>NZ_JANQAJ010000011.1 GCF_024707105.1 Devosia ginsengisoli | reverse complement strand
GCGAAGGTGAACATGCCGACGCCCGGCATCAGATAGACGACGGCGTTGGCATCGCGGATCGCCGGGCTGTCGGGGTGCTTGCAGCGGGTTGTAGTAGCCCGCGTAGTCGGCGCGGTAATCCGCCGTCGCCTGCTTGGTGGCCGGCGACCGGCATCGAATCGGGGTTGGCGGGATGAAGTCCATCACTAAGCGGCCGATCTTGGTGCGGAGGAAATCGTCCGGGCATGAGGTGCCCAACGCTGCCAAGGGAACCCCAGGTCCCTCTTCCGACGAACTCAAGCACCGCCGCGCTGATCGTCGAGTGGACCGAGCATCTTGAACTCGTTGGAGATCAGCTCCGCGGATTTTCGGCATCAGCCGCGCGGCGATGGCGCGGCGCTCCTCGGCCGGCAACGCCGCCACCACCTGACCACCAAAGATGGGCTTGCCGGCGGTATTCTTCTCGAACCAGGCGATCGCCTTGTTGATGGTGCCGATGGTGGCTCGTAGCACGCCTTGGGGGTGTCGCCCCAGGTGAACAGCCCGTGCGCTCTCGAGGATGAGGCCCTTGGTTCGGGGTGGTCCACGCAGAACTTTTCCCAGCCACAGGCCGAGCTCGAAGCCCGGCCGCTTCCACGGCAGCCAGCCGATGGCGTCGCCGAAGATCTCCTGGTGAGGGCTCCTCGCTGTTCTCGAAGCGATGGCGATGATGGCATCGGGATGCATGTGGTCCACAAAGGGTGCACATAGGCATGCAGCGGGGTATCGATGGAGGCGGCGCGGGAGGGTTGAGGTTGAAGGGGCGTGCGGCAGGTAGCCGACCATCTCGTCTTCGAGCGCGACGCCACGATAGAGGCTTCAGCCCGCGGAGCTTATCCATATAGAGGGTGGAGAAGCCGTCGAGCTTGATCGAGGCGCGGAAGACGCCACCCGAGCCCTTCACCCAAAGCACTTCGACGTCCTGCCGGTCAGCGGATCCTTCTGCCAGATCTTGGACGAGGTGTTGCCGCCACCACCGTAATTGGTGACGCGCTTGTCGGAGCCGAGGATGTTGGAGCGATAGACCAACCGCTCGGGCTCGCTCATTGCGGCCGCCTTGGCATCGTCCCAAAGGTTCTGAAGGCGCGCGGGCGCTGTGCTGGACATGGGCTCCCTCCCGATAGTCATATTGCCGAATGTTGGTGACGGGACATGCGCCGCGCGCGGTCCACTGTCAATCAGAAACCATCAGTAATCATCAAAAGTCGAAATCATCCGTTTCAAGCTGATTGACATTGATGGTTTTTGGTGAAAATGACTCGACCCAGGAGACGACATGCACGAAACCGAACGCCATAGGGTCATTCTGGCCGCCGTGCAGGCACGCCCGCTGGCGACTGTCGCCGAACTGGTCGAGATGACCGGCACTTCGGAGGCGACGATCCGCCGCGACATCGCCGCGCTGCATGTGCAGAACCGCCTGCGCCGGGTGCGCGGCGGGGCCGAAGCCATCAACCCGCCCGAGCAGGGCGGGCTGGTCGGGCGACCGTTTTCGGTCAACGAAACGATCAACATCGCTGCCAAACGCGCAATCGCGCGCGCCGCCGTCGAGCTGTGCAAGGACGGCGAGCCGATCATCATCAACGGCGGCACCACCACCTACCAGATGGTGCACCACCTGACGGGCCGCCGGCTCTCGGTGTTCACCAACAGCTTCGGCATCGCCGAATTCCTGATCCACAACTCGCGCAACTCGGTCGTCATCCCCGGCGGCACGATCTATCGCGAGCAGAACGTGATCCTGTCGCCGTTTGGTGGCGTGGTCGCCTCGCATTTTTACGCCAAGCGCATGTTCATCGGCTGCCAGGGCCTCGGCCAGCACGGGCTGATGGAAGCCGACCCGATGGTCGTGCAGTCGGAACTGGCGCTGATCAACCAGGCCGAGGAACTGATCGTCCTCGCCGACTCCTCGAAGTTCAACGCGCGCTCGAGCCTGATCCTGTGCGGGCTCGACCGCATCCATTCCGTCATCACCGACAGCGGCATCCGCGACGAGGATCGCACCATGCTGGAGAAGGCGGGCATCGAGCTGACCGTGGTGGAAGCCGCGGAGCAGAAATCCCAGTCGGTCGCCTGACCGGCTGGAGACAAGACTACGACTTTTCATCGCTCAGGGAGGAAACCAATGAGCCTTATGAAGAAACTGGCCGTCGCGACGGCCCTTACCGCCGTCATGTTCTCGGCCCCCGCAATGGCCCAGACCAAGATCGCGCTCGTCGTGAAATCGCTCGGCAACGGCTTCTTCGATGCCGCCAACAAGGGTGCGCAGGAAGCTGCGGCCGAGCTCGGCGATGTCGAGGTGATCTATACCGGCCCGACCACGGCAACCGCCGAAGGCCAGATCGAGGTCATCAACTCGCTGATCGCGCAGAACGTGAACGCCATCGCGATCTCGGCGAACGATCCCGACGCCCTCGTTCCGGCCCTGAAGAGCGCCCAGGAACGCGGCATCACCGTGATCAGCTGGGACTCGGGCGTCGCGGCCGAAGGCCGTTCAGTTCACCTCAACCCGTCGGACACCAACCTGATCGGCGAAACCATCATCAAGCTCGCGGCCGACTACCTGCCGGAGGGCGGCGATGTCGCGATCCTCTCGGCCGCGTCCACCGCGACCAACCAGAATGCCTGGATCGAAGCCGCCAAGGCCGCGATGCCGGACAAGTTCTCCGAATATCAACCTCGTCTCCGCCGTCTATGGTGACGATGACTCGGTGAAGTCGACCGACGAAGCCAAGGGCCTGATCGCCTCCTACCCCGATCTCAAGGCGATCATCGCCCCGACCACGGTCGGCGTCGTGGCTGCCGCCCAGGTGGTCACCGACGACAACCTGATCGGCAAGATCAACGTGACCGGCCTTGCACTGCCGTGCGGAGTTCAAGAAGTTCATCGACAATGGCGCGAGCCAGGCCGTGGCGCTGTGGAACCCGATCGACCTGGGCTACTCGGCCGTGCAGATCGCCTACCACCTGGTCGAAGGGCACGGCCAAGGCCGAGCCGGGCGCCACGATCTCGATCGGCCGCGTGGGCGAGATCACCCTGGACGACACGAACTCGGCCGCCATGGCCCCGCCGTTCACCTTCGACGAGACCAACATCGAAGAATTCTCGAAGATCTATTGATCTGACCTGGCCCGGCGGCTGATCGGCGCCGGGCTTTTTATCTTGTGAGCCTTGGGATCGTGCCACGCCCTCGTGGTTCGAGGGTGTCACTCCCGGCTCACCATGAGGGCTACTGGTACACTAGTGCCAAAAGTAGCCCTCATGGTGAGGTGCGCTTCTTCAGCGCCTCGAACCACGAGGGCGTGCCAACTAAGCACTGGAATAATCAGCAATGACCGACCCCATCCTCACCCTGTCAGGCATATCCAAGAGCTTTCCCGGCGTGCGGGCGCTGCATGATGTGGCGCTGGAGCTTTACGCCGGCGAGGTCACCGCGCTGATCGGGGAGAACGGGGCGGGGAAATCGACCCTGGTCAAGGTGATGACCGGGATCTACCAGCCCGATGCCGGCGAGATTTCGGTGGCGGGCAGGGTGGTGAGCCTGCCGACGGCGCATTCGGCTTCGGCGGTGGGGATTACCGCCATCCATCAGGAAACCGTGCTGTTCGACGAACTGACCGTGGCCGAGAATATCTATCTGGGCCATGCGCCGCGCAATCGGCTGGGGCTGATCGACTGGCGCAAGATGCGCGAAGAGGCGCAGGAAACGCTGGATTCCATGGCGGCCGGGATCGATGCCGGGATCAAGCTCAAGGAACTGGGCATTGCCAAGAAGCATCTGGTGGCGGTGGCGCGGGCGCTGAGCATCGACGCGCAGGTCGTCATCATGGACGAGCCGACCGCGGCGCTGAGCCAGAAGGAAATCGAGGAGCTTTATGTGCTCATCGACCTGCTCAAGCAGGACGGCAAGGCCATCCTGTTCATCAGCCACAAATTCGATGAGATTTACCGCATTGCCGACCGCTACACCGTGTTCCGCGATGGCGAGCAGGTGGGCAAGGGGCTGATCAGGGAGACCAGCCAGAGCGAAATCGTGCGGCTGATGGTAGGCCGCTCGGTGGACCAGATTTTCCCGGCGCGCCAGGCCGCCATCGGCGCGGTGGTGCTGGAAGCCAAGGGGCTGAGCCATCCAACTGAGTTCGATGACGTGTCCTTTGCGGTGCGGAAGGGCGAGATATTGGGCTTTTATGGCCTGGTGGGCGCGGGGCGCTCGGAAGTGATGCAGGCCGTGTTCGGGCTGACGCAGACTTCGGCTGGCACGCTGACGCTGGAGGGCGAGGCGATTGCGCCGAAATCGCCAGCCGATGCGGTGGAGGCCGGGATCGTCTATGTGCCCGAGGAGCGGGGTAAGCAGGGCGTCATCACCGGCGAGCCGATTTTCAAGAATGTGTCGCTGCCGTCGCTGGGCAAGACGTCGAAATCGGGCTTTCTGCGCATGGCGGAGGAGTTTGCGCTGGCGCGGACCTATACCGAGCGACTGGACCTGCGCGCCTCGTCGCTGAGCCAGAATGTGTCGACGCTGTCTGGTGGTAACCAGCAGAAGGTGGTGATCGCCAAATGGTTGGCGACCCTGCCCAAGGTGATCATTCTCGATGAACCGACCAAGGGCATCGATATCGGCTCGAAGGCGGCGGTGCATGAATTCATGGGGGAATTGGTGGCGCAGGGGCTGAGCGTGATCATGGTGTCGTCGGAACTGCCCGAAGTGCTGGGCATGAGCGACCGCATCGTGGTGATGCGCGAGGGCAGGGTCATCGACACACTTGAGAACACGGACCTCAAGCCGGAAACGCTGGTGCGTCTGGCCGCGGGTATTGCCGAGGAGCATGCGGCATGAACCGGCTGCTCAAGCACCGCGAAATCTTCCTGTTTCTGGCCATCCTGCTCGTGCTTGTCCTGGTGACGGCGCGCTTTCCGCGCTTTGCCCAGCCGGGCAATCTGCTGACCATTTTCAACGACACCTCCATCCTGATGATGCTGGCCTTGGGACAGATGGCGGTCATCCTGACGCGGTCGATCGACCTCTCCATGGCGTCCAACCTGGCGCTGACCGGGATGATCGTTGCCATGACCAATGCGGCCTTTCCGGGAGTACCGATCCCGCTGCTGATCGCGGGCTGTGTGGTGGTCGGCGCGGCGCTTGGCGCGTTCAACGGCATTCTCGTCTGGAAGCTCGATATTCCGCCCATCGTGGTGACTTTGGGCACGCTGACCATTTTCCGCGGGCTGGTTTTCGTGATTTCGGGCGGCGCCTGGGTCAACGCGGCGCAGATGAGCCCCGATTTCATCGGCCTGCAACGCGCGGTATTTCTCGGCCTGCCGCTGCTGAGCTGGTTCGCCATTGTGGTGGCTTTGCTGTTCTGGGTGCTGATGACGCGGACGCCGCTGGGGCGGGCGCTCTATGCCATCGGCGTCAATCCGACGGCGTCGGTCTATACCGGCATCGATGTGGGGCGGACCAAATTCTATGCCTTCGTCATATCGGGGGCGGTGGCCGGCCTGTGCGGGTATCTGTGGATTTCGCGCTATGTGATTGCCTCGGTGGAAGTGGCCGGCGGGTATGAATTGACCATCATCGCCGCCTGCGTGATCGGCGGCGTGTCGATTGCCGGCGGCATCGGCAGCGTGGGTGGCGTGCTGCTGGGGGCGATCTTCCTCGGCGTCATCAACAATGCCCTGCCGGTGATCAACATTTCGCCCTTCTGGCAGATGGCGATTTCGGGCGCGGCGATTTTGCTGGCCGTGGTGCTCAATGCGCGAGGCGAGCGGCGCAAGGGGCGGGTGATCTTGAAGACGGCGGAGGGGGTGTGATGGGTTTGTGCCAGACATACCCCCACCCTCATTCCCTCCCCACAAGGGGGCGGGAAGCCTGCTCACCGGCTTTCTTTGTTCAGAGCAAATCCTGTGCTTCAGTGAGGCAGAGAAGGCGCAGCCTGCGTCTCCCTCCCCCTTGTGGGGAGGGATCAAGGGTGGGGGGTGGTTTGGGCATTGAGCGGGCAAGGGAATTGCGCAAGCGGATGCCGGCGCCGGAAGCCAGGCTCTGGAACGCATTGCGTGAATTGCGCGCGCTTGGCTTTCATTTTCGGCGGCAGGTTCCCCTGGGGCGGTACTATGCCGACTTCGCCTGCCATGCGCGCCGGCTGGTGATCGAGGTTGATGGCGATACGCATGGGACGGATGCGGCAACACATCATGATGCTCACCGTGACCGCTTCATTGCTTCGCAGGGCTACCGCATCATTCGCATCGGCAATGATGACGTCATGCGCAATCTTGATGGCGTTATGACCGCCATTCTTTCGGCGCTTGACCAACCCCCACCCTCACTCCCTCCCCACAAGGGGGAGGGAAGCCAGTCCGGCGGCTCGGAAGACACTATGCCATGACCGATACATCCCTCCATCGCTCGCTGCCCGATCGGCTCGACAAGCCGCTCAAATCTGCCGTCTTGAGCTGGGAAAGCCTGCTTGTGCTGGTGGCGTTGGGGATTTTCATCCTCAATTCCTTTGCCTCGCCCTATTTCCTCAATGCGTGGAGCCTGAGCGATCTCACCTTCAATTTCACCGAGAAGGCGCTGATCGCGCTGGCCATGGCGCTGTTGATCATTTCGGGGGAGATCGACCTGTCGGTGGCCTCGATCATTGCGCTGGCGTCGACCATGATGGGGCTGGCGCTGCAATATGGGGCGGATACGCCGGTGCTGGTCATGGTGGGCATCGGCGTCGGCATTGTGTGCGGGGCGTTCAACGGGTTTCTGGTGACGGGGCTGAAACTGCCGTCGATCGTGGTCACCATCGGTACGATGAGCCTGTTTCGCGGTATCGCCTTCATCGTTCTGGGCGACCAGAGCTTCAAGGGCTATCCCAAGAGCTTTTCCTGGTTCGGGCAGGGCTATGTCTGGTGGGTGATCTCGTTCGAGCTGGTGCTGTTTCTGGTCTGCGCCGTCATTTACTGGGTGCTGCTGCACCGCACCAATTTCGGGCGGCGCATCTTCGCCATCGGCAATAACGACGTCGCGGCGCGGTTTTCCGGTGTGCGGGTGGAGCGGATCAAGTTCATCCTGTTCTGCCTGACCGGGCTGATGAGCGGCATGGCCGCCGTGCTGCTGACGGCGCGGCTGGGTTCGACGCGGCCTTCGATCGCCGAGGGGTTCGAGCTGGAAGCCATTACCATGGTGGTGCTGGGTGGGGTGTCGATCCTGGGCGGCGCGGGCTCCATTCTCGGGGTGGTGCTGGCGGCTGTCATCGTCGGGCTGGTGACGTTCGGGCTCGGCCTGCTCAATGTGCCCGGCATCGTCATGACCATCTTCACCGGCTCGCTGCTGATCGTGGTTATCGCGCTGCCGATATTGTTCCGCATGTGGAGGCAGCGCGCATGATCGAGGATGGTGGGTATGAAAAGCACGCCTTCAAGATGCAGCTCAATCCGGGCATGGCGGCCGAGTATCGGAAGCGCCATGACGCGATTTTCCCTGAACTGGTGGACCTGCTGCATGAAGCGGGGGTGAAGGACTATTCGATCCATCTGGACGAAGAGACCAATATCCTGTTCGGCGTGCTGTGGCGGCGCAAGGACCACACGATGGACGACCTTCCGCATACCGCGGTCATGCAGCGCTGGTGGGCGCATATGGCAGACGTCATGGCGACCAATGACAAGAACGAGCCGGTATCGGTGGACCTGTTGCCGATGTTCTGGATGAAGTGACGGCTCAACTCTTGCCGGTGAAATGCGCGTTGCGGATGTAGCGCACCATCAGCCACACAGCGAGCAGTACGAAGGGCACGGCGGCCGACAGCGTCAGGGTCTTGGGCAGGTGCAGTTCCTCGAGCGGGCCGGCGAGGAAATAGCTCAATATGCCCAACAGGTAATAGCTGATGGCGATGGTCGAGAGGCCCTCGACCGTGCGCTGCAGCCGGAACTGGCTCACGGCGGTCTGGGCGATCGTGTCCAGCACGGCCGAATTCTGTACCTGCATGTCGAGGCTGATGCGGACATTGAGCATGGCGGTTGCCCGCTCGATCTTCTGGGCCAGGACGTTGAGGCGCTTTTCCATGGCGGCGCAGGTGGCCAGGCCCGGATCGACGCGATTGCCGACGCCATGGCTGAGGCTGGAGCCCAGCCCGGTGGGCGTTTCGCGCAGGCCGGCCAGCCGCGCGCGCAATATGTCGCCATAGGCATGGCTCGCCGCGAAGCGATAACCCAGCCGCTCGGAAAACTGCCCGGAGCGGACCGAAAGGGCGTGCAGGGTGGCGAGCGCGGCTTTCACCGCCTCCAGGCTCTCGGCTTCGGACAGCGACTCCACCAGTTCGCCCAGCTCGATTTCTGCGGTGCGCAGGGCGGGGGACAGCTCGCGCGCCAGCGGCAGGCCGAGCAAGGCCATGATGCGGTAGGTTTCCACCTCCAGCAGCCGCCTGGTGAGGATGGAGCGGCGCAGCGTGCTGAGTTGTCCCGCCGCGAATTCGTAGCGGATGAACTTGTCCGCATCGGGCACGAAATCGGTCATTACCTGGGCGGTGCCATTGTCGATATTGGTCAGGCACAGGCTGGCCTGCGCAAAGCCGGCCAGCAGGCGCTCGGGCAGCGTATTGTCGCCGGTGACATCGATGCGCATGGAGCCGATGAGGAAGCTGTCCGCCAGGATGTCGATGCCGATGCCATCGGGGACGTTGGTCCGGTCGGTCAGCGCACTGCGCCAGGTGACGGTGACGAATTCGGTGTGGAACTCCCAGGTGATGTGGCGCGCGCCGATATCGAAACTGTGCTGGCGGTCCACGGGCGCGGCGACGCCGGCCCCGGCGCAGAACGCGGTGAAGTTCTCGAACACCCGGGTCATGGCGCCGGCTTCTGATGGCATGATGAAGATCAGGCGGCGGATGCGCGCCGGCCCGTCCACGATTTCCACGGGCCTGGCATGGACCTCATCCATGATCGCGCGGCGATAGGGATGGTCGATAAGAGCTTCGGTCACGGATGTTCCTGGGTTTGCTATCGGCAATCAGCGCGCAAAGCCGGCCGGTCGGCAATGCGACATTCGGCCAGAAGGGCACGAATGGGAAGTTATGTCGCAGGGCTCCCATAACGGGCTGCTATCCGATAGCTTGGGGGCATGAACCAACAGGCCCCTACCTTGCATGCAACGCCCATAGTCCTCGAAGGCAAGCCGCTGAGCTTTGCCGATATGGTGCGGATCGGCGCCCGGCGTGCGCCGCTGGCCGCCGACCAGGCCGCTTTGCACCGGGTGGCCGAGGCGCGCGTGGTAGTGGAACAGACCATCGCCAACCACCAGCCGGTCTATGGCTCCACCACCGGCGTGGGCGCCATGAAGGATGTGGAGTGGACCCCCGACCAGCTCGATGCCTTCAATATGGGCCTGGTGCGGGCGCATCATTTCGGCACGGGCGAGGCCTTTTCCAGCGAGACCGTGCGCGTGGCCATGGCCATCAGGGTCAATATGGCGCTGACCGGACGGGTCGGCTGCACTACCGACCTGGTGGAAGCCTATCTGTCGCTGCTCGCAGCCGATGTGGTGCCGGTGGTGCGGCGCACCGGCTCGATCGGTTGCGCCGATATCGGCCTGATGGGGCAGATCGGCGCCGTGCTGACCGGGGCGGGCGAAGCCATGTTCGACAGCCGCCGCCTGCCGGCGGGCGACGCGCTGGCTGCGGCGGGGCTGAAGCCCTTCCGGCTGGCGCCGCGCGATAGTCTGGCCTCGATTTCGACCAATGCAGTGGGCTATGCCGCGGCGGCCAATGCCATCCGCGAGGCGGCGGGGGCGGTGCGCGTGATGCTGGCGACGGCGCTGACCACGGCCGGGGCGCTGGGCGCCTCGCGCGATCCGTGGAAGGCGGTGGCCCATGTCGGCACCGAGCGCGAGGCCGGTATCGGCGCCTGGCTCTATTTCAATGCCAAGGGCTGGGACTGGCCCGACGCCACCCATATCCAGGACCCGCTGAGCCTGCGCATGATGAGCCAGGTATTTGCCACCGGCTTCGAGACGCTGGTGGCGGCGGGCAAGATCCTGCTGGCCGCCACCGGGCGGACTGATGACAATCCTGTGGTTGCCGGCGGGCAGGTGCTGACATCGGGCGGTTCGCTGCCGCTCGACGTCACCGTGTTCCTGCAGACCGCGCAACTGGGGCTGGCCCATATCGCGCGCAATTCGTTCAACCGCTGCGTGCTGCTGGGCAATGGCGGACGGCGCGGCCTGCCGGTCAACCTGGTGCAACCCGGCGCCATTGCCACCGGTTTCGGGCCGATCATCAAGCTGGCGGGGGAATTGTTCGCCCGCGTGCTGACCATGACCAATGCGATTTCGCCCATGTCCATGGTGGTGGCCGGAGGTATCGAGGATGAGGCGGCTTTCCTGCCGCTGGTAGTGGAGCGGCTGGAGCGCCAGGTGCTGGCCTTGCGGCGGCTGGCGGCGCTCGAAGGGATACTCGCGGCGCAGGCCATGGACATATCGGGCGATGCTCCGGGCAATGTTCCCGGCATCATCTATGCGCTGGTGCGGCGCCATGCTGACACATACTGGCAGGACCGCCCGCTATCGGCCGAAGTAGAAGCCGTCGAACAGGCTCTCGCCTCCGATGCGCTGATGAACGAACTAATTTCTCACTCAACGATTATGGAGTTGGACGAGTTTTTCGCGTTGGGCCCGGTTGCCTAGCATTGGGAGCCTCGCCCAATTTCGCCAAAGGGTTACGCTAAGGCATGATCCGGAAAAGTGGCTACCGGTTTTCCGACCAGATCATGCCAGACAGGGACAGCCGGGTTTGGAGCCCGGAGAAAACGGAGAAACCAATGCGCCTCACTTCCACGCTGCTGACCGCCGTTGCGGCATTTGCCATTTCCATGACCGCCGCCAATGCCCAGGTGGTCGTCTCCTCCAAGATCGACACCGAGGGTGGCGTTCTGGGCAACATCATCAAGCAGGTGCTTGAATCCAACGACATTCCGGTCGAGGACCGCATCCAGCTCGGCGGCACGCCCATCGTACGCGAAGCCATCACCGCGGGAGAAATCGACATCTATCCGGAATATACCGGCAATGCCGCCTTCTTCTTCGAAAAGGCCGACGACCCGCTGTGGAACAATGCTGAATCGGCTTATGCCGAAGCGGCCAAGCTCGACTTCGAGGCCAACAAGATCGTCTGGCTGACCCCGTCGCCGGCCAACAATACCTGGGCCGTCGCCATCCGCAACGACGTGGCCGAGGCCAACAGCCTCAACACCTTCAGCGAATTCGGCGCCTGGGTTGCCGGTGGTGGCGAGGTGAAGCTCGCGGCATCGGCCGAGTTCGTCAACTCGCCGGCGGCTCTGCCCAAGTTCCAGGAAGTCTATGGCTTCACGCTCTCGCCGGACCAGCTCGTGACCCTCAGCGGTGGCGACACGGCCGCGACCATTGCCGCGGCGGCCCAGCAGACCAACGGCGTCAACGCCGCCATGGTCTATGGCACCGATGGCGGCATCGCGCCCTCGGGTCTCAAGGTGCTGGAAGACGACAAGGGCGTGCAGCCGGTCTACCAGCCTGCGCCGATCATTCGTGAGGAAGTGCTGGCGGAATATCCGCAGATCGAGGAACTGCTGAAGCCGGTGTTCGAAGGGCTGTCGCTGGAAGTGCTGCAGGAACTCAATGGTCGCGTGCAGGTGGGTGGTGAAGCCGCTGCTGCCGTGGCGACGGACTATCTGACCCAGGGCGGGTTTCTGGAGTAGGTGACAACGGGGGGCTGTCCGACGCGCGGAGAGGTACCCCCACCCTGCTCGATTCAACGGACTTAGCAAACGCTAAGTCCTATCTCGCTTCCCTCCCCACAAGGGGGAGGGTGGGCGCCACTCGGTGGCAGAATGGTGCCACACGCAAGATGTCACCCTCCCCTTGAGGGGAGGGTAGCGAAGCTGGGCCCGTCAGGGCCGTAGCGGAGCTGGGGAGGGGGTCTCGTGCCTCCGCAAACGCGAAGCCCGGAGCCAGCATGAGCATCGCCGACACCACGATAGCGACATCCCGGCCCGCCTGGCTGGCACTCGACAAGCTGGGGGTGCTGATTGCGCTCATCGCGGCGGCGGGGGCGGCGCTTCCTTTTGCACTGTTTCGCGCCAATCGCATTGTGCCGGGCGAGGCGCGGAGCCTGCTCGATGCGCTGCCGAGTTTTCCGTCGGGCTTCCTCGTGGGGGTGCTGCTGGTGGGTTTCGCCGTGGCGCTGTTGCGTTTTCCCGTTATCGCCAAGCTGGTAACCGGCTTTGTCGTGCTGAGCGTGCTGTTCGTCTTCATCGGCTGGTCGGCCAGCTACCTGACGCCGGAGGGCGACACCTTTGCGCGGGTTTCGCCGGGGGCCGGCTTCTGGCTGCTGGTCTTTGCCTTTGCACTGCTGGTGACCGATGCGCTGACGCGGCTGAAACTCAAGCCGCTGGTGCGGATCGGCATTCTGCTGGTGGTGGCCATTGCGGTCGCGGCCCTGCTGTGGAGCGGGAGCTGGAACGATCTCTCCATTCTCAAGGAATACGGCACGCGCGCGCCGGCCTTCTGGGCCGAGGCGCGGACGCATCTGGCGCTGGCCTTCGGCTCGGTGGCGATTGCCACCGTGGTCGGCATTCCCCTGGGCATCCTCTGCTACAAGGTCAAGCCGCTGCGGGCGGGCGTGCTCAATGTGCTCAACATCGTCCAGACCATTCCCTCAATCGCGCTATTCGGTCTGCTGATCGCGCCTTTGGCCTGGGTGGCGGCCAATGTGCCGGGGGCGTCGGCCATCGGGATTTCCGGCATCGGCGTGGCGCCGGCCATGGTGGCGCTCTTCGCCTATTCGCTGCTGCCCATCGTGTCCAATACGGTGGTCGGGCTGCAAAGCGTGGCGCCGGCGGCGGTGGATGCTGCCAAGGGCATGGGCATGACCGGGTCGCAGCGGCTGGCGGGCGTCGAACTGCCGCTGGCCTTTCCGGTGATCCTCACCGGCATTCGCATCGTGCTGGTGCAGAATATCGGGCTGGCCACCATTGCCGCGCTGATCGGCGGGGGCGGCTTCGGCGTCTTCGTGTTCCAGGGTATCGGGCAGACGGCCATGGACCTGGTGCTGCTCGGCGCGGTGCCGACCGTGGCTTTGGCCTTCGCCGCTGCCGTGGTGCTGGATGCCATGGTGGAAATGACGAGCCGGGGAGGGGTGCGATGAGCTTGGTGACCCCCACCCTCACTCCCTCCCCCACAAGGGGGAGGGAAGCCTGGCCGGTGCGTGAAACAACATTGGACCACTGACTTCGGTCATGCGCCTCCCTCCCCCTTGTGGGGAGGGAGTGAGGGTGGGGGTATCTCGCCGCAATCCCTGGAGGTCGAGGCATGATCGAGATCGACGACATCACCAAGAGCTATAGCGGGACTGTCGTGGTCGACCACGTCAACCTGACCATCGAGCCGCGCAGCATCTGCGTCGTGGTCGGCACGTCGGGCTCGGGCAAGACCACGCTGATGCGGATGATCAACAAGCTGGTGGAGCCGACATCGGGCCATATCCGCATCGATGGCGAGGATATTGCCGGGATTCCCGCCTACGAATTGCGGCGGCGCATCGGCTATGCCATCCAGGGCCACGGCCTGTTTCCGCACCGCACGGTGGGGCAGAATGTGGCGACAGTGCCCAAGCTGCTCGGCTGGGACAAGAAGAAGATCGCCGACCGGGTCGATGAACTGCTGAGCCTGTTCCAGCTCGACCCGGCCGAATTCCGCGACCGGCTGCCGCATGAACTTTCCGGCGGCCAGCAACAGCGTGTCGGCGTGGCGCGGGCGCTGGCGGCTTCACCCAACATCCTGCTGATGGACGAGCCCTATGGCGCGCTCGACCCCGTGATCCGCGCCAAGGCGCAGGAGGATCTGCTGTCCATCCAGCGCAAGTTCGGCACCACAGTGGTGCTGGTGACGCATGACATGGAAGAGGCCATCCATCTCGGCGATACGATTGCGGTCATGGACAAGGGCAAGCTGCTGCAATGCGCCAAGCCGGCCGAGATCATCGCCAATCCGGCAACGCCCTTCGTGGCCGAATTGATCGGCACCAGCGAAAGGCCGTTCCGGCTGCTGTCGCTGGCCAAGGTGGCAGACCATATCGAGGCCGGCGAAGGGGCCGGCGAGCCCATCGAGGCCGGTGCCTCTTTGCGCGATGCCTATGCCGAACTGTTGTGGTCGGGGCGGCCGGCTTTGCCGGTGCGGCGCGACGGGCAGGTGGTGGGGCAGGTGACGCTGGACGCGCTGTCGCGGCTCGCGGCGAGGCCGCAATGAAGATCGGCAATGTCATCAGGCTGGTGGCGCTGGCCGTATTGCTGCTCCTGCTGGTGAGCCCGGACCTGTTCTCGGGCTTCTTCGGGCTCTTCACCAAGAACAACCAGCCAGCCATCTACAACCAGGGCAATCTGCTCGACATCACGCTGAACCACCTGACCATCGTGCTGGCGGCGACTGTGGCCTCCACTGTGATCGCAGTGGGGCTGGCCATTATCGTGACACGACCGTTCGGGGCGGAATTCCTGCCGCTGTCGCGCTCACTTGCGAATATCGGGCAGACCTTTCCGCCCGTGGCCGTGCTGGCGCTGGCGGTGCCCATGCTGGGCTTCGGCACGGCGCCGACTTTGGTGGCCTTGTTCCTTTATGGGTTGCTGCCGATCTTCGAGAATACGCTGACCGGGCTGACCAATTTACCGCCCTCCGTGACGGACGCGGCCAAGGGCATGGGCATGACCGGCTGGCAGCGGCTGATCAAGGTGGAACTGCCGCTGGCCTTGCCGGTCATCCTGGCCGGGATACGGCTCTCGGTGGTGATTTCGCTGGCGACGGCAACGATCGGCTCCACCGTGGCGGCGCGGACGCTGGGCGAGGTGATCATTGCAGGGCTGCTGTCGAGCAATACGGCGTTTGTGTTGCAGGGCGGGCTGATCGTCGGCGTGCTGGCCGTGCTGATCTATGATGCGCTCTCGGCGCTGGAACGGTGGCTGATGGCGCGGACGGGGCAATTGGGGAGGGCGGCGGCTTGAGTGCGCAGATGGCTCAGTCGTCTCCTCCCCCTTGTGGGGAGGGATCAAGGGTGGGGGGTGAGTCCCATACGCGGTGCTCGGCCCTTACCCCCACCCTCACTCCCTCCCCACAGGGGGAGGGAAGCCTGCTCCAAGTTTGTGGAAACAGTAGATGTCCGATTTCGATCTCGTCCTTGGTGGTACGGTGGTGCTACCTGATCTCATTGTCGAGAACGGCTATGTCGCCGTGCGCGATGGCAAGGTCATGCATGTCGGCGAAGGCGTGGCGCCGTCGGCGAAGGAGCGGCATGAGCTGGGCAATGCGCTGATCCTGCCCGGCGCCATCGACGCGCAGGTGCATTCGCTGAGCCAGAAGGATCAGGAGGATTTCATCTGGTCGACGCGGTCGGCGGCAGCGGGTGGCGTGACCACGATTGTCGACATGCCCTATGACGAGGGGAACCTGGTCTGTTCGGCCGAGGCGGTGCGGACCAAGGTGGCGCATGCCGAACCACAGGCGCGGGTGGATTTCGCGCTTTATGGCACGATCAACCCGGAGGAGGGGGCGGCGCGAATTGCCGAGCAGGCCGAAGCGGGTGTCGCGGCGTTCAAATTCTCGACCTTCGGCACTGACCCGGTGCGCTTTCCGCGCATTCCGCCGGCTTTGCTGGAAGAGTGTTTTGCCGCCGTGGCCAAGACCGGGCTGACGGCGGGTGTGCATAATGAGGACGACGAAATGGTTCGCGCCGCCATGGCTCGGGTCAAGGCGGCGGGGATCACCGATTATCGCGCCCATGCGCTGAGCCGGCCGCCGCTGACCGAATTGCTGGCGAGCCTGCAGATCTATGAGACCGGGGCGCAGACGGGTTGTCCGGCCCATGTCGTGCATTGCTCGCTGGGGCGTGGCTACGAGATTGCGCGCAGCTACCGGGAGCAGGGGTTCGAGGCGACCATCGAGGCCTGCATCCATTACCTGACGCTGGACGAGGAAAATGACGTCGCCCGGCTGGGCGGCAAGGCCAAGATCAATCCGCCGATCCGGCCGCGCGCCGAGGTGGAAAAGCTGTGGGAGCATGTGCGGCAGGGCAATGTGACGCTGGTTTCGACCGACCATGTTAGCTGGTCGGAAAACCGCAAGACCAATCCGGACATGCTGGCCAATGCCTCGGGCGTGCCGGGGTTGGAGGTCATGGTGCCGCTTTTCGTTATGGGGGCGCTGAAGCGCGGCGTCCCGCTGACCTGGGCGGCGAAATTGATGGCGGAGAATCCGGCGCGGCATTTCCGGCTCGACCATGTGAAAGGCGCGCTGACGCCGGGGCGGGATGCCGATATTGCCGTGTTGTTTCCGCGTCCGATGCGCTACGACGCGGCGGCGAGCGGGCACAATGTGGTGGGGTGGTCGCCGTATAACGGGATCGAGCTGCCCTGGACGGTGGGGCTGACCTATCTGCGCGGGCGGCAGGTGTTCGAAGGGACGGCGGTGGCGCAGCCGGGGACGGGGCGGTTTGTGCGGCCGGAGGTGCTGAGTTGATGGTCCGCACCCCCACCCTCAATCCCTCCCCACAAGGGGGAGGGAAGCCTGCCCGGTGTGAGGCTGATATTGTGCCACTGACCGATCCCCCATCGTCTCCTCCCCCTTGTGGGGAGGGATCAAGGGTGGGGGTATGGGAGCCACAATCTTGGGGATGTCGCTCGTATGATCCCCAATTCCCCCATCCGCGCCGACCGCATCGCCGCCGATATCGATGCGCTGGCGGCCATCACTGAGCCGGGGCGCCCGTGGACGCGGCGGGCGTTTACGCCGATGTTTCTCGAAGGGCGAAAATGGCTGGAACAGGCCATGCGGGAGGCCGGGGCGGTGACGGGGGTGGATGCGGCGGGGAACCTGGTGGGGACCATTCCGGGTCGGCGGCCGGAGTTGGGGACGATCATGCTGGGCAGCCATTCCGATACCGTGCCCGATGGCGGGCGGTTCGACGGCATTGCCGGTGTGGTCGTGGCGCTGGAAGTGGCGCGGGCCTTGCGCGATCAGGGCGTGGTGCTGGAGCACAATCTGGAAGTGGTGGATTTCCTGGCCGAGGAAGTTTCCATCTTCGGTGTCTCCTGCATCGGCAGCCGGGGCATGAGCGGCACGCGGCCGACGGAATGGCTGGCGCGGGAGAGCGACGGGCTGACGCTGGAGCAGGGGCTTTTGCAGGTGGGCGGCGATGCGCGGCTGCCGGCGCAGCGCGACGATATCAAGGCCTTCCTCGAACTGCATATCGAGCAGGGGCCGGTGCTGCAGGACGAGCAGCGCGATGTGGGCGTGGTGACGGCGATTGCGGGGATTACGCGGATCGAGATTATCGTCGAGGGCCGGGCCGACCATGCGGGGACGACGCCGATGGGGTCGCGCCAGGATGCGCTGACCACGGCGGCATGGATCGCGCTGGGGGTCGAGGAACTGGGCAAGGCTTTGGCCAGCGGCGCGGCGCATTTCGCGGCTACGGTGGGCGAATTCGAAATGTCGCCCAACGCCGCCAATGTGGTGCCGGCACGGGTGCGCATGTTGATCGACGCGCGGGCGGAACTGCGGGCGGATATGGAGCGGTTTGTCGATGAACTCGACAAGGGCGTGGTGGCGATTGCCGAGAAGACCGGTGTGGCGGTCTCGGAGCCGCGCATTGTGTCGGACAATCCGCCGACGCCATGTGATGCCGGGTTGCTCGATGTGCTCGATGCGGCCTGCGAGACGGCGGGTGCGCGGCACCGGCGCATGGCGTCGGGGGCGGGGCATGACACGGCCTGGATGGCGCGGATCACCAAGGCGGCAATGATTTTCGTGCCGTGCAAGGATGGCCGCAGCCATTCGGCCGACGAATTCGCCACCAACGAAGATATCGCGCTGGGCGCGGCCGTTCTGCTGGACGCCGTGCGGGCGCTGGACACGAAATTGCAGGAGACCAGGTAATGGGGCGCATTCTGACCGAAAAAGACGTGGAAGCGGCGGTGCGCGGCGGCTCGGTCTATGCCGCGGGCGGCGGCGGCTGGGCCGACCATGGCCGCATGCTGGGCACGGCGGCCGTGCGCATCGGCCAGCCGGAACTGGTTGATATCGAGGAGCTGGATGAAGACGACTGGGTGGCGACGGCGGCCGCCATCGGCGCGCCGGCTTCCACCACGCCGTGGGAAATGCGCGGGGTGGACTACATCAAGGCCGTGCAATTGTTGCAGGATGCGCTGGGCGAGAAGCTGAGCGGGCTGATGGTCGGGCAAAACGGGAAATCGTCCACGCTCAATGGCTGGCTGCCGGCGGCGGCGCTTGGGATGAAGGTGGTGGATGCGGTGGGTGATATCCGCGCCCATCCGACCGGCGACATGGGCTCGATCGGCATGGCCGGCTCGCCCGAGCAGATGATCCAGACGGCGGTGGGCGGCAATCGTGAGGAGAACCGCTATATCGAGCTGGTGACGCGCGGGGCGACCGCCAAGGTGTCGCCGATATTGCGCACGGCGGCGGATATGTCGGGCGGCTTCATCGCCTCGTGCCGCAATCCGCTGCGGGCTAGCTATGTGAAGCAGCACGCGGCTTTGGGCGGCATTTCGCTGGCGCTGAAGCTGGGCGAGGCGATGATCGCGGCCGAGGGCAAGGGGCCGGGCAAGATGATCGATGCCATCGTGGAGACGACGGGCGGAACCATCCTCACCAAGGGCTACATTACCGCTATCGACGTGACCTATACCAAGGAGGCGTTCGATATCGGCAAGATCACTGTGGGCGAGGGCGACACGGCGACCACGCTGCATGTGATGAACGAATATATGGCGGTGGAGGATGCCGGCGGGACGCGGCTGGCGACGTTCCCCGATGTGCTGACGACGCTGGATGCGGCAGGGCAGGCGCTGTCGGTGGGGCAATTGGGGCGCGGCATGTATGTTTTCGTGCTGCATGTGCCCAAGACAGGAATTCCGTTGAGTTCGAGCGTGTTGGACCCGGCGGTTTATCCCTTTGTCGAGGAGCGCATGGGGATCGAGCTGGCGAAATATGCGCTGGGCACCGGCTGACCCGGCCACGGTTTCCCTTCTCCCCTTGCGGGCGAAGGTGCCCCGAAGGGGCGGATGAGGGGTTACCTCCGCCAGCATCGAAGCATGGGCGGGCGCAGCACCCCTCACCCTCGAAAATCCTCTGAACGAGGATTTTCTATCCCTCTCCCGCAAGGGGAGAGGGGGAAGCAAGAATGAGGTTTTGAAAATGCCCACAGCCAATCCCCGTCACCCCAACTTCCCCATTCCCGGGGGCCTCGAGCTCCGCGCCAAGGGCTGGCGGCAGGAGGCGTTGCTGCGGCTGCTGGAGAATGTGCTGGCGGTCGGAGAGAACCCGGACGAGCTGGTGGTCTATGCCGCGCTCGGCAAGGCGGCGCGGAACTGGGCGGCGCATAGGGGGATCGTCGAGACGCTGCTGCGGATGGATGAGGACCAGACGCTGATCATCCAGTCGGGCAAGCCGATCGGGCTGCTGAAGACCCATGCCAGGGCGCCGCTGGTCATCATGGCCAATTGCAACATTGTCGGGCAATGGGCCAAGGCCGAGGTGTTCTATGAACTGGAGAAGCAGGGGCTGATCTGCTGGGGCGGGCTGACGGCGGGGGCGTGGCAATATATCGGCTCGCAGGGCGTGATCCAGGGCACGTATGAGATTTTCATGCGGATCGCCGAGAACCGGTTTGGGGGTTCGCTGGCGGGGCGGTTCATCCTCACGGCCGGGCTGGGCGGCATGGGCGGGGCGCAGCCACTGGCCGGGCGCATGGCGGGTGCGGCGATCCTCTGTGTCGATATCGATGCGGAGCGGGCGAAGAAGCGGCAGGATGTGGGGTATCTCGAAGAAATCGCACCGGACCTTGATACGGCTCTGGCGATGATCGACAAGGCCGTGGCGGAGAAGCGGGCGACGTCCATCGGGCTGGTCGGCAATGCGGCGGAGATTTATCCGGAGATCGCGCGGCGCGGCATCGTGCCCGATATCGTGACCGACCAGACTTCGGCGCATGACCTCGTCTATGGCTATGTGCCAAAGGGCATGGCACTGGATGAGGTCCGGCGCCTGCGGGTCGAAGGGTCGGGGCAGTTGATGGCGGCGAGCCGGGCTTCCATCGTCGACCATGTGCGGGCCATGCTGGCCTTTCAGCAGGCGGGCAGCGAAGTGTTCGACAATGGCAACCTGATCCGCACCCAGGCCAAGGCCGGCGGGGTGGAGAATGCCTTCGATATCAAGATTTTCACCGAGGCCTATCTGCGGCCGCTGTTTGCGCGGGCCATCGGGCCGTTCCGCTGGATGGCGCTCTCGGGCGACCCGGAGGATATTCGCAAGATCGACGACAAATTGCTGGAGATGTTCCCGGATAACCGGATCGTCACCAACTGGATTTCATTGGCGCGACAGCATGTGCCCTTCGAGGGGCTGCCGGCGCGGATCGCCTGGCTCGGGCATGGCGAGCGGACGGCTTTGGCGCGGGCGGTGAATGCCATGGTGACCGATGGGACGCTCAGCGGGCCGGTGGCCTTCAGCCGCGACCATCTCGATGCCGGGGCCATGGCGCATCCCAATATCATGACGGAGCGGATGAAGGACGGGTCGGACGCGATTGCCGACTGGCCGATCCTCGACGCCATGCTGCTGTGCGCGTCCATGGCCGACCTGGTGGTAGTCCATTCGGGTGGGGGCGGCTATGCGGGGTTTATGACGTCGGCGGGGGTGACTGTGGTGGCCGATGGCACGCAAGAGGGCGATGAGCGGCTGGAGCATGCGCTGACCAATGACACGGCGCTCGGCGTGATGCGTTATGCCGATGCGGGGTATGCGGAGAGCTTCGAGGAGATCGCCGCCAAGGGGATCGGGCATATCGCGGTGGGGTAGCACTTACGTCAGTGGGTGTGGCCCCACCCCACCCTCAATCCCTCCCCATCAAGGGGAGGGAGGCGCTAGCTGCGATACCATGTTCATCGTCTCCCTCCCCTTGTGGGGACGGATCAAGGGTGGGGGTGTTTGGCCCCGATCCGGAGAGGTAGGCCTCAGCCCTCCAGCCCCGGATGCCTTGGTTTGCGGCGGTCCGGGAAGAGCGGGATGACATTGTCGGTGGCACGGCGGGTCGGCACGGGATGCGGTGTCGGCAAGGGGGCGCGATTGCGGCGGTCGGGGCCGCGATAGCCGCCCAGGACGCCGACGACGCTGCGGGTACGCAGGCGCGCCTGGATGCGCTGCAGCAGGTGGCGCGGGGACATCGGCTTGATGATGACTTCGTCGATGCCGGCGCTGATGGCCTGGTGGCGCATCGGCGGAGTGACGGTACGCGTCAGCGCAATGACCGGCACATCCTGGCTGATGAGATCATTGTTGAGGCGGATGGATTCGACCATTTCATAGGCGGGGCGCCCTTCGCGGTCGAAATCGCAGACCAGCATGTCGAGCGGGGCGATGCGCATATAGGCGATGAGCTCAATATCGCTCTCGAACTGACGCACCTTGAGATGCGAGTCGCCGGCCACGACCATCGCCAGCAGCGACGACAGCGCAGTATTGGCCGCAATAATGGCAACGACCTTGGTCGGCTCTGACACTGACTTCCCCGGATAGTAAATGAAGCGTTACCATGGGGAAATGTCGGGAAGAAGAGGCCGGTTCCAGAAATGGATAATGGCTGGGGGAAAAAGATGAGGTGGGCATGAAAAAGCCCGCCGGAGGGCGGGCCTGGATGTTTTCACAAGCTCGGTGTCATCCCGGCCTTGAGCCGGGATCCATCCTGAGATGCATCATGGAACCACCTTGCGGCTGCGGCTCAATCTCGGGATGGGCCCCGGCTCAAGGCCGGGGTGACATCGTGGGTGGGGCGAGATAGTGCCCTTAAGCCGTGGCTTCGTCGAACATCAGCTCGACGTGTTCCCAGTTCACCAGGTTGTCGAACCAGGCTTCGAGATATTTCGGGCGGGCGTTGCGGTAGTCGATGTAATAGGAGTGTTCCCACACATCGACGCCCAGGATCGGGTGGCCGCCATGGACCAGCGGCGACTCGCCGTTCGGGGTCTTGGTGACTTCGAGCTTGCCGTTCTTGACGGACAGCCAGGCCCAGCCGGAGCCGAACTGGGTGGTGCCGGCATTGATGAAATCGGCGCGGAACTTGTCGAAACCACCCAGGTCGGAGTCGATGGCCGCCTGCAGCTTGCCCGGCAGCTTGTTGCCGCCGCCATTGGGCTTCATCCAGTTCCAGAAGTGGACATGGTTGTAGTGCTGGCCGGCATTGTTGAAGAGGCCGGCATTCTTGCCGTAGCTCTCCTTGACGATGTCCTCGAGCGGCAGGATTTCCAGCCCCGAGCCTTCCAGCAGCTTTTCGCCATTGGTCACGTAAGCCTGGTGGTGCTTGTCGTGATGGAATTCGAGCGTTTCCTTGGACATGTAGGGGCCAAGCGCATCATAGGCGTAGGGCAGGGGCGGCAGGGTGAATTTCGTGGACATTGTGGCCTCCGATTTTGGGATAGACGCTGAGGAATTCGGCCAAGCTATAGGCCGATTGTGACGACAGAACAATCAGTTGGAACCGAACGTTCCTTCCAATCCGACCGCATTGAGCGCAAAGGCATAACACTCGGCGGTTTCCTTGAGGCGGTCGAACCGTCCCGAAGCGCCGCCATGGCCGGCCCCCATATTGGTCTTGAGGTATAATGGCGCATTGCCGGTCTTGGTTGCGCGCAGTTTTGCCACCCACTTGGCCGGTTCCCAATAGGTGACGCGCGGATCGGTCAGCCCGGCCAGTGCGAATATGGGCGGATAGGGTTTTGCCGCGACCTGCTCGTAGGGGGCATAGGCGGCGATGCGGGCATAGTCTTCGGCCGAGGCGAGGGGATTGCCCCATTCGGGCCATTCGGGCGGGGTGAGCGGCAAGGTTTCGTCGAGCATGGTGTTGAGCACGTCGACGAACGGCACCTGGGCGATGATGCCGCCCCAGAGATCGGGGCGCAGATTGGCGATGGCGCCCATCAGCATGCCGCCGGCCGAGCCGCCCTGCGCCACGATGCGGCCCCTGGCCGTGTAGCCCTTGTCGACCAGCATTTCGGCGGCGGCGATGAAATCGGTGAAGGTGTTGGTCTTGTGCTCGCGGCGGCCCTCTACGTACCAGCGATAGCCTTTTTCCATGCCGCCGCGGATATGGGCGGTGGCATGGACGAAGCCGCGATCGACCAGCGACAAAGCCGAGATGGAAAAGGCCGAAGGCATGGACATGCCATAGGCGCCATAGCCATAGAGCAGGGCCGGGGCGGAGCCATCGAGCTTCGTGCCCTTGCGATAGAGCACGGTGACCGGCACCTGCTCGCCATCATCAGCGGTGGCGAAGAGGCGCCGGGTCTCGTAATCGGCGGGATTGTGGCCGGAGGGCACTTCCTGCTCCTTGAGCAGGGTGCGGGTGCCGGTTTCGAGATCCATGTCATAGGTGCGCGACGGGGTGGTCGGCGAGGAATAGGTGAGGCGGAAGACGCTGGTGTCGAATTCGTAGCCGACCGACATGCCGAGCGAATAGGCCTCCTCGTCGAACTTGACGGTTTCCTCCGTGCCGGTGCGCAGGTCGCGCACGACGATACGCGGCAGGCCTTCGAAGCGTTCGAGCCGCAGCAGGTGATTGCGGATGACGATGGTGTCGAGGATCAGCACGCCCTGCTGGTGCGGGACGAGGTCGGTCCAGTTCTCGGCGCCGGGATTGTCCACGGGCGCGACGGCGATCTTGAAGTCCTCGGCCCCATCGGCGTTGGTGCGGATATAGAGGACGCCGTCGCGCTCATCGATATCGTATTCGCGGTCGGTGAGGCGGGGGGCGACAAGGCGGGGCTCGCCACCGAGTTCGGCATCGATCAGCCAGCATTCCGAGGTCTGGTGATCGTGGGCGTCGATGACGATGTATTTGTCCGAAAGGGTGCGGCCGACGCCGACGAAGAAGCCGGGGTCTTTCTCTTCGAAGATGATGGGGTCGCTGGCCTGATCCGTGCCGATGGTGTGCAGGCGGATGCGGTAGGGCCGGTGGTTGTCGTCATATTCGGTGTAGTAGATCGCCTTGCTGTCATTGCTCCAGACATAGGAGCCGGCGGTTTCCTTGATGACTTCGGCACTGTCCTTGCCGGTATCGAGGTCGCGGATGACGATGTCATAATATTCCGAGCCGGCGCGGTCGGCGGCCCAGGCGAGATAGCGGTGGCTGCGATCATGCTCGGCCCCGGCAAAGCCGAAATAGGCGTCGCCGGCTTCCACATTGCAGTCGAGCAGGATGGTTTCGGGGCCGCCGTCGCGGGCGGTGCGGACGATGAGGGGATACTGCTTGCCCTCGAGCATGCGCGAATTATAGGCGAAGGGGCCGTCGGGCGAGGCAATGCCGCTGTCGTCCTCTTTGATGCGGCCGCGGATTTCCTTGTAGATGGTATCGCGCAGCTTTTCGGTGCGGGTGCCGAATTCGGCCTCGTAGAAAGCGTTCTCGGCTTCGAGATAGGCGCGGATGTCTCCGTTCAGCGTCTCGGGTTTCTGCATCACCTCCTGCCAGTTATCCGCGCGCAGCCAGTGATAGGGATCGTCGCGCTGGATATTGTGGAAGGTGACTTTATGCGACTTCCTGATGGCGACGGGGGCGGTGGGCTTGGTCATGGCAGGTTCCGTAAGGGCGGGCTCATTCACATAGGACTGCGCGGGAAGGATGGGAAGGGGGCGGGCTCTCGCCTCGTGGCTCCCGTCACCCCACCCTCGGTCCCTCCCCATCTAGGGGAGGGAGGCGCATGGGCGATGTCAGTGATCCAATATTGCCTCACACGCCGCCCGGCTTCCCTCCCCCTTGTGGGGAGGGAGTGAGGGTGGGGTAAGCCACGAGCTCAAACTCAAGACCTTGCGCAGAACTGGGTATCGCGTGCGACCTTCGTTGGACAAACTCCCGCAGCGGGCCGTTTTGACTTGTCGCAGGGTGATCGTTCGATATGGTCTTGCCGCAAGCCGGCCCACAGAGTCGGTTCCCGGGAGTATTGGCGGTTGGGGCTGGGTATGGATGCAAGCATAGCGCTGGTGGCGATAGCGCCATTTGTCGCCGCTTTGCTGGCGCCACTGGTCCATCGCCTCGCCAAACCTTTTGCCGGCTGGGTGCTGGCGCTGGTGCCGGGCGGAATATTCCTCTTTCTGCTGACGCTGATCGAGCCGGTGGTATCAGGCGGGGCCATTTCGGCGCGCATCGACTGGGTGCCGGCCTATGATCTGGATCTGTCCTTTCTCGTTGACGGGCTGAGCCTCACCTTCGCGCTGACCATTTCGGGCATCGGCACGCTGATCGTGCTCTATTCGGGGGCCTATCTGAAGGGCCACCCACACCTCGGGCGGTTCCTCGGTTTCCTGCTGGCCTTCATGGGGGCGATGCTGGGGCTGGTGCTGGCCGACGGCATGCTGGCACTGTTCATGTTCTGGGAGCTGACCTCGGTCACCTCCTTCCTGCTGATCGGTTTTGATCACACGCGGCAGGCGGCGCGGCGTGGCGCCATCCAGGCGCTGGTCATTACCAATATCGGCGGCATGGCGCTGCTGGTTGGCGCCATCATGGTGCACTGGCTCACCGGCCAATGGGAGATGAGCGCGCTGGGCGACGAGATACGCAGCAACGGGCTTTACGGGCTGGTGCTGGCGGCTTTCCTCGTGGCGGCCTTCACCAAGTCGGCGCAGGTGCCACTGCATTTCTGGCTGCCCAATGCCATGGAAGCGCCAACGCCGGTTTCGGCCTTCCTGCATTCGGCGACCATGGTGCAGGGCGGCGTGTACCTGCTGGCGCGCACCACGCCCTGGCTGGGTGGCACCGAGGCCTGGACGCTGATCCTGGTCTGCTTCGGCGGTGCGACTTTGCTCTGGGGCGCGCTGGGCGCGCTCAGGCAGACCGACCTCAAGCAGATGCTGGCGCAGACCACCCTGGCCTCGCTGGGGCTGTCGGTGCTGCTGATCGGGCTGGGGACCGAAGCGGCCATTGCCGCGATGGTGCTCTATTTCGTGGCCCATGCCTTCTACAAGGCGGGGCTGTTCATGGTGGTGGGCGCCATCGACCACGAGGCCGGTACGCGCGACATCACCATTCTGGGCGGACTGGCCGACCGCATGCCGCTGACCTTTATCGGAGCGGCCCTGGCGAGCCTTGCCATGATCGGCCTGCCGCTGACGCTGGGCTATTTCGCCAAGGAAGAAATGTATCTCGGCCTTTTAAGCGGACAGTGGCGCGACATTGCCGTGCTGGTCGTGCTGCTGGCGGGCAATGGCCTGCTGGCGGGCGTGGCCATGCTCGTGCTGGTGCGGCCTTTCCTCGGGCCGGTATTGCCGACGCCGAAACTGGCGCATGAGGCGCCCATTGCCATGCTGGCGGGGCCGCTCGTGCTGGGCGCCGCGAGCATCGTGGCCGCCGTGAGCACCGACTGGCTGGGGCATACGCTGCTCGAACCGGGGGCGGGCGCCATTCTCGGCGAAGCCGTGACCAGCCACCTGACGCTCGCCATCAATCCGGCCAGCGCGATCTTCTGGCTGTCCATCGCCACCTGGGCCTTAGGCTATCTGGTCTATCGGCAGGCCGCGACATTGCGCACGCTGTTGCGGCGCTTCGAGGCGGCTTTGGGCTGGACAGCCGATACGGTGTTCGACGCCGTCATGTTCGGGCTGATCCGTTTCTCGGGCGCGCTGACCCGGCTGCTGCATCACGGCAGGCTGGAAATCTACCTGGTGACGGTCTTTGCCGGGCTGGCGCTGGCGCTGATCGCGCCGCTGGTGGCGCTCAAGGGCTATGACGCTCTGCTGCCGACGGCCGAACTGGGCAATTGGGCGGCCAAGCTGAGCTGGCCGCAATTGCAGCCCTATGAATGGGGCGTGATCGCGCTGGCGCTGATCGGGCTGAGCGCGGTGCTGATGGCCAACAACCGGCTGATGGCCATCCTGGCGCTGGGCATCCAGGGCACGTCGGTGGCGCTGATCTTCCTGCTGTTCGGCGCGCCGGACCTGGCCTTCACCCAGTTCATGGTGGAAGTGCTGTCGGTGGTGATCCTGGCGCTGGTGATGACGCGGCTGCGGCTCGACGAGCGCGACCAGCGACCGCTGGAGGATCTGGCGCGCGACGGCACGCTGGCGCTGGTCTGCGGCGTCGGAGTGAGCCTGCTGCTGATGGTGGTGCTGTCGGGCGTGCTCGATACGCGGCTGTCGGACCTGTTCACCGCCACCAGCGTGCCGATTGCCCATGGGCACAATATCGTCAACGTCATCCTGGTCGACTATCGCGGTTTCGATACTTTGGGCGAGATTTCCGTGGTCATGGCGGCGGGCATCGCCATCATGGCACTGCTGCGCAGCCGGGCGAAACCGGCCGTGCCACAACCCAAGCCGGCGCCGCGGCGGCGCAGGAAGGCGGCGGCATGAACACGATCATCTTCCGCACTATCGCGCCGCTGATTGTGGCGATCATGCTGATCTTTTCGGTCTATGTCTGCCTGCGCGGCCATAACGAGCCCGGCGGCGGCTTCATCGGCGGGCTGATCGCTGCCTCTTCCATCGCCATTCTCGGCATGGCCAATGGCGCGGAGGAGACGCGGCGGGCGCTGCGCATCGATCCGCTGGCCATTGCCGGATTCGGCGTGTTCATCGCCGGGTTTTCGGGCCTGCTGTCGCTGTTCACCGGTTCGCCCTTCATGACCAGCATCTGGCTTTACCTCGAACTGGGGCAGACCACGGTGCCGCTTTCGACGCCGATGGTGTTCGATATCGGGGTCTATTTCGTGGTCTTCGGCACCATCGCGGCCGTGGCGCTGGCGCTCGAAGGCGACGGCGAGGAGGAGCGCTGATGGATTATGTGCTCGCCGCGCTGGTCGGATGTTTCGTGGCGCTCGGCGTCTATCTGCTGCTGTCGCGCTCTGTGATCCGCATGCTGCTCGGCATGACCATTCTGGGCAATGGCGTGAACCTGCTGATCTTCACCGCCGGGCGGCTGACGCGCGAGATTGCGCCTATCGTGCCGCCGGGGCTGGAGCAGCCAGACGGTCCCATTGCCAATCCGCTGCCGCAGGCGCTGATCCTGACGGCCATCGTCATCGGCTTTGCCATGTTCAGCTTCCTGCTCGTGTTGGCCTTCCGCGCCTATCAGAGCCTCGATGCCGACAATACCGACACCATGCGCGTGGCCGAGCCGGTCGACGAGCCCAACCCGCCGCTGAGCTACTGACATGGTGGAATTGCCCCCTGCAATGATCGAGACCATGACATCAGCCGCCGACTGGGTGGTGGTGCTGCCGCTGGTGCTGTGCCTGATGGGCGCCGCCGCGACGCTGATGCTGCGCCGGTCGGGCGCGCTGACTTTCGTTTTCACCCTGCTGATCCTGGTCGCCGTCATCGCTTGCGAGGTGACGCTGCTGCTGCGCGTACTCGATAGCGGGCCGCTGAGCATGACGATGGGCAAATGGCTGCCGCCCTTCGGCATCAGCTTTGCCGCCGACATTTTCGGCGCCGGCTTCGCGCTGACTGCGGCTGTGGTGACGCTGATCGTGCTGGTTCATGCACAGGGCGAACGCGGCGCCGAGGATGGGCGCGACGGCTTCCACTCCATGGTGCTGTTGCTGCTGGCTGGCGTCACCGGCTCCTTCCTCACCGGCGACCTGTTCAACCTCTATGTGTGGTTCGAGGTGATGCTGATCGCCTCCTTCGGCCTGCTCGTGCTGGGCGGGCGCCCGGCGCAGCTCGACGGCGCGGTGAAGTATGGCTTCATCAATTTCCTCGCCACCACATTTTTCCTGCTGGCGCTGGGCCTGCTCTACGGCCTGCTCGGTACGCTCAACATGGCCGACATCATGCGGGTGGCGCCGGCTGCCAATCCGGCAGCGATGGCGGGCGTGGCGGCCTTGCTGCTGTTGGCCTTCGGCATGAAAGCAGCCGCTTTCCCGGTCAATGCCTGGCTGCCGGCTTCCTATCACACGCCCCCGGCGGTGGTGTCGGCGCTGTTCGGCGGGCTGCTGACCAAGGTCGGTATCTACGCCATGCTGCGGGCGCTGGTCGTGCTGCTGCCCGCCAGCCGCGACCTGCTCGAGCCGGTGCTGGTGGTGATCGCCGTGGCGACGCTGCTGATCGCGCCTTTGGGCGCCATTGCCGAAACCAATCTGCGCCGCGCCCTCGGCTTCTTCGTCATCGGCGGGGTCGGCTCGGTGCTGGTCGGTATTGCCCTGCCGTCGCTGGCCGGGGTGAGCGGGGCCGGGCTCTATGTGTTCCACGCCATCCTGACCATGACGGCCTTCTATCTCGTCGCCGGGCTGGTGGAGCGACGGACGGGGCAGACCGATACCAGGCGCATGGGCGGGCTCTACGCGACGACGGCGCCGGTTTCGATCCTGTTCTTCGTGCTGGTGCTGGCCACGGCGGGCGTACCGCCGTTCCTCGGCTTCTGGCCCAAACTGCTGCTGTTGCAGGCCGGGCTGGGTGAAGGGAGCTGGCTGGGTGGCCTCGTGGCGATCGCATTGCTGGTCAATGCCGTGCTGACGCTGATTGCCGGCTCGCGGCTTTGGGCGCATATTTTCTGGCGCGCGGCGCCCGAGGGCGCAGTCGTGCCGCCGGTCGCCGGCGGTGCTTGGCTTCGCGTCGGCACGACCGGCGCGCTGGTGGCCATCGTGGTTGCGGTGGGCCTTTGGCCCAATGGCATGTTCGAAGCCCTGCGGCTCGGTGCGCCAGACCTGCTCGATCCGTCCCGCTATGTCACCGCCATCGGTCTTGCAGGAGGCACGCCATGAATCCGGCCATGACTGTCGTCGTGCTGGCCCTGATCTGGGCCGCCATTACCGGCACGTTCAGCGGGCTCAACCTGCTCCTGGGCGCCGCCATCGGCATTGTCGCCGTGCTGCTGCTGCGGAAGAATCTCGGGCCGCCGCGCCGCTTCCGCCAACTGCGCAATGCGGCGTCGTTGGCCGCGCTGTTTCTCTATGAACTCGCGGCGAGTGCCGTGCGGGTGGCCATCGTGGTGCTGACGCCGGATATGAAATCGGCGCTGAAGCCGGCCATTATCGCCTTTCCGCTGAGCGTGAAATCGGATGCCGAGATTACCCTGCTGGCCAATCTCATCACCCTGACGCCGGGCACGCTGAGCGTCGATGTGAGCGAGGATCGCAGCCTGCTCTATGTCCATGCGCTGAATTTCGGCACCCGCGAGGGGCTGATCGCCGATATTGCCGGCGGCTTCGAGGCCAAGGTGCGGGAGGTCTATTCATGAGCCCCGCCGACGCCTTGTCCCTGGCCACGCTGATCGCCCTGGTGATGCTGGGGCTGGCTTTGCTGATCTCGGTGGTGCGCATCATCATCGGCCCGACCCTGGGCGACCGGGTGCTGGCGCTGGACCTGATGACGGTCATCGCCATGGGCTTTGTCGGCACCATCGCCATCCGCACCGGGTTGATGCTGTATCTGGATATCGCTATCGCCTTGGCACTGCTGGGTTTTCTCGCCACGGTGGCCTTTGCGCGCTACATCCTGTCCCGCGCGGCAATGCGCAAGGGTGATGCACCATGATCGCCGCCATCGCCATCTATGCCGGCTGTATATTGCTGCTGCTGGGCGCCCTGTTCAGCCTGATCGCGGCCATCGGCGTCGTCCGCCTGCCCGATCTCTATACCCGCATGCACGCCGCCTCGAAGGCCGGGGCAGTGGGTGGTGGGCTCGTCCTGCTGGCGGTGGCTTTACTGTGTTTCGACGTCGGTGTGGGGCTGCGGGCAATTATCGGCTTTGTATTCCTTTTGCTCACCACACCTGTTTCGGCGCATCTCTTAGCAAGAGCAAGTTATCGCACCACTGATCAGTTACAAATGAAGATGGTAGTTGATGAACTCAAGACTAAAGGTGGCCCCAATTCTGCCGCATGATTGGCCATATTTGTAACATGTTAATTGCGGTATATCTGGTTGCGGCCGGCAATAAACAGTCATAGGAATGAATCATGGCTGTGACTGCCCCTTGTCGTGGCCTAATAAGAATAAATGGAAGGTTGAAATATGAGTGACACCGCCGGTGCGGCGACCGGTTACGAGCATGACCTGATTGAGCTCAGTACCGACATCGTCTCAGCCTATGTGAGCCACAACTCCGTCAACGTGACTGATCTGCCCAAGCTGATCACTGACGTGCATGGGGCCCTGCGCGCTCTACAGACTAACGAGGTCCAGGTTCCCGTCGAGGAACTCAAGCCTGCCGTGCCTATTCGCAAGTCCGTTGCTGCCGACTACATCATCTGCCTCGAAGACGGCAAGAAGTTCAAGTCGCTGAAGCGTCACCTGCGCACCCACTACAATCTCTCGCCGGAAGAATACCGCGAGAAATGGGGCTTGCCCGCCGACTACCCGATGGTTGCTCCCAGCTATTCGGCAACGCGTTCCAAGCTGGCCAAGGATAATGGCCTGGGCCGCAAGGCCGCCTGACGCATACCCTCCGCTAAGAGACGTCGCGTCCATCCGGACCCCGGCGACAAAGACGTTCAAACGGTCGCCCCACGGGGCGGCCGTTTGAATTTGTGCGGGACTTATCCCCACGGGCTTTACTCGTTGCAGTATGTAGGAATAAATTCCTTGACTGCGATGAGGCATGCCGATGTACGACTCTCTCTCACCCTTGCATACCACGGTTTCCAGCGCCTGGCGGGGCAGGACGCAATGTGCCTGTGACGAGGTGATAGCCTTGGTGGCACGCCGGAAAAACGTGCCCATTCGTCTGCTTACCCACAAAAGCCGCAGCCGCCTGCCGGTGGCGCGGGCGCGGCAACTGGCCATGTATCTTTCCCATATCGTCCTCGGCCGCAGCCTGCTTGAAATCGCCGAGGCCTTCGGGCGCGATAGGACAACTGTCTCATATGCCTGCGCCGTCATCGAGGATATGCGCGACGACCCACGCTTCGACGAGGAGGTGACCGCGCTCGAGCAGCAAATCGAGGCGGGCATGGCGGGAGCGGAGGCCAGGCACCATGGCTAAGATTCGCGACGACGACGTGCTGGCGCGCCTGGCTGCGCGCGATGCTGCCGGCTCGGCCTTTCTTGCGCCGCACCACCTGGCGGCGGCCGAGCGGCTCGAGCAGATGATTCGCCGCGCCCAGCTCGCCCCGCGCGTGACCATGTCCTACAATCCGGCCAGCGTGGGCGGGGCGCGGGCGGGCAATGGCGTCGAAACGGCCTCGCAGGGCGCCGCCGATGCGCGACTGCGGCTCAGCCGGCTGGCCGGCATGCTGCCGGCCGATTGCTGGGGTGTGCTGTTCGATGTCTGTGGCCTGGGCAAGGGCCTGCAGATGATCGAGGCGGAACGGCGCTGGCCGCGGCGCAGCGCCAAGCTGGTGCTGCGCATCGGCCTCGACCAGTTGGCACAGCAGTTCGGCCTGTCCGCGCATGCGACCGGCACCGGGCGCGGCACGATCGATAGCTGGCTGGAGGCCCGCCTGCCGCTGATTGCCGAGGTCTTAACTACATCTTGAACGGACATAACCGGCTGGTCCGCGGCGTGGTAGAAACAGGCATGCGGCAAAAGTTCGTCACCATCCAATACCTGCGCGGATTTGCGGCCATGCTTGTGCTGGCCTCCCATGCGCTGCTCTATCCATTGGTGGAGGAGAATCTCGGCTATAGCCGCCTAGGCTGGCTCGGCGTCATCCTGTTCTTCGTGATATCAGGCTTCATCATGGTCGCCGTGACCGGGGAGGGGCGATTCTCCGCCCCGGCCTTCCTGCGCCGCCGCTTCATCCGCGTCGTGCCGATGTATTGGGGCGCGACGCTACTGGCCGCGGTGCTGGCGCTGCTGGCGCCGCAAATCTTCAAGACCACGGTCTACGATACCGGGCAATTGCTGCTGTCGCTGCTCTTCGTGCCCTTCTACAATCCGGTGAGCCACGGTATCCACCCGCTCTACAAGCTGGGCTGGACGCTGAATTACGAAATCTTCTTCTATGTCTGCTTCGCATTGCTGGCTTTTCTCGGCGCGCAATCGCGTGTGGTCTGGCTGACCATTGCCTTTACTGCTTTGGCAGTATTGGGCGCATTGTTCCAGCCCGAACCGGCTATTGCCCAATTCTATACCAGCTTCATGCCGCTGGCCTTCTGCGCCGGCGCCTGGCTGGGGCTGGCGACGCTGCGCGGGCGGCTGGGCAGATTATCGAGCTGGGCGATCGGCCTGGCGCTGGTGCTGGGGCTGGCCGGACTGGTGGAAGGGTTCGTCTTCGACCGGGGCATCATGGAAGACGGCTTCGCCTTTATCGGCTTCGTCACCTTCGCCTCGGCGCTGATCCTGCTGGCGGTGCATTTCGAGCCGCGCCTGCCGCGCGTGGCCCTGTTCGAGCATATCGGGGACGCGTCCTACTCGATCTATCTCGTGCATATCTATGAAGTGGCCATCCTGGCCGGGCTCGCCTTCCGGCTGCTCGACCCTGCCGACCTGTGGGCGGACTATTTCGTCGCGGCTGTGTCGATCATGGGTGGCACGCTGGCCGGCATCTTGCTCTATCGCTATGTCGAGCAGCCGGTCCTGCGCTTCTGCAATGGCCTGTTTGGCGGCAGACGCCCCAAAGTGGAAGCCGCTCCGGCCGAGTGATCAGCTCAGCGCCTTGCCTTCGGCCCGGATGCGATTGACCATCGCCACCAGGCCATTGGAACGCTGCATGCCCAGATGCTCGCTCAGGCCGACTTTCCTGAACCAGGCTATGGCATCGGTATCGGCGATTTCCGCGGCCGGACGGCCCGAATAGAGCGCGATGAGGATGGCCACCAGACCCTTGGTGATGATGGCATCCGACTGGCCCCGGAACCGCATGACGGCAAGGCCGCCGGAGCGGTCCACGCTGGACACCAGCCAGACATTGGACACGCAGCCCTTGACCTTGTTTTCGGCAGTCTTGTCGGTCTCGGGCATGTCAGGCAGCGCCTGTCCGAGCTCGATGACGTAATTCAGCCGATCCTCCCAATCGTCGAGGAAGGATAGGTTTTCGGCAATGTCCTGGAAGGCTTGGGGTTCTCTCATGGCCGATTATCTAGTCAAAGCCGCGCGCCATTACCAGAGCCGCCTTGCCGGCGGCTCCGGAGGAATTCGGGTCAGGCCATGGCGGCCTGCTGCCCCGCTGCGGCATGCGCCGGTGCATAGGTGTTGCCACGATAGTGGCGCGTGCGGCGAAGCCGTTCCCGCTTGCTGTCGCGCTTGCGCGGCAGAGGAAAGGCGGGGCTGTGGTAAAGGGCGACGAGGTCGTCGCGGCCGAATGTCGTGCCGCCGACCTTGAGCATGGCGCCATGCAGGCTCACCGGCGCGGCCTCTTCGAGGGCGAAACGGATGGCCTGGGCGGCAGTGGCAAAGGATCGGCCACCCTGCTCGATAGCAGCGTGCCGGTCGCTGCCGAGATAAAGCTCGGCGCGAGCGTGGTAGTCTTGAAATGTCATTATTGTCTCTATGGCCCGGGCCAAGCCGCAGGGCCTTGTCTATGCCCCGGCAATGCCGGAGGCGGCATCCGAGCCCCCGGTGGGGGCTCGGAGCAGTCTTACTTTACGAGCGTCAGGTTCGTCGCCGAAATCTTGCCGTCACGGCCATTCTCGAGCTCATAGGTGACCTTGTCACCTTCATAGAGCCCGGCAAGGCCGGAACGTTCGACGGCCGACACATGGACAAAAGCGTCCTTGCTGCCGTCTTCGGGCGAAATGAAGCCGAAGCCCTTGGTGGAATTGAAGAATTTTACGGTGCCGGTAATCATGGCTTTAATCTCTCAGGTCGTGCCCCGGCCAAAGGCCAGATAGCATCATTGCTGCCGGACACATGTCGGGCAGGGCTAAACGCTCTCAAAAACAGGGGGGTATGACCAAACCGGCGAGCCGGGATCAGATAGCCATGTAGCTCAAACGTATGGACAACATATAGGCGCACCTGCTGCCGATAGCAAGGCAATGGTGTTTGGGCAGGAAAAAGCCCCAAGCACGGGGCAGCGTGCTTGGGGCCAAGGCCAGGGGTCGCTGGAGTGCGTCGCTTGGGGAAGTGACGCGAGCCCTGGGGTCTACTGTCGGGGCCTGGTGGCTCCCGTTAACCCGCCCAGTCCGGCCGAGGCCGGGGCATGGGGGCCGGACCAATCGTCGGAGACTCATGCATGGGTGTACCGACGGACGGGGAAGACTGCAGCGCCGCGGCAATGACGGCCTTGCCGCCGGCGCATTGGAAACTGTCGCATTCGATAGCCTGGATCTGTTCGGCAATGACCTGCTGGCCCGCCGCCATGGCCTGTGCGGACATGGCCTGGGCATCGACGAAGTCGACACCGGGCTTGATCACCATATAGGCGACCGTCAGCCAGAAAACGGAACGAACGACCAGAAACATTGCTTCTTTCCAAGGCTTTGGCAGGACCTTTGCGGCCTGCATCACCGACATTAGAGCGGCCGTCTTAAGCGCCGCTGGGACATTTCGATAAAATTTTAGACAAATGCGCCCGATCGTTTCGGTAGAGGGCAACGGCTTGTTTACGCTAACCCAAGAAAGGACCGCGCCGGGACGCATGGAAGTCTCTGCGGGCGACAGGATTTAAGCTGGCCTTTAGCTCTTGGTCCGCAGGGTAGCGGCAACGAGACCTGAGCCATTCAGGCGTAACTGGTGCCTCCGGCATCCATGACTGCTGGCGTCGTGATAGTGAGTAATGCGTATGCGTAGCCTGTTCTCTTTCGGCGCAAGCAAAGAGATGTCCCTGGCCGTTGCCGGCACCGGCCACCGCCCGGAAATGCTGCGCCGCAAGACGCTGGCCAACAATGCCCGCATCCTGATTCTGTTCAGCGCCCTGGCCATGCCCTTTGCGGTCTATGGGCTGGTGACGGGCACTGCTTTCCCCTTTGCCGTCGCCGTGCTCGGCCTTGCCGGCGGCATGATTACGCTGGCTCTGCATCAGCGCCGGCTGTTCGAAGAAGCGGCGGCCGGACAGGTCTGCATCCTGCTGGCGCTCGGCTGCATGCTGACCCTGGCCGATCCGCGCCTGGGCGATGCGGGCTTGGCCATTGCCGTCATGGCGCCAATCCTGGCCTCGCTGGTGGGGCGCAAACCCCTGCGGCACCAGAGCTGGGCCCTGCTGGCCGGCGTGGTGGGGCTGGCCGGGATCGGCGCGGCTTTTGCAATGCCGGCGATTCCGGTTGGAGCAGGGGCGTTGATGGCCACCGCCATCGTCGCCTTCGTAACCAGTGTCGCGATCATCGCGCATACCGCCAACCGTATCAACGCGGCCTATGAGGTCTATGACAAGGCGCAGATGACCGCCTATCGGCACCTGATCGAGCATGTGCAGGATGGCGTGATCCGCTTTTCCAGCGATGGCGAAATCCTGCTGGCTTCGCGCTCGTCCGAGCAGCTTTTCGGCTGCCGCCGCTATGAATTGTCGGGCGGTGGGCTGGGCGAGCGGCTGCATGTGCTGGATCGCCCCGCCTATCTCACCGCCTTTGCCGACGCCAACCAGGGCGGCAAGTCTCGGGTGATCGAAGTGCGGATGCGCCAGGACGATCCGCGCGCCATGACCAGCGTGCCCCGCTTCATCTGGGTCGAAATCAGCTTTTCGCCGGTGCAGGACGCCGACAATGCCGGGTTGCGGCATGAAGTCGTGGCTTTGTTCCGCGACATTACCAGCCGCAAGGACAATGAACTGGCCATGGCCGAGGCGCGCCGCACCGCCGAGGAAGCGTCGGAGGCCAAGTCGCGTTTCCTCGCCACGATCGGGCATGAATTGCGCACGCCGCTCAATGCCGTGGTTGGCTTCTCGGAAATGATGAGCAGCGGCATCGGCGGGGAGCTGTCGACCACGCATCGTGAATATGCGGGCCTGATTCACCAGAGCGGCAAGCACCTGCTCGAAGTGGTGCGCATGCTGCTCGACATGTCCAAGATCGAGGCCGGCAAGTTCGAATTGCAGACCGAACCTTTTGTGGTCGAAGACATGATCGAGCCCTGCCTCAGCATGGTCGAGGCCATGGCGGCCAAGCACCAGGTGACGCTGGTGACCGATATTGCCAGCCCGCTGCCCCCGCTGGTTGCGGATGAGCGCGCCTGCCGGCAGATCCTGCTCAACCTGCTGTCCAATGCCATCAAGTTCAGCCATCCCGGGGGCAGGGTGACGATCAGCCTCAAGCGGCAGGGCCAGAGCCTCAACCTGTCGGTCAGCGACCATGGCGTCGGCATGGCGCCCGAAGCGCTGACCCGAATCGGTGAGCCCTTCTTCCAGGTGCAGGACGGATTGTCGCGCCGTTATGAGGGGACGGGGCTTGGCCTCTCCATCGTCAAGGGCCTGGTCGACCTGCATGAGGGCACTTTGCGGGCCATGTCCGAAATTGGGGCGGGGACAACGGTCACTGTTTTGCTGCCTATAAACGGTCCGGCAATAAAGACCGACGAAACTGCCATCGTCACTCCTCTCCGCAAAGAGCCAGCCGCCGCTCCTGTTCATTCATGGCAAGACGAAAAAAGAAAAGCGCAATGACGGCAACCACTTTCACCCGCCTGCCTTTGCTGGCGGGCACCGCTGTTGCAACCTCGCTGGGCCGCGCCGGCCTGTGGACCATGTCCCGCTACATGCGGGCGCCACTGGCCTCGACGGGCATGCTGGCGCTGGTCACCCTGACCGCGCTGGCGGCGAGCAACGCCCTCTATTTCCAGACCGCACGGCACCCCGCGCCCTTCTTCGCGCCGGCCATGGATGTGCCGGTGGCCGAGCCGGCCGCCGCGCCCGAGCCCATGCCCGCGCCGGTACGCGAAACGGCCGTCGTCACCACGCCGGTGACGCAGGAAACCACCGGCAGTGTCGCGGCCCCCGCGCCGGTGATTCCCGCTGCGCCCGTCGGCAATAGCGACGCCTTTGCCGTGCAGAAGAAGCTGACCGAACTCGGCCTCTTCAACGGCACGGTCGATGGTTTCTACGGGCCGATGACGGCCAATGCGATTCGCGCCTTCGAGGAGCGCAACGGAATGACGCCGACCGGCGCGATGACGCGTGACGTGATCGACGCGATTCTGCGCGCCGATACGGCGGGCCTGGTGCCGGTGGCCCAGCCGGCGCCGGCGGTGCAGCAGGCGGTTGTCGTGCAGCCTGCGCCGCAGGTTACCCAGCCGCAGCCGGTGGCGCAGCCTGACCGCGTCGTAGCGCGCCTGCCGGATTTGTCGCCGGTGGACCAGGCGGTCGATACGATCGGCAATGCTGCGGCTCAGACCATTGATTCCATCGTGGCCGCCGTCGACGGTGGCCGTACGCCGCCGGCCGCTCCTGCGGTCAAGCCGATTCCGGCCCTGCCGCTGGTGGCGGCGCCCCAGGCCCAGCAGATGCCGGCACCGGTGCAGGTGGCTTCGCTCGAACCCATGGCTCCGCCCGCAGCGGTGGCGCCGGCCAATAATGTGCAACTGGTCAGCCAGATCCAGACGGGACTGGCGAGCCTCGGTTTCTACCATGGTTCGATCGATGGCCATCCGGGCGACGCCACGGCCAAGGCCATCCGCGAATTCGAGAACTTCCACAGCTATCGGGTGACCGGGCAGGTGAACCCCGATCTGGTCGGCCTGTTGCGGCAGGCCGGGGCGGCGATCTAAGCTGGTCGCATGAACAGCATGATCTTACCGGCCCTTGCATGAGGGCCTTGCGCAGCGATTTGTGGTGCGGCGTTTTCGTTCGCCGCCACAACGATCTCGGCAATATTTGCGTGGTGGCGCGCCGCGGCGACCCCATTGCCGGCCAGGTTTTCATCGAGGTCGATCATCTCGATGGCACCCGTTCGCTGTTCACGCCGGCCCCGATGGCCAGCCGCCAGGACGATGCGAGCCTAATCTTCCAGCGCCGCTTCAATCGCGTGGAGCCGCCCAAGGTGACGGAGCGCATCGCCCAGGAGGTCAAATTCGACCCCGATCTCTGGGTGCTGAGCCTCGACCTGCGTGGGGACGATCTCGGCATCGAGGTCATCCAGTAGTCCTCATGGTGAGCCTGTCGAATCATGAGGGCGTGGCAGGATAGCTCCACTCGCTCGACCTCGTGGTTCGACAAGCTCACCATGAGGTCTCTGTTGTTCTCGTAGAGGTTCAGCTCGCGCGACGGGCGCCGATGCGGGCCAGGGCCTCGATGGCCTGATCGACCACCGGATTATGGGCCGGAGCCAGCGTATTGGCCGGGGCACGGCGCGGGGCCGCTTCGACGAAGGGCCTGTATTCGGGCTTGTTGAGCTCGAGCAGGTTCACCTCGCCGCGCCAGGCGCTCATCAGGTAAGCCATTGATTCCGGGGTGACATTGCCGAACAGGGTGGCGAAATCGGCCAAAGCGCGGGAGCGCTCGCTGTCGTGGCTGGTGGCGTGGATCAGCACCTTGAGCCCGTCATAGGCGGTGCAGCCAAAGGCGCGCAGGATGACGAAGAGCGAGGCGCCGGTAACGTCATGCGCGATCTGGCCACAGCGCACTTCGTCGAGCCCGCTGATCTGGGACAGCAGGCGGGTGACTTCGGGACGGCGATTCTCGGAGAAGAGCTTCATCAGCGCCTTGGTCAGCTCGGCATTGGCGACGGTGATCTGCTCGATGGTCTTGCTGATCGGTGCCTTGGGCGTTTCGCGATGGGCGAAAGCCTGGATGACCTTGACCCGGTCGATGTCGGAAAGGTCGAAGAAGGCCGGAGCCAGCAGGGCGGCGTCGAAGTCGGCGCGCTTGGCCAGCGATTCGGCGACCATGTGGTCCATCTGCGCGGAGCGGGCCAGGGCGCTGAGATAAGCGCCGCGCGGCACGATCGAGGTATTGGACGCCAAGGCCCGGTAAACCTTGCGCGAATTCATCTGGAACAGCTTGGCCAGGACGACATTGGAGAGATCGGCGCGGGCCGCGATGGTGGCCGCCGCCGGTACGTCATAGCGGGCGATGATGTCGAGCATGGTGGGCTCGGAGAGGTCGACGGCGCCGGAAAGGAACTGGTTGAGGTCTTCCCCGATATTGTCGACCACCAGTTGTTCGAGGGCAGGGGACAGCATTTCGGCGCGGCCCAGAATGGCGGCGCCCTTGGCGCGGGCCTGCGGGCCGGCAATGGGGAAGAGCCGCCCGGCCAGGGCTTCGAACTGTTCCAATTCGGGATGGGTCGGCTTGCCGCGCCGCGCATAGGCGTCGCAGGCCGCGATCAGCAAGGTATTCGTACGGTCGACGCCGCCCGTCTCGATGAGCAGTTGAAACGTCTCGTAAGGCTGAAAACCAAGCATATCTGGAGGACCGTCTATCCGGAATCGCATCACATTCGATGCGCATTCACTCTTGCCGCGAATTCGTTAGCAGACTGTTAACCTTGACGATCTCTTAATGCGGCTATGAGCGGGTCGGTGCGAGGGGCGTCACGCGACTGATTTGCAGCGCAAAACCGTGGCCTCCAATGGGAATGGAGGAGCGAGCGAACTGGAGGCCGGCTTGGGAAAGCTCGTTAAATTCGATCAGCGGCCAAGAGCCACAAAAGGTGGGGCGGACAAGCCCGGCAACGCCCAGATCCTTATTTTCACCGGGGTACGTTATGAGCGCGGGACATCGCAGCCGCCAAACACCAGGCTCGATCCTACGCGGCCCAAGCGTAAGCGTGGATAAGTTTTCTCGCCTGGCCGGCGCATTGGCCCTGGCCGCCGTGCTGGCCGGCTGCGTCGCGCGACCCGTGGGGGATTTCGGTCGCGCCGCGCCAAGCTGGACCCATGACACGGCCATGCCTGCCGCCGGCGAGGTTATCGCCGCCAACAGGCGGGAGCCGGTTTCGAGCTTCAACAAGACCGACCAGGAAGAGGAGATGCATGACCGCGTCTGGCGCTTCCTGGTGGCCGTTCATGCCAAGGACTGGCAATTCGACAGCGCCGTGGAACTGCAGCGCACCCGCATCGTGCGGCCGCGCGACGAGCGCTTCACCATCGAGCGCTATTACAACTGGCTCAAGACCACCCAGTATCAGTCCTCGCGCACGCGCTATGCGACGGTGGGCCGGCATGTGACGGCCGATATCGACACGCTGCCGACGACCTTTATCGCCATCTGCAAGGTGATCGAGATCGACCGGCAACGCGCCATTGCCTATGGCGGGCTGGGCCACGACCTGCCGCCACGCCTCGGCGAAGAAGTGGCGGCGCGGAAATATGAAAATGACGCTTTTATCGACTGGTTCGTGCGGGCGCTGAACTATCGCTATTCGAGCTATGACTACGCGCTCGACAACCTGCTGGTGGAAACCCCGCATGAGCAGTCGCTGGCGGTGGACGAGGCCTTGCGGCGCATGGCGGTGTTCGTGAACCGGGCCAATCGCCGCGATTTCTGCGCCTCGCCGGGTGGGCATCCCGGTGGCGGAGGCGGTGTCGTCATACCGTCACGCTTCCAGAATATCGGCGACACCGAGATCGTGCTGCCGAAATAGGGCGGTGAGTTGGGGGGTGGGCGTGGAGAGAGCAGCGAGAACCGGCACGGCCGACGAAGTGTTTCTCGCTTTCCTCAAGCTCGGACTGACCTCCTTCGGTGGGCCGATTGCCCATCTCGGTTATTTTCGCGACGAGATCGTGGTGCGGCGGCGCTGGCTGGGCGAGGCCGAATATGCCGACCTGGTGGCTTTGTGCCAGTTCCTGCCCGGACCAGCATCGAGCCAGGTCGGGTTTGCGCTCGGGCTCTATCGGGCCGGGCCGCTAGGGGCGCTGGCAGCCTGGGCGGCATTCACCCTGCCATCGGCCGCCTTGCTGGTGGTCTTCGCGCTGGGCGCGGCCATGCTGGATGGGCCGGTGGCGCAGGGCGTGCTGCATGGCTTGAAACTGGTGGCCGTGGCCGTAGTGGCGCAGGCCGTGTGGGGCATGGCGCGCAGCCTGACGCCGGACCGGCAAAGGGCGACGATTGCCGTGGCGGCGGTTGCCGTGACGATTCTGCTGGCCGGATCGCTGGGACAGGTGGCGGCGATTCTGCTCGGGGGACTGGCCGGGCTGGTCTTCTGCCGGGACGGGGCGGGGATGGCGGCGCCGATGACGCGGTTTCCGGTGAGCCGGACGGTTGGCTTGGTGTGCCTGGGGCTGTTTGCCGTGCTGCTGGTGGGCCTGCCGATACTCGCGGCGTCGGTCAATGCGCATGGGCTGGACCTGTTCGACGCCTTCTATCGCGCCGGTTCGCTGGTGTTCGGGGGCGGGCATGTGGTGCTGCCACTGCTCGATGCCGAGACGGTGGCCAGCGGCTGGGTGAGCAAGGATGCGTTTCTCGCCGGCTATGGGGCGGCGCAGGCCGTGCCGGGGCCGCTCTTTACCTTTGCCGCCTATCTGGGCGCCATGGGCGGGCCGATGCCGAATGGGGTGCTCGGCGCGGGTATTGCGCTGGTGGCGATCTTCCTGCCGGGCATGTTGCTGCTGGTGGGCGCGCTACCCTTCTGGGACGGGCTGCGGGCGCTGCCGCTGGCCCAGGCGGGCATGCGCGGCGCTAATGCCGCGGTGGTGGGGATACTCGGGGCGGCGCTCTACGATCCGGTCTGGACCAGCGCGGTGCTGACACCGCTGGATTTCGCGCTGGCACTGGCCGGCTTCGTGGCCTTGGTGGCCTGGAAGGCGCCGCCCTGGATGGTCGTGCTGCTGCTGGCACTGGCCGGTGGGGTGACCGGCGCGCTCGGATAGGCCACAAGACTGTATGGCGAATCTGCCTTGCGGCAGGCGCGGACAGTCTGGAGATGGTCATGGGTGAACGGGTGCGTATCGCGGTTTTGTTCGGTGGACGGTCGGCCGAACACGATGTTTCGGTACTGTCTGCCACCAATGTGCTGGCTGCGCTGGACCCCGCTCGCTACGACGCCGTGCCTGTTTTCGTGACGCGCGAAGGTCATTGGCTGCTCAGCAGTTTTGATGACGGCGTGCCGGCCCAACCGGCTACAGGCACAGAACTCTGCCTTGTGCCGGGTGGGCGCGGGCGGGTGCTGGCACTGCCGACCGATGGCGCGGCTTACGCCTTGCCCGATATCGATATCCTGTTTCCGGTGTTGCATGGCCTGTGGGGCGAGGACGGCTCGGTGCAGGGACTGGCGGCGGTGGCGCGGGTGCCGCTGGTGGGCTGCGGCATTGCCGGCTCGGCCAATGCGCTCGACAAGGACCTTGCCAAACGGCTGCTGAAGGAGGCCGGGGCGCCCGTCGCGGCGTCGGTCACCATTGTGCCGGATACTGCCCCGGACTTCGCTGCGCTGCGGGATGCGCTGGGCCTGCCGATCTTCATCAAGCCGGCGCGGCAGGGCTCGTCGGTGGGTGTCAGCAAGGTGTCGTCGGAGGCCGACTATCGGGCTGCTCTCGTCGAAGGCTTCAAGCATGACAGCAAGCTGCTGGCCGAGGCCTTCATTGCCGGCCGCGAAGTGGAATGCGCGGTGCTGGAGGACAAGGACGGGAGCTTGTTCGTCTCCCGCATGGGCGAGGTCGTGCCGGCCGCAAGCCACGGCTTTTACACCTATGAGGCCAAGTATATCGATGCCGACGGGGCGGCCCTGCTGGTGCCGGCCAGCCTGCCCGAAACGGTCGAGGCCGCGATGCAGGCGGCAGCCGCCAGGGCGTTCCGGGCGCTGGGCTGCGATGGCATGGCGCGGGTGGATTTCTTCGTGACCGAAGACCTGAAATTCCTGGTCAACGAGATCAACACCATTCCCGGTTTCACCGATATCAGCATGTATTCCAAGGTGATGAATGCCAGCGGCGTCGGCTATGCTGATGTGATCGACCGGCTGGTGGAGCATGGACTGGCGCGCGGCGGCTGACGGGGCAGGATTGCACCATCTCGCGCGGGCGCTATTGTGCCCCGGTTGGCCGGAGGGCGGGGCGTCGGACTTCTGTGGCTTCCGTCACCCCACCCTCAATCCCTCCCCATCAAGGGGAGGGAGGCGCCAGCGCTGACGCCCGTGTTCATCGTCTCCCTCCCCCCTTGTGGGGAGGGATCAAAGGGTGGGGGTGGGCCAAAGCGCCGGACGAATGAACAAGTCGAAATGAACACTTCCGGCTGGCTAGAGGGGATGACATGCATAAGGGGTCCTGCCTGTGCGGCGCGGTGCGCTTCACCGTCGAGGGTGATCTGGCGGCGCCGACGGCCTGCCATTGCACGAAGTGCCGCAAGCATACCGGACATTATGAAGCCGGCACCGATGTGAAGCGCAGTGCACTCACCGTGTCCGGCGAGGAGCATGTGACCTGGTTCTGGTCGTCGGAGAAGGTGCGGCGCGGCTTCTGCGCAATCTGCGGATCGTCGCTGTTTTTCGATCCGCCGCAGCGGGACTGGATCGGCATCTATATGGGGGCCTTCGACACGCCGACGCATGTGAAGCTCGCCATGCATATCTTTGTGGCCGACAAGGGCGACTATTACGACATCGCGGACGGGCTGCCGCAGAACCAGCAATGACTGACGTGGGCGGAGATCGGGTTTGATGGACGCCATTGTGCTGACCGCCACGGTGCATGATCCGGTAGGACGGCTCGCGCCGGCCACGCGGCGGCTGGCCGGTTCCTTGCGGCAGATTTTTCCGCATATCGCCCTGAATGTGTCGGATGCGACCAGGCCCGAAGTGCTGGCGGAACTGGAGGCACTGGGCGCTGATATCATGACCCATGCGGCGGGCGAGGCCATTATCGGCAAGGCGCGGCGCGATGCGGTGGCCATGGCGGCGGGGCGGCCGGCGCTTTATGCCGATTTCGACCACATGCTGCGCTGGATCGAATGCGATCCGGAAGACCTGAGCCATGTGCTGGCCGAGCAGCCGGAGGTCGACATGCTGGTGGTGGGGCGTTCACCCGAGGCGCTGGCGCGCGAGCCGCAGCGGCTGCAGCAGAGCGAGCGGCTGGTCAACCATGTCCACGCCCTGCTGACCGGGGAGAACTGGGACCTGATGTTCGCCATTCGCCGCCTGTCGCCGGCGGCGGCCGACCTGATCGTGCGGGAGAGCCGGGTTGATACGCTGGCCAATGATGTCGACTGGCCGCTGCTGGTGCGTGGGGCGGGGATGGCGCTGGGCTATGCCGAGTCCCATGCGCTGTTCTACCGGACGGTGGAAGAATTCGGCGACGCAGAAGACAGTGGCGATGACGAGCCGCTGCAATGGATCAGGCGACTGGAATTCGCCGCGCAGCATGCCGCGGCGATGCGGCCTTATCTGCGGGGGAAATGAGAAGGGGGCTTGCGCCCCCTTGCCAGGTCAGTGGATGGGGCCGAGGACATTGCCTCGACTGTCTTCCGGCGGGAAGCCGGAGCCGCGAAGCTCATCGAGCGTCATCTCGTTGACGGCATCGATGATCGCCGCGAAGGCCCGCGTCGAGCGCACCATGCCCTCGGTCGGCACCAGTTCGGGCGTGTCGAGGCTGGTGTGATAGATCACATGGTTGATGATGTGGAATGACGGGGCCAGGCCGCCATTCTTGGGCCCATCCTCGACGCCGTAAACCGAGACACCGAAGTCCACGAGCTTCTGCAGCGCCATCTCCTCGAATTCGACGCTGCCAAGGGCATTCCAGCGCGAGGCGCTCATGCTGTTGGTAGGCGTCAGGTTCTCGTTATACATGTAGAGCAGGGTCTCGGACGGATGCTCCATGGTGAGCTTGAGCGCGACCTTGCTCCAATCGTATTGCTCCTGGAAATAGTCGCTTTCCACCCCTTCTTCGGCATCACCATGGTGATGGTCGGGGAAGGAGATGAACTTCATCGTCCTGGGGCGTTCCTCCACCGGCAGTGCCGCATAATGGCGGGCGATTTCGAGCGCGCTGGCCATGCCGGAATTATTGTCCGTTGCGGCCTGGAAGTAGCCGTCTGTATGGGCCAGGACCATGATCTCCTCCTCGCTCGAGCCGGGCAATGTGGCGATGGTATAGGCCGTCTCCACATTGAGGGTTTCGGGCAGGTCGAGATTGAGGGTGAACTCCACGGTTTCACCGGCGCCGAGCCGATCCCGCAGCGCAAAACCCTCGTCCTGGCTGATGGTGACCTGGGGGACTTCCTTGATCCCGCCCTCAGGCTGGAACTGGCCATTGCCGGGCACCGCGATCACATTGATGATCATGGCCGCGCCAAGATCCTTCGCGCGCGTATTGGCATCGAACAGGCCAGCGCGATCGGAAGCCGAGTGGCTTCGTCCGCCCGGCACGAAGGTGGAGTAGATGACGACGGCCTTGCCCGCCACGTCGCGGCCAAGGAAGTCGGCCTCGGCGCCGATACCCACCCAGATGGCTTCGGCCGTCAGGTCTTCCGCATTCGTGCCCATCGTCCCGGAAGCGGGGAAGACCGTGTTCAGCGTGACTGGCTCGCCCCCATCGACGGTATAGCTGGCCGTCCAGCCATTGGGGCGCCAGTCCTGCGGGATGACGAAGGGTATGGTTTCGATGGTCATGCCCAGACGCTCATATTCGTCCGTCATGTATTTCATGCCCTCGCGGTCGGCGTCGGTGCCGGGGAACCGCCCCCACCACTGGCTGTTCACACTGTCCCGATAGTCGAGCGCGATGGCGGAGAGGTTGACGATATCCTGCTTCATGCGGGGGCCGTCGATGTCCGCATAGGCCTCCTGGCCCGGCTTCAGGGGGAATTCGGGATATTGCTCGTCGCTGAACAGCGTCGTGGCGTGATCGCGGGGCAGGCCAACGCCGAATTGCTCGGCGGTGGCGGGGCCGTCATCCATCTGCGCGAATGCAGGACCGGCGGCGGCAACCCCCAATGTCACGAGGGTCGCATTCAGCAATCTCCTGGTCGTTCTGGAAAAGTTCGTCACAATATTGCTCCTCAAATAGTCAGACTCCGGCCCATGCAGGCGGGTCGAAAAATGGAGCCGCGTGCTCTCCTCGGGTCCGGTGCCCTCCTCTTCGCAAGTCGCGTGCCAAACGGAAAAACCTGCAGATGGGCGCGTTTTATCGGCGCATCGGCAATTCGTTGCCGAGGGTTCGCGGGAATTTGGCAAGATATTGCCGATGGAGGCCTGTCGCCGCCGGCGCTTCTAGCCCCGCGTGCCGCATTCGACTTCGGACAGTTCCTGTTCGAAGCGGTGGCGCATGGCCTGGTGGGGCGGGGCGAGGCGGACGAGGATGAGGAGCTGGTCGCTGGTGGATTCGACCACGAGCAGGCCTTCGGCGATGTCGAGCTGCTGCTGGGCCAGCAGGCGTGTCTGGGCCGCGTTGAAAATGCCCAGTTCGAGCGTCTTGCCGATGCCGTCGCGATTGGTGGTCGAATAGGTGACGATGCCGGACGTGTTGAACAAGGCTACCGACCAGAAGGCCTCGGGCAGCACGCCGCTGACATAGGCGGGGCCATTGTCCAGATCGACGCGGCAGAGGCCGTAGGCCAGGGCGGGGTCGAGCCCCAGCGAATTGGGCTCGCCGGCCACGACGCGGGGCAGGATGACCATGCGGTTATCGGCATCGAGATCGGCCACGCGGCTCCACACCGACTGTTCGGCCAGGGCCGGCAGGGTGAGGATGACCACGATATGGATGATGCCGCCCAGCACCACGCCACCCAGCAGCCAGAGCAGGAAGCGGATCATGCGCATGCCCCACGGATGATCGATGGCATCGAGGCATCGCTGGAAAAGCCGGAAAAGGCAGCGGTGTCGTAAAGGGTCAGCACCAGCTTGAACGGACCTTCGCCGGTCAGCTCCAGCCAGTTGAGGGGCTGGATCTGCGTGCCGACATTGATGATGATGGAGCCATCTTCGGCACGGGCAATGGCGCTGCTGCGCATGGCGGGGGTGACATCGGGCGCGGCGATATTGATGCCGGCCTCGTCCTGCGCCACCAGGGTCCAGAAGGTGGCGAGCGGGGTCTTGCCGTCGATGCGATAGGTGCAGTTGCGGGTGAGCGGCTGGCCGTCGCTATCCGACGTGGCAGTGAATTGCAGGCCCTCGGACTGGCCGAGCTCGAAGGCGGCGGTGCGCGCGAGATGGCCGCGCGTATAGGGATTGGGCGCGTTGGCGCCGACATCGGGCCAGGCGGCCCACGGCCCCACCTGCGCCACGCCGAACAGGCGCCCGTCGGTGAGGGCATAATAGCTGAGGCCGAACCCGACCCCCAGCGCCACCGCAATCATCATGAGCAGGTAGAATACGAAGCGCACGGTTCAGCGGCTCGGAAATGCTGGAATCGGCATGGGCGGCGGAACCTGAGCGCGGAGTAGCTGGACTGGTTGTAGCAAGGGGGGGCGGGGAGGCGGAAGGGCGGTTATTGGCCACCGGTCAATTGGGTTGGACCATCGTGGTCGTCATTGGCCGCACGGGCCGATAGCTGCAGCCCCAGTGCCCGCATGACTCCCAGCAGGGTGGAGAGGCGCGGGTCACCCTTGTCGCTGAGGCCTTGTAAAGTCCTTCACGGGCGCCCGATCTTCCGGGGTTTTGAGGAAGTCCTGAATATCAAACTTGGTGGTTTCGAGGGGCATCAGAGTTCCTTTGCCATCTGCTTGCCTGGCGATATCGCGGTTTTAGGATGGGTCTGACATCAAATCAGATCGTCGATTGTGACGCGCAGGGCTTCGGCCAGCTTGCGCAGGGTTTCGACGGAGCCGGTTTTGCGCCGGGCTTCAATGTCGGCGATCTGCACGCGATTGACGCCGGATGCGGCGGCCAGGGCGGACTGGGTCATGCCGCGCAGGTTGCGGAATACACGGACCGGGCTCTCGCCGTCGATCATGCGGTCGACAAATTCGGATGGAATCAGCTCTTCGCGGCCTGCCGCAAGGTCGGCCTTGATACGATTGTAAGTCTCAAGATCGGCAAGATCTTCGGCTGCCTCGCGGAGGCGATCGTATTCGGCACGTGGAATTGTGATCATTTCGTTCAACAGCGATCTCCCTTACCCATAGATACTGCCTCTCGGCCCGATCTCCAGAATTTCAAGGACGACGCCATCATCCATGATGACTCGCCAGTCACCAACGCGAAGCCGGATCAGGTTGCTGCCGTGCAGGGCCTTTATATTGTTGGCCTGGGACGATGGCTCGGCGGCGAACTCGTGAATCTTGTCGCGAATGCGCCGCGCGGTGTTTTGCGGCAGGCGGCCAAGGGTGCGCAGCGCGGCTTTGGTGTAGACGACTGGCTTCACAAGCCTAAATGTAGCTCGGGACTACATTGTAGTCAATAACTACATCCCCTGCATCCCGGCCGGCACGCTCGCCTGATGCCCTGCCGGCACGGCGGTCTCCAGCGTCGCCGCAAACCGCCCGGCCAGGTCGACCAGTTTGCGGGCGGCGGCAGGGGTGAGGCTGGGGGGGCGCTGGATGATTTCTTCTTCCAGCGCATCGGGATCGGCTTCGGCGACCACCTGCGGTTCGGGCACGAAATCGACGCCGAAGACCGGCAGGATTTCGATATTGGTATGGGCATAGGCCATGAATTTCTGCCAGGCCATGGCGGGCAGCGTACCGCCGGTGAGGTTGCGCGTGGCATGATAGTCGTCATTGCCCATCCAAACGGCGGCGACGTAGTTGCCGGTAAAGCCGCAGAACCAGGCATCGCGGTAGGATGAGGTGGTGCCGGACTTGCCGAGCACGGGCACGCCCTCGATGCGGGCGCGGGTGCCGGTGCCGCCGGTGACGACGCCACGCAGCATGGAATTCATGTTGGCCACGGTGGTTTCGCTGAGCACGCGCTCGCGCGGGGCATCGGGATCGACCTCATAGACCAGTTCGCCATTGAGGGTGGTCATGCGGGTAATGCCATAGCCCGGGGTCTTGTAGCCGTGATTGGCGAGCACGGCATAGGACGAGGTCATGTCCAGCACCGACACCGAGGCGACGCCCAGCGCCAGCGAGCGGGTGACCGGATAATCGGCCTGCAGGCCCATGCGGTGGCTGAGTGCGGCAATGGGCTCGCGACCGGTCTTGATCGAGAGGGTGACGGGGACCGTGTTGAGCGACTGGGCAAAGGCGCTGGCCAGGGTGACCGTACCCTTGTAGTTGCGGCCGTAATTGACCGGGCACCAGTCGCCGATGCAGACCGGGCGGTCGGTGATCAGATCGCTGGGCGTCAGGCCCAATTGCTCGAAGGCTTCGGAATAGACGAAGATCTTGTAGGCCGAACCGGGCTGGCGGGTGGAGACGATGGCGCGGTTGAACTGGCTCTTGGCATAGTCGGTGCCGCCGACCATGGCGCGAATGGCGCCCTGGGTATCGGTGACCACCATGGCGGCCTGGCTGACATCGTATTGCGCGCCCTGTTCGAGAATGGTCGAGACCACGGCCTCTTCGGCATATTTCTGTAGCGTGGTGTCGATCGTGGTACGGACGACGAAATTGTTGCTCGCGTGGTGATGCGCCTCGATCAGGTCCTTGGATTGCTCGAAGGCCCAGTCGAGGAAGTAATTGGGAGAATTGGCATCGTCGGCTCGGCTGATCGGGGTGGCCGGATGACGCCGTGCCGCAGTGACCTGGCCCTCGGTGAGGAAGCCGGCCGCCACCATGTTGGAAAGGACCAGATTGGCGCGGCCGCGTGCGGCAGCCAGATCGACGTGGGGCGCATAGCGGGTCGGGGCCTTGAACAGGCCGGACAGCATGGCGGCCTCGGCCAGGTTGATGTCCTGCACCTTCTTGCCGAAATAGTAGTCGGAGGCCGCCACCACGCCGAAATTGCCGCCGCCCATATAGGCGCGGTCGAAATAGAGCTTGAGAATCTGGTCCTTGGAATAGTGCCATTCCAGCCAGACGGCGAGGAAAGCCTCGATGATCTTGCGCTCCAGCGTGCGCTCCGAGGAGAGGAACAGGTTCTTGGCGAGCTGCTGGGTGATGGAGGAGCCACCCTGGGTGGAATTGTCACCGGCGGCATTGCTCATCAGCGCGCGCAACGTGCCGACCACGTCGATGCCGAAATGGTCGTAGAAGCGCCGGTCCTCGGTGGCCAGCGTCGCCTTGAGCAGGTAGTCGGGCATGTCGTCGAGGGCGACGGAATCGTCCGAACGGATGCCGCGGCGGCCAATCTCGGTACCATAGCGATCCTGGAACAGGACCGAATAATCCTCGGCCTTGTTGAATTCGCCCGAAGCGGTGGCGTCGAAGGCGGGCAGGGCCAGGGCCGCCATCAGCACGCAGCCGATGGCGAAGAAGGAAAAGCCGTCGCTGAGAATTTCCACGAAGAAGCGGCGGATACCGGCGACGTGGAAAATGCTCATGAAATCCTGGAAGCGCGTATAGCCACGGCCCAGCGCCTGCCAGAATTCGTAGAGCGAGGAATCCAGCCACGCATCGGCGGCGAGCATGCTGCCCGATTTCTTGCGCTTTTCCTTGGTATAGAACGGATCCTGCACCAAATGTCCCCGGAGCTGGTTTCACGGACTGTTGTCCGCAAGCGGCGATCAACGCAATGCAATCGCTGGAATATGATTGCGTTGCGTCACAGACAAGGGCAAACCGGCAACAGGCTTAGCGGCTGCCCGGAAAATCTGCTCTGGCGGCCAGAGCAAGTTTCCAAGCAGCCTTTTACCAGCCGCGAGTTAAAATGGCCTTCTGGGAAGAAAAAACGCTGGACGAAATGACCGATGCGGAGTGGGAAGCCCTCTGCGACGGCTGCGGCCGCTGCTGCCTGATCAAGCTGGAGGACGAGGAGATCGGCCTGCTGATCACCTCGGACGTGCGCTGCCAGTTGCTCGACGGCGATACCTGCACCTGTACCGACTATCCCAACCGGCAGAAGAAGGTGCCCGACTGCATCAAGCTGACGCCGCAGAATGTGCGGGAAATTCCCTGGATTCCCACCACCTGCGCCTATCGCCGCATTGCCGAAGGCAAGGGTCTGGCCTGGTGGCACCCGCTGGTCTCGGGCGACCCGCAGACGGTGGTGGATGTCGGCGTCTCGGCGCGGGGCCGCACCTTCGCCGAAAAGGACGTCGCCCCCGGCGAATGGGAAAACCACGCCGTAGACTGGCCCGAATGGGACCCGCCGGAGCGGCTTTAGCCTGTGTTGAGTTTCGCGTGATGGCGGCCTGCAAACGACAGCTTTCTGCGCTTCCGGTGCTCACGTACCAAACGTACGCTCCGCTCGGGTTCTCGAAACCCGCCGTTTTTGGCTCGCCCTGACGTGAGACTCAACACAGGCTAGGACCGCACGAAGGCGAGAAGCGGTGCAAAATCGTGATTATCGGCCGCATGCAGGGCGGCCAGATAGGCTTGGCGGGTTGCGCCGGCGGAGTCGAGGCTGTGGCGGCCCCAGGTGAAGGGTGCGACGCCGAGCTGGCGACACATGAGGTCGGCGGCGAGTCGCGTATGGCGTCCGTTGCCATTGGTGAAGGGATGGATCAGCACGAGGCCATGATGGAATCGCGCGGCCAGCTCGTCAGGCGGCCAGGTCTGGTTGGCGCGCCAGTAACCCACGTCATCGAGAAATTGGCGCAGCCGAATGGGAATCTCGTGCGGCAGGGCGCCGATATTGGTTTCGACCTGCCGCAACTGACCGGCCCATGACCAGACATCGTCGAACATGCGGCGGTGCAGCCGGCGCAGGTAGTCTTCTGACGTCAGCGCGACCCGGCTGCGCAGCGCCCAGGCGCGGCCGGCAAGGATATTGGCTTGCTCGGCCGCGTTGAGCTCTTGGCGGGTAGTGATCCACGATTGGCGCAGGCCGCGCTGATCCCGAGGGTGGAGAGGTGTCGATCCCTCCGGCCCGGCAAAGATGTCAGTCATTGTCGCGCCACAGATCGCGTTCGGAGATGTGATCTTCGATATAGTCCCTGACCTGCTGTCCCAAGGGACCGGTGACCTGCTGGTCCTCCAGCGCCATAGTGTGGGCAACGCCGGATATGGCGGCCATGGCCAAGGCCTCGGCGCGCCGTTGCACCAGGGCTTCCAGCGACGTGTTGGGGACCAGTGCATAGACCAGGGTGCAATCCATGGCGGTGGCGGCCCGACGTAACGTGTCGAGCGTTATACTGCCCTTTGCTTCGGAAAGCTCCATATCGGCAACGGACTGCCGGCGAACGCCCATTATCTTGCCGAGTTGGTCGGCGGACATTCCCAACACATCCCGCATAGCCCTGACCCAGCCTTTTTGCCGGGGGGTGATACTGGCCTGCCGGTCGCAATGGCGCGAGCCGGTTGTCCAGCTTTTCGCGGGCGTGCAGCAGTTTCCGATTCCAAGCCATCGCATGCTCCTTTGCAGGTCATGACCTGACATTACGAAAATTTTGGCAGGTTAAGGCCTGTCATAAAATATAACTTGTAAGGCTATAGCCTGTCAATATATGTCAAATAGCAGGGTATAGCCTGTCATCAATTTGGTCTGGTGGGAGGTCTCTCCTACGTATTTACACGTCATTAACCATTCCTGTGGCCTGATCCCGCGCAGCGCGAGCCTAGGATGGGCGATGACCATGACCGACACCGCGATTATCAAAGATCAGAGCGAGCCGTTCTGGACCCGGGTCCGGACGGCTTTGGCGCTGTTGCGACCTGTGCGGCAGGAGCGGGTGCCGGCCTATGGGCAGGCGGCCATTGCGCGATCCATCGGCATGAAGCCCAAACTGGGCGAGCGGATCGAAGGCGAGCTGGTGCGGGGCTGGAACCATGCGGCGGCGCGGCATGTGTCGCTGAGCCTGCTGGTGATCGAGATCGACCGTTTTGCCGACTATTTCACCGCCTATGGCAAGGTTCAGGCCGACCAGTGCCTGCTGACCGTGATGCGGGCCATTGCCGATGTGCTGCCGCGCGAAGGCGATAGCTGCCTGCGACTGGGCAGCGCCAGTTTCGTCATCGTGCTGCCCGACATGCCGGCGCTGATGGCGCGGGCAACGGCCGGCAAGATTGCCGAAGCCGTGCGGCAACTGGCCATGCCGCACAAGGAAAGCCATGCCGGCATCGTGACGCTGGGTATGGGACTGGCCGTGACCAATCCACGCGGCGGCTATGACAAGAAATTCTTCGAGGCCGGCGCCGAGGCGCTGAAGAAGGCCCGCCGCCGCGGCATGGGCCGTATCGAAGGCGTGGATCTGCGGCCGGCGCAGGAGCGCAAGCGCCGGGCGGCTTGAGGCCGGCCCCGTCCTTCCTTCTCCCCTTGCGGGAGAAGGTGCCCGAAGGGCGGATGAGGGGTTTTGTCCTTTACATCTAGGCATGGGGTAACGCAGACCCCTCACCCGCTTTTCCGCTGACCGCGGAAAAGCCCCCTCTCCCGCAAGGGGCGAGGGGGCGGCTCCACTCCAGCCGATATGGCTCCACTCTTGTTGCTGGTCCGGCTTGCCAGCGGTGGCGTGAGCCACTAAGAAGCCCGTCCCAAATCTTGCCCGTCGCGTTTTCCGAACCGGAAAGTGGTGCCCACTTTTCGGAAAGCGCTTTTTGCGCCGGCGGGCGCTTTCCTTTCGGATGGCAGCCATGACCCTTGTTTGCGGCCTCGACTTCGGCACGTCCAATTCGACCATTGCACGGCGCGACAGCGGCGGCGTGCCGCAATTGCTCAAGCTGGAGGACGGGCGCGAGACCATTCCCAGCGTGATCTTCTTCGGCTTCGAGGATGACCGGATGTATTTCGGCCGGCAGGCGGTGGCCGAATATGTGACCGGTGCCGAAGGAAGGCTGATGCGCTCGCTCAAGAGCGTGCTGGGCACGAGCCTGATCGGGGACACGACGCGGGTCAAGGCGCGCAGCTATGGCTTCATCGAGATATTGGGCATTTTCATCGCCGAGCTGAAACGTCGGGCCGAGGCGGAGCTGGGCGGACCGGTCGATACGGTCGTGTGCGGGCGGCCGGTGCATTTCGTCGATGACGACCCGGTGGCCGATGCGGCGGCGCAGGGGCAGTTGGAAAGTGCGGTGCGCGCCCAAGGGTTCCGGCAGGTCGATTTCCAGTTCGAGCCGATCGCGGCGGCGCTGGATTACGAGCGGCAGGTGACCAGCGAACAGTTGGCGCTGATCGTCGACCTGGGCGGCGGCACGTCGGACTTTTCGGTGGTGCGGGTGTCGCCGGAGCGGGCGCGGGCGGCGGAGCGGGGCGACGATATTCTGTCGACCGCCGGCGTGCATGTCGGCGGTACGGATTTCGACCGGCTATTGTCCATGGGCAAGGTGATGCCGGAACTGGGGCTGGGCACGCGGACGCTTGATGGCAAGAGGCACCTGCCGGTGGCGCCTTATCATGATCTTTCCACCTGGCACCGCATCAACCGGCTTTATACGGCGCAGACCCTGCGTGACCTGCGCGGGACGCGGCGCGAGGCGCGGGTGCCCGAGCGGGTGGAGATGATGATCGAGTTGATCGAGGACCGGCTGGGACACCGGCTCGTCGGCGCGGTGGAAGCGGCCAAGATCGCGCTGTCGGACGCGGCGACGACGGATTTCGCCTTTCCGGTGCGCGACCGGTGGATCGAGACCACGATTGAAATCAATGATTTGACCACTGCGCTGCACAATTCGGTGGAGCGCATTGAATCAACAATTGAAGAGGCGTTGCGCCGGGCAGGGGTATCGGCCGAGGCGGTCGACAGCCTGATCTTGACGGGTGGATCGACGCAGGTGCCGGCGATCGCCGCGCGGCTGCGGGCGCTGTTTCCGGCGGCGGAACTGGTGCGGACGGACGTGCTGGGCAGCGTGGGGCTGGGCCTGGCGCTGGATGCGGCGCGGAAGTTCGGGTGAGCATGAACCCAATCTGAACATCAGGTTCGCGATGGGTTCAGTGCGGTTATGGCATTTGCGCGGTCAACCAAACTCATTCACGCCGTGGCGCCCTTGCGGGCTGGCCTTCGGCGTGCCGTCGAGGAGACGACCATGACTGTTGCAAAGACCATTGCCGCCGCCGTTCTGGCCCTTTGTGCCGCGGCCCCCGCCTTCGCCCAGGACCTGACCCCGGTCGGAACCTGGCAGACCACGACCGGTGAGTCGCGCTATGCTGTGAGCTATTGCGGCGATGGCACCGAACTCTGCGCCAAGCTGACCTGGCTGCGCAAGGATGCCCAGACCCCGGAAAACCTCGCGCTGCTGAATCAATATGTGGTGCAGGGCGCCCAGGCCACCGCCGAGAACAAGTGGCGCGGCACGGTGAAATACGAGGGCCATACCGTGTCCGGCTCGGTGACGCTGGTCAACGAGAGCAGGCTGAGCCTGCAGGGCTGCAAGCTGATCGCCTGCCAGAAGGTGGATTTCGTACGGATCTGATTTTCGGCGGAATGCTGAAGATTGGAGGCCCCGTTGCGCTGCAGCGGGGCTTTTTCTTATCCATCTTATCCCCGCGTCACGGTGATCGGCTATAGTTCAGGCATGGTCACGAAATTGGGTCACGAGACGGAGCCGGGGGCTCCGATCCGCTGGGATATCATCCGGGCGGAATATGAGGGTCGCCACTTCCTGCCCGCCGTCATCTGCAAGCGCCACGGCATCACGCTGGCGCAACTGCGCTATCGGCGGGAGGTCGAAGGGTGGCCCAGCATAAGGGCACGCGTGGTGCGCCATGAAGACCTGGTGGCGCGGATGCTCAAGGTTCTCGACAAACAGATAAGGCGACTGGAGGCGGCGGTGGACGAACCGATCGACAAGCAGGCCAATGTGCTGAGCATACAGGTCAAGACGCTCGACAAGCTGATCGAGATGGGCGCGGCGCAACGCAATGTGGAGCCGCCGACCAGGAAGGACATGACCGACCTGCGCAACAAACTGGCCAAGCGCATTGAGCAATATCGCAATCGCTGAACCGGATGGCCCCCTGTTCGTCGATCAGCCGAAGCTGACCCCGCAAGAGTTTGCCGACCGCGTAGACGACGCGGAGGCCGTGTATTTCGACTGGAATTCCTGGGCGCTGGACAAGCAGCGGCCGCCGAAGGGCGACTGGACCACCTGGCTGCTGCTGGGCGGTCGCGGCTCGGGCAAGACACGGGCCGGGGCTGAATGGGTACGGAGCCTGGCGGCGCAGGAAATCGGGCCGATCGCTTTGGTGGGCGAAACCATGGCCGAAGCCATTTCCATCATGGTGCGCGGGGAGAGCGGCATATTGAATGTGTGCTCCGAACTCGAGCGGCCGACGCTGAGAGGGCAGCGGCTGATCTGGCCCAATGGGGTCGAGGCCATGGTGATGTCGGCATCGGACCCGGACCGGTTCCGCGGGCCGCAATTCGCGGCAGCCTGGTGCGACGAGCTGGAATTGCTCTCGCCGGAAAATGCCGGGGCCAAGGGCTTTGGGCAGGAGCAGCAACAGGAAGACGTTGTCGGTGCGAGCTTTGCCGTGGCTTTCTGCGAGGGCGAGGTGCACCGGCTGGGGCGCATCTGGACCGATGGGCAACTGCTCGATACGGCGGGGCTGACGCTGCGTTTTTATCGCGGCACCGAAGACCAACTGCCCGACGGGCTGATCGAGGCCACGCAGGGCGTGGCGCCAGCCTATCGGGGGCTGTGCTATCTCGTGGTCGAGCAATTGCCGCTCAACCGCTTTGGCAACCGCATTCCGCAACTGTCGGTGGAATTGTGCCGGGTGGTGGGGGACCTGGAACCCGATATTCGCGCGGTGACCATCATCCCTGGGGCGACGGAATTCGGCTATGATCCGGTGCCGCGCGTGCGCATTGCCGGGCCGGGGCAGACGGTGGGCGAGAATACGCATCTCGCCGCCAATGTCAGCGACTGGACGGCCTCGATCGACGAACTGGTCGCGCTGTGCCCTAATCTCGAGCATGTGGCGCTTGTCGTGACCTGGTTCGGCAATGACCTGCGCTGCGGCAATTGCGCCATCGGGCCGCGTGTCGAGGCGGCCGACAGGACCGTGCAGGGCACGAGCTGGAGCGTGGCCGGGCTGGGGCGCGGCGACGTGCCTGTCGTATCGAGCCATGATGGCGGGGCGGCCTATGGCGGCACGCCTTCGGACGCATCGGTGCGGGCGGCGATTGCCGACCTCAAGGCACGCGGACTGCGCGTGACGCTCTACCCCATGGTGATGATGGATGTGCCGGCGGGCAACGGCCTGCCAAATCCCTATGGCGGGACGGGGCAGGCGGCCTATCCCTGGCGCGGGCGGATCACCTGTCACCCGGCGCCGGGGCGGGCGGGATCGCCGGACAAATCGGCGGCAGCGGCGACGCAGGTGGCGACATTTGCGGCGGCCTATCGGCAGATGGTGCTGCATTATGCCGGACTGGCCGTGGCGGCGGGTGGCGTCGATACGCTGATCATCGGCTCGGAAATGGTTGGCCTGACCACGGTGCGCGGGGCGGGCAACAGCTTTCCCTTCGTTTCGGCGCTGGTGACGCTGGCGGCCGATGTGCGGGGCGTGGTGGGCGCGGGGACGAAGCTGACCTATGCGGCGGATTGGAGCGAATATTCGGGCTACCAGCCGGGCGGGGGCGAAAAATTCTTTCACCTCGATCCGCTCTGGGCCTCAGCCAATATCGATGCTGTCGGCATCGACAATTATATGCCGCTGGCCGATTGGCGGGACGGGCAGGGCCATGCGGATGCGACTCTGGCGGCGTCTACGCATGACCTTGACTATCTCATGGGCAATATTGCCGGCGGCGAGGGCTATGACTGGTTCTATGCCAGTGATGCCGACCGGCGGGCGCAGGTGCGGACGCCGATCACTGATGGGGCGCATGGCGAGCCGTGGGTGTGGCGCTACAAGGATATTCGCAACTGGTGGAGTCAGGCACACCACAACCGGCCGGGTGGGGTGCGCAATGGCAGCCCGACGGCGTGGGTGCCGGGCTCGAAGCCAATTCTGTTCACGGAGTTGGGCTGCGGCGCTGTCGACAAGGGGGCGAACCAGCCGAATATCTTCGGCGACCCCAAGAGTGCCGAGAGTGGGCGGCCGTATTTTTCGACCGGGACGCCAGATCCGCTGATCCAGCGGCAGGTATTGCGGGCGCATCAGGCTTTCTGGCGCAATCCGGCCAATAATCCGGCCGGCATGGTCGATGTCGAGCGCATCTATCACTGGACCTGGGACGCGCGGCCCTATCCGGCCTTTCCGGCGCTGAGTGATGTGTGGGCCGATGGCCCGAACCATCGCAACGGCCACTGGCTGACCGGGCGGCTGGGCGGCATGGCGAGCGACGAATTGGCCAGGGCCGTCGCCGCGGACCATGGGGTGGCACTGAGCGCCGAACCGGCTGCGCCGCTGGTGGGCGGGTTGGTGCTGGGCCATGCGACGACCGCGCGCGAGGCGCTGGAGCCGTTGCTTGATGCGACGGGGCTGAGCCTGCGCAACGGGATTGATGGCCTGCATCTGGGCCTGGCGCGGCGAGGCGGGGCGATGGCGCTCGACGCTGAAGAATTGGCGCAAAGCGAGGGCGCGACGCTGTCGCGGAAGCGCGGCGATCCGGCCGAGGCGCCGGGGCGGCTGGCGCTGACCTATCTCGACCGCGAGCGAGACTACCTGAGCGGTACGGTGACGGCACTGACCGACGGGACCGGGCCGCTGGTGGGCGAGGTCATGGCAATGACGCTGGATGGCTCGGGCGCGCGGCTGGCCGCGGAGCGGATGCTCGATGGGCGCAGCGCGCAGCGCGAGACGCTGGATTTCAACCTGCCACCTGCGGCGCTGGCGCTGGAGCCGGGGGACCTGGTGGAAATCGATGGGCTGGCCGAAGGGCCGTTCGAGATCAGCGAAATCCGCGATGGGCTGATGCGGCGGGTGACGGCGCGGACGCTGCCTTCGGGAACCGCCGTGGCGACCGGGATCGATCGGCCGTTGGCCGGGGGCACGAGGCCGGCGGTGCGGTCGCTGCCGCTGGTGGCGCTGGCGCATCTGCCGCCGTTGCCCGCCGACCCTGGCCGGTCGCGGCTGGTGGCCGCGGCCTATGCGCAACCCTGGCCGGGCAGCGTGCAACTGGTCGATGACGCGACCGGGGCGCTGGCGGTGAACCTGCCGCGGCGCGGGCTGCTGGGGACGCTCGAAACACCATTGCTGCCGGGACCGACAGGCGTGTGGGATCGGGGCAATGTCATCGAGGTGACGCTGCTGGCGGGGCACCTGGCCTCGGTGGAACCGCTGGCCGCGCTGTCGGGCGGCAACCGGTTCGCCATCGAGGGGGCCGGCGGTTGGGAGGTGATCGGCTTTGCCGAAGCCGAACTGGTTTCGGCCGGGCGTTATCGGCTGAGCCGGTTGTTGCGCGGACTCGAAGGCACGGAGGCCGGTTCGGCAACCGCCGGGAGTCGCGTGATGGTGCTCGACTCCCGGGCGGTGACGCTGCCGATGGAGCCGCGCCTGTTGGGCGAGATGCGGGATTTCCGTGTCTATGCCGGGGCGAGCGATATCGAAGGCACGAGCCTCACGGCCGAGACCGGGTTGGGGCCGGCTCTGCCGCTGGCGCCGGTGCATCTGCGGGCTTTGCGCGATGATGCCGGCGATATTGGCCTGACCTGGATGCGGCGCAGCCGGGCCGATGGCGATGGCTGGGGCGTGGCCGACAGTCCGCTGGAACACGCGCCCGAGCGCTATCGGATCACGATCCTCGATGGCGGGACGGCCGTGCGGGTGCTGGAAACCGGCATGCCTTCCGCTAGCTATGCGAGCGCCGCGCAGGTGGCCGATTTCGGCGCGCTGCCGGCGGCGTTCGATTTCACGATTGAGCAACTGAGCCCGGTTCTGGGCGCGGGGCATGCGGCGCAGGGGGAATTCCATGGCTAGAAGCCGGTTCGATATTTGCCTCGACGAGGTGCTGCGCCAAGAGGGCGGCTATGTCGACCATCCGTCCGATCCCGGCGGGGCTACCAATATGGGCATTACCCACAAGACGCTGGCGCGCTGGCGCATGGTGTCGCCGTGGTGGAACCTGCCCAAGAGCGCGGTGATGGAATTGCAGCGCCCGGAAGCGGCGAAGATCTATCGCGCCAGCTATTGGGATCGCTGCCAGGCCGGGCAATTCCCCGCCGGGCTCGACCTGGCTCTGTTTGACTTCGCCGTCAATTCCGGTCCCGACCGGGCCATCCGCACGCTGCAGGCCGAACTCGACGTGGCTGCCGACGGACAGGTGGGGCCGCTGACGCTGGGCGCGGTGGAGAGCTATGCCGCGCGCAAGGGGCTGGGTGTGCTGATCGGCGCGCTCTGCGACCGCCGGCTGGCTTTCCTCAACCGTTTGCCGACTTTCGCCACGTTCGGCCGCGGCTGGACCAACCGTGTTGCCGCGGTACGAGCCGCGGCGCTGGCTACTTCCGGCACGACGGCGCCGGTCGATACGATCACACTCTGGAGAACGATCATGGATATTCTCAATGGCTACAAGACCTATATCGTCGCTGCCTTCATGCTGCTGGCGGGCCTGGCGCAAATGCTGGGAATCGACCTGCCGGCACTCGAGGGCAGTTCGGCGGGCCAGCTCATCATGGAAGCGCTGGCCGTGCTGTTCCTGCGCAAGGGGCTGAAGGGCGATATCGGGCGGGCTTGAGGCTCAAAAATTTGGCTAAAGACTTGCGCTTTGCCTCATTCATGTCCCATTCAGCAACGTCGCCCTAAGTTGCTGCCATGAAAACCTTGACCTCGAAATTCCTTGCTTCGATCGCAGTCGCGCTGGCGGTTGGCCTTGCCTCGACCGGGGCGGCCAATGCGCAGGCGTGCCTCGACAAGCGCCAGATCCAGGATGCGGTGTCGTCCGGCCAGATCATGTCCCTCGATGCCGTACTGGCTTCGGCCGGCGTTGGCGGCAGCGCGGAAATCCTTTCCGTTCAGGTATGTGACGAAGGCGGCAGGCTCGTCTATATTATCGGCGTACTGACGCCCGAGGGGGAAGCTCAGAACCTGGTTCTGAGCGCGCAGTAACGCATAGACGCATCGGGGGCCTGCAAATGCGTATTCTTGTTGTCGAAGACGATACCAATCTCAACCGTCAGCTCAAGGAAGCCCTGACCGAGGCCGGTTACGCGGTCGACGTGGCTTTCGATGGCGAGGAAGGCCACTTCCTTGGCGATACCGAACCCTATGACGCCATCGTGCTCGATATCGGCTTGCCGCAGATGGACGGGCTGTCGGTGCTCGAGGAATGGCGCCGCGCCGGCAAGACCACACCGGTGCTGCTGCTGACGGCGCGCGACCGCTGGAGCGACAAGGTGCAGGGCATTGATGCCGGTGCCGACGATTATGTCGCCAAGCCCTTTCACATGGAGGAAGTGCTGGCCCGCATCCGCGCGCTGGTGCGGCGGGCGGCGGGGTTGGCCTCCAACGAGATCGTGGCCGGCGCCGTGCGGCTCGATGCGCGCTCGGGCAAGGTGACGGTCGATGGCCAGTCGGTGAAACTGACCAGCCACGAATTGCGGCTGTTGAGCTATCTCATGCATCACAAGGGCAAGGTCATCTCGCGGACCGAACTGACCGAGCATCTCTACGACCAGGATTTCGACCGCGACAGCAACACGATCGAAGTGTTCGTCGGTCGCCTGCGCAAGAAGCTGCCCGAAGATTGCATCCAGACGGTGCGCGGGCTGGGCTACCAGATCGCCGAAGACTGAGAGGGTCTGGTTTGGCACAATTGCCCAGTAGACCTCATGGTGAGCTTGTCGAACCACGAGGTCGTGCGTTCGAGCCTCCACTCGCGCCCCCTCGTGGTTCGACAGGCTCACCATGAGGGCTCTTTCATTGCTCCGTCTGGATCGCCATGCGTAAGGGGTCTATCGCGGCGTCATTGTTCTGGTTGTCGGCGGGCTGGCTGGTGCTGGCGCTGGTGGCGACCGGGTTTCTGCTGACCGACCTCTATTCGCGGGCGCTCGATGCCTCGCTCTCGGAAACGCTCGAGTTTCATGTCGAAAGCCTGGCCGGCGCCCTGCTGGAAGAGGGCGATCCGTCCAGCGCCGATATTGCGCTCAGCGATCCGCGCTTCGACCGGCCACGCTCGGGCTGGTATTGGGCCATTCGCGATGCCGACGGCGCACTCTACAATCTTTCGACCTCGATGGTCGGGATCGACCTGCCTGAGATGACCGGATCGCCAGATACGCTCGGCCGCCGCACCGCGATCATGGACGACGTCTTCGGTACGCGCATGCGCGTGGTGGAGCGCACGGTGACGCTGGCTCCGACCACCTACCGGATCATCGTGTCCGGCAATCTGAGCGAAATCCTCGAACTGGTGGAAGGCTTTCGCGGTCAGGCCTTTATCGTGCTGGGGGCCGTGGGGGTGATGTTGGCCATCATGAGCGCCATCGTGGCGCGGTTTGCCCTGCGGCCGATCGACCGGCTAAGCGCCGCCATCGAAAGCGTGCGCGAGGGCGAGAGCGTCGCCGTGACCGGCACCTATCCCCGCGAAATCGCGCCGCTGGCCGAAGAGGTCAACGAATTGCTGCGCTCCAATGCGCAAATCATCGAGCGGGCGCGCAACCAAGTGGGCAACCTGGCCCATGGGCTCAAGACCCCCATTGCCGTGCTGCGCAACGAGGCTGCGGCCCGCAAGGGGGCGCTGGCCGATGTCGTGGTGACCGAGAGCGAGAAGATGAGCACGATGGTGGCCACCTATCTCGAGCGGGCGCGGCTGGCGGCCCGCACCTCGGTGGTGGGCAAGAAGGCCGACCCGACCATGATCATGCTGCGGCTAACGCGCGTGATGCGCAAGATTCACCCCGATGTCACCATTGCCTTCCAGCGCCCCGATGCGTCTCTGCCGTGGTTCCGCGGCGACGAGGCGGACCTGGAGGAAATGGCGGGCAATCTGCTCGACAATGCCTGCAAATGGTCCAACGGCCAGGTTGGGGTGCGGCTCGATGCCGAGCGCAGCGAGACCGGCACCATGCTGCTGATCCGCATCGACGACAACGGCCCCGGCCTTTCGGAGGAAGATGCGCAGAAAGCGTTGCGCCGCGGTGTCAGGCTGGATGAAAAAACACCGGGAAGCGGTCTGGGACTCGATATCATCAAGGAACTGGTGGATGTCTATGGCGGCGGCCTGGCGCTCAAGCGCTCGGCGCTGGGCGGGCTGCTGGCGGAGTTGCGCCTGCCCACCGCCCGGCTGAGCGCCATGGCCAGGCCAAATGCAACCTGACGCACTTTCGCCGCATTACGACAACAAGAGCCTCTATAACGACCACGAGATAGTCACATCATGAATCGCATCGCCCTAATCGCCGCGCCGTTGCTTGCCTTGACCCTGGCCGGTTGTGCCAGCACCGGTCCGACCCAGGTGGCGCAGGCCCCGGTGGTGATGGCCCCGGTAACCCCGCAGCCGCTGGTGGCGAGCCCGGCCCAGACGACGCAGCAGGCCTTGCTGACCACTAGCGTGGCCAATGGCTTCGTCGATCCGGCTGCTTTGGCGATCATGACGGCCAAGGATTCGGCCGAAGCCAACAGCGCCCAGTTCTATGCGCTGCAATTCGGCCGCCCCGGCGCCCCGCGCCAATGGGCCGGCGACAAGGGCACGACCGGCACGGTGGCCGTCGGCCCCTATGTCCGCGTCAACAATCTCGATTGCCGTGACTTCACGCATACGGTCAAGGCCAATGGCCAGGACTATGTGAAGAAGGGCACCGCCTGCCGCGAGCAGAATGGCAACTGGGCTGTCGTGCAGGGCGCCGCCTGAGACTACTCGGATAAAGCTCGCAGGCTTTCCGCATAAGGATTGTTTACCAACGCGCTATAGGGTTTGGGACGAATTCGTTTTCCAGACCCACTGCGTTGATGTCCCAAGCCGCCAATAAAAGTGAAACGCCGGCCTCCGCCGCGCCCCGCCGGGCCGGCCGTATGGCTGGGCGTCCCTTTGCCGGCCTCATCGATGCGATCCTGGTGCAGGACCCCGTCTCGTTCCCCTTTGCCGGATCGGTGACGCGTGCCCATGCCGAGGCCGGCTGGGTCTGGGTTTATCGCGATCTCTGCCCCGACCTGATCTCGGCCGATGGCGTGGCCAGCGGCAATTTCTCGGCCAGCGACCTCGAAGCCGTCATGCCCGATGTGCTGGCGCGCATGAAGGATGGCCTGGCCGCCGTCGCCAAGGACCCCGAAAAGGATCGCCGCCTGCGCGCCGCCCTGGGCAGCACCGAAGCCCGCGACGCCCTGCCAACCATGATGATGGCCTTGCGCAGCCGTGCGCTGCTGGCCAAGGCCAAGGCTTTCGGCAAGGCGGTCAATACCATTACCGACGATGGGGCGCTGGGCGTGGCCCTACAGTCCATGCCTCTGCAGGACCAGGCTCTGGCTTCGCTGCTGTTCCATGCCGCGCTGAGCCAGATTGCCAATCCGACCCGGCTGGTCACCACCATCATCAAGCTCTCGGGCAATGCCACCGAAGCTGCGGTGATCCGCATGGGTTTCAGCCCGGTCATCGACGCCATCCTGGCGCATGCACAGAATCAGATCCACATCCTCCAGCCGATGGGTGCCTTTGCCGATATCGATCTGGTCTGCCGCAGCCTTGAGCGCTTTCACCGCCTGGTGCGCTCGCTGAGCGGCTATATCGAATTCGCCCGTGGCAGCCGCTGGGCCATGGTGCTGTCGGCCATAACCAAGCAGGTCTCCGACCGCATCGAACCGCGCCTGCGCGATGTCGTTTCCGATATCAACCAGGCCATGCGCCGCGGCCGCGAAGGCAGCGATCGGCTGGACAATGACCGGATCCTGGCCGCTATCAACGGCGTCTATCTGTTGGCGACCATCCGCGAATGCCGCGATTCGCTGGCGCTCAATGCCCTGTTCGACCAGGCCTGGAGCCAGACCGGCCAGGCGCTGGAAGTCCATCTGCAGCGCAATCTCGACCTTATCCGGCAAAATCCCGCCGACCCGGTCATCAGCGCGCGGCTCGATGCCGGCATCAAGATGGCCGAAGTCCGCTTCAATCCGGAATATGCCGATACGCTGAAGCGCGCCCGCGCTGCCGCCGAGCGCCGCAACTAGTTTCCGTCAGGGCGATACGGCTCCACCAGCCTGATGCCGACGGCGCGGCTGGGTTCGCGCACCCATGCCGTCTGCCCGGCACTGCCGGTCACGAGGGCCACGGCCTTGTCCCCGACAATCCGCACCACGACGCCGATGGCCCTGAGCGGATCGGACATATCCGCATTGGAATAGATCAGCGCGCCCATATCGAGCTGCCGCGCGTCGTGTGGGGCGACCAGCCACAGTGTTGCGCCCTCGTAGCGACCGGTCAGGTAGCTGGGCGGCAGGGGCAGGGGGATCGGCTGAGGGGCCGATATCGTCCTCCCCGCTCTCGACCGCCACCATGGCGACGCGCTCCTGTGCCACGATGCCGGCGCTGGCGGCCGGAATGGCGCCAAGCTGCACGCCGGCGGCGATATCGGCGATATCGAGCGGTTGCGGCGTATCGGCTAGCGACCAGCCGGGCGGCTTGGGCGCGAAGGGCAGCCAGGCCGGCCAGCGCGACACCACCTTGCGCGGCCGCTCGATATGGCGCCAGCCGCCATCGAGAAAGACCGGCTGCGCCGCCTCATCCGGCTCGTCGCCGACAGGGGCTGGCGCGTCGGGCGTTTCATAGATCGGATCGATCAACCGGTCCTCGACCAGCCGGCGCTGGCGGCCGAGCAGCACATCGACCGCATCGCTGCCGCTGGCCAGGCATGCGCTGCGGCTGAGCCAGCCGGCGGCGCTGCCGGCCAGTACGATGCCATCAGGACCGGCATGCGGCTCGAGCCGGGCGCTCGATCCATTCCAGGCGCTTTCTCCGCCCGCCATATGCCAGAGCGTAAGATCGGGTTGCCAGCCGCCGCTGACCACCAGCCGGTCGACGGTCAATGCCGGCTCGGCCCGTGAAAATCCCTCCATCGATAATTGCGGCATGACGGTGAGCCCGCCGCCCTTCGGCGCAGCTGCCGCCGACGCGACGATGGTACCGGCCGCCAGGGTGATGCCATAGGCCTTGGAGAATTCGATGAAGCGCGACTGCGGGCGTGGGCGCGAATCCACGATGCGCGGCACGGTTATGCCGGCATCGGTCGCCAGCATGGCGAGGCGATAGGCGGGGCTGCTGCTGGTGGCGACGAGGGCCGTTGCGCCCGGCCAGACGCCATGCAGTTGCGCCAGCTCGAACGCTTCCAGCGTGCCCGCGACACCGGGCAATCGATTGCCCGGAAACAGCGGCAGCCGCTCCAGCGCCCCGGTGGCGAGGATGATATGGCGTGCGCGGATATCGATGACGCGTCCGGTCGGGGTGCTGTCGAGCATTTCGACCTGATGCAGCCGCACCACGCCGGGGCGCAGGGCAAAGGCCTCGGCACTGGTCAGCACGGTGATGGCGTCGGCTTTGGCGACGGCGGCACGGAGGCGCGCAATGGCCTCGTCGGGCGTTTCCTCACCCTCCTGCGTGCCGAAGAGGCGCGTCTTGCCACCCAGAAAGGGCGTCGCTTCGGCCAGCACGACCTGCAGGCCGCGTTTGGCTGCAGCCAAAGCCGCCGACAAGCCCGCAACGCCGCCGCCGACCACGACGAGATCGGCTTGCGGGCCTGGCGCGGCCGGCGTACCGAGCCAGGGTCGGGCCAGCGCGTCGGGGCGGTCAAGATCGATAGCGAGCGAGCGCCCATAGCGCCGCAGCAGGCGGGTAATGGGGTTGCCCTTGGTCTTCCTCGCGCTGGTGAGATAGTCGGCGCCATCGGTGGCAAGGGTGCGCTCCATGGGCAAAGCGCGCTGGTGATCGCCGGCCAAAGCGGCAAAGCTGATAGCCGGGGCATGACGGGACGAGAGGGCCAGCACGGCGCCGTCGCGCCGTCCCACCGTGTCGATGCCGGAAGCCAGCGCCGCGCTGAGCACGGTGTCGCCGGCAAAACCGGATATCACACGGCCATCCAGCCGAAATTGCAGCGGCTTGGTGCGGTTGATGGCGCTGCCGTGGAAATGATGCTGCCGGTCGGTGCCGAGACGGTTGGGCTGGCCCTTCATGCCATCCCTCCGAACTCGGCCACGGCCGAGGCTGCGGTGGGGCGATCCACCAGCCGCGCACCAAGCCAGGCATTTTCGGCCGGCGCGGCCACGCCGCAGAGCCAGCGCGCAATCGCGGGGGCGAGGAAGGCGCCGGTGGGGCCGAGACCGGCCAGCACATCCGGCCCGCTGCCGCTCAGCCGTCCCACGGCGGGGGCTGCATCGGCAGTTACCACCGCTTCATAGCTCGATTGCCCGGCCTGGCGGAATTCCCGCTCCCGCCCCAGCAGCACGCCCAATGCGGCAGCGAAGGGATCGATGGCGCCGGGACCGATAGCCGCGATGCCGCGTTCGGCCTGCTGCACCAGGGTCAGCCCGGTATCGAGCCGGTGCATCAGCGCCGCCGCCATGGGCCGGGTCGGCTCGGTGGCGACAGTGCTGTGGACCCGGCGGGTCAGCAAGGGTGGCCACAGTGCCTTGGGCGCATGTGCGAGAATGGCGGCATCGTCCGCCAGCACGGCCTGGCCGATCTCGACGCGGTCTTCGCCCGAAACCAGCTCGGCGCTACCATCAGCATGCACTGTGAGGGCGTCGCCATCGAGCAGGCGGCGCACCCTGTGCTGCTCCAGCCAGCGATCAAGCCCCGCTTCCAGCGTCGGCCGGTGCAGCAGCACGGCGTCGCGCAGCAGCAATCCGTCGCGGCCCATGCCGAGGGCGCTTGACGGCACCAGCTCGGCCGCATGGCCGAAGGCAAGCGCCATGTGGCGGATATGGGCCAGGGCTTCCTTGCCGTCAGGCATTTCGCTGAAGAAGATCGGATCGATCCGCGACCAGGCGCGGCGCCCGCCGATGCGCGAAATGAGTTTCAGCGCCTCGGGCAGGCCGGCCCTGAGCAGGGCCCAGCTTTCCGGCCGCGTAATCTGCGCGACCGACAGGTCGACGGCGCGCGGCAGGCGGTAGCCCGACTGGCTTTCCCCGGAAAACACCACCGCCTTGCCATGCGTGGACGCCAGCAGCCCCGCGACCAGCCGGGCTGTTGGCGTCGATCCGACGATGACAAAATCGGCGCGGGCCTCACTCATGCCGCGGTGCTTGCCATCGGCAACGCATCCGCGGCAATGCGCGCCTGTGGCAATGCGTCCGCCCCACGATCGCGTGTTTTGGTGGTTTTTCGCCGCATTGGGCTTATAGATGGCCTCATCTTGCCGCGTGCCGGCGTCAAGCATCCAGGGCCCATGCTTTTCTGGTTCATCGCTATCGCCGTTACCGCCATTGCCTGCGCTGCACTTTTTTACGCGGCGGGTTCGCGTGCGGTCAACGCAGGCACTCCCGAATTGGACGATGCCAACAGCCATTTTCGCCTCGTGCTTGCCGGGATCGACGCTGATCTGGCTGCCGGCAAGCTGGGCGAGGCCGAAGCGACGGCCGCGCGCGGCGAACTGGCGCGCGAAATCCTGCGCCTCAAATCCGAAACCGGCCGAGTCGCCGGCACCGGACCGGCCTTCGGTCGTACCACCCTGCTTGCGGGGCTTGGCGGGGTCGCCGTGCTGGCCTTGGGGCTCTATGCGCTGCTCGGCAACCCTGATCTGCCCAGCCAGCCCCTGGCCGATCGCAGCGATGTCGCGGCGCAGCAGATCGACATCGACGCGGCCATTGCCCGCATCGAGGCCCAACTCACCGCCAATCCCGACGATCTGCGCGGCTGGACGGTCATTGCCCCGGCCTATCTCGAAATGGGCCGCTATGCCGATGCCGCGCGCGCCTATCGCCGCATGATGGAACTAGGCGAGCCGACGCCGGACCTGCAGACCAATCTCGCCGAAGCCCTGTTGCTCGGCGCTGGCGATGCGGGCTCCGACGAAGCCATCGCGCTGTTGCGTGCCGCCGCCGATGCCGACCCGTCCCACGCCATGTCGCGGCTCTACCTGGCCTCGGTGCTGACGGGGCAGGGGCATTATGACGAGGCGATTCCGTTCTGGAATGCCGCCCTGGCTCTATCCACGGGCGACGAACCCTGGCTGACGGCGGCGCAGCAGGGGCTTGCCGTGGCGCAGAATGGCGGCGTGGCCCCGGCCAATGCGCAGGAGGCCGAAATGATCGGCCAGATGGTCGGCGGCCTGGCCGACCGGCTGGCTGCGCAAGGCGGCAGCGTCGAGGAATGGACGCAACTGGTGCGGGCCTATCTCGTGCTGGGCGACACTGCTCGCGCCCAGGCCGCCTATGACGATGCCGTCGCCGCCTGGCCGCAGGCCTTCGATCGGGGCGAACTCGATACGCTGGCGCTCGGGGCCGGCCTCACCCTCAATGGAGCCACGCCATGACCATGCCCACCGTCCGCAAGCAGGGCTGGTCGCGCAAGCAGAAGCGGCTGGCCGTCATTGCCGGCCTGGCCGTGGTCGTGGCGCTGGCGACGACGCTGGTGCTGGTGGCCCTGCGCGACCAGATCGTTTTCTTCTATTCGCCCTCCGACGTCGTGGCCCGCGAGATCGCGGCCGGCACGCCGATGCGCCTGGGCGGATTGGTCAAGGACGGCAGCTGGACCCGTACCGGCCAGGACAACAGTTTCGTGGTGACCGACGGCGCGCAGGATGTCGCCGCCCGCTATACCGGCATATTGCCCGACCTGTTCCGCGAAGGGCAGGGCGTGGTGGCCGAGGGTAGCCTCGGGCCTGACGGGACGTTCATGGCCACCAATGTGCTGGCCAAGCATGATGAGAATTACATCCCCAAGGAAGTCGTCGACGCGCTGAAAGCCAGCGGCGAATGGCGGCCGGAGGGTGGGCAGTGATGATCGGAACTCTGTGCCTAAAATACCCCCACCCTCACTCCCTCCCCACAAGGGGGAGGGAAGCCTGCCCGGTGGTCGGGGATGCACTGTGCCAAGTGCCCTCGTCTCCCTCCCCCTTGTGGGGAGGGATCAAGGGTGGGGGTAATGTTCCCGCATTCTCGAATGTCGAGGCTCCCCGAGCATGAGCATCGAACTCGGCCACTTCGCCCTCATCCTGGCTTTCGCCATTGCCACCGTTTCGGCGGTTGGCGGCTATGCCTTCTGGCGCTCGGGCCAGCGGATCGCGCTGGTGCTGAGCCAGGGCGCGGTGCTGCAGTTCATTCTCGTAGCCGTGGCCTTCGCCGCACTGATCCAGGCCTTCGTCACCTCCGATTTCAGCCTGCTGCTGGCGGCGAACAATTCCCATTCGCTGAAGCCGCTGATCTTCAAGATTTCAGGCGTCTGGGGCAATCACGAAGGCTCGATGGTCCTGTGGATCCTCATCCTCGTGGCTTTCGGCGCCATGGTGGCCGCCTTCGGCCGGCGCCTGCCCAGTGATCTCCTGGCCTTGGTGCTGGCAACGCAGAGCCTGCTCACCGCCGCTTTTGCCGGCTTCACCATCTTCACCTCCAACCCCTTCGCCCGGCTGATTCCGGCCCCCATCGAGGGCAATGACCTCAATCCGGTGCTGCAGGATATCGGCCTCGCCATCCATCCGCCGCTGCTTTACGCGGGCTATGTCGGCTTTTCGATCTGCTTCTCCTTCGCCATCGCCGCTTTGGTTTCCGGCCGTATCGACCAGGCCTGGGCACGCTGGGTGCGGCCCTGGACCATGCTGAGCTGGACCTTCCTCACGCTCGGCATCGCCATGGGCTCCTACTGGGCCTATTACGAGCTTGGCTGGGGCGGCTGGTGGTTCTGGGACCCGGTGGAAAATGCCAGCTTCATGCCCTGGCTGGCCGGCACCGCTCTGCTCCATTCCGCGCTGGTGATGGAAAAGCGCAATGCACTGAAAATCTGGACGATCTTCCTCTCCATCATCACCTTTTCCCTGTCGCTGCTCGGCACCTTCCTCGTGCGCTCGGGCATCCTGACTTCGGTTCATACCTTCGCCAGCGATCCGACGCGCGGGCTGGTCATCCTGACGCTGCTGGCGCTGGTCATTGGCGGCGCCTTCGCGCTCTTCGCTTTCCGCGCCTCGACCCTGCGACAGGGCGGCCTCTTCGCCCCGGTCAGTCGCGAAGGGGCGCTCATCCTCAACAACCTGTTCCTCGCCACCGCAGTCGGCGCGGTGCTGGTCGGTACGCTCTATCCTTTGCTGCTCGATGCCCTGGCCGGCACCACCATTTCGGTGGGCGCGCCCTTCTTCGATCTCACCTTCGGCACCCTCATGGCGCCCTTGCTGCTGGTGCTGCCCTTCGGGCCGCTGCTGGCCTGGAAGCGCGCCGATATCCTGGGCGCGGCCCAGCGGTTGATCGGCGCGGCGGCACTGGCCATCTTCGCCACTATCCTGATCTCGGCGCTGGGTGGCGTCAGCATATCGCTGGCCCCGCTTGGCCTGCTGCTCGGCTTCTGGGTAGCCTTTGGCGCCATTGCCGAACTGGTCGACCGCAGCAAGCTCGGTCGCATTCCACTGGCTGAAAGCGCCCGCCGCCTGTTCGGCCTGCCGCGCTCGGCCTGGTCCACTGCCATTGCCCATTTCGGCATCGGCATCACCGTGCTGGGCATCGTCGCTACCACGGCCTGGGAGACCGAACGGGTCACCACGCTCAACCCCGGCGAAACCACCGAACTGTCGGGTTACACCATCGCCTTCGACAGCTTCGCCCAGGTTCCGGGACCGAATTACATTTCCGACGAGGGCCGTTTCACCGTCACCGCCCCCGGTGGCGGCACGCGGCAGATGCTGGCCGACCGCCGCACCTATGTCGCCTCGGGCATGCCCACCACCGAGGCGGCCATCGAGACCTATGGCTTCTCCCAGCTCTATCTCCAGCTCGGCGAGCCGCTGGACGACACCCATGTCGTTCGCATCTGGCACAAGCCCTATATCACGCTGGTCTGGCTGGGTGCGCTGTTCATGGCCGGGGCCGGATTTCTCTCGCTCACCGACCGCAAACTGCGCGTCGGTGCCCCGCGCCGGGCGGCCAAACAAACGCCCCAGGCCGCCGAATGACCTGGCTCCGCGCGCTCCTGCTGGCTTTGTGCCTCGCGACCCCGGTCGTCGCGCTGAGCCCCGACGAAATCCTCCCCGATCCGGTGCTGGAGCAGCGCGCGCGCGACATTTCGGCCGGCCTGCGGTGCCTCGTCTGCCAGAACCAGTCGATTGACGACAGCGATGCCGACCTGGCGAAAGACCTGCGCGTGCTGGTGCGCGAACGGCTGGTTGCCGGGGACAGCGACGAGGCGGTGCGGCAATATCTCGTCGATCGCTACGGCGAATATGTGCTGCTCAATCCGCGCGTGAACAGCCACACCATCCTGCTGTGGATCGCTGCGCCCGTGCTGCTGCTGGCAGGCTTGGGAACGCTGGTCGTGGTCGGCCACCGGCGGCGGGCGGTCGAGGCGGGGCTGAGTGCCGAGGAGCAGGCGGCGCTGGACGAGCTGAGGTAGCAGAAGCATTCCTGCCACGCCCTCGTGGTTCGAGGGTCGCTTACGCTCCCGCCTCACCATGAGGGCTACTGGAACATCGAGCTATAAGTAGTCCTCATGGTGAGGTGCGCGTTCTTCACGCGCCTCGAACCACGAGGGCGTGGCATTGGCGGTGCCACAATCGCCGCCCCATTCCCGCCGCCAACATTGCCAAGGTTTAATGTTGGCGCAACCTCGCAGAAAGATCGTCCGTTCCATATCTAGACCCCACAAGCTGTTGAGGGCTTGCCGAAGGAGAATGATTACATGCGCTCGACCATTCTGAAGCGTACCAGCCGCTGGCTCGGGGCCTCCGCCCTGGCGCTGCTGGTCGGTATCGGTGGCGTTTCCACCGCTTTCGTCATGACCGGTCAGGCCGCCACTGCCCAGGTGCAGAATGCCGCCCAGATCATCGTTCCCGAAGCGACGCAGCCGCATGCCGGCTTTGCCGACCTGGTGGAAGCGGTCAAGCCGGCCGTGGTGTCCATCCTCGTGGAGGCCGAGGAAAGCCCGCGCAACGTGCAGCGGCGCGGCGGCGAGTTCAATTTCAACTTCCCCGACCTGCCCGAAGATCATCCCTTCCATGATTTCTTCGATCAGTTTGGCGACCAGTTCGGCCGGCAGGGTCCGCGCGGCGAGCAGGCTCCCCGCCATTTCATGGCCGCCGGCTCGGGCTTCGTGATCTCGCCTGACGGCTATATCGTCACCAACAACCACGTCGTCGAGAATGCCACCAAGGTCACCGTCGTCTTCGACGATGGCACCGAACAGGTTGCCGAAATCGTCGGCACCGATGAGCGGACCGATTTGGCCGTGGTCAAGATCGAGGGCACGGACCTGCCTTTCGTCAATTTCGAGACCGAAGCCAGCCGCGTTGGCGACTGGGTGGTTGCCGTGGGCAACCCGTTCGGCCTTGGCGGCACCGTGACCGTGGGCGTCATTTCGGGTTCGGGCCGCAATATCGGCGGCTCCAACTATGGCGATTTCCTGCAGATCGACGCGGCCGTGAATACCGGCAATTCGGGCGGCCCGGCCTTCAACACCAAGGGTGAAGTGGTCGGCGTCAACACCGCCATCTATTCGCCCAATGGCGGCAATGTCGGCATCGCCTTCGCCATTCCGGCAGCCACCGTCAAGGGCATCGTTCAGCAGTTGATCGACAGCGGCACCGTCACCCGCGGCTATCTCGGCGTCGGCATCCAGGATGTGACCCGTGACATTGCCGATGGCGTGGGCCTCTCCGAAGCCAAGGGCGCCATTGTCAGCAATGTCGCCGAGGACGGCCCTGCCGGCCCGGCCGGCGTCAAGTCGGGCGATATCATCACCGCAGTCGATGGCGATGCGATCGACGACGCGCTCGACCTCAGCCGCACCATTGCCGGCAAGTCGCCCGACTCCACCGTCGAGCTGACCGTCTGGCGTGATGGCGCCGAGACCAGGCTTTCGGTGCAGCTCGGCACGCTGAATGAAGAGCAGGTGGCCCAGGCCGACCAGGGCCAGAGCCCGGTTCCGCCCGCGCCGCTCCCGGCTGAAACCAGCGTCGGCCTGACCCTGGTGCCGAACGCCGACGGTTCGGGTGGCCTGCTGATCCAGAATGTCGAGCCGGATTCGGCGGCTGCCGAAAAGGGCCTGGCGGTTGGCGATGCCATCCTCGAAGTCAACAATACGCCGGTCAACAGCCTCGATGAATTCGAGGCGGCCCTTGACGCGGTCAAGGCCCAGGGGCGCAATACCGCCCTGATCAAGGCCAGCCGCGACGGCAATGACCGCTTCATCGGCCTGCCGCTGGCGGCCGAGTAATACTCTCCTGCGGCTCCGGGGCTTCCCCGGGGCCGCTCCCGCCAACCACCACGGAGCGTCGCGGTGAAAATCCTGCTGATCGAAGATGATCGGGAAGCCGCGAGCTATCTCATCCAGGCCCTCGACGAAGCCGGCCACATCACCCATCACGCCGCCGATGGCGAAACGGGTTACGCCATGGCCTCGGGCATGGATTACGAAATCCTCATCGTCGACCGCATGCTGCCCCGCCGCGATGGCCTCTCCATCGTCGAATCCTTGCGCGCCGAGGGCGACAAGACCCCCGTTCTCATTCTGTCGGCGCTCGGCGAGGTCGATGATCGCGTGACCGGCCTGCGCGCCGGCGGCGACGACTACCTCACCAAACCCTACGCCTTTACCGAACTGCTGGCGCGCGTCGAAGTGCTGGCGCGCCGCTCCAGCCCCTCCGAAGCCGCCACCAGCTACCAGGTCGCCGGTCTCAGCCTCGACCGGCTCTCCCGCAAGGTCGAGCGGGATGGTGAAACCGTGCTGCTGCAGCCGCGCGAATTCCGCCTGCTCGAATATCTGATGAAGAATGCCGGCAAGGTGGTGACCCGCACCATGCTGCTCGAAAATGTCTGGGACTATCACTTCGATCCGCAGACCAATGTCATCGACGTGCATATGTCGCGCCTGCGCTCCAAGATCGACAAGGGCTACGCGACCCCGCTGTTGCATACCGTGCGCGGCGCCGGCTACATGATCCGCGAGTAGATCTTGACCCGCTTTGCCCAGATCTGGCGCACATCGACGGTCAGGCTGACGGCGACGTTCATCCTGATCTTCTCGCTTTTCGCCATCCTGCTGCTGGCCTTCATCACCTGGCAGTCCAGCGTGCAGATCCAGCGCCAGCAGGCCAATGACATCGACCGCGAAGTGCGGGTGCTGCAACGCATCGACGCGGTGCAGGGCATCCGTGCCCTGGCTTTTGCCCTCGAACGCATCTCCCGTGCGCCGGGACCGGGTGTCTATTATCTCGGCGACGCCACCGGCCAGTACCTGCTCGGTAACGTCACCGATGTGCCGCCCGATGTGCTGATCGAACCGGGCATCTACAGCTTCGATTACGAGCGGGCCAATCCCTTCATCGATCCGCCTGACGATGCCGATAGCCCGCCGCGCCGCATACGCACCGGCTTTGCCGTGGTGCGCTCGGTCGAACTCAGCAACGGCATGCGGCTGGTCGTCGGTCGCGATGTGGTGGAGCGCCAGGGCTTTTCCGCCATCATCGTGCAGAGCTTCCTGTTCGGCGTGCTCGGCATCATCCTGTTCTCGCTGGTGGCCGGCGGCATCACGGCCCGCCGCGTGCTCAAGCGCATCGACACCATCCGCGATACCTCGACCAAGATCATGTCGGGCAACCTCTCCGAGCGTGTCCCGGTCACCCGCCGCAATGACGAATTCGATGGCCTCGCCACCAATCTCAACGCCATGCTCGACCGCATCGAGCAATTGCTGCAGGGGCTCAAGGAAGTCACCGACAATGTCGCGCATGACCTCAAGACGCCGCTCACCCGCCTGCGCAACCAGGCCGAATCCGCCTTGCGCGACGGCGCCAGTGACGACGTCCGCCAGCAGGCGCTGGAAACCACCATTGCCGAGAGCGACCGCCTGATCCAGACCTTCAATGCCCTCCTGATGATCGCCCGCGCCGAAGCCGGCGCCCCCTCCGGCGCGCTAGCCGACGTCGATGTCAGCGCCGTAGTGGCCGACATGGCCGAGCTCTACAGCCCCGTGGCGGAGGACGAGGGCATCGTTGTCGAGACATCGATCGCCGAGGGCCTGCATCTGCGTGGCAATCGCGAGCTCATCGGGCAGGCCATGGTCAACCTGCTCGAAAACGCCGTCAAATACGCCAAGCCCGAAGGGGAAGGGCAGGGCCGCATCACCGTCGGCCTGCGCCAGCATGCGGGCCGCGTGCTGATCGAAGTCGCCGACAACGGCCCCGGCATCCCCGAAGCCGACCGCAAGCGCGTGCTGGAGCGCTTCGTGCGTCTGGAGAAAAGCCGCTCCGAACCGGGCTCCGGCCTGGGCCTGTCGCTGGTCGACGCGGTGGCCCGTCTGCATGGCGGCACATTCCGCATCGAGGACAACGCTCCGGGCGTGCGCGCGGTGATCGATCTGCCTGGGGCTTAGTTTCAACCAGATGAGTGGAGCCACCCCTCGCCCCTTGTGGGAGAGGGGGCTTTTCCGCGTCCAGCGGAAAAGCGGGTGAGGGGGTGCTGCGCTCTCCCATGCTTGAATGTATGTGGAGCAACCCCCTCATCCGCCCTTCGGGCACCTTCTCCCACGAGGGGAGAAGGGGAGCGCACCCGCTTGCCGGCTTGCGTTAGCCAAGCTATCCCTCGCTCATGGCCATCAAGCTCTCCGCCCTGCCGCCCATTGCCACGCCGCTTTTCGATGCCTGGCTCGCCGAGCTTCCGGCCGACCAGCGCACCGCGCTTGCCGCTTCCGCCCCTTCCATCGGTCCATTGCTCGAATCCGCGCCCTATCTGCTGGCGCTGGCCCGGGACAATTCCGAATGGCTGGTCGCCGCCCTGGCCGACAGTGCCGACGGCGCCTTTACCGATATCATCGATGTCGTCGATACCCTCGGCAGCACTGCCGCCACTGAGGAAGCTCTGGCGCCAGTCCTCCGCATCGCCAAGGGCCGCACGGCCCTGCTTGCCGCCATCGCCGAAACCGGCGGCGCCTGGACCACGGCGCAAGCCACCGCCGCCTTGTCGGACCTGGCCGATGCCGCGCTCGATGCAGCGCTGAACCTGCTGATGCGCCGCGCCGCCGAAAAGGGCCTGCTGGCCATCCCGGCATCCGAGGCTACAGCAGCCAATTCGGGCCTCGCCATCTTCGCCCTCGGCAAGCATGGCGGGCAGGAGCTGAATTACTCCTCCGATATCGACATCGTCGCCTTCTACGACCTCGAAAAGGGAGTATTGGCCGATCCCGGCGAAGCCACGAAAATCTATTCCCGCATGATCCAGAAGCTGGTCTTCCTGATGGAAGACCGCCAGGCCCATGGCTATGTGTTCCGCACCGACCTGCGCCTGCGCCCCGATCCCGGCTCGACCCCCGTTGCTATCTCCTTCGATGCGGCGCTCGCCTATTACGAAAGCCGCGGCCAGAACTGGGAACGCGCCGCCTGGATCAAGGCCCGCGCCTGCGCCGGCGACCGGCAGGTGGGCGAAGCCTTCCTGCGCGAGCTCGCCCCCTATGTCTGGCGCAAGCATCTCGACTTCGCCACCATCGCCGATATCCAGGCGATGAAGCGCCAGATCAACATCGCCAAGAATGTCGGTGACATCCGCGTCGAGGGCCACAATGTGAAACTCGGCCGCGGCGGCATCCGCGAGATCGAGTTCTTCACCCAGACCCAGCAGCTCATCGCCGGCGGTCGCGACAAGACCCTGCGCGTCAAGCCCACCGCCCATGCGCTGGCGGCGCTCGCCGATGCCAACTGGATCACGCCGAAAGCCGCCACCGAGCTGACGCAGACCTATTGGTATCTGCGCGGCGTCGAGAACCGGCTGCAGATGCTGCGCGACGAGCAGACCCACACCATGCCCGCCTCCGCCGAAGAAGTGGCTGTCATCGGCCGGCTGATGGGCGAGCCCGATCTGCGCGCCTTCGAAACCACCTATCGCGCCGCTTTGGAGCGCGTCGTCGGCTACTATTCCGAACTCTTCACCGAAGGCGAAACGCTGGGCAGCGGCGAAGGCAATCTCGTCTTCACCGGCAGCGACGACGATCCCGGAACGGTCGAAACCCTGTCCGCCATGGGCTTTGCCAACCCGTCCAAGGCCATCGAAATGGTGCGCAAATGGCACTATGGCAGCTATGCCGCCACCCGCGCCGCCGCCGCCCGCGCCCATCTCACCGAATTGCTGCCCGCTTTGCTGGCCACGCTCGGCGAGGCGGGCAATGCCGACGACGCCCTGCTGCGCTTCGACGATTTCCTGTCACGACTGCCGGCCGGCGTACCGCTGTTCTCGCTGCTGCGTACCCATCCGGACCTGCGCCGGTTGCTGGTCCAGCTCATGGCCTCGGCTCCCCGCATGTCCGAGGCTGTGATCCATCGCGCCCATGTCATGGATGGCCTGATCGATCCGGCCTTCGCCAATGATGTGACGCATCGCGACGTACTGGTGGCCAAGGTCGATGCCTTCCTCGCCGAGTCGCGCTCCTATGAGGAAGTCATCGACCGCGCCCGCATCATCGGGCAGGAGCAGAAATTCCTCATCGCCGCGGGCCTCCTGTCCGGCACGGTCAGCGCATCGGGGGCAGGGGAGCAGTTCACCGCCCTGGCCGAAACCCTGGTCAATCGCCTGTTCGGCAGCGTCCGCGCCGAATTCGAGCGCCGCCATGGCCGGCTGGCCGGCGGCCGCGTCGCCCTGCTGGCCTTCGGCAAGATGGCCAGCCGCGAGATGACGGTCACCTCAGACCTCGATTTCATCCTGCTCTACGATGCGCCCGATGCCGAGTCCGACGGCGACAAGCCCCTCACCACCAATCACTATTATACGCGCCTCACCCAGCGCCTCGTCGCGGCGGTTACCTCGCCCACCGGCGAAGGCGTGCTTTACGAGGCCGATATGCGCCTGCGGCCCTCGGGCAATGCCGGCCCCCTGGCCACCAGCATCGGCGGCTTCCGCGCCTATCACCGCGACAATGCCTGGACCTGGGAACACCTCGCCCTCAGCCGCGCCCGCGTCATCGCCGCCGACGACGCCTTCGGCACCGAGGTCGATACCGCCATCGCCGAGGTGATGGAACGCGCCCGCGACGTGCCCAAAACCATCGACGACGTCGTCTCCATGCGCGCGCTGATGGCCCGGGAACGTCCGGCCCGCCACCCCTTCGATCTCAAGCTGGCCGAAGGCGGGCTGGTCGATCTCGAATTCATCGCCCAGTCGGCCCAACTGGTCGCCGGCAAGTCGATAGGCCTGCCCCAGGCCCTCACCGCCCGCGTCCTCGCCCGGCTGGGCGAAACCGGCCTCGTGCCTGAGGGCGCGCGGCTGGCCGAAATCCACCTCACCTATTCGACGGTCCTGCAGGTGATGAGCTCGGCCCTGGTCAGCCCCTTCAAGGACGAAGCCTGGACCGATGCCTTCAAGGAATTGCTGGCCGGCCTGACGCACTATCCCGATTTCGGCCGGCTGGAACTGGACCTGCTCCAGATGCGCGGCGAGGTCAGTGCTGCTGCGGCGGCGTGGTATGAGAAGGCGCGGGGACTCTGATGACCGAGCATAGCGGGAAGAAGTCGGTTCTGGCGATCGGGATCGACCCGGCCTTCGCCGATCTCAGCGCCATGCCGGGCTTCACGGCGGACATGGTCCGCGCCTATCTCGATAGCCAGATCAATCGCATCGCCGAGTTCGGCTACGATGTCGAAAGCTGTCTTATCGATCTCGGAGACACTGCCGAACAGGTCGTCGAGCAGGCGTTGCGGTTGAAGCCGTTCGATTGCGTGGTCATCGGCGCGGGACTGCGCGAGCCGCCCGAACTGCTGCTGCTGTTCGAGAAGGTGCTCAACCTGGTTCACGTCATCGCGCCGGGCGCCAGGATTGCCTTCAATTCCAACCCGGCGGATACCGCCGAAGCGGCCCATCGCTGGCTCGCCTCCGGGGGTTAGGAGACCGCTACTCCTGCCGTCGCGGTGGCACCGGCGTGCCCCGCTGCTCCAGCGCACGCTTGACGCTTTCAGGGATATCCCGGCAGCCGCATTGCTCGGCATGTTCGATATGCCATTCGATACGCTGCTCGATATTGGCGTTCCGGGGCATACGATGCGTTTCGTGCCAGTCCCGGTTGATCATGTCATGCCGCCTGCAAGGCGTTCGCCACCGGCAGCGGCAGCGAAATCGCCACTGTCGTCCCCAGCGACGGGCTGGAATCGATGGCCAGGTTTCCCCCGCTCAGTTCGGCTATGGCCCGGGCGATGGAAATGCCCAGGCCCGGCCCCACGCCCTCGCGGGTAAAGGTGGAATCGCCCAGCGCGAAGGGCTGTGACAGGCTGGCCAGCCGTTCCTCGCTCATGCCCAGGCCCGTATCGGTGATTTCAACCACCACGCCATCGCGCGCCGCGAAGGCATTGAGCGTCACCCGCCCGCCCGAAGGCGTGAAGCGCAGCGCGTTCTCGACGATATTGCTGACCATGCGGCTGAGGCCGAGCCGGTCGCCACGCACGACCGCGCCACTGGGCTCGCCCAGCACGAACACGATGCCGGCCCGCGAGGCCTGCGCCCGGAAGCGCTGGATGACGCCGTCGAGCAGCTCGTCTATGGCCACCGGATCGCTGCGCAGCGCCTTCTGCCCGCTTTCGAGCTCGGCCAGATCGAGAATGGTGGCGAAGGATGCGAGCAAATGTTCGCCCGATGTCTTGATGGACTGCACATAGTCCGAATAGCGCGCATCGCCCAGCGGCCCATAGGTCTGGTGCCGCATCAGCTCGGCAAAGCCGATAATGTGGTTGAGGGGGGTGCGGATATCATGGCTGAGATGGGCGAGGAAATTGGTCTTGGAGCGGCTGGCCGCCTCGGCCTTGAGCTTTTCCTCGTGGTAGCGCCGGGCCAGCAGCCGTTGTTCCTGCCTGATGGCATGGAGCATGGTGTCGGTCTTCTTGGCTTCGGTCACATCGCTGATCAGCGTCATCAGGGCGCCGTCACCCAGGGGGCGCTCATCGATCAGCAGGCACGACCCGTCCTCGCGATGCAGCTCCAGCACCTTGTTGCCGCCATCCTCGTTCACCAGCTTGATATAGCCGCCGATGGTCAGGCGCTTGACGGCATCATGATAGGTCATGCTGAGGCTGTGGAGGTCGAGCCGGCTGCGATATTGCTCGTTGCAGACGATGAGCTTGCCGCTCTTGCTCCAGCAGGCCACGCCCATGGGAATGGCCGCCGCCAGCGTGCGGTAATTGTCGCGCTGCACCATGTCCGGCATGTCGTCGCGCCGCCGCCGCGCCACCAGCAGCACGATCAGCCCCGCCAGCCCGAAGGCCGCTGCCCCACGCTGGCCGATGCCGGTCCAGTGGTCCACCTGCGCGGTTTCGAGCGACAGCATGCCATGCGGTCCGGCCGGCACGATCAGTGCATTGCCCGGCACCACGGGTGAAGTCAGCAGGCTCGCCCGGGCGATGGTGCCGAAGCGCTGGCCCGATGCATGGATCGCGGCATTGGCGGCCTCGGCGCTCATCCCGGAAATTTCCGATGCCAGCGCCGTGCCGATGATCGACAGGTCGCGGCGGGCATCATCGAAGGTGCGGGCGGCGTCGTAGATCACGAACAGGGTCGCTGCCAGCACGGCTGTCAGCGCCACCGCCATGGTGATGGGGGAAAGGGCGATGCGGAATGGCCGGGAGACGGACGCAGTCTCCGCCCGCATGCTCACCGGGCGGCGGGAACCCGCCTGACCCGGGCGGCGGGAATCCGCCTGACCTTTGCCAGTACCGAATCCGGTAACGCTGGCGCCGGATGCCTCCGCCGACCGCATACGATTCTCCCATCTGTAAGGCTGTAGCAGCCCGCCCGATTTGCCCTTTAACAAACAATGAATCACACCGACTCGCCTGTCCAGACCCCCTCCGGCACGCCGGAGGGGCGTTCTGCAAAATCGCGAGTCGCCAGAATCACTTAGCGGTGAAGAAAAATTCTTCCAACAATGGCGGAGGTTTAGGGCGCCGGGCGGGGCCTGTGGCTATTCCCCTTGCCGGCCCGGCCTCATCGCCCAAAGCGTGGGCTCCCTCTCCCCTGAGGGGAGAGGTGACTTTTGCTGCACTCCATAAAAGAGCGGGAGGCGGGGCGGCCTCACCCCGCCAGCATGCGCGTCAGGATGTCAGCGGTATTCCGGCTCAGCGTGCCGCCGGCGGAGAGGCCCGTCAGCGCGGCCTTGGCCGCTTCGCGGCGGCTGCTTTCCAGCATCGGCCAGATGCGGAACCCGGTGAGCACCCGCGCCGCCACCTGCGGATTGACCTTGTCGACCTCGGTGACGAAATCGGCCACGAAGCGGAAGCCGGCGCCGTCGGCCCGCGCGAACTGCGTCGGGTTGCTCATGGCAAAGGTGCCCACCAGCGAGCGCAGCCGGTTGGGGTTGGTCTTGGGGAAGGCGGGATCGGCCAGGATCGCCTTCATGTCCTCGATCACCCCGTCGCGCGGCGCAGCCGCCGTCACGGTCAGCCACTTGTCGAGCACTAGCGGATCGCCACCGAACCGCGTACGGAAATCGGCCAGCATGGTCGGCGCCTCCGGCGTGCCCGCCATGGCCGCAGCCGATAGTGCCGCCAGCCGGTCGGTCATGTTGGTCGCCGCATCATATTGCTGGGCCACCAGCAGGGAAGCGCCGGAAGCCTCGCTTGCCACCAGCAGGCTCAGCATGCGGTTGCGCAAGGCGCGCCGCCCCGTGCTGGCCGGGTCCGGGGCATAGGGCGCCGTGCTGGCCAGCGCGTTGTAGGTGGCCAGCATCTGCCGGGCCAGCGGCCCGAACACCGCCCGCAGCAATTGCCTGCGCACATCATGGATGGCGCCGGGGTCGATATCCTTGCCGATCGTGCGGCCGATCAACTGCTCGTCGGGCAGGCTCAGCGCCAGCGCCTTGAAGGCGTCGTCCAGCGCGTCGCTGCCCAGCGTATCGCCCATGGCCTGGCTCAGCGCCGCCACGGCCGCATCGCTCCATGGCTTGCCCTGCACGGCATCCACGGCCAGCGCCATGCCCACATCCTGCAAGGCCTGCCAGCGGTTGAACGGGTCGCTGTCATGTCGGGCAAGGAACAACTGGTCCTCCTGGCTTGCCCCGGTCTCCATGATGACAGGTGCCGAAAACCCGCGCAGCAGCGAGGGCACGGGCCGGCTGGGAATGCCGGTAAACGTGACTTCGGCGCTGGCATCCCTCAGCACGATCATGTCGTCGCGCACTTCGGCGCCACTGACCCCACTCCAGCCCATCGGGCTGCCATTGGGCCCGATCAGCCCGAACTTGATCGGCAGCACCAGCGGCGCCTTGGTCGGCTGGCCCGGCGTGGGCAGCGTCTCCTGCTTCAGCTTGAGCGTATAGGTCTGCTTGTCGCCATCGTAATGCTCGGCCACATCAAGCCGTGGCGTCCCGGCCTGCAGATACCACGTCTTGAACTGTTCGAGATCGATGCCATTGGCATCGGCGAACACCTGCAGGAACGCCTCGATGGTCGTGGCTTCCCCGTCATGCCGCTCGAAATAGAGGTCCATGCCCTTGCGGAAGCCGGCTTCGCCGAGCAGCGTCGCCAGCATGCGCACGATTTCGGCGCCCTTCTCGTAGACCGTGGTCGTGTAGAAGTTGTTGATCTCGCGATACTGATCCGGCCGCGGCGGATGGGCCAGCGGCCCGCCATCTTCGGGGAACTGTGCCGAGCGCAGGGTCACCACATCCGAAATACGCTTCACCGCCCGCGAACGCTCGTCGCTGGTGAATTCCTGGTCACGATAGACCGTCAGCCCTTCCTTGAGGCAGAGCTGGAACCAGTCGCGGCAGGTGATGCGATTGCCGGTCCAGTTGTGGAAATATTCATGCGCGATGACCCGCTCGATGCCGTCGTAATTGGCGTCGGTCGCCGTCTCCGGCTGGGCAAAGACCAGCCGGTCGTTGAAGATATTGAGCCCCTTATTCTCCATCGCCCCGAAATTGAAATCGCTCACCGCGACGATGTTGAAGACGTCGAGGTCATATTCCCGTCCGAACCGGCGCTCGTCCCACGCCATCGACCGCTTGAGGCTGTCCATGGCCCACAGGCACTGGTCCTCCTTGCCATGGCTGCAATAGATGGCCAGCGCCACCTTGCGGCCCGACATGGTGGTGAAACTGTCGGTGATGGAACCAAGGTCCCCCGCCACCAGCGCGAACAGATAGGCCGGCTTGGGGAAGGGGTCTTCCCACACGGCATAATGCATCCCGTCGCCGGCATCGCCCTGGTCGATCAGATTGCCATTGGCCAGCAGCACCGGCGCCACGTCGCGCGGCGCCGTCATCCGCACCTTGAACACCGCCAGATTGTCCGGCCGGTCGAGATAATAGGTGATGCGCCGGAAGCCTTCCGGCTCGCATTGCGTGCACCAGGTGCCGCTGGAGCGATAAAGCCCCATCAGCTTGGTATTGCCCTCGGGCTGGATGGTGACTTCGGTTTCCAGCACAAAGCGGCGCAAAGGCGGCTCGACCACGGTCAGCCCATTGGCATCGGCCGCATAGGCCGACAGCGCCAGCGGCAGCCCGTCAATGGCGATGGAACCCAGGCTCAATTCGTCTCCATCAAGCACCAGCGGCGTGCCCGGCGCGGTGCCTTCGCGCGGCTCCACCGTCAGTTGCGCCCGCACCCTGGTATTGTCGATGCCGATCCTGAAATCCATGTCTACTGACACGATCCGGTACGGGCTCGGTGTGTAGTCCTTCAGGAAGATGGTGTGTTCGGTTTCGGTGCGCATGGATATATTCCGCAAAAATCGTCGGTCTGAAATGTGTCTGCGCCGCAACAGTAGATTCGGCGCATTCGTGTATCCTGATCGGCCAGCGACCGCTTCGGTCCACTCTTCTACGCCAATTGGGACGGCATTGGGGAGGGGGCTCCTGCCGAGGGTCGCACGCTGCTCCTCTGCGCCGGGTGTGGGCGTATCGAGCGCGGTATCCGAAATTTCCGGTCGGCATCGCATCGGCTCGTACGTCCTGGTTCCATCGGCTGGAACCGGAGACGCCGTCTTCGCGATGTGGCCCCGCAAAATCACTGGTGAAGAATAATGCTGCGTTGGTTCGAACGACGTCTTGATCCCTATCCCGGTGGCGATCCGGTGGAGCCCCCCAAGGGCCTGCTGGCTTTCTGCCTCCACTACAGCCACGGCGCCAAGAAATGGCTGGCGCTGATGGCCTTTGCCGCTGCCGCGGTGGCCATTGGCGAAATCGTCGTCTTCGGCTTCATCGGCGATGTGGTGAACTGGCTCGCCGGCGCGAACCCCGAGACTTTCCTCCAGACCGACGGCTGGAAGCTCGTCCTGATGGGGGCGATGATCGTCATCATCCTGCCCGGCTTCGCGCTGGTCTCGACCCTCACCATGCACCAGACCTTGCTGGGCAATTTCCCCCAGCGCATCCGCTGGATGAGCCATCGCTATCTCATCCGCCAGTCGATGAGCTACTTCCAGGACGAGTTTGCCGGCCGTATCGGCGCCAAGCTGATGCAGACCTCGCTCGCCGTGCGCGAAGTGGTGATGAAGCTGCTCGACATGCTCGTCTATGTCGTCGTCTACTTCACCGGCGCGGTGTTCCTGGCCGCTTCAGCCGACTGGCGCCTGGCCATTCCCTTCCTGGTCTGGCTGGCGGCCTATGTGTCGATGATGGTCTATTTCATCCCGCGCATGGGCAAGATTTCCCAGGCACAGGCCGATGCCCGCTCGATGATGACCGGCCGCATCGTCGACAGCTATACCAATATCGCCACGGTCAAGCTCTTCAGCCATTCCAACCGCGAAGAAGCCTATGCCAAGGAGGCGATGGACGAGTTTCTCGACACCGTCTACCGGCAGATGCGCCTGTTCACCCTGCTCAACATGCTGGTGCTGTGGTCCAATGCCCTGCTGCTGGCCGCGGTCGGCGCCACCGGCATCTGGCTGTGGATGCAGGGCCTGATGACCCCCGGCGCGCTGGCCGTGTCGCTCGGCCTGGTCATGCGCTTCCAGGGCATGAGCCAGTGGGTCATGTGGGAAATGTCCTCGCTGTTCGAGAATATCGGCACGGTCAAGGACGGCATCTCGTCCTTCTCGCTGCCGCGTGTCGTCTCCGACGCCAAGGATGCCAAGCCCATCGGCACGGTCAATGGCGATATCAAGTTCGAGAATGTCTCGTTCCACTACGGCAAGAAAACCGGCGTGATCGACGATCTCAACCTGCATATCCGTCCCGGCGAGAAGATCGGCCTGGTCGGTCGCTCGGGCGCCGGCAAGTCGACCATCGTCAACCTGCTGCTGCGCTTCTACGACCGCGCCGACGGCCATATCCTGATCGACGGGCACGATATCGCCAGGGTCACGCAGGACAGCCTGCGGGCCAATATCGGCGTGGTGACGCAGGATACGTCCCTGCTGCACCGCTCGGTGCGCGACAACATCCTCTATGGCCGCCCCGATGCGACCGAGGAGATGATGCGCGAAGCTGCCGAACTGGCCGAGGCTTCGGACTTCATCACGGGGCTCAGTGACGCGTCGGGCCGCAAGGGTTTCGATGCCCATGTCGGCGAACGCGGCGTCAAGCTGTCCGGCGGCCAGCGCCAGCGCATCGCCATCGCCCGCGTGCTGCTCAAGAACGCGCCGATCCTGGTGCTGGACGAAGCCACCTCCGCCCTCGATTCCGAGGTCGAAGCAGCCATCCAGGGCCAGTTGCAACTGCTGATGAAGGGCAAGACCGTGATCGCCATTGCTCACCGTCTCTCCACCATCGCCATGATGGACCGGCTGGTGGTGCTGGACAAAGGCCGCGTCGTCGAAACGGGCACCCATGCCCAGCTCGTCGATACCGGCGGCATCTACAGCCAGCTCTGGCACCGCCAGTCGGGTGGCTTCATCGACGCCGACCAGCCCGAGGAAGCAGCGCAGTAATCTGCCTCCTGGGGGGAGGGGAGTGCGCCCGGCCAATGCGCCGGGCGCGTTCCCTTACATGCCGCTCGACGCCATCGGCTTGCCGGTTTCCAGCAACGTCTTGAGACCGGCAAGGATGAGCGGCCAGCCCTCTTCGACACCGGCTTTGGCGGCCGCCGCATCGAAATGGGTGAGAGTGAGCTTGCACATCTCGCCTATCGGCTCGATTTCGTACATTACCCGGGTCTCCTTGCCCTCCGGCGCCCACGTCGCCTTGAAGGTGGTGACGAGCTTTTTGGTCGGCTCGATCTCGATGATCTCGCCATCGAGATTCACCTTCCCCTCCGGATCGAGGTAGTGGAACCGGCCGCCGACCCTGAGGTCGGGTTGCACCCGGCTGCCATAGTAATACTGCCGGGTCATCTCCGGATTGACGATGGCCTCCCAGAGCGCGGCTGGTGTGGTGCGGATATAGGTGACGACGATGAAATCTGGCGTGGCGGCCATGGGCGTGGGCTCCTCTAGCTGTCGTTTCAAATCCACCGCATACCGCGCCAGCGGCTTGGCATAGGGCGCGATCCAGCGGTCCGCCAGCTCCTGGATCGGAGCGGCGTTGAGATAGTGATGCTTGAACCGGCCGACCTTGCGGGTCACCACGAGATTGGCGTCTTCAAGCACACCGAGATGCTTCATGACGCCGAAGCGCGTCATGCCCATCCCGGCTTCGAGATCGGTCAGTGTCTGTCCATCCCGCCGGCGCAGCGCATCGAGTAGTGCCCGCCGGGTTGGATCGCTCAAGGCCTTGAAGATTGCGTCCACGGCCTGGACAATAGGTGACTAAATGGTCACATGTCAAGCCACCACGGTGGAGCCCTCAGCTCGCCGCGCCGAATATCCGGCGGCGATGCCGCTGCCAGCCCTGATTCTCGTCCGCGATATGCTCGAGCACCTTGTCCGCGCTCATCGGCCGGCCGAACAGGTAACCCTGCATCACCGTGCCGCCGAGGCCGAGCAGGGCGTCGAGCTGTTCCTCCGTCTCGATGCCCTCGAACACGCAGGAAATGCCCAGGTTCCGGCAGAGATCGACCGTGGTCTTGATGATGGCCCGGCTGGTCGGGTCGCTGGTGACTTCCTTGACGAAGCTGCGATCCACCTTGATGCGATCGAGCGGCAGCTTCTGCACGTGGGTCAGGCTCGAATGGCCCGTGCCGAAATCGTCGAGCGCGATGCGCGAACCCAGTGCCAGCAGGGCCAGCAGCCCTTCATTGGCCTGGCCGATATCGCGCATGACGGCAGTTTCTGTGATCTCGAAATCCACGCGGCATGGCCTGCCGGCCTGCTCCACCAGCATGGCGATGGCTTCCATGGCCGTGGTCGAGCCCAGGTCATGCGCCGACAGGTTCACCGACAGGCGCAGTGGCTTGGGCAGGGTTCCCGACATCGCCAGCGCCTTGCGCAACACGGTCTGGGTGATCTTGGAGATCATCCCCGTCCGCTCGGCCAGGGGAATGAATTCGCCCGGCGATACCTCGCCCAGGTCAGGGCTGCGCCAGCGCGCCAGCACTTCGTAGCCGGTCGTCCGGTTTAGCGCGATATCGAATTGCGGCTGGAACAGGATGTAGATTTCCGCGTCGAGATCGGCCGTATGCAGCGCATGTTCCATCCGCCGCACCCGGCTCAGTTCATCCGCATGCCGCTCCGAAAACACCAGCGCGCGGCCCCTGGCGTCACGCTTGGCCACGCCGGTCGCATAGTCCGCCCGGTCGAACAGCATATCGGCCGTATCGCCGGGCTGTGACACCGCCAGGCCGGCCGAGGCCGACAGATGCACCGTGCCGACCTTGAACGCGAATGCTGGCCGCATGGCTTCGGTCAGCACGTCGCCACAGGCCTGCAAAGCCGCCTCGTCACTCATCTCTGGCAGGATCAGCGCAAAACTGTTCGAGCCCAGCCGCGCCACGAAAGTCGAGGGCCGGCGCAGCGCATTGATGCGTTTGGTGATCTCCACCAGCACGCGGTCGCCGATCACCTGGCCGAATATGTCATTGATTGATTTGAAGCTGTCGATATCCAGCCGCGCCACGCCGATCCGGGTCTGGTCCGCCTCGGCCTGGTCCAACGCCGCCTGCAGGTGTCGCTCGAACGAGCGGCTGTTCGGCAGCCCGGTCAGGCTGTCCACATTGGCCAGCCGATGGTTTTCATCCGACAGGCGCTGGGTTTCGGCCTGCTTGCGCTCCATCTCGCCACGCGATGCCACCAGCGCGCCGAAATCCCGGTAATTGTTGAGCAGCACCACCATCAGCGCGCCGACCACCAGCACCAGGTTGACCGCCAGGGCGCCGAAGACCAGGTTGCCGCTCACGACGAAAAACACCACGAAGGGAATGATGACGCTGAGCGCCACCATCGTCGCCGCTCCGCGCAGATGCATCAGGCAATAGACGCAGCCAATGCTGGTAATGCCCATATAGAAGGCGATATGCGATTGCTGATACGGCCCGCCATAGGGATAAAGGCTCAGCGCCCAGCTCGAAAAGCCGATGCCGAGCAGGGCCGATACCCACAACGTGCTGCGCAGCAGCCGGCGGGCCTTGGAATAGGTGATGCCGCCACCGCGCGACCGCCACCAGACGGCGATGCGGACCAGGCAGACCAGCGTCAGCAGACCCGGCACATAGAGCCGCAGCAGGTCGGGAGCGCTTGTATGGGTCGCGGCCAGCGCCAACGAATTGACCAGCAGGATGCCATACATCAGCGGCACCTGCCGGCCGAAGGCAAGGGCCTGTGCCTGCACCAGTTCCGGGTCGTCCGGAACGGCAAAGTACTGCACTAGCCTCTTCATAGCCCGACGAGCTCCTTGCTCACCCGTCGACGTTACCGGGGCAAACCCTAATACATGTGTAAACGAGCCGGCCTGATTCAGGTATTTGGCTCGGAATCCGAACATAACAACGATGCAATAACCGGCAACCGGCGTCAGCGACGCTATTCTCCCGCCAGCGCGTCCAGTGACCGGCCGATATATCGCAGGCCGTCGACGATCTCGTCGACCGTGGGTGCCCGTTCGGGGTCGGCCAGGTACTGCGCCGCCAGCCCGGATAGTAATGCCAGCAGCAAGGAACTCACCGCCCTGAACCTCTTGCCCTCCAAATCGGGTGTGGGCGTCAGGAAGTCCAGCGCCAGCTCTCCGCGCAATTGTTCGTAGGCTCCGGCCAGCATCGCCTTGAGGTTCGGCAGCCGCTGGATTTGCGCGAATATCTCAAAGCTCGCAATCAGCAATTGCGGGTCGGCGGCGAACTGCTCGATCAGTCGCTGCCAGGCCTCGGAAAAGCGCTGCAGCGAGGACATTTCCACATCGCGCATGCTGGGTGGCGAGAACCGGTCACCCCAGTCGCCCATCAGTTCCATCATCGCGGCCGCCATCAGGGCGTCCTTCGAGCCGAAATGATAGCCGATCGAGGCCAGATTGGTTCCCGAGGCGGCAACGATGTCGCGCGCTGTGGTGCGCGCATAACCCAGCTCCAGCAGGCACTTCTTCGCCCCTCTCATCAGGTCTTCCCGGTGTCCCACGCTTCCATTTCTCCATTCACTTCAGGCCTGCCGGCCCGGTGCCCGACTCCTCCATAGCACCCGGAGCAAAAATTTACACGTTTGTATGAATTTGATCTATACATATGTATTATACGGTCGTATAGATCGCGCCATGCAACGAGGAGAGGTTTGATGAATACCGACAATTCCGTTCTGATTTCCGGCGCCGGCATTGCAGGCCCGGCCCTGGCATTCTGGCTTGCCCGGCGTGGTTTCGTGCCGACCGTGGTCGAGCGGTCACAAGCCCCGCGCATCGCCGGCCACGCCGTGGATTTTCGTGGAGTTTCGCGTGAGGTTTTGCGTCGCATGGACCTGCTGCCGGAGATCGAGCGTCAGGCGACGCATCAGGGCGACATGCACTATGTCGATGCGCGCGATCGCAGCCGGGCCGTCATGCCGGCCAGCTTTGCCAGTGGCGAGGTGGAGATCATGCGCGGTGACCTGGTCCACATTCTCTACGAGGCGACGCGCGACCGCGTCGAATATCGCTTCGGCGACGCCATTGCGGCCCTGAATCAGGACGCGGACGGCGTTGCCGTCCAGTTTCAGAGTGGCGAAAGTCGCCGCTTTGGTCTGGTGATTGGTGCGGACGGGCAGCATTCGGGAGTCCGCCGCCTGGCGTTCGGGCCCGAGCAGCAGTTTCTGCATCATCTTGGGCTCTATCTGGCCGTGGCGCGCATTCCCAACCTGCTGGGCCTCCGCTATTCGGGCAAGATGTTCAATGCCCCGGGCACCATCCTGTCGGTCTATCCCGCCCGGCAGAACAGCGAGGCGCGCGCCCTGTTCTTCTTCCACGCCGATCCGCTCGACTATGACCATCGGGATGTCCAGGCCCAGAAGCGCATCGTGGCGGATCTTTATGAGGGCCAGGGCTGGGCCGTGCCGCGCATCCTGCCGGAAATGCTGGCCTCGGAAGAATTCTACTTCGACAGTGTCAGCCAGGTGCGCATGGATGGCTGGTCGAAGGGCAGGGTGGCGTTGTTGGGCGACGCGGCCTTTTGTGCTACGCCACTGTCCGGCATGGGGTCGGGCATGGCGGTAACGGGTGCCTATGTGCTGGCTCGGGAACTCGAACGGGCCGCTGGCGATCACGGAGCTGCCTTTGCCCGCTACGAGGCACGCATGCGTCCTTTCGTCGGCAAGAGCCAGAAACTGGCGCAGATGGCGACGCATGGCTATGTGCCGACGTCACGCCTGGGTATCGGCTTCATGCATCTGATGAACCGGCTCGTGGCGCGCCTGCCGGGCGACGTGATCCTCAAGCCTGCCATCGAAGCCGCCAATTCGGTGTCGCTGGAAGATTGACGGTGCGTAACCCAGGTCCGCGCGCCCCATTTTTTGTCGCGCGCCGGAGAAAGCCATTGGCACTTTCCCGGCGAGCGACTATCACCTGCAATCGATTGCAGACCCGCAAGGAGATCGATGGTGGCTGGTTTGGTTTATTCTGAAATCTCTTTGGCGGGTGACTTTACCCTGTCCTCGCCCACATCAGACCTCACGGCGCCGATCACCCTGCCGGGCGACGTCCACACCGCCTTGCTGGCCGCCAAGGCCATCCCCGATCCCTATTTCGGCGAAAACGAAAAGACGGTGATGTGGGTCAACGAGACCGCCTGGTCGGTCGAGCGCAGCTTTACCGCCAGCGCCGCCGATATCGACGGCTACCTGACGCTGACCCTCAGCGAAGTGGATTGCATCGCCACCATCCTGCTCAATGGTGAAGTCGTCGCCAACACGCAGAACAGCTTCCTCCGCAACGATATCGACGTAACCGGCAGGGTGCGCGAAGGCGACAACACTTTGCGGATCGAATTCGCCATCGCCCCCGACGTCGCCAAGGCCCGCGCCGACGCGCATCCTTTCCCGATCCCCTTCACCTACAATTACATGACCAATGGGTTGAAGGGCATCCATATGAACTTCATCCGCAAGGCGGCCTGCCATGCCGGTTGGGACTGGGGCATCTGCCTCATGCCCATCGGCGTCTATGGCACGATGAGCCTGCGCAAGTCGCGTCTGGCTCGGCAGGAGAGCGTCCAGGTCGATCAGGCCCATGGCAACAAGTCGGTCGAACTGTCGATAAAGACTCGCCTTTTCGCCTTCGCCCAGGGTGAAGTGGAACTTGAACACACCATCGATGGCCAGGTGATATCGGACAAGGTCTCGGTGCAGCCGGGCGAGAATGTCTTCACCCACAATGTCACCATCCACGATCCCAAACTGTGGTGGCCGGCGGGGCAGGGCGCCCAGCCGCTCTATGAACTGGTGACCGACCTCGAAGGCGAAAAGACCACAAGACAGATCGGCCTGCGCAAGCTCGAATGGGTCGTCGAGCCCGACGAGATCGACCACACTTTCAAATGCCGCATCAATGGCCGCGACATCACCATGATGGGCGCCAACTGGATTCCCGCCGACGCCATTCCCTCGCGCATCACGCCAGCGGTCATCCGCGACCTGCTCGAAAGCGCCAAAGCCGCCAATATGAACATGCTCCGCATCTGGGGCGGCGGGCAGTACGAGCCCGACTATTTCTACGAGCTCTGCGACGAACTCGGCATCCTGCTCTGGCACGATTTCATGTTCGCCTGCATGAGCTACCCGTCCGACCGGCCCTTCCTCGACAATGTCCGCACCGAAATCACCCAGCAGGTGCGCCGCCTCAGCCACCATGCTTCCATTGCCCTCTGGTGCGGCGACAACGAGGTGATCGGCTCGCTGAGCTGGTATCCCGAGACCAAGGCAGCTCCCGAGCGCTACGTCGCCAATTACGACCGGCTCAATTCCATGCTCGGCAATATCGTCGAGGACGAAGACCCGGCCCGCCGCTTCTGGCCGTCCTCGCCCTCCATGGGCTATCTCGATTTCTCCGACGGCTGGCACGCCGATACGCGGGGTGACACCCATTATTGGGATGTCTGGCATTCGGCCAAGAGCTTCGACGCCTATCGCAGCGTCAATCCGCGCTTCGCCTCCGAATTCGGCTTCCAGTCCTTCACCTCGATGAATGTCATCGAGAGTTTCGCCGAGGAAAAGGATCGCAACCCGTCCTCCCCGGTCATGGAAAACCACCAGCGCAACAATGGCGGCAATGCGCGTATCCTCGAGACCATGACGCGCTATTTCCGCTTCCCGCGCGATTTCGACCAGATGGTGTTTTTGAGCCAGATCCAGCAGGGTCTCGCCATCAAGACCGCCATCGAATACTGGCGCTCCACCAAGCCGCGCTGCATGGGCACCCTGTTCTGGCAGATCAACGACATCTGGCCGGTCGCCTCCTGGTCCAGCCTCGATTACGGCGGGCAGTGGAAGCTGCTGCAATATATGGCCAAGCGCTTCTTCCTGCCTGTCAACATCGTCGCCGTGCCGAGCCCGGATAATGCCGAAATCACTTTCCGCGGCATCAACGATACCGGCAAGCCGGTAACCGTCGCCCTCGAAATCCGTGCCGTCAAAGTGGGCGGCGGCGACCGCAAGGTCTTCTCCGGCAATACAGCCATCGGTCCCGATGCCGCCATCAGCGTCACCACGCTTCAGACCGCCGATCTCGCCGAAGACGAATTCCTGTTCTTCTCCTGGCGCGATGCCTCGGGCAATCTCCTGGGCGAAAACGACTATTTCCCCAAGCCCTACAAGGCCTACGAACTGGTCGAGCCCAAGGTCCGCGCCGCTTGGTCCGATGTGGATGGAAATTTCGTGCTGACCCTTACCAGCGACAAGCCGGCTTTGTTCGTCACCGCCAGCGTCGATATCCCCGGCTATTTCTCCGACAATGCCGTGACGCTCCTGCCGGGCCGCCAGACCGAACTCACCTTCACCCCCCGCCACGGCGCCACCCCGTCGCCGGCCGAACTGGTCCAGTCGCTCAAAGTCCGCAACCTGCGCGATACGTTCTAGGGGAGTAACAGGCTTCGCCGTGGCCTACGAGACCTCATGGTGAGCTTGTCGAACCACGAGGTCGAGCGAGTGGAGGCTGGTGTGCCACGCCCTCGTGGTTCGACAGGCTCACCATGAGGGCTGCTGAATGGCCACCTTCTTCCATACAAGTTTCCATTGACAGGACGCCCCGCATCTTCCAACGCTAGTGCAACGCCGCGCCCATCCGCGCGGTCCCTTCGGAACCGCCATGTCGACCATCACAGCGCCCATCGGCGACCGTCGCCTGTTGGGCATCGGGCTCGCGCTCGCCGCCTATCTCATGTTCACCTGCATAGACAGCTCGGCCAAATGGCTGGCCCTCGGCGGCATTCCGGTCCTGCAGATCGTCTTCCTGCGCTATGCCCTGCATCTGGTCCTGGTGCTCGGCATCAACCTGCCCAGGCACGGCACCGGCCTTGCCCGCACTGCCAGCTTCAGGATGCAGGCCCTGCGCGCCGCCATGCTGCTCGGCGCCACCACCGGCAATTTCCTTGCCGTGCGCTATCTGCCGCTGACAGTCACCGGCGCCATCTCCTTCACCATGCCGCTCTTTCTCTGTGCGCTGTCGGTGCCGCTCCTGGGCGAACAGGTCGGCTGGCGGCGCTGGACCGCCATTGGCGTGGGCTTCATCGGCATCCTGGTCATCGTCCGCCCCGGCACTGAGGCTTTCCATCCGGCGGCCCTGCTGTGCCTCGCCGCCGCGGTCTTCTCCGCCTTCTATTTCCTGCTGACCCGCCGCATGGCGGCGCATGACTCCGCCGCCACCCAGCAATTCTATGTCGGCTTCTTCGCCACGGTTCTCCTCGCGCCCCTCGCCATCCCCTTCTGGGTCTGGCCGTCAGAACCTTCGGTCTGGATCGCCTTCTTCACCGTGGGGATTTTCGGCTTCATCGGCCATCAGCTCATCACCGTGGCGCATGGCTTCGCCCCCGCCTCGGTGCTGGCGCCGTTCTCCTATCTCCAGATCATCTTCATGGCCGCCTCGAGCTGGATCATCTTCAACCAGCCGCCCGATATCTGGCTCTATCTGGGCGCCCCCATCGTCATCGCCAGCGGCCTCTACATCTGGCTCCGTGAACGCGCTCTGCACAAGGCCACCACCGCGGTGGAAGCCGTGGAGCGCTAAGCCTCACTCTCCCGGACCGGTGCCTTCTCTGCGTCGCCCTGCGTGATCAGCCGGGCGCTGCGCTGGCCGCTGAGATAGATCCACAGCCAACTCAGCGCCACGGCCAGCCGGTTCTTGGTGTCGATCAGGAAGTAGATATGCGCCAGTCCCCAGGCCCACCAGGCGATCCAGCCCTTGAGCTGGATCCAGCCGAAATCGATAACCGCCGCCCGCTTGCCGATCGTGGCCAGGTCCCCCGCATGCTTGTAGCGGAACGGTTTGGCCGCGGTGCCGCCCGCCAGCCGCGCCCGGATCACCCGTGCCGCATGCTTGCCGCCCTGCTTGGCCCCGTCGCCCACGCCGGGCACCGGCTTGCCGTCAGGCATGGTGATCGTCGCCGTATCGCCGACCACGAAGATATCGGGATGCCCAGGTACCGTCAGGTCCGCCTCGACCTTCACCCGGCCCGCCCGGTCCGGCTCCACTCCCAGCCATTTCGCCGCCGGCGAAGCCTGCACGCCGGCGGCCCAGATGACGGTCGCCGCATCCAGCCTCTTGCCGCCATAGACCACGCCCGCGTCATCCACCGCGCTGACGGCTTCGCCCAGCTCCACCGTCACGCCCAGCTCGCGCAGCGCCTTGAGCGCATAATCCGATAGTTCCGGCTTGAAATTGGCCAGCACGCGTTGCCCGCCCTCGATCAGCACCACCTGTGCCTCGCCGGGCAGGATGCTGCGGAATTCGCCCTTGAGCGTCTCCCGCGCCAGTTCGACAATGGCCCCGGCCAGTTCGACCCCCGTCGGCCCCGCCCCGATGATGACGAAAGTCAGCAGCGCCCGCCTTTTGTCTGGATCGCTCTCGCGCTCGGCGGCCTCGAAGGCCAGCAACAGCTTGCGGCGAATGGTCGTCGCGTCTTCCAGCGTCTTGAGGCCCGGCGCGAATTTCTCCCAGTCGTCATGCCCGAAATAGGCATGCCGCGCCCCGGTCGCGAGGATCAGGCTGTCATAGGGAACCCTGGTGCCATCCTCCAGCACGACGGCCTTGTTTGCCGTATCCACTCCGGTCACCGTCGCCAGCAGGGTCATGACTTCGCCCCGCTTGCGCAGGATATGGCGAATGGGCCAGGCGATTTCCGATGTGCTGAGCGAAGCCGTCGCCACCTGATAGAGCAGGGGCTGGAACAGGTGGTGGTTGCGCCGGTCGATCAGCGTCACATCAACTGCAGCGCCATCAAGCGCCTGTGCTGCCGCCAGCCCGCCAAACCCGCTGCCGACGATGACCACCCGATGCCGTGCCATGCCAAACCTCCATGCTGCCCTCTATATGGGCGCCGGAAGCCTGGCCCGCATCCTCCATGGGCGCAAGGCTGCTAGGCGGTGGCGTCGCGCCAGCGTTGCGCATAAGCGTCGAAGCCGGGCACATCGAGCGGCACAATCGGCGCCCCCGCCGCAGCATGCCCTTCGCCTGCACCAAACAGCATGCTGGCCCCCAGGCTCGTCCCCGTCGCATCGCCCGACGCGCTCACGGGGACCCCCGCCAGCCGCGCCAGTGCCTGCCCGAACAGCGCATTTCGCGCCAGCGGCCCCTCGATGATGATCTCGCGCCCCAACCCGCATAGGTCGAGGCACGCCCGCGTCATCAGCGCCAGATAAAGCGAAGCCGCCGCCGACCGCTCCGCTGCCATGACAGGCTCCTGCGTCCAGCGACCGGCGCCGGCAGGGAAGGGCCCCACACCAGGCATGAAGCTCGGCTGCACCCGAATATCATCCGCAATCACCCGCGCGATATCGTCAGCATCGGGCTCGACGATTTCAGGCACCAGCAGGTCAAATTCCCGCCCGCCCATGAAGCGCGCCGTCGGCACTGCCCGCCCGAAAGCGTCGACATTGGCCAGGCTGTCCCGCGCCGGGTCGAGCCGCCCGGTATCGCCTCCAACAGTCATGGCAATAGCCCAGGTGCCGGTCGACAGAATGGTGAAGGGCGCTTCATGCGCTCCCAGATGCGGCAGCAGCGACGCATTGGAATCGTGTATGCCACAGGTCACCGGCGTCTCGGCCCCAAGCCCTGTCGCCGCCGCCACGTCCGGCCGGACGGTTCCCAGCACCGATGCCGCCGGCTTCACCACCGGAAACAGTCCCGCCCAGCCCTGCGCCGCCACCATGCCGGAAAAATCGCCACGCCCCGGCGCCCACAGATCCGTATGGCAACCCAGCGACGTCACCTCGCTGGCCATCGCCCCGGTCAACCGCCAGGCCCAATATTGCGGATAGGTCAGGATCGCCGTTGTCCGCGCAAAATCCGCCGCATGCGCCCGCGACTGCCAGAAGATCTGTGCCCCCAGATTGAGCCCGTTGGGCAGCCGTGGCGACAGGCTCTCGGCAAAGTGTGGCCGCACAGTCGCATAGGCCGCGGCCGTTTCCCCCGGCCCGTCATGCTCATAGTCGAGCACCGGCATGGCCAGGCCATCATCAGCCAGCAGCGCCGCCGTTGCCCCATGCGTGGTGATGGAAATGCCGTCCACCCCATGCGCGGCCTGCAATGCCCGCAGGCTCTCGATGATGAAGCCCCACAGCATGTCCACATCGGCACGCGGATAGAGCCCGTCGCGCCGCACCACATTGGCTATGCTGCGCACCGCCACCTGCTGCCGCGTCGTGGAGTCGATCAGCACCACCTTGGCATTGGTCTTGCCGATATCGATGACGGCAATGGAGCGGGGCAGGGGCATGGCTTGCACTCGATGATCTCGCGTTGCAGCGCCAATACTGGAAATCACGCCATCCCGCCACCGCTAACATGTTAGCGGCGAGCTAGCCTATTTCACCACCAGCACCGGAATGGTGGCCCGCGCCAGCACTTCGGCGGCCTGGCTGCCCAGCAGCAGCCGGCCCAGCCCGCGTCGTCCATGCGACCCCATCACGATCAGGTCGGCGCCCTGCTTGTCGGCCATCCCGAGGATCGCATCGGCCGCAATACTCGATGGCAGATGCGTCTTTTCCAGCTTGACGCCTTCGGCCTTCGCCAGCGCATCGGCTTCCTCAAGCGTTTCCTGGGCCGAGCTGGCCTTGGCCTTTTCCAGTTCCTCGATGATCTCGCCGGTATTGACCGACATCATTTCCGCGCCAGGCGCGATGAGCACGGGCGGCTCGGTGGAAGTCACCGCGAACAGCCGCGCCTTGTTTTCCTTGGCCAGCGCCAGCGCGTGGCGCAGCGCCTTTGTGGCCAGTTCCGATCCGTCAATGCCGACAACGATGCGTGTGTACATGTCATGTCCTTTCGCTCTCTCGCCCAGACTACGCCCCTGGTCCGGCCCGTCATTGATCCAGATCATGCAGTCTCACCGATACAATGCCCGGCCGAAACCTCCGTTCCCCGATAATAAGTGCAAAATTTGTTATGCAAACGGCGAATAATATTCGTTGGACTGATTTATTGGCCAGCGCTAGCGTGGTGACGAGCATCGAGACGCTCACTCCTCCTGCTGGGAAGCGGCGCCTCTTGCGGCCGCGTTGCCGGAGGAAGAAAGTTCCAGATGAACGAGCTGAGCATTCTCGACTATCTGCTGATCGCATTCTCCATCGCCGTTTCCTGGCGTGTCTATACCAATGTCCACCCTCCGGCTGCCGAGGCCGATCCGCTGGCGCCCCAGCCCGCGCCGTCCTCCGGCGCCAGCCCGGCAGTCCATACGCCGGGCCCCGATGGCGATACCCCTCTTTCCGTCACCCTCAAGCGCATCGTCGCGGCCTGCCGCTATACCAGTATCGATACATTCCTTGATGGCGCCCGCCGCGCCTATGAAATGATCGTCGCGGCCTTCGCCGCCGGCAATATGGACCCCTGCGCCGACCTGCTGTCACCGGCTTTGCGCGAGAGTTTCGCCAGCGCCCTTGCCGAGCGCGCTGCGCGGGGCGAAACTGCCGAAACCATGTTCATCGGCTTTCGCAGCGTGACGATAGAAGATGCCGGGCGCGATCAGGGCTATGCCTGGATCGATGTCCGCTTCGTCGCCGAGCTGGTGTCCGTCACCCGCGACCGGCAGGGGCGGGTCATATCCGGCAGTCCCGACCGTGTGGCGGTCACCTCCGAAGTCTGGACCTTCGAGCGCGACCTGAAAGCCGGCCAGCCCGGCTGGGTCCTGGTGGCGACCGACGACGATGCGTGACGCCCCGCCGCATTTCGCCATCAAGCGCATCTACGAGCCGCCATCCGCCGATGATGGCAGGCGCGTGCTGGTCGATCGCCTCTGGCCGCGCGGCGTGAGCAAGGACGAGGCCGAGCTCGATCTCTGGCTCAAACCCGTGGCTCCCAGCCCGGCCTTGCGCAAATGGTTCGGCCACGATCCCGCCAATTGGGACGAATTCACCCATCGCTACCGCGCCGAACTCTCCGACAATACCGAGGCGGTGGACCAACTGCGCCACATGCATGGCAAGGTGACCCTGCTCTACGCCGCCCATGACGAGCAGCACAATCACGCTTTGGTGCTGCTCGATTTCCTGCAATCGTCGCGAAAGGCCTGAAATGACGCTGCCCGACAGCCCCGCCTGCAACCTGCTGGGGAGCAAGCTCCCCCTCGTTCTGGCGGGCATGGGCGGCGTTGCCCGCTCCGAACTGGTCGCCGCCGTCACCACGGCTGGCGGCTTCGGCTTTCTCGGCATGGTGCGCGAGCCGCCGAAACTGATCGAGCGCGAAGTCACCCGCCTGCGCGAATTGGGTCACAGCCGCTTCGGCGTGAACATCATTCCCGCCTCCACCGATCCAGCCCTGCTGGAGCGTCAGGTCGCCACCCTCATCGCGTTGGCCGTGCCCGTGGTCTGCACCTTCTGGACGCTCGATCAGCAGGTGACGCGGCGCCTGCGCGACGCCGGCATCATGGTGGTGCATCAGGTCGGCTCGGTCGATGAAGCCATCGAGGCGGTACGATCAGGCGTCGAGATCGTCATCGCCCAGGGCCGCGAAGCCGGCGGCCATGTGCGCGGCACCCGCGCCATCAGAGACCTGCTCCCCGAAGTGGCCGACGCGGTCAACATCCCCGTCCTCGCCGCCGGCGGCATGGCCACGGGGGCAGACCTCGTCACCGCCATGGCGCTGGGCGCTTCGGGCATCGTGCTGGGCACCGCCCTCATGGCCACCGAAGAATCCTTCGCCCACGCCTATCACAAGCAGCGCCTGCTGGCTGCCGAGGCCGATGATACGGTGCTGACCAGCAGCTTCCATATCAACTGGCCGCCCAATGCCCCCACCCGCGTACTCAAGAGCGCCATCACCAGCGGCGCCCGCGGCGATCCCCATGCCTCCGAACGCACAGTGATCGGCGACGAAGAAGGCCGCCAGATCTACCTTTTCAGCACCGATTCCCCGCTCCGCTCCATGACCGGCGATTTCGAATCCATGGCGCTCTATGCCGGCACCGGCATCGGTCATATCACCGCAATCACCAGCGCCACCGACCGGCTGACGCAGATCGTTGCCGAGGCTGAAACCCTGCTCGCCCCCGCAACCGCCTCGGACGAGCAGGTCGAACTCGCCTCCTCCGTCTGCTATGCTGGCGAAATGAGCGGCGCCTATATGGGCGAGGCCGACCTGACCGACGATCTCTGGCTGCTCGCCGCCCAGATGCGGGCCGCCTTGCGCACCGCCCTGGCCCACGGCGCCGATCCATCCGCCTCGAGCCAGCCGCCCTTTGCCGCAAAATCCGCCACCCTGGCCAGTTGGGCCCTGCAGATGCGCCGCCTCGCGGCCCGTGAAAGCCAGGGCGCAGCCCTGCCGCCCCATCCCGTCATATCCGGCAAGCTGCCCGCCCAGGCGCTCATCCTGCAGGCCCTCGGCGGCCTCATCCCCCGCATATCCCGCCCCGCCTTGCGCGACCAACTGGTGCAACTGCGCCTGTTCCTCGAAGCGCAGGGTCCCGCCGCGCCCGTGTGACACTCAGGGCGTGCTCGAGCGAAACCCCCGCCGCATGCGGTCGATCAATCCAGTCTCGGCCCGGCTCGAATAGACCATATGCACCGAATAGGAGAATTCGGGCGCATCCGCCACGCGATGCAGCCGCCCGCTTTCGAGAAAAGGCTGCACCGCGCTCAGCCGGAAATAGCCCGCGCCGCCCACCCGCGTCAGGTAGAGCAGGGCCAGCGGGCCATGCGAGATCAGCACGCCGGGGCTGGAAATTTCGGGGAAAGCCGCCTGGTGGCTGGTCTGGAACGACGCGCCCCAGTCGATCTGCACATAATCCTCCGGCGGCCCGCGCTCGCCGTCCGGGCTGGTGGTCACCATGACCAGCTTTTCCTCGGTCAGCAGCTCTACCACGCTGTTGCCGCCCTGCGGCGGCGGATCATACAGCACCGCCATGTCCAGCGCCCCGCTATGCACCGCCTCCTGCAGGCGCGATGGCGTATCCACCTCGGCCCGCAGCGCGATATCGGGCGCTTCATGCTTCATCCACACCAGCCAGTCAGCCAGAACAGGGTTCCACAGGCTGATTTCCGCCCCGACGCTGGCAATGTCCACCCGCCCCTGCGGCAGCCCCACCTGTTGCCGCGCCCGGTCCCACACCTGCACCAGCGTCGTGGCATGGCGCACGAAGCGCTCGCCGGCCGGCGTCAGCCGGGCGCCGGACTTGTTGCGGATGAAAAGGCGTCGCCCGAGCTGGTCTTCCAGCGCATGAACCCGCGCACTGACCGCGGTTTGCGTTACGTTCAAACGCCCCGCTGCCGCAACAAAACTGCCCGTCTCGGCGATCTCGAGAAACGTCTTTGCTAAAGCGATGTCCATCCTAGATAAACCAGCTTTTTTGTTTTCATCGGACAATATCATTCATTTGACTGCTATAATTCCGGCTGTCAACACTCCGGTCGAATCCCGGAACCCTGCGACGGCCGCGCGCTTGGCCTGCGGCCGATAGTGGGTATTGTGCATTGCAGTTGGGGCCGGCCACCGGCCCGACAGAGGAGAATATTATGAAGCTCGAAACGCTGGCGTTGCATCACGGCTATACGCCGGACCCGACGACGAAGTCGGCGGCAGTGCCGATCTACCAGACCACCTCGTTCACCTTCGATGATACCCAGCATGGCGCCGACCTGTTCAACCTGGCGGTCCCCGGCAATATCTATACCCGCATCATGAACCCCACCACCGACGTGCTGGAAAAGCGCGTGGCGGAGATGGAAGGCGGCATTGGCGGGCTGGCGGTCGCTTCGGGCATGTCGGCCATCACCTATGCCATCCAGGCCATTACCGGGGCAGGGGGAGAATATCGTCGCCACCAGCCAGCTCTATGGCGGCACCTATAACCTGTTCATGCACAGCTTCCCCCGCCAGGGCATCGAAGTGCGCATGGCCGCCGGCGACGATTTCGCCGCCATCGAGGCCGCCATCGACGACAAGACCCGCGCGGTCTTCTGCGAATCCATCGGCAATCCGGCCGGCAATGTGGTCGATATCGAGCGCCTGGCGCAGATCGCCCACAAGCATGGCGTCCCGCTGATCGTCGATAACACCGTGGCCACGCCCTATCTCTGCCGCCCCTTCGATTTCGGCGCCGATATCGTCGTTCACGCGCTGACCAAATATATCGGCGGCCACGGCAATTCCATCGGCGGCATCATCATCGATAGCGGCAAGTTCGACTGGAAGGCCAACAAGGATCGCTTCGCGGTGCTCAACGAGCCCGATCCGTCCTATCATGGCGTCGTCTATACCGAGGCTTTGGGGCCGGCGGCCTATATCGGGCGCTGCCGCGTCGTGCCCTTGCGCAATACCGGCGCGGCCCTGTCGCCCCACAGCGCCTTCCTGTTCCTGATGGGTCTCGAAACCCTGGGCCTGCGCATGGACCGCCATTGCGAAAATTCGCTCAAGGTGGCCGAATTCCTCTCGAACCATCCCAAGGTGAGCTGGGTCAATTACGGCGCCTTGCCCGGCAACAAGTACAATGCGGTGGCGAAGAAGATCACCAAGGGCAAGGCCTCGGGCATTGTCAGCTTCGGCATCAAGGGCGGGCAGGAAGCCGGTGGCAAGTTCATTGACGCCCTGCAGATGATCCTGCGGCTGGTCAATATCGGCGATGCCAAGTCGCTCGCCTGCCATCCGGCCTCCACCACCCACCGCCAGCTCAACGCCGAGGAACTGGCCCGCGCCGGCGTCTCCGAAGATCTGGTGCGCCTGTCCATCGGCATCGAGCATATCGACGACATCATCGCCGATCTCGAACAGGCCCTCGCCAAGGCCTGACCCATGAGGAAAGGCGGCCCTTGTGGCCGCCTTTTCTCATCTGTTCCGGCGCTGGTTTGACTTCCCGCGTGCCACGGGCATAATACGGCCCATGCAATCCCTTCTGCGCCTTTGCAGCCATAGTTTCCGGGCGAGCTTCATCGCAAGCCGCTAGCCTGGTCTGGTTACCTGCCACCGGCAAGAACCAGCCCAGGGCTTTATCATCATCCCCAAGACCTGACGTGCCCGCCTGCGCTTGCTGCAGGCTGACGCCACGCGCCCGGGCTTTGCCCGCGCGTGCCGCAATGGGCCGTCGCAAGATAAGGCAAAACAGCATGGCCAAGCGCAATGGCAACCGCGAAATGAAGAAACCCAAGCAGATCAAGGACAAATCCACCGCCGTCAATTCGGTGTCCGAGCTCGCCGGCAAGCGGGCGCCGGCGGGCCGAAAATGACCTCCCGGCAACAGGCCGAGCCGACCGCCGTCGCCGAGACATCGGCGCGGCAGGTCGCGGCCCTGGTCTGGCGGCGCGCCGGCAGCGATGTCGAAGTCCTGCTGGTCACCTCGCGCATCAGCGGCCATTGGCTGCTGCCGAAAGGCTGGCATATCGAGGGCAAAACGGCAGCCGGCTCGGCCTTGCAGGAAGCCTTCGAGGAAGCCGGCGTCCAGGGTGAATCCGGCACCGAACCGATCGGCGCCTTCGACTACCGCAAGATCCGCAAGCAGGGCGACCCGCTCGATTGCACGGTCGACGTCTTCGCGGTCCGGCTGCGCCGCCTGCTGGGCGACTGGCCCGAAAAGCCACAGCGCCGCCGCGCCTGGTTCACCCTGCCGGAAGCCGCCGCCCGCGTAACCGAGCCCGACCTCGGCCGCTTCCTGCACCAATGCTCCTTCGCTAGCCTGTCCTGACGCCGGCCCACCCCTCTCCCCTTGTGGGAGAGGGTGGAAATCCGCGTTCAGCGGATTTCCGGGTGAGGGGCTGCGTCATCCCATGCTTCGATGCCGGCCGATGGTTCCGTGCCCCCTCATCCGCCCTTCGGGCACCTTCTCCCACGAGGGGAGAAGGGAAGCGTCGGCGAGGGTGGGCACGCCACCACCCATCCGGGAACCTTTCGCGCCCCACGCCATCCAACGGTTCAGAACAGCGGCACAGGCCGCTGTCGAACCAGGAGATGCCAAGTGAAAATCCTCGCCCTTGCCGCTACCGCCCTCATGCTTGGCGCGCTGCCGGCGCTGGCCCATGATGTGCCGGCCGATATCGCCAAGGCGCCGCCGTCAGGCAGTTTCGTCGCCGTCAGCGGCCTGGTCCCGCTGCCCGATTTCCTGCCCGGCATGGGCCAGCTCTTTGTCGATCCGGCCACCCTGCCGGCCGGCCCGTTCCTGGCCTATGACCACGATGGCGCCCTGGTCAGCACCATCTACATGCTGCCCATGAAGGACCTCAATCCCGACAACCGCTTCGAAGACCTCGCGGCGCCCGGCGGCAATGTCGATCACGTCGATGTCTACTACAATGCCGGCCATCCCGGCGTCGAAGAGCCCCATATCCATGTCGTGCTCTGGCATGTGCCAGTCGCCGACGAAGCCCGGGTGGCCGAGTGATGCTCACGCGTCGCAACATATTGCAGGTCGGCGGGGTCACCCTCGCCGCCTCTGCCTTCCGCCCCCTCGTCGCGCTGGGTGCCGATATCGTCGATCTGACCATGACCGGCCGGCCCGATGGCTCCGATGTCTGGTTCGACCCCATCGGCATCCATATCCAGCCCGGTCAGACCCTGCGCTGGACCAACAATGACGCGGGCAATGCCCATACGGCGACCGCCTATCACCCGGCGATCTTCGACCGCCCGCAGCGCATTCCCGATGGCGCCGAGCCCTGGGATTCTGACTATCTCCTGCCCGGCGAGACCTTTTCGGTGACGCTGACGGTGCCGGGGGTCTATGATTATTACTGCCTACCGCATGAACATGCCGGCATGGTCGGCCGCATCGTCGTGGGCGACGGGCCGGCGGCGGATTATCCCGCCACCGTGGCAGACGCCGCCCTCACCGCCCTGCCGGATGTCGCCCTGGCCAATTTCCCCGCCATCGCCGATATCCTGGCGGCTGGCACGATACGGCACGAGTGAAGGGATGGGCGTCATGGATATGATCGCGACCGAACAGGCCACGGCCGAAAGCGAAGCCGCCCTCGTCGCGCAGGCGCGGCAGGGCAGCGAACCCGCCATCCGCCGCCTCATCAAGGCCAATAACCAGCGCCTGTTCCGCGTGGCGCGCGGCGTGTTGCGCAACGATGCCGAGGCCGAGGATGTGGTCCAGGCCACCTATGTGAAGGCCTTCACCCATCTCGACACCTTCCGAGAAGAGGCCCGCTTCACCACCTGGCTCACCCGCATCGCCCTCAACGACGCGCTGGGGCGGGTCCGCAAGCGCCGCGCCACTACGGACCTTGCGGCGCTCGATGCCGCCACCGAAACCGATACCGGCCTTGCCGCCCTGTTCCCGATCTCCCTTGTGCCCCTTCCCGCCGATAGCGAGGCTGACCGAACCGAAATGCGCAAATTGCTCGAACACGCCATCGACGAGCTGCCCGAGGCCTTCCGGCTCGTCTTCATCCTGCGCGACATCGAGGGCCTGTCGGCAAGCGAGGCCGCCGGCCAACTTGCCATCAAGCCCGAAACGGTCAAGACCCGCCTGCATCGGGCCCGCCAATTACTGCGCGCCACCATCGAACGGCAGATCGCCGGTGGCTTCGCCGACGTCTTCCCCTTCGACGGCGCCCGTTGCGACAACATGGCCGACCGCGTCATCGCAACCCTGTCATCCCCTGGCGGCCTTGGTCGCGCGCCGGTCGTATAGTATAGGTGCGCCCCAATCCGGAGCGCATCCCCGACGTGCAAAGCCTCGATACGACCAAAAATTTCGACCTGACCCGCGCCCGCCGCTTCAGCGTGGCGCCGATGATCGACGGGATCGACTGAGCGAAAAGCGACGCTAAATCAAGCGGGTGGCGGCGGGCCGAGTGGGGCTGTTGAACCGCCGGAAATCCAAGACAAACAGCAAAAGGCCCGGCTTGATGCCGGGCCTTTTTGTCGTTTTATCCCCTATCTTCCGGTGATTTGCGCCAGTTCCTTGGCCGCGGCCTCGCGCCTGGCGTCGATATAGGCGGCCAGATCGGCGACGTGAAAGCCTCGTGGCCCCTTCTGGCTGGGGTCCATGCGGGTGATCGGCAGGGCGATCTTGCCGGCATTGACCTTCTGAATGAAGGTCGAGAACTGCATGGGCGCGAAGTAGTCGGCGCAGACGCGCTCGACGGGGATTATGGAGTGGCCCTCGTATTGGGCCATGAGCAGGAAGATAGTTTTCATGCTGCGCCCCCCAAAGGATCACCGCGAGCAGCCCGATGATCAGGCCGGCCAGCAGGCCGCCCCATCGCCAGGTCATCGCCCGTCTATTCTCGGCCCGGAAGCGATCGAGGTCGGCCGCCATTTCCTTGCGGGTGGCAGCGCTAGGCAGCGGAGGCCTGGGGGAGAGCGGGGCCATCAGCCGTTCTCGTTGAGGCCGGCCAGCCGCCGGATTTCTCGCGCCCGCTCGATTGTCATGGGGGCGTTCTCTTCGGCCAGATGATGGGCGGGTATGCCATCAACGACCTCGGCAAGCGCCATGCGCGTTTTCAAGAGGGTTAAGCCGAGATCAACCGTAAGCTCATCAGCGAACGGCAGGTTGATCCGCTTGCGTTCGGCAAGCTCGGTCAGCGCCCGGCGATATTCGGCGGGGGTCTTGCAATCACAAATCGCCTTGGCTGTTTCCAGCGGAAACCCGCCGGGATAGCTGGCCGCGCCGATCCAGAACCGGAAAAGAATGCCATCGCGCTCATCGCTGTCAAAGTCGGGGGGCATCACGCTCTCCCCGTCAGCTTGCGGATATCAGCCCGCGCGGCCTCGATTGCCTTCGCGGCCGATGCGATCAGCTCCCCGGCTGCGGTCATGTCCTTCTCGGCTTCGGCATGAGCTGTTCTGGCCAGCTTGAGGGTATTGCTGGCAACCTTGATATCCGCTTCGGCGCCGTTAAGCATTGCCCGGATGGAAATGACTTCGGCCGACTGGTCGGATTTCTGCGGCCCGAAATTCTGCTCGCGGATTTCCTCGACCCACGCGCGGGGGCAGGCCATGTCCTTCGCCACCGCGTCGTCATTCCAGCCGGCCGAATAGCCGGATTTTTCGTCGATATAGACTTCTTCCAGCTTCGCGAAGATCAGGCGGCGGTCCTCGCGGCTCATCTGCCGCGGCGGGCGCTCGCTGGCGCCCGGATCGGGCAGATTGACGACCATTTCAGAAGGTGATGCCTTTGGCATTTCTGGCTCCTCGGTTCGAATTGGGGAAAGGCAGTCGGGGCAGCGGTCCTTGCGGGGCGATTGCGCCACGCGCCAGCCGCGCTGAGAGAAGAATTTGGCAATGGCGTCCGGAGGCAGCGCGCCGCCCGCCTTGCCGCCCTGGCGGCCGGCGCTGTCTGTCCTGCCGCATTTGCCGCAAGTGATGGTCTGCGCACCCTGCGCAACGGGGAAACGGCGGTGCATCAGATCGCCACCGTCACGCGCTCGGCGGCGCGGGTTATCGCTGTGTAGAGGTGCTTGGCCCGATCCTCTTTGAAAACATAGCTCTCATCGATGATCAGGACATGATCCCACTGGCTCCCCTGCGCCTTATGAACGGAAAGGCAGTAGGCGTAGTCGAAGGGGTCGTAATCGCGCGCCTTCGAGAAGGGCAGCTCGCGCTCCCGGCCGTCCAGCCATGCGTGATGCGTATGGACCTGCACGGCATTCGAGCCCATGCCGGCGTCGAGGGGCTTGACGACTAGATCGCTCTCGTCGAGATCGGAAAGCTCGATATCCTCGACCGACCAGATCGAGCCGTTGAGGAGGCCCTTATCCTTGTTGTTCTTGAGCGCGACGATGCGCTCGCCGATATGGAACCGGCCGGCGCGGCCGAGGAGCTTTCTGATCTTCTCGTTCGTGGCCCGGCGGGTCTTGTTCATCCCGCAAAGCACCTGATCGGCGCCCAGGACCATCTTTTGCCCGAGCTCGCGGCGGTCGATGATCAGGCTGGTCCCATAGGCGCCGAGTTCGAGCGATCCGCCCATGCGAATTTCGGTGGCGAGCCGAATGATCGGGTTGTCGGCGGCCTGGCGATGGATTTCGGTGAGCATGAAATCGGGCTCGCCCGATGTGAAGAAGCCGGCGCCGTCGCCAACGGGCGGAAGCTGGGCGGGATCGCCAAGGACGAGAATGCGGGTGCCGAAGGTCATGAGGTCGCGACCGAGTTCGCCGCCGACCATCGAGACCTCATCGATGACGATCAGATCGACCGTTCCCGCCCGGCTGTCGGGATCGAGCTTGAAGCGCGTGATGCCATCCGAGCCCTCGACGGGCTTATAGATCAGCGAGTGGATGGTGCTGGCATCCGCGCAGCCCTTGCCGCGCAGAACCAGCGCTGCCTTGCCGGTGAAGGCCGCATAGGCCACATCGCCGGCATCCTGGGCGAGCGCCTTGGCGATCGTCGTCTTGCCGGTGCCTGCAAAGCCGGCCAGATAGAAGAATTGCTTACCGCGCGGGTCGGCAAGCCAGGCCCGGACGGCCCTGATCGCGTCGTCCTGCTGGGGCGCCCATATCATGGCCCGCCCCCCATGCTCGCACCACTTCCGCCCAAGGCGTCGTGTCCCGCCAGATGGATAGGGCAGTCGCGAGGCCCCACATCTGGCCTGCCTGAAAGCAAAAGACGCACAGGATGGCGGTGGCGATGGCTTTCATCGCGCGATCTCCCGCAAGGCTTCCGCGCGGGCCGCGTTCAGTTCCGCCATGGCCTCATCGCTGCCGCCGTTGTCAGGATGGCGGGTCTTGGCCAGGCGCTTGTATGCCTCATTGATGGTGTTAGCGGTGACGACCCGCGGCGCGTCCGGATAGGCAGTCTCGGTCAGGCCGAGAACGGCCTGCCATGAGCGCTTGTTGCCTCCGCTGTGGTCGGCCAACGCCGCGAAGCCAGTGAAGGTCGCCCGAACCAGCGAAAGCGTACCGTGGCGCAGCTCGGTGCGCCGCGCTTCAACGATGTGGTGGATCGCCTGCAAATTCGCGGCCACCGAAAGATAGCGATCGACCGGGATGCTGACGGAGAGGCCGTCCCATTTAAACCAGATAGCGACGCCCGGATCGGCGGGCTTCTCCTGGCCGAGGGTGACATTCGACGAAATCACCAGATCGGCGATCGGCTTGCCGCTGTCGGCGGCGAAGCGCCGAAGGCTGTCCCGCACGTTGTTCATCGCGCCGGTCAGCGTCGTGCGGAATTGCCCCGCCTCGCGGTTCTTGCTGCGCGGCATGCCTGGGGGCCAGGCGAGGGGATAGGGCGTCATGGCGCTTCTCCCGCCTTGAATGGCTCCTCGCCGGTCAAGACGGACGACGTGATGCCGAGGGCCTTGGCTGCGAGGACCATTTCCGAGGCCATCATTGGCTTGATGCCGTTCTCGATCTTGCGCAGGTGCAGATTGGTGATGCCCAGCGCATTGATAATCGCCGCGCGCTGGACGTTCCTCGACGCCATCAGGGCGGCGAGGCGAATGCCAATCTTGCGGTTGATGTCGTTATGCTCGTTCATTTCGATCAGTCCCTAGGGGCGATGGAGGAAGGGGAGAGGCGCGGGCAGAGGGGCATGCCCGCGCCTGGCGGGATCAGGGCGCCTCGGTTTCGGTCCAGCCGCGGACCCAAGCATCCATCAGGGGCTCGAAGCCCTCGCCCCGCCATTCAGCCGGCGACGCTTTGCGGGGCATGCCCGCGCGCCGGGCCTCGACGCCGCGATTGAAAGCGGCATCGAGATCGTCGTCGCCTATTTCGGGACCATCATCCTGGTCGCCAGCGGGGGGCATCGCCATCGCTTCCCGCGATGTTTTCGCCATCGGCCGGCTGCTCTTGCTCTGCCTGGCCGCTTCCTTCTTCGCCCGCGTTCTGGCCTTTTTCTTCATTGTCTTTTGCAGCGCTGCCCTTGGCATCGGCCTTGTCCTTTTTCGGGGTGGTTTTGGGATCGGCCTTCGGCTTGCCCTGATCGGCGATGCCGGCCAGCTTGGCGGCCGTGCCCTTGGCGGCCTCGACCGCCTTCTCGGCGTTGGAGTGAGCCGGGAAATAGTCCTCGGGCTTCTGCTCGCCGGTTTTGATCGCCTTGTGCATGGCGGTGAGCGTCGCCAGCTCGTCGAGGCCGATATTGTCGATACCCTCGATATCGAGCGCCGCGAAAATCTGCTCGGGCTTGATGCCCCAAATTGCGAAGGAGGAGACCGCCCGCTCGCGCCGCTCGTTGAGCGTCTTCACATCGCCCGCGATAACCGCCTCGCAGGCCTCATACGCCTTGCGCCAAACGGCCTTGGGGATGCCCTTCAAGATCGCCTCGCGCATGGCGATCGAGGCCGCCGCGTTTCCGGTAACGACGATCATGTCGTCATTGAACAGGCGCCCTTGCCTATCCACGATCCTGCGGCGGATTTGCGCTGTGCGCTTCATGCCCGTTTCGAGATCGAGGAACACGCCTTCGGCCACGACAACCTTGTCGAATTTATCGACCGCGACGACCCGGGAGCCGGTGTGGCAATTGCCGTATTGGCTGGCGACGATCTCGGCAAAGCGGACGCTCGGCCCCTTGATCGGCTTGCCGCCGCGCGGCAGCGCATAGACGCTTTCCGCTGCGGTTTCCTCGTCCAGCGTGGCCAGCGCCATGATGGCGTTCACAGCGCGGCGAACGTCGCGGGGGAATGCCTTGGCGGTCGTTACTGCCTGATTAAGCTCCGCCTGGGCGAGCTGGACGGCGAGAGGCTGATTGCTCTCTGTGAGCGTCATCACCTCGCCAGTCGCCGGGTCTATCGTATCGATATCGTTTGCCATCTGCTGGCCTCCTGTTGGGGAATGGGTGGAGCGCGCCTACACGCGCTCTTTGGCGAAGTGGATTGCGGGCTCGGGGAGCTGGCCGGAGGCGTGAAGGGCGCGCAGGATTTCCATCGCCGCGACGGCATCGCCCATCGCGTCGTGCGCATTCTCATTGACGATGCCGAAATGCGCGCAGGCTTCCGCCAGATTGGGCCATTTGTAGCCCCAGGCCGGGCCGCGCCGGCTCGGCAGCTTGAGGATGTCAGTCAGGGGCCGCATCACGCAGATATTCGGCGTCTGCTCGAAAAGATCGGGGCGGCCGGCGCGGCGCAGCTCCGCGCGCATGACCTTCGTATCGAACTGAGCGTTGAAGGCGACAATGATATAGCCGGCGGCGATGGCCTCCTCGTAGGCCGCGAGAACCTCGGCGACCGGAACGCCGTGCTCGGCAAGGAATTCGGTGGTCAGGCCGTTGACGGCGCTCGCCTCAGCGCCCATTTCCCAGCCCTCCGGCAAGATATAGTTGCCATAGAACCGGGGGGGGCCTCGATATCGTCAAGGAAGATGCAACCGAGCTGCGCCATGCGCGGCTGGCCAGGCGCATCGGCAGGCTGCTTGAAGTCGAATAGGCCCGTCGTCTCGGTATCGATTACAAGATATTTCATGGCGCTGCCCTTTCTTGGCCTAGCGGAATGCGGCCTTGACGGCCTCGAAAACCCGGATGCCGGGAATGCTGGTGTGCTGCTTGCCGACGCGGACGGCCGAGCGAATGGCGGTTTCGACGGCCGAGCGGGCGAGGTAGGGCCGGAGCTTGTTGAGATCGACCGCGTCGTAGTCGGTGATCTCGAAGTCCCATCCCTGCTTGGCGCTGGCGACGCCGCCGCCCGCGATATGCGTGCGGACGGCATCAGCGGCTTTGATATCGCCCTCAAGCTCGGCGGCGCGCTCGCCCAGGACTTCGGCGCGGCCTTCTGCTCGGGCCGCCGTCTTGCCGCTTGCGGCCTCCGCCTTGGCGCGGGCGGCCTCCTCCTGCTCGCGCAGCTTGCGGGCTTCCTCGGCCCGCTGGCGCTTCTCCTCGGCCGCCTTTGCGCGGGCATAATCGTCGGCCGCCGCGGTGAGCCGCCCAAGGGCCTGGTCAACGCGCGCAGCGATGGCGTCGAAGTGCGCCTTGATGCCCTTCTGCGCCTGATAGAGCGGATCAGTTTCCGCCTTCCGGGCATCCTCGATCCGCGTCAGGAAAGATTTGGCGCGCAGGACGAGCTTGCCCGTTGCGGCGAAGTCGGTTTCGTCCTTGATCTTGCCGGGGCGATCGGCGAGCGCCGCAACGGCGCGGTCGGCCTCGGCCTGCCATTCGGCGGTTTCCGCCGGCAAGACTTCCTCAAGCGGGGCTTTGTTGTGGCCGAAAATCTGCTCGGCAATAGGGGTGCGGGCCTGCGGCTGCATGGCGGTCAGTTCCTTGCTTTGGGATAGCGGAGGGGGCGGATGGTGGTCGGCTCGACAAAAAAGCCGTCGCGCTTCTGCGGCTTCCATGTGATGCGCCGGCCTTCGCCGAGGTGCGCCACATGCGCGGCGCCCAGCTTGGCCTTGATTTCAGTGTCGATCTCGTCGATGCGGGCGGAAATCCCTCGCACCGAATTCGCATGCTCCTGGCGCTCCTCGATCAGCTCGGGGATGCGGTTGTCGGCCGAAAGGTCGATCTCATGCTCGGGATCGCCGTAGCCATAGATGCGCTCGATCAGAGCGCCGTCGCGGGCGAAATCCGGCGGCGGCTCGCGGCCCTCGGCGACCATCTGCCAAAACTCGGCGGCTTTGGCCTTCATGGCGTCCACGACACCATCGACGAGGGGAACCTCGACGAGGGGCATATCGACGCCATATCCGATCACCAGCGGGGCAACGGCGGCCCAAACCGATCCTGTCAGATAGGCCTCAAGCGAGGCCTGCAAGGCGATCCACAGCGGCGGCTCTACATTGCCGTCCTCGTCGATCCACTTCTTGCGGAAAACAGACGCCTCGACGGACTTGATCTGGACAACGCCCTTGCCGCGATCCTTGGCGGTGACCAGCACGTCGGGCGTGCCGCCCAAGCGGGCATCAGGATCGCGGAAATAGATGTTCTCCGCCGCGTTATGGTCGATCCGCCATTTCGGGTACTGCTCGCGAAGGAGCTGGACCGCGACGGGCTCAAGCAGGCGCCCGCGCTGGATGGCGGGCGTTTCCTCGTCGTCGCGGCTGACGCGCCCGGTCTTGGCGGCCCACAGCCCATAGAGCGTCGTGTATTCGTGCGCCCCAAACAATGCGCCGACCTGGCTCGCGGTCACATCGAAACCGCGAGCCCTGAGCCATTCAGCGCGATTGCTGGGGCGGATCATCTGGATCATGCCATCGCCTCGATCTGGTCGGCGGCGGCGCGCATAGCGGCAGCGATGATTTTGCGCGATCCGGAAAGCGCCTCTCGCGATCCGGCCGCATCAAGCTGGCGGGAGGCGATAACCGCCCCCGCCGCAAAGGCCAGCGGCAGGCTGATCGGATTGAATGGCTGGGTCTCGGCAAATTCGATCAGCCGGCGCGCATCGCGCAGCGCAGCGGTTGCGACGCGATCGGGCGGAACGAGGCGCGCGATCTCAACGGTTCGATCGGCAATGGCATCGGCGACGCCGCTATAGCCCAGCTTGGCCAGGCGCGCGATGACGGCGCTGCGGTCCTCAAGATCGATATCGCCCTGCTGGAAATAGGGCGCAGCGGCCCGCGCATAGGCATCAATGACGGCGGCGATCTGCTCGGCAGTAGGCTCTTGGAAAATGATCATCTTGTCCCCCCATATTAATTGGATTTGAGCGCGGCACTCGTAGACCCATCGGTCCTGCAATCGGCCATCGAAACGATTTCGTGGTTAAATCCCGTGCCCCGGCAATGGGTTGGAAAGGCCCCGCCCCATGCCAGGGGCGGGGTGGAATCCAATACTCAGGCGGTGACTTTATCGAGGAGCCTCCGCGCCTCGCCCTCAAGCTCGATCCGCGCGTCGGTATTCGGGATGGAGTGCGCTGCGCGGGTGATGCCCTGCGCGAAATCCCATGCCGTGCGGGGCTTGCGGCCCTCGCCTTCCTCAGACGCGGCCATGACGCGCTCGGCCATCTTCCGGCTAAAGCCGCGGCCGGCGAGGAATTGCAGCGCGTCGTCGTCATCCTGGGCCAGCTTGGCGGCCTTGGCCTGCTCGACGCCTTCGATCAGCTTGCGCGTGCTGCCCTCGGCATAGCTGGCAAGGGCTGGGCGGGCCTGCTCGACGAAGCGGGATGGGGCATATTTCGAATGGCGCATCGTCAGCTCCTCGAAGCCTTCGACGCCCCACAGGATGCGGTTGCAGCAGACCGCCCGCAGATAGAAGGCGGCCAGGCGCAGCGAGCCGGAGCCCACTTCGGAATTGCTGATATAGAAGCCGCGGAACATCAGGTCGGGATTGCCATCAGGCAGCTTGCCGACCTCGATGGGGTTGCGGTCATCGACGAGGAACATGAACACGTCGCGGTCGCTGGCGAAAAGCGTGGTGCTGTCCGTCGTGACGGGCGCCTCGGGATCATAGGTATTGGTGCGCCAATCGAGGACGCCGGGAACCTTCCAGCGGCTGTCGCCGAGGCCGGAGCCGGCGACCTGCATCACGGCATCAACCACCTCGGCATCAAAGATGCGCCCATAATCAGGGCCGGTCGCGGCAAGCAGCTCGTCGCCGGCAGCGTAGAGCTTCACGGCTTCGCCTTCGCGGTTGTAGCGCATGCCATAGCTCAAGGCGTCGGCGGTGATCTGCGACGGCAGGGTGCGAAGATAGCCGGCGGGGGCTTTCGCCAGGCCGGAAAGCTGGCCGAAGGACCAATGCGAGGGAGAAACGACCGTGCCATCCGGCAGGCCGACCGAGAGGTCGTGCGTCTGCTGGATCGTGGTGGGGTTTTCCGGGGCGAGGAATTCGATCTTCTTCGTATTGATCCGGCTCTCGATCGACCGCTCCCGGCGGGCATCGACGGAGGCCTTGAGGTCCGGCAGCGACAGGAAGCGCTGATCCGGGGAGCGGGAAAGCCACTGACGGGAGACCGTCATATCGCTTGTGCCCCTGTTGAAATTTCCAACCTTGAATGCGGTCGCGGCAGTCATGGCATTGCCTTTCATCCATCAATCAGACCGACGCGATGCGCGCCGGCTGTCTTGGATTTAGGGCAACACTATTGGAATTAGCAACTCCTATGTATTGGATTTAAGCAAAAATTAATTGGAAATTTCCCGTTGCCATCGGCCGCTGGGATGGCTATACGCGCGCCTCCTGGGCGTAACGCGGGCGCGGGGTTTTTAATTATAACCTAGTAAGGGGATAGGCCCTCCAAGGGTCTATCCCCGTTACATACTGATAGTTCATGGGATGGCACAGAGTATTGGGTTATCCCAATACCCGCGATGCTGAAATCACTCGTCCAATCACCTTGCCATCCGCAAGCGCTACCGCTTGCGGAGGAGATTTCAGCGCTTTTGATATCAAGGTGCCGGCCTTCAGCTCTCGAATTGACAGCTCGAATACTCGACCTTCGATCGTCCGCTCGAATAGAACCACGTCGCCTTCGGCAAGCTCCCTGTCTGGCTCGACCAGCACGGTGATGATTGTCCCCATGGGCAAGCCCAGGCCGGCCGAATGGTCGTCATCGATGCGATAGGCGCGCAAGATCGCTGGGGGATATTGGCCGGTCAGGACGGCGGCGACGGCGCCAGGCGGGGCGGCTTGGACCCCGGCTTCGCGCCATATTCCCTGCCGGATAGTGTCGCAGATCGGCAGCAGAGCATTGCCATTTCCTGAGGACAAGTACGACGGCTTTTGCATTCCCATCGACGACGGCAATGCCGCGGGATCATCGGCGCGGCCTTCAAGGTAGTCGGCGCTGCAATCCAAGAGGGCCGCGATCTGCTCAAGGGCTGGCCTTCGCATCCCCTTCTTCTTTCCGATAATTAAATCATGGACATAGGTGGCGCCCAGATCGGCGGCTATCGCCAGACTGCGGGCCGTATATCCTTTTTCCTCCATCCGGGAGACCAGCCGAGGCAATACCACGGTTGTCATCGCGCCCATCCTTTCCAAGTCGATCAAATGAAAGGCTTTTTATCCCCTCCCATTGGGAACCGCTACCGATTTCCGAAAGTGTTGGATTGCGTATTGGATTAAACCCAAGTAGATGGTTAATCCCATGCTAACAAATCCGAACGATATCCAAGTATCCGAATATGCCGCCGCCATTGCGGTGGCAAAGCGCTCGCGCCTTGCTGGGCGCATGTCGGATATGGGGTTCAATGCCCACAGCCTGGCTAAGGCCATGCAGCGCGGCAGCACCTATATCGTGGATTACCTGCATGGCCGGAAGGACAGCTTCCGGGCTGACGATCTGATGCGCGTCGCCACGACGCTGGAATGCACCGTCGCTTACCTCGAATTGGAAACGGACGATCCGGCCGAGGAGGTCGGGTCTCTGGTTCGCCTCGATCTGCCGAATGGCGCGGCCTGGCCGGACGATATTCCGAAGCCCGCCAACATCATCCACGCCGCCACCGAAGGAGCCCCCTGATGGCTAAGAAAATGTCGCCTGCCGGCGTGCCCGCCGGAATTGCTGCCGCCGATCTCAAGCGCGTCGTGAAGGATATCCTTCGGCACAAAAACAACGCCAGCGAGAACGCCGGCCTTGCCGGCCAGGCGGTGGGAAATGCGGTTGAGCAGTATGCTCTCGATCGCAAGGCGCTGATGCTCGTCGTCGGGCTCGCGAAGAAGGAGCCCGCGCAGGCGCAGGGCACCATTCGCGCCATGATGGACTATGCGGACAAATACGGGCTGCTCGATCAGCTCGACGCCTTTGACGATCTGATCCCGACGCTTGAGCGCATCGTCGAGCGCGCCAAGAACGTGCGGCCTTCCCATGGGGCGCCGTCCGGCAAGGCCGATGTTCTCGGCTCCCTGCTGGGGGGCAAGCAGCCCGAAACGGTCCAGTAATTCCCCCTTTTGCCGCCCCCCGGTTCCTCGCAGACGGCGGGGCGCGGCAAGCCTGGCCATCCTTCCTCAACGGGGATCGGCCGGGAAGGGGCCTTCCGACCATCCGCACCGGAACGGGCGGGTTGCAGGGAAGGCCCCAACGAACCCCCGAAAGGGGCATCGAGACGGCCCGGATAGACGGGCGGGCGGTGCAGGATGGGAGAAGGCCATTCCCCGAGCATCGCCTTTCAAATTCCGATCCGGCGACCCCGGATCGGGATCGGCGGCCGGGGAGGATGGGGCCGACGCCCCCCTGATCCCCCGGCCCGCCAGCGGCATTTTTTTGATGGAGGATGGCTATGCTCTACACCCAAGTGACTTTCCGGGTTGATAACGCCGGGACCGACCAAAAGCATTCGTGGTTCATCCTCGCTAGCGAGCACGACAGCATCAAGGCGATGGATGACGCTCTGGCCGAGCGCGGGGCCATCTATGGCACCCGCATTGACACGGCGGTCGTCCATGGCAGCGAGCAGCGCCTGCGGCGCGAGACCAGCCGCCGCCCGCTGCTTTTGGGGCGCGAAGCCCTGATTACCGTCCAGCCGCTCGCCTGGCGCGTTCAGCTTGCTGACGGGACCATCGTCGAATGAGCGACGCCCGCCCCGCCAAGACCGTCTTTTTCCTGGATATCGCCCGCAATTCGGGATGGTGCGAAGGCCCGGTGGGCGGCACCCCGCAATTCGGCTCCGTCCGCCTGGCGCCGGATGGCAGCGATAGCCCGGCGGTGTTTTCCGGCCTGCTGCAGTTCCTCGGGACGCGCTTTCAGGCATTCCGCCCCAATATGTTCGTCTATGAAGCGCCGCGCGATCCCCGCCATATGGGCATGAGAACCAGCGCCGCCGCCCTTCGCATGCTGATCGGCCTGCCAGCCGTTGCGGAAGCCACGGCCTATGCCGCGGGCGTGTGGGACATCCGCGAGGCCGAAGCATCGAGCATCCGCGCCTTCCTGCTGCCGCCAGCCCCGAAGGGGAAGGGCAGGAAGGACAAGGGGCAGCTCAAGCGCGAAGTCTTTGAGCATGTCCAGTCCTTGGGCTTCGAGGCCAAAAACTACGACGAGAGCGATGCCGTCGCCGGCTGGCTCTACGCCTGTTCCGTCATCGACGGGCAGGTCGGGGTTCGCTCCACGCCCTTGTTTTCAAAACAGGATTTCTGACGACCCATCGGCGGCACCCGCCGCCTTGTTTGATTGACGACTAGACTTGGAAGTGCGGGCGAATGGCTGGGGCCGATCAAAAGACCGACGAATTTGCGAGGCACGCCGCGGCTGTCGCCCGAGAGCTGTTCGGGGCAGAGAACCCGAAGCTATCAAGCAAGGATGCGGAGCTGCGGTTTGGCGAGCATGGCCGCCATTCCGTCGATCTGAAAAAGGGCACCTATTTCGATCACAAGGACGGCGAGGGCGGGGGGGTCTTGTGGCTGATCGAGCGCGAGACGGGGAAAGCCGGGCGCGATGCCGTCGAATGGATGCGCGATCATGGTTTTCACATCGAGGACCGCGAGGCGGCGCCGCCGCCGGCCTCTGGCGGAGCGTCAGCCCAGGGCGGCGCGCGCAATGGGCCGCGCTATGATCGCAATGGTAATTGGCTTCCCAATCGCGTCCCCGATCACGCCGAGCTGACCAAGGTCTTTGACTATACCGAGCCGGATGGCTCGACGATCCGCTATCAGGTGGCCCGCTTCGACTGGACCGACGAGACAAAGGAGAAGGGCAGGGACAAGACCTTTGTCCAGCGCGCCCCCGATCCGAACCGCAAGGATCGCTTCAATTATACCGTGAAGGGGATTGAGCCCCTTCCATATAGGCTCGCCGAGCTGCTTGAGGATATCAAGGACGGCTCGGAAATCTTCATTTCCCCCGCGGAAAAGAAGGTGGATATGCTGCGGGAGCTGGGGGTTCCGGCAACCTGCAACAGCGGGGGCGAGGGCCGGTTTCCCGAAGAAATAGCGCACTGGTTCAAGGGCGCGAACGTCACCGTCATTGAGGACAATGATGAGGCTGGCCGGAAATATACCGGCAAGGTCGCTGCCGCCCTTGAGGGCTATGCCAATCGCGTCCGCTATTTGCGCATCCCCGGCTTGCCCGAGCATGGCAATGTTGACGACTGGCTTCCGGCCGGCGGCACGGCCGAGCAGCTTTATGCGCTGGCGCGCCATGCGCCGCCGGCCGAGGCCACGCCTTTCGAGAGCCGCTTCGGCGCGGTGTCCTGGCTGGATTTCGATTTGGCCGGCCCCAGCTATGAATATCTGATCAAGGGCGTTCTCACCGCCGGGGAGCTGTCCTTGCTGCTCGGCGAGAGCCAGTCGGGAAAGTCCTTCCTCGCGATTGATATTGCCATGGCGGTGGCGCGGGGCGTCGATTGGTTCGGCCGGCGCGCCATGGAAGGCGGCGTGGTCTATCAGGCCGGCGAGAGCGCGATTGGCGTTCGCCGCAAGCGCTTCCCCGCCTATCGCAAGCATTATCAGGTCGCCGACCAGCCGCTCCCGGTCGTCCTTCTGCAGCAGCCCCTCGATCTCTATTCGAGCGATGATCCGACCGACGCCTTCATTGAGGAATGCAAGCATTGGGCGCGCACATTCCATGTGCCGCTCCGCCTGATCGTAATCGACACTTTCAATAAGGCCACGCCAGGCGCCAACGAGAATGACGGCAAGGATATGGGCGTCGTCCTCGCCCGCTGCGATCGGATCAGGGCAGCGACCGGCGCGCATGTGCTGCTCGTCCATCACCTCAATGCCGGCGGCACCAAGGCCCGCGGCCATACCTCGCTTTTCGCCAATGTTGAGAACGTGATCCTGACCCGGAAGGTCGAAAACGCGCATGACAAGGATCAGCGCGCCATTCGCGAGTGGACGATCTCAAAGCAGAAGGATGGCGAGGACGGCCAGACCGGCCGCTTCGTCCTGCCGCAGGTAGTGCTCGGCCAGGATCGGGACGGCGACAAGATTACCTCGTGCATCGTCGCGCCGCCGGCAGAATTCCCCGGCGCCGAAATCCCCAACAACAGCGCAATCCAGCTCGGCGGCAAAAATCAGGTCGTGTTGCGCGCGCTCTATGACGTGCTTGAGGACGAGACTACGGGGAATATTGCGCCGCCAGAATTCAAGCTGCCGCTAGGCGCCCGCATTGCCTCCCGCAAGGATCACGCTGCCAAATTCTATGCGGCCGAGAAGCCGGACGATTTCAGCGAAAAGACCGACGAGGAGAAGGCGAAGATCGAGGCCGCCGCTCGCCAGGCCCTGTCCCGAGCCCGCGGCACGCTTTTGTCCAAGGCGATCATCGGCATGGACGAGGAGAATATCTGGCTGACCGGCAAGCCCGTGATGGGCTTTGGGCCGCCGCCGGGCATCAGCCGCCGCCGCAAGCGCGAGGAGCAAGAGCCGCCGCCACCCGACAACCTGCCTTTCGCCGAAGATGACCTGGAGGGTTTCTGATGCACGATATGGACCTTTCCGATGTCTGGACGCCGAAGCTGGTCGGCGAGCGCCTGGTCGAGGCCGTCCGCTGGGCTCGCTATAATGCCGGCGCAACGGCGCCGGCCTCGGTGCGGGCGCTGATGCCGACGTTCATTCCCACGGCGAATGACTTCGAGGCCGAAGGCTGGGGCCATCGGGAGCGGGCCGAGGACGACGATGCGCCGCCGCCCGAAGCCCCGCGGCGGCTTTCCCCGGCGAAGGTCAGCGCGATCCTCGATGCGCTGTTTTGGTGCGCAAGATACACCGTCGATGGCCATCCCGGCTCCACGCGCGTCCTCAATCGCTGGATTGTCGCCAAGGTCTATCGGATGAATTTCGATAAGCTCGTCGATCGGGAATTCTCGATGAGCCGGCAGCATGCCTATCGGCTTCGGGATCGCGCGCTCGCGGCCATTGCGATGGGGCTGACGCGGGATGGGGTTGCGCCATGATCCATTATCACGGCACCCCCATTACCCCGATCTCGGCACTCCTCGATCTGAGGGGAGCCCACTTCTGCGTCAGCCATGCTCGACCCGATGACGTGAAGCGCGTTCACATGATCGGCCAATCGGTCATGCTCGACAATGGGGCGTTCTCGAAATGGAAGCGCGGGCGAGAGACGAACTGGACCGCCTATTACGATTGGGCCGATCGTTGGCTGGACTTCCCCACGACCTGGGCGGTTATCCCCGACGAGATCGGCGCCGGCTGGCAGTTGCAGGATGCGTTGATAGGTGAGTGGCCGCACGGCGTTCGCGGCGCCCCGGTATGGCACATGGACGAGCCGATAGACCGGCTCCTCAAGCTCGCCGACGAATGGCCCCGCGTCTGCGTCGGCTCGACCGACGAATTCTCGATCGTTCTCTCGCCCGCGTGGCGCCGCCGGCAAGATGAACTTTGGAACGCGATTGCGGCGCGGCATCGCCGCTTGCCCTGGCTTCATATGCTCCGGGGAATGCAGCTGAGCGGCGGCCCCTATCCCTACGCCTCGGTCGATAGCACCGATATCGCCCAGAACCATAACCGCCCACAAAACTCGCCCAGCAAGATGCGCAGCCGCTGGGACGCCCAGCAGACGCCGGGGCGCTGGAATTCTCAACCCGAACAAATGGAGCTGAGCAATTGAGAACGCTCGGATATGCCGCCGTGGCGGCCTTCGCCGCGACCGTCCCGCTTGCGAACTGGCTCATCGGAAATGTCGGGACGGAATGCTATCCGGGCGGCCCATGCGTCATTCCGGTTTGGCCCGGTGTTGTCGCCCCCTCCGGCGTCCTTATGGTCGGTGCGGCGCTGGCCTTGCGCGATGCGGTCCACCGTTTGGCGGGCTGGCGCTGGGCGGTTGCCGCCATCGCAATTGGGGCCGCCCTGTCGGTTCCTTTCTCCCCGCCCGGCCTCGTCGCCGCGTCCTTGTCCGCCTTCGTTCTTTCCGAGCTGGCCGACTTTGCGGTCTATGCGCCGCTTGCCAGGCGCCGTCTCGCCATCGCTGTTCTTGCCTCGGGCGTTGCCGGGGCTCTTGCTGATAGCGCGCTTTTCCTCGCCTTGGCCTTCGGCTCCCTCGATCTGATGGCTGGGCAAGTCATCGGCAAGGTCGCCTTTTCAGCCCTAGCGGCGGGGTTGATCCTGGCGACGCGGTGCCCTGCTGGGACCGCGCCGTGAGCACTCCCAATACCGAGCGGCCCGACCAGCCCGAGGCCGCCGCCCCCAAGCCAAAGGAGCGCCTTGCGCCCAAGCTCGGCCTGCGCGGCATGACGACGTTCATCATGGACCTTCGCCTGCGGGCGCGCTTCTCCGATCTGGCCCTTGAGGAGCAGCGCCGCGCCCTGATCGAGGCCGGCCGCATCGACGATGCGAAGGCGCTAAGCCGCGATGCTGATTTCACCTCCATCTGGCTTGAGCCCGACGATCTGGAAAAGCTCGAAGACGTGGCCGAAGTGCTGGATTGGCTTTATCTTGAACGTCAGAAATCCAAGAGAAAATATTGATGAACGCTCGCCTCGCCGCCTATCTTTCCGGCGCTCCCTATCTCGCGCGCTCCATCTATCTCAAGGGCGGCGGCAGGGTTGCTGTCCTCGATCGCACGCGCCGCTGGAAGGCCGCCGCGCGGGCGATGCGGGCCGCCGGCAAGCGTGATCTGCATATTGCGCTGGCCTTGGGCAAGAAGCGCCCCGATATCGAGCGCGTCCTTTCGATGTCGTTCCGCTTCTAGCGGATAAATCCAATAACTCGTTGATAAGAAATCCAAGATAGCTTAACGCTAAATCCAACATTTGAGTTGGTTTGGAGAGCTATCCATGAAACGGGCTATATCCCTTGCCGCCGCCCTGGCCTTCCTTTGCGCCCCCGCCGCATTGGCGGCGCCGCCCCCCATCCCCTTCGGCTTTTTCTGCGCCGCCCATCCGGCGGATTGCCAGCCTGCGCGGGCCAGCTCGATCGAGCTGACCGACGAGGCCATGGCGATCCTGAAATCTGCCAATCGGCAGGTGAACCGCTCGATCCGGCCGGCCCGCGATGCGGCCGATGCGTGGGAGCTGAACCCGGCCAGCGGGGATTGCGAGGATTATGCCCTTTCCAAGCGCCATCTGCTGCTCGGCGCCGGCATCGACGCCGGGGCGCTGCGGATCGGGATTGGCGAAGCGGTGGGCGAAACCCACGCGGTGCTGATCGTGATCACGGATCGGGGGCCGCTCGTCCTCGACAACCAGATCGGGGCGATCCGCCCGCTGGCATCCTCGGGCTTCCGGCTTTCGTGGCTCTCGGGCGCCAATCCGATGCGCTGGGAGCGGGGGCTATGATCTGCGCCGCCGCCCAGCAGCCAGGCGTTGAGGGCGCCATTCTCTCGATCCTCAAAGACCCCATCGTTGCCATTGCCCTCGCTCGCCAGATCGACCGCGAGGCCGGGGTCAGCATCACCGCCAATCTGCAGGAGGCCGCGCTCGCTGTGATCGCCGCCCGCAACCCCAACAAAGAGGAGCACCACCATGTGGGGACGCCGCAGGCCGCATGAGGCCAATCACGTAAAGATAGCGCTCGGTCTCGCGCCGTTGCCTGCGGAAATCGATCGCGGGAATAGGGAAGCGGTCGCCAAGGCGCTCGCGGTCATCGACGAACCGCGCGCAGCGCCACCTGCGCCGGCTCCCAAGATCGCGCCGACGCCGGTTCCGCCTGATCCTGCCGGCCATCTGTCTTTTGCCAAGCGCGCCGTCGCCGAAATGACCGACCGGGAAGCCGCGATCCTGATGATGATCGAGGACGAGGAGCGCCGGCATATCGAGCGCAATCGCGAGCTGGCCTTGCAGGTCCGCAATGTCCGCATGACGCGTGCCTTCTACGCGACCGCGCCGAATTTCCTCACGCCGGAAACGCCGATGCCGCCCAGCGCGCCCGATGCGCCGGCCGCTGATCCAGCGCCGCCGCCGAAGCCGAAGCGCTCGCGGCGCCCGAAAGCCGCCCAGGCAGACGCCCAGCAGCAGGAGGCCGCAAATGGCTAACCCGCGCGAGAGCTTCCAGAACCTCCGCCGGTGGCTTCACCGGATCGAGGAGGCTACCAATAGCGCCGCAGCGTCCGGCCCTCTCGCTCGCGCTGTCAATAGGGCGGCATGGTGCGCGTTGACCGGAAGGCCGGCTCCCGATGGGTGCGGGCTCCCTATCGATGATGTCGATACCGAACTCCCGCCGCTCGCCCTTGGCCGCGCCGAGGCCGTCGAAATCATGCGCGAGCTTGCGCATGTCAGAAGCGCTCTCGAACTGTTGCCCTACCGGACGGCAGTCGATCCGATCCGGCGCCTTGCCGAAGTCTGCGACACGCTAAAGGAACTTGCGCCCGGCGGGTTCCTCGATCTCTGCGAGGGCTGCGGCCGGCCGATCGGCCTGGACGATCCGGGCGTCGTTTCCGACACCGAAAACGGCATCTATCTTTGCCCGGCCTGCGGGCCATCGCCCGAGGAGATCGCCGCCCAGCAGGCCGAGATCGAAGCCGGCGACGTTGACGCGGTGGATCGCGCGAACGCCGCCCGCCTCTACACCGATGCCGTTGACGCCGCCCTCGCCGAGGGCTGGGTCGAATGGAACGGCGGCGAGTGTCCGCTCCATGCTGACGCGCAGGTAAGGGTTCGGCTGCGCAGCGGCGTCATCAGCACGGGCCGGTCGGCCGAGTTCATCTGGCTGCATGGTGATGAGATCAATTGCCTGCCTCCCGATGAGATCGTCGCCTATCGCATGGCGCTTTCCGCACCGGCCCCCGATGAGGAGCGCTCGGAAAGCCAGGCCGAAATTCATGCCGCGATGAGCGAGCCCGATGCGTCCGCCGAGGGCGCGGAAGGCGGTGCGCTGTGAAGGGCACCTGCTGCTACGTCCCTGATGAGGAGGGCTTCTGCATCAATTGCGGCGCCTTCCCCGCCGACGCCTGCCCCATGACGGGCGAGCCAGCTATTCCGGAAGGATCGCTTAGAGCCGCGCATGCCGAGCTGGCCGAAGCCTGGCGCGAGCTTGGCGCCGCCTTCATGGCGACGCCCATCGGCCGCGCGCTCACCTTTCTCCTCGATCTGGTGGAAAGGACAGTGAACGATGACCGCTCGTGATCTTCCCATGCTTTTCAGCGGCCCGATGGTCCGCGCCCTGATCCGCGAGATCGAGCAGCCCGGCTGTGGCAAGACGCAGACGCGGCGCACGATCAAAAAGCCAGGCCTCATGGCAGCGCCCTACAATATGCGCGCGACCGACAAGGGCATCCCGGTCAGCATCGACGATTGGGGTGCAATCCACTATCGCCCGCTCCCGTACCGCGTTGGCGACCGGCTCTATGTCCGCGAGCATTGGCGCACCGGTGGCCAGCACGATCACCTGGCCCCGCGTGACCTCCCGCGGGAATGGGCAGGGCCGATAGGCTATATCGCTGACGAAGCGCCCAACTCGATCTCCCGTACCGGCCGCTTTCGCCAAGGCATGCACATGCCCCGCTGGGCCTCGCGCCTGACGCTCACCGTCACCGATGTGCGGGTCGAGCGGCTGCTGGATATCAGCGAGGCGGATGCGATCGCCGAGGGCATCATTCATCCTTGGAACAAGCGCTACCCGTTTGGGCTCCAGATTAGCGATGACGCCTATTGCTTGGGGAATACGGCCACCCAGGCTTATCGCGCCCTCTGGAACCACATTAACGGCCCCGGCTCTTGGGACGCGACCCCTTGGGTCGCCGCCTACACCTTCACCGTCGCCGTGGGCAATATCGACACGCTGGCGAGGGCGGCATGAGGATCAAGTGCCCCCGCTGCGAGGCCGAGATCGACCTGATCAATCTCGGCGTCCACATGGACATTCATACCTTGGCGGCGGCTAATCTGGCCGCGCCCTCCGTCCCCGATTGGGTCGCTGGTTTCCTCAACCGGCGCACCGACATTGAGCATCAATTGCGGCTTTGCGCGGCAGGTAAGCGCGGGCCGATCGAGGCCGCCGAGGCTCTTGACCTGGCGAACAGGCTCGCAGTCCCCGATGAGTTTATGGGCCGGCAGCAGCCGACGCCGTGGGAGGTCGCCGAGCAAATCGCTGCGGCGATCGAGCCCAAGACGTCACCCCGCCCCTATTCGATCGTCGCCAGCAAGCGCCAGGCGCTTCATTGGGCCGCCTCGGTCGCCCGCTCTCTATTCCCGAGGCCGGTATGAGCTTCGTCCCGCTCAAGGATAAGTCGCCGGCTGAGCAGCGCGATTTCCTGCTTTACTACGCAGGCGTCATGGAGCGCGAGGCTGATGCCCGCCCCGGCCAGAATTGCGATTGGATGCGCTCGGGCGCTGAGCGTGCCAAGCGCGAGGCGGCCGCAATCGACCAGACCCCGGCACAGGGCGACCTTTTCGGGGCGCCGCAATGAAGCGCCGCGCTCCATCCCCGCCGCCCAAGCGCAAATGGGCCGGATCGGCAACGCTCAAGCGTCTGCACAAAGACCCTGAATTTGCCGCTGCGCGCGATGAGCGCGCCCGCGCCCGCATGATCGAGCGCCAGGCCGAAATGCAGCGGCTTTCGAAGGCCGCCCGCCGCGGCGTCGATGTCCCGCCCGAGCTTGAGGCCGAATGGAAGGCCCTCACGAACCGACGCCGCAAGGGCGCGCTGTCCAATGCCGAGGCCGCCGCCGCCCTCGGCCTGCAATTCAATGGAAAAGGAAAAATCTGATGGTCGCAATCGACCGGAACGACAAGGTGACGATCTATAGCGCCGCGATCAATGTCGCGCTCGCCGAGGCCGGCAAGCAGGCTGGCGATCCCGATATCCATGCCGCGCTGACCGCGCTGGCGCATTCCACGGCCTATCTGATCGCGAAGATCAAGGACCGCAATGTGCGCCGGCTGGCCGAAAAGCATCTAGCCGACGAGATCGGCCGCCTGGTCGCCGCCGAGGTTAATGAGCGCATCTTGCGCGAGCAGGCGGTGGCGGGAGCTTCCTCATGACCGCCATGCTTCCTGCTAGCGGCTCGATAGTCGAATTCACCCACTTCCAGCTCTTTTGCGGCCTGGGCGGAACGGCCAAGGGCTTCAATCGCGGCAAATCCCGCGTTGGCGGCTTCGAGGGGCGCTTCCGCTGCGTTGGCGGCATCGATGTCGATCCGGCCTCGATCCGCGATTTCTCCCGCATGGCTGGCGTGCAGGGGACGGTCCTCGACCTGTTCAGCCTCGAGCAATACACCGCCTTTCACGGGCACGAGCCCCCGGCCGATTGGCGCCAGGCCATGCCTGAGGATGTCCGCGCCGCCGCCCATGGCGAATTTCCCGATGTCGTATTCTTGTCGGCGCCTTGCAAAGGCTTCTCTGGCCTGCTCGGTGAGGCGCAGAGCAAGACGGCGAAATATCAGGCGCTCAATGAGCTGACGCTGCGCGGCGTCTGGCTGATGCTCGAAGCCTTCAAGGACGATCCGCCGGGCCTGATCGGCTTCGAGAATGTGCCGCGCATCGCCAAGCGCGGCCGGCATCTTCTGGATCAGATCATCGCGCTGCTGCGCAGCTATGGCTATGAGGTTTCCGAGACCACGCATGATTGCGGCGTGCTGGGCGGCCTCGGCCAGTCCCGCAAGCGCTTCCTGCTCGTCGCCCGCCATCGCCAGAAAGTGCCGCCCTTTCTTTGGGAGCCGCCAAAGCGCCGCCTGCGCGGTGTGGGTGAAATCCTCGAAAAGCTCCCGCTCCCTGGCGATCCGCGCGGCGGCGTCATGCACCGCATGCCGGCCCTGCAATGGAAAACGTGGGTTCGCCTGGCCTTTGTCGAGGCGGGGTCGGATTGGCGAAGCCTCAATAAATTGCAGGTTGCCGATGGCGTTCTCTCCGACTTCGGCATCATGCCGGAGCGGCAATGGCAGGCCGGCGTCCTGGGCGTGCAGAATTGGGATGAGCCTTCCGGCGTGGTGGCGGGGCGCAATGGCCCGACAAATGGCAATTTCGCCGTCGCCGACCCTCGCTTCGAGGGCCTGGACTATAAGCAGTATGGCGTTCGGAAATGGGCGCAGACCACGGGCGCGGTGATCAATGTAAAGGCGCCGGGGCAGGGGGGCTTTTCGGTCGCTGATCCTCGCCTTGAGGGCAAGGTCTTCAACAATATCTTCCGCATCGTGCCGTGGGAAAAGCCGGCAAATGCCGTTGCTGGACCGGGCGGCGCTGGCGGCCCTGCTGTCGCCGATCCGCGCCCTGCCCAGCGCGAGGATTACACGCAGGTCAAGTATCGCGTCACATCGATGGACGAGGCCTCGGGCGCGGTGATCGCGGCCAGCACGACCGGGACGGGGGCATTCGCTGTCGCCGATCCCCGGCCGCTCGCCCTCAATGCCGATCATCGCGAGGGCTATGAGACTGGTGGCCATTATGGTGTGGTGCCTTGGAAAGACACCAGCCGGGCGGTCCCCGGCTTTGCCAAGAACAACAATGGCCCATGGTCGGTCGCTGATCCCCGCCATGCCGAGGGCGATCCGGTAATAGAGCTGCCGAAGGCCAGCGACCGCCTCGTTGCGGTGATCCGGGCGCTGGATGGCACATGGCATCGGCCCTTCACGACCCTTGAGCTGGCGGCGCTGCAAAGCCTGGTCGATCCGGACGAGATTTGGACCCCGGACCCGCTGATCGCCAAGCTGGGCGACATGACCGCGGGCACAGGATCAGGCTTCACCCTCGACGGCAGCTCCGACAGCGCGTGGCGCGAGCGCATCGGCAATGCGGTCCCGCCCGACGCGGCCGAGGCCATCGCTAGCGTCATGGGCACCACCTTGCTGCTCGCGATGACGGGCCAGACGTTCATGCTGTCGAGTGAGCCGATATGGGTCCAGCCGCTCGCGGTGGCGTTGAGCATCGATCATTCGCCCAATGACGGGATGCTCGACTGATGGCGCGCGTGATTGTCTGCGGCGGGCGGGTATATGGGAACCGGAGGCGGCTTCATGCCGTGCTTGATGCTGCCGTTCAGCGCCTCGGCCTTGACCATGTGATTGCGGGCGGCGCCATGGGCGCCGATAGCCTGGCCGCCGAATGGGCGCGGCTTCGCGATATCCCCATTGATGTGTTCAAGGCCCATTGGGGCCGCGAGGGCAAGGCCGCCGGCCATATCCGCAATGCCCGCATGATCGAGCAGGGCAAGCCCGACCTCGTGATTGCTTTCCCTGGCGGGCGCGGCACCGCGAATATGGTCGGCCAGGCCCTCGCCGCCGGCATCCCCGTCCATAAGATCGATTGGCCTGCCGAGGCCGAGAACGCTTTCCCCGAGGAGCCCGATCCGACCGGGCAGATGGCCTTGAGGTTGTGATGGCAAAATATTCGATCAGCTACACCCGCCCCGGCGAGCCGCCCGCGATCCATGAGCTTGAGGCGGGGAGCGAGCCCGCGGCGCGCATCCGCTTCCTCAATCTGAGCTGGGTCGCATTCTCGGATATCTCGATCAATAGCATCGCCATCGCGGCGGCTCAGCCCGAGGAGGCGAAAGCCAAGGCGCGGAAGGCGGTCACGGCCGGCGTGAAGCCGCATGCGTTCCGCTCGCGGTTCGGGACGGGCGATTGCATTGAATGCGGCCAGCCGGCAGGTCACGCGCTCCACAAGGGCTTTGACCCCACTATGGATTGGCGCCCATCGATGCGGAGCAAGGCGTCCGACAAGGCCGAGGCCGCTGCCGTCCGAATGAAGGCGGCAGGGGTCGAGTTTCAGCCTTTGCCCAATGTCGGGGCCGCCAGCAGCAAGCCGGCGGGCGTCGTGATTGAGCAGCCAAGCAGGCAGGGCGGCAAGCGGGCGCGAGCCGCCGCCCTTGGGCTCGATCCATGGGCCGAGGCCAATCGCCTTTCTCAAGAAATCGGCGATCTCGCCGACAAAGCCCAGGCCCTCACGCGGGCAGGGAAGCATGATGAAGCCGACGCCATGCGGGCGAAGGCCAAAAAGCTCGCCGCCATCCGCGCCGAGATCACCAAAAGGAACCGGAAATGATGGAATTCCTCACCTTTGCCTTTCAGGACTTCTGGCACTTCATCGGCTGCGCGATGCTTCTGGCTATCGCCGTCTCGCCGCTGCATGGCCTGGCCGTCTGGTTCGGGAGGCGCTGATGGCCGTTCGCACGATCTACGCACATGAGCCGGACATGAAAGGCCGGCCGACGTTCAATCAGCATGGCTGCTCTGTCGCAATCGGCACGGCCGATGATGGCTTGCTTGCCGTCAGCGTCTATGGCTTCGGCGGCGAGGAGGCAAATGAGCAAGGGCACGGTGCCTTCGCCGTGATTGATCGCGACGAAGCCCGCGCGATCTATGAAGCCCTCGGGCGGGAGCTGGCCGATGGCTGATATCGCCGAAATCGCCAAGCGCGCCCATGACACCGGCTTTGAGCAGGGGTCGATCGCGACCATCAATGCGATCCTGGCCTATCTCGATGCAACGCAGATGGCGGTTTCCGCCGTCGCCATCCGCAAGGCGTGGGAAAGCGGAGAAATCGCCAAACTGGCCGGCCTCGAAATGGCCACGCCGGCCGAGCCCTCGGCGGCCGATCCTGCGCCCGCGCCAACCCCGCCGGCCATCCTCCTCACGCCGCCGAAGATCAGCCGCGAGCAGGCGCGGGGCGCCGGCTATACCGGCGATGTCTGCACGAATTGCCAGTCCTTGCAGGTCAAGCGCAACGGCTCGTGCCTCGTCTGCGAGAGCTGCGGCCAGACGACGGGGTGCTCGTGATGGCCGCTGTCAAGGATCGCGTCGATATTGACGCGCTGATCGGTGCCGATCCGATCAAGGGCGCCTGGCTGTCCGATAGCGGTGTCTATCGCTACGCCCTTTGGCGGATATGGGATCGGCATTTGCCGCGCCTTCCGGTCTGCATGCTCAATCCATCGACAGCAGACGGACATAGGGATGACGCCACCATTCGCCGGCTCATCGCCTTCGCCAAGCGGGAGGGCTATGGCGGGATCATCGTTGTCAATCTGTTCGCCTTTCGGGCGACGGAGCCCACGAGCCTGCGAGGTCGCCACTATGATCTCATTGTCGGGCCGCGGAACAATGCGGCCATTGAGGCGGCGATCCCCGAAGGATCGGTCGTCCTTTGCGGATGGGGCGCCTTTGATGGGATGCAGCGCAATGGCCGTGGGCAAACCCGGAGCGCTGATTTCATGGGCTATCTCGCCCATGTTGAGGCCCGTCCTCTCTGCTTGGGGCGGACGGCAGGTGGCTCGCCGCGGCATCCGCTCTATGTGCGCGCCGATCAGCCGATGGTGGCGTTCGAATGACGCTTCCCCCTGAAAGGATCGGTGACAAAGGGCAGCGGTTCGCCCTCTACGCGACAGGCTGGCCCAAGGATGGCGCCAATGAGATCGCGTATGGCGATGACAAGTGGAAGCTCGCCGATATGGGCTATGCCCTTCTCGCTCGTCCTGGCGTTGGGGAGGCTTGGCTCCTCGATCGCCGGACGAATGAGAAGATTGAGATCGAGCGATGAGCTCTATCCGCCTCTCCTGCGCTGTCCCCGGTTGTCGTCGCACGCGAGGCGACCGCAAGGGCGATCCGCTGGGGCCTGGCATGGAATGGGTGTGCGGCGACCATTGGCGCCTCGTCCCGCGCCCGATGCGGGCCATCTATGCGCGCATTAAGCGCAAGGCCAAGCGCTGGCCGGATCGCCCGATAGCCGTGCATCGCATCTGGCAGCGCTGCAAGCGCGAGGCGATCGAGCGCGGGATCGGATTGAAATGAGCGGGCCGATGGTTTGCCTCAAGCCCGGATGCGCCCGCGAATGGCCGCGCGATCCTGCCCTTGAGGTCGCATGCCCTGATTGCGGTGCCGACATTGGGGTAAAGTGCCGCCGTCCGTCTGGTCATAGCAATTGGCAGAACCATGTTCATGCCGCTCGCGATATCGCCGCTGATCGGGCTGGGCATTATGGTGTCTGCCCTTTTGGCATCTGCGGCCTTGATCGGCTGCATCGCGATGATGCGCGGCAAGGGGAACTGTTCGGGTGACGAGGATATCGGATCGATGAGCGCTTATGGTCGCGTGATGTGCCGTGTCTGCGGCAAGATCGTCAACGGGAGAGTGCCGGCAGGCGGAGACGGATCGGCGCTGTTTCCTTGGCGCCATAGAGCCAGCGGAAAGTTCGGGCCGGTCTGCGACGGGAGCTATACCGAGGCGGTCGGCGAGGGCATTTTCGATGAGCCAAGGCTTAAGTTCGGCTATGCCCACGCCGTCGAGATGCGAGCGATCGAGGCGACCCTCGACCCCGGCCTCGATCCCACCGCCAAGCGCTTCGCGGCCATCCACGCTTACGAGGAGCGCCACAAGGACGATCTCACGCTCAGGCAGGCCCAGGCCAAGCGGGCCGCCGAGCGCAAGGCGAGCCCACCATCGCGCTCTTGGCTTAATGCCGAGGAGATTGCCTACCTGATCGAGCGCCTGGCCGGCGTGAATGATCCGATGGGTCTGAGCGCGAGAAGCACGCTTAGGGCCATGCAAAAGTCGCTTCCGCCGTTATAGGCAATCCGGCGGGCATTAGGCATGCTCGGCGCCAGGCTATTGCTACCAGCGCGCGAGCGGGATTTAGTGGCGCCCGATATAGCCGACGATCCCCGGAGCGATCCCCATGCGCCTGCTGCCCGCCCTTGCCCTTGCCGCCATCATGGCCGCGCCCAGCGCCGCCCAGGAAGCCGCAAACATCCCCGCCAATGCCGCGGCCGGAGATATCATCGCCGCCCTGGCCGGCCTGATAGCCGGCGAGGAGCCCTGCGATCTGGCCTATGATCAGGATGCCGTCGCCGCCTATATCAAATTCGCCATCGCCCCCAACAGCTCGCTCTTTCCCAGCCGCTTCAATGGCGAGGTCAAGCGCGCCCGCGCGGACAGCGACGGCATGACGGAGAGCCAGCGAACGGCCTATTGCACGCAAATCGACCGCATGGCGCGCGAGCTGCAGTTCATTGAGTGAGCCGAAGTATTGGATTGCTGGGATAAACGTTGCTACTAAATCCAATACAGTCTAGTCGTGCGAATGACCACAAGGGCGGGGCTAGTCCCGCGAAATCGAGGGAAAGCAGACGCGCCCCACCAGCGGACGAACAGAGTAGCGACAAATGGGCCGAACATAGGGTAGGCCGATCTAGGATGATCTAGCGAAATCATTAGTTGGGATTGGTGGGAATTAAACGGCGGGCGCCGTAAAGGCCGGCAGAGAGGGCGGACGCGCAAGCGAGCCGAACACCGACGAAACCGGTAGCGCCGACGAGCTGCAAACAAATCGGCTGGCGATCGACGCCGCTCTTGTGGTCGCCCATGTGGAGACAGCTTTATGACCGAGGAAACCGTCACCGAAATGCTGCAAGAGCTTCCCATCGGCCTGACGCGCGCCGGCTTCTACGACCTCTGCCAGGATAAGGATCGCCCCAGCGTAGATGAGGCATGGCGCCGATATAGCAGCCAAGGGCTGGCCGCCCGCCGGCCATCCCCGGCCAGGCTGGTGCGGACGGTCAGGCCATGAAGAAATCGCGCAAGGACATCAATCTGCTGATCGCCGGGGCGGTCCAGCCCCGTCTTGATGACGGCGAGCTTATCGGCATGGACGATAACCATGTGTTCTTGATGGCCCGCGGCCAGGTCTTTCGCATCCGCGTCGAGGAGATCGAGAAGATCACCAACCACCCCGATGCGGTCGAGCAGGCGCTCAATTTCATGCGCACGCTGCCCTATGGGCCGGATTGAATAAGCAGCCGCCCAGGCTCGCGATCAGTATGCCTTCCGGCGCCGCCGGCCGCGCTCTCGACGATAGCCAGCTCTGACGGCCGCCGCCCGCAATCGGCGCAGGATAGCCGCTCGATCACCGCGCCCAGCGTTGTATCCCATCCCCGCTGCCCTGCCAGCAGACGGAACGGCAGCAGCGTCATGCGGCCATCATTGCCGACCAGATCGATCAGGCGGGCGTCCAGCGCCACGGCCGAGGGGAATTCCTGCCATGGCTCGGGCATGGGCGGGATGGGAAAAGGCGTCTTCGGCATGCGCTGCACGGCTTCTATCGCCCTCCGAATTCTGTGACATGCCGTTGTGACATTTCCCGGCCATTCCGTGACATCGCGTGACATTTGCCCCTTTTTGTGACTGTCACAGCGCCAAAGCCCCGGCCTTCCTTGTCAAGATCAGCGCCCCGTCAGACCGCCCATTCTGACCCCTAAAATGCACCCCCTGACCAACTTTTTTACAAGCCATTGATCCGCAATCGAAAAACATGTCGCTCCCCAATGCGCGCCCATAAGGACGGACAGTTTTTCTTGATTGACGCATGTGACAAATCACCCCTAACACTCAGGCGAAGACGGTCACAAATGCGCCTCGCGGTAACTCAGCACCGGATCAGCGCAAGCGGCAAGCGACGGGGCCGACAGGCCCCAGGGAGCGCAGACCGGTTGAGCGGGCGGTTCTATCCTCCCTATCATCAAGATCATCAGAATATCTCGATATAGGCGCGCGCAACACATGGCCCCATCCATCAGGATCACGGCCAATGATGCCAATCTCAAAATCTTCGGCAATCAGATCGCCGCTCTCGGCAGCGGGCAAGCGCATAAAGCGCTAGCCCGCGCGATCAACCGCACGACGACGACTGTCCATGGCCGGGTGATCCGAGCTATCCGCAAGCAATCGGATATCCCCACCGCCATCATTCGCCGCCAGATCAAGAAGCGCCTGGCCTCGACCAACATCGCTCATGGTGGTGTGCTCGAAGGCGTCATTTCCGCAACTGGCTCGCCCATCAGCCTCAAGCACTTCAGGGCAAGGCAATTCTCATTTGGCGTGAAAGCCAAATGGGGTGGCAGATGGCACGAGTATCAATCCGCCTTCATGGGGCCGAGGCCTGGCGTCATCGCGCCCAAGCTGGCAGGCAACGTCTTCGTCCGCGTCAGTTCATCCCGCTTCCCAATCGAAATGCTTTTCGGTCCATCCGTGCCCGAGGAGCTGGTCAAGGGCGAGAGCGAGCGCATCTTCCATGAGACCGTGGCAACCATGCTGCCCCAGCGCGTCCGTCATGAGCTTGGGCTGCTGTTGCCTGGATAGGCGACGACCATCAGGGAGCGCGCCCTGCGTGCGATTGCGCAGAGGGGAGGGGGGCCTCATAGGTACCCTTTCTGGCCCTTCGGCCATGCGGGGCGGAACCCCCCGATCTTTGCCTGTTTTTTTCGTTTCCGTTTTTGCAGTTCCATTCCGCCGAAATGGCCCACCAAAGGGGTGCGATTGGTGTCCGAAAAGCAGACAATCGCCGTCGAGGTCCGGCCCGTTGCCGATCTCGTGCCCTATGAGCGCAATGCCCGGAAGCATCCGGCCGACAAGGTGCGGAAGCTGGCCGATCTGATCGGCGAGTTCGGATGGACTGCGCCGATCCTCGCCGATGATGCTGGGATTGTGGCCGGCCATCGCCGCCGGCTCGCGGCCATGCTGATCTATGCCGAGGGCGGCGTCATTCGCCTGCCCGGCGGGCAGGAGCTTCCGGCGGGGATGGTCCCGGTCGTCGATTGCACTGGATGGTCGGACGAGCAGCGCCGGGCCTACATACTGGCCGACAACCAGACGACCCTTGAGGGCGAATGGGACGAGGACTTGCTCCGCTTGGAGCTGACCTTCCTCGACGGCGCCGGCTATGACCTGACGCTGACCGGCTTCGACGGCGCGGCCCTTGAGGCAGCGTTGGCCGGCCCCGAGCATGGTGGCAGCGACGAGCCCGATCCGCTCAAGGTCACGCTATCCGACCGCTTCGGCGTCGCGCCCTTCTCGGTCCTCAATGCCCGCGAGGGCTGGTGGCAGGATCGAAAGCGCGCCTGGCTGGCGCTGGGCATTCAGTCCGAGGTCGGGCGGGGAGAGAACCTGCTGAAATTCTCGGACACGATCAACGAGCCCGACCCGGCCAAGCGGGCGAGGAAGAAGGCCCAGGCCCATGGCTAAGAATTTCGCGCGCACCTTCGGGCAAGACCTGATGCGCGGTGAGCATGTTGTTGGGGGGGGGCATGGGTAAGCAAACCGCAAGCCTGAAAGGCTCCCTGACGCTTGGCACCACGGCGCACCCATACGATGGCCAGGATGGCGGCACCGCAAGCCAGACGGGCACATCGATCTTCGATCCCGTCCTTTGCGAGCTGGCCTATCGCTGGTTCAGCCCGCCGGGCGGCGTGATCCTCGATCCGTTTGCCGGCGGATCGGTGCGCGGCATCGTCGCCAGCAAGCTCGGCCGCTCATATGTCGGCATCGATCTTCGGTCCGAGCAGATCGAGGCCAACCGGGAGCAAGGGCTCGCGATCTGCGATGATCCGCACCCCGAATGGATCGAGGGCGATAGCCGGGACATCGCGACGCTGGCGGCCGATACCGAGGCGGATTTCCTGTTCTCGTGCCCGCCCTATGCCGACCTTGAGGTCTATTCCGACGATCCGGCCGACCTTTCGACGCTGGAATATTCCGAATTCCGCCAGGCGTATTTCGATATCGTCGCCGCCTCCGCCACGCTGCTCAAGCCCGATCGCTTCGCCTGCTTTGTCGTCGGCGAGGTTCGCGACAAGCGCGGGAATTACTATGGCTTCGTTCCTGACACGATCGAGGCCTTCCGCCGCGCCGGCCTCGGCTACTACAACGAAACCATCCTCGTGACGGCGGCCGGCTCCCTGCCGATCCGCGCCGGCAAGCAATTCGAGGCGTCGCGCAAGGTGGGCAAGACCCATCAGAACGTGCTCGTTTTCGTCAAAGGCGATGCGAAGAAGGCGACCGCCGCCATAGGCAAAGTCGAGTTCGCCGAGATCGAGGCCGATGAGCCCCGGATCGACAGCGGCGATGATCCTGATGCTGAATTCGGAGAGCGGCTTTGATGGAATTGCCGGCCCCGGTCATTCATGAGCATGACGGCATTTTCGTCGTGCGCGACGATCTGGCGCCAGGCGGCACCAAGGCCCGCTATCTGAGCGTGCTTTTCGAGCAATGCGACGAGCTGGTTTATGCCAGCCCGGCCGAGGGCGGCGCGCAAACGGCGCTCGCCTACTGCGCCCAGGCGATGGGGAAGCGGGCGACGATCTTCGTTGCGAAGCGCGCGCAGCCGCATCCTCGCGCCCTGATGGCAAAGGCGCTCGGCGCCAAGGTGCTGCAGGTCAGTCCCGGCTATCTTGCTGTCGTCCAGAAGCGGGCGGCCGACTATTGCGCGGCCAGGGGCGCCATGCTGGCGCCGTTCGGCGTTGATCTGCCCGAGGCCATCGACGCAATCGCGCAGGCGGCCGGCACGGCCCAGCTTGCCGACCATCCCGATCAGGCTTGGTCGATCGACGAGGTGTGGTGCGCCAGCGGCTCGGGCGTTCTGGCCCGCGGGCTGGCAAAAGCGTTCCCGAATGCCCGCCGGCATGTCGTGCAGGTCGGCCGCGAGCTGAGCCCGGATGATGTCGCGGGCGCGACCATCCACATCCATCCGCGAAAATATGCGCAGCACGCGCAGAGCAAGCCGCCATTCCCAAGCGATCCGCACTACGACGCGAAGGCATGGGAGATTTGCAAGGCCGAGCGCGGCCCCGGCCGCGTCCTGTTCTGGAATGTCACCGGCCCGGCCGACCATTGAGAGATACCCTGTGCGCGCTTGCCGATCTGCGCGTCATGGAAAAGACCGGAATGCTGCAGCGGCAAGGCGGCTCCCCCGGCATCAACGAAAGGACTTTGATGATGATGCGCCTCAGTCGCTACCTGCTGTTCGCCTTCTCTGCTGCCTTCGCCTTCCTGCTCGCGCCGATCTCCTTTGTGGCTGACGCGATCCGCGACGCCTGGCCGGTCTATCAGCCCAGCGCCTCGGAAAGCCTCGCTCTCGATCGCCTGGTCGAGCCCGTCGCCATCATCCCTGCGATGCGAAGTCGCTTCCGCGCTTTCGTTGAACGGCTTCTCGATCATGATCTGTTTCGCGCCGGTCACTTCGATCCTGGGCGCTGCGCGGCGTAGGACTAGACGGAAACGGAAAGCGCCACCCTGCGAGGGTGGCGCTGATCCGCCTTTTCCGGCTTGCTGATGGCAGGCTCGATAAGGCGAATACCTCCCGAGCGAGTAGCTTAGTGGGGCTGGCGCGCGTATTCGGCCAGCCCCGCAACGCTATGCCAACTCGGTAAAGCTATTGTCGGGGTTCCAGCGAAATCGGGTCTCGTGCTCCGGCCCCTTGCCATGAACGCAAACCCGAAAGGTGTCTCCTCTGCTGGTTAAGACGAACGCCCCCCCGTTGGGGTGGCCTGGGCGACCAAATCCGAGCCTCGCCAGATGCCTCCCGAGGTGCCAGGCCATAGCGGCCGGGCTCGTGTGTATATATGGGCAAAACAGGGCGGGGTTCATACCGGAGCTGGTAGGGTCGCGGGTATAGTCAAAGCCCTCGGCGGCCTCGAAGGTTACATCGACTGCCATCACGCCGCCTCCTTCCCACGCGCCTCAAGGGCAATCACCGCCAGATCGCGATACTTGGCGATGGCCTTCGGGCTGCTGCTGATCGGATTGATTTCGATGGCCTTGAGGCCAGCCAGATCGCCGGCTTCGGCCATGGCGACGACAGCGGCCAGCTTCGGGCGGAAGCGCTTGTGCGTCTCGGCCGTGAAATCCGGGGCGGCCGGCAGCTCGCCGCGCTGGGCAGCTTCGAGGGTCGCGGCGCGCTTGCCGGTCTTGATCGCCTTCTGCCCGGCATCATTCAGCCGGAAGCGGTTCGGCTCACCGCCGGGGACGGCTTCTGCCTTGATCTCGTCAGTCAGCGGCGGCGTGGCATTCGCCTGATCGATACCGGCCTTGATGGCCTCGACGATCCGGGTCGCTGCCTCGAAGCTCATCGCCAGCGTCTCGATCGCCGCGTCGTGGCCGAAAGCGCCGCTCTCCGCGGCGACATTTAGGAACCGCTTCGTCGCGGCTTCCTTGGAATTGGCACGCTTCATGCCGCCGCCGGTCAGAATGGCGCTGAGCTGGGCGATCTGCGTGCTGGACAGGGTGGTTTCGGTAGTCATGGCGGGCTCTCCTTTCGAGCTGGGCTGGTAGTGATCGGGGACGAGGGCGGAGCGGCCTTCGGCGGTGACGGCATAGACCATGCCGCGGCGGCCATTGTTGACCTCGGCCTTGAAGCGGATGGCGGCCTCGCGGGCAGCTTCAAGCGTTGGAAAATCCTCGGTCCTGAATTGGCCGCTTCCAACGAAGATCGAAGCGCTGAAATAGGCGGCGCGCTCGATCATGGCGGTGTCGATGTCGTTGTGCTTGGGCATTTCCGTCTCCCTTTGGACGAGACCACACCTAGGGGTGTGTCTTGGAAAGTCCACTCCTTTTTTGAAGTAAATCCAATATGGCCGAAAAAAGACACCGCCGGCCGATGACGCCGGCCTGATCTCGATCGACCAGGCGGCGCGGCTGCTGATGATCACGAGCCGCTGGATCAGGAAGTTGCAGGCGGACGGCTACATTCCGCGCCCGGCGCCCGGCAAGGTCGCGCTGGTGGCGGCCGTGCAGGGCTACATCAAGAGCCTCAAGGACGAGGACCGCCGATCGACGAAAACGGCCTCTGATAGCCGGGTGCGCGACGCCCGCGCGGCCGAGATCGAAATGCGCATCGCCGAGCGCAAGCGCGAGCTGATCCCGATCGAGGATGCCGCCGCTGCGATGGACCTCCTCGCCGGCAAAACTAAAGAAGAAATGACCGGCCTGGCCGCGCGGATCACGCGCGACATGGAGTTGCGTCGCAAGATCGAGGCCGAAGTGAATGGCGCGCAAAGCCGTATCGCGGACGCTCTCCGAGCATCTGCCGAATTTGCTCGAAAGGGCGGCGACCTTCCTTACTCCAGCAGCGCAGACGACGCCTGACGTTTGGGCGGCCGAGAACCGCCGCTATCCCGCATCGGCCGGCATTCCCGGCCCGCGCGACCCAAATCTGACGCGCTACATGGTGCCGTTCGCTCGCCGCGTCCATGCTGCGCGGCATCGTCGTGTGGTTGGCGTTACCGCCGCCCAATCTGGCAAGACCGACAATCTGCTCGATTGCATCGGCGCCAGGCTCGACCAGCGGCCCGCTCCGATCCTCTATGTCGGGCCGTCAAAGGAATTTGTGTCCGACCAGTTCGAGCCGCGCCTGATGTCGCTGCTCGATGAGGCCGCCACGCTCGCCGCCAAGGTCGTTCGCGGCCGGCGGATGAAAAAGACACTGAAATACGTCGCGGGCGTCCGCGTCCGCCTTGGCTCCGCCGGTTCATCGACCTCGCTGAAATCCGACCCCTTCGCCTTGGGTGTCGTGGATGAGTACGACGAAATGGTCGCCAACATCAAAGGGCAAGGCGACCCGCTCGGCCTCGTCGAGGCGCGCGGCGAAACCTACGCCGATTTCGTTACCGCCATCACGTCGACGCCCTCTCAGGGGCTTGTCGAGACGGAAATCGATCCGGTCAGCGGGCTTGAATTCTGGAAGCCGGGCGACGTTGCGCAGGTGGTAAGCCCCATCTGGCGCCTGTGGCAGGCCGGCACGCGCCATCACTTCGCCTGGAAGTGCCCGCATTGCAGAGAATACTTCGTCCCGCGCTTCAAGAACCTGCGCTGGGATAAGGGATCGACGCCGGCACAGGCCCGGAAAAACGCCTATCTGGTTTGCTCGAATTCCGAGTGCGGGGGCGTGATCGAGGATCACCACAAGGCGGAAATGATCGCCGGGGGCATCCAGATTGCGCCGGGGCAGACGATCGAGGACGCCATTGCCGAGCGCAATGAGCCGGAAAACAGCACATGGTCGTGCTGGACGAGCGGGCTTTGCTCTCCCTTCGTGACCTTCGGGGAGCGCGCCGAGCGCTATCTGACCGCCCTGCTGACGGGCGAGGAAGATAAAATCCAGACGGTCATGAACGCTGGCTTCGGCGAGCTGTATACGGCCGGCGCATCGGGCGAGCTGCCCGAATGGAAAGGCGTGCTGCTGCATCGCATCGGCTATCCGAAGCGCGTCGCGCCGGCTGGCGTTCTGCGTGTGGTGGCGGGCGTGGACGTGCAAAAGCGCTCGCTGGTCTATGTGATCCGCGGCTTCGGCGCTCGCGGCTCGTCCTGGCTTCTCGACCATGGCTATCTCTATGGCAATACGGCCGAGCCCGGGTTTGGGCTGATCTGACCACGCTGCTGACCAATCCGGTCGGCGGCCTGGTGATCGAGCGGGCGTTTGTCGATAGTGGGTTTCGGCCGGAAAAGGCCGACATGGGCGATGAGCACATGGTCTATCAGTGGTGCCATCGCCACGACTATTTCGCCTATCCGACCAAGGGCCGGGACACGCTGGGCGGACGGCCGTTTCAGGTCAGCAAGATCGAGGTGGATCGGGATGGGGCGGCGTCGAAATATTCGATCGACCTCGTTCACATCAACACCGACTTCTTCAAGGGCCTGATCCACTCGCGGCTCCGGACGCCTCTCGATGAGGCCGGGGCATTCTTCCTGCATAATGATGCAGACGAGGATTATGCCCGGCAGATCATTTCGGAAGTCCGGGTGATCGGCGAAAAGCTCAAGCCCGAGTGGATGAAGCGGCAGCGCGACAACCACTTCCTCGATTGCGAGGCCCTGGCCGCTGCGGCGGCCTACATGCTCAACGTCCAGCAAATCCCCGAAGGGGTGGAGCGGACATTTGCGCTACCGGACCTGCCCGGCAGCGCGAAGCCTGCAACGTCGGCCGCGGCCCAGCCCGAGGCGACGGTATTCGATCGCTTCCGCAAAATGGCCCAGCGCCACCAGAAAACAGGGCGTTAGCCAATGCGCGTTCCCAGCATCAACGCACGGCGCGGCCGGGCGGTGAATGTCGCTGCGCCTGTCCCGGCGCCTGCCGGCTCCGATATCGTGGCGCCCACGCCGCGCAGCGCGTATATGCGCGATGGGCGGGGTGTCACGTTCGGCGGCTGGCGGCCGTCGCTCCGGACGGCGCAGGACGACGTTGCGGCGGCATTCGAGGCCGCGACGGCCCGCACGATCGACCTGTCGCAGAATAATGGCTGGGTTTCCGGCATGATCGAGCAGGCCGCGGCGAATACCGTGGGCCTGGGCCTGCGCCTGCGCGCGCAGCCCGAGAACGATCTGATCGGCATGAGCGAGGCCGACGCCCAGGTCTGGCGGAAGCTGGTCGAGGCGCGCTGGCAGCTTTGGTCGAATACCCCGCTGGAATGCGATCTCGAAGGAACGCGCACCATCGGGCAGATGCAGGACGCGGCGTTCAAGCATTGGGTCGCGACAGGCGAAATCCTGGCCGAGCTGGTGTGGCGCCGCCGCCCGATAAGCGCTTCCCGCACCAAGGTGCGGCTGCTGTCGTCCACGCGCATTGTGAACCGCACGGACCAATTCTCGCGGCTTCATTCCGGCATCAGGGTCAACGCGGATGGCCTGCCCATCAGCATCGTATCCAAGCGGACGAGCCCGCATTTGGGCGAGCAGGAATTTGAGGTCCCGATGAGGGACCGCTTCGGCCGCCCCCTGGTGATCCACGTTTTCACCGGAGCGCCCGGCCAGCGTCGCGGCATTTCGCCGATAACGCCGGCCCTCAAGGTCGCCCGGCAATTCGACCAGCTCGCCGATGCGACGCTTGTCGCTTCGCTGATCCAGACGATCTTTGCGGCGTCGATCACGGCGGATATGCCGACCGAAGACACGCTTCGTGGGCTGCTTAGCCAGAGCGAGCAGGCCCGACTTTTGGCCGGTGGCGGTTCGCCGTTCGACGCCTGGTTTGAGGCGCAGGCCGGATGGTATGACGCCCATCCGATCGACGTGGGTTACAACGGGCGCATCGCGCATCTGTTCAACGATCAGAAGCTCGAATTCCATTCGCCCGAGCAGCCGACCAGCGCCTATAAGGACTTCTCGCTGCATCTGCTGCGCGAAATGGCCCGCTGCCTCGGCCTGACTTATGGCAGCGCGACGGGGGATCATAGCGGCGAGACCTATACGGGCGCTCGCATGGGCGTCGCGGATATCTACCCGATCACGCGGCAGCGCCGGAAAAACATTATCTCCCCCTTTGTCCAGCCGATCTATGAGGCCTGGCTTGAGGAGGAGATCGCAACGGGCATGATCCCGTTCCCCGGCGGCTATAGCAATTTCTTGCTCAATCGGGCGGCGGCCACCCGGGCCGCATGGACTGGCGAGCCGAAGCCGATCGCTGACGATCTCAAATCGGCCAAGGCCGCCGAGGTCTACCGGAACATGGGCGTGCTCTCGGATCAGGATATCGCCGACGATCTCGGACGCGACATCGAGGACGTATATGCGCAGCGCGCCCGCGAGGCCGCCTTGCGCGAAAAATACGGCTTGCCGGAAAACTGCTATCCGGCCGCGTTGAGCGCGACCGAGCAGATCGAGGAAGCGCCCGAGCCGGCGCCCGCAGGAGGTTGATTGATGGCGTCCATTCCCACGCTTGACGCCGATCCGTGCGGCCGGGCGGCGGCTCTGCGCGCTGTCATCGACAAGATCGCGACGGGCGGCTCTGCCACCGAAGTGGAATTCGAGGCGGGCAATGGGACGCGGCGCCGCGTCCGCTATACCCAGGCCAATCTTACGGTGCTCAATCGCCTGCTGATGCAGGCCGAGGCGGCATGCAGCGGGAACAGCGGCCGGGGCAAGCAATTCGCAATTGGGGGGCGCTTCTGATGAGCGGGAATTTTCTGCCGCTGATTGCGCAGCGCATCCTCAATCGGCCGCTGCTGATCCACCCTCAGATGGCCGACGCCATCTATGCGATCCTTGAGGGCCGCATCAATGCCGACGCCTTCATGGCGGCTGGGAAGGCGCCCGAAGCAAGCCGCTTCATCGGCTCGGGTGATCGTCCGGACGGCACGCGGCGGCGCTATACCCGCGCTTCTGGCCGGACGGCGATCATCACCATCGACGGCTCCCTCGTGAACCGCGGCGCATGGGTTGGGGCGGATTTCTGCACCGGCATGGTCAGCTATGAGGGCATCGGCGCGCAGATCGATGAGGTCGCCGCCGACGCCCGCGCCGGGCATCTGGATAATCTCGTCCTCGACGTAAATAGCTATGGCGGCGAGGCCACCGGTATGTCGGCGCTGGCCTCCAAGATAGGCGCGCTGCGCCGGATCATGCACGTCGTTGCTGTCGTCAATGATGTCGCCGCCTCGGCCGGCTTCGGCCTTGCCAGCAACGCGGATCGCATAGTCGTTTCCCCGACCTCGATCGTTGGCTCGATCGGCGTCGTGATGCTGCACCTCGATCGCTCGGGCGAGCTCAGCCAGAAGGGCATTCGCCCGACGCTGATCCATGCCGGCGCCAAAAAGGTGGACGGCAATCCTTTCGGGCCTCTGCCCGAGAATGTGCGCGCCGACATGACGCGCGACGTAATGGCCTTCTATGAGCAGTTCCTTGGGACTGTCGAGGCCGGGCGGGGCAAAGGGCGCTTGAGCGTCAAAAAGGCCCGCGAAACCGAAGCTGACACGTACATCGGCGCCGAAGCCGTTGCGCGCGGCCTGGCTGACGCGGTCGGCTCGCTCGACGAAGTGCTTGCCGACCTATCCCGCCCTGCTAGGGCGAATTCTAACCAGACACGAAAGGGCGCCACCATGGAGCGCACGGACCTGCCCAATGCGGGCGCAACTGATACTGCAATGCAGGCCGCTCGCCTTGAAGGCGAAGCCGCCGGCAAGATCGTCGGCAAAGCCGAAGGCATCGCCGAGGGCACCAAGGCTGGCGCCGATGGTGAGCGCACGCGCATCGCCGCGATCATGGCCCTGCCCGAAGCGGAAAAGCGCAACGGGACGGCCCTTAAGCTGGCCCTCGACCCGGCTGGCTTCTCGGCTGAAACGGTGAAGGGCGTTCTTGCCGGTCTGCCCGAGGATGGTGCGGCCCCGGCCAAGGCCGAAGCCCCCACTGCCCCTTCGCTTGAGGAGCGGATGCAGGGGCAGGCGGAAATCGGCGCTGACGATGGCGCGAGGCCCGATGCTGCTGGCAAGACCGCGAAGGTCTCGGCGGTGCTGAGCAAGGCGTTTTCCAGCCGCAACTAATCCACTGGCCGTTCTGCCGGCCTTCCCCTGCAATCCATCTGCGGCGCGATAGGCGCGCGCAAATATGGGATTTCAATCATGACCAAATTCACCGAAGGCCGGCACAACACCGAAGGCCTGATGAGCGAGGCGCCGTTCCATCGCTCGCGCGAAAACATTGTGATCGCTGCCGGCGCGGGCGTCGTTGAGCCTGGCACCATCCTCGGGCAGATCACTGCCGGCGCGAAAGCTGCTGTTGGCGCTGCCGGCGTTCCCGCTCCGGTAGCGGCGACGATCACCGCGGCTCCCGAAGCTGCCCCCGGCACGAAAGTTGGCGTGCACCTGTTTGTGTGCATCGTCGGCGGGGCCGCCGCCGCATCGAAGTGGCGCCACACCGATCCCGCTGGCGAAGTCGTCGGGATCGCCTCGGGCAATACCGAGTATTCGGGCGGCGGCCTGTCCGCCCTGACTATCACCGATGCCGGCACGGACCCCGAGGCCGGCGAAACTTTCACGGTGACCGTCAGCGCTAGCGGTGAGGCATCCCTCGAATGGGCGCCCTCGCCCGATACCGAGGAGGAGGGGATCGAGGGCGCCGAGGTCGCTCGCGCGATCGCGCTCTATGGCTGCGATGCCACCACCGAGAGCCAGAAGATTTCGGCCATCGCCCGCGATGCCGAATGGAACGGGCACACCCTGACCTATGAAGCCAGCGTCGATGATGCCGGCAAGCGCGCGACCAAGGCCGCGCAGCTCGCAGCCGTGGGCATCATCGCCCGCTTCTAAGCCGGGCCTGCGCGCCTAGCCCTCACCCCCACCCACCAGCGGCAAAGCCGCCAGCGCTTTCATCAGCGCGGGCGGCTTTTGCCTGTCTGCTTTCCCATGGAGACACCGAGCGATGCTCGACATTTTCAACGACGACGCATTCAGCGTCACCACGCTGTCGCTGGCTCTGCGCGATGCGAAGCCGCGCCCGTCGCGCCTGGGCGACATGGGGCTGTTCGCCGTCAAATCGGTCAACACCCTTTCCGTCGCCATCGAGCGCATCGGCGATATCTTGCAGCTCGTCGCCCCCACCCCGCGTGGCGGCCCTGGCGAAACGCGCGACATGCCGAAGCGCACGATCGAGAATATCTCGATCCCGCACTTTCAGCGCGACTGGTCGGTTATGGCTGATGAAGTCCAGGGCGTCCGCGCCTTCGGTAGCGAAACGGCCCTCGAAACCGTCGCGGGCAAGGTGGCCGAGAAAATCGGCGTCAATGTCGATGACCTCGACCTGACCGACGAATATTCTCGCCTGGGCGCCGTGCAGGGCATCATCACTTACAAGGGCGGCGAAACCCTCAACCTGTTCACCAAGTTCGGCGTGTCGGAGCCCTCCGAGACCGATTTCGACCTCGACAACGCGAACCCTACCGATGGCATCCTGCGCCGGAAGTGCGTGGCGGTGATCCGCCAGGTTCGCAAGGCGGTCGGCGGCCTGTCCTTCGGCTATGTCCATGCCTTCTGCGGCGACAACTTCTTCGACGATCTGTTGCAGCATCCCGAAGTGCGCGAAACCTACAAGGGTTGGCCCGAGGCCATGATCCTGCGCGACAGCTATGTCGGCAAGAACCGCGCCGAGAACCCGATCTTCGAGTTCGGCGGCATCGTTTGGGAAAACTACGGCGCGATCGAGGACAGCGGCGACGGCGCGCTGATGGGCATCGGCACCGACGCTGCCCGCTTCGTTCCGGTCGGCCTGAATGGCCTTTTCCAGACCTATCATGCGCCGGCCGACTACGAGGAAACCGTCAATACGATGGGCCTCAAGACCTATGCCAAGCAGTGGCCCATGCCGAACGGCAAGGGGCGCAATGGCGAAACCCAGCGCAACGTGCTGCACATCTGCACGCGGCCTGGCGCTCTGCTGCGCGCCAAGCGCTCCTAGGCGGGGGACAGCGATATGTCCTCGCCCTTCGATGATCTCGACGAGGGCCTTCAAGAGGTTATCGACGAGACGATGGGCGAGGACATCCACGTCCTGCCCATGGCCACGGGGCAGTACGGCGCTGCCGCTGACCCGACCCGTGTCCCGAAGCCCTGCCGGGCGGTGATATCGAGTGCGCCCCATATGGCGCGCAACGATTTCCCGAATGCCAGGCAGGCGACGCCGCTGGCGACGAGCCCGCGCGAAATCTGGATCACGCGCAGCAACTATGCGGCGCTCGGCTATGACGTCGGGCGTGACGACGAGATCGCCTTCTCTGATCGTGGCGATCCGGCGCCGAAGTCCAAGGTTGCGGCGATCCACGTCGGCGATCATGGCGACGTTCAGATAATCCTCGCGGGATAGCGCACCATGTCCATCGTATCGCTCGCGCTGCGCATATCGGCCGTGCGCGCTTTGCAGGCGGCCGGCACCATTGCCGGGGCGAGCCGCGTTTTCGACAGCGCGGTAATGCCGATCGATAAGCTGGTCAGCGCTAGCCCCGAGCCCTTCATTTCGATTTCGACCGAGGATGAGGTCGATACCCCCGCTGGCCGGGATATATTCGCGGGCTCGCGGAGCATCGACTTCGTAATCGAGACGGCGATTACCAAGACGGTCAAGCTGCCCGCTGGGCAGACGCCGGGCGATAGTCCCGAGGAGATATCGATCGCTGTCGTCGATACAGACGGCAATCTCGAAATGATGCTCGCCGTCCTCGGCCGGCAGATCACGGCATGCCTGTGGGGCCGCGGCGGGGGCGCATGGGGCGACGTTTTCCGCTCGCTGGCCGGTACCATACGAGAGCATCGGTCCCGCCGCGGCTTGCCCGCGTCTGACGGCCAGCGCTTTGCAGCGCGGCAGACGATCTTCTCGATCCAGCCTATCGCCGAGCCGGCGTTCGCAAGCGAGCTATGCGTAGGCACCCCATTGGCGGCGTTCCTCTCTGCCGTCGAGGCGGATACAGAATTGGCGCCGATGGCGCCGGCCATCCGCCATGCGATCGAGGGCAAGCCCGTCGATTGGCCGGCTTTCTTCACGCAATCCGCCGTGGCCGCCGGACTGACCGAGGCCCAGGCGCTGGCAGTCGGGATCTCGGATATCGGCGGCGGCGACAGCGATCCGCTGGCAGAAATCGCCATAGGCCTCGACGATCAGCCCGGCGCCGAATGGATTGTCGATGCCGCCGCCGCTGATGCTCAGTTCCCCGAGGAGCCGTCAGATGGCTAGCAATCCGCTTATGGCAATGCACATGCGGATTTCCGAGCTTGAGCGCCGCCTGTCCATGACAGTCCGGCATGGCCGCGTTGCCGAGGTCAATGAGGCCGAGGGATGGGCAAGGCTCGATCTCGGCGAGGGCGATGCTGGGCGGATGCTTTCGCCAAAGCTGCCCTATGGGCAGATGGCAGGAGCCCTCAAGGTGCATGCGCCCCCCAGCGTCGGCCAGACGATGACGATGATTGCGCCCGGCGGCGACTTCCGCCAGGCCATCGCGCTGCCGATGACGTGGAGCAATGCCAACGAGAGCCCCGGCGATACCGCCGATCCGGTTCTGACCTATGGCGATGTCAAGATCACACTGACCGAAGGCGGCGTCCGCATCGAGGTCGGCGGCTTCGAGTTGCTGGTTTCCGGCGCCGGCCTCGCTATGGCGGGCGGCGGCGTCGGGCACAACGGCCAGGATATCGGCTCGACCCATCGGCATCCCGATGTGCTGCCCGGCCCTGCCAATACCGGGACGCCGATTGCTGCCGGTCCTACCCCTTAATCTTCGCACCATCCGAAAGGACTGATGGATGAAAGACCTTGAAACGATGCTGCGCGAGCGGCTTTCGGATAGCCGCGCCTGCCTGGCGGCCCTCGATATCAATGCCGACCGCGTTCGCATCCAGTTCGGCGCTGTCGGCCCCCTCCCCAAGCTCATGCTTGCCGTGAAGGGCAACGAAATCTCCATCCGCCATCCGGTTGATCTGGCCGAGGCGTGGCAGCGAGAGGACGCCGCGAAGCGCTCGCGCCCGTCGCCGCTTGATCCGGCACCGGAGGCTCAGGCCGAAGACGCTGACGCGCCGATCGCGGCCGTGCTGGTCGATGGCCGGCTGTTTGCCGGCGAAGGCGGCCGTGAGATCGAGCTGCCCGAGGACTTCTTTGAGCTGGTCGCGAAGGCGCTGGCCGAGGGGAAGGCTCAGGCCGAAGACGCTGGGGGCGGCGATCAGCAGCAGATCGTTCCCACGGACCCCAATGCCCACACCAAAGAGGCTTTGATCGCACTCGCGACGGCGACGCCCGGTGCGGAATTCAAGCCGAGCGACACTAAGGCCGTGATCGCCGCCGCCATCGACAAGGCGCGCGGCGTTGCGAGCAAGCCGGAGTAGCTGAAAAATGGCCTCTGATCCCAGCATTGATATCGACGCTGCGACCGGGGCCAACATCGGCGGATGGCCTCACGTTCTGCAATGCCTTAACGAAATCTTCGTGACGCGCTTTGGCGAGCGCGTCATTCGGGAATGGTTTGGCTCGAATGTGCCTCGCCTGCTTGGCGAGCCCATGAATAGCCAGACCATCGTTCCGTTCTTCGCCGCAATCGCCAGCGCCATCGATCAGTGGGAACCGCGATGCCGCGTGATCCGGGTCGTTCCGGACAGCGTGGATCGGGGCGGGATGCTCCGCGTCCATGTCGAGGTTGAGTATCGGCCGCGCGCGCTCGTTGGCGATTTCACGGTGGATGGCGCTCGCCGCGTCACCTTCGAGACTGGCAGCAGCGGTGGCCTGATCAGCAACGCTGCGATCTAGGGGGCCAAGATGGCTGACAATTATCTCGATGGCCTGCCGGCTCCTGTGATCACGCAGGAAATCCCCACTGAAACCATCCTCGCCCGGAAAGAGGCCGAGCTTGTCTCTCGCTTTCCCGCCGTGGCCCCGACCTTGCTGCTTGAGAGCAGCCTGACGAAAAAGGTCTTGGAGGAAGGCGCCTACAGTGAATGGCTTCTTCGCCAGCGCGTAAACGAAGCCTTCCGGGCAAATCTCCTGCCTTATGCCTATGCCGGCGATCTCGATATTCTGGCCTCGTTCTATGACGTGATCCGCATATTCGGCGAGAGCGACGAGCGCCTCCGGCAGCGCGTCATTCTGGCCATTCGCGGGCGATCACCCGGCGGCACAGAGGCGCGCTATTCAGCCGTCGCCATGGGGGCGAGCCTCCGCGTGGCCAGCGTCGCGATCTACACGATCGGGCGAAATCCGACGATCTACGCGGCCGTCTTTTCGACCGACAATAACGGCGTCCCCGACGCGGGGTTGCTTGCCACGGTCGATGCTGCGTTGCAGGCGCCGGATGTGCGGATGGTCAACGACACGATCGTTGTCCAGGCCGCCGCTCGGACCATCGTGAACATTGCCGCCGACGTTTGGCTTTTGCCGCAGACGGCCAGCTCCATAATGCCGACGCTGGAAAGCGCGCTGCGCGCCGCCTGGGCGGCCGAGAGCGGCCTTGGCTTCGATCTCACGCGCGCGTGGATTTCCGCCCGCCTGATGCTGCCGGGCGTCCAGCGCGTGGCGGTAACCGCGCCGGCCGCCGATGCGGCTGTCCCCTTCAATCAGGCGGTCGCGCTGGGATCGATCAGCCTCACAAACAAGGGTAGGGACTTCTAGTGGGCGCTTCGCTTCTGCCGCAGCATTCGACGGCTTTCGAAAAGTCGCTGGCGGAAGCCCTTGATCCTTCCAGCCTCTTGATCCCGCCGATTGACCTCATTCGCGGCACCAAGATCGCGGCGCCGATCCCCTCGCTTCTGCCGTTTCTGGTTTACGAATATGGCCTGGGCGAGCTGACGCCCTATGTGCCGAACCTCTATGACCTGATCGACCAGGGCGTGCGCTGGCAGCGCATCCGAGGCACGGTGAGCGCCGTTGCCATCGGCCTGGCATGGATCGGCTATAGCGCCGAGATCGAGCCGGCATGGACCGGGCGGCGCTGGTGGAATTCCTTCCAGCTTCGCTTTCCCGACCTGCCGGTGGCGGACAGCCCGGACCTTGAGCGGATCGAGGGCATTACCGGCCTTTCGGTGCCGAAGCGCTCGCAGTTGCGGCGCGGCGTGCATCAGTATGATGTCGGCCCGCTTGAGGCCGATCATTCCCCGCTTGACGGGTCGATGCTCGATCATGAAAGCGGCATCGCCGTTACGCCGGCCGGCACGATCTGGTCATTCGGGCGAAGCCATGAATTCGCGCATGTCCTGGCCGAGGATGAAGGCCGGGCCATCGGCAACTGGATGTTGCAGCCTGGCGATACCGCCGCCTCGTGGGACTTCATTGCCGGCAGTGCGACTGTCGATGGCGAGGCCGTTGATCTGGCGACCGTGTTTTCGGTCGAGCGCGATAGCGTCGGCATGGCGCTGGACAGCGATGGCGTGTGGCAGGAATTTGCGGCCAATGAGCCGCGCATCACCGATCTCGGCCTGACGATCGAGCCGGCATCGACCAACTATATTCGCAACACGACCAATCAGGGGCAGGTCGGCACCGGCCTTCCGACCAATTGGTCGCTTTCGCCGGCTGGCGGCTTGAGTTCAGAGGTGCTGGCAACCGGCGTCAAAAACGGTCTGCCATATACGCGGATACGCTTTTTCGGGACGGCCAACATCAACCAGTGCCAGCTTGTTTTTGAACCGCCAGCGGCCATCCCGGCCGCTCCGGGGCAGCTTTGGGCGTTTAGTGCTTACGTCCAACTTATAGAGGCCGTATTCGCGCCGGCAAGTTTTCACCTGCGCTTCCGCGAGGTGGAGACAACCGCGGTACTCAAGAGCATCGTGTCGGCCATCGCTCCCGATGCAACATGGTCTCGGTACGATCTCGTGTGGGAAACCACCGAGCCCACCACCAATCGCTTGCGGCCCAGCTTTGGGCTGCAGTTGACGAATGGTGCGGCTGTCGATGTCACCGTCGATATCGCTGTGCAGCTTGAGCAAGGTGACGCCGTTACCTCGCCGATCCTGACATACGGGACGGCGGCCACACGCGAAGCCGATGAGGCGGTGCTTGCCCTTCCGGCCGGCACGCTGGATTTGGCCGTCACCTTTGACGACGATGTCGTCGAGGTCGTCGGCGAGCAGGGCGGCAGCTTTGTTGTCCCGACTGAACTTTATCGCCCCACCATCAAGGCCGTCTCGGCATTGGTCGTCGGAGGCGGGCTGGTTTGGGCCGAAATGGATGTGCTGTGGGTTGATCTGAACGTCCCGTGGGCTGACGATCCGGCCGATCAGCGCCGGTCGGTGCTGGCTGGCTGGTTCTCCGGCAAGCCGATCTATATCCGCCTGGCTAACGATGCTGGCGTGATCGGCTATCGCCGGTGCCGGGCGGTGCATCCCGTCGCCGCGCATATCGACGGCGCCTATGTCGTGGATGCCGAGCCCTATCAGCCCAAGCCGGGCGCCGGGGAGCTGTATCTTGAGGCTCTAACGCAATTCGACGACGCCGATGCAACGCTGTGCAGCTCGCTGGCCATCCTGGTCAATGCCGAGCTTGCCGAGGGGGTCGCGGCGGGCCGGCTGTGGCTGGCGCCCGATGAAGTGATTGGCGGCGAGGTCATCGCCGCCAAGGACGTTTCCATTCCGCTCCGCCGCACCGTGCGCGAGCAGATCAAAATCCTCATGAGGTTCTGATGTACGAGCATGAAAGCGGCCTGCCCGCTGCCTACGATCGCGCGCGCGGTGTGCAGGAACAGCAGGCGGTCGTTTTCTATGGCGAGCGCGCCCTGATCCAGGGCGCCGAACTGAACGATCTGCAGTCCATCATTCGCGGCCGTCATGACCGCCTCGGCCGGCTCATCGCCAAGGATGGCGATCGCACCGAGGGCGCCATGGCCGTCGTCGATGTGGACGCGGAAACCGTGACGCTGACCGCTGGCAAGATTTTCGTGGCCGGCGATGAATTCCCGGTTGCCGAGAAGGTCATTGCCGGTGTTGCTATGACCGGTGTCGTGTCGATCGGCGTGCGCCTGGTTCGCGAATGGATCACGGCAGACGACGATGCGTCATTGCGCGGGCTGGTTCCCGGTTCGCTGGCCGAAGGGGAAGATGGCGCGGCGCGCGAAGTGGCGCATATCGCCTGGGCGCTGGCCGATGACAGCGCGGAAGGTGAGTTCCATCAGGTCTACCTTCTGCAGGACGGCACGATCATCGATCAGACGCCGCCGCCGATGCTCAATGGCATCCAGCAGGCCATTGCCATCTATGATCGGCCCCATGGGCATTACATCGTCAGCGGCAATCGCGTGACGGCCCTCGGCCCCTCGGGTGGCAAGCAGCATTTCTCGATCGAGGAAGGCGAGGCCAATATCAGCGGCTTCAAGAATGTCCGCTTCGCCGCGCTGCGCATCGCCGAAACCGAAGATTGGGACGTGGCGGCCGTGCCGGGCGAGACCCACACCTATTCCGGTGGCGCGAGCCAGACGATAACGACCGACTTTGCCCCGATCGACGAAATCACCTCGATCCTGCTGACCAAGGAAAAGACGGTCTCGGTGACGCGCGGCGTGCTGTCCAATGGCATTGATGGCCTGCCCGATAGCTCGGTGATCGAGATTGTCGAGGTTACCCAGGGCGGCACCACCTATGTTGAAAGCACCGATTTTGTCCGCACGGGCAATGGCGTGGACTGGGCTCCGACAGGGGCCGAGCCGCTGAGCGGGTCGAGCTATCAGGTCAAGTATCGGTATCGCGCCAGCGTGACGGCCGACACTTTCGACGACGCCACCATCACGGTCTCGGGCGGGGCGACGGGCGGCGACATCATCCTCGCCTATACCTATAAGCTGCCCCGCATCGATATCATTGGCCTGCTGCCGAACGGCGCGCCGGCCTATATCTATGGCGTGTCGGCTATCACCAACCCGGTGATGCCGGTTCCCCCGGCCGATGTGCTGCCGCTTTGCGAGGTTCACAACAATTGGACCGGCCTGCCGGCCATTGTCGTGGATGGTGAGCGCACCGGCGTTCGCATGCCGACATGGGCGGAAGTCCGGCGCGTGTTCAATCTGGTCGAGGATCAGTCGCGACTTATCCAGTTGGAGCGGCTGCGCAGCGAGGTGGATCGGCGCGATCCCACGGCCAAGAAGAATATGTTCGTCGACCCTTTCGAGACGGATTATTACCGCGATCAGGGCGAGGCGCAGACGGCGGCCATCGGCAATCGGCTGATGCAGTTGGCGATCGAGCCGACCTTCTATGACACCGACCTGACCGGGCCTGTGACGCTCGATTGGGTGGAAGAGGTTCTGGTCGAGCAGGCGCTTAAAACAGGCTGCGAGAAGATCAACCCGTACCAGAACTTTATACCGATGCCGGGCAAGCTGACGCTGACGCCGGCAGCGGATTTCTGGTCGGAGCGCGATACGCAATGGACCTCGCCGGCCACGCTGGAATTCCAGCGCGGCATCAACTGGTCGGGCGCCCGCGTCACCGAGGAAACGACCGTCAGCAAGGTCGGGCAGCGCAATGATGAGCTGCCTTTCCTGCGCCAGCGGAGCGTGGCTTTCACCATTGCGGGCTTTGGCGTCGGGGAAATCCTCGACGCGCTGACCTTTGACGGCCTCGACGTGATGCCTGGCGGGCTCGATCCCGCCGACGTTGACGGCGAGATCAGCGGGACGTTCACCATTCCCGCCAATGTTCCGGCAGGTACCAAGAAGGTGCTCGCAACCGGGCAGGGCGGGACCGTGGCCGAAGCGCTGTTCACCGGGCAGGGCACGCTCACTGTCGATGTGATGCGCCGCACCACGACCATCAATCGCTGGTCGGAGCCGCCGCGGCAGTCGTCGTCGGAAGGCGGCGGGGGCGACAGCATGTTCTCATTCCAGACTTCGTCGGACCCGCAGGCGCAAATCTTCCTGCTGCCGGCAACGCGTCAACTGGTGGGGGTGGACTTCCACCTTTGCCACATCGGCGATGAGAGCAATCACATCCTGATCCATCAGGTCGCGGTCGATACCGGCCTGCCGACCACGCGGCTCGAAGCCGAGGCATTCGTGTCGATGATGGGCGCAGTCACCGGCTGGAAGTCGGGGCGCTATGATCTGCCGGTGACGACGGGCAATGATCGCGATCATGCCTTCGTCATCAAGACGGACGATGGGGATCACTCGATCTCGCTGGCCGCGCTGGGGGGCTTCGACGCCACCCTGCAAAAGCCGGTGACCTCGCACCCCTATCCCATTGGCCCGCGCCTTTCGTCGGTCAATGCCCGGACATGGACAGCGCATCAGAATGAAGCGCTTTCCTTCCGGCTGGTGGCGGCCCGCTATCCGGTCACCACCAAGACGGTGGAGTTGGGGTCATTCGACCTCGTTGATTGCAGCGATATGCAGGTGCGGGCGGCAGTCGAATTGCCAAGCGCGGCCTGCTCTGTCGTTTTCGAGATCGAGCGGCCAGGCGGGGCGATCTATCGGCTCTTGCCGTATCAGGTGTTGCAGCTCGGCGAGTATCTTACCGAGACCGTCGAGCTGCGCGCGATCCTGACCGGCACCGAGCATCTGTCGCCGATCCTCTATGCGCCCGTTGAATTCATCGCCGGGGAGATCGCAACCGAGGCGACCTATGTCAGCCGGGCGTTCGACTTTTCGACGGCCGACAGCATATCGGCCTATCTCAAGCTCTCGCTGCCTGGCGGCTCCACCGCTGCCGTGCAGTACGATCTTGCCGATGACGACTGGACGGAGCTGCCGCTGCACGCGACAGAGATTTCGCCCGATCCGGCCTGGGTCGAACGCAACTACCGGGAAGACAGCCTCTCGGCCAGCCTCATGCGTCTCAAGATCACCCTGACGGGCGGGCCTGGCGCCCGGCCGCTCGCGGCTGATCTCGGCGCGGCCATGAAATAAGGGAAGCGGGAATGGCACCGACTGAAAATCGCGGCTACCCGCTTCCAGATGAGGCGAAAACCGTCAAGGAAGAGTTCGAGACGCTTGCCAACTTCACGCTGCCGATGATCGACCTGGACATGCAGTCCTTGTTCACTGCCATCGGCGGCAAGGCGGCGTTCGATCATGAGCACGGGATCGGGGATATTGCGGGATTGTCCTCTGCTTTGCAGGGGTTCATGCCAAATTCCACGACATTCGCGCTCACCGACCTGACCGACGTAGATGGCGCGGCGGAAGCCCCGAACGGCTATGTGCTGATCAAGACGGCTGGCCGGTGGCTGGCCCAGGCGGCAGCAGCCGCGCTGGGCGCGCATGGGCACGCCATCGACCAGGTCTCGGGTCTGGTCGCCGCACTGAACAGCAAGGCCGACCTCGCCTCGGCGGTGCTGTTCGATCGCGCCCAGGAACTCAGCACGGCGCAGAAGAACCGGGCCAAGGCCAATATGGGGGTGACCGACCCCACGCCGGGCGACATAACCGCGGATGCGCTCGCCCCTGCTATCGTCGGCGCCACCAACAAGGCTACGCCGGTCAATGCGGATATGCTCGGCATCGTGGATAGCGCGGCGGACGGCCTGCTCAAGAAGCTCACCTGGGCCAATCTCAAGGCAACGCTGAAGGCCTATTTCGATGGGGTCTATTCCGCTGTCGGACACTCTCACGCCTTCGCCGATCTGTCAGGCAAGCCCAACACGCGGGCCGGATATGGCATCACCGATGCGGCGCCGATCCCTGCGAGCAGCAGTTATCCAGTTGGGTCGGTTGTTATGGCATTGCTCCCGACTGCGGGCGGGTCAACGATAAGCGTTGCAAATGGGGGCACAACCTCGGGGGCCAACCTTCGTGCACTCATGTTTGCCCAGATCATATCTGGTGAAGGGGTGGCTGGGCCTGCCGTCACTTCGAGAAGCTCCGCTGTCCTGCCGGGCACCTGGCGCAATATCTCTGGACAGACACTAAACACCGGTTCGGGTGATGGGACTAGCTGGTCTCCGGGCGGCATTTGGGTGAGGACAGCCTGATGAGCACGATCATAACGACTGTCCATTCGATCAAGGCGCTGGCCGAGGAAGGCACATTCGATATCGACCTCACCGTCGAAGGCATCGGGCGGATGAACTACACATATCTGCCCGATGACGATGCACCCATAACGGCGGCCCTGACAGCCTGGCTGGCGGCCAATCCCAGCTTTCCGGTCGAGCTGTACGAGCCGCCGCCCGAGCCGCCTGTAGCCTTGCCGATCCTCAAGCCCTATCAGTTCTGGGGAGCGGTGCGGGCTCAGGGCTATGAAGCCACCCTGCACGATTGGGTGGCCAGCATCGCCGACCCGGTGGAACAGGCCCTCGCTTCGTCCATGCTGGAATTCTCGCTGGAATTCCGGCGCAACCACCCCATGATCGAGGCGGCCCGCGTCTATCTCGAAATGTCGGAAACCGACCTCGACAATCTCTGGATATGGGCGGCCACGCTATGATCAGCGACGGATGCACCGGCTTCCAATGGCTGGAACAGTTCTTTCCCATCCACGCGTGCTGTGTGGTGCACGACATGGGCGGCACGGACGGCACCTTGCTTGATTGCCTCTTGCAGGCAACGCCAGGCTGGGCGTGGCCCATCGTCGGCCTGTGCGTCACGCTGATGCTGCTGTTCCGGCCCCTCTATCGCCTCCTCAAGGGCAGCGCCAGCGCCCGGCGCTGACCATCCACCCTTTGCTTGAACCCAAGGCCCGGCAATCCGCCGAGCCTTTTCTATTGCCCTCCCAACCAGAAGGAGAGACCCGATGACCGATCCGGTTTTCGGCATTTCAATCACGCGCGACGGCGCAGAGCCGCGTCCGGCCGTTGGCTACGACATGTCGGTGATCGGCCTCGTCGGCACCGCCCCCGCGGCCACTGCGGAGGTCTTTCCGCTCAACACGCCCGTCCTGCTCAACTCGGATGACGCCGCGCTGCTGCTGGCGCTCGGTGCAACGGGCACGCTGCCCCCGCAATTCGACCTGATCAATAGCCAGCTCGGCGAATTTCAGGTCTCGGCTCGCGTCGTCGTGGTTCGCGTCGAGGCCGGCGCGGATGACGACGAGACCATTGCCAATATCGTCGGCAGCGCGGCCCTCAAGACCGGCCTCTACGCGCTGAAAGAGGCGGGGCCTGCCCTCGGAGTTGTCCCCCGGCTGATCGGCGTCCCCGGCTATACCCATCAGCGGGAAACCGGCGTTGCGACGATCACGGTCGCTGCCGGCGGCGCCGATTATGAGGTTGGCGATGCCATCACGGGGACCGGCGGCAGCGGCAGCGGCTTTGCCGGTGAAGTCGCAACCGTCGATGGCGAGGGCGCGATCCTGACGGTAACGATCACGTCGGGCGGCAGCGGCTACACGGGGGCGCCTGCGCTTTCCGTCACCAGCGATGCCGGCGAAGGCGCCACGTTGACGGCCACGGTCGATGACCTGGCCAATGTAGTTTGTGCGGCCCTTCCGCCGATCTGCTCGGCGCTGATCGCCCATGCCGTCGTGACGGGGCCGCATTCCACCCGCGCCGCCTACTCTGAATGGCGCGAAACGCTGCAATCCGACCGCCTGATCCCCGTCGAGACGTGGGCCAAGGTGGGGAGCCCTGCCACGGATATCGACAGCGTTGGGCTCGCCCTCGGTATCGGCGTTCGCCGGGATCACGAGAAGGGCGGCCTGCCGTTCCATTCGTGGGCTAATCAGCCTTGCTATGGGATTGTCGGGCCGAACCGCAATATCGAATTCTCGCTCACCGATGGCTCGACGGAAGGGCAGGAAATCCTTGCCGAGAACGGCGGCATCATCGTCCGCGGCGAGGCCGGCGTCGCCGATGCCATTGCCTCGGGCGGTTTCGTGTTTATCGGCACTGACAACGCGGGTGAGGACGAGCTGTGGCGCTTCTATAGCGTCACGCGTGGGCGGGACTATATCCACCTGCTGATGCTGCGCACGCTGCGCTTCTATCTCGGCCGCTACAATCTCAACGGCCAGACGATCGAGGCTGTCGTCGAGACCATGAAATCGGCCTTGCGGGACTTGCAGGCGCAGGGGGCCATCCTCGGCTATAGGGTCGGCTTCGATGCCGGCGATAACAGCGCCGAGCAGCTTCGTCAGGGCAAGTTCAACCTGACGTTCAAGGCCGAGGAGGCGCCCGTTCTGCGGCGCCTGGGCCTGACTTCGGCGCGCTATCGCCCGGCGCTCGATACGCTGCTCTCCGACCTGCTTTCGCAGATGGACGCCGCGGCCTAGCCGTCGCGATTTCTCTCCTCGTTTCCACCCTCCCTTGCGGGGCACCGCTTACCGGCGCCCCGCTCAACGTCCAATTCATGGAGATCAGCCGATGAGCGGCACCGTTTATCTCATGGAGGCGGCCAACCTTTTCTGCGGCCTCCATGATCCCACCAAGAGCAAGCATCTGACGCTGGCCGAATTGAAGCTGCCGGATTTGCAGGCCATCTATGCTGACCACCATGCCGGCGGCGCGCTCGTCGCCACCGAATTCGAGGTCGGCATTCAGAAATTCGAGCCGACGTTCAAGCTCAATGGCTTTGATCCCGATCTGCTGACGCAATTCGGCCTGGGCAAGAAGTCGCGCGAGACCTTTACGGCCTATGGCGCGATCCGCGATCAGCGCAGCGGCAAGACGATCGAGGCCAAATCCATCATCGAAGCCCGCCTCGGCCGCGTCGCCCCCGACGCTTTCCAGCGCGGCGAAATGATGGGGCATGAGTACGCCATGAACAGCGTCATGCACTACGAGCTGTGGTTCGACGGCGCCGAAAAGATCGCCTGGGACTTCTTCACGTCCGTCTGGCGCGTCGATGGTGTCGACCAGAACGAGGACGTGAACCGCATCCTCCGCATCCCCGGCGTTCAATAGCGCCTCCTAGTCCCCCTTCATCCCCGCGAGGGCCGCCCAGCGACAGCGCTAGGCGGCCCTTTTCCGTTTTTTCCCGCCAGGAGCCGCCGCCATGACCGCCACCCCCGCCAGCACGCCCGTTTGGGCCGAGAAGCCTCACACCCTGAAATTCCCCGTTCCCGTCGACGGCGGCGATCCGATTACTGTCGTGATCATCTATGAGCCCGATAGCGAGGCTCTTGAGCGCATTGAGGCGCTGAATATGCAGCCCGGCGTCAATCCGACCGTCGCCCAAACGCGCGGCGTTGTGGAAGCAATGAGCCGCCTTCCCGATGGCGCGCTCAAGAAGGCTCATTTCAGCGACATCAAGGCGCTGGGCGGGATCGCCGGCCCTTTTCTCGAAGCGGCAGTGCAGGACTGACGCTGGCCGGCATTCTGGAATGGTGCAGGGCCAACGGCGGCCTCGACGCGATTACCGCGATCACATCGCACGCGCTCTGCACCCCTTTTCCCCAAGTCCGCAAAACGCCGATCACGCTGCTGATGCGCTTGCATCCGCTCGCTGCTCGGCTGTTACGCCGAGGCCCGCGATAGATGGCAACGCTCACTTCATCGCTGATCGTTCGCCTGCTGGATCAGGTGACGACGCCCGCCAAGAAGATCGGCGCCTCGCTCCTCGGGCTCAACAATGCGGTCGGCGCCAACTTCGGCCAGCGCCTCAATACGGCGATTGCCAGCAATAATGCTGCGCTGGCCCGCCAGCGCGGCGCCCTGTTCGATGCTGCGGCCGGCTTCTATGTGCTCAAAAACGCGCTGTCGGCCCCGATCCGCGACGCCATGGCCTTCGAGAGCGCCATGGCCGATGTCCGCAAGGTCGTGGATTTCGGCTCGGAAGGTGCCTTCAAGGACTTTCAGGCGGAGCTCATCGCGCTGTCCAAGCGCATCCCGATTTCGGTCAATGGCCTGGCGCAGATCGCCGCGGCGGCCGGTCAGGCTGGCATTGCCGGCGAGGACTTGATCCGCTTCACCGAGGCCGCCGCTAAGGTTGGCGTCGCCTTCGATATCTCGGCCGACGAGGCCGGCGAAGCAATGGCCAAGATGATGACCGGCCTGGGCATCACGATCGACGAGGCCGTGCTCCTCACCGACGCGATGAACCACCTGTCGAACGCGCAGGCTTCCTCGGCCGCCGAAGTGCTCGACGTGGTGCGTCGCGTGGGTGCGCAGGCGAAAATGTTCGGCTTTACGGCCGAGGAAGTCGCCGCGCTCGGCTCGGCCATGATCTCGGCCGGCGCCCAAAGCGAGGTCGCGGCCACGTCGTTCCGCAACATGGGCGCGGCCCTGACCAGCGGCGGCAGCGCTACTGCGCGGCAGCAGCGCGCATTCAAGAAGCTGGGCCTCGACGCCAAGGTCGTCGCGGCGGCCATGCAGGTCGATGCGACTGGCACGGTCGTCGATGTGCTTGAGCGCATTTCCGAGCTTCCGGCCGATATTCAGGCGGCGGTGTCGAAGGATTTGTTCGGCAGCGAGGCGCGGGCTCTCGGCCCGCTGCTGACGAACCTCAATCTGGTCAAGGACAGCCTTGCGCTTGTCAGCGACGAGAGCGCCTATGCCGGCTCGTCCTTCCGCGAATATGAGGTCCGGGCCAAGACCTTCGCCAACTCCGTCGAGCTGTTCAACAACAAGCTGACGGCGCTCAAGATCGTCATCGGCGCGGCTCTGATCCCGGCGATCAACGATCTGATGACGGCCATCGGGCCGACGATCGAGCAGATCGCCGATTTCGTCTCAGCCCATCCCGATCTGACGCGCAATGTCATCGCGGCGACGGCCGCCGTGATCGGCTTCAAGATTGCCATCGCCGGCCTCTCCTTCATTGGGCTTCTCGGCAAGGGCGGCGCGCTGTCTATGTTGGCGCTGGGCTATAATACGCTCGGCAAGGCCATCATCGGCGCCACGGCCGCGGCCAAGGGCTCGGTCGGCCTGCAAGCGACCCTCGCGGCGATGAGCGGGGCCAAGTTTGGCGGATTTGCCAAGTTCGGGGTCGCCCTTCGCGGCATCGTGCTTGCAATCCCCGGCATTGCCCCGCTGGGCGGCATCCTGTCCGCCATCGGAGCGGGCGTTGCGACCATATCTGCCCCGGTGTGGGGAGCCTTTGCCGTTGCGGCAGCGGCGGTCGGCGCGGCCGGCGTCCTGATCTGGAAATATTGGGATCGCCTGTCCTCGATCTTCGGCGGCGTTGCTGCCCGCATCGGCGAGGAGTTGGCGCCGGCCATCGAGCTTGCCCGCCCTGTGCTGGACTGGCTCGGGGGCGCCGGCCAGATCATCGCGGCCAATTTCACGGCCGCGATGGACAAGATCGGCGAATTCACGTCGTGGATCGGGTCGTTCTTCTCGCAAGAGGTTCTGACCGACGAGGAGAAGGCAGGCTTTCGCCAGGCTGGCTATGATGTCATCGACAGCATGCTCGCCGGCATGAAGGCAATGTTCGCCGTGGCCCTTGATTGGTTCCGGACGTGGCCCGAGAAAATCCTTGCGGCCATCGGGAACATCAACATCGCCTCGCTGTTCAATTGGGGCGGCGGGCCATCGGTGGGCGTGACTGTCGGCCCGAGCGAGCTGAATGGGGTCATAAATGGGCAGGTCGATACTGGCCTTCCCGTTCCCTCCGGCCACCGCGCCAAGGGCGGGAACGTCTGGCCTGGTGGTTCCTTCCTCGTCGGTGAGGATCAGCCGGAAATCTTCTCGCCCGACAAGAGCGGCACGATCACGCCGCTTAGCCAGGCTTCCGGGCCTTCCATTGGGCAGATCGGGCCTTTCCACATAAGCGGTGCCGATGATCCGGTTGCTGTTGCGCTGGAGGTCCGGCGCGAGGTCGAGGACGCATTGAGCAAGATGATGCGCGGGGCGCACGCGGACACCGGAGTGTATGGCTGATGCTGTATTTGATCGGCGTTCTGATGGTGCAAGTCGCGCCCTTCAACATCCATGAGGTCTCGGCGAGTGGGGCCACGGAATATGCGGTCAAGCCGATCGTCGGTGTAGAACCCCCGCTCGAATTTGTGGGCGAGGGGGCGAATGAGCTGTCCCTTTCGGGGCGGCTCTTTCCGCATAGCCTCGGCGGTATGAGCGAGCTGGAGTTGCTCGACCAGATGCGGGCAAGCGGCAAGCCGCAATATGTCATGCGCGGCGACGGCAAGCCGCTGGGCTATTTCGCGATCCTTAGCGCGAGCACCCGATCGAGCTTTCTGGATCGGAATGGCGTCGGCAAGCAGATCGACGTGAGTGTCAAGCTGCGCCGCGCGCAGGCGCCCGCGCCACAATCCTACTTCTCGCTCTTTGCAGGGTGGTTCTGATGGCCGGCGAAACTGTCGAGAGCGTCGTCATCCAGGGCGAGAGCATCACCGTGTCCCTGCTGATCTGGCGCCGCTTCCGGAGGGCGATGCCGGGCATGGTGGAACTGCTCTATGCCGTCAATCCCGGCCTGGTCCTGCATGGCCCGTTTCTGCCCATCGGGACGGTAGTTCGCATTCCCATTCCGCCGCCGGCCGAGGCCGTCAAATCGGTGACGCCGGTTCGCCTGTGGGGGTAGCGAGGCATGAAGAAAGCAGCCTTTCGGGTGATCGTCGATGGCGACGACATCACCGGCAATCTGACGCCTATTCTGACCAGCCTGACGGTGCAGGACAAGGCGGGGCAATCCAGCGATACAGCATCGCTCGAAATCGACGATACGGACGGCAAGATCATCATGCCGAGCCCTCGATCAAAGATATCGATCGAGCTTGGCTGGTCTGATACCGGCGTCGGCCAGGTCTTTTCGGGCGTGGTTGATGAGGTCGAGGCCAAGGGCGGTCGATCCGGGCGGTCGATCTCGATCAGCGCCAAAGGCCTGGACACGCGCGGCAAGGCCAAACAGGGCCAGCGGCGGCACTTCGACAACGCCACCGTTGAGGAGGCGCTTACCGCGGCTGGGAAAACTGCCGGCTTGGCCGTCAAGGTGGACAGCGCGTTTGCCTCGATCACCCGCGAATATATCGGCCTTGATAACGAGAGCTTCGTTTCGTTCGGGGAGCGCCTGGCCCGCGAAGTCGGAGGCACATTCAAGATCGTCGGGGATACGGCGATCCTGGCCGACCGCAATGGCGGGCGCGGGGTGGGCGGCCAGGCCCTTCCCACGATCCGGGCCGAATGGGGCGTCAATCTGCATTCCTATTCGATCATGCCGATCCTGGGGCGCCCTATAGAGAAGCGCGCAGCAGCTCGCAGCTTCGACAAAGAGGTTGCCGACTATGTGGCCTCCTTTGCCGACACCGGGACTGACGATGCCGAGACCGACAAAGAGGCGCCCTTCCTTGAGCCGGATGAGGACAGTGCATCGGCGCGGGCCTCTGCCGATGCCAAGCAAGCCGACCGAAAGGCCGGCGAGGGCACGGTCGTCATTGAGGGCAATATCGACGCCCAGCCGGAGGGCGTCTGTGAAGTTGTCGGATGCCGCCCCGGCATCGACGGCTCCTATCGCATCGATGCGGTGAGCCATTCGCATTCCCGCTCCGGCTTCATCACGACGCTGACGCTGGCGCAGCCCAAGGGCGGTGCCGGCAAGGATGGCCGTGGGGATGACGATGGGGGTCGAGGCGCCGACTTCGATGCGAAGGTCGCCGCCTACGTGGCTTCCTTCGGGGATGAATAGACCCATATGGCCCGCCAGCGCGGGCCTTTTTCTTTGGCCGAAAGGACCGCCAGAAAATGACCACCAACTTCAAGAAGGTGCTGCCGGGCGATCCTGCGCACCTGATCGCCGCGTTCGAGCTTCTCGGGCTTAAGGAAATCGTGGGCGGGAAGCATGAGGCCCAGGTCGTCGCGTTCTTCGCCGATGCAGGCCATGATTGGGTGAAGGATGACGAAACCGCATGGTGCGCTGCCTTTGCCCATTCGATGCTCGGCCGGGGCGGGATCAAGGGCACGGGCTCGCTCGCGGCCCGCTCCTACCTTGATTGGGGCTCATCGACCGACAGCCCGGTGCGCGGCGATATCGTCGTATTCAAGCGGGGCAATTCCGGCTGGCAAGGCCATGTGGCGTTCTTTCTCGCCGAGGTCGGCGACCGCGTGTGGGTGCTCGGCGGCAACCAGTCCAATGCCGTGTCGGTCGCCAGCTACGCCAAGAGCAGCCTCCTCGGCTATCGCCACCCGCCGCTTGCCAGCGTAGCGGTCCCTGTCAGCGCGCCCAAGCCCGCCAGCCGCGCCTTGATCGAGGCTGTCCAGAAGGCATTGATCGCCAAGGGCTACAATGAGGTCGGCAAGCCTGACGGCCTCTATGGCAGCAAGACGCGCGGCGCGATCCTGGCTTTCGAGGCCGATCACGCCCTGTCGCTGACCGGCCAGCCGAGCGGCGATCTTCTGGAAGCCATCATGGCGGCCGAGCCGCGGGAAGTTCCGCAGGATCGGGCCACGGGCAAGCCCGAGAACAACGCAGCCCTCAAAGCAACCAACGGCCAGCTCGGCTTCGGCGGCCTTCTCGGCGGTGGTGCGCTGCTGGGATTTGCTGAGCCCATCGTGAAGTCGATCGAGGGCGGCGCCGGCCTTGTCTATCGGTTGAAATCCTCGATCGAGCCGATTGTCGATCTCTGGCCGCTAGGGGCCGTTGTGGCCGCTGGCGCCGTGATCTACTTCGCGCTGCGCTCGCGCAAGGCTGTGGTCGAGGATTATCGCACCGGCAAGCTGGCCCGATAGATGATTACCGGCATCGTGGCGGCGTGGCGCTTTGCGACCTCGCCGCTGGGCAAGGGGATCGGCGTTATGCTGATCCTGCTGGCCTCCCATGCCTACGCCTACAACGCCGGGAGGGGCAGGGCGGAGGCGGCCTGCAATGCCGCCGCGCTGCAATCGCAGGTCGATGCCCTCAAGCGCGATCTCGCGGCAGCACAGGCCAGCGAGCGAATTGCCGCCGGCCTGGCCAATCAGGCCCGCGTTCGCGAGGAAACCCTCAAGGAAAGGCTCTCGAATTATGAGCAATCAATCGCGGGCGGCGAGCCTGATATTTGCCTGCTTGGTCCTGCCGATGTTGACAGCCTGCGCGGGCTTGTCCGCTAGGCAGGCTGTTGTCGTCAATCTGCCTGCTCGGCCGGCGCAGTTCTCGCCAGTGCTGCCCCCTGCGATCGCCCTCGGCCAGAGCCCCAAGGCCCTGGCCGGGCAATGCCTCGTCGCCCTCGACGGGGCCAACGGGCGGATCACCGATTTCGGGGCTTGGTATGAGGCCCTGAGGACCAACTACGGCACCATCGAGTAGGCCGACTATCCCAAGGGACTGCCCCACCGTGAACAAAGCAGCGAGCGACCCCATGAACATCCCCCCGCCGAAGAAAGAGTGGAATATCAACACCATCGTCTCGGTCGTTGGATTTGCCATCACGCTCGTCGGCCTGGCTGTGGCATACGGGCAGTTCATGGCGGAGGTCTCTCAGACCCGGACGGATTTCATCGCCTATCGGGATGCGACGAACCTGCGCATATCCGCCGTCGAAACCGCCGCCCGCCAGATCGACAACCTGACATACCGGCTCGGCGCGGCGGAAACGACCAACGCGGCGATATCGCGCGGGCTCTCCGACCTGCAATCGGCCGTCGCTCAGCAATCGGGCGATATCCGGGTGGTGCGGGAGATATTGCAGCGCATCGAGCGCCAGTCCAGCAGCCCCGCCGTATTCCCTTTGGCTCTATCCGAGCCCTAGCCCTTGCGATCCCCTGTGCTGCGCCGTCTTGGCGGATCGGCGCGATATGGGGTTGAGCGCAGCTCCCGGCCGCCTTCGGGCGCCGGGAGCATCCTTTCCCGACCAACTGGCCCCAGCGCTTCGGCGCTGGGGCCTTTTTTTGTGCCTTCTTTTTAGGGAAGGATCATCTGAGCGGCCTGAGAGATCGCCCATAGAACGAAGATGGCGGAGCCAATCGTCAGCATTGCAAACCACCATTTGCTGTTGAATGGGCCTAGTCCCCTCATGCTGCTTTCCTCTCTTTGCAACGCCGATCGAGCGTCAGGATTTGCGCCGGCCGCTTCGTGATGTACGACCGCCACGGCCAGTTTGCGTACTTATCTCCTGACTGTCGGATATGCGAGTAGCGCTGCAACGATGACCAGGATCGGTGCCCCGAGACGAGCGCCGCATCGGGGATTTTCCACCCCATTTCAAAGAGGCGGCTGACGCCTTCGTGGCGCATATCGTGAAAGCGTAGATCGACGACGCCGACCATGGGGCAAGCGCGGGTGAATGCCGCGCTGACGCTATCGCCGTTATGCGGGAAGATGCGCTCGTGGCCTCGCGGCATCATCTGGATGATCTCGACCGCTTCCGGCGGCAAAGTCACCCACACATCGTTGCCCTCCTTTTCGCCGGGGTTCTTCATGTCCCGAACGAGGACGCGGCTATTTTGGGGTTCGAAATCTTCCCATCGGATGCGGCATATTTCGTCGAGCCGGCGCGTGGAGAAGATGGCGAAAAGCACAATGATCGAGACGGGGACCGCGCCTCTGTAATTGCCCCGTGGGCGAGCGTTTAGATGCGTCAGGATTGCTGCCAGCTCGGCGAGCGTCGGGCGGCGGGTGCGTTTTTTCGATTTGCCGATCAACCCAAGGCGAGAAGCCACGATCCGGGCATCCACGACGGCTTGATAGTCGAGGGGCACATTCCAGGCGGGCTTAGCGATGCGGGCAATCGCCGCGAGGTGGCTGAGATAGCTGCCGACCGTGGACTTGTGCCTGCCCCCGGCGGCGAGCTCCTCAAGCCACTCGATGATCTGCGGGCTCCCTACGGCCCGGCATCGATGTTTGGCTATCGACATCCTTTGGATGGCGCTGAGAACCTGCGATTTGGTCTTTCCGAGCGCCTTCCTGCTGGTTGATACATAATACTCGATCACGTCGGCGAGCAGGGGATTGTCCTCATCCCGATCTGCGGCCGATTGCTCCGCTGCGAGCTCGGCGGCGCCGGGGCGCTTCAATTCGGCCTCGCGTTGGCGTATCCATGCCGCGGCGGCCGGCCGGCGTTCAAAGGTTAAGCTCTCGCGGTGGATCACTTTTCCCCCGCGCTTGATCATGATCTGCGCGAGGAAGCTGGGAGTGCCAGACGCGCGCTGTCTTTCGGTAATGGAGCCCATGGCGGTACAACTCGTTTTTTCGGTTCAACATTTGCGGTACAACATGCCGACCCATATCGAGCAACCCGTTGGAAATCGTTGGAAATGTGTTGGATTGGTTAACGCGATCCAAGACGCGCCGGGGCGATGACGCGGGCGGAAATGGGGGCTAATGAATTGAGAAAGCTAGATATTTGATCGATCTTGGAAGAAGTCGGAAATTCAGCGTGGCGCCGATGATCGACTGGACGGATCGGCATTGCCGCTATCTGCATCGCCTCCTCACGCGAGAAGCCCTGCTGTTCACCGAAATGATCACGGCCGCGGCCATCGTGCATGGTGATGCGCACCGCCACCTGCGCCTCAATGCGGAGGAAGCGCCCGTCGCCCTGCAATTGGGCGGCTCCGATCCGGCTGAGCTGGCCCAGGCCATCCGCCTCGCCGAAGACTATGACTATGCCGAGATCAACCTCAATGTCGGCTGCCCCTCCGATCGGGTCCAGTCCGGCCGCTTCGGCGCCTGCCTCATGGCCGAGCCCGACCTTGTAGCCGATTGCGTCCGCGCCATGCGCGAAGCGACTTCTCGCCCGGTCACCGTCAAGTGCCGCATCGGCATCGACGACCAGGATACCGAGCAAAGCCTCGACCGCTTCGCCGATGCCATGGTGGCCGCAGGCGTCGATGCCCTCTATGTCCATGCCCGCAAGGCCTGGCTCAAGGGCCTTTCCCCCAAGGAAAATCGCACCATTCCCCCGCTGGACTACGATCGTGTCCATCGCCTCCGCGCACGCCTCGCGCCTTTGCCTGTCATGATCAATGGCGGGCTCGAAACCCTCGAAGCCGCCGAAGCCGAAATGGCGCATATGGATGGCGTCATGCTCGGCCGCGCCGCCTATCACACCCCCATGCTGCTGGCCGAAGTCGACCGCCGGTTCTTCGGCAGCGCAGCCGAGCCGGTGACCCTCGAAGCCGTCATGCAGGCCATGGCCACCTATGCCCACCGCGAAGCTGAAGAGGGCACGCGCATCAACGCCATCACCCGCCACATGCTCGGCCTCGCCAACGGTCTGCCCGGCGCCCGCCAGTTCCGTCAGATCCTCAGCGTTGACGCCTGCAAGCCGGGCGCCGATTCTACGGTCATCTTCCGCGCCCTCGAAGCCGTCACCCGCCCGCGCCTCGCCGAAGCGAGTTAGCCGCGCCCGCGCGTCAATGCTAACAGTCCGTTAGCATTAGCGAGGGGTTGCTAACGCTAATCCTGCAGCTCCAGCGAATTCTGCGTCACGCTGTACCGGCTCAGCGTTTCCAGGAACGTCATGCCCAACAGGCTCGTCTCCAGCGCCCCGCTTTCGGTGACGAACGCCACCACCCGCTCGCGCACGATGCCGCCCACCTCGATCCGGTCCAGCCGCACCCGCGCCGCCCGCCCAGTGCCGTTGGCGGTCGAAACCGGAATGGTGAAGGCCAGCCCCTCCGTGTCGATCCCCGCCGCCTCGGCATCGGCAATGGTCAGCACCACCGCGCTGGCACCAGTATCGAAAATCATCGGCGTCGTATGGCCGTTGACCGTCGCATTGATCTCGAAATGCCCGCCCATGCCGCGCCGGAACGTCGCCAGCCCCTGTTCGGCATTCACCACGGCAACCTCCGGCCGGAACTCCCCGGCCACTCGCGCCGCGACATTGGTCAGCTCGTCCCGATAGGCATAGGTCACCGCCGCGACACCGAAAATGCCGACCCACAGCAGCACGCTGCCCACCAGCTCCGACGCCTTGCGCCGCCGCGTGAACAGCCCGCCGGCAATGACGATCAGGATCACCAGCAGCGGGATCAGTTGCGCCGTCTGCGCCTGCGTCAGCCCCACCAGGCTCCCCGCATCGGTGCTGATGAGCAACGCCAGCCCGACCGCGACAACCAGCGCAATGCCGATAAAGATCATGCCTGCGCCTCCGGGTTTGCAAGTCTCATCAATACGATAAAGGCAATAGCTGCGGCAATTTCAAGTCGTCAGCAGACCTCATGGTGAGCTTGTCGAACCACGAGGTCGTGGCACTACTGCTCAGGCAAATGGAACCAACCCTGCCAGCACCGCGATCTCCACCAGTGCCCCCAGCGCCCCGATCAGGTCCCCGGTCTGCCCGCCCACCAGCCGCCGGCACAAAGCCGTCCATCCGGCAATGATAGCCAGCGCCAGCAGCAGCGCTACCCCGAGCCCCACCAGGCTCGTCGCTGGTCCGCCCAGCAGGAACAGCAGCACCACGGCAAACACCGCGCCGACTGCAAAACTCCGCCCCGGCAATCGTCCCGCCGTCGCCGAGGCCCCATCCGCCCGCGCCGGCGGCAAAGCCACCGCCACCCACAGCGCGCCCGAGCGGGCGACGATGCTCGCCGCCAGCCACATCGCCCCCGCCGCCAGCGGATTGATAGCGGCAACGGCTCCCAGCGCTGTCACCCGCAGCAGCAGGAACAGGCACATGGCCGCCACGCCATAGGTCCCGTGCCGGCTGTCCTTCATGATGTCCAGCCGCCGCTCGATCGTCTGCCCGCCAAAGAGGCCATCGGCGGCATCGGCCAGCGCATCCTCCGCCATCGCTCCGCTGGCTATCACCATGGCGCCCACGGCCAAAGCCGCGGCAAAATAGCTCGGCAAGCCGACCAGCACCCCGCCGACCAGCACCAGCGCCGGCCCGCTGCCGATGGCCGCGCTGGCCAGTGGCAGCGCCATGGCGATCCGCCCCAGATCGGGCGTCTGATGCAGCGAATCCCCCGTCGGCAGCCGCGAAAAGAACCGCAGCGCCATGATGAAATCGGCGCGCAGGCCAAGCCCGCCGGCCGGCGCGCGCGGGCTGCTGGGGTCTTCCGGTTTCACTTCAGGCTCTTCGGCGTTCAATTGCTTTTCGTCCCGCGATCGGCAACAAGTCCGCACCTTCCTACCCAAAACCAGACCGACTCGCCATGCCCCCGCTCAGCCCCGCCTATGCCGATGTCATCGAACTCCTGACCCTGCCGCCCGATGGCGACGAAGCCGCCGTGGCCGCCGTCCGCGCCCGCGATGCGCAACTCACCAAGCCATCAGGTTCGCTCGGCGCGCTGGAAGGTCTGGTGGAATTCCTGGCGCGCTGGCAGGGCAGGGCGCAGCCCCGGCTCGACAATCCCATGGTCACCATCTTCGCCGCCAATCACGGCGTGACCGATCAGGGTGTCTCCGCCTTCCCGCGCGAAGTCACGGCCCAGATGGTCGCCAATTTCACCAATGGCGGCGCCGCCATCTCGCAGATTTGTGCCCTGCACGAGATCAACCTGCGCGTCTTCGAACTCGCGCTCGAAATGCCCACCGGCGACATCACCAGGGAACCCGCGCTCGACGACAAGATGTGCGCCGCCACCATCGCCTATGGCATGGAAGCCATTGCCGGTAAGCCGGACCTGATCTGCCTGGGCGAAATGGGCATCGGCAACACCACCGTCGCCGCAGCCATCTATGCCGCCCTCTATGGCGGCAGCGGCGCCGATTGGGTCGGCCGCGGCACCGGCGTCGATGATGCCGGCCTCACCAGAAAGGCCGACGCGGTCGATCGCGCCCTGGCCCACCATGCCGGCGAGCTGGACCACCCGCTGGCCATCCTCGCCCGCCTCGGCGGCCGCGAAATTGCTGCCATGCTCGGCGCCCTCATCGCCGCCCGCCACCAGAAGGTCCCGGTCATCGTCGACGGCTTCGTCGCCACCTCGGCCGCCGCGATCGCCCACGCCGTCAATCCGGCTGCCATCGACCACTGCCTCTTCGCCCACACCTCGGCCGAAAGCGGCCACGCCCGTGCTTTGGAAGCCATGGGCCAGAAGGGCCTGCTCGATCTCGGCATGCGCCTCGGCGAAGGCAGCGGCGCCGCGCTGGCCGCGGTCCTCGCCAAAACGGCCCTGCACCTCCACAACAATATGGCGACCTTCGAAAGCGCCGCAGTGAGCGGAAAGGAAGATTAGCCTGCCTGGTTTGCCAGCATGATCCGGCCAAATTCGCGAACCAGGCTGGCTTCGAGTTTGCCCGAACCCGCCATGTCTTCCAGAACCGTCATGGCCTGCGCCGGGCTTCGCGGTTCCTTGTAGCTGCGTCGTTCGATCAGCGCCGCATAGATATCGCAGATGGTGAGAATTCTCGTCAGGTCGCCAATCTGTTCGGCGCGCAGTCCGTCGGGATATCCGCTGCCGTCCAGCAATTCATGGTGGCTGCGCACGCTGCTCAGAATGTCCGCGCTCAGGTCGCTGCGCTTGGTCAGATACGCATTGCCGATAACGGTATGCGTGCGCATGATCGTCATTTCCTCGTCGCTCAAGGCCGCCGGCTTGTCGAGAATTTCGATGGGAATGGCGGCCTTGCCGATATCGTGCAGCATGCCGGCAATCGTCAGCTTGATGACGTCCTGGCGTGCCATGCCCGTCCCATTGCCGAATGCCGAGGCGATCCCGGTAACCAGCATGCAATGCTGATACGTTCCCACATGATAGCCTTTGACGGTCGTCAGCCATTCCTGGACGCCGACATCCTTGATGGCATCGGCGATCTGCCCGCTGGCGGCATCCACGCCGGCCACGCTGAATGCCAGGTCGTCTGCCAGCGCGTTGAAGCTGCCATTCATCGCATCCACGCCGGAATCTATGGATTGGCGCACCGCGACATCGGCAACGCCATTTGTGGGGCGGATGCCGAAATGCGCGCGCATCGCGGCGTGAACGTCATCGGCACTTGCCGACGCAGGCAGCACCGCATCGGCACCCAATACCCGCGCATGAACGGCCGCCACGCGTGAATGCGGGTCGATCAGGAATATGCGACATCCCCCACCATGGCGCGGCAGGGCGTGCTTGAGCTTTCGTACGGTCTCGATCGATCGCAGGTCCAGGTCGAATACCAGGCTGGGATCAACGTCGAGATAGGCCGGCGCAAGGCTGTCAACGGCAATGGTTTCGGCCCCAATGCTGCGGCCAAAGGTTATTTGTTCAGTCCTGGGGTTGTTGGCGACGATATAAAGCAACGCATCGCGCACAGCAAAATCGCGCAAGTTGAATACTCCAACTGCGCCAATATATAATATGAAACTGCTGCTATACTAAGCGAAAAATTTCAGCCGGCTTCGGAGAAGATCTCGAGCCGGTTGCGCTTCTCCACCACTGGCGCCAGCGCATCCATCACGCGGGCGCGCGGAAAGGTGGCGATCACCTCGGTGCCGAAGCGCAGCTTGCTGAACAGGTCGAACCGCCCCTGATGCAGCTCCATGATCTTCTGCACGATGGGCAGGCCCAGGCCGGCGCCCTGTTCGGCCGTCTTCTGCGCCAGCGAGCCTTGCCCGAATGAGCTCAGCACGGTCTCGATTTCATCCTCGGGAATGCCCGGTCCATTGTCCTTGACAGAGATGAACTGCCCGCCGTCGCCGCTCCGCGTCACCACCAGCACCACCTTGCCATGCTGCGGGGTGAATTTGATGGCGTTGCTCAGCAGGTTGAGCACCACCTGGCGGATGGCGCGCTCGTCGCCCCACAGCTTGGGCAGGTTGTCGCCGATGCTGTAGACCAGTTCGATACCCTTGGATTTGGCGCGCAGTTCCATCATGCGGCGGCAATCCTCGGCGATATCGACCAGCGACACCACTTCCTCGTTCAGCTCATACTTGCCCGCCTCGATACGGCTGAGGTCCAGCAACTCGTTGATCAGGTTCAGCAAATGCTGCCCGCTGCCATGGATATCCCCGGCATATTCCTTGTATTGCGGCACCTGGTGCGGCCCCAGCAGTTCCGATTTCAGCACTTCGGAAAAGCCGATAATGGCGTTGAGCGGCGTGCGCAGCTCATGGCTCATCGTGGCGAGAAACTGCGACTTGGCGATATTGGCCTGCTCGGCGTGCCGCCGTGCCTCGTCCGACATGTGGCGGGCCTCTTCCAGCTCGCCGATCAGCGCATCCTTTTCCGCCTGGTGCGAAATGGTTTCGAGCTCCGTGCCATGCAACTGGCGGGCGAGATAGACGAAGAAGATTTCGCCGCAGATGGCCACCGCGGCCAGCGTGTAGTTGAGCGTGCCGCCCAGCGCGATGAGATTGGCCGATACCGTCAGCGTCACCGGCAGCGTACTCATCAGCGTGGCCGGGGGCAAGGTGTGCGTCGCCACGGCATTGGCCGCCACGCTCACCAGCACCATGGCAAACATCACGGGCGTCAGCGTCGCCGGCTCCGCCACCAGCGTGAACAGCGCCAGCAATGACCAGGCCAGGCCATAGACGATCTCGCCCGCCACGAAAGTCGTGGTCCACCGGCTGGCATTAAACTTGGCGGGATCGCTGGTCCTGAACCGCCGCGCCATCAGCACGACGATCAACAGGCTCAGGATCACCAGCCCCGCCCAGAGCGAGGTGAAGACGACAGGCACCCACAGGCTGGCCACGACGGAAAGAATGACCACAATGGCCGCCATGGGCAGCGCCGCGCTGACGCGGGACTGCGCATAATCGTGCATCAGTTCGAAATCGAAATCGGCGCGCGTGCCCGAGCTCGAGGTCAGGCGCTGGCGCGCATCCAGCACGGTCTTCTGCGCCGTGCGCTTGCTGTCCCGTCCCATCTGGGAACGGACGTCATCGATGACAGCCGGCTGCGACGCCATGGGAACTCGTACTCGTTACTAAATGATGCGAACAGAACACGTATTCGCTACGCTCGGGACAACACTAGCGAGCGCGTAGTTAACGGGTGGTGAAATCCTGCAGCGACGAAGCCGGCGCAATGCCATCTTTCGCGGCCCGCTTGGGGCGGTCCTCGCCATAGCGGTTCTGGCCGTCATCGCTGTCGTGGCCGCGGCGCTGGATCTGCCCCCGCCACCGGTCGCCGGCCTGGCCCGTGTCGGCGATGGCGACAGTTTCCACCTGGGCGAGGATCGCATTCGCCTGCTCGGCCTCGACGCCCCCGAACTGGCGCAGAGCTGCACCACCGCCGATGGCCGGACCTGGCCCTGTGGTCGCACCGCTCGCGACCGCATGGCCCAATTGCTTGCCGCCGGCCCCGCCGATTGCCGCCCCGAAGATATCGACCAATATGATCGTCTCCTCGCCATTTGCAGCGTCGACGGAATCGACCTCGGCGCCACCATGGTCGCCGAGGGCCTCGCCATCTCGGCAGGCCGCTACTGGACCGAGGAAGCCGCCGCCCGCAACGACCGCCGCGGCATCTGGGACGGCGACTTCGACGCCCCTCGCACCTGGCGCGACGATCACCCGCGTCCACAGGGTTTCAGGGGGTGGTTATCCGCCCTGGACCTTTGACCTCCCTGCAACCCCCGCGCCACTTGATCTGCGCAAGTTTATTGCTAATCTTGCCCGGACGTGGCAGGTATTGCGCCAATTTCGGATTAAATTGCACCGGAATTGGAAATCAGATTTCGCGGGGGCATTATGGCACTGGACAAGATCGACCGGAAAATTCTCACGCTCCTGCAGAAGGATGCCACCATGCCGGTGGCCGAAATCGGCCGCAAGGTGGGCCTCTCCACCACCCCATGCTGGCGCCGCATCCAGAAGATGGAAGAAGATGGCGTCATCCAGCGCCGCGTCGCCGTGCTCGATCCCGCCAAGGTCAATGTCGGCGTCACCGTTTTCGTCTCGGTCAAGACCAACGAGCACAATGACACCTGGATGCGCAAATTCTCCGGCGTCATCGACGAATTCCCCGAAGTGGTCGAGTTCTACCGCATGAGCGGCGATGTCGATTACCTGATGCGCGTCGTCGTGCCCGATATCGGCGCCTATGACGCCTTCTATAAAAAGCTCATCAGCAAGATCAACCTGACCGATGTCAGCTCGGCCTTCGCCATGGGCCAGATCAAATACACCACCGCCCTCCCGCTCGATTTCGCCATCGTTGTCGACGACGACAAATGACGGGCCTGGTCGGTTTCGAACATGTCGGCATGACGTCAGGCAATCTGGACCGGACCATCGCCTTCTATTGCGACCTGCTGGGCCTCACCCTGGCCCAGCGCAGGCAGAACGACCGCGGCGAGATGGCCTTCCTCGATACCGGCAGCGGCATGCTCGAAATCGCCTGTCCCACCGCCCAGATTTCCCGCTCCCGCGACGTGCCGCCCCACGAAGCCGGCATGCGCCACCTGACCTTCGCTTTTGAGAATGTCGATGCGATCTTCGCCAGGCTCGAAGCGGCAGGCGTCGAAGTGCTCGAACGCCCCCGCGCCGCCGTCAACACAGCTCTGATCAAGCGCCTCGCCTTTGTCCGCGACCCCGACGGCATCATCATAGAACTGGTCGAACGCGCCGAGGGCAGGGGCTAGGCTGGACCCAGCCCCGCAATCGCCTCCTCCAGCACGGCGAGCATATCCCGCCGCCCGCCATCCGGCAGCACCAGTCGCTGCCGCTGCACGCTGTGGTCGTTGTAGAGGCTGACCATGAAGTCCTCGACGCCAAGCGCGCCATAATCGGCAATCGGCACCGTGACCGCCTCGGTCACCAGGCCTATCCCGTCGCGCGCCGCGCAGAGCGCCATGATGAGGCCGAGCGCCGGCTGCGCCGTCGCCAGTTCCGCCCGATAGGCGAGGATGTCGTCCGCGGCCCCCGCGGCAAACATCCGGTCCACGAAGGCATCGATCAACGCGGCCACCAGCATCGCCTTGCGCCGCGACAAGGGGGCTGCCTGCAGGCTGCCCCATTCCGCCTCCAGATAGGCCCGATGCTGGCTCAGCCTATCCAAGATGCTTGCGGAAGAAATCGAGCGTGCGCGCCGAGGCCTTGGCGCAGGCCGCCTCGTTGAAATTGCCCGGTCTGTCGCTGTTACAGAAGCCGTGGCCGGCCGGATAGGTATAGATATCCGCCTCGGCATGCCGCGCCTTCAGCGCCTCGATCTGCTCCAGCGGAATGCCCGTATCCCGGTCGCCGAAATGCATCTCGATGGGAATGCGGGGCGCCAGTTCGATATAGCTGGGCACGCCGCCGCCATAATAGCCCGAAGCTGCGCTCAGCCCGATCCCCTCATGCGCCGCCGCCCGCCAGCTCACCGCGCCGCCGAAGCAATAGCCGGTAATGCCCACCTTGCCGCCGGCCTTGGCCGCGCCGATAGCCGCCGTCACGTCGAGCATGGCCGTCTTGTGGTCGAACTTCTTCATCAGCTCGCCGATAATGGCAAACTGCTCCGGCGTGTAATTGTCGCTTTCATAGCCGAACTCGACGCGGTCGAACATGGCCGGCGCCACTGCCAGAAAGCCATGCCGGGCAAAGCGGTCCACCACGCCGCGCACGAAATTGTTGAGCCCCCAGACCTCCTGGATGACCACGACTCCGCCGCGCGGCGTCCCCTCCGGCTCGGCGCGATATGCGTTGAGGGTAAAACCGTCGCTGGCCGTCAATGTAATCCGCTCGCCCATTCTAGCCTCCCGTAACGCTCATATGCCGTCCCAGCGCCGGTTCCGGCCGGCTGCGGTCGATGACGAAATCATGCCCCTTGGGCTTGATCAGCATGGCATGGTCCAGCGCCGCATCCAGCGCCGCCGGCCCGCCGTCGCGCAGCGCATCGCGCAGATTCACCTGGTCGTCCTGCCCCAGGCACAGATAGAGCTGCCCGGTCGCCGTCAGTCGCACCCGGTTGCAGCTTTCGCAGAAATTGTGGCTCATCGGCGTGATGAAGCCCAGCACGCCATTGGTCTCGGCTACATGCACATAGCGCGCCGGCCCGCCGGTGCGCTTGTCGAGCTTGCTCAGCGTATAGCGCCGCGCCAGAAGGTCATGCAATTCGCGCAGCGGCAGGTAGCTGTCCACCCGGTCGATGCCCACTTCGCCCAGCGGCATGCCCTCGATCAGCGTCAGTCCCATGCCGCGCCCATGTGCCCAAGCCATCATGGGCTCGATTTCGTCGTCATTGACGCCGCGCATCGCCACCATGTTGATCTTGATGGCCAGCCCCGCCGCCTGCGCGGCGTCGATTCCATCAAGCACATCCGCGATCCGCCCGCGCCGCGTGATGGCGCGGAACCGTTCCGCGTCCAGCGTATCGAGCGAAACATTGAGCCGCTTTACCCCCGCATCGGCCAGCCCCTGGGCATGCTTGCGCAACTGGCTGCCATTGGTGGTCAGCGTCAGCTCATCGAGCCCACGCCCGATCCGTCCGCCCAGCGTCGTCACCAGGTCCATGATATCGCGCCGCACCAGCGGCTCGCCCCCGGTCAGCCGGATCTTGGTCACGCCCCGCGCAATGAACGCGCCGGCTATGGCCTCGATTTCCTCGAAGCTCAGCACGTCCTTCTTGGGCAGGAAGGTCATGTCTTCGGCCATGCAATAGACGCAGCGGAAATCGCAGCGATCCGTCACCGAAATACGCAGATAGGAAATATGCCGCCCGAACGTATCGACAAGCGGTCGGGCAGGGGGGACATGAACGTTCATGCGCTGAACCTATCGCCAGTCGAGCCGCTTTCAAAGCCGCCACAAACAAAAAGGGCCGCCGAAACGGCAGCCCTTGGAATTTACGCCGGAGACGCTTGTGTTAGTGATTCACCACGATGAGGGCGCCAACCTTCACGCGTTCGTAAAGGTCGGTCACGTCGTCATTGGTCAGCCGGATGCAGCCCGAGGATACGGCCTGGCCTATGGACCAGGGTTCGGACGTGCCATGCACGCGATAGAGGGTCGAGCCGATATAGAGCGCGCGGGCGCCCAGCGGATTGTTCGGGCCGCCTTCCATATAGGCCGGCAGGTCCGGTACGCGCTTGCGCATGGCCGGCGGCGGAGTCCAGCCCGGCCATTCCGCCTTGCGGGTGATGCGGTGCGTGCCCGACCAGGTAAATCCGTCACGGCCCACGCCGATGCCGTATTTCATCGCCTTGCCATCTTCGAGCACGAGATAGAGCCGCCGCTCGCCGGTCTCGATGACGATGGTGCCTGGCTTGTGGTTGGTTTCGTAGTTGACGATTTCCTTGCGGACAGGGCTGCCCCCGCGCGAACTCTGTACGATCGTCGATTCATCCACCCATTCGGCGCTGTTGCGGTCGTAAACCAACGCAGCCGTTGCGGGCAGGACGCTGCTCGCCGACAAGATAATCGACAGCCCAATTGCTATCGCTGACTTGATATTGAACATGTGACGACTTGGCCTCTGGAATAGAACGGGATTCGCCCGCTCCCATAATTGCGGGTGCTTACGCTCTTTGGGAAATAGCGAAAAGAGGCAACCGCCCCGGAATCGCCACACTCACGCCACCTTCGCAAAATTGTGTTGCCAGCAAGTTACAGTTCTCGTTCACCAATCTGTGATTCACGTCTTTTGGCGGCATTGACAGGCGAACCAACCCTTGCGATGGCCCACCTGAATTTACCGCGCGAGGGCGACTATGAGTGAAGATCTGAAGCGGCAGGCAGCCGCGATGGCGCTGGCCGATATACGGCCCGGCATGCGGCTCGGCCTCGGCACCGGCTCCACGGCCCGCCACTTTGTCGATCTGCTGGGCGAAAAGGTCGCCGCCGGTTTCGACTGCATCTGCGTGCCCACCTCCGAAGCCACCGCCCGCCAGGCCGAATCCCTCAACATTCCCCTCTCCGATCTCGAAACCCTCGACCGGCTCGATATCACCATCGATGGCGCCGACGAGATCGATCCCCATCTCAATCTCATCAAGGGTGCTGGCGGAGCCTTGCTGCGCGAAAAGATCGTCGCAGCCGCGTCCGACGCCATGATTGTCATCGCCGACGCGTCCAAGCTCGTGCAGACGCTTGGCGGCCGCTTTCCACTACCGGTGGAGGTCAACCGCTTCGGCTTGGGCGCCACGCGCCGTGCCGTGGCCGAACTCATCGAGCATCATGGCACTGGCGGCAACCTGCGCCTGCGCGAGACGTCGCCCGGCACGCCCTTTGTGACCGATGGCGGGCACCTCATTCTCGATGCTTTTTTTGGCCGCATTTCGCAGCCAGAAGCGCTGTCGCGCGACTTGCTCGACATCGCCGGGGTGGTCCAGCACGGGCTTTTCCTTAAAATGTGCAAGACGGCTTATGTGGCGACGCCGGATGGCGTAAAAGCGCTGACGAGCGGCACGAACTGATGGACCGAGACAAGATGGGTATTTCGATGATGACCGGTGTTATGACGCGCACGCGGGCGCTGTTGGCTGTGGCGCTGAGCGCCGCCATGCTCGTGGTTGCGGTTCCCGCAATGGCGCAGGAGGTGCCGCCGGAACAACTGGCGCTCGCCCGCAAATATATCGACCTGACCGACCGCGCTGCCGTCTACGAGATCACCCTTGTCGAGATCGGCATCGGCACCATGCGCCAGATCGTGCAGCAGAATCCCGAAATCATGGACGAAACCGATGCTGCCGTCGGCAAGGTTCTGGAGGAATACCGGGAGCGCAAGGGCGAACTGCTCGACCAGTTCGCGCGCGTCTATGCGGTGCGCTTCAGTGTCGAAGAGCTGCAGGAAATCGTCGCCTTCTACGAAACGCCCACCGGCCAGAAGCTGGCCCAGGCCAATACCGAGGTGAATTCCGACCTCCAGGCCGTGCTCCAGGTCTTCACCAACAATACGCGCTCCGAATTCTTCGCCAAGGTCCGCGCCGAACTGCGCGCCCAGGGCTTCGAAGTCTAAAGCATGTCTCCCGATCGCGGCACGCTTTAGGCATTCCTGCATAGCAGACATCCGGCCCCGCCTTGTGCGGGGCCTTTCTTTATGCAAAGTGCCATCCAATATATCGCCATATGCCGATGATTGCTCCAGGAGCCGCCCATGACCGATAGTTATGATCTTGTCGTTATCGGTGCCGGCTCCGGCGGCGTCCGCGCGGCCCGCATGGCCGCCACCTATGGCGCCAGGGTCGCCATCATCGAGGAGTTCCGCGTTGGCGGCACCTGCGTTATCCGCGGCTGCGTTCCCAAGAAGCTCTATGTCTATGCCGCCCGCTTCCACGACATGTTCGACGTGGCCTCCAGCTTCGGTTGGCAGGTCGATGCCTCCTTCGATTGGCCGACCCTGGTCGCCAACAAGGAAAAGGAGATCACCCGCCTCGAAGCCGCCTATGTGGCCAATCTCGAAAAGCCCGGCGTCGAGATCATTCGCGATCGCGGCCTGGTCACCGGTCCCAATGGCGTTCATCTCGTGGGGCAGAACCGTGACCTGACGGCGAAATACATTCTCGTCGCCACTGGCGCGCATCCCTACATTCCCCCCATTCCCGGCGCCGAACTGGCCATCACCTCCAACGAGGCCTTCGACCTGCCGGCTTTGCCGCATTCCATCCTCATCGAAGGGGGCGGCTATATCGCCGTGGAATTCGCCACCATCTTCGCCGGCCTCGGCGTCGACACCACGATCATCTATCGCGGCGACTGCATCCTGCGCGGCTTCGACGACGACATGCGCCGCGGCCTCGAAGCCGGGCTGACCGATCGCGGCATCAAGCTGATCTACCAGACCACGATCAAGTCGCTTGCCAGGCATGGCAGTGACATCGCCGCCACCTTCAGCGACGGCGTCACCGCCCCCTATGGCGCCGTGATGTTCGCCACCGGCCGCAAGCCCAATGTGCATGGCCTCGGCCTCGACAAGGCCGGCGTCAAGCTGACCCCCATGGGCGCCATCGCGGTCGATGCATATTCCCAATCCTCCGTCCCCTCGATCTACGCCGTGGGCGACGTCACCGGCCGCGCCGCGCTGACCCCCGTCGCCATTCGCGAGGGTTGGTACTTCGCCGAGACCGTCTTCAACGACAACAGGCAAGCGGTCGATCACTCCCAGATCCCCACCGCGGTCTTTTCCGACCCCGAAATCGGCGTCATCGGCCTCACCGAGACCGAAGCCGCCACCCATGGCGATATCGACGTCTACGTCGCCCGCTTCCGCCCGATGATGAACACGCTCTCCACCCGCACCGAGCGCATGATCCTGAAGCTCATCACCGAAAAGGACGGCGGCAAGGTCCTGGGCTGCCACATCCTCGGCGCCGGCGCCGCCGAAATGATCCAGCTCGTCGCCATCCCCATGGGCATGGGCGCCACCAAAGCCGATTTCGACCGCGCCATCGCCCTCCATCCCAGTGCCGCCGAGGAACTGGTCACCTTCAAGGCCCCGACCTACACCTATCGCGACGGCGAGAAGGTGGGGGGCTAGTGTGGCACGCGTCAGTGGTTCGAGGGTCGCTGCGCTCCCGCCTCACCATGAGGGCTACTGTTAGCTCAATGTTGCAGTAACCCTCATGGTGAGGTGCGCTTCTTCAGCGCCTCGAACCACGAGGGCGTGCCACCCCTCCAACCAATTGCCACCCCGAATATCCTTGTCCCCCACCGCCAGCCTTGATATTCCGCCCTGCAACAGCAGTAACCCCGCGTGAGCGAGACCGAAAAATGACCACCTGGACCCCTGATAGCTGGCGCGCCAAGCCGATTTCCCAGGTGCCGGCCTATCCCGATCCCGTCGCTCTGGCCGAGGCCGAGCGCCAGCTCGCCACCTTCCCGCCGCTGGTCTTTGCCGGCGAGGCGCGCGACCTCAAGACCCGGCTCGCCGCTGTCGCCAATGGCGAGGCCTTCCTGCTGCAGGGCGGCGACTGCGCCGAGAGCTTTGCCGAACACGGCGCCGACCACATCCGCGACTTCTTCCGCGTCTTCCTGCAGATGGCCGTCGTGCTGACCCATGGCGCCAGTAAGCCCGTGGTCAAGGTCGGCCGCGTCGCCGGCCAGTTCGCCAAGCCCCGTTCCGCCGATACCGAAACCATCGATGGCGTCGAGCTGCCCTCCTATCGCGGCGACATCATCAACGACATTTCCTTCACCGAAGCCTCGCGCGTCCCCGATCCCGATCGCATGCTGCAGGCCTACCGCCAGTCGGCCGCCACGCTCAACCTGCTGCGCGCCTTCTCCATGGGCGGCTATGCCGAACTGACCCGCATCCACGAATGGACCGTGGGTTTCATGAAGGGCTCCAACTGGTATCCGCGCTACGAGGAAGTCGCCCGCAAGATCGACGACGCCATCACCTTCATGGGTGCGCTCGGCCTCAATCCCGACAATACGCCGGCGCTCCGTCAGACCAGCTTCTTCACCAGCCACGAAGCCCTGCTGCTCGGCTACGAGGAAGCGCTGACCCGCCGCGACTCCATCACCAATGACTGGTACGCCACGTCGGGCCACATGCTGTGGATCGGCGATCGCACCCGCCAGCCCGATGCCGCCCATGTCGAATATTTCGCCGGCATCCACAATCCCATCGGCATCAAATGCGGCCCCTCGCTGAGCAATGACGACCTGCTGCGCCTGCTCGACCGGCTGAACCCCACCGACGAAGCCGGCCGCATCACCCTGATCAGCCGCTTCGGCTCCGACAAGATCCAGGCCAACCTGCCGCGCCTCATCGAAACCGTGCAGAAGGCCGGCCGCACTGTCGTGTGGTGCTCCGATCCCATGCATGGCAATACGATCAAGGCCTCCACCGGCTACAAGACCCGCCCCTTCGACCGAGTCCTGTCAGAGGTGAAGTCCTTCTTCGAAATCCACCGCGACATGGGCACCTATGCCGGCGGCGTGCATATCGAAATGACCGGCGACGACGTCACCGAATGCGTCGGCGGCGTTTCGGCTGTCACCGAAGCCTCCCTGTCGGATCGCTACAACACCTATTGCGACCCTCGCCTCAATGCCAGCCAGGCGCTTGAGCTGGCCTTCCTCGTCGCCGAGGAAGTCCATGCCCAGAAGCCGCCGCATCAGCATCTGGCCGCCGGCGAATAATTCGGCTGCGGGTCGAAACCGTATCCGGGGCCCTGCGTTACCTGTCGGCGCGGGGCCTTAATATGCTAGGGCTTTCGTGCCTCCACCAGGTCGTCATGAAAGCTGCTTATGCCCAGGTCCCTGTTTCCCAGCGCCAGCCCCGAGACGCGGCAACGCCTTGAGCAGGATTCTACGCTAAAGCTGCTCAATGACTTCGATTGGGCGGCCAATCCCCTTGGCCTCATTCCGGCCTGGCCGGAGAGCCTCAAGGGCGCCGTTCGCGTCATGATGGCGGCCTCCACCCCCATGGTCATGCTGATCGGGCCCGACGGCATTCTGGTTTACAATCAGGCCTATGCCGAATTTGCCGGCAACCGTCACCCCGCCATTTTCGGCCTGCCGGTTGCCGAAGCCTGGCCCGAGATCGCCGAGTTCAACCGCCACAAGGTGGCGATGGGCCTGCGCGGCGAATCCCTGACCCTGCGCGATCAGGAACTGGTGCTCGATCGGCACGGACGGCTCGAATCCGGCTGGATGGATCTCCATTACAGCCCGGTTCTCAACGAGGCCGGCATGCCGATGGGGACGCTCTGCATGGTGCATGAAACCACCAACCGCTTCCTTTTGGCCGAGGAGCGTGAACTGGTCTCACAGGAGCTCAGCCACCGCATCAAGAACATCTTCGCGGTGCTGACCGGCATCGTCAGTCTCTCTGCCCGCAGCCGGCCCGAGGTCAAGAGCTTCGCCGAGGAACTGCGCCAGCGTATCTATGCCCTGGGTGAGGCGCATGATTTCGTCCGGCCGCACAGCCATGGCTCCCACCCGCCCGATAACCAGGACTCGCTCCGCTCACTGATCGAACGCCTGATGCTGCCCTACCGGCATGACGGGGAGGATCGCATCCTTTTCCATGGCGAGGATGCGACCATTGACGATGGCGCCGCCACGCCACTGGCGCTGCTGTTCCACGAATTGAGCACCAACGCCGCCAAATACGGCGCCTTGTCCACATCAGAGGGCAGGGTGAGCCTCACCGGCCATGGCAACGGCGATGACTATCACCTGACCTGGAAGGAAGTCGGCGGCCCGCCGGTATCGGGCGATGCCGAGCTGAGCGGCTTCGGCTCGCGTCTCATCACCCTCAGCATCGAGGGCCAGTTGCGCGGGCGCCTGGAGCGGATATGGGAACCGGACGGGCTACGGGTCGAGATCGACCTTCCTGTCGATGCATTGCAGCGCTCCGGCCGGCTGCAGTCCTGATCGCGATCAGTTCGCGACGCCTGCCACCTTCTGCCCGTTGAACAGCTTGAGCCGCGGCGGCGGGGTAGCTTCGGTCGCGTCGTGCCGCGCCACGGCATAGGCCACGGCGGCCCGCAGGTCGCGGTCGGTCACCGGCTTGGGCAATACGCCCACCGTGCCCGGCACGCCATCGCCCAGTTGTGACGGATTGGCGGTCATGAACAGCACGGTCACGCCATGCGCCTGCGCCAGGATATGGCCGATCCGAATACCGGTGGGGCCATCCTGCAGATTGAGGTCGACCAGCGCCACGTCGGCCTGCGCCGCTAGCGACAGCGCAGAGCGTTCATCCGCCGCGATCCCGACCGCGGTGAACCCCATCTCCTCGATCACATGTTCGATTTCGGTAGCGACGAAAATCTCGTCCTCGACCACCAATATTTTCCGCTTCATCACACTAACTCTTGGTCGCACAACGCCTTCTGGCTCGGGGGCAACTCCCCAATGCGGTGTCAGTTGCCCGCGCAGGCGCATATTCGGGCGCCTTCCGATCAACTCTGCGCGCCTGGGGTTACCAAAGTCCCAATCATCTGGCGTTTCCCGCTTAGCGGAAACTTAACCCTAATGTTTGATAAACGCGGGACACCCCATGCGGGGGCACCGATCCCGGAGGATACGATGAAGCGCTCCCTTCAAGGCGCCGTGGCCATGCTGGCGCTTTGCCTGGCGGCCCCCGCTTTGGCCGCCGACTATTTTGCGCCCCCCGATCTGCGCCCCGCCTATCCCAACACCTGGGAACAGCCCGACGACTCGATCCGCTTCGAATTCGGCACCGCCTACTGGTATTCCTGGGGCGGGCAGAATGCCGGCTTCAGCTCCGCTTTCGGTCCCGTCGACCTCAGTGTCCGCGACCAGACCCATATCGGCGAACTGCACGGCAAGATCGAAGACCTCTCGACCCAGACCTATGTCGCCGCCCGCGGCGGCATCGGTTTCCACACGTCCGGCACCTACGACATTTCGCCCGCCGGTTCTGGCGCCATCGGTACGTCGTCCCGTATCGGCTATGCCGGGGCCGATTTCGGCTGGCTGCCCTTCGGCACCATGACCGAAGGCTTCGCCGCCGGCGCCCTTGTCGGCTATCAATACTGGAAAGACGCCCCCGATATCGGCACCGGCCAATATGCCATCGGCGGCAATCCCGCGACATTGGGCGAGGCCCGCGACGATTTCGACATCCACGCGCTGCGCCTTGGCGTCAAGGGCACGGCCGAGTTCGAAATGTTCGACATCCAGGCCGAAGCGGCCTGGATCCCCTATGCCCATGTCTCCGGCGCCCTGGGCGGCAGCGCCCCCGGCGGCTTCAACTTCCCCGGTGTTGGTGTGCCCGTTTATGAAAACGCCCAGACCACGCTGAGCGGCCGGGGGCAAGGCGTCATGCTCGAAGCCATGGCGGGTTTCCATCCCACGGAAAACCTGGCTCTGCGCGTTGGCGGCCGCGCCTGGTATCTCGAGGGCAACCTCGATGCTGTCTTCAACGGCACCGCTGGTGGCGTCGCCGTGCCCACCATGACATTGCCCTCCACCTACGCCTCGCTCTTCCGCTACGGACTCCGCGCCGAACTCACCGGCAAGTTCTAGCGCGTCGGAATTGCACGGCTCCATCGGCTCCTTCCCCTTCTCCCCCTCGTGGGAGAAGGTGCCCGAAGGGCGGATGAGGGGGCGCCGGGTTCTCAACGAGCATTGAAGCATGGGAGAGGGGTGGCCGAGTGACACTTCCCTGTCAGGAAGAGCGTGGCGGTCAGCAGGCAGCCCTCAAAACGACGGCCCGCCGCTGACCCCTATGGCTCATCGCTCATCCCGATGCTATTGGCAGGCGCGTAGTTCCGCCCACCACATTAGGCCAGCCCCGTGACAGACCGCCTCCGCATTGCGCTCGCCCAGCTCAATCCCAAGGTTGGCGATATCGCCGGCAATCTGGCGCTGGCCCGTACCGCGCTTGCCGATGCCGTCGCTGCCAGAGCCGACATTCTCATGCTGTCCGAGCTGTTCCTCACCGGCTATTTCCCCGACGACCTGCTGTTCAAGCCCAAATTCGTCGCCGATGCCATGCAGGCCGCCCGCGACCTCGTAGCCGATACCGCAGGCACCGACGTCGTCCTCGTCCTGCCCACCGTCTGGCTCGAAAAGACCGGCCTCCACAATGCGGTCCTCGTCGCCGAAAACGGCCAGATCATCGCTATCAGGTTCAAGCGCGAATTGCCCAATTCCGACGTCTTCTACGAGAAGCGCTATTTCGTCGCCGGCCCGCTGGCCGATCCGGTGACCATCAAGGGCGTGCCCATCGGCATCCCCATCTGCGAGGATATCTGGCACCCCTCGGTCTGCGAACACCTCGCCATGCGCGGCGCCGAGATCATGCTCTGCCCCAACGGCTCACCCTACTGGACCGACAAGCAGCATGTCCGCAAGGATCTGGTCCGCGCCCGTACCGCCGAAGACGATGTGCCCATGCTCTATCTCAACCAGGTCGGCGGCCAGGACGAACTGGTCTTCGACGGCGCTTCCTTCGGCATGGAGCCGGGCAACAAGCTCGTCTTCCAGGGCAAGTCCTTCGAGAGTGATTTCATCGTCTCCGACTGGACCCGCGGCGACAATGGCTGGACCTGCGCCAGCGGCGAGATCACCGAATTGACGACCACCGACGAAGCTCCCTGGCTCGCCTGCGTCCTCGGCCTGCGCGACTATGCCCGCAAGAACGGCTTCAAGCAGGCTGTCCTCAACCTTTCGGGCGGTATCGATAGCGCCGTCGTCGCGGCCATGGCCGTTGACGCCCTCGGCGCGGATAATGTCCACTGCATCATGCAGCCCTATCAGTACACGTCCGAAGAGAGCATCAAGGATGCCAGAGATTGCGCCGAGCGCTTGGGCGTTCGCTACGACGTGGTCTCCATCCAGGACCCTGTCGACAGCGCACTGGCTAACCTCGCGCCCATTTTCGGCGATCGCCCGCTGGATTTGACCGAGGAAAACATCCAGTCACGCATGCGCGGATTGCTGATGATGGCCGTTTCCAACAAGCTCGGCTCCCTTCCGCTCACCACCGGCAACAAGTCCGAAATGGGCGTCGGCTACGCCACCATCTATGGCGACATGAATGGCGGCTACAATCCGCTCAAGGACATGTTCAAGATGGAGGTCTATCGCCTGGCCGCCTGGCGCAACAGCCACGTCCCCGGCGACTGCCTCGGCCCATCCGGCGAGGTCATCCCCAATTCCATCATTGCCAAGGCCCCATCGGCCGAACTGCGCCCCGACCAGACCGATCAGGACAGCCTGCCGCCCTATCCGGTGCTCGACGCCATCCTCACCGGGCTGGTCGAAGACGAACTGTCCATCGCCGAAATCGTCGCCCAGGGCCACGATCAGGCTTTGGTCGAGCGCATCGAACGCCTGCTCAACATCGCCGAATACAAGCGCCGCCAGGCCGCGCCGGGTCCCAAGCTCACGGTAAAGGCCTTCGGCCTCGGCCGCCGCTACCCCATCACCAATGGCTACACGGATCGGGTGATCGGATGACTGTTGTTCGCTGGGCGCCGTCCCCCACCGGCCGCATCCATCTCGGCAATGCCCGTCCGGCTTTGCTCAACTGGTTCTATGCCCGCCGCCATGGCGGCAAATACATCCTGCGCATGGACGACACCGACCATGCTCGCTCCACCCGCGAATTTGCCGACGGCATAGAACGCGATCTGGCCTGGCTCGGCATCACGCCCGACCTCCTGGTGCGCCAGTCCGACCGCACCACCCTCTACGATGCCGCCCGTACCCGCCTGATCGCCGCCGGCCGCCTCTACCCCTGCTACGAGACCGAGGAAGAGCTGGACCGCAAACGCGCCCGGGCCCGCCTGCTCAACAAGCCCCCCATCTACGACCGATCAGCCCTCAGCCTCACCGCCGAAGACCGCGCCCACCTCGAAGCCGAAGGCCGCAAGCCCCACTGGCGCTTCAAGCTCGACGGCCGCCCCGTCCATTTCGACGACCTCATCAAAGGCCCCCAGACCGTCAACACCGTCTCCATGTCCGATCCGGTGCTGGTGCGCGAAGACGGTTCCTACCTCTATACGCTCCCCTCGGTGGTGGACGATATCGACCTCGGCATCACCCATGTCATCCGCGGCGAGGACCACGTCTCCAATACCGGCACCCAGATCGAGATCTTCGAGGCCCTGGGCGGCGCCGTCCCCACCTTCGGCCACCACAATCTGCTGACTGACGCCGAAGGGCAGGGCTTCTCCAAGCGCCTGGGCTCCCAGTCCATCAGCGATTTCCGCGACGAGGGCTACGAGCCCATGGCGATAGCCATCATGGCCAGCCTCACCGGCACGAGCCTCCCCGTCGAGACCTACGAAACCCTGGACGAAATCGCCAACCGGCTCGATTTCTCCATGATTTCCCACGGCGCCGCCCGCTTCGATCCCGCCGAACTCGACAGCCTCAACGCCCGCCTGCTGCACGCCTTGCCCTATGAAGGCGCTGCCGCGCGGCTTTCCGCCCTCGGCCTCGAAGGCGAGGCCATGTGGCTGCTGCTGCGCGACAACCTGCGAAAATTCGCCGATATCGCCGAATGGGCAAAACTCGTCACCGGCCCCATTGAGCCGGTCATAGCCGATGAGGACCGCGATTTCCTCGCCCTCGCCAAGGCGATGCTACCGCCGGAGCCGTGGGACGAAACCACCTGGAGCCAGTGGACCGACGCGCTCAAATCCGCCACCGGCCGCAAGGGCAAGGCCCTGTTCCTGCCGCTGCGCCTGGTGCTGACCGGCCGTCACGACGGCCCCGAGCTTAAGTCCCTGCTCCCGTTGGCTGGGCGTAGGGCGTGTCTGGACCGACTACCCTGACCACCTTGTCGCCGAACTGCACGAGCCGCAATTCGGTCTCCGTCGCCGCCTGAACCGGTCGCGTCACCGGCGTTTCGCCGGGGCCAGCCGGCCGCGGGCGGGGCAGGGGCACATCCACCAGCGTGGCCGTTTCCAGCGGCGCCTCGATCGGCGCCTGCACCGGCGCCACCCCGCGCGGGTCGCGCAGCGGCAGCGGGAAGGTCACCCCTTCCACCTCGATCATCGTGCGGGTCGATCCGTCGATCCGCGTCGCCACGGTCAGCTTGCCATCCGTCTGCGGAGCCACCTTGCAGCTCGCCGACGGGCTGGTATCGAGTTCGTCGCGATAGCGGAACGCGGTCGGCAGCGCCGTATAGGGCTGCCCATACTGGTTACGCATCTGCTCGGGCTCCTGGCCCGGATTGTCGTAGAAATACAGCTCCACCGCCGTGGTTGGGCAGCTCTGCTGGCAGGTCATCGCGTCATTGCCGATATAGTCGGGCAGGGTGGAATAGCTGATCGGCCAGAAATAGCCGTCGCTCAGCCGCACGCACACCGTGCGCACCGTCTGATAGCCCTGATACCCCCAATAGCCGCCGCCATCCACCATCTGCCCATCGGTGAAATCCCCTTCCGACGTCGTGCCGAAAATGCGGTCGAAGATCGACTGCCGCTCGGTGGTGAAGGTCGCGCTCGACCCCTGGTTCGTGCCGCAGCCGAACCGCGCCATTTCCTGCAGGATCGCCTCGCGCTGGGCCCCGATGGCATTGGCCGTGTCCACCTGCCGCGCCACATCCGCCGCCACCTCGCGCAGCCGCAGCACTTCGCGCCCGATCTGCTGGCACTGCGGCGTCAGGCGAATGCCCGCCTTGGCGGCATCATTGCATCCGTCGCGCACATAGCGGCTTTCCATCGCCTGCACGTCGCGCTGCGCCTGCCGCGCCGCCTGCGAGTTGCCGCCCATCTGCTGATAGGACGAATTGCCGTCGAACTGTCGCAAGGCCGCTTCGAGCTGTCGGCATTGCGCTGCCTGCGCATAGGCCACGTTGACATCGAGCAACACACAGATGACAGCCAGCACCGTCAATATCAGGGCGCGCGCGCCGTTCCTGCCCAAGCTCGGTATATCCTCTCCGTGGCGCGCCGCGCGCCATCTCACCCGCCCTTAAGACAACGCTAGGACCGATTGCAACAGTATAGTGCCCGTGCGGCGACCATGGTAGCGCTGCCAGGCCACACGTTTGCGAGAATGCACCCCGATGAAGCTAGCCACGCTCAGAAACAACCGCCCCGATGGCCAGCTCGTCGTGCTCTCGGCTGACAGCACGCGCTTCGTCTCCGCCACCCGCATCGCGCCCACCTTGCAGGCCGCCCTCGATGACTGGACCGCCCATGCACCGGCCCTTTCCGCCCTTGCCGCCCAGCTCGATGCCGGTGCCATAGCCGGCCAGGTCTTCGACCCCGCCCAGGCGCTGGCGCCGCTGCCACGCGCCTATCAGTGGATCGATGGCTCGGGCTATCTCAACCATCTCGAACGCGTCCGCACCCTCAAGGGCAGCAAGGACGAAGAGCTGCAATCCTCCCGCCCCTTGCTCTACCAGGGCGGCTCCGATTCGCTTCTCGCCCCCACCGATCCCATCCGCGTCACCGATCCCGATCTCGCGCTCGATTTCGAGGCCGAAGCAGCCGTCATCATCGGTGCGGTCCCCATGGCCGCCACCAAGGCCCAGGCATCATCCGCCATCCGCCTCGTCACCGTCTGCAACGACATTTCCCTGCGGCGCCTGGTGGCCGACGACCTGCAGAACGGCTTCGGCTTCTTCCATGCCAAGCCCTCCACCAGCTTTGCCCCCATCGTCGCCACCCCTGACAGCCTCGGCACCGCCTGGCGCGACAATCGCCTGCATCTGCCCGTCCGTATCGAGGTCAACGGCAATCTCTACGGTCAGCCCAATGCCGGCACCGACATGCATTTCGATTTCGCCGATCTCATCGTCGAAGCCGCCCGCACCCGCCCGCTCGCCTCAGGCACCATTATCGGCGGCGGCACCATTTCCGTCAGGCACGACGAAGCCCTTCCCATCAAGCGCGACGGCATCGGCTTCGCCTGCATCGCCGAGGCCCGCACCGTCGAAAAGCTCAAATACGGCCGCGCCCGCACCCCCTTCCTCAAGCCCGGCGACGTAGTCCGCATCGGCGCCCTCTCCCCCGACGGCCAATCCACCTTCGGCGACATGGTGCAGACGGTCGAGCTGGTCTGACACCCACCTCACAAAACGACCGGAGACCTCATGGTGAGCCCGTCGAACCAAGAGGTCGAGCGAGTGGAGGCCGCAAAAACGATTGAGCACTTGATTTCCGCCCCCGCTCCGGTCAATCTCCGCCCATGAAGACCGGCATCATTCTGATTAACCGCTGCATTATTACCTGCTAACCACTGGTTGGCGGCGCGGTCTTCTTCATCCTGATTTTCTGATACCCGAAGAGCCGTACGCCAGCGCAACTCCGCATGGCCAGGATACGGACGCTTATGACCACGCCGCAGCTCACGCTCTACAACACGCTCACGCGCAGCAAGGAGGCTTTCACGCCCCTCGATGCCAGCAATGTGCGCATGTATGTCTGCGGCCCGACGGTCTACGACTTCGCCCATATCGGCAATGCCCGCCCGGTCATCGTCTTTGACCTGCTGTTCCGCCTGCTGCGCCATGTCTATGGCGCCGACCATGTCACCTATGCTCGCAACATCACCGACGTCGACGACAAGATCAACGCCCGCGCCCTGCGCGATTTCCCCGATCTGCCGCTCAACGAGGCCATCCGCCGCGTGACGGAAAAGACCGAGGCCCAGTTCCTCTCCGACGCCAAGGCCCTGGGCGCGCTCGATCCCACCATCCAGCCGCGCGCCACCGACAATATCGCCGAAATGCAGGCCTTGATCGGCAGCCTGATCCAGCGCAGCCACGCCTATAGTGCCGCTGGCGAAGTGCTCTTCGACGTCAAGTCCATGCCCGATTACGGCCAACTCTCCGGCCGCAATCTCGAGGACAACCTGGCCGGCGCCCGCATCGCCGTCGAGGCCCACAAGAAGAACCCCGCCGATTTCGTGCTCTGGAAACAGTCCGCCGATAACGAGCCCGGCTGGGACAGCCCCTGGGGCCGCGGTCGCCCCGGCTGGCATATCGAATGCTCGGCCATGTCCGAGCGCTATCTCGGCCAGACCTTCGATATTCATGGCGGCGGGCTCGACCTCATCTTCCCGCACCACGAAAACGAAATCGCCCAGTCCCGCTGCGCCCACGGCACCCATGCCATGGCCAATGTATGGATGCATAACGGCTTCCTTCAGGTCGAAGGCCGGAAGATGAGCAAGAGCCTGGGCAATTTCGTCACCATCAACGATCTGCTGGAAACTGGTGCCATGGGCGGCCGCGCCTGGATCGGCGATGTGCTGCGCCTGGCCATGCTGATGACGCATTACCGCGAACCCATCGATTTCTCGGTGCGGCGCCTCGAGGAAGCCGAAGCCAAGCTGGCCGACTGGCAACGCGCCGCCCGCGGCGCCGAGGTGAACGATGGCGATGCCCCCGACGCCTCCGTCGTCGCCGAACTGGCCGACGACCTCAACTTCCACCGCGCCTCGGTGGCCCTCGATTTCATCGCCAAGAAGGCCAACCGCAACGAAGGCAATGCCAAACATTGCCTCGCCGCCACCCTCCGCTTCCTCGGCTTCGGCCTCGACAGCCTCCTCACCTCCGACGACGGCTGGGAAGAACCGCCCCACATCGCATCCGCCATATCAGCCCGCCTCGAAGCGCTCAACAACAAGGACTTCGCCAAAGCCGACGCCATCCGCAACGATCTGGCCGAGCAAGGCATCTCGCTGATGGACTACAAGGACGAACAGGGTCAGCGTGCGACCAGATGGGAGATGAAGCGGTGAGATCGCAGTCCCCCTCATCCGCCCCTTTGGGGCACCTTCTCCCACGAGGGGAGAAGGGTGGCTCTGCGCATGTGGCACCATCTTTCCCACCCACCGGTTCCCCTTCTCCCCTCGTGGGAGAAGGTGCCCGAAGGGCGGATGAGGGGGCCAAGGAGCGCCCCAGTCCTCGGTTGCAGAAACTCGCGCGGTCCATGCGTCGCCAGCCGACCGAAGCGGAAAGCAAGCTCTGGTTCCTTCTCCGCAATCGGCGTTTCATCGATTACAAGTTCCGCCGCCAGGTTCCCATCGGACCCTACATTGCCGATTTCGTCTGCTACTCCGCCAATCTGATCATTGAGGCTGATGGCAGCCAGCATGCCGAAAATCCTCGCGACATTGTTCGTGATACCGAATTGGCCCGTCGTGGCTTCCGCCTCCTCCGCGTCTGGAACGACGACATCCTGGCCCGTCCCGACGACGTATCCGACGCCATCTGGACCACCCTTCATGGAGATGTCCCATGACCGCCCATGAATCCCCCTTCACTGGCGGCTGCCAATGTGGCGCCGTGCGGTTTTCCGTGGGCCGGCTGGGCGGCAGTTCCATCTGCCATTGTCGCATGTGCCAGAAGGCGTTCGGCAGCTTCTTCGGGCCGCTCGTCGCCAGTTTCGACGTGGTCTGGACCCGGGGCGAGCCGAAATATTTCGCCAGTTCCGACAAGATCATGCGCGGCTTCTGCGCCAATTGCGGCACGCCCCTGACCTACGAGGAAATCGACCGTCCGCCCGAACAGCAGGTCGAAATTGCCATCGGCGCCTTCGACGATCCCACGGTTGCCGCGCCGACCGTCCAGAACAATCTCGCCGACAAGCTGCCCTTCTTCGACTCCCTGACTGCCCTGCCGGTCCGTACCGAATATGCGCCGGGCTGGCTCGAATTCATGGCGAGCCTGACCTCGCACCAGCATCCCGACCACGACACAGATACCTGGCCGCCGAAGGAGACCCCCTGATGGACCGCTACGCGATGGAAGTCAGCGGCGGCTGCCAATGCGGCGCCGTGCGCTATCACGCCACCGAAATGTTCGACAATGCCCATATCTGTCACTGCCGCATGTGCCAGAAGGCGGTCGGCAACATCTTCGCCGCCCTGGTCGCCGCCCCGCGCGAGGCCATCACCTGGACCCGCGGCACTCCGGCGCGCTTCCGCAGCTCCGAACATGTCGACCGCGGCTATTGCCGCGATTGCGGCACGCCGCTTTTCTACGACAATACCGAGGGCAACCGGGTCAATTTCACCATCGGCTCGCTCGATCATCCCGAGCTCTTCCCACCCCATGCCAATACCGGGCAGGAGGGGCAGGTGCCCTGGTTCACCACCCTGACCTCGATCGAGGATGGTGGCGAGACCGAGACCGGCCAGGAGGAATGGGCCTCGGCCATCAAATCCACCAATCACCAGCATCCCGACCACGATACCGATCGCTGGCCTGAACCAGCGGTTGGCCTGGGCCAGAGCAAGAAAACGAAGTAGTAAGTCATGTCCAAAGACCGCCTCTATCTCTTCGACACCACCTTGCGCGACGGCGCGCAGACGGCCGGCATCGAGTTCTCGCTCGAGGACAAGATTTCCATCTGCCGTCTGCTCGAGGAACTGGGCGTCGACTATGTCGAGGGCGGCTATCCCGGCGCCAACCCGGTCGATACCGAATTCTTCGAGACCAAGCGCACCGGCAAGGCGAAATTCACCGCCTTCGGCATGACCAAAAGGGCAGGGCGCTCCGCCGCCAACGATCCCGGCGTGCAGGCGCTAGTCAATTCGGCGGCCGATGCCACCTGCTTCGTCGCCAAGACCTGGGACCACCAGGTCAGCGTCGCCCTCGAAATCACCCTCGAGGAAAATCTCGACAATCTCCGCGACACCGTCGCCAACGCTGTCGCATCGGGCAAGGAGGCGCTGGTCGATTGCGAGCACTTCTTCGACGGCTTCAAGGCCAATCCCGACTATGCGCTTTCCTGCGTCAGGACTGCGCTCGATGCCGGCGCCCGCTGGGTCGTCCTGTGCGACACCAATGGCGGCACGATGCCCTCTGAGGTGACCGCTACTGTTAACAGTGTGCTAACCATAGCGCCGGGGTCGCGGTTGGGAATCCACGCCCACGACGATACCGGCCAGGCCGTCGCCAACACCCTGGCCGCGGTCGATGCCGGCGTCCGCCAGGTTCAGGGCACGCTCAACGGCATCGGCGAACGCTGCGGCAATGCCAATCTCGTCACACTTATCCCCACCCTGGTTCTGAAGCCGTATTATGCCGAACGGTTCGAAACCGGCATCGACGCCACGCGCCTCACGCGCCTGACGCAACTGTCGCGCGCCTTCGACGACCGGCTCAATCGCGCCCCCGCGCGGCAGGCGCCCTATGTCGGCGCCTCGGCCTTCGCCACCAAGGCCGGCATCCACGCCTCGGCTTTGCTCAAGGATTTCTCGACCTATGAACATGTCCCGCCCGAAAGCGTCGGCAATGAACGCTCCATCATGGTCAGCCAGCAGGCCGGCAAGTCCAACCTGCTGACCGCGCTGGCCCGCCACGGCATCGAACTGGCCAAGGACGACCGCCGCCTCGAAAAGCTGCTCTCCACCGTCAAGGAGCGCGAATCGCGCGGCTATTCCTATGACGGTGCCGATGCCTCCTTCGCCATTCTCGCCCACGAAGTCCTCGGCACGCTGCCCAGCTTCTTCACCGTCGAGAACTATCGTGCCAGCGTCGAGCGCCGCCACAATGCCCGGGGCGAGGAGATTTCCGTCACCGAGGCGGTGGTGAAAATCCGCGTCGAGGGCGAATTGCTGATGTCCGTCGCCGAAGGCAACGGCCCCGTAAACGCCCTGGATCTGGCCATGCGCAAGGATCTCGGCAAGTATTCGAGCCGTATCGAGGATCTCGAACTGGTCGACTTCAAGGTGCGTATCCTGGACGGCGGCACGGGCGCGGTCACCCGTGTACTGGTCGAAAGCCGCGATGGCTCGGGTGAGCGCTGGTTCACCATCGGTGTTTCGCCCAACATCATTGATGCCTCCTTTGAAGCTCTATATGAATCGATCACCTATAAGCTGTTGAAGACAGAAGCGGCGCTGGGGACGACAGAGAAAGTGGCTTAACCGGGTAGTCCGTCCGCGGGGACGACTGCCACAATCGTCCTGGAGGACAAACTGGCCGAAACCGCTCCGAAACAACCTCTTGCGCTCACGATCGGGGCGGCGGCGGTTACCCTCGTTGTCATCGTCGGTGTGCTGGCAGGTCCGTCCGTCGTCAATTGCTTCAATTCCGAAGACGGCATGGGCATGTGCCTGCGTGGCAAGATGACCGATGCCGGCATCCTGCCCGCTCCGGCCCCGGTCGCCACGACCGAGGCCGATGCGCCCGCCTCGGAACAGGCTGCGGTCGTTGCGCCCACCACCGAGCCTGCTATCGGTGAACCCGCCCTCGACGTGACCCCGGCCCCTGAAGTTCCCGACGATCTGATCGCCGCGACCTTCGGCCTGCTCCGCGCCGAGCCCGATGGCTCCGTGGTCATCGCCGGCAGCGGCACGCCAGGCACCGAGATCGAGGTCTATTCCAATGAATCCCTGCTGGGTAAGGCCACGGTCGAGTCCAGCGGCGACTGGGTGCTCGTCCCCGAGGCGCCGATCCCGCCCGGCGGCACCGAGATCACCCTGGCCGAAGTCGGCAAGACCGGCCGCGCCGCCCAGTCCTTCGTCGTCGTCATCGACGATGACAAGACCAGCGAGCCGCTGGTCGTTGCCAGCACGCCCGGCACCGCCAGCGAAGTCCTGCAGGGCCTCGATCGTCCCGGCTCCGAAACCACGGCCCAGCTTGCTGCCGCCGATCCGGTTACGCCGTCGGCAACGCCCGCTCCCGCCGCGACACCAACTCCGGCTCCCGCCGCGCCGACGACAGCCCCGACCGTCCAGGCTCCCGCTGCCGCCGCTACCCCGGCCGAATCCGCACCTGCGGAGCCCGCACCAGCGGCGACGCCATCGGCACCCGCTGAGACCTCAGAACCGGCGCCGACGCCGACCGAACCGGCCTCCGCAGCAACGCCTGCCGCGCCGGCTCCGGCCGAGCCTGCACCTGCGGCAGAACCGGCCCCTGCCGCGCCTGCACCGGCCCAGCCAGCCGAACCTGCGTCCGAACCTGCTCCTGCTGCAACATCAGCACCGGCCACGGAGCCGACGGTTGCCGCCACCGAGCCTACCACGCCACCGGCCGCTCAGCCGACCACATCGGCGGCAGCGGCCGACCCGGTCGCTCCGGCGCCTGCTGCTGCTTCGGCCGTTGCCAGCGTGCCGCCCACCATCGACGCCATCGAGATCGAGGGTGACCGTACCTTCTTTGCCGGTGCCGGCCCGGAAGGCGCCACCATGCGCCTCTATGTGGATGACGCCTTCATCGCCGACGCCACGGTGGCCGATGGCCGCTGGCTGGTCGAGGCCGGCAAGGTGCTGACCCAGCCCGAACAGCGCGTCCGCGTCGACCTGCTCCAGCCCGGCACGGCCGCTGTGGCCGCCCGCGCCGAAGTCGATTTCGTGGTGGAACTGCCAGCCGAACCGGCCCCGACTGCCGTCGCCGAAGCGCCGGCCCCGGCCGAACCCGCCGCGGCTCCCGCATCCACGCCTGCGCCTGCTGAGCCCGCTCCAGCCGCCGAACCGGCTCCCGTCGCGCAGCCCGAGCCGACCGCGACTGCCCCGGCGCCCGTTGCAACCGCTCAGGCCGAACCCCCGGCAGAGCCGGCGCCAGCCGCCGAGCCTGCTCCGGCTCCCAAATCCGCTGCCCCTGCGGCCGAACCGGCTCCAGTGCCCGCGACCGAACCTGTGCCCACGGCTGAACCGGCTCCTGCTGCCGAGCCGGTTCCGGCACCCGCCGCCGAACCCGCCGTGCCGACGCTCGTCGCCGTGGCCGTCGGCGGTCCCGATGCCGAGCGCTTCGCATCCGGCAAGGCCATCATCCGCCGTGGCGACAATCTCTGGACCATTGCCCGCCGCGTCTATGGCGAGGGCATAAAATACACCACCATCTACGATGCCAATTCCGGCCAGATTCGCGACCCCGACCGGATCTATCCCGGCCAGGTGTTCGAACTGCCCAACTGAACGGGCTCGTTCCCGGCAAATTCGGCGCGGTTTCGCGCTTTGGAGGCGCCACAAGGCAAGAACCTGCGTACAAAATGGCCCGCCCTCCGGCGGGCCATTGATTATTTGTGCGGAAGACCCCATTTTATCGTCAAATGACGATTAACCACAGCAGAGCCATGCGCGACGACGATATTGCCATCATCATGCGAGCGATGGGCCACCCCGTGCGCCTCAACATCCTGCGCATCCTGGCCCGGCAGGAGCGCGGCGAATGCTGCTGCGCCGACGTCACCGACGAACTGACCCTGGCCCAGTCCACCGTTTCGCAGCACATCAAGGTGCTGCTCGATGCCGGCCTTATCGAGCGCAAGCCGCGTGGTACGCGCAATTGTTACATCGTCCAGCATGACCGGCTTGCCGCCCTTGGCGACGCCTATGCCGGCATGATCGCGGGCTTCAGTCCCGCGCCATCCAATCTGGAAGCGGAACCCGCCTGATGTCGTCTGACACCGCTGACAAGAAGCCGTCCGTTAGCGCGGACGAAGGCTCGATCGTCTCTACGATCCGCAATCTCTGGCGCTATATGTGGCCGGCCGACCGTCCCGATCTGCGCTGGCGCGTCATCATTGCGCTGGGGGCCCTGGTCGTCAGCAAGGTGGCCACCACCTTCATTCCCTTCCTCTACAAGGGCATTGTCGACTCCTTCGACGGCAGCGCGCCCAATTCGGCGCTGATCCTCGGCGTCGCCATTCCCATCCTGCTGGTCGTCGCCTATGGCGTCACCAGTCTGATCGATGCCGGTTTCCAGCAATTGCGCGACGTGTGGTTCGCCAGCGTCGGCCAGAATGCCGTGCGCCAACTGGCCTATGAAGCCTTTGTGCATATGCACAAGCTGTCGCTGCGCTTCCACCTGGCCCGCCGCACCGGCGGGCTGAGCCGTGTCATCGAGCGCGGCATCAAGGGCATCGAGACCATCGTCCGCTTCACCATGCTCAACATCGTCCCGACGATGATCGAATTCGTGGTAACCGCCATCATCTTCGTCACCATGTTCGGCATCAGCTATCTCGGGGTGCTGCTGCTGGTGATCTGGGGCTACCTGGTCTGGACCATCAAGGCGTCCAACTGGCGCATCTCCATTCGCCGCGACATGAATACCAGCGATACCGATGCCAATTCCAAGGCCATCGACAGCCTGCTCAACTACGAAACGGTGAAATATTTCACCAATGAGGAGATGGAAGCCAAGCGCTACGACGCCGCCATGGCCGGCTACGAGCGCTCCGCCGTCCGCATCTGGACCTCGCTCGGCACCCTCAATTTCGGCCAGGCGCTGATTTTCTACGCCGGCACGGTCGTCATCCTGGTCATGGCCGCCTATGGCGTCATCGGCGGCACGCTGACCGTGGGTGATTTCGTGCTGCTCAACACCTTCCTTATCCAGATCTATCGCCCGCTCAACCAGATCGGCTTCGTCTATCGCGAATTGCGGCAGGGCCTCACCGATATCGAGGAAATGTTCCGCCTGCTCGATCAGGAGCCCGAGATCAAGGACAAGCCCGATGCCGGCGTGCTCGATATCGGCAATCCGACGATCCGCTTCGACAACGTCACCTTCCATTACGATCCCGATCGCCCCATTCTCAAGGGCGTCAGCTTCGAAGTGCCGGCCGGCAAGACCGTGGCCATTGTCGGCCCCACCGGCGCCGGAAAGTCGACCATTTCCCGGCTGCTCTACCGCTTCTACGATGTCACCGGCGGCGCCATCACCATCGATGGGCAGGATCTGCGCGACGTCACGCAGAAAAGCCTGCGCTCGGCCATCGGCATGGTCCCGCAGGACACGGTGCTGTTCAACGACACCATCGGCTACAATATCGAATATGGCCGCCCCGGCGCGTCGCAGGACGATATCCGCGCCGCCGCCAATATGGCGCAGGTCGGCCGCTTCATCGATGGCCTGCCCAAGGGCTATGATACTCCGGTCGGCGAGCGGGGGCTGAAACTCTCTGGCGGCGAGAAGCAGCGCGTCGCCATCGCCCGCACCATCCTCAAGGCGCCCTCCATCCTCATCCTCGACGAGGCAACCTCGGCGCTCGATACTCATACCGAGCGCGAAATCCAGTCGGCCCTCGACGAGGTCTCGCGCAATCGCACCACCGTTGTGATCGCCCACCGCCTCTCCACCGTGGTCAATGCCGACGAAATCCTGGTGCTGCGCGACGGCGTCGTTGCCGAACGCGGCAATCACATCGCCCTGCTGCAACAGGCCGGCCTCTACGCCCAGATGTGGAACCGCCAGCGCGAAGCCAGCGAAGCCGAGGAGCAACTCCTGCGCACCGCCAACGACCCCGATGGCTTCGTCAAACGCGGCGTCCCCGCCGCGGAGTAGGGCGGAGACGATCAGCTCTCCAGCGGCACGGTATGGTCATGCAGCCAATGCTCCAGAACGTCCTTGCGAAATGTTCCGGCGTTTAGGTGGCCATAGATGAACTGTTCTAGGTCCTCGTTGTCGGCGCTGATGTCGACGCCATTCATCTGCAGGAAAAGTTCGACGCTAGCATAGGCTGTACGCTTGTTGCCGTCGATGAATCCGTGGTTCATCGCCATGCTTTCCCAGAGCGCCGACGCTTCCTCGATCAGGTCGGCATAGTAGCCGGTCTGTGGCCTGAGCAGAACGGACTCGATCAACCCAGGATCGCGAACGCCTTTGGTGCCGCCGAATTCTTCCAGCAGCATTTCGTGCATTCGCAGCACTTCGTCGAGTGTGAGGTAAAGCGGCACGAGATTTTACTTGGCCAGCGCTTCATACAGCGAACGTCGCCGTTCGATACTACGGGCCATTAACGTCTCGACGATCGGCCGCACCTTGGGCGCATTGCTGTTCGCCACCAGTACCCCATACTGTTCCGGCGACAGCATGATCGCTACGTCGCGGCCGTTCTTCTGGATGCGTACAGGCTCGGCCTGTGCCATTTCCAGCACCTGCCCAAACTTGTTCTTGGCTTCGGTAGCGGTGATCGCGGCCATGATGGGCTCCTTGGCTAAATTAGCTAAAGAGCTATATAGCTAAAACAGCTAAAATGGCAAGATGCAGCACACACAAAAAGGCCCGCATCGATGCGGGCCTTTTCCATGTCATCCGAACCAGCCTATTCGGCGGCTTCGGGGCGGCTAACCACGGTCACGCCGTTCTTTTCCTTTTCCACCAGCCCGGCATCCTTGCTGACGATGTAGCGCTTGGTGCTGTCGGCATCATCGGGGATTTCCACCGCCATGCCGTCAAAGCCTGCCGGTACCGCCTGCGCCGCCCGGCCGCGGCCGGTGACGAACTGGCCCAGCCGGCCGAACTGGTGGCCGGCCCACTTGATCTGGCCCCACATCACGCTGGGCGCGGTGATCATCACGGGCACCATGATCAGCGTCAGGGCGGTCGAGAAGAACAGGCCCGAAACCAGTGCCGCGGAAAGGTGGATGAACCACGAACCGGCAAGGCCCCCGATCACCACTTCGCGGCGGATGAAGTCGAACTCGATATTCGCCCACATCGGGATCACGCCGAGTGCCGTCAGGAACGCGGTGAGCAGCACCGGCCGCACGCGCTGTGCGGCGGTGAGCAGCATCGCCTTGACCGGCTCGACATGCTGGTGCCGGTTATAGTCATTGTAAGTGTCGATCAGCACGATGCCGTTCTTCACCACAATGCCCGCCAGCGCCACGATGCCCAGCCCCGTCATGATGGCCGAGAAGCTCATGCCTGTCGCCAGCATGCCCAGGAGCACGCCCGCCACCGACATGATGACCGTCGAGAGCGTCACCATCACCTGGTAGAAGCTGTTATATTCCAGCAGCAGGATGAAGAAGATCAGGAACATCGCCATGCCGAAGGCCTGGATGATGAACGCGTTGGCGTCGCCCATCTGCTCTTCCGCGCCGCCATAGGCGATGGTCACCGTCTCGGGGAAAGGCTGCTCGGCAATCCAGGACTGCAGCTCCGCCACCCGGTCGGCGGCATAGACGCCTTCGGGCAGGTCGGCCAGGCCCGCGGCCACCGGCATCTGGTAGACCTGGTTGCGCCGCGAGATATTGGCGACCTTGGGCACGGCCGTCCGCTCGATGAAGTTGCTGACCGGGATCATGCCCTGCTGGGTCGCGATCCGCATCGAGTCGAGCGCGTCGAACGTCCGCTCTTCCTCGGGCAGGCGCACCTTGATGTCGAGTTCCTTGCCGGTCTCGGCATCGCGATAGGTGCCCAGGTTCACACCCGAGGTGACGAGCTGCACATAGGGTGCCAGTTCGCGTACGCCGATGCCATATTTGCCGGCCTCGTTGCGGTCGATGGTGATCTGCCAGTCGATGCCGGGGGAGGGGCGGCCGTCTTCGACGTCCACCGTGTTCGGCATGCTTTCGATATGCTCGCGGATCGCCGCCACGACAGGCACGAGGTCGTCGTAATTGGTGCTTTCCACGCGCAGGTTGATGTCCTTGCCGGCCGGCGGGCCGTTCTCGGCCGCCAGCACCTGGATATCGAGACCGGCAAAGCCGGCCACCCGCTCACGGATATCGGCGAAGATTTCCTCGGCCTTGACGCGATTGTTGTAGTTGACGAGCTGTAGCTGGAAATTGCCGATCGTGTCCGGTGGCATAGAGCCGAAGGCCCCGGTCGAGCCGAACTGCATGATCACGTCCTGAATGCCGTGCACCTGCATGATCTCGTCACCGATTTCGCCCATCATGTCGCGAATTTCTTCCGGCGAGTAATTGCCGCGACCCACCACGGCCACCGTGGCGAATTCGGGCTCGGATGCCGGGAAGGCCTCCGTACCGGTCGGATTGGTGGCATAGGTGGCGAAGATGCCGACGATGATGGCAAAGCCCACCGCCAGTGTCGGCAGCGGCCAGTGCAGCAGGTGTTCCAGCGTCCGTACATAGATGCCGGTCAGGCCGCGGACCTTCTTGGAGTCGAACTTGTCCGCATACATCACGATGTCTGCGGCTTCCTTCTCCTTCTCGTCCACATGCGTGGAGGCGATGACCGCGCCGATGACGGGCATGAAGATCAGCGCCGAGATCAGCGAGGCGACCATGACGATGATCACGATCATCGGCAGGTAGCTCATGAACTTGCCGATGATGCCGGGCCAGAACAGCAGCGGCACGAAGGCGCCGAGCGTCGTCGCGGTGGCGCCAACCACCGGCACGAACATCTTGCGCACCGCCAGGATGAAGGCTTCCTTCTTGGACACCCCTTCCTGCAGCTTTCGCTCGGCATATTCCACCACCACCACGGGGTCGTCCACGAGCACGCCCACGGCGATCACCAGGCCGAACATCACCATCATGTTGATGGTCATGCCCAGCGACTGGGCCACCAGGAATGCCATCATGAACGACAGCGGAATGGACATGCCGATCATGATCGCGGGACGCACGCCGAGCGTGGCCACGCAGGTGATCAGCACCAGTGCCACGGCGGTCAGCACCGCCGCTTCCAGCGAGCGGAACAGCGACGTGGTCGTCTCGGCCTGATCGAGGAAGAAGCTGTAATGCACGCCCGCCGGCCAGTCCTTGGCCAGCGCTTCGGTGGTCGCCCGAACCTTGTCGGACACGTCGATGATATTGGTGCCCAGCTTCTTGCTGACGCCCATGATCAGGGCCGGCGAACCGTTCACCGTCGTATAGTCGGTGGCATCGGCCAGCGTGCGGGTAATCGTGGCGACGTCGCCAAAGGTCACGACGGTATTGCCGTCGGTCTTCAGCGGCAGCTCGAATACATCCTGCGCATTGGTGATCAGGCCTGGCACTTCGATGTTGAACGAGCCCTGGCCGGTATTGAGCGTACCGCCCGGCACCACCATGTTGTTCCTGCTCAGTGCATCGAACAATTGGTTGGCCGTCAGCCCATAGGCTTCGAGCCGCAGCAGGTCGATCCGCACTTCGAGGATTTCATCGCGGGCGCCCGACAGCACGGCTTCGCGCACTTCGGCAATACCTTCCAGCGCATCCTGCAGGTCCTCGGCGCGGCGCACCAGTTCCTTTTCCGGCGCGCTGCCATAGACGGCCACCGAAATGATCGGCATGCCGACCAGGTCGATTTCCGCCACGACCGGATCGTCCGCATCGGTGGGGAGCTTGGACTTCAGCGCGTCCATGCGGGCGCGGGTATCGGCCAGCGCCTGGTCCTTGTCGGTATTGATGTCGAATTCGAGGAACACCGAGGCATGCCCGGTGGTCGAGGTCGAACTGATATTCTGCAGTCCCGGTAGCGTCGCCAGTTCCTCTTCGGCCGGCTTGGCCAAAGGTTCTCGGCGTCTCGCGGGGAGACGCCGGTCTGGCTGATCGACACGTAGAGATACGGCACGTCGATGGCCGGGAAGCTTTCCTTGGGCAGCGACACATAGGCCGAAATGCCCGCCGCGAGCATGATGACCATGACCGTCAGGACGACACGCGGCATCCTGAGGATTTTGACGATGAAGTCGACCATGATCAGACGCTTTCTTCGCTGGCGGTGGGAGCTTCGGCTGCCGTGGCGTCCACGGCCTGGCCGGCGGTCACGTTTTCCTGCCCGACGGTGATCACATTGGCGCTGAGCGGCAGCCCGGTGACCCACACGCCGGCGCGGGTGTCGCTGACGATGGTGATCTCATGGAATGCCACCACGCCGTCTTCGACGGTGCGCACGCCCAGCGTGCCCTTGTCGTCAAGCGTCAGCACCGACTGCGGCAGCAGGTGGCCGGGGGCGGTGCCCAGGGTCACGATGGCCTCGGCCGTCACGCCGTCACGGATCGACAGGTCTTCATTGGCGAATTCGATTTCGACCGGGAAGGAGCGCGTCGCATTGTCGGCAACCGCCGAAATGAACGTCACCTTGCCGTCCACTTTGGCGCCGGGCACCGTGGTGATCACCGCATCGAGCCCGAGCTTGGCGAGGTCGATGCGCGATTCCGGCACCTGGCCGAGGAACACCATGGGGTTGAGCTGCACGATCGTCGCGCAGGGCTGGCCCTGGCCGAGCATGGAGCCGGCAATGGCCAGCGGGTCCTGCACCACACCGGCCACCTTGGCCTTGATTTCGGTGCGGTCCAGCTCGGCCTCGGCATTGTCGAGCCCGGCCTGGGCCGATGACACGGCAGCCTTCGCGCCGCTCAGCGCGACTTCAAGGTCGCGGGCGGTGTTGGGGGCGGCGAGGCCCTTGGCCCGCAATTCGGCATTGGTATCGAAATTGGCCTGGGCCTGCTGCAGGCCCGCATCGGCCTGTTCCAGCCCCGCTCGAGCCTGTGCCACCGCGGCGGCGCGCGTGCCCTGGTCCAGTGTGCAGAGCAGGTCGCCCACATCCACCGACTGGCCCTTGGTCACATGCACCACATCGACGATGCCGGCGGTTTCCGCTACCACGCCTACAGTGGCCTTGGCCTGGGTGCGGCCGCGCAGCGGCACGTCGATTTTCATCGGCTGGGCCACATAGGTCACGGTCTGAACCGTCGGCAGGGGCGCCGAGGCACCGCTTTCCAGCTCATTGCGCTGGGCAATGGTCAGGTGCGGATCGGTTGTGGGATGGGGATGTTCGGCCAGCACGCCGGCTTCAGCCAGCGTCGTGTGCAGGGGGCCGTTTTCCTGGCCCTCGATCACCGAAATGATCGGCTTTTCGCCATTGCCGGGGCCCTGGCCGCCGACAACCAATGTCCCTGTTGCCAGCCAGCCGCCAATCCCGATCAGGATCAGGAAGGCCAGGCCATAGGAAAACAATACACGCATTGAGATTCGCCCCTTTACTCAGCCGCGTCTTTTTTCGGCTCGGCTTTCGCCAAATTGATCAGTTCGTGCATATGGGAGCGCATGTGCCGTTCGGCAACCTCCATCATTGCACGTCCGTAATTGATGACCCATGTGTCACCCGCATTGCTGCCGCGTTCGGCGAACGCTTCCTCGAGCTTGCGATGACCGTCTATAGTTCGTTGCAGGAATTCGTTGGCCCGTGCCTCGACCAGTTCGCGCGGCAAAATATGCGCGAAACGGGCAAACAGCAGGAAGGGGCTGCGGAACATGTCGTCGCCCAGCGGACCGGCCAGTTCCTCGGCAAAGGCCGCGCGGCCCGCCTCGGTGATGGAATAGACCTTCTTGGCCGGCTTGCCGGTCTGCTGTTCGGTCCGGCTGGTAACGAGACCCTCGTCCTCCAGCTTGGCGAGGGCAGGGTAGATCGAACCGAAGCTCGCTTCGATGAAGTACGAGCATTCGCCTTCGACGCAAAGCCGCCGGATTTCATATCCGGTTGCTTCGCCCTCGTAGAGGATCGATAGACAAAGGGTTCTGACGTTCATGCGCTGACTCCGCCGGGCCATATGCCGGGCCGATATATGCCGGTCCTGTATAGGTTCGGCGTGAATCGCGCAAGTTCCTGGACCCCACAGATTGGGTAGACCAGTTAAGATCAGGTTGCATGGCTGGCGATTTAACCCAGCAATCGGGCCATTTCAGCCGCCGTGCGCTGCGCCAGCTCATCACTGGCCGCCGCCACGAAATACGGATTGAGGAAGGCCAGGTCCCCCTTGCCGTAGCGCATCCGCTGTCCGTCCAGCGTGATCACCACGCCGCCCGCCGCTTCCAGCACTGCCTGTCCCGCCGCCGTGTCCCATTCCGAGGTCGGGGTGAAACGCGGATAGAGCTGCGCATCGCCGCGCGCCAGCAGGCAGAATTTCAGCGACGAGCCCACCGACACATCGGCCTCCACATCCAGCGTCTCGCACAGAGCCGCCAGCGCCGCATGTCCGTGCGACCGACTCGCCACGATGCGGAGCCGCTCGCGCGAAACCACTGAAATCGCGCGCTTTTCCGATGCGCTTCCACCCGTCATATTGCAGAACCATGCCCCCGAGGCATCGCCGATGAAGGTTTCTCCCGTCACCGGCGCCAGCACCACGCCGAGCACCGGCGCGCCCTGTTCCACCAGCGCGATATTCACCGTGAACTCGCCATTGCGCTTGATGAATTCCTTGGTCCCATCAAGCGGATCGACCACGAAATAGCGTTCCCCCAGGTCAGGAATAATCCCGGCGGCGACGCTTTCCTCGCCCAGCACCGGAATGCCCGTCGGCTTCAGCATATCGAGAATAACGGCCTCCGCCGCCCGGTCCGCCTCCGTCACCGGCGAGCCATCCAGCTTGGCCACCGCCGTGATGGGGCGCGCATAGACATCGAGGATCACTCGTGCAGCCACCATGGCCGCCTCCAGCACTAGTGCGGTCAGCGCTGCATCGGTCGGCGCCTGCCCGTCAGGGGCCATGTCAGCGCTCCACCACCACATCGAGCCCCAGGTCGAGCGGCGTGGCTGCCATGGTGATCTGGCTGGTGGAAATATAATCCACCCCCGTCTCGCCGATCGACCGCACCCGGTCGAGCTTCACCCCGCCCGAGGCTTCCAGCTTCGCCCGCCCGGCATTGATTGCCACGGCCTGCCGCAGCGTTTCATTGTCCATATTGTCGAGCAGCACCACGCGCGCGCCAGCCGCCAGCGCTTCCTCCAGCTCAGCCAATGTTGTGACTTCGATCTCGATGGCCACCAGATGCCCGGCAAAGGCCTCCGCCGCCTGATAGGCCGCCGTCACGCTGCCGGCCACGGCGATATGGTTGTCCTTGATCAGGATAGCGTCATCCAGCGCATAGCGATGGTTGGCCCCGCCGCCACAGCGCACCGCATATTTCTCGAAGGCCCGCAATCCCGGCGTGGTCTTGCGCGTATCGCAGATCTGCGCCCCGGTCCCGGCCACCGCATCGGCATAGTCCCGCGTCAGCGTGGCAATGCCGCTCAGATGGTTGAGGAAATTCAGCGCGACGCGCTCCGCCGACATGACCAGCCGGGCAGGGCCCGCCACCGTGGCCACCACATCGCCCGCCGCCACCCTGTCGCCGTCGGCCACCTCAGGCGTAAAGCTCACGCCATCGCCCACCAATCGGAACGCCGCCGCCGCCAGGTCCAGCGCCGCAATCACCCCCGGCTCCCGCGCCGACAGGCTTGCCGTCGCCCACGCCTCGGGCGCCAGTGTCGCCTGGCTGGTCAGGTCGCCCGCCAGCCCCAGATCCTCCTCCAGCGCAGCAGCCACCGCGCGCTCCACCAGCAGGCGCGGCAATTGGGCAGGCAGGCGGTTGGATCGTGACATAACGGGCTCCCTCATCTGCCGCTGATCTACGCGCCCATCGCTGCACTGGCAACATGCACCAAGGTCTTCCCTCTCCCTCAAGGGGAGAAGGAAGGCCCCCTAAACCAGGTGCTTCTCCGTATGATCCGCCTCGATGATCCCCTTGGTCAGGCTGCCATTGGTGGGATAGAGCGGGATCAGGCAGGCCTGCAGCGCGTGGTAGATATCCGGCTTGCCCACGAACAGGCGCGAGGTCGGGGTCAGGTCTTCCTTCAATTCGCTGAACCAGCCGCCGCGCTTGTGGTCGATCACGTGGTTCTCGGCATAGTCCCACAGCTTGCGATACCAGGCCTGGAAATAGTCCTCATTGTCGAAGGCCGAGATATAGGCGGCCGCCCCGATGGCCTCGCTCACCGGCCACCACAGCTTCTCGCGCATGATGGGCTTGTTGTCCCAGTCCAGCGTATAGAAAAATCCGCCATGCACACTGTCCCAGCCCAGCTCGATCGACTGCTGGAACAGCGCGCGTGCCGCCCCGGTCATCCAGCTCAGCCGCTTCTCGCCCAAAACCCAGAGCTGATACAGCAGCCGCGCCCATTCCAGCCAGTGCCCCGGCGTCGTGCCGGAGGGGCGGAACATTTCATTGCCCTCGTAATTCTTGTCGAGCACCCAGTTCTCGTCGAAATGCTCGGCCACCCGATGCCCCAGCGGCACGGCGTTCTTGAGAATGATCAACTCGGCGATCCGCTCGGCCTTGGTGAGGTAATCCCGGTTGCCCGTCGCCTCATGGGCCGCCATCAGCGCCTCGGTCATATGCATGTTCGCATTCTGCCCGCGATAGGGCAGCAGTTGCGACCAGTCATGATTATATTCGTCCCGCACCGAGCCGCTTTTCTCGTCCCAGAACCGCGTATTGATCACCTCGGTCACGTCAGCCAGCATTTGCCCGGCCAGCGGATGCCCCACCAGACTCGCGCTCGACGCCGCCAGCAGCACGAAGGCATGGCCATAGGCCTGCTTGGCCCCGTTGGTCACCCCCGCATCGTCGAGGCTCCACACATAGCCGCCCCGGCGCGGATCGCGATGCTTGTCCCAGATATAGCGCATGCCATGGTCGACGATCTCGTCCGATCCCGGCCGCCCGATCAGGCTGCCTAGCACCGCGCAATGCACCATGCGCGTGGTGACATGGATCTGCCTGTTGGCATTGTCGGCATCGAGCGGATTGCCGTCGTCATCCAGCTCGAAGAACCCGCCCTTGGGATTCATCGACGGCGCCTCGAAGAAATCGAACAGGTTATTGGCCTGCCGCATCAGATACTGCCGGTGAAACGGCCGGTTCGGCCACGGGCTCGAATTGGTCTTGGGCAGCGTCAGCTTGGCGTCGGTCATGATAACTCCCGGCCGGCAATGTCACGCACCGGCTCCTCATAAGTCGAGCTATAGCGGGGGTTTAGCAACGTTGCAATTCCGGTGCGAACCGTGCAGTAGACCTCATGGTGAGCCCGTCGAACCACGAGGTCGTGGCACCGCACTACCCACGCGCGTACCACCCCTCCACTCGCTCAACCTCTTCCGCCGATCCCAAAATCACCGGCACCCGCTGATGAATCCCCGTCGGCAGCAGATCGAGTATCTTCTCCCACCCGGTCGTCGATTTCCCGCCGGCCGCCTCCACCAGCAGCGCCATCGGATTGGCCTCATACAGCAGCCGCAGCCGCCCGCCCTTGCTCACGGTCTCACTATCGAGCGGATACATGAAAATCCCGCCCCGCATCAGGATGCGGTGGATATCCGCCACCATCGAGCCGACCCAGCGCATATTGTAGCGCTTGCCCGCCGCTCCGGTTTCCCCCGCGACATTCTCGGCCACATAGCCCTGCGTCGCCGCATCCCAGAACCGCTCCCGCGCCGTATTGATGGCATATTCCCCCGAAGCCGGCGCCACCGTCACCCGCTCCACCGTCAGCACGAATGTCCCGCTTCCATCGAGTGTGAACACGGATGTCGAAGCCCCGAACGTCAGCACCAGGCTTGTCGCCGGCCCATAGGCGGCATATCCCGCCGCCAACTGTGCGCTGCCCTTCTGCAACAGGCCCTTGCGCGCATCCAGCACCGAAAAAATCGTGCCAACAGTAACGTTTACGTCGAGATTTGAAGACCCGTCCAACGGGTCCGTCGCCACCATGAACGCGCCCTGATTCTCGATGTGAACTGCTTCATCCAGCTCTTCCGACACCAGAATCGAAATCTGCGGATTTCGCTTTATGTGATTCAAAACAATGTCGTTTGAGATCACGTCGAGCGCCTTCTGTGCCTCTCCCTGCACATTGGTCGCCCCCGCCAGCCCCGTCTGCCCCGCAATCGGCGCCAGCCGGAGCACAGAGGGCAATCTCCGCACTCGCATCAGCCATGGTGGCCACCACCGAGGCGAGTTTCGGATCAACAGGCTGGGCAGCAAGCCATTGGGCGAGGGTGGTGGTCATCGGGATACTCCGGGGTTGCCCTCAGTGTCCTGATACCTTGGCTACGCACAAGGCCGACTTTCGCTGTATCGGTGCGCGTGGCCTCACCCCACCCTCGGTCCCTCCCCATCGAGGGGAGGGGAGGCGCACGGGCGATGTTAGTGGTCCAATATTGTCTCATCCACCGGTCAGGCTTCCCTCCCCCTTGTGGGGAGGGAGTGAGGGTGGGGGTGAGCCGCATGTACCGAACGCGGAATATGCCCTCAAACCTCCTGCGCCAGGTCCGCCAGCAACCCCGCCGCCACGCTCAGCCGCGACACCGTCAGTTCCCCATGCGTCAGCTCCGCCACGGCGGCCGCCGTACGCGCAATGCCCGGTCGCGCCGTCCAGCCTTCCAGCCCGCCCTCGCTCTTGAGCACATCGGCCGTCAGGTCGCGCTGGGCCCGCATCAGGTTGGCCAGTGCCCGGTCCAGCGCCATGCGGTCAAACCGGTCGCTGAGCAGGATTTCGCGGCCCTGCTCGATCACCGGCCACAGTTCGAACGCCGCGAATACCCCAAAGAAGGCCGCCGCTCCATCCGCCACCGAAACGCCTGACCGCTCGCTGACCAGCACGATATCGCTGGCATAGCTCAGCACCGGCAGTTCGGCGATCCGCCGCGCCAGCGCCTCAGGCACCCCTTGTTCGGCCAGTTCCACCACGCGCGTGGCAATGCCTTCGGCCAGCGAGGCGGGCAGGGTGCTGCTGAGCATCACGCGCAGTGCCGAAACGCCCGCGGCATGGCGCTGCACCAGTCCGGTCAGCCCCTGCGTCACGTCGGCATTGCGCAGGAACCACAGCGTTTCCTGCCGCAGCAGGGCCATCACCTCGGCATAAAGCTCCAGTTGCACCGCCCCGCCCACCGCGCCATCCAGCCGGTCGATGGCGGCGTCCAGTTCGCTCAGCCCATAAGCGTCGCGCGTCGCCGCATAGGCCAGGGCCACTTCGCCCGGGCTGGCGCTGGTCGCCGCCGTGAGTTCCGAGACGAAGGCCGGCCCGCCGCGATTGATCATCGCATTGGCCAGCACCGTGGCGATCACCTCGCGCTTGAGCCGGTGCCCCGCCACCGCTTCCGGATAGGCATTATGCAGCGTTTCGGGGAAATAGCGGTAAAGCTCGCCCGCCAGATAGGCGTCGTCGATCGATTTGCCGTCCAGCAGGTCAGCATAGAGCGTCAGCTTGGCATAGGCCAGGATCACAGCCAGCTCCGGCCGCGTCAGCCCCTTGCCGGCATTGGCCCGCGCATCCAGCGCCGCATCGCCAGGCAGGAATTCCACCGCCCGGTCCAGCAGCCCGCGCGCTTCCAGCCGCTCGATCAGCTCGCGATGGTCGGGCAATTCGCCCAGCCCCGGCCGCTCGGCCAGCGACAGCGCCAGCCCCTGCAGGTAGTTGTTGCGCAGGCAGAGCGCCGCCACCTCGTCGGTCATCGTTTCGAGGAACGCATTGCGCGCCTCGATGGCCAGCGAGCCATCCGCCAGCTTGGGCGCCAGCGCGATCTTGATATTGACCTCGAGGTCGCTCGAATTCACCCCCGCCGAATTGTCGATGGCGTCGGTATTGATCCGCCCACCCTTCAGCGCATATTCCACGCGCCCGCGCTGCGTTACGCCCAGATTGGCGCCTTCCCCCACCACCTTGGCCCGCACATCGCTGCCGGTGATGCGGATGGCATCATTGGCCCGGTCGCCCACCTCGGCATTGTTCTCCAGGCTCGCGCGGATATAGGTCCCGATGCCGCCGAACCATAAGAGGTCCACCTCGGCCTTGAGAATGGCCGTGATCACCTCCGCCGGTGTCGCGTGACTTGCCGTCAGCCCCAGGGCTGCCTGCATTTCCGCGCTTAGCGGGATCGATTTGAGGCTCCGCGAAAACACCCCGCCGCCATCAGAGATCAGCCCCTTGTCATAGTCCTGCCAGCTCGAACGGGGCAGGGCGAACAGCCTTTGCCTCTCGGCCAGGCTCGCTGCCACATCGGGATTGGGGTCGATGAAGATGTCGCGGTGGTCGAATGCCGCCACCAGTTGTGTCTGCGGCGACAGCATCATGCCATTGCCGAACACGTCCCCGCTCATGTCCCCCACGCCGACCGCGGTGAATGGCTGGCGCTGGATATCGCGATCCATTTCGCGGAAATGCCGCTTTACCGTTTCCCAGCCGCCGCGCGCCGTAATGCCCATTTCCTTGTGGTCATAGCCGGCCGAGCCGCCCGAGGCGAAGGCGTCGCCCAGCCAGAAGCCACGCGATGTGGCGATCCCGTTGGCCGTGTCCGAAAAGCTCGCCGTGCCCTTGTCCGCCGCTACCACCAGATAGGGGTCGTCCCCGTCGCGCCGCACCACGTCCCTGGGCGGCACCACTTCGCCATTGACCAGATTGTCGGTCACGTCGAGCAGCGCCCCGATGAAGATCGTATAGGCCGCCGTGCCTTCCGCCTGGAACGCCTCGCGCGCCATGCCCGGCACCAGCCGCTTGGGCGCAAAACCGCCCTTGGCGCCGACAGGCACGATCACGGCATTCTTCACCTGCTGCGCCTTGACCAGCCCCAGCACTTCGGTGCGGAAATCCTCCGGCCGGTCCGACCAGCGGATGCCGCCGCGCGCAATGGCGCCGAACCGCAGATGCACGCCTTCCACCCGCGGCGAATAGACCGAGATTTCCCGATAGGGCCGCGGCGCGGCCATGCCGTCCACCTTGGCGCTGTCGAATTTGATGGCCAGTGCCGGCATCCGCCCGCCATCCGCATCCCGCTGGAACGCATTGGTCCGCACCGCCGCTTCCACCAGGTTCTGGAACCGGCGCACGATCGTGTCCTCGTCCAATGACGCCATCGCGTCCAGCGCCGCCGCGATCCGTCCCCGGGCCGCTTCCGCCGCCGCCTCGCGGTCGGCTTCATCAGGGTCGTGCAGCGCATTGAACAAAGCCACCAGCGCTGCAGCCGCCTCGGCCTGCTTCACCAGCACGGCCGCGATATAGCGCTGCGAATATGATATCCCCACCTGCCGCAGATAGCGCGCCAGCGCCCGCAGCAGGGCCGCATCGGTCCAGCCCAGCGCGGTCCGGCTCACCAGCGTATTGAGTTGGTCGCTCTCGGCCAGCCCGTCCCACACCGCCAGCAGCCCCGCCTCGACGGCGTCGCCTCGCGCCGCTATGTCGAAGGCGCCGCCATCGGCTGGCGCCAGCACCATGTCGTGCAGATACCGCTCCACGCCGTCGCGCGGCACCACCGTATAGGTCCGCTCGTCGATCACCCGGAACCCGAAGGCTTCCAGCATCGGCACGCGGTCGCTCAGCGGAATGGCGCTTTCCCGGTGGTAGAATTTGAGCCCCAGCGAGCCATCGGCCCCCTTGCGCTCGCGCAGGCGGATGGCCACGCCCGCGCCGTCACCCAGCCCGCGCAGCACATCGATATCGGCATGCGCATCCGCCGCCGTATTGCGCGACTGATACGCCGTCGAAAACGCCCCGCGATAATCGCTGACCGCAGCGGGGTCATCCGCCGTCGCCGCCAGCATGTCGCCGAAATTGGAAGTCAGCGCATCCACCCGCGCTTCCAGTTCCCCGCGGCTCGGCTGTGGCGTCGGCCCGGAAACCCGGCCGATGATCACATGCAGCCGCACCAACTCCCCCTCGGGGAAATGCGGATAAAAGGCCGAAACGCGCCCGTCATAGGCCTGCGCCAGGTAGCGCGTAATGCGCGCCCGCGCTTCCCCGTCATAGCGGTCGCGCGGCACATAGACGAGAATGGAGACGAAATTGTCGAAGCGGTCGATGCGCGGCAGCACCCGCACCCGCGGCCGGTCATACAGCGCGGCAATCGCCGCGGCGAATTCGAACAACTGCTCGGTGCCGATCTGGAACAATTCGTCCCGCGGATAGGAATCGAGCGCGCTCAGCAGCGCCCGCCCGTCATGCCCCAGCGGGTCCACGCCCGATTTGCGCATCACCTCCGCAATCTTGCGCCGGATGATCGGCACTTCGGTATGCGGTGTCGCCTGCGCCTGCGCTGTGAACAGCCCCACAATGCGCAATTCGCCCACTGCCTTGCCGCCATCGCCAAACAGCTTGATGCCGACATAATCCATATGTGCGCGCCGATGTACCCGCGCCCGCACATTGGCCTTGGTCACCAGCAGCGGTTCGTCCGAGTCCATGAAGGCGCTGTGCTGCGGCGTGGTTTCCACGAAATTGGGCCCGCTGCGCAGCACCCGCATATCCGGATCGCGCAATATGCCCAGCCCGCTGCCACCGACCGGCTCCAGCCCGTCGCTATCAAGCCGGTATTCGCGCATCCCCAGGAAAGTGAAATTATGCTCGATCAGCCAGTCGAGGAAACGCAGCGGCTCGTCCTTCTGCGCCGCCGGGCTCTGCTCCAGAGTGCCGATGGCCTGTCGCAGCCGGTCCAGCATCGGCTGCCAGTCGCGCACGGCCCGGGTCACCTCGGCCATTGTGCTCTCGATTTCCGCCGTCAGCGCCGCGACATCGGCCACCGGGTCGCTGTGGATATGCAGCACGCTCAGCGCCTGTCCGCTGGCCTCGCTCACCGCGCCGCCTTCCATGCGCACCACCGGATGGGTGAACATGCGCACCGTGCCGCCCGCCGTCCGCAGGGCCGCCAGCGCGCTGTCCACGATGAACGGCATGTCTGGCGAAATGATATCGAGCACCAGCGGATCGCCCGATGTCTGCGGCAGCGTCGCCGTCAGCCGGCTGTTATCGCCCGAATAAGCCAGCAATTGCGCGTAGGAATGCCGCAGGGCGGCTTCGAACTGCTGCGGCTTCTGGCGCGCCAGGTCCTCGCTGTCGGTGGCCAGGATGGCCGCCTTGAAGAACCGGGCAAAGCCCGCATCATCATTTGCCAATGCCGCAGCCCGGTCCAGCAGCGCCGGACGGTTCGATTGACCCATATCCATTCATCGACTCCCCAACTCGCCTTGCCAGTCTAGCAGCCTGCCCGCCGCTGTCTGCCATCCCTTCGCACAATAGTGCCGCTCCGCGATGCCTCGGTGACACCCAGTTCAAAATTAGCGCTTCGGTCATACTCTGGAATGAATTTGCGCAATAATAAGCTCCGGATCGTTCGCGATGGTCCTTTTCTCGATCTTGTTACGAATGCAGCAAAATGTTTTCTCCGCGCCGCGATTGGCGCGAGTGCTCGCCTTGCGATACACTACTCGTCTGGTAGTCTTTTGCTCATTCGATCTCAGCGGAGACAGAGATGAAGAACGCACCGAAATTTATTGCCTATGCCGCCCTCGCCGCGTCCCTGACGTTTGGTTTCGCGGTGACGGCGCATGGTCAGGACCGCACGCTGATCAATGTCAGCTACGATCCCACCCGCGAGCTCTATCAGCAGTTCAACGAGGCCTTTGTCGCCCACTGGCAGGAAACCACCGGCGAAACGGTCGCCGTTCAGGTGACCCATGGCGGCTCCGGCGCCCAGGCCCGCACCGTCATCGATGGTCTGGAAGCCGACGTGGTTACCCTGGCGCTGGAATCCGACATCAACGCCATTTCCGACGAGGCGCCCAACCTGATCCCGGCCGATTGGCGCGGCACGCTCGAAAACAACAACGCCCCCTATACCTCGACCATCGTGTTCCTGGTCCGCAAGGGTAACCCCAAGGGTCTCCTCGATTGGGGCGATCTGATCCAGGACGGCGTCGAAGTCATCACGCCCAACCCCAAGACCTCGGGCGGCGCCCGCTGGAACCTGCTCGCTGCCTGGGCCTGGGCCAAGGCACAGCCCGGCGGCTCCGATGAAACCGCGCAGGCTTTCGTCACCGACCTCTACAAGCATGTCCCCGTGCTCGATACCGGCGCCCGCGGCTCCACCACCACCTTCGTGCAGCGCGGTATCGGCGATGTCCTGCTTGCCTGGGAAAACGAGGCCTACCTGGCTCTCAACGAACTCGGCCCCGACGCCTTCGACATCGTGACCCCCTCGATCTCGATCCTGGCCGAACCCCCGGTCGCCTTGGTTACCGGCAATGCCGAGCGCAAGGGCAATACCGATCTGGCCCAGGCCTACCTCGAATATCTCTATTCCCCCGAAGGTCAGGCCATCGCTGCTGCCAACTATTACCGCCCCTTCAAGCCCGAACTGGCCAGCCCCGAGGATGTCGCCCTCTTCGGCGAGGTCAACCTCGTCACCATCGAGGATTTCGGCGGCTGGCGCGAAGCCCAGCCCCGCTTCTTCGGCGACGGCGGTATCTTCGACCAGATCTACACCGGTACCCCGGCCCAATAATCTCCCCGCAACACGCGAAACGCCGGCCCTCGAGGCCGGCGTTTTTGTTTGAACTGGGAGCGAGCAATCGGGAGTGGAGTTCCCCCTCGCCCCTGTGGGAGAGGGGTAGAAAATCCGCGTTCAGCGGATTTTCGAGGGTGAGGGGTTCTGCGCCATCCCATGCTTTAATGCTGGTGAGTAGCTCAAGGCCCCCATCCCCCTCAATGTACCGTCGTCGGCGGCACCGGAGCAATCTCCTCCCCGTCGCTGCCCACCTTCGGCCCGGCCCAGAACACCAGATACAGCAGCTCTTCCCCGTCAGCGTCGGTGATCTCGATCGAGCGCGGTATCCGCGTATCGCCGCCCGTGCTTGCGGCGCGCTCGACAATGGCCTTGGCCAGGGCCGCCGCATTGTGCTCGGCCGCCTCCAGGTCCGGCAATTCGCTGCCGTCAGTGTCGCGGATCAGTTCGTCATCGGTGCGATAGTGAAAGTAGAACCGGGGCATAAGGGCCTCCCTCGACGGAGGAAACGTCAAAGCCGGCAGGGAGTTGCCGGCGCGACGCAATCAATCGCGTCAGCTTGGCAGCTTCGCGCGCGTCAGTCGAGCCCGGTGAGCCCGCGATAGTCGTGCCGTTGCCACAGCAGCGGCGAGCGGCTGGCCGTCGTCTCCGCCTCGATGATGGCGCCGGCAAACAGCACATGGGTTCCCGTTTCCATCGAGCCGATCACGTCGCAGTCGAGCGCCGTCACCGCTCCCAGCAGCATCGGATGCCCCGACGGCCACTGGCTCCATTGCCCGGCATTGAACCGTTCTTCCGGCTCCACCCGCCCGGCAAAGGCGTCGGCCACCGCGGCCTGGTCATCCGCCAGCAGTGCCAGCGAAAAGCCGCCTGTCTTGGCGATCAGGTCGGCCAGCCGGCTCATGATGTCGATGGAAATGAGGATGGTCGGCGGATTCATCGACAGCGACAGCATGGATGTCACCGTCCGCCCGATCCGCTCGTCGCCACGCCGTGCCGTCACCACGCTCACGGTCGTCGCCATGCCCGACATGGCGGCCCGGAACTCGGCATTGCCCACCACCGGTTGTCGCGGCGGACGCAGGCGCATGGCGTCGGGCAGGTCGAAATCGGCCATAACTATATTCACGATTCTTCTCGACGTGCGTTTGTTCTACCCAACGGGCCATTCCAGCGAAAGCGGAACCTCTGTCTGATCCCGACGCCCCACACTCACCGTGTCACCCCGGCTCAAGGCCGGGATGACACCAAGCTATACCTTGGAGCGCCTTACCCCAAATTCGCTTCGGCAAACTCATAGTTCGCCAGTTTGTCGAGGAAGTTCGTCACATAGTCCGGCCGCCGGTTGCGGAAGTCGACGTAATAGCTGTGCTCCCACACATCGAGCCCCAGCAGCGGCTTGCCTTCGCCGGTCGCCAGCGGATTGGACCCGTTGGCTGTCTTGGTCACCTTCAGCTTGCCATCCGTTCCCAGCACCAGCCAGGCCCAGCCCGACCCGAACTGCGTGGTCGCGGCGGTTTTGAACTGCTCCTTGAACGCCTCGATCGAGCCGAAATCGCTCACGACCTTGCCTTCGAGCTTGCCGGGCAGGGCGCCGCCCTTGGGCGACAGCGCATTCCAGAAGTGGATGTGGTTCCAGTGCTGCCCGGCATTGTTGAACACCGGCACCAGCTCCGCCTTGCCATTGGCAAAGGCGATGATGTCTTCCAGCGACTTGCCGGCCAGATCGGCATTCTTCTCCACGAACCCGTTGAGTGCGGTCACATAGGCCTGGTGATGCTTGTCGTGGTGCAGCTCCAGCGTTTCCTGGCTCATGCCGCGCTCGGCCAGGGCAGAATGGGCATAGGGCAGGGCGGGAAGTTCAAAGGCCATTTTCGGTTCCTTTCGCTGGATCGGGGATGCGACAACACCGGCGCTTGCATTCCGCCGCGTCGCCGTTTATTCCAAGTGATGACTTTGAAAACCGCTGGCGCCAATATGTCAAGTCAGAACTTGGAAAATGTTGCCCCACGCGACGCAACTGCCGACAATGTAGCATGGTCACCGCGCAGCCCCGCCGAACGGGTGCTGATGGCGCTCAAGATGCACGGTGCCCTCTCGGCCTCCGCCATCGGAACGAAGCTCGGCACCACAGGTGAAGCCGCCCGCCAGCAGCTCGCGCGTCTCGCGGAAGAAGGCTTGGTCGTTGCCACCAGCGAGGCCAGGGGGTAGGGCGCCCCACCCAGAGCTGGAGCCTCACCCCATCGGCCCAGTCGCGCTTCCCCGACACCCATGCCGCGCTGACAGTGCAACTGCTCGGTATCGTCAAAGAATCGCTGGGCGAAGAAGCCCTCGATACCCTGATCTCCATCCGCGAAGCCGAAACCCGCGCTGCCTACGAGACCGAACTGGCCGACCGCACCAGCCTGCGCGACAAGGTCGCCGCCCTGGCCGAGCTGCGCTCCGCCGAAGGCTATATGGCCGATTGGCGCGAGGAGCCCGACGGTTCCCTCGTCCTCATCGAAAATCACTGCCCCATCTGCGCCGCCGCCACCGCCTGCCAGGGCTTCTGCCGCGCCGAGCTCGATGTCTTCCGCGCGGTGCTTGGTCCCGGCGCCGAAATCGAGCGCAACGAACATATCGTCAATGGCGGACGCCGCTGCAGCTACGCCATCCGCGAGGCTGACGCATGAGCGACTCCAATCCGCGTCCGCCCGTCGGCACCCGCCACCAGCGCGTCGGCTGGGAAACGCCCGCAGGGCTCGACGAAGCCATGATTCGATCAGTGGTCGACAGCTTCTATGCCGATGTGCGCCGCGATCCGCTGATCGGCCCCATCTTCAATCGCATCATCGCCCCCGAAGCCTGGCCGCACCACCTCGATCTCATTACCGATTTCTGGAGCTCCATGCTATTGGGCACCGGTCGCTATGGCGGTCGCCCCATGCCCAAGCACATGGCCATTCCCGAACTCGCCGATCCTCATTTCATGCGCTGGCTGGCCCTCTTCCGCCGCACCGTGGAGAGCATCTGCCCGCCCGACATTGCCGCGCTTTTCGTCGAGCGCTCCGAGCGTATTGGCAATTCCTTCCGCATGAACATCGCCATGCGCCGCGGCCAGGACATCACCGCCATGGCGCCCCTCCAGCGCGAAACCCCGCTCTGGACCCCGCCGAAATAGCATTGGCCCGTTGCCGCTTCTATCGCGATGTCATCCCGGTCTTGAGCCGGGATCCATCCTGAAATGCTACCGCGGGCATGATCTGAAGATGGGCACCGCGCACCATTATTCTCCCCATCCGCTAATCCGCCCCCTCCAACTCCACCGAAATCTTCTCAACCCCTCCATTTCGGAAATTTTTTCTCCCGACATTTAACCAAACGCCATTGCTGAACCTTGAGAAACTCGACTGGGACGATAGAGTTATTGTCGCCGAACCGGGTTGAGAGGTCGACATGTACTGCGCCGAATCTGCCGCAATGACGTCTGCCATATCAAGGGCTGCCGCTTGAGCGCCGCCGTTTCGTTTGCGCCCCGTCGTGGCTGGAGTTTCCGCCAGCCCAGTGTCATCCCGGGCTTCGGGCTGACGCTCGGTTTCACGCTGACCTATTTCTCGCTGATCATCCTCATCCCGCTGCTCGCCTTGGCCATCCGCTCTGCCGGCCTCGGCCCCGAGGGCTTCTGGAAAGCCGCCACCGACGCGCGCGTGCTCGGCTCCCTCCGCGTCAGCTTCGTCACCGCGCTCATCGCTGCCGGTGTCAATGTCGTCTTCGGCACGCTGATCGCCTGGGTCCTGGTGCGCTACCGCTTCCCCGGTCGCCGCATCTTCGATGCCATCATCGATCTGCCCTTCGCCTTGCCCACCGCCGTGGCGGGCATCGCCCTAACGGCCATCTACGCGCCGAACGGCACCATTGGCGCCCTGTTCGCCCCCCTCGGCTGGCGCATCGCCTACACGCCATCGGGCATTGTCATCGCCATGATCTTCATCGGCCTGCCTTTTGTCGTCCGCACCATCCAGCCCATCCTCGAAGAGGTGAGCCACGAGGTCGAGGAAGCCAGCGCCACCCTCGGCGCCAGCCGCTTCCAGACCATCACCCGCATCATCCTGCCCAGCCTCACCCCGGCCATTCTCACCGGTTTCGCTCTGGCTTTCGCCCGCGGCGTCGGCGAATACGGCTCCATCATCTTCATCGCCGGCAATATCCCCTTCGTCTCCGAAATTGCCCCGCTGCTGATCTATATCCGCCTGCAGGAATTCAACTATGTCGGCGCCACCGTCATCGCCACGGTGATGTTGCTGCTATCCTTCGCGCTGCTCTTCGTCATCAACCTGATCCAGGCCTGGTCCCGCCGGAGGTATGGCTATGGCAGCAACTAAGCTGCGCGCCCGCGTCCACCGCCGGGTTTCCCCCACCAGCGAAAGCCCGCTCGTTCAGTGGACGCTGATCGGCATTGCCCTGCTTTTCATGGCGGTCATCCTGCTGCTGCCGCTCTACGCCGTCTTCCACGAGGCTTTCGTCAAGGGCGTCGGCGCCTTCTTCGCGGCTCTGGGCGAAAGGGATGCGCAGGCCGCCATCCGCCTCACCCTGCTGGTTGCCGCCATTGCCGTGCCGCTCAATGTCGTCTTTGGCCTGGCCGCCTCCTGGGCCATCGCCAAGTTCGAATTCAAGGGCAAGGCCTTCCTCATCACCCTGATCGACCTGCCATTCTCGGTGTCGCCGGTCATTTCCGGCCTGGTCTATGTGCTGCTGTTCGGGGCAGGGAGCTTCCTCGGCCCCTTCCTCAAGAGCTACGGCATCGAAGTGCTTTTCGCCCTGCCGGGCATCGTGCTGGCCACCATTTTTGTCACCTTCCCCTTCGTCGCCCGCGAGCTTATCCCCCTGATGCAGGATCAGGGCACCGGCGACGAGGAAGCCGCGCTCTCGCTCGGCGCCAACGGCTGGCAGACCTTCTGGCGCGTCACCCTCCCCAATATCAAATGGGGCCTGCTCTATGGCGTGCTGCTCTGCAATGCCCGCGCCATGGGCGAATTCGGCGCCGTCGCCGTGGTTTCGGGCAAGATCCGCGGCCAGACCACCACCATGCCCTTGCAGGTGGAAATGCTCTACAATGAATATAATGCTGCGGCGGCCTTCGCCCTGGCGTCGCTGCTGGCCTTGCTCGCGCTGGTCACGCTGGTACTAAAGACCGCTCTGGAATGGCGTTTCGGCGACGAAATCGCAGCCGGCGGCGGTCACTGATTACGGGATTAGGTGTCTATGGAAGTTCGCGTTCAGAACGTGCGCAAGGAATTCGACCGGTTTCCAGCGCTGCACGATGTGTCGCTCGATATTCATTCGGGCGAGCTGATCGCATTGCTCGGCCCCTCGGGTTCAGGCAAGACCACTTTGCTCCGGCTCATTGCCGGCCTCGAAATGCCCACCCAGGGCAAGATTTTCTTCGGCGATGTCGACGCATCGGAAAAGAGCGTGCAGGAGCGCAATATCGGCTTCGTATTCCAGCACTATGCCTTGTTCCGCCATATGACGATCCTCGAAAACATCTCCTTCGGCCTCAAGGTCCGCCCGCGCTCCACCCGTCCCCCTTCGGGTGAAATCCGCCGCCGCGCCATGGAACTGCTCGATCTCGTCCAGTTGTCCGGCCTCGAAAAACGCTATCCCAACCAGCTCTCCGGCGGCCAGCGCCAGCGTGTTGCTCTGGCCCGCGCCCTCGCCATCGAGCCGGCCGTGCTGCTGCTCGATGAGCCCTTCGGCGCGCTCGACGCCCAGGTGCGCCGCGAATTGCGCAAGTGGCTGCGTGAAATCCACGACCGCACCGGCCACACCACGGTTTTCGTCACCCACGATCAGGAAGAAGCCCTCGAACTCTCTGACCGCCTCTGCGTCATGAGCCAGGGCAAGATCGAACAGGTCGGCACCCCCGACACGGTCTATGATTATCCCACTTCGCCCTTCGTCTTCGGCTTCATCGGCGAATCCAGCACCCTGCCGGTCGTGGTGGAAAACAACGAGCTCTGGGTCGGTGGCCGCGCCATCGGCCTGCCCGCGGGCGACGCCAAGCCGGGCAATGCGCGCCTGTTCTTCCGCCCGCATGATGTCGACCTCATCGAGGCCGATGCCTCGCTGGCCGGCGTCGTCACCACCGCGCGCCGCGTCGGCGGCACCCGTCGTGTCGAGCTCGAAATCGGCGGCGCCGGCCATCTCGTCGAGGTCGATCTGCCCTTCGACCATCCCGCCGGCGAAAAGACCCGTCTCTCCTTCCGCCCGCGCCGCTGGAAACTATTCCCCGCCGAGTGATCACGTAACAGTGTTCGTCGCCTAAATATTGTCGGCAATTAGTATTCTGGCGACGGAATCCGGTTTATATTGTCGATCCAACGCACTGAGAGCGGCCAGTGACAGAACCGACTGCGGCCTTGGTTGATGGATTTTCGCGGGGCACGCACCTGTTGCGCGCGGGCCTCTGCGATGAGGCCATGGTCGAGTTTCGCGCCGTCTATGCCGAGGCCGAAGCCGATGACAACGGCGAACTGATGGCCGCCTGCCTCTGCGAAATGGCCTGGTGCTGCTACAAGCTGGGCCTGGCCGAGCAGGGCCTGGAATGCGCCATGGGCGCCCGGTGGCTGCGCCAGCGTCAGGACGATACGGTCGAACTCGCCCGCGCCATGGCCGTGGAGGCCATTCTCTTCCTCGATCTGGGTTTCAGCGACGAGGCGTTCGAGCTGGCCGAGGAGGCCGTCAGGCTCGCCGAAGCCGGTACCGACCTCCCCGTGCTCGCCTTCACCTTCAATGCCAAGGGCATTGTGCTGGCCGTGTGCCACGAAATCGACCTGGGCATGGAGCTGCTCGAACGCGCCGTTTCCGTTGCCGCCAGCCAGACCAATGTCGCCGCCGAAGGCTATTACCTGCTCAATCTCGGTTTCTGCCACGCCAGGCTCGCCGCCGAAGCCGACACGCTCGGTGAGGAAGAGCGCGCCATCGGCGAACGCGAGGCAGCCATCGAGCTGACCGAAAGCGCCATCGAAAAGGCCGAGAGCAGCGGCGACCACTGGAGCCTGCGCGTCGCCCTGGGCAATACCGCCGAAATGCTGGGCCTCGAGGGCCGCTACGACCTTGCCCTCAAATATCTCGAACGCAGCGCCGCATTGCCCGGCGATCCCGGCATCAGCCTGCGCATCCATTATCTCTATACGCTCGGCGACGTCCTGTTTCGCGCCGGCCACCTTGACCAGGCTCGCGCGGTCATGACCGATGCGCTGGCCCTGGCCGACCAGAGCCCCCAGATCGACCATCAGGCCAACACCGCCAGCAAGCTGGCCGAAATCCTCGAAGCCCTGGGCGAAACCGCCGCCGCGCTGGCGCTGCACAAGCGGTTCCACACTCTCTATGTGCGCCAGTCGGGCGAAACCGCCCGCCGCCGTGCCCGCGTCGAGGAAATCCGCGCCGAGACCGAACAATTGCGCAGCCGCGCCGCCACCCTGGCCGATCAGGCCCTCAGCGATCCGCTAACCGGCATCGCCAACCGCCGCAGCTTCGACCAGATCCTCAACCGTCTGGCCGGCACGCCCATTGCCATCGCCATTGTCGATCTCGACAATTTCAAGTCGATCAACGACCGCTTCTCCCACATTGTCGGCGACGCGGTCTTGCAGCGCGTGGCCCAGGCCATCGTCGCCCAGATCGGTCCCCATGGCCACGCCGCGCGCCTCGGTGGCGAGGAATTCGCGCTGATCTTCCCCGACGCGCCCGAAGCCACCGCCGCGGCCTTCTGCGAGGGCGTCCGCGTCGCCATCTGCTCCACGTCATGGTCCGACCTCGCCCCCGACCTCGCCGTCACCGTCAGCATTGGTCTGGCCTCCGGCGATGGCGATACGCCCTCCGGCGATCTGCTGCAGGCCGCCGATAACCGCCTCTACCTCGCCAAGGCCAATGGCCGCGACCAGCTCGTCTCCACCGACGGCCCGATCCTCGCGCCCATGGCTACTACTGCCGGCGAACGCCGCCGGTGGCGCGCATGACCGCCCCCTTCCGCGCCTTCGAGGAAAAACTCGCCCGCTATGCCGATCCGGCCGAAACGGGCAGGGCACTGCACGACCTCGCCGCGACCATTATCCCGGCCCACCTCTTCACCCTCACGGCCATCAACATGGCCGCGATGCAGGTCCGCCGCGTCTATTCCAGCCACCCCGATGTCTATCCTCTGCTCGGCACCAAACCCATCGTCCTCGACGACTGGTTCCGCAGCATGCAGACCGAGCGCCGCATCACGGCCATCAACACGGCTTCAGGCATGGAAGGCCAGTTCCCCGATCTGGCGCTGATCCGCACCCTCGGCTGCAACAGCTCCCTCAGCATCCCCATCATGGCCGGCAACGATCTCCTGGGCACCATCAACGCCCTCGACGCCGAAGGCAGCTATCCGCCCGAAGCCATCGACCGCGCTGCCGACCTGATCATCCCCGCCACTGCGGTCTTCCTCATCCTGCGCGGCCATTTCACGTTGTAGGTTTCTTCCGTTCCCACCAACAACGATCGTCACCCTCGGGCTTGACCCGAGGGCTCTTCACTTGCTGAACGCACCGCAAGGACAGGCCCCTCGGGTCAAGCCCCGAGGGTGACGCGCGGTGAGGACCGGAATATCACCACAAACCATTGCCCGGCTCCTCCTCCTATCAGGGGGAGGTTGGGAGGGGGTGCTCCGATCCCTCCACCCGCAACCAGCGCACCTCACGCAAAAATCTCCCACCAATCCCCCTTGCAGTAAAAAAATTTTGGTGCTGGAATAGTAATTATGTCAGACATTTGGCGCTGACCACACTTCGCCGTTTCATATCCTGCGGGAAGCGCTGATATGCCCCTCTACATTCTTCAGCGCCTCGGCATGATGCTCCTGACCCTCTGGGCCATCGTCACGCTGACCTTCTTCCTGATGCATGCCGTGCCCGGCGGCCCCTTCGTCTCCGAGCGCATGCTGGCGCCCGAGATCGAAGCGGCCCTCAATGCCAAATACGGCCTCGACCAGCCCATCTGGGTGCAATATCTGAGCTACCTGCGCGGCATCGTGACGCTCGACCTCGGTCCGTCCTTCAAATATCCGGGCGTCTCCATCAACACGATGATCGCAGATGGCCTGCCGGTCACCCTGCGCACCGGCCTGCTCGCCGTCATCGCCGTGGTCGCCCTCGGCGTTCCCCTCGGCATCGTCGCCGCGCTCAACCGCAACAGGTGGCCCGACACCACGGTCATGCTGATCGCCACCATCGGCGTCGCCATCCCCTCCTATGTCATCGCCACCGTTACGCTCTACATTTTCGCCTTGCGCCTCGGCTGGGTGCCCACTTTCGGCCTCGACGACTGGCGCGGCTATATCCTGCCGGTCTTCGCCCTGTCCGGCTTCTGGATATCCTTCGTCGCCCGGCTCACCCGCTCGTCCCTGCTCGAAACCTTCGAGCAGGATTACATGACCACCGCCCGCGCCAAGGGTCTGCGCCCCGGCCAGGTGCTGTTCAAGCACGGCCTGCGCAATTCGCTGATCCCGGTCATCACCATTCTCGGCCCGGTCGTCGCCAATCTCATCACCGGCAGCTTCGTCATCGAGCAGATTTTCGCGTTGCCCGGCATCGGCCGGCAATTCGTGCTGTCCATCACCAACCGCGACTACACCGCCATCATGGGCATCACCATCTTCTACGCCGCCGCCCTCATGGTGATGATCCTCATCGTCGACCTGCTCTATGCCGTGCTCGATCCCCGCATCAAGCTGACTGAGGCATCCGCATGAGCGATATCGCCCCCGAAATGTGGGACAAGCTCTCGCCCTCCGACAGCGCCGCGGTCACGTCGGCGCCCAGCCTCACCTATTGGCAGGATGCCCGCCGCCGCCTCTTCGCCAACAAGCCGGCCGTAGTCTCGATCATTTTCATCGTGCTGCTGATCCTGGCCGCCATCTTCGGCCCGCTCTTCAGCCCCTTCACCTATGCCGACCAGAACCTGCGCCTCGCCAATATTCCACCCGCTTTCGAGACCTACAGCGTCGCGGACGGGCAGGGGGGTACCACCCGCTTCTTCCTCAATGCTTCCAACTTCAACCTCTACGAGGTCGATGCCGAGGGCCATGTCCTCGGCCTGCTGCGCGGCGAGCGCAAGGACATGCTCAAGAAGTCCCAGGCCTTCATCTTCGGCGACACCACCATCACCCTCGACTACAGCAAGCTGCCCGCCAGACTCCTCGCCGAAGACGGCGCCACCATCTCGCCCTCAGGCTGGTCGTGGAACCGCACCTACATCTTCGGCACCGACCAGCTTGGCCGCGACGTGCTCGTCCGCCAGCTCTATGGCGCCCGCATCTCTCTGACCGTCGCCTTCGTCGCCACGCTGGTGAACTTCTTCATCGGCATCTTCTATGGCGGCATTGCCGGCTATATCGGCGGCAAGACCGATGCCGTCATGATGCGCGTGGTCGAGATCATCGCCACCATCCCGCTGACGCTCTATGTCGTCCTGCTCATGGTGGTGTTCGACTCCGGCCTCTATTCCATCATCATCGCCATCGGCTCGGTCTTCTGGGTCGATATGGCCCGCATCGTCCGCGGCCAGATACTCTCCCTCAAGAGCCAGGATTATGTCGCCGCCGCCCGTACCATGGGCGCCGGCACCGGCCGCATCCTCACGCGCCATCTGCTGCCCAATTCCATCGGCCCCATCATCGTCACGCTGACCATGCTCATCCCCTCGGCCATCTTCATCGAGAGCTTCATGAGCTTCATCGGCCTGGGCGTCACCCCGCCGCTGGCCTCGTGGGGCACGCTGACATCAGATGCTGTCGAAACCATGCGCGCCTATCCGCACCAGCTCTTCTTCCCCGCCGCCGCCATTTCGCTGACTATGTTCGCCTTCAATTTCCTCGGCGATGGCCTGCGCGACGCGCTCGATCCCCGGTTCCGCCGATGACCGAGCCAATCCTCTCCGTCCGCGACCTCAAAACCTCCTTCTTCACCCAGCGCGGCGAAGTCCAGGCCGTGCGCGGCGTCAGCTTCGACGTCTATCCCGGCGAAATCCTCGGCATTGTCGGTGAAAGCGGCTCCGGCAAATCCATCACCTGCATGTCCATCCTGCGCCTGCTCAAACCCGCTGGCCGCATCAAGTCCGGCTCCGCGATCTTCGACGGCCAGGACCTCATGACCCTGTCCGAAGCCGACCTCAGCGATGTCAGAGGCAATCGCATCGGCATGATCTTCCAGGACCCCATGACCTCCCTCAATCCCACTCTTTCGGTGGGCGAACAGGTCATCGAAACCATCCTGCGCCACCGCAAGGCCACCCGCGCCGAAGCCCGCGCCCGCGCGGTGGAGCTGTTCGAACTCGTCCGCATCCCCTCTGCCGCCGAACGCCTCAAGTCCTATCCGCATGAATTCTCCGGCGGCATGCGCCAGCGCGTCATGATCGCCATCGCGCTGGCCTGCGACCCGAAACTTCTCATCGCCGACGAACCCACCACCGCCCTCGACGTCACCATCCAACGCCAGATCCTCGGTCTCCTCAGGGACCTCCAGCAGCGCCTCGGCATGGCCGTCATCCTCATCACCCACGATCTCGGCGTCATCGCCGAAGTCACCGACCGTATCGTGGTCATGTATGGCGGCCTCGTCATGGAAACCGGCCCCGTCCGCGACCTCTTCGCCACGCCAAAACACCCCTACACGCGCGGCCTCCTCGCCTCCGTCCCCGATCTGCGCGACGACACCCATCGCCGCCTCACTCCCATCCCCGGTTCTCCCCCCGACATGGCCCACCCGCCATCAGGCTGCCCCTTCACCCCGCGCTGTCCCCACGCCATGCGTATCTGCGCCACCGACCTGCCACCCATCTTCGGCATCGGGCAGGGCGCCAGATGCTGGCTCCACCACCCCGAAGCGCCTCCCTCCCTTCTCCCCTCGCGGGAGAAGGTGCCCGAAGGGCGGATGAGGGGGCCTTCGCCATGACCGCCAAGCCAACCACAAACGCGATGCCACTCCTCCCCCTATCAGGGGGAGGCCGGGAGGGGGTATCCGAGGAAAAGACTCCCCTCGTCGCCATCCGCGACCTCCACAAGCACTTCCACGTCGGCGGTTCCCTCTTTACCCCGCCCGCCACCCTGCGCGCCGTCGATGGCGTCGACCTCGACATAGTCAGGGGCGAAACGCTCGGCCTCGTCGGCGAATCCGGCTGCGGCAAGTCCACGCTCGCCCGCACCCTCATCCGCCTTCACAAGCCCACCTCCGGCAGCATCACCTTCGACGGGACAGACGTCGCCACATCAAGCGAACGCGACCTCACCCCGTTCCGCCGCCGCGTGCAGATGATCTTTCAGGACCCCTATGCGTCCCTCAATACGCGCATGACCGTCCGCGACCTCATCGCCGAGCCCCTCGAAATCGCCCGCATCGGCACGCCGGCTTCGCGCACCGCCAAGGTCCACGAACTCCTCGCCCGCGTCGGCCTCCATGCCGATCACGCCAATCGTTTCGCCCACGAATTCTCCGGCGGCCAGCGCCAGCGCATCGGCATCGCCCGCGCCATCGCCCTCGAGCCTGACCTCGTCATCTGCGACGAGCCGATCTCCGCCCTCGACGTTTCCGTCCAGGCCCAGGTCGTCAACATGCTGGAAGACCTGCAGGACCAGCTCGGCCTCACCTACCTCTTCATCACCCATGATCTCTCGATGGTGCGTCACATCTCCGACCGCATCGGCGTCATGTATCTCGGCAAGATCGTCGAGCTGGCCTCCAACACCGATCTTTATGCCCGCCCGTCGCACCCCTATACGCAGGCGCTGCTCGCCTCGATTCCGGTGCCCGACCCCACCGCCACCCGCCCCGCCGAGCCGATGCGCGGTGAAATCCCCAGCCCCTTGCACATTCCCCCTGGCTGCCGCTTCCGCACCCGTTGTCCCCTGGCCACGGATCTCTGCGCCCGCGCCGAACCCGAACTCCGCGACATCGGCAACGGCCACCTCGCCGCCTGCCATTATGCCGGTGATGCGGCGCCTCAACAGGCAGCATAAGCTGGCCTCGACAATAAACGACCGGGCAGGGGCCAACCCGCCCAAACACAGGAGAGAAGACGATGACCAAGCACTTCCTGCCGCTGCTGACCGCAGCCTTCCTCGCCTCCACCGCAGGCGCCTTCGCCGCCGGGGAGCTGACCTATGTGGTCAACAATGAATCCGCCAAATACGACCCCGGCACCACTGCCGAAACCTTCGCTGCGCCCATCATCGGCAACACCTTCGAGGGCCTGGTTCGCTTCGACGCCAATAACGAGATCGTCCCCGCCCTCGCCGAATCCTGGGAAGTCTCCGAGGACGGCCTGACCTACACCTTCCACCTGCGCGACGCGAACTGGTCCGACGGCCAGCCCGTCAAGGCATCCGACTTCGTCTATGCCTGGACCCGCGTGCTCGATCCGGCCACCGGCGCCATGAACGCCCCGATGCTCTTCTCCATCGTCGGCGCCGAGGAAGCCTATGCCGCCCCCGGCAGCGAAGGCACCATCGAAATCCACGCCCCCGACGACAAGACGCTGACCTTCACCCTCAAGCAGCGCGTCCCCTACATGATGCAACTGCTGACCTACACCACCTTCTTCCCGGTCCGACAGGACGTGGTTGAAGCCGATCCCGAAGGCTGGACGCGCAATCCCGCCACCTTCATCGGCACCGGCCCCTTCCGCGTCACCGCGTTCAACCAGGGCGAGTCCGTCGTCTTCGAGAAGAACCCGGAATATTACGACGCCAACGCGGTTTCCCTCGACAAGCTCACCTTCCGCCTGATCCCCGATCCGGCCACGGCCCTCGCCGCCATGGAAGCCGGCGATGTCGACGGCATCGAATCCGTCCCCGCGCCTGAAATCCCGCGCCTCTCGGTCGAGTCCGACGCCTTCATGGTCGTGCCCGCCCTCGGCACCACCTATGCCTTCTTCAATCCGCATCAGGCCCCGCTCGACAATCTCAAGGTTCGCCAGGCCCTCTCCATGGCCATCGACCGCGAGGAAATCGTCGAATTCGTCCTGCAATCCGCCGATATTCCGGCCATGGGCCTCGTCCCGCCCGGCATGACCATAGCCGGCGAGGAATTCACCGAGGGTCGCGACACCTTCGGCCTCGCCCCCGTTGCCGAAGTCGAAGAGGCCCAGGCCCTGTTGGCCGAAGCCGGCTACCCCAATGGCGAGGGCTTCCCCAAGACGCTCTTCGTCACCTATTCGTCCCCGCCGATCGAAAAGCTGCTCGAAGCCATCCAGCAGATGTGGAAGCAGAACCTCAATATCGACGTCGATATCCAGGCCACCGAATGGCAGGTCTTCTATCCCGAGGTCCAGAAGGTCGAATACCAGATCGCCCAGATGGGCTGGGGCGCCGACTATCCGCACCCCATGACCTTCCTCGATAACTTCGTCACCGGCAGCCCGAACAATCTCGCCAATTGGTCCAATGCCGATTATGACGCCGCCATCGCCGCCTCCAAGGCCACCGGCGACGAAGCCGAGTCCCTCGCCGAAATGCGCAAGGCCGAGGCCATCCTGATGAATGACCACGTCATCCTGCCGCAATACCACCGCAACAACTACATGATGATGAGCCCCGAAGTGATGGGCTTCTGGCGCTCGACCCTGAACGTCCCATACTTCCGGGATGCTCACTTTATGGAGTGAGGCGCGACCCGCAGGGGCAAATCGCTCCGGTGGAGCGATTTGAGCGCCGAACGCCCGAGCGCAAGCGAGGGCAGGAGCGTGCCGCAACCACCGCACCCACCCTCCCCCTTGTGGGGAGGGAAGCGAGATAGGGCTTAGCTTCAGCTAAGTCCGTTGAATCGAGCAGGGTGGGGGTATCGCTCCGCGAGTTCATGCGTGAATACCCCCTAACCTCCCCCTGAAAAGGGGGAGGAATCCGCGCGGTGATTGAGGCACCATAGTGCCCAAGCTCGATCTGTTCCTCCCCCTATCAGGGGGAGGCTAGGAGGGGGTATCCGCTAAACCCCCTCACTCCTCATCCCCCTTCACCGCCTCCATCGACACATGCGTCGACGTATGCGCCACATGGGGCAGGGCGCTGATCCGCTCCCCCAGCACCTCCCGATAGTCGGCAATATCCTTGGTCCGCACCTTGAGCAGATAGTCGAAGCTCGACGCGATCATATGCGCCTGCTCCACCTCCGGAATCGCCCGCACCGCCTTGTTGAAGGCATCCAGCGCCGCCTTGCGCGTATCGCTCAGCTTCACCTCGACAAACGCCACATGCGGCAATCCCAGCCGCTTGGGGTCGATCACCGCTCGATACCCCAATATATACCCGGCCTTCTCCAACCGCGTGATCCGCGCTTGGCACGGCGTCTTGCTCAGGTTCACCCGCCGGCTCAGCTCCGCCACGCTGATCCGCCCATCCTTGGCCAACTCATCCAGGATATGCCGGTCGATCTGGTCCAAAGTCTCGTATGTAACGGTTTTCATGGGCGTAAATCCTGCAATCTGCCTTCACGATAACGCTTCACGCCGCTTAGCGCCATCAGATCAGGCGAAACGCCTGCCAATTGCCCTGTATTCTCAGCAGACCTCATGGTGAGCCTGTCGAACCACGAGGTCGTGCCCCAGGAGCCCCCGTGACCGCCATCACCACCATCCGCCACATCCTCCGCGCCCAGAACCTGGCCGACGAAACCACCCTCGTCCACGACCTCATCGCCGCCACCGGCCTCGATGCCACGGCACGCCAATCCATCTCAGCCCATGCCGAGGCCCTCGTCACCTCGGTCCGCAAGGGCAACCGCCTCGGCCTGATGGAGTCCTTCCTCGCCGAATACGGCCTCGCCACCGACGAGGGCGTTGCCCTCATGTCCCTGGCCGAAGCCTTGCTCCGCGTGCCCGATGCCGAAACCGTCGATGCCCTCATCCACGACAAGGTCGGCGGCTCCGACTGGACGGGCCATTTCGGCGGCTCGCCCAACCAGTTGGTGAACTTTTCTTCCTGGGCCCTCAGCCTCACCGCCGACGTTCTCGGCGATCCCGAAATCGGCCCGCGCAATGCCCTCCACCGCGCCATAGCCCGCCTCGGCGAACCGGTCATCCGCACCGCCGTCGCCCAGGCCATGCGCCTGCTGGGCAGCCAGTTCGTCTTCGGCCGCACCATCGACGAAGCCGTTTTCAATGCCCGCAAGCCCGAAGCGCAAGGCTACCGCTATTCCTACGACATGCTGGGCGAAGCCGCTCGCACCGGCGCCGACGCCGCCCGATATTTCGACGCCTATTCCCGCGCCATCGCCACCCTGGCCCCGCGCTGCACGTCTCCCTCGGTCCGCGACAATCCCGGCATTTCGGTAAAACTCTCCGCCCTCCACCCGCGCTACGAGTTCGCGCAGCGCCACCGCGTCATGGCCGAACTGGTTGATCTGACTCGTAAACTGGCTCTCGCCGCCAGGGCCGCAAACATGGGTTTCAATATCGACGCCGAGGAAGCCGACCGCCTCGATCTCTCCCTCGACATCATCGCCGAAGTCTTGGCCACGCCCGAACTGGCGGGTTGGGACGGCTTCGGCGTCGTCGTCCAGGCCTATGGCAAGCGCGTCCTCCCCCTGATCGACTGGCTCGACGCCACCGCCAAATCCCTCGATCGCCGCATCATGGTCCGCCTGGTCAAGGGCGCCTATTGGGATGCCGAGATCAAGCGCGCCCAGGTCCTCGGCCTGCCGGGCTACCCCGTCTTCACCCGCAAGGCCTCGACCGATATCAGTTACATCGCCGCCGCGAAAAAGCTCTTCGCCGCCGGCAATATCTACCCGCAATTCGCCACCCACAACGCCCACACCGCCTGCGCCGTGCTCCACCTGGCCACCAAAGCGGGCAGGGGGCCTGAAACCTTCGAGTTCCAGCGCCTCCACGGCATGGGTGAGCGCCTGCATGAAGTGCTTCGAACAAATCACGGCACCCGCACCCGCATCTACGCCCCCGTCGGTGCCCACAAGGACCTGTTGGCCTATCTCGTCCGCCGCCTCCTCGAAAACGGCGCCAACGGCTCCTTCGTCTACCAGATCGCCGACGAAGACATCCCGGCCTCGGTGGTTGCGGAGGATCCCGTGGCCAAGGTGCTGGCCCTCGAAGCCATCCCCAACCCGGCCATTCCATCCCCCTCAGCCATCTTCGCCCCGCGCCAAAACTCCATCGGCCTCGACCTCACCGACCCCATCGCCTTCCCGGATATGGAATCCGCCCGCACCACCTTCGCCACCACCCAATGGTACGCCGAACCGCTGATCGCGCTACGACCACCGCACGGTTCCTCCCCCTATCAGGGGGAGGTTAGGAGGGGGTACTCCGATACTTCCCCGCTCACCAACCCCGCCGATCCCACCGACATCCTCGGCACCGTCACCAACGCCACCGATGCCGACGTCGCCACCGCCATCTCCGCCGCCACCCGATCCCCCTGGCCGCAAACCCCGGTGCAAACCCGTGCCAATCTCCTCCGCGCCGCGGCCGACCTCTACGAAGCCAACCGCCCCGAACTCTTCGCCCTCCTCGCCCGCGAAGCCGGCAAGACCTGGGCCGATGCCGTGGCCGAAGTCCGCGAAGCCGTCGATTTCCTGCGCTATTACGCCGTCGAGGCCGAGCGCCATCCCCTCGCATCCCCCCGCGGCCCCATATCAGCCATCTCGCCGTGGAATTTCCCCCTGGCCATCTTCACCGGCCAGATCGCTGCCGCCCTCGTGGCCGGCAATCCCGTCCTCGCCAAGCCCGCCCCGCAGACCCCGCTCATCGCCTTCCGCGCCGTCCAGCTCATGCACCAGGCCGGCATTCCCACCGACGCCATCCAGCTCCTGCCGGGGGCAGGGGAGGTCGGCACCGCCCTGACCTCTAATCCCGCCATTTCAGGCGTCGTCTTCACCGGCTCGCTCCCCACCGCCCGCAAGATCGACCGCGCCATGGCCGCCCATTTGGCGCCATCAGCGCCCCTCATCGCCGAAACCGGCGGCCTCAACGCCATGATCGTGGATTCCACCGCGCTCCCCGAACAGGCCGTGCGCGACATCCTCGCCTCCGCCTTCCAGTCCGCAGGCCAGCGCTGCTCCGCCCTCCGCGTCCTCTATGTGCAGGAGGATGCCGCTGAACGAACCATCGAGATGCTGAAAGGCGCCATGGACGAACTGACCATGGGTAATCCCTGGCACCTCAGCACCGATATCGGCCCCGTCATCGACGAAGCCGCCAGAGCAAAAATCCAGGCCCATATCGACACTTACGAGAAAAACAGGAATCTGATTCATCGCTTGAAGGAGCTGCCCAGCCCCCCGGAGAACCTCATGGTGAGGTGCGAGCTCTTGCGAGAACAGAACCACGAGGTTCGGGCACTGGGACCTTCGTCGCCCCCACCGTCCTGCGCATCAAATCCATTGCCGACCTCGCCGAAGAAATCTTCGGCCCCGTCCTCCACATCGCCACCTTCAAATCCGACGAACTGGATGCGGTCATATCGGCCATCAACGCGAGCGGCTACGGCCTCACTTTCGGCCTCCACACCCGCATTTCCTCGCGCGTCCGCCAGGTTTCGAACAGCGTCCGCGCTGGCAATATCTATATCAACCGCAACCAGATCGGCGCTGTCGTCGGCTCCCAGCCCTTCGGCGGCGAAGGTCTCTCCGGCACCGGCCCCAAGGCCGGCGGCCCGCACTACCTGCCGCGCTTCACCCTGGGCTACGGCTCCGCCCAGACAGCGCCACTGCCGCTGCCCGGCCCCACCGGCGAAAGCAACATCATGCACACCGCACCGCGCGGCACCGTGCTCTGCCTCGGCCCCACGCCCGCGGATCAGCAAGCTCAGGCCACCATGGCCGCCACCTCGGGCAACACCGCCATTCTGGCCAATCTCGATCTCGACACCCTGACCAATGCCACGACCTTCGACGCCGTGGCTTACTTCGCCGAAGACAGCGATCTCCGGTCCATCCGCCAGGCTCTCAGCGCCCGCGAAGGCGCCATCATCCCGCTACTGACCTCAGCAGAGGACGGCGCCCGCCTCCTCGTCGAACGCCACGTCTGCATCGACACCACAGCCGCCGGCGGCAACGCCACGCTGATGGCACAGGCGGGATAGATATCGCCCAGGAGTGGAGCCACCCCTCGCCCCCTGCGGAAAACCGGGTGAGGGGTTCTCCCCGCGAGTCCGATGTTTTGGAAGCAACCCCTCATCCACCCCTTCGGGGCACCTTCTCCCGCAAGGGGAGAAGGGAAGGGTGCCACATCCCCAATCTGTTCCTCCCCCTATCAGGGGGAGGCTAGGAGGGGGTATCCCCTTGGCAACAATCGTCTTCGCCTTTCAGCGCGCCACCATCGCCGCCAGCTTCGCCGGAACCGCCACCACCTCACGGATCGCCGCCACCCGCTCCGGCGTATAATACCCCTCCACATCGAGCATGTTCACCGTCCCCACCAGCGCCCCGCCCAGCACCACCGGCATGTTCACCACGCTCTGGCAGCCCAGCGAATTGATCAGTTCATAGTCCGGAAACACCTTGGCGATATCGGCGATCGTATTGGCCACGAAATACTTCCGCTCCTTGTGCACGATATCGAACCATGAATCGTAGCGGATCGGCTTGGTCCCCGACGTCGGATAGTTCGCCGCGTCGCTCGTATAGGCACGCCGCGCCACTTCGTTCGCCATGTCCACGGTCATATAGGTGAAGAGCTTCGCCCCCACCGTCGCCTGAACAAGCGCCTGCAGCGCCGAAAACGCCGCGTCGGCCCCCTTGGCCTCGGCAATATCGGCATCGAACCGCGCAATGGCGTCAGCATAGTCAGTCATGAAATTGATCCTTGAGTTTGAATTCTCGGCCCCTTCGCCTCCCTCCCCCCGTGGGGAGGGACCGAGGGTGGGGTTCTGCGCGCGGGAGAAGGCTGGATGGCAACAAAAGCCCCGAGCTGTTCAGGGGGAGGCTAGGAAGGGGTATCCGCCAGGACTCTTCCTTCCGTCGCCGCCAGCAGCTCCCGCGAATACGGCTCCACCAACCGCTCGGTCTTCAGCAGCTCCACATCCGCCACTTCCACGATCCGCCCCTGCCGCATCACGGCCAGCCGGTCGCACAGAAAGCTCACCACCGGCAGGTTGTGCGTCACCAGCAGATAGGTCAGCCCCTGTTCCCGACGCAGGCGCTTGAGCAGGTTCAGGATTTCCGCCTGCACCGACACGTCCAGCGCCGAAGTCGGCTCATCCAGCAGCAGCACCTTGGGCTCCAGCATCAGCGCCCGCGCAATCGCCACGCGCTGCCTCTGCCCGCCCGATAATTGATGCGGAAAGCGAAACCGGAACCGCTGGTCCAGCCCCACCGCGCCGAGCATGGCTTCCACCCGCTCGCCGCGATTGCCGATGCCGTTGATATCGAGCGGCTCGCTCAGCACGGCGTCGATGGTCTTGCGCGGATGCAGCGATCCATAGGGGTCCTGGAACACCATCTGCACCTGCCGCGCCACATCGCGCTCGATGCCATGGCTGCGTGTCTTGCCCAGCACGGCGATCTCGCCCGTCCAGTCCGGCGCCAGCCCGGCAATCGCCCGCAGAATGGTCGATTTCCCCGATCCGCTCTCGCCCACCAGCGCGAAGCTTTCGCCCTCCGCTATGTCGAGGTTCACCCCATGCACCACCTTGGTGTCGCCATAGGAAATATCGAGATTGCTGAGAGAAATCGCGCTCATGTGCCCGCCCATTGCGTCCGGTCGAGCACCGGCAATTCGTCCCGGCTTTCGTCGATGACAGGCATCGCCGCCAGCAGCCCGCGCGTATAGGGATGCTGCGCCTTGTCCAGTTCCCCCGCCGCGCATTCCTCCACCACCGTCCCGGCATTCATCACCAGGATCCGGTCGCAATAGCGGCTGACGAGGTTGAGGTCATGGCTGATCAGGATCAGCCCCATGCCCTTCGATGTCACCAGATCGTCGATAATGTCGAGCACCTGCGCCTGCACGCTCACATCCAGCGCGGACGTTGGCTCGTCGGCGATCAGCAGTTCCGGCTCGGGGATCAGCATCATGGCGATCATCACCCTTTGCCCCATCCCGCCCGAAACCTCATGCGGATAAAGCCCTGCCACCCGCTGCGGATCATCGATCCGCACCGCTTCCAGCATCGCCAGTATTCGTTCATTCACCGCCCGCCGGGGCAGCTTCTCATGCGTCACCAGCGCCTCGGCGATCTGCTCGCCCACGGTCATCACTGGATTGAGCGAAAACTTGGGGTCCTGCATCACCATGGAAATACGCGCGCCCCTGATGGCCCGCATCTGCTTTTCGCTCTGGCTGCGAATATCCACCCCATCGAATTCCAGCCGATCCGCCGTCACCAGCCCCGGCTTGCGGATGAGCTTGAGGATGGCCCGTCCCGTCATCGACTTGCCCGACCCGCTCTCGCCCACAATCCCCAGCCGCTCCCGGCCCAGGGTGAACGAAATGCCTTTGACGACCTCGACCCTGCCGCGATGGGTGGGAAAGCTGACGCGCAGGTTCTGAACCGAGAGCAGGGGTGCCATCACTTCCCCTCACTCTTCGGATCGAGCACATCCCGCAACCCATCGCCCAGGAAACAGAACCCCAAACTCACCACAATGATCGCGAAGCCCGGCATGGTCGCCACCCACCACTGGTCGAGGATGAACGTCCGCCCGCGCGAAATCATCGCGCCCCATTCCGGCAGCGGCGGCTGCGCGCCCAGTCCGAGAAAGCCCAGCCCGGCCGCCGTCAGGATCACCCCGGCCATATCGAGCGTCACGCGAATGATCATCGAGGACGTACATAGCGGCAGGATATGCCGCACGATCACCCGCACGGGAGAGGCCCCCTGCAGCCGCACCGCCGCAATGAACTCCGCGTTCCGTATGGTCAGCGTCTCCGCCCGCGCAATGCGCGCATAGGCCGGCCACGAGGTAATGGCGATGGCGATGATCGCATTGTTGATGCCCGGCCCGAGCGCCGCCACGAATGCCAGCGCCAGGATCAGCTTGGGCATCGACAGGAAGATATCGGTAATGCCCATCAGCACCCGATCGGTCCAGCCACCGAAATATCCCGCCACCGCCCCGATCAGCAGTCCCAGCGGCGCCGAGATCAGGGCCACCAGCAGCACGATAGTCAGGGTGATCTGGCTACCCCAGATCACCCGCGAAAAGATATCGCGCCCCAATTCGTCCGTACCCATCCAGTGCATATCGGAAGGCGGCGCCAGCCGGTTCGCCAGATCTTGCCCCGTCGCCGAATAGGGCGCCAGCCACGGCGCAAACACCGCTGTCAGCACCAGTACCAGGATGATGATCCCGCCCACCACCGACAGCGGATTGCGCAGCAGCGCCGTGAACACCCGATAGGCCCGCCCCACACTGGCCTGCCAGCGCGAAGTGGGAGAGTCGTCAAGCAACCAGTCGCGCGTGGTCATGCCGGCACCCCCCTCCGAGCGCCGCTAGGCGCTGCGCGCCAAGCTCTGCTTGCCTCCCCCTCAAGGGGGGAGGTGGATACGGTGGGCATGACGGCATCTCGCCCCAACCCCGATGTCACCCTCCCCCTTGAGGGGAGGGTAGCGCCGCTAGGCCCGCAGGGCCGTAGCAGAGATAGGGAGGGGGTGTCGAACGCGCCGAGACCACGATGTTCGTTTGAACAACCCATCACCGTGCCCTCGGATCAAGCACCCGATACAGCACGTCGGATACCTTGTTGATGAAGATGAACACCGCCCCGATCACCAGCGTCGAGCCCAGCACGGCATTCATGTCCGCATTGAGCAAAGCCGTGGTCAGGTAATTCCCGATCCCCGGCCACGAAAACACCGTCTCGATCATGACCGATCCCTCGAGCAGCCCCGCATAGCTCAGCCCGATCACCGTAATCAGCGGCACCCGTATCGGATTGAACGCATGCCGCCAGATCACCACCCGCTCCGGCACGCCCTTGACGCGCGCCGTGGTCACGAATTCCTGGCTCAACTGGTCCAGCATGAAGCTGCGCGTCATGCGCGCGATATAGGCCAGGCTGAAAAAGCCCAGCACCGAAGCGGGCAAAATGAGATGGCTCACCGCATTCCAGAAAATGTCCACCTCGCCCGCCAAGAGGCTATCGACCAGGATCAGCCCGGTCACCGGGCTCACCAGCCCGTCATAGAAAATGTCGAGCCGCCCCGGTCCGCCCACCCAGCGCAGCCGCGCATAGAACAGCGCCAGCCCCACCAACCCCAGCCAGAAGGCCGGCATGGAATAACCCAGCAGCCCCACCACGCGGATCACCTGGTCTACCACCGAGCCCTGCCGGCTCGCCGCGATCACCCCCAGCGGCACGCCCAAAGCCACGCCGATGAAAATGCCGATCGTCGCCATTTCCAGCGTCGCCGGAAAGAACCGGCTGAGATCGTCCACCACCGCACGCCCGGTCGAAACCGATTTGCCCAGGTCCCCCGAGAACACGCCCACCACATAATTGAAGAACTGGATCGGCAACGGCTGGTCCAGCCCCATCTGCACCTTGGCCGCCTCGTAGACGGCAGGCGTCGCCCGGTCGCCCACCACTGACAGTACCGGGTCGATGGGGATCACCCGCCCGATGAAGAAGGTGATGGCCAGCAGCCCCAGAAAGGTGAGGAAAACCGTGACGACAAAGCCCAGCACCGCCGAAACGCCACGGCCCAGCCTGCGTCCTTGCGACGAAGTCGGGGCAGGGGAGACAGCAATCTGCGGCTCGATGCTCAAGCAAAAATCCCCTAACGAAAACAGTACACTACGTCCGCAAGATGACTCTCTTGCAGACCCTTAACCCTTCACATTTCGCTTCCACCATACAGAAAACTTTGCTTATATCAAAAAAATTTTGGTGGGACGGATGGCGGGCGCAGCACTGGCAAAGTCGGAACTGGAAGGGCATCCCAAAGTGGGTGCTCTCATTCGTGCCCGCCGCCGCCAGCAGCATATGACGCTGGAATCCCTCGGCAAGGCCGCTGATGTTTCTGTCGGCTATCTCAGCCAGGTCGAGCGTGACCACGCTACGCCTTCCCTGGGCACTCTGGCCGGCATTGCCCGCGCCCTCGGCGTCGGCATCGACTACTTCGTTTCCGCCCCCACGGCGCAGACCGCGCTGACCCGCGCCAATGAGCGCAATCGCTTCTCGCTCGACGGTTCCTCCATCGTCTATGAGCGCCTTGGCACCGAATTCCCCGGCAACCAGCTCTCCAGCTTCATCATGACCGTTCCGCCGGGCTACCGCTCCGAAACGGTGGCCCATGAGGGCGAGGAAATCCTCTACGTGCTCGAAGGCGCCATCACCCAGCGCCTCGATGGCGAGGAAATGCTGATGAATGCCGGCGACAGCCTGCATTTCCGGGGCAATCGCCCCCATTCCTGGTCCAACCATACCGACCAGCCGGCGCGCCTCCTCTGGACCGGCACGCTCACCCTCTTCCGCTCCTCGGCCAAGCCGCCCCGGCAGGCCGTCGCGGTGGCAAAACCCGGCCCCGAGCCGGTGAAGAACAAGAAGATAGTCAACAAGGAGAAACGCTCATGAAGCTCTTCCGGGCTGCACTGCTCGCTACCGCATTGTCGCTGCCTCTGGCAGCCGGCGCCGTCTATGCCGCTACTCCCGCCGATGCCCTGGTCATCGCCCAGAATATCGACGACATCGTCGCGCTCGATCCCGCCCAGGCCTATGAATTCACCTCCGGCGAGATCAACACCAACGTCTATGACCGTCTCGTCGGCTACGAAGCCGAAGACACCACGGTCCTCGCCGCCGGCCTCGCCAGCGAGTGGGTGGCCGATGACGCTGCCAAGACCATCACCTTCACCCTGCGCGACGCCAGTTTCGCCTCGGGCAATCCGGTGCGTCCGGAAGACGTGGTCTTCTCCTTCTCCCGCGTCATCAAGCTCAACCTCACCCCGGCCTTCATTCTCGCCCAGCTCGGCTGGACCCCCGAGAATATCGCCGACATGGTCACCATTGCCGATGGCAAGGTCGTGGTGAAATACGAGGGCGATTTCTCCTCCGCCTTCGTGCTGAACGTGCTGGCCTCGCGCCCGGCCTCCATCGTCGACGAAGTCCTCGTCATGGAACATGCCGAAGGCGAAGACCTCGGCAATGCCTGGCTCAATACGCATTCCGCCGGTTCGGGCCCCTTCGTCATGTCCGATTATCGCCCGGCCGAAATCGTCCGCCTCACCGCCAATGAGAGCTACTTCCGCGGCGCGCCGGCCATGAAGTCGGTCATCATCCGCCACGTTGCCGAAGCCGCCACCCAGCAGCTCCTGCTGACCTCGGGCGACATCGACCTCGCCAAGAACCTCACCCCCGACCAGATCGCCGGCCTCCCGGCCGATAGTGTCAAGGTCGAGACCTACCCACAGGCCGCCGTCCACTTCCTCTCCTTCAACCAGAAGACCGAATCCCTCACGCCTCCGGCCGTATGGGAAGCGGCCCGTTACCTGGTCGATTACGACGGCATGACCCAGTCCTTCCTCAAGGGCCAGATGGAAATCCACCAGGCTTTCTGGCCCAAGGGCTTCCCCGGTTCCTATGACGAGACGCCCTATTCGCTCGACGTCGAAAAGGCCAAGCAGATCCTGGCCGATGCCGGTATCGAGACGCCGATCAACGTCACGCTCGACGTGATCAATTCGGCGCCCTTCACCGACATGGCCCAGTCCCTGCAGGCCACTTTCGCCGAAGCCGGCATCAATTTCGACATCCTGCCCGGCACCGGCGCCCAGGTCATCACCAAGTATCGTGACCGCACGCACCAGGCTATGCTGCTCTATTGGGGCCCGGACTTCATGGATCCCCACTCCAACGCCAAGGCCTTCGCCTACAATTCGGACAATTCCGACGATAATTTCACGGCCACCACCACCTGGCGCAACGCCTGGGCCGTGCCCCAGGAACTGAACGATCAGGTCACCGCAGCCCTCGCCGAAGCCGACCAGGCCAAGCGCAACGAGGACTACATCGCGATCCAGAAGGAAGCCCAGGCCAATTCGCCGATCGTCATCATGTTCCAGGCGGCCTTGACCATCGCCATGGCCAACAATGTCGAAGGCTACGTCAACGGCGCCACCTCCGACTTCGTCTACTATCGCCTGGTCACCAAGGACTAAGGCGGCAGTCCAGGAGCCGGGCTACCTCCTCCAGCCCGGCTCCTGTCCATTCAAGAATACCCCCTCCTGGCCTCCCCCTGAAAGGGGGAGGAACCGCCTTGTGAATGTGGCACCCGTTGGCCTCAACCACCGGCCAGATTCCTCCCCCTATCAGGGGGAGGCTAGGAGGGGGTATCCTCTCAAAAACAGAGCATCCCCATGAACGCCACCCTCACCACCCGCCTCGCCAATCTCCGCGCCCGCATGGCCGCCACGAGCACCGACCTCGTGGTCATCGGCCCCTCCAGCCACATGCTCTACCTGGCCGATCTCTCGCCCCACGGCGATGAGCGCCCCGTGCTCCTCATGGTCTCGCCCACCTATGCCGGCTTCCTCATGCCCGCGCTCAATGTCGACAGCGCCCGCCAGCACACCAATCTGCCCTTCTTCCCCTGGGCCGATGCCGATGGCCCCCATGCCGCGCTCGAAGCGCTGATCGACGCTACTGGCGCGCCGCGCATCAGCCCCTCCATCGTGCTCGACGAAACCATGCGCGCCGACTTTGCCCTCCTCGTCCTCGATGCGCTGCCCGGCGCGCATCGCCGCTTTACCCAGGACACGGTCGGCTATCTCCGTTCCCGCAAGGACGACGCCGAATACGACGCGCTCAAGAAGTCGGCCGTCCTCAACGATGCCGCCATGAAAGCCGGCTTCGCTGCCCTCCGTCCCGGCATTACCGAACGCGAAGTCGCCACCGTCATCCGCGATTTCTACAAGGCCCATGGCGCCACCACCGAATTCTGCTCGGTCTGCTTCGGCCCCAACGGCGCTTTTCCCCATCACCACACCGGCGATACGAAACTCAGGGATGGCGACGCCGTCCTCATCGATACCGGCGCCCGCATTTATGGCTATCCCTCCGACATGACCCGCGTCGGCTACCTCGGCTCCGCCCCCGAAGGTTTCGGCCAGATCCATTCCATCCTCGACCGCGCCGTCGAAGCCGCCATCAAAGCCGCAAAACCCGGCGCCAGGGCCAGCGACGTCGACAAGGCCGCCCGCGACGTCATCACCTCGGCCGGCTACGGTCCCAATTTCCTCCACCGCACCGGCCACGGCCTGGGCATCGACATCCACGAAACCCCCTACATCACCGCCACCTCGGACACCGTGCTCGAAGACGGCATGTGCTTCTCCATCGAGCCCGGCATCTACCTGCAGGGCCAGTACGGCCTCCGCCTCGAAGACATCGTCATCATCCGCAACGGCCAAGCCGAAATCCTCTCGGATATGCCGCGCACGGCAGTGGCTGGTGGATAGAGGACGGGACTGGGCAGGTAAGCCCTCTCCACCCACCAGCCGTCACCCTCGGGCTTGACCCGAGGGCCCTGCACTTGCGGAGCGCCGGCAAACTGAAGTGTCCTCGGGTCAAGCCCGAGGATGACGATCGAGTAGGGGCACTCCCCGCTCATCCACCGGCCAGCTTCCTCCCCCTGTCAGAGGGAGGCTAGGAGGGGGTATCCCCAAGGAAAGACTCCCATGACCCCAACCCTCACCACGCCCCGCCTCATCCTCCGCGCGCACACAACGGCCGATTTCCCCGCCTGCTGCACGCTCTGGGCCGACCCCGACGTGACCCGTTTTATCGGCGGCCGCCCCTCGGCCCCGGACGAAACCTGGCGCCGCATCCTGGCCTATGCCGGCCATTGGCAACTGCTCGGTTACGGATATTTCCTGGTCACAGCCAGGGAAACCGGCGCCGTGGTCGGCGAATTCGGCCTCGCCGATTTCCGTCGCAACCTCGTCCCGCCCTTCGGCGATACGCCCGAAGCCGGCTGGGTCATGCTGCCGCAATATCAGGGCAGGGGCCTCGCCCAGGAAGCGCTGACAGCCGTCCTCGCCTGGGCCGACCAGACCATGCCCCGCACGGTCTGCATGATCCACCCCGACAACACGCCCTCGCTCAAACTGGCCCAAAAACTCGGCTACACCGAATACGCCCGCGGCCAATACGGCGAACACACCCCCATCCTGCTGGAGCGGTCTCGTCCTTAACGCAGCGGAGCCGTTGCTCGCCGGGGAGTGGAGCCACCCCTCGCCCCTTGTGGGAGAGGGACGACCTGACGCGTTCAGCGGAAGGTCAGGGTGAGGGGTTCTGCGCTATCCCATGCCAAACGCCATGGCCGCTCTACTGCGCCCTTAGCAGGGGCGCGCCTTCGCCTCACCTCAATACACCCGCACCATCCGCCCATCCGCTCGGTCCACCAGCCGCCCGGCCTTGCCGACCAGTTCCCCCGCCAGCTTCACCATGCCAGGGTCGGTCGCCAGCTTCCCCGCGCCCGCATCCTCCGTGCTCAGCACACTCGCCTTCAGCAGCCGCGAATAGGGATGTTCCGGATTATCCAGCACCGTCCGCGCATCGCCCATTTCCACGATCCGCCCGCGCTGCATGATGATCAGCCGGTTGGAAATATAATAGGCCGTCGCCAGGTCATGCGTGATGTAGATCACCGACACCCCGAAATCGTCGCGCAGGCTCTTGAGCAGGTTGACGATGCTCATCCGCAGGCTCGCATCCACCATGCTGACCGGCTCGTCCGCCACCAGCAGCGGCGGATTGGGGATCAGCGCCCGCGCAATGGCCGCCCGCTGCAATTGTCCGCCGCTCAGCTCATGCGGATAGCGCCCCCGCACTTCGACCAGGCTCAACCCCACCTTCTGCAAGGCCCCGTCCATCGCCGCATCGAGATCGTCCCGCTGGCTCAGCTTCAGAAACCGCGCCGCCGTCGCCTCGAGATACCGGTCGATGCGCTTCAGCGGATTGAATGCCTCGAACGGGTTCTGGAACACCGGCTGCACATTGGCCATGAAATCCAGCCGCTCCTGCCGGCTCACCCGTTGGCTCACCGTCTTGCCGCGAAAGCTGATCTCCCCCGATGTCGGCAGTTCCAGACCTAAAATCATCCGCGCCAGCGTCGTCTTGCCCGAGCCCGACTCCCCGATAATGGTGAAGATTTCCGGCGTCTCGACATCAAGCGACAGGCTCGCATCCTGCACCGCCGCAACCACCTTGCGGCTCAGCAACCCGCCCATGGTGAAGCGCTTGGATACGTCGCGCACATCCAGTAGCGTCGTCATGCCATCACCCCCCGCGCGGCCTGCGGTGCCTGCGGCGCCACCAGCGGCTGCACATCCGCCGAGCGCCAGCAGGCGCTGCGATGGTCATTGGCCACATCGACCAGCGGCGGCACCTCGGTCTTGCATTTGTCCACCGCCAGCGGACACCGCGGATGGAACCGGCATCCCGCCGGCGGCTCGGCCAGGTTCGGTGGCCGCCCCTCCAGCGCCGGGCGCTGCGCCGTATCCCCGATCCGCGGCAGGCTCGCCACCAGATGCGCCGTATAGGGATGCTTGGGCGCAAAGAACATCTGCCGCGTCGGCCCTTCCTCCACCAGCCGCCCGGCATAGATGATGCCGACCCGGTCGGTCATATTGGCATGCACGCTCATGTCATGCGTCACGAACACGACGGACGACCCCATATCCTGCTGGATTTCACGGATCAGCCCCAGCACTTCCTTCTGCACCACCACGTCGAGCGCCGTGGTCGGCTCGTCCGCGATGATGAATTCGGGGTGGCACACCGTCGCCAGCCCGATCGTCACCCTCTGCCGCATCCCGCCCGAGAGTTCATGCGGATAGGCATTGAGCACATCCGCCGGCAGTTTCAGCCGCTCCAGATGCCCGATCACCCGCTGTCGGAACGCCGCGCCCCGCAGCCCCAGCGGCCGTGCCGCGAAATCCTCGAACGTCCTCCCGATCCGCCGTATCGGATTGAGCACGCTCATCGAGCCCTGCATGATGTAGCTCAGATGCTTCCAGCGCATCGCCTCGATCTGCTCTGGCGTGGCCGTCGCCACATCCACCGCAAGGCCCTTGAATTCGTATTTCACCGAGCCATCGACGATCCGCATCGGCGGCCGTATCGCCGCCGCCAGCACCTTGATGAAACTCGTCTTGCCCGACGAACTCTCCCCGGCAATGCCGTAGATTTCGTTGCGCCGGATGGACATGGTGATGTCGTCCACCGCCCGCACTTCGCGCCGCACGCCGAAATAGTTCATCTGGTAATAGGCCTTGAGGCCCTCGACCTTCAGCAGATCGTCGCTCATGCCCCCATCCTCCGCAGCCGGCTGCGTGGGTCGATATATTCGTTGAGCGACACCGCCAGCAGGAACAGCCCGATGAACAGCAGCACCACGATGATCACGGGGATCAGGATCCACCACCACACGCCCACAATCATGGCCGAATGGTTATTGGCCCAATAGATTGCTGTGCCGATCGTGGGGATGTTGAGATTGGTGAAGCCCAGCACCGCCAGCGTGACCTCGAGCCCGATCGACCAGATCATATTGGCCATGGCCGTCGAAAAGATGATGGGCATCACATAGGGCAGATGCTCTTCCAGCATGATCTTCGGTGCCGACATGCCGGCAAATACGGCATGCCGGGTAAATTCCCGATGCCGCAGCCCCACCGCCACCGAACGGATCAGGCGGGCATCGAAAGGCCAGCCGAAACTGGCCATGATCAGCGCCAGGTTCATCGTGTTCATGTCACTGCGCAGCACGAAGTAGAAAAGAATGAGGATGGGAAAGATGGGAATGGCGACGAAGATGTCGCAGAAGAACATCAGCACCCGGTCCACCCAGCCCCCGAGATAACCGGCCGCCAGTCCCACGGCGATGGCTATGACGCGGGAAATCAGCGCCACGGTGAGACCGAAGGTGAGCGTGTTCCGCAGCGCGAAGGTCATCTGCCAGAACAGGTCCTGTCCCCGCGAATTCGTGCCGAACCAGTATTGTGCGCTGGGCGGCATGTCGGGGATCGCCGCATAGATGGTGATCGGGTCGACTGGCGAGACGAAGCTGAGGCCGGCGAAGATCAGCACGACCGTCACCAGCACGACGCCGATGGCGAATTCGAGATTATAGCGAATGAGGTCGCGGAAGACGCTGAACATGCCGGTCACTCCGCTTTCACGCGTGGATCGAGCAGCGGATGGATCATGTCGATGATGAAGATGGCCGTGGCCACCGCGATCACCGCCACACAGGATACCGCCAGCACCACCGCTGAATCACCGCCATTGACGGCGCGCACCAGCAGGCTTCCCAGTCCGGGATAGGCGAAAACCTGCTCGGTGATGACCGTGCCCGAAAAGATCAGACCGAGCGCCATCGCCAGCGCCGTCAATTGCGGCACCATGGCGTTTCGGATGACATATGAGGTGACGATCCGGCGCTGGTCGACGCCGGCCAGTTCGGCATAGGTGACGTAATCTTCCGTGACGACGTTGGAAACCAGCGCCCGCATCCCCAGGAACCAGGTGCCGATGCCCGAAATGACCAGGGCCAGGGTCGGCAGCAGCGCGTGATGCAGCACCGAGAAGATGAATTCGGGGGTGAAGCTTGGGCGTACATTCATGGCAAAGCCGCCCGAGATCGGCAGCACCGGCCACAAATAGCCGAAGACGATGACGATCAGGAAGGCGACGATGTAATAGGGAATGGGCTGGATGGCGATGGCGACTACGCCCACCGCCTTGAGCGACCGTGAATTCTGGTAATAGCCCGCCAGCCCGCCAAAGATATTGCCGATGAACCAGGCGATGAGGATTTGCACCACCATCAGGCCCAGCGTCCAGGGCAGGGCGAGCGCCACGATGCGCATGGCTGGCGTTGGAAACGCGATGAGGGAAGGGCCGAGATCGCCGACGATGAGGCGCCCCAGGAAATTGAAATATTGTTCATGCAGTGGCACGTCGAGCCCGAATAGTTCGGTCAGCGTCTGGCGCAGGGCTTCCACCGCCTCGGGGCTGTAGCTCGATTGCCCGCTCACCCGCCCGATGATCGATTCCACCGGACTGACGGGGCTGAGATGGGCGATGAAGAATGCGGCCGTGACGCCGGCGAAGATGACGGCAATAAGTTGCGCCAGCCGGCGCAGGACAAAGAACAGATACGACTTCATTCAGCAGAAACCTTGTGCTGCGGAAAAACGCGGCGCCCCGGCGGGCGCGCGCGCGCGCGGCTGCTATTGCTGCGTCGGTTTAAGCTGGGTGAGGATGTATTTGCTGTTGGCCCAGTTCGTCACGATGTTTGCATAGGGCCGCTCTTCCGCCGTGGGGAAGCCGGTCCAGTAGCGCGTGTCGTATGCCGAGAAGACGTTGAACGACATCATCGGGATGACCGGCATCTCGTCGACCATCAGCTTTACGAATTCGTGGCCGAGTTCCAGGTTGCGCGGGGACGTGAACTCGGTCTTGCGCACTTCCTCGATGATCGCATCCAGCCGCTCGTCCTGCCAGCGTTGCCAATTGCGCGGCGTCTGCCGGTCGCCGGGCTGGGCCACATAGCCCGAATGCCAGCTTTCCAGGAAGAACGACAGGTCGGGGTCGCCGCCCCAGGTCTCGATCGACCAGGCCGTGGCCGCTTCATACGTGCCCAGGGGCAGGGTCTGCTGGAACAGTTGCGGATCGGCCTCGGGCGTTACCCTGACGCCCGCCTGGCTCCACTGCTGGGCCGCCATGGTGCCGAAGCGGTTCATGACGCCTTCGGGCTGGGTTCTGATGGTGAAGGTGAAAGGTTCTCCTCCGGGGGTCATCCACTGATCGCCCTGCTTGGTGAAACCCGCCGCCGTCAGCAATTCGCCGGCGGCCTCGATGTCCTGCTTCCACCAGCCATAGCCGAAGGCGGTTCGGATGGCGGCTTCGTCCGTCGGCACTGCCTCCCCGAATTGCGGGCGCACCATGTCGGCGACTTGCAAGCCGACGGTCGGGTCATAGGGATTGATCGTGCGGGTGCCCGTGTCCAGCTCATAGCCGATCAGCCAGTCCTGCAGCGGCCCGTGATAATCCCTTGGATGGGTTCCCGTCGGCGGAATGGCGATAGCCGACAGCGTCGCCGCGCCGCGATAGGACGCCATGGAGATGGCCCGCGCATCCAGCATGAGCGCCAGTGCCCAGCGGACGCGTTTGTCCTGGAACTTCTCGTCCTGGTTGTTGAAGATCACCATGGGCAGCGTCGGATCGGGGTGGGCATAGGGGAAGCCGGGGAACCAGCCGCGTGACGTCGGCGATTGCTGCACCAGGCTGAACATGCCTTCCGGCGTCAGGTCGTGGATCATGTCGAGATTGCCGTTCACCATCTCGATCAGGCGACTGTCTGTCGAGGGGATGGAGCGGTAGATCACATATTGCGGCGCGGGCTCGCCATAGGGTGCAATGGCGGTCTTGCCCCAGTCCGGGCGCTTTTCCCAGATATACCAGTAGCCGTTGGGGTCGTAGGAATTGAGCGTATAGGGCCCAAGGCTCACCGGTGGGTTGAAGTCGTAGGCCAGGACGTCATCGACTTTTTCGAAGACGTGCTTGGGCATGATCCAGGCGCCGTTCCAGCGCACGGAGAACAGCGAGTGGAAGCGGGAATTGGCCTGCTTGAGCGAGAATTTGACCGTGTAATTGTCGACCGCTTCTACGCTCGCCACGTTCTGCGCGAAAGGCGCGCTCCAGACCATGCCCGGCGTGTTCATCTGCGTCTCGACCGTGTACACGACGTCGTCGGCGGTGAATTCCACCCCGTCGCTCCACAGAATGCCCTGGCGCAGCTTCACCACCATCTCGGTGAAGTCGTCATTATACTGCCAGGGCTCGGACGCCAGTTGGTTGTAGAGCGATCCGTCCAGGCCCGCATCGGGGTCGATGAACCATAGCGTATCGGTGGAAAGCTGATGCAGCCCGTTCGGGGCGGAAACGCCGGCGCCAGCCACCCACAGGTTGAACATGTCGGGATTGGTCGGCGGCGCGTCGGGGTTGTTGATGATGAGCGTCTGCTCGCGCGGGAAATCGGTAATCGGCGGAGCGACCGCCGCGTCCTGGGCAAAAGCCAGGCCATTGCCGGCCGCGAGCAATGCGCCGACTGCCGTCGTCCCGAGCAGGAAATCACGTCTATCCATTTTTGTCCTCCCTTGCCGGCATGCCTCCCGCACACCGATCCACGGCGCCCTCCAGCGCCATCATAAATCATACTTAACCACCCCCAACGGGTTGTCAACGCACATCATGATGTAAATCTGATAACATGATACACAATGCAAAAGGGCGTGCCAAACCGGGCGCGCCCTTTCACCTGTCCACCGCGTCAATGCTAACAGTCTGCTAACGAATTCAGGGTGTGTGTGAACACACAACGGTCCCGATAAAGCCCCCAAGTAGAGCCACCCTCCTCCCTTGTGGGAGAAGGGATTCGGGGCACCATCGCGCCACAACCGCGATCTGTTCCTCCCCCTATCAGGGGGAGGCTAGGAGGGGGTATCCGACAAAGACACCCTAAACCTTCACCCGCACCATCTGATACGAATACGGCGGCAGCTTCACATTCAGCTCGCCACCCTCCGCCTTCGCGCCCGAACCCTTGCGCGGCGCCACTTCCGTCTGGTTGCGCGCCGTATTCACCGCCTCCAGATTGTCATGCACCATCACCTGATGGTCGATCACCTGGCCATCAGCAAAGCCCTGCAGGCTCACCGAAACATCGATTGCCTCCGTCCCGTGCCGGTTGACGAGGAAAAAGCTCAGCACGCCCTCATCCTCGTTATGCACCCCCGACACATCGACATAGGGCGTATTGTCCTGGTGCACGCTATCATAGCCCGGCGAATTGACGATGAGATTCAATGCCGTGCCGCGTCCGAAGATCGAGGCAAAATAGTACGGATAGTAGATCGTCTGCGCCCAGGCTGGCCCGCCCTTTTCCGCCATGATCGGGGCGATCACATTCACCAACTGCGCGATGCAGGCGATCTTCACCACATCCGAGCGGCGGATGAAGGTATTGAGGATCAGCCCCACCATCAGCACGTCTTCGAAATTATAGATGTCTTCCAAGAGCCCCGGCGCATGCGGCCAGCCATTGCCGCCATCGAGAATGGCCCGGTCCTGCTTGTTGGAATGGTACCAGACATTCCACTCGTCGAACGAGATAGTGACGTCGCGCTTGCTCTTCCGCTTGGCCTTCACCTGCAGGATCGTCGAGGCCACCGTCTCGATATAGCGATCCAGTTTATGGTTCAGCGCCAGATAGTTGGCCGTGTTCTTCTCGCGGTTGGCGAAATACATGTGCAGGCTGATATGATCGACATGATCATAGGTATGCTCCAGCACGATGCGCTCCCAGTCGGGATAGCTCGCCATGTCCGAATTGGATGATCCGCAGACGATCAGTTCCAGCTTGCTGTCGAACATGCGCATGGCCCGCGCCGTATTGGCCGCCAGCTTGCCATATTCGGCCGCATCCTTGTGGCCGACCTGCCAGGGTCCGTCCATCTCGTTGCCCAGGCACCACATGCGCACATTCCACGGGTCCTTGCGGCCATTCCTGATGCGCAGGTCGCTCCAGTAGCTGCCGCCGGGGTGATTGACATATTCGAGGAAGTTCCGCGCCTCGTCGACGCCGCGCGATCCCAGGTTGACCGCCAGCATCATCTCCGTACCGACCGTCGCGCACCAGTCGGCGAATTCATGCACGCCCACCGCATTGCTCTCGGAGGTGTGCCAGGCCAGGTCCAGCCGGGTAGGGCGCTTGTCGCGCGGCCCGATCCCGTCCTCCCAGTTATAGGCCGAAACAAAGTTACCCCCGGGATAGCGCACCACGGGTATATTGAGGTCTTTGACCAGCTTGGCCACGTCGCCCCGCATCCCGTCCTTGTCGGCGCTGGGATGGTCGGGTTCGTAAATGCCCTCATAGATGGCCCGGCCCAGATGCTCGAGAAAGGCCCCATAGACCCGATCGTCGATCTTGCTGACCGTGAAATCCTTATGCGCGACGACCGAAGCCTTCACTTTGTCCTCCAATCCCGATTTTATGATTTGTATCAGTTACCCCGTTGTAAACGAGGTCGCTCGGATCGCGCAAGGGGAGGGGGACGCAATAAATATGATTTTTGTGGGTCAGCTATCGAGCCGCGACCACCGCGCGGTTCCTCCCCCTGTCAGGGGGAGGCTAGGAGGGGTTATCCACTTCCAGAAGACTCGCTCCCCTACCGCTCCGTCTGCAATCGCATGATGATTTCCTGGTCGTAATTGCCGAAGCCACGTCCGAAAATATTGATGCCCCCCGGATGTTTGGCATCATCCTTCACCCCGATCCGCAGGCGGATCGAATGATGATTGGCCAGGTCGAGGTCTACCAGCGAGATCGGCGAAATCTTCATCCCGTCGACATAGGTGCCGTCAGTGGTCACCCGCCAGCTCTTGAGCTTGCCATATTGACTGCCCTTGAGCTTCCACCAGTCCGGCGTATAGACCCCGCGCTTGTCCCCGAAATCCCCCGGGCTCATCCAGGTGCCGATTTCCGTGCCATTGACCGACAGCGTGATGTCGCTCGGCCAGTCCGCCGACGTGCCGGGCACCTCGCTGCTCAGCTCCATGGAAAATTCCATGGCTTCGATCTTGTTCTGGCTCAGCTTGGCATTGTTGGGAAACTGGTATTCCACATAGCCCCGGGTGAACCAGATCAGCCCGGCCTTCATCCGGTCCGGGTCGAGAAACGTGTCCGGCACGTCGAGCAGCCCGATGATCCCCTCGGTCGAACACAGCCCGCACGGCGCCGATACTTCGCAGCTCGTATAGAGCCCCAGTGGCATCGCCACCTCGATCGTGTTCGATTGCAGCGGCTTGATGTCCTCCTTGAACATGACAAGCACTTCATCGAAGGTCGAATGGCAGATCTTCTGGTTGCCCTTGCGCGCCTTCTGCGTCTCGGTGCGGATCAGCCCGGCGCCTTCCAGGATCTGGATATTGGTCGACACGGTCGATTGCGGCAGGTCGAGTTTCTCGGCAATGTCATTGCCGTTCATCGGTCCCTGCATATGCAGCAGTTTGAGGATTTTCACCCGGATCGGCGAGGCCAGCCCCTTGAGAACCTCGATGTCCTCTTCCGGATCGACGACAAGAAAATTACGGCTCATGGCAGCGGCGGTCCGGGGCAGAATGTGACGACTTAATGTCTATCAGTATTTTTGATACAATCAACCGCGGACGCGCAGAACCCTAGGATGCTTCGAGTGCCGACCCCACCAGGCTCACCCGGCACTGTTCCTGCAACGCCTGCACATAGACATTCTTGGCCATGAACAGCGCCTGCCCGAAATAGACCTTCACCGGCGGCAGCACGTCGATCTTGACCTGCACCAGCCCCTCGTCCTCCGGCTCCACGCACCAGGCTGGGATAATGGCGAAGCCCAGCCCGCTCTCCACGCATTTCTTGACGCTCGAACTGCCCGAGGTCGAGGTGGAGGCCTCGGTCTGCCCGCCGCCCTTGGCCAGGAAATCCATGGCCATGTTGCGCAATGTCTGTCCCGGCTCATAGGTCACCAGCGGCCGCCCACGCGACCATTGCGGAATGTCGGCCGGCCGGGGCGGGGGTCCCCAGCTCCGCGGATAGACGAGGTTCAGGTGATAGGTCCCCAGCAGGCTCTGCGGCACCACCGGATCGCCAAAGAACCGCTCGTTGATGCAGACATCCAGGCTCCCATTCTTCACCAGCTCGGCCAGCGACGTGTCGCGCTCATAGGCGATCACCTCGACATTGGGAAACTTGGCATGGAACTGCGCCAGCACCGCTGGCAGCAGGTAATAGAAAATCGCCTGCGGCAGCCCGATCCGCAGCACCGGCCGCTGGCTCGCCACCACCAGCGACAGCCGCTCCAGCATGATCTCCAGCTCCGGGTGGAGCAGGTTGTAGAGCGCCACACCGCGCGGCGTCAGCCGGATTTTCTTGGCACCCTGGTCGGATTCCACCAGCCGCTCATGCATCACCTGCTCCAGCCGGCGCACATGGTTGGCGGCCGACTGGTAGCTCAGGTTCATTTCGCGTGCCGCCGCCGAATACGACCCGTGCCTCGCCACGAGGTAAAAGGTCTGGATCAGCGTGAGATTGATTTCTGCCATGGGGTGGGGGCTCCTGCGCCTGATCATAGAGCCCGTGGTCAGCCGAACAAGCGACGGCGGGCCGAAAGGTCTACAAAAATGCTGCGCTTCACCCCCGTTTCATTTGTATCGACGCTTTCGGCACCCGCATTCCATTGTGCATGGACCCAGGTTCACCAGCGTCCGCGAAATGCCTCAGCCAGCAAGCGTTTTTCCCCGATCACCAGGTTCCGTCGCCATTGTCGGCGCCGGCATTGTCGGCATGTCCGCGGCCCATTTCCTCTCCCGCGCCGGCTGGCAGGTGACCGTCTACGATTCCGGCACCGTGGCCTCGGGCGCTACCGGTTCGGCCGATGGCGCCGTCTCGGTCGCCAGTAAGAAGCCCGGCCCGCTGATGACTCTGGCCGTCGCCGCCGTCAGGTTCTACGAGCACCTCACCGAAACCGGCATCCTGCTCGACGAATACCTTCCCCGCTCGACCTTCGTGGTCGCCTCGGACGCCGAAGAGCTGGCCGTGCTCGAACGCCACGCCGCCGAACTGGAAGCCGCTGGCGTACCGATCCGCCTGCTCAAGGGCGCCGCTTTGGCGCAAACCATCGGCGCCGCAGCCCCGTCGGCCATCGCTGCCGTGGAAGTGCAGGGCGAAGGCCACGCCGTCGGCTACCGCGTTGTCGAGCGCCTGCGCCAGCTCGGCGGCTTCGCCATCAGGCGCAATTGCCCGGTCTCCGGCCTTCACACCAGCAATGGCCGCGTCACCGGCGTGATCACCGCCCATGGCGCCGAACCCGTCGATGCCGTGCTGCTCGCCGCCGGCCTCGGCTCCACGCATTTCCTCGCCGGGGGCGACCTTATCCGCCCGCGCAAGGGCCAGTTGATCGTTACCGATCGCGCCGGCAGCGATGCCCCGCATTTCCCGGGCCCGCTGATGTCCTGCCGCTACCTGGTCAGCAAGGGCAGCCAGCCCGCCGACAAGGCCGCCGAATCCCGCTCGCTCGGCCTCGTCATCGATCCGCTGCGCACCGGCCAGTTCCTCATCGGCGGCTCGCGCGAAGACCGTGACGACCGCGACGCTGCCGATGCCGCCATCGTCGCCAGCCTGCTGCGCGATGCCGTGGCGCTGGCGCCCTCGCTGGCGCAATTGCGCGTCATCCGCGTCTTTGCCGGCCTGCGCGCCGCCACAAGCGACGGCATGCCCATCGTCGGCCGCGTCCATGGCGCCGACAATGTCTGGATCGCCACCGGCTTCGAGGGCGACGGCATCTGCCTCGGCCCCATGATGGGGCGCCTCTGCCAGCAGATGATCTGCGGCGAGCGCCTTGAACAGGACATCGCCCCCCCTCGACGCCGCCCGCTTCGGTCTCACCCTGGCGGAGGCGGCATGAGCGGATCGGGCCAGACCTTCCTCTTCGACGGCGTAGCCATTCCCTTCGGCACCAACGAAACCATCGCCATGGCCCTCGACCGCGCGGGCATAAGCAGCTTGGGCGCCGGTCAGGGCAGCAGCGCCGGCCGCTATTTCTGCGGCATTGGCGCCTGCCAGGCCTGCGCGGTCTCTGTCGATGGTATCAGCATGGAAGCCTGCCTTACCCCGGCCCGCAGCGGGCTCCTGGTCACGCGCATCGTCCCGGTGTCGCCATGAGCGCGGAAGTCCTCGTCATCGGCGGCGGCCCCGCCGGCATTTCCGCCGCGCTCGAGCTGGCTCGCGCCGGCCTCGAGGTAACGCTCTGCGAACAGGCCCCCCGGCTCGGCGGCGCCATCCACCGCCAGCCCGACGATCCCGCCCGGCCTTTGCGCGTACCCCGCGCGCAAAAGCGCCGCTGGCAGGCCCTCTCGGCCGAACTCGCCGCCAGCAATGTCGAAATCCTCTGCCGCCACATGTTTGCCGGCATCGAAGGCAGCGGCGCCGTCCTGCTCGAGGATCGCGCCAATGCCCGCCTCGTCACCCGCCGCCCCGCCGCGCTCGTGCTGGCTTTGGGCGCCGTCGAGCGGGTCGCGCCCGTGCCCGGCTGGCAATTGCCCGGCGTCGTCACCGCCGGCGGGTTGCAGATGATGCTGAAAGCCACCGGCGCCGCCCCAGCGGGCGATATCCTGCTCGCCGGTTCCGGCCCGCTTCTCGTCGCCGTCGCCGCCCAACTGGCCGCCCTCGGCAAGCCGCCCGTTGCCGTGCTGGAGCGCAGTACCAGCCCCGTTTCCCCTGATGTCGTCGCCAGCCTGTTGCGTGCCCCGGCCTATCTCTGGGAAGCTGCCGGTTACCTGTTGACGCTGGCCCGCACCGGCTTGCGCCCACGCCACGCCACCATCCGCGCCATCGCCCCCACCGCCGAGGGCCGCCTCTCCGTCACCATCGCCGACCGCGCCGGGCTGCAACAGACGCTCGTCGTCGACCGCGTCGCCCTGCATGATGGCCTCCTGCCCAACAGCAACGGCACGACGTCCGGCCCCAATGGCCCCTTCACCATCCGCGCCGGCGATTGCCGCGAAGTTCTGGGCGGTGTCGCCGCCATAGCCGATGGCCGCCTCGCCGCCCGCGCCGTCCTCGCCCATCTCGGCCAGGCCGCCGCGACCGACAGCGACCCCGCCACAATCCTCGCCCGCGAGCGCCAGGCCCAATCGGCCCTCAATACGCTCTACGACTATGCCGGCACCGACCCCGCCCAGCTTCCCGACAATACGGTGATCTGCCGCTGCGAGGGCCGCACGCTGGGCCAGCTGCGCGCCCTGCTGGCCTCAGGCGATCCGGTTTCCGCCCGCGAGATCAAGCTCAATGGCCGCTTCGGCATGGGCTCCTGCCAGGGCCGCTTTTGCGCCGAGTGGGTCACCGCCTTCGTCGCCAGCCAGCGCGGTGGCGAAGCCCCGCACGTCTCCGAAATCGTCGGCAGCCGCTGGCCGGTCAAGCCCGTGCCGATAGCCGCCTTCGTCACGCTTCCCCCTTCCAGTCCGCCAGAGTGAGTGCCGTGTCCCCATTGCCCCAGCGCCTGCCGTCCAGCCCCGAGCATATCGACGTCACCTCGCCTTACGATGGGCGCGTGGTCGGCCGCGTCCCGCTGACCGGCGCCGATGCCATCTTCGCTGCCGTGCGCCGCGCCCAAGTCGCGCAGGCCGAATTCGCCTTCTCCACGCCCGCCCAGCGCCGCGACCTGCTCGACGCCCTGGCCACCGCGATTGCCGGCGAGGCTGAATCCCTCGCCCAGCTCATCTGCGCCGAAGTCGGCAAGACCATTGCCGAGGCCCGCAATGAAGTCCGCCGCGCGCAGAATACCCTGCGCCTCTCGGGCGACGCCGCCACCTTCCTCGATGGCGAGGTGCTTCATTGCGGCATCGTCGCCGGCGGCGCCAATCGCCAGGCCGTCATCACCTATGAACCAACAGGCGTCGTCGGCGCCATCACGCCCTTCAACTATCCGCTCAATCTGCTGTGCCACAAGCTCGGCCCCGCCATCGCCGCCGGCAATGCCGTGGTGGCCAAGCCGTCGCCCAAGGCGCCGCTCGCCGCCCAGCGCCTCGCCGAACTGGCCATGGAAGCCGGCTTCCCCCAACACCTGTTTCAGATCGTGCATGGTGGCGCCGCCGAGGCACTGACCCTGGCCCGCGCCCCCATTGATCTCCTGAGCTTCACCGGTGGCCCCGCCGCCGGCCTCGCCCTCAAGAATGCCGCCGGCCTCTTCCGCTGCCTCATGGAACTGGGCGGCAATGACCCGCTCTTCGTCATGCCCGATGCCGACCTGCCGGCTGCGATAAACACCGCCATCGCCCAGCGCTACGAAATCGCCGGCCAGAGCTGCGCCGCCGTCAAGAAACTCTACCTCCACGCCGATATCCACGACGCCATGCTCGACGCGCTGGTTGAGGCCGCAAAGGCCGTCCGCCACGGCGATCCCCTCGATCCCGCCACCCAGATGGGTCCGGTCATCGATACCCAATCCGCCACCCAGGTCCGCGCCCGCATCGAAGCCGCCACCGCCTCCGGTGCCCGCCTGCTTGCCGGCGGCACGGGGCAGGGCTCCATGCTGGTGCCATCAGTCATCGCCGATGTTCCCCCCGATAGCGATCTCTTCGCCCAGGAAACCTTCGGCCCGGTCATTTCCGTCCGCCGCTTCACCGATGTCGGCGCCGCCATTGCCGAGGTCAATGCCGGCGCCCATGGCCTGCAGGCCGGCGTCTTCAGCAATGACCACGCCGTCCTCAAGCGCTTCTCGCGCGAATTGCGCGTTGGCGGCGTGATGATCAATGAAGGCCCCGATTTCCGCGCCGAACATGTCCCCTTCGGCGGCATCAAGGGCAGTGGCCTCGGCCGCGAAGGCGTCCGCATCGCCCTGCGCGAAATGAGCGAAACCAAGGTCGTCATCGACTAGGAGGTCACTATGCGCATAGCAGTCTTTGGAGCCTCCGGCCGCGTCGGCACCCGCCTGGTCGAAGCCATCCTCACCGATCCGGGCCTGGAACTGGCCGCCGCCCATGTCTCGCCCGGCTCCCCGTGGATCGGCCGCCAGGTCGGCAGCACGGTTGTCGAATACCGGCCGGCCGAAGCCGCCATCAACGCCCATTGCGACGCCATCATCGACTTTTCGTCGCCATCAGGCAGTCTCTACCTGCAACGCATGGCCGGCCAGCGCTCCGTGCCTGTTGTCATCGGCACCACCGGCTTTGCCGCCGACGACCTGGCCGAAATCCAGGCTGCCGCCCGCTATCGTCCGATCCTGACCGGTGCCAATTTCGCCTTGGGCTTCACCGAGTTCGCCCGCAATGCCCGCCAGTTCGCCGCCGCCCATCCCGGTGCCAGCATCGCCATCGAGGAAACCTATCACCGCCGCAAGAAGCGCGCGCCCTCGGGCACCTCGCTCCTGCTGGCCCGTGTCTTGCGCGAAGCGCAGGCCACTGCTGCCGGCGCCAGCCCACCCGAGCCGGAAATCCACGTCCATCGTGTCGGCGACACCGTCGGCATCAACGAGGTGCGCTTCGACCTGGGCGATTCCGAAATGCGTTTCACCTTCTCGGTGCAGACCATCGCCGCCTATGCCCGCGGCGCGCTGGCTGCCGCCATTCAACTGGTCGAATCCGGCCTCGGCCCCGGCCGCTACGACGCCTTCGACCTCTGAACCCCTTGCTGCAAAGGCCGCGACAATGAACCTGACCACTGCCTTCACCGGCGTCTTCACCGCCCTGGTGACGCCCTTCGACGAAAACGGCATCGACTATCCCGCCTTCGATCGCCTGGTCGAATTGCAGCTTGCCGCCGGCATCAAGGGCCTCGTTCCCGTCGGCACCACGGGCGAAGCCGCAACCCTGTCGCTCGATGAAGCCGCCGCCCTGGTCGCCCGCACCGTCAAGCTGGCCGCTGGCCGCGCCTTCGTGCTGGCAGGCGCCGGCTCCAACAGCACCGAACACGCCGTCGAGGCTATCAGCGCCTGCGAAGCCGCCGGTGCCGATGGGTGCCTGGTGGTCACGCCCTATTACAACCGCCCCAGCCAGGCCGGCCTCGAGCGCCACTACGACGCCGTCGCCGCCGCCACCGGCCTGCCCATCATGCTCTATAGCGTTCCCGGCCGCTGCGGCGTCGAGATCGCGCCCGAAACCGCTGCGCGCCTGCATGCCCGCCATCGCCATATCTTCGGCATCAAGGAGGCCGGCGGCCGGTCCGAGCGCATCAGCGAGCTGCGCGCCGCCTGCGGCCCCGATTTCGTCCTCCATTCCGGCGATGACGCCCTGGCTCTGCCCTTCATGTCGCTCGGCGCGCTGGGCGTCACCAGCGTCGTCTCCAATTATGCGCCCGAAGAAATGGTGGCCCTTGTCGCCGCCTGGCATCGCGGCGATCACGCCACCGCTTTGGCCCTGCATGACCGGATATTCGCGCTCGCCAAGGCGCTGTTCATCGAGGGCAATCCGGTGCCCGTAAAGGAAGCCTTAGCCTTGCGCCGCCAGATGGCCGGCACCGTGCGCGCGCCGCTGGCCCCGCTCGCGCCGGCCAGCCGCACCACGCTGGTCGCGGCATTGGAAGAGTTCGCCGGGGCGAATAAATGACCCCGGGCTCTTCCAAGAAATGCCACAAGTGCGGACTGTCCGTTTGCATTGATGCAGCCCGGACGCACCTGCACTCTGAATATCGGAAGGTTGGTCACCCATGACCGTCCCAGCCGACGTCGTTCAGTTTTTCAGAGGGAGACTATGATGAGAGTACTGACTACGATACTCGCCGCAGCATGCGTGGCGATGGGGTTCGCGGCCGCACCGGCCGTCGCACAGCAAAGCACGATCGACCAGATCAGGGAGCGCGGCGTTCTGCGCGTTCCCGCCATCCTCAATGAGGACCCGTATTTCAACAAGGACCCGCGCACCGGCGAATGGCGCGGCTTCGTCATCGACATGGCCGGCGACATCGCCGAGACCCTGGGCGTCGAGCTCGAAGTGGTCGAGAGCACCTGGGCCAATTCCATTCTCGACGTGCAGTCCGGCAAGGCCGATATCGCCCTGGCGCTCACGGCCCTGCCGGCCCGTGCCCTGGCCGTTTCGTTCTCGGCGCCCACCTACTACAACAGCTTCGTCATCGTCTCGCCCAAGCCCGAATTCGCGTCGGCCACCTGGGCATCGCTGAATGACCCCGCGGTCACCCTGGCGGTCGACCTTGGCTCCGCGCAGGATCTGATCACCCAGCAATACCTGCCCAAGGCCAATGTGCTGCGCTTCAAGACCCGCGATGAGGCCATCCTGGCCGTCGCCAGCGGCAAGGCCGATGCCATCGTCAACACGGTGCTGAACTCGGTCGTGATGATCAAGCGCAATGCTGCTCTGGGTCAGGTCTATGTGCCGCAGCCGGTGCTGTCCTCGCCCTCGGTCATCGGCATCAACTACAATGCCGACGAGCAGTTCAAATCCTTCATCTCGGCCTGGGCCGACTACAATCGCCGCGTCGGCAACAATCAGACCTGGATCATCAATGGCCTGGCGCCATTCGAGATCGGGCTCGACGACCTGCCCGACAATTTCGACCTCGGCGGCTGATCCGCACTGCCGGGGCGGGTTTCGCCCCGGCTGACTTCTTGAAGGATATGTGATGCCGTACAAATGGGATTTCAGCGCCGTCCTGCAATATTGGGACCTGTTCGCCTGGGGGCTGTGGCTCACCTTCGCCTATACGGTCGGCTCGATCATCATCGGCGTCGTCCTGGGCCTGCTCCTCTGCTTCGGGCGGCTGTCCCGCTTCCGGGTCATCAGCGGGCTGGCACGGGCCTATCAGGAAGTGTTCCGCTGCACGCCGCTGCTGGTGCAGCTCATGTGGTTCTACTACGCGCTGCCCTTGCTGATCGGCGTCACCATCGAGAACTATGTCGCGGCGATGCTCACTTTGTCGCTCTATGCCGGCTCGTTCTATTCCGAGATTTTCCGCGGCGGCATCCTCTCGATCGACAAGGGGCAGACCGAGGCGGCCAAGGCCATCGCCATGTCCGACCGGCAGGTCATGTGGCGCATCGTCATCCCGCAGGCTTTCAAGCGGGTGCTGCCCTCCTTCATCAATCAGTCGGTCATCCAGTTCAAGAACACCTCGCTGATCTCGGTGATCTCGGTGGGCGAACTGGCCTACATGGCCGCCGTCGTCAACGGACAGACCTACCGTCCATTGGAGGCCTTCACCGTCGTCGCGCTGCTCTATTTCGTGGTCCTGTTCCCCATGACCCAGGCCGCCGACTATGTCGAACATCGCATGCGGGTGAGTGACTGATGGCCGCAATTTCAGGAAACGCCATGACCGACCAACCCGGCACCGCCGCCGAGCCCATCCTGACCGTCAGGGGCCTCGAGAAAAGCTACAACAAGCTGCGCGTGATCCAGGGCGTCGACCTCGACCTGCATCGCGGCGAGGTGCTGGCCATCATCGGCCCCTCCGGCTCCGGCAAGTCCACGCTCATCCGTTGCCTCAACCTGCTCGAAACCCCCACAGCCGGCGAGATCGCCTATAAGGGCCGCCGCGTCGAAAACCGCTTCCAGTCGCGCGGCGGCAATATCGGCTGCGGCGAGCTGCGCCGCCATGTCGGCATGGTGTTCCAGCACTTCAATCTCTTCCCCCACAAGACCGTGATGCAGAATATCTGCGAAGGCCCCATCGCCGTGCTCAAGGAGCCGCGCGAGGAGGTCGAGGCCCGCGCCATGGAACTGCTCGGCAAGGTCGGCCTGCTCGACAAGCGCGACGCCTATCCCAATCACCTGTCCGGCGGCCAGAAGCAGCGCGTCGCCATCGCCCGGGCACTGGCCATGCGCCCCGACGTCCTGCTGCTCGACGAAGTCACCAGCGCGCTCGATCCCGAACTCGTGGGTGAAGTCCTCCAGGTCATCCGCCTCCTCGCCCATGACGGCATGACCATGGCCATCGTCACCCACGAAATGGCCTTCGCTGCCGACGTGGCCGACCGCGTCGCCTTCATCGACGGCGGCGTCATCGCCGAACTCGGCACCGCCGACAGCGTCATCCGCAATCCCAAGAGCGAACGGCTGCAGGCCTTCCTCAGCCGCTTCAATGCCTGATCGGAGCATGCCATGAAGGTCCTGATCATCGGCGGCGGCCGCATCGGCCTGGCGGTGGCGAGCCTGCTGGCCGGCGCCGGCGGCCACGACGCCGAAATCGCCGATGTGACGCGCGAGGCGCTGGACCACGCGACCCGCCGTGGCTTCCGCACCCGCCATCTCGATGCCAGCAGGCGCAAGGATTGCGTCGAGGCCCTGGCCGGCTTCGATGTTGTCGTCAATGCCGCGCCCACCCGGCTTGCCGCCGCCATTGCCACCGCCGCCATCGAGGCCGGGGTCCACTATGTCGATACCGCCGAGGACATCGCCCCCGTCAGCGCGCTCGCCGCCACCGCTGGTCACGGCAAGGTCATCCTGCCCGGCTGCGGCCTGTCGCCGGGCCTCGTCGCCAATCTCGCCGCCGAGTTGGTCGATGCGCTCGAAGGGCCGATCGACATGGTGGTCCGCGTCGGCGGTCTGCCGGTCCATCCCTCCAACGGCTTCGGCTATGGTCTCTCCTGGGATGTCGATGGCCTCATTGCCGAATATACCGGTCTCTGTGAGGGCATTGTCGAAGGCCAGTTGGTCAGCACCGCGCCCCTGCAGGACTATGAGAGCTTCGTGCTCAACGGCCGCCCCTACGAGGCCTTCAGCACCGCCGGTGGTCTGGGCAGCCTCTGCGCCGCGCTTCAGCACAAGGTGCGCAATCTCAGCTTCCGCACCATCCGCTATCCCGGCCACCTGACCCTGGCGCGCTTCCTCTTCGAGGATCTCGGCCTCAAGCGCCGCCGCGACATGCTGCGCACCGTCCTGCGCTTCGGCGTGCCCGATGTGGTTCAGGATGTCGTGGTCATCTTCATCAGCGTCCGGGGTTTCCACCAGGGCGTGCCTGCCGAACGCTCCTATGTCCGCAAGATCTACCACGAGCCGATGCGCAGCCCGTTCCCGGTCACGGCCCTCAGCCACACCTCGGCCGCCCATCTCTGCACCATGCTCGACCTGGTCGAACAGGGCCACATTGAGGGCAGGGGCCTCGCCCGCCACGAAACCATCCCCTACAAGCTGATCAGCGAAAACCGCTTCATGGCACCCCTGCTGAACCGCCCGATGTCAGGGGTCACCCCGCCACCATCGTCGGCTCAATAAGAACTCGGCGGCTCCCGTCACCCCACCTTCAATCCTCCCCTCAAGGAGGTGTTTACATTGGACGCTTCAATTTTCTCGGCGTCATTCCCGCAAAAGCGGCGCCTGGCCCGCAGGGCCTTGGCAAAGCTAGGGAGGGGGTGTCGACGGTTCCACGAACTCGGCGCGGTGGATGCAAGCCCCTAAGCCCCGAACCGCCCCACCGGCACACCGGGCACATCCACCCGCAGCCGCACCACGCCGTCGCGCCCCTCATCCGCCTTGGAATCGAGGCTCGTCACATAGATCGTCTGCATATCCGCATCGCCGAAACACGGCATGGTCGGCGTCCTGATCGGCAGGTCGATCCAGTCGAGCAATTCCCCTTCGGCCGAAAACCGGTTGAGCCGCCCCGCCGATGGCCCGGCCGACCAGTAATTGCCATCCATGTCGCAAGCCCCGCCATCCGGCCGCCCGACCGCTTCGTCATGCTCCCGCAATCGCCGCCGGTTGGACATCGCCCCCGTCGCCGCGTCGAAGTCCCAGCAATCAAGCCAGATATCTCCACGGGAATCCGAGTGATACATCCGGTCCCCCACCGCATTCCACGCCAGCCCATTGGCAATGGCGATGCCTTCCGCCACCACGCGCATATCGCCATCGGGCGCGATGCGATAGAGCTTCGCCGCCGGCATGCCATCGCCGCTACCATCCATGCTGCCCACCCAGAAGGCGCCATCCGGCCCCACCTTGCCGTCATTGAGCCGCATGTCAGGCTTGGCATGCTCCACCCGCGCCACCAGCGCGCGCCGCCCCGTCTCGGGGTCGAACAGCATCACGTCATTGCGCAGCGCCACCACCAGCCGCCCGCCCTGCGCCAGCCCGAAACTGGGCACCGGCTCGCCAAACGCCCAGCGCCGCCGCGCACCCGTAACCACAGTGACGGCATGGATTACCCCAGCCGGAATATCGCACCACAACAGCCGCCCGTTTTCCGCGTCCCAGACCGGGCTTTCCCCCACGCCAAAACGCTCGCGCACCAGAAAGCCGATGTCCGGTTTCACCGCCAGGTCGCGGCTACCGCTCATGCGCCAGGCTCCACTCGCGATAGCGCCTGCGCCCGCCCTCCAGGTGGTGCCGCATGGCCGCCCGCGCTTCGTCCGCCTGCCGGTCGCTGATCGCATCGAAAATGCGCCGGTGTTCGCCCTGGATATTGTCGAGAAATTCCGACTTGTCCTTCTCGTCGCTGAAGCCGGCGCCCAGCGCCCGGCGGGGAATGAGCCGTTCCCCCATTTCATCGACGAACAGGCGGAACCGCGTATTGTTGGTCGCGTCGGCAATGGCGCGGTGAAAGCTGCGATCGGCATCGGTCGCTAGCGTGTTGTCCTCCAGGTGCCGCGCGAACTGGCTCATCGCCTGTTCCATGCGCAACAGGTTGGTTTCCGTGCGCCGCTCGGCCGCCAGCCCGGCCGCCTCGATTTCCACGCTCATGCGGAACTCCATGAAGTCGAGCACGTCCCCGATATCCTGCGGCGCCTCCATGAACATGGAGCTGCCGCCGGTCAGCTTGGGCGGCTCGCTGACATAGACGCCGCTGCCGCGCAGCGAACGCAACCGCCCCTCAGCCTTCAGACTTGCTATCGCTTCGCGCACCACCGTCCGGCTTACCGAAAACTGTTCGCATAGCCGGTCCGAAGGGGGCAGCTTGTCGCCTGGCTGCAGCCCATCCTCGGCAATCATGCGGACCAGCCCGTTCTTCACCCGGTCCGTCAGTCGCAATGCTTCGATTTCCGCCATCTGTTTTGCCGTTCGTCTGGACCGCGCATCGTTCTCGTCGATGCTAACAGTCTGTTACCCAATTCCCACCATGTGTGAACAGGCGCGGACTCGGATAAATTAGTCGAACCTGTCATCCTGCGATAGCCGCCGGACACTGCTTTTGCGCCGCTTCATGCGGGTCGCATCATGCATTTCCCTTGTAGCATGGCAAAATCTTTCATACAACTTTGGAGAAATCATAAAACACGAGGCGAGTCATGTATATCGGCACCCAGCTCAGCGGTGACAAGCTGGAACAGGTGGGCGACCGCTATCTGCGGCAACTGGCCCAGCTCGGCATCGTCCATGTCTGCATCGATCCGGTCGGCAGCCCCTATGACTGGACGCGTGACATCCTGGCTCGCCACATCGACCGCATCGATGCTGCGGGCCTCGTGCTCGACATGGTGCAACTGCCGCTGTCCTCCGCCGGCATCGACAAGGTCCGCTCGCCGGCCATTGTGTTGGGGCAGGAGCCCGATCGCGAGCGCGAGCTGGACGGCATCTGCCGTCTCATCGAACTGCTGGGTTCCCTCGGCATCAAGGCCGCCAAATACAATTTCAACATCCTTGGCATTCCGCGCACGCCGTCCGAGCGCGGCCGCGGCGGCGCCGTGCTCTCCACCTATCGCGCCGATCAGGTGACCGATGCCGACAAGCTCACGCGGGCAGGGCAGGTGAGCACCGAGCAGATGTGGGAGCGCATCACCCATTTCCTCGAGTGCGTCGTGCCGGTGGCCGAGGCCAGCAAGGTGCGCCTAGCCTGCCACCCGCATGATCCACTGACCCCGCCCGGCTACAAGGGCGTCGAGGAGCGCGTTCTGGGCAGCGTCGAGGGGCTGAAGAAATTCGTCTCTATCGCCGAGAGCCCCTATCACGGGCTCAATTTCTGCCAGGGCACCATTGCCGAAAGCCTGGAAAGCCCGCGCGAGGAAATCGGCGACATCATCCGCTGGTTCGGAACCCGCAAGAAGATCTTCAATGTCCATTTCCGCAACATCAAGGGCGGCCGCTATTCCTTCACCGAGGAATTTCCCGATGCCGGCGACATGGACATGCCCGCCGCCCTGCGCCTTTACAAGGAAGCGGGCGTCGACTGCATGATCATGCCCGACCACGTCCCCGACATCGACGGCGAAGCCCCCTTCGAAACCGCCTTCGCCTTCACCTTCGGCTACATCATCGCCCTCTTCCAGGCCAACGGCTGGGACCCCTACGGGCGGTAGCCGATCTGTGGTGTGCCACCGATCCCGCCCAACCCTCGATGTCATCCCGGCCTTGAGCCGGGATCCATCCTGAGATCGCGCCACGGCCGCAAGGTGGATCGTTCGTCCATCGAGAGCGCGTTCAGGAAGCGCCGTGCTTTGGCGCAGAACTTCCCCCACCAACTGGGTTCACCCTCCCCCTTGAGGGGAGGGAAGCGAGATAGGACTTAGCGTTTGCTAAGTCCGTTGAATCGAGCAGGGTGGGGGTGCCTCTCCGCGCGCTCGGCAATAGGCAGACCCTGAGGTATCCCCCAAACCAAAAAGCCCGGACCTCACGGCCCGAGCTTTGCTGGCGCCAGGGAGGCTGCGCCAGGGAAGCTCTCAGCGATGCGCCGCGATCAACTCTGCCAGGGTCTCGCGCTCGTCCGCATCCAGCTCCGTCAGCGGCGTGCGCACCTTGCCGGCTGGATGGCCGATAATCTCCGCCCCGGCCTTGATCATCGATACGGCATAGCCGCGCTTGCGGTCGCGCAGTTCGATCAGCGGCAGGTAGAAGCTCCTGAGCAGGTCCTGCACCGTCGCGCTGTCGCGCTGTCGCACGGCGGCGTAGAAGCGCAAGGCCAGGTCGGGCACGAAGTTGAACACGGCGGATGAATAGGTCGTCACGCCCATTTCGAGATAGGGCTGGGCGAACACTTCCGCTGTCGGCAATCCGCCGATATGCACCATGCGGTCGCCGATCCTGCTGGCCACCTGCACCATGAGCTGCAGATCCCCGATGCCGTCCTTGTAGCCGATCAGGTTGGGGCACATCTCGGCCAGCCGCGCCAGCGAGTCCGGGGTCAGCCGCGTATTGTCGCGGGCGTAGTAGATCACCCCGATCCCCACCGCGTCGCAGATCGCCTTCATATGCGCGACAATGCCTTCCTGCTCGGAAAACATCAGGTAATGCGGCAGCACCAATATGCCCGCCGCGCCGGCCTTTTTCCGCTCGCCTGGCCAGATCCACCGCCATGCGCGTGCCATAGCCCACGCCGGCCAGCACCGGCACATTGGCCGCGCTGTTGCGCACCGCGGTGCTGATCACATCGTCATATTCGTCATAGCCGATGGAAAAGAACTCGCCCGTGCCGCCGGCGGCAAACAGTCCGGCAATGTCATAGGACGACAGCCATTGCAGGCGCTTGGCATAGGAATCGCGATTGAATTCCCCCGCCGCATCGAAGTCCGTCACCGGAAAGGAAAGCAGACCTGAACCAATCTTGGCCTTCATTTCGTCGAGGGTCACGTCCGTCTCCTGCTGCAGATAATTAGTATGATTTCTTTGAGTTAGCACTGCCACATTCGCCCTGTCAACGGCATATGCACTCTATCAGGCATGTGCAAAACCAAAAGCAGTATGATTTCTTATTGACAATGCCATTGCAGTCATACGAAAGTGCATGTCACCGAGACCGGAGGCAAATTCCGGCTGGCATCTGCTTACAAGCTTGATGGGAGGGAAAATTGAAGCATTTCAGGGTCGCCGCCATGGCGGGGATATCTTTTTTTGCGCTGGCCACGGCCGCGCTTGCGCAGGACTACAAGCAGGCTCCGGAACTCGACGCGCTGGTCGCCAGCGGCGACCTTCCGGCGGTCGCTGAACGCCTGGGCGCCGAGCCCCGCGTCATCGTTCCGGTGGGCGAGGTCGGCACCTATGGCGGCACGTTCCGCGGCGGCATGGTGGGCGGCAATGACCGCAACATGCTCTTCACCTATTTCGGCTACGAGCCCCTGCTGTCCTGGGATGCCGACTGGTCCGGCGAGGTGGTGCCCAATATCGCCACCGGCTATTCCGCCAGCGAAGACAGCAAATCCTTCACCTTCACCCTGCGCGACGGCATGAAATGGTCGGACGGCTCCCCATTCACTGCCGATGACGTGGCCTTCTTCATCGAGGACATCCTGCCTGATGAAAAACTCTTCCCGTCCAAGCCGGGCTGGCTGACCGTGGAAGGCGAACTGCCCACCATTTCCGTCGCCTCGCCGACCGAGTTCACCATTTCCTGGACCAAGCCCAACGGGTTGTTCATCATCAACGCCGCCAGTGTCTACGGCGTGCAATTAGCCCTGCTCAACAAGGCCTATTGCAGCCAGTTCCTGCCCAAATACAACGAGAATGCGGATGCCGAGGCCAAGGCGGCCGGGGCCGCCGACTGGTCGGAGCGCATGGTCGCCATGTGCGGCATCGGCATCGAGGCCATCGAGCGCTGGCGCAATCCGGAGCGCCCGACCCTCGAAGCCTGGCGCATCACCGAGCCCTACGAGGCCGGCGCCACCCGCGTCGCCTTCGAGCGCAATCCCTACTATTGGAAGGTCGATACATCGGGCAACCAGCTCCCCTATATCGATGACCTCAGCATTTCGGTGAATGCTGAGGCCCAGACCCTGCTGCTCAGCGTGCTGGCCGGCGAGATCGACTACGAGGTCCGCCACATCGCCAACCCCACCAACCTTCCGGTGCTGGCCGAAGGCATGGAAGCTGGCAGCTATCACATTAGCAGCCGCGAATCCCGCGTCGGCAATGCCATGACCATCTCGGTGAACCTGAATTCGCAGGACCCGATCAAGCAGCCGATCTTCAGCAACAAGGATTTCCGTATCGCGCTGTCCCACGCGCTGGATCGGCAGGCCATCATCGACACGCTCTATCTGGGGCAGGGGACCGCACAACAGGTCTCCCCGCGCCAAGGCACGCCCTTCTACAACGAAAAGCTGGCCACCCAGTACCTGGCCTATGACGTCGACGAGGCCAATCGCCTGCTCGACTCCATCGGCCTCGACAAGCGCGGCGGCAATGGCATGCGTCTGGCCCCCGATGGCAGTCCGCTCGTCGTCAACGTCGCCGCGGTGACCGCCCTCGGCGCCATGGCCGATGCGGCCGAACTCTTCGTGCAGTACTGGCAGGCCGTGGGCATCGACGCCCGCTTTGCCGCCATGGACCGCACGCGGTTCTACGAGGAAAAGACCGCCAGCCAGCATGACATCGTGGTCTGGGGCGCAACCTCTGGTGGCATCGACGTCTTCATCGATCCGCGCGACTACTTCCCCTTCTCCACCGAGAGCAATTTCGCCATCGAATGGGGCAAGTTCTACACCAATAGCGGTGGGCAGGAGCCGCCCGATTACGTCAAGGAGCAATGGTCGCTCTACGACCAGATCAAGGGCACATCCGACCCCGAACAGCAGGCCGCCCTGTTCCAGCAGATCCTCGATATTGCCGCCGATCAATTCTACCAGATTGGTGTCAGCACGGCGATCAACGGCTTCGCCGTGGTGGGTAACACCCTGGGCAATGTGCCCGAAAACACCCCGACGGGCTGGATCCACCCCGATCCGGGCACGCTGAATACCGAACAGTTCTACTTCAAGCAGTAGTAGGCTTCGGCGGTCCGGCCATCAGGCCGGGCCGCTCCCTGAACCGGGTGACCAGCATGTTGTTCTTCATTCTCAAGCGGATCGCCGGCATGATCCCGGCCATGCTGGCGATTTCCGTGCTGGCCTTCGTCGTTATCCAACTGCCACCCGGTGACTATGTCTCCACCTATGCCGCCCAGATCGCCCAATCCGGCGAGCGCGTCGATAGCGCCGTGCTCGAAAGCCTGCGCCAGCGCTACGGCCTGGGCGAAAATGTCGTGGTCCAGTATTTCAAATGGATCGGCGGCATTGCCCGTGGCGATTTCGGCGACAGCTTCGAATGGCGCCAGCCCGTCACCGAGCTCATCTGGGGCCGTATGGGCATGACGGCGCTGATCTCGCTCTGCACCCTGGTGCTGATGTGGGCCTTCTCGCTGCCGATAGGCATCTATTCGGCGGCGCGGCAATATTCGGTCACCGACTATCTCTCGACCGCCTTCGCCTTCCTCGCCATGGCGACCCCCAATTTCCTCCTGGCCATCGTGCTGCTTTACATCACCACCATGTGGTTCGGCGTCTCCGTCGGTGGCCTGTTCTCGCCCGCCTTCGAGAATGCGCCCTGGTCGCTGGCCAAGCTGTGGGATTTCATCACTCACGCCTGGGTGCCCATCTTCGTGCTCGGCACCGCCGGCACCGCCTCGCTCATCCGCATCATGCGCGCCAATCTGCTCGACGAACTGCACAAGCCCTATGTCGAAGCCGGCCGCGCCAAGGGTCTGCCCGAGGCCAGGCTGATCCTGACCTATCCGACCCGCGTCGCGCTCAACCCCTTCATTTCCACCGTCGGCTGGGTGCTGCCGGCGCTGATTTCGGGCGAACTCATCGTCTCCACCGTGCTCAACCTGCCCACCGCCGGCCCGCTGCTGCTGCAGGCGCTCAAGAGCCAGGACATGTACCTCGCCGGCGCCTTCATCCTGCTCAGTGGCGGCCTCGTTCTCATCGGCACGCTGGTTTCCGATATTCTTCTCGCCATTTCCGACCCGAGGATCCGCCTGTCATGACCCTCGAAAAACCCTTCAATGAAGACGACCTGCTCGACCAGCAGATCAATGCCGGGCAACTCCAGGCCGCGGGCCAATGGGCCATGGTGTGGAATAAGTTCCGCAAGCACCGGTTGGCCGTGGTTGCCCTGTTCGTCGTCGGCTTCATCTATTTCGTCGCGCTCTTCGCCGAATTCCTCGCCCCCTACGATCCGGGCAAGTTCGATCCGCGCTACACCTTCGCGCCGCCGCAGGGCATCGGCCTGTTCGTCGATGACGGGGCAGGGGGCTCGCACTTCCAGCCCCATGTCACCGGCTTCGATATCGTGCTCAATCCCACGAGCTTCCGCCGCGAATTCACGCCCGATCCGAGCCAGGTCATTCCCATCGGCTTCTTCGTCGCCGGCCAAACCTACAAGATGTGGGGCCTGTTCGAGACCAACCTGCACTTCATCGGCCCGCTCGATCCCAGCCAGCCGATGTTCCTCGTCGGCGCCGACCGCCTCGGCCGTGACCTGCTCAGCCGCACCATTCACGGCACCCGCATTTCCATGTCCATCGGCCTTGTCGGTGTCGGCCTCTCCCTGCTCATCGGTATGATCTTGGGCGGCATTTCCGGCTATCGCGGCGGCATGATCGACCGCGTCATCCAGCGCGTCATCGAATTCATCCGCTCGGTGCCCACCATTCCGCTCTGGCTCGGCCTCGCCGCCGCCATGCCCAAGGACTGGCCGCCCCTCCAGGTCTATTTCTCCATCCTGGTCATCCTGTCGCTGATCGGCTGGACCGAAATCGCCCGCGTCGTGCGCGGCCGCTTCCTCAGCCTCAGGACCGATGATTTCGTCATCGCCGCCCGGCTCGATGGCGTCAGCGAATTCCGCCTCATCATGCGCCACATGATGCCCTCGCTCTATTCGCACATCATCGCCGCCATCACGCTCGCCATTCCCAACATGATCCTGGCAGAAACCTCGCTCAGCTTCCTCGGCCTCGGCTTGCAGCCGCCTATCGTGAGCTGGGGCGTGCTGCTGCAGGACACGCAGAACCTGCGCGCCATCACTCAGGCGCCGTGGCTTTTCGTGCCGGGCATCTGCGTGGTCGTGGCCGTGCTGTCGCTCAACTTCCTCGGCGATGGCGTCCGCGACGCCGCCGACCCCTATGCCAAGTGAGGCTGTCATGACCGACAAACCCATCCTGCGGGTTAGCAACCTCTCCGTCGATTTCCCGATGCACAAGTCGGTGCTGCATGCCGTCAAGGATGTCAGCTTCGACCTCCATCGCGGCGAAACCCTCTGCGTCGTGGGCGAAAGCGGCTCGGGCAAATCAGTGACGGCTCGCGCCATCCTGCAACTCGTCGCCAAGCCGGGGGTCATCACGTCAGGCCAGATCAATCTCGCCTCGGAATCCGGCGAAATCGACATCGTCGCCTTGGGTAACAGTGGCCCGGCCATCCGCCAGATACGCGGCCGCCGCATCGCCATGATCTTCCAGGAACCGATGACGAGCCTGTCGCCGGTGCATACCATTGGTCACCAGATCGTCGAAACCATCCTGCTGCACGAAAAGATCAGCAAGGAAGAAGCCCGCAAGCGCGCCGCCGCTTTGCTCGACCGCGTGCGCATCCCCAACCCCGAAGCGGCGCTCGATCGCTATTCCTTCGAGTTTTCCGGCGGCATGCGCCAGCGCGCCATGATTGCCATGGCCCTGTCCTGCAATCCGGAAATCCTCATTGCCGACGAGCCGACCACCGCGCTCGACGTCACCACCCAGGCCGAAATCCTGTCGCTGATCCGCGAACTCCAGCGTGACCGCGGCATGGCTGTGCTCTTCATCACCCACGACATGGGCGTCGTCGCCCAGATTGCCGATCGGGTCATGGTGATGTTCCGCGGCGAAAAGGTCGAGGAAGCCAATGTCTTCGACCTCTTTGCCCGCCCGCAACAGGCCTATACGCGGGCATTGCTCGGCTCGGTGCTCAAGCTCGAAACGCCTGCGCCGCGCCCCACACGTCCAGTCGCGGAAACGCCCATCGCCCAGATCAACGACCTAGCGCTGCATTTCCCACTCAATCCCGGCTTCTTCGGCCGCCCCACTGCCTATCTCAAGGCCATCGACGGCATCAGCCTCACCATCAACGAGGGCGAGACGGTTGGTGTGGTCGGCGAATCCGGGTCCGGCAAGACCACGTTGGGCCGCACCCTGCTGCGCGTCTATACGCCCACCGATGGCCAGGTGAACTATCGCCGTGGCGACGGCACCACGGTCGATATCGCCTCGCTCGGCAAGGCCGGCATGAAGTCGCTCTATGGCGAAGTGCGGATGATCTTCCAGGATCCCCATTCCTCGCTCAATCCGCGCATGACCATCTACCAGATCATATCCGAGCCCCTGCGCACCAATACCGACATGTCCGAACACCAGATGATGGATCGGGTACAGGAATTGCTCACCCGCGTCGGCCTGCCCGCCGATATTGGCGACCGCTACCCCCACGCCTTCTCGGGCGGCCAGCGCCAGCGCATCTCCATCGCGCGCGCCATTGCCGTGCGTCCGCGCCTCATCATCGCCGACGAACCCACCTCGGCGCTCGATGTTTCACTCCGCCATCAGGTGCTCGACCTGATGCGCGACCTGCAATCCGAATTCGGCCTCTCCTACCTCTTCATCTCGCACGACATCTCGGTCATCCGCTATTTTTGCGACCGGGTCGCGGTGATGAAGAATGGCAGGATTGTCGAAATCGGCGATGTAGCGCAGATTTGCGAGCGCCCTGAACACGAATACACTAGGACGCTGATCAGCGCCGTGCCGCGTCCCGATCCGCGCCTGCGCGCCGACGCCCCCGCCTGAGGACTGCTCCCATGCCCCAAATCCTGTTGACCGGCGCTTCGGGACGGCTCGGTACCCATCTGCGCCACTGGTTCACCGCGCAGGGCAGGGCCTTCCTCGCCACAGATATCGTTCCGGCGCCCGATGGCGCCCCGGTCGAGATCGCAGACCTCGCCGATCGCGCCGCCGTCGACCGGCTGATGGCACAGGATATCTCCGCCGTCATCCATTTCGGCGGCATGTCCAAGGAAGCCGGCTGGCAGACGGTGCTCGAAGCCAACATCATGGGCAGCTACAATATCTTCGAATCCGCCCGCAAGGCCGGCGTCCCCCGCATCATCTTCGCCTCGTCCTACCACGTGCAAGGCATGTATCCGACTGACGAAACGCCCATCGCCCTGACCGATCCCTACCGCCCGGATCTCGCTCTACGGCGTCTCCAAGGCCTTTGGCGAAACCCTCAGCCGGCTCTATTTCGACAAGTTCGGCATCGAATGCCTGGCCGTCCGCATCTGTACCGCCGGCCAGCCCGGCACCACCCGCGAAGCCCGCCTCTGGTTCAATCGCGATGACCTGGCCAGCCTGATCGATCACGCGCTGGACCTGCCCAAACTGGGCCACCGCACCATCTTTGGCATCTCCGACAACCCCAACGCCTTCTTCGTCCAGGCCTCCAGACCCGACCTTCGGCTGGACCCCCGCCCATGGCTCGCTCGAACTCGGCACGCCCGACCCACGCGCGCCCCTCGACTCCGCCGATTCCCGCAACCAGTTGGCCGGCGGCATCTTCGCCCAATGGGGCCATTTCGACGACGGCGATCCCCGGTAAGGCAACCCGAGTCGTCAGCGACGTTACCGTTTGCCGATCCGCAGGTCCGGCATGCCGACCATTACTGATTGCGTCGGCGGCACCCAGATCGCATTATCCCGCGGCACCACGCTGCGGTAGACTATCGACGATAGGTAAGGCCGGATGCGAACGCGCGTAGCGAGGTTTGCGCAGATACCTCTGACGGCAAGCAACGGCTGGCACAATTCGGGTCTGCATGGTAGGTATACGGACGATTATTCAGTATCTTCGGCCATGGATATTTTAATACAAGTTGGATGAAATAGAATGAGCAGAAAAACTACTGCGATATTGTCATTGCTTGTTGTCACTGCCGCGATCGTCCTGCCAACTGGACCGGCCCTGGCCGACAGGGCCGCAAATTATCTCCGTGCGGTGATCAAGTGTACCGGAATGCTCATCACCGATTCGGCTCTCCACTCGGAGCGATGCCTTGGTGCCGGCTGGCAACAGACGCTCGATGCCGGTGGCGCGGCCCCTTCGAATTCCGGGGGCGGTTCTTCCGCCGCCGTCAGTTCGGGCAATGGCTCAGCTGGCCAGCCTGTCACCCAGGCTGGAATTTCAGGAGGGCAGGGTGCCAATGGCAGTGCCGGCGGCCCCACGGCACCCGTTGGCACACCTGGCAGCGGCGCGAGCGGCAGCTCTGGCGGTTCCGGTGGCATGGTATCTGGCAGTGGCGGAGCCGGCGGGTCGGGCGGCTCGGCTGGTTCCGGTGGCAGTGGCGGTAGCGGTAGCGGTAGCGGCGGAGTTGGTGGATCCGGCGGCTCGGGCGGTTCCGGCGGTCTTCTGTCTGGCAATGGCGGCTCTGGTGGATCCGGCGGTACTGGCGGCTCAGGTGGCGCGCTATTTGGCTCCGGCGGTACGGGTGGTTCTGGCGGCAATGGTGGAATTGCTGGCTCTGGCGGATCAGGTGGTTCCGGCGGCAACGGTGGAATTGGTGGCTCCGGTGGCTCTGGCGGTTCAGGTGGCTTCGCCGGCGGCCTGTAACGGCCCGAACCTACCCCCAGATTTCAAGGCCCGCTCCAACGGAGCCTTTCGTTCCGAAAGCCAAACAGAACCATCCACACTGCTCAACGCCTGTCCGGCGGCAACCAGTTCGCGATCTCTTGGCAGGGAGATTTTGGCTGGGGAACCTGGACCCTACCTTCGGAACTAGGACTATAGCCTTTTCAAAGGGTTAGCAAGATTTTCAGTCGAAAAAGTGGACCAAAGTGGATCACCAACTTGGACCCAAACTGGCACTGTTGCTGGTCGTATGCATAGAGCGGTCGCCACTGGACATTTGCAGACGCTCCCGCCTATCTGAATGCCAGACGCCCTAGGGGCCAACGGTAGGGATTCTGCGCAAAATGGCCAACAACAGAACTGTGTCGAAGGCAAAGGCCAACAAGCAGGATGAATTTTACACCCAGCTTAGCGATATCAGCAACGAGCTCAGACACTATAGGTCGCAACTTCGTGGAAAGACTATACTATGTAATTGTGACGACCCCTACGAGAGTAACTTCTTTAGATACTTTGCACTCAATTTCAACGCTCTTGGCCTCAAGAAGCTAATAGCAACCAGTTACAATAAATCAGCCATTGCCGGCGGGCACTTGCCACTTCTTGACATAGAGGGTTTGAAGCCAGAAGGTCAGCAACCCTACGCTATCGAAATCAACGAAGTCCCTGATCAAAACGGCGATGGGGCGATCGATCTGAGTGATGTCGAGTATCTTCTTAAGCACGACGCAAATACCGCGCGGGCTTTGAAGGGCGATTCCGAATGGGCAGCGGGCGACTTTCGAAGCTTCGAGTGCGTAAAGTATTTATCGCAGGCAGATGTTGTAGTGACCAACCCACCATTCTCTCTCTTCCGAGAATACGTCGCTCAAATTGCTGCGCACGAAAAACAGTTCCTCGTTATTGGCAACCAAAATGCCATTGACTACCGCGTCGTATTCGACCTCATCATTCAGGACAAGCTTTGGCTTGGCGTCGATAACGGCGGGACGAAGTGGTTCCGAGTGCCCGACGACTATGAGATCGCGACCGAGTCTCGTATAAAAGTAGAAGGTGGCGTCAAATACTTCAGTATGGGCAGTATCATGTGGTTCACCAACATGGACAATCCCAAACGCCACGATACCATTCCCCTCTACAAGGAATACAATAATAAGGACTACCCGACATACGATAATTATGATGCCATCGAGGTAAGCAGAGTGGCAGAAATTCCCATCGACTATGAGGGTGTCATGGGAGTGCCCATCACGTTCCTAGACAAATACAACCCAGCGCAATTCAAGATTGTGGGAATGTGCGAAAACCGAGACTTGTTCGGACTGAAGACGCGCACCTATACAACAGCGGAATGCCAAGATGCCTATTTCAGCATCTTCGGCAAAAAAGGGACATACGACCTGAACGCGGCTGCCGTGGTTCGCGGTCGAAAAGTCTACAAACGGCTTCTCATCAAGAGGAAGAGCTCGAATGGAAATCTCGCATAGGAGCGTCACAGTAGCTGAGCTTTTCGAGGGTTACCTTGATAGTGGCGAGCTTGGCGTTCGAGGCTTCGGGGGTCTTCTGGACATTCGCCCCGCGTATCAGCGCGAGTTCGTCTACGATGACAAACTCAAGAAGGCGGTGATCGGCACCCTTCGCCGGAATTTCCCACTCAACACTATGTATTGGGCTGTCTCTGGCGACGCATTCGAGTTGATGGACGGCCAGCAGCGCACCATCAGCATTTGCCAGTATGTCAACGGTGATTTTGCGGTTGATATTGATGGTTCGCCAATGTTCTTCACAAACTTGACAGCCGAACGACAGAAGCAAATTCTCGAATACAAGCTGTCTGTTTATGTGTGCGAAGGCTCGGATGGCGACAAGCTCGAATGGTTTAGAATAATTAACATAGCAGGTCTAAAACTGGAGCCGCAGGAGCTCCGGAACGCGATCTATACTGGACCCTGGCTTTCGGACGCGAAGAAGTGGTTTTCGAAGAACGGTGCGCCAGCGGTCGCAATAGGTGCCAAGCTTTTGACCGGAACTCCCAATCGACAGGCCTATCTGGAAACCGCGCTCGACTGGATTTCAAAGGGCCACATCGAACAATATATGGCCGAGCATCAGCGCAACCCTAACGCCAACCCGCTTTGGACCTACTTCAAAAACGTCATCGATTGGGTGGATTTAACCTTTCCCAAGCATCGCAAGGAAATGAAAGGGGTGTCTTGGGGGCCGCTCTACGACCAATTTGGCAATCAGCCGCTTGATCCGGTGGTGTTGGAAGCCCGGGTTAGCCAGTTGATGAGCGATAATGACGTTACGAAGAAGTCGGGTATCTACGATTTCGTTTTGAGTGGAAGGGAAAGCGCCCTTTCGATCAGGGCCTTCGACGACAACATGAAGAGGGAGGCTTACGAAACACAGGCCGGAATTTGCCCTGCCTGCCCCCCTGATCGAGGCCCATGGGCCCTGAGCGAGATGGAGGCCGATCACATCACACCCTGGAGCAAGAACGGGAAAACAACCGCAGAAAACTGTCAGATGCTCTGCAAACCACACAACCGCACCAAGAGCGGAAAATAAGACGCTCCGGTCTTGAAAGTATTCCTATTTAGGAATATTGTCAGCTCACGATCCACCGCGAGCAGCCCTGTTGCCATTTACTGACTTCCTTCCTGCGGTCTTCCGCAAGGCCGATCCTGAGCCCGCACCCCAGCCGGTGACGCTCACCGACACGAATGCCCTCTGGCTCTTCGGCGCCGCACCGACCTATTCGAACATTTCGCTGACGCCGAAGTCGGCAATGCAGGTGCCTGCCGTTTCGTCGGCAGTGGAGTTGATCGCTGAGGCAGTCGGCACGCTCCCGGTGAAGCTGTTCGTGCGTAATGCCAAGGGCAAGGAAGCCGACCAGGCGCACCCTGCCTTTCGTCTTGCGCATGATGAGGCCAATGACTGGACCAGCGCCGCCGAACTGCGCACACAGCTCACTCATGATGCGCTGCTGCATGACCGTGGCGGCTTCGCCCTTGCCAACCGTGTTGATGGTCGCGTTGTCGAGTTCATCCGGCTTGATCCGACCACGGTCGAACCCAAGACCGACGATGCGACCGGCGAACCATTCTATGTTGTCCGGCAGGGCCGCAAGAACGTCCGCTATGAGTATCGTGACGTTCTGCATATTCAGGCGTTCGGCGGGTCCGCGCCTATCAACCGCGCCCGCAACGCCATCGCCCTGGCTATGGACCTTGAGCGCCATGCCGCGAAACTCTTCACCAACGGAGCGCGCCCGTCCGGCATCCTCAGCACCGACGCTAAGAGCCCGGCAGCGCTTAAGAACATTGCCGACATGTGGAATGCCACGTTCGGTGATCCCAGCAACACCGGTAAGCCCGCCATCCTGCCCGAAGGCACCGCCTATCAGCAAACCGGCTTGTCCAGCACCGATGCTCAGTTTGAGCAGATGTGAGCTGCTGCCGGTTCGGTGGACACGAAGTTAGGCTAGCTTAGCTTGCTCTTCGTATTCCACGGGGCTCAGATAGCCCAGCGTCGAGTGTCTGCGCCTCGGGTTGTAGAAGCGCTCAATATAGTCGAACACATCGGCCTTGGCATCATCCCTGGTGCGATAGACCTTGCGGGCGGTGCGTTCGGTCTTGAGCGATGAGAAGAAGCTCTCCATCGCCGCCTTGTCCCAGACATTGCCGGACCGGCTCATCGAGCAGGTGATGCCATGATCGGCCATCAGCCGCTGGAACTGCTCGCTGGTATATTGGCTGCCCTGGTCGGAGTGGTGCAGCAGGCTGTCGGGTTTGCCGCGACGCCAGATGGCCATGATCAGCGCATCGGTCACCAGTTGAGCGGCCATCGATGAGCTCATCGACCAGCCCACCACCCGGCGGGAGTAGAGGTCGACCACCGCCGCCACATAGAGCCAGCCCTGGGCCGTCCAGATATAGGTGAAGTCAGCGATCCACTTCTGGTTCGGCGCCGACGCCACGAACGACCGGTCCAGGATGTTGGGCGAGGCCGCATGGCGCTGCCCGCCATCCTTGGGCAGGCCCCGTCGGCGCGGACGAGCCCGCAGACCTTCCTGGCGCATCAGCCGCTCAATGCGATGCAGACCGGCGTCGAGCCCTTCGGCCAGCACGTCGTGCCATACCCGTCGAGCGCCATAGGTGCGATCACTTCCGGCAAAGCTGGACCGGATCCCGGCGACGAGCACCTCGTCATACTGAGCCCGTCTACTCGGCGAGCGGTTGAGCCAGGCATGGAAGCCCGAGCGAGACACACCGAGCGCCTCACAGATCCACGAGACCGGCCAGATCCCTCGGTGCTTCGCCACGAAAGAGAACCTCATATCGAGTCCCTGGCGAAGTAGGCCGCGGCTTTTTTAGGATATCGCGCTCCGCCTTGAGCTTGGCGACCTCGCGGCGCAGCTTCTCGATCTCGAGCTGCTCGGGCTTCATCTGCCCATGACCGGGGAAGGCCTGCTGCGGATCGGCCGACTGCTCGCGCACCCATTTGCGCAACACGTTCACATGCAGGTCCAGATCACGGGCCGCCTGCGCGACCGCAACGCCCCGTTCCCTGACCAGCTTAACAGCCTCGAGCTTGAACTCCCGGCTGAACTTGCGTCTCTCCATCAAAACTCTCCAGTTCCAAAAACACCTTAACTCGGTGTCCTCAAAACCGGCAGCAGCTCACAACGTGAGCAATGAAGCCCATCTCGACCAGCTTGGAATGCACCGGCACCACACGAAATGATCCCTTGGTCTTGAGGCTCTTTTCTTCGTCGCCTTCATCGGTGAGATGCATCACCCAGACGCCGTGCATCTGCCGCACATCGTCCACCAGAAGCTGCGCAATCTCGCCGGGCCGCGCGCCCGAATACATCATCACATGCGGTAGCCAATACCGGTGATCCCTGATGAGGTGATCACCGGGCATGTGCCACTTCACCTCATTCTTGCAGCCGGTGAAGAATGGCGAGGCAAACAATACCTGGCGCTCTTCGTCCGTGAAGGGCCGCACGTTCGTCTTGGTCTTGTCCACCGACAGATACATATCGGGGAAGGGATTGGCGGTGAGGTAGTCGTGCGCCACCAGCCAGTTGCAGAAGGCACTAAACGCGGCAATGTAGCGGTTGACGGTCTTTGCCATGATAACCGGCTTTGGAGTGTTTGACTGGCGATTAGCCGCGACGATTTCCTTGATGCCCAAGCCCCGGAAAATGCCGATTTCCGCAGCCTTAACCGGATATTCCATAAGCAGGGCCTTCCATTCGCGCGCTGCCTTCTTATCCAGCCTAGTCACCGGAAAGTCGCTGCCGACCAGTTCAATGAACGTGCCAATATCGCGCCGCGCCTGCATGATGGCACCAATCTTGATCCGCTTCGGGTTTTCCTTGGCGTAGCGCTCAAACAGGTCCAACAGCCGCTCGCCCGGCTTGGCGACCTCTGCCGTGGCCGCTGGCCGCGTCACTACAGGATCGGCGGGCATCCCGGCATAGTTGCCCATGTCGCGCTCACCAGCCCGCTGTAGTGCCTCAATCTGGGCGCGCATCAGTCGGAAGCAAAGCTCCCGATATTGGGCGCTGCCCTTCTCTACAATGAGCTGGTGCTGGTCAATGAAGCTATCCGCTGCCCAATGCACCAGAACAGTCTCACCCCGGCCCAGGTGGTCGCGCAGCGCCTTCAAATGATATTGCCGAATGTCCTTGGCAGTTGCCTGGTCGGTGCCGGGCAGGGCGCGTGCCAGATCATCGTGCCGAAGCTCACTGACGTATTGTTCCCAAGTGGCATTGGAGAAGTCCGCTTCAGTCATGTCACGGCGGCGGCGAAGATCATCAAACTTCTGGTGCCATTCGGAAAGCACCGACAGCTTGCGCACGTTGGCGGTGCGGCGGTCTTTCGTCCGAAGTGAGCGGATTAGCTCAGCCGTGCCCATGAGTTGTTGAAGCTCAACAGGCACCTTGAGACGGGCGTAGTAGACAGAACCACGAGTCTTGAGATTGGAGCCGGAAGTCATGCAATTCTCCTTCCCCAAAGTTATAGCCATCCGGTGCCGCGATGCAGGCGATTGTGCCTGAAAGTGGATCACTAAAGTGGATCACTTGGCGGCGAAAAAGCCCTGCAAAAGCAAGAACTTATAACGAAACCAATGACTTAGGAAGGATTGGCTGGGGAACCTGGATTCGAACCAAGATTGACGGAGTCAGAGTCCGCTGTTCTACCGTTGAACTATTCCCCAGCAAGGGACCGGGCATTGCCCGTCGGTGTGGCGCGGAGCGGTAACGCGTCCGGCGCGGGCACTGCATAGACAATGCGGATTGAGATTGCAAGCGCATCTGACATGCCGCCCACGCGCCACGGCAGCATTGCGCTTGCCGCCCCCTTGCACTACCGTCATCGGCGACACGCAATGAACAGTGCGCTCGGGCGCCGCCGGCTTGGCCGGTTCCGGCGACCGCGCACGACAGGAGACTTCTGTGACCGATTCCGATCGGTCCGCTGCCGGGCTTTCGTCGCTTGACGAGCCGGCAATCCGTGCCCCGTCCGTTCCCGGACTGGCGGGGAGGGCAGGGGGCAATGCCCCCATGCCTGCAGCGGACAAGCGGACGCCAGCCGCCCCGAATCCGCGCAAGCATCGCGGCCCCATCTATGCCGCGCTCGATCTGGGCACCAATAATTGCCGCCTGCTGATCGCCCGCCCGCATGATCACGGTTTCCGCGTGCTCGATGGCTTTACCCGCATCGTCCGCCTGGGCGAGGGCGTTTCCGTCACCGGGCGGCTGAGCGATGCAGCCATGGAGCGCACCATGGAAGCCCTGCGCCAATGCCGCAACAAGCTGCGCGAGCATCAGCCCGCCCGCATGCGGCTGATCGCGACCGAGGCCTGTCGCGCCGCCGAGAATGGCCCGGCCTTCCTCGCCCGCGTCAAGGATGAGCTGGGGCTCGAGCTCGAAATCGTCGATCGCCGCACCGAGGCCGAACTGGCTGTAACCGGCTGTGCCGATCTCATCGAGGGCGGCGCCGCAGGCGCTCTGATGTTCGATATCGGCGGCGGCTCGTCCGAACTGGCCTGGCTCGATTTTCGCGGCGGCCGCCCCAGGGCGCAGGGCCGCATGTCCGCCTCGATCCGTTCCTGGCAGTCGCTGCCGGTGGGGGTCGTCTCCATTGCCGAGAAATTCGGCGGCGTCGATGTCACCCCTGATGTCTTCGAGGCCATGGTGCTCCATGTGTCCGAGCATCTGCGCCAGTTCCGCGGCCGCGAAAAGCTGCGCCAGATGATCGCCACCCATCCGGTGCATCTGATCGGTACGTCGGGCACGGTGACCACGCTGGCCGGGCTCCATCTGGGGCTGGAGCGCTATGAGCGGCAGAAGGTCGATGGCCTGTGGATGAAACGCAGCGATGTCGACGACACGCTCAAGGTGCTGCTGTCCATGCCGTTCGACCGTCGCGTGTCCCATCCCTGCATCGGCCGCGACCGTGCCGATCTCGTGCTGCCCGGCTGCGCCATTTTCGAAGCCATCAGGCGCGAATGGCCCACCGAGCGCGTGCGCGTCGCCGATCGCGGCCTGCGCGAAGGCATCCTGATTTCCCTGATGGACGCTGACCGCACCCAAAGTCGCGCGTCGCGCTATGTCCGGAGGAATGGCAATGGTGGATAAGGCTCTCGGTACGGGCGGCCGCAAGTCCGACAAGGATCTCAAGATCCGCGTGAAATCGGCCAAGGGCCGCAAGGTCAGCTCCACCAAGTGGCTGGAGCGCCAGCTCAACGACCCCTATGTGGCCCGTGCCCGCGCCGAAGGCTATCGCTCCCGTGCCGCCTTCAAGATTCGCGAGATGGACGAGAAGCACAAGCTGTTCCGCAAGGGCATGCGCGTGGTCGATCTGGGCGCCGCGCCCGGCGGCTGGTCGCAGGTGGCGGCCAAGGCCACCGGCTCCACGCCGGCCAATCCGCTGATCGTGGGCATCGACTATCTCGAAATGGACCCGATTCCCGGCGTCATCCTGCTGCAGAAGGATTTCACCGACGATGATGCGCCCGCCATGCTCATCGAAGCCATGGGCGGCAAGAAAGCCGACCTTGTCATGAGCGACATGGCCTGGCCCACCACTGGCCATCGTCCCACCGATCACCTGCGCATCGTCCAGCTCATCGAGATCGCCGCGGCTTTCGCGCTCGACGTGCTGGCGCCCAACGGCACCTTCGTCGCCAAGGTGTTCCAGGGCGGCACCGAGCATGAACTGCTGCATATGCTCAAGCGCCATTTCAAGACCACCATGCACGCCAAGCCGCCATCCAGCCGGCAGGATTCGGCCGAGGCCTACCTCATTGCCAAGGGCTTCAAGGGCAGTAACGATACTGTGCCAGGCGAAGGCGAATACGACCGCTAAGGCACTTCATCCCGCCTGGGAGATGAAGCGTCGGCCCTAATGAGGATGCGGCGCCTTCGTCAGCTCGTGCCCGGCATTCTTCGGCAGCCGCATGAACATGACAGTGGAAATCGCACAGATCGCGCCGACCACGAAGAATGCGGCGTGGAAGTCCGACAGCAGCAATGTGCCGTCGCCGCGCAATACCTGCGTCGCCTCCAGCACGCCCCCGCCCACGGCGATGCCCATGGCCATGGTCAGTTGCGAACTCACCTGGCTGATCACATTGGCCTGGCCGGCATCCTTGTCGTCGATATCGGCGAAGACGAATACGCTTGAGCCGGTCCAGAAGGTGGAGTTCCAGAACCCGGTGAAGACCAGGATGCTGATGATCAGCGGCACCGGCGTTTCGGGTGTATAGAGCCCCATGACCACGATGCCGAGTGCCGAAATGGCGGTCGAGATGATCAGCGACAGCTTGAAGCCGAGTTCCTTGAAGATCCAGTCGGCGAAGAACTTGGCGATGATGGCGCCCACCGCCCCGGCAAAGGTCACCATGCCGGATTCGAACGGCGTCATGCCGAAGATCAGCTGCAGCATCAGCGGAAACAGGAACGGCGTCGCGCCCTGTCCCAGCCGGAAGGCCGAGCCGGCCACGATGGCGCTGCGGAAATAGGGAAAGCGGAACAGTCGCACATCGAGCAGCGGATAGTCCGTGCGCAGGGCATGGCGCACATAGATCGCGCCAATTCCGATGCCGACCACGGTGGCGATGACCCCGATCACAGGCGGCAGGGCCGGCAGGCTGATCACCGACGTGCCGAAGGCGAAGAGCGCAAAGGCCGTGCCCGCCAGCACGAAGCCGCCCATGTCGATCCGCCGCGGCGCATTGCGCTGCGTATCGGGCATGTACCGCCCCACCAGCAGCACCCCGACAATGCCGATCGGCACGTTGATGAGGAAAATCCAGTGCCAGCTCAGGAAGGTGGTGAGAAAGCCGCCGAAGGGCGGTCCCATGATCGGGCCGATCAGCCCCGGAATGGTCAGCCAGGCCATGGCATTGACCAATTGGTGCCGCGGCGTCGCCCGCACCAGCACCAGCCGCGCCACCGGCGTCATCATCGCTCCGCCCATGCCCTGGAGGAAGCGGGCGACCACGAAGGCCAACAGCGAGCCGGAAACCGCGCAGGCCACCGAGCCGACCATGAACACGATCATGGCGACGCGGAACACGTTGCGCGCCCCGAACCGGTCGGCCATCCAGCTCGAAACGGGAATGAAGATAGCTAGGGCCACCAGATAGGCGGTCAGCGCCAGTTTCAGCGAGATCGGGTCGGTGCCGATATCCTCGGCAATGGCCGCCAGCGAGGTGGCGATGACAGTCGCGTCCATGTTCTCCATGAACAGCGCCGTGGCCAGAATGAGGGGCAGGATGCGTGACACGGTTTCTCGCCGGGAAGCTCCCGGTCACTCCTTCTCGATAACGGCGTTTCGGTGGCCCGAAACATTGCTGCCCGCATCGGCCGGCAATCGGAAATAGATGAGGCTCGCACAGGCGCTCAGCCCGCCGACCACGAAAAAGGCGATCTGGAAATCGACCAGGGTCAGTTCCCCGCCATGGGTCCGCGTGCTGATTTCGAGAATGGCGCCGGCCACCGCCACGCCGAAGGCCACGCTGAGCTGCTGGGCCACCGCCACGATGGCCGTGGCCTGGCTTGCTTCTTCATCGTCCACATCGGCATAGCCGATGGCATTGGAGCCGGTGAAGAACACTGACCGCAGGATGCCGCCGGCCAGCAGGATGCCCATCATCACCGGCACCGGCGTGTCGATGTTGAACAGCCCCTGCGCGGCGATCAGCAATCCGCCGAACAGCGATGCGAAGCCCAGCACGCGGGGAAAGCCGAGGCGCGCAAAAATGTGCTCGGCGATGAATTTGCTCATGATCGCGCCGATGGCCGAAATGAAGGTGATGGCCCCCGATTGGAACGGATTGAGCCCGAAGCCGAGCTGCAGCATCAGCGGCAGCAGGAACGGCACGGCACCCACCCCGATGCGGAAGAACGAGCCCCCCGTGATCGACGAACGGAACAGCCGGTGTCGCAGCAAAGCCGGGTCGAGCAGCGGGAACTTGGTCCGCCGCGCATGCAGCAGGTAGAAAATGCCGGCGGTAACCCCGACCGCGATGGTCAGGTAGCCATAGATGATCGGCAGTGCTGGCAGGCTCACCACCGACAGCCCGAACACGCAGCCGGCAAAGGCCATGCCCGCCAATACGAACCCCACCGTATCGACCGGTCGCGGATTGCGCGCATCGGGCACGTTGAGGAACTTGCCGGCCAGGATGATGCCGGCAATGCCGATCGGGATATTGATCCAGAAGATCCAGTGCCAGCTCAGATAGGTCGTCAGGAACCCGCCGATCAGCGGCCCTGTCAGTGGCCCCAGCAGCCCGGGAATGGTGAGCCAGGCCATGGCCGAGACCAGCTCGTTTCGCGGCGTCGAGCGCACCAGCAGCAGGCGCCCCACTGGCGTCATCATCGAGCTGCCGATGCCCTGGAAAAAGCGCGACATCACGAAGGTTTCGAGCGAGAACGAAAACGAGCAGGCGAGCGAGCCCAGCATGAACACGAAGATGGCCAGCCGGAAGATGTTCTTGGCCCCGAACCGGTCGGCCATCCACCCGCTGATCGGAATGAAGATGGCCAGCGCCACGAAATAGGCCGTCAGCGCCAGCTTGAGCGCGATCGGATCGGTACCGATATCGGTCGCGATCGCTGGCAGCGACGTGGCGATGACGGTCGAATCCATCTGTTCCATGAACAGGGCGACCGCCAGGATGAGGGGTGTGACGCGGATCACGGGAATTGGTCCGGGGAGGAATCGAGGCTGCGGCAGGCGACGCTGGTAGTATGAACGCCGCCACCGCTGCTGAAAAGATGCAAACCTGAGCTTGTATGGTAGATTTCTGCCTTATCGACACGCCTTTAGTCCAACAACGCGCCTTTCTGGCGCGGCGCGCCACCCCGGCATCGGCCGCAGCTCTGCCATGCATGCCAATCCCGCCCTTTCCAAACCGGCAACCCGGTGCTATTGACCCTCGCCAACCTGAGCCCGGCGAATCCTCTTGCCCGGTTCGCACTCCAACATTTCTGATTGCATCAGAAGGCAGGAAAGGTCTGGCCTTGGCGAAGATTATTACTACCGCAACCGGCGATTACGCCCTGACCTTCGATGACGTGCTGCTGCAGCCGGCGCGCTCCGACATCCTGCCCACCGAAACCGACATTTCCACCTATGTCACCAAGGACATAGCGCTCAATCTTCCCATCCTGTCTTCGGCCATGGATACCGTCACCGAAAGCGGCATGGCCATCGCCATGGCCCAGGCCGGTGGCATGGGCGTCATCCACAAGAACCTCACCGCCGCCGAGCAGGCCGAGCAGGTCCGCCAGGTCAAGAGTTTCGAGTCGGGCATGGTGGTGAATCCCATCACCATCGGCCCCGACGCCACCCTGGCCGATGCGCTGGCCTTGATGCAGGCCAATCGCATTTCCGGCATTCCGGTGGTCGAGAATGGCGGCACGGGCGGCCGCGCCGTCGGCAAGCTGGTCGGCATTCTCACCAATCGCGACGTGCGCTTCGCCTCCCATCCGGCCCAGCCCATCCGCGAATTGATGACAAGGGAAAACCTGGTCACCGTGCGCGACGGCGTCTCCAAGGATGAGGCCAAGGTGCTGCTGCACAAGCACCGCATCGAAAAGCTGCTGGTGACGGACGCCGATGGCCGCTGCACCGGCCTCATCACCGTCAAGGATATCGAAAAGGCCCAGCTCAACCCCAACGCGGTCAAGGATGCACAGGGGCGCCTCCGCGTCGCCGCCGCTTCCACCGTGGGCGATCAGGGTTTTGAACGCTCGCTGGCCCTGATCGATGCCGGCGTCGACCTCCTGGTCATCGACACCGCCCATGGCCATTCCGTGCGCGTTGCCGAGGCCGTCGAGCGCGTCAAGCGCGAGAGCAATTCCACCCGCATCGTCGCCGGCAATGTCGCCACTGCCGAAGCCACTCGCGCGCTGATCGATGCCGGCGCCGACTCGGTCAAGGTCGGCATCGGCCCCGGCTCCATCTGCACCACGCGCATCGTCGCCGGCGTTGGCGTTCCCCAGCTCGCCGCCGTCATGGCCTGCGCGGAGGAGGGGGCCAAGCAGGGCATCCCGGTTATCGCCGATGGCGGAATCAAATTCTCAGGCGACATGGCCAAGGCATTGGCGGGCGGCGCTTCCTGCGTCATGGTCGGCTCGCTGCTGGCCGGCACCGACGAAAGCCCCGGCGAGGTCTACCTCTATCAGGGTCGCTCCTACAAATCCTATCGTGGCATGGGTTCGGTCGGCGCCATGGGCTCCGGCTCGGCTGATCGCTATTTCCAGCAGGATGTGCGCGATCAGATGAAACTGGTCCCCGAAGGCATCGAGGGCCAGGTGCCCTATAAGGGCGCCGCTGGCGCCGTGCTGCATCAGCTCGCCGGCGGCCTGCGCGCTTCCATGGGCTATACCGGCGCCCACAACCTCAGGGACTTCCGCGAAAACTCCGTCTTCGTGAAAATCTCCGGCGCCGCCCTCAGCGAAAGCCACGTTCATGACGTGACGATCACCCGCGAAGCCCCGAACTACCGCAGCGGCAGATAGGCCGTCCCCGCGGCGCCAGCCCCGATGTCATCCCGGCCTTGAGCCGGGATCCATCCCGAGATAGCGCGAACGAGCCCGCGGCCTATGCCGGCAGCACGATCACCTTCGTATCGACAGGCGTCTTGTTGTAGAGGTCGAGCATGTCCTGGGTGAGCAGGCCGACGCAGCCGCTGGAAACGCCCTTGCCGATCGTTTCGGGCATGATGGTGCTGTAGATCGTGTAGAGCGTATATTTGCCGTTCTGGTAGAGATAGAGCGTGCGTGCGCCCAGCGGATTGTCCAGCCCGGGCGGCATGCCGTTGGCATAGGGGGCGGCCTCCGGCTGGCGCGCGATCATTTCCTTGGGTGGCGTCCAGACCGGCCATTCCGCCTTGCGCCCGATATAGGCGTCCCCGCTCCACAGGAAGCCGGCGCGGCCGACATTGGCGCCATAGCGTGTGGCGATGCCATCACCCTCGATGCGATAGACATAATAGTGCTTGGGATCGACGATGATGGTGCCCACGGCCTCGTTTGACGCGTAGCGCACCGTGCGGCGGAGATACTTGGGATCGACCTTGTTGATATTGACGGCCGGGACCGGGAAGCGTTCGTCGGGCAGCGGCCCATAGACCTTTTCTGCCTCGGCAAAGCTCATGCCGCCGGTCGAGCAACCCGCCAGGCCGAGCGCAGCCAGGGCGGCGGAACCGACCAGAAACGACCGGCGCCTCATGCGCTCACCGTGTGCTACATCATCCATGGTCATGAGGTCCCAGCTCCTTCATCGGCGCAGCGTCGCGCCGATGAAGATTGGTCCGGCAAAGCGCGATTGGCAAGCGCGATGAGCGATGAAACCGGGCAGGGCCGGGTGGCCGTAGCCTTCTAGCCCATCTTCCGCTTGTGCTTGTCGTTATACGGGTTCTCGCTGCCCCCGCGCACCCACAGCCGGATCGGCGTGCCCTTGATGTCGAAAGCCTCGCGCAGCCCGTTGATCAGGTAGCGCTGATACGCCATCGGCAGTGCCTCCGGCCGCGATGCGAACAGGATGAAGCTCGGCGGCCGCGTCTTGGCCTGCGTCATGTAGCGCAGCTTGAGCCGGCGTCCGGAAACGGCCGGCGGCGGGTGTCCCTCGACCATGCCGGCCAGCCACCGGTTGAGTCGCGCCGTCGATACATGCACGTTCCAGTTCCGCTCGATGGCGAAAATGGCGTCCATCAGCTTGTCGATATTCTTGCCCGTCAGGCCCGACAGCGTCACCAGCGGCACGCCGCGCAACTGCGGCAGCAGGCGCTCGCAGGCCTCGCGCAGGCTGGCCAGCGCCGCATTCTTGTCCTCGATCAGGTCCCATTTGTTGACCGCGATCACCAGCGCACGCCCCTCGCGCTCCACCAGATCGGCCAGCGCCAGGTCCTGCTTCTCGAACGGAATGGTCGCGTCGAGCATCAGCACGACGACTTCGGCATATTGGATCGACCGCAGACTGTCGCCCACCGCCAGCTTTTCCAGCTTCTCGGTGACGCGCGCGCGGCGGCGGATGCCGGCGGTATCGACCAGGTTGATCACCCGGCCTTCCCATTCCCATGGCACCAGGATCGAGTCGCGCGTAATGCCTGCCTCGGGGCCGACCAGCACGCGTTCTTCGCCCACCATGCGATTTATCAGCGTGGATTTGCCGGCATTGGGCCGGCCGACAATGGCCACGTTGAGATAGCGCTTGGGGTTCCAGCGCAACGTCGCTTCGTCGCCTTCACCCTCGAGCATGTCCTCGGTGATGTCGACATCCACCTCGGGCAGTTCGTCGAGATCGGCGATTTCCTCGGTGCTCTTTTCCGCTTCGGCTTTGTCGATGGCCGCCGATACGATGGAATAGAGTTCCGACAGGCCCAGCCCGTGCTCGGCCGAAAGCGGGATCGCCTCGCCGAAACCCAGCTTGAACGCCTCCACCAGTCCGGCTTCGGCCGCGCCGCTTTCCGCCTTGTTGCCGACCAGATGCACCTGCTTGCCGGCCTTGCGCAAAACCTGGGCGAAGCGCTGATCCAGCGGCACCACGCCGGCACGGGCGTCGATCATGAAGAGGATGACGTCGGCTTCGCGGATCGCCAGCTCGGTCTGCTGCCGCATCCGGTCTTCCAGGCTCCCGTCACTCACGTCCTCATAGCCGGCCGTGTCGAGAATGCGGAAAGTCAGGTCGGCGATCCGCCCCTCGGCCTCGCGTCGGTCGCGGGTCACGCCCGGCGTATCGTCCACCAGCGCGATCTTGCGACCGACCAGGCGGTTGAACAGCGTGGATTTGCCGACATTCGGACGACCGACAATGGCAACGGTGACGGTCATGCGGCGGGGTTCCGATCCGGCGTCAGGCGAAAGCGGCCGCTTATTCAGCGACCGGTTCGGCCTCGGTGGTGGCAGCAGGCTCATCCGCTGTCGGGGTCTCGGCGACAGGCGCTTCATCGCTGACGATTTCGTCGATGGCGCTGGCCGCGGCCTCGGCATCAGCCGCCGGCGCGTCGGCAATGGCGCCCTGCGACAGCAGTTGCGCCAGATAATAGCCCATGCGGTTGCGCACATTGCTCTGGGCCATCGGGTCGTTCACCACGGCCTCGAAACTCGCCTGCGCGGCGGTGAAGTCGCCAGCCTTGTACTGCGCCAGCCCCAGCGCCTCGCGCGCCGCATTGCGCAGCGGGCTGCCTTCGGCGGCAATGCTGCCCACCCGCGACTCGACATCGGCCAGCGTGCCCTGGTCCACCATCAGCGTGGCGCCCAGCACCAGCGCCAGCTCGCGCAGGCGCGGATTGGACTGGCTATTGGCCAGCTCGTCATAGGCGGCCACGGCGTCGGCAATGGCGCCTTCACGGGCCATCACGCCCGCCTTGCGGAACTGCGCCAGCACCGGATAGCTACCCGAACCGTCGGCAATCAGCGTATCGAGCTGGCTCTGCGCTGCCGGCAGGTCGCCGCCATCGATCAGGTCGAACGCGGCATAAAGCTCGTCGGACGACTGGGCCGCATTGTTGGCGTGATACCAGGACCAGCCTTCATTGACAGCCACCAGCGCCACTACGGCCACGGCTGCGCCGATCACATAGGGCCCGAAACGCCGCCACAGGGCGCGCATGCGATCGCTGCGCAGCTCCTCATCGATTTCCTGGAAGATATTGTCCTGGGACATGGCCTGCCTAAGGTCGTCACTCGAATTGCGCGCACGTTTAGCATGGCTCCCATGGAAAGCAAATGCGCCCCCGGAATCGCCTCATCGTATGCCCGCCAGGTCGGGAGGGTGCTGCCCTCCGCCCATGCGCCCCAGCGGCCATTCGGCCAGATAATCGGGCCGTCTTATGCCCGGCACCGTATGCACCAGCCAGAACGATCGCACCGCCCAGCGATAGGGCCGCCGCAATTGCCGCTCCGGCACGCGTTCGGGCCCATACCAGATCGTCAGATGCGGCGCGATCGAAGGGCGTCCGGCCCGCAAGCCGCGTCGCTGCATCTCCCGCCCGATATCGCCGTAGAGTCCCAGCAGGTCCCGCGCCCCGTTCGAACAGCTCAGCACGGTCGGATATTGCGCCCGTCCGCCTGTCTTCGGTCGTTTGCCGGCAAAGGTCTGCACCGTGTCGAACACGATATCGAAGCCCGGCCGCCGTACCGCTTCGCCCACCTCCAGCGCCTCATGCAGCAGATCGCCGGCGATTTCCCGCCCGCGCTGCACCATATGCAGCGACACATGCTGCCGCTCGGCCCGCACCACATTGCGCACGCCGAACCGCCGCCCCAGCCGCTCCGCCCCGCGCTCGATTTCCTGCGCCAGAGCCGGGGGCGGCAGCAGTGTGAAATAATACCGATGCTCCAGCGCCTTCGCTTCCGCTACAGCAGACGCCCCACCGAAAAGCTCGAATTGCATCTCCATGACATGGCTCATTGTTCCCTATTTGTTCTTTCTAGAACGACCGATGACCGCGGTCAACCGCAACCCTCGCGGAATCCCGTCACACTTGTAACTCCCGCCCTGGCTCTCCGCCGGAATAGCGTTCTCGCATCACGATGGAGGAACGGACGTGGCGGTATTGGCAACAAAGAGGACGGGCGTTTCGTTACGCGCATGGAAGGTCGATGTGCCCGGTTGGCTCAGATTCGCCGCTGCCCCTACCTTCGCGCTGATGGGCGGCATCTCCGCCGTCAGCTCGCCCGGCATGATCATCTGCACTTCCGCCATGCCCTGGTCGCCGATCAACGATATGGCCCTGATGTATCTCCTGATGGCCATCTTTCATCTGTCACCGTGGCTGACCCTCGTATCGGCCCGTTTCCCGCGCTAAACCCCAAGGATACCGACAATGCAACATGCTGTAGTTTCACGCGATGAGTGGCTGGCTGCCCGCCGGGACCTCCTGAAAGCGGAGAAAGAGGTCACCCATCTTCGCGACAAGGTCGCGCAGGAGCGCCTTGCCTTGCCATGGGTCCGTATCGAGAAGGAATACGTGTTCGACACGCCGGAGGGGCCGCGCACGCTTGCCGAGCTGTTCGACGGCCGGTCGCAGCTTCTGGTGCAGCATTTCATGTTCGCGCCGGGATGGAAGGAAGGCTGCCCGAGCTGTTCCTATATGGCCGATCACACCGACGGCATGAATCTGCATCTGGCCCATCACGACGTCACCATGGTCGCGGTGTCGCGCGCCCCGCTGGCCGATCTCGAGCGCTACCGCCGTCGCATGGGCTGGCAATTCCGCTGGGTCTCATCGAATGGCAGCCCGTTCAACTACGATTTCCGGGTCAGCTTCACGCCCGAAGAGGTGACCAGCGGCCATATCGACTACAATTTCGGCGAGTGGGACGAGACCGGCGAGGAATGGCCCGGTGTGAGCGCCTTCTTCAAGGACGAGGCGGGCAATATCTTTCACACCTACTCCACCTTCGGCCGAGGCGTGGAGGTGATGATGGGCACCTACGCCATGCTCGACCTCATGCCCAAGGGCCGCAACGAGGAAGAAGGCATGGACTGGGTACGCCGGCACGACCGCTACAAGTAGCTATCGCGCCGCCTGGCACTATTCCCACTCGATGGTGCCGGGCGGCTTGCTGGTGACGTCATAGACCACCCGGTTGATGCCGCGCACTTCGTTGATGATGCGCGTGGCGGTCTTGCCGAGGAAGTTCATGTCGAACTGGTAGAAATCGGCCGTCATGCCGTCGACCGAGGTCACGGCGCGCAACGCGCAGACGAATTCATAGGTCCGCCCGTCGCCCATCACGCCCACCGTCTGCACCGGCAGCAGCACGGCAAAAGCCTGCCAGATCTTGTCATATTGGCCCGACTTGCGGATTTCATCGAGATAGATGGCGTCCGCCTGCCGCAATATGTCCAGCTTCTCCGGCGTGATGCCGCCCGGGCAGCGGATGGCAAGGCCCGGGCCGGGGAAGGGGTGCCGGCCGATAAAGCTCTCGGGCAGGCCCAATTCGCGCCCCAGCACGCGCACTTCGTCCTTGAACAGCTCGCGCAGCGGCTCGACGAGCTGCATGTTCATGCGCTCGGGCAGCCCGCCCACATTGTGATGGCTCTTGATCGTCACCGACGGCCCGCCAGTAAACGACACGGATTCGATCACGTCCGGATACAGCGTGCCCTGCGCCAGGAACTGCGCCCCGCCCAGCTTTCTGGCTTCTTCCTCGAATGTCTCGATGAACAGCCGCCCGATGATCTTGCGCTTGGTCTCGGGGTCCGATTGCCCCTCGAGTTCCCGCAAAAACACCTTGGACGCATCCACATGCACCAGCGGAATATTGTACTGGTCGCGGAACATCGTCACGACCTGCTCGCTCTCGTTGAGCCGCATCAGCCCATGATCGACATAGATGCAGGTGAGCTGGTCGCCGATCGCCTCGTGGATCAGCACGGCCGCGACCGAGGAATCGACCCCGCCCGAAAGCCCGCAGATCACCTTGCCGCTGCCCACCTGGGCACGGATTTTCTCGATCATCTTCTGGCGGTAGGCCGCCATTGTCCAGTTGGCGTCCACGCCGCAGATCTTGTGCACGAAATTGGCATAGAGCTTGGCGCCATCGGGCGTATGCACCACTTCGGGGTGGAACTGCACCGCCCAGATGCGCCGTGCCTCGTTGGCGATCATGGCAAAGGGCGCATTGGCCGAGGTGCCGACCACCTCGAACCCCTCGGGCAGGGCCACGACGCGGTCGCCATGGCTCATCCACACCTGATGCTCGCTGCCCAGCGCCCACACGCCGTCATAGAGCGAAGCAGCCTTCTCGACCTTGACTTCCGCCCGGCCGAATTCGCGGTGGTGCCCCGCCTCCACCTTGCCGCCCAAGGCCATGCACAAAGCCTGCTGCCCATAGCAGATACCCAGGATCGGCACGCCCGCAGTTAGGATTGCCGGGTCGATGGTGGGCGCATTCTCGTCCAGCGTCGAAGCCGGGCCGCCTGACAGCACCACGCCGGCCGGCTGCATCGCCAACATGGCGGCGCCGGCGCTCTGGAAGGGGTGGATTTCGCAATAGACGCCGGTCTCTCGAATGCGGCGCGCAATCAGCTGGGTGACTTGCGAACCGAAGTCGACGATGAGGATCGATTGCGGGCGGTCTTGCGTATCTGTGCTGTGCATGGCGAGCCATTATCGCCACGCCGCAGATTCCGCAAGCATCTCACACGCAAACGAGGCTTGCGCGCCTCAGTTCAGCACCGCGATGGAGAAATTGAGCAGGCTCGCAAAGCCCACCCAGCCGAGATAGGGCACGAACAGCCACGCCGCCGCAGTATCCAGCCGGCGCGCCGAAACGATGAATGCCACGATCAGCGCCAGTATGGCCACGATGACAGCAAAGGCCGGCCACAGCATCTGCCCGATGAACCAGATCGGCGACCACGCCCAGTTGAGCGCCATCTGTGCGAACCAGACCTTCATCGCTCCGCTATGCGGATCGATCATCCAGATGCGCCAGCCGGCTACCGCGATCATCACATAAAGCGCAAACCACACCGGCCCGAAAATCCAGTTGGGCGGGTTGAATGGCGGCTTGGCCAGCCCTTCATACCACGTGCCGGGCACCGATTGCGTACCGATCAGCGCCCCCACGCCAACAACCACGACGAGGAAAATGCCCAGCGTCAGCCAGGGGCGGGGAGTCTTGTAGTCGGCAAGGGAGGGAACGGTCATGGATCAGGCTCAACGGGGCTATTCTTCACCCCAACGCACGAACCCGCCTGCGGTTCACTCCACCAGCCGCAACGCGTTGAAATAAAACCCGTCCGTGCCGGTCAGCCGCGGCGTCAGCGCAATGCCGCCGCGGCCCGTCGCCAGCCCCGGGGGCAGGGCGGTGCCGAAAGCGGCCGCCCATAGATCCTCCGGCGCCACCGACGCAAAGCCGGGATGGGCCGCGATGAACGCTGCCACTTGGTCGTCATTCTCCTCGGGCAGGATCGAGCAGGTGATATAGACCAGCACCCCGCCCGGCTTGAGGTAGCGCTGCCCCTCGCTCAGGATCGCCGCCTGCTCGCCCATGCGCTGGCTCAGCAATTCCGGCGTCAGCTTCCACTTGGTGTCCGGCCGCCGCCGCCAGGTGCCCGTGCCGGTGCAGGGCGCGTCGATCACCACGCGATCCATCCTCCCCACGAGATCATCCAGCGCGCCGGGCTGCGGCGCCCGCACCTGCACATTGCGCGCGCCGTTCCGCTTCAGCCGGTCATAGATCGGCGCCAGCCGGTTGCGGTCGCTGTCATAGGCAAAGATTTGCCCCTTGTTCATCATGGCCGCAGCCAGCGCCAGCGTCTTGCCGCCGGCCCCCGCGCACAGGTCCAGCACCTGTTCGCCCGGCTGCGCCCCGGCCAATGCCGCCACGATCTGGCTGCCCTGGTCCTGCACCTCGAACCAGCCCTTGAGATACCCTTCGTCCGTCGTGACATTGGGCGTCCGCGCGTCGCGCGGCCCAGCCTTCATGGTCACGCCGAGCGGGGCAATCGCCGTTTCCTCGGGCGTGAACCGCGCCAGCGACTTCATCACCCGCTCGCGGCTGGATTTGAGGCTGTTGACCCGCAGGTCCAGCGATGGCCGACCGGCCATGTCCTGCCCCTCGGCAATCCAGTTGTCGCCGAAGCTGCGCTCCAGCGAAGGCGCCAGCCATTCCGGCACATCCGCCAGCACCCAGCCCGGCACATCGTCCGCCAATTGCCCCACCGCCCGCGCCATCTCCTCGGCGCTCAGCGTCTCGGGCGCATGATTGTCCCCGGCAAAACTCTCGCTCAGCGCCGCCGGGTCCTCGCCCCAGTCGCGCACCGCCACCGCCAGCACCAGCGCCCTCGGGTTGTCGCTGCCCATCAGCGCGGCATGCGAGGCCCGCCGCCGCAGCGCGTCATAGACGAGGTTCCCGATGGCCGCGCGATCACCTGCGCCGGCAAAGCGGTTATTGAGTCCCCAGGCCTTCAGCGCCTCCGAAACGGGGCGCTTGCGCGTCTCTACGTCGGCAAGCACGGCGATGGCGGCGGAAAGGCGACCGGGCAGGCGCATGGGACAGGTCTCGAACTAAAGTAGGTGTGCGCATCAATAGCCAGACCAGGCCCCAAACAGCAAGGCTGCTGCCTGTCCCGCTGGCTCCGCGACAAATTTTCCAGCCCCATGGTGCAAGCGGCCGATTTGGCCCTATATTGCGCCGGTCAAAGCGACCCGATGCTGAGAGCGGGGCCGCATTCAATGAAAAGACCTTGTTCGTAGAAATATTGATCGTCGTCGTCCTGACCATCGTCAACGGCTTGTTGGCAATGTCGGAACTGGCAGTCGTTTCCGCCCGCCCGGCCCGCCTTCGCGCCATGGCCGATCAGGGCAACAGGGGGGCCGCCACGGCCATCCAGCTTGCCGATGATCCTGGCAAGTTCCTTTCTTCGGTACAGATCGGCATCACGCTTGTCGGCATTCTGTCGGGCGCCTTTTCCGGCGCCACTTTGGGTCTTCGCCTCACCGACTGGCTCAAGTCGGTCGGCGTGGCCGGCAATGTTGCCGATGTGCTCGGCGTCGGCGTCGTCGTGGTGCTGATCACCTATATTTCGCTGATCATCGGCGAACTCGTGCCCAAGCAGATTGCCCTGCGCGATGCCGAAGGCGTCGCCGCGCGCGTCGCCCCCGCCATGAAGCTGCTGGCCGCCATCGGCTCGCCGGTGGTCTGGGTGCTCGATGTTTCCGGCAAGACCGTGCTGACCCTGCTGGGGCAGGGCGGCGAGGCCGAGGAAACGGTTACCGAGGAAGAGGTCAAGACCATCATCGCCGAGGCCACCACGGCCGGCGTCATCGAAAGCGACGAGCATTCGATGATATCAGGCGTCATGCGCCTGGCCGACCGCTCGGCCCGCGGCCTGATGACGCCGCGCCTCGATGTCGATGTGGTTGATCTGTCCGACGATGGCGACGAAATCCGCCGCACCATCCTTGATACCCATCGCTCGCGCCTGCTGGTGCAGGATGGCGATGCCGATTCTATCATCGGCGTGGTAGCGATCAAGGACATTATCGGCGTCTTCGCCAACGGCCAGCCGCTTGATATCCGCAAATTCGTCCAGCCTGTCCCCGTGGTCATGGACCATGCCGATGCGCTGGACGTGGTCCGCGCCATCAGAAATTCCACTGTCCACATGGCGCTGGTCGTCGACGAATACGGCCATTTCGAAGGCATCGTCACCTCGGGCGACATCCTCGAAGTCATCACCGGTGTCTTCCAGGAGGAGACCGGCGACGATCCGGCCCTGATCCGGCGCGATGACGGCTCCTGGCTCGTGGCCGGCTGGATGCCGGTCGACGAGTTCAGCGACAAGCTCAAGCTCGCCATTCCACGCGATGCCAAATACGAAACCGTGGCCGGTTACGTCCTCTCCATCATCAATCGCCTGCCTTCCGTTGGCGAAATCTTCGAGCACGATGGCTGGAAATTCGAGGTCATGGACCTCGACGGCCGCCGCATCGACAAGGTGCTGATGACCAGGCTGGACTGACACCAGACCTCTGGCCTTCCCCTCTCCCCTTGTGGGAGGGGGAAATCCGCGTTCAGCGGATTTCCGGGTGAGGGGGCTGCGTTCTCCCATGCTCCAAATGCTTTTGGATAACTCGGCGCCCCTCATCCGCCCTTCGGGCACCTTCTCCCACAAGGGGAGAAGGCAAACTGCCCAAACATCCAGGTAACACTCATAGGATTGCCGTACGGCGGTGCTTGAACCGCTCATAGTCGATATCATGCCCGATGAAGCCAAAGTGCTCAGGGAGACACAGCATGGACACGTTCACCGGCGGATGCCTCTGCGGTCAGGTCCGCTTCGTGGCGTCCGGGCGTCCTTACCGCGTCGGCATCTGCCATTGCCTCGATTGCCGCAAGCATCACGGCGCGCTGTTCCACGCCTCCGCGATTTTCCCCGAACAGGCTGTGACGGTCACCGGCCAGACACGCGACTATGCCGGCCGGTTCTTCTGCCCCCATTGCGGTTCTTCGGTCTTCTCCCGCTCAAGCGACGAGATCGAGATCAATCTCGGCTCCCTGGACGAGCCGAACCAGTTTGTCCCCACCTACGAACTCTGGACCATTCGCCGCGAATCCTGGCTGCCACCACTTCCATTGCGGCAATATGAGCGCGATCGCACCTCCAGCAGCCGCGCCGAGGGATAGCCGGCACCTACTCGGCCAGCGTCATCCCGAACCACACGGTTCGTCCGATGGTCTGCAGCGGTTCGAACCCGCTGCGCGTCCAGAACGCCACGCCGCCGGTATTGCCGGCACTGGCCCCCAGATGAATGCCGCTTACCCCGGCCTTGCGAGCCTGCGCGATCCACATCTGCAGCAATCTGGTGCCGATCCGCTGCCCGCGCAGGCGCGGCAGCAGGTTCATGTGGATATGGGCCGGATAGCGCGCCACGATATCGGCCGGGTTGTCGCCGGGCGCGCGCATGGCGGCGATACGCTGGCGGTCCGCCGGCATCAGCTCGGCCTCGGGCACCTGCGCATAGTGTGTGCGCAAGGCCGGCCACCAGTCGCGCTCCAGCTTGGCGGCAAAGGCCCTGGTGTCATGCGTGCCCACGATATAGCCGGCAACGCCTTGCTCATCCTCGGCCACGAAGACCTGTTCGGGCTCGATCACCCCATAGGGCGCCGAATAGAGATGGCCGATGGCCTTGCGGTCATTGTGCAGCGGGCTCGCATCCTTGCCGGCATCGCCTGTGACAAGGCAGATGTCATACAGCGCCTCGAGATCGTCAGCGCGATAGGCCCGCAGTTCGACCATCAGATCTCCTCGAAGGCACCGGTCTCGATGTTGAACAGCTTGCCGCTTTCCTTCACCGCCGGGCTGATCAGGTCGATCAGCTTGGGCGCGATATCGGCCGGTGTGGGCAGCGTATCGGGGTTTTCGCCGGGCATGGCCTTGGCGCGCATCGCCGTGCGCACCGCACCGGGATAGAACACGTTGACCTTGACCTTGGTCTGCGCCACTTCCCCGGCATAGGATTTCGCCATGGCGTCCACCGCCGCCTTGCTGGCGGCATAAAGCCCCCAGAACGGCCGTGCTGAGCGTGCCGACGAAGACGAGACGAACACCGCGCGCCCCGCCGTCGATTGGCGCAGCAGCAGGTCGGTGGCGCGCAGCAGGCGATAATTGGCCGTCACGTTGACTGCCATCACCTTCTCGAAATCTTCCGGTTTCACATGGGGCAGGGGGCTGAGCACGCCCAACTGCCCGGCATTGGCCACCAGCCCGTCCAGTGCGCCCCAGCGCTCGAAGATCGCCGCGCCCAGCCGGTCGATGGCGTCGCCATCGCGCAGGTCGAGCGGCACCAGCGTGGCCGCCGATCCCAGATCCTGGATTTCGTCGTCGAGTTCCTCGAGCCCGCCCACCGTGCGGGCCACCGCCACCACATGGGCGCCGCGCCTGGCCGCCTCGATGGCCGATGCATAGCCGATGCCGCGCGAGGCGCCGGTGACGAGGACGACCTTGCCTGCAAGGTCCTGATTTCCAGCCATTAACCGGCCTCTTTGAGCAGGGAAACGTGTTTCGGCTCGCTCTTGGCGCGCCCATTGAGATCGGTCAACTGCGTCGGATAGTCGCCCGTGAAATAGTGGTCGGTGAATTGCGGCGCCGCATTGTTGCGCTTTTCCCCGCCAACGGCCTCATAGAGCCCGTCGATCGACAGGAAGGCCAGCGAGTCCGCACCGATGAACTTGCACATCGATTCAAGGCTCTCATGCTGGTTGGCCAGCAGCTTCTCCGGGTCCGGCGTGTCGATGCCGTAATAATCCGAATAGAAAATCATCGGGCTGGCGACGCGGATATGCACCTCCGTCGCGCCGGCATCGCGCATCATCTGCACGATCTTGACCGATGTCGTGCCCCGCACGATGGAATCGTCGATCAGCACCACGCGCTTGCCGGCAATCTCGGCCCGGTTCGCCGAATGCTTGAGCTTGACGCCAAAGGCGCGGATCGACTGCGTCGGCTCGATGAAGGTGCGCCCCACATAGTGGTTACGGATGATGCCCAGCTCGAATGGAATGCCGCTCTGCTGCGCATAGCCGATCGCCGCCGGCGTGCCGCCATCGGGCACCGGCACCACCACGTCGGCTTCGACGGGCGATTCCTTGGCCAGGTTCATCCCCATGCGCTTGCGCGCCGCATAGACGCTGCGCCCCGCCACGACCGAATCCGGCCGGGCGAAATAGACATATTCGAACAGGCACGGCCGTTCCGGCTGCTGCCGCGCCGGCTTGCGCGCATCCACGGTGATCGAGCCATCGGGCTGGATTTCACAGATGATGACTTCGCCATTCTCGACGTCGCGAATATATTTCGCCCCGATAATGTCGAGCGCGCAGGTTTCCGAACAGAAGATCGGCTTGCCATCGAGTTCACCCATCACCAGCGGGCGAATGCCGATCGGGTCGCGCGCTGCGATCAGCTTGGTGCGCGTCATCGCCAGCATGGCATAGCCGCCTTCCATCTGCCGGATGGCGTCGATGAAACGGTCGGTTGAGGATGTGTGTCGCGAGCGCGCCACCAGATGCAGCACCACTTCGGTGTCCGAAGTCGACTGGCAGATGGCCCCGGTGGCGATGATCTGCTTGCGCAAAGTCAACCCATTGGTGAAATTGCCGTTATGGGCGATGGCGATGCCGCCATCCTCCAGCTCGGCAAACAGCGGCTGCACATTGCGCAGCGCCACTTCGCCCGTGGTCGAATAGCGCGTATGGCCCATGGCCATCGCGCCCGGCAATTTTGCCAGCAGCGCCGGGTCGGTATAGTGGTCGCCCACCAGCCCCATGCGCTTTTCGGTGAAGAACTGCTTGCCGTCGAAACTGACGATGCCGGCCGCTTCCTGCCCGCGATGCTGCAGGGCGTGCAGTCCCAGCGCAGTCAGTGTTGCGGCGTCGCTATGCCCCAAAATGCCAAACACGCCGCACTCTTCATGCAGCGTGTCGCCTTCAAGATCATCGAAAGAGTTTTCGCTCGGATGGTTCACCGGGCTCTCCATGCCAATGCTGCCTCAACCGCAGGCCAGAGCGTTTTCAGCAAAAGTGGACACCACTTTTGCGGTTCGAAAACGCGCTCATAATTGCGTGCCGCCAATGGCGACAGGGCCAGGTGATGAGTGGTTGCCCACCCCATAGCCCATTTTGTGTGTTCCGACCAATGCCTCGCGAGACGGTCAGACTTGTGGCAGGCGCGCTGCGCTCACCGCATTATGATCAGGCCTGAGGCGCCGATGCGGGCACGTCGGCCGGCGGCGCCACCGTACCATCCTCGGTCGCATCCGTGCCTTCATCCAGCGGAATGGCCGGCGATTCGGAATCTTCCGTCAGCCCCGTACCGCCCTGCAGCAGGTCGGTCACCTGCTGTTCCAGGCCCTCCGGCAGCAGCGAGATCAGCGTCTGGCCCATGCTCTGCAGATGCGGCAGCGACTGGGAATCCGCGGCCCAACTCGGCAGGTTGTTGGGCAGCAGCCAGGTGCCGAAAATGGTGATGACGATGGCGATCAGGATGCCGCGCAGCACGCCGAACACGAAGCCCAGCGTCCGGTCGATCGGCCCGATGCGGCTATCGACCACGAAATCGGCGATGCGCATGGTCAACAGATGCAGCACGATCAGTGCCACGATGAAGGTCACCACGACAGTGGCGATATCGGCCACGATCTGCTCGGCAATATACTGCCGCGCGATTTCGGGGTGATACTGCCACATATAGATGGCGATGGCGGCCGAACCGGCCCAGGTCGCCAGCGACAGCACTTCGCGGGTCAGCCCGCGCGCGGTGGCCAGGATCGCCGAAATCAGCACCAAAACACCAACACCAACGTCGAACGCTGTCAGCATATGTCTTTCACCTGGCTCCGTTTGCCGCCCCGGCTGTGTGGCGCTTCGTTTAGCCGCTTTGTGGCGGGATGCCAAGGGCGGCGGGCCGGGCGGGGGCCAATCTCCAAAAAAACTGTTAACCCGGCGACGCGATACCCGCACCCCAGGGCGGTCCGGCGAGCCCGAGCAATGCTGCTTTCTGTTGAACCACGCGCTCCATCCGGTAAACTGTCGGCCCACCCCGGGAGAATGTCATGAACAGCAAGAACAACCAGCGCGTTTATGCCATGAGCGTGGCGAGCGTCTATCGGCTCTACCTCGAAAAGGCCGAGAAGAAGGGCCGGACCAAGCAAGAGGTCGACGAGGTCATCCGCTGGCTGACCGGCCACAGCCAGGAGTCGCTGGATCGCGAACTGGCCAACAAGACCACCTTCGAGACCTTCTTCACCCAGGCGCAGCTCAATCCTGACCGGTCGCTGATCACCGGCTCGGTCTGCGGCGTCAAGCTGGCAGAGATCGAGGAACCCCTGATGAAGGAAATCCGCTACCTCGACAAACTGATCGACGAACTCGCCAAGGGCCGCCCGATGTCCAAGATCCTGCGGCAGCCGGTCGAGGCTTAGAGCGTTTCACGGTGCAGGGGCGTCGGGTCATTCCCGCAAATGCCGGAAGCGCTGACCAATTTCACCAATGTCATCCCGGCGAAGGCCGGGATCCATCCTGCGATCATTCCACTCTCATCGCGCGTTGGGGCATCTCAAGATGGATTCCAGCCTTCGCCGGAATGACATCGTGGATGGAGGATCAGGTTACCATTCCTCCCGCTCCGGCTCCCGCGGCTTGCCCGCCGCCGCGATCCGCCCCACCAGCTCCGACAGCGCCGAAAACTCCGACACCGCCAGCCCCGACGCCCGGTCCGCCGTGCCCAGCCGCCCCGTCGAGACCGATTTGAAGCCCAGCTTCTGCGCCTCGCGCAGCCGCAGCGAACCATGCGCTACCGGCCGGATTCCGCCGGCCAGCGAGATTTCCCCGAAATAGACCGCATCCTTCGGCAAGGGCGAACTGGTGAGCGACGAGATCAGCGCCGCCGCCACCGCCAGGTCCGCCGCCGGCTCGTTGATCTTCAACCCGCCCGCCACATTGAGATAGATGTCATTGGCGCCGATCCGTACCCCGCAGCGCGTTTCCAGCACGGCCAGCACCATGGAGAGCCGCGAGCTATCCCAGCCCACCACTGCCCGTCTTGGCGTGCCGAGCGGGGAGGGGGCCACCAGCGCCTGGATTTCGATCAATATCGGCCGCGTCCCCTCCATGCCGGCAAACACCGCCGAACCGGCCGCGCCCTCGTCGCGCTGGTCGAGGAACAGCGCCGAGGGATTGGCCACCTGCTCCAGCCCAAGTTCGGTCATGGCGAACACCCCGATCTCGTCCGTCGCGCCATAGCGGTTCTTCACGCCGCGCAAAATGCGGAACGTATGGCTGGCATCGCCCTCGAAATAGAGCACGGCATCGACCATATGCTCCACCACGCGGGGCCCGGCGATCTGCCCGTCCTTGGTCACATGCCCCACCAGCACCACCGCCGCGCCGCTCTTCTTGGCGAAGCGCGTCAGCGCCTGTGCCGAAGTGCGCACCTGCGTCACCGTGCCGGGCGCGCTGTCCACCCGGTCGGTCCACAGCGTCTGGATGGAATCGATGATGACCAGGTCCGGGGCAGGGCCGTTTTCCAGCGTGGCGAGAATGATTTCCACATTGGTCTCGGCCGCCAGCATCACATTGGCCTCGCCCAGCCCCAGCCGTTGCGCCCGCAGCCGCACCTGCGCCACCGCCTCTTCGCCTGAAACGTAGACGACGCGCTTGCTTTGGTTGGCCAAAGCCGCCGCTGCCTGCAGCAGCAGCGTCGATTTGCCGATTCCCGGATCGCCGCCCACCAGCAGCGCCGAACCCTTGACGAACCCGCCGCCGGTCACCCGATCCAGTTCCGCCAGCCCCGTCACCACCCGCGCCGCGCTCTCCGTTTCCCCGGACAGCGGCACCAGATTGGTCGGCCGTCCATTGGCCTTGGCCGATTTCGGCCCCGCGCCCACGCCGCTATCGGTGATTTCCTCGACAATGGTGTTCCACTCGCCACAGGCATCGCACCGCCCCTGCCAGCGCGAGGTCACGGCCCCACAGGCCTGGCAGACGAAGGAAGAACGGGATTTGGCCAAGACGAGTCTCTACACTTGCAACGCTGGCGGAAAGCCTAGCTGGTCCGGGGAAGTCGGGCAAGAACAAAAAGTGAACTTTATAAGCGATCGGGGCTAAACCTTCTCCCACCCCACCCTCAATCCCTCCCCTCGATGGGGAGGGATTGAGGGTGGGGTGGGGCCGCAGTCGCTAAAGTCAGCCTTTGGCTAACCCCGCGCCGCCGCCCGCTCCGCCAGCGCCTTGACCGTGTTCCAGTTCCGCGCCGTGCCCACGCCCGAGCGCTTCTCCACCAGCCCCGCCAGCCGCGGGCTCTGCGAAATGCGTCCGTCATAGTCCACGAACAGATGCTTGCCCTCGATATGCCAGCGCTCCGGTCCGTCATAGTCGGCGAGCCAGGCAAAATCCGGCGTCCCGGCAAAGAAATAGACGGCCAGTTCGCTCGCCCTTTCCGCCGCCGCTTCGCTGAACGGATTGGCGGCCACCAGCCGCTTCAGCCCCGCCGCCTTGCGCACCACGGCCACATTGCCCGGGCCGAGCCCAAGCCCCCGCACCGCCGCATTCATGTCCTTTGTGACCTCGGCAATCCCCTTGCCGCTGCCCACGATCATATTGCCCGTCGCCACATAGGTCTGCGGATCGTCATAGCCCATCGCCGCCACGGCATCCCGCCATTGCGCCATCGACATGATCTTGTGCGTGATCGGCCCGATGGCCCGCAGCAGGACAACGAAGATACCCATCGGCTAGTCGTCCTTCGGCTGGGAATCATAGGCCTGCTGGCTGGCCAGCACGATCTCGATATTGCTTTCCGACCACAGGCGCAGGTCCTCCACGATCCGCGCCAGCGAATGACCCAGCGGCGTCAGCGAATATTCCACCTTGGGCGGCACGCTGGCATAGACCTTGCGGGCGACGATTCCGTCCCGCTCCAGGCCGCGCAATGTCTGCGTCAGCATTTTCTGCGACACGCCCTCGATGGATTTGCGCATTTCGCCGAAGCGCCGTGTGCCGCTCAGCAGCAATCCCACCACCAGCACCGCCCATTTGTCGGCAATGCAATCCAGCACCTGCCGCGTCGGGCAGGTGACCTTGTAGACGTCCCAGGCGGGGCGTCGTTCTGTGTCTTTAGTCACCATTAGGTACCTATACAACGTTCGGGTGCTTACTTGCAATTCGTCATGCGTAGCTCTAGCTCGGCTCTATCACTTTGGAGAACGCATATGAGCAAGCAGAATATCGATCTGGTTCAATTCTACTTCGATGCCGTCGCCCGCGGCGATCTCGAAGCGGCCGGCAACACTTTCGCCGACGATCTGGTCTGGCATCAGCCCGGCGGCAACAGCCTCTCGGGCACTCATCGCGGCAAATCCGCCGTCTTCGGCCTGCTGAGCGCCTTCATGGAGCGCAGCGCCGGCAGCTTCCGCATCGACCGGGTCGAGCACTTGTTCGCCAATGGCGATCTGGTTGCCGCCACCATTCACTTCGCCGCCGAAAGCGGCAGCAAGACCATGGCGATGGCCGGCATCGACCTGCTGCGCGTCGAGGCCGGCAAGATCGCCGAAGTCTGGCTTTTCTCGGCTGATCAGCCGGCAGAAGACGCCTTCTGGGGCTGACAGCAAGCCGCGGCGGCGATCAATCCGGCGGCAGGTTGCCGTCGCCGACATAATTGCGGCTATAGCGGCCCTTGAGCGAGGTCAGGATTTCATAGCCGATCGTGCCGCCGGCATCGGCCAGCTCATCCGCTCCGATGATGTCGCCAAGGATTTCGGCTCCTTCGCCCGGGCTCGGAATGTCGGGCCCCAGTTCGGTGATATCCACCGTCACCTGGTCCATCGAGACCCGCCCGAGCACCGGGCACACCTTGCCGCGGATCACCACCTTGGCGCCCGGCCGCGTATTGCTGCCCGACAGCGAGCGGAAAAACCCGTCGGCATAGCCATGGCTGAGAATGGCCAGCCGGCTGTCCCGCGCCAGCGACTGGGTGGCGCCATAACCCACGCTTTCCCCGGTGCGTGCTTCCTTCACCTGCATGATCGGCACATGCAGCGTCACCACTGGCGCCATCGGATTCTTGCGGCCATTCACCGCCCGCCCGCCATAGAGCGCGATGCCCGGTCGCACCATCTGGAAGTGATAGTCGCGGCCCGTCATCAGCCCGGCCGAATTGGCCAGCGACGCCGGAATGCCGGGAAACTGCGTCATGACGGAGCCGAACAGCGCCAGTTGCGTGCGGTTCTTCTCGTGGTTGGGCGTATCGGCGCAGGCCAGGTGGCTCATCACCATCTGCGGCGCATAGCCCAGCGTCTGGATACGCTCGCGCACCTGCGCCGCTTCGTTCAGCCGAAAACCCAGCCGGTTCATGCCGGTATCGAAATGGAAGGCCGAGGGATAGGCCTCGTTGCGCTCCAGGCATTTGGCCAGCCATTCCTCCAGCATCGCCATCGACGAGATGACCGGCATCAGATTCTGCCGCACATAGAGGTTGGCCGCGCCCGGATAGAGCCCGTTGAGAATGAAGATATGCGCATCGGGCACCGCCGCGCGCACCGCCATGCCCTCGTCCGGCGTTGCCGTGAAGAAGAAGCGGGCGCCCGCCGCATGCAGCGCCTTGCTGGCCATGGTGATGCCGGTGCCATAGGCATCGGCCTTCACCACTGCACCGGTCAGCGCGCCGGCACTCACCTTGTCCAGTGCCCGCCAGTTCCGGGCCAATGCCCCGAGATCGATACTGAGTTGCCCCCCAAGGCCGGACGTCAGCGCCATGCCTATTCCATGCGCTCGGGAAGGTAGTCGGCGCGTGCCAGGTTGCCGAAGCGCGTGAACTGCGCCTCGAAGCTGAGCTGCACCGTGCCGGTGGGGCCATGGCGCTGCTTGGCGATAATGACTTCGGCCTTGCCGTGTACCTTTTCCATTTCCCCCTGCCAGGTCATATGCTCTGGCGTGCCCTCCTTGGGCTCCTTGTTCTTCAAATAGTATTCTTCGCGGTAAACGAAAAGCACCACGTCGGCGTCCTGCTCGATAGAGCCCGATTCGCGCAGATCCGCCAGTTGCGGATGCTTGTCGTCACGCGCTTCCACCTGGCGCGAGAGCTGGGAGAGGGCCACGATCGGCACTTCCAGTTCCTTGGCCAAGGCCTTGAGCGTGGTGGTGATTTCCGTCAGTTCCTGCACGCGGTTCTGGCTCGATGCCTTGCTCGAGCCGCTCAGCAGTTGCAGATAGTCGATGACCAGGAAATCCAGCCCCTTCTGCCGCTTCAGCCGCCGCGCCCGCGCCGCCAGTTGCGCCACTGAGATACCGCCCGTATCGTCGATATAAAGCGGCAGCTTGCTCATCATGTTCGAGACATCCACCAGCTTGGAAAACTGGCTGTCATGGATGCGTCCGCGCCGGATATCCGATGATGAGATTTCCGCCTGCTCGGCCAGGATACGCGTCGCCAGCTGCTCCGAACTCATTTCCAGGCTGAAAAACCCGACAACCCCACCATTGGTGGTCTTCTGGTGGCCATCAGGCGTTATTTCGCCCTTCCACGCCTTGGCGACGTTGAAGGCTATATTAGTCGCCAGCGACGTCTTGCCCATGGCCGGGCGACCGGCGAGGATGATCAAATCGCTGCCCTGCAACCCGCCCATCTGCCGGTCGAGATCGTCCAGCCCCGTGGCAATGCCCGAGAGCCCTCCATCGCGCTGATAGGCTTCCCCCGCCATCTGGATCGAGGCGCTGAGCGCGCTGGAAAAATTCTGGAAGCCACCATCGTAGCGGCCCTTTTCGGCCAACTGGAACAGCTCGCCTTCCACCTTCTCGATCTGCTTGTTCGGCGTCATCTCCACGTCGCCGTCATAGGCGACCGACACCATTTCCTCACCCACGAGGATCAGGTTGCGGCGGATGGCGGTGTCATAGATGGCCTGGCCGTAATCGCCGGCATTGAGCACCGTCGTTGCTTCGGCGGCCAGCTTGGCGAGATATTGCGCCATGGTCACGTCGGGCAGCAACTGCTCGGGCAGGTGGGTCTTGATCGTGGTCGGATCGGCCGATTTGCCGGCGCGGATGATCTTGCCCGCCAGCTCATAGATGTCGCGGTGGACAGGCTCGTAGAAATGCACCGGCTCGAGAAAGTCCGAGACGCGGTAGAATGCGTCATTGTTCAGCAGGATGGCGCCCAGCAGCGCCTGCTCGGCCTCCACATTGTGGGGCGCCAGACGGAAAGACTTGTCTTCGGCCGGATGCAGCCGCGCGATCTCTGCCATGATGCCCCCCGGGAACCGTTAACCTTTCTTAACCACGCGACTCGGCGTCGTGTCTTTGCCTATCGACCCGCTGGTTAATGTCCCGTGACCCACCCCTGTGAACAGTGTGGACAACGGGGAATGTGACGATCCTGTGTTGCATGTGAGCAAGGCAGCAGAATGGCACGAGTCGCGGTTGCGACCCACTGCGCCCTTGCTGGCCCCGCTGCACCTAACGATCCCCACCCACCGTGTCATTCCCGCGCAAGCGGGAACCTCCGTTTCACTGGAGGCATGGCAAACAGGGGGGCTTTCGCGGGAATGACACCGGGATGATGAAAGCGACTGGGTGGGCAGCATTCTGCTCCCAAACGAAAAAGGCCGGGCACATGGCCCGGCCTCTTCAATCAGTTGCGAACCGATCAGACGGCGTCGTCGAAACGGTCGTCCTGCGCCGCGTCGGCCTGGCCGGCGGCGAAGTCGCCTTCCACATCGTCTTCATAGACGGTGACGGTCACGTCTTCACCGGCGCTCTGGCGCGCGGCTTCGTCTTCCGAGCGGGCGACATTGACGGTGATGGTCACGGCCACTTCGGCATGCAGGTTCAGCGGCACGGTGTGGACGCCGACCGACTTGATCGGGTCGGTGAGGTCCACCTGGCTGCGCTGCACGGTGAAGCCGTCGACGGCGAGGGCTTCCACGATGTCGCGCGAGGCGACCGAGCCGTAGAGCTGGCCGGTTTCACCCGCTTGGCGGATGATGACGATTTCGCGGCCGTTGAGACCTTCGGCAATGCCGGCAGCGGCGTTGCGGCGGTCGTCGTTGCGCTTTTCGATATGGGCGCGTTCGGCTTCGAACTTCTTGCGGTTGGCTTCGGTGGCGCGGAGCGCCTTGCCCTGCGGCAGCAGGAAGTTACGGGCGAAGCCGTCCTTGACGGTGACTTCGTCGCCGATCGAACCGGTGCGGCCGACGCGCTCGAGCAGAATGACTTTCATTTGGGTATTCCTTGTAGCTGTCCCGTCTCTCGGACGGTTAGGAGCCCCGGACCATCCGGAACTCCAACGTTGTTGCCCGTGAAGGGCACTTACGCGGACAAGAAGCCGCTGGGACGAGTCAGATAGTGGTGATCTGCGAGAACCGGAGCGGAGCGTACATTCGTACGTGAGCACCGGAAGCGCAGCAGATTGCCGCTAGCTGGCCGTCCCAGTGAGCTTATTGGACAGCGTAAGGCATGATGCCGATGAAGCGGGCCCGCTTGATCGCCTGGGCCAGTTCGCGCTGCTTCTTGGCCGAAACGGCGGTGATGCGGCTCGGCACGATTTTGCCGCGCTCCGACACATAGCGGGAGAGCAGGCGCACGTCCTTGTAGTCGATCTTGGGCGCGCCCTCGCCCGAGAACGGGCAGGTCTTGCGGCGGCGCTGGAACGGGCGGCGGGCCTGGGCGGTGGTGAGGTCTTTGATTGCCATAGCTTTCAGGTCCTTCTCTTAGAAACGGCGCGGACGGCGTTCGCCGCCGAAGCCACCACGGTCGCCGCCGGGACGGCCGCCATCGCGGTCATCGCGATCGCGCTTCTGCATCATGGCCGACGGGCCTTCTTCCAGCTCGTCGACGCGCACGGTCATGAAGCGCAGGATGTCTTCGTTGATGCGCATCTGGCGTTCCATTTCGGCAACGGCCTGAGGCGCCGCGTCGATGTTCAGCAGCGTGTAATGCGCCTTGCGGTTCTTGCGGATGCGGTAGGAGAGACCCTTGAGGCCCCAATATTCGTTCTTGGTGACCTTGCCGCCGCCATTGGCGAGGATTTCGGTCAGCGCAGCGGTCAGTTCTTCGACCTGCTGCTGGGAAACGTCCTGGCGCGCCAGGTAGATATGTTCATAGAGGGCCATGAATGCGCCTTCGTCAGTGGTTTCAAACACAGCAACATCTGGCGCGGAGCCTCCTTGAAGCCGGGAAGGGCATCAAAGCAGTCTTGCAAAGAGCGGGAACACGGGAGGCCGGGCCACTTGCCCTATCTGCCGTTCTTGCAAACGACAAACCCTCCGTTCAGCCCCCGGCCAAACGAATTGCTGGCGCGGCTATAGGGGAAAGGCGCGGGAAAGGCAAGGACTATGCGGCAATGCCGAGCTGCTCGGCGGCTTCGCGGAGGCGGCGGTCGCGTGTGAGGAGCTTGCAATTGCCATGCAACAGTACGGCAGCAAGCAGATGCACATCGACATAGCCGATGCCCCGACTGAACAGGCGGCGGGTCTCGATCAGATATAGCACCTCGTCGTGAGAGGCTGGGCGTATAGCCATCAGGTCCCGAAGGTTCGCAATTGTTCTTTGCCTGTCCCTGAGGCTCCCCAGGGCTAATTCACCGAGGACAAAGGGGTGCATCATCACTTGCTTGGCCATGAGCAGGCGCATGAAATTCAGATCGGCCAGTTTCCAATGGTCAATCCAGGTGGACGCGTCTGCGACGATCATTTGGCCTCGGGCTCTTGCCTGAACTGCCGGATATACTCCAGGTCAGGCATTGTGCCGCCAAGTGCTGCAAGATGCCGGGATGCTTCCCCATGCAAGAGCTCCTTCAAGGCCTCTCGCAACAATGCGCCGGTTTCCTCGATCCCTGTAGCCTCTTTTGCCCGTGTGAGCAGTTCATCGTCGATCGTAACTGTGGTCCGCATCCCGGTCTCCTTCGTCTGCATCAAATATCGCATCACTTGATGCGCTTTTCAATGCTTGGAGATGCCGGATGGGCAGGGGCCGGTCACCCGGCCCCCTTTCTCTCTACGGAAAACTTATCGTCCCGCCTGATTCCGCCGTCAGCGGCTCCGCATCCGCCGGCAATCCGTTCACCGACAGGATATAGGCCGCCATGTCCGCATAGATCTCGGCCGACAGCGAATCCGGTGCCGATGGCGGCATGGTATGCACCTTGGCCACCAGATCGGCGGCCGCCACCCCTCCCAGTTCTCGTGGAAGAATTCCCCGGCCAGCGGCGGACCATAGGTGTTGTTGGTCAGCGTATCGCCATGGCACACCGCACAATTGGCGTCGAATGCGGTCTTGCCCGATGCCACCTGGGCGTCGGTAAAGCTGGGCAGGTCGCCCGCAGTTGCGGCATCCGCCGCCGGCGCATCGTCGGCCTCGGTCACGGCCGCCTCATCCTGTCCGCGCAGCGATTGCTCGTTGGGCGGCGGAACGGCACTGGGGTCGCCTTCGCCCGAATAGGTATAGGCGATGATCTCACCCGGATTGGCCAGGTCGCTCGTCGTGCCGCCCTCGGTGTTTTCGGCCAGGCCCGTTGCATCGGTGGCGATATAGATGGTCTTGCCGTCGGCACTGACAGCCACGTCGCGATAGCGGTTATTGGTCTGGAAATAGCGCTCCACCGTTCCGTCCACGGCCTGCCCGTTCTCGTCGAGCGGCAGCACATAGATCGACCCGCGCTTCAGCGTCGGCGCCAGCAGCACCTTGTCCCAGCCCGGAATGCGGTCATCGCCGCCCTGGTAATATTCGACGCTGGTGATCCCAACCGTCGGCCAGCAGATGAAGTCGATTCCCTTGCAGTCCGGCACCACGAAGTTCCAGCCGGTATCGACCGTGAACATGGTGGCGATCGGGTCGACCATGGGCTCGGTGAACGCGGCTTCCGGCTCATGCGGCACAGTGTCGGGAATGGCATATTCGCTGAACGTGGTCTCCGCGCAGGGCGGATCGGCGGCCAGTTCCCAATTGGCGTGCTCATAAGCCTTGTCGTCATTGAGGCCGGCGACATTCGGCCAGCCGTAATTGCCGCCCGAGGTCAGGATATTCACCTCGTCATCGGTCTTGGGCCCGTGCTCGGTGGCATAGAGCGTGCCGTCCGGCCCGAAGGCGATGCCCTGCATATTGCGGTGCCCATAGGTAAAGACATGGCTCTGGACGCCATCGAGCTCCGGATTGTCCTCGGGAATGGACCCGTCCAGGTTGAGCCGCAGCGACTTGCCGACATAGGCGACATAATCCTTGGCGGCGATTTCGTCTGCCGTGGGCAGCCGCTGCGCCTCGATCGGCAGGCACACATTGGCGCCCTGGTTATTCCCCTGGTCGCCCAGCGTATAATAGAGCGTGTTATCAGGCCCGAATTTCAGCCGCCCTGAATTGTGGTCATTGCTGGCCGGCAGCCCCGTGATCAGGTCGACAGGGTCGCTCAGCGTGCCGTCGGCCTCATTATACGAGAGCCGCACGATCTTGGTGTAGAGCATGTGATAGGGGCTGCTCGCGTCCGGAACCTGCGGGTCCGCGCCCTTTTCCTGGTCGACATAGCTGTAGGCGGCATAGACATGGTCATTGCCGGTGCCCTGGCCCAGCTCGGGATGCAGCGCCAGCCCCATCAGTCCGTCCTGCCCGCCGGGAGCCGAGATTTCGTCGATCGTGATGGCGACATGCTGCTCACCCGTCGTGGGGTCGATGCGGCTGATGCGCTTGCCCGTGCGCTCCGTCGTCCACAGCATTCCATCCGGCCCCAGCGTGATTTCCCACGGATTGGCCAGCCCGGTGATGATCACCGACTGGGTGAATTGCTTTGCCCCGGTCACGTAGGAATCGGGGCTTTGCGCGACACTGGGGCCTACCAGCGCGGTGCAGGCCAGCAGGGCGCAGATAGAGGTCAGGTTTTTCATGGAACGCTCCCTTCGATACACGCGGTCAACGCGCGGCCCGGCAAAACGTTCAACAGGGCGGCGAATGCGGATAAACCACTGATCCTGCTGCGTTTGACTTCTCCCACTCGACATCCGCCTTGACTCCGCCACACACTCCCGGCAAACGCCGCGCAACTGGACAGCCGGCTTGCGGATTGTCTAACTGATCGCAGAGGGGGCCATATCATGACCAGCTACGCATTCACCTTTCCCGGACAGGGCAGCCAGGCCGTCGGCATGGGCAAGGATCTGGCCGCTGCCTATCCCGAGGCGCGCGCCGTATTCCAGGAAGTCGATGAGGCCCTGGGCCAGCGTCTCTCGGCCATCATGTTCGAAGGTCCGGACGATATTCTGCGCCTCACCGAAAACGCCCAGCCGGCCCTGATGGCCGTCAGCGTCGCCGTCATCCGCGTGCTCGAAGCCAAGGGCATCCGCCTTGCCGATCACGCCGCCTATGTCGCCGGCCATTCGCTCGGCGAATATTCGGCCCTTTGCGCCGCGGGCACCTTCTCGCTGTCCGATACCGCCCGCCTGCTCAAGACGCGCGGCCAGGCCATGCAGAAGGCCGTGCCGGTCGGTCACGGCGCCATGGCCGCACTGCTCGGCCTTGATCTCGAAACCGCCCAGGCGGTGGCCGCCGAGGCAGGGCAGGGCGACGTCTGTGACGTTGCCAACGACAACGCCCCCGGCCAGGTCGTCGTTTCCGGCGCCACCGCCGCTGTCGAGCGTGCCGTCGAACTCGCCAAGGGCAAGGGCGCCCGGCGCGCCCTGCTGCTGCCCGTCAGTGCCCCCTTCCACTGCTCGCTCATGCAGCCGGCCGCCGAGGCCATGGCCGTCGCGCTGGCCGAAGTCAGCATGAACGCCCCCGTTGTGCCGCTTGTCGCCAACGTTCTGGCCACCCCGATTTCCGATCCGGCCGAAATCCGCCAGCGCCTGGTCGAACAGGTCACCGGCGTTGTCCGCTGGACCGAGAGCGTCACCTGGCTCACCGGTCAGGGCGGCGTGACCCATCTGGCCGAATTGGGCACCGGCAAGGTCCTCACCGGCCTGGCCAAGCGCATCAATGCCGAAGCGACCGCGACAGCGGTCGGCTCGCCTGCAGATATCGATGCTTTCGTTGCTGAACTCACCGCCTAACTTGAATCAAGCCGTTAAGCGCTTGAATCACTATCTCCATCGGGAGGACTAAATGTTTGATCTGACTGGCAAACGTGCCCTGGTAACCGGCGCCAGCGGCGGCATTGGCCGCGAAATTGCCAAGGCGCTAGCCGCCGCCGGCGCCACCGTGGCCCTGTCAGGCACCCGCGTGGGCGCGCTGGAGGATACCGCCAAGGAAATCGGCGGCACCTGCCCGATTCTGCCGGCCAATCTCAGCAAGCTCGATGAGGTCGACAAGCTCGTCCCCGCAGCCGAAGCGGCCATGGGCGGCCTCGATATTCTCGTCAACAATGCCGGCATGACGCGCGACAATCTCTTCATGCGCATGAAGGATGAGGAATGGGACGAGGTCATCGCGGTCAACCTCACCGCCGCCTTCCACCTCAACCGCGCAGTGCTGCGGGGCATGATGAAGCAGCGCTTCGGCCGCATCATCGGCATTTCCTCGGTGGTCGGCGTCATGGGCAATCCGGGGCAGGGCAATTATGCCGCCTCCAAGGCCGGCCTGATCGGCATGAACAAGGCGCTGGCCCATGAAGTCGCCAGCCGCAACATCACCGTCAATTCCATCGCGCCCGGCTTCATCGCCTCGGCCATGACCGACGAGCTCAACGACAAGCAGCGCGAGTCGATCCTCTCGACGATCCCCTCCGGCCGCCTCGGCACCGCGCAGGAAGTTGCCGCCTGCGCCGTTTTCCTCGCCAGCGATGCGGCGGGCTACATCACCGGCCATACGCTCAACGTCAATGGCGGCATGGCCATGATCTGACTGGCCCGGCCGGTCTTCTCCATGCGGGTTCTTCTGGGCAAAAGCCTTGGAAACGAGGCATGGAGCGGCTGGCGGAGCCCCATCAAGTGTGATACTCGCCGCCGCTGGCACCGGTGGTGGACTGCCTTGCAGACGCCCGAAAGCGCGCCTACATTGCCGCCAAGTCAGCCAAACGGTGCTTGAAGATTTGGCACTGCGCCAATAAGAAGCGAAACGAAACGTCGATTTCGAAAAAGGAAGTCTAATATGAGCGATGTCGCTGATCGGGTCCGCAAGATCGTTGTGGAACACCTCAATGTGGATGCCGAGAAGGTTGTCGAAAAGGCCAGCTTCATCGACGATCTGGGTGCGGACTCCCTTGACCAGGTCGAACTGGTGATGGCCTTCGAAGAAGAATTTTCGGTTGAGATTCCCGACGACGCTGCCGAGTCGATCCAGACTTTCGGTGATGCCGTGTCGTTCCTCACCAAGGCCGTCGGCTAAGCCCGTCGGGCTTGGGCCGGGTTAGGCAGGCACAGCATGGAATTGCGCCGCGTCGTTGTCACCGGGTTGGGCCTTGTTACGCCCCTCGGTACCGGAGTTGAAGCCACCTGGGCCAATATCCTGGCCGGAAAGAGTGGCGCCAAGCGGATCGACGACTTTCAGGTCGATGATATCGCCTGCCAGATCGCTCATCGCTTGCCGCTCGGCGACTATGCCGAGGGCAAGTTCAATCCCGATGAGTGGATGGACACCAAGGAACAGCGCAAGGTCGATCCCTTCATCGTCTACGCCATGGCTGCTGCACAGCAGGCCATCGAGGACGCCGGGGTCGAGCCGAAAACCCAGGAAGAGCAGGAACGCACGGGCGTCCTGATCGGCTCGGGTATCGGTGGCGTGGGCGGCATCTACGATGCCTCCATCACCCTGCACGAAAAGGGTCCGCGCCGGATCAGCCCCTTCTTCATTCCCGGCCGCCTGATCAATCTGGCCTCCGGCCAGGTCTCCATCCGCTTCGGCCTCAAGGGGCCGAACCATTCGGTGGTCACCGCCTGCTCCACCGGCGCCCACGCCATTGGCGATGCGGCAAGGCTAATCGCGCTCGGCGATGCCGACGTGATGGTGGCCGGTGGCGCCGAAAGCTGTGTCAACCGCCTGTCGCTGGCCGGCTTCGCCGCCGCCCGTGCGCTCTCGACCGGCTTCAACGACAATCCCGAAGCCGCCTCCCGTCCTTACGACAAGGATCGTGACGGCTTCGTCATGGGCGAGGGCGCCGGCATCGTCGTCCTCGAAGACTATGAGCGGGCCAAGGCCCGCGGCGCCAGGATTTATGGCGAAGTGATCGGCTATGGCCTTTCCGGCGATGCCTATCACATCACCGCTCCCTCGCCCGATGGCGATGGCGGTTTCCGCGCCATGAGCGCCGCCATCAAGCGCGCAGGCATTTCCCCGTCCGAGATCGACTATATCAATGCCCACGGCACCTCGACGCCGCTTGGCGACGAGATCGAGCTGGGCGCGGTGACCCGCGTGCTGGGCGATGCCGCCGAAAAGGCGGTGATGAGCTCCACCAAGTCGGCCGTCGGTCACCTGCTGGGTGCCGCCGGTTCGGTCGAAGCCATTTTCTGCCTGCTGGCGATGCGCGATGGTATCGCGCCGCCGACACTCAACCTCGACAATCCCTCGGTCGATACGGTGATCAACCTGGTGCCCAAAAAGGCATTCAAGAAGGAGATCAACGTGGCGCTGTCCAACAGCTTCGGCTTCGGCGGCACCAATGCGACCCTGGTCATGCGCAAGGTCAGCTGATCTTCCTCCGGTTGTGGACGGGCATATCGTGCGCGAATGCAGCCTCGTGTTGATATTGCGCTGAATTTGGTCAAACTCACCGGGTCATTCCCGCGAAATGACCCGGTGGGAATACAACAAGACCCGTCGCATCCCAATGCGCACGGGCTCCGAGGGTGATCCAGCACGATGAATGATCGCAAGGTCCGGCGCCGCCGCCGCTCAAGCAACGGTTTCGTTGATATCCTCAACGGCTTGCTGACGCTGCTGGTTCTCGGCCTGCTGGTTGCCGGCGGCATCGTGCTCTATGGCGCCTCCCAGTTCTATGGCGAAGGTCCGCTTACCGCCGAAACCACTTTCCGCGTCGAAGCCGGCTCCGGCCTCTCCTCCATCGGCCCGCGCCTCGAGGAACAGGGCCTCATCTCCAATCAGTATATTTTCCAGGTCGGCAGCCGCGTCGCCAATATCGAAGGCACGGTCAAGCAGGGCGATTTCCGCATTCCGGCCGGCGCCAGCATGGCCGATATCCTGCGCGAGCTGATCGAGGGCAACCCGATCCGCTATGCCGTCGTCATCCCCGAAGGCTGGACCTCGTGGGAGGCCGTGCAGCGCCTCAATGCCGATGCCAATATCACTGGCGAGATTTCCACGCTCCCCCCAGAAGGTTCCATTCTGCCCGGCAGCTACGACTACGTGCCCGGCGATACCCGTCAATCCGTGCTCGAGCGGATGCAGGCCGCCATGACCACCGAACTGGCCACTGTCTGGGAAGCCCGCCAGCCCGACCTGCCGCTCGAAACGCCCGAACAGCTCCTCGTCCTCGCCTCCATTGTCGAACGGGAAACCGGCGTCGCCAGCGAGCGTCCGCAGGTCGCCGCCGTCTTCGTCAATCGTCTGCGCACCGGCATGCGCCTGCAGTCCGATCCCACCATCATCTACGGCATCACCAAGGGGCAGGGCTCTCTGGGCCGCGGCCTGCGCCGCTCCGAAATCGAGGCGCAGACGCCCTACAACACCTACCAGATCGATGGCCTGCCGCCGACGCCCATCGCCAATCCGGGCATCGACTCTCTCAAGGCCGTCGCCAATCCCGACACCCACGACTACCTCTATTTCGTGGCCAAGGGCGCCTCGCCCCGCGAGGGACACGTCTTCGCCGAAACCTATGCCGAGCACCAGCAGAATGTCGCGCAATACCGCCGCATAGCCGCCGAAGCCGCCGCCCAGGCGGAGGCCGATGCCGAAGCCGCCCGTCAGGCCCTCGAAGCAGAGGAAGCCGGCGAGGCTCCGGCAACGGAGTGAGCCAGCCCCTCGCCAGCATGACTGGCTATGCCCGTGCCGCCGGCTCGGTGCCGGGCGCGTCCTTCGCCTGCGAGGTGAAATCGGTCAATGGTCGCGGCCTCGATATTCGTCTGCGCCTCGCTCCCGGCTTCGACGCGCTGGAAAGCGACATCCGCCAGCGCATCGGCAAGCAGGTCTCGCGCGGCTCGCTCACCCTCAACCTTTCCGTCGAGCGTGACGGGGCAGGGGGCGATCTCCTGCTCAACCGGCAGGCCCTTGCTACCGTCCTGTCAGCCATCGATGAATTGCGCGGCGCCGTCCAGGCCGCCCCGCCCAGCCTCGATGGCATTCTCGGCCTTAAGGGCGTGCTCGAACAGCGCGACCGGCCCCTCTCGCCGGATGCCGAGGAATCCCTGGCCGCGGCCATTCTCGACGCCACATCCCGGGCTCTCGCCGATCTCGTCCTCGCCCGCCGCCAGGAAGGCAGCCAGATCGCCGCTGTCCTGCTCGAACGTCTCGACGAGATCGAGGCCCTCGTCCAGCGCGCCGAAGCCCACCCCGCCCGCAGCCGCGACATCATTCTCGCCAAACTGCGCCAGCAGGTCGCCGATATCGCCGCCGATATCGCCATTCCCGAAGATCGCCTGGTGCAGGAAGCCCTGCTGCTGGCCACCAAGGCCGATATCCGCGAGGAGCTCGACCGCCTCACCGCCCATATCGCCTCGGCTCGCCAGCTCATCCGCGGCGGCGGCGCCGTTGGCCGCCGGCTGGATTTCCTCGCCCAGGAATTCAACCGCGAGGCCAATACGCTGTGCAGCAAATCCAATGCGGTGGAGCTCACCGCCATCGGCCTTGACCTCAAGGCGGCGATCGATCAACTACGCGAGCAAGTGCAGAACATCGAATAGGATCTGGCTGATGGAATTTCAGCGCCGCGGCGTCATGCTGGTCATCGCTTCGCCCTCGGGCGCCGGAAAATCCTCGATTTCGCGCGCACTGTTCGGCGCCGATCCCAATATCCGGCTGTCCGTCTCGGTCACCACCCGCGCCCGCCGCACCGACGAGGTCGAGGGCAAGCACTACTATTTCATCGATATCGAGACCTTCAAGCGCATGCAGGCCGATGGCGAATTGCTGGAATCGGCCGAAGTTCACGGCAATTTCTACGGCACGCCCCGTGCCCGCGTCGAGGAACAGCTCGCCGGCGGCAACGACATCCTCTTCGATATCGACTACCAGGGCACGCTCCAGCTCTACAAGAACAGCCGCAAGGACATGGTGACGGTCTTCATCCTGCCGCCCACCATCAAGGAATTGCGCGCCCGCCTCGAACGCCGCGCCCAGGACAGTGTCGGCACCATCGAAAAGCGCCTGCAGAACGCCCGCCGCGAGATGGAGCACTTCAACGAATATGACTATGTCATCGTCAACGAAGACCTGGAAAAGTCCGTCGCCCGCGTCCGCTCCATCCTCGTCTCCGCCCGCCTGGAACGCGACCGCCAACTGAACTTGTCCAGCTTCGTCAAAGACTTGCAGAGCCAGATCGATTCTCTTTGAGACTTCGAACCTGCCGTAGGCAAAATCGCTCCAGTGGAGCGATTTTAGGTGAGAAGGCCATGAGAGCTATGCTCGAATGGCACGAAGGTTTGGCAAACTCGATCGTCACCCTCGGGCTCGACCCGAGGGCTCTACACTTGCGGTGCATTGGGTTAGTACAGTGCCCTCGGGTCAAGCCCGAGGGTGACGCGCGGTGGAGTTGGTGATGTTCGTGAATAGATGCCGTACATGACCCCACCCGCCATCCGCCGCGGCACCCCCGAATTCCTCCGCGCCAACATCGCCTTCTTCCTCTCCGCCTTTTCGGTCTTCGCCTCGCTCTATTCGGTCCAGCCCCTGCTGCCCATGTTCGCGCAATATTGGGTGCGCGACGCCGGCACCGCCTCGCTGGCCCTCTCGGCCACCACAGCCACCATGGCCGTCGCCCTGATCCCCGCCAGCCTGCTCGCCGATCGCCTCGGCCGCCACCGCTTGATCGTCGGGGCGCTGCTCATCACCGCCATTCTTGGCATGCTGCTGCCCTTCACCCAGGTCTGGTGGCAACTCATCACCCTGCGCACACTGATGGGGCTGACCCTGGCCGGTATTCCCGCCGTGGCCATGGTCTATCTCTCCGAGGAAATGGACCCCGAGGCCCTGGGCTATTCCATGGGCCTCTATATCGGTGGCACGGCCATTGGCGGCATGGCCGGGCGCGTCATTTCCGGCGTGCTGTCCGATTTTCTGGGCTGGCGCCTCGGCACCGGCATTCTTGCCGGGCTGATCCTCGTCGCCGCCATTGCCGTCGCCATCCTGCTGCCCCGACCGCGCCACTTCGTCCGCGACCCCATCGGCCTTGCCACCCTCTGGCGCCGCTGCCGCGCCAGTTTCGACGATGCCGCTCTGCCCTGGCTCTTCGCCAGCGCTTTCCTGCTCATGGGCGGCTTCGTCACGCTCTACAATTATGCCGGCTTCCGCCTCGCTTTGCCGCCCTTCCTGCTCAGCCACTCGGCCATCGCCTTGATCTTTCTCGTCTACCTGCTGGGTAGCGCTAGCTCTACCTGGGCCGGCGGTCTCTCGCAGCGGTTGGGCCGGAGAAGGTGTTCTGGGCGCTGGTCGCGCTGATGGGCGCGGGCATGGCTGTCACCATGCTCGACAATACCTTTGCCGTCATTCTCGGTCTCGCCATAGCCACGATGGGCTTTTTTGCCGCCCATGGTGTCGCCAGCGCCTGGGTCACCCGCCGTGCTCGCATCGGCAAGGCGCAGGCCTCGGCCATCTACCTCGTCGCCTATTATCTCGGCGCCTCGATCCTCGGCACACTGGGCGGCTACGCTTGGACCGCCTGGGCCTGGCCGGGCGTCATGCTGGTCAGCGGCGGCGCCGCCACGCTGGCGCTCCTCGTGGCCGTGCGGCTCATCTTCATCGCCCCACTCCCGACGCCAGAGCAGCCGTCGGAGCCTGTGGCGGGGTTATAGTATCTGGCTGTCCCGCACAAAAATGTGCGGCACATTGCATTTCGAACCTTTTTGTGCGAAACCTGTGAAGAATGGGGGGCAGCATGAAGCGCGACCAACTCCTTCGCCAGTTGAACAAGGACGCCAAAGCGTTGGGCCTTGAGCTTGTGGTGGATATGGCGCGAGGCAAGGGCGGGCATTGTGTTGTCCGCTGCAATGGCCGGTTTTCGCTTATCAAATCGGGAGAAATCACCCCGATTATGGAAAAGGTCATCCGGAAACAACTGGGGCTTTAGCATCGGAAAGGAACAGCGCATGACGTGCTATTTCGCAACCTTCGAGCCGGATGAGGGCGGCTTCCTCGTCACCTTTCCGGACCTGCCCGAGGCGATTACCGGTGGCAAGGACCGGGCGGAAGCTCTCGCCAATGCGCAGGACGCTCTTGAGGTGGTCCTGCTCACCTATCTGCAGGACGGCAAGGCTTTCCCGCCGCCCGCCGCCAATACAGGCGAACCCATCGCCATATCCGCCAATGTCGAAGTCAAGATCGCCTTCATCGAGGCATTCCGCGCCTCTGGCCTCACCCGTGTCGCGCTCGCCGCGCGCATGGGTAAGCAGGAAACCGAAGTGCGGCGCATGCTCGACCCCTATCACGCAACCAAGCTGGCCAGCATGGAAGCCGGTCTGCGCGTTCTGGGCAAGCAACTGGTCGTCTCGGTACGCGACGCCGCCTGAGCACCGCTAAGCGTTCCGCAGTCCCGGCAACGCCCGTGCCATGGCCAGAAACGCCTCCACCGGCAGTTCCTCCGCCCGCTCATCGCCCTTGAGCCCGCCGGCTGCCAACAGCCGCTCCACCGGCACGCCCGCCGCCTTGAGGCTCTGCCGCACCATCTTGCGCCGCTGGCCGAAGGCCGCGCGGGTGATGTGCTCGAGATTCTTCACCGTCACGTCGTCATCGACCGGCTTGGGCACCAGATGCACCACGGCCGAAGTCACATTGGGCGGCGGCACGAAGGCCTGTCGTCCCACATTGAAGGCAATCCGCGCCTCGCTGCGCCATCCGGCCAGCACGCCCAGCCGCCCATAGGCGTCGTCGCCCGGCCGGGCACAGATGCGTTCGGCCACTTCCCGCTGGAACATCAGCGTCAGGCTCTCGAAAAAGCTCGGCCACGGGTCCAGCGTCAGCCACCCGGTCAATAGCGGCGTCGCGATATTATAGGGTAGGTTGGCGATGATCCGCGTCTTCCCATCAGCCAGCGCCCGATAGTCCATCTCCATGGCGTCGCCGCTGATGACAGTCAGCCGCCCCGGATAGGCCTCCGCGATTTGTGCCAGCGCCGGCAGCGCCCGCGTATCGCGCTCGATGGCTATTACCTCGCGCGCGCCTTCGGCCAGCAGCGCCCGCGTCAGCCCGCCCGGTCCCGGTCCCACCTCGATGACGCGCACGCCCTCCAGCGGTCCGGCCACCCGCGCAATGCGGGCGGTGAGGTTGAGGTCGAGCAAGAAATTCTGCCCCAGCTCCTTCTTGGCGCGCAGGCCATGCTCGGCGATCACCTCGCGCAAAGGCGGCAACTTGTCGATCTGGCTCATCGTGCCGCCGTCATCGCATCGGCCATCATGATGGCTGCAAGGAAGCTGGCGGGCGAGGCGCGGCCGGTGCCGGCCAGGTCGAAGGCCGTGCCATGGTCGGGCGAAGTCCGCACGATGGGCAGGCCCAGCGTCACATTGACCGCATCCTCGAAGGCCACCGTCTTGATCGGGATCAGCGCCTGGTCGTGATACATCGCCACGACAGCGTCATAGCGCGCCCAATGGGTGGGATAGAACAGCGTATCGGCGGGCAGGGGGCCTTCCACCCCGATCCCCTCGAACTGCAATTGCGCCACGGCCGGTCCCACGATTTCCAGTTCCTCCCGGCCGATGCCGCCGCCTTCGCCCGCATGCGGGTTGAGCCCGGTCATGCCGATCTGCGGATTGGCGATGCCGAAGCGATGCTTGAGATCATGCGCCACGATCCGCACCGTCTCGACGATCAGCTCTTTCGTCAGCAAGCCGGGCACATCCTTGATCGGCACATGGATGGTGACAGGCACGGCCCGCAGCCCGCCATGCGCCAGCATCATGACCGGCAGGTGTGGCTTGCCGCCATTGGCGCAGAGTTCGGCCAGGAATTCGGTATGGCCGGGATGCTTGAACCCGGCATGGTAGAGCGCGCCCTTGTGGATTGGTGCCGTCACCAGCCCGCGGCAGACGCCGGTCAGTGTCGCCGCAACCGCCGCTTCGATCGCGCCGATCACCGCCCCGGCCGAAACCGGCGAAACCTGGCCGGGATGGTCCTGTACCATGCCCTCGACCTGCGCCACGGGCAGGGCATGGGCGAAGACCGTACTGGCGCCCTCGGCGCCGACATCGCCAATATCGATGTTGAGCCCCAGCCGCAGCGCCCGCGCCCGCAGGAAGGGGGCGTCGCCGAACAGGCAGAAGGGCGGCAGCTTCAGGTCATGCCGCCGCGCATAGAGCGCCAGGATGATATCGGGGCCAACCCCCGCGGGTTCGCCCATGCTGATGGCCAGCGGCTTGTCCATCTCGGCCCCCAGGCAAGAGCGGACCCGATCCGGGGATCGGAAACGCGATAAACGAAGACCTCGGGCCCGCCTCTGCGGACCCGAACGCTTAGTTATAGATGATCTTGGCGCGGGCGCGCAGGTCCGCCAGATAGCTGGCCACTTCGCCTTGGAGCGCCTGGTTGCCCTGTTCGGCCCGCAGGTCGCTCTTGAGGAAGGTCAGGTCTTCCGCCTGCGTCTTCTCGCACACCGCGAGCATCGAGATGCCCGATTCAACCACGCGCGGCTTGGTGATGCCGCCCACATTCAGGCCGGCCAGTTCCTTGGCGATGGCTTCAGGCATCTGCGTGGCATGGCGGCGGCCCACATCGATCACAGCCGCGTCGGTATAGCCGAGCGACAGGTCCACCGCGCTGTCGCAGCCGGCGAATTTCGAGCGGTAATTATTGGCCTGGCCCGAGCGACCGCTCGAACCGGCCCCCACGAAGATGATTTCCTTGAGGATATAGTCGAAGGTCTGGAAAGCCTGCACCTGGCCCGCTGCCTGCTGGTCCAGCGCCAGTTCGGAAATCTGTACCTGGGGCATGATGGCCCGCTCGGTCACCGCGTTCCATGCAATGGCGGCGCGCAGGCGGTCCTGCAGCGTCTCGGTGCTCACGCCACCCTGCTGCAACAGGGCGACCAGCTTGTCCTGGCTGACATTCATGTTGCGGGCGATCTGCAGCAGCGCATCGTCGATCTGCGCATTGGACACTGTAACGCCCAGCCTTTTAGCCTCTTCGACCTGCAAGGCTTCGGTGATCAACTGTTCGGTGGCGCCGCGCGAGCCGGTCTTGTTGCCCTCGATGGCGAACAGCTTCACCCGCGCTGCGATCTGCAGGTCGGTAATGGGTGTCCCATTGACCGTCACGCGCACATTCTGTGCCGCCGCCGGCAGTGCCGCGGCAAGGCTCAGGACCACACCCATGATCATGGCGCCAGCAGCGCGCCCCCAAACAGTCTTGGCCATTGTCAGTATCCGCCTCGCGTCAATCCACCCGCCCTCAATGGGGCGGGAACAGCGCGCTGTCAATTGCCCCATGATTGAGGCCAAAATCCGATAGGTATGTTGTGCTTCACGTCAGGCCGCCATCACTGAAGCGCGACGCACCCTAGAAATCCGGTACGGCCACGCCGCCTGAATAGCCCACATTCAGCCCCGCCGGCGCCTTGAGCCGGAAAGTGGCGGTCAGGCGCGTGTCATTGGGCGTGGTATGGGTCGGCCCGGTGCGTGTCGCATTGGCCCCGATCACCAGATAGCCGTCGTCATAGACCACGCCGCCGCCCACCTGCAGCCAGTTATTGGCCGTCAGGTCCCAGTAGGTATTGGCCTTGATCGACCAGTATTCGGCCACCGGCACAGTGACGTCCCCGCCGATTTCCTGCCGCGGCAGCACCATGCCCTGGCCCGGATTGGCCTCCATATAGGTATAGCCCAGCGCGGCGCCCCAGCCGTCCTGGCTATAGCTGGCGCTGAGCCCCGCCCGCGCCACCTGCAGGTCGGCCGGATCCACCTGCAGCTTGCCGCCGAACTTCACTCCCGGCGTGAACGAGCCATAGGCCCCCAGCACCGCATAGGACGCCGTCGCATCCATGCCCGACCCCACCGCCGTATTGGCCTGTCCCGGCGTAGCAAAGGCATTCGCCCCTGCGATCTGGAACGATTGCCCCGCAATCAGCTCGATATAGCCGCCATCGGCGAAATTGGCCTGGTAGCGCCCGCCTACCGTGGCCCGCAGCCCGGTCTCCTGCCGGTCGCCGCCCGAAAAGCGGTTATAGCTGAACAAATTCGTGTCATCGAACACGAAGCTCTGTGCATCGTCATTGGTAATGCCGACACTGGTCGTGTCCGAGCCGCGCCACGCTACCTGCGCAATCGGTTCGATCAGGTGCACTGTCGAGCCATCGCTTGCCGCCAGCGGGAAGCGCACATCCATCGCCGCGATCGGCGTCGCGCTCCACAGCGTCGTCGCCCCGGGCAGCAGCGGGCTGGTCCCGTCGTAATAGGCCACATCCGCCCGCCCGCCGAGATAGGGCGTCGCCACGAACCCGCCGCCGCCGATCCACTGCGTCTGCCAGCCGGCTTGCAGGCTCAGATGCTGCTTGTTGCCCTCATAGCCATAGACATAGGGCACGCCATTGACCGTCCTGGTCGCATCGGCGCCACGCTGCACGCCCAGCAGGCGCCCGCTGATCTCGATCCGCCCATTGCCCGGTCCCAGCTCCTCGACATGCGCGAAGCGCAGGGCGGGCAGGGTCGAGCCCTGCTGTGCCTGCGTCGACGCCGCCACATCGCCCAGCAGGTTGAATTGCTGCACGCGCGCATCGATGAACGTGTCGTCGTTCACCTGCGTCGCATAGACTTGGTTCACCGTCGATTTGCCGATGGTCAGCCGGTAGTCCCGCAGATAGGCCGCATCGGTGAAAGCCGTATAGCTCCAGCCGACCGTCCAGTCCGTCACCGGCCTGAATTCGCCCGAGGTCTGGATGGCCCCGCGCCAGTCGCGCTTGGCTTCGGCAAAGGTGAAGGCGGTCTGGTCGAGCTGGTAGAGCCCCGAAGCCTTGATCTGGAACGAGCCATTGTCGAAGCGCTGGATCCATTCCGCGCCCATCAGGAAGCCCTGCCGGCTCATCAGGGTCGGCGTCAGGATGATGTCGGTCCAGCGGCTGGCATAGGCGTAATAGGGCACTTCCAGCACATGCCCGGTCTTGTCGCTATAGTCGTAGCGCGGCATCCGCAGATTGGCGAGCGCCGACTCGCTGGTGTCGGGCAGCCACAGATAGGGCAGCCACGCCACCGGAATGCCCAGCAGCGCCAGGGTCGGCTGCTCGAGATAGAGCGAGCCGTCCTCGGCATTATAGGTGATGCGCGACGCATTCACCGACCAGCCGATGCGCCGCCCGGCATCGTCGATACAGTCCCCGCACGGGGCATAGCTGGCCTGTTCCATCAGCGTCCGCAGGGCCGCGTCATAATCCACGCTGTCGGCGGTGATCCGCGCCCCGTCATAGGTGGTGATGGTCAGTGAGTTGAGAAAAGCCTGCTTCATCCCGCCGGTTATGTCGAGATCGGTCATGTCAGCGACATTGCCTGACGGGTCGGTCACGCTCACCTGGCCGACGAATTTCACCCTATTGCTGGCCCGGTCATAGACCAGGTTCTGCCCGGTCACCGTATAGCCGCCCTGGCTCAGCACCACGTCGCCATTGGCGGTGATGATATTGGTCCGGCTGTCGAAAGTCAGCGTATTGGCCTCGACCCCCACAGGGGCGGCCGGGTTGACCGGGGCGCTGAAAAAATCCCGTGGGACAATGCCTTGGGCGAAAACGCTTGAGCTGAGGGTAAGCGCAAGCAGCGCGCTGGCCAGGACCAGGCGGCGCGGCGGCATCCCCCTTCTCGCCTTCGCCTTCATACTCACGCGCGCCCGTCTTCCTTGTGCAGCAGCACCGTCACGCCGATGACGATGGCCACGAACGCCGGTCCGACTGCCGCAAACGTGGGATCGAGAACGCCGGTCGACCCGGCACGGTCGGCCATCTCGGTAATCACGAAAACAACGAACCCGAGCACGATCCCGTAAAGGACCGCTGGACCATAATTAGAGCCTCTTCGATAACCTGCGGTAAACGCAAAAGCAATGAACAGCGACCCCGTCAACACCAGCGGCAGCGCCAGTAGCTTGATGAGGCGCATCGTCGCAGCCGTCCTTATGCTGCGGTCGGAAACCCCCGTGCGCAGCAGCTCGGCCAGTTCGAAGAAGGTCAGGTCTTCGGTCGAGGACAGTTTCAGCCCCAGTTCGGCCGCCGACGAGTTGGTGGGCACCCGATAGTTGAACACCGGCTGGGCCGGCTTGCCGGGGTTGCGGACGATCCCCCCTCGGAAATACCCATTCCCCGCCTTCGAGCACCGCCTCGCCGGCTTCGACGCGTTCGTCGGCGCTGTCGCCGAGGTGAAACAGCGTCACCTGGCCCAGTACCGAGCCGCCCGGCCGCATGCCGGTGGCCATCATCACGTAATGCGTGTCGCCGCTGCGCTGTTCGAGCCACACTTCGCCCGGCGGCGTCAGCAGCGCGGTCTGCCCGGGCGGGGTAGGGTAGAGCTGCCGGTTGAGCTGGGTGCTGACCGTTTCCAGGCCCAGCGCCACCACCAGGCTCACCAGCGCCAGCGCGATGACCGGCGCCCGCACGATGCGCCAGATCGACAACCCGCTGGCCTGGATCACCGTCAGTTCATGCTTGGCCTTGAGGTCGAGAAAGCCCAATGCGGCGCCCATCAGCACGGTCACCGGCAGCGTCTTGATCGTCCATTTCACCGCGCTGGCCGCCACCATGACCAGCGCCATCGGCACGCCATGCTCGTCGGCCACGAAGTTGAACCGCCAGGTGTCCAGCGACTCCACCAGCGCGATCAGCCCGTAGAACACGAACACCGTCACCCCGATGCGGCTGCCGAGCCGGTTGAGCACCAGCCAGTCGATCCTCGTCATGGCGCCACCGCCACGGGCAGCGCGCGCGGCCGCGTCCGCACCAATAGGGCAATGCCGGCGATAACGATCATCGCCAGCGCGCCCGTCGCCGTGCCCAGCGGGCTATAGGCGCTCAGGCCCCGCTCGCCAAAGGCGATCAGCAGCACGCCCGCTTCCATCGGCACCGGAATGCGCGCCCGCCTGCCGCTCGGAAAGCCCATCAGCGCCAGCATCATCATCGCCATGCCGATCACCCGCAGCCCCTCGGCCATGCGGTTGGCCAGCAGCGTCACCAGCGCCGGGCTCCACCGTCCCGTCGCCATCGCCTCGCCGACCAGCGACGGCGTATCCCGCTCCAGCAGCGGATTGCTCTGGCCGATGGGTTGTGACAACTGATCGACATTGACGTCATAGCGTCCGAAGGTGATCTCCGAAAACCGTCCTTTATCGCTGTTATATTGCAGCGAACCGTTGCGCAGCTCGAGCACATAGGTCTGCCCGTCGCTCGCCACCCGCGCCGATTCCGCGATATAGGTCCGCCGCATTTCCTTGTCCCGCCGGTCGTCGGCGAAGAATTCGCGGATTTCGCCATTGGGCCCGCGTCCTCCGATCAGCAGCACCACGCCCGGCGTCACCTGGGTAAAGCGCCCCGGCCGCAGCGTCGAACTCACCAGGTCCGCCGCGATGCTGGCGCTGAGGGCATTGAGCTTGCGATAGGCATAGGGCTCGACGAAATTCGATAGCAGCAGCACCCCGACCACGCCGGCGCCGGCCACCACCGCCGTCGCCCGCCACAGCGATCCCAGCCCGTAGCTGGTATGGATGATATGCAGTTCCCTGTTGGCCTGCAGCGCCTGCAGCGCCCGCGCTAGCCCGATACCGACGCAGACATAGAAAAAGGCGATGGCCAGCGGCGGCATCGTATAGAGCGCCTGCACGCCCAGCACCCAGATGCTCTGCCCCTTCACCGACACCACGTCGAACGAGCGCAGGCAATTGACCAGCCACAACAGGAAGCACACCACGCCGAACAGAATCAGCGCGTCCGTCACGAACAGGCGTGCAAGATAGGCTGTCAGTCTCTTCATGCGGTCGGCCAGTATCTCCGGTGCGAGCCGGACCTTGGTGCAGTTCGCCGCCCCAGACAAGCACACACAACCTTATACGCGGAATTGTCCGCAGCCCTGTTGCGCGATTGACGCTGCCGCGATCCTGTCGCACCCACAATGTCATTCCCGCGAAAGCGGGAACCTCTGTTTCTTTTGCAAAGTCGGTCAAAAAACAGGGGTTCCCGCTTTCGCGGGAATGACCCGGTGTTAGTATCGCACCTGATCTCCTCTCGTCCGCGCGAATCTCGCCCGCTCTGCCAAGGCCCTCAATGTCCCAGTCCATCACCATCCGCACCGCCGCCCATACCGGCGTCCCTGCGGGCCTCACCGTCATCTACGCCGCCGAAAACGAAGCCCCATCAGGCGCTGCCGCCGCCGTCTGGGCCACCACCGGCCTCGCCTGGGCCGAGACCGCCGAAGCCGGCGCCTTCAAGGGCAAGCAGGGCCAGGCGCTCGACGTGCTCGGGGCAGGGGGCAAGCGCCTGCTCGTGCTCGGCCGCGGCAAGAGCGATGCCGATGTGCCCCTCAATGGCTGGACCGACCGCGGCGGCTCGCTTCTCGCCAAACTCGCCGCGACCCGCGCCGAAACTGTGGCTGTCGTCATCGATGAGTCCGGCGCCACATCGGCCGCCATCGGCGAACTCGCCGCCGGCCTGCGCCTGCGCCACTATCGCTTCGACAAATACAAGTCGGCCAAATCAGATGACGCCCCGGCTTCGCTCGCCGTCACCCTGCACGTTGCCGATCCCGCCGCCGCCGATGCCGCCATTGCCGATCGCGGCGCCACCGTCGACGGCACGCTGCTCGCCCGCGACCTGATCAACGAACCGGCCAACGTCCTCGGCCCGGTTGAATTCGCCGCCCGCGCCGCCGAACTGGCCGGGCTCGGCGTCGATATCGAAGTGCTCGAACCCGAAGCCCTCGAAAAGCTCGGCATGAATTCGCTGCTCTGCGTCGCCCAGGGCTCGGACCGCCCGGCGCGCCTCGTCGTCATGCAATGGCGCGGTGGCGATGTCGGCACGGCGCCGCTCGCCTTTGTCGGCAAGGGCGTGGTCTTCGATACCGGTGGCATCTCCATCAAGCCCGCCGCTTCCATGGAAGACATGAAGGGCGATATGGGTGGCGCCGCCGCGGTCACCGGCCTCATGCTGGCGCTGGCCACCCGCAAGGCCCCGGTCAATGTCGTCGGCGTCATTGGCCTCGTTGAAAACATGCCTTCGGGCAACTCCGTCCGCCCCGGCGACATCGTCAAGGCCATGAGCGGCACTACGATCGAGGTCATCAATACTGATGCCGAAGGCCGCCTCGTGCTGGCCGACGCCCTCTGGTACACGCAGGACCGCTTCAAGCCCCGCTTCATGATCAACCTGGCGACCCTGACCGGCGCCATCGTCGTCGCCCTCGGCCACGAACATGCCGGCCTTTTCTCCAACAATGACGAACTGGCCAGCCGTCTCCTCGGCGCCGGCATCGCCGCCAACGAAAAGCTCTGGCGCATGCCGCTGACCCCCGCCTACGACAAGATCATCGAGTCCAAATTCGCCGATATCCGCAATTCCGCCGGCCGTCCGGCCGGCTCCATCCTCGCCGCCCAGTTCCTGCAGCGCTTCGTCAACGACACGCCCTGGGCCCATCTCGACATCGCCGGCACCGCCTTCTCCGCGGGCAATACCGAGGTCAACACCTCCTGGGCCCCCGGCTTCGGCGTCGCCCTGCTCGATCGTCTGGTCAGGGATCACTACGAACGGTAAAGTGTGCCGAGCTTCCGGTCAGGACGAGACGAAAATGGTGGGTTTCGAGAACCGGAGCGGAGCGTACTCCAGTACGTGAGCACCGGAAGCGCAGACACCCGCCATTTGCAGGCCGTCATGGCCGGAAGATCGGTACACTTTATGGCTGACGTCCTCTTCTACCACCTTGAACCCCGACCCCTCGAAGCAGTCCTTCCAGCCCTGCTGGAAAAGACTCTCGAACGCGGTTGGCGGGCCGTGGTGGAGGTCGGCTCCACCGAACGGGCCGAAGCGCTCGATTCCCATCTCTGGACCTACCGCGAAGACAGCTTCCTCGCCCATGGTCTGGCCGGCGATGAAACCGACGCGCACCAGCCCGTCCTCATCACCACAAGCGTCGACAATCCCAATCAGGCCAATGTGCGGTTTTTCGTTGACCGGGCCGTGCCGCAATCCGCCGACGGCTATGAGCGAATTGTCTATATGTTTTCGGGACATGACCCCGATGCCGTCGCCGAAGCGCGCTTGGCGTGGGTGGCTCTCAGGGGTAACAGTACGTTAACCTATTGGCAGCAGGAAGCGAATGGCCGCTGGGTCAAGAAAGCCTGATCGTCACGCCATCTTGCCGTAGAGTTCGTCCACCATCTGCGCCACCTTGATGGCCGAATAGATGCTGCCATAATTGATGTTGCCGTTGGAGGCGACCAGCGCGCCGGAGGCCACGGCCGGCAGCCGCTGCCAGGTCGGTTCCCCGTCCAATAGTGTGGCGCCTTCTGGCGAGGTCGTCGCGAGGATGATGCCGTCGACCTGGCCCAGCGTATCGCCGAAGGCCTCCGCCGGAATCTCGCCGCTGTCATATTCCTGCCCTTCCTTGGGTGGGATTGTCTTGGCGCCGAGATCGGCAAGTACCTGCGGCTGCAGCATTTTCGGCCCGTTCATCACATAGAGCGTGCCTTCCCATGGCTGCACGCTCACCACGGTCCTGGTGGCCAGCTTCTCGCCATGCCGCGCCTTGATCTCGGCGATCAGCCCCTCGTATTCGGCAATCGCCGCGTCGCCGGCGCCGTCCATGCCCAGCAGCGTCGCCAGCTCGCGGAACGCCTCCTTCCACGGCTTGGCGCCCGACGTGGTCACCACCGGCGCGATGTCGCGCAGCCGGTTGGCCGGCCACCACACGCTGTCCGGGTCATAGTCGGCGCAGATGATCAGGTCCGGGTCCGAAGCCAGCACCTGCTCGATATTGACCTCCGAGCCATAGAACTCCAGTCCCTCGGGAACCGGCACCCAGCTCCCCGGCGTGGAATGGCCATAGCCTACCACCGGCAGGCCCAGCGCCAGCGCCGGCTGCAGGTCGAGCCGCGAGTCGATGGCGACGACGCGCTGGGGCGAAACCGGAATGTCATAGGTGCCGTAAATCGTTGTGACGGAACGGGTTTCCTGCGCAAAGGCACGACCGGGCAGCATGGCGCCAAGCGCCAGGCCCGCGGTTCCAAGCGTGAAATTGCGACGATTGAGCTTGATGGACATCGGGATCGATCCGGAGCGTTTCACTGGCTCGCTACTGGATCGATTTTTAGTTGAGTGTCAATATCAACTTATAGCCGGAACATCAGAATTTGGAGGTCTTTTCCTTGCCCGCGCCGGTCTGCCGCGGCACCGGCGCCACCGTTTCGGGCATGTTGGCCTCGTAGAGTTCCATGAAGTCGGCCATCATCTCGTAGCAGAAAATGACTTCCACCGTGTCCGGATCATAGAAGGCATTGGCCTCCCCGCAGCGCTGGGCATTGAACAGCACCGGGTGGCGCAGGTTGTAATTGCTGCGCAATTCGTCGGCCACCTGGTCGAACACGCCGCTCGATTTGAAGGCATCGGCGGCTGCCCGCAGCCGTCCGCCGGCATCGTGATAGGTCACGATAACCTCGGTGCCGCGTCCGTTCTTGTTGCTGCGCGCGCCCAGCAGGCCCTTGAAGGCCCGGTCTACCGTATCATAGTCCCAGTAGCAGCTTTCCTGCCGGTCGCGCTCCATGCGGTATTCATTGGCGATGGGCCGGAACGCCGTCTCGTCCATGCCCACCATCAGGCAGACGATCTGGTAGGCGCGCTGCTTGTCGAGGCTGTGCCCGGCCGCATAATCGCTCTCGTCGCCGCCGCTGTCATAGGCAACGCCCGACAGGATCCAGCCCTGCGCCGCGTCGGCCAGTGCCCGGTCGCTCTCCGGCGTCCGCTTGTTGAGCAGGGTCCAGGTGGCCATGTTGTCCGCCGCATCCTCTTCCCGGCCCAGAATGGGCAGGTCAAGCTGGTCGAACAGCAGGTGAGCCACCTCGTGATAGAGCGTGAACAGGCTGTTATTATAGGCAAACCGCCGGATTTCCGCGCGCTGCGCCTTGGTCATGTCCTGCGCTTGGGCCAGCCCGGGAATCCAGAGCAGGCAGACCAGCAAAGCAAAGACCAGCTTGAAACCAGGGCGGCGCATGATGCACTTTCGATGGCGTCTTGAGCTGCCAGCAAATGGCAACCGAGTGTCACTGTCAACGGGCAGCCGGCGGCAAGGTTAGTGCTTTCCGGGCGCCCAGTCCTTGTCGGCCAGCTCGAAACCCGAGAACTCGAAGCCCGGCGCCACGGTGCAGCCCACCAGCGTCCACGCCCCCGTGCTGACGGCCGATTGCCAGGTTGCTGTCGGCACCACGACCTGCGGCCGTTGCCCGGCATCGAGGTCTGGCCCCAATATATGTTCATCGACGCTCTCGCCGTCGGAAATCCGCAGTTTCAGGGGCGAACCGGCATAGAAGTGCCACACTTCCACGGCGTCGATACGGTGCCAGTGCGAAGCGTCGCCGGCCTCCAGAAGATAATAGATCGCGGTCGAACGCGCCCGGCCACTGGCCTTGTCGCCATCCTCGAACGTGCGTGCATACCAGCCCCCTTCGGGATGCGGGCGCATCCCCAGGGTAAAGATCACGTCCTTGGCGGCGAGCTTGCTCATGCGCGCTCTGCGTCCTCCAGCTCGGCGCTCAGCACCAGCCATTGTTCTTCGGTGGTCTCGAGGTCGGCCGCAAACCGGGCCTTGTCCTTGCCCAGGGCGATCACCCGGTCGGGAGCGCCGTTGTAGACCTTGGGGTCCTCGAGCTGGGCATCGATTTTGGCGATTTCCACCTTCAAACGGGCAATCTTGGTTTCCGCATCCTTAACGGAATTCTTGAGCGGCGCGATCTCGGCACGCCGCGCCGCCGCTTCCTGCTTGCTCAGCTTGCGCTCGCCCTTGCCGCCATTCCTGGGCTCCTTGGTCGAGGTGATGTTGCGCTGGTAGGTGTCGAGATCCTCGTCCAGCTCGCTGATCGTGCCGCCCTCGGCAATCCACAGCGTATCGCAGGTCGCTTCGATCAGGTGGCGGTCGTGGCTGATGATCAGCACGGCGCCCTCATAATCGTTGAGCGCATGCACCAGCGCATCGCGGCTGTCGATGTCGAGATGGTTGGTCGGCTCATCGAGGATCATCATCCCCGGCCCGTTGAAGGTGATGATGCCCATCAGCAGGCGCGCACGCTCGCCACCACTGAGGTTCTTGGCCTTGGTGTCCATGCGGCTGGTGGTCAGCCCCATCTGGTTGAGCCGGCTCCGGCGCCTTGCCTCATTGTCCTTGGGCATCAGGTCGACCATATGCTCCAGCGGCGTCCATTCCGGCTGCAACTTGTCCATCTGGTGCTGGGCGAAATGCGCGATTTCCAGCTTCTTGCCCTTGTTGAGCCGCCCGGCCATCGGCGCGATATCGCCAGCCAGGAGCTTGGCGAAGGTCGACTTACCGTTGCCGTTGACGCCGATCAGCGCGATGCGGTCATCGGGGTCGATGCGCGTGGTGATGTTGCGCAATATGGTCTTGTCGCCATAGCCGGCGGCCACGCCATCCAGCGTGATCATCGGGGTAGGGGGCTCGTGTTCCGGCTGCTGGAATTTGAACGGCGCCGCATATTCATCGAACATCGCCGCCGGTGGTTTCAGCTTCTCGATCATCTTCATGCGCGACTGGGCCTGCTTGGCCTTGGTCGCCTTGGCCTTGAAGCGGTCGACGAATTTCTGCAGATGCGCAATCTGGTCCAGAGATTTCTCGCGGCTCTTGTTGTTGAGCTCCATCTGCAGCCGCCGAGTATTCTCGAACGTGTCGTAATTGCCCTTGTAGAAGGTCAGCTTGCGATGCTCGAGATGGATGATCGAACTGACCGACTTGTTGAGCAGGTCGCGATCATGGCTGATCATGAAGACCGTATAGGGATAGGTGGCCAGGTACTTTTCCAGCCACAGCGTGCCTTCGAGGTCGAGATAGTTGGTCGGCTCGTCCAGCAGCAGCAGGTCGGGCTGGCTGAACAGCACGCCGGCCAGCGATACGCGCATGCGCCAGCCGCCCGACAGTTCATGCGTTGGCGCATTCTGCCGGTCCTGCTCGAAGCCCAGTCCTTTGAGAATGGCCGAAGCGCGCGCCTCGGCCGAATGGGCGTCGATATCGGCCAGGCGGATATAGATTTCGCTGATCCGGTCCGGGTCCGTCGCCGTCTCGGCCTCCGCCATCAGCGCCGTGCGCTCCTTGTCGGCGGCCAGCACCACGTCGAGCACGCTTTCATTGCCGGCTGGCGCTTCCTGCGCCACCGCCCCGATCCGCGCCTTCCTGTTGAGCTCGATCGACCCCGAATCCGCGCCGATATGGCCCTGGATCAGGTGGAACAGCGTGGTCTTGCCCGTGCCGTTCTTGCCGACAAATCCGGTCTTGGACCCCGTCGGCAACACCACCGAGGCGTCTTCGAACAGTTCCCGGCCCTGGATGCGATAGGTGAGGTTGTTGATAGTGAGCATGGTCAGGCAATCTGAGGAGAGGGCAGGCTGCGGCACGCAACGGACGAAACCGTGGCAACCGGCCTGCGACAAAGTGTTTGGCGTTGGATAGAGTTAAGCGACCCTTATGGCAACCGGCTTTGCCGCATGGCCGCTGCCCGCGGATCAGGGCAGCAGTCCGGGCAGGTCCGCCAGAAATCCCTCGCGCACCACCGGCCCGAGATTGTCGGCCGACCGCTCCCCGTCAACTCGCAGCCGCGCGAACACCACGACATTCCCATCCCGCTGCGCCCAGCCGACGAACCAGCCCAGCGGCCGGTCGCGGTAGTAAAGCCCCTGGTCATCCGACACCCAGCCGCTGCCGGTCTTGCCACTGACCGACCAGTCTCCGGCCGCGAAATCGGGCAGGATCGCCGCCGCCCAGGCCTGCGCATTCGTATTGAACGACAACCCACCCTGTAGCAGCCGGCGTATAAAGGCGACCTGCTCGTCCGGTGAGGTGCTCAGCGACGCGCCGAGCCAGCCATGCGTCAGCCCGTTATTCTTGCCCGGCGCGCCCGACACGTCCCCATTGCCATAGCCGAGCTCGGCCACATACCGCCCGAACGCCTCGCTCCCCAGCAGCCGGGTGATCTCACGCGAATACCAGAGCACGGAGTCCCGCTCCCACACGGTCGGGTCCACCGGCTTGTGGTCGCGCTCCGGCGCTGTCAGTCCGGCATGCCATTCCCAGCGCGGCGTTTCGCCATCGATGAGAATGCCCGCCTCATAGCCGATCACCGCCAGCGGCAGCTTGAAGGTCGAAAATGGCGCGAAACGCTGGTCGCATATGCCCTCCCGCACCAGCACAGCCCCGCTATGCCCATCGAGGATAACGGTGCAACTGACGGGCTCGGCCGCGGTGGCATGGCTGGCGGCGAGGCCAAGGGCAATAACGGGCAGGAGGTGACGCAGGCGGAGGAACATGACGCTGGGCTTCCGGGAACGCTTTGCCGCGACTAACGCAACCGGCATGTCGAAAATGTGGAGCCTGGATGGCGGGCGCCGGGAATGTGCCGCACACGGCCCGTCTTGCGCCCGTCAAACTCTCCCGTTACAAGGCGCCACCTTTCCAACAGACCCATTCAAGGATCGACCCTCATGGCGCTCGAACGCACCTTCTCCATCATCAAGCCCGATGCCGTCCGTCGCAACCTCATCGGCAAGATCATCGCCAAGTTCGAGGAAGCCGGTCTCCGCCCGATCGCGCTGAAGAAGATCCACATGACCCGCGCCCAGGCCGAAGGCTTCTACGCGGTCCATAAGGAACGCCCCTTCTTCGGTGAACTGGTCGAGCAGATGATCGCTTCGCCTGTCGTCGTGCAGGTGCTGGAAGGCGAAGGCGCCATCCTCAAGAACCGCGAAGTCATGGGCGCCACCAACCCTGAAAATGCTGCCCCCGGCACCATCCGCAAGGAATTCGCCCTGTCCATCGGCGAAAACTCGGTCCACGGTTCCGACGCTCCGGAAACCGCCGCCACCGAAATCAAGTTCTTCTTCAACGACGACGAACTGGTGGGCTGATGCCCTACGTCAACGTTCGTATTCTTGAAGACAACGTCACTGCCGAACAGAAGGCCGACGTGATTGCCGGGATTACGGACGTGCTCGTGCGTGTTCTGGGCAAGAACCCGGAAAAGACGTTCGTCGTGATCGATGAAGTCCCGCTCGAGAACTGGGGTCTTGGCGGCAAGTCCGTCGCCGAGCTGCGCAAGCAGCCCAAGGCCTGACCGGCCCCCGGATCGAAATACCAGGCCGCCCGCCGGGCGGCCTTTTTGCTTTGATTGTGCTATACCCATCCAACCGCGAAGGCCGAGGAATTTTCTCGGTGCGGCAATGACGCCAAATGATTGGTCGGCGTCCAAGAAAGCCAAAAATGTCCCTGCCTGAAACCATCCTCCCCCCGCTCGCCCGCGCGCTCGCCGCCAAGGGCTACGAAACCCTGACGCCGGTACAAGCTGCCATCATCGAAGACGAAACCGCTGGCCGCGACCTGCTCGTCTCCGCCCAGACCGGCTCCGGCAAGACCGTTGCCTTCGGCATGGCCATCGCGCCGACTTTGCTTGAAGACGCCGAGCGCTTCACCGAAATCGGCGCGCCCCTGGCCCTCGTTATCGCGCCCACGCGCGAACTGGCCCTCCAGGTCCAGCGCGAACTCGATTGGCTCTATGCCGAAGCCGGCGCCCGCACCGCATCCTGCGTCGGCGGCATGGATGCCCGCGCCGAGCGCCGCGCCCTCGAACGGGGCGCCCATATCGTTGTCGGCACGCCTGGCCGCCTGCGCGATCACATCACCCGCGGCGCCCTCGACATGTCGGCCCTGCGCGCTGTCGTGCTCGACGAAGCCGACGAAATGCTCGATCTCGGCTTTCGCGAAGACCTCGAATTCATCCTCGACGCCGCCCCCGAAGACCGCCGCACCTTGCTGTTCTCGGCCACCGTGCCCAAGCCCATCGCCCAACTGGCCAAGACCTTCCAGCGCGATGCCCTGCGCGTCGCCGCCTCAAGCGCCACCGAACAGCACGCCGATATCGACTACAAGCTGATGCTGGTGCCCGCGGCCGAGCGCGAAAACGCCATCATCAACACGCTGCTCTATTTCGAGGCGGTCAACACCATCGTCTTCGCCTCCACCCGCGAGGGCGTGAAGCACCTCTCGGCCCGCCTGCATAATCGTGGTTTCGACGTCGTCACCCTCTCCGGCGAACTCAGCCAGGCCGAACGCACCAATGCGCTGCAGGCCATGCGCGATGGCCGCGCCCATATCTGTGTCGCCACCGACGTTGCCGCCCGCGGCATCGACCTGCCCAATCTCGACCTCGTCATCCATGCCGACCTGCCGACCAATCCCGATACGCTGCTGCATCGCTCGGGCCGCACCGGTCGGGCAGGGCGCAAGGGCACCTGCGTCATTATCTCGCCGATGCATCGCCGCAACGTCGCCCAGCGCATCCTCAAGACCGCCCGGCTCGACGTCTCGATGATGCAGCCCCCCTCCGCCGAGGAAATCGAGGCCCGCTACCGCGAGAGCATCCTGTCGAGCGAGGCGCTGACCGTGCCCGCCACCGAGGAAGAAACCGCCTTCATCGCCCAACTCATGGCGCGCCACACGCCCGAAGCCATCGCCGCCGCCTATCTGCGCCAGCAACTCGCCGCCCGTCCAGCCCCCGAGGACGTCTCCGACGCCCCGGTCTTCGACAAGCCCGGCGACAAGGACCCGCGCACCCGCGAGCGCTTCGAAGGCGGCACCTGGTTCAAGGTTTCGGTCGGCCGCAAGCACAAGGCCGAGCCGCGCTGGCTGCTGCCCATGCTGTGCAAGGCCGGCGGCGTCACCAAGACTGCCATCGGCTCCATCCGCATTTTCGACACCGAATCCATCTTCGAAGTCGCCGCCCAGAAGGCCGATGCCTTCGCCAGGAGCATCGAGAAGAACGGCTCCGGCGAACGCGGCGTCACCATTTCCGCCGTCGATGGTCCCGGCGAACGCCGCTCCGGCCCGCCGCCATCCCAGCGCCGTCCGCCCGGTCCCATCGAGCGCTACGACCCCAATGCCCCACGCCCCGAACGCGCCGACCGCAAGGCCCGCTACGGCTCGGCCGGCCTGCGCCCTGACGATTTTGCCGAGCCGGCCACCGGCGCTTGGGATCCGGCCGCCGAAACGCCACGCCCGCCGAAGCCGCACGACGACAAGCCCCGCCCGCCCAAGCCCGCCAAGGCCCCGCCCAACAAGGACAAGGGCAAGCCCAAATGGGCCGGCAAGGACGGCGCCAAGGCCAAGAAGGACCACAAGCCCAAGCGCAAGCCGCAAATCTGATCTCTGAGGCCTCATGGTGAGCTTGTCGAACCATGAGGCCGGGTCCCCTCCAAGCCTGGAGAGAGAAACCTTGCTCCCCACCATCTTCAGCTTCTGGCACGGGCCGATGAGCTGGCTCGAAGCGCTGTCCATCGCTTCGTTCAGCCGCCGGGGCCATCGCGTCGAGGTCTATTCCTACGACCCCATCCCGGCTCTGCCTGCCGGCGCGGTGGCCTGCGATGCCGCCGACATCCTGCCGCGCGAACGGCTGATATTCTACAAGGGCAGGGGAACCCCAGGTGTGTTCTCCGATCTCTTCCGCATGACCGGCCTGCGCCAGCAGCGCGGCATTTACGCCGACCTCGACGTCTATTGCGTCCAGCCGATCGTCGGTCCGCCCGACTATCTCATGGCTTACGAGCGTCCCGGCTCTGTCAATGGCGCGGTCCTTCACATCCCGGCCGATGCGCCTCTGCTCGATGACCTGCTCGGCATTTTCGGCTCCGGCCCGCGGCCCCTGTTCGAGCCACATCTGCCGATCTTCCGCCGCCTCGAAGTCGCGGCGCGCCGCCTGATCGGCCAGCACGTGCCGCCCGAATACATGCAATATGGCGCCACCGGCCCCATGGCCCTGACACATTATGTGCGCCAGCGCGGCCTCTCTGGCCATGTCCTGCCCAGCTCCGCGCTCTATCCGATCCCTTATGAAGGCATTCCCGCACTCATGCAGCCGGGCTCCAGCACCGACGCGGCCATAAAGCCCGATACATTGGCCATCCACCTCTGGCGCAGCCAGCTCACCAATCGTGGCCGGGCAGACATGCCCCTGCCGCCGCCCGATAGCGCCATGGCCGAACTCTGCCGGCGCGAGGGCCTCGACCCGGCGTCTTTCCCCTAGCTCAGGCCGGCTCGGCCTGTTTCCGGCTGGCCGCAATCTGCTGCGCCAGCAGCGCAATATCGTCCGCGAACTTGGTGGCGCCGGCTTCCATATGCTCGGGCCATTGCCCGAACTTGCGCAGCAGCGGCACGAAGGCCGCCACGTCCGCCTTGTCCCATTCGCTGAGGAAATCCCCCAGGATCAGGAATTTGTAGGCGCGCACCGCTTCGATGATGGCTCGGCCGGTATCGGTCAGCTCGATGATGGTGCGCCGCGCATCCGCCTGGCTCACCGCCCGCCGCGCATAGCCCGCCTCGACCATTTCGCTCACCACGCGGCTGGCCCGCGACGGATCGATCCCCAGCCGCTCGGCCACGGTTGCCACCATGGTTTCGCCCTCGCTGTCGCCGAACTGCGCCGCCGGCGCCTCGATGGCCACCAGCACGTCGAACTGCGCCAGGTCGATGCCCACCTTGAGTTCCACCAGCGCGCGATGCCCCAGCTCGCGCCGCATGGCGCGCCGTCGCCAGTTCTGCATCAGCGCGTCAATGCTGATCACCGCTTCCACGGTCTCCGCATCCACGCCGGCCTTGCGCAGCAGGGCATTCATATCGGTCTTGCCACCTTGATGGGGCATGGCAGTCCTCGCAATTTCGCATGCTTCCGGCAATTACGTGCTATTGACATGCAATTGCCGGAAGCAGATATATGCCGCAATAATTCATACTGCAAGTGGGCGCGACTCTGCCGCGCCACCAGCTTGCGCCAAAGGATATTCAATGTCTCAACCTGCACAATCCGCCGCTGCGCCGCAGTCGGCCGCCGCTGCGCCGCAGTCGCAGTCGGCCAGCGAAGAGCCGCAGGCTCAGTCTGTGGGCCTCATTATCGGCGCCGTCGCTGTGACGCTGCTGCTGGCCTCGCTCGGCCAGACCATCGTGTCGACCGCTCTGCCCACCATCGTCAGCGAACTGGGCGGCCTCGAACACCTGACCTGGGTGGTCATCGCCTACCTGCTCAGCTCCACCGTCGTTGCCCCCATCTATGGCAAGCTCGGCGACCTCTACGGCCGCAAGATCGTGTTGCAGGCTGCCATCGTCATTTTCCTCATCGGGGCAGGGCTCTCGGCCTTTGCCAATTCGATGAATTTCCTCATCTTCGCCCGCACCGTGCAGGGCCTGGGCGGCGGCGGCCTCATGGTCGTGGCCATGACTGTGGTGGCCGACGTCATTCCCCGCGCCAGCGCGGCAAGATCCAGGGCATTTTCGGCGCCGTCTTCGGTGTCGCCACTGTCGTCGGCCCGCTGCTGGGCGGCTTCATCGTCGAACATCTGAGCTGGCAGTGGATTTTCATGATCAACCTGCCGCTGGGCATACTGGCTCTGGCCGTCATCGGCTTTGCCCTCAAGCCCAAGGTGACCCGCGTCGTCCACAAGATCGACTATATGGGCTTCGTCCTGCTCACCGCGGCGCTCTCGGCCTTCGTGCTAGCCACCAGTCTGGGCGGCAATACCTTCCCCTGGTTCTCGGTGGAGATCATCGGCCTCGTCGTCCTGTCGCTGGCCGCGATCCTGACCTTTATCTGGGTCGAGGCACGTGCTGCCGAGCCGGTGCTGCCGCTGCAGCTTTTCCGCAACAACACCTTCCTGGTCACCAATGCCGTCGGCTTCCTCGTCGGCATGGCCATGTTCGGTTCCATCACCTTCCTGCCGCTCTACCTGCAGATCGCCAAGGGCATTTCGCCCACCAATTCGGCTTTCCAGCTCCTGCCCATGATGGTCGGCCTGATCGGCGCCTCGACCCTGTCCGGCTTCGTCATGAGCAAGACCGGCCGCTACAAGCTGCTGCCCATGCTGGCCTCGGCCGTGCTGTTCTGCGGCCTGCTGCTGCTCGGCATGATGCAGCTCGATACGCCCGATTGGCAGATCGCGCTCTACATGTTCATCGTCGGCCTGGGCATTGGCCCCATCAACAGCGTCGGCGTCACCGCCACGCAGAATGCCGTGCCGCGTGAACTGGTTGGCGTCGCCACTGCCGGCAACACGTTGTTCCGCCAGATCGGCGGCTCCATCGGCGTCTCGGTCTTCGGCGCCATCTTCGCCAGCGGCCTTGCCCGCCAGCTTGATGGGGCAATGCCCTCGGGCGGCAGCGCCTTCAACGCCCAGGCCATCCAGGCCCTGCCTGAAGCCGTGCGCGCCCAGGTGCTCGAGGGCTTCGCCGCCGCTTTGCACCCGGTCTTCCTCACTGCGGCCGGCGCGGCCGTCATCGCCTTCGGCCTCACCTTCCTGCTCAGGGAAATCCCGCTGGCCACCACCCTGCGCAGGGAACCCGAAGCCGAGATCGAGGCCGAGGAAAACGCCGCCGCCGCTGCTGTCGGCGCCTGATCCATGCATCCCCGGACCATCCGATGGTCCGGGGATGCACTTCACCTTCGTGCCGATATGGCCTATCTGGAAACCGCGCGTGGACGACCTCGCGCGGTTTCCATTTTTCGGCCGGGACGACCCGCCATACCAAGGAGAGATCCCATGGCTTGGGTCTATCTCACTATTGCCGGCCTGTTTGAAATGGGCTGGGCCATCGGCCTCAAATATACCGAAGGCTTTACCCGCCTCGTCCCCACCACGCTGACCGTCATTGCCATGGTCATCAGCGTCGCCTTGCTGGGCCTGGCCCTGCGCGATCTGCCGGTCGGCACCGGCTACGCGGTCTGGACTGGCATCGGCACGGTCGGCACCGCTCTGCTGGGCATGTATCTCTTCGGCGATCCGGCCACTGCGGCGCGTCTCGCCTGCATCGGCCTCATCGTCGCCGGCATCGTCGGGCTCAAGGTCCTGTCCTGATCCCGGTTGCCCAGCACTTTCAATGGATTGTTGGCGATGGCGGACTCACTTCGCCATCGCCTTGAATCACTGCACGAAGCGCTTGAATCACTTTCTCGGGCCCGCCTTCACTGTTGCAGGAATACGCGAGTTCCATGCCGACGCATGCGCTCCCGGAATTGTTAATGGTCAAATCATGCAGCCTTGCTAGATTTGCTGCATAGATTGCCGATCTAGCGTCGCCGGCCCCCATATCTCGGAGAGCAATAGTGCCCTTGCGCTGGCAGGAAGTGGCTGTGCCACTCGTCGTTATCGTTTCGCTGATCGTCCTCAAATACGTCCCCTTTACCGCTGGTCTGCCGCTCGCCCGTGCCGCGGGCGTCGTCGCCTTCGGCTATGCGGCCTTTCTCGCCTTGCGCCTCGTGCAGGGCGAGGAGGCCATCAGCGTCGATGGCTGGTCGGAGCTACGCCCGTCCATGGTCGAATATTTCGCCTGCTATGGCGCGGCGGCCCTGGCCGTGGTGCTGATGAGCGCCATCATCGTCATTGGCGGTGTCAGGCATGTCGAATCCACCCAGATGATTGCCACCTTCATCGCCTCGCTGATGCTGGGGGCAGGGGCCGTAGGCATTGGCCTGGGCGGGCTCTTCACCCGTACCCGCTGGAACAACAGCCAGGTCGAGCACCGCAGCGCCTTCGGCCGCGAAACCAGGCTGGTCTGGTCCGATGTCCGCTCCGTTCGCCCCAACTGGCGCGGCGTCACCATCGCCACCCATGATTCCAGGCGCATCACCTTCTCCCAGTTCCACTCCGGCGCCGCCCAACTGGCCAAGCACGCCACCAACCGCGCCAGGCGGAACACGGAAGCCTCCGCCAAGGCCTTCGCCACGCTCTGAGCCGAGAATGACACCTCGTGGGCACAACGCTGCCCCACGCGCGATGTCATCCCGGCCTTGAGCCGGGACCCATCCCGAGATCGCGCCACAGCCGCAAGGTGGATAGTCCGGCCAAACACCCCCACCGACTTATCCATCTTATCCCCGCCTCCAAAACCTGCTGCATACTGTTACCCATCCCCGCCATTCACGCGGTCCCGACGCAGGGCCGGGCGGGGAGGCTGGAGACGGGGGCGCCCGTTTGGCCGGGCAGAAAGTCGGCAGCTGGGCTTGCGATATAGTTCCACCTGTGTCCGGACCCGGTGAGGAAACTCCAGACCCGTGATGGGCGGCCCTTGGTCCGTTCTATGTCGACAGTTCTTGGTCCAAAGGCCGCCCATCTCCCGTGAAAACCGCATCACAGGCGGCGCTTTGCCATGCATTCACGCCGCAAATATCACCCATCACCCCAATTCAATTGAGCGCCGGCCCTCCCTCCGGTAACCTCACGCCATGAACCAGCCCGTCGCCATCCGCACCGCCCGTTCTGTCTGTCCGCACGATTGCCCCTCGGCCTGCGCGCTGGATGTGGACATCGTCGATATCAGCACTATCGGCCGCGTCCGCGGCGCCAAGGATGATCCCTACACAGCCGGCGTCATCTGCGAAAAGGTCGCCCGCTATGCCGAGCGCGTGCATCACCCCGAGCGCCTGATGCACCCCTTGCGCCGCACTGGCCCCAAGGGCAGCGGCCAGTTCGAGCAGATCACCTGGGACGAAGCGCTGGACCAAATCGCCGCCCGCTTCACCGCCATTGAGGCCGAACACGGCGCCGAAGCCATCTGGCCCTATTTCTATGCCGGCACGATGGGCCATGTGCAGCGCGACGGCATCGACCGCCTGCGCGCCGCCAAGGGCTATTCCCGCCAATACGAAACCATCTGCATCGGCACGTCATGGCCCGGCTATATCGCCGGCACCGGCCTGCTCGGCGGCGTCAATCCCGAGCAGATGGCCGAAAGCGACTGCGTCGTCATCTGGGGCACCAATGCCGTGCATACTCAGGTCAATGTCATGACCCACGCCATGCGCGCCCGCAAGGAGCGCGGCGCCAAGGTCGTCGTCATCGACGTCTATGAAACCGCCACCATGGCCCAGGCCGATATGGGCCTCATGCTGCGCCCCGGCACCGACGGTGCTCTCGCCGTCGCCGTCATGCATGTCCTGCTGCGCGACAACCTGGCCGACCGCGCCTATATGGCCAGATACACCGATTTCAGTCCTGAATTCGAAGCCCATCTGGCCACCCGCACGCCCGAATGGGCCGCCGGGATCACCGGCCTCAGCGTCGAACAGATCACCGAATTCGCCCATCTCGTCGGCACCACACCCCGCTCCTATTTCCGCCTCGGCTATGGCTTCACCCGCCAGCGCAACGGCTCGACAGCAATGCATGCCGCCCTTTGCATCCCAGCCATGACCGGGGCCTGGCAGCATCGCGGCGGCGGCGCCTTCCATTCCAATTCCGGCACCTGGCAGCTCGATAAATCCGCCATCAATGGCGCCAGGATGCAGAAGGGCGAGCCGCGCTGGCTCGACATGTCCGAGATCGGGCCCATCCTCACCGGCGACGCCAAGGCGCTCAAGCATGGCGGTCCGGTCAAGGCCATGATCGTGCAGAACACCAATCCGGCCGCCGTCGCCCCCGACCAGACGCTGACCCATCGGGGCTTTGCCCGCGAAGACCTCTTCCTCGTGGTCCACGAGCAGTTCATGACCGAAACGGCCGAATTCGCCGATATCGTCCTGCCCGCCACCATGTTCCTCGAGCACAACGACTACTACACGCGCGGCGGCCATACCCGCGTGCTCTACGGCCCCGCCGTCATCCAGCGCCCGGGCGAAACCCGCTCCAACCACGAAGTCATCAACGCCATCGCCCTGCGCCTTGGCCTCGACGACGATATCTTCAGAACCATCGATCGCGATGTCGTCGCTGAAACCTTCCGTCGCTCCGGCTATCCCGCCCTGGAAGAGGTCGAAAAAACCGGCTTCGTCGATCGCGAGCGTCCCGACGCTGCCGCGCGATTTGCCGATGGCTTTGCCTGGCCCGACCGGCGCTTCCGCTTCGCGCCGAACTGGCAGGATGTGGCCGACAGGAAAGGCTATCTCTGGACCTGCGATCCGGCCGAGCTCCCGCGCTTTGCCGATCACTGGGCCATCAACGAGCCGACGGATGCCGACCACCCGTTCCGCCTCGCCACCAGCCCGGCTCGCGCCTTCCTCAATTCGACCTTCAACGAAACGCCCGGCAGCCAGAAGCGCGAAGGCGTGCCTTCGCTCTTCATCCACCCCGAAGACGCGGCGCCCCTGGGCATTGTCGATGGCGAATTCGTCGCCGTCGGGAATATCAGGGGTTCGGTCGATCTCACCGCCCGCATCCGCACCGGCCTGCCCAGGGGCGTCGTTATTGCCGAGGGCCTCCACCAGAACAAGGCGCATCGCAAGGGCAAGGGCATCAACACCCTCACCAACGCCACCCCCGCGCCCCCCTTCGGCGGTGCGACATTCCACGATGCAGCCGTCTGGGTCAGGCGGGCGGACACGCAATAGCCCTCATGGTGAGGTGCGAGCTCTTGCGAGCCTCGAACCACGAGGGCGTGCCACTAAGCGAGGTAAGCACCCCAGAAGAAATACCCGGTCATGATGACCCCATATACAATCACCGCCATGCGTATCCACTGCGTCGGGATTCGATGGGCATTCTTCGCGGCCAGATAGCCACCCACGGTCACGCCCACCAGGGCGATCGAGCCATGGTACCAGTCGATCGACCCGCTCAGGGCAAACCGCGCTACCGCCACGACGGCCACGATGCTCGACACATAGAGCTTGAGCCCGTTCATGGCGTGGATATCGCTCATGCCGGCCGTCGCGAGGAAGGCCAGCAGCAATATGCCCAGCCCGGCATTGAAGAACCCGCCATAGATGCAGACGCCGGCGAGGAACGCCAGCAGCAGCACGCTGCCCAACATTTTCATGCCACGCCCGCCACCGCTCCGGGCTGCCACGAAACCATTGATCTGGTTGCCGAACACGAAGAGCAGCACGGCAAAGGCCATCAGCCAGGGCACGACCAGGTCGAACAATTCGTCCGACACCACCAGCAGCAGTTCCGCCCCGACATAGCCGAACACCGCCGACACCACGCCATAAAGCACCAGCCGGTCCTTGTATGGGGCCATGGCATGCCAATAGCCCGCCGCGCCGCTCGCATAACCGGGCAGGGCGGCATAGGTGTTCGACGCATTGGCGATGACAGGTGGAATGCCGACGAACAGCAGCGCCGGAAACACGATGAACGAGCCTCCGCCGGCCAGCGAATTGACTGCGCCACCCAAAAGCCCGGCAATCAGCAGGAACAGCGTCTCGATCATTGCGACTTCCCAACCACGGCGTCATCCCGGCAAAGGCCAGGGTCCACCTCAGGCCATAGCCCGCCTGTGCCCCTGCGCCCAACGCATTTGTCTGATCACCCCATCACCCGGATTGATCGCATAGCCGCCATGCCGTTGACAAAAGGCACCCTCGCGCGCATATCCCGCTCAGGTCGCTGGCACCCGCCGCTCGCCGGAAGCAATTCCGATGGTGAAGTCCAGTCTCCGAGCAGAAGAACGAACCATTGGTTCATCTTTGCAAGGCGCATCATGGCAATGCGAGCCCCCATGGAACAGTCGCCTCATGCAGATGAGAGGACCTATCATGTCGTTTTCACTCGATACCCCTTCCGCCCAGACTCTCAAGGCCGAGGCCAAGGAACTGCGCCAGCAGCGTGCCACCCTCGGCGAAACCCTGTCGCATGGCGCCGCCCTCGAACAGGTCGCCCGTGCCCATGGCTATCGCGATTGGAACACCGCCCGCGCCGCCTTGCCGGATCGCATCGTCTCGCCCTGGCAGGTCGGAACGCGCGTCAAAGGCCTCTATCTCGATCAGCCCTTCACCGGCATGCTGATCGGGGTTCAGCTCCTGGGCAACATGCAGAGCTACACCGTGACCATCCAGTTCGACGAACCGGTCAATGTCACGCCGACCTTCATGTTCGCCGCCTTGCGCCACCGCGTGGTCTCCACCGTGGATATCCACGGCATTTCCAGCGCCACGCGCGGCAACGGCAATCCGCAGATGGTTCTGCGGCGGGCATGATGATCGGGAAAAGTGGTCCCGGGTTTCCGGTTCGAAGCGGGACAAATCTAAGGACCGGGGGCAGGGCGGCAATATGCTGCCTTGCCCTCCATCGTAGATCGCCGATATATCTGCGTGACCCATTCACCAACGGAAGCGGCAAATGACCACCCAGACCAAGCCGATCGAGGCCTATTCCCTGCCCACGCCAAACGGGCAGAAAGTCCACATCATGCTCGAAGAGCTCGGCGTGCCGTGGATCTATCACCGCATCGATATCGGCAAGGGTGAACAGTTCACGCCCGAATTCCTGGCCATCTCGCCCAACAACAAGATTCCCGCCATCGTCGATCCCGAAGGCCCGGGTGGCGAGCCGATCTCGATCTTCGAATCCGGCGCCATCCTCAAATATCTCGGCCTCAAATTCGGCCAGCTCTACCCCACCGATCCGCGCCAGCAGGTCAAGGTTGATGAATGGCTGTTCTGGCAGGTCGGCGGCTTCGGCCCCATGCTCGGCCAGAACAATCACTTCAACGTCTATGCGCCCGAGAAAATCCCCTACGCTCAGAAGCGCTACACCGATGAAACCCACCGCCTGTTCCGCGTGCTGAACACCCAGCTCGAAGGCCGGGACTATATTGCCGGCGACTATTCCATCGCCGACATCGCCTCCATCGGCTGGGCGCAAAGCTGGGAGCGCTATGGCATTTCCAAGGCCGAGATGCCCAACTTTGCCGCCTGGATCGAACGCCTCAACGCCCGTCCGGCCGTCCAGCGCGGCCTGAACTGGGGCAAGGACGTGCCGCAGAAGAGCCTCGCCGACGACAAGGACGCCCAGAAGGTCCTGTTCAACCAGCGCTGACTATTGCGCCACGGGTTCGGGGATCACCCGGACCCAGTCCTGCCCCTGGCAGATGATGTTATACAGCACACAGCCATTGAGCCGGATGAAGTCCGGCCCCAGCATTTCGATGTAACCCGAATAGGTATTGCCGTCCTCGGGATTATAGATTTCCCCGTCATAGACATTCGGCTTTACACTGGGCAGCAGCGTCAGAATCTGCAGTCCCAGCATCGGCCGGCTGCGCAATGTGGGGTCGGGATTGCGGACATCGGTAAAGCTCTCCACCGGCATGGCCAGCGCGGCGGCATATTCCTCTTCCGTCAAACCCTCGCGCGGCACCACGATCTTGCTCAGCGTGCCGCAAAACCCCTCCGGGCACAGCGCGATGGTGATTTCGGACAGTTCCACCGTCTGCCAGATGCCCTCGATCGGGTCGAGAATGCGATTGGGGTCGGGTACGAAAGGCTCCTGGGCGCCGGCACTCATCATGCCGGCCAGCATCACACCCACCCCGATACAAAGTCTCAAGCCGCCGTTTGCCATGCACTCCACCTGCCGTCGGAGGGTCAATCGCGATTCGCCGCGCCACACGATCTAGCCGCCATTCGTGGCGGCCATAAAGCAAATACCGCAACAATCGCATCGCGCGGTGTGCTCGGCCAAAAACCGCTTGCCTTCCCAATCCCCGCCCGCTATCCACCCCCTGCCGGAGAGGTGGCCGAGTGGTCGAAGGCACGCCCCTGCTAAGGGCGCAGGGCTCTAAAGGTCCTCGTGGGTTCGAATCCCATCCTCTCCGCCATTCCCTTTACCGGCACAACCGCCGCCTCTATTCCCGTCCGGAAATGGCCGCGGTCGCCGCGCGGATATCGGCAATCAGGTCACGCTGCGCACTTGTGGGTATCCAGCCGGCGCGGAAGGTCAGTCCGATGGGGCGGGTCGTGTCCGCCAAGTGCGCGGGCAGGCGCACCACCACGCCCTGCAGCAGATCGGAACGGATCTGCAGGCTCGAGATGAAACCAAGATGATCAGTTACCTGCAGGAGCTCGCGCATCAGCACCATCGAGCCGGTCTCGACCAGGCTGGTGGGACGTTCTGGCCCTGAAAGCACTTTCTCGAACATGTTCCGCGCCGGCGTCCCGGGAATATTGACCACCCAGGGAAAGCCGCTAAGCTGCGCTGGCTGCAGATTGAATTCGGCCAGCAGCGGGTGCCCCGGCCGGCACACCACGATCAACTCGTCATCGAACAGCGGGTCCTGCACGACATCCCCGATGGGCGGAGGATCGCGCATGGCACCGACCAGGAAGTCCACCTCGCCCCGCCGCAACCCGGCGATCAGGTCGTCATAGGGGCCGTCCAGCGCCTGGATGGGCAGGGTGGCGCGGCGTCGCCGGAAACGTGCGATGGCTTCGGGCAGGATGGACGACCGCGATAGTGGCATGGCACCAACGACGATACGCCCCACTTCACGGCCGGAAAGCTCGCCCAGATCGGCTTCCGCCTGATAAATCTCCGCAAAGGCCAGTTGCACCGCCTGGGCCAGCCGTGTCGCCGGCCGCGTGGCATGCATTCCGCGCGACGTGCGTTCGAACAGGGGTCGACCGGCGTCTTTTTCCAGGTCGCTGATGGCGCGATGGACGCTGGGTTGCGCCAGGCCGAGCTTTCTGGCGGCCAGCGTGAAATTTTCCATCTCGACCCCAGCGACCAGCGCGGTCAGTTGCGAGGACGTGGCGGTCAGGTGCAGGCGAGGGGAGAGATCGCCCAATGCCGGGTCGAGCAGTGCGAAAGCGCGCCGCACGCGGTTGGCCAGCAGGCCCCCGGCGTCGGTCAAAAGCAATCCCTGCGGGGTTCGATGGAAGAGCTTGCTGGTGAAATGCTCTTCCAGCTTGCGGATGGATTGGGTGGCGGCGGGCTGCGAGACCGAGCAAAGGCCGGCCGCCTGGGAGATCGATCCGCTATCGAAAGCGGCGAGGAAAACGCGGAGATGCCGCAGATTTGGCTTCATCTCCGCCTACCTTTGCCATGCCGGATCATGCGCCATCATAGGCGGCGCGCGCTGCCGGGTCCACGCAGGTTGCCCGTTAGAACACGACTCCATCGAACAGCTTGCGCGCCGTGCGCAACACCGCCGCATTGGTCACCACGCCGTCTGCGACGCTGGCGATGACGCTCATCTCGCCTGTCGGATGCTCCACCGAAATCAGCTTCTCTCCGCCCTCGGGCACCTTGGCGAGTTCGGACGCCGGGCCTTCGGGCAGCAGGCAGGCCGTGGCGACGCTGACGGCGCCGAGCACGCCGATGGAGTCATGGCAACGATGCGGAATGAAGGTGCGGGTGGAGATCGCGCCGCCCGCCACCGACGCCGAGACCATGGTCATCTTGGGTACCGAGCTCTTCGCCACGTCACCGAGATTCATCATCGGTCCGGCCTTGAGGCGGATGGCTTCAAGCTTGTCGCGCAGGGCGGCATTGGCTTCCAGTATCTGGGGGCTTTCGGTGCCGGATATGCCGAGGTCGGCGGCGCGCATGACGACGCAGGGCATGCCGTTGTCGATCAGCGTGCAGTCGACCCCCTCGATCACGTCCACCGCCTTGCCCGTCGGCAGTAGCGCACCACAGCTCGAGCCCGCCGTATCGGCAAAGGTGATGGGAATGGGCGCGGATGTGCCGGGGACGCCATCGATACGCCCGTCGCCCTCATAGTTGACGCGCCCACCCGGCGTTTCGACGCGCGCCTCGGCCACCTGGCCGGTATTTTCCATGAAGATGCGCACTACGGTCTGGCCGTCCCTGGGGCTGACCAGTCCGCGCTCTATGGCGAAAGGGCCGACGCCGGCAAGGATATTGCCGCAATTCTGTTGGTCGGTAACCGTGGGCTGATCGACGAAGACCTGCAGGAACAGGTAATCGACATCAATGCCGGGACGGGTGGAGCGCTGTACCACCGCGATCTTGGAGGTCAGCGGATTGGCGCCGCCCATGCCATCGATCTGGCGCGGATCGGGCGAGCCCATGATCTTGAGCAGTAGCGCGTCGCGTTCGGCGGTATCGGCCGGCAGGTCATCGGCCAGGAAATAGCCGCCCTTGGACGTGCCCCCGCGCATCCACATGCAGGGCACGCCTTGGCTAGACATATTTCAGCCCCTTCTCGGCCAGCCGCTCACGCATCTTGTAGATGTCGAGGCCCAGTTCGCCTGCGGCGAGCCGCTTGCGCTTATCCTCCTCGGCAGCGACTCGCGCCTCGGCCTTCTGCGCCACGGCTTCCGCCTCTTCGCGACGCACCACGCAGACACCATCGTCGTCGGCCACGATGACATCGCCGGGATTGACCAGCATGCCGGCGCAGACCACAGGCACGTTCACCGAGCCGAGCGTTTCCTTGACGGTGCCCTGCGCGAAAATGGCCTTGGACCAGACGGGGAATTTCATGGCGGTGAGGTCGGCCACATCGCGCACCCCCGCATCGATGATGAGCCCCTTGCAGCCGCGCGCTCGGGCGGAGGTGGCGAGCAGGTCGCCGAAATAGCCGTCTTCGCTGGGGCTGGTCGGCGCCAGCACCATGATGTCGCCGGCCTTGAGCTGTTCGATGGCAACGTGAACCATCCAGTTGTCGCCAGGCGGGGCCGAAATGGTCACCGCGCTGGCAGCCAGCCGCGCCCCCGAATAAATCGGCCGTATATGGCTGGCCAGCAGCCCCTTGCGCCCCTGCGCCTCATGCACCGTGGCGACGCCACAGGCGGCAAGACGGTCGATGATGGATTGCTCAGCCCGCTCGATATTCTGGACAACGATGCTCATCACAGTTCATCCACGGTGCGCGGATAGATCGACTGGAAGCCCTCGGCATATTTGGCCGGGCGCCCACCGGACTGCCCGCCCGAATTGCGGGTGAAGTGATTGGCCCGGTTCTCGGCGACATTCCTGTAATAGTGCCAGAGGTGTTCCTGCCCCTCCATGGCCTGGATGGCGGCCCATTTCTTGTCCCACACATCGGTGATGTCGAGAAATACGTCCGGCTTCCAGTCCATCTGCTCGGTCTGGTGCGGCTCGAACAGATAGACCTGCGGTGCACCGAGGACTTTCTGCCCCGGATTATGCCCCCAGGCCTGGGCGATGGCGCGGCATTCCAGCGTCCACTGCGACACATACATGTGGTCGGTATTGTAGGGGTCGTACTTGGAATGCGTCATCATGAAGCTCGGCTGCACCGCCCGCATCACATCCACCAGCCGATCCTTGGCCTCCCGCGTCATCTCCAGCGGATAATCGCCGAGATCGAAGAACTGGATATCATGCACGTCGAGGGCCTTGGCGGCATTCTCTGCTTCGACGCGGCGGCCGGCCTTGACCTTGTCCAGCGTCATGCCGGCCTGCTTCCACAGCTTGGCGCTCTCGCCACGCTCGCCATAGGACAGGCAGACGACGGTCACCTCATAGCCGTTGGCGGCGTGTAAGGCGATGGCGCCACCGCAGCGCCAGACGAAGTCCGCCGAATGGGCGCTGACGATAAGGGCTGTCTTGGTCATGGATGCTGATCCTCCTGCGCGTGTCATCCTGCGGTGTCCCGTTGGGGACCAAGCTAGGAGATGCAGCACCGAAAGCACAATTCGAACAGGCGCCACAGATATAAGTTTTAGCTATAAGATAGCAGATTTAGCCTGCTTCTTCACTCAACGCCTATACCCACGTCGACCATATGCGCCCGGAGGATTAGGCACCCAATCTGCTATCACCTTCGGACCAATGTGATACCACTCTCGACAAGTCCGGGCGAACGCCCCTAAGCTCTCCGCCGATGGCTGCTGTCTGCCCCGGACGGGCCGGTACGAATAACCGGTCCGCAGGCCGGCATCCAACCACGTCAATGCCATCGAGGTGCGGCTTGGCGCAGGAAGAAACAGACACCTCAAAGGGAGTTGCAATGTATACGAAGCTTTCCCGGACCGCTTTTGCCGGCCTGGCAGCGGCCCTTCTCGCGACGGCCGGCCTGGCCCTGCCGGCGCAGGCGGCAAATCTGCGCATGGCCTGGTCGCAGGATGCCACCGGCCTCGATCCGCATGCCCAGACGGCGTTTTCGTCGCTGCGGCTGCTCGAACTCATTTACGAGCCGCTGGTGCGGAACGATACCAATCTCGACGTGGTCCCGGCCATCGCCGAGAGCTGGGAATTTTCCGAGGATGGGCTGACGCTGACCTTCAAGCTCGATCCCGACGCCAAGTTCAGCGACGGCGCAACGGTAACCTCGGAGGACGTGAAGGCCTCTTTCGAGCGCCTGCTCGATGAGGCGACCGGCGCCGCGGCGCGCTCGAACTTCCTTTCCATCGCCTCCATCGATGCGCCCGATCCGGCCACCGTGGTATTCAACCTGTCCCAGCCCGACGCGCCGCTCCTCGTGGCCATGGCCTCGATCAATGCCGCCGTCGTTCCGGCCAAGGCCATTGCCGATGGTTCGGTTGCCACGACCGCATTGGGGTCCGGCCCCTTCGTGCTGGATAGCTGGGAGCCCAATTCCCGCGAGGAACTGAGCGTCAATGCCAATTGGGCCGGTGGCGACATCGCCTATGACGGCATCACCATTTCGGTCCTGCCCGACGAAACGGCCATCCTGGCCTCGCTGCGCGCCGGCCAGACCGATTTCGCGCTGATCAATGACCCGCTGGTGGCGACGCTCGTCCCCAACGAGCCCAATCTGCAGCTCAATGCGGTGCCGGGCCTGGCCTATAATGTGCTCCAGCTCAATCCGTCACGTTCGCCCATGGACAATCTCCAGGTGCGGCAGGCGATTTCCTGTGCCGTGGACCGGCAGGATATTCTCGATACCGCCCTGGTGGGCGAGGGCAAGGTCACCGGGCCTCTCACCATGCCGGCTTATGCCAGCGATCCCTCGACCCTGTTCTGCTACGAGCAGGATATCGAGAAAGCCAAGGCATTGATGGCCGAAGCCGGCGTTGACGGCTTCTCGGCCAAGGTCATCGCCGCCACCGGCGAGCCACCGGTCGCCTCGGCCGAGGCGCAGGTGCTGCAAAGCCAACTGGCGGAAATCGGCATCAATCTCGAAATCGAGCTGATGGAGCTCAATGTCTATGTCGACCGCTGGCTGGCCGGCGATTTCGACATGGCGGTGGCCCTGAATGGCGGTCGCACCGACCCCTATCCGATGTACAATCGCTACTTCACCAAGGACGGTAACCTGCTCAAGGTGTCCAACTTCACCGATGACGAGATCGACAGCCTGCTCCAGCAGGGGCGGGTCGAGACCGACATTGCCAAGCGCAAGGAAATCTTCCAGCAATTCGAAGCCCGGTTGACCGAGTTGGCGCCGTGGATCTGGCTGTCCACGTCCAACATCTATACGGCGCAGCTCAAGACCATATCGGGCTTTGAATCCTCTGCCACCGGTACGCTCTTCGGGCTGACCAAGGTAACGCTGGGCCAATAGCCTTGTCCGAGGCGGGTCTTCGGACCCGCCTCCCTCCTGCCTCCACGGATTGACACCATGAACTATCTGGCGCGGCGGCTCGTGACCTTTCCGCTGATCCTGCTCGGCGTCTCGCTACTGGTGTTCTTCTCCATCCGCATGATTCCGGGCGATGCCATCACCGCCATGCTGGGGACCGAGGCGGGCCTGCTCACCCCGGTGCAGCGCCAGGCGCTGGCGGAGTATTTCGGCATCGACCAGCCGGCTGTCGTGCAATATGGCCGTTGGCTCTGGGGCGTGTTGCAGGGCGATCTGGGCCTGTCCGTAACCTACGGGCGACCGGTTCTCGCCATTATTCTCGAACGCTTTCCGCTGACGCTGGAACTGGCGCTGCTCTCCATGGTGATCGCGCTGAGCGTCGGCGTTCCAGCGGGCGTGCTGGCGGCGACGCGCGGCGAGCGGCCCGCCGATGTCGTGGTGCGCATTCTCGCCATGCTGGGTCAGTCGACCCCGGGCTTCGTGGTCGGCCTTGTCATCATCTATGTTCTGTCGGTCTATTTCGGCTTCATTCCCGCCATGGGCAGCTTCGCTTCGCTCTGGAGCGACCCGCTGGCCAATCTGGGGCAACTGATCTTCCCCGCCGTCACGCTGGGCTTTGCCTTTGCGGCGTCAGTGACCCGCATTTCCCGCGCATCCATGCTCGATGTGCTGAGCGACGACTATATCCGCACCGCCCGCGCCAAGGGCGTCCCGGCGCGCAGCGTGGTCTGGCACCATGCTTTGCCCAATGCGCTCATTCCGGTGGTGACGCTGAGCGGTGTGGAGTTCGGCTACCTGCTGGGCGGCGCTGTGATCGTCGAGCAGATTTTCGCCCTGCCAGGCCTCGGCCGGCTGACGCTCGACGCCATCGGCCAGCGCGATTACGCGCTGGTGCAGGGTTGCGTGCTGTTCATTGCGCTCAACTTCCTCATCGTCAACCTGCTGGTCGACCTCGCCTATGCTGCGCTCGATCCGCGCATTCGGCTGGGAGCGCGCTGATGCGGATTTTGCGCGCCATCGCCGCCCATCCCACCGGCCGCATCGGTGCCGGTATTATCCTGCTCTACCTGCTGCTGGCTCTGTGCGGCACCATCGGCTTCACCCCGCACAATCCGCTGCAGCAGTTCCGCATCGATCGCCTGCAGGGGCCGAGCGCGACCTATCTCATGGGCACCGATCTTTTCGGCCGCGATACGGCCAGCCGTCTCATGGTCGGCATCGGGCAATCCTTTCTCATCGCCTTCGCCTCGGTGGGGCTGGCGAGCCTTGTCGGCACCATTATCGGCCTGCTGGCCGGGTGGTGGGGTGGCTGGCTCGATGGGGCCTTCATGCGCTCCATGGACGTGCTGCTGGCCTTCCCGGCAATTCTGCTGGCGCTGCTGATCATCGCCATTGTCGGACCGGGCACCTTCACCAGCGTCGTGGCCATTGCTGCGGTCTATACGCCGATTTTTGCCCGCGTCGTGCGTGGGCCAACCCTGTCGCTGAAGCGCCGGGAATTTGTCGATGCCGCGCGGACCTTCGGCAGTTCCGAGCGCTATATCCTCACCCGCCACCTGCTGCTCAACCTCGTTGCGCCGCTCACCGTGCAGGTCACGCTGGCTCTGGCCTGGGCTTTGCTGACCGAGGCTGGGCTGAGCTTCCTCGGGCTGGGCACCCAGCCGCCGGCGCCGTCGCTTGGGCTGATGATGAGCGAGGCGCGCAATCTCATGCAGCAGGCGCCGTGGTTGCTGGTGTTTCCCGGCCTCACCATCATGCTGGGCATTCTCGGCTTCAACCTGTTCGGCGACGCCCTGCGCGACATTCTTGACCCCCGCACCCAGCGGAGGACGGCATGACCAGTTTGCTGTCGGTCCGCGATCTGGCCGTGGGTTTTGGCCGCGATGCGGCGGAAAAGCCCGTGGTACGCGGCATCAGCTTCGATCTTGCCCCCGGCGAAACGCTGGCGCTGGTGGGCGAAAGCGGTTCGGGCAAGTCGGTAACGGCGCTATCCATCAACCGCTTGGTGGATTTCGGCGGCGGACGCATCACCGGCGGCACCATGGCCTGGACCCGGCCCGATGGCTCGACACTCGATCTGGCACAGGCCGATGAGCGGACGCTGCTGGGCCTGCGCGGGCGGGAGATCGGCATGATCTTCCAGGAGCCGATGACCTCGCTCAACCCCGTCCACACGGTGGGGGCGCAGATCGAGGAAGCCTTCCGGCTCAATCGCGGCCTTGAAGGCCGGGCCGCCTCCGACGCGGCCCGCGAGGCGCTGGACCGGGTGCGCATTCCCGATGCGGCGCAGCGCATGAAATATTACCCGCACCAGCTTTCCGGCGGTATGCGCCAGCGCGTGATGATCGCCATGGCCCTGGCCGGCAATCCGAGGCTGCTGATCGCCGATGAACCGACCACGGCGCTTGATGTGACCGTCCAGGCGCAGATCATGGCGCTGCTGGCCGAACTCAAGGCCGAACTCGGCATGGCGATGATCTTCATCACCCACGATATCGGCCTGGTCGCCGGCATAGCCGACGGCGTCATGGTCATGCAGGATGGGGTAGTGGTGGAGCAGGGCCGGCTCGATACAGTTCTCGACGCGCCGCAGCACGATTATACCAAGCACCTGCTGGGCGCCGTGCCGCATTTCACCGGAGGGCAGGCGGTGCGGAGCGACCACAGGCGCGAGACCGGGCAACAACCAGCCGTAAAGGTCGATGATCTCGTAGTGCGCTTTCCCATCGGCGGCGGCTGGTTCTCGCGTGATGCCGGGGCGATTCATGCCGTGGAGGGCGTCGGCTTCGACCTCGTGCCCGGCGAAACCCTTGCCATTGTTGGTGAAAGCGGCTCGGGGAAGTCAACAACCGCCCGCGCCATCCTGGGCCTGACCGAGGCTACGCGCGGCGCCATCGTCACATCGCCGGGCCGCCACGGCCGGCCGGTGCAGATGGTGTTCCAGGATCCCTTTGCCTCGCTCAACCCAAGGCTCGATGTGGCAAGCCTGCTGGCCGAACCGGCCATAGCGGCGGGAATGCGGGTGGATGCCGCCCTGCGTCAGCGCATGGTGCAATTGCTGGAGCGCGTGGGCCTGCCCGAGGATGCGCTGTCGCGCTATCCGCACCAGTTTTCCGGCGGGCAGCGGCAGCGGCTCTGCATTGCGCGAGCGCTGATGCTGAACCCCGACGTGGTGGTGCTGGACGAGGCCGTGTCGGCGCTGGATGTTTCGGTGCAGGCGCGGGTGCTCGATCTGCTCATTGATTTGCAACATGAATTCGGCCTGGCCTATCTCTTCATCAGCCATGACATGGCGGTAGTGGAACGCATCGCCCATCGGGTGGCGGTGATGTATGCCGGGCAGGTGGTGGAAATCGGCGACGCCGCCTCGGTGCTGGCAAAGCCGCGGCACAGCTATACCAAGCGCCTGATCGCGGCGGTGCCCGGCATCGAAAGGCGGCGGCAGCGCTACGATGTCGATACGACCCCTGTGCCCTCGCTGATCAAGCCCAAGGGCTATGAACCGGCGCCGGCTGAGTGGGTCACTGCGGGCGAGGACCATCTGGTAAGAGTAGAATAATCATGGGTTTAGCGGAAAAATTCGAGCGGGGCTTCGCGCTGCTGGCCGAAGCGGTCACGGCGGGAAAAATCCCTGGCGGCGTGTTGGGATTGGTCGATGCGTCCGGCAAACGGATCACGCGGGCTATCGGGGAAGCCCAGAAAATCCCGGTGTCGCGGCAGATGACCGAGGACACCTGGTTCGACCTGGCGTCGCTGACCAAGGTGCTGTTCACCACGCCCCGCATCCTAGCTTTGGCCGAGGCCGGGCGGATCGATCTCGATGCATCCTTGACCACGGCCATTCCGGATTTCGCACAGTACAATCCTGATAACTGGCAGCGAAAAATCACGTTCCGCCAATGCCTTGGGCACCAGACGCCGTTTCCGGGCGTGTTCCCGCTCTATATTTATGGCGACGACCCAAACCGGCTGCGGCATTTCGTGTTGCAGCGCGATTGGTCGGCCGGGCCAGCGGTTTATTCCGATATCAATTTCATCCTGCTGGGCATCGCCATCGAGCGGCTGGAGGGCAAGACGATCCGGAATATCGAGCCGGGGCAAGGGTTTGCATGGGGTGCCGACCCGGCCCAGGCAGCGGCGACCGAGAGCGATCCGTGGCGGGGGAGGGTGCTGTGCGGCGAGGTGCATGACGAGAATTGCGCAGCCTTGCAGGGCTCGGGCCATGCTGGACTGTTCGGCACAGCATCGGCTGTGCTCGATTTCGCATTTGGGGCGCTTAATGCTAGCGGACTGTTAGCATCGAGCGTCTCACTCATGCGAAAACCGCTCAGCGCGCGGCGCACCCATGGCTGGGAGCGGCCCTATGAGGGCTGGTCGGGCGGCGAGCGGAATTCGCCGGGCACGATTGGCCATACCGGCTTCACCGGAACGGGCCTGTGGCTCGATTTCGACCGGGGCCACGCCTGGACCCTGCTGACCAATCGCGTTCACCCGACACGGCATTTCGATAGCGGCATCTTTGCGCTGCGCCGCGCCGTGGGCGATGCCGTCAATACGAACTGAGGACGCGACGATGGAACCGATCTGGACGATTGGGCTGATGACCGGAACGGTGCTGGACGGCAATATCGACATTGCCATGGTGCGCACCGATGGCGAGACCATTGCCGAATTCGGACCCTATACGCTGGCCCCCTATAGCGCCGAAGTGCGAGCGCTGCTGGAGGAGACGCTGGCGGCAGCGCGGGTGTGGAATTTCGCGCGGGCGGAGCCGGCAATCTTCGCGCGGGCGGAGGAGGCGCTGACGCGAGCGCAATCGGAGGCGGTGCTGGGCTTCGTCGCGGCGTCGGGCATGACGATGGCCGATATCGGGGTGGTCGGCTTTCATGGACAGTCGGTGCTGCATCGGGCGCCGCAGCCCGGCCGGATCGGCGAGACGCGGCAATTGGGTGATGGCGCGCTGATGAGCCGGATGCTGGGCACCAAGGTGGTCTATGATTTTCGTACGGCGGATGTGAAGGCCGGCGGGCAGGGGGCGCCGCTGGCGGCGGCCTACCACCAGGCGCTGCTGCGCAAGCTGGGCACGGCCGATGGTTCGACGGCGGTGCTCAACCTGGGCGGCGTGGCGAATGTGACCTTCTGGGATGGCGCGGACACGCTCATTGCCTTCGATACCGGCCCGGCCAATGCGCCGATCAATGACTTCATGAAGGCGCGGGGGCTGGGCGAGATGGACCGGGATGGAGCGCTGGCGGCGCGCGGAGTGGTGGACGAGGCGCGGCTCAAGACGCTGCTGGAGCATCCATATCTCACGGCGGCCTATCCCAAGTCGCTGGACCGCTTCGATTTTCTGGCCAGCATGGCCGATGGGCTGGACGATGCGGCGGGGGCGGCGACGCTGACGGCGTTTACGGCGAGCGCCGTGGGCAAGGCGCTTGATCTGCTGCCGAAGCGGCCGACGAAGCTGATCGTGTCCGGTGGCGGGCGGCATAATCCGACCTTGATGCGCATGCTGAGCGAGCGAGCGGGCGTCGAGGCGGTGGATGCCGATGCGGTCGGCTGGCGCGGCGATGCGGTGGAGGCGGAGTGTTTCGGGTTCTTGGCGGCGCGGGTGCTGCGGGGGCTGCCGATCAGTTTTCCGACCACGACGGGGGTGAAGGCGGCGATGACGGGCGGGAGGGTTGTGGGGTAGGGAGCAACTTCAGCGCCTGTGGCCCACCCCACCCTCAATCCCTCCCCATCGAGGGGAGGGGAGGCGCATGGGCAATGCCAGTGGTCCAATATGACCTCGTCCACCGGACAGGCTTCCCTCCCCCTTGTGGGGAGGGAGTGAGGGTGGGGGTGTCGAGGCCTCCATGGATGCGATGTATGCGGAAAGCTCGGTGCCCCCTCATCCGCCCTTCGGGCACCTTCTCCCACGAGGGGAGAAGGGCAAGAGCCGATAGCTCTGTGTCCTACAAAGCCTTTTGCAGAAACGTCCTCGTACGACCCTTGGGGAAGTCGGGCAAGGCACCGAATACCGTGTAGCCCGCGCGCTGGTAGGTCCTCAGCGCCACCGGATTGAACGTGTCGATCCAGGCGCCATGGCACCCGCGGTTGCGGGCTTCGGCCTCGGCACTTTCGAGCAGGCGGGCGGCCCAGCCGTGGCCGCGTTGGGATTCGGCGAGCCAGAGCCACTGGATATAGAGCCAGCCCCAGGCGGTGTAGCCGGATAGGCCGCCGACGATCTTGCCCGCTTCGTCGCGCAGGAGGACGGCGAGAGCCTGGCGGTCGGAGGGGCCGACATCGGCTTCGTTGAAGGCAGCGAGACCGATGCCGATGGTGGCGAGGTCTTCCGCAGTTGGGTTGGCGGTGAGGGTGAGGTTCACGGCATCGGCCGAATGAAGTGGTTTTCCGCAATCTGCCGGATTTCGGGTTGGGGCAGGGCGGATTGGCGGCGGATGGTTTCGATCTGGTTGAGTTCCTCGCCGGCTTCGGAGAAGCGGCGGTCGGGGTCGGGCACGGCCGAGAGCAACAGGCGGGTATAGGGGTGCTGGGGGTCGCCCAACACGGCTTCCATATCGCCCCATTCGACGATCTGCCCGGCATACATGACCATGATGTCCTCGGCCACATAGCGGGCCGTGGCAATGTCATGGGTGATATAGAGCAGGGCCAGGCCGAGCTGGCGCTTCATGTCGTTGAGCAGGTTGAGAATGCCCAGCCGCACCGAAACGTCGAGCATGGAGGTGGGTTCGTCGGCCACGATGACCTGCGGATTGACCGCCAGAGCGCGGGCAATGGAAATGCGCTGGCGCTGGCCGCCCGAGAGTTCATGCGGGAACTTGCCCATGAGCTGGGCCGGGTCGAGCTTGACGCGGGTCAGCAATTCCTCGACGGCGGCGTGGCGCTGGGCATGGCTGAGCTTGCGCTGATGCAGGCGCAGGGGGCGGTCGAGATGGTAGTGGATGGTGTGGGCCGGATTGAGCGAGGAGAACGGGTCCTGGAACACCATCTGCACCGAGGAGCGATAAGCCTTGAGGGCCTTGCTGTCCGCCTTGCCGAGCGGCGCACCGCGGAACAGCAACTGGCCCGCATCGGGCGTGTATTCGCGCATGATGAGGCGGGCTGCGGTGGTCTTGCCGGAGCCGGATTCGCCGACCATGGCCAGGGTGCGGCCGGGATGGAGCGCGAAGGACACGTCGCGCGCGGCATAGAGCGGGTTGTCGGCGCGGCCGAAAATCTTGGAGACCTTGTCGAGGGCGAGAATGGGCGCGGCTTTGGTCATGGGGCCACCTCGCCGGTGATCTGGACACCGTGCAGCCGGGGCATGGAGGCCCAGAGCTTGCGGGTATAGGCGTGCTGCGGTGCGCGATAGATGGTCCTGGAATCGTTGACCTCGACCAGTTCGCCTTCGAGCATGATGCCGATGCGGTCGCTGACCTGCACCATCAGGCTGAGGTCATGGGTAATGAACAGGACCGAAAAGCCGAGCTGCCTGCGCAGCACGTCGATGCGCTGGAGGATTTCGCGCTGCACCACCACGTCGAGCGCGGTGGTGGGCTCGTCCATGATGAGGAGCTTGGGATTGAGCGCCAGGCAAATGGCGATAACGATGCGCTGGCGCATGCCGCCCGAGCATTGATGCGGATAGGCAGAGAGGCGGTCGGGCGAGATATCGACCAGCTTGAGCAATTCGGCGGCCCGCTCGCGCGCGGCGGCGCGGGACATGCCGGTATGGGTGCGCAGCACGTCGTGGAACTGGTCCTCGATGGTCAGCACCGGGTTGAGCGAATTCATCGCGCTCTGGAACACCATGGCGACTTCGCGCCAGCGGAATTTGCGCAATTCGGCATCATCGAGCGTGAGCACGTCGCGGCCATCGACCAGGATCTGGCTGCCCTTGCGAATGAGGGCCGGCGGGCGGTGCAGGCGGCTGACGGCGAAGGCGATGGTGCTCTTGCCGCAGCCGGATCTGCCGGCAAGGCCGAACAGCTCGCCCGGCGCGATGTCAAAGCTGACATTCTTGACGGCGTGGAAGTCGGTTTCGGCGCCGATATAGTCGATGTTGAGATTGCGGACGGAGAGGACGGGATTGGTCACAGCTTGCCCTCCCCGGCGCTGACGAGGCCGACCCAGCGGGCGAGCATGCCGCCGGTCCTGAGGCGCGGATTGGCGATTTCGTCGATGGCGAAATTGACCAGCGCCAGGCCGAGGCCCAGCAGGGCCAGGGCGAGGCAGGGCGAGAGCAGGTCCCACCAGGCGCCGACCGAGAGAGCGGAGGCGTTCTGCGCATTGTAGAGCATGATGCCCCAGGAGACGGTATTGGGATCGCCCAGGCCGAGGAATTCCAGCGTGGCTTCGGCGATGACGGCGAAGATGATGCTGCCGATAAAATTGATGCCGACGATGGAAATGAGATTGGGGAAAATCTCTGATGTCATGATGCGCCAGCTTGGTTCGCCCAGCATTTCGGCGGACTTCACATAGTCGCGCTGGCGGATGGAGAGGGTCTCCGAGCGGGTGACGCGGACGCCCCAGGCCCATGAGGTGAAGCCCAGGATGACGGCGATGACCAGCGGGCTCGCCTGGCCGATAAAGGCGGCCAGCACCAGCAACAGCGGCAGGTTGGGGATGACCAGCACCATATTGGTGAAGAAGTTGATGACCTCGTCGATCACGCCGCCCTTATAGCCGGCGATGATGCCCAGCACCGTGCCGATGACGGTGATGAGCAGGCCCGCGCCGATGCCGACGGCGAGCGAGACGCGGGCACCGTGGACGAGGCGGGAGAAGACATCATGGCCAAGGCGGGTGGTGCCCAGCCAATGCTCCCATGAGGGCGGCTGGTGCGGACGGCCGACGCGCCTGACCGGGCTGTATTCGGTGAGCAGGGGCGCGAAAATGGCGATCAGCACGATGAGGACGAGAATGGTGAGGCCGATCACGGCCTTCTTGTTGTGGAGGAGCTGGCGCAAGAGGGTCATGGCTCAGGCCTTCTTCAGGCGCGGATCGAGCAGGACATAGCTCAGGTCGACCACGAAATTGGAAACGAGCATGGCACCGGTCATGATCAGCAACTGGCCCTGGATGACCGGATAGTCGCGGGCGAGGATCGCCTGGTAGAGCGTGTTGCCCAGGCCCGGATAGTTGAACACGACCTCGATGATCAGCGAGCCGGACAGGATGGTGCCGATGGCGATGGCAAGGCTCGATACGGTGGGCAGCAGCGCGTTGCGGGCGGCGTACCACAGCATGACATTGCTGTCGCTGAGGCCCTTGGCGCGGCCCATGACGATATAGTCCTCGCCCAAGAGGTTGATCATGTTGTTGCGCATGGTGACGGCGAAGCCGCCGGTCAGCACCGTGACCAGCGTCAGCATGGGCAGGGCGCCGTGATAGATGACGCTGGAAATATAGGTCCAACTGAAGGCCGGATCGAGCATCGGGTCGGCGGCATAGCCATTGGGGAACCAGCGCAGGGTATAGCCGAAGACGAAAAGCACGATCAGCGAGACGACGACGGCGGGGACGGAGCTGGAAAAGATGGCCAGCAGCGAGGCGACGGAGTCGAACAGCGTACCGCGCCGCCAGGCGGCCATGACGCCCAGGAACGTGCCGAGCGTGAAGCTGATCAGCGTGGCAATGCCGACCAGGCCCAGTGTCCAGATCAGGGCGCGGCCCAGCAGGTCGGTAACGGGCAGGGGGAAGTATTTGATCGAGCGGCCGAGATCGCCGGTGAAGACGCTCTTGAGATAGGAAAAATACTGCTCGTGCAGCGGCGCATCGATGAAGCCGAAGGTGAGCTTCAGCGCGTTGAGATTTTCCAGCGACAGTTCCGAGCCGGCACTGGCGAACATGATCTCGATCGGATCGCCCGGCATCAGGCGCGGCAGGAAGAAATTGATGGTGGCGGCGGCGAGAAAGGCCGCCAGGTAGAACGCCAGTCGCCGCAGCAGAAAGGCCATGGTGATGTGTTCCTTTCAGGTTGCGGGGTTGCGGGGTATCGGGGCCAAACGTCACCCCACCCTTGATCCCTCCCCATCAAGGGGAGGGAGGCGCCAGCACTGATGCCGGTGTTCATCGTCTCCCTCCCCCTTGTGGGGAGGGATCAAGGGTGGGGGTTGTTTAGCCCCGATATCAGAGCAGCCTATTCCACCGGATCGAGATCCAGCAACTGGAGCAGGCGGGCCGGGTTGGCGTTGGAGACGACGGGCGAATATTTCGGATCGTCGGCATCGGCCCAGCCGGTGAAGCGGCTGGTATTGTATTCATAGAAGCTGGGGCTGTTATAGACCGGGATGACCGGCATGGCCTCGGCCACGATGAGCTGCAGCTTGTCCATGATCGCCTTCTGCTCGGCGGGGTCCTTCACCTGGGTATATTGCCCGAGCAGGTCCATCACCTCGGCATTTTCCCAATGCGGGGCGGTGAAGCGGCTCTTGCCGAAATCGCCCGGATTGAACGAGCGGATATAGGGGAAGTACGGGTCGGCCGCCGAGGCCAGGGCATTGAGCGTCATCGAATAGTCGCCGGCGATCAGGCTCGAGCCCCAGACGGCTTCCTCGGGCGTGCTCATCTTCACGTTGAGACCGGCCTCGGCAAGCGATTCCGTGGTGATCTGGACGGCATCGATCCAGTCGGTCCAGCCATTGGGCACCATGATGTCGATGGCTATGGGCGTGCCATCGGGGTTGTCGCGGAAGCCGTCGCCATCGGCGTCGACATAACCGGCTTCATCGAGCGCGGCCACGCCGGCATCGAGGTCGAACGTGCCGTATTGGCCGAACTGGGTGTGCACTTCCGGATTGGCGAAGGACGCATAGAGCTCGCCCAGCATGGAGGGGTCGTCATTGACCAGCGGATAGCCGTAGCCGGCAATGTCCACGATGGTCTGCCGGTCGACCAGCATGGAGAGGGCGCGGCGGAAATTGACGTCGGTGAACGCCTTGCGGTTGTTCTCGTCGGGCGTGACCATGCTGAGCTGGAACGACACCAGGCTCGATGGGGTGAACCAGTATTTGTGGTGTTCCGGGTCCTTGGCGACGAAGGTGTTGTCGATATCGGGGATGAAGCTGGTGGCCCAGTCCAGCGTGCCATCGGCGAGGGCGGCGAGCACCTGCGGATTGTCGGCGAGCTGGGGCAGGCGCAGGCAATCGACCTTGAGATTGTCGGCATCCCAGTAATTGGGGTTGCGGCACTGCTCGTAGACCTGCGGGGTGAAGCGGGTGATCTCGGTCATCGGGCCGGAGCCCACCGGATTCTCGTTGGCGAAGGTCACGGGGTCGGCGACATCGGCCCAGATGTGTTCGGGCACGATGGGCATGCCGACAATGGTGTTGGCGATCAGCGAATTGGGCTCGACGAGGTTGAACTTGACGGTGCGGTCATCGACCTTCTCGACCGAGGCGAGCTGGGCCGAGACGGAGATGAAGTCGAGCGCCGGGAACTGCTTGATATAATCGTAGGTGAAGACCACGTCGTCTGCGGTCAGCGCCTCGCCATCGGACCATTTGAGCCCGTCGCGCAGGGTGAAGGTGATCGACTTGAGATCGTCGGCCAGTTCGAAGCTCTCGGCGAGGCGGTAATTGGCCTCGTTGCTCTTGAGGCGGTTGAACACGACCAGCGGCTCATAGATGAAATCGCGCGTGGTGGCGCGGGCCGAGGTCTGGTTGAAGGGGTTGAAGTTGCGCACATAGGTGGTGGTCTGTTCGGAGCTCACCGTCAGCACCTTCTGGTCCTGGGCGATGGCGGGCGCCGCCATGGCCAGAGCCGCGGCCGAAACGGCCACGATCAGCGAAGACTTCAGCATTGCATTCCTCCTCTGCATGGGCCTGGCTTCATGCCAGACCATTATCCCTGAAAATCCGTTCGACATCCGCGTGGAGCGCTGCGACGTCCACGCGCTTGTTGCCGAGCCTTTGCTGGGCCCGGGCAATCCGGTTCTGGCTCGCCGCGCTCAGCGGGCGCGCGGCCCGGGCGGCGGCCTGGCTGGCAGCGAGATTGCCCTGGCTGTGCAGGGCAATGTCGTAGCCGGCATCGAGCGCTGATGTGACCCGCTCGGGCCAGGTGCCGCTCAGCGCCTCCATGGTGAGGCAATCGGTGATGATGACGCCATCATAGCCCAGCTCGCTCCGGATGAAATCGCACACGATGGGCGAAACGGAGGCGGGGTGGTCGGCATCCAGACGGGTGAAGATGAGATGGGCCACCATGGCCCAGGGCGAGGCATCCTTGAGGGCGACGAAAGGGCGGAAGTCGCTGTCCCGCATGTCCTCGATCGCATCGTCGACCACGGGGCAATCAAAATGCGGATCGACGGTGACGCGGCCATAGCCGGGAATGTGCTTCATGATCGGCATGGCGCCGACTTCGAGCATGGCCTCGATGACGACGCGGCCCATGATGGTGACGAGCTCCGGATCGTCGCCGAAGGACCGTTGGCCGACCACGTCATGCGTGCCTTTGCGGGCCAGGTCGACGACCGGCGTCGTGCCGCTGCCCAGGCCGAGTTCGACCAGCATCGTGCCCATGGCCAGGGTCGAGAGGCGCATGGCCTGCTTGCCGGCTTCGCGGTCTTTCCGCGCCAGCGCGCCGAAACTGCCCAGGCTCCGGAACAGCGGCCAGTTGCCATTGTCGAGCCGCTGCACGCGGCCGCCCTCCTGGTCGATATAGACAGGGGCATCTTCGCGGCCGACAGCCTCGCGGAACTGGGCGCAGAGGCGTTTGATCTGCTCGGGATTGTCGAGATTGCGCTTGAAGAGGAAGAGGCCGAAGGGATTGGCCTCGCGGAAGAAGGCGATCTCGTCGGCGGAGAGTTCGTGGCCGGGCATGCCGACAAACAAAGCGAGGGGCGTGGCCATGGTCAGGCTCCTGCCTCGGGTTGCGGCTTGATGCGCAGCAGGCCCTGATAGATGTCTTCCTTGTCGGAGGGGATAGGCATGGCGCCGGCCGCCTTGACGTAGAAATCCACCGGCCCGGCCGAGCCGATGACGGCATAGGCATAGCCCTGCGCCTTCATGGCTGTCAGCGCGTGGTAGAAGAGGGCGAGGCCGATGCCCTTGCCACGCTGGTCTTCCGAGACACCCGTGGGGCCGAAAAAGCCCCGTGCCGTGGCGTCCCAGCAGGCAAAGCCGACCAGGGTGCCATCGATCACAGCTACCAGACATCCAGGCGGCTGATGCGCCATGGCGGCGCTGACTTCGCTGACCCAGTATTCGGAAAAATGCTTGCGCACCCAATCCTTGATGATGTGCTGCTCCGGGGGCAGGGCGACGCGGATGGTGGCCGCGACGCCTTCAGCGCGCTGGCGGAGGGTGTCGAGCTTGCGGCTATAGAGATTGACCAGCAAGTCCATCGCCGCGCTCCTAGCTGGCCGCGCGTGGCTGATGCTGGGCCGCGGCACGCCGCAGAAAGCCGTCGGATTCGGCCAAAGCCGCTTCGCCCGCCGCCGCATCCAGCCCGGTCAGTGCCATCAGAATGGCGAGCTTCACATTGTTATTGGCCTGAGCGAGATAGTGCTCGGCCTCATCAGGCGTGCAGTCGGCAACTTCGACCAGGATACGCGTGGCGCGCGCCGCCAGTTTCTCATTGCTGACCGACAGGTCGACCATGAGATTTTCGTAGCTCTTGCCGATGCGGATCATGCTGGCCGTGGTCAGCATGTTGAGCACCAGCTTCTGCGCCGTGCCCGATTTGAGGCGGGTCGAGCCGGTCAGTGCCTCGGGGCCGACGACCGGGGAAATGGCGATATCGGCCATGCGGGCAATGGCCGAATCCGGATTGCAGGAGAGGGCCACGGTGGTGGCGCCGACGCCGGCGGCAAAATCCAGCCCGCCGATGACATAGGGCGTGCGGCCACTGACGGCGATCCCCACCACCACGTCCTTGTCCGAAACCTTGATGCGCTCGAGATCGCGCTGGCCCTCGCCTCGGTCATCCTCGGCGCCTTCGATCGGATGGCGCAGCGCGCGGTCGCCCCCGGCGATCAGCCCCACCACCATCTCTTCGGGAACGCCGAAAGTCGGCGGGCATTCCGAGGCGTCGAGCACGCCGAGCCGCCCGCTGGTGCCTGCGCCCATATAGATCAGCCTTCCGCCGGCCTTGAAGGCATCGACGATTCTATCGACGGCGGCGGCGACATGGGGCAGCACCTGCCGGACGGCGCCGGCAACCTGGGCGTCCTCGTCATTCATGGCTGTCAGAATCTGGCTGGTCGACATGAGGTCGATCTGCATCGTGGCCGGGTTTCTGGCTTCCGAAACCAGTTGCCCCAGCTCGGCCATCAGAACGCTCTTTGGCATCGTATCCTCGCGTCAAATCCGGTCGGGATGCTAGGAGTGATTATTCCAAGTGTCAACGAAGTGTGGAATATTGTATTCCTAAATCGGCCCTGCCTGTGCACAATAGGCATGACGACGAAAGCTGGCCCATTGCATCAGGTCGGCCATCGGCCCTAGTGCTGGCCGTCGTCCGGTTCGCCTCACAAGGGAAATGGCATGTCGATACTCAAAGTGCTCAGCGCCCAACTCGAATCCCTGACCGCGGCCGACCGGCAGATCGCCCAGTTCATCATCGACAATCCCAACGAGATGCTGGCCATGTCGTCGGCGGCTCTGGCGGCGGCGACCGGGCGCAGCCAGTCCAGCGTGGTCAAGTTCAGCCAGAAGCTGGGCTATGGCGGCTACCAGCAGCTCAAGCTGGCGGTGAACAAGGCCAAGGCGCTGGAATGGCACGCGCCGGGCGGGGTGATCCACGGCACGATCGACGCCAGCGACAGCTATGTGACCATCCTGCAGAAGCTCATCGGCAGCAAGCTGCTCTCCATGCGCGAAACGCTGGCCGCCAATAACGAACACACCATCGACCTGGCGCTCGACGCGCTGGTGAATGCGCGAAAGGTGCAGCTTGCCGGGGTTGGCGCATCCTCGCTGGTGGCCAAGGATTTTTCCTACAAGCTGCTGAAACTGGGGCGAACGGCGCTGATCGACAGCGACAGCCATATCCAGATTTCCAACGCTTCGGCGCTGAACGAGGCCGATGTGCTGCTGGCGCTGTCGCATTCGGGGCGGAGCCTGGAGCCCCTGCGTATCGCCGAGGTGGCCAAGCAGCGGGGCGCCACTGTTATCTCGATGACGGGCCTGCACCCCAATCCACTGCTGGACCTGGCCGATATCCACCTGTTCACGGTGGCCGACGAGGAACGGGTGCGCTCCTCGGCCATCACCTCGCGCGATGCGCAACTGATGCTGATGGACATGCTGTTCATCCTGCTCATCCGCCGCCAGGTCGATTCCACGACTATATCCACAACAGCGAAACGGCTGTGACTGTGCTGAAGGCGCGGGGGTAGGGGCATACCTCTGCCTGGTACGCGTGGCCCCACCCCACCCTCGGTCCCTCCCCATCGAGGGGAGGGAGGCGCCAGATCGACCGTCAAAGATTGTCCCGGATATTTTTCCTGTCACTGGACGGCTTCGATGACGAGTTTGTAATATTCTATTCTTGACACGCGTCGTTTTTGGAATTCAGTATTCCAATGTCGGCATTCGCGTGGGGTGGTGCCGGCACGGGGGCGGCCGCGATGTCGCGGGACCCCCGGAGGAGGAAACTTGGCTCAACTGTCTCTCCGCGGCATCAAGAAGCGCTTTCGGGAAACCGCGGTGCTGCACGGGATCGACCTCGAAATCGGGGATCGGGAATTCGTGGTGTTTGTCGGGCCGTCCGGTTGCGGCAAGTCCACCTTGCTGCGGCTGATCGCCGGGCTCGACCCGATCACCGAGGGCGAATTCTTTCTCAATGGCCAGCGCATGAACGACGTCGTGCCCTCGCGGCGCGGCATTGCCATGGTGTTCCAGTCCTATGCGCTCTATCCGCATATGGACGTCTACGAAAACATGGCCTTCGGCGCGCGGCTGATGGGCCTTTCCAAGGACGAGGTCGAGGCGCGCATCGCCGAGGCGGCGCGCATGCTGCGGCTCGAGCCGCTGCTGCAGCGCAAGCCGCGCGAGCTCTCCGGCGGCCAGCGCCAGCGCGTGGCCATCGGGCGGGCGCTGGTGCGCAAACCGGCCGTGTTCCTGCTCGATGAGCCTTTATCCAATCTCGACGCAGCCCTGCGCTCGGAAGTGCGGCTGGAAATCGCCCGGCTGCACCGCCAGATCGGCGGCACGATGATCTATGTGACCCACGACCAGGTCGAGGCGATGACGCTGGCCGACAAGATCGTGGTGATGAATGCCGGGCGCATCGAACAGGTGGGCTCGCCCCGCGAACTCTACGAAACGCCGGCCAATACCTTTGTGGCCAGCTTTATCGGCTCGCCGCGCATGACGCTGATCGATGTGACGCGCGAGGGCGATCACTTGAGCATGAAAGACGGCGGTGGATCGCTGGCGCCGGGGGCATTGCCCGATGCGGCCGCGATGAAGCTGGGCATGCGTTCCGATGCCGTGCTGCTGACGCGCGGGCAGGGGGGCGAGGGCTTTGCCGGGCAGGTCGTCTACACCGAATATCTGGGCGACAATGCCTATGTCTATGTGCGCCTGAGTGACGGCACGCTGCTGGCCGCGCGGGTTGGACCCAATGACGGTTTCGAGCCCGATACGCCGGTGACGATGACCATCGCGCCGGGCGCTGCGCATTTCTTTTTCCGCCGAGGATGGCCGGCGGTTGGCCCCATAGGCCCAAAACATGTCCATACCGAACAGAGAGGGAAGAATGAAAAGCAACATGATCCGCATCGGCGCTGCCCTGGCCGCGATGGCCGTGGCCGCACCCGCCCTGGCCCAGGACCTCACCTTCTGGAGCTGGCGCCAGGAAGACCGCGCTGCCTATGAGCAGTTCATCGACACGTTCGAGGCGGCCAACCCCGGCATCACCGTGAAGTTCGAGACCTTCGAGGCCGCGAACTACAACACGATCCTGGCCACGGCCCTTGCCGGCGGCACAGGCCCCGACGTGATGATGGTCCGCGCCTATGGCGGGCTCGAAAACGTCGCGACGGCCGGCTATCTCGAAGAGCTGACCACGGACAGCGTTCCCGCGCTGGCCGATTTTGCCCCGTCCGCGCTGGATGCCGAGCGGGTCCGCGCCGATGGCAAGCTCTATGCCGTGCCCTTTGCCAGCCAGACGCAGTTGGTGATCTACAACAAGGCGATTTTCGACGCCAACGGCCTGGCTGAACCCCAGAGCTGGGACGAGCTGGTGGCCCTGAGCCAGAAGCTCAAGGATGCCGGCGTCATCCCCTTCGCCAACGGCACGGCGACCGCCTGGCAGAATGAAACCGTGACCTTCGGCCTGGGCTCCTCGCTGATGGGCCAGGACTTCTATGACGCGCTGATGGCCGGCGAAGCCGACTTCACCGACCCGCGCTTCACCGACGCATTGGGCGCGATCGCCGAAGTGGCGGCGGAATACTTCCCCGATGGCTTCATCGGCCTCGACTATCCCTCGGCCCAGCAGCTCTTTGCCTCGGGCATGGCCGGCATGTTCATCGGCGGCTCCTATGAAATGGCGGCCTTCCAGGGCCTCAACCCCGATATCGAGCTGGGCGTGTTCGCCGCGCCGGGCAAGACGGCCGACGACGCCAAGCTGGTCGGGCTCTATTTCGATGGCGGCTATGCGGCCAATGCCGCCGGCGCCAACAAGGAAGCCTCGATCAAGTTCCTGAACTATCTCGCCAGCCAGGAATTCGGCCAGGCCTTCGCCAATATGCTGAGCAATGTCTCGACCGTGCCGGGCGTCACCTTCGACAATGCCCTTCTGGCCGAGGTCAACGACCTCAACAAGAGCTCGATCCCCTATCTGATGCTGGCGCATTTCCGCTATGGCGAGCCCTCCGGCTCGGTGCTGATCCAGGGCGAAATGCAGAAGCTGTTCTCGGGCGAGACCACGCCTGAAGCCATCGGCGAAGCGCTGACCACCGGCCTTGCCGCCTGGTACGAGCCCTTCCAGAACTGATCTCCCTTGCGATCCGTCCCTTCCCGTACGCGGGGAGGGACATAGCCGCCACCCCGAACCCCAGCGCGAAGCGATCTCCATGCCCAAACTCAGGATGACCGGCCGCGGCCTGTGGATCACCATTCTCATCGTGCCGCCACTGGTCTTCGTGGCCCTGTTCATCGTCTATCCGATCGTTTCGGCCTTCGCCTATGCCTTCTTCGACTGGCAGGGATTGCGGCGCGGCGAATTTGTCGGGCTGGACAATTTCTGGACGGTTTTGTTCGTCGAGCCCTATCGCAGTTGGACCGTCAACGCCTTCACCCACAATATCGTGGTGTTCTTCGCCCTGATGGTGCTGCAGAACGGACTGGGCTTCATCCTGGCCTATGCTTTGTGGCGGGAATTGCCGGGCGCGCGCTTCCATCGCGTCGCCGTCTTCCTGCCGGTGGTGCTCTCCACCATCATCGTGGCGTATCTCTTCAAGCTGTTCCTCCATCCGCTGTTCGGCGTGGTCAATATCAGCCTCAAGGGCATCGGGCTGGGCTGGCTGGCGCAGCCGTGGCTGGGGCAGGGCTCCACGGCGCTCTGGTCGCTGATTATCGCACAGGCCTGGCATATGGTGGGTTTTCCGACGCTGGTCTTCCTCGCCGGCATGCAGCGCATTCCCGGCGAAATCCTCGATGCGGTGCGCATGGAAACCGAGAGCGAATGGGTCAAGATCACGAAGGTGGTCTGGCCGCTGGTGGCGCCCAGCGCCACCATCGTCTTCACTTTGCTCTTCGTGGGCGCGTTCAACTGGTTCGAGCTGCCCTATATCATGGCCGGGCTCGATGGCTCCCCATATGGCTCGACTGACGTGCTGGGGCTCTATTTCTACCGCACCGCCTTCGGCAACGTGTCCTCGGGCCAGCAGGATTTCGGCCTGGGCAGTGCGCTGGCCGTGCTGATCTTCATCTTCATAGCGGCCGTTGCCTCGGTGATCACGGTGCGGCTGCGGGCGCGGGAGATCCAGCTATGAGTGCCGAGGCGACCTATTACGACCGCCGGGGCATCATGGGCACGCTGGGGCGCGACGGGCTGCTGCAGATCATCCTGATCGCCAACACCATCATCATGCTGGCGCCCATCGTCATCATGGTATTCTCGGCCTTCAAGACCACGCCGCAAATCTTCCAGTCACCCTTTGCCATCCCCGATTTCACCCATGTCGGGAATTTCCTCAAAATCTGGACGCAGACCAATTTCCTGCGCTACCTGCTCAATTCCTTCGTGGTGACAGGCGCCTCCATGGTGCTGATCCTGACGCTGGGGACGATGGCCGCCTATGCCATCGGGCGCTACCAGTTCACCGGCTCGACCTTCATCCTGATGTTCTTCCTGGCGGGGCTGACCCTGCCGCTCAAGCTCGCCATCATCCCGCTGTTCATGCTGATGCGCGACCTCAATATCCTCAACAACCAGCTCAGCCTGATCTTCGTCTATACGGCCATGGGTCTGCCCACGACGGTCTTCATCATGACCGGGTTCATCCGCACCCTGCCCAACGAGCTGGAGGATGCGGCGCGCATGGATGGCGCCAGCGAAGCACGCATCATGTGGTCGATCATGCTGCCGCTGGTGCGGCCGGCCATGGTGATCGCCGCGATCCAGAACGTGGTGCCGATCTGGAACGACTTCTTCTTCCCGCTGGTCTTTATCCAGAACGATGACCTGAAAACCCTGCCGCAGGGACTGACCACCTTCATGGGCGAATACACCACCGATTGGGGTGTGCTGTTTTCCGGGCTGACGCTGTCGGCGGCGCCGATCATCCTGATCTATATCGTGCTGTCCAAGCAGTTCATCGCCGGCATGACCTCGGGGGCGGTGAAGTGAAGCTGCCCGCCGGTCTCATCGTTTCCTGCCAGGCGCGGGCGGACAATCCCTTGCACGGGCCGCAATTCATGGGCGCCATGGCTTTGGCGGCGCGTGATGGCGGGGCCGTGGGTCTGCGGGCCAATGGGCCGGAAGACATCGCCGCCGTGATGGCGGCTGGCCTGCCTGTGATCGGCATCCACAAGGTGTTTTCCGACGAATATCCCGTCTATATCACCCCCGATTTCGCCGCCGCTGAAGCCATCGTGGCGGCGGGTGCGGAAATCGTGGCGCTCGATTGCACCGAGCGACCGCGCCATGGCGAGCATCCGCGCGTGCTGGTGCGACGCATCCGGGAGGAATTGGGAGCGGAGGTTTTCGCCGACATTTCGACTGTGGAGGAGGGGCTGGCCGCGGCCGATTGGGGCGCGACCTATGTGGCGACGACACTATCGGGCTATACCGAAGCGACGCAACCCAAGCCGGATGAGCCGGACCTGAAACTGCTCGAAACGCTGGCGCACAGATTGAGCGTGCCCGTGGTGGCCGAAGGGCGCTACAATATGCCGGCATTGGTGCGGCAGGCCTTCGGGGCCGGCGCCCATGCGGTCGTTGTCGGCACCATGATCACCAATCCCCGCGAGATCACGCGCATGTTCGTTGCCCAGGGTGTGCCTCTTTGAGCCGTAGCGCCCATCTCGGGCTCGATATCGGGGGGACGGCCAGCCGCTGGGTGCTGTGTGGCGATGACGGGCAGGAACTGGCGCGCGGCAAGGCGCCCGGCGCCACCGGGCATGTGTTCAACCCGGCCGAGAAGGACAAGCTGGGCAATGCTTTGTCGACCGTCGCAACGGCGGTCGCGGCGGCGGGTTTTGCCCCTGCCAGCGTCACCGCGGGGCTGACCGGCTATGGCGCGGCCGTGTCCGTCGACGTGAAGGCGCTGCTGGGCGACGCGTTCGGCGTGGCGCCGGAAAGCACTATCGTCATCGATGACGTGGCCTTGGCCTATCTCGCCAATTTCGCACCGGGCGAGGGTCATCTTGTTTCGGCCGGCACCGGTTCGATCGGCATCCATATCGGCCAGGATGGCAATCTCATTCGCGTCGGCGGGCGCGGCATATTGATCGACGATGCCGGGTCGGGCAGTTGGATTGCCTTGCAGGCGCTCGACCGGATCTACCGGGTGCTCGACCATACCGGCTCATTCGACAGCGTTCGGCTGCTGGCCGATCACCTGTTCGCGCAGGTGGACGGACGCGACTGGAGCGATATCCGCCAATTCGTTTATGCCGGCGACCGCGGCCGCATCGGCACGCTGGCCGTGGCCGTAGCCAAGGCGGCCGCTGATGGCGACGAGGTGGCCGAGGCCATCCTGCGCGAGGCGGGCGGCGAACTGGCAGCTTTGGCCGGCGCCCTGATCGCGAGGGCAGGGGAGCGGACGGTGGGCTTCATCGGCGGCGTGCTGGCGCTGCATCCGGTCATCCTTGCGGAAATCCGGCTTCTTCTGACCGGGCAGGAGGTGCGCCTGCTGGACGCTGATGCGAGTCTTGCCGCGGCACGGCTGCAGGCATTGGGGACGGACGGCTGGATTGAGGTGTTGGCGGAGCCGGCGAGATAGTTGCCCGATCCCACCCCTCGGTATGAACCGATTACCCCTCGCCCCTTGTGGGAGAGGGTGGAAATCCGCGTCCAGCGGATTTCCGGGTGAGGGAAACGCCCCAACATCACGCTTGCTGAGCCGCCTATGCTTTCGTCAAAATGGGAAAGACTCTAGGCTTCGGGCCGGCACGATTTCGGGAGGACGATGTGGCGCGTATCGGCGACAGCGATGGCAAGGCCTGGTTTTCCCAGGTCCGCTTTGGCATGTTCATCCATTTCGGCCTCTACGCGCTGGCCGCACGGCATGAATGGGTGCAGAACCACGAGGAAATCGCGCCCGCGGACTATGCCCGCTATTTCGACAATTTCGACCCCGACCGCTACGATCCGCGCGAATGGGCGCGGCATGCCCGAGAAGCAGGGATGAAATATGTGGTGCTGACCGCCAAGCACCATGAAGGTTTCTGCCTCTGGGACAGCAAGTTCACCGACTACAAGGCGACCAATACGCCCTATGGCAAGGACCTGCTGAAACCCTTCGTCGAGGCCTTCCGCGCCGAGGGGCTCAAGGTGGGGTTCTACTATTCCCTGCTCGACTGGCACCATCCCGAATTTCCCATCGACGGCATTCATCCCCTGCGCAACCATCCCGATGCGCTGGAGATGAACAAGGCGCGCGACGTGCGCAAATATGCCCAATACATGCGCGATCAGGTCACCGAGCTGCTGAGCGACTTTGGCGAGATTTCCGTTATCTGGTTCGATTTCAGTTACCCCGATCGTGACTATCGCGGCATGAAGGGCAAGGGCCGGGCCGACTGGGAGAGCGAGGAGCTGATCGGGCTCGTGCGGCGCCTGCAGCCCGACATCATCGTCGGCGACCGCCTCGACCTGCCGGCGGATGGCAACTTCCCCAAGGATCTGGCGACGCCCGAGCAATATACGCCGCGCGTGGCCCCCACTGCCGGCGGCAAGCCGGTGCGCTGGGAGGTGTGTCACACCTTCAGCGGGTCCTGGGGGTATCACCGCGACGAAAGCACCTGGAAGGATGCCGGGCAGCTCATCAACCTGCTGGTCGATACGGTGGCGCTGGGCGGCAACCTGCTGATGAATGTCGGCCCCACCGGGCGCGGTCTGTTCGACGCCCGGGCCGTCGAGGCACTGAAAGTCTATGGCGGCTGGCTGGACGTGAACGGCCGCGCCATCTATGGCGCCGGTCCCTCGACCTATGCGGCGCCCAATGGCTGCCGCTTCACCCAGAAGGGCAAGCGGCTCTACCTGCATATACAGACCTGGCCCTTCCGCCACATCCATATCGACGGACTGGCGGGAAGGGTGAAATATGCCCAGTTCCTGCACGATGCCAGCGAAGTCCGCTGGCTCGACCGGGATGATGCAGTGGAAACCAATACGGGTGTCGCGGTGGGCGACGGCATCCTCACCCTGGAACTGCCGGTCATCAAACCGGACGTGGTGGTGCCGGTTATCGAACTGATCCTGGGGGATTGAGCGGCTAGATGAGCCGCAGCATGTCTCTGCCCTGGCTGCGGCCCATTTCGGCGCGGATGAAATCGCGCATGGCCTCGATGAACCGGCCGCTGCGGGCCGGCCTGGGACCATTGGGGTGGATCGTAGCATAGGTGATCCACTTTTCGATCGCCAGGGGCTTGAGCACCAGCGGTTCGTCATCGGCGATCCGGCCGCAGATGCAGTCCACCACCGTCAGGCCGGCGCCATCGCGGACGAGGTTCTTGACCACCGGCGTCGATGTCGTTTCCACGCGTATCTCCGGCGTCAGGCCGGAGGCCGAGAAGATGTCGTCCAGCCGTTCTCGCCAGCGCTGGCCCTTGGTCAGGGCCACGATGGGGTAGCGGGCTAGCGCTTCGAGCGTGATGTCGGCCTGCCGCGCTAACGGATGGTCGGTGCGCATCAGCACGCCGAGGCGCGTTTCAAGAAAGGGCTCGATGGTGAGATCGAGAATGCCATTCTCGATGGGCAGGGAGATCACGCCCACATTATAGGCCCGCGCGGCGACCTTGCTTTCCAGATCGAACCGCGTCTCGACATTGATCACGCAGTCAAAGGCCTCGTCGCGCTGCTGCATGAGTACCAGCGAGGGCGAAATCAGCCCCATGGCCAGCGGCGCCGCCGTCACCAGGCTCAACAATTCATTGGTCTGGGCACGAATTTCGGCGGCGATGAGCTCCATTTCGTCGAGGCCGCGCAGGATATGTTCGGTCTGCCGGTAGAAGCGGTCGCCTTCCTCGGTCAGTTCGAGCCGGCGCTTGGAGCGGGAGAAGAGGTTGAGCTTGAGTTCTGCCTCGAGCAGCGACAGCAGGCGGCTGGCGGCGGAGGGTGAGATGTTGAGGTCCTGGGAAGCCTGGGCGAGCGACCCCGTCGTCACCACCCGGCGGAAAATCCTGAGCGAGCGCAAATTCACCGGGCACCTCCCGCAGACGTTCCAGTCCTAGCGTCCCGGCCGCAGCATTTCAAATGTCTCACCGGACTCGACATAGTCGCCGCGATAGCCGCAGCGGGCGATGGTCCGGGCGCGCGTGATATCGAACAGGCCGTCGACCAGGCAGGAATGATTGATGTGGACCTGCACCACCTGCCCGATGACCAGATGTGTATCGACGGGCACGCCATCCATGTCGGTGAGCTGCTGCACCTGCACCAGCCGGCATTCCATGGCCGCGGCCACGCCGGCGACCCGGGGCGGCGCCACCTTGTCCGACGGCACCTTGGCGAGCCTCGCCAGCTCGAATTCATCGACATGGGGCGGCTGGGGCGCCGATGTCTGGTTGACCGCCTCAGCCAGGTCACGCGTCGCCAGGTTGAAGACGAATTCCCCGGTCTGTTCGATATTGCGCACCGTGTCCTTGCGGCCCTCGCTGCCGAAGATCAGGATCGGCGGCTTGTGGCTGAACATGTTGAAATAGCTGTAGGGCGCCAGGTTTGCCGTGCCGGCTTTGTCGAGTGACGAAATCCAGCCGATGGGGCGGGGCGCCACGATGCCCTTTATCGGATCATGCGGCAGCCCGTGACCCAGCGCCGGGTCGAAGGAATGATAGGTCGTCATGCGGCGTCGCGGATCATGGTGCGGGCCAGGCCTCCGAACGGGATCGCATCGCGGTGGCGGTTGTGGCGGCCAGCGAGGCCGCCTTGCGCGCGATCGCTATGCTGTCGCCCAGATAATGCGCCGGCACAAGGGCCGCTTCCATTTCGGCCCGGCTCATCGCGCCGCTGACTTCCTTGCTTTCCAGCAGGGTGTCGGTGAGGCTGGCGCCATCGTCGCTGTGGAGCACGGCGTGATGCACCAGATCATGCGCCGTGGTGCGGCCGATCTTGCGGGCAAGGATCATCATCAGGTTCTCGCTGGCGATGACATCGGCATTGAGCTGAAGGTTCCGAGCCATGCTGGCAGTGCGGATGTCGATATTGGCGAGCGTGGTTTCGAGGCGCTCCGCCAGTTCCCAGGCCAGCGCCGAGGCGCTTTCGATCGTGCTCGACATCAACTGGTTGCTCGCCGCATCCCCTTCATGCGCCGGCATGCCTGCCTCGAGGGCAGGGTGCACTTTCGAGCGCAGATGGGCCGCTGCCGACACCAGATGCACGACATGCTTGGGATTGACCTTGTGCGGCATGGTGGAGCTGCCGACCACTTCCATGCCAAGCGTCTCGCCGATTTCGCCGATCTCGTCGGCCATGAGGCGGTAAAGCTCCGAGCCGATGCGGCCGACAGTCATGCCGAACAAAGCCAGGCTCGCCACATATTCGGCCTGGCCATCGAGCGAGGCCCGGTCGGGCACCAGCACCGGGGTCAGGTTGAGGCGGCGGGCAATGGCGGCGTTCAGCGCCTCACCCTTGCCCTCGAACGAGTGCATGGCGCCGATGGCGCCTCCGAAATGCAGCGCGAAGACCCGTTTTTCGGTCGACAGGAAGCGCTCGTTCTGGCGCGCCAGTTCCTCGATCCAGCCGGCTACCTTGAAACCGAAGGTTATGGGCAGGGCCTGGCGATGGTTGGTCCGGCCCACCATGACGGTTTCGGCATGCTGGTCGGCCAGGGTGCCGAGCCTGTCGATGGCCCGGGCCAGTGCATTGAGCATGGACTGGTGGGAGCGGCGGACCAGCAGCAGCCTGCCTGATGACATGATGTTCTGTGTGGTGCCGCCCCAATGCACGAACCGGCCGGCCGCGCCGCAGATATCGGACAGCGCCCGCACCAGCGACACGATGGGCGCCATGGTTTCGGCCACCGACAGCTCGAGTTCGGCCGTATCGAAATTGTCCAGCCGCGCCTTGTTGGCGATCTCGTCGGCGGCCCATTGCGGGATCATGCCGATCTCGGCCTGGGCCAGCGCCATGGCCGCTTCCACATCGAGCCAGGTCTGCCAGAGATTGGCGCGGGAGAAGACGGTCTGCGGGGTGATCATGGTTGCACCGGCTCTTTGGCTGTTGCGGCCGCCAGTTCGGGCACCGAAGACAGGAGGAGCCTCGTATAGTCGTGCTCGGGTGCATGCAGGATTTTGCGGGCTTCGCCCATTTCGACGATCCTTCCCTGGTGCATCACGGCGATCCGCGAGGCGACCTGATGCACGACGGCGATATTGTGGGTAATGAGTAGGTAGGTCAGGCCCAGGTCTTGCTGCAGGTCGGCCAGCAGGTTGAGAATCTGCGCCTGCACGGAAACGTCGAGCGCCGAGGTGGGCTCGTCGCAGACCAGCAAAGCCGGCTTCATGATGAGGGCGCGGGCAATGGCCACGCGCTGGCGCTGTCCACCGGACATCTGGCTGGGGTAATTGTGCAGCACCCGCTTGGGCAGGCCGACGCGGTCCATGACGTCAAGCACGGCCTGCTTGCGGGACGCGGCATCGCCGATGCGATGCACGTCGAGCGGGCGGGCGATGATCTGCGCGATGGTGTGGCGGGGGTTGAGCGAGGAATAGGGGTCCTGGAAGATCGGCTGCATCAGGCGAGCGCGCTTGCGGCCGTCCATGGCATTGACCGCCTCGCCATCGAGCAGCACCGTGCCGCCATCGGCAGGGCTGAGGCCGAGCAGGATCTTGGCCAGGGTGGTCTTGCCCGATCCGGATTCACCGACCAGGGCGAAGGTTTCGCCGCGGCGGATCTGCAAGGAGACGTCGTTGACGGCGTGCAGGGTTTTCGTCTGGCCGAACAGGGTCTTCTTGACGCGGTAGAATTTGTGGATGCCCTGGGCCTCGATCAGCGCCGGCCCGGTCTCCACCATTGGTGGCGCCATTTCCTCCGTCGGCTGCGCCGGGGGCAGGGCGGCGATCTCGCCGGGGGTGAGGATGCAGCTATAGCTGCGTGCGCCGTCGCCCTGCAGCGGCGGGCGCTGCGTGCGGCAGATGTCGCGGACATGGGCGCAGCGCGAGGAAAAGACGCAGAAGTCGACCTCGCCCAGCAGCGCCGGCACGATGCCGGGAATGGCGCCCAGTCGGCGGGGCGTGCCGTCCATCTTGGGCACGCAGGCCAGCAGTCCGCGTGTATAGGGGTGCATGGGATTGCTCAGCACCTCATGGCACGGCCCTTTTTCGACGATCTCGCCGCCATACATCACCGCCACCTTGTCGACGGTCGAGGCGACCACGGCCAGGTCATGGGTGATGAGGATCATCGCCATGCCGAATTCGCGGCGGAGTTCGGCCAGCTGCTCCATGATCTGGGCCTGCACCGTCACGTCGAGCGCGGTGGTCGGTTCGTCGGCGATGATGAGTTCAGGCTCGTTCATCAGCGCCATGGCGATCATCACGCGCTGGCGCTGTCCGCCGGACAGTTGATGCGGATATTGTTCGAGCCGGCCGACGGGGTCGGGTATGCCCACCCGTTCCAGCAGTTCGATGGCCCGGGCTCGCGCCGCCTTGGGCGAAAGGCCGGCAAACTGCACGGCGGCCTCGGTCATCTGCCGGCCGATGGAATAGACCGGGTTGAGCGAGGTCATCGGCTCCTGGAAGATCATGGAAATCTTCTGACCGGCGATGGAATGGGCGAATTCCCGGTCGTCAGCGGTATCGATGGCCACGCCGTCCAGCGCGATGGCATTGGCGCGCAACTGCGCCACGCGCGGCAGCAGGCGCATCAAGGCGAGGGCGGTCATCGACTTGCCCGATCCGGATTCCCCGACAATGCCGATGGCTTCGCCGGCCTTGAGATCGAAGCTCGTGCCGCGCACGGCCTTGAGATCGCCGACGGCGGTGTGGAGGACGACTTCGAGGTCGTTGACGCTGAGAATGGTGCGTTTGTCGAGCATGGTCAGTTCCTTCCCTGCGGCGAGGTGATGTCGCGCAGGCCATCGCCGAGTAGGTTGGCGCCGATCACCAGCAGGAACAGCGACACGCCGGGCAGGATGACCAGCCAGGGCCGGTAGAACAGGGCCTGCTTGCCCTCGGCGATCATCAGGCCCCAGGACGGGGTGGGCGGCTGGATGCCGACGCCCAGGAAGGACAGCGAGGATTCGGCCAGGATCGAAATGCCCAGCTCGAAGGTGAAGATCACGATGATCTGGCTGGAGAGGTTAGGCAGGATTTCGGTGCGCAGAATCTGCCAGCGCGTGGCGCCCATCGCCTTGGCGGCAGCCACGAAATCCTGCGACTTGAGCCGCTGCGTCGCCGAACGGGTGACCACGAGGAAATAGGTCCAGTGCAGCACCCCGATTATGCCGATCACCACCCAGACCGACGGGCCGATGATGAACACCAGCGCCATGGCCAGCAGCAGGCCGGGCAAAGCGAGCTGGGCGGTGAGCAGGAAGCTGACCGAATGGTCGACCCAGCCGCCGAAATAGCCGGCACAGATGCCGAGGGTAACCCCGATCATCATGCCGATCAGCGCGGCGCCGAAGCCGATGGTGAGCGACACCCGGGCGCCATAGATGAGCCGGCTGAGATAGTCGCGCCCCACCTGGTCGGTGCCCAGGAGATAGTCCCAATTGCCGCCTTCGGCCCAGACGGGCGGCAGCAGCCGGTTGGGCAATGACTGTGCGAAGGGATCGTGCGGCGCCAGCAGCGGCGCCAGCAGGGCAACGAGAATGAGGACGCCAACAATCACCACGCCGGCAATGAAGCCCTTGTGTTCCAAAGCCCGACGCAGCATCAGCGCGCGCGGCGATGGGGTTTTCGTTTCGGAGGCGGCAGGCAGGTCGGTGGATGTAGAAATGGTCATGAGATTCGGATCCTCGGATCGAGCGCTGCATTGAGCAGGTCGGCCAGCAGATTCATGAGCACGAAGATGAGGGCGAAGATGAAGATCAGCATCTGCACCGTGGGGATGTCGGAGCCCAGGATCGACTGCAGTGCCAGTCGCCCCAGGCCGTTGATGGCGAAGACGCTTTCGGTGATCACCGAGCCGCCGAATTTCTGGCCGAGCTGTACGGCCAGCACGCTCACCACCGGCAGCAGCGCATTGCGCATGGCGTGGCGCCGGAGCAGGGCGAAGCCGCGATAGCCCTTGGAACGGGCGGTACGGATATAGTCGGACTCCATGACCTCGATCAGCCCGGTGCGTGTCAGCCGCATCACGGCGGGGACGGAACTGGCGCCCAGTACGAAGGCCGGCATGACGAAATGCTGCCAGGAACTGTCGCCTGAAATCGGCAGGATGGGGATCATGACGCCCAGAAGGATGATCAGCATCAGGCCCAGCCAGAAGCTGGGAATGGCCTGAGCCGACACGGCGAAGGTGAGAGCCAGGCGGTCGGCCCAGGAATTGGGCCGCAGCGCGGCGATGGCCCCCAGCGGGATGGCAATGACGATGGTAACCATGAGTGCGGAAAGGGCCAGGGCGATCGTCACCGGCGCGCGCTCGAGCACAAGCGAGGCCACATCCTTGTTCCAGTAGTAGCTCTCGCCGAAATCGCCGCGGGCGACGCCGCCCAGCCATTCGAAATAGCGGACGAATACCGGCCGGTCGAAGCCGTAGGTCTGCCTGATCTGCTCGACGATCTCGGGGGTGGCATCCTCGCCGGCCAATGCCGAAGCGGGGTCCGTCGCATAATTGAGCAACATGAACGTGGCGAAGGATACGACAAGCGCCACGGCAAGTGCCAGCGCACCCCGCTGCAGGATGTATTTGAGCATAGCATCAATCCCTGTTCGAGCCGGCACCAGGCCGGCTCGATGTTTGGAACAAGCCTATTTCCAGCTTGCCGAATAGAGGCGGGGCAAGCCGTCCGCATTGAGCGGGAAGTTCAGTTCCGAATTGATCAGATAGTTGACCGAATAGGTCACCAGCGGAACCCAATATGCTTCATCGGCGATGATGGTCAGGGCTTCGGTATAGAGGCGGCGCCTCTCGTCCTGATCGCTGGTCGCCTCGGCCGCGAGAACAAGCTCGGTGAGCTTTTCGTCGCCCGACAGATTGCGGTCGGTCGTTGCGTTGAAGTGGATATTGGCGATCATCGCCGTGTCGGCGGTACCGCCCGATCCCCAGGTCCCGATATAGGCCGGAATTTCCTGATTGGCGCGGGCCTGGTCGAGCGAGGCCAGTTGCACATAGCGCAGGTTGACGTCGATGCCGATATTTTCGAGATCGGCGGCCACCGCCTCGGCCATGGACCGCTCGCGATATGCCCACAGATCAAGCGGGAAGCCATCGGGATAGCCTGCTTCGGCCAGCAATTGACGGCCGGCTTCGGGATCGTAGGGATAATCCTGGATGCTCGTATCGCAGCCGAACTGTGCCGGATGGCACGGCGTGTGGATGCCCTCGGCCGAACCACCGACCAGATACTGGGCGATGTCGGCCTTGTTGACCGCATGGTTCATCGCCTGGCGAACCTGACGCTTGGTCAGCGGGCCGTCCGGATCGGTATAGCCGGCAGCATCGAGAACGATGAAAGACACGCGCAGGTCCGGCCCGGACAGGTGTTCCACCATGGGCAGGCCCTCGACGCTCTGCGCCACGTCCAGCGGCACGTTATACATCCAGTCGATGCCGCCGCTCATCAGTTCGGCCTGCTGGGTTCCGATATCGGGAATGGTGCGGATGACGATGTTTTCGATCGGCACGTCGCCCTTGGGGCTGTCAGAATAGTAGCCGTCATAGCGCTCCAGCACGAGTTCCTGGCCCGGCTTGAAGCTCGCCACGCGATAGGGGCCGAGGCCGACCGGTTCGAGCGCGGCTGCATTGCGCACCACCTTGCCATCAACGTGATAGGTATTTTCCGGCCTGATGCTCACCCGGGTGGCGAGGTCGCGAATGGCCAGCGGATAGTCGTTGAGCAGGTGGAAGCGAACCGTGTAGTCATCCACCACTTCCGCCGATTTCAGCCAGGTGGCATGGCCCGGCCCGGGATGGCTCTCGCTTTCGGGATCGATGATCCAGTTATAGGTATAGGCCACGTCGCGGGCGGTCAGCTTCTGGCCATTGTGGAAGGTGACGTCGTCGCGCAGCTTCACCTCGATGGTCAGCGGATCGATGTATTCGTATCCCGTGGCGACCGCCGGCTCGAACGCGTTGGTTTCCGGATCGACCTCGAAGAGGTTCTCGTCGATCAGGTCCGCGATGATGATGTATTCGCGCTTGGTCGTGTAGTTGTAGTCGAGTTCGAGGATCTCCTCCACGAAGGCGACGCGCAGCGTATCGTCCGACTTGCCCGCAAGGGCAGGGTTGATGACAGCCGTGCCCAACAAGGCGGCAAGCGTGATGGCTTTCAAGAAATGCATTGGCTCCTCCCTAACACTTCGGCGTAGCCTTCCCAAATTTCCGTCTGTTCCAAAAGTCGAAACATTGGAGCTATAGATGCGAAATTTCGCAGAGTCGCGAAGTGCCGCGGGACGGTATCGTGCGGGAGTGGAATGCAGCGCCATAGCCCGTCCCGGAACGATCGGGGCGAGGCCAATGATGTTGCTACTGCGCGGTCCTGGCAACCGCTTGGCCCACATTTCGTGGCGTGCCGAAGCGCTTCAGCGCCGGGTTTCGCGGGCTATTGATGCCCCCGCTGCTGTGCCGGGGCGCTATAACCGCTAGGCCGTCACTCAGGCGAGCGAGGGATTGGACTTGGCGCGGGCCATCTGGCGTTCGATGTCGGCCAGCAGGGCCGGTAGTTCGCCGGGAGAGCGGATGGTGTAGCGGGGCACTTCGATGGCCTCGGCGGGGATATGGCTGCGCTTCCTGGACCAGTTCTGCCAGATGCTGATAATGCCGAGCCGGTTGGCGCCGCCGATATCGCGTTCGAGGTGATTGCCCACCATCACGATGGCTTCGGCGTCGGACGTGCCCAGGCCCAGCGATTCCATGGCCTTCTGGAACATGCGCTGGTCGGGCTTCTCGCAGCCCTCGGCCTCGGAAATGACCTGGGCGTGGAAATGCGGGCTGATGCCGTGGCCGCCCAATATGGTGGCAAAGCTGCGGACGCGGCCATCGGCCACCAGGGCGATGCGATAGCCGTCATTGGCCAGCGATTGCACCATTTCCAGCGCACCGGGAATGAGCCCGGCTTCGATGACATAGCCTTCGGCGTCGAACTTCTCGCTGGCCTCGTTGACCAGCGTGTCGCCGCTGTCGAGGAAGACGGCCTTGAGCAAAGGCTGCTCCTGCCGCACCTGGGCGAGGACGGCCTTCACCTGGCCGGGAATCCAGGCCGCCAGATCGTCCCAGCTGCTGAACTCTGCTGCGGCGAGGTCGAAAAGCTGATTGAAGCTGAATGTGGGCAGGAAGGCGCGGGCCTGCAGGTAGCGCTTGACGGCGCGATGGTCCTCCGGCGTCACCGCGCCCAACCGCGCGCGGAACATGTCGTTGATGAGAATGCCGGCGCGGCCGGCCAGTTCCTGGCAGGCCACCACGGTGCGTTCGGCGTCCGGCAACTGCTCCTGGGCAGTGGCGGTAAAGGCGTGCTTGCCCGGCGTCGAGACCAGCGTTACCCGGCCGGATTCGAGCGGCAAGGCACCATCGGGCAGTTGCATGGCGAACTTGCCGCCATGGGCGCTGGCTTCGACCGCGACGATGCTGTCATCGGCAGCGAGCTTGAGCCAGATATGCTCGAGCTCATAGAGATGCTGGATGTCCCAGTCCCACCAGATGGCATATTCGATGACCCTGGCGACACCGGGTTCGAAGGCGATGGGCAGGCCGGTCGAGGGCGAGCGGGCAGGGGTGTCCAGCACCGTGATGCCGACCCGCGACGGCAGGAAAGGCTCATTGTCGCAGAAGCGGATGACCGGCGCCAGGCGGCGCGCCAGGGCGATATCCGCGCTCGTGGTGGGTCGGACAGATGGCGACATGAGGGCTTCCCCGAAACCTGAAAGAACAGCTTGCAATCTTGTAATCGTTTTCATGTTTAAACCGCAAGCCGCCTCCAAAGGTAAATTTGCAGCCATGCTGAAATTGCCTGCCGGGGGATAAGTTTTCCGCTTTTCATGCGTGGCGGCGCGAGCGCCGGCATGGATGGGCGCGATTGTAGCCGGGTGGCTGTCCGGCGGGGATAAATCAGGGCAGGGGAATGGTGGAGGCGCGCTGGATGAGGGTGTTTTCCAGCACAACCTGGCGCGGCGACTTGCTGACGCCGCGCATGTGGTCGATCAGCGTGGTGGCGGCAAGCTGTCCCATTTCGTGGATCGGCTGGGCGATGGTGGAGAGGGTGGGGAAGGTGACTGAGGATTCCAGCACGCCATCATAGCCCAGGATCGACAGGTCCCCGGGCAGGTCTAGGCCCAGCGCATGGGCCGAATGCATGACGCCGATGGCCAGCATGTCGGTGGTGGCGAAGATGGCCGTCATGTCCGGATTGGCACGGATCATGACGTCGCCGATCTCGCGCCCGATTTCGAAACTGGCAATATCGAAAGGCGGCGACCAGATGATCTCCACATCGGTGGCCAGATCCGCGGCGGCCTGGCGGATGCCGCGCGCCCGCTCGCTGCCCACATCGGCCGCGCCGCCCTTTTGCGCCACGCTGCCGGCGGCCACGCCAATGCGGCGATGGCCCAACTCGATCAGGTGCCGCATGCCCTGGTAGCCGCCGGAAAAGTTGTCGCAAACCACCGAGCTGACGGCGGCAATCTTGGGCTTCATGTCGACGAAGGAGACGGCAATGCCCTGCTCGCGCAGCAGGTTGACCTGCTTGATGGTGCGCGGCGTGGCGGCCGAGGGGCGAATGATGACGCCCTGCACCCGCATTTCCAGCATGGTGTTGAGATAGGCCTCTTCGCGATCGGCATCGCCATTGGTCGAGCAGAGCAGCACGCGATAGCCCTGGTCGAACATGGTGTTCTCGATGGCATAGGCCAGGGCGCTGCTGAACGGCGTGCGCTGCTGGCGCAGCAGGACACCGACGATATTGGACTGCTGGGTGCGGAACGAAGAGGCCAGCCCATTGGGGCGGTAGCCCAGCTCGGCAATGGCCTTGGTGACGGCTTCGCGCACCGCCGGCCGCACATGGGTATAGTTGTTGACCACGCGCGAGACGGTCGCAATCGACACATTCGCCAGTCGCGCAACGTCCTTGATTGTTACCACACTGTTAACCTTGAGCGTGACCGAAGGGGCCGATTAGTGGCTTACGCGGTAACAGTTTTTCACCGTTCCGACCATGTCGGTTTTCATATCTTGTTTTGAAAACGTTTACAAGATACCGTCACCCAATCGATATGCGTGGGTACTAGTTACGAGGTGCATCAAGCACCCTTGGAAGTGAGGCTTCCGGCTCAAACCCACCAGCCGGACCTCGGAGGATGTGACGTTTTCATTTCGTGGGAGGGAAGCATATGCAGAAGGATCGTTTCGGCGTAACGCGGCTGCTGGCGACGACGTCAGTGCTGCTCAGTGCAACGGCTCTGCCCGGCGCCATCGTGCTGCCGGCACAGGCCCAGGACGCAGCCAGCGCCTGCGCCAGCGGCTATACGGAAGCGCCGCAGCTCAAGGCCATGGTGGATGCAGGCACCTTGCCCCCGGCGGCCGAGCGCCTGCCGCTCGAACCGCTGGTCATCCAGCCCGCCGAGGAAGTCGGCATCTATGGCGGCCAGTTCATCGATAGCTGGGGCGGTGGCAACATCGCCGATATCCGCCAGTTCGGCTATGAACCGCTGGTGCGCTGGAGCGTCGATGGTTCCGAAGTCGTGCCCGGCATCGCCAAGAGCTGGGACATCAGCGAGGATGCCCGGACCTATACCTTCCACCTGCGCGAAGGCATGAAGTGGTCCGACGGCCAGCCTTTCACTGCCGACGACATCGTCTTCTGGTGGGAGCGCATCGAGAACAACCCCAAGGTGATGACCGGCGGCCCGCGCGCCGAGGTGATGAACAACGGCAAGAAGCCTGCTGTCACCAAGGTCGACGACTATGCCGTGAGCTTCACCTTCGAGGATCCCAATGGCCTGTTCCTGCAGAACATGGCCGGCCCCTATGGCCAGCGCGCCGTGCAATTTCCCAAGCACTATATGGAACAGTTCGATATCGACCTGAATCCGGATGGCGTGGCGGAAATGATGGCCGCCGCCGGCGCCACCGACTATGCCGCCTGGTGGAAGGGCAATGTCGGCTCCTACAACGACCCCGCCCAGTTCAACGACCCCGAGCGTCCCTCGATCCATGCCTGGATCGGCACCGACAGCCTGCTCGGCAAGGAGCGCGTCACCTATATCCGTAATCCCTATTACTTCGCCGTCGATCCCTCGTGCCAGCAGCTCCCCTATATCGACGAGCGCGTCTGGACCGTGGCGGCCGACCCGGAAGTCACGCTCCTGCAGTCCATCCAGGGGCAGATCAGCATGTCGCCGCGCAATGTGTCGACGCCGCAGAACCGCGCCGTGTTCTTCGACAGCCAGGATGCAGGCAACTATCACCTCGTGCCGGCCACGAGCTGCGACTACAACACCGCCGTACTCGGCTTTTCGGTGAACCATCCGGACCCGGTCAAGGCCGAGGTGTTCGGCTCCAAGGATTTCCGGGCCGGCGTGTCGCTGGCCATCAATCGCCAGGAAATCATCGACACCATCTATCTGGGGCAGGGCGAGCCCTTCCAGCCGGCGCCGCTGCCGAACTCGCCCTTCTACAACGAGAAACTGGCCAAGGAATTCACCGAATTCGACCTGGCCGCCGCCGCCGAGCATCTCGACAAGATCATCCCGATGGACGCCAGTGGCGTTCGTGTCGGACCGGACGGCAAGCCGTTCAAGTTCTCGGTCGAGATCAATGCCGACTTCAAGCCGGACACGGTCGATGCCTTCCAGCTCATCGAGCGTACCTGGAAACAGGCCGGCCTCGACGTGACCATCAACTACCACTCCGACGAACTGTTCGGGAACGCCCGCTCCAAGCCGGAATCCGATGCCGCAGTCTGGGTAGGCGAGAATGGTTGTGGCCAGTTGCCGCTGCTCAATCTCGGCCGCTTCATGAACGACTACGGCTACTGGTCGCTGGGCAACTGGAGCGGCTGGGCCGCCTGGGACATCAAGCGCCTCAACCCCGATGCGGCCCTGCCGGAAGGCTGGTCCCCCGTCGAGCCGCCGGCCAATGTGCAGCGCCTCTATGAGCTGCGCTCGACCATTCCCACCACGGTGGGCGAGGAACAGGCCGCGCTGATGAATGAATTCACCGACCTGCTGGCCGAGGAATTCCTCACCATCGGCATCGCCAACCCGGCGGGCTACTACCGCTCGGTCAAGAACGACCTGCACAATGTGCCGGCCGAACTGATCGAAGGCTGGCTCTATCCCGGTCCGGCTCCGGCCAACTTCGCCACTTTCTTCTTCAAGGAGTAGCTCTCCCAGAGCCCGGATGGCCCCGCCAAGGGCCATCCAATCCTGGCCGGCTTCGTTCATTCCCTTTTGCGGAGCCGGCTTTTTATTTGGTGCGTGACCCAAGCACCCTGCCACGGCCTCGTGGTTCGACGGGCTCACCATGAGGCCTGTTGAGAGCGCGGCGTTTCAGTAGACCTCATGGTGAGCCCGTCGAACCACGAGGCCGTGGCACCGGCCCACGCCACCGCAGAAAGGAGACCGACCATGGGATCATTCATGCTACGCCGGATCATCTATGTGATCCCCGCGCTGATTGCGGTCTCGCTGATCTCCTTCCTCGTCATCGCCATTCCGCCCGGTGATTTCGTCACCCGCACCGCCGAATTGCGCGCGGCGCAGGGCGATATCATGCCGATCGCCGAGCAGGAGGCCATGCGGCGGGCCTATGGGCTCGATCTGCCGATCATGGTGCAATATTGGAACTGGATATCCGGCGTCGTGCTGCGGGGCGACTTCGGCTATTCCTTCTCGTTCAACCTGCCGGTCAAGGATGTGATCTGGCCGCGGCTGGGCCTGACCGTGGTGCTGTCGGTTGCGAGCCTGCTGTTCATCTGGGTCGTGGCGATCCCCATCGGCATCTATTCGGCCGTGCGGCGCTATTCGGCCGGCGACTATGTGGCGACGTTTCTCGGTTTCCTCGGCCTCGCCATTCCCAATTTCCTGCTGGCGCTGGCGGTGATGTATGTGGCCTTCGCCTGGTTCGGCATGAATGTCGGCGGGCTGTTCTCGCCGGAATATCTCGAAGCGCCATGGAGCTGGGACCGGGTGCTCGACCTGCTCAACCATCTCTGGCTGCCCATGATCGTGCTGGGCACGGCGGGCACGGCCAGCGTGATCCGCGTCATCAGGGCCAACCTGATGGACGAGCTGCACAAGCCCTATGTCACGGCGGCCCGGGCCAAGGGCAAGGGCGAGTTCGGGCTGCTGATGAAATATCCGGTGCGGCACGCGCTCAACCCGTTTGTGTCGGGGCAGAACGATATCTTTGTCGAGATCGTCTCGGGCGGCACCATCGTCGCCATCGTCATGGGGCTGCAGACTACCGGGCCGCTGCTGCTGGATTCGCTGCGTACGCAGGACATGTACATGGCCGCCAGCTTCATCCTGATGCTGAGCGTTCTGGTGGTGGTGGGGACACTGCTGAGCGACCTGCTGCTGGCGTGGCTCGACCCGCGCATCCGGTATCAGCAGGGGTAGGGGTGATGGTTTTGTATTTTGATCGCACGATCGCTCAGTCGTCTCCCTCCCCCTTGTGGGGAGGGAGCAAGGGTGGGGGTGGGCCACGCACACCAGACTCGCGGAGAGATACCCCCACCCGGCTCGATTACGGACTTAGCAAGCTAAGTCCTATCTCGCTCACCCTCCCCACAAGGGGGAGGGAGGCGCAAGAGCCGCGAATGCGGTGGATCGGGGCGACCCCATGAGCACATTCGACGAAACCACGGGGCAGGTTGCGCCCGTCGCTCCCATCCACCAGCGCGGGCGCGGCTATGACGGGCACTGGGCTTTGGTGTGGCAGAAATTCCTGCGCCACCGGCTGGGCGTGGCCGGCGGCATCGTGGTGATCCTTGCCTATATCGTGGCGCTGGTCCCCGAATTCCTCGCGCCGGTGACGCTGGAAGCCTATAATCCAAGCTACAGCTATGCGCCGCCGCAGGCGATCCAGTGGGGTCGTGACGATGGCGAGGGCTGGCGCTTCCTGCCGCATGTGAATGCCTACAAGACCGAGATCGACTACAATTCCGGACGGCGCCTCTTCGTGGCCGATCCCGATGCGGTCATTCCCATCGGCCTGTTCGTGCAGGGCGAGCGCTATAACCTGCTGGGCTTCATTCCGACCGACCTTCACCTGTTCGGGCCGGTGGAAGTGGGCCAGCCCTTTTTCGTCGCCGGAGCCGACCGGCTGGGCCGGGATATCCTGAGCCGCACCATCTATGGCACGCGCATTTCCATGACGATCGGGCTGATCGGGGTGGCGCTGAGCCTGCTGTTCGGCATCCTGATCGGCGGCATTTCCGGCCTGTTCGGGGGCGTGGTGGATAATCTCATCCAGCGCTTCATCGAATTCATCCAGTCCGTACCGGCAATCCCCTTGTGGATCGGGCTGGCGGCGGCCATTCCGCAATCGGTGCCGCCTTTGCAGGTCTATTTCCTCATCACCATCATCCTGTCGGTGCTGGGCTGGACGAGCCTGGCGCGGGTGGTGCGCGGGCGGTTCCTGGCCATGCGCAGCGAGGATTTCGTCAAGGCGGCGCGGCTCGATGGCTGCGGGCCGGTGCGCATCATCTTCCGGCACATGCTGCCCAGCTTTCTGAGCCACATCATCGCCACGGTGTCGCTGGCCATTCCGGGCATGATCCTGGCGGAAACGGCGCTGAGCTATCTCGGCATCGGGTTGCGCACACCCATCGTGAGCTGGGGCGTGCTGCTGCAGGAGGCGCAGAATGTGCGCACGATAGCCTCGGCGCCATGGCTGCTGCTGCCGGGCGGGGCGGTGGTCATCGCCGTGCTGGCGCTCAATTTCCTCGGTGACGGTCTGCGCGACGCGGCCGACCCCTATTCGGATTGAGGCTGATGGACAATCTCGTAGAAATCCGCGGCCTCAGGATCACCTTTGCCGGTGCCGTCGACGTGGTGACCGGGCTCGATCTCGATATTCCCGCCGGCAAGACGCTGTGCCTCGTGGGGGAGAGCGGCTGCGGCAAGTCGGTGACGGCCAAGGCGATATTGCAGGTCATCGACCATCCCGGAAGGGTGTCGGGCGGGGCGATCAACCTGCGCCAGGCCAATGGCGACGTGCTGGATATTGCGGCCACCAGGCCGACCAGTCCGGTGATGCGCCATGTGCGCGGCGCCGACATCGCCATGATCCATCAGGAGCCGATGAGCTTCCTTTCGCCACTATACACCATCGGCAACCAGATCAGCGAGGCGCTGACGCTGCATCGCAAGGTGAGCGAGAAGGAAGCGCGGGCCGAGGGCATCAAGATGCTCGAACAGGTCGGCATGCCCGACCCCGAGCGGCGCTATGACAGCTATACGTTCCAGCTTTCGGGCGGCCAGCGCCAGCGTGCGATGATCGCCATGGCGCTGATCAACCAGCCGCGCCTGCTGATCGCCGACGAGCCGACCACGGCGCTGGATGTGACCACGCAGGCCAATATTCTTGACCTCTTGGCACAGTTGCAGCGCGACAGCGGCATGGCGGTGCTGTTCATCACCCATGACCTGGGCGTGGTGGCCGAAATCGCCGACGAAGTGGCGGTGATGTATCTCGGCAAGATCGTCGAGCGCGGACCGGTCAAGGAGGTGCTGGAGAACCCCAGGCACCCCTATACGCGCGGGCTACTCGCCTCGATGCCGCGGCTCGACGGGGACTTCAAGGCGCCGCTCAAGGCCATTCCCGGCATGGTGCCCCCGCCGGCGCTGCGGCCGACCGGATGTTCGTTCCATCCGCGCTGCGAATGGGCGGTGGCCGGGTTCTGCAACACGATTTCGGTTTTGGAGACCGAGCTGGGCAATGACCACATGGTCGCCTGCCACGCCTATGGCCCGCAGGCGGGCCGGATCGACAGGAGCGCGGCGCGGGCCACTGCGGCTGTTGCTGCGATTGAGAAGCGCGAGGAAAGCGCTGAGCCGCTGCTGAGCGTGCGCGACCTGCACAAGCATTTCCCCATTCGCGCGGGCTTCTTCCAGCGCCAGACCGGGGCGGTGCGGGCGGTCAACGACATTTCGCTCGATATCTATCCCGGCGAAACGCTGGGGCTGGTGGGGGAGAGCGGCTGCGGCAAGTCCACGCTCGGGCAGACCATTGTCGGCCTGCACCGGGCCGACAGCGGCGCGATCCGCTTTGCCGATGGCAGCCATGAGCCGGTGGATCTGCTGACGGCGCGCGGCGCCACGGCGAAACGCCTGCGCACCGATATCCGCATGATCTTCCAAGACCCGACGGGCTCGCTCAATCCGCGCATGCGGGTGCGCGACATCATCGGGGAAGTGCTGCAGGTCAACAGCCGGTACAGCGCTGGCGAGATCGAGGCCAGGGTGCAGGTGCTGCTGTCGCGGGTGGGGCTGAGCCCTGATTATGCCGAGCGCTATCCGCATGCCTTTTCCGGCGGGCAGCGCCAGCGCATCGCCATCGCCCGCGCCTTGGCATCGGACCCGCGGCTGGTGATTGCCGATGAGGCCGTGTCGGCGCTCGACGTGTCGGTGCAGACGCAGATCATCAACATGATGAAGTCCCTGCAGGCCGAAATGGGCCTGACCTATCTCTTCGTCAGCCATGACCTGGGAGTCATCGCCAATATCAGCGACCGCGTGGCGGTGATGTATGCCGGGCGGATCGTCGAGATCGGCAGCACGGAGGCCATTTTCCGCAATCCGCGCCACCCCTATACCGAGGCGCTGCTGGCCGCCATTCCGGGCCGGGGCGTGGGCAAGAGCACGGATCGCATCCGCCTCGGCGGCCATGTGCCGGACCCGAGCCGGCAGGTCGCCGGCTGCGCCTTTGCCGACCGCTGCCAATATGCCCAACCCGCCTGCCGTGCGGTTATGCCGCCCCTCGATGGTACGCCGGACCATCGTTTCGCCTGTATCCGGGCCGATGAACTACGGTTGCGCACCGTCACCGGCAAGCCGGAGATGGTCGACGCGTAAATTCAGTCGACAGATCAGGGAACTGGCGTACAATGCCTGTTCTAAATTGGTGCGATAAGGGAACATGCATTCCACAATACAGCTGATCGACCTGCTCGGCGCGGGGGCATTGCTGCTCTGGGGCCTGCGGATGATCAAGACCGGCGTCATGCGGGCCTTCGGGGCATCGCTGCGCCTGTGGATTGCCAAGGGCACCGGCAACCGCTTCACGGCGGTCCTGTCAGGCATCATGGCCACGCTGGCGCTGCAATCCTCCACGGCGACCGCCGTCATCACCGCGAGCTTTGCCAGTAGCGGCGCCATCAATCCGCGCATGGCGCAGGCGGTGATGCTGGGCGCCAATGTTGGCACGTCCATTGCGGCGGTGATCCTGTCGCTCGACGTGCACTGGTTCGCCTCGGTCATGATCCTGATCGGGGTCACGGTGTTTTCGCTGAGCAAATATGCCCGCGGCAAGGGCGTGGGCCGCGCCGTGCTGGGTCTTGGCCTGATGTTGCTGGCGCTGCAACTGGTGGGCAATGTCACCGATCCGCTGCGCGAATCCGAGGTGATGATCGCCATCCTGTCCGGCCTGGCGGATGCGCCGGCCTTTGCACTGATCCTCGCCGCCGTGCTGGCTTTCGTATCGTCGTCGAGCCTTGCCGTGGTGCTGTTCGTGGCGCTGCTGGCTTCGGCCGGCATCGTGCCGCCGGCGCTGGCGGTGACGCTGGTGGCCGGGGCCAATCTCGGCGGCGCCATTCCGCCGCTGCTGGCCGTTCTGCGCGAGGGCACTGAGGCGCGCCGGCTGACGCTGGCCAACCTGGTAGTCCGCGCCATCGGTGCCATCGTGCTGACCATCTTCGCCGCGCCGGCCGCGGCGCTGCTGCAAACCGTCGTGCCTGATGCCGACACGCTGACCATTGTCGCCCATATCGGCTTCAACCTGGCGCTGCTGGTGCTGTTCCTGCCGCTGCTCGGGCCGATCGGCAAGCTGGCGGCCCTGGCCATCCCGCGGCCGGCCACGCCGGAGCGCGGTACGCGCTATCTCGACGATACCGTGCTCGATACGCCCGCCATCGCGCTGGCGGCGGCGGCCCGCGAAACGCTGCGGGTCAGCGATATCGTATTGCGCATGCTGGAAGGGAGCCTGGATGCCCTGCGCAAGCCGGGGCCCGCCACGCGCAGCACCGTGTCGCTGCTCGATGACGATGTCGATGCCTTCAACCAGGCCATCAAGCTCTACCTGACCCGGCTCGACCAGACCGAACTGGACGAGGACGACGCTCGCCGTTCCGCCGAGATCATGAGCTTTGCCATCAACCTGGAGCATGTCGGCGATATCGTCGAAAGCGGGCTCTGCGACGTTGCCGGCAAGATCGCCAAGCGGCAACTGCGCTTTTCGGCCGATGGCCTCGCCGAAATCGTGGCGCTCTACGAAAAGACCATCAGCAACATGCAACTGAGCCAGACCGTGTTCATGACCGGAGACCCGCAACTGGCCCGGCAACTGGTGGCCGCCAAGGTGGATGTGCGCCGGCTCGAGGCCCGTTCGGCCGGCCTGCATATCCAGCGCGTGCGCGAACGGGTGGCGGCCTCGGTGGAAACCAGCTCGCTCCACCTCGATATCCTGCGCGACCTCAAGCGCATCAACGCGCATCTGGCCTCGGTGGCCTATCCCATCCTCGAAACCAAGGGCGAGCTCGACGAAAGCCGCCTGCGGCCCAATACCGTCCTCGAACCGAAGACGGCCGCGAAATAAACTGGAGCCAGCAATGAACTACGATGCCGTCCTTGCGGACATGGTTGCCGTCGCCCGCGAGGCAGGAGCCCTGACACTGCGTTATTTCGAGCGTTTCCGCGACCTCGAAATCGGCATCAAGGGACCGGCGGATTTCGTCTCCGACGCCGACAAGGAAAGCGAATTGCTGATCCGCAAATTCCTGTTCGAGCGCTACCCGGACTGGAGCTTTACCGGCGAGGAATTCGAGCCGGTCGACAAGAGCGACGAATATCGCTGGCTGGTCGATCCGATCGACGGCACCACCAATTTCATCAACGGCATGCATTACACGATCTCGATCGCCCTGCGCCGCGGCAATGAGACAGTGTGCGGCGTGCTGTATAATCCGCCTGCCGACGAGATGTTCACCTCGATCAAGGGGCAGGGCGCCTTCATGAATGGCGAGCGGCTCAAGGTCAGCGAACAGGCCGATATCGGCCTGTTCAATATCGGCACCGGCCTGCCCACGCCCGGCCTGTCGCTCTATCCCGGCGCCTATGAGCGGCTCGACGCCATCCGCGCGCCTGTTGGTGCCGTGCGCATCGTCGGCAGCGCCGCCAATAGCTGCGCCTATGTCGCGATGGGGCGGCTGACCGGCTATTACGAGGAAACCGGCTTCGTCGATACGGCGGCGGGGATTTTGTTTGTCGAAGAAGCGGGCGGCATCGTCACCGACTGGTGGGGGCGGGGGCCGGAAGTGTTCGAGCGCACCGGCACGCTGCTGGTCGCCAACAAGGCGACGCATGCGTTTCTGCTGGACAAGCTGAAGGACGTGCCGCGGAAAGAGCCGAAGTAGGGGCACGGATGGAGCAGTCGTCTCCCTCCCCCTTGTGGGGAGGGATCAAGGGTGGGGTGTCGAGCGTTTCGCATGCGCCGAGTCTTGCGGAGCCCTCGACACCCCCCACCCTGCTCGATTCAACGGACTTAGCAAGCTAAGTCCTATCTCGCTTCCCTCCCCACAAGGGGAGGGGTAGGCTCCACTCGTGGGCTCACCCCATTAGTGCAATCAACCCTTCCGGATCATCCGTGGTGATCTGGTCCACCTTCAATTCCAGCAACCGCTCGACATGGGGTTTCATTTCGGCGCTGGCTTCGCGGATGGTCCAGGCGTCGATGCGTTTGCCGTGGCGGTGGAAGGCGGCGACGATGTCGAAGCCGGCATCGGCCGAGCGGGTCACGATTTCCCAGTAGAGATAGATCAGGTCGGTGCCAGGAAGGGCGGCGACGGCGTCGTCGACGAAGGTTTGCAATGTACCGGAAGCAAGGGCGGCCTTGAAGCGCTGTTCGTCGCTGGCGTCGTAGCCGCTCCGCATGCCGGGCACGGCTTCGGTGAGCAGCTTCAGTGCGGCGGCAGAGCCTGAGGAGACGATGATATTGCCGGCAACCGGGCCGGTCGCGGCGGCGAATTTGGCGACGGCCCGGCTGTCGAGGACGGTTTCGTCCTCCTTGTAGTCGAGTTGCAGCAGCGCGTCGGGATGCACCTGGCCCTCGGCCATCAGGGCGCAGAGGTCGTCGAGCAGCATCACCTTGTCGGGGATCGGCGCGCCGTCATTGCCGCGCAGGTAGAGGGTGCGGATCGTGGCATCGCTTGTCGCGGCAACCGGGCCCTGGCCGGTGGTTTCGCGGTCGAGCGCCATGTCATGCAGCACGGCCATGCCCTTATCTGCGGTGACCACGAGATCCACCTCGACACTGGCGCCCAGCCGCATGGCTTCGAGAATGCGAGCGCCGGTAAAGACCGGGTCGGACGCCTTGCGGCGGCCACGATGCCATTTGAGCCAGGTGCGATGGCCGTTGCGGGTGATGAAGAGCGGTTCGGTCAAGGCAACTATCCTTCAGTAGACCTCATCCTGAGCTTGTCGAAGGGCGAGGTCGTGGCAGGGTCGGTGGCACGACCTCGTGGTTCGACAGGCTCACCATGAGGTCTACTGCCCTCAGGTCCGATGGATGACGGCGCCGTCGCGATAGGCGGCGACGGCCGTGGCGGCCAGCGTGACGCCCTGGCCGGCCTTGAACAGGTCGGGATGGCTGACCATCGCCTTGATACGAGTGTTGTCGTTGAGATCGAGATCCACCAGGCCATGCGTGCCGTAATCGGTGACGCGATGCACCTTGCCCTGGCTGCCGTCGCTGGCCACGGTCAGCTCGAGCGCTTCGGGGCGGATGGCCAGGATGGCCGGGCCGTCGCTGACGGGCAGCGGCGTCGAATAGCCCGCCCGGATGAAGGTGCCATTGGCGACAGTGCCCTCGATGAGGTTCATCGTGCCGATGAAGCCGGCAACGAAGGGCGTCTGCGGTTCGCGATAGATGATGTCGGGGCGGTCGACCTGCTCGGTCTTGCCGTCGCGCATGACCACGATGCGATCGGCCATCGACAGAGCCTCGTCCTGCCCATGGGTGACGAACAGGGTGGTGATCTTCAGGCGCTGCTGGATATCGCGCACCTCTTCGCGAAGTCTTTCGCGCAAGTGCTGGTCCAGACTCGCAAAAGGCTCGTCGAGCAGCAGGATTTTCGGCTCCAGCACCAGCGAGCGGGCCAGGGCCACGCGCTGTTGCTGGCCGCCCGACAACTGGTTCACATGGCGCGTGCCATAGCCGCCCAGGCCGACCAGTTCGAGCACGGCCTCGACGCGCCGCTTGATCTCGTCGGCCGGGATGCGCCGCAGCTTGAGGCCGAAGGCCAGGTTCTTGAACACGTTCATATGGGTCCACAAGGCATGGCTCTGGAACACCATGCCGGTGGGCCGCTTTTCCGGCGGCAGGTGGGTGATGTCTTCGCCATCGATGGTGATGAGACCGCCGGTGGGACGCTCGAAACCGCCCACCATGCGCAGCAGGGTGGACTTGCCCGAGCCGGAGGGGCCGAGCAGGCAGACCAGTTCGCCATCGGCCACATCGAGCGAGAACGTATCGACGGCCACCACATTGCCGGCGGCGAAGACTTTGGTGACATCGGAGATTTTGAGAACGGACATATGCAGTTTCCTAGCCGCCGAAGCCGCGGGCAAAGGCGCCGCCGCCAATGACGCGCCGGGCGAACATCAGGGCGATGAAAGAGGGGACCCAGAGCATCACCGAGAGCACGGCGCCATACTGGATGACCATCTGGTTGTTGATGAAGGAAATCATCAGCACCGGCATGGTGCGGATGCCGGGCGCACCAATGAGCCAGGCGCCTTCGGTTTCGTAGAAGGTGCCGACGAAGCTCAGCAGCACGGCCGCGGCAATGGTCGGGCCGGCCTGGGGCAGGGTGACCGACCAGAAGACGCGCAACGGCCCGGCGCCCACGTCGCGCGCCGCCTCTTCCATGCGCCGATCGACCGACTGGAAGGCGGCCACCGGTATCCAGATCATGAACAGCAATGTGCCCACGAGCTGGATCAGGACCACGCCCCAGAAAGTGCCGATGAGGTTGAGTTGCAGGAAAATGGCAGCGATGGCGATGAGCAGGCCGAATTTGGGGAAGGCATGCCCGGCCAGGAACGAGAAGAACAGCACGTTGCGACCGGGGAAGCTGAGCCGGGCGAAGGCATAGGCCGCCGGCAGGCAGATGGCGGCCGAAAGCAGGGTGACCACAGTGGAGAGCTGCAGGCTCAGCGTCAGCGCCGCCCACACATCGGGCCTTGTCAGCGTCTGGTTCCAGAAACGAAGGCCGAATTGCTGCGGCACCACGTTGGGATAGCGCCAGACCTCGGTGAAAGCCCAGGTAGCAACCACCAACATGGGCAGGATGATGGCGGCCGAGAGCAGGGCGGTAAAGGCTATGCCGGTCCAGTCGATGGGCACGCGGTTCGGCGCAGGCCGGGGGCGGCGTTGGCGGCAGGAGCGAGTTGTGCCATCCTACTTCCCCTGGTTGCGTGCGACCGAGCGCACATAGAACAGCCCGAAGGCGATGCAGAAGCAGAAGGTGATGACCGCCTGCGTGATGGCGTTGAGCGGGTCCTGCACCTCGCGGAAGGTGCGGTTCATGAACGGCCCCATCATTTCCGGCGCGGCCGGGCCCAGCAGGTAGGGCAGGGTGAAGGACGAGAAAATGCCCAGCACGGCAAAGGAAATGGCCACCAGCATCGAATTGGAAATGCGCGGCAGCACGATATGCCAGAACACCTGGAACCGGTTGGCACCGACATCGCGGGCCGCCTCGATGGCGTGATTGGCGACATTGCCCATGCCGGACAGCAGGATCAGCACGGTCAGCGGGATATTGTCCCAGACCAGCCCGATCACCGGCCCCCAGGGCGTCAGATAGGGCGTGCGGATTTTGGGCAGGCCCACCGCATTGAGCAGGATATCGACCATGCCATTCGGTCCCAGCACGCGGATGAACGCATAGGCCAGGATGATCGAGGGCACGAACATGGGAAAAATGGCCAGCGCCTGCACATAGGCCGGCATCCGCCCGGACGAGAAGCGCAGATACAGCGCGATAGGCAGGCAGATGACCAGGAGCAGCAGGGCGCACATGCCCGTGGTCCACAGCGTCACCAGCAGATTGTTGATGCTGTACTGGTCGGAAAAAGAAGAAGACGTAGCTCGACAGCGTAAAGCCCGGCACGCCTTCGGCATCGGGTCGCCAGATAGTCCGGCCGATGGCGCTGAAGATGGGCCAGATGATCAGCCATGCCATCAGCAATACAGGGATGGCGACAAGCAGGAGGCCGGTTGGCCTCCTGCTTTCACCCGTGGTTTCGATGAGCGGGCGTGCCGCTCCCTCAGCCAGTTCGGTCACGAGTTGCGATCGACGTTGGGAGCCACGTTGCGGTACCAGCCATCGTTGATGGCGGCTTCCCAGGCGCCCGACGGGAAAGTCGGAATCGTCTGTGGCACGATATCGGCAAAGCGCTCGCGCAGTTCGGGCGCGATATAGTCCCACGATACGCCGGGGAAGCCGCCGAGTTCGGTGAGAACGGCGCTCTGGATGTCTTCGGACAGAATGAAGTCCGCCAGCTTGAGGGCGGCATCGCGGTTGGCGCCATTCTCCAGCACGATGCTGCGGGTAAACCCGCCCACCAGCGCCAGGTCCTGGAGCTGGACGAGGCCGGTCGTGTCGGGCAGCACGCCCTGATCGATGGCCTGGAGAATCTGGTCCGACCAGACCGGGGTCATGGTCACCACGCCCTGAGCCAGCAACTGGATGGACTGGGTATTGCCCGACGAATAGGCACCATTGTCATAGAGCGACGGCGCGATATCGGCCAGCAGTTCCCAGGCCTTGCCCAGCGCTTCGTCGCCGAATTCCTGGGTATAGTTGTCCACGGTGAACTTGTCGGGATCGAGCCCGTTGGCCTGGTGGATGGCGCGGCGCACGAAATTGCCGCCCGAACCGCCCTTGTCGGGACGGTTATAAACGAACTGGCCGGGATTGGCCTTGATCCAGGCGACGAGATCGTCCCAGGTCTTGGGAGCGTCGGCGGGGGCGAGCTTGGTGCTGTCATAAGCCAGCAGCACCTGGCTGCCGCGATAGGGCAGGCTGTAGTCGCTGTCGAAAGCCAGCGGGTTGACCTTGGAATAGTTGGAGAGCCCGGCTTCCTTCATGTTCACGTAGATGCCGGCATCGATGGCATCCAGCGGCAACTGGGCATTACCGGATTCGAAGAAGTCCGCCTGCGGGTCGGTATTGGTCTGCTTGGCGGCAATGGCGCGTTCGCCAATGGCGATGATGCCGGCGCCGTCGCCAGCATCGACCAGGTTAATCGACAGGCCCGGATTGGCCGCCTCGAAGGCCGGCTTCACCGTATTGGTCCAGAAATCGAGAATGTTGCTGTCCGAGCTGGTGTACCAGTCGATGACGCCTTCGGCACCGAAGGACATGCGGGGCAGCATCAGGGCGCCGGCAGCAGTACCGGCAGCAAGCATGAAATCACGCCGTTTCATTGTAATCTCCCAAAGTCCGTTCATTTGGAACGGATGTTCCACGAGGCGGTCAGTTCCGCCTTTAGGTTTCATCGATCTTGCGTCGACCTCTCCTGGCCGGAAGCTAACTACCGGTCGGAAAATTATGCAAGCGGAAACCCGCCGATCTACGACGCAACGATCCGGGCGTAGAAATCACAGCTCTGCGACAGTCGTGTAACAGTCGCGCAAAACCCGCATTCTGACGCGGCGTGGTGCGTCAGGTTGCATGGCGTATAGTATTGAATTCAATGAATATAATTTGGAAGAAGGGCACCGCCTCCGCACGAGCCACGATATTGCGGCGGCGTCATGCCACGGCGTTTCGGCGTAGCGCGACGCAAGCATGGGCGCGGAAGAATTTGTGTCGGGGAGACCCGGTCGGATGGTTTCGGGCGGCGGCGGGGCAGTTTCGAATGAAGCGCACAAGTCGTTCCAGTAATGGAATTGGTGTTCTATTATGACAGTACGCAGATACGATAGCGCCCCCGGATGGTGTCCGGGGGCGGCTGGAGGAAGAATCAGTGGGCGGGCGACGGAATGAGTCGCCGATTGGCCCCTCAGATGCGGCTGGCCAGTTCTTCGAGCTGGGCGGCGCACATGCCCCAGCCTTCGTGAAAGCCCATCTGCTTGTGGGCGGCGGCATCTTCGGCGGTCCAGTGGCGGGCGACGGCGGTGTAACGCGTCTTGCCCTCGCCGGCATCCTCGAAGGTCAGGATGGCGGTGAAGAAGGGCTTGGCCGAGGGCGCCCAGTCACCGGTAAAGGCATCGGTGAAGACCAGCTTCTCGTTGGGCACGATTTCCAGATACTGGCCGGCATTGGGATATTCGGTGCCGTTCTCGTCGGCCATGGTGAAAACATTGCCGCCGCCGGGGCGCAGGTCCATCTCGACCTTGGGCGTGGTCCAGGGCTTGGGGGCAAACCACTGCTTGATGAGATCGGGCTGGGTCCAGCACTGAAATACCTTGTCGCGCGGGGCATTGAGCAGGCGGGTCAGCACGAGGTCGCGGTCGGTATCCTGGGTGGGAAGCGCGTTGGTCATTTGTAGTCCTCCGTGATGGGCAGTTTCATCAGGGCGACGAGCGACCTGGCCGGCTTTCGACACGCCCGCGTCGATTTTCATCTTTTTTGTGCTGCGGCGATGTCCCCGCTTGGCAGGCGCGCCCGGAGGATGTTTGCTGTAACCAGCCCGAGGAGACATGCCATGACCGAGCCAGTGCCACCCATCACCGCGCCGCAAAGCCGCGCCGGCCGGGCCTTGGTCGGCTGGTCGATTTCAGGCCTGGCCGAGGCGACCAATGTGCCGGCCAGCGAAATCGAGCGCTTCGAGGCTGAAACGCTGCAGCCCGAAGCCAATTGCCAGCGCGCCATCCGGGCGGCGCTGGAAGAGGCCGGTGTGGTCTTCCTGCCCGAGCAGGGCGGGGTGGGTGCGGGCGTGCGCCTGAAATTCCCGCGCCAGACCGTCAAGCGCATCCAGACCTGGGAAGGCGAGGGCGGCACGACCGGCGAAGACGACATCGCCTGACCCATCGATAGCGAAAGCCCGCAATGCCCCTTCCCCGACGGACCCTCGACCAGGGCTGGACCCTGACCTGCGCCCGGCCGCATGGCGCGCCGGCGCTGCCGGACGCCATTCCGGCGACCGTGCCCGGCGCTGTCCATACCGACCTGCTGGCGGCGCGGTTAATCGCCGACCCCTATCTCGACCTCAACGAGATAAGGGTCGATTGGGTGGGGCGCTGCGACTGGCGCTATGAACTGGAATTCGAGTGGCAGGACGAAGGCGCCGAGCATGTCGAGCTGGTCTGTCCCGGGCTCGATACCTTTGCGCAGATCGTGCTCAACGGCGCCATTGTCGGGGAAACGGCCAATATGAACCGGGAATACCGGTTCGATATAAGCGGCCTGCTGCGGGCGGGCGCCAATACGCTGACGATCCTGTTCGAGTCTGCCTGGACGCGCGGCGAGGCGCTGGCGGCCCAATTTGAGCCGCGACCCAATAACTATCCCGGTCCGGCCAATCTGATGCGCAAGATGGCGTGCAATTTCGGCTGGGACTGGGGCCCGACACTGGTCACGGCAGGCATCTGGAAGCCGATCCGGCTGGAAAGCTGGAGCAAGGCCCGCATTGCCAGCGTGCGCCCCGAGGTGACGCTGGAAGGCGCGGATGGTCGCGTGCGGGCGTATGTGGATGTGGACGGGGGCGAGGGGCTAACGCTGCGGGCTAGCGTGGCTGGGGTAACCGTCGAGCTACCGGTGGGCGACGTGCTCGATCTGACCGTGCCGAATCCGGCACTCTGGTGGCCGCATGGACTGGGCAGCCAGCCGCTCTACGAACTTGTCGTCGAAGTGCTGGATGAAGCCGGCGCCGTAACCGATTCCTGGCGCAGGAAAATCGGCTTCCGTTCGCTGCGGCTCGATACGTCGAAAGACGACAAAGGCACCGCCTTCACCTTCGTCATCAATGACGTGCCCGTCTATATCTGCGGCGCCAACTGGATCCCCGACGATTGCTTCCTGCCGCGGGTGACCCCCGAGCGCTATGCCGCCCGCATCGCCCAGGCCAAGCAAGCCAATATCAACATGCTGCGCGTCTGGGGTGGTGGCATCTACGAGACCGACGCGTTCTACGAAGCCTGCGACGCGGCGGGCATGCTGGTGTGGCAGGACTTTTTGTTCGCCTGCGCCGCCTATCCGGAAGAGGGTGACCTGCCCGATGAGATCGAGGCCGGGCGCGCGACAATATCGTCCGCCTCATGCCCCATCCCTCGCTGGTGCTGTGGAACGGTAATAACGAGAATATCTGGGGCTGGTTCGACTGGGGCTGGCAGGGCGTGCTGGAAGGCCGGAGCTGGGGCCTTGGCTATTATCTCGACCTGCTGCCGCGCCTGGTGGCGGAACTCGATCCGACCCGGCCCTATTGGGCGGGTAGCCCCTATTCCGGGTCGATGGACATTCATCCCAACGACCCGGCGCATGGCTGTTCGCATATCTGGGACGTGTGGAACGACATCGGCTACGAGCATTATGCCGATAGTGTGCCGCGCTTCTGCTCCGAATTCGGCTGGCAGGCGCCGCCCACCTGGGCGACGCTGAGCCAGTCGGTCCACGATGAGCCGATGACGCCGACCTCGCCGGGCGTATGGCATCACCAGAAGGCTACCATCGGCAATGACAAGCTGTTGCGGGGCCTCACCGGGCACCTTCCGGTGCCTGAGAATATGGACGACTGGCACTATGCCACCCAGCTCAACCAGGCCCGTGCCATCCGCTTCGGCATCGAGCATTGGCGCAGCCATCGCGGCACCAATATGGGCGCCATCGTCTGGCAGTTGAACGATTGCTGGCCGGTGACGTCATGGGCCGCGGTGGACGGCTATGGCAGGCGCAAGCCGCTGTGGTATGCGCTGCGCGCCGCCTATCATCCGCATCTGCTGACTATGCAGAAGCGTGGCGATGAATTGCATGTTTTCGCCGTCAACGAGCGGACTTTGTTCTGGCGCGGGCCGGTGACGGTGAAGCGCGTGCGCTTCGACGGCACGGTGCTGGCGGAGTGGACGCATTGGCGGCTCTGCGCCGACCGGCTGGATATCGCCGCGCTGGCCGTTCCGGCCGATGTGGCGACGCCTGATAATCCGCGCATGGAAATGCTGGTGGCGACCATGCATGACAGCGTGGCGCATTACTGGTTCAACGAGGATGTGGCGCTCGACCTGCCCGAGGCGCGGGCCGATATCGCCGTGGTGCGCGATGGCGGGGACTGGCTCGTAACGGTGACGGCGCGGAGCCTGCTGAAGGACTTGTGCCTGTTTGCGGATCGTATCCACCCCGATGCCAGCGTGGACGAGATGCTGGTGACGCTGCTGCCGGGGGGGAGCAGGGTGTTCAGGGTGAGTTGTGCGGTGGAACTGGATGCCGGGACGCTGGGGGCGAGCCCGGTGTTTCGGTGTGCCAATCAGTTGGTGAAGTAAGACGGCCCACGCCCACCGGCCGTTACCCTCGAGCTCGACCCGAGGGCGTTACACTTGCCGAACGCTTTGCAAGTGCAGAGCCCTCGGGTCAAGCCCGAGGGTGACGATCTGTGAGTGGGGCAAGGGAGGAGTATTACCGCCCCAGCGCCTTCAGCGCTGGCCGCAGCCGGCCTGCATTCGCCGTCAGTAAGCGTTCCGCGCCATCGACGCCATCGGCTCCGGCCGCCAGCAATATCGCGGTCTTCACCGCGCCGCCGGCCTGTTCCAGCGTGTCGGCGGCCTGGTCTTCCGACACTTGGCTTACGGCCATGACGATGCGCCTCGCCCGGCCGCGCAGTTTCATATTGTCGGCAATGAGATTGACCATATAGCCGTCATGCACATGGCCGAGATGGATGGCCATCATGGTGGACAGCATGTTGAGCGCGATCTTCTGTGCAGTGCCCGCGCCCATGCGGGTCGAGCCGGCAATGACTTCGGGCGGTGTCGGCAGGCAGATGGCCACGTCGACACGATCGAATAGCGGCGCGCCACTATTGTTGCTGATGCCGATGGTTTTGGCGCCTGCTGCCCGGGCTGCCTCCACGGCGGCCATGGGGTAAGGCGTATAGCCGCTGGCGGTGAGGGCGATCAGGCAATCGTCCGGGCCGACATCGGCTGCCGCAACCTCGGCACGGGCCGCATCGGCATCATCTTCGGGGCCGCCCACCATGTCGGTCAGGCCGGCAATGCCGCCGGCCAGCAGGACCTTGATACGGTCGCGGGCCAGGCCATAGGTGCCGGGCAGTTCGAGCGCATCGGCCAGTGCCATCAGCCCGGAACTGCCGGCCGCCACATAGACCAACCTTCCGCCGCGCTGCAGGCAATCGGCGGCGAGCCGCGCCGCTGCGGCAATATCGGGCACCGCCTGCTGCACCGCGGCGGCGGCCTCGGCCTGCGCCGCCGCGAGAATCGCCAGCGCGTCCTGCGGGGGCAGGGTATCGAAGCCCCTGGCGCGGGCATGGGTCATCTCGGTTCGGGTTGCGCTCATACCGGTCTCCACTTGCCGCAATAATGCCAAAAAAATACCACTTGTCTACATGACGACCGGAATCGGGTGGTCCGGCTAGTGGATTGGCTGCCAAAACCCCAATTGCACCAGCGTCATGCCTCGATTGTGCAGAAACGCGATTTGGGGCTTGGTAAATGGTATTTTATTGGTATCATATTGCCGGGAGGATGGGCTTCTGGTCAAACGACGGATTTTTAGTGATATGCAACGCGATGACGGGCGCCACAAGGCGAGGGGGGAATAGTGACCGACGTGTCGAACAGTTTCTTTGCCGAAGGCCCTGTCGTGCTGCCCTCCGGTGGCCCGCTCTACCTGCAACTCAAGCGCTGGATCGAGGATGCCATCCATAGCGGCGCCATCAATCCCGGTGATGCGCTGCCCTCGGAACGCGATCTCGCCACCAAGGTCGATGTGTCGCGCGTGACCGTGCGCAAGGCCGTGCTGCAACTGGTCAAGGATGGCGTGCTGGTGCAGCGCCATGGTTCGGGGACGTTCGTGGCGCCGCAGACCCAGCGCGTCGAGCAATCGCTGTCGCAGTTGACCTCCTTCACCGAGGACATGGCGCGGCGCGGCATGGCGGTACGGGCCGAATGGCTCGATCGCGGGCTCTATCTGCCGTCACCGGAAGAAACCGTGATCCTGGGGCTTTCGTCGGGCGAGCAGGTGGCGCGCATTTCGCGCCTGCGCCTCACCGGCGATACGCCGCTGGCCATCGAGCGGGCGAGCCTCTCCTCACGCATCCTGCCCGATCCGGCCAGCATCGGCGACAGCCTCTACAAGCATCTCGATAAATCCGGCAACCGGCCCATCCGCGCCATCCAGCGCATCCGCGCCGCCAACCTGGCCGATGAGGATGCGCACCTGCTCCAGGTGCCGGGCGGCTCGGCCGGGCTCAATATCGAGCGCACCTCCTACCTCGCCTCCGGGCGAGTGATCGAATTCACCCGCTCCATCTATCGGGGCGACACCTATGACTTCGTCGCCGAACTGCGGATCGGCGATTCTCCAGCCCCCGGAGGCAGCAAGACGTGAGCAACGAGACCTATATGCGGCAGGAAGTGGAGGCCATTCCCGGCGTAGTCGCCAATTTCCTCGACCAGTCTGGCAAGGGGCTCGATGCGGCTGCCGCGGCTTTGCGCGAGCGCGATCCGGCTCTGGTGGCGACGGTTGCCCGCGGCTCGTCCGATCATGCCTGCGCCTATCTCAAATATGCCATCGAGCTGACCCTGGGCCTGCCGGTGGCTTCGATCGGCCCGTCCATCGCCTCGATCTATGGCAAGGATCTCAAGCTCGGCCGCGCCGCCACCATCGCCATTTCGCAGTCGGGCAAGTCACCGGACATTGTCGGCATGACGCAGTCGGCCCGCCGCTCGGGCGCGACGACCATTGCCATTACCAATACATCAGGCTCGCCTTTGGCCGAGGCATCCGACTTCACCATCGACCTGCATGCCGGGCCGGAAAAGTCGGTCGCGGCCACCAAGACCTTCGTGACCTCCGTCGTGGCCGGCTTGTCGCTCATCGCCCGCTGGAGTGGCGACGAGGCGCTCAATACCGCCGTCAATGCGCTGCCGGAATCCATGCGCAGGGCGGTGGAATGCGACTGGTCCGAACTGGTGGGCGCGCTCGATGGCCATAATGCCCTCTATGTGCTCGGCCGTGGACCGGGCTTTGCCATCGCCAATGAAGCGGCACTGAAATTCAAGGAAACCTGCAATATCCAGGCCGAATCCTATAGCGCCGCCGAAGTGATGCACGGGCCGGTCGCCATCGTCACGCCGGGCTATCCGGTGCTGGGCCTGGCCGCGCGCGACGCTGCCGAGGCCTCGGTGGCTGACATGGCGCACAAGCTGGCCGGGCAGGGAGCACTGGCCTTTCTCACCGGCGACCGGCCCGGCGCGGCAAAGGCATTGCCCTTCGCGGCCACCGGCCACCCGATCACCGACCCACTGGCGCTCATCGTCTCCTTCTATGGCTTTGTCGAAACGCTGTCGCGCCATCGCGGGCTGAACCCCGATGTGCCGCCGGCCCTCAAGAAAGTGACGGAAACGGTATGAGCGACCTGCTCGCCATCACGGGCGCTCGTATTTTCGACGGGCAGCATTGGCACGATGACGCCGCGCTGCTGGTGGAATTCGGCCATGTCTCGGGCATTGCCGGCGCGGATGCGATTCCGGCCAATGCCGAGCGGGTTCGGCTCGAGGGCGGCATGCTGGTGCCCGGCTTCATCGACCTGCAGGTCAATGGCGGCGGCGGGGTGCTGTTCAACAACGATCCGTCAGTGGACGCCATCCGCACCATCTGCGCCGCCCATGCACAATTCGGCACGACGGCGCTGCTGCCAACGCTGATCACCGATACCGTGAAGGTCAATATCGCCGCCATGGCCGCCGGCAAGGCGGCGGCGGAGCAGGGTGTGCCCGGCTTTATCGGCCTGCATCTGGAGGGGCCGCATCTGTCGCTCGCCCGCAAGGGTACGCACGATCCCGCACTGATCCGGCCGATGGATAACGAGGACCTGGCACGCCTGATCGCGGCGCGCGCCGATCTGCCCAACCTGCTCTGCACGGTGGCGGCCGAAACCGTGACACCGGACCAGGTCGCGGCGTTGGCCGATGCCGGGATCATCGTCAGCATCGGCCATTCCGATGCCGACGCGGCCACGGCCGGCGCTGCCTTTGCCGCCGGCGCCAGCATGGCGACGCATCTGTTCAATGCCATGAGCCAGTTGGGTAACCGCGAGCCCGGCGTGGTCGGCGCCGTGCTGACCGGCGACGGCGTTTCGGCCGGCCTCATTGCCGACGGCATCCATGTTCATCCCGACGCGATCCGGATCGCCTTGCGCGCCAAATCCGGCCCGGGCCGCATCTTCCTCGTCACCGATGCCATGTCGCAGACCGGCACCGACATCAAGACGCTGACACTCAACGGCCGCACCATCACCCGCGCCGACGGCGCCCTGCGCCTGGCCGACGGCACGCTGGCCGGCGCCGATCTCGACATGATCGACGCCGTGGAATTCATGCATAGCCGCATCGGCCTGCCCTTCGAGGAGGCTGTGCGCATGGCCTCGCTCTACCCGGCCGAGGCCATGGGCATCGAAGGCGAGTTCGGCCATTTGCGGCCGGGCGCCGTGGCCAGTTTCGTGCATCTGTCGGATGCCCGGCAGGTACGTGCCACCTGGATCGCCGGCGCGGAAGTATTTCGCGCCTGACTAGCCCCGGCCGATATAAGGCATGGTCGTTGCCATCACCGTCATGAACTGCACATTGGCCGATAGCGGCAGCCCGGCCATATAGAGCAGTGCGTCGACGACGTGCCGCACATCGAAGGTTGGCTCCGGCATGATCGTGCCATTGGCCTGCAGCGAGCCGGCATTCATGTGGCTGGTCATGTCGGTGGCCGCATTGCCGATATCGATCTGCCCGCAGGCGATATCGAAGGCGCGGCCATCCAGCGAGATTGCCTTGGTCAGCCCGGTAATGGCGTGCTTGGTCGCTGTATAGGAGGCGGCGCCCGGCCGGGGCACATAGGCCGAGATCGAACCATTGTTGATGATGCGCCCGCCCTGTGGCGCCTGGTCGCGCATGGCGCGGAACGCTTCGCGCGCCACATAGAAGGCGCCGTTGAGATTGGTATCGACCATTTCCCGCCAGGTGACGACATCGAGATCGCCGAACGAAACAGCCGGTGCAAAGCGGCCCGCATTGTTGAAGACGAGGTCGATCCGGCCATAGCGCTCTTTGACCCCGGCGAAGAAATGCGCCACCGCCGTCGGATCGGTCACGTCGCATTCGGCCCAGTAGCCCTTGGTCTCGACGGCCACGGTTTGCAGCGCATCGGCCCGCCGCCCGCAAATGGCGACATCGTATCCCGCCGCGGCCAGGCCGAGCGCCGCGGCCTTGCCGATGCCCGAGCTTCCCCCGGTGATGACGGCAACCTTCTTCTGGCTTTGCATGTTCGCTCCCAATTGTGGCGAGGCGGAATCGCCGCCTCCGGCTTTTCGAATTTCCGGCATGATTCCGCCGCATCCTCGCTGCGTCTATGGCAGGCGCATTGCAGGCCGGCGCGGCGAATATAGCGTCGTCGGCGCGCTTGCGCGCTGTAACATGCCCGCAAAACGGGCGGATTTTAACGCTTCCTTCAGCCGGGTTAACAGTCGGTTTCCGTCTGTGTGCTGAATCTGCAACATCCGGTTCCCAACCATGTTGCGCGGCGGCAAAACGGCTTTTGCGCGATTGCGTCATTTTTCGTCATGCGTAGAGTGGGCCCTGCGAATCCATGCATGGGATCGTTTGTCGGTCGCAGCGCGACGGCAACACACTGCACCACGAATAGTGTGGTCGCGTTTCGACAAACCGCTGGGCAACCGGCACTAAGAATGACTGACTTTGGAGGTCAACTAATGAAACTCAAGAGCCTTATCCTCGGTTCTGTTGCTGCTGCCGGTCTCTCGACCGCCGGCTTCGCTGCCGATCTGGGCGTTCTCACCTCGCTCGACGTCTGCGACGAACTGGGCCTGTCGGGCCTGACCATCTCGTCCGACACCAACTGCCTGCAGATCTCGGGCGCCGTGAACTACACGTTCGAATGGGGCAACTACAACGGTGGCGGCCACATCATCGCCAACACCCCGTTTGCTGGCGCTCCGAACACCGACGGTGTTGTCTCTGTCGACACCCCCAGCAACCTCGTTGGCGTGTCCAACCAGGATTGGGACTCCAAGGTTGAGACCCTGCTGAAGTTCGTCGGCACCGCATCGAGCGACTTTGGTCCGGCTTCGGTCGTGATCAACCTGCGCCAGCGTGACTACCAGCGCGCTCGTGACGCCATCGGCGTCGTGAACGGCGATGCGCATGTTCTCCGCGCCCAGGACGCTTATGTCCAGGTCGGCGACACCACCATCCTCAGCGCTGGTAAGAAGGGTTCGATCTTCAACGAAGGCGACGACGAGCCGTTCAACTTCACCGGCCTGTTCATGTCCAAGGATGCCGACGTTGGCGTCTGGGAAGGCCCGGTTCGCAAGGGTGGTCACGTCATCCAGCTCGAATCCAGCTTCGGCGAAGGCCTGGTCGGCAAGATCGGTCTTGAAGCTCTCGACCGTACCGACAACGAAGCTGGCAGCCTGATCGGCGTGCTGCAGTATGCCGGCGAAGGCATCACTGCTCACATCAGCGGTTCCGTTGGTGGCCTGCTCGACGGCGTTCAGACCGTTGGCGATACCTATGCCGTGCATGCTGGCGTGACCAGCACGTTCGACGCCTTCAAGCTCCGTGCAGCCCTGGCTGCTGGCGGCGGCTACAACCCGGCCGGCAACTGGTCGTACTGGAACGGCCTGGTTTCGGGCGAAGCCAAGTTCGACATGTTCAAGGTTGCTCTGTCGGCTGAAGCTGCTGGTGGCACCGCCGTTGGTGGCGCTGCTCTCGACACCGACTTCGGCTTCGGCGGCTCCATCGGTGCCACCGTTGCTGACGGTATCGAAATCAACATCGGTGGTCGTTACTTCAACGACGGTACGGCCGGTGTTGGCGACGGCTACCAGGTTGCTGCTCAGTTGATCGCTTCGCTGACCGAAACCGTCAAGCTGACCACCGAAATCGGTGTGTATGGCCACGCTGCTGACGTTGCTCCGGCTCCGGTTGCGGCTGCCTACTCCGACTTCTACGGCAGTGCAGAACTCGGCTGGAACCCCGGCGGCGGCTTCTCGTCGTCGATCGGTGCCAAGGTTCAGCAGAACGGCGCCTACAAGGTCACCTTCAAGGCCTCCAAGGCCTTCCAGTAATCCTCGGATTACGACCTGCTACGGAAAGGCCCGGCTCATGCCGGGCCTTTCTGCTTTTGGGGATGCGCTCGCGTGGGCGGCTCCATGAGGAGGTGAGATCGAGCTGATTCTCGTCTTCGATCTATCGCAGGGACATTTTCCTGTCGGCCGCATGATTTAATCCCACGGAAACAACCACTTACCGGCTCCATTTTCGTTCCCTCGCACGGCGAAATGCACTAGCCTCGCGAAAATTGCGGACATTCACTGGAACGGGAATGATCAGGGACCTCATCAAGTGGGTCGTGCCAGGACTCGCCACTGTCCTGGGCGGCACGACTTTGTGTCTGGCGATGACATCGACCTATATCGCTGATGATCTGGCGGCTCGTAGCACCACTGCCATGCGTACCGGCGGCTACGATTGGGCCGAACTGTCGCTCGACGCCCGCGACCTGACTTTGACCGGTACGACCACCGATCAGGCTCAGTTGAATTCCGCCGTGACGCGGCTTGCCGGACTGGCCGGTATCCGCTCGGTCAGGACCGATGTGACACTTGCGCCGATGGCCCGGCCCTATGTCTTGCATGCCGGGCTGGAGCAGGGCGCGATCGCGTTGTCCGGCGCCGTGCCGAACGAGACCACGAGGCAGCGTCTGTTGGCGCTGGCCGGGACAGAGCAGGGGGCTCTGGAGCTGCGGTCCGGCGTGCCGGATGGCCGGCTCTGGGTGGCCGGGGCGGAATTCGCCATCGACCGGCTGCAATATTTCGACCAGGGCGAAGCGGTGGTGTCCGACCTGACCGTCAGCCTCAACGGAAGAGCCAAATCCGAGCGCGCCTTCCGCGACCTGTTGATCGTCCTGCGCGCAGGAGCGCCGGCGGGGCTGGAACTGGGCGACATCACCATCGCCCCGGCGCTGGTTTCGCCCTATGCGTGGAATGCGGCTTTCGATGGCAAGCGCGTCGACGTTTCCGGCTACGTGCCCGACGATGCCCTGGTTGAGCGCTACCGCACGGCCGAGGTTTCCGGCGCGCAGGTCGCGACCGGTCTGGCGCTCGGTTCAGGCGAACCCGCTGGTTTTGCTGAGCTTTCCCAGACTCTGCTCGAACAACTGGCGCGTCTCGAATATGGCGCCGCCAGCATCATCGATGGCCAGAGCACGCTGTCCGGCGCACCCGCCACGCTGGAAATCGCCCAGGGTATTGTCGAGACGCTGGAACCATCAGGCACGATCGTGGTGCTCGAACCGCCCCGGATCGCCGACTACTGGATGAGTGCCACCCGCCAGGCAGGCGGCGCCGTGGTCTTCGACGGCTATGCGCCCGACGAGGCCACGCGCGAAGCCTTCAGCCTGCGCGAAGGGGCCGATACCAGCTATCTCAAGCTGGGCCGCGGTGCGCCCGAGCGCTACCGGTCGGGTGCCGATTTCGGCCTCGATGCGCTCGAGAAGATGAGTGAAGGCCGCATCGCTCTGCGCGACAATGTGCTGACCATCGTCGGCACGGCCCGCTCCGGCGCGGACTACGACGCGTTGCTGGCCATGATGGCAGCCGAAGCGCCGCAGGGCCTGGTGCTGGCACGCGCCGAAATCTCGGCGCCCCGCGCCGCTACCTGGTCCTGGTCCGTGACCAAGGATGCTGATGGCGCCATTGCGCTCTCGGGCCTGGTGCCATCAGCCGCCGACGAGGCCGCTTTGCTGACCGAAGCCGGAGAAGGCGCAACGACAACAATGACTTATGCCTCGGGCGAGCCCAATGGCTTTCTCGCCTCGGCTGGCACGGCTATCGACCTGCTGCAGTGGTTGCGCGACGGCAACGTGGCCTATGACGGAATGGGCTGGACCGTGACGGGAACCGCCAACTCGGCCATCGACAAGGGCGCCATCGAGGCCGACTTCGCCACGCGGCAACTGGCCGGTGCCGGCTGGTCCATGGCCATCGCCGTGCCGCCACCTTCCATCCCCGAAATTGCCCCCTATCAGTGGTCCGCCACGCGGACGGCCGATGGCGTCACGCTGATCGGGCATGTTCCAACGCCGAGCTTCAAGAGTTATCTGGCCGTTCATGCCGGCAATGCCGTGGTCGATTCCACCGAACTGGGTCTCGGCGCGCCGAGTGATTTCGTGGCTGCCGCGACGGCGGGGCTCGATGCGGTGCTGGGTCTTGCCGAGGGCGAGGTCAGCTTCGACGGGGCGGCGTGGTCGCTTGCTGGCCGTGCCGAATCCGAGGCGCAACGCGACACGGTTCTGGCGGCGCTGGCCGCCGCGACCGATAGCACCGGCTGGTCGATCGATATCGCTGCGCCGACGCCCGAACCGGTTGTGACCACGCCTTATATCTGGTCGGCCAGCAAGGCCGCCGACAGGGCGGTGACGCTGCAAGGCCTGGTTCCGGTGGCGTCGCTGCAGCGCTTCCTCGTGGTGCGGGCAGGGGGCAATGTCACCGACGAGACAAGCATCGACCCCACGGCACCCGAAGGATTTGCCGATGACCTGCTCGCCGCACTCGGCGCGCTGGCCGGCCTGTCTGAAGGCCGTGTGAGCTATGACGGCGCCGCCTGGACGGTCAGCGGCACGCTCGCAGATGCCGAGGCAGCGGGGGCGATCGACAGTGCCATCGCCACGGCGACGACGCCGGCGAATGGCTGGACGCTGGCGCTGGCCAGCCCGCCCGAGCGTGAACAGGTTGCCGAGGTGGTGCCTGCTACCGAGCCCGAGGCTGTTGCGGAGCCCCAGGCCGCCGCGGAGCCCGAGCCCGTAGTTGAGCCGGCTACCGAAGCCGAGGCCGCAGCCCAACCGGGCGTCGAGACCGTGGCGCCGGTTGAGCCACCGGCCGTTGTCGATCCGAATTATGCCTTTTCGGGGCGGCGTTCGGCCGATGGCGAGGTGGTGCTGAGCGGTCAGTTGCCGTCCGATCCGGCCCTGCGCTATTTCGCGTCGATCAGCAGCGGCGATATCGCGGCGATCAGCATTGCCGATGGCGCGCCCGAAACCTTCCTGCCCAGCGCCGAAACCGGCCTGCGGGCATTGCTCTATCTGCTTGAAGGCCAGCTCGACTTCACCAATGGGGCCTGGTCGCTGCGGGGCATTGCCGCTGACGACGGAGCACGCACGGCAGTATTAGCAGCCATTGCCGCCGATCCGGGCGCGGCCGACTGGACGACGGCCATCGATCTGCCGCCTCCACCGCCTGAACCCGAACCGGCACCGCCGCCTGAACCCGTGGCGCCTGTTCCGGTCGATATAACCGCCTGCGCGGCGCCGATTGCCGAATTTTCAGCGCGCAATTCCATCCTGTTCCAGTCGGGCGCGGCGCTGATTGCCGCCGAATCCGACGCCGCGCTGGACGAGTTGGCGCTGGATCTGGCGGCCTGTCCCGATGCGGTGGTGCATATCGAGGGCCATACCGATGCCGATGGCGACGAGGGCCTGAACATGGCCCTGTCGGTGGCGCGTGCCGAGGCGGTCGTCGAGGCGCTGGTGTCGCGCGGCGTCACGCCGGCCCGGCTTTATGCCGTCGGCTATGGCGAAACCGCGCCCATTGCCGACAATGATACGGCCCAAGGCAAGCGGCTCAACCGGCGTATCGTGGTGAGCGTGCAGCCGGAGCATTATTGAAGCGGCAGGATATGGCGATGAACTGGACTTCGCTGCTCTATCTGCTTGAAGTCTATTGGCCTTATCTGGCAGGGGCGGGGCTGATCGGCCTCGTCGTCGGCTGGCGCAGCTTCTCGTCGCCAAAGCCGTGAGTGCGCCATGACCAATTTGGCCCACATTGCCGAAACCGCCTCGCTGATACTGGCGGCCTATCTGCTGGGCTGCGCCATCGGCTATGGCGCCCGCCGTATTCTCCATGCCGGTCGCGGCACGCGGCAGGTCGCGGCGGTTGCTGTTGCTCCGGCCGTGCCGTCTCGACCGCGCAGCACGGCGGCCCGTCTCGCTGCCAGCGTCGAGGATCTGCCGGCTGATGTTGCGCCGGTGGTCGCTGCCACGACTATTGTAGCGCCGGAAAAGCCTGCCAGGCAGCCGCGGCGGAAGGTCAAGTCGCCCGATCGCAAGCCGGTTACGCTATCCGCACCGCGCAGCGGCGGCGCGGACAATCTGAAGCAGATCAAGGGAATCGGGCCGAAAATTGAAGCATCGCTTCATGCCATGGGTATTTTTCACATCGACCAGATCGCCGGCTGGAGCAAGGCCGATATGGAATGGGTCGAGGCGCAACTGGCTTTCAAGGGTCGTGTCCGCCGTGAGCGCTGGGTGGAGCAGGCGGTGGAACTGGGCAAGGTCAGCGTGGGCGCTTGAGGCTGGCTTTTCTGAAACCTCGTGGTTCGACAAGCTCACCATGAGGACTACTGCCAGTGACCTAAGCCGCTTTTCCCAGCAATTGCGTATTGGTCTGCAGGACGAATTCGGCCACGGCTTCGATTTCCTCGCTCTGGTCGAACAGAGCAGGCGAGCCCTGGCCGACAATGGTCAGCGCGACGGCATCGGGGCGGCGGCGGACCATTTCGTCGAAGGTTTCGCGCCGCAACTGATCGGTCAGTTGCGTGCGCAGCAGCATGAGCGGGGCGCAGGTCAGCGCGTCGAACAGGGGCCATTGCGCCATCAGCACGTCATCGAAATTGATGCTGGCCAAGGCCTCGATCAGCCTGGTGTCATAGAGCGGGCGGGCGCGGCCGCGCTTGTCGATGAAGTGGCTGCGGCCCATCAGGGCGTCGAGCCGGTCATCGGGCAGGCCGGGATAGTCGCCGCTGAGAATCCGGTGGAAGCCGGCTTTTACCAGCTTGGCGCCGCGCAGGGCCTCGACATGCGCCAGATTGTTGCGCAGCCGAACGATGCCGCGTGAATCGGTCACCGGGCCGGAATCGAGCAGCACCGTTCCGGCGACCAGCAGGGGCCGATTGGCCGCCAGTGCCATGGCCACCTGGCCGCCATGCCCTTGCCCCAGCACGATGGCCCGGCCGATTCCCAGGGCCGTCATCACCGAGGCCACGTCATCGGCATCGACCAATGAGCCATAGTCACCAGGCTTTTTCCGGTCATCGGCGCGGCCGCGTCCCGGCAGGTCGAGCAGCACGACCGGCCAGTCGCCGCCGCCGACGCGGCGGAAATAGGCGGCGAATTCGGTGAAGTCGCTCATATTGCGCTGATAGCCGGGCAGGCAGACTACGGGCAGCCGCCGGCTCGACAACTGTCCGGCCACATGCACGGCGGCGCGCACGCCTGCCGCCAGTGGCACATGGGTCACGGGCAGGGGGACGAAAGCGGGGTGATCGGCGGGGACGGTGCGAGCCATGGCGCCATTTAGGGGCAGGGAGGGTGTTGCCTCAAGGGGGATTGTCGTTGCGAACAGCGCAGCAGTAGCCCTCATGGTGAGCCCGTCGAACCACGGGGGCGTGGCACAGGGCCTCCACTCGCTCGACCTCGTGGTTCGACAAGCTCGCCATGAGGTCTCCGATAGGACCTGCCAAAAAGCCGCTACCGGATTGTCCGCAGCGCCTGTTGCAGCGTGACCGGGCTGTCGCCGAGGCGTTGGCGATAGACCAGGTAATTGCCGAGCACGCGCTTCACATAGGTCCGGGTTTCCTGGAACGGGATCAGCTCGACCCAGATCACCGGATCGACATTGTCGACCCGCGGGTCGCCATAGGCCTTGATCCATTTATTGGCATTGCCCGGTCCGGCATTGTAGGCGGCCGCGGCCAGCACCAGTGAGCCGTCATAGCGGTCCAGTTGCGCGGCGAGATAGGTCGAACCGAGCAGGGCGTTATAGGCCCCGTCGCTCACCAGCCGGCTGGCCGAATAGTCCACGCCCACCTTGCGGGCGACATCCTGCGCCGTGCCCGGCATCAGTTGCATCAGTCCGCGTGCGCCAGCCGACGAGACGGCATCGAGCTGGAACATCGATTCCTCGCCGGGCAATGGCATAGACGGCGGCCCGGTCGGCCGCCAGTTGCGCATTGGAGGGCAAGCCATCCTTGGGGAAGCTGAACAGGTCGAGCGGTGTGCCGCGCTGATCGGCCGTGTTGGCAATGGCGATAGCCACATGATGCGCGCCGATTTCCTGCGCCAGCCGCGCGGCCAGCAGCATTTCGGGGCCACTGGTCAGGCCATTGCCGAAATTGCGCAGCAGCGGCACCGCCATATTGGCCTGTCCATTGGCCGCCAGCAGCCGTACTGCCCGCACGATCGGGTTGGCGTCGAACAGCGTTTCGCTCTGCCGCCAATCGGGCAGGGGGCGGAGATCGACCCCGGTCTGACCCAGTTCGGTCCGCGCCAATTGCCCGTAATAGACATTGCCGAAGCGGGCCGCGGCTTCGAATGCAGCCTGCGCGGCCGCTGTATCGCCGAGCTTGAGATTGGCACGGGCCAGCCAGTAATTGGCCTGCGTCACGCTGTCGGGCAGGGTGGACAGGCCAGCCATGGCGGTGAAATGCGTCTTGGCGGACGCCGCGTCATCGAGGAAGGAGAGAGCGATCCAGCCGGCATGGAAATGGGCTTCCACCAGCCGGCCTTCGGGGCCCTTGTCGTAATCGGCGGCAGCGCGATAGGCGAGGCCGGGCTGGCCGACATCGAGCAGCTTGCGTAGCAGCGTGCGGCGCTCATACCACCATTCGGCGGCATCGGGCACGACATCGGGCGCCTTGGCCAGCCAGTCGACTGCGCTCTCCCACAGCTCGAACTGCCCCGCGCGCTGCGCCCGCGAGAAGATGAAGACCGGGTTGGACAGCATGGAGGGATCGACACTGTCGAGCCGCGCCTTGGCATCGGCATCGTTGCGCGACACCGCCGCCCGCGCCACCACCAGCGATTTCTGGGCCTCCGACAGGTAGGGCAGCAGCCGCTCGCTGCCGCGCGCCCGGTCATGCATCATCAGATGCATGGCCCGCGTCCAATGGGCGTCGCGGTCGAGCAGGCTGCCGAGCGTGTCGAGGACGTCACTCTCCTGCTCTTCGGTCAGGAAATTGTCGATCCAGATGCTTTTGGCGATGCTGGTGGCGCGGCTGGTCTCGCCCTGCGCCAGATAGGCTTTTGCCAGCATGATCTGCCCATCGATCGTATTGGGCATGGTGCCGCCCAGCGCGGCGATCACGGCGGCGGGGCCGGGTTCGGCCTTGACCAGCGATTGCTCGATGCGGGTGCGATAGATGCTGGCGGCGGCGAAATCCGGCGCGTCGCCGGCAAAGCGCTGGACGGATTGATAGTCGATCTTGCCGGCATTGAAATAGATGGCGGCCCATTGAATGGTGCGGCGTTCCATGGCATCGGGCAGGGCGCGCGCCTTGGCATAGGCGGCCACCGGATCGCCACCCAGCAAGACATCGAGCGCAGCGCGGAAGGCGGCCGAGCCCCTGGCATCGGCCGCGGGCGCGCTGGCATTGGCCTGCACCGTGCCGGTGGTTATCGGGTCGATCGTGTCATTGGCCGTCGCATGCGAGATGGGGGCAAAGTTCAGGAGGCCCAAAACCGCCGCGATGAGGCCGGCGCGAAACTGCCGCATCATCTGGTGTCCTGCTGGTACGCAAGTTACATGGCCAGCAAGGAGCCCCCATCCTCGCGGTTAACCCATCCTTACCCCATCGGGGTAAATATCAGGTTGCCGCTGCGACGATCCCTGCCGGCTGCCGCCAACGAAAATATTGTCGTGGCAGCCAAGTGTACGTATGGTGCGCCAACTCAAAACCGGCCGCACCCATGCGGTCTATGCCATCCCGCCACGGCTGAACTGTGGCACCCAGACCAAGGACATCTCGACAATGCTGCGAGGATCGATAACGGCGCTCATCACTCCCATGCTCGATGGGAATGTGGATGAGAAAGCCCTCGCGAGCTTTATCGACTGGCAGATTGCCGAAGGCACGCATGGCCTGGTCCCGGTGGGCACCACCGGCGAAAGCCCCACCGTCAGCCACGAAGAGCATCGCCGCGTCGTCGAAATCGCCGTCGAGGTCGCCAACAAGCGCGTGCCTGTTATCGCCGGGGCCGGATCCAACTCGACGGCCGAAGCGGTGGAACTGGCAAAATTCGCCGAAAAGGCTGGCGCCGACGCGGTGCTGTCCATCGTGCCCTATTACAACAAGCCCAACCAGGAGGGCATGTTCCAGCACTTCTCGGCCGTGGCCAAGGCGATCGGCATCCCGGTCATCCTCTATAGCGTCCCCGGCCGCACCGTGGTCGATCTCACCATCGACACCATTGCGCGGCTGCACGAGGCGCATAGCAACATTATCGGCGTCAAGGATGCGACGGCTGATCTGGGCCGGGCCAGCCTGCAGCGCGACAAGCTGGGCAAGGATTTCATCCTGCTGTCGGGCGAGGACATCACCGCGCTCGCCTTCAACGCGCATGGCGGCCATGGCTGCATTTCGGTGACCTCCAACATCGCGCCGCGCCTGTGCTCGCAGATGCAGGAGCTGTCGCTTTCGGGCGATTTCAAGGGCGCGCTGGCCATCCAGGACAAGCTGGTGCACCTGCACAAGAACCTGTTCATGGAGCCCAATCCGACGGCCGTGAAATATGCCGCCAGCCGCCTCAATCGCTGCGCCAACGAGCTGCGCCTGCCGCTCGTGCCCGTCGCCAAGGCGACCGAGGAGGCCGTGGACTTTGCAATGCGCCATGCGGGGCTTATCTAAAGCGTATGGCCCAGAAGAACGACAAGAACAAAAACGGCATCATCAGCCACGGTCTCGTGGCTGAAAACCGTCGTGCGCGCTATGATTATGCGATCGGAGAAACGCTGGAAGCGGGCCTGGTGCTGTCAGGGACCGAGGTCAAGTCATTGCGCCTGGGCAAGGCCCAGATCACCGAAGCCTATGCGTCGCCGGAAAAGGGCGAGCTGTGGCTGATCAACGCCCATATCCCCGAATATCTGCAGGCCAACCGCTTCAATCACGAGGAGCGCCGCCCGCGCAAACTGCTGGTGTCCAAGAAGCAACTGGCCAAGCTCGACCAGGAAGTCTCCCGCGCCGGCAACACCATCGTGCCGCTGAAACTGTTCTTCAACGACCAGGGCCGCGCCAAGGTCCTGATTGGCCTGGGCAAGGGCAAGAAGAACTACGACAAGCGCGAAACCGAGCGCAACCGCGACTGGAACCGCGACAAGTCCCGCATCATGAAGGAAGGCGGGCGAGGGTAGGGGCTCTGTGCCACGCCCTCGTGGTTCGAAGCGCTGAAGAAGCGCACCTCACCATGAGGGCTGTTGATGCATCGAATTCCCGGTAGCCCTCATGGTGAGGCGGGAGCGCAGCGACCCTCGAACCACGAGGGCGTGCCCCCTGTTATTCCTCGACAGGCGCTGCTACCGGCCGCGTGCTCGGCGGTCTGCCCACGGTCTTGGCCAGTTCGGCCACGTCGATGAAGAAGTCCGCCTGCCGGCGCAGGTCGTCCGAGATCATCGGGGTCGCGGTGGTCAGCGTCGAAACCACGGTCACGCGCTTGCCCTTGCGCTGCAGGGCCGCGACCAGGGCGGTAAAATCGCCGTCGCCCGAGAACAAAACCATGTGATCGTAGAACGGGGCGAGTTCGAGCGCGTCGACGGTCAGCTCGATATCCATATTGCCCTTCACCTTGCGCCGCCCGGTGGCATCGGTGAATTCCTTGGCCGGCTTGGTGACCACGGTGAAGCCGTTATAGTCCAGCCAGTCGATCAGGGGGCGGATGGAGGAATATTCCTGGTCCTCGATCAGCGCCGTGTAATAATTGGCGCGCAGCAGATAGGCGCGGGCGTTGAAATCGGCCAGCAGGCGCCGGTAATCGATGTCGACGCCTATCGCCTTGGACGTGGCGTAGAGATTGGCGCCATCGATGAATAGAACGATCTTTTCCCGCGGGTCGATGGGCATCTCAAGTCTCCCGTCAGCGGCCTTGCCGCCCAAATCATTGCGCCGCAAGAGCAGCCAAAAGGTTTATTTAAATTCCGCAGAGAGCATTAACTTAATTTCGGTATTCGCATGTTTTCCGGCGTCCGGCAAGACATCGCCCCTCCCGCCCTCAAGACATGGCTAATGCGCGCCCAGCGGTGCAGGGCAACCTTGTGCCCATGGGACCACTGGTGTATGGGAGGCGTTCATTCCATAAGTTTTGGAGACGTCTGTGGCACGCGTCACCGTTGAAGACTGCATCGAAAAGATCGACAACCGCTTCGATCTCGTTCTCATGGCGGCCCATCGCGCGCGCATGATTTCGTCCGGAGCGCAGATCACTGTCGCTCGCGATAACGACAAGAATCCCGTGGTGGCCCTGCGCGAAATCGGCGACGGCGCTATCTCGCCGGAAGACCTGCGCGAGGACCTGATCCATTCGCTGCAGAAATATGTCGAAGTCGACGAGCCCGAGAGCCATGCTGCTCCGCTGATCGAAAGCGCCGGCGACGACGATTCGATCAATTTCGACACGATCAGCGAAGAAGAACTGCTGCGCGGTATCGAAAGCCTGGCCCCGCCGGAGCGCCGCGACGACTGATTTCGGTTCGTTGCTTGAAATTCAGCACCCTCGGCGTAAGCCGGGGGTGTTTTGTTTTTGGCGGCGAAGACTTTCCATTCTCGCCTGACTCAGATACTCCCTGCGCACCTTTCCCATTTTCTTTCAAAACGCTAAGCTCTTTCCTTCGAGCGAGCGGCGACACCTCCCATGATGCGTCAGTACGAGCTTGTCGAACGCGTTCAGGCCTATAACCCTGATGTCGACGAGCAGTTGTTGAACAAGGCCTATGTCTACGCCATGCAGAAGCATGGCTCGCAGAAGCGTGCCTCGGGCGACCCCTATTTCAATCATCCGCTCGAAGTCGCCGCCATTCTGACCGAGCTCAAGCTCGACGATGCTTCCATCGCCGTCGGCCTGCTGCATGACACGATCGAGGATACCGACGCGACCCGCGCCGAGATCGACCAGATGTTCGGCGCCGAAATCGCCGCCATCGTCGATGGGCTGACCAAGATCGACCGCCTCAACCTGGTCTCGCGCGAAGAGGCGCAGGCCGAGAACCTGCGCAAGCTGCTGCTGGCCATCAGCCAGGATGTGCGGGTGCTGCTGGTCAAGCTCGCCGACCGCCTGCACAATATGCGCACGCTGCAATTCATGCCGCCGGAAAAGCAGCAGCGCATCGCCCAGGAAACCATGGATATCTATGCCCCGCTCGCCGGCCGCATGGGTATGCAGGACATGCGCAATGAGCTGGAGGATATTTCCTTCCGGATACTCCAGCCCGAGCATTACCAGGCCATCGTCGCCCGGCTCGACGAGATGCAGGCGGAATATCGCGAGACGATCGCCACGATTTCGACCGAACTGAGCGAGCGGCTGGCCGTCGAGGGCATCACGGCGCGCGTCAAGGCGCGGGTGAAATCGCCCTTCTCGATCTTCAACAAGATCGAGCGCAAGTCGATCGCGCTGGAACAGCTTTCCGACATGATCGGCTTCCGCGTCATCGTCGGCTCGGTGGAGGAATGCTATCGCACGGTGGGCGTGGTCCACACCCAGTGGAAAGTCGTGCCTTTGCGTTTCAAGGACTATATCTCGGTCCCCAAGCACAATGACTACCAGTCGATCCACACCACAATTGTCGGCCCCGGCCGCCAGCGCGTGGAGCTGCAGATCCGCACCGAGGACATGGACCGCATTGCGGAATTCGGCATTGCCGCCCATGCGCTCTACAAGGATGGCGCTTCGGCCAATCTCGGCCGTATCGAGCAGGAATCGCAGGCCTATGGCTCGCTGCGCCAGACCATCGGGCACCTGACGACCGGCAATTCCACCACCGAGGATTTCCTCGAATATACCAAGCTGGAACTGTTCCAGGACCAGGTGTTCTGCTTCACGCCGCGCGGGCGGCTGATCGCGCTGCCGCGTGGCGCCACGCCCATCGACTTCGCCTATGCGCTCCATACCGATATCGGCGATACCTGTGTCGGCGCCAAGATCAACGGCTCCATCCTGCCGCTGGTGACGCAGTTGCGGAGCGGCGACGAAGTCGAGATCATCCGCGACCAGAACCACTCCCCGCCGATGAACTGGCTGGGTATTGCCGCCACCGGCAAGGCGCGGGCCGCCATTCGCCGGGCCGTGCGCCATGCCGCCACCCAGCGTGCCTTTGCCCTGGGCGAACATGTGCTCAACATGATGCTGGAGCGCGAAGGCGTCATGCTGGACGATAGCGAGGCCAAAGCTCTGGCCGAGGCCCTGAGCACGCCCAGCCGGCGCGACCTGCTGATCGCGGTGGGCGAGGGCAAGATCGGCTCCGAGCCGCTGGCCGCCGAACTGGCCAAGCTCAAGGGCCTGCGCAAGCGCCGCCGCAAGCTCGACCTGCCGGTGGCCGACACCGCCGATGGCTGGTTCGCTTTGCGCGCTACCGATCTGTTCCGCTTCCGCGTCCCCGGCGGCCAGCGCTCCGGCCCGCGCGCCAAGGCCGCCCTGGCCCAGCTCGATTTCCATATGCCGGTGACGGTTTCGGGGGAGGGCGTCGTGCCGGGCGACCGGCTGGTCGGCATTCTCCAGCCCGACAGTCCCATGCTGGTCTATCCGATCCATTCCGAAGCGCTGATCGACAAGCATGACAGCGACGTGGCCTGGGTGGACGTGCGCTGGAACCTGACGGGTGAAGACAAGCTCTATGCGACGGTCATCACCATGGAGAGCGTCAACAAGCCGGGCTCGCTGGCGCAGATTTCCTCGGCCATCGCCGCCTGCGACGCCAATATCAACAATCTGGTGATGCGGATGATTTCGCCCGACTTTCACCAGATGATCTTCGAAATCGAGGTGCGCGACCTTGCGCAACTCACCGATGTTCTGGCAACGCTCAAGCGCAGCCCGGGGCTTTCCGCCGTCCAGCGCGCCGGCATCCGCGAAGCGGGCATGATTTCGACCCTGGAATGGGACGGCAATGTCGACCGGAGATTTGTTGATGACGAAAGATGAAGTGCTGACCATTTTCCGCGAATGCGGCGCCATGCTCGAAGGCCACTTCATCCTGTCATCCGGCCTGCGTTCGCCGGTCTTCCTGCAGAAGGCCAGGGTGTTCCAGTATGCTGCGCAGACCGAAAAGCTGTGCAAGGCGCTGGCCGACCGCATCCGCGCCGAAGTGCCCGGCGTCACCAAGGTCGTCTCGCCCGCCATCGGCGGCATCATCCCCGGCTATGAAACCGCCCGCCAGCTTGGCGTTCCGGCGCTCTATACCGAGCGCGTCGATGGCAAGTTCGAACTGCGCCGCGGCTTCGAGATATCGGCCGACGACCAGGTTGTGGTGGTCGAAGATATCGTCTCGACCGGCCTTTCCATTCGCGAATGCGTCGAGGCCTTGTGCGGTATCGGCGCCAATGTCGTGGCCGCCGCCTGCCTCATCGACCGCTCGGGCGGCGAAGCCGATGTCGGCGTGCCGCTGGTGAGCCTGATCGAATACAAGGTGCCGGCCTATCCCGCCGACCAGTTGCCACCCGAACTGGCCGCCATCCCGGCCGTGAAGCCGGGCAGCCGCGGCATTCAGGGGGTGAAGTGAGTTTTTCTGCGGATACCCCCACCCAGCCTCCCCCTGATAGGGGAGGAGTACGGCCGGTGGGTTTGGCAAGATTATGCCCCAAACTCTGTGCAGTTCCTCCCCCTGTCAGGGGGAGGCTAGGAGGGGTATCCCCTCAAAAACGGAGCCTCCCCATGATCATCGGCCTCGGCTCCGACCTCATCCAGATCGACCGCGTGGCCAGCACCCTGGAGCGCTACGGCGAGCGGTTCACCAATCGCTGCTTCACCGAGATCGAGCGCCGCAAATCCGATCGCCGCGCGCAGCGCGCCGCCTCCTATGCCAAGCGCTTCGCCGCCAAGGAGGCCTGTTCCAAGGCTTTGGGTACCGGCATTTCCTGGGGCGTCTACTGGCGCGACATGGGCGTGGTGAACCTGCCTTCGGGCAAGCCGACCATGCAGTTGACCAATGGCGCGGCAAAAGCGCTGGCCCGTCTTGTGCCCCCGGGGCACGTGCCCCACATCCACCTGACCATCACCGACGATGCCGGGCTCGCCCAGGCCTTCGTCATCATCGAAGCGCTGCCGGCCAATGAAGTTGACCCGGCGAGTTCAAACGCCTAACGCTTCGACACCGTCTTTCCGGGGAATTCCATGAGCCAGCCCGCCGACAAGTCCATCAAGAAATCAGCGGCCAACGAGTGGTGGGAAACCATCGTCGTCGTGGTCGAGGCCTTGCTGATCGCCATCGTGCTGCGCTCGTTCCTCTACCAGCCCTTCTCCATTCCCACGGCCTCCATGCAGCAGACGCTGATGATCGGCGACTATTTCGTCGCCAACAAATTCGTCTGGGGCTATGGCAAGCATTCCTTCTCGCTCGGCCGCTACGGCGATTTCGCGCTGCTCGATTTCGAGCTGCCGATCAACAACCGCATCTTCGGCCGCGAGCCCAATCGCGGCGATATCGCCGTATTCCGGCCGGTGCCGCAGAATATCGAATATATCAAGCGCGTGGTCGGCCTGCCGGGCGATACGATCCAGGTCAGGGAAGGGCGCCTCTATATCAACGGCACCATGGTCGAGCGCGAGCAGATCGGCACGGCGCAGGATACCGACAGCAATGGCGATACCCGCGAGGTCATCCTCTATCGCGAGACTTTCCCCGAGGGCACGACCCACATCATCCAGGAAATCTCGGATAATGCGCCGCTCGACAATACGTCGGAATATGTCGTGCCCGCTGGCCATTATTTCATGATGGGCGACAATCGCGACCGTTCGGCCGATAGCCGCGTGCTGAGCCAGGTTGGCTATGTGCCGGCGGTGAACCTCATCGCCAAGGCCGAGGCGCGGTTCTTCTCCATCAAGGACAATATTCCGCCCTGGCAGCTCTGGCAGTGGCCGGCCAATGTCCGCTGGGACCGCATGTTCCAGGGCGTCGATCACCAGCCTCTATGAGCCGCGGTGCGCGCAATCATGACAAGCTGCAGTTCCGGCTCGGCTACCGCTTTGCCGATCCGGACCTGCTGAACCGCGCGCTCACCCATTCCAGCGCCGTCTCGCCGGCCAAACGCATCGAGCGCTCCTACCAGCGCCTCGAATTCCTCGGCGACCGCGTGCTCGGCCTCGTCGTGGCCGACATGCTCTATCGCCGCTATCCCAAGGCCAATGAGGGCGAATTGAGCCGTACGCTCAACTCGCTGGTGCGCAAGGAAACCTGCGCCGTCATCGCCCGCACGCTGGACCTTGGCTCGGAACTCCATCTTGGCGAGAGCGAAGCCCGCACCGGGGGCGCGGAGAAGGAAGCCATTCTGGGCGACGTCACCGAGGCCGTCATCGGCGCCATCTATTGCGACGGCGGCATGGGCAAGGCCTATGAATTCGTCGAGCGCATGTTCGAGGAATTCCTGGCCGACGGCTCGGCCAACAAGGCCGATGCCAAGACCACATTGCAGGAATGGGCGCAGGCCCGCGGGCTCGAGCCGCCCACCTATACCCAGACCGACCGGCGCGGCCCCGACCACGCCCCCGAATTCACCATATCAATCACCCTTGGCGACTATGATAGTTTGAGCGCTACCGGCCCTTCCAAGAAGATCGCCGAACACAAGGCCGCCGAACTGTTCCTCATCGCCCACAAGGTGTGGAAGGAAGCATCAAGATGAATACGCCCGAAGAACTCTCCGACACCTCCTGCGGCTTCATCGCCTTGGTGGGTGCGCCCAATGCCGGCAAATCGACTTTGCTGAACTCGCTGGTGGGCACGAAAGTTTCCATCGTCACCCACAAGGCGCAGACCACCCGCAGCCAGGTGCGGGGTGTCGTCACGCTCGACAAGGCGCAACTGGTCTTCATCGACACACCGGGCATTTTCGCACCCAAGCGCCGGCTCGACCGCGCCATGGTCGATAGCGCCTGGGGCGGGGCAGGGGATGCCGATATCGTCGCCCTGATCGTCGATGTCGACCGGGGCCTGACGCCCGAGCTTGAAAAGCTGATCGAGGGTCTCGAGAACGTCAATCACCCGCGTATCCTGATCCTCAACAAGATCGACACGGTCAAGAATGAGGAACTGCTCAAGCTCTCCGAAGCCATCAATGCCAAGCTGCGCTTTGAGGCCACCTTCATGATTTCGGCGCTCAAGGGCTATGGCGTGCAGGATTTCATGGATTGGTGCGTCAAGCATATCCCGCCCGGGCCGTGGCATTTTCCCGAAGACCACCTGACCGACCTGACGATGGCGATCACCGCGGCCGAGATCACGCGCGAAAAGCTGTTCCTGCGCGTGCATGACGAAATTCCCTACAATTCCACGGTCGAGACCGAGAGCTTCAAGATCCAGAAGGACGGCTCCTACAAGATCGACCAGGTGATCTATCTGTCGCGCGAGAGCCACAAGAAGATCGTGCTCGGTGCCGGCGGGCAGACCATCAAGGCCATCGGCGCGGAATCGCGCAAGGAACTGATGGCCATGTATGAGGTGCCGATCCACCTGTTCCTGTTCGTGAAGGTCCGCGAGAAGTGGGGTGACGACCCCGAGCGCTATCGCGAGATGGGGTTGGAATACCCGCATGGAAAGAATTAGCGCGCTACGCATGCGCCAAACCCCATAGATGGAATGGACCGGTGAAGCCCTGCTGATCGGCGTGCGCCGCCATGGCGAGAGCAGCGTCATTGCCGAAGCCATGGTGGCCGGCCGTGGCCGCCATCTCGGCCTCGTCAGGGGCGGGCGCTCGACCAGGCTCGCTGCTGTCCTCCAGCCCGGCAATACCGTCCAGCTCACCTGGCGCGCGCGCCTCGAAGACCATCTCGGCACCTTCACCGTCGAACTGATGCAGGCCCGCGCCGCCGATCTCATCGCCGACCGCACCCGCCTCTATCTCAGCCAGCTCGTCTGCGAGCATCTGCGCCTGCTGCCCGAGCGCGATCCGCATGATCGCCTGCTCGGCATGGCCCTGCGCCTGATCGAGAGCCCGCCCGACGGCGCCGACCTGGCCCGGTTCGAACTGGCCTTGCTGGAGGATCTCGGTTTCGGCCTGGACCTTGCCAATTGTGCCGTCACTGGCACGACCGACGATCTGACGCATGTCTCGCCCAAATCGGGCAGGGCGGTGTCCCGTGCGGCGGCGCAGCCCTATCTGGACCGCCTGCTGCCGCTGCCGAGCTTTCTCTCAGCCCGCGGCAATGCGTCGCCAGACGACATAGGCAATGCCCTCCGCCTCACGAGCCATTTCCTCGCCATGCACCTCTGGTCCGCCCGGCAGATCGCTCCGCCCCCGACGCGGGAACCGCTGATCGAGATTTTGACGCGGGTTTAGGGCGCTCCCTAGGGGCAAGAGGTGCCATCGACCATTTCGATGACGCCATGAACGGTTCCGGTATTCACTATGCAGGTGCCGCCGAGATTGGCGTTGCCGGTGGAGCCCGCCAGGACCATGGGGGCGATGCCGGCGTCATCGACCAGGAAGTAGGCATAGCTATTGGACCCGCCATTGGCCGTGGCGACATTGTTGGAAATGCGCGCGGAACCGCCGACCAGCTGTATGCCGACCGCGTTGGCCGTCGGATGAGTGGCTGTCACCACATTGCCATCGACGAGTACATTGGTACTTCCTTGAACGCGGATACCAAATGCCGTGCCCTCGGTCGATGTCATGCTGACGATATTGTCGATGATGGCGGCATTGGACACATTATTCGCGTAGATGCCAATGGGGTTTGAGCCGAAGGCGGTGCCGGTGCCACCGACCGTCATGCCCTTGAGCGTGCTGTCATCGGCCATTTCAAAGCGACCCAGATTCCCGGCGAAGTTGCCGGTAACGCTGGCGCCGGGCAGCGACACCGAGAGCCGTTTTCCGGACGCGGTCCGGACCTCCATGGCTCCTGCGCCCTGCACCGTCTGGCCCTGCTGCAATTGCAGCGGCGCCGAGGTGGTGAAGTCGCCCACAAAGACGACGGTGCTGTTCGTGCCCGCAGCGATCAACTGGTTCTGCAGGTCTCCGCCGCCAAATGCGGTGTCGCTCAATACGGTCACGGCTTGCCCGCTGGCCGTTTGGGCTATTTCCGACGGGCCGGAGACCTGGGTTACCGCAATGTCCTCCGCCCGGGAGAAGGGTGTCGTCATGCGCTGGTACTGGCTGTTTCCGCCGCCGGCGGACTGGCCCGCGCCTCCCAGCGGCACGCGCAGGCTGACGCTGGCAAACGCGCTCGTGCCCATGACATTGTCCTGCCCGAGGCCGCCGCCAAGGCCCAATTGCGCTCCACCCAGACTGGCAATTTCCGTCGTCGTGAGTTCAAGGCGCAGATGGCCGCCATTGCGCGCCTGGCTGGGCGAGGCGAGGTGATACCCGCCGGCATAAGCCCTGATCTGGCTGCCCGAGTCGCTGTCGAAGACCGGCACGCGCCAGCCCAGTTCCGCATCGAACCCCTGCAGCATTTCCTCGATCGTCGGGGTAAGGACAATGTGCGAACCGCTGATCGACGCCGTCAGGAGATGGGGCAGTTCAACTGCGGCGGCGCCCAGGCCCAGATAGGCATTGGCCCTGATGTCGAAGTCTTCCCCCAGGGCCTCGGCGCCCAGCGTCAGGCGGGTGAATTGAGCGCCATTGGCGCTCTCCGCCACGTCGAGCATCGAATAGACGCCCAAATTCCACTCTGAGTCGAGCATGTGGCGGATGCCCAGTCCGATTCCCCGGCGAATTGTCCATCGCCCGAGCGACCAGCTTCGACCTGTCCGAGGAATAGCGTGTCCTGATTCTGTGCCAGCGGCAGGACAATGCCGACCTTGCCCTCAGCCTCGCCGTCGGTCAGGCCGCCCTTGAGGATGACATTGGGATACCACAATTCCTGCCCGCAGGTCGGCATGGCAGCGAAAGCGAGCAGGGCGCCGGCAATGGCGGCGGAGTGGGAGAATTTAGACAAGATTCGGCAATGGCTTGGACAACAATATGCGCAACCATAGGCGATGATGCTCTGTCGATGAAGAGTTTTTAGGCCTTGTCTCGCAACGCTCCGCGGGACCCCGATCGTCAGAAGAAGCGTGACACGACCATGGTTATGACCGTGATCGTCAGCAGTCCGGCCGCTACGCGATGAGCGCCGGCGATCCGCTGGTGCAGAGCGCTTTCCGCATCCCTGGCGCCGGAAAGCGCGCGGCGCGCCGGCCCGACAATGCTGCCCTGCACGGCGCCGGCCACGAAGGCGGCGAGAATTCCGAACAGCAGGATCAATTCCGATGTGCCCAGGGCGCCACCGCGCCAATAGGCCCAGAGCGCCAGACCGGTCAGGACCGTCAGCCCCGCCGAACCCATCTGAAATGGAAAAAGCCGCTCGGCCGAGGTGCCGGCATTCAGGCCGAGATTGGCCAGGGTCGCGGTGGAGCCGGCCCAGAACACGCCGGAACTGGCGTGAATCGCGATCACGACGATCATGAGAGTGTCCATCAAAACCTCCGTTCGATCGCTGCCGATCCTACGTCGATCAGTTAGATGGGTCAATATATTGGAGTAATCAAATTAATTATCGACGGGAGCCCTGGCCATTTTTGCCAGCAGCGCCTGGAAGGTTTCCAGTTCCTGGGCCGTGAGATTGTTCAGCATTTCCGGTGGTTCGTGGAATTCGGCGAGCAGGTCGCGCATGGTGGTCTCACCCTGCGCGGTCAGCGCCACCAGCTTGACGCGCCGGTCGCTTGGCGACGGCCGGCGTTCGGCAAGTCCGGCTTTTTCCAGCCGATCCACTACCCAGGTTGCCGTCGACGGGTCGCAGCCCCAGAGCCGCGCCAGCGCCCCGATGGCCTTTCCCTCCTTGCGATTCAGCGTGTAGAGGGCCCGTGAGTCGTTGGGCGTCAGGTTGCGCCGGCCGAGGCTTTCCTGACGGCCGGCATTGGTCTGCATCAGAATGTCGAACATCAGGCGCCATGCCTGGCGGGCAGCGTCATTTGGGGCGGAGGGGGACGTCTTCATGCCGATGGTCACCTGGTGGGAATTCTGCTCTTAAGCCATGCAATATACTTTGATGGATCGAAGGATCAAAATGTCGGCCGTCCCTACAATGGGTAACGCAGTGGAGGAGCGTCATAACCCGTGCAAAACCGCGTGTTTGCACACAAATCCGGTCCCGACCGTTATACTGCTTTCCTGATTCGTTCCCCCGGAATTTCTGCCCATGTCCGACGCCGATACCCTTCCGCCTGCCGACGACCAGCGTGTCGTCGATCTCAAGCAGGCGCTTGAGGAGCGGTACCTTTCCTACGCCCTCTCCACCATCACCCAGCGGGCGCTGCCCGATGCGCGTGACGGGCTCAAGCCCGTGCATCGCCGCATCATCCACGCCATGCGCCTGCTCAAGCTCGCGCCGAACGAGGGCTACAAGAAATCCGCCCGTATCGTCGGCGACGTGATCGGTAAGTTCCACCCGCATGGCGACCAGTCGATCTATGACGCCTTGGTGCGTCTGGCGCAGGATTTTGCCCAGCGCTATCCGCTGGTCGACGGGCAGGGCAATTTCGGCAATATCGACGGCGATAGCGCCGCGGCCATGCGTTACACCGAAAGCCGCATGACTGACGTGGCCATGCGCCTGCTCGAAGGCATCACCGAGAATGCCATCGACTTCAAGCCGACCTATGACGGCGAAGACGAAGAGCCGGTCGTGCTACCGTCCAATTTCCCGAACCTGCTCGCCAATGGTTCGACCGGCATTGCCGTGGGCATGGCGACGTCGATTCCGCCCCATAACGTGACCGAGCTTTGCGATGCGGCGCTCCATCTTATCAATGTCAATCCAGAGGCTTCCGCCCACGACCTGACTCAATTCGTGAAGGGGCCGGACTTCCCGACCGGGGGCATTCTGGTCGAGATCCCCGTCTTCCATCGCCCAGTCCTACGAGACTGGCCGCGGCTCGTTCCGCCTGCGCGCCAAGTGGGAAGTGGAAGAGACCGGCCGCGGCGTCTATCTCATCGTCGTCACTCAAATCCCCTATGGGGTGCAGAAGTCGCGGCTGGTCGAAAAGATCGCCGAATTGCTGCTGGCCAAGAAGCTGCCCTTGCTCAAGGACGTGCGCGACGAGTCTTCGGACGATATCCGCCTCGTGCTCGAACCGCGTGCCCGCACCGTCGATGCGGTGATCCTGATGGAGCAACTGTTCAAGACCACTGATCTCGAAACCCGCTTCCCGCTCAATCTCAACGTGCTCGACAGGGGCGCCGTGCCCAAGGTCATGGGCCTGCCGCAGGTGCTCAAGGCCTGGCTGGAGCACCGCAAGGAAGTGCTGGTTCGCCGTTCCACGCATCGGCTGGAACAGATCGCCCACCGGCTCGAAGTGCTGGCCGGCTATATCATCGCCTATCTCAACCTCGACGAGGTGATCCGCATCATCCGCGAGGAGGACGATGCCAAGGCGAGCCTGATGAGCACGTTCGAGTTGACCGATGTGCAGGCCGAAGCCATCCTCAACATGCGTCTGCGCTCCCTGCGCAAGCTCGAGGAAATCGAGCTGCGCAAGGAACATGCCGACCTGACCGAGGAAAAGGGGCATCTCGAAGCCCTGCTGGCCTCCGACAAGCGGCAATGGGGCAATATCAGCAAGGAAATCGAGGCGCTGAAGAAGGCCTATCCGCTGGTGAATGCCGATGGCACGCCGCATGCGCTGGGCGCTCGCCGCACCATTCTGGGCGATACGCCCACGACCGACCTGGCCGAAGTCACCGAGGCCTTTATCGAGCGCGAGCCGATCACCGTCATCCTCTCCGAAAAGGGCTGGATTCGCGCGCCGCGCGGCCATGCCACCGACGTCAACGACGAGCGCGGCTTCAAGGCCGGCGACCGGCTCAAGCTGTCGATCAAATGCGAGACGACCGACAAGCTGCTGATGCTCACCACCGGCGGCAAGGTCTATACGCTGGCCGGCGACAAGCTGCCCGGCGGACGCGGGCAGGGCGAGCCGGTGCGCATCATGGTCGATATCGAGGAGGGGCAGGACATTGTCGACCTCTTCGTCTATCGCCCCGGCCAGAAGCGCATCGTCGCCTCGTCGGCCGGCTATGGCTTCATCGTCGGCGAGGACGAGATGATCGCCAATACCCGCAAGGGCAAGCAGATCCTCAATGTTGGCGCGCCCGACGAGGCGGCCTTGCTGGTGCCCGTGGCCGGCGATCGGGTTGCCGTCATCGGGCAGAATCGCAAGCTGCTGGTTTTCCCGCTGACCCAACTGGCCGAGATGAGCCGCGGCAAGGGCGTGCGCCTGCAGCGCTACAAGGATGGCGGCATTTCCGACCTCAAGACCTTCTGGGCTGCCGATGGCCTGACCTGGATGGATTCGTCCGGCCGCACCTATACCAAGCCCACCGAGGAACTGACCGACTGGCTTGGCGACCGCGCCGCTGCCGGCCGCCAGCCGCCCAACGGCTTCCCGCGGAACAACAGGTTCGTCGGATGATCCGCCACTGCGTCTTCGTCAAGTTTCGCAGCGATGTCGGCGCCGATGAGCGCGCCGCAATCTATGCAGGGCTGGGTGCATTGGTGGGGCAGATCGAGGGGCTGTTGTCTGCCGATTTCGGCCCCAATATTTCGCCCGAAGGCCGCAGCCAGGGGTTCAACGATGGCTTCATCATGGATTTCGCCGATGAAGCCGCCCGTGACCGCTACCTGCCGCATCCCGCCCACAAGGCAGCCGGCAGCCGGCTGGTGGCGGCGCTGGAGGGCGGTCGGGACGGGCTGATCGTATTCGATCTGAAGGTGGGGGCTTAGCGACACTCCCTCGTGGTTCGAGGGTCGCTACGCTCCCGCCTCACCATGAGGGCCACTCTTGGCTCAATGCTCCAGTAGCCCTCATGGAGGTGCGCTTCTTCAGCGCCTCGAACCACGAGGGCGTGAGCCGATCACTCCACCGAGAAGGTGAATACCACCGGCAGGTGATCGCTCGCGGTTTTCTGCCCGGCATGCAGGTCATGCACCACGACGCCACCGCGTGTCATCACATGGTCCAGCGGCAGGAACGGGATGGTCTCCCGCCAGGCCCGCAGATAGTACCAGCTCAGCGGATAGGTTACGAGGTTCATGGTTTCGCGGGTGAAGTGGTTGCGCGCCACGAAGTCGCGCAGCGAATAGGACCACGAGGTCGAGTTGAAATCCCCCGCCAGGATCATCGGTCCCTCGATCTTGTCCACGACCTCTGACAGCGCGTCGAGCTGCTCATGCTGGCGCACGACGGGGATCGGCCAGTCCATATGGGTGGTGATGACCGAGAAACTCTTGCCGCCATCGGTCTGGAAGTTGGCGAGGATATGCGCGGTTCGGGTCGTACCATAGGCATTGTTGGGGCAGGCGCCGTCATCGACCTGCGTGAAGGGGATGCGGGAATAGAGCCCCAGATTGGCCCGCTTGCCGCCCCGGCAACGCACGAAGAACGGGTAATCCGCCAGCAGGAGCGGGTGCAGGTCCGTCGCCTGCTCGCCGAAATATTCCTGCAGCACGATGATATCGGGGTCCTCGGCCCGGATAGCCGCGACGACCTTGTCCATCTCATAATTCATGCCGAAAAGATTGTGCGTCATCATGGTGACGGTGCCGCTCGCCGGCGCCACCGGCCGGGCCTGCTGCGAACCGATGAATTCGGGCAGCATCACATTTGCGGATGCGGCAAGGCCGACAAGGGCATAGATGACGGCCACGCTGCGGGTGCGTCCCCGCAGCGCCAATGCCACGATCACCAGGCCGATCACTGTCCCCGGCAGCAGGAAGATCTGCGCATGGTTCAGCAGGTCGAGTTCGGGCACGGCAAAGCCGAACAGCGCGAGGATGGCGAGCGTGGCCACCCCAAGCGCGCCCAGTACCAGACCAAGCCGGATCAGCTTAAACAACAAAGACATGGCAGGTCCGGCAGGTGGGCATGAGGGGCGATGTCGCCGAGACATATGGCGCAAGCAAGGCCGGGGCAACGAAAAAGGGCGACCCGAAGGCCGCCCTGTCTCTTGCTTGCGGGTGGCTTACGCGCCGAACAGGTTCGACGACAGCAGGCCGAACAGCGTCGCCAGCGAGCGCACCACTTCCACCGGCACATTGGTGCCGACGAACTGGCCCGACGCATCGACCTGCGACGGGGTTTCCGTAAGCACGCCGTCGATGTCGATGGTGACGTGCTTGGATTCCTTCATGATGATCTGGGCGGTAATGCCATCGGCCGCCGCGAACAGGTCGCTATTGGCGTCGGCAGTGGCGAACAGCGCATCGTCGCTGGTGGCGCCGGTCGAGGGCAGGGTGAGCGTCAGGTCATACTGGGTCTGGGCATCGACGCCGGGCGAGTCGGTCCAGGGCATGTTGCCCTTGAGGACGTATTCCTTTTCGGCGCAGGTCGCCTTGAGGTCGAGGAACCAGCTTTCGGTCTGGTAGGCGAACACCATATTGCCCGACCAGGTGCAGCCCGTATCGGACGGCAGGCCGGCCGAGGGGATGAAGAGCCGCGTCAGGTCGACCGTATCGACGCGGTCATCGATGACAGAGCCGCCGGAACTCTGGCCGAGATTGGCCATGATCGAACCTTGAGCGCCGAGGCGCCGGTGGAGGTGACTTCCGGCTTGAGGTTCATCGAGCCGGCAAAGGCGCCGGCCGACGGCGCGACCTTGCCGAGGGCCAGGTAGTTGACCGCCATGCCGGAGCCATCGGTATAGCCATCGGCATTGACCGTGTAGCCGCCCGAATACTGGGTGCGTGGCAGCAATTGCTGGTTGGCCGGATTGACGATGGAACCGCTGCCGGCCACGGCACAGGCCTTGTCCGAACGCATGACGAGGAACTGGGTATAGCCGGCCGAGCAGGTCAGCTCGAGCTGGGTCCTGACCTGGGCATCGCCGATGGTGACGGCGAAGACGTCCTTGCGGGACGGGTCCTTGAGCGACGGCATGGTTGCCGCGGCGGTAAAATCGACATTTGCCGGTATGCTGGCCTGTGCAAAGGCCGTAGCCGGCAGGGCGGCCAGCAGGAGGGACGCGAGGTAGATGCTTCTGATCTTCAACGAGGTTCTCCATGGACTAAGGATGGAAGAAAGGGCGCCCCGTTTCCCATCGGTCCACAGCCGCCCACGCTGATCACTGCCAGTAAACGGCTGAACGATAACTGACGGACTGCGTCAGAAACAATTCAGCTTCGAAGTAACCTGATAGTCTTAGTCGAGCGAACACCAGCCCAGCGTGCCGCGCTGGACTTCCAGAGGCTTGTACAGGGCCTTGTAGGCCATCTTCGGCGAATCCTTGACCCAGTAACCGAGATAGACATAGCGCAGCCCCGCCGAGCGGACCTGCGCGATATGGTCGAGGATGAGGTAGGTCCCCAGGCTCCGCGAGGCGAGGTCGGGGTCGAAGAAGGAATAGACCATGGAGAGCCCGTCGGGCATCACATCGGTCAGCGCCACCGCCACCAGGGTCTGGTCGGGATGGTTGCGCAGGCGATACTCCACCAGCACGGACTGCACCGGCGTGTCCTCGACCATATATTCGTAATCCACGAAGCTCATCTGGTTCATGCCGCCCCCGGCATGGCGCGATTCCAGATAGCGCTTGAACAGTTCGTATTGCTCGCTCGTCGCCGTAATGGGCCGCACTTCGACCGAAAGGTCGTCATTGTGGCGCAGCACGCGACGGAAGCGACTCGACGCCACGAAGTCATTGGCGACGATCCGCACCGACTGGCAGGCATTGCAGCCTTCGCAGGCGGGCCGGTAAATCAGGTTCTGGCTGCGGCGGAAACCGTTCTCGCTCAACAGGTGATGCAGGTTCGCGGCGCGCCGGCCGGTCAGATGGGTAAACAGCTTCCTCTCCTGCTTGCCCGGCAGGTAGGGACACGGCATGGCCGCGGTCAAAAACAGCTGCGTGGTTTCCGGCGTCTGGTCGGTCATCCAGGACCCTTGAGTGCAATCAGGAGAATGTACTCCCGCGCCTCAGACCCGGCAATGACTCAATATGCGCTGCTGGCTTGCGCCGAGCGAGCCTGCCGCCAATGGCGCACCATCGGCGAGCGGCGCACCATCAGCGTGCCGGTGATCAGGTCGTGGATCATCTGCCGGCGCGGCGTGAACAGGGCGAAGAGCAGTGACAGCGGCCAGGAAATCCAGGTGGTCAGCCAGAATACGGCGGCGTGGATGATCGCCATCCAGCCATCGAGCGGCTGGCCGCGCGTCGGCGTCAGCACGATATCCATCATCTGCATGCCCATGGTCGCGCGCCGTGGCGAGCCGAGCGTCGCGCCGTAATAGAGCACGATGGTGGCTGGAACGACGAAGATCAGCGCCAGCCAGGCCAGGCCGAAGGTCAGGAATCCGGCGATCAGTCCGACAAAGGCAAAAGCCAGGATCATCAGCCCCATGACGAAGAGGTCGATGAAGAAGGCCAGCACGCGGCGGGTCAACACACCCTCGAACAGTTCGGGGGCCGTGGCGGGATCGGGCAGGGCGGTCTGGTTCTGGCTCATGAACAGAAGATTGTCACCAATGGGGCAGGGTGCAAGGGGAAGGATGTAAAATCGTGCCACGCCCTCGTGGTTCGAGGCGCTGAAGAAGCGCACCTCACCATGAGGGCTGTTGATACGCCAAGTCCCCCAGTAGCCCTCATGGTGAGGTGCGAGCCCTTCGCGAGCCTCGAACCACGAGGGCGTGCACCCAGACCTAGCGACCCAGTTCCCGCGCCACTTCCAGCGCGAAATAGGTGAGCACGCCATTGGCTCCGGCGCGCTTGAAAGCGTGCAGGCTTTCGAGGATTGCCCCCTTGCGGTCGATGGCGCCCGCGGCGGCGGCCATCTCGATCATCGCGTATTCGCCACTCACCTGATAGGCGTAGATGGGGATGTTGAAGCTGTCCCGGGCGCGGCGGACGATGTCCAGATAGGGCAGGCCGGGCTTGACCATGATGCTGTCGGCGCCCTCGACAATATCCTGCTCGATCTCGCGCATGGCTTCGTCGGAGTTGGCGTAATCCATCTGATAGGTGCGCTTCTCACCCTTGAGCCGGCTGCCCGAGCCCACCGCCTCGCGGAAGGGGCCGTAAAAACAGGAGGCATATTTAGCGGCATAGGCCATGATCTGGACCTGCTCATGCCCCTCATCGTCAAGCGCCGCGCGAATGGCGCCGACGCGGCCATCCATCATGTCAGAGGGGGCGATGATGTCGGCGCCAGCCTTGCTCTGCACCAAAGCCGAGCGGATCATCACCTCGACCGTCTCGTCGTTGAGGATTTCCCCGTCGCGCACCAGCCCGTCCTGGCCGTCGCTGGAATATTCGTCCAGCGCCACATCGGCGATCAGGCCCACTTCGGGCACGGCGCTCTTGATAGCTGATAGCGCCCGGCACATCAGGTTGTCAGGGTTATAGGCCTCGGCGCCATTCTCGCTGCGCAGATGGTCCGGCGTATTGGGAAACAGCGCCAGCGCCGGAATGCCCGCATCCCGTGCGGCTTTGGCTGCCTCGACGCAGAGATCGACGCTCAGCCGTTCGACACCCGGCATGGTGCGGATCTGTGTCTTCTCGTTCTCCCCCTCGATGACGAAAAGCGGCCAGATCAGGTCGGCTTGTGTGAGCACGGTTTCGCGCACCATGGCGCGACTCCAGGCCGTGCGGCGCGTGCGGCGCAGCCGCTGGCCGCCGAGAAATGCCATATCGTGCTTCTGCCAGGTGTCGGCCATGGAACGGCTCCTTGTCTGTGCGTTCCGTTTAGCAGCGCCATCCGTGCCATCCAAGCTCCGGCTTGTCGCATCTGTTGCATGGGGATAGAAAACCGGCATGGATTTCAGCGCCCCACCCATTGCCATCTATATCCGCATCGTCGCCATTATCAGCCTGCTGCTGGGCCTCAACGACGCCGCGCGCCTGCTCGGCGTCAATCTCGGCGCCGTCAGCCCCATCGCCACGATGGGCATGACCGGCTTCGTCTATCTCGCCATTTTCGCGCTGGCCCGGCTGTTTGCCGCCGTCGGCCTGTGGATCAAAGCGAGCTGGGGCGCGGTGTTGCTGGTCGGCGCGACCGTGCTTGAACTCGCGCTTTACCTGCTTGGCAATCCCGATGTCCGCATGACCGCCTTCGGCTTTGCCGTCCGGCTGGTGCTGCTGGTGTCGATAACTGTCATCTTCGTGCTGTCCATTCGCCTCAATCGGGCTCGCGCTGCTGACTAGCCCGGATTGGGGTGAAACTGCTCGATAGTGATTTCCTCGGCCATCGCATCCTGCGGCGCACCGAAACTGGTGACCGTGGTGAACCAGCGCGTCATTTCGCCATTCATCCGGAATTCCAGCGGCAGCAGCACCGAGCCGCGCCAATGGCTGCGCACGGCGGACAATTGCTCCGCCCCCGGCTGCGCCATTGCCCGGCGCAGAACTGCAGCTATGGCCGATTGCGGCCCGTGGCGCCGCACCCCCTCGCGCATGCGATGCAGCAGATATTCGGCCACGTCCGTCCAGTTGATGATCGATTCACGCACCGGCCCCGGCGTGTAGACCAGGTCGACCAGGTTGACCCGATCCAGCAGCTCCCGACTCGCGCCGATCATGCCCAAAGCCGGCGGATTGGCGTCGAGTATGTTGAAGGCCATGTCGAGCACGATGGCGGGGTAGGGCTCATGCGCCCCCAGCAGCAGGCCCGCTGCCTGGCGCACCTCCGCCATCGCCTCGCTGTTCCAGTCGCTGTCGCCGAATTGCGGCGCGAAGCCCGCGGCGACCAGCATGGCATTGCGCTCGCGCAGCGGCAGGGTCAGTGCCTCGGCCAGCCTGAGCACCATATCCACGCTGGGCTTGGATCGTTCGGACTCGATGAAGGAGATGTGCCGCGCCGAGACGTCCGCACTCAGCGCCAGCTCGAGCTGGCTCATCCCGCGCAGGCCGCGCCACTCCCGCAACATCGTGCTGAACATCATCGCCCTCCATTGACCAGCCAGCATGAACTGGGTGCAGCCGCTATTCCATTACCTTGCACGTAATTGAAACCATGACCTCGGGCGCGGCACCGTCGGGCCATCGACAAACCGAACGGAGTGCCGCCATGACGACAATGACCCAGACCCTGCCGCGCCTCGATCCGCATCTTGTCTACGGCGTGGATGCCATCGTATCGGCCGCCATGGGCGTCGCGCTGCTTGTCCTCGCCGAGCCGCTGACGCAATTGGCCGGCTGGACCCTGCCATCGGGCTTCCTCTGGACCATCGGCCTGTTGCTTTTGCCATGGGCTGCGTTCAATGCCTGGATAGCGCGCACCGGACACCCCGCAAAGGGCGTCATTCGCGGCAACATTGTTGGAGATGTTGTCTGGGTGGCGGGGACCATTGCGCTGCTCGTGCTACATGCGGCCACTCTCAGCCCCATCGGCCTGGTGCTGCTTGCAGGGCAGGGGATTGCGGTGGCCGGCGTGCTGGCGCTCAAGCTGGCAGGCGCCCGCGCACTGGCGTGACACGATTGGCAGGAGGGCGGCCCCGCCGCCCTTCACACCCTCGTAAGGTTACAAATTTATGCACTGGTGTAACGAAGCATAAAGCCAAATTCTCATTGTTTTCCAGTAAGATGTGCTTAATCACGTCGCTTAGGGTGATCTTAGTCCGCACGCCGTAGTTTGGCCTCATGAGATGCGAAAAATCGCACAGACTGCAAAACAGTGAGGCACAAATGGCAATCAAATCCAACGCAGCCGAGGCCATCGTCCCGGAACGTCCCCAGAGCCTGAAGCCGCTCTATCTGGAAGCGGTTTCCCGTGTGGAACGTCTCCACCGCCGCCTGCTCGATCTCATCAAGGATGAATTCGACCGCATGGGGTGGGACGATATCAACCCGGTCCAGGCCCTGCTGATGTTCAATATCGGCGATGCCGAACTGACCGCCGGCGAGTTGCGCTCCCGCGGTTACTATCTGGGCAGCAATGTCTCGTACAATCTCAAGAAGCTGGTCGAAACCGGCTATATCTTCCAGGAGCGCTCCCGCTCCGACCGCCGCTCGGTCCGCATCCGGCTGACCCCCAAGGGCGAGGAAGTGGCCGAAGTCATCGACGAACTCTATGACCGTCACCTCAAATCCATCGACAAGGTCGGTGGCCTGGGCGACGACGAATTCGACGGCCTCAACAAGGCCCTCGCCCGCCTCGAGCGCTTCTGGGTCGACCAGATCCTCTACAAGCTCTAGGCCCGCTACGGCCGCTGTTGCAGTCGTGCCACACCGTTATGCAAACGCCGGTCCTCTGGGCCGGCGTTCACATTTGTGCCGCAAACGCGCGTGAACTGCGTGGTTAGTGGTTTGCAACCATTTCCTGCGTATTTGTGGTTCATGAAGTCTTGCCGGGTTCACATGCGGTTGAGCGCGTTGTGACCTGTCGGATGCGATGGTAAAAATCGGCCTGCTTTGCGGCTGGAAATTTCGGGTGAATTGATGCGGCTGAATCGACGTTCTCTGCTCCGGTATACGGCTCTGGCCGGGGCATCGCTGGCTATGCCTGCCCTGGCGCGCGGGCAGGAATCGATCTTTGACCTGATGAATCGCGGCAATGTGCTGCGCAATGTTGACAAGGACGGCAATACGGCGGCGGCTGAAGCGCTGATCGCCACGAACGAGCCGATCCTGTCTTATGACACGGTCCACAATCTGCAGCTCGCCATCTCGCAATACGAGCCTTTCGTGGCCAATGGCGGCTGGGAGGAAATTCCCCAGGAAGCTTTCCGCCTGATGATCGGCAAGTCCAGCCCTGCAGTGATCGCGCTCAAGCGTCGCCTGATTTCGTCGGGCGACATGCCGCTGGTGCCCAATGTCAACGACCTGTTCGACGAAGACACCGATCGCGGCGTCCGCACTTTCCAGGCGCGCCACGGCCTGGTGCTCAATGGCCAGGTGGACGAGGCGACCTGGTATGCGATGAACGTGCCGGCCACCACGCGCCTGCAGCAGCTTTACCTGAATTTCACGCGCGTCCAGAGCATGGCCGCCAACCTCAATCCGCGTTACGTCGTGGTCAACATTCCGGCCGCGACCATCGAGGCCGTCAATGACGGCATGGTCGAGCAGCGCCATACGGCCGTCGTCGGCCGCGTGGACCGCGCCACCCCGATCATGGCCAGCAAGATCAGCCAGATCAACTTCAACCCCTATTGGCATGTGCCCAAGTCGCTGGTCGAGCGCGACCTGACCAAGTACATGCTGGAAGACCCCGAATACCTGGCCAAGCAGAACATCCATATCTATGACGGCAGCGGCAACGAAATCTCGCCCGCCAGCATCGACTGGAACAATCTCGGCAACGCCATCAACTACATGTATCGCCAGGAGCCCGGCGCCGAAAACTCGATGGGCCACTGCAAGATCAACTTCTACAATCCCTACGACTGCTACCTGCACGATACGCCGACCAAGGCGCTGTTCGGCGAGAATGCCCGTTTCCATTCGTCGGGCTGCGTGCGTGTCGAGGGTGTCAACGCGCTGGTCAACTGGCTGCTGCGCGACAATGGCGACTGGGACCAGGCCAAGGTCGATTACACCTTCGATTCGCTGCAGCGGCTCGATGTGGAGTGCAAGGCCCGCGTGCCGATCCACACCACCTACATCACCGCCTGGGCCAATCGGCAGGGCACGGTGAGCTTCCGCGACGACGTCTACAAGTTCGACGAGCAGGGCAAGGTGTCCTTCGAACAGGCTTGACGCCGTCCCGGAGGCAAATCGCGCCAGTGGCGCGATTTGAGGCACCAAGGCCATGAGGGCTATGCCCGAATGGCAAGAAGATCCCGCGATCCGCTATTTTGCAGCGCCCTCCCTCGCCGAGGGCGTTTGCTTTTGGCGGCTATGGAATCCTGCTAGTGTCATTGGCGGGGGAAATGCGCCATGGCCGACAGTGAGGTCTATTTCGAATTCGTGCAGGTCGGCCAGCAGATGCGGGTCGCCGCCATCGACGCCGCATCAGGCACCGAAGTCATCGTCATCACGCCCGTATCGGCCAACAAATACCAGATGCAGCAGATTGCCCTGGCCAAGCTGCGCAAGAAGCTGGGGGAGGCCGCGCCGCCACTACCGGCCAGTTCCGGCAAATTTGCCTGAATGGCGGGTTTGGTCACTTCCCCTGCCGCGTATTCTGCGCCATAACTTGGCCGTTCGCGCGACTGGCGAGAAAAGATGGGGAACCATCGGGGAACGCGAACCTTGTAGAGCCGCTCGCCTGGGCACCCATCCGCAACCAGGGAGCCCCTTATGTATCTATCCCTTCTTTCCCGGCCTTGGAATCGCACTTCGCGACATGATAAAGCCATGGCCATGTCGACCCATTTCGTCTCTTGCGAGGTCATTGTTCCATGAGCGCCGCCACGTCTTCCTCGCTCTTTCCCAATTTCTTCTCCAACACGCTGGCCGAGACCGATCCCGAGATCGCTGAAGCCATCCAGAACGAACTGGGCCGCCAGCAGCACGAGATCGAACTGATCGCCTCGGAAAACATCGTCTCGCGCGCCGTGCTCGAGGCCCAGGGCTCGATCATGACGAACAAATATGCCGAGGGTTACCCCGGCAAGCGCTACTACGGCGGCTGCCAGTTCGTCGACGTGGCCGAAACCTTGGCCATCGAGCGCGCCAAGCAGTTGTTCGGCGCCAAATTCGCCAATGTGCAGCCCAATTCCGGCAGCCAGATGAACCAGGCCGTGTTCCTGGCGCTACTGCAGCCGGGCGATACATTCATGGGGCTCGATCTCAATTCGGGTGGGCATCTGACGCATGGCTCGCCGGTCAATATGAGCGGCAAGTGGTTCAACGTCGTCTCCTATGGGGTGCGGCGCGACGATCACCTGCTTGACATGGACGAGGTTGAGCGCCTGGCCCATGAGCACAAGCCCAAGCTGATCCTGGCCGGCGGCACGGCCTATTCCCGTATCTGGGACTGGGAACGCTTCCGCCAGATCGCCGATTCCATCGGCGCCTATCTCATGGTGGACATGGCCCATATCGCCGGGCTCGTGGCCGGCGGCATGCATCCTTCACCGATCCCGCATGCGCATGTCACCACCACGACGACCCACAAGAGCCTGCGTGGCCCGCGCGGCGGCATGATCCTCAGCAATGACGAGGATATCGCCAAGAAGATCAATTCGGCCGTCTTCCCGGGACTCCAGGGCGGGCCGCTGATGCATGTCATCGCCGCCAAGGCCGTGGCCTTCAAGGAAGCTTTGCAGCCCGAATTCAAGGCCTATGCCCGCCAGGTGGTGGACAATGCCCGCGCGCTGGCCGAAGCGCTCAAGAGCCACGGCCTCGACGTGGTGTCCGGTGGCACCGATAACCACCTGATGCTGGTGGACCTGCGCCCCAAGAATGCCACCGGCAAGCGGGCGGAGCAGGGGCTTGGCCGCGCCTTCATCACCTGCAACAAGAACGGCATTCCCTTCGACCCGGAAAAGCCCTTCGTGACCTCGGGCATTCGCCTCGGCACGCCCGCCGGCACGACGCGCGGCTTTGGCGTCGCTGAGTTCCAGGAAATCGGCAGCCTGATCGTCGAGGTTCTCGACGGCTTGCGCGAAGCCAATTCCGATGAGGGCAATGCCGCCGTCGAGGCCGCTGTGGGCGCCAAGGTCAAGGCGCTTACGGCGCGCTTCCCGATCTACGCCAACTAGGATTTTTCGATGCGCTGTCCCTATTGCGGCAACGACGATACGCAGGTCAAGGACAGCCGCCCGACCGAGGATTCCGGTGCTATCCGCCGCCGCCGCGTCTGCAATGGATGCGGCGGCCGCTTCACCACTTTCGAGCGCGTGCAGTTGCGCGACTTGACCGTGGTGAAGAAGAGCGGCCGCAAGGTGCCCTTCGATCGCGAAAAACTGGCCAAATCGGTCTACACCGCCCTGCGCAAGCGGTCGGTGGAGGCCGAGCGCACCGAGCGCATGATTTCAGGCATTGTCCGCCAGCTCGAAAGCCTGGGCGATGTGGAAGTCACCTCCGACCAGATCGGGGAATATGTCATGGAGGGCCTCAAGGGCCTCGATGACGTTGCCTTCGTCCGCTTTGCCTCGGTCTACAAGAATTTCTCCGCCGCAGACGACTTCCGCAACTTCCTGGCCACCTTGGCCGAAGGCGGGCAGAGCACGCTGCGTGACGACGAGTGAGCGGGCTTTCTTCTGAAGATCGGCGCTGGCTCGATGCCGCCGTCCGCTATGCCGCGCCCTTCGCCGGCACGACGGCGGATAATCCGGCTGTCGCCGCCCTGGTGGTCGATCCGCGTATGCAGGCTTTGGTCGCCCGCGCCGTGACCGCCAAAGGCGGCCGGCCGCATGCCGAGGCCGAGGCGATTGCCAAGGCCGGGTTCGAAGCTGCCGGCTGCACGCTCTATGTCACGCTTGAGCCCTGCCATCACTGGGGCCGCACGCCACCCTGCGTCGATGCCATCATTCGCGCCGGCATCATGCGGGTCGTCATCGGCGCGGCCGATCCCAAATCGGCCGGCGGCAGCGTGGCCCAGCTCGAATCTGCCGGCATCGAGACGATTCTCGCCCGCCACGCGCCATCGCAGGCGCTGCATGCCGGCCATATTCTGCGCCACACCGCCAATCGCCCCTTCGTTACCGCAGCGCTTGTCGTCTCGGCCGATGGCATGATCGGCCGGCGAGGTGAGGGCAGGGCGCCTGTCGAGGGTCCGACCCGGCAATGGATCGAAATGCTGCGCTCCCGGTCCGATGCCGTACTGGTCGGTGCGGCAACGGCGCGCGCCGACGATCCTGCCCTGACGGTGACGCTGCCCGGAATGACCGGGCGGACGCCGCTGCGGGTCGTGCTGGCGGGTGTGTCGGGCATCGATCGCAAGGTGAATCTGATTGGTGGCTTTTCCGGCTATCGTACTGCGATCATTGCCGAAACATCAGCTTCGGTCGATGCGCCGGTCTCGGTGGAGACCATGCGGGTCGAGGGCAAGGATGGCCGCCCCGATCTGGCCGCGGCACTGGCCGTTCTGGCGGAGCGGCATATCCAGAACCTGCTGGTCGAGCCCGGTCAGCGCCTCGCCGCGGCCCTGCTCGAAGCCGATCTGGTGGATCGTTTCGCTCTGGTCACGCGCTCCGAGGCCATCGGCGCCGATGGAATACCTGCCAGCCTGGATGGGCCGATTGCCGATGTCCTGGGCGCGGCGGGCCTGGTCGAGGCCGGCGAGCAGGCGCTTGGCGATGACCATTTGACGCTCTATGAGCGGCCGGCGCGGACAGATTGAGCCGCCACCCCTGTTGAAGTTCCTCCCGTGGAAGATTATGGGGTTGCGACGCCCGTCCGGGCAGCGCGGCCCAGCGGCCACACAGCAAAGTTGAAAGTTCGAATGGCCGACGCCCCCAAACGCGATCCGCAAACCGACCGCCCCGCCAATCAGCGCGGTGCCGCGCGTCTGGCCGCCGTGCAGGCGCTTTACCAGATGGATGTGGGCCGGGCGACGCTCGAGGACACGCTGGCCCAGTTCGGCGCCTTCCATCTTGGCCGCGAAATCGAGGGCGAGCAGTATCTGCCTGCCGATGCCGATTTCTTCCGCCAGATCGTCACCGGCGTGGCCAAGCACCAGTTGGCTATCGATCCGGCCGTTGACCGCGCGCTGGCCGAAGGCTGGCCGGTCGAGCGAGTCGACGCCACCCTGCGCGCCATCCTGCGCGCCGCCGCCTTCGAACTGCTGCGCCGCAAGGATATCCCGCCCCGTGTCGTCATCAGCGAATATGTCGATGTGGCCAAGGCCTTCTACGAGGACGATGCCAGCGGCCTCGTCAACGCAGCGCTCGACGCCATTGCCCGCGAAGCGGGCGTGGAGCTGAACGAGGGCGGCAAGCCCGATTGACCGAACTAGACTGGGAAGTCTAGTTTGCAGCTTCCTCGCTGGAATCAGTCCGTGGTCACCGAGCCGTCCCGCCGCCAGTCTTTCCGCAATATTGGCCTGTTGGCCGCCGTGCAGGCGTTCGGCGGCTCCAATTCGTCCATCGTCATGGCGGTTGCAGCGCTGGCCACCGTCAATTTTGCGCCCGACCCGGCAATGGTGACGCTGCCCGTGACGGCGATGATCGTCGGCCTGGCGCTGTCGACCTCCACGGCAACGATGATCATCTACCGGCTGGGGCGGACACGCGGGCTGATGCTGGGCGCCGCCATCGCCATCCCGGCATCGCTGATGGCGGCACTGGCCGTCATGCTCGGCAGCTTCTACCTCTTCGCAGCGGCTCTGTTCCTCGTTGGCGTGTCGGGTGCCTTCATCCAGCAGGTTCGCTTCGCCGCTGCCGATAGCGTGGCGCCCCATCTCAAGAGCCAGGCCATCTCCTGGGTGCTGTTCGGCGGCGTCGCGGCCGGCTTTTTCGGCCCGCAATTGAGTTCGCTTACGCGCACCTGGATCCCGGGCTCCGAATATGCCGCCAGTTTCCTGGTGATCGCCGTATTGTCGCTGGCCTCCATCCTGGTGCTGGTGCCGACACGGCTGGCGCCCACCATCGCGCCAGGCGGCAGTGCCGATACCGGCAGGCCTACTCGCTTGTTGCTGCGGCAACCAGAGATCGTGCTGCCGATGATCAGCGCGGCGCTCACCTATGCGCTGATGACGCTCATCATGGTCGCCGCGCCCCTGGCCATGGTCCATCTCTGCGGCCATTCTCCGGCCGGGCCGCTGGCGCTATTCAGTGGCACGTGGTGGCGATGTTCGCGCCCAGCTTCGTCACCGGCTCGATCATCCGCCGCATCGGCGCGCCGCTGGTGACGGCCATCGGCTTGTTACTGATCATCGCCTGCGCCGCCATCGCGCTCAACGGCATTACCGTCGGTCATTTCACGCTGACGCTGGTCCTGCTGGGGCTGGGCTGGAATTTCGGCTTTATCGGCTCCACCACCATGCTCACCAGCGCCTACCGTCCCGAAGAAGCGGGCAGGGTGCAGGCCATCAACGAACAGGTGGTCTTCGGCGCCAGCGCGCTGGCCTCGCTGGGCTCCGGCTTCCTGCTGCAGGCGATTGGCTGGGAATCCATCAATCTGCTAGCCATTCCGTTGGCCACGGTGGCCATCCTGCTGTTGGCCTGGTCTGCCATGCGGCAGGCCGCTGCCTAGTCGAGCGCCGGGGCACCGATATGCAGCAGCTCGCGTTCGCCGAGCTCGGCTGCATATTTTTCCTTCGCCCGCACCATCTGGAACAGCGCATCGACATCCGATGCCTCGAAAGCGGCCAGCGCGGCGCGCGTGGAATCCCCGAAATTGCCATCCACCGGACCGTCATGGAGGTCGAGCGTCCCCAGCGTGGTCTGCAGGGCGGTGACGATCGGCGGCCATAGCAGGTAGCCATGGTCCCAGAACTCACTGCGGATTTCCGGGCGCATCGAGCTTTTCGTGCCCCAATAGGCCAGCAACAGCCAGGCGCCGGCCTTTTCCGCATCCTGCCGCGCCGTATATTGGCCCTGTAATTTCGCGTCTATATCGGTCGATCCCGTGCCGAAAGCATAGAACAGGCCCACAATGGCCATGGCCATCGGGTCGCCATGCACCGCAGCGTAGCGGGCATAGTCGGCAATCGACAGGGGCAGGTCGTCCGGCGTGGCATAGCCGTACCAGTACATGTTGACCAGGTAGCCGGCGCAGACGTAATTGCCATGCGCCATGCTTTCCGCCGCCGCGATATCGTAGGACGCCCCGTTGCCGTCGATATCCACCAGCCCGAAAGTCCGCACCGCCTCGCAACTGACGGCGGTGCCGAACTCTCCGTCGCGTGCCCGCGTCATGTAGCTCTGGCCTTCCTCAGCGCTGACCCCGGCGCTTTCATCGAACATGGTGCCCAGCGCATACTGGGCCATGGGCAGGCCTTCATCGGCCAGTCGGCGATAGACTTCCGTGGCGTAGAGATTGTCGTCCTGCGTGCCGCCGCGTTCGGCAAACTGGTCCCGCGCCACCGCATAATAGAGCTGGACCTCCGCATCGTCGGGAAATTGCGCTATCGCACTGCGGCAGGTGGCCAGGGCGTTGTCCAGCCCGGTGCGCGGGGTCCAGTCGAAATGTTCCTGGTCACCGAAGGCGCCGATACAGGCCTGGCGCAAAGCCGCGTCCTGCGCCTTGCTCTTGGCCAGTGCCGGCCCGCTCAGAAGGCTTGCAAATACGATGAGCGCTGCAATGCGCAGCGCCTTTCCAGACGTCATTCCATGCAACATGCAAAAGCTCGCTACCAGAGGCCGCCAGATCGGCGACCAGCTTAATGCGGGCTTTGCAGGCTGTCGATGAGGGCGTTACGCCTAGAACGACTGCAGAATCTGGTCGATGAAGCTGCGGTCTTCGCCGAAGGACGGCGTACGGCGGCTTTCGATGGCGATGGTCTTGCCGTCCTGCAGGCCATAGACGGCCTTGTCGACGACCTTGTTGTTCTTGTCGAAATAGACCACCAGCACGGTGCGCGAGTCGACCATCGTCATGCCGAAGGCGGTCTGCCGCACCTTGGTCTCGACATAATAGAATGCAGACTGATCGCCGAACGTATTGGTCGATTGCGGCGAGCCGAGCACCAGCGTCACCAGTTGCTGGCTCTGGCCCGGACGGATTTGCGCCATGGCGCTTTCCGAGATTTCATATCCCTGGGTCCGCTTGGTGACCAGCGACGTGCTGCTCGTGCATGCTGCCAGTGTCACGGCAAGCAGGGCGGCGGCGGCAAGCGGTACGATGGAACCGGAAACGGTACGCAGAGGCATGAATTTGACTTTCCCGATGGCTCTCGACTATAGGCACGGCAACAAGGCGGCGACCCTTCGGTCGCCGGAATGTTTAGCTGCCAACCTGTCCCTCTGGCAAGCTGGCATTGGCCCGGTCAGGCCGTTTGCTCTTGTTAGGCCGATCAAGATGCTGAGCGCAATCCCATGATCCTGTCCCTGTTTCGCAAGAATACAGCAACCGAGCCGGTTTACGCCGTCTATAGCGCCATTGTGGCGCAATCCCGGCAACCCCGGTTCTATGCGGAGTGGCAAGTGCCCGATACGGTCACCGGGCGCTTCGACATGATCAGCCTGCATCTGGCGCTTTTGTTCCGTCGCCTGCGCGCCGAAACCGGCGAGCAGAAAGAATTCAGCCAGGCGGTATTCGACCTGTTCTTCAAGGATATGGACCGCTCCCTGCGCGAAATGGGCGTCGGCGATCTCGGCGTGCCCAAGCGTATCCAGAAAATGGGCAACATCTTCTTCGGCCTGCTGGCCGCCATGAGCGAGGCCATGGACCGGAACGACGCCGAGGCGCTGCAGGCCGTGCTGTCGCGCAATATCTTCGACGGCGCTACCGGCCCCCATGTTTCCGCGCTGGCCGACTATCTGCTGGCCGAGGACAAGGCGCTCGGCGCCCAGCCCAGCACGGCCATCACCCAGGGCGCCCTGAACTTCGAGGCGGCCGCGTGAACGCTACCGAAACGCCGCTATTCGACGCCGTCGTCCGTATCGACAGGCTGCCCGCCAGCGGCCGCGACGTTACGGTTTCCCTGGACGAGCCCACCCGCGCGGCGCTGGCCGAGCTGCTCAAGCTCTCAGCCATCGATTCCTTCAGCGCCACGCTGACCATCGTGCCCCTGCGCGGGGGATTCGGGCGCAGGGCCAGCTCGTGGCCGACATCGTTCAGCCCTCGGTGGTCACTTTCGAACCCGTCGGCCAGCATGTCGACGAAATCGTCGACCGCGTCTTTCTGCCCGAGGCGCATACCCCCAAGCCGACGCCCGGTTCGGAAGTGTTCGTCGATCTCGACGACGAGGATTTTCCTGATCATATCGATGGCCCCGAAGTCGATCTCAGCGCCTTGCTGATCGAAACGCTGGCCCTGGCGATCGATCCTTACCCGCGCCTGCCGGGGGAAAGCCTCGACTCACTGGGCATCGATGTCGCCGGCGCACCTGCCGGGCCCTTCGCGGCACTCGAAAAGCTCAAGAAGTCCACCGATATTGACCGTTAGCCCCGGGATGCAGGGCTTGCACCGACTCCCTGATGGGATATGTTTGGCTGCCTCTTCGTGAGGCGCAGAACGGGCTGAAATGACCGATACTATAACAATATCAGTGGATGCCATGGGCGGCGACAATGCCCCCCGCGCAGTCATCCACGGAGCCTTCCTGGCCCTCCGCGAGCGTAAGAATACCCGTTTCATCTTTCACGGCCGGCAAGAACAGATCGCGCCGCTGCTCGATGAATTCCCCGACCTGCGGCCCGCCTCCACCGTACGGCACTGCGAGACTGTCATCGCCATGGACGAGAAGCCCAGCCAGGCCCTGCGCAAGGGCAAGGGCACCTCGTCTATGTGGATGGCAATCCAGGCGGTGAAGGATGGCGAAGCCGATGTCGCCATTTCCGGCGGCAATACCGGCGCGCTGATGGCCATGGCCACCTTTTGCCTGCGGCCGATGAAGGGCATTTCGCGCCCCGGCATCGCCGCCATCTGGCCGACTTTGCGCAGCGACATCATCGTTCTCGATATGGGCGCCACCATCGGCGCCGACGCCAAGCAACTGGTCGACTACGCGATTCTCGGCTCAGCCCTGGCGCGCTGCCTGTTCGATGACGACGCCCCGACGGTCGGCCTGCTCAATGTGGGCACCGAGGAGGTCAAGGGCCTCGACTATATCAAGGAAGCCGGCCGCGTGCTCACCGAGGCCAGCGGTTCCGGCTTCACCTATCACGGGTTCGTGGAAGGCGACGATATCGGCAAGGGCACGGTTGATGTCGTGGTCACCGAGGGCTTTGTCGGCAATATCGCGCTCAAGACCGCCGAGGGCACGGCCCGCCAGGTCGGCTCCTACCTGCGCAGTGCCCTCAAATCCAACCTGATGAGCCGCATCGGCGCACTATTCGCCACGTCGGCTCTGAATGCCCTGCGGCGCAAGATGGATCCGCGCACCGTCAATGGCGGCGTGTTCATGGGCCTCAATGGCATCGTCATCAAATCGCACGGTGGAACCGACGAGATCGGTTACAAAAGTGCATTGAGTCTCTCCTATGAAATGGCCCGCAGCCGTCTGATCGACAAGATCGGCGACACCATGCAGCGCTTTCCCATCAAGGTGGCCTCCGAAGCCGCCGAAGCAGAACCCGAGGCGAATTCGGCGTGACCAAGACGCGTACCATCATCCGCGGTGTCGGCAGCTACCTTCCCGAAAAGGTGCTCACCAACGCCGAACTCTCCACCATGGTCGAAACCTCCGACGAATGGATTCAGCAACGCGTCGGCATCAAGCAGCGCCACATCGCCGCCGATGGCCAGTTCACCTCCGATCTGGCGGTGGAAGCGGCGAAGCAGGCTATGGCCGCGGCCGGCGTTACCCCGGATGAGATCGATCTCATCATCGTTGCCACCACCACGCCGGATTATACTTTCCCGGCTGCCGCGACCCTGGTGCAGATGAAGCTCGGCATGCATCACGGCATGGCCTTCGATATCCAGGCGGTCTGCTCGGGCTTCGTCTATGCCATGGCCACCGCCGACAGCTATATCAAGAATGGCTTGGCCAACCGCGCCCTGGTCATCGGCGCGGAGACCTTTTCGCGCCTGCTCGACTGGACAGACCGCACCACCTGCGTGCTGTTCGGCGACGGCGCCGGCGCGGCCGTGGTGGAAAAGGCCGAGTTTGCGGACGACGCTCCCGAACGCGGCATACTGGCTTCGGCGCTGCGCTCCGACGGTCACCACTGGGACAAGCTCTATGTCGATGGCGGCCCGTCCACCACCGGCACGACCGGCCATGTCCACATGCAGGGGCCTGAAGTCTTCCGTCACGCGGTCGGCAAGATCACCGACGTGGTCTATGCCACGCTCGAAAAGACCGGCTACACGGTTGATGACCTCGACTGGTTCGTGCCGCATCAGGCCAACAAGCGCATCATCGACGGGGCAGGGGCCAAACTCGGCCTGCCGCCCGAGAAGGTGGTGATGACCGTGGACCTGCATGCCAACACCTCCGCCGCATCCGTACCCCTGGCGCTGAGCGCCGCAGTGGCCGATGGCCGCATCAAGCAGGGCGATCTCGTCATGCTCGAGGCCATGGGCGGCGGCTTTACCTGGGGCGCTTCTCTCATTCGCTGGTAGCGGCCACCGTGAGCCGATTGACCTTAGCCGTTTCAAGGCGTTAGTGTCCTTTGGGCGGAGGAACCCAGCGCAGAAATCGATCGCACGAGGGTCTTGTGACGATGCGATAGCGCTGAGCGAAGGGAAGGATTCCCGCGGTATGGTTCAATCCCGAACAGGGCTTGTGCCGGAGCCAATTTTGATCAGGGACGTAACCCATTCGTCCCGGCGTGGGGGTTTTTGCACCTTTCGGCAACACGGGGGTACGAATGACGCAGAGGACGATAACGCGGGCCGATCTGGCTGAGGCAGTCTACGGAACTGTCGGACTATCGCGGACCGAGTCGGCGGAACTGGTGGAACGGGTGCTCGAGCTTATCGGGGATGCCCTGGTCACCGGGGCGAACGTCAAACTGTCATCCTTCGGCTCCTTCCAGGTGCGTTCCAAGAACGAGCGGATCGGCCGCAATCCCAAGACCGGCGAGGAGGTTCCGATCCTTCCGCGGCAGGTTCTTGTGTTCAAACCATCCAACGTGTTGAAGTCCAAGATCAACAAATCTATGGTTCGTGCTGGAAAATAAGCCATCCAGCGAGTCTCAGCCTCCGTGGACAAGTCGCCAGACGCCTTCCGGACGATATCCGAAGCCGCCGATGAGCTGGACCTGCCCCAGCATGTCCTGCGCTTCTGGGAGACCCGTTTCTCCACCATCAAGCCGCTGAAGCGCGGCGGGGGGCGTCGCTATTACCGCCCCGAGGACGTGATGCTGCTGCGCGGCATCCGCCATTTGCTCTACGATCAGGGCTTCACCATCAAGGGCGTACAGCGCATCCTCAAGGATCAGGGCACCCGCTATGTCATCGCCGTGGGCGAGGGCAGGCCGCTGGAAGACATCCTGCCGATGATCGAACAGGCCGAAAGTGCCAGCGACGAGGCCGAGATCGAAGAGGCCGTCATGCTGGCCGGCCCCGGCCTCGACCGGGAGGCACGTGACAAGCTGTCCGACGTGCTGCGCGAATTGCTGGAATGCAAGCGCATCCTCGAGCGCGCCAGGGAAGCCTGAACGCGGCCCCCAGGACAAGTCGCTCCACTGGAGCGATCGCATGACAGTCATGGAACGGATGTTCTAGATTGACACCGTGACGGTGCATATGTTGCATCGGCACGTTACTCTTCCGGAGATCATAAAATGACCACTCGCTTCGGCCTGCTCGGCGCTGGCCGCATCGGCAAGGTGCATGCCAAGGCCATCTCGTCCAATTCCAAGGCCCAGCTTGTGGCGGTGGCCGACGCCTTCGAAAAGGCTGCCAGCGACCTCGCGACCCAATATGGCTGCGCCGTGCGGAGCGTGGATGAGATCCTGAAGTCATCCGATATCGATGCGGTGGTGATCTGCACGCCGACCGATACCCATGCCGAGCTGATCGAGCAATTCTCTCGCGCCGGCAAGGCCATCTTCTGCGAAAAGCCGATCGATCTCGATGTCGAGCGCGTCAAAGCCTGCCTCAAGGTGGTCGATGCCGCAGGCGGCACGCTGATGGTCGGCTTCAATCGCCGCTTCGATCCGCATTTCCAGGCGGTCAAGCACACGATCGACAAGGGCGAGATCGGCGCCGTGGAAATGGTCACCATCGTCTCGCGCGATCCCGGCGCGCCGCCGGTGGACTATATCAAGCGCTCCGGCGGCATTTTCCGCGACATGACCATCCACGATTTCGACATGGCCCGGTTCCTGCTGGGCGAGGAGATCGACACCGTTTCCGCCCAGGCTTCGGTGCTGGTCGATCCTGATATCGGCGCGGCCGGCGACTATGACAGCGTTTCGGTGATGCTCTCCACGGCCTCGGGCAAGCATGCCACCATCTCCAATTCGCGCCGCGCCACCTATGGCTACGACCAGCGTATCGAGGTCCATGGCAGCAAGGGCGCCGTCTCCGCCGAGAACCAGCGTCCGGTTTCCATCGAAGTGGCCAACGCCGCCGGCTACACCCGCCCACCGCTGCACGACTTCTTCATGACCCGCTATACCGAGGCCTATGCCAACGAAATCAGTACCTTCATCGACGCCGTTGAATCGAAATCTCTGGCTTCGCCCAGCGGCATCGATGGGCTGATCGCCCTGGCGCTGGCCGAGGCCGCGCTGAAATCGGTCAAGGAAAGCAGGGCGGTGAAGGTGAGCGAAGTCACCGGGCCGCTGGCGGACAAATCGGTCTTCCAGGGCCGCTGACGGCAACAGAAAAAAGGGCGCACTTTCGGCGCCCCTTTTTCGTTTAGGCTGGGATTGGTCCGAACGCCGATGAGCCAATGAAATTCTTGCCACTGCTTCCCGGTCTGTTGCTTGTCTCGCCTGCCGCCGCGCAGGGCACCGACCCCCATACTGTCCACACCCTGCGCGGCGTATGCCAGGCGCTTGCCGCCGGCTCCGAGAGCCTGACCGATATCTGCGCCGACGAAATCATGCAGGTGATCTACACCGACCGCCGCATGGAACTTGCCATCTGGACGGATAGTCCAAGCGGCCGCTTCCTGGTCTTCAGCGGTCCCGCCACTGAGAACGTCGAGGGGCTGGTCCAGCAGGTCGACCTCATCATCGACGGCAAGGATGGCAGCGGCAACAACAATGTCGATCACGCGGCCACGGGCCAGTGCACCCTCAGCGGCAATTCCTCGGAAGGCCCTGTCCAGTTCACCTGCGAAGCGACGGACGAAGCCGGAACGGCCTACAGCTTCGCCTTCCTTACCGACGGTGGCGAGCCGGAAAACATGCTGGATTAGCTATTTCAACAGCCACTCATGCTCGGCCGCGTTGTGGAATTTCCACACCCGCTTCGGCCCGGCCATGACGTTGAGATAGTAGAGATCATACCCCGCCGTGGTCGCCACGGGATGATACCCTTTCGGCACCAGCGTCACATCGCCATCTTCCACCGCAATCGCCTCGTCGAGGCTCCGGTCGTCGGTATAGACGCGCTGGAAGGCAAAGCCCTGCGGCGGGTTGAGCCGGTGGAAATAGGTCTCTTCCAACTGGCTTTCATGGGGCAGGTTGTCCTGGTCGTGTTTGTGCGGCGGATAGGACGAGGTATTGCCCTGCGGGGTGATGACTTCCACCACCAGCAGCGAATGGGCCGCCCCGTCATCCTCGGGCATGATGTTATAGACATGGCGCACATTGGCGCCCTTGCCACGCGTGATGCGGGGATGCGTACCGGGCGGGATGATCCTGGCGGGATAGTCCCCGCCGCCCGGTGCGGCACAGACGGCCAGTTCCAGCGCGGTCGTCGCATCGGCCGCCCAGATGGCGCCCTGCGGCACATAGACGGCCCATGGCGCACCCTCGAACGGGTTCACGCGCTCGCCGACCTCGCCCAGATCCACGCCATTGACGGAAATCCGCGCCTTGCCGCCCACCAGCACCAGGCACAGCTCCTGCGTGCCGGATTCGCCGCCGGTCACCTCGCCTGCGGCCAGCTTGTGCAAGGCGAAGCCGACATAGCTCCACCCGGCCGTATCAGGCGTCACATCATGGACGAGACCCGTCGTCCCCTTCGGGCGGATTCGGAGGTGGGATTTGCTCATTGGTCGGCTCCTCCTTGGGAAAGGCATAGAAGAAATTGTAAAGCGAATAGGCCAGCGCGGCGCCCACCAGCAGCGCCCAGAACATGTCGCCGCTCCACAGCAGCTCCCAGCCGAGCCAGAGCGCCAGGAACAGCACGACAGCCACGCGCCGCCACAGCGGCCGGAACCAGTTCAGATCACTTTGCTTGAGCGCCATCAGGTCCCCTCGGACAAATCTTCACCGGCCATGCTCTAGCACAGCTCACCCCTTGGGAAAGCCCTCGGTCTCGACCGTGTAGCCCGCGGCGGTCATCACGCGCATGAGTTCCTTGTGGCCCACCTGCGCCATCCTGAGCGGCGGATTGCTGACCGGATCCTGCTCGGCCTCGACCACGAACCAGCCTTCATAGCCGTAATCGGCGAATTTCTGCACGATGGCGCCGAAATCCAGCGAACCATCGCCCGGCACGGTGAAGGCGCCCAAGGCCACCGCATCGAGGAAGCTCTGCCTGCTGCGATCCAGCCCATCGACCACGGCGCGCCTGATATCCTTCACATGCACATGGGTGATGCGTTTGTGGTGATTGTCGATGGCGCGCAATACGTCACCGCCGGCAAAGGCCAGGTGCCCGGCATCCAGCAGCAGCGGAATGCCTTCGCCCGAATGGCGCATGAAGGCGTCGAGCTCCGGCTCGGTTTCCACCACCGCCGCCATGTGGTGATGATAGGCGAGGGGCATGCCCTGCTCAGCGCACCATTCGCCGAATGCCGTGACCTTCTTCGCATAGGCCCTCATCTCGTCATCGGGGAGCTTTGGCTTGGTGGCCAACGGCTTGCTGCGATCGCCCTGGATCGAGCGGCCCACTTCGCCATAGACGATGCAGGGCGCATTGACCGCCTTGAACAGCGCGATCATCGGCGCGATGCGGTCCTGGTTGGCCGAAATATCCTCATCGACCAACGTGCCCGAGAACCAGCCGCCGCACAGCGTCACATCGGCCGCTTTCAGAATTGGCAGCATTACCTCGGGATCATCTGGAAAGCGCCGGCCCTTCTCCATGCCGGTAAAGCCCGCCGAGCGCGACTGGCGCAGGCATTCCTCCAGCGACACGTCATCGCTCAGTTCCACCAGATCGTCGTTCCACCACGCGATGGGCGACATGCCGAGTTTGGCTTTCATCTCTGTTCCCCTTAGCCGGCCCGTTGCGCTTTCAGCGCCTGCACATAGGCCTCGCGCGCCGCATTCACCTGCGGCCGGTCGCTGACTTCAGGCACCGCCACATCCCACCAATGTCCACCGGCATCGGTGGTGATGAGCGGGTCGGTGTCGATGACGATGACTGTGGTCCGGTCCACGCTCTCGGTTTCCTGCAGTGCCGTTTCCAGTTCGGCGATGGACGCCACCTTGCGCGCCACCGCGCCCATCGACGCTGCATGGGCAGCAAAATCGATTCCCGGCAGAGTGACATGGTGCGTGTCCTTCAACAGATTGTTGAAGTTGGCCCCGCCGGTGGCCATCTGCAGCCGGTTGATGCAGCCGTAACCGGCATTGTCGAGCAGCACGATGGTCAGCTTGGCGCCGAGCATGATCGAGCTGGCGATTTCCGAATTCAGCATCATGTAGCTGCCGTCGCCCACCATGACGACCACATCGTCCTTGGGCCGCGCCAGCTTGACGCCAAGCCCGCCGGCAATTTCGTAGCCCATGGTCGAGAAGCCGTATTCGAGGTGATAGCTCCCCGGCACATTGGCCTTCCATAGCTTGTGCAACTCGCCCGGCAGCCCGCCGGCCGCGCAGACCAGGGTGGCATTCTGCCTGGCCCGCTGCACCGCGCCGATCACCTGCGCATCGGAAGGCAGCTCGGCATTGGTGCTCGATGTGGCCTGGTCGGCCGCCACCAGCCAGTCGTCCTTGCCGGCCTTGGCCCTGTCGGTCCAGGCCTCGTCGGCCTGCCAGCCGGTCAGCGCCTGGTTGAGCGCTTCGAGCGCGGCCCTTGCATCGGCCACCAGCGGCAAAGCGCGATGCTTGTGGGCATCGAAGACCTGCACGTTGAGTCCGATGATCTTGAGATCGTCATTCTTGAACAAAGCCCAGGAGCCCGTGGTGAAATCCTGCAGCCGCGTGCCTACGGCCAGCACCAGGTCAGCCTCCTCGGCCAACTGGTTGGAGACGGCCGTACCCGTCACGCCGACCGAACCCATATTCAGCGGATGATCGTGCGGCAGGCTGGACTTGCCGGCCTGCGTCTCCAGCACCGGCACGCCGTGGATTTCGGCGAATTTACGCAATGTGTCGCTGGCTTCGGAATAGAGCACACCACCACCGGCAATGATCACCGGCTTGCTGGCCCGCAGCAGCGCGGCGGCGGCCGTGGCGAATTCATCGGCATCGGGCATAACCCGCCTGACGGTCCAGACCTTTTCGGCAAAGAAGCTCTCGGGATAGTCATAGGCCTCCGCCTGCACATCCTGGCACAGGCTCAGCGTCACCGGGCCGCACTCGGCCGGGTCGGTGAGAACCGCCATGGCGCGGTGCAGGGCCGGGATGATCTGTTCCGGCCGGGTGATGCGGTCGAAATAGCGGCTCACGGGCCGGAAACAGTCATTGGCCGAAACGGTGCCGTCGCCGAAATCTTCCACTTGCTGCAAGACCGGGTCGGGCAGGCGATTGGCGAAGACGTCGCCCGGCAGCAGCAGCACCGGCAGGCGGTTCACATGCGCCAGCGCGGCGGCTGTCACCATGTTGAGTGCTCCCGGCCCGATGGAACTGGTACAGGCCATGAAACGGCGGCGGAAGCTGGCCTTGGCATAGGCGATGGCGGCATGGGCCATGCCTTGCTCGTTCTGCCCGCGATAGGTAGGCAATTCGTCCTTGACGGCATGGAGCGCTTCACCGACGCCGGCCACATTGCCATGCCCGAAAATGGCGAAGACGCCGCCGAAGATCGGCACGGTCTCGCCGTCGATCACGGTCTTCTGTGCGGTCATGAACCGCGCCACGGCCTGCGCCATCGTCAGTCGAACAGTCTTCTGGCTCATCGGCCTATTCCCCGGATTCTAGGCGGCGCGGCTTTCGCCCAGCCGTTCCCATATCTCGACCAGCGCGCCGAACTTGCGCGCCATTTCGGCTATGGCCTGCTCGTCGCTGATCCTACCTGCCAGCCACGCCTTTGCCGACTCGGCAAATATGGTGCGGCCCACGGCAAAGCCCTTGACGCTGCGCGCGGTGCGGGCGGCGGCAAAGCCGGCTTCCAGCACCTCCTGCGGCGCTTCCAGCCCCAGCAGCACCACGCCGCGACACAGTGGATCACGTGCCTCGATCACTGCGTCGATGGCCGCCCAGGCCGCGCGGCTGGCCTGCGGCTCGAGCTTCCACCAGTCCGGCTTGACCCCGGCATCGTAGAGGTCGCCCAGCACCCGCGCGACCGTGCCGTCATCCAATTCACCATGCCTGCTGGCGATGATCTCGATCAGCAATTCGCGGCCCACCTTGCGGGCGGCTTCATAGGCCGTGCTCAGCTTCTCGACCTGCATGCGCTTCAATTCGACCGGGTCGTCCGGGTGGTAGAAGCACAGTACCTTGATGCAGTGATCCACCGGCCAGTCCACCAGCCGCGAGCCCAGATCCTGGCTGAATTCGAATTGCAGCGGCCGCGAGCCGGGCAGCTCGATCGGCTTGCCAATCCAGAAATCCGGTTGTGCCCCCGCCGCGAACAGCGCGTCGCGGCCATGCTTGTCGTCGAGCAGCATGCCGAAGCCGGGCCGGCCATCGGCGACGCTTGCGGCCGCCTTGACGGCCAGCACCTTGAAATCAGGGATGCGCGCCAGCAGTTGCGCATCGCCATTGGCAAGCTCTTCGAGCTGGCTGCGATGGTCGATGGCCAAGGCCATGAGGCTGGGAATCTCGCGCCGGCGATTGGTCGCCCAGTGAATGTGGTTGAGCGCGGCATCCTTGCGCAGGGCGCGCTCCTTGCTGCCATGCTCCAGGAAATAGGTGAGCTCCGGCCAGCTCGGATATTCCGGCGCGCAGAGCAGGCGGCTGACGGCGAAGGCGCCGCAGGCATTGGCCCAGGTCGCGCTGGTGGCGTGCTTCTCGCCGCGCAGCCAGCCCCGCAGCCAGCCGCTCATGAAAGCGTCGCCCGCGCCCAGCACGTTGTAGACCTCGATGGGGAAGCCCTTGCCGACAATGCCCTGTTCGAGATCATCGGGGATCGGGCCGTCATAGACGATGCAGCCCATGGGCCCGCGCTTCAGAACAATCGTGCCGGAGGACAGGCTGCGGATCGTCCTGAGCGCGGAGAGCAGGTCGGCCTCACCGGAAGCGATGAGCACTTCTTCCTCGGTGCCGACGATGAGATCGCAATCGGGCAGTACGGACTGATATTTCTGCGACACCACCTCTGAAGCAACATAGCGCGAGAAGCCCGCTTCGTGCCCGGCCAGCCCCCACAGATTGGGGCGGTAGTCGATATCGAAGGCGACCAGGGCGCCGTTTGACTTGGCGATGCGGATCGCCTTCTTCTGCGCAGCTTCGCTGTGGGCGCGGCTGAAATGCGTGCCGGTGACCACCACGGCCCGGGCCGAGCGGATCAGGTCCTCGTCGATGTCGCTCTCGTCCAGCGCCATGTCGGCGCAGTCGGTGCGGTAGAAGATCATCGGCGAAACGCCTTCGGCCTCTACCGACAGCAGCACGAGCGCTGTGAGGCGCTCCGGATCGGTGGCAATGCCACGCGTTTCTACGCCTTCGCGGACCAACTGTTCGCGGATGAAGCGGCCCATCTGCTCGTTGCCGACGCGGGTGATGAGGGCCGATTTCAGGCCGAGCCGCGCCGTACCGACTGCAATATTGGTCGGGCAGCCGCCGACGGATTTGGCGAAGCTCCCGACATCTTCGAGGCGCGTGCCGATCTGTTGGCCATAGAGGTCGACAGAGGCGCGCCCGATCGTGATGACGTCGAGCGGCAGCGTCTCCTGCCGCTGGTGCGCATTCGTCACTCCGGTCTCCTCATGGCCCGTTCCGCTTCACCGAAACACGAAACATAAGTTCCGACTATTCGTCAATGTGGAATGTTCATTCCAATTGTGGAACTCGGCGTGACTGTGGCTTATCCGCGCCGCCGCTTCTCGGCAATGCTCACCGTCAGCGCCATGGCAAAGGCCATGCTGGCCGAAAGCGAGCGGAATCCGGCATGGTCGGCCTCCACCACCTCGAACCATTCCCGCGAACATTCGGCGAGCGGGGAAAAGGCGGAATCGGTGAGCGACACCACCGGAATGCCCCGCGCGGCGAGGGCTCGGGCCTGCGCGGCGCTTTCCGAGGCATAGGGCGAGAAGCTGATGGCAAAGGCAGCGTCGCTGGGCGTCGCCATGGCCAAGAGGTCATCGTCGATGCCGGCAGACGTGCCGACCAGTTGGCAGCGCACTTTCAGCTTACCGAAGGCATAGGCCATGTAGCTGCTGATGGGGTAGGAGCGGCGCTTGGCGATGAGATAGATGGTTTCGGCATTGGCCAGCAGCGTTACCGCGCGCTCGAAGGCATCGGGCTCCACAGCGGCTGCGATCGTATCGATCGAGCGGTGCGCCGCAGCGATGAAGCCGTTGAAAATCGTGGTGCTTTCCGCCAGAGCCGCGCCATCCTGCTCCAAGGCGCGCAGGCGCTCCTCATAGGACGAGGTGCGTTCGCGCAGCCGGGCGCGGAACAGCAATTGCAGGCCGGAAAAGCCGTCGAAGCCGAATTGCTGGGCGAAGCGCACCAGCGTGGAGGGCTGCACATCGGCCGACAGGGCAATGCTGGCCGCCGTGCCGAAGGCGATGTCGTCAGGATGGTCCAGCGCATAGGCCGCCACCTGGGTCAGCCGCTTGGGCAATTCGCCCCGGCGCTCCAGTATCGCGGCGCGCAAAGTATCGAAATCCTGCGGCGGGGTGATTTTGGCTGTGATCTCGGACATTGGCGCGCTCCGGCTTCCGGCCCATAATCCTCAATCCACGCCCGCGATCAAGAAAAAATGGAAATTTTGTTCCGTGTGTGGAACGGCCGCCAATTACCAGGCCGTTGGGGCAGGGGACAGGCTGCTCCCGGCAGATACCGGGAGCAGCGGGGCTTCAGGCCATGCTGAGCGTGCGCCGCTGGTTGGATTCCACCCAGAAGATGAAGGTGGAGGCCGCCAGGATCAGCGCAGCGCCCGGCCAGAACCAGACGGACGGCACCTGCGACAGGAAGAACCAGCCCAGCAGGCCACTGAGCGGCACCTTGAGGTCGCCGAAGGGCTGCAGATAGGTCGCATCCGCCGCCTTGTAGGCCACGGCCAGCAGGTATTGCGCGGCAGCGGTGAGGGCGCCGAGCAGCACCAGCAGCAGGAGGGCAGTCCCGCCCGGCAGGGCGAAGACGTTGTCGGCGAGGCCCGCCGGCAGCAGGCCCGGTGCACCGATGCCGAGCGCCCAGACGGCGAGCAGGATCAGCAGATGGTTCGGCGTCACCAGCACGAGCAGCGAGATGGTCAGCGTTTCGGGGCTCTCGCCCTGCTTGCTGAGATATTTGGTCAGCACGTCCGTCGTGGCCCAGAGGGCGGCGGCGATGACGGGCACCAACGTCGACGAGGTCAGGCCTTCGGCGCCGACGCCCGAGACGATGATGGCACCGACAAAACCCACGAGAGCCGCTCCGATCCGGGCGACCGAAGCACGTTCGCCGAGGAACAGCGTTGAGCCGAGGATGATGAAGAGCGGGCCGGTGGCCAAGAGGGTCACCATCTGCCAGATCGGCACGCCCGTGGCGAAGCCATAGACGAAGACATGCACGCCCAGCGCCGAGGCAAAGGCACGGATTTCGTGGGTGATCGGGTGGCTGGTGCGCAGATTGCCGAGGCCGATACGCAGGATCAGCGGCAGGGCCAGCACCGAGGCGATGACATATTGCCAGAAGGCCATGCCGGTCGAGCTCATGCCGAAGCCGCCATATTCAACCGGGGTCGGCAGTGCCGATTGCAGCAGATTGCTCCCGGCAAAGGCAAGGCTTGCCACGATCATGAAGAAGGCGCCCGTTGCGGCGCCATTGCGGGGAAGAGAGGAAACCTGGCTCATTAAAAGTCCTTTCCGTAACCAGTTTCCTCAGGGTTACGGGAAGTGGCGCAGTGCCTGCGCCCGGCCCAAAATGAGCTGCGGACGCCGACAAGCAGCGTTGGTCCCGTTCTCTTTCATCCGGACTATACCGTCGGCTCCGGAATTACACCGGATCTGCTGACCCCAAGGACCTGTGGTCCGAAGGCGCTCGCGGGCTTGGCGTCGCCGCCTTTACCGCCGGTGGGGAATCGCACCCCGCCCTGAGAACAATGCCGGACAATCGTCCGACGCCGACGAACATAGGGCAGGGGCCGGATCGGGGCAAGTAGACACAAAGGTGTAACTGTGCGTCCTTTCTGAACGATGGAGAAATTTTGTTCATGCGGAAGCGCCGCCTGGATTGCGGTTATCGTGACAGGCCGCATGCCAAGACGGCAGCGGGCGGCCCCCGAGACGGCTTTCGCCCATGAGTAATTTAATAGTGAGACGGAAGCCGTCTCGGGGTGCCGGTTTTTGGAACTGTACGGGGGGCGCGCACACGCTTCCGCCCGGACTCGAACCTGCGGGAGAGGCAAAGCCCCCACCCGGCCCACCCCGCCACTGTTCGCCTGCAGGCCGCCGCGCGGGGTGATGGGGAGGAGTATGCGCGTGGTTTCAGGCGGGGGGAGAAGATGGATAAGTCGGTGTTCGTGACTCCACCCCACCCTCAATCCCTCCCCATCAAGGGAGGGAGGCGCATGACCGCATTCCGGGTTTCGCTCGAAGTTTCACAGCCACCGGACAGGCTTCCCTCCCCCTTGATGGGGAGGGAATGAGGGTGGGGGTGTTTGACTCCGATCTTACCCCCTGTCCAGCCAGGCCACCTGTTCCGGCGTCAGCTTGATCTCGAACGCCTTGAGGCTGTCATCCAGCTCGCCCAGCGTGCGCGGGCCGATGAGCGGGATGCTCGGAAAATCCTGCGTCAGCACGAAAGCCAAAGCCACATGGATCGGGTTGTGGCCGAGCTGCCTGGCCAGTTCGATGGCGCGGTCGCGGCGGGCGAAGTTCTTGTCATTGTACCAGCAGCGCACCAGTTCCTCATTGTCGGTCTTGTCGCGGCCGGCCCGGTCGGTAAAGAAGCCGCGGCCCTGGCTTGACCAGGAGAAATTGGTGACCTGCTTGTCCCTGAGCCACGCCTTCCATGCGTCGGTGGAGGAGGTAACGCAGCCATCCCAGATCGGCACCAGCATTTCGCTGAGGGCGAAGTTGTTGGAAAGCGCCATCGGCTTGGTCTTGCCCGTGCGTTCGGCATAGGCCACGGCTTCGTCGAACCGCTCCATGGTCCAGTTGGAGCCACCGAACGGCCCGCGAATGCGGCCCTTTTTCACCTCCGCATCCATGGCATCGACGAATTCGCCCACGGGCACATCGAGATTGTCGCGATGCATGAAATAGACGTCGACATAGTCGGTCTGCAGCCGGTCGAGCGACTGGGTGAGCTGTTTGGCGATGACATCGGGATAGCAGAGCGGGCTGTGCGCGCCCTTGCCGATCAGCACCGCGCTTTCGCGCGTGCCGCGATTGCGGTGCCATTCGCCGAACAGCTTTTCCGTATAGCCGGCGCCATAGACGAAGGCGGTGTCGAAGATATTGCCGCCTTTTTCCCAGAAGGCATCGAGCAGGATGGCGCCCGATGCAAAGGTGCGGAAGTCCTCGAAGCCCAGGGCCACAGCCGACGCGTGCTTGTCGAGGCCCGGAATGCTCCGCTTGGGAATGACGCCCTCGTTCGGACCGAGCTTGCGATTGGCGAGCGTATTGACCCGGTTCGCGGACTTTTCGACCGAGTATTCCACGCCCGCATCCTTGCGCCAGGCGTCGAGCACGCGGGCATTGCCCAGGCTGTCGGCCCAGCTCATGCCCGGCGCCGCCAGTTCCTGCCGCTTGGCGAAGATGGCTTCGGCCGCGGCATCGACCTCGAAGGAATAGACGTGGCGGGTCTCGTTGACGCTGACCGTCTCGGTCTTCCCGCCCTTGATGATGTCGATGCGACCCAGGCCCTGGTCGCGGTTGCCATTGGCGAACCAGAAGTCGGGCACTTCGATCCGGCCTTCTGAGCCGTGGATGCGCAGCACATTGTCGAGATTGGCCATGACGGCGCAGGACACCTGCGCGACAATGCCATTCTCGAAGGTCAGGATGGCGGCCGCCCAGTCGTCGGTGCCTTCGGCATTGAGCTTGGCCGTGCCGCGTACCTTGACCGGGTCGGCAAAGGGCTTGCCCATGGCCTGGCCGGCGATGAAGCGGACCATCGAGACCGGATAGCCGCCTACATCGAGAATGCCGCCACCGGCCAGCTTGGAAGCAAACAACCGATGCTCGGGCTGGAACTTGCCCATGGAGAAGCCGAAGCTCGACTGGATCATGCGCACCTCGCCGATAGCGCCGGAGCGGATCAGCTCGGCCAATTGGGCGGCCTGCGGATGCAGCCGGTACATGAAGGCCTCGCCGGCAAAGGTGCCGGCCTTGCGATGGGCATGGAATACCGCGTCGATCTCGAAGGCCGAGAGTGCGAAGGGCTTTTCCACCAGCACATGCTTGCCGGCTTCCGCCGCCTTGATGGCCCATTCGGCATGGCCGGTATGGGGCACGGCGATATAGACGGCGTCGATTTCCGGATCGGCCAGCAGGGCGTCGTAGCCATGGACCACCCGCACACCGGGAAAGTCCTCGGCCAGACCAGGCCTATTGGGATCGCGCGTGGCGATGGCGGCCAGCACGCCATGCTGGCTGCCGGCGACGCCGCCCCGGAAGGCCTTGGCGATGCTGCCCGGCCCGATAATGCCCCAGCGGATTTTGGAAGTCATTTTATGTCCTATCAGTAGACCTCATCCTGAGCTTGTCGAAGGACGAGGTCGTGGCACGATCTGTGATGGCGACCTCGTGGTTCGCCCTTCGGCAAGCTCAGGAGGCTCACCACGAGGTCTTCTTATGGTCTGGTTGGTTCGTCAGCGCAGGCGGTGGCCCTTGTCGTCGAAGATGTAGGTCCTGTCCGCGCTGATCGAGACGGTGATGCGTTCATTGCCGTTTTCGTGGCGCGATTCCTCGCGCTCGACCACCAGCGCCTCGCCGCCGGCGCTGGCATAGACATAGCTGGTCGAGCCCAGATGCTCGGCCACGTCCACATCGAGCGTGATGTCGATATCGCCCGCGCCACCCATGCCGAAATGCTCGGCGCGTATGCCGACCGTCACCGGATCGCCCACCACGCCGCTGGTGACCGGCAGGGTGAGGCGGGCCTTGTCGTGGTTGGTCAGTTCCACCGTGATCCTGCCGGTGGCCTTGTCCACGATGGTGGCGGGCAAAAAGTTCATCTTGGGCGAGCCGATGAAGCCGGCGACGAACTGGTTGGCGGGATCGTCATAAAGATCGAGCGGCCGCCCGGCCTGCTCGATAATGCCGTCGCGCAGCACCACGATCGTATCGGCCAGCGTCATCGCCTCGACCTGGTCATGGGTCACGTAGATGATGGTGGTCTGCAATTCCTTGTGCAGCCGCGCGATCTCGATGCGCATATGCACGCGCAATTCGGCATCGAGATTGCTGAGCGGCTCGTCGAACAGGAAGACCTGTGGATTGCGCACGATGGCGCGGCCGATGGCGACGCGCTGGCGTTGCCCGCCCGAAAGCTCCTTGGGGAAGCGGTCGAGCAGCGGCTCCATCGCCAGGATGCGCGCCGCATCCCCCACCTGCCGGGCGATCTGGTCCTTGGCGACGCCGGCAAAGCGCAGGGCGAAGCCCATATTCTCCCGCACCGTCATGTGCGGATACAGCGCATAGGTCTGGAACACCATGGCGATCCCGCGCTTGGAGGGCTCGACATCGTTCATGCGCGTGCCGCCGATGTCGAGCTCGCCTGATGTGATGTGCTCCAGCCCGGCGATCATCCGCAGCAGGGTGGATTTCCCGCAACCGGAGGGACCGACAAAGACCACGAATTCCTTGGACTTGATGTCCAGGTCCACCCCCTTGATGACTTCCAGCGATCCGTAGGACTTGCGAATACCCTTGAGGCTGAGGCTGCTCATTTCATGTCCCTCATTTGACGGCCCCCAGCATGCCCTGCACGAACTGGCGCTGCAGGACGAAGAAAATGACGAGGGTTGGAAGCGTTGCGAGCACGGTCGTCAGCAGGATGACGCCGTAATCGGGTGTGTAGGCGGCCGTGAGCGCCGAGATCACCAGCGTGATGGTCTTGTTTTCCGGCGTCTGCAGCACGATGAGCGGCCAGAGATAGTTGTTCCAGGCGTTCATGAACACGATGATCGTGGCGGCTGCATAGGTGGAGCGCATGGTCGGCATGTAGACGAAGAGAAAGATCTGCCATTCCTTGAGTCCGTCGACCCGCGCCGCATCGCGCAGCTCGCTCGGAAAGGCCTTCGTCGCCTGGCGGAAGTAGAACAGGATGAAGATCGAGGCGATGGTGGGCAGGATGACCGCGGTGAAGGTGTTGGTCAGTTGTGCCCGCGAGATCATGACGAAAAGCGGCACCATCAGCGCGGCAAACGGGATCGACAGGAACAGCAGCAGGAGCTGGAAGATTCTTTCGCGCACCCGCGAGCGGAAAATCTCGAAGCCGTAGCCGGCCAGCGATGAGACGGCGAGTGTCAGGATGGTCGACACGATGGCGATCAGGAACGAGTTCCCGAAGACGCGCCAGAGATCGACCTGCGACAGCAGGGTCTGGAAATTGACCACAAGATTGCTGCCCGGAGTCATCTTGCCGGTGATGATTTCGGTCGATTTGTTGGTGGCGCCGACCGCCATCCAGAAGAAGGGGAAAACCGACAGGAACGCGGCCAGCGACAGGAACAGATAGACCCCCGTCCGCCGCAGCATGTAAAGGCTCATGCCCCCCTCCTGCGGTCGCGGGCGATCATGAACTGGATGATGCTGAGCACGGCGACAATGGCGACGATGACCCAGGAGACCGTGGCCGAATAGCCGAAGCTGGGCATCATGCGGAAGGTGAGGTTGTAGATATACATCGACAGGGTCATCGTGCCGTTGCCCGGCCCGCCCTGCGTGATGTTGTTGATCTCGTCGAACAGTTGCAGCGTGCCGATGGTCGACAGGATCGTGGTGAACAGGATCACCGGCTTCAGCATCGGCACGGTGATGTTCCAGAACCGCGCCCAGCCGGGAATGCCGTCGATGCGGGCGGCTTCATAGATCGACTTGTCGACGTTCTGCAGCGCCGCCAGGTAGAAGATCATGTTGTAGCCGGTCCACCGCCAGGTGATGGCGGAGATGATGACCACCTTGGCCCAGAACGGATCGGTGAGCCACGGAATGGGTGCGCTGACCAGATGCAGCGACATGAGGGCCTGGTTGATGATGCCGTCGTTGGAAAACATCGACTTGAACAGGCTGGAATAGGCGATCAGCGAGGTCACGCAGGGCAGGAACAGGATGGTCCGGAACAGGCCGCGGAAGCGCAGTGTCGCATCGTTGAGCGCCACTGCGAACAGCAGCGCCAGAACGATCATGATCGGCACCTGGATGATGAAGAAGATGATGGTGTTGGTCAGCGCCTGCACCAGCAGGGCGTCATTGGCCAGCCGCTGGATATTGGCCAGGCCCCCGAAGGAGAAATTGTTGCCGCGCCCGACCTGAAAGCTCATCCAGAGCGACCACAGGATGGGATAGATCATGAAGATGCCCAGCAGTACCAGTGCCGGCATCACGAATGCCCAGCCGTTGATCTGCTCGTTACGGTCCAAACGGGTCTGCGCCATGCCCCCTCCGATCAAATGCAATGGTTCCAGCGGATCGGGGCGGGCCGGAGCCCGCCCCATTGTTGGAAATTACTGCATCTGCTGGCGCAACTGGGCGTCGATGGCCTGCAGGGCCTGGTCGATATCGCCGCCATTGGCGATATTGGGCAGTTGTGCCCGCACGGCCAGGCGTGCTTCGGGCGTGAAGGTGCCGTAGTCGACCGCTGGCACCTGGGCCAGCCAGTCCGAGAAGTTCTGCCAGACCGGCTCGTCGTTGAAGAACGGGTCGCTGGCCTTGTAGGCATCGCCGTCACGAGCGGCCAGGAGCGAGCCTACGGCGCCCTGGTTCACCAGGATGCCCTGGTAGAAATCGACATCCTCGGCCCAGACGGTCTTGAGGAAGTCGATGGCTTCGTCCTGATGCTCGGAGGAGGCCAGCACGTACCAGCTCGAGCCGCCATTGTTGGAATAGTGGGTCGCGCCATCGACGCCGTCGAGCGCGGGAAGTGGCGCCACACGCCACTTGCCGGCCTGGTCGGGCATGGACTTGATGGTGCCGGTGATCCAGACGCCCTGTGGCACCATGGCCACCTCGCCCGAGGTGAAGGCGCCGGTATAGCCCGTCCAGTCCGAAACCGGCTTGATGAGGCCCGACTGGGCCATTGCCTGGAAGGTTTCCAGCGAAGCCTTGAGCGCCGGATTGTCGATGATGTTCGGCTCGTTGCCGTCCTTGAGGTACCACTGGCCGGTGGACTGCATCATCATGATGATCTGGCCGTCATCATTGTAGTCCATGTCGATGAGCTGGTGCCCGGTCTTTTCCAGTACGTCCTTGCCGATCTCGATCAGGCGGTTCCAGGTGATGTCCTGGACGTCTTCGGGCTTGTAGCCGGCTTCTTCCAGATAGTCGGAGCGGTAGAACAGTCCGGTCACGCCGGAGTCGAAGGGCAGGGAATAGGATTTCCCCTCATAGGTCGCGGCCGCCACCTTGTAGTCGGCGAATTTCGACATGTCGATGGAATCGGAAAGCGGCACGAAGGAGCCGGGAAAGGACTGCAGGAAGCGCTGGATATTGTCGTCCTGGATCAGCACGATATCGGGCAGGCCATCGGAAACGCCGGCAAGCAGTTGGGTCTGCAGCTTCTGGTTGATCTCGTCCTGGCTGACATTGTTGATGTTGAAGGTCGTGTCCGGGTGCGCTGCGGTGTAGCGCGCGCCGGCATCTGCCATGGCCGGAATGTTGAAATTGGGGTCCCAGCACCAGACCGTCAGTTCGGCGGCGGCAGCGGCGACGCTGGCCATGCTGATACCGGTGAGGGCGATAGCGAGCGTGCGGGTCCACCGCATGACATTGCGAGTCATAGTCTTAGTCCTCCCTTTTCGTTTGCTCTTCCTCTGAGCGCTACCTAAGCTATCTGTCTGGCACGTGGCGTCCCTCACAATGGGCATGCGGAGTTGGCGGAAAGTAAGATGACTGAAAGGGCTTATTACGAACCGGGGACCAATGGCGTAGAGCGCCTGCCGACGGAAATGAACATGTTCCATACCTCGCCGCTCCTGATGCGGTCGGCGCATTGGCATGCTCAGGTCGAGGTCAACTACATCGTGCGCGGCTGGGCGCATTACCGCATGAGCGGCCATCAGGTTCGCTTCAATGCCGGAGACATGGCCCTGTTCTGGGGGGTCTGCCGCATTGCCTGGACGACGCTTCCGACGACCTCATCTATGCCGGCGGGCACCTGCCGCTGGTGCATTTCTTCCGCCTGCGCCTGCCGCAGAACGTGCAATCGCGGCTGATGCAGGGGGCGACGCTGATCACCCAGGCGACCGATGCTGCCGACCCCTACAATTTCGCCCGCTGGAACGAATATGCCCGCTCGGGCGACCCGATGAAGGCAGGCATGGCGGTGGACGAACTGCTGCTGCGCATCGAGCGCGTCCGTTTCGAGCCCTATGCGCTGCTGCCCGGCCCGGAAGCCGTGGTGAAGGCGGTGGACGGGCTGGACCACCATTCCTCGCCCATCGTGGTGCGCATCTGCGATTTCATCGCCGACAATTTCCGCGAGGAAATCGATTCGACCGACATTGCTCTGGCCGCCGACATCCATCCGAAATACGCGATGAACGTGTTCAAGAAGTCGACCGGCATGACGCTGAACGATTATGTGAACCTCATGCGGCTCAGTTACGCCCAGGCCTTGCTAATGCAAGACGATGCGAATGTGCTGCAGGTAGCGATGGATAGCGGCTTTGGTTCACTCAGTGCATTCAACAAGTCGTTCCGCAAGATCGCCGGCATGTCGCCGTCCGATTTCCGCCGCGACCTGCGCTGCCGGCCCAGCGTGCCCCTGGCCCGCGCCCTGTCCTCTGCACCGATGAACTGAGCCATGCTGACGCGGCGGCTGGCGGCACTGTTGTTTGGCGCCGCGGTCGTCATTGCGCTGATCCTGCTGCGCGCCGCCGATCCCTATGCCGTGCGCGTGGCGCGCGAAACCACCTTCGATGCCTTCCAGCAGATCAGGCCGCGCCCCGCGCCGGTGGACCTGCCGGTCCGCATCATCGATATCGATGAAGCCTCGCTGGCCGCCATCGGCCAATGGCCCTGGTCGCGGAACGACATGGCCACGATTGCCAGCCGGCTGACCGAGCTGGGCGCCGCCGCCATCGCCTTTGATATCCTGTTTTCCGAACCCGATCGGCTGTCGCCCTCGTCCATTACCGGCAGTGGCGAGGACTACGATGCCCAATTCGCCGATGCCTTGACGACAGGCCCCTCGATCCTGGTGATGAGCCGGGCCGTGGCCGGAAGCGCGGCGCCGGCGCCTAAGGCCGGCTTTGCCATGACTGGCGCGGATATACTGCCCAGCCTGCCGACGCTTGACGGCGTCGCCGCACCGCTGCCGGTCCTGGCCGAGGCGGCCACGGGACTGGGCGTAGCGAGCCTCGACCGCGAAGGGGCAGGGGTGGCGCGGCGCCTGCCGTTGCTCTGGTCCAACGGCACGGCGCCAGTGCCGACGCTGGCGGTGGAGGCTCTGCGCGTGGCGCAGGGTGCTTCGACCCTGGTCGTGCTGGGGGATTCCGCCGGGGCCGGGACGGTCACCGGCCTGCGCGTCGGCCAGTTCGAGGTGCCGACCGGCCCGAGCGGCGATATGTGGCTTTACTATCGGGACCTGCCGGCTTCGACCTATGTCCCGGCCGCGCAACTGCTGGGCGCGGATTATGCCGGACTGGCCCCACTGCTGTCGGGCCATATCGTGCTGGTCGGCGCCTCGGCGGCCGGTCTGCTCGATATACGCGCCGGTGCCTTGGGCGAAGCCGTGCCGGGGGTTTCCATCCACTTGCAGGCGCTGGAGCAGATGCTGACCGGCACTTTCCTGCACCGGGCCGACTGGGTCGGCGGGTTGGAACTGCTGATCATCGCTGTGAGCGGGCTGGCGGTGGTGCTGGTCCTGCTGCTGACCGGGCCTCTGGTGGGGCTGCTGTTTTCGCTGGCGATCGCGGCCGTGGCGACGGCCGGAAGCTGGCTGGCTTTCAGCCAGTTCGGCCTCCTGCTCGACCCGAGCTTTGCCTTGTTCGCCGCGCTGGTGACCTATGCCGCCATGGCCTTTTTCCGCTTCGCCGTGACCGACGCCGACAAGCGCCGCATCCGCCGGGCCTTCGCCCACTATGTCGAGCCGGCTTTGCTGACCCAGATCGAAGCCAATGCGGGCCTGCTCAAGCTGGGTGGCGACGTGCGTGAAATGACGGTGATGTTTTCCGATGTGCGCAATTTCACCGCGCTCAGCGAACGCACCGCGCCGGCCGAACTGGTCGCCATGCTGAACCGGCTGTTCGCCGGGCTCGGCGCGGCCATCGTGGCCCATCACGGCACGATCGACAAATTCATGGGCGACGCCATCATGGCCTTCTGGAACGCCCCAGTCGACGTGCCGCGCCATGCCCGCCATGCCTGCGAGGCAGCTTTGGACATGCGGACGGCCCTGCGCGTGCTCAACGCGCAGCAGGCCGAGCCCGTCGCCATCGGCATCGGCATTTCCACCGGCCCTGCTCTGGTGGGCAATATGGGTTTCGAAGCCCGCTTCGACTATTCCTGCATCGGCGATACGGTGAATGTGGCCAGCCGGCTGGAAGGCGCCTGCCGGCGTGTTGGCTACGACATTCTGGTCACCGCGGAAACCCGCGCCGCTGCGTCCGAACTGGCTTTTCTCGCCGCCGGTTCCGTCGTGCTCAAGGGCATCAGCCAGCCCGAGCCGATCCACCTGCTGGTGGGTGATGCGGATCTGGCGAATTCCGAAGCATTCCAGTCGCTCGCCGCCGCGCATGACGCCCTGTTGGCCGCCTGGGCCGATGGCGCGGATGCGGAGGCGCTGCTGACGCGCTGCCAGGACATGGCAGGGACCATCGATATCAGGCTTGTCGAATTCTACGAAGCCGGCCTCACACGCAGCGAAGACTTCCGCATAGCGCAGCCCGCCAACGCCTGACGCGTCGCAGTTCGGGAACTGCCATCGCCGATGGCCCGTTACTGTGGCGTCGCCCGTTCTCGGGCCCCAAGGCAAAAGCGTCCAATGACTTACACCCCGTCGCATATCTCGCCGAGCGCCAGTGATCTCACTGCCGCGATCGACAGAAACGCCCTCTGGTCCGTCGACCGGGCGGCCTCGCCGCTGATCGGTACCGCCATCCACAATGGCCATGCCCTGCGCGACGAAGTGGCCGCCATCATGGGCCTCGATGCCGCCGGACGCCTGCGTGAGGAAGACCCTTTCACCGCCTACGCCGTGCGCGACGTCCCCAACCGCATCATCTTTCATCGCTCGCGCTTCGAGATCGACCTCAACCGCGATGCCGAAGGCGCTGTCTATCTGCGCCCGGAGCAGGCCTGGGGCCTCGATATCTGGGCGCAGCGGCCCGAAGACGCGCTGGTCAAGCGCTCGCTGGACGTTCACGCGGCCTATTACGCGATGCTGCACCAGATGCTGTCCGCCATAGCGGCGGAGCACGGCCAATTCGTGCTGCTCGACATCCACAGCTACAACCATCGCCGCAATGGTCCCGACGGCGATCCGACGCCGGAAGCCGACGCGCCGCAGATCAATATCGGTACGATCTCCATGGATCGCGCCCGCTGGGCCCATGTCGTCGATCCCTTCATGGAAAGCCTGCGCGGCTTCTCCTTCCGCGGCCAACCGATGGATGTGCGCGAAAACATCGCCTTTGAGGGCAGGGGCGAGCAGACTCGCTTCGTCCATGCCAATTTCCCCGATAGCGGCTGCGCCATCGCCATCGAGTTCAAGAAATTCTTCATGGACGAGTGGACCGGCGAGCCGGATATCGAGGCGCTGGAAGCCATGCGCGCCATGATCACCGCGTCGCTGCCCGTGCTGCTGGACAGTCTCAAGGCGTCCGCATGACGACGGCCGATGACAAGCTGCTGGCCGAGTTCGCCAAGGCGCTGGAGGCTGGCGAGCCCATTCGCCGCGATTTCGGTCGGGGCGAGCGGCTGCATATCGACCGGCCTCTGCCATTCCTCGCCGTGCATGTCGGGCGCCGTCGCGAACCGGCCGCGCTGGATGTCGTCACTGCCAATTCGTCCTACCTGCTGGTCCGCAATCTCGGCACGGCCACTGATATCATCAAGCTGGTCGCCGAGGCGATGACGGCGCGGTTCGGCGCCTTTATCCTGCTCGATATCGGCGAGCTGGCGCGCGACCTGTTGGCCAGCGACGCCGACTATCTGCCGCCCTTCGAAATGAGCGTGTCGGCCTCGGGCAATGGCCCGATCAAGCAGGCATTGCTGGCCTTTTCGGCCGCGGCCGAACAGGCCGAGGCAAAATATCGGGCGCCCCAGATCGCCCGGCCAAAAATCGCCGACGATCCGGCCGCGAAGCTGGCCCGTCAATTGCCCGGCCTGGCCTCGTTGACGGTGCGTTTTGCGCCCATCTACCGGGTGCCGGAATCGGACGCGGTCTATCCCGAGCTGCTCGAGCGGCTGGTCGCCAATATCGTCGATGCCGGCCTGCGCGCGGTCGCCACCTTTGTCGATGCTACCGGGAGCCTGGCCCTCTCGTCCCACCGCGCCCTCGGGCGCCGGGCCTTCGTCGATGCGGTGACCCGCGCCGACCGTTCCATCGACGATGTAGCGCAATCCTTCGATTTCCTGCTCGCCGTGACGCCGATCAATGCCTTGGCGGTCCGGGCTGAATTCGCCGAAAATGGCGGCGAGCGCGCGCCCCGCTTTCTCTACCGCCCGCTCACCATCGATATATCTAGGCAGAAAAAGGCGCTGTTCTCCATCGCACTGGATCATTTCGAAGACCCGGTGCTGACCACACTCTATCGCGAGAAGCAACAGGAGCTCGACCTGCAATTGTCGCTGCTCGCCGCCCGCGAAACGCCGCGCTATGTCGAATTCGGCCGGGCGCTCTATGGGCCGGTCGAGGCCAGCCTGCTCAAGGCCGCGACCGACATTCTCGCCGAAACGAAACCCGGCCGCGGCAAGCGCCGGGGCGATGGCGACGATGCCGACGTGGCCTTCGTGGAGCGCCGCGCCCGCGCGATGATCAAGACCTATGCCGGCGATTATGGCGGCTTTTCCGCCAGTGTCGAACTGCGCGACGACCTGCCCTCGGGCCTGATGGTATCAGGCGGGCGGCTGCTGATTTCGCGCAATACGACCATGGCGCGCCAGCGCGTCGAAGCCCTGCTGAGCCACGAAGTCGGCGTGCATCTGCTGACCTATTTCAATGGCTCCGCCCAGGGTCTGCGCCTCTTCCGCTCGGGCCTCGCCGGTTATGAGGGCGTGCAGGAGGGGCTGGCCGTGCTGGCCGAATATCTCGTCGGCGGCATGACCATTGCCCGGCTGCGGCTCATCGGGGCGCGCGTCGTCGCCTGCGCCGACATGCTCGACGGCGCCAGCTTCGTCGAATGCTATCGCCGACTGGTGCGTGAGTTCGGCTTTTCGGATGCCACGGCGTTCAACCTGGCCCTGCGCGTCTATCGCGGCGGCGGCCTGCCCAAGGACGCGGTTTATCTCCGCGGCCTGCTCGAAGTGCTCGCCCATCTGCGGGCCGGCGGCTCGCTCGATCCATTCTGGATGGGCAAGATATCAGCCACCCATTTCGGCGTCATGCAGGAGCTCAATACCCGCGGCCTGCTCAAGGCGCCGCGCCTGCTGCCCCAGTTTCTCTCTCATCCCCAGGCCGATAAGCGGCTCAAGGCGGCTTATGCCGGCATTACCCCCCTGGAAATGTCGGCCAATTAGGAGCGTCACCCCATGCGCATTGCATTTCTCGTCAATTCGATCGACGGCGAAACAGCCAACTACTCCACCACCCACCTGGCCCTGGCCGCGCTCACCCGCGGCCATGACATCTGCTACCTGACCCCCGGCGACTTCGTGCTGCGGCCCGACGACAGCCTGTCGGTGCGCGCCCTGACCTTGCCGGCGAGCAATTACAAGAAGGCCGAAACCCTGTTCAAGGATTTGCAGGGCAAGGAAACCAAGGTCGAGACGCTTGATGTCTCCGAGATCGACATCCTGCTGCTGCGCAACGACCCCTCAGAGGATTCGGCCGACCGCCCCTGGGCAGCCCATGTCGGCGCCGTCTTCGGACGCCTGGCCGCCGCGCGCGGCGTCATCGTGCTCAACGATCCCGATGGTCTCGCCCGGGCGCAGAACAAGCTCTATTTCCAGGATTTTCCGGCCTCGGTGCGTCCCGAAACGCTGATCGCGAAAAGTCTCGATGAAATCCGCAGCTTCATCGAACAGCAGAAAAAGGGCGTCATCCTCAAGCCTCTGCAGGGTTCGGGCGGCAAGAATGTCTTCAAGATCGCCTCGCCCAAGGAATCCAACATCAAGCAGATTTTCGAGGCGGTGAGCGAGGAGGGCTATCTGATCGCCCAGAGCTTCATGCCCGAGGCATCGGAAGGCGACGTGCGCTTCTTCCTGATGAATGGCCAGCCCCTGCAGCGCGAGGGTAAATTCGCGGCCTTCCGCCGCGCGCCCGCCAAGGGCGAAATCCGCTCCAACATCCATGCCGGCGGCAGCGCCGAGGCCATCGAGGTCACAGACACCATGCTGACCATCGCCGAAACCGTGCGACCCAAGCTGATCCAGGACGGCATGTTCCTCGTCGGCCTAGACATCGTTGGCGACAAGCTGCTGGAGATCAACGTCTTCACCCCGGGCGGACTCAACAATCTCAGCCAGATGTACGAAGTCGATTTCCCCATGAGCGTCATCGAAGCGCTCGAGCGGAAACTGGAGATCAGGAACGGCTATCGCGGCGCCCTGAGCAACCGCGAACTGGCCACGCTGTAGCTATCGATTTCTTCCTCAGCGCCCGGGCTTCTTCCCCTTCTCCCCTTGAGGGAGAAGGTGCCCGAAGGGCGGATGAGGGGTGTCGAGCCATCCACGAGCACTGAAGCATGAGCGAGCGCGGCACCCCTCACCCGGTTCTTCCGCTGAACGCGGAAGAACCACCCTCTCCCTCAAGGGGAGAGGGGCGACGAAGCGAAATGACCTACTGCCGCGGCATGGTGGCGGGCGGCAGGCTGCGCTTCTGTGCGGCGATGCGGAAGGGCGCATTGACCGCGCCATAGCCGCGGTAGTCGCCCGCCCGCTGCACCACTTCGAAGAAAAAGCCTTCGCCCACATTGGTCGAATAGAGCTGGAAGAATTCCCCGCCGGCATCGCGGTCGTAGAGGATATTGGCCGCCCGCAGCCGCTCGATCAGCTCGGTCGCGAGGCCGTGACGCGCCTGTAGGTCGCTGTAGTAATTGGGCGAAATCTCCAGCGTCTTCATGCCATTGCTCCGCAAGGCATCGGCAGTGGCGAAAATATCGTCGCTGGCGAAAGCCAGGTGCTGGATGCTGGAACCGAAGGTTTCAGCGATGAAATGCCCCGCCAGCGTGCGGTGGCTCTCCGCGCCATTGAGCGTCAGCCGCAGCGAGCCCGCTGCGTTCTCGATGATCTGGCTGCGCACCAGCCCCGATGGGTCCACCACATCGACCATTGGGCTTTTCTCGGCCACGAAGATGGACCGATAGAATAGGATCCAGGTCAGCATCTCCTCGTAATTCATGGTCTGCGCCACATGATCGACTCGTCGCAATCCGGCCTCCCGGCCCGGATCGGGGTCGCTCACAGGCTCGAATTCGATATCCCAGACCCGCCCCAGCGGACTCTTCTCATCGAGAAAATAGATCACTCCGCCACCAATGCCGCGAATGGCCGGGATACTGAGCTGGTCCGGCCCGACGCGCTGGCTGAATAGCTGCGCCCCCAAAGCCCGCGCGCGATCCACCGTGGCCGCTGCGTCATCCACCATCAGCCCCAACGCATAGGCCGATGTGCCATGCATAAGATAGGCCGAATGGGCCAGCCCCTCGCGTTCGGTATTGACGACGATATTGATCTCGCCCTGCGTGAACCGTTCCACCGCCTTGCTCTTGTGCCGCCCGGTCAGCCGGAAGCCGAGCCGGCGCAGATGGCCCGCCAGCGCCTGCGCCTCGGCCTCGTCGGCCGCGAATTCGACAAAGGCCACGCCATGCACATCGACGCGCGGCGGCAGCACGGGCACATTGATGGCGATGTCCGGTTCGCTGTTGCGCACCTGATCCATCAGGTAGACCAGCGAGCGATGCCCGTCCGCCGCAATGGTGCGGGGCGAGCCGGAGCGGAACTGGTCGTTGAAGATTTCCAGCGAAATCGGGCCACTATAGCCCGTAGCGGCCACCGCCCGCATGAAGCCAGTCACATCGAGGTCCCCTTCGCCCGGCATATTGCGGAAATGGCGGCTCCAATAGAGCAGGTCCATGTCGATGCGCGGCGCATCGGCCAGTTGCACGATGAAAATCCTGTCGCCGGGGATGGAACGGATCGAATCGGCATCGATCCCGCGCGCCAGCGTGTGAAAACTGTCGAGGATGATGCCGATACTAGGATGATCCGCCCGCCGCACGATCTCCCAGGCGTCGCGATGGTCATTCACATGCCGCCCCCAGGCCAGCGCCTCATAGCCGACCCGCAGCTTGCGTCGGGCTGCGCGCTCGCCCAGTTCGCGCAGGTCGGCCGCCGCCCGATCGATGCCGCCCAAAGCCAGCGGCGACACGCTGGAACAGACCAGCATGAGCTCGGTCCCCAGTTCGCCCATCAGGTCGAACTTGCGCTCCGCCCGCTCGAAGGCCTGGCTCCGCTGCGGCTCAGGCAAGCCCTCGAAATCGCGGAACGGCTGGAACAGGGTGATATCAAGCCCGAGGTCCGCCACCATCGCTGCCACGTCGCGCGGCGAGCGGTCATAGGCCAGGAAGTCGTTCTCGAAAATCTCCACCCCATCGAAGCCTGCCGCCGCAATGGCCTCCAGCTTCTCCCGCAGATCGCCGCTGATCGACACGGTCGCAATCGAGGTTTTCAAGGCGCAGCCTCCCGTTTGCGACAAAGAGTACGAACTAGTTAGTACATTTGCAAGGGGGGTGACGGCTGGTGGAAGTGGCACTATCCCACCCCCCGATGTCACCCCGGCCTTGAGCCGGACCCATCCTGAGATCGCGCCACAGCCGCAAGGTGGATCGCATGTCCACCGAGTGCGCGTCAGTATCTCAGGATGGATCCCCGCTTTCGCGGGGATGACATGGTGGTTGGGGCACCATCCCACCCGCCCACCAGCCGGATTCCTCCCCCTTTCAGGGGGAGGTTAGGGAGGGGGTACTCTTCCCTTCCTTCCGGGGAGGCAAGCGCCTCGCCACCATCGCTCTATCCACGAGCGGCACCGAACCAACGAAAACCGCACCGCAGGCAGCGCTTCGGCGCGCCTCACACCCCGCCCAGCTTCTCCGCCTTCACCACGAACCGCAGCACCATCTCCACCGTCTGCCGGCGCAGCGATTCCTGATAGGCCGGGCTCCCCACATCCTTGCCAAAGATCTTGGAGAACGTCGCCCGGTTGGAGACGTTGAAGAAGCACAGCGCGCTGATCTGCCAGTGGATTTCCAGCGGATCGAGCCCGGCACGGAACAGGCCGTCCGCCAGCCCTTTGGCATAGATCGCCTCGATATTGCCGATGGCCGTGACATTGAGGTCGCGGATCACCCCGCTTCGCTCGAGGAATTCCCCATGGTGGATATTCTCGATCATCACCATGCGGATGAATTCCTCATGCTGGTGATGGTGGTCGAAGGTGAATTCCACCAGGCGCTTCAGCGCATCCAGCGGCGGCAGGCCCTCGATATCGAGCTTGGCCTCGCCCTCGCGCACCTGGCGGTAGGCGTTTTCGAGGGCGCTCACATAGAGCCCCTCCTTGCTGCCGAAATAATAGTAGATCATCCGCTTGCTGGAGCGAGTCTTGGCGGCAATTTCGTCGATACGGGCGCCTGAAAGGCCGTTGAGCGCAAATTCCTGCGCCGCCACTTCGATGATGTTCTGCCGCGTCCCTTCCGGGTCCTGAACGCGCGAAACTCCGTCCCGGGATTTGGTGCGGGATGTCGAAACTGGAGTGCTCATGCCGTCGTCGCCTTCCTCGGCGGCAATTGACTAAACTAACCAGTTCGTACATTTTGCCGCAAATCGCCTTGCAGCATTTATCCTTGTGCCGCGAGGGAAAGACAAGGCCGCCGCCGCTTTTCGCCGGCAGGCGGTCGCCAGGGAGACGCGTTTTGCCCATCGTCAGCAGCCAGTCCGCGCAGCCGCTTCGCGTCTCGGTCCTGCACAACCGTCTGCCGCGACCCACTGGCATCACGATCGGCCTGGTCGGAAGGGGCATCGCCGCCTCGCTCTCTCCGCTGATGCACGAACGGGAAGGCGCGCGGCAGGGGCTCGACTACCGCTACCACCTGATCGACTTCGATCGCCTTGGGCTGGACGATACCAGTCTGCCGGATATTCTGGCCGAAGCGCGCGACCTCGGCTTTGCCGGGCTCAACGTCACCTATCCCTTCAAGCAGGCGGTCCTGCTGCTGCTCGATGACCTGGCGCCTGACGCAGCCGCCATCGGCGCGGTCAATACCGTCGTGCTCGGCGGCGCGCGGACCGTAGGCCACAATACCGATTGCTGGGGTTTTGCCGAAAGCTTCCGGCGGGACTTGCCCGCTGTGGCGCGGGGCAGGGTGCTGCAACTCGGCTCCGGTGGCGCCGGCGCTGCCGTGTCCCAGGCCCTGTTGCAATGCGGTGTCAAACGGCTCGATATCTATGACACCGACGCACCGCGCGCCGAGGCCCTGGCCGAACGGCTGCGGCGCCTGCGCGGTGCCGACGTCCAGGCGGTGACGGAGGTGGCCGGTGCGGCAAAACAGGCCGACGGCATCGTCAACACCACCCCGGTCGGCATGATCCGGCATCCGGGCCTGCCCATTGATGACGCATTGATCGAAGCCCGGCACTGGGTGGCCGACGTGGTCTATTTCCCGCTGGAAACAGCCCTGATCCGTCACGCCCGCGCCCTCGGCTGCCCGGTACTGCCCGGCGGCGGCATGGCCGTCTATCAGGCGGTCCGGGCCTTCGAACTGTTCACCGGCCTCGCGCCGGACGCGGCGGCCATGGCCGAGACCTTCCGCGCGGCGGTGGCGGACTAGATCCGTCCCGTACTCAGCACGTAATCGACGCCGCTCCGGATATGGCTGGTCAGCTTGCCGACAATGCCCTCGGCATCGCGCCGCATGGCCAGGTCGAACAACGCGCGATGATCGTCCATCACTGCCGAGCCGCGGAAGCTGGCCGCCAGCATGTGGTAGCGGATGAAGCGGTCGAACACCGAGGCATGCAGGTCGAGCAGGGTGCGCGAGCCGCAGGCCGAGATCAGTGCATTGTGGAAGGCGAAGTCATAGTACACCCACTGCGCCGTGCGATCGATCTCGCCGGCCAGCAACTGCGCCTCGACCACCGACAGTTTGTGATGCGCCGCCACCACGCGCCCCTCCCAGTCGAGGTCGCCCGTTTCCAGCGACAGTCTTATGGCATGGCTTTCCAGCAGCAGGCGCAGGTCCGCCACCTCCCGCAGGTTCTCCGCCGTTGCCGGCGCCACCTCGAAACCACGCTGGCCCTCCGCCACGACGAAATTCTCGCTGGCCAGCCGGTTGAGGATTTCGCGCAGCGTGCTGACGCTGGCGCCATATTGCGTCTTGAGGGCGTCCAGCTTGAGTTTTATCCCCGGCCGCAAAACGCCCGCTACAATGTCGTCCCGAATGCGCCGGAAGGCGATATCGCCGATGCCTTCTTCCGCGAGCTGCTTGTCGTCTGCCAATGCCGCCTCCATTTCGGCCTTTCTACCCGGGAAGGCCGACAACGTCAAAGCGATGATAAAATCTCATATAAATTAAAAAACGCATGACAAATGAGGAAGGCGCAGCTAGTTTTCCACCGATCGGAAACGGCCATTGACTTGAACGAACTATTTCGTACATTGTGCATCGGGACGGAAACGACGGCGAAACAGCCGAGCGTCCGGTGAGGATGCCTGGATCACAGGCGACAAATGGGAGGATGACAATGCGTTTTGGATTCACGCGCCGCGCGGTGCTGCTTGGTGGCCTGATGCTGGCGGCCGCAATGCCCGCCATGGCTCAGGACAAGCCGGTGCTGCGGTTTTCGGCGGTGTTCTCGGCCGAGGATATCCGCGCCGAGATGATGGACCTGTTCGCCAGCCAGATCATCGAGGATTTCACCCTCGAGCCCTATTATGGCGGCAACCTGTTCAAGCAGGGCACCGAGCTGGTGGCCTTGCAGCGCGGGAACCTGGAAATGGGCAATATCGCCCCGCAGGACGTGTCCAACCAGATTCCGGCCTGGTCGGTGCTGACCTCGGCCTATCTGTTCCGTGACGCGGCCCACCTGCGCACCTTCTTCGACAGCGATGTCGGCGCCGAGTTCAAGCAGATGGCCGAAGACCAGCTCGGCATCCACATTCTGGGTCCGACCTATTTCGGCGCCCGCCAGGTTGGCCTGCGCGGCGACAAGAAGATCATGACGCCCGACGACATGACCGGCATCAAGCTGCGCATGCCCGGTGGCGATGCCTGGCAGTTCCTGGGCGAGGCGCTGGGCGCCAATCCCACGCCGATGGCCTATGCCGAGGTCTATACGGGCCTGCAGACGGGCGCCATCGATGGCCAGGACAATCCGCTGCCCAACGTCGAGAACATGAAGTTCTACGAAGTGATGAACCAGATCGTGCTGACCTCGCATCTGGTGGGCTATGACCTCCTGGTCATCTCGGGCGATGCCTGGAATGCCATGACGCCCGAACAGCAGGGCAAGGTACAGGCGGCCGCCACGGCAGCCATCGATTTCAGCCAGCAGGCTCACCTCGACCGCGAAGCCGAACTGCTCGAGCAATTCAAGACCGTGGGCCTCAACATCTATGAGCCGGACCTGGATGCCTTCCGCACTCATGCCCAGCAGATGTATCTGGAATCCGACCTAGCCAAGGACTGGCCGGAAGGCGTGATCGACCGCATCAACGCCCTCTAGACTTCCTCCGGACGGCGGCGGTAGCGGTTTTGCCGGTACCGCCGCATCCGGCGAGACCTCCGCCTCGGAGACTGCTGATGAATTCCCGACTTGCCGGCCTCGGCGCGTGGCTCTATGCGCGCGCTGAAAACATCCTCGCAGCCATGCTCGCCGTCATGTTTTCGGTGTTCATCCTGCAGATCGTCTTCCGCTACATCCTCAACCTGCCCATCGGTTGGACGCACGAAATCAGCGTCATCATGTGGCTGTGGATGGTCCTGTTCGGCACCGCCTTCGTGGTGCGCGACAGCGAGGAAATCCGCTTCGACATCGTCTATTCGGCGGTCAGCGACCGCTGGCGGCGGGCCATGGTGGTGGCGACGGCCATCACCCTCATCTTCTTCTTCGCCATCTCGCTGCCCGCGGTCATCGACTACGTGTTGTTTATGAAGGTCGAGAAGACCGCCTATCTCAAGATCCGGTTCGACTGGCTCTATTCCATCTACGCCATCTTCGCGGTGGCCACCATCGTCCGCCAGTTCTGGCTCGGTTGCCAGGCCATCTGGGGCAAGGGCCCCGAAGCGTTCGATCCGACCAAGGCGAGCTCCGGCATATGATCCTCTCCACCGCTTTCACCCTCGCCCTCGGGCTGATCATCGCGCTGTCGGTGTTCGGCCTGCCCATGGGCCTCTCCATGATCTGCGCTTCCGTGCTCTACCTGCTGATGCGCGGGCAGGACATGGGCATCGTCGCCGAGCAGTTCCTCAACGGCATGTATTCCAACTACATCATGCTGGCCGTGCCGCTCTTCATCCTCGCTGCCGAGATCATGAATTCGGGCACCCTGTCCGAGCGCCTGCTGCGCTGGTGCGACGCCGTTGTCGGCCGCTTCCGGGGCGGGCTGGCCCAGGTCAATATCCTGCAATCCATCGTCTTCGCCGGCATGTCCGGCTCGGCCATCGCCGATGCCGCCGGCTCGGGCAAGATGATGCAGCACATGATGACGCAGGATAACAAGTATACGCCCAGCTTCGCCGCCGCGCTGACCGCCGTCACCGCCGTCATCGGGCCGATCATCCCGCCCTCCATTCCCATGGTGCTCTATGCGCTGATAGCCGATGCCTCCATCGGCTACCTGTTCCTGGCCGGCGTCGTGCCGGGCCTGCTGATGGCCGGCGTCATGATGGTCCAGGTCGCGGTCACTGCCCGCACGCGCAACTTCCCCGTCGAAAAGCCGGTGCCGCTGCGCCAACTGCCGAAGATGACCTGGCATGCTTTGCCGGTGCTCTTCATGCCCATCGTCTTGATGTACGGCATCTATGGCGGCATCACCACGCCGACCGAGGCTGCTGCCGTCGCCGCCTTCTATGCGCTGGTCGTCTCCATCGTCGTCTATCGCAGCGTCAAGCTGCCCGATCTCTACGCGGCGCTGCTGACATCAGCCAAGACCACCGCCTCCATCGGCATGCTGATCGCCGGCGCGCTGGTGTTCAACTATGTCGTCACCATAGAGAACATCCCGCACAGCCTCAGCGCCATTCTGCTCTCCTGGGACCTCAACCCGATCACCTTCCTGATCGCGGTCAATATCCTGCTGCTGATCCTGGGCTGCGTGCTCGAAGGCACCACCATCCTGCTGGTCATCGTGCCGGTGCTGATCCCCACCGCCTCGGCGCTGGGCATCGACATGGTGCATTTCGGCGTGGTCGTGGTTGTCAATATCATGCTGGGCCTGGTGACGCCGCCCTATGGCCTGCTGCTCTTCATCATGACGCGCATATCCGGCGCGCCGATGAAGGCCATTGTCGGCGATGTCCTGCCCTTCCTCGGCGGGTTGGTGCTGGCGCTGATCCTCTTCACCTTCGTGCCCGAAACGGTGCTCTGGCTGCCCCGAATGTTCGGCTATGGCGGGGCAGGGCTGTGAAACCGATCTATGTCCTCAACGGCCCCAACCTCAATCGGTTGGGCAAGCGCGAACCGTCCATCTACGGCACCACCACATTGGCCGAGGTCGAGCAGATCTGCCGCGCCACCGCCGGCGACCGGCCTATCACCTTCCACCAGACCAACAGCGAGGAAAAGCTGATCGATCTTGTGCACGAGGCCATCGACGAGGGCGCCGGCATCATCATCAATCCCGCCGCCTTCACCTTCACCTCGCTGGCGCTCCTGGACGCCCTCAAGATGTTCGAGGGCCCCGTCATCGAGTTCCACATCTCCAACATCCACAAGCGCGAGCCGATCTACCACCGCTCCTACGTCTCCATGCGCGCCGATGCCGTCATGGCCGGCCTGGGCGCCCGCGGCTACGCCACCGCCGTCACGGCCATGCTGGCAATGTTGGCCGAGCGCATCTAGGGTGCGTTCGGCGTTGAATTTTCCGTTTGTGCCATTTCGGGCAAAATCGCCTCTTGCCTCTGATGCCCAGCTTGTCTATGTCACGGGCCAGTCGGGGCGTAGCGCAGCCTGGTAGCGCATTTGTCTGGGGGACAAAGGGTCGTCGGTTCAAATCCGGCCGCTCCGACCATTCTCACTTTCGCAGAGCTTGCGCCGCCCGGCATCGGCGCGGCGCTGCCGGTCTGGAGCCTTGCAGATGCCGCTGACGGCGCGCGAAATAGAGCCCGTACTGGCATGCTGGGATGAAGTCGAAGGCGCGGCAGCCCGACTCATCAACCACTCCGAAAACCACACCTTTCAGCTCGATACCCCGGCACGCGGCAGTTTCACCCTGCGCATCCATCGCGCCGGCTACCAGTCCCGCGGCTCGATCGAGAGCGAACTGGCCTGGCTGCAGGCCCTGCGGCAGGATACCTCGCTCCCCATTCCCGAGCCGGTTCCCGGCCGCGACGGCCAGGCGCTGCAGCTTTTCGACACGGGTGATGGCGAACGCCTGGCCGTGCTGTTCCGCCATATCCCCGGCAGCGAGCCGCAGCCCGAGGGCAAGCTGGACGACCTGTTCGTCACGCTCGGCACCTATGCCGCCACCATGCACAACCACGTCACGACCTGGCAGCGTCCGCCGGGCTTCGAGCGCCAGGTCTGGCAGGCCGCCACCATTCTGGATTCGGATGGCCTGTGGGGCGACTGGCGCATTGCGCCCGGCGTCAATCGCGACAACAGGCCCGTGCTCGACCGGCTGGATTCGGCGCTCTGGCTGCGCCTGGCCGCCTATGGCACCAGCCCCGACCGCTACGGGCTGATCCATGCCGATATGCGCCTGGGCAACCTGCTGGTCGACGGCGACAAGGTCACGCTGATCGATTTCGACGATTGCGGCTTCTGCTGGTTCGCCTACGACTTTGCCGCCGCCATCTCGTTCCACGAGACCAGCCCGGCCATTCCTGTCCTCAAGGCCGCCTGGCTCAATGGCTACCAGTCCGTGCGCCAGCTCGCTGCCGAAGACATTGCCGCCATCGACGCCATGGTCATGCTGCGTCGCATGGCGCTCCTGGCCTGGATCGGCTCGCATGCCGAAACGAACCTCGCCCAGCAGCATATGGAAGGCTTCGCCGACGGCACGGCGCGGCTCGCCGAACGCTACCTGCGCGGCGCCCTCTGGCCCTGAGCAACCCGTGGTCGCACAGTCGCCACGCTCGCCCGCTGTTTGGGGCGTGGGGCTGTTTCGCTCTGCTTTGCGTAAAAGCCGGGGTTGAACACGTTCAGGCCCCATACCAGACCATAGAACAGCCATGAGTGCCGCCAATGCTCGCCCTCATGCAGTGTCGAACAGAAGACGATGCCGACAAGTGAGATCAGCAGCGCGATGGTGATTTCGTTTTTCGTCCGCCGGTAGTTTCGGAACGACACGACAATGCTGCCGATGGCGAGCGTGACATAGCTCAGGCCGCCGCCCCAGCCATAGTTGACGAACGAACTCAGCCAGATGTTGTGGATCGGCTCGGGGAAGATTTTCTCCAACTGCAACACCCCCACGCCGATGGGGTTCTGCATGATCATCGGCAGCACCAGCAGATAGCGGTGATATCGCCCTTCCTCGCCAAGGTCGTAGGACTTGGCGAAGGTAAGCCGGTCCAGCAGCTTTTCGGTGAATTCAGCCGAGGTGAGGCTGGCAAAGGCGAACAGCAGGATGCCGGTCACCAGCAGGCCGCCGATGATCATCATCAGTCGGCGCGGGCTCCTGCGATTGTGGAAGAAGATATAGGCAAACATGCAGAACATCGACGCGACCACGGCGATGCGCGAGAACGACAGCAGGATGCCAAGCAGGACAATGGCCAGCGCGCCGCTGAGCAGTATCCGGCTGCCCTGGCCGCGGGACAGGAAATAGGCGCAGAACACCACGGCCGGAATCAGGAACGAGCCATACATGTTGGGATCGTCGATCAGGCCCTTGGCCCGCCCGTCCCATGTCAGCAGTTCCATCTGGGTCAGGAAGCCGATCGTGCCGAGGATCGAGGCGATGACGCAGGAGAAGATGTAGACCCGCATGAAGGTCTCGAAATGCTGCCGGCTCCAGCTCATCGACACGAAGGCGGCGATGATGCCGATCGAGATGGCGAAGGTCTTGGCCAGCAGCTCGAAGGTGACGAATTCCTCGTCCAGATGCGGCAGCGAAGCGATGAAATAGGACAGCGCCCATCCACCCAGCAGCAGCGCCAGGAACAGCGCCCGGCGCGTCACCTCCATCTTGGGAAAGAGTGTCATATAGACGAAGGTGATCAGGAAGGACGCGATATAGAGCATATCGACCGGCGAGGGCCGCATCAGCGTATAGTTCATGGCCACCACGGCGACCAGGAACATCAGGTTGCGCGTCGAAAACAGGGCAAATCTCAGGCCGGAGAGACTGACTCCCGTACTCTGCATGCCGCTGCCGGTGTTCACATCCGTGCTCATGGCGTCAGTCCGTATCCAAGCAGGAATTCCCTGGAGCCAAGGCCTTCGCAATCGTCCGCGCTCGAAGCGAAATGCGTTTGCGCCGCCTCATCGACGCAGCGATAGACCGGCACCGTTCCCGGTTGCGCCCCCGCATAGAGCCAGCCGGCGGTGCGCTCCCGCGCATAGCCCGCGGCCTGGCAGGTTCCGTCTTCGGCAAGCAGGTGGTCCAGGTGGCCGGGCAGGGTGCTGGCGCATTCGGCAAATTTGACGCTCGCCGCGCCTTCGGGCGCGCGGGTCAGCATATAGGCCACGATTTTGTCGCGGCGGTAGGACTGCCGGTCGCCGGTCAGCGGACCGCTGGAGGTCACATAGAGCCCCCGGTCCGGATCGGACCATCGGGTCAGCGCCATTCCGGCCTGGACCGCCACCGGTTCATCCTGCACCGTCAGCGACACGTCCTGAAAAACCAGGTAGCGGCTTTCGAAGCCCCGGCCTTGCGGCACATAGATATAGGTCAGCAGAAAGTGCGAATCGACGACATTGCTGCCGTCTTCGGGATTCATGATCGTCGCATAGGCAACGAGGTCGGTGTCCGCCGGACGGTTCCAGTCGGAGCCGTCAATGGTGAGCAGCGGCTCGGCCAGATCGGTGAATGTCAGCTTGTCCCGCGATAGCGACAGCCGCACCCCGCCGAACCACGGATCGGTTGCCACGGCCGCAACCAGGCCCTGTTCCCTGAGGTAACCCGCCCCGGTCCCGACGAAGCCGATATCGGTGGCCCTGCCGCCCAGGCCCGGTTCGCTCCAGCCGCCCTCGTAATATTTATGCCAGTCCGTCGGGGCGCTTGCCGGCGCCCGGGTCACGATGGTCTGCCAGTCGGAATTCCGCAGGCAATAGCCATAGAGATAGCCATCGAAGCCATCGACCATCGTGCAGTCGCCTTCGCCGGTAACGCCGTCCTGCCGGGCCAGGTCCGTCCCGGTGATGACGGTCCCCAGGTCCGTCCAGGTCAGGCCCTCGTCCGCAGAGCGCGCAATGGCCATCGACTTCTCGGTGCGTCCCTGGTCGTAGTCGCAGTCGCGTTCCTGGTGCACGAAGCCGAGAATGCTGCCTTCGGAACGCGTCAGCGAGGTCAGCCAGCGACCGCAGTCATTGACGCTTCCGGGTCCGCCCGCCTGCAGCACATCGCGCCGCTGGCCCCCCATATCCTGCAGCGTCGGACCATCCACGGCATAGGTCGATCCATTGGCGCTGAAGCCGCGAAATGTGCCGTCGGGCAGTTTCAGCGCCGTGAAGGTGGCGTCCAGCTCGTCGGGGAAGGGGCCTCGGATGACGATGGGCGTTCCGACCCGCACCTCGACGCAGTCGATGCAGATATCATCCATGGCGCGTGCCGGCCCACTGGCCGACATCCCCAGGACGGTCAGGGCGATGACGCCTGTAACACCGAGCGTGGCAGGTCCGGTCATGCGATCAATACGCGTTTTCAGTAGAGAACAGCCGGATCGGCGTCATGAACAGGATGTAGATATCGAACAGGATCGACCAGTGTTCGATATAGTAGAGGTCGTGGTTCACGCGCTGCATGATCTTGTCGATCGTGTCGGTTTCCCCGCGCCAGCCATTGATCTGGGCCCAGCCTGTCATGCCCGGTTTGACGCGATGGCGGGCGAAATAGCCTTCCACCGCCTCGTAATAGAGCAGGTTGTCGGCCTTGGCCTGCAGCGCATGCGGGCGCGGTCCGACAACGGAGAGCTCGCCCCTGAATACGTTGAACAGTTGCGGCAGCTCGTCGATCGAGGTCTTGCGGATAAAGCGTCCGACGCGAGTGACGCGCGGGTCACCCTTGGTGACCTGCTTGACCGCATCGTGGTCCAGCGTCTCGATCCGCATCGAGCGGAACTTGTAGATCTTGATCAGCTCATTGTTGAAGCCGTGCCGGGTCTGCATGAAGAACACCGGACCCTTGCTTTCGAGCTTGATGGCGATCGCCGTCGCGATCATCACCGGCGACAGCAGGATCAGCGCCGTCAGTGCCACCACCTTGTCGAACACCCATTTGAAGACGAGGTTCCAGTCCGAGATCGGCCGGTCGGCCATGTCGAACACGGCGATGTCGCCGACATAGGAATAGGCCTTGTTGGTGAATTTGAGCTTGCTCATATGCGCCGACAGGCGAATATCGACAGGCAGCACCCAGAGCTGGGTCAGCATGTCCAGCACGCGCTTTTCCGCCGACAGCGGCATCGACACCAGCACTAGGTCGACCGGTGTGCGCCGGGCGAATTCGATGAGGTCGGCCACCTTGCCCAGCTTGGCATAGCCCGCGACCACATCGGGCGAGCGGTCGTCGATCCGGTCGTCGAACAGCCCCAGCAGCAATATGTCATTGCTGGCACTGGCCCGGATCTGCTCGATCAACACTTCGGCATCCTTGCCGCCGCCGACGATCACGGTGCGGCGGCGCAGCCGTCCGGCCGCCGTCCAGTGCTGCACTAGCGCCCGCAGGCCCAGGCGGAACGCAATCAGCAGCGCCGCCCCGCCGACATACCAACTGATCAGCCAGACCCGCGAGAACAGGTCTCCCGCCTTGAAAAAGAAGATGCCGACCGTCAGCAGCGTCATTACCAGCGTCCAGCCGATCAGCATGCGGCCGATCTGGTTGAACACGGTGCGGTAAGCCGCGATGCGATGGGTACGCGCCGCGTTGAACAGCACATTGGCCAGCAGGCACGAGGCCAGGATCACCGGGACATAGAAGGTCGGCTGCCCCGGCTCCACGTAATATTCGTAGATGCCATAGCCCAGCACTGCCAGCAGCACGGCTTCCACGACCTGCGCCACCCCGACGACAACAGCACCGGAAATGCCGCGCTCTACCGGGGCCGCGATAATGGCCTCGGCCTGATCCGAAAGCCGGTGCCGCGCTTCGCCTGCGGCACTCTGTTTGGACACGTGCTCCAGCACAGCCTGCTTGGGATCAACTCGATACATGGGACGCTACCGGAACAGAACTCTCCCGGTATTGTCGGTCCAAGGGGTTTATATCAGGTGAAGTTGAAGCCTCAACCTCGCGCCAATACGGTCCGGTAGAGCGCCTCGATAGCGTCGGTCATCGTGGCCAGCGAAAACCGGCTTTCGATATGGGCGAGCCGCGTCAGCATCTCCACCTCCGCCGCGCCGGGATCGTCCAGCACCCGTTGCATCGCCGCACCCAGGGCAGCGGCATCGCCGGCCGGCACCAGGCTGGCCGCTGTCGGCCCGAAAATCTCGGGAATGCCGCCGACATTGGTGGTGATGACAGGCAGTCGCGCCGCCGCCGCTTCCAGCACCACATAGGGCAGGGATTCGGCCAGCGACGGCACCACGGCGATGCGCCCTTTGGCAAAGGTCGGCCGCGCCGGCTGCGCGCCCAGCAGCGAGATGCGCTCGCTCAGCCCCAGCCGGGCGATTTGTGCTTCGAACTCGCTCCGGCTAGGCCCGTCGCCCGCCATCACCAGATTGGCCGGCGTTCCGTCGGCCCGTTTCACATCGACCAGTGCTTCGGCCAGCACGTGAATGCCCTTGAGTTCCCGCAATTCGCCGACAAACACGAAATCCGCCGCATCCGGCTCCGGTGTCACCGGAACGAACTCGTCCGGCGCCAACCCGTTATGGATGACCTCGGTGGGGCAGGTGGGGGCGCCGATCAATGCCGAATACGTGGTCTGCGCATAAACGCTCTCGAACACGATCGCCCCGGTCCGCGCCATCAGCCCGCGCTCCAGCCAGTGGAACGCCCGGCCGGACAGCGATGACCTGGAAAAATGCAGCACCCCGCCATGCGGCGTATAGAGCGCCACCGCCTTGCCGCCCCCCAGCAGCGCCAGCCTGGCGTAGAACCCGCCCTTGGCCCCGTGTCCATGCATCACGTCGATATCGAGCGTCCGGGCCAGTTGCCGCACCGCGAACGGCGTCTTGAGATCACCCCTGCCCAGCACGCGCGGCATGGCGAAGCGGTGGATGCCCAGGCTCGCATGCGGCAGCAATTCGGCCAGCTTGCCTTCGGTCTGCGCGTCATTGGCGAGGCTGTCGACCACCAGGCCCACAGCGTGGCCATTGGCCGCCAGCACCCGCGTCAGGTCCGCCACATGGCGGAAAAGTCCTCCCACCGGCGCCCGCATGACCTGCAGGATACGCAGCGGCGCGGCCATCAGAACCAGCGTTCGAGAATGACGATCGTGTCACCCGGCGAGATGGGGAAATCGAGATCGACATCGCCCTTGACCATCTCGTTGCCCTGCCGGCGGTAGACCACGGCGCGGTTGCGGTCCGCCGTATCGGAAAAACCGCCCGACGTGCTGATCGCGGCCCGCACGGTCATGCCGTAGACATATTGGAACTGCCCGGCATTCTGGATTTCGCCCTGGATGAAGAAGGGCCGGTATTCCGCCACTTCCACCGCCACGTCGGGGTTGCGCATATAGCCATTGGCCAGCGCCGCGGCCAGCCGGCCGGCCGCCGTGGCCGTGGTGACGCCGCGTACCTGCACAGACCCAACCAGCGGAAAGGCGATCGCCCCGCTGTCGTCGACCCGGTAGGTATCGCTCAGTTCCGCGTCGCCATAGACGGTCACCCGCACCGTATCGCCGGTATCGAGCTGATAGGGCCCCTTGGTCTCGACCAGATAGGTCGCCGGCCGCGTGGTGGCGCAGGCGCTCAATGGCAGCATCAAGGCGATCGTGAGAATGGGCAGCCAGCGCATGAGAATCTCGGACAGGTCGATATGCGAGGCTTATGTCGCGCCATCGTGGTTAATAAATCCCTTCCCGTGGGCGGTATTCTCAATTCCGACGGTCGAAGGGATTTGCGATCTGCGAGTGGGTTAACGGATTGATTACCACGTCGAAGTCATAACTTCCGCGCATGAAAGCGAGGGTGCAATGACGTTTGAGTCTCAGATGGCGCAGGACGCGCGGATCGATGTAGGCGCCATCCTTCGCGCCATTCTCAAGCGCTTGCCGCGCATTGCCATCGTGACCGTCGCGCTGCTTGCTGCGGCTTTCGTCATCGTCATGTTCATGCCACGCCTCTACGAATCCTCGGCCTCCATCCTGGTCGAGCCGCGCAGCAACATCTATTTCCGCTCGACCAACGAGCAGGCGCCGACCTCGTCTGCCGGTGATGCCGGTGTCGTTTCCAGCCAGATCGAGCTGATCAAGTCGCGCGACACGCTGCTGGGCGTCGTCGACAGGCTCGACCTGCGCTCGGTGCCTGAATTCAATGGCGCCGGAGGCGAGGGTTTCTCGCCCCTTGCCATCGTCTCGCAACTGCTCGGGCGCCGGGCGGCTCAGGTCAGCATCGACGAACTGGTGCTCAATGCGCTCTATGAGCGCCTGTCGGTGACCCAGGAACGCGACTCGCGCCTCATTTCGGTAACGGTGAGTTCCACCAGCCCGCAGCTCGCCGCCGACATTGCCAATGCCGTCGCCGCTGCGCATGTCGCTCGCCGCAACCAGCTCTCGCTGTCGGACACCGCCGAGGCGTCGGGCTGGCTCGCCGATGAAATCGCCAAGCTGCGTGTCACGGTCACGGCGGCCGAAACGGCCGTGGCCAATTTCAAGGTCGCGAACGACCTTTTCCTCGGCAGCAACAATACCAGTCTGGCCGATCAGCAATTGTCCACCGTCGCCGCGCAGGTCACTGCCGCGCAGGAACGCAAGAATACCGCCTTGTCGCGCGCCGCCCTCATCCGCGGCCTGATCGAGCAGGGCCAGCCCATCGATGGCGTGGCCGATGTCCGCGATTCCGTGATCATCCAGCAGCTCAGCCAGGAAAAGGCGCGTTTGCAGGGCGAGAAGGCCCAGCGCTCGGCCACGCTGCTCAGCAATCACCCCACCATTCAGGCACTGACGGCGCAGATCGCCGAACTGAACAACCAGATTGCCCTTGAGGGGCGGCGCGTGGCCGACGCCCTGGAGGCCGAAGCGCGCGTCCAGGCCGATCTCGAAGCCTCCTTGCAGGCCGACATGGTGCGCGCCAAGTCCTCCGCTTCCACTGCGACGCAGGACATCGTGACCCTCGACGGCCTGGAACGCGAAGCCAAGGCGCAGCGCGATCTGCTGGAAAGCTACCTGCTGCGCTACAGCGAAGCCATGTCGCGTACCGAATCCAATTCGGCCTTGCCCGACGTTCGTGTTGTCAGCGAGGCTGCCCCGTCGGTGTCGCCCGCCTCGCCGAAGACCCAGCTCATCCTGGTCGCGGTCGCCATCGTGGCGGTAATGGTGCAGCTCGGCATCATCATCTTCGGTGAATTGATGTCCGGCCGCGCCCTCGTGCCGGTCGAGGGACGCGTCCCGCCGCAGGATGAACTGGACGAGGCGCCTTTCGTCGAAGCCGAACTGGAGCCCGACCAGCGCTGGGAATATCCCCCCGAGCCTGACCCGGCAGACCCCGAGATGCCGCAGGACGCACTTGTGGCCGTTGCGCCTGAACCCGAAATCGAGCCGGCGATGAGCCTTCCGCCGGAGCCTGAGCAGGAACCCGCTGCCGCGACCTTGCCTGACGTGCTGGCATTCTCCGCGCTGTCGACCGACCTCGTGCTGGGCCGCACCCACCTGCTGATCCTCGCCGCCCACAGGGACAATGCCGATTGCGAGGCCCTGGCCGAGGAACTGGTGGCCGACGCCCTGGGCCGCGGCCTCAGCATCGCTCTCATCGATGCCGGCAGCGCCCGCAGGGGCGATGAACCCGGCCTGGCCGATCTCAGCACCGGCACCGCCCGATTTGGCGATGTCGTGCAGAAGTCCGCCGATAACAGCTTTGCCGAAGTGGCCTGGGGGCAGGGGCGTATCATCGACCGCGAATCCACCAAGCCGCTGACCCTGGTCGAGGCGCTTGGTGATATCTACGAAGTTGTGGTGCTGATGACCGGACGCGTCGGCGGCGCTTCCACCCTCCCGATGTTCCAGGGTCTTGATGGCCGCCTCGTGCTGGTCGCCGGCGATGAGGACGATCTGGCAGCGGTCGCTCGCACGCGAGAGAATCTGCTCGATGCCGGTTTCGAGCGCTGCGAGGTCGCTACCGCCCGGGCTCGCGTCGCCGCCTGATCTGGAGGCCCTTGTGTCAGCCAAATATGCGGCCATTCGCGCCATGTTCGAGGCTCTGTGGCTGTCACGGCTGCCGGGCCTTGTCCGGGCGCTCTCATCCTCCCGTGGGGTGATCTTCACCCTGCATCGCGTCCTGCCTGAAGAGCCGGCCGATTTCTCGCCCAATGCCATCCTGCAGGTGCAGCCCGATTTCCTCGATTATGTCATCGAGCGCGTCCGTGATCTCGATCTCGATATTGTCAGCCTCGATGAAGCTCTGGAGCGCCTCGCCGCGCCCCAACCCGGCCGCCGCTTTGTCGTCCTGACCTTCGATGATGCCTATAAGGACAACCTGCGCCACGCGCTTCCCGTCCTGCGCCGGCACGATGCGCCCTTCACCCTCTACGTGCCCACCGCTTTGGTCGATGGCGTTGGCCAGCTCTGGTGGCAGGCCATCGAAGATATCATCGCCCGCCAGGACGCCATCGCCATGACGTCGGACGGGCAGACCGACTATGTCGATACCCGGACCACCGCGCAGAAGAATGCCGCTTTCAACACGCTCTACTGGCAGATGCGCAAGATGCCTGAACCCGATCGGGTCGAGCTGGTGCGCAGCTTTGCCACGGCCTATGGCTACGATCTCGATCAGCAGTGCCGCGACCTGATCATGGATTGGCAGGAACTGCGCCTGTTTGCCGGCGATCCGCTCTGCACCATCGGTGCGCACACCGTCCACCACTACGAACTGGCCAAGCTGCCCATCGAGCAGGCTCGCAGCGAGATGGCGCAGTCGGTCGATATCCTGCTGGCCCAGTTCGGCCAGCGTCCGACCCATTTCTCCTATCCGCTCGGCGGCCCGCTTTCCGCCGGTCAGCGCGAATTCGACCTCGCGCGCGAACTCGGCTTTCGCTCGGCGGTAACGACCCGGCCCGGTGGCCTCTACGCCCGCCACGTGGCCTCACCACACGCTTTGCCGCGCGTGTCCCTGAACGGATACTTTCAATCTCGCCGCTATGTCGATGTTTTCGCTACCGGAGCCATCTTCTCCGCCATGGGTAAGCTGACGGGGTAGGCAGTAGCCCTCATGGTGAGGTGCGAGTTCTTCACGAGCCTCGAACCACCCTCATCCTGAGCCTGTCGAAGGAGGGCGTGGCATTATGCGTCCGGCTTGGCCATCCAGCGAATGATCCACATGGCCGGGAACAGCCAGCCCATTCCCGCCACGATGAAATACGGCATCAGGATCCAGATCGGCAGGCCGGGCGGAAATGCCAGGTAGATCGAGGTGAACACCGACAGCCACGCCACGATTGAGCCGAGGATCAGCAGGATTCCGAGTGCCTTGCGGCTGCGCTGGGTCATGTGCGGCATCGCGCCTGTTGCGGTAAGGTCCGCTCGGGCATACCACTCCGGCACGCCCATCGACACCGGGAATTTGCCGTGACCACCATCCAAAATGCCGCACTGAGCCAGATCACCATTGCCGGGGACCGGCTGCGTCCCGTGCGCATCTGGCTCTACGTCATGGCGCTCATGGTGCTGTGCATGGTCATGGTCGGCGGCATGACGCGGCTGACCGGCTCGGGCCTCTCCATCACCACCTGGCGCCCGATTTCCGGCATCATTCCGCCCCTCAACGAAGCCGATTGGCTGGCCGAATTCGCCGGCTACAAGCTGATCCCGCAATATGACGTCTACAACCACTGGATGACGCTTGAAGACTTCAAGGGCATTTTCTGGTGGGAGTGGATTCACCGCTTCCTCGGCCGCATGATCGGCTTTGCCTTCGCCATTCCCTTCGTGGTCTTCCTGGTGCAGAAGCGCCTGACTCGCGACATGGCGGTGCCGCTGGCCTGCCTGTTCCTGCTCGGCGGCTTCCAGGGTTTTCTGGGCTGGTGGATGGTCTCCTCGGGCCTCACCGAACTGACCTCGGTGTCGCAATACCGCCTCGCCACGCACTTGACCGCCGCCGCCTTGTTGCTGCTGGCTCTAATCTGGGTCGCGCGGCGCATGCGGCCGCAGCCGACCGAGGGAGTGGTCACCCGCTTCAACGTGGTCTCCATCGCCTTGCTGCTCGTCCTGCTGGTGATCCAGATCGCCGCCGGCGGCTTCGTGGCCGGCATCGACGCCGGCATGGGCTACAACACGTGGCCGCTGATGGAAGGCAAACTCATCCCCGACGGGCTTGGTGCCTATGAGCCAGGTTGGCGCAGCATGTTCGAGCATGGCCTGACCGTGCAGTTCAATCACCGCATGCTGGCCTATTTCATCGCCACCATGACCGCCGTGCTGCTGGTCCTGCAGGCCCGCAGGGCAGGTTTGGGGGGCGTGCATCGCTGGCTGGTGCTCATCGCCGTGTTGGTGCTGGCACAGGTGGGCCTGGGCATCGCTACGCTCCTCTCCATGGTGCAGATCGATCTGGCCGTCAGCCACCAGGGCCTGGCCTTCGTCCTCGCCTCTGCTGTCTGCGCCTATCTCGCCGACCTGACCAAGACGCGTTCATTGGGCACGACGCGGTAATATAATACCGCATCCTTAACCCATTGAAATACAACGATCTTTTAAAGGCGCTTGACCTGTATCAAATCCTGCCGTAGTGGAGCGCCCGAACGGGCTGCTTTCCTCTTCGGATGAAGGCTGCAAGCCCCAGGAAATCTAGGGAATTCTAGCATGAGCACTTACTCGGCAAAACCGAGCGAGATTGAAAAGAAGTGGATCCTGATCGACGCCAATGGCCTCGTCGTGGGCCGCGTCGCTTCGATCATCGCTTCGCGTCTGCGTGGCAAGCACAAGCCGACCTTCACCCCGCATATGGACATGGGCGACAACATCGTTGTCATCAATGCCGACAAGGTGAAGCTCACCGGCCGCAAGCTGGACCAGCACAAGTTCTACTGGCACACCGGCTTCCCCGGCGGCATCAAGGACCGGTCTGCACGCCAGATCCTGGAAGGCCGTTTCCCCGAGCGCGTGCTCGAAAACGCCGTCCGCCGCATGATGCCGGGTGGTCCGCTGACCCGCGCCCAGCTCAAGAACCTCCGCGTCTATTCCGGCGCCGAGCATCCCCATGAAGCGCAGAACCCGGCCAAGCTGGACGTTGCTGCGATGAACTCCAAGAATGCGCGGGTGAAGTAATATGGCTGATACCATCAACTCCCTCGAAGACCTCGGCACCTCAGCCGCCGCTCCGGTCGTCAACACCGCTCCGGTGCACGAGCAGAAGCTCGACGCCCAGGGCCGTGCCTATGCCACCGGCAAGCGCAAGAACGCCGTGGCCCGCGTCTGGATCAAGCCGGGCAAGGGCAATGTCGTGATCAACGGTCGCGAATTCGCCACCTATTTCGCCCGTCCGGTGCTCCAGCTCATCGTCAAGCAGCCGATCGTCGCCACCGAGCGCACCGACCAGTACGACGTTGTCGTCACTGTCGCCGGTGGTGGTCTTTCCGGCCAGGCCGGTGCCGTTCGTCACGGCATCTCCAAGGCTCTGAACTATTTCGAGCCGGCCCTGCGCCCCATCCTCAAGAAGGGCGGCTTCCTGACTCGCGACAGCCGCGTCGTCGAACGCAAGAAGTACGGCAAGGCCAAGGCCCGTCGTTCGTTCCAGTTCTCCAAGCGCTAAGCTTCGGATATCAATGCAAAGGGCCGGGAAACCGGCCCTTTCTTTTTAGCCGGGTTTTCCTACATTCACGGCGCCATGCAAATCCTCGTCACCCGTTTCCATCTCCTGCTGCTGACCGTCACGCTGGCCATGACCGGCGTCGGTGTCCTGCGGATTCCGGATGACTTCGTCTTTCTCGCCCATTGGTCCGGCAATAGTGCCGACTGGCTCTGGCCGCGCCTGGTCATCTTCGTGGCGCCAGCAATCCAGTTTCTGCTCATGGTCATTTTCTTCCTGCTCGGGCGCCTGCTGACGAAAAACCAGTATGCCAAGGCCCAGCACATCCTCCAGCCAGCCCTCACCGCGCTGATGGGCGTCGTCGCCGCCACTCAGCTCGGCCTGCTGCTATCGGGCATCGGCTCCGATCTCGATTTCGTCCGTGTCACCGGCTTTGCCCTGGGCGCGGCGCTGCTCCTGCTCGGCGTCGTTCTCTACGAGGCCGAGCGCCACACCTATGCCGGCCTGCGCATGCCCTGGCCGGTGCGCTCCGATCTGGCCTGGCGCATCGTCCATCGCGCCACCGGCATGAGCTACGGTCTCGGCGGCGTCTGCGTGCTCGGCCTGGCCTGGCTCGATGCCGGCATGGGCATGCTGATTCTGTCCTTCGCCGCCGCGATTCTGGTGCCTGCCGTCGTGGCCGGGCTGGCCACCGTGCTGTTTCTCAACCGCTGAGCGGCCCGCATTCCCATTGCCGGGAATGGTCCGGTGCCGGCAGGAAATTTCCCTGCAAGCCCCCGAAACGCAAAGGTTTGCGCTGAGATTTTTCCGTTAACGGCGTAGAATCGTGCTTAATTTCGAGGCGTGCCGCTCAATTGTTGGGCGAGCCCTCGGCTCATTGCAGGTCAACACATGTCTCCAACCATTGTTTCCGCTGCTCGGGCGCCGCGCGCGCCCAAGCCGTTTTACGCATCCTTTGGCTTCCAGGTCCTGGCCGCCATGGTCATCGGCCTGATCCTGGGCTACATCGCCCGCCAGATGGGTCCCGACGCCGCCGGCGGCGCCAACTGGCTGGTCCAGACGCTCTCCACTGTCGGCTCCGCCTTCGTGTCGCTGCTGCGCGCGCTGGTGCCGGTACTGGTCTTCACTGCCATCGTGGCGTCGATCGCCAATCTGCGCGAACTGCAGAACGCGGCCAAGCTGGTCTGGCAGACCCTGCTGTGGTTTGCCATCACCGCGCTGATCGCCGTGGCCATCGGTATCGCCCTCGGCCTCATCATCCAGCCGGGCCTCAACACCGCCGTCGCCGAAACCGCGGCCCGTGCCCCGTCGTCGTCGGGCTCGTGGCTCGATTTCCTCAAGGGCCTGATCCCCGCCAATATCCTGGGCTTGCAGGCTTCGACCTCGGTTCGTGAATCGGGCGCCACCACCAGCCTCAACTTCAACGTGCTGCAGATCCTGGTGGTCTCCATCGTGGTCGGCATCGCTGCCCTCAAGGTCGGCCCCGCGGCCGATCCCTTCCTGGCCTTCAACCGCTCCTTCCTCAAGATCGTCCACAAGATCCTGTGGTGGGTCATCCGCCTGACGCCCATCGGCACTATCGGCCTGCTCGGCAATGCCGTTGCCGTCTACGGTTGGGATGCCCTGGCCCAGCTCGGCTGGTACTCGGCGGCCATCTATATCGGCCTGGCCCTGGTGCTTTTCGTGGTCTATCCGGTGCTGCTGCAGGCCCACGGCCTCAATCCTATCCGCTACTTCCAGAGCGCCTGGCCGGCCATCCAGCTCGCCTTCGTGTCGCGGAGCTCCATCGGCACCCTGCCGGTCACCGAGCGCATCACGGAAAAGAACCTGGGCGTGCCGCGTGAATATGCCGCCTTCGCGGTGCCGCTCGGCGCCACCACCAAGATGGACGGCTGCGCCGCCATCTACCCGGCGATCTCGGCCATCTTCGTGGCCCAGTTCTTCGGCGTGCCGCTCGGCATCGAGCATTACCTGCTGATCGTCTTCGTCTCGGTCATCGGTTCGTCGGCCACCGCGGGTCTCACCGGCGCCACCGTCATGCTGACGCTGACCCTGTCCACCCTCGGCCTGCCGCTCGAAGGCGTCGGCCTGCTGCTCGCCGTCGATCCGATCCTCGACATGGGCCGCACCGCCGTCAACGTCGCCGGTCAGGCCCTGGTGCCGACCATCGTCGCCAAGCGCCAGGGTATTCTCGACCAGTCCGTCTACGACGCGGGCGAAAGCATCGAGTCCCTCGACACTTCGGACGCCGTTCCGGCCGAATAGGGCAGGGCGCATAGTCAAGACGACAAGGGGAGGCGAAAGCCTCCCCTTTTTGTTTGTCTCCCCACCCACCACGTCATTCCCGCGAAGGCGGGAATCCACTCTTCGGCGGGCGCCAAGGAAATGACCCGGTGGACTGCACGGACTTCTATTTCGTCTTGACTCTAATTAGTCATTTCGCTAATTAGCGTACAAACGAAATAAGGATTGCTCCGTGGGCATCAACACCGTCTTCGAAGCCCTGTCCCATCCGGTCCGCCGCAAGGTCCTCGCTTTGCTCAAGGCCGGTCCGCTGAGTGCCGGAGACCTCGCGACCCATTTCGACATCAGCCGGCCCACGCTCTCGGTCCACTTCGCCAAGCTGCGCGAGGCCGATCTCGTCGTGGTCGAGCGTCAGGGCACCAGCCTCATCTACCACCTCAATGCCAGCATTCTGGAAGCGGCCTTGGCCAGCCTCCTCTCGCTCAAGGATGATGAAGAATGACCGCTTTGCGCGTTTTCACCCGCCTCAACCATCTCCTGCTGTCGCTGATCGCGGTCGCCACCATTGCCGGCGTGGTCAGCATCCCCGCCGATGCCCGGCTGCCCATCCACTGGGATATATTCGGCCAGCCAGACCGCTTCGCCGGCCGCGACGATGCGCTGATCCTCATGCCCGCGCTGGGCCTTGCCATGCTGGCGCTGTTCTGGGCCATCGGGCGCTTCGCCAGCCCGGAACGGCTGGCCGGCGGCCGCCATGTCATGGAGGCGGTGTTGCCCGTCATCCTCGCCATGTTCCTGGCCTTCCAACTCGTCCTGGTCTTCCAGTTCGATTTCGCGCTTCCCCGCGTCGTCGCCTGGAGCGTTGCCGCCCTGCTGATCGTGCTCGGCAATATCATGCCCAAGTCCCAGCCCAACCGCTATGGCGGCATAAGGCTTCGGGCCACTTTGGCCGATCCGGCCAACTGGGCCGCCACTCACCGCTTCGCCGGCCTCGCCATGATGATATCGGGAGCCCTGCTGGTCATCCTCACCCTGTTCACCGGCGCCGCCCCGATCCTGATCATCGGATCACTGATCGCGGTATTGCTGCCGCTGCTGCTGGGCGTGCTTTACAGCTATCGGATGGCGCGACGGGGCAGGGAATAGGAAGAGTCCTCGAAGAGAGCCGGGAACGCTCGATCCAACGCTCATGCCACACCCTGTCAGCAGGTCATGGCACGACATGCGGGCAACTGAACCGGAGCTATTCCATGCTGGACCATATCGGCCTTCGCACCACGCAATTCGACAATCTGATGGCCTTCTACAAGGCGACACTGGCGCCCCTGGGCTATGCCGTGATGATGGAATATCCCGGCGCGGCCGGCCTGGGTCGCACCTATCCCGACTTCTGGATCGGCGCCGACGACAAGGGCAGCTCCAACATCCACCTGGCCTTCAAGACCGATAAACGCGAGGCCGTGGACGCCTTCCACGCCGCCGCCCTCGCCAATGGCGGCAAGGACAACGGCGCGCCGGGCCTGCGTGACTACACGCCGACCTATTACGCGGCCTTCGTCATCGATCCTGACGGCAACAATCTCGAAGTCGTCTGCAACGAGTAATAGGGACAGGGGGGTGCGGGCTCTGTGGCTCCCGTCACCCCACCCTCATTCCTTCCCCATCAAGGGGAGGGAGGCGCCAGCTCTGATGTCGGTGTTCATCGTCTCCCTCCCCCTTGTGGGGAGGGACCAAGGGTGGGGGTGGTCACACGCGCCGGACTACGGGAAGCCGAAGCAGGCGTCCGCGCTCACCCCACCAGCTTCAGCGCCGGCTTCTTCGCCTTCCGCACTTTCTTCGCCTTGGGCATGCGGGGCACGTAATTCGTCATCACCCGCTCGATCACCTTGATCGCCTTTTCCGTTCCGTCCTCGCCTTGCAGCTTCTCGGCGATATCGGCGGCGTTGCGGCGATAATCCTCGTTGGTGGAAAGGTCCGCCAGCGCCCCCGCCAGGATTTCCGAGGTCAGCTTGCGCAGCCGCACCGGCTTGGGCCCGCAGCCCAGCTCATAGACGCGGCGGCCCCAATAGGGCTGGTCCACCGTCTGCGGCACGACGAAGGTCGGCCTGCCCAGATGCAGCCCCGCCGAAGTCGTGCCCGCGCCGCCATGATGCACCACGGCCGAGACATATTTGAACAGCTTGTCGTGCGGCGCCTTCTCTATGGCGAAGATCGTATCGGGCAGGTCCTGCGGATTGATGCCGCCCCAGCCGCGCGCCACCACGGCCCGGCCGCCCCACATGGCCACCGCTTCCTTGAGAATCTTGGTATTGCGCTCCGCCCCGAACGGCATCGAGCCGAAGCCGATATAAACAGGCGCCTCGCCCTCGGAGAGAAATTGTTGAAACTCGGCTGACGGCTGCCAGTCGGTCCGGTCATGCAATTGCCAATAGCCGGTCACCAGCGCGCTTTTCGGCCAGTCGCGCGGTCGCGGCGACACCACGGGCGAATAGGCATAAAGCGTGGTCAGCGATGTACCGTCCGTATTGCGGAAAAAACCGCCCTTCTTGCGTGCATCCAGCCCCATCAGCTCCCGGCGCAGCTTGTTGCGCGGCAGGTTGTAATAGATCTGCTGCACGGTCATGGCCGTATAGGTCAGCTTGTTGAAGGCTGGGCCGAAATCGGCGCCGTAATAGATGCAGAGCGGGAATTCGCTGGTCGAGTTCAGCGGTTGCAGCGCCACCATGATGGCCGGGATATGCAGCGCCTCGGCAATGTCGATGCCGAAGCTCGTATTCATGTTGAGGATCAGCATGTCGGCGCCCTGGCACATATGCCAGGCATGGCGCGCCGCGGTATCGACGATCTGCTGGCCCTGCCGCAACAGGGAAGGGCCGTTGATGAGCATGGATTGGCTCATCGCATTTTCGAATCGCTGCTGCGTCAGGAAAGACTGGATCGATGGTCCCAGCGTGTGGAACTCGATTCCATAGCCTTCCACCATGCCCTGGAACTCTTCCGAAGCCCCCAGGACAACCGAGTATCCGCGCTCCTTGAGCGCAATCGCAAGGGCCAGATAGGGTTGAACGTCGCCTTGCGTGCCGATCGTGACAAGGGCAATACGCTTCAAAGTCTTACCTCACCATACACCGCTCTGGAGCCGAAGGTTGGCACCCCTCGGACCATTTACAATACCCTGTGGAGGATTTATGAACGGCCTGTCGATAGCTGATTTCCTTACAAAAATCGCATCTGAAGGGCAAGGGACATGCGGTCTCTCTACACTGTTGCCAAGGTTGGAGCCTCGCTCGCCGCACGTGCAGTAGTTGCGGCCGCCCTCATGGCGGCGGCAAACGCCCGCTAGCTCTTCCCCTATGGCCTAGCCGGGCCGGGAAGAGCCGAACACGAGACCGGCCCCTGTCAGGGGCCACTTAACCCGTTCACAACCACAATTCCGCGATAATATCCGCCTCTAACATCAGAGGCGTGGCGCCCCAGGGCGCGTCGCGGCCAGTTTTAGGTCCCAGCGGGGCCGCCGAGGAAATCATGAGCGCCGACTTCCACAAAATCCGCCGTCTTCCCCCTTACGTGTTTGCCCATATCGATCCGCTCAAGGCCAAGGCCCGCGCCGAAGGCGTCGACGTGATCGATCTGGGCATGGGCAATCCCGATATGCCCACCCCGCAGCACATCGTCGAAAAGCTGCAGGAAACGGTCAAGGACGGCCGCACCCACCGCTATTCCACCTCGCGCGGCATTCCCGGTCTGCGCAAGGCCCAGGCCAGCTATTACGGCCGCCGCTTCGGCGTGAAGCTCAATCCCGATACCCAGGTCGTGGCAACTTTGGGCTCCAAGGAAGGCTTCGCCAACATGGCTTCGGCCATCACGGCGCCCGGCGATGTGGTGCTGGTGCCTAATCCGACCTATCCCATCCATTCCTTCGGTTTCATCATGTCTGGCGGCGTCGTCCGCTCCATGCCGGCCGATCCGAATGAAGATTTCATGCGCTCGCTCGATCGTGCCGTGCGGCACTCGATCCCCAAGCCCATCGCGCTGGTGCTGAACTACCCGGCCAATCCCACCGCCTATACGGCGAGCCTCGATTTCTACACCGAGGTCGTCAAATACTGCCGCGAGCACGACATCTTCATCCTCTCCGATCTGGCCTATTCCGAGATCTATTTCGACGAGAACGATCCGCCGCCTTCCGTGCTGCAGGTGCCCGGCGCCATCGACATTTCGGTGGAATTCACCTCCATGTCCAAGACCTATTCCATGCCCGGCTGGCGCGTCGGCTTCGCCGTCGGCAACGAGCGCCTGATCGCCGCCCTGGCGCGCGTAAAGTCCTACCTCGATTACGGCGCCTTCACCCCCATCCAGGTCGCCGCCACCGCCGCCCTCAATGGCAGCGATGACGTGATCGACGAGGTCCGCAAGATCTACAGACACCGCCGCGACGTCATGGTCGAGAGCTTCGCCCGCGCCGGCTGGGAGATTCCCGTACCCAAGGCCACCATGTTCGCCTGGGCGCCCATTCCGGCCCAGTTTGCCCATCTCGGCTCGCTCGAATTCGCCAAGCTCCTCATCAAGGAAACCGGCGTCGGCGTCGCCCCCGGCGTCGGCTTCGGTGAATATGGCGACCAGTATATCCGCCTCGCCTTCGTCGAAAACGAACAGCGCATCCGCCAGGCCGCCCGCAATATCAAGAAGCTGCTGGGCTCCAAGGCCGGAGCAGGCAACGTCGTGCCGCTGGTGGGGTAGGGATACCCAAAACCGCGATCGTCACCCTCGGGCTTGACCAGAGGGTGACGGCTGGTGGCGTACCAGCGTCTCATCTCCTGAAATAAATACATGACAGAATAACTCATCTTTTATATGGAGAGCCATCTCCATCCATTGAGCGCCGTCATGATCACCCGCCTGCTTGCCCTCGTCCTCCCCGTGGCCTTCACCGCCACTGCCGCTTTCGCCCAGGCCTTCCCCGTCAGCGTGGGCCATGCCTATGGCACCACCACCATCGAGGCGGCGCCGCAGCGGGTCGTCACCTGGGGCTGGGGCACGCAGGATGCGGTGCTGGCCCTGGGCGTCGTGCCCGTCGGCATCCCCTCGATGACCTATGGCGGCGACGGCGAGGGCCTCCTGGCCTGGACCCGCGCGGCGATCGAACAAACCGGCCAGCCCATGCCGGAAATTCTCGGCGACGGGGCCGGTGCCCCCAATTTCGAAGCCATTGCCGCGCTCGATCCCGACGTCATCATCGCCATCTATTCGGGTGTCTCCGAAGAGGAATATGCGCGGCTGAGCCAGATCGCGCCCACCGTCGTCTTCCCCGAAATCCGCTGGACCGCGAGCTGGCAGGACGTGGTCCGCATGACCGGCGAGGCACTGGGCAAATCCGGCGAAGCCACGCAACTCATTGCCGATACCGAGCGCTTCATCGCCGACGAGGTCGCCAAATATCCCGCCATTGCCGGCAAGACCGTCATCAACTTCGTCGATAGCGGCGAAGGCTCCATCTCCATCCGCAAGGCCATCGACCCGCGCACCAAGCTCCTGCTGTCCTTCGGCCTGCTGCCGGCGCCCGAGCTCGACAACAGCGACTCCGGTGCATTCAACTACCTGCTGAGCTACGAAAACCTGGCCTCGCTCGACGCCGATATTCTCGTCGCCTTCATGGATAGTCCCGAAGCTGCCGAGGCCTTTTTCGCCCAGCCCTATGCTGCCCGCGCACCGCAGGTCGAAAAGGGTGCCCTTGTTCTGATCGACGGCGCCTCCACCACCATGGCCGTGGGTGGCGCGGTCACGCCGCTTTCCCTGCGCTGGGCCTTGCCCGATCTGGTCGCTGCCGTCGGCGCCGCTGCCGAAGCCGCCGAAAAGCCCTGATATGCCAAGTCCCCGGAGGACAATCATGAATCATTTCGTCAGATCCGCCATGGCCGCAGCCATCCTCGCGGCAGCGGCCTTGAGCTCCGCCGCTCACGCGCAGGATTTTCCGGTCACCATCGCCCACGCCTTCGGCACCACTACCATCCCCGCCAGGCCGCAGCGCATCGTCACCTGGGGCTGGGCCAGCCAGGATGCCGTGCTGGCTCTGGGCGAGGTCCCGGTCGGCATTCCCCATTTCGCCTATGGCGGCGACGAGAATGGCGCCCTGGGCTGGGACAAGGACGCCGTTTCGGCCCTCGGCGGCACCTTCCCCACCATTCTTCCCGCAGGCAATGACGTGCCGATCGAAGCTGTCGCCGCCCTCCAGCCCGATCTCATTATCGCCGTCTATTCCGGCCTGACCGAGGATGAATACAATATTCTCAGCGGCATCGCCCCCGTCGTCGCCTATCCCGAACTGCCCTGGAGCACCGCCTGGCAGGAGGTCATCACCACCTCGGGCAAGGCCATCGGCAAGCCTGCCGAAGCCGAGGCCCTCGTCGCCGAACTCGAACAGTTCATGGCCGCCGAAACCGCGAAATATCCCGAAGTCCAGGGCACCAGCTTCGCCGGTATCGCCGAATATAATGGCGAAGTCGCCGTCTATGCCGGGCTCGACCCGCGCATGAGCTTCCTCGAAGACCTCGGCATGGTCCTCGCCCCCAGCGTCACCGAACTGGCCCAGGGCGAAAGTTTCTTCTATTCGCTGAGCTACGAAACCTTCGACCGGCTCACCAGCGACATCCTGATTTCCTATTTCGAGACGCCGGAAACCGATGCGGCCTTCTTCGCCAATTCGCTGGTCGCCCTGCAGCCGCAGGTCAAGGCTGGCGCCGTGGCCCATATCGTGGGTGCCGAACTGATCAATTCAGTTTCCCCGCCCACCGCCCTCTCGATCAAATGGGGCTTCCCCCAATACATCAAGCTGATCGCCGACGCCGCCAGGGCGGCCGGGAAGTAGGCAAGGGCAGGGCACTCTCGCCCCACACGCACGGTGTCACCCCGGCCCTGAGCCGGGGCCCATCCCGAGATTTGGCCACAGCCGCAAGGTGGTAGTGACTGGCACGACCATCTGGCGGCTGTTCTGACATCTCAGGATGGATCCCGGCTCAAGGCCGGGATGACATCGCGGTGGCGAAGAATGACGGGCAGCCAAGGCAACTCTTCGCTCTGCGTCCACCAAACTCCTATTGACGACTAGGCATATTCCTATGCACATGGCGCCACCATGAGTGATATTGCTTCCTTCCGCCAAGCCGTCGAAACCTTCATCTCCGCCCGTGGCTGGACGCCGACACGGTTCGGCCGCACCGTCGCGGGCGATCCGCTGTTCGTCTTCGACCTGCGCGAAGGCCGCGAGCCGCGCTCCGATACCCGCACGCGCATCCTCAAGGCCATGCAGGATTTTGGCGATGGCGAAACCCAGACACCCCTGCGTGTCGGCGTCGCGGGTCTCGGCAATGTCGGCGCCACCCTGGTCCGCATCCTGCAGAAGGACGCCGCCGACCTCACGCGAAAACTGGGGCGCCAGCTCGTCGTGACGGCCGTTGCCGCGCGCTCGCGTTCCCGCGACCGCGGCATTGATATTTCCGGGCTCGACTGGTTCGACGATCCGGTCGCCCTCGCCAAGTCCGACGGCATCGATCTGTTCGTCGAACTCATCGGCGGCGAAGACGGTCCGGCTTTCGCCGCGGTCAAAGCCGCCCTCGAAATCGGCCGCCCCGTCGTCACCGCCAACAAGGCCCTGCTCGCCAAGCATGGCGTGACCCTCGCCCGTCTGGCCGAAGAATCCGGCGCCCAGCTCGGCTTCGAGGCCGCCGTCGCCGGCGGCATCCCCGTCATCAAGACCCTGCGCGAGGGCCTGGGCTCGGCCCGCATCGCCAAGGTCTTCGGCATCATGAACGGCACCTGCAACTACATCCTCACCCGCATGGGCAATGAGGACATCAGTTTCGCCGATTGCCTCAAGGACGCGCAGGCCCTCGGCTATGCCGAAGCCGACCCCACTTTCGACGTCGAAGGCTTCGACACCGCCCACAAGCTTTCCATTCTCGCCACGCTCTGCTTCGGCTACGAGATCGCGCCCAACGAGATCCGCGTCGAAGGCATTTCCCGCATCACCCAACACGATATCAAGGTCGCCGCCGAGCTCGGCTACAAGATCAAGCTGCTCGGCATCGCCCAGCGCACCGATCAGGGCATCGAGCAGCGCGTGCATCCCACTTTCGTGCCCAAGGGCTCGGCCATTGCCGGCGTCGATGGCGTCATGAATGCCGTGGCGCTGGAAACCGACCACGTCCACGAACTGCTGCTGGCCGGCCCCGGGGCCGGCGGCCCACCCACGGCCTCTTCGGTGCTGTCTGATATTCTCGACATCGCCCGCGGCACCCGCGTGCCGCCGCTCGGCGTGCCCAGCCACGAGCTGCTGCCCTACAAGCAGGCCCCCAACCGCGCGCATGATGGCGGCTATTATATCCGCCTCAATGCCAAGGATGTGCCCGGCGCTCTGGCCGCCATTTCCACCCGCATGGGCGAGCGCGGCATTTCCATCGATTCCGTCATCCAGCGGTCCGATTTGGGCGCTAAAGCCGTCGCGCCGGATGGCTCGCCCACCCGCACCGTGGTGATGATCACCCAGCAGACTTTGGAATCGTCCGTGCGTGAATCGCTTGCGCAGATCGCCGCTGACGGGTTTATCGTCGGTGAACCGCAATTGATCCGGATCGAAACGCTCTGATATCCCCACCCGGGGCGCTGTGAGAGAACGTCAGGGCGAGTCGAAAAGGCTGGTTTTCGAGAACCGGAGCGCAGCGTACGTTTAAGTACGTGAGCACCGGAAGCGCAGAGAACCGGGCTTTGCAGGCCGCCATCGCGTTCTCGCGCAGCGCCCCGGGGCAAGTCAGGCCCGGGAGGAAATATGAGATTATCGAAGGTCGAGGGCGAGAGAAGCCCCGCCAACCTGCATCGCAGCCTGGCGCTGGAACTGGTGCGTGTCACCGAACGCGCCGCCATCGCCGCCGCCGAATGGCGCGGCAAGGGCAATGAGCAGGCCGCCGACGAAGCTGCTGTGCTCGCCATGAAGGCCGAGCTAGACCGCGTCGCCATTTCCGGCCGCATCGTCATCGGCGAGGGCGAAGCCGGCGAGGTCGACAATCTCTATATCGGCCAGTCGGTCGGGGCCGGGCAGGGGCCTGAGGTCGATATCGCCGTCGACCCGCTCGAAGGCGTCACCCTCTGTGCCAAGAACCAGCCCGATTCCATCGTCGTGCTGGCCATGGCCGAACGTGGTGGCCTGCTCAACGTCGCCCGCAACGTCTACATGCACAAGATCGCCATCGGCGCCGAATACGCCCCCGGCACGGTGCATATCGACTGGACCGCCACCGAAAACGTCAAGGCCCTGGCCAGGGCCAAGGGCGTGCCGCTCAGCGAAATCACCGCCATCGTGCTCGATCGCCCTCGCCACGCCGCCCTTATCGAGGAACTGCGCACCACCGGCGTCGCCGTCAAGCTCATCAGCGATGGCGACATTGCCGGCGTCATCCACGCGGTCAACACCGAGGATACGGGCATCGATATCTATCTCGGCTCCGGCGGTGCCCCCGAAGGCGTCCTCGCCGCCGCGGCTTTGCGCTGCATCGGTGGCCAGATGCAGGGCAAGCTCATCCTCGATACCCCGCCCAAGCGCGAGCGCGCTGTCGCCATGGGCATCACCGATCCCAACCGCATCTACGATGTCACCGACCTGGCTGCCGGCGACGTCCTTGTCGCAGCCACCGGCGTCACCGATGGCACCTTGCTCGAAGGCATCCGCCTACGCCGCCGGTCCGTCGAAACCAGCACCATCGTCATGCGAAGCTGGAGCCAGACCGTCCGCTGGATCAAGGCCCAGCACGCAAGGTAGCCGCTAAACGCCAAGCAGCCCTCATGGTGAGCTTGTCGAACCACGAGGGCGTGGCAACCACTCCCAAGAGTGGAGCCACCCCTCGCCCCTTGTGGGAGAGGGGGTAATTTCTTCGTCCAGAAGAAATTACGGGTGAGAGGTCCTGCGCCCTTAGCGCCATAACCACCGCGCAGATTCCTCCCCTTTTCAGGGGGAGGCTAGGAGGGGGTACTCTTCCTCTTCCCACCATCCCCCAAATCGCCTACCTCTGCCCCATGCTCGACGCGCCGCGCCCTTTCCTTGACGTCACCCGCTCGGTCACCGGCCGCGCCTGGATCGATCGGCTCGATGCCACCACTACCCGCACCGCCACCGCCATCGCCCAGCGATCGGGCATTTCCGAAATCCTCGCCCGCATCATCGCCGCCCGCGGCGTGAGCCTCGATGACGCCGCTACCTGGCTCGAACCCACCATTCGTGGCCTCATGCCCGATCCCTCGACCCTGACCGCCATGGATGCCCTGGCTGAGCGCCTCGCCAAGGCCATCACCGATAACGAGGCCATTGCCCTGTTTGGTGATTACGATGTCGACGGCGCCTGCTCCTGCGCCCTCATGGCCCGCTACCTCGGGCATTTCGGCATCGAGCCGCAGGTGCATATCCCCGACCGCATCTTCGAGGGCTACGGTCCCAATATCGCGGCCATGGACAAGTTGATCGATTCCGGCGCCAGCCTCGTCATCACCCTCGATTGCGGCACCACCAGCGACGGCCCCATCGCCCATGCACGGGGCAGGAGCGCCGATGTACTGGTCATCGATCACCACCTCAGCGACCACGAACTCCCCGACGCCACCGCCCTGGTCAATCCCAACCGCCCCGACGATATTTCCGGCCTCGGCTACCTCTGCGCTGCCGGCGTCACCTTCATGGTCCTGGTTGCCGTCAACCGCGCCTTGCGTAACCGCGGCGATGCCGGTCTGCCGGATCTGCTGAAACTGCTCGATCTCGTCGCCCTCGCCACCATTTGCGATGTCGTCCCGCTCACCGGGCTAAATCGCGCCTTCGTCGTGCGGGGTCTCGAAGTCGCCCGCCGTGGCGACAACAAGGGCATCGCGGCCCTGGCACTGGCCGCCCGCCTCAGCGGCCCGCTTAATCCCTATCACCTGGGCTTTCTCATCGGCCCGCGCATCAATGCCGGCGGCCGCATCGGCAATGCCGCCATGGGCACCGAATTGCTGACCGTGGACGACGAACACCACGCCCTTGCCCTCGCCGCCCGGCTCGACGAACTCAATTCGGAACGCCAGCGCATCGAGGTCGAGGCGGTGGAAGAAGCTGCCGCCGTGGCCGAAATGGAGATCGGCAGCGGGGAGGGGCCTCCGGTCCTCGTGCTCGCTTCCGCCAATTGGCATCCCGGCGTCGCCGGCCTCATCGCCGCCCGCCTGCGCGAGCGCTTCGAGCGCCCTACCTTCGCCATTGCCCTCGGGCCTGACGGCACCGGCACCGGCTCGGGCCGCTCCATGCCCGGCGTCGATCTGGGCCGCGCCGTCATCGAAGCGGTGGAACTTGGCCTCGTCGCCAAGGGCGGCGGCCACGCCATGGCGGCTGGCGTCACCATCAAGCCCGGCCAGCTCGGCCCCTTCCGCTCCTTCCTCGCCGGGGCGCTCTCTGTCGATGTCACCGCCGCCCGCGCCGCCACGGCCCTCTCGGTCGATGCGGCGCTCACCGCGCGCGGCGCCAGCCTCGATCTGGTGCATGATCTCGAGCGGGCAGGGCCTTATGGCTCAGGCAATCCAAGCCCGGTCTTCGCCTTTCCCGCCCACCGCGCTCGCTTCGCCCAGGTCGTCGGCAAGGGCGGCCATGTCAGCTTTACCCTGGCCTCCGAGGATGGCGCCCGCCTCAAGGCCATCGCCTTCCGCGCCGCCAGCACCGCCATTGGCGATGCCCTGCTGCGCGATGCCGATTCGGCGTTCCATTTCGCCGGCGCACTCTCCATCGATCACTACCAGGGCCGCGAGCAGGTGCAGTTCCGCCTCACCGATCTGGCCCGCCCCAAGGGCTGACGAACCGGTTCGTCCAGCCGAAAACTGCTGCTTGCATATCCTCTTATGGCGGATAAACTGGTTTCAGGCAGACCTTGGAAGCGCCGTTTTTCGCTCAGGGGTGTGCCGCCGACACTCGCATTGAGGCGGCAGCTCAGATGCCGTCGCCAGGTTTAGTAATTTGGATCAAGCGGCCCGATGACGAAGTCCCTAGCAGAAAATTCCACCGATACCGGCGTAACCCTGTGGACCCGGTTTGCCTCCTGGGCCGTCGAGCGCATCGGCGTCGCCATGGTCGGCAAGCCCAGCCACGGCGCGCTGACCGTCATTTTCCCCAATGGCCGCACCCGCACCGTCGGCAATCCGGCGACCGGCGAACACGCCACCCTGCGCCTCAACAATTTCCGCGTGCTGACCGAGGCCATGCAGCGCGGCACGGTGGGCTTTGCCGCCGCCTATATGGCGGGCGACATCGAAGTGGACGACCTCACGGCCCTGTTCCGCTTCTTCCTGCAGAACCGCGACATGTTCGAAAACGCCAATCCCGGCTTTTTCCGCAAGGCCGCCGGCGACCTGCATTACCACCTCGCGCGCCGCAACACGCTCGAGGGCTCCAAGAAGAACATCGCCGAGCACTACGACCTCGGCAACGACTTCTACGGCCAGTGGCTCGATCCATCCATGACCTATTCCTCGGCGGTCTTCACCTCCGGCGACCAGAGCCTCGAGGAAGCCCAGCTCGCCAAATACCGCCGCGTCGCCGACATGGCCGGCATCACCGAAGGCTCATCCGTGCTCGAAATCGGCTGCGGCTGGGGCGGCTTCGCCGAAACCGTCGCTCGCGACTACAAGGCCCATCTGCGCGGCATCACCCTCTCGGCCGAACAGCTCAAATTCGGTCTCGAACGCCTGGCCCGCCAGGGCCTCGACAAGTTCGCCACCCTGGTCTTCGAGGATTATCGCCACACCGAAGGCCAGTTCGACCATATCGGCTCCATCGAGATGATCGAGGCCGTGGGCGAGGATAACTGGCCCAGCTATTTCCAGACCATCCACGATCGCCTCAAGCCCGGCGGCACCGCCGCCATCCAGGCCATCACCATCAACGAGGCCGATTTCGAGGGCTACAAGAGCGGCCCCGATTTCATCCAGCGCTACATCTTCCCCGGCGGCATGCTGCTCACCAAGACGGTGATGAAGGATTTCGGCGAGAAGTATAATCTCGTGCTCGAAAACGTCGAAACCTTTCGCCTGTCCTACGCCCGGACCCTCAAACTCTGGCGCGAGCGTTTCCTCGAACGGTGGCCCATGATCGCCCCCCTTGGCTACGACGAGGAATTCCGGCGCAAGTGGGTCTATTACCTCTCCTATTGCGAAGCCGGCTTCACCGAAGGCTCCATCGACGTCGGCATCTATCAATACCGCAAGCCGGTATAGCGGCGCTCGCCTCATCCTCCATCGTCACCCTCGGGCCTGACCCGAGGGCTCTGCACTGCTGGACGCTCGGCAGAGGTGGTGCTCTCGCTCACGCGCTAAACATGACTTGACCAATCAACTTACCTCCCGTAGGGAACGGCCGAGTTTCATCCACCAGCGCATGAGCCGAAAATGCTGTCCAGGACCCTGCTTTCCCTCTCCGTCGCCGCCTTCGCCCTGACCCCGGTCATGGCCCAGGCCGAACCCTGGTTCTACACCGACAGCCTCGGCAACACCGTCACCCTCGACGAAGTCCCCACCCGCATCATCGCCAGCCAGGACGCTGCGGCCGGCCTCATTCCGCTTGGTATCCGCCCGGTCGGCATCTATGCCGATGGCCCGCTGGCCGAGGCCAAGGCCCTGCAGGGTCTCGACCTCACAGGCATCGAGCTGATCGGCCAGGCCTGGGGCGAGGTCGATATCGAAAAGGCCGCCGCCCTCCAGCCCGATCTGGTCATTGCCGAATACTGGCCCCTCGACAATGCCTGGAGCGGCGGCGAAAACGTCGTCAATGCGCTGACCCCGCTCGCCCCCATTACCGGCCCCACCAATGGCGATTCCATCCTCGCCCTCATCGAGGATTACGAAACCATCGCCGCCAGCCTCGGCGCCGATCTCGACGAGCCGTCAATCGCCGCCGACAAGGCCGCTTTCGAAACCGCCAAGGCCGCCTTCGAAGCCGCCACGGCAGCCAAGCCTGATCTCACCGCGCTCGCTATCTGGGCCGGCACCGACGCGCTCTATGTCGCCGCCACCGCCGGCGCCGCCGAACTGATGGATTTCCACGCCTGGGGCCTCAACCTCATCGATCCCGAAGTGGCCGACGATCGCGGCTATTGGGAAACCCTCTCCTGGGAAAACACCGACAAGTACGAGCCCGACCTGATCCTGGTCGACAACCGCTCGCCCGCCACCATGGAAACCGCCCTGGCCCAGCCGACCTGGACACTGATGAAGGCCGCCGCTGCCGGCGCCGTCACCGATTGGCCGGCCTTCTGGCTGCGCAATTACGGCGCCTATGCCCGCGAGCTCGACAAGATCACCGCTGCCATCAACGCCGCCGACGAGAACCTGGGCGACTGATGCCCGACGCGCCGGCCGGCATAGCCAGAACCAGGGGGCCGCGCTCGCGCTCGGCCTCCTTTGCCTTGCCGTGGCATTGCTGCTGGTCGCCTTCTTCTCCGTCACCGTCGGCGCCCGCCCCATCACGCTTGAAACCGTCTGGACGGCGCTGACCGCCTTCGACCCTGACTCCACCGATCACCGCATCATCTGGGACCTGCGCCTGCCGCGTACCGCCATCGGCCTCGCCGTCGGCGCCGCCCTGGGCCTCTCCGGCGCGGTTTTGCAGGGCGCCACGCGCAATCCCCTGGCCGATCCCTCCATTCTCGGCATCCATTCCGGCGCCGCCGTCTTCGTCGTGCTCGGCGTCGCTGTTTTCGGCATCACCCAGCTCAGCGCCTATGTCTGGCTGGCCTTTATCGGTGCCGGAGTCGCCATGCTGGTGGTCTATGCCGTGGCCTCGCTCGGTCGTGAAGGCGCCACCCCCATCAAGCTGGCTCTGGCCGGCGCCGCCATGACTGCCGCCATGCAGTCGGTCACCAATGCCATCCTGCTCACCAGCCCGCGCACGCTCGATGAAATCCGCTTCTGGCAGGTCGGTTCGCTCGTGGGCCGCGATATGGATATCTTCATCCAGGTCGCTCCCTTCCTCGCCGTCGGCATCGTCCTGGCCCTCGCCACCGGCCGCATGCTCGATGGTCTCTCCATGGGCGAGGATGTGGCCCGTTCGCTCGGGCAGAATGTCGACCGCTCCCGCGCCATTGCCGGGCTGGCCGCCGTCATCCTGGCCGGTGGCGCCACTGCCGCGGCCGGACCCATCGCCTTTGTCGGCCTCACCGTGCCCCATGTCGCCCGCGCCATTACCGGCCCCAACTATCGCTGGATTTTGCCCTATTCCATGCTGCTGGCGCCCATCCTGCTGCTCGGCGCCGATGTCATCGGCCGCGTCATCGCTCCGCCGGGCGAGGTGCAGGTGGGCATCGTCACGGCCTTTCTCGGCGCGCCGTTCTTCATCGCGCTGGTCCGCCGCCGCAAGCTGGCTTCCCTCTGATGGCCATGCTCGAAGCCGCCGGCACCGTCCGCCACATTCGCCACCGCCTGGCCACCCGCCGCCGCGCGATCACGCTGGCGCTGCTTGTCCTCCTGGCGCTGACTTTCGCCGCCGCCCTCTATCTCGGCGATTACTATGTGCCGCCCGGCGAGGTGCTGCGCTCGCTGCTCTCGCCCCTGACCGGCCTGACCGACAGGGGCGTCGATTTCATCGTGCTCAATGTCCGTCTGCCCCGCGCCACGCTGGCCGTGCTGACCGGCATATCCTTCGCCCTCAGCGGAATCATTTTCCAAACGCTTCTGCGTAACCCTTTGGCCAGTCCGGATATTATCGGCATCTCCCACGGCGCCAGTGCTTCGGCAGTGTTCTGCATCATCATCCTGGGCTTCTCCGGCATCTGGGTCTCGCTGGGCGCCCTGGTAGGCGCCATCCTCACGGCGCTCATCATCTATGCCCTGTCCTGGCGCGGCGGCGTCACCGCCTATCGCGTCGTGCTGATCGGCATCGGCATGGCCGCCATGATGTCGGCCGTCATGTCCTATCTGTTCACCCGCGCCCGTCTCTTCGAGGTGCAGAAGGCCCTGGGCTGGCTCATCGGCAGCCTCAACGCCTCCAATAGCGGCGACATTATCGGCCTCGCCATCGCCCTGGCGCTGCTGCTTCCCGTCACCATACTGCTGGTCCGCACGCTCGACGCCATGCAATTGGGCGACGATACGGCCACGGCGCTCGGCGCCCGCGTCGAAGCCGTGCGGCTGGGCCTCATGCTGGTCGCCGTGGCCTATGCCGCCTTCGCCACCGCAGCCGTCGGCCCGGTTACCTTCGTCGCCTTCGTCGCCGGCCCCATCGCCCGCAACCTGCTATCAGGCGCGGGCAAGGGCTTTGTGCAGGCCGCCCTGGTCGGCGCTCTGGTCATGCTCGGCTCCGACCTGGTGGCCCAGCACGCCTTGCCCATGGTGCAATTGCCCGTCGGCGTCGTCACCGGCGTCTTCGGCGCCGGCTTCCTGCTCTGGCTGCTGGTCGTGTCCAACCGGGCCGGGAAGGTGAACTGATGGTACTGACCATACTGGGGCTATCTATCAGTAGACCTCATGGTGAGCTTGTCGAACCACGAGGGCGTGGCACTGGCGGCGTGCCCGCCCGCATGGTTCGGCAAGCTCACCATGAGGACTTCGAGAGGACTGTGAAATGACCATTGATCACCAGCTTCTCGCTGCCGGCATCGACCTGGCCTATGGCGAGCGCAAGGTCGTGGACGACCTCAGCCTCACCATTCCGCCCGGCAAGCTCACGGTCATCGTCGGCGCCAATGCCTGCGGCAAGTCCACCGTCCTGCGTGGCCTCGCCCGTCTCCTCGCACCCAGTCGCGGTGCCGTCTATCTCGATGGCAAGCCCATCCACCAGATGCCGACCCGCGAAGTCGCCACCATCCTCGGCGTGCTGCCGCAATCCCCCATCGCGCCCGATGCCATCGTCGTCGCCGATCTCGTCGGCCGCGGCCGCTATCCGCATCAGGGCTGGTTCCGCCGCTGGACGCCAGAGGACGATGCCGCCGTCGCCGAAGCCCTTACCGCCACCAACACGCTCGACCTGGCCGACCGCCCAGTCGACGAACTCTCCGGCGGCCAGCGCCAGCGCGTCTGGATCGCCATGGCTCTGGCGCAACAGACCGACGTCCTGCTGCTCGACGAGCCCACCACCTTCCTCGACATCAACCACCAGGTCGAAGTCCTCGACCTGCTCACCGACCTGGTCAAGCATGCCGGCCGCACCGTCGTCGTCGTCCTGCACGACCTCAACCTCGCCTGCCGCTACGCCGACCACATCGTGGCGATGAAGGCCGGGAAACTGGTGGCCGAGGGAAGGCCGGCCGAAGTCATGACCGAAGCAGTGGTCGCCGATGTGTTTGGGATGGCATCAAGGGTGGTCATCGATCCGGTCTCCGACACACCGATGATCGTGCCGATCGGCCGACACCACATCGGGGCAGGGTTGATCGCCTGACTTGGCGCTGACGCCGCGAGCCGCTTTTGAGGGAGAGCGCGGAAAGTCCGCACCGCCGGATCAGGCGGATACGTCCAAGGGCAGCATCCGCCTGGTCCGGGTTCGTCAGTCGGGTACGCAATCGTACTGTTCAGTTCCCTCGACCCGGTCACCGTTTTCATCTTCATCATAGATGACAAGCCAGGCGCCCTCTCCACACATCAGATCCCATTCAAGCTCATCCATATCGGAACCAGATCTGTCACCCGCACCGGGTTTCTGCTGGAAGGTGAGGCCCGCTCCCGGGCTGACAAAAAAACCGACACTGGCTGCCAGGGACGGCCCGATCGCCGCAAAACCTAGCGCAACCGCCAGCGCACTCGTCACTACCAACTTGCTTCGCATTGTCTTTCTCCTTTTTGCCATTAGGGCAGGGTGGAGAATGGACCGGCGACCCGGAACGCCGCATGAACCCGGCCTTCACATGGAATTCAGCCTCGTGCGACGACATTTCACGGAAGGTTGGGGCCACATGGTGGTCCCCGAGTGGAGCCACCCCTCGCCCCTTGTGGGAGAGGGTGATTTTGCGGCGTCCAGCCGGAAAATCGGGTGAGGGGCTGCGCTCGCCCATGCTTCAATGCCCACAGACAACATCCGCCCTTCGGGCCTCTTGTCCCGCGAGGGGAGAAGGGAGGTTGTGCCTGAGTTTTACCCACCTACGCCTCACGCGCAGGAATCGTAAAGCCCACATGGCGTCTCCCGGCCTCGAACTGGGTGTTCACCCGGAGAACTCATCGCCTTTCGGGACCGATGCTCATCGTCATCACCCGGCTTGTCCGGACACAAGCCGGGCAAGCCGACAGGGATCGGCTTCGCCGGTGACATTGTCGGAATAAAGGGGAATATGACCTAAGTCATTGCAGTCCCTGGTACGCCCAAGGGGAATCGAACCCCTGTTCCCGCCGTGAGAGGGCGGTGTCCTGACCGCTAGACGATGGGCGCGGAGCAAGGAACTCGATGCTAGCTGTCAGCTTCCCCGCCAGCAAGGGGGAATGGTACGCCCTAGGGGAGTCGAACCCCTCTCTGCACCGTGAAAGGGTGCCGTCCTAACCGATAGACGAAGGGCGCTTAAGCGCTGGTCGACCGTATAGTTGGGGGATTTGTTAAGTGCAAGCCCCTGTGGATGTTTTTAACACCCCGAGAATGTCACCGGCCTGTTATAGCCGCGCGGACGGTCGCGCACATCCACATGGATGAAGCTCTTGCCCGGATAGCAGCCCAGTCCGCCCACGCTGCCGGTCTGCATGGCAAAGGCGATGAGCTGCCGCTTGTCGACACCAGGAATGTAGAAATCGGCCGCCATGCATTTGGTGTGGTAGGAATTATCCGCGCCGCCCGCCGCACTGTTATGCTGGCCGTCGCGATAGCCGGAATTCATGATGACCTTCTTGCCGAAATGCCCCTCGAACTCCCAGATGAGGAATCTGAGCTTGGGCGAGATGCAGAGCGCATTGACCTCGCGGCTGGAGACGAATGTGCCCCAGTCGCTGCGTTTGCCGGCATAGCCCGAGCCGCTGGAGCTGGCGAACATCGCCATGGGGGCACAGGCTGCTAACGCGAGGGCCGTGACCACAAGGGCGGCAATGGAGCGGGTTTTGGTCTGCATGGCGGCTTCCGAAAGACCCCTGTTGCGCTTGCGCAACAGGCAACGGTCCGTTCTGTGAAGTCGCTAAAATACGACCGGTTTCGCTAACCGTCGGCTAAGCGAAACGGTTAACGAATTTCACCGCTCGCGCATGTCGATGCTAACAGTACGCTAACCAATTCCTACCATTTGCCAGTGTTCGGCATCGACAGCCACGGCTCCTGCGGCGGCAGCGATCCGTCCTGGATCAGCTCCACCGAAATGCCGTCGGGGGAGCGCACGAAAGCCATGTGCCCGTCGCGCGGCGGCCGGTTGATGGTGATTCCCATATCGCTAAGATGCTGGCAGAGCTTGTAGATATCCTGGGTACGATAGGCCAGGTGCCCGAAATTGCGCCCGCCGGTATATTCCTCGGGATCCCAGTTATAGGTCAGCTCCACCTCGCCACCCGAATCGCCGGGTGCAGCCAGGAAAATCAGCGTATAGCGACCCTTCTCATTCTCGCTTCGCCGCACCTCTTCCAGCCCCAGGCCCTCGCAATAAAAGCGCAGGCTGGCTTCGACATCGGTCACCCGGACCATGGTGTGCAGGTATTTCATGGCGCTGTCTCCTTGGCGAAATCGTTGTCGCTGGCCTATCAAGCCCGGGCCCGCGCCGCAATTCCAAACAGAGTCTTAACAATTGCTTTTGAATCGGACACAGTGTCCTCCTGTCTTGTGGAGTACCTCGCGGCGGCGAGGCGAGTAAAAGGGCTTTGGGGAGCATGGGGGCCAAGTTCACTGGCGAAGGCGAAGAAGGCACGGGCCTGTCGGGGGAGACAGGCTCGACCAGCCGCGATGACATGATGTCATCGGATGCCGGGCATGATGCGACGATCGAGGTTTCCGGCGCCATCAAGTGGTTCGACGCCGGCAAGGGCTTCGGTTTCATCGTCCCCGACAACGGCATGCCCGATGTGCTGCTGCATGTGACCTGCCTGCGCCGTGACGGCTACCAGACCGCCTATGAAGGCGCCCGCATCGTCGTCGAGGCGCTCAACCGCCCCGGTGGCCTGCAGGCCTTCCGCATCGTCTCCATGGACGAATCGACCGCCCGCCACCCCGCCCAAATGCCCGCACCGCGCACCCATGTCGTGGTCGAGCCGACCTCGGGCATGGTTCGGCTCGAAGTCAAATGGTTCAACCGCATCCGCGGCTTCGGTTTCCTCTCCGCCGGCGAGGGCACGCCCGACGTTTTCGTGCATATGGAAACCCTGCGCCGCTTCGGCATCACCGAATTGCGGCCGGGCCAATATGTGCTGGTGCGCTACGGCAATGGCCCCAAGGGCCTTATGGTCGCCGAAATCCGGCCCGATGGTTGGGGCGACGCACCGTCCTCCCACTAGGAATTCACCCATGATGCTGTTTGCCCAAGGCTTTGCCCCGGTGCTGCGCCGCACCGCGGCCGTAGCAGCGATCGCCATGGTCGCGCTGCCGCTGGCGGCCTGCAGCGACGAGGGCAGGCTGGTGCTGCACTCATCCACTGGCGACTACAGCTTCAATGTCGAAGTGGTCGATACGCCCGAGAGCCGCGCGCAGGGACTGATGTATCGCACCGAGCTGGCCGAAGATGCCGGCATGCTGTTCGACTTCAAGGAAGAGCGCCCGGTATCCTTCTGGATGCGCAACACCTTCATCCCGCTCGACATGATCTTCGTGGATGCCGCCGGTGTGGTCAAAACCATCCACGTCAATGCCGTCCCGCATGACGTGACCGGCATTCCCTCGGAAGTGCCGGTACAATTCGTGCTGGAAATCCCCGGCGGCCGCTCGGTCGAAATCGGGCTGAAGCCCGGCGATACGATGGAACACGAGCGCGTCGGCGCGCCGGTCGACTGATCCTACAGCCGGTGAATGACCATGCAGTCGATCACCGCCCATAGATGCAGGCTGGCCCCGGCCACCACGAAGACATGCCAGAGAGCGTTCTGGAATTTGAGCCTCTCCCACAGGTGGAACACGATCCCCAGGGAATAGGTGATCCCGCCGGCCAGCAGCAGCCACATCGTGGTCGCCGGGAGCGTCTGCCCCAGCGACTGGAACACGAATATGCCGCTCCAGCCTATGGCCAGGTAGAGTACGATGGCCAGTCGCCCGAAGCGTTCCGGCACGATCAGCTTCAGCGCCACCCCGATCAGCGACGCGCCCCAGACGAAGGTGGTCATCAGGACGCCGGTCGTGGTGCCGCCGATCACCGCGAGGAAGGGCGTGTAGGAACCGGCGATGAAGAGGAATATGGCCGCCTGGTCGAAACGGGCCAGCAGTTTCTTGATGGGCGAAACCGGCCAGAGATTATAGGCCAGCGACACACCGAGCACCGCTACAAGCGAGCCGACATAAACCACCAGCGCGGGCGCGGCCTCGGGCGCGGTTTCCAGGATCGCGAAGGCCAGCAGGATCGATCCGGCCGCTATGGCGACGATGAGACCCAGCACATGGACGACGCCGTCCACCACCAGTTCGGCAAGCGTGAAGGGCCGCTGTTCACGGCTCCACCACGAATATTTTGCCACTGGTTTCTGCACGGCTCGCGTCCTCCTTGCCCTGAACCTGACGCAGGGAAGTGACCAGATTATTGCAGCAACAGGACCATCGTGCGGCATCGTAAAGCCCGGCTCAACGCATCTGGTGAATAACCCCTTGTCCGGCAAGGCCTGTGCTTGACGCGTAACGCGACCGTTACTACTGCATCGGTGAAACGCTACGGAACACCCATGCCGCCTCTCGCAATTCTTGTCGCCCTGGCCGACCCAACCCGCTGCCGCATCATCGAAATCCTGCATGGGGGCGCCCAGCCGGTGCATATGCTCGCCGGCCATTTCGATATCAGCCGCCCGGCCATTTCACGCCACCTGCGCGTGCTCCGCCAGGCCAGGCTGATCAGCGAGAAAAAAGTCGGCCGGGAAAACCGCTACGCGCTTCATGCCAATCGCCTGCAAACGGTGCAGGATTGGCTGGCCGGGTTGGCGCCGGCATCAAAGCCCGCGCCCGAGCCGAAGGTGGTTGCCAGGCCGAAACCGGCCAGGAAGGCAAAGCCTGCGGTCGCCGTCGCTTCGGCTCCCATTCCCCCGCAGCCGCCCGCGCGCACCGCGCCAAAACCGGCCCCGGTCAGCGCCGTCTCACAGATGGGTTTCGATTTCTAGCCTAGTCCCGGTATTCCACGCCCAGTTCCCGCAGCGCCCGCCACGCCACACGGCAGGTCTGCGGCCGATGCCCCGGCGCATGCAGCAGGATGACGTCCGGAATACCGGCAACCTTGGCCACTTCCAGCTTGGCACCGGTATCCGAGACGTTACGGATGATGCAGGGCAGGGTGGTTTTCCCGAATGTGATGCGGGCTTCGATATAGGTGTTCCGCCGCGGGGCAATCCTGCGCTCAAGCAGCAGGGCCGATGGGCTGGAGGGGGATTTGGACAAGTCGCGCATATGGCCAACTACCGAAGCCGCACTTGCCGAAAGCTTAAGTCCCTGCGGTCACCGAGCGATGCCGTTACCCGACCCTCTATCCGTCCGATGCATTTTTAACGACCGGTTGTCATCGATGCGTAGCGTTATTGAAGCTGGATTGCGCAAATAATAGGCTACCTGCATTTTCGTGCCTTCAATTTAGGCGTTGCTTCTGTTGTTGGTTGCCCGGTTCGATCGGAAGCATTTCAAAAATACATTTTAATCAGAGGCTTAATCGGCAAAAGGAGGCTGGCACAGCCTTTGCACTATCTCCGACGGTGCAACCAAATATCTGTCGGAGGTAAACATGACAGTAGGAAACCGCATGATTGCGGGACTGGGGCTGGGCGTGGCTATGACTATGGGCGCAATTGCCGTTCCGGCAGTCGCCCAGGACGAGACTATCAAGGTCGGCGTCCTCCATTCGCTGTCGGGCACGATGGCCATCTCCGAAACCACGCTCAAGGACACGATGCTGTTCCTGATCGACGAGCAGAACAAGAAGGGCGGCCTCCTGGGCAAGCAACTCGAAGCCGTCGTGGTCGATCCCGCCTCCGACTGGCCGCTGTTCGCCGAAAAGGCTCGCGAGCTGATCGAAGTCAACGGCGTCGCCGCCGTGTTCGGCTGCTGGACCTCGTCCTCGCGCAAGTCGGTCCTGCCGGTCTTCGAGGAGCTGAACTCAATCCTCTTTTACCCCGTGCAATACGAGGGCGAGGAGAGCCAGCGCAACGTGTTCTACACCGGCGCCGCCCCCAACCAGCAGGCCATTCCGGCCGTCGACTACCTGATGGAAAACGAAGGCGTCGAGCGCTGGGTTCTCGCCGGCACCGACTATGTCTATCCGCAGACCACCAACAAGATTCTTGAGCAATACCTCCTCGACCATGGTGTGGCCGCCGAAGACATCATGATCAACTACACGCCCTTCGGTCATTCCGACTGGCAGACCATCGTTTCCGACATCAAGACCTTCGGTTCGACCGGCAAGAAGACCGCCGTGGTCTCGACCATCAATGGCGACGCCAACGTGCCGTTCTACAAGGAACTCGCCAACCAGGGCGTGATGGCCGAGGATATCCCGGTCGTGGCCTTCTCGGTCGGCGAAGAAGAACTCGCCGGCTTCGATACCACGCCGCTGGTGGGGCACCTGGCCGCCTGGAATTACTTCCAGTCCGTCGACACCCCGGAAAACGAGGCCTTCATCTCCGCCTGGCAGACCTTCATGGGCAACCCGGACAAGGTGACCAATGATCCGATGGAAGCCACCGTCATCGGCTTCAACCTGTGGGTCCAGGCCGTTGAAAAGGCCGGCACCACCGATACCGACGCCGTGCTCGATGCCATCATCGGCCTCGAGACCCCGAACCTGACCGGCGGCATCGCCAAGATGCTCCCCAACCACCACCTGACCAAGCCGGTGCTGATCGGCGAAATCCAGGCCGATGGCCAGTTCGAAGTCGTGTCGGAATCCGAACTCGTCCCCGGCGACGCCTGGTCCGACTTCCTGCCCGAATCCAAGATGATCGAAGCCGATTGGACGGCCCCGATCTCCTGCGGCAACTACAACACCGAAACCAAGACCTGCGGCGGCTCCGAGGTCGCGGCGGTTCAGTAACACCGGCGAGGGCGGCCTTCGCCGCCCTCATCACCGAGGTCTCCTAACCCACGATGTCATTCCGGTTAAGGCCGGGATCCATCCCGAGATCTCAAGATGGATCCCGGAACAGCTCCGGGATGACACCGAGCTTATGACTGGGGCCGGCATGACAATTCTCAAACACCTCATCGGCGCGATGCTGCTTTTAAGCGCATTGCTGACCGCCATCCCCGCCCACGCCCAATTCGCCGATGCCGACCTCACCACGCTCGTCGATGCCCTGGCCCCCGGCAGTTTCAAGGACCGGGAGACCGCCATCGGCAATCTCGTCGCGTCAGGCGATCCGCGCGCCGTCCCCGTGCTCGAAACCCTGCTCGAGGGCGAACTCTATTTCGACGAAACTGGTGGCAAGGTGGTCTTCACGTCGGCGTCTGGCGGCAAGGGCGCCATTTCCGATCCCGTCACCGGCGCCGACCTGTCCGACCTCACCGAAGCCGACCTGGAAAAGGTCAAGGTCAACAACAGCCTGCGCCGCGTGCTCCGCACCGCCATCGGCCAGATGACCCTGCTGAGCGAAGACGCCCGCGTGCGCCTCTCGGCCGCCCAGTCCGTGCTGCGCGACGCCGATCCGGCCCAGCTCGAACTGCTGGACAGCGCCATATCAGCCGAAACCGACGTCCGGATTAAGCGGGTCATGGAACAGGCTCGCGCCGTCATTATGCTCAAATCGCCCGAGGCCTCGGTGGAGGACAAGACCGCCGCCGTGCCGGTAGTCCTGGCCATCGGCGGCCGCGATGCCCTCAACACGCTCACTACCGCTCTCGCCAGCGCCCCCGACGAGATCAGGCCGACCATCGAGTCTGCCATCGACGGCCTCGCCCGCGACCGCGCCGCCTGGGACGTGGCGCAGAATGTCTGGTTCGGCGTCTCGCTCGGCTCGGTCCTGCTGCTCGCCGCCATCGGTCTGGCCATCACCTTCGGCGTCATGGGCGTCATCAACATGGCCCATGGCGAAATGGTCATGCTGGGCGCCTACACCACTTTCGTCGTGCAGGAAATCATCCGGCAGAATGCGCCGGGCCTGTTCGACTGGTCCCTTGCCATCGCTTTGCCTGCGGCTTTCCTCTTCACCGGCCTTGTCGGCGTTGCCATCGAGCGCGGCATCATCCGCTTCCTCTATGGCCGGCCGCTGGAAACCCTGCTCGCCACCTGGGGCCTGTCGCTGATCATCCAGCAGGCGGTGCAGCGCATCTTCACCGCCAATATCCGCGAAGTGGGCAATCCGAGTTGGATGTCGGGCTCGTTCGAGCTGGGCGGCCTCGCCATCACCTGGAACCGCTTCTACATCGTCATCTTCGCGCTGCTGGTCTTCGTGGCCCTGCTGCTGGTGCTCAAATACACCGCCATCGGCCTGCATATGCGGGCCGTCACGCAAAACCGCCGCATGGCCTCATCAATGGGCATCCGCACGCCGCTGGTCGATGCCATGACCTTCGGCCTCGGCTCGGGCATTGCCGGCCTGGCCGGCGTGGCCCTGAGCCAGATCGGCAATGTCTCGCCGAACCTGGGCCAGGGCTACATCATCGACAGCTTCATGGTCGTGGTCTTCGGCGGCGTCGGCAATCTCTGGGGCACCCTGGTCGGCGCCCTGACCCTGGGCATCGCCAACAAGTTCATCGAGCCCTATGCCGGCGCCGTGCTGGGCAAGATCATCATTCTCGTCCTCATCATCCTCTTCATTCAGCGCCGTCCCCGCGGCCTCTTCGCGCTCAAGGGAAGGTCGATCGAAGCATGATTACGCAGGCTCTCTTCCGCGCCCTCGACAAAAAGGCCATCTGGCTCGTCGCCATCCTGCTGCTCGTCGCCGTGGCCGTGCCGGCCTCCAACCTGTTGCTGCCCGTCGACAGCCCGTTCCGCCTGCCCAACTATGCCGTGCCCCTTTTCGGCAAATACCTCACCTTCGCCATGCTCGCTTTGGCGCTCGACCTGGTCTGGGGCTATTGCGGCATTCTCTCGCTCGGCCACGGCGCCTTCTTCGCCATCGGCGGCTATGCCATGGGCATGTATCTCATGCGCCAGATCGGCACGCGCGGCGTCTATGCCAATCCGATCCTGCCCGATTTCATGGTGTTCCTGAACTGGAAGGAACTGCCCTGGTACTGGTATGGCATGGACAATTTCTGGTTCGCCATGCTGATGGTCGTGGTCGTGCCGGGCCTGCTGGCCTTTATCTTCGGCTTCCTCGCCTTCCGCAGTCGCGTCACCGGCGTCTATCTTTCCATCATCACCCAGGCCATGACCTATGCCCTGCTGCTGGCCTTCTTCCGCAACGACATGGGCTTCGGCGGCAATAACGGCCTGACCGACTTCAAGGATATTCTCGGCCAGTCGATTTCCGCCCCGAGCACCCGCGCGGCTCTCTTCGCCGCCTCAGCTATCGCCCTTGCGCTCGCCGTCCTCGCCTGTTCTGCCATCGTCAATTCCAAGCTCGGCAAGGTCATGGTCGCCGTCCGCGACGCCGAAAGCCGCACCCGCTTCCTCGGCTACCGCGTCGAATATGTGAAGCTCTTCGCCTTCGTCGTCTCGGCCATCATCGCCGGCATTGCCGGGGCGCTCTACGTGCCGCAAGTCGGCATCATCAACCCCAGTGAATTTGAGCCCGCCAATTCCATCGAAGTGGTGATCTGGACGGCCGTCGGCGGTCGCGGCACCATTATCGGGCCGATCATCGGCGGCGTGCTGGTCAATGTGGGAAAATCCTACTTCACCGGCGCCTTCCCCGAATACTGGCTCTTCGCGCTGGGCGCCCTGTTCGTCGTCACCACGCTCTTCCTGCCCAAGGGCATTGTCGGCCTCATCGGCCAATATCGCGCTGCCACCACCAAGCGCGAACAGCACGATCGCGATGCGCCCACGCCGATGCAGGTGGAAGCCGGCGCCGATCCCCAACCCAAGCCGGCGGAGTAAGCCATGTCCGAAGCCCGCGAAAAGCTCGGCACCATGCTCTATCTCGACGGCGTCTCGGTCGCCTTCGACGGGTTCAAGGCCATCAACAACCTCTCGATCATCGTCCACCCCGCCGAAATGCTGGCCATTATCGGCCCCAATGGCGCCGGCAAGACGACGATGATGGACATCATCACCGGCAAGACCCGCCCCGACGATGGCCAGGTCCTGTTCGACGGCCGCACCGACCTCACCAAATTGGACGAAGCCGCCATCGCCAATCTGGGCATCGGCCGCAAGTTCCAGAAACCCACCGTGTTCGAAAGCCACACGGTCTGGGACAATATCGAAATGGCATTGAAGAAGCCGCGCGGCATCTTCGCGACCCTGTTCTACACCGCCGACGACGAGGACATCGCCCGCATCACCGAAATCCTCGAAACCGTACGCCTGCTCGCCCGCAAGGACGACTATGCCGCCAATCTCAGCCACGGCCAGAAACAGTGGCTCGAAATCGGCATGCTGCTGGCGCAGGACCCCAAGCTGCTGCTGGTCGATGAACCCGTCGCCGGCATGACCGACGCCGAAACCGTGGAAACCGCCAAACTGCTCAAGGACATTGCCAAAACCCGCTCGGTGGTGGTCGTCGAGCACGACATGAGCTTTGTGCGCGAACTCGGCTCCCGTGTCACCTGCCTCGCCGAGGGCGCGGTGCTGGCGGAAGGCAGCCTCGACCAGGTCAGCGCCAATCCCGTCGTGATCGAAAGGTATCTCGGACGATGAGCACCGCCCTCACCATCAACGCCATCGACCTGCATTACGGCGCCGCCCAGGCCCTGAAATCGGTCTCGATCACCTGCCAGCCCGGCCGCATCACCGCCGTGCTCGGCCGCAACGGCGTCGGAAAATCCTCGACCCTGCGCGCCATCACCGGCATCAACAATATCACCGCCGGCGACATCACCTTCGGCGATCAAGTCCTGCGTAAGGCCCCGCCCTACAAGCGCGCCCGCATGGGCATCGGCTACGTGCCGCAGGGCCGGGAAATCTTCCCCCTGCTGACGGTCAGGGAAAACCTCGAAACCGGCTATGCCGGCCTGCCGCGCGCCGACCGAAACATCCCCGCTTACATCTTCGAGCTCTTCCCCGTGCTGAAATCCATGCTGGGCCGGCGCGGTGGCGACCTCTCGGGTGGCCAGCAGCAGCAATTGGCCATCGGCCGTGCGCTGGTTACCCGACCTAGGGTGCTGGTGCTCGATGAACCCACCGAGGGCATCCAGCCATCCATCATCAAGGATATCGGCCGCGCGCTGCAATTCCTGCGCGACGAGAAGGGCATGACCATCCTGCTGGTCGAGCAATTTCTGGACTTCTGCCGGGAAATCGCTGACGATATCTATGTGATGGATCGTGGCGAAATCCAGCATGCCGGTGTCGCCAGCGATCTCGACCGACCCGACGTTCGCCGCCACCTGATGGTATGATGTGAACAACGCCCTCGCTTTTGCCGCCCCTCCCGTCATGCAGCGTGCGCGCGGCGCGGGCCGCATCGCGACCAAGCTGCGCGACGGCGTCAGTGTCATCGATACGCTCTATCAGGATGGCTGCGCCAAGATCCGCCTGCCCAACACACACGGCAACGCGCTTGAAGCCGTGCTTATCAACACCGCCGGGGGCCTGACGGGCGGCGACCACCTGCAATGGGAGGCCAGGGCCGCGTCCGGAGGCACCATGGTGCTGACTACCCAGGCCTGCGAGCGAATTTATCGCTCCACCGGCGCGGTGGCGAAAATCGAAACCCGCCTCGAAGTCGGTGCGAACGGGCATCTGGATTGGCTGCCACAGGAAACCATCCTCTTCGCCGCCAGCCAGCTCGACCGCAGCATCGAAATCGATCTGGCGCCAGGAGCCAGCCTGACGGCCGTGGAGGCCGTGCTGCTGGGGCGCGATGCCATGGGAGAAATGGCCACCGACGCCTATCTGCGCGACAACTGGCGTATCCGTCGGGATGGGCGGCTGATCCACGCCGAAGCGACCCTGCTCGATGGCGAGGGAAACGAGCGCGACGCCATATCATTGCTGGACGGCGCGCGCGCCTTCGCCACCATTGTCCATATTGGCCCGCTGGCCGCCTCTCTGCTCGACAAGGTGCGCGCCTTGATGCCTGCGGATGGGCATATCGCCGCCAGCGCCATGGGCGAACGCCTGGTGGTGCGCGCTATGGCAGGCTCGGGGCTCGTCCTGCGCCGCATGATCGTTCCCGTTCTCGCCGAACTCACCGGGGCAGGCCGCCTGCCACGCCTCTGGCATCTCTGAATCAGGAAAACCGCATGAACCTGACGCCGCGCGAAAAAGACAAACTGCTGATCTCTATGGCCGCCATCGTGGCGCGCCGGCGGCTCGAGCGCGGGGTCAAGCTCAATCATCCCGAGGCCATCGCGCTGATCACCGATTTCGTGGTGGAAGGCGCGCGCGACGGCCGGCCAGTGGCCGAGCTGATGGAGGCGGGCGCCCATGTCATCACCCGCGATCAGGTCATGGAGGGGATCGCCGAAATGATCACCGATATCCAGGTCGAAGCCACCTTTCCTGACGGCACCAAGCTGGTGACCGTGCATCAGCCTATCAGGTGACCCCATGATACCCGGCGAAATCATCACCCGGCCAGGCGACATCGAACTCAATGCGGGCGCCGCGCAGATCACCATCGAAGTCGCCAATACCGGCGACCGCCCGATCCAGGTGGGCTCGCACTATCATTTCTACGAAACCAATGCGGGGCTGCGCTTCGACCGTGAAGCCGCGCGCGGCATGCGGCTGGATATTCCGGCCGGCACCGCCATCCGCTTCGAGCCAGGACAGAGCCGCGAGGTCCGGCTGGTGCCGCTGGGCGGGTCGCGGATCGTCTACGGTTTCCACCAGAAGATCATGGGCGCGCTTTAGCCGCTGCCACACCAGACGGAGCCTGTCATGCCTGCCCGCCTTTCCCGCGCTACCTATGCCGACATGTATGGCCCGACCACCGGCGACCTTGTGCGGCTGGCTGATACGGACCTGTTCATCGAGGTGGAGAAGGATTTCACCACCTATGGCGAGGAGGTGAAATTCGGCGGCGGCAAGGTAATTCGCGACGGCATGGGGCAGTCGCAGCAGACGCGGGCGGAGGGGGCGGTGGATACCGTCATCACCAATGCGCTGATCGTCGATCACAGCGGCATCTACAAGGCCGATATCGGCCTCAAGGACGACCGCATCCACGCTATCGGCAAGGCCGGCAACCCAGATACCCAACCAGGTGTCACTATTGTCATCGGCCCTTCGACCGAAATCATCGCCGGCGAAGGCCGCATCCTCACCGCCGGCGCGATGGACGCCCATATCCATTTCATCTGCCCCCAGCAGATCGAGGAAGCGCTGATGAGCGGCGTCACCACCATGCTGGGCGGCGGCACCGGGCCTGCCCACGGCACACTGGCCACCACCTGCACCGGCGCCTGGCATATTCAGCGCATGATCGAGAGTTTCGACGCCTTCCCGATGAATCTGGCGCTGGCCGGCAAGGGCAATGCCTCACTTCCCGCTCCCTTGGAAGAAATGATCCTGGCCGGCGCCTCCTGCCTCAAGCTGCACGAAGACTGGGGCACTACGCCTGCAGCAATCGACAATTGCCTGTCAGTGGCCGATGCCTATGACGTGCAGGTGATGATCCACACCGATACGCTCAACGAGAGCGGGTTCGTCGAAGACACCATTGCCGCCTTCAAGGGCCGTACCATCCATGCCTTCCACACCGAGGGGGCAGGGGGCGGCCACGCGCCCGATATCCTGCGCGTCGCCGGGCTGCCCAATGTCATCCCGTCCTCCACCAATCCGACGCGGCCCTATACGGTCAATACCATCGCCGAACATCTCGATATGCTGATGGTGTGCCACCACCTGTCCCCGTCCATTCCCGAGGACGTTGCCTTTGCCGAAAGCCGTATCCGCAAGGAAACCATCGCTGCCGAGGATATCCTGCACGACATGGGCGCGCTCTCGATCATCTCATCGGACAGCCAGGCCATGGGCCGGGTCGGCGAGGTGCTGATCCGCACCTGGCAAACCGCCGACAAGATGAAAAAGCAGCGCGGGCGCCTCGCCACCGAAACCGGTGACAACGACAATGCCAGGGTGAAGCGCTACATCGCCAAATACACCATCAACCCGGCTATCGCCCATGGCATGAGCGCCCATATCGGCTCGGTGGAAGTCGGCAAGCGTGCCGACCTAGTGCTGTGGAGCCCCGCCTTTTTCGGTGTGAAGCCCGAAATGGTGTTGCTGGGCGGCTCCATCGCCGCGGCCCCGATGGGGGATCCCAATGCCTCGATCCCCACGCCCCAGCCCATGCACTACCGGCCGATGTTTGCGGCTTTCGGCAAGCTGCGCACCAATTCCTCGGTGACCTTCATTTCGCAGGCTGCTCATGAGGATGGACTGCGCAACCGGCTCGGCGTCGACAAGCAATTGGTGCCGGTCACCAATACGCGCGGCGGCATCGGCAAGGCCGCGATGATCCATAACTCCGCCACGCCGGAGATCAAGGTCGACCCGGAAACCTATGAGGTCCATGCCGATGGCGAATTGCTGACCTGCGAACCCGCGACGGTCCTGCCGATGGCGCAGCGCTATTTCCTGTTCTAGCCCATTGGAGAACGACAAGCTCGTGCTGCGCGCCATCTCTCATCTGCCCGCCGGCCATGGCCAGGGCCCTGCCTTCGACAGTGTCGTGTTGGACCATGAGCAGCGCCGGTTGCGCCGCAAGCTGCTGACCACTCTCGGCGGCGGCGAGGTCATGGTGGACTTTCCCAGACCGTCACCCTCGACCATCTCGGCGCGCTGCAGCTTGATGACGGGCGGCTGGTGGACGTCATTGCCGCGCCCGAACTGCTTTACGAGGTGCGCGGCCGCGACACCGCCCATCTGGTGCGCCTCGCCTGGCATATCGGCAATCGCCATACCTCGGCACAGCTCGAAGCCGGGCGCCTGCTGATCAAGCGCGATCACGTGCTTCGCACCATGCTCGAAGGTCTGGGAGCGCAGGTATCGGAAGTGCGCGAACCCTTCTATGCCGAGCATGGCGCCTATCACAGCCACGCCGAACCCGGACATGCCCTGCTGGCGCGATGAACCACGATCTGCAAAAGCTGCTGACCTGGCTGTCCCCCGCCTTTCCGGTGGGTGCTTTCGCCTGGTCGGCCGGACTGGAAACGGCGATCGTTTCGGGTGCCGTGCAGGATCGAGCCAGTGCGCAGGGCTGGATCGCGGGCAATCTTGCCCATGGCGGCATCCGCACCGACGCCATCCTGCTGGCCCACGCCCATCGTGCGGCCGGCGATGCCCACGCCCTGCGCGATCTTGCCGATCTTTGCCTGGCCCTCACGCCGGCGCGGGAGCGGCATGACGAAACGCTTGGCATGGGGGAAGCCTTCGTCGCCGCGGCGCACGCCTGGCCATCAGCGGCCTATGATGCGCTGCCCCGACCCTGTCCCTATTCGATCGCCATAGGCGCCATTGCTGCCAGCCATAACATTGCGCTGGATGCCGTGCTGACAGCGTTCCTGACTGCGGTAGTGCAGGGGCAGGTGTCGGTGGCGGTGCGACTGGTACCGATCGGTCAAAGCGATGGCCTTGCCATCGTGGCGGCGCTGGAACAGGCTGTCTCTGTCGCCGCCATGCAGTGCCAGAGCCTGGCCTTGGACGCCATCGGCGCCGTGGCCTACGCTACCGATATTGCGCAGATGGCGCATGAAACGCTGCCGACCCGGATTTTCCGGTCATGAGCGAATATTCCACCTTGAGGTTGTCATGAAATCACCCAATGGCCCCCTGCGCATCGGCATTGGCGGTCCCGTCGGCTCGGGCAAGACCACTTTGTGCGAGATGCTGCTCAAGGCCATGCGCGAGCGCTATTCCATGGCCGTGGTCACCAACGACATCTACACCAAGGAAGACGCGCTCATCCTGGCGCGGGCGCAGGCGATTTCCGAGGATCGCATCGTCGGCGTCGAAACCGGCGGTTGCCCCCACACCGCCATCCGGGAGGATGCCTCGCTGAACCTGGCGGCCATCGCCGAACTCAACCGCAGTTTTCCCGATCTCGACATTATCCTGATCGAAAGCGGCGGCGACAATCTGGCTGCCACTTTCTCGCCCGACCTGGCGGATTTGACGATCTACGTCATCTCGGTGGCCCAGGGCGAAAAAATTCCGCGCAAAGGCGGCCCGGCCATAGCCCGCTCCGACCTGCTGGTGATCACCCATACCGACATGGCCCCCTATGTCGGGGCTAGTCTCGAGGTGATGGAGAGTGACACGCAGGCGATCCGCGAAGGCCGGCCCTATGTGTTCACTGATCTGCTGCGGCGCGAAAGTCTTGAGCAGATCATCGCCTTTATCGAACGGGCGGGCGGATTGAACTGATCCGCGCTCACAGCACGCCGGTGAGGATGCCCACCCCGGCCACGGCCGCCATTCCGCCGGCAGCGCGCGACATCATGGCGCCATAGCGCTTGCTTGCCACGCCCAAGCCATAGCCGAGCCCGATCCCGGCGCCGTGCAGCAGCGCGGTGGCGAGCACGAATCCACCGCCATATGTCAGGCCATCGGCAACAGCAGGCATTTCAGCGCCGTGGGCGTAACCGTGAAAGACCGCGAACAGTCCAACAAGCCCCATCGCTGCAGCAACTGGTGCCTTGATACCGAGCGCCGCAACCGCGCCCAGAACGATGACCGAGAGCGCGATTCCCAGTTCGGCAAACGGGACCGCGACGCCGGCCACACCCAGCCCGCCGCCCAACGCCATCACCGTGATAAACGTTGCCGGCACCAGCCACAGCGCGCGGCCGCCAAGCTGAAAAGCCAGCAATCCGACCATCACCATGGCCAGGACATGATCCGGCCCCGACCAGGGATGGGCAAAGCCGTAGGCGAATCCCCCACTGGTAACGTCGGTATGGGCAAAGGCAGCACTCGGCATCGCGGCCACGGCCAGGACGACTGCAGCGAATTTCATAAACTTGGCCATGCTCACATCCTTCATGCAGGCGACATGACACCGGTCCATGAGCGTCATATGCCCTGCATTTTTGCCTTACAGGGGAGCAGTTTGTCAAATTGCTGAAAAAGTCACCAGCCGCTGGAAAGGTGGCGATCCCGGGAGGACTCGAACCTCCGACCAACAGCTTAGAAGGCTGCTGCTCTATCCAGCTGAGCTACGGGACCAGCGCAGGCCCCATTTAGCGCATTTTGACGCAAAGGGAACGCCCTTCTGCGCCGCTATTGCACAGCCAGCGCTGATGGCCCTGCTTCCGAAGTGGCTGGGGCAGGGGGCCGGGCAGTGGTGCCGCGCACGATCATTTCCGAACTCAGCACCATATGCATCGGCATCCGGTCGCGCCGCCCGCCCTCGATCAGGTCGATCAGCGCCCCGGCCGCAATCCGCCCGAGTGCCGCGCGCGGCTGCCGCATGGTGGTCAGCGGCGGCCAGACATGCGCCGCCAGTTCCAGGTCGTCGAATCCCACCACCGAAACATCGCCGGGGCAATCGAGGCCACGCTGGCGCAGCCCGGAAATAAAGCCGACGGCGCTTTCGTCATTGGCGGCAAAAATAGCCGTGGGGCGGTCGCGAAGGCACATGAAATGCGCCGCCGCTACTTGGCCCGCCTCCATCGCGAAGCCACCCTGCAGCAGCCATTCCGGCCGTATCTCGAGGCCTGCCACCTGCATCGCCCTGGCGTAGCCCCGCTGGCGCTCGCCGGTCAGCACATTGCCGCGCGGCCCCAGCACATGGCCGATTCGCCGGTGCCCGAGCGCGATCAGGTGCCGCGTCGCCTGCTCGGCCGCATAGCTGTTGTCGGTCTTGACCGTGTGGAACGGCGCATTGGGAATTTCCTCGCAGGCCACGATCAGCGGCACCGGCATGGGGTCGCCGGTCAGCATCATCAACTGTTCGAGGTCCACCGATCCGTCGAACAGCAGCAATCCATCCACTCGGTTGGACATGAAATAGTCGCGCATCCGCAGGCCCGAACTATTGCCCGGAAAACGGTTTGCCACCAGCACGCCATAGCCGCGGCATGCCGCCTCGCGTTCCACCGCGTCGAGGATCACCGAGAAGAATGGATTGCCGATATCGGGCAGCGCCACGAGGATGGTTCGGGCCGTTCGCTGGCGCAGTGAGCGGGCCGACTGGTTGGGTGTGTAGCCGGTGACGCGCACCGCCTCGGAAATACGCGCGCGGGTCTGCTCGCTCACCCTTTCAGGGCTTGAAAGGGCGCGGCTGACGGTAGCTGTAGACACTTCAGCAAAACGCGCAACATCTTGAATTGTCGGCGTTTTCTTCACCAGAGTCATGCTCGCCAGCGCCCCCTCTCACTGCCGCTGACCCAAACGGTCTAAATCGATCTTGACAGGTGCGCAAGGCGTGTACGAAACTAATGCAATCGATTGCAGAGGTTTCGGGAGCCGAACGATGCAATCGATTACACGCCGCCAGCTCGGGATGCTTCGCAAGAAGGCAACCTTGCGGCTGGCAGCTTCGCGGGAGCGCTTCGCTCCAAGTGATCGTTGGGAGGACATTCTATGAAGAAGTTTGCAGTGGTTGCCGCTATGGCGACCGCTTTGCTCGGGTCGACCGCCGTCATGGCCGCTGACCTCGAAGTAACGCACTGGTGGACCTCGGCTGGTGAAGCTGCCGCCGTGGCCGAATTCGCCCGCGTGTTCGAAGAAGAAACCGGCAACCACTGGGTGGATAGCGCCCTGGCCGGTTCGGGCACCGGTGCCAACCCCGTCATCATCAGCCGCATCATCGGCGGTGACCCGATGGGCGCCACCCAGATGAATACCGGCCGTGACGCCGAGGAACTCATCCAGGCCGGCCTCATGCGCGACCTGACCGACGTCGTTGCCGACATGAACATCGACGAATTCTACGTCGATGAGTCCCTGCTCGAGCCTTGCCGCTACGAGGGTGGCCTCTATTGCCTGCCGGTCAACATCCACTCGTGGGACTGGCTGTGGCTCTCCACCAAGGCCTATGAGACCATCGGCCAGCCCGTTCCGAAGGACTGGAACGAATATGTTGCCTCCTGGCCCGCTCTGGAAGAAGCCGGCATCCTGCCGTTCGGTCTCGCGACCGGCTGGCCGTTCTCGGGCATTCCGGGTGTGCTGATGGCCGGTCTCGGCGGTTCGGACCTCGTGCTCGCCATCAACCGCGACAAGGATGCCGAAGCCGTTCGTGGCCCGGAATTCCGCAAGGTTGCCGAAGCTCTGGATCATCTGCGTAGCGTTCTCTCGCCCGACATGATGGTTCCGGCCTTCGCTGACGTTGGCAACCAGCTGCTGGAAGGCACTGCTGCCGGCAACATCCACGGCGACTGGCTGCAGGGCGACCTGCAGGTTGCAGGCGGTGTCCCCGGCGAAAACTACGAATGTCTCCCGGCTCTCGGTCTTGGCGATCAGTTGAGCGGTGGCGGTGACCTCGTTCTACTTCCCGGTTCTGCCCGAAGGCACCGATCCGGCTGTGATCGAAGCGCAGACCCAGTTGGCTCGCCTGCTGATCTCGCCGGAAGCCCAGCTCGCCTTCAACCTGAAGAAGGGCTCGATGCCGATCCGTACCGACATCGATCTGAGCGGTGCCAATGCCTGCATGACCAAGGCGCTCACCTTCCTCGACAAGGGCCTGCTGCCCTCGGGTGACTTCTCGCTCTCCAGTGACACCCAGCAGCAGCTGACGGACCTCAACACCGAGTTCCTGGATGACGACAGCATCACCGTCGATGACTATATCGAACGCTATGCCTCGATCATCGAACAGGCGGACTGATCGTCCGACTGCTCGGGTGAGACTGCGGTCTCATCGTTGAAAAGCGGTGGTCGGCCTTGATCGACAAGGTCGACCACTTTCTTATGGAGAGATTGATGGCGGATACAGCCGTTTATAAGGAGGAGGGCGCCGGCATAGCCGGTCAGCGTGGCTTCCTTCGGAAGACCTTCCTTCACAACATGCCCGCCAAGATCGCGGCCCTGCCGATGGTCGCCACCGTACTGGTCGTCTTCGTCGGCTGTACCCTTTGGACCGTCTATTACTCATTCACCAATTCCAGGCTCCTGCCGACCGGCAAGTTTGTGGGCTTCGAGCAGTATGAACGGCTCTTCGCCACCTCGCGCTGGAACATTTCGGTCACCAACCTGATCAGCTACGGCGCCATGTCGCTGGTGCTGACACTGACGCTCGGCTTCCTGCTTGCCGTGCTGATGGATCAGAAGATCCGCTTCGAAAGCGCCTTCCGCACCATCATGCTCTATCCCTTCGCCCTCAGCTTCATCGTGACGGGCCTGGTCTGGCAGTGGATCATGAATCCCACGCTCGGCCTGCAGGGCACCTTCCGCAATCTGGGCTGGACCGGCTTCACCTTCGACTGGATCGCCAATCCGCGCATGGTGCTCTTCGCGCTGCTGATCGCCGGCCTCTGGCAGGGCGTCGGTTTCTGCATGGTGCTCATGCTCGCCGGTCTGCGCGGCGTCGATGACGAAATCTGGAAGGCCGCCCGTATCGACGGCATTCCCACCTGGCGCACCTATGTCTCCATCGTCCTGCCCATGATGCGCGGCGTGCTGGTGACGGCCGTGGTGCTGATCGGCTCCGGCATTGTCCGCCTCTACGACCTCGTGGTGGCGCTGACCAATGGGGGGCCCGGCATCTCCTCGGAAGTGCCGGCCAAATACGTCTACAACTACATGTTCTCGGGCGGGAATATCGGCCAGGGTCTGGCCGCTGCGACCATGATGCTGCTGACCGTTATCATCATCATGGTTCCCTGGGCCTATCTCGAATTTGGCGGAAAGGGACGTCGCTCATGAGCCAGACCGCAATCATGGCCGGCGCTGCGCCGGAAACCGGTACCGGCACTGCCGTCGAGCCGCGCGGGCCCCGGCCCAAGCCGTTCTTCACGCCGCGCAAGATCATCATCTATTCGGTGCTGATACTGTTCTCCTTCTACTTCCTCTTCCCGCTCTATGTGATGATCGCGACATCGTTCAAGACGATGCCCGAAATCCGCTTCGGCAACATCTTCGCGCTGCCCCAGCAGATCAATTTCGATGCCTGGGTCCGCGCCTGGACCAGCGTCTGCACGGGCTTGACCTGCGAGGGACTGTCCCCGGGCTTCTGGAACTCGGTGAAGATCACCATTCCGAGCACCATCGTGTCGATCTTCATCGCGGCGGTGAACGGCTATGCCCTGGTGAACTGGCGTTTCAAGGGCTCCGAAATCTTCTTCGCCATCCTCATCTTCGGCTCGTTCATCCCCTATCAGGTGTTCCTCTATCCGCTGGTGATGATCACCCGTGAACTGCGCATCTTCGGCACGCTGCAGGCCGTCATTCTCGTGCATACCATTTTCGGCATGCCGATCCTGACGCTGCTGTTCCGCAACTACTTCGCGTCACTGCCGCAGGAGCTGTTCAAGGCCGCCCGCGTCGACGGGGCCGGGTTCTGGCGTATCTTCTTCGAGATCATGCTGCCCATGTCGCTGCCGATCTTCGTGGTGGCGCTGATCCTGCAGGTCACCGGCATCTGGAACGACTTCCTGTTCGGCGTGGTCTTTGCGGGCACGCAGAACTATCCGATGACCGTCCAGCTCAACAATATCGTCAATTCGGCCCAGGGGTCGCCGGAATATAACGTCAACATGGCTGCGACCGTGCTGACGGGCCTGGTACCTCTGATCATCTACTTTGTGTCCGGCAAGCTGTTCGTTCGCGGCGTCGCCGCCGGCGCCGTGAAGGGATAAGTCAATGCAACACAGCGTTTCCATCCGCGATCTGTCGCTCAACTTCGGTAGCGTGAAGGTGCTCGAGACCCTCAATCTCGACATCGAGCAGGGGGAGTTCATCGTCCTGCTCGGGCCTTCGGGCTGCGGCAAGTCCACCCTGCTCAACTGCATTGCCGGCCTGCTCGACGTCTCCGCAGGCCAGATCTTCATCGGTGGCAAGAATGTCACCTGGATGGAGCCCAAGGACCGCGGCATCGGCATGGTGTTCCAGTCCTATGCGCTCTATCCGCAGATGACGGTCGAGCGGAACCTCAGCTTCGGCCTGCGCGTGTCGGGCATGAAGAAGGACGAGATCGAGCGTCGCGTCGCCCGCGCCGCCGAAATCCTCCAGATCGAGCCCTTGCTCGGCCGCAAGCCCGCCAACCTGTCCGGCGGCCAGCGCCAGCGCGTGGCCATCGGCCGTGCCCTGGTGCGCGATGTGGACGTGTTCCTGTTCGACGAGCCTTTGTCCAACCTCGATGCCAAGCTCCGCTCGGACCTGCGCGTCGAGATCAAGCGCCTGCACCAGCGGCTCAAGAACACCATGATCTACGTGACCCACGACCAGATCGAGGCTTTGACCCTGGCCGATCGCATCGCCATCATGAAGAATGGCGTGATCCAGCAGCTCGCCGATCCGCACACCATCTACAACAAGCCGGTCAATCTCTACGTCGCCGGCTTCATCGGCTCCCCCTCGATGAACTTCATCGAAGGCACGCTGGATGGTTCTTCCTTCACCGCCGAGGACGGCACCGTCATTCCGGTCGCCACCTATGACTTTGCCGACAAGGCCAAGGCCACCGGCAAGGCCGTGCTCGGCGTTCGCCCCGAGCATATCCTGCTCGGCGATGATGCGGCCAAGATGCCCTATTCGTTGGAGGTCGAGATCGAGATTGTCGAACCCATGGGTTCGGACACCCTGGCCTGGACCACCATTGCGGGGCGTCCCGTGACGTTCCGCGCGGCCAGCGATGTCCATCTCGAAGCGGGCCAGAAGCTGGTCGTCGGCTTCGATCCGGCCCGCGGCTCGTTCTTCAGCTCCGAGACCACCAACCGCCTCTGACACCATCCCGCGGCGGCGCCTTCGGGCGCCCCGCTCCTGTCCTCCCGCCGCTATCCGGCCAAATGTTACTTTTGCGGTGATTGGCCTGTCCGGCAGGCGCGACAGCATCCCTGAACAGCATTACCCCTGCATCGCCAAAAGCGATGCCATGGCTCCATTCCAACGATACAAGAGGCCACGATGACCGAATTGTCATTCCAGCTCTACAGCGCCCGCAATGTCCCTTCGCTCGAGGACTTCCTCGTCAAGCTGGGCAAGCTGGGCTACACGCAGACCGAAGGCTTTGGCGGGCTTTATGCCGATGCCGCCGGCCTCGCCGCCAATCTCAAGAAGAACGGCCTCTCCATGCCGACCGGCCATTTCGGCCCGGCGCAGGTCGCCGATGTCTCGACCACGCTCAAGACCGCCGAAACGCTTGGCATCAAGAAGATCATCGTCCCCCATATCGGCCCCGAGGGTCGCAGCGAAGATGAGTCCAAATGGCTCGAACTGGCCGAGACGCTGGCCAAGGCTGGCGAGACCTATGCCAGGGAAGGCTACGGCTTCGGCTGGCACAACCATGATTTCGAATTCGTGCCGACCACTTCGGGCCGCACACCGATGGAAATCATCCTCGAAACCGCGCCGGATATCGAATGGGAATGCGACGTGGCCTGGGTCGTGCGCGGCAAGGCCGACCCGATCGCCTGGTTCGACCGCTATGGCAACCGCATCACCGCCGTCCACGTCAAGGACATCGCCCCATCGGGCCAGAACCTCGATGAAGACGGCTGGGCCGATGTCGGCCATGGCGTGCTCGATTGGGACAACCTGATCGGCAAGGTCACCAGCAAGACCAAGGCGCAATATTTCGTCGCCGAGCATGACAAGCCCTCCGATGCCGAGCGTTTCGCAACGCGCTCCATCGCAACCGCCAGCAAGTGGAAGTAATCCAGATGGCCAAGACTTTTGGCGTCGGCATCATGGGTGCCGGCAATATCTCCAGCGCCTATCTGCGCCTCGCGCCCCTGTTCAAGGGGCTCGAAGTACGTGCCGTCGCCGACATCCTCCCCGCCGCCGCCCAGAAGCGCGCCGAGGAATTCGGCGTGGCGGCACAGACGCCCGACGAGCTGCTCAAGAACAGCGAAATCGACGTCATCGTGAACCTCACCATTCCCTCGACCCACTATGCGGTGTCGATGGATATCGTCTCGGCCGGCAAGCATGCCTATTCCGAGAAGCCCTTCGTGCTGAGCCTCGAAGAGGGCATGGCGTTGAAAAAGGCCGCCGATGATCGTGGCCTCAAGGTCGGCTCTGCCCCCGATACCTTCCTCGGCGGTGCCCACCAGCAGGCCCGCGACATCATCGACAGCGGCAAGCTCGGCAAGATCATGAGCGGCACGACCCATGTCATGAGCCGTGGCATGGAACACTGGCATCCCAATCCGGACTTCTTCTTCCAGCCCGGCGCCGGCCCGATCCTCGATCTCGGTCCTTACTATGTCACCGACCTGATCCACCTGCTCGGCCCGGTCAAGCGCCTCTCGGCCTTTACCAACATGGCCCGATCAGAGCGCGAAGTGACCGCCGAAGGCCCCTACAAGGGCACCTTCGTCAAGGTCGGCACGCCCACCACGATCCACGGCGTGCTCGAATTCGTCTCCGGCGCCATCATCACCATGGGCGCAAGCTGGGACGTGGCGGCGCATGGTCACCACAATATCGAGCTCTACGGCACCGATGGCTCGATCTTCGTGCCCGATCCGAACTTCTTCGGCGGCGATCTGGTCACCGCGGATATTTCCGGCACCCGCACCAAGGTCACCCCCTGGGATCACCCCTTCGGCAAGGCCAATCAGGACCTCGACAAGGAGCATCCGCGTGCCAATTACCGCACGGCGGGCCTGGCCGACATGATCGCCTCGATCGACGGTGGCTATAATGCCCGCTGCGGCCTCGATGTAGCGCTGCATGCGGTGGACGTGATGACCAGCCTGCTCAAGGCCGGCGAAAGCGGCCAGGTGCTGACCCTGTCTACCACCTGCGACCGCCCCAAGGCACTCACCCCCGCAGAGGCCCAGGCCCTGCTGAAGTAGTGAGGTGCGTACCTCATTGACAGGCATCACCTGCCGGTCAACATTGTCAACTAACGAGCCAGACAGGCGGCGGGCACCCGCCGCCTGTTTGCATGAACGGCAAAAGACCAGGGCGCGAAGCGCTCGAAACGAGGAGAAACGATATGCGCACCATCAAGGGGCCAGCTATTTTTCTGGCGCAGTTCGCGGGGGATGCGGCGCCGTTCAATTCCTTCGACGCCATTTGCGGCTGGGCCGCCAATTACGGCTACAAGGGCGTGCAGATTCCGACCTGGGCCGACAGCCTGATCGATATCGAGAAGGCCGCGACATCAAAGACCTATGCCGATGAGCTCAAGGGCACCGCAGCCAAACATGGTCTGGAAATCACCGAGCTGGCCAGCCACATCATCGGCCAACTGGTCGCCGTGCACCCGGTCTATGACACCCTGTCGGACGGCTTTGCCATTCCGGCGGTGCATGGCAATCCCAAGGCGCGGCAGGAATGGGCCGTGCAGCATCTCAAGCTGTGTGCTGCCGCTTCAAAAAACCTCGGCCTCAAGGCGCATGCAACCTTCTCGGGCGCGCTTGCCTGGCCCTTCCTTTATCCCTTCCCGCAGCGCCCCGCAGGCCTGGTCGAAGAAGCCTTCGACGAACTGGCCCGCCGCTGGACGCCGATCCTCGACATCTTCGACGAAAACGGCATCGACCTCTGCTACGAGATTCATCCGGGCGAGGACCTGCATGACGGCATCACCTACGAGATGTTCCTCGAGCGGGTGAACAACCATCCGCGCGCCAACCTGCTCTACGATCCCAGCCACTTCGTGCTGCAGCAGCTCGATTACCTCGACTATATCGACATCTATCACGAGCGGATCAGGATGTTCCACGTCAAGGACGCCGAGTTCAACCCGACCGGCCGCCAGGGCGTCTATTCGGGCTATCAGAGCTGGATCAACCGGGCAGGGCGCTTCCGCTCGCTCGGCGACGGTCAGGTCGATTTCGCCTCCATCTTCTCCAAGATGGCGCAATACGATTTCGAAGGCTGGGCCGTGCTCGAATGGGAATGCGCCATCAAGCATCCCGAGGACGGTGCCCGCGAAGGTGCCGAATTTATCAGCAACCACATCATCCGCGTTACCGAAAAGGCTTTCGACGATTTCGCGGCGTCGGGCACCGATCTGGCGGCCAACCGCAGGATTCTGGGGCTTTCGTAACCCACCCCCGCCCCTCGTCCTTCGACAGGCTCAGGATGAGGGCCACTCGAACTTTCAGTAGACCTCATGGTGAGCCTGTCGAACCACGAGGTCGTGGCACCATCCAGCCAGAGGCTGGAATATTGAGGAGGCATCAATGGCTGAAAACGGCGCAAAGCGCATTCGCCTGGGCATGGTCGGCGGTGGCACGGGAGCTTTTATCGGCTATGTTCACCGCGTGGCGTCCCGTATCGATGGCGACTACGAACTGGTGGCCGGCGCCCTGTCGTCGCGCCCCGATGTGGCAAAGGAATCCGGCCGCAATATCGGCCTGGCCGAAGACCGCATCTACACCTCGTATGAAGAGATGGCCCGGGCCGAAGCCGCTCGTCCGGACGGCATCGAGGCTGTCTCCATCGTTACGCCCAATCACATGCATTACGGCCCGGCCAAGGCCTTCCTCGAAGCCGGCATTCATGTCATCTGCGACAAGCCGGTTACCTCGACGCTCGAAGATGCCCGCAAGCTGGCCGAGATCAAGCCGAAGAACGGCGCCAAATTCCTGCTGACCCACAATTACACCGGCTATCCCCTGATCCGGCAGGCCCGCGAACTCGTCGCCTCCGGTGCACTCGGCAAGATCTGCGTCATCCAGGCCGAATACCCGCAGGATTGGCTCACCGAAGCTACCGGTGACGACAACAAGCAGGCCTCCTGGCGCACTGATCCGGCCCGCTCCGGCGCCGGCGGCGCCATCGGCGATATCGGCACCCACGCTTATAACCTCGCCCGCTTCGTAACCGGCCTTAAGACCGATTCTGTTTCGGCCGATCTCACCAGCTTCGTGCCGGGCCGCCAGCTCGACGATAACGTTCACATCCTGCTGCGTTTCGAAGGCGGCGCCAGAGGCATGCTCTGGGCCAGCCAGGTCGCCGTCGGCAACGAAAACGGCCTCCAGCTCCGCGTCTATGGCGACAAGGGGGGCCTGGAATGGCGCCAGGATAATCCCAACTACATGTGGTTCACCGAATTCGGCAAACCCAGGCAGTTGCTGACTCGCGGCGGCGCTATTTCCGGCAATGCCGCCTCGACCATGAATGTCCGCATTCCCTCCGGCCACCCCGAAGGGTATCTGGAAGCCTTCGCCACGCTCTACAGCCAGTTCGCCGCCATCATCCGCGGCGATGGGGCCGCCTATGAGGGTCTGCTGCCCACCCTGGCCGACGGCGTCGAAGGCATGCAATTCATCGTGGCCTCGGTGCAGTCGAGCCAGAACGACGGCAAGTGGACCAAGCTCAGCGATGTCTGAGGGGGCAATATAGTGCCACCACCACTGCGCGAATTCCTCCCCCTGTCAGGGGGAGGCTAGGTGGGGGTATCCCCTTCAAGCAACCTACTGAATCCGCTCGACCGCGTATCCAGCCTGCTCCAGCAGTTCGAGCACGTTGTTTTCCCCGATCAGATGGGCTGCGCCCACCACGATCAGGTTCTCGCTATTGTCAGCCAGCATGGTTTCGATCGGCGCGATCCAGTTGCGGTTGCGCGCATAGAGCAGCCGTTCCAGGAAGCCTGCCTCATAGCCGCCCATTCCGGTGATGAACACATCGCTCAACTGGTCCGGCGTGCCGTTCATCCAGCTTCGCAGCATCTTGTCCATCACCTTGGGCAGCGTATCGAGTTGGTCCAGCGTTGCCACCAGCATGGCGACCTGTTCCTCGTCCGATGCGCCCGCCAGCACTTCGAGTTGCTCGCTGCCCGTTTCGAGGAAGCCGAGCCGCTCCTCCGGCAGGTCAGGCAGCAGCAGCAGTTCCACGCCCTCCGCGGCAAAACCCTTGCCGGCCATGGCCTGTACCGTGATCGTGTTGGCCGCCAGCCACGGCTTCATCGCCTGCACCATGCCCATTGGCATGTCGATATCGGCCGCCTTCGCGCGCAATTGCGTCTCGATCGTTTCGCCCAGCACGTCGGTCAGCAATGTGCCGTCGGTATAGATGCCACGCAGATAGGCCTCGGCACCCACCTGCGCTGCCGCTGCCGGGCGGATATCGGTCTCGAACACGATCTTCTCGGCATCGGCCAGAATGGTGTCGAACAGTTCCGTCCGCCACGCCGTCCCTTCAGGCAACACATGGAACGAGCCGAACAACCAGATCGCGCTGTCAGCGTCGCGAACTTCCCACATGGCCGGCTGGGCCTGTGCAGGCAAAGCAAGGCCGAGCGCGGCAAGGGCAGGGAGCAGGCAACGGGCCGATAGCTTCATGGACAATTCCCTCAATGTGGCCTGCCCAAGATAGGGTGTATGGCGCCAAAGGCTAGAGCCAGGCCGCCACACTCCCCCACACCAGAGTCAGTCCGGACACCAGGAGCAGCAGCAGAATCAGGCGCCGGAATGTCTGCATCGCCAGCCGCCGGAACACCAATACGCCCAGCACCGCCGGAATCGCCAGGGCCGGCGCGATCCAGGCGAACATCACCAGCGCCTCGCCCGTGATGCCGCCTGACAGCGTATAGGCACTGAGCGTGATGATATGCATGGCGATGTTGAAAGCTTGCAGCACGCCCCGCTGGGTTTCCTTGTCCCAGCCCCGCAATGTGGTCCAAAGCGCCGGCACCGGCCCCGAGATTCCCGCCAGTCCACCCAGCACGCCGCCGGCGAGCCCGGCTGTGCCATCGGCAATCCGCCCGCCATGCCTCCAGGCATAATCTGGCGGCAGCAGCAGCATGATCGGGCAATAAAGCAGCAGGAACACGCCCAGCGCGAATTTGAACAGCGTGGGATCGACCCATTGCAGCAGCATCACGCCGAACGGGACGCCGATCAGGCCGCCGATGACCAGTGGCAGCAGGCGCCTGATATCAAATCCACGCCACACCCAGGGCAGGGCCGCCAATTGGCCGATGAGCGAGCCAAAAACCGCCATCGGGGCCGCTAGTTGCGGATCGACGGCCCAGGCCCAGATCGACAGGGCCACCAGCGAAAAGGCAAAGCCGGACACGCCTTGCGCAAACCCCGCTGCGACGGCTCCAATCAGCACGATCAACAGGACGGTATCCATGCAATCTCCGAAAAACAAAAGCGCCACAATCACTTGTGGCGCGTTGCGTCATTCCTGTTGCAGGAAACCTAATGCGTCCAGGGTGTCTTGCGGTCCGCGCGGAAATTGTCGGGGTAGCTCTGGCGCTTGGGCGTGGCGTCATGCGCCGGCTGCACCGAATAGGCGATGCCGCTCTTCTGCGCATAGGCCTCCGCCTCTTCCTGCGTTTCGAAGCTGAGGCGCACCTGCTGGCGGGTATCGCCCGAACTCGTATAGCCCATCAGCGGATCGATTTCGCGCGGGCTCGCCGGTTCATAAACCAGAACCCACTGCCTGGATTTCCCTTTCCCCGACTGCATGGCGTTGGGGGCCGGGCGGTAGATACGGGCGATCATGCATGGTCCTCAATACGATGCAGGTGCGATGGTCGGAGTACAAAGATTCGAACTTTGGACCCCCGGTTCCCAAAACCGGTGCTCTACCAGGCTGAGCTACACTCCGAGATCGCCCATTCCGTTACCGTGTTCGGTTCCAAAGGGCAAGCTGCCGATGCGGCCCTTCGCACTATTGACGGGCAGGGGGCATCGCCCGCAAAAACACCGGCATGATCGATCTCACCAAGCCTTGGCCATTGGGCCTCGATAGTCGCCGCTGGCCCTGGTTCTGCCTGGGCGTCGTGCTCGGCATTGCCGTGCTGTCGCAGATCGATGTCTGGGCCTCGCGCGGCGCCATCGGCTGGCCCGAGCAGTGGCGTGCCCCGTTTTTCTTCATCACCGATTATGGCCTGTCGGACTGGGTGCTCATTCCATCGCTGGCAGTCTTCATCCTCGCATTGCCCGCCGCGCTGCTGCTCAGGCACCTGGCACGCCTCGTGGCGATCGAGATCACGCTGCTGTCCGGCTTCATCTTCCTCGGCGTCGGCGCGCCGGGCCTCATCGCCAATCTGCTCAAGCGCCTGATCGGCCGTAGTCGCCCCAGCGAATTCGAGATTTCCGGCGCCTTCTCGTTCCAGAATCTCTTCAACGACTGGCAGTTCCAGAGTTTTCCCTCCGGCCATACCACCACGGCCATCGCTCTGGCTTTCACCATCGGCTTTCTCTGGCCGCGGCTGTTTCCGCTGTTCTTCGTCATCGGCGCCGTGGTTGGCGTTTCGCGCGTGCCCGTGGGCATGCACTATCCCACCGACGTTTTCGGCGGGCTCATCGTCGGCATGCTCGGCGCCTACCTGGTGCGCAATGTCTTTGCCCGCCGCGGCTGGCTGTTCATCATGCGCCCCGACGGTCGTATCGCCCGTCGGCCGTTCGTCGCCATCAGGCGCGCCGTTCAGCGCGCCTTTGCATAGCGGTCGATCGCGGCCTTGAGGTCTGCCTTCAGGTCCTCGACGCCTTCCAGCCCGACATGCAGGCGGAACAGGTTCCCTTCCGCTGTCCATGGCTTGGCCGTACGATTCTTGCCCAGCTTTACCGGCGTGCACAGGCTTTCATAGCCGCCCCACGAATAGCCCATCGTGAACAATTCCAGCCCATCCACGAACGCCGCCACCGACGCGCGCGGGGCAGGTGCCAGCAACACGCTGAACAGGCTCCCCGAACCGGTAAAGTCCCGCTGCCACAGCGCATGATCCGGATGGCTCGGCAGCGCCGGGTGCAACACCTGCACCACCTCGTCCTGCCCCTCCAGCCAGCCGGCAATGTCCAGTGCTCGCTCCTGATGCTCCTTCATGCGAATGGCCAGCGTCCGCAGGCCCCGCGCGCACGAGGAAGGCATCGTCCCCAGAGGTGAAGAAGCCAAGATGCGCGCGCGTCCGCTCCACCTCGGCCCAGGCTTCCTCGGTGGTGGAGATCGTGCCCGCGAAGGCATCGGAATGGCCGACGAACATCTTGGTGCCCGCATGCACGACAAGATCGGCGCCCAGCGCCAGCGGCTGGTGATAGAGCGGGCTCGCCCAACTGTTGTCGACGATGAGTCGGGCGCCCCCGCCATGCGCGGCCTCGGCCAGTGCCGGAATGTCCTGCACTTCGAAAGTCAGCGAACCCGGGCTTTCGGCCAGAACGGCACGCGTATTGGGCTGCATCATATCCGCCAGACCTGCGCCGATGCGCGGATCGTAATAGCGGGTCGTCACCCCCATCCGCGCCAGGAATCCGTCGCTGAACACCCGGCCTGGCTCATAGGCGCTGTCGGTGACCAGGATGTCGTCACCGGCCTTGACGCAGCTCAGTAGCGCAATGGTGATCGCAGCCAGTCCCGAGGGCACCAGCCTTGTGCGATACGCCCCCTCCAGTTCGGTGACGATAGCCTCGACACCTTCCGTCGTAGGGTTGCCCGCCCTGCCATAGAGATAGCGCTGCTGCTGCGCCTCGATATCGCCAAGCGTTTTGAACAGCACGGTCGAGCCCCGATAGACCGGGGTATTGACGAAGCCGAACTGCTCGTCGGGTTCCCGGCCGCCATGGGTCAGCACTGTTTCGATGGATTGCCCGGAAGTACTGCCGTTTTTCTTGTGGTTCATACAAAGACTCAGTGCTTAAATTCAGGTCATTCTGCCATACATGGCTAATTAAGTGACAGGTTTGCTGTCCCAAGCGGCCATGAGCCCTTGACGCAACGGTCAATAGACGCTTGCATGCTTAACAGCATCACAACCGCCATTCAAAGGCGGCGGTGCCACCGGGGACGCTGGCGCAAGCCTGATGAGCTCCGGATGCAGGGTCAGGAAACAAAAAGGCAATACAATGCAAAAAACGCTCGCAACGATCGCTCTCGCGGCCTCTCTTGGCCTCGTAGCGACGACGGCACAGGCGGCCATTCTCGATGACGTGAAGGCCAAGGGCTATCTTCAATGCGGTGTGACGGGCGGCGTCGCCGGCTTCTCCGCGCCGGATTCGAACAACGTCTGGACCGGGCTTGAAGTCGACTTCTGCCGGGCCATGGCTGCCGCCATCTTCAACGATGCCGATGCCGTCCGCTACACTTCGCTGACCAGCCAGGAACGCTTCACCGCGCTGTCTGCTGGCGAAGTCGACGTGCTGTCGCGCACCACCACCTGGACGATGAGCCGCGACACCCAGCTCGGCATCAGCTTCGTCGGCACCATGTACTATGACGGCCAGGGCTTCATGGTTCGCAAGGCCGATGGCATCGAATCCGCTCTCGACCTCAGCGGCGCCGCCATCTGCATCGAATCGGGTACCACCACCGAGCTGAACGCGGCCGACTACTTCGCCGCCAACAGCATGGAATTCAACACCGTGGTCTTCGTCGACCAGGACGAAGTGGTGAAGGCCTATGAAGACGGCCGCTGCGACGTGTACACCACGGACTCCTCGGCCCTGGCTGCCGAGCGTTCCAAGTTCGCCAACCCGGCCGACCACATCATCCTGCCGGAAATCATCTCCAAGGAGCCTCTCGGCCCCGTGGTCCGCGCCGGTGACACCACCTGGTTCAACATTGCCCGCTGGACCTACTTTGCCCTGCTCGAAGCCGAGGAACTCGGCGTTTCGTCGGCCAATGTCGATGAGATGCTCGGTTCGGACAACCCGGCCGTCAAGCGCCTGCTCGGCGTTGAAGGTGACTTCGGCACCCCGCTCGGCCTCACCAAGGACTGGGCCTACCAGATCGTCAAGCTGGTCGGTAACTACGCCGAGTCCTTCGAGCGCAACGTTGGTCCCTCCACCCCGATTGGGCTGGAGCGCGGTCTGAACGCGCTGTGGAAAGATGGTGGCATCCAGTACGCCGCGCCGATCCGCTAAACTGAACAAGCCCGGCGCTCCCTTGTGGGGCGCCGGATGCTTTTGTTCCGTCGTCCGCCCCCTCGGGGTGGCGCGTGGAACGGCCGTCATGGCCTGGGGACACCTATCACATGACCACACTTGATACGGGGCCCGCTGCGGCCCCCAGGGTTTCGTTTTTCAACGATCCGGTAATCCGCGGCATCATCTACCAGGTCGTCGTGGCCGGCCTGCTGATTGCCTTCATTGCCTGGATCGTCGGCAACACTGCCGCGAACCTTGCCGCGCAGAACAAGACGACCGGCTTCGATTTCCTCTGGAAGACCGCTGGTTTCGACATCAGCTTCTCCCTGCTGCCCTGGTCGCGCGCCTCCTTTTACTGGGAAGCCTTCCTGGTCGGCATCACCAATACCCTGCTGGTTGCCTTCATCGGTATCGTTCTGGCCACCATGCTGGGCTTCACCATCGGCATTGCGCGCCTCTCCAGCAATTTCATCGTGTCGCGCCTGGCCACGGTCTATATCGAGACCATCCGCAACATCCCGCTGCTGCTGCAACTATTCTTCTGGTACTTCGCCGTGCTCAAGGCGATGCCGGCCGTACGCGAGTCGCTGGCTCTGCCCTTCGATATCTTCATCAATCAGCGCGGCCTGATGCTGCCACGGCCCACGCCGGACCAGGAGTTCACCTGGGTCATGGTCACTTTCGGCCTTGCCGTCATCGTGGCGATCGCGCTGAGCGTCTGGGCGCTGCGCACCCGCACGCTGACGGGGCGTTACCCGCGCCAGATCGTTCTGGCCGGCAAGGCTGCCGATGCCTGCATCACCTTTCTGATTGCCTTCGTTGCCCTGCTGGTCCTGCTCGCGGTGATCTTCCCGATCTCCAATGCACCCATGCTGGCGGCGATCCTTGCCGTCGTGATCGCGGCATTGTCGGTCACGCGCTTCGCGGCGCTGGCGCGGGGCGTGCTGAGCTTCGTCATTGCCTTCCTGATCCTCGATACCGCGATCGGCGGCATGTTCTCGTCGCTTCCCGGCTTCGTTACCACCGCCGTGAGCGCGGCCGTCGCCCTGGTCATTGCCCGCGTGGTCTATTCCGGCGCGCTGGAACGCCCGCCCAGCGAGGCGCGCTTTCCGCTGGCGCTCATGGCGCTGATCGTGATTGGCGTACCGGCCCTCGTCTATTGGCTGACCGACGCGACGCTGGCCTTTGAAGTCCCCGTTCTGGAGCGCTTCAATTTCCGTGGCGGCCTGCAATTACCGCCTGAATTCGTCGCGCTCGCCTTCGGCCTCACGGTCTATACGGCATCGTTCATTGCCGAAACGGTGCGCGCGGGCATCCAGGCCGTCAACAAGGGGCAGACAGAGGCGGCCCAATCGCTCGGCCTCAAGGAAGGCGATCGGCTGCGGCTGGTCATCGTGCCCCAGGCCATGCGCGTCATCGTGCCACCGCTGACGAGCCAATATCTCAACCTCACGAAGAACTCTTCGCTTGGCGCGGCCATCGGCTATCCCGAACTGGTCAACGTCTTCGCGGGGACGGCCCTGAACCAGACCGGCCGCGCCATCGAATGTATCGCGCTGACGATGCTGGTCTATCTCATCTTCTCTCTTCTGACCTCGGTGATCATGAACTGGTACAATGCCCGCGTCAGTCTGGTGGAAAGGTAGGAGCCCGCCATGACCGATATCGGATTCGTTCGTGCAGACATGGTTGACGCCCGGCCCGCGCCGCACCGCACCAGCGGTGCGGTGGCCTGGGCGCAGAAGAACCTGTTCGCCACTCCGCTGGATGGCGTGCTCACGGTGCTGGGCGCCATCTTCCTGCTTTGGATCATCCCGCCGATCTACAATTTCTTCATCGGCCATGCCGTCGGTCCCGCCGGGACCGTCGAGGAATGCCGCATGGAGAATGCGGGAGCCTGCTGGGCCTATATCCACAGCGAGATGGAATTCTTCATCTACGGCTTCTACGACATCCCCGAACAGTGGCGTCCCAACATTGTCTTCGCTCTCGGGGCGGCGCTGCTTATCCCGCTGCTGATGCCCAAGGTGCCGTTCAAGCGCACCAATGCGGTGCTGTTCCTGTTCGTCTACCCCATCGTCAGCTACTATCTGCTGGCCGGCGGCGTCTTCGGCCTCAAGCCGATGCCGACCGAAAAGTGGGGCGGCCTGCTGGTCACCCTGATCATTTCGGTGGTCGGCATCACCTTGTCCTTCCCTATCGGCATCATCCTGGCGCTGGGGCGGCAGTCCAAGATGCCTGTGATCAAGACGCTGTGCATCGGCTTCATCGAACTGGTTCGCGCCGTACCGCTTATCAGCGTCCTGTTCATGGCGTCGATCATGCTGCCGCTGTTCATGCCCCAGGGCATGACCATCGACAAATTGCTGCGCGCTCTGGTGGGTGTCACGCTCTTCACCTCTGCCTATATGGCCGAAGTGGTGCGTGGGGGTCTCCAGGCCATCCCGCGCGGGCAATATGAAGCGGGTGCATCGCTCGGTCTCAGCTACTGGCAGCGGATGTATTTCATCATCCTGCCCCAGGCTCTCAAGCATGTGATCCCGGGCATCGTGAACAGCTTCATCGCGCTCTTCAAGGATACGTCGCTTGTCTACATCGTGGGCATGAAAGACCTGCTCGAAGCGGTGAAGACCAAGAACGATACCGCGCTCGAATGGCAGTCCGCCAATACGGCCACCACCGGCTACCTGTTTGCCGCCATGGTGTTCTGGGTCTTCTGCTTCGGCATGTCGCGCTACTCCATCTATATGGAGCGCCGTCTCAATACTGGCTACAAGAGGTAGTTCAATGTCTCAGGTTTCCGAAACTACCGTGGATCGCCCGGTCGATACGTCCCACATGCAGGTCTCCTCGACCAATGTGGCCATCGAGGTCATCGGCATGCACAAATGGTATTCCGACTTCCATGTGCTGCGCGACATCAACCTCAAGGTGATGGAAGGCGAGCGCATCGTCATTGCCGGCCCCTCGGGCTCCGGCAAGTCGACGCTCATCCGCTGCATCAACCGGTTGGAGGAGCATCAGGAAGGTCAGATCATCGTCAACGGGACGGAACTGACGGCCGACCTCAAGCGCATCGACGAGGTGCGCCGCGAAGTGGGCATGGTGTTCCAGCACTTCAACCTGTTCCCCCATCTGACCATCCTGCAGAACCTTACCCTGGCCCCCATCTGGGTGCGCGGCATTCCCAAGGCCGAGGCCGAGGAGACGGCGATGCACTATCTCGAGCGGGTCAAGATTCCCGAACAGGCCCTGAAGTTTCCGGGCCAGCTTTCGGGCGGCCAGCAGCAGCGCGTCGCCATCGCCCGCTCGCTCTGCATGCAGCCGCGCATCATGCTGTTCGACGAGCCGACCTCCGCCCTCGACCCCGAAATGGTCAAGGAAGTGCTCGAAGTGATGATCTCGCTGGCCGAAGACGGCATGACCATGATCTGCGTGACCCACGAAATGGGCTTTGCCCGTCAGGTGGCCAATCGCGTCATCTTCATGGATCAGGGCCAGATCATCGAGCAGAACGAGCCCGAGGCCTTCTTCTCGAACCCGCAGCACGAGCGCACCAAGCTCTTCCTCAGCCAGATTCTGCACTGAGGCGCGATCCCGGATTGCCCTTGCATTAATGCACAGGGCAATCCGTCCTCCGGCTTGACCATGTGCCCCCGCCTGCCAATATGTTGGTGCAAGGCAAGGGAAGCCGCCGGTTTGACCAGATTTTTCAAGCGATTGCTGTCTTTGGCGGCGGGCTTTGCCTGCCTGCTGATGCTCGCCGTCGCTCCGGCCAGTGCGCAAACCCTGGATATGGTGCGTGAGCGCGGCTTTCTCATCTGCGCCGCCACCAATGCGCTGCCCGGCTTCGCACAGCAGGACTCCCAGGGTCGCTGGTCAGGCTTTGACGTCGATCTCTGCCGCGGCATTGCCGCCGCCATCTTCGGCGATCCGGAGAAGATCGAGTTCCGCGCCCTGCGCGGCGAAACCCGCTTCGCGTCGCTCCAGACCGGCATGGTGGACGTGCTGACCCGCAATGGCCCCTGGACCGAGCGCCGCGACACGCTTTATGGCGCCGCCTATGTCGGTACCGCCTTCTTCGATGGCCAGGCTTTCCTCGTGCCGCAATCGCTCGGCGCCGTTTCGGCTTTCGAGCTCGACGATGTCAGTGTCTGCGTCATCGATGGCGGCGAGGAACTGGAGCGTATCCAGGAATTCTTCTTCGCCAACCAGGCCAGCTATACCGAAGTGCCCTACGAGGATGTCTCCGATCTGGCTGTCGCTTACCAGGCCGGCCTCTGCCAGGCGGTGTCGGCCTCCGGCCGCCAGCTTCAGGCCATCCGCCGCGCGCTGCCCGATCCCTCCGCCCATCGCATCCTGCCCGAGCGCATCTCCAAGGAACTGCTCGGCCCGGTGGTCCGCGAGGGCGATCCGCAATGGTTTAACATCGTCCGCTGGACGCTGTTCACCCTGATCAATGCCGAAGAAGTCGGTATCACCCAGGCCAATGTGGATTCCCTGCTCGCCGCCCGCACCCCCGCCGTGCGCCGCATCCTCGGCGTCGAGGGCGATTTCGGCACTCCGCTGGGCCTGGCCCCGTCCTTCATGGCCAATGTGCTGCGCGCCGTCGGCAATTACGGCGAGATGTATGACCGGCATTTCGGCCCGCAAACCGGCGCGGCTCTGCTGCGTGGCCAGAATGCCCTCTGGACCAATGGCGGCCAGCTCTACGCCCCGCCGGTGCGGTAGCGGATTCTATTCAGCGAAAACTACGCTCACGCGCCGGTTCTGCTTGCCCTTTTTCTCGATCTTGCCCAGCGCCAGCCGCCCGATCTCGCTGGTATTGCGCACATGCGTCCCGCCGCAGGGCTGCAGGTCCACATCGCCGATGCGGATCAGCCGCACGCGCCCCTGGCCCATGGGCGGCTTGACGTTCATCGTCTTGATCAGGTCCGGATTGGCGGTCATTTCGGCATCGGTAATCCATTCCTGCGTCACCGCATGATTGCCCGCCACCAGTTCGTTGAGCGCCGCCTCCAGCGCCGGCAGGTCCTCGGGCACTTCAGGCATGTCGAAATCGAGCCGCCCCTTGTCCTCGCCCACCGAGCCACCGGTCACAGCAAACGGAAACACCACCGACAGCAGATGCAGCGCCGTATGCATCCGCATCAGCCGATAGCGCCGCGCCCAGTCGATCCCTGCGGTCACGGCCTCACCGACTTCAACCGTGCCTTGTCCCTCCGCCGGCACATGCGCGATCCGCGTCTTGTCGCCGTCTGGATGCAGCGCCATCGCAATCACGATCACCGATCCATCAGCCCGCGTGATCGTCCCGCTGTCTCCCGGCTGCCCGCCGGAAGCGGCATAGAACACCGTCCGATCGAGCACGATCCCGCCATCCCCGGTCACCTCGATCACCGTTGCCGGGGTCGATTGCAGGTAGCTGTCGTCGCGAAACAGGAAATCGGTCATGGCGAAAAAACTCAGAGCAGGGGAGAGAGCAGGCGGGCGGCCTGGGTCAGGAAGCGCATGGTCAGCGGACGGCCCTTGACCTCTTCCAGTCCGACCTGCCGGCAGAGCTTGAAGTCCTCCAGCAGCATGGCCTCGACATTGTCGATGGTCTGCTGGTCGGCAAACCACAAGGTGATCTCGAAATTGATGGCAAAGGAGCGGTTGTCGAAATTGACGCTGCCGATGGAGGCGATCTGGTCGTCCATAAGCACCACCTTCTGGTGCAGGAACCCATCCTGATAGCGATAGATGGATACGCCATGCTCAATCATCGCATCGGCATGGGCAATGCTGGCCAGCCAGACCAGCTTGTGGTCCGGCTCGTTGGGCAGCATTACCCGCACATCCACGCCCCGCAGCTTGGCGGCATAAAGCGCCGTGCGGATATCGGTATCGGGCACGAAATACGGGCTGACAATCCATACTCGCTCTCGCGCCCGCCCGATAAGGTCGGTAAAGGCGATGGCGCATTCTTCCAGCTTGTCGGCCGGCCCGCTTCCCATCACCAGCACGGATTGATCTCCGGGCGTCTCTACCGTCTCGGGCGGCGTCGCCGGCAACACTTCGCCGGTCGCCCATTCCCAGTCCTCGCGGAACAGCAGCGCACAGCCCAGAGCCGCCGGCCCCGAAACCCGCACATGCGTATCGCGCCAACGCCCGAAACGCAGATCTTCGCCGAGATATTCCACGCCCACATTATGCCCGCCCACCCAGGCATGCTCGCCATCCACCACCACGATCTTGCGGTGGTTGCGATAGTTGATCCGGGTCGGCCCATAGAAGCGCAGGAATTTGTGCCGCTGGTTGAAACCGGCCACCTTGATCCCCGCCTTGCGCAATTCGGCCCGGTAGCGCTTGGGCATGCCGGTGCTGCCGATATCGTCATAGAGCAGATAGACCTTCACCCCGGCATTGGCCCGCTCGATCAGCCGCTCCGCCAGTTCCTGGCCCAGCGCATCGTCCCGCACGATGTAGAACTGCACCAGCAGGTAATCCCTGGCCTTCTCGATGCCCGCAAAGATCGAGTCGAACGTCGCCCGCCCATCGACCAGCAATTCCACGTCATTGCCGTTGAGAAACGGCACTTCCGACACCTTTACCTGCACCGGCCATTTATGGCTGGTTTCCCGGTCGATCAACGCCAGGTCCTTGGCACGCAACGGTCGCGCCGCACGGCCATTGCGAATGCGGTCGGTGGCATAATCGTCAAACGCCTTCCAGCCGAACAGCAGATAGAGAAAGACCGTGGGCAGCGGCAGCAGCGCCAGCGCCAGGATCCAGGCAATGGATCCCTGCGACGTCCGCGAATTCATGATCTCGCGCACCGCGCAGATAAAGGCCAGCACATAGACAGCGGCCATGATCGCGGCCACGACATGAAACTCTGCCAGAAGCGTAGCCAGAAAATACTCGATACCGATCAAAGCATCCGCCCCAGAGTTGAGAGCGTCACTCTATCAGCCTGTCCCGATTGAACAATGCCGGCGATTGATCTCAACCACCCACTACGCGTCACCCTCGGGCTTGACCCGAGGGCACTGCACTTGATGAGCGATCCGCAAGTATAGAGCCCTCGGGTCAGGCCCGAGGGTGACGATCGTGCCTGTGAGCGCTCAAGCCTGCTACTCCGCCTCGATCACGCTGGAAATGTCGATCGGCGTCCGCCCTTCGAGCCAGCTCGGCACCGGCAGGCCCTTGCCATGCAGGAATTCCGGATTGAAGATCTTGCTGGCATAGCGGTTGCCATAGTCGCACAGCACGGTGACGATGGTCTTGCCCGGCCCGAGGTCCCGCGCCATGCGCACCGCGCCGGCTATGTTGATCGCGCTCGATCCGCCCAGGCACAGGCCTTCATGCTCGAGCAGGTCGAAAATGTAGGGCAGGGCCTCGGCATCGGAAATCTGGTAGGGGTTGTCGATGGTCAGCCCCTCCAGGTTTGCCGTGATGCGACCCTGGCCGATGCCCTCGGTGATCGAATTGCCCGAGGATTTCAGCTCCCCATTGGCGTAGAAATTGTAGAGCGCCGCGCCCTCCGGGTCGGCCAGCCCGATCTTCACATCCGAGCTGCGCGCCCGCAGCGCTTCGGCCACGCCGGCCAGTGTGCCGCCCGAGCCCACCGCGCAGATGAAGCCATCGATACGGCCGCCGGTCTGCTGCCAGATTTCGGGGCCTGTCGTCTCCACATGCGCCCGCCTGTTGGCGACATTGTCGAACTGGTTGGCCCAGATGGCGCCGCCGGGCAGCTCCCTGTTGAGCTTCTCGGCCAGCCGGCCGGAAATCTTGATGTAGTTGTTGGGGTTCTTGTAGGGCTTGGCGGGAACCTCGATCAGCTCGGCGCCATAGAGGCGCAGCGCGTCCTTCTTTTCCTGGCTCTGCGTTTCAGGGATCACGATCACCGATTTGAAGCCCAACGAATTGGCCACCAGCGTCAGCCCGATGCCGGTATTGCCCGCCGTGCCCTCGACAATGGTGCCGCCCGGCTTCAGCGCGCCCGATTGCACCGCATCGTGGATGATGAACAGGGCGGCCCGATCCTTCACCGACTGGCCCGGATTGAGGAACTCGGCCTTGCCCCAGATTTCGCAGCCGGTGAGTTCGGACACCCGGTTGAGGCGGATCAGCGGCGTGTTACCGATGGCGGAAATCAGGTCTAGGTGCTTGGACATGGATCAATCTGGCAGGTCGATGAAACACTTATGCTAGGTGTCCGCCCGTTCCCCGGCAAGCCTTAACCGCCTATGCCGGCAAGGCTTTCCGCCGCGCCGCTACGCCACGCAATGCCCGTGCGCCAAAGCCCAGCCGGCGCAATTTCATTCCGCCGTATGCAGTGGCCCTCATGGTGAGCCTGTCGAACTACCCTCATCCTGAGCCTGTCGAAGGAGGGCGTGGCATGCTATTCCATCACTTCGGCCAGGTGCTCCAGCGCCGCGCTCCACGCTTCCATGGAAAAGATGCGTGACTCCGGATCAGCATGGGCCAGCCCGCGTTCGGTGAGCGTCACCCGCGTCTGCTCTTCGCCAATGGCCTGGAAGGCGATTTCGAGCACGAAGATCAGCTCTTCGGCGTCATCGCCTTCGCCATCCCTGTGAACCCAGCTCATCACCAGCTTTTCGTTTTCCACGAATTGCAGGATTTCCCCGCTGACCACGTGGTCTTCCGGGTCCTCGTCGTCGCCGAAGGTGGTGAACTTGTAGTCTCCGCCCTCGAAGGCATCGAGTTCGGCCTCGTCGGCCTGCCACTGTTCGATCAGCGCCGGATCGGTCCAGGCGGCGAATACGTCATCGATATGGGCATCGATGGTCCGCGTCAGAGTGATCTGGCTTTCGCCATCCGTTTCCATGCCGTTGCTCATGCTGTCGCCTCTTTCCCAAGCAGTTCCGCGTGTCGTGGCAGGAAGATGGTGAGGAAGCCCAGGAAGGGCAAGAAGGCGCAGAGCCCGAACACCGCCACGATGCCGATCTGGTCGGCCAGCGCCCCCAGCACGGCCGCGCCGATGGCGCCGATGCCGAAGGCGAAGCCGAACACGAACCCGGCCACCATGCCGACCTTGCCCGGCACCAGTTCCTGCGCATAGACCACGATAGCCGAAAAGGCCGATGACAGGATCAGCCCCACCGCGATGCTCAGCGCCGCTGTGCCCCATAGATTGGCATAGGGAATGAGCAGGGCGAAGGGCAGGGCGCCCACAATCGAGCCCCAGATCACCGCCAGACGCCCGAAGCGATCTCCGATCGGCCCGCCGAAAAACGTGCCCACCGCAATGGCGCCGAGGAACAGGAACAGGAAGAACTGGGCGTCCTGCACCGGCAGGCCGAACTTCTCGATCAGGTAGAAGGTGTAATAGCTCTTGAACGTCTCGATATAGACATACTTGCTCAGCAGCAGCGCACCGATGACGGAAAAGGCGACGATCAGCCGGTTGCGGCTGATGGCAGGCTTGAGCGGCGCGACCGCCGGCCGGCTGGCCGCCATTCGCTGATGGGCCGCATACCAGCGCCCCACATAGGTCAGCACCATGATGCCCAGCACGGCAGCCAGCCCGAACCAGATCGTGCTCATCTGCCCCAGCGGCAGCACGATAAGCGCGGCGGCCAGCGGCCCTATGGCCGTGCCGGCGTTGCCGCCGACCTGGAAGGCCGATTGGGCAAGGCCCAGCCGTCCGCCCGACGCCAGCCGCGCCACGCGCGAGGCTTCCGGGTGGAACAGCGCCGAGCCGATACCCAGTACGACCGCGGCCACCAGCAGCAGCAGGAAGCTGTTGGCCGTCGCCAGCAGCAATACGCCCGCGGCCACGATCGTCAGCGAGACTGCCAGGATGTAGGGCTTGGGCCGCACGTCGCCATAGAGTCCCATCAGCGGTTGCAGCACGCAGGCGGTAATCTGCTGGGCCAGCGTCAACAGGCCGATCTGGAAATAGTCGAGATCGTAATTGGCCTTGAGCACCGGATAGAGCGCCGGCAGCAGAAACTGGATCAGGTCATTGATAAGGTGCGCCGCACTGACCGCCAGAATGATGTTGAGCGATGTCTGCTGCACCGGCGGTGCAGTCTTGGCCGAAACGGCGTCCATGGGAGAGAAGTCCAAATGCCTAGAATATGTGCAGGCACCCGTACCCCGACCCCGCCGTGCTGGCAATGGTCCTCGCCCATGCAACGACAATCGCGCGCCCGCGTTTTGTCGCACGGGAGGATATTATGAGCACCGATCATTTTGTCGTCTCGCAGCGGGACAGCGCCTGGCAGTTCAGCTTCAAGGGGGATGTCACCGCGCCCTTCACCAGCCGGAGCGCCGCCATCGAGGCGGCCATCGCCGCGGCCGGCAAGGTCGAGGGCGCCGAAGTCGCCGTGGTGTTGCGTGATGGCGATCGGCGCAGCGAAACCATCTGGCGCAGCAATCAGACGGACCTCACCGAAAGCGAGGCCGAACAACTGGCAGCCGATATCGAGCGCGACAGCGACGCCTGACGGCCGGGATCATTGGGTTTTGGGGGAAATGGCTCCGCGAGCTGGACTCGAACCAGCGACCATTCGATTAACAGTCGAACGCTCTACCAACTGAGCTATCGCGGAACATCGATGCCTCCGTGCCGGAAGCGAGGTCCATGTAACGAACTTGTTTTGCTTTGCCAAGCCCTTTCGCCCAGATGTGCAAAAGTCGGTTGCGCTGGGCTATTCGTGTCGCCCCAGCATCAGCAGATCCGCCAGCATATTCACATTGAGAAATGGGTTGGCTGCTGCTCGCCCGGACCAGTCCACCCGCCGCGCGCCTAGGCGCGCCTGCAATCCCTTGAGACTCCCCGGCGCCGTACCCGCCGTGATCTGCCCCGGCAGGTTGGCCAGCGCCTCGATCCGCCATATCGCATTGGGCGGATAAAAATCCGCGCCCCAGCCGGCAAACGCCGCCGAGGCATCGCCCAGCGCGTCGAGCATCACGACCCCGAAATTATCAGGCAGGAAAGGCGTATCCACCGCGGCGGACACCAGCAGCCCCTCACCGATTCCCCGTTCCTGCAAAGCCGCCACCGCTGCCGCCAGCCCCGCCAGCGGCCCGCCCACCGGCGCCGGAAGGTCCGTTACCGCCGCCGCGCCATCCCGCCTGCCGCGCCCGTCATCATCCGGCCCAACAGCAATCATCAGCGGCGGCGCCACCGGCCCCAACGCCGCGGCCACGCGGTCCACCAGCCGCCTGCCGCCGATCCGCAAATCCGCCTTGCGCACCCCGCCCAGCCGCTCGCCTCTGCCGCCCGCGATGATCACGCCATGCAGCAAGCTCAATCGCCCATCGTCTCCGGTTCGGGCCTGATGCCGAAGCGCAGCAACAGCATCATGCCGATTCCCGCCACCAGCCCCCAGAATGGCGCGCCGACTCCGATAATGGTGATTCCCGACGCCGTGGTGATGAAAGTCAGTGCCGCCGGCAGCCGCGTCTCTTCTCTCACCAATGCACCCGATAGCGCCGCCGTCAGGCTCGACAGCAGCGCCAGCCCGGCCACGGCCTGGATCAGCAGCGGCGGCGAAGCCGCGATAAAGGCCGCGGCCAGGCTCGCCGCCGGTGCCAGCAGCAGATAGACCACGCCTGCCGAAACCGGCGCCGGCCAGCGCCTGGCCTTTTCGGGATGCGCCTCCGGCCCGGCGCAGATCGCGGCAGTGATCGCCGCCAGGTTGCTGCTATGCCCGCCGAAAAACGCCGTCACCGCGCTGGCCAGCCCCGTCATGACAAACAGCGGCGCCGGCTTGAGCGAATAGCCATTGGCCTGCATCACCGCCAGTCCTGGCAGGTTCTGCGACGCCATGGTGACGATATAGAGCGGCAGCCCGATCCGCACGATGGCGTCTAGCGTGAAGACAGGCATGACCGGCACCAGGCTCGGCCAACTACCATCCAGCGCCCCCGCCGGCAGGTTTGTCGTCATCGCCAGCACGATCCCCGTCACCACCACGGCAATCGGCACCGCATAGCGTTTGGCGAAACGCAGTCCAATGACCCAGGCCAGCACGATCGGCAGTGCCAGACCGGGCATTTCGGCCACCGCCGTGATCGGCGCCAGGCACAGCGTGAACAGCATGCCCGCCAGCATGCCATTGGCCAGTGGCGCCGGAATGGCCGCGATCACCCGCGCCAGCGGCTTGATCAGTCCGGTCAACACGATCAGCGCCGCCGCCACGAGGAACGCCCCCGCCACTGCCGGAAATCCGCCCACCGGCTCGCCCACGGTCAGGATGAAGGCCACGCCCGGCGTCGACCAGGCAAAACTGACAGGCAGCTTCACCCGCGCGCTGACCACGATATTGAGAATGCCGATGGCGATGCACACGCTCATCAGGCCGGAGCCCGCCTGCTGCGGCGAGGCGCCGGTCGCGGTCAGCGCCGCCAGCACCAGCGTGAACGTGCTGGCATAGCCCACAATGGCGGCCAATGCCCCGGCCATGACCGGTTGCAGATATTCGCGCCGGCTGAGGCCGGCTATCGTCTCTTGGCTCACGCTTTGCCCCTGTTCAGTGCGTCAGCAACCTATGCAAGCCGGCCGGTTCGGTGAAGCGCAAACGGCATTTTTCACGCCGATTGTGCGCCCGTGAGAAAATAACTCTTTGGCAACCCGATGCCTTGCATAAGAAAGGGCGCTGGACTAGAACCCCGCGCCAGAGGCCACGTGGCGGAGTGGTTACGCAGCGGATTGCAAATCCGCGTACTCCGGTTCAATTCCGGACGTGGCCTCCAGTGATTTCAATAACAGAGTCAGATAGTTACAACCGGGCAGGGCGCCCGGCTTCAGCGCGTCACATGCTGCCAATTAATTTGCGCATCCAACACTGGTGCAACAAAGCGCCTCCATACTGCCATGGCCCCCCTCGCTGGCGCGACGGCGGCCAGACAGTTGGAGGAAGAATTGCCGTCAAAAATATCTGTTCGTTACCCGCTATGGGCCATTGTCGGCCTGGTCTTTGCCCTGATTGCCGGCGCGTCGATCAGCACGCCCGCCCTGGCCCAGAGCGCCGCAAGCAACCAAAAGGCCGCTGTGCAGGCCCAACAGGCGCTCGAGCAAGCTGGGACTGCATCGACACAAGCTGGGACTGCATCGACACTCGCGGGTGACCTCTTGCAACAACAGCTCGCCGCCCCGCAGCAGGCTGCCAGCTTCGTGGTAGAGGCTGGCCCCATCTGGTCGACCAACGACGCCAACAGGATTTGCCCCGCACTCTGCACGGGCAAGGGCGGCAGTTTCTCCACCTCGTGGTGGACGACCGTTCCCGGCAAGATGTCCGTCTGCCAGTGCAAGTCCAATTGAGCTGCTGACTACCGGCCGGAGCGTACTACCGCGCCCCGGTCGATCCCCGCGCCGTCGGCACGCATACCCGCCATGCACCGCCATTTTGCCGCAAGCTGCTCTCGGCCCTTGCCATGCTCCGCCCCCGACTATATTCACGTCCGGCATATGGTTTGAGCCGGGCAGGGCTGTCTTCATGGTCGATTTCGAGCGCGCGCGGGCGCAAATGGTGGAAAACCAGTTGCGCAGCGGCGGTGTCACCAATGCGCCGATTCTGGCGCAGATGCGCGCTATCCCGCGCGAGAATTTCGTCGCCGCCATCAGGCGTGACCTGGCCTATATAGACGACGTCCAGTGGTTCGGCGGCAAGGCGTCCGGTCGCTTTATGGCCGCGCCGGTCACGCTTGGCAAGCTGCTCAGGATCGCCGAAATCACCCCCACCGATAGCGTTCTCGATATCGGCGCCGCCACCGGCTATTCCACCGCCGTCATTGCCGGCCTCGCGGCCTCGGTCACCGGTCTCGAGTCCGATGCCGAACTGGCCACGACCGCAGCCGCCAATCTGGCGGCGCTCGGCCTCACCAATGCCAGCGTCGTCGCCGGTGATATCGAGCGCCTCGGCAAGGCCCGCTTCGATGTCATCATCGTGCAAGGTGCGCTTGATAGCGTGCCAGAAGCATTCACCGCGGCGCTGGCCGATGGCGGGCGTCTCGTCGCACTTATCCGCGTCGGGGCCGTTTCGGTGGCCCATGTCTTCGTCAAGTCGGGCCGGCAGGTCACGGCGCGAACTGAGTTCAACGCCGTCCTGCCACCGCTCTTTGCGCCGCAGCGTGATGAGGAATTCATATTTTGATGTGGTATTATACGTCTGTGTTGCCTCAGGGGCACGACGCGGATTATTCGCACATTAATGTTTCGTAGGGATTGTCGCGGCCGGTTGTCTACCCCATGTGCCGCGCATAGAGTTCCGGGGTTTTTGGAGGCGGGCAATGGGTTTTCGCGTTAAATTGGTCGCAAGTGCGTTGGCCTTGGCTCTGGCTGCCGTTTCGGTGGGCGGGGCACAGGCACAATCGATCAGCCAGGCGCTGACCATTGCTTACGACCATGCCCCCGATCTGCAGGCGGCTTTGCTCAGTGCCAAGTCCGCGGCGGAAAACGTCGCTCTGGCCCAGTCGGGCAAGCGCCCCACGCTCGGCGCATCCCTGGGTGGCAATTATGATTGGTCCGTTGCGGGCGGCTCGTTTTCCGACAGCCATACGCTGACCGCGGGCATTTCGTATAACCAGACCATCTTCGACAATTACAAGACCGACGCCGAGATCGAGGCAGCCCGTGCCGGCGCCGAAGCGGCCGAATACCAGATCCGCAATACCGAGCAGAATGTGCTGCTCGCCGTGGTCCAGGCCTACATGTCCGTGCTGAGCGATCGCCAGTTGGTCGCTCTCCGGCAGGAAAATATCAACTTCTTCCAGGCCCAGTTGCAGTCGGCGCGTGACCGGCTCGATGTGGGCGAGGGCACCCGCATCGACGTCGCCCAGGCCGAGGCTCGCCTGGCGCAGGGCGATGCCACCTATCGCGCCGCGCTCAGCAGCCTTGAAATCAGCCAGGCCACCTTTCAGCGTTATGTCGGCGCTGCCCCGCAAAACCTTGATGCTTCGCATAATTACGGCCGGCTGATCCCCTCGACGCTCCAGGCCGCTCTCTCCCAGGCCGAATCCAGCCATCCGGCAATCCTGATGTCCAAGGCAGCCATTCGCGCCGCCCAGGCCGGCACCGATTCCGCGCAGGCCGCCTTCGGTCCTTCCGCCAGTGTCAGCGGTTCCGTCGGCACGGCCTATAACAGCATCAGCGGCGCTCAGGGCATCAGCGGCAAGCTGGGCTTCACCGTCACCATCCCGCTCTATGCCGGCGGTGCCATCGGCGCCAGCGTGCGCAAGGCCAATATCGAGCAGATCAAGTCCGAGGTCGACGCCATGTCGTCCTATGACCAGATTCGCGAGGCGGTCATTTCCGCCTGGGCCGGCATCCAGAGCGCCGATGCCCAGATTTCCGCCGCCAACGCCGCCGTCGCCGCGGGCCGTACCGTGCTCGATGGCGTCATTCAGGAACGCGATCTGGGCACGCGCACCACGCTCGACGTGCTCAACGCTCAGGCCGAGCTGACCACGGCGCGTGAGACGCAGATCAACGCATCGACCAACAAGGTCATCGCCACCTTCTCGCTGCTGTCGGCCATGGGCCACCTCACCGCGACCGATCTCGGGCTGGCTGTAGAGGTCAAGTCCGCCGTGCGCTACAACCAGGTCGTCGAGGACGTCTGGCAGGAATTGCGCACAGTCGCCGAGTAATCGGCCGCTGCTCCGGGCGCCTTTTCAGCAAACTGCACGCACTGCCTTCGCCGTTCCGCAAGGTCTGGCGCTCTAGGTTTCACTATCGATCTGTGGTGGTCGGGTCATGCCCGGCCACAACTTTTAGTGGAAGACCGGTTTGAGCGTGCTGTGGCGATTCCTAATTGTGGCCACTGGGGCTAAGGTGTTGTTGACGAATCAGGTTGGCGGCACCGGCGGATGCTGCAGGTCGGTTCGGGCGCACGAGTAAGAGGCACTGATGAACAAGCCGGCACCCAAAGAACCCTCTATGGATGAAATCCTGTCGTCCATTCGGCAGATCATCGCCGACGACGACGCTGCCGGAGTGCCACGCCGTCCGACAATTCAGGCTGCGCCGCCGCCCATGCAGGCCACGCCGGCCCGTCCCATGGCCGATTCGCTCGATCGTGATCTCAGCGACATGCTTGACGATATCGAGCCGCTCGCGCTTTCGCCCAACCAGATCGTCGACAAGGGTGACGACGAGGATGAAGCCGGTGGCTTCAGCTTCGATTCCATCCTGGCCGACACTGCAGCCGATGAAGCCTCTGCCGCTTCCGCGCCGCAACTGGTCGATCCCGACGATATCACCTTCGCGCCGCCCGAAGCTGTCGAGGATGAAGAGGAAGAGCTTCCAGCCTTCGATCCGCCGCCCATGGCCGCCGCCCAGCCGGCGCCACAGCCCAGCATTGCGCAGGCTGCACCGTTGCCCGATCCCACGCTGTCCAGCGACATGGCCGATCAACTGCTCGAGCCGGCCACGCAGGCCGCGGTCCGCAGTTCCATCACCAAGCTCAATGGCCTGGGCCTCGGCAATGCCGGCGCCACCATCGAGTCCCTGATGCGCGACATGCTCCGCCCCATGCTCAAGGAATGGCTGGACGAAAATCTGCCGTCCGTCGTCGAGCGCATGGTTGAACGCGAAATCACCCGCATCTCGCGCGGGGAATAAGCCTAGATCGCCGGAATTGGGGGCGGCTTGATGGTCTGCAGGACCTGGAGCCGCCTTTCCATTTCCAGCCTTTGCTGGTTCGCTTCCAGCGCCCGCAGCTTCATCTCCAGCGTCTTTCGCTCGGCATCAGTAGCTGCTTCCCGTTGCAGGCAGCCGATGCGGTCCTGATTGTTCCGGATCGCCTCGGCGCTATCGGCAGGCACGAGGGCAGGGCAGGCGCCCAGCACCGGCGTCGCCACCAGAATGGTCACCATTGCGGCCAACATCATCGCCTTCATCGCTGCCTCCATGTTAAAGCTGTTCAAACGAAACGCGCGCCGCGCCGGCTGGCTCCCTGTTGACCCCGCATCGCGCATTTGCTTGAAGTCTGCCAACCTTTCTGTTCGGCCCGCCACGGTCATCCTGGCGGGTCGCTGCTGTTGCGAGTGATCAATGCTTGAAAAGTCCTATGAGCCATCAGCCGTCGAGACGCGCGTCTATGCCGATTGGCTCGAGGCCAACGCCTTTGCCGCCGGGGCAGGGGCTGCGCCCGGCGCCGAGACCTTCACCATCGTCATTCCGCCGCCCAATGTCACCGGCTCGCTCCATATCGGCCACGCGCTGAACAATACGATCCAGGATATCCTGATCCGTTTCAACCGCATGCTGAAAAAGGACGTTCTCTGGCAGCCCGGCACCGACCATGCCGGCATCGCCACCCAGATGATCGTCGAGCGCCAGTTGATGGAGCGCCAGCAGCCCGGTCGCCGCGAAATGGGCCGCGAAAAGTTCGTCGAGCGTGTCTGGGAATGGAAGGCCGAAAGCGGCGGCACCATCATGAACCAGCTCAAGCGCCTCGGCGCTTCGGCCGATTTCTCCCGCGAACGCTTCACCATGGGTGAAAACGGCGTCGCCGACGACCAGATGGTCCGCGCCGTCACCAAGGTCTTCGTCGAGTTGCACCAGCGCGGCCTGATCTATCGCGCCAAGCGCCTGGTCAACTGGCATCCCGGCCTCGAAACCGCCATTTCCGATCTCGAAGTCGAGAATATCGAGATCAAGGGCCATATGTGGCACCTGCGCTATCCCCTGGCCGATGGCGTCACCTACCAGTTCCCGCTGAAGGACGAAGAGGGCAACGTCACGGGCCACGAAACCCGCGACTACATCATCGTCGCCACCACCCGCCCCGAAACCATGCTGGGCGACACCGGTATTGCCGTTCACCCGGACGATGAACGCTATGCCCCGCTGGTCGGCAAGTTCGTTGAGCTGCCCCTGGTCGGCCGCCGCATCCCCATCGTCGCCGACGAATACGCCGATCCGACCCTCGGCACCGGCGCGGTCAAGATCACCCCGGCCCACGATTTCAACGACTTCGAAGTCGGCACCCGCAACGATCTCGACCAGATCAACGTCTTCACCACTGGCGGCGCCATCATCTCGGCCGACTTCATACCGCAAGCCTATCGCGGCATGGATCGTTTCGCCGCCCGCAAGGCCATCGTCGCCGACCTGACTGCCCTTGCGGAGGAAAATCCCACCCGCGGCCTCGATCACATCGAGGACAAGAAGATCATGGTCCCGCATGACGAGAAGTCCAAGCTCGTCGTCATCGAGCCCTTCCTCACCGATCAATGGTGGGTCAAGGCCGACGTGCTGGCCCAACCGGCCATGGCTGCCGTCCGCGAAGGCCGCACCAAATTCGTGCCGGAGCAGTATCAGAACACCTATTTCGCCTGGCTGGAAAACATCAAGCCGTGGTGCATTTCCCGCCAGCTCTGGTGGGGCCACCAGATTCCGGCCTGGTACGGCCCGGACAATCACGCCTTCGTCGCCTATAGCGAGGCCGAGGCGCAGAAGCTCGCCGACGCGCATTACATGAAGCCGACCCAGCTCACCCGCGACCCCGACGTGCTGGACACCTGGTTCTCCTCCGCCCTCTGGCCCTTCTCCACCCTGGGCTGGCCGGACGATACCGCCGAGCTGCGCCGCTACTACCCGACCGACGTTCTCGTGACCGGCTTCGACATCATTTTCTTCTGGGTTGCCAGGATGATGATGATGGGTCTTGAATTCCTGGATGAAGAGCCGTTCCACACGGTCTACATGCATGCTCTGGTCCGCGACGAGAAGGGCCAGAAGATGAGCAAGACCAAGGGCAATGTCATCGACCCACTGCAGCTCATCGACCAATACGGCGCCGATGCCACCCGCTTCACGCTCGCCGCCATGGCCGCGCAGGGCCGCGACCTCAAGCTCTCGATCCAGCGCGTGGAAGGCTATCGCAACTTCGTCACCAAGATCTGGAACGCCGCCCGCTTCCTCGAAATGAACGAGTGCCGCCGCGTCGAGGGCTACGACCCCAAAGCCAACAAACTCCCGCTCAACCGTTGGATCGTCGGCGCCACGGCGCGCGGCGCCGCCGCCGTCACCCAGGGCATTCTCGACTACAAGTTCAACGAAGCCGCCAATGCCGCCTACGATTTCGTCTGGGGCACCTTCTGCGACTGGTATGTCGAATTCGCCAAGCCAGTGCTGCTGGGCGAGGACGAAGCCGCCAAGGCCGAAACCCGCGCCACCGCGGCCTGGGCGCTCGACCAGATCCTGGCCATCCTCCACCCCTTCATGCCCTTCGTCACCGAAGAGCTCTGGGCCGAAACCGGCAAGTTCGGCGCCCCGCGCGCCTCCATGCTGATCCTCTCGGAATGGCCCGACCTCGCCGGCCTCGAAGACCCCGCCGCCGATGCCGATCTCAACTGGCTCATCGACGTCATCACCAATGTTCGCTCGGTCCGCTCGGAGATGAACGTCCCCGCCGGCGCCAGGCTGCAGATGGTCGTGGTCGGGGCAGGGGAGGAAACCCTGCGTCGCCTCGTCGCCGGCACCTCCCTGATCACGCGCCTCGCCCGCCTTGAGGAAATCTCGCCGCAGACCGAAGTTCCCGGCGAATCCGCCCAGTTCGTCGTTGGCGAGGCCACCTTCGCCCTGCCGCTGGCCGGCGTCATCGACATATCGGCCGAAAAGGTCCGTCTCGAAAAGGAAGTCGCCAAGCTCGATGGCGAGGTGGTTCAGATCGACAAGAAGCTCGGCAACGAACAATTTGTCGCCAAGGCCCCCGAAGAGGTCATCGAGGAACAAAAGGCCCGTCGTGAGGCGGCTGTGGAGCGGCGGCATCACATCATCGAAGCGCTCAAGCGCCTGAGTTGACCCCCTCCAATTGCCACCGGCCCCACCCTCCCCCTTGAGGGAGGGGAAGCGAGATAGGACTTAGCGTCAGCTAAGTCCGTTGAATCGAGCAGGGTGGGGGTATGTCTCCGTAAACTCGGTGCGTGTGACACCCCCACCCTTGATCCCTCCCCACAAGGGGAGGGAGACGACTGCGAGTTCAGCGTCTCAAATCCTCCCCTGCACCCGATGCAACCCGGCATAGACCCCATCCGCCGCCATCAGCTCATCATGCGTACCTTGCTCCCCGATCCCATCCGGCGTCAGTACCAGGATGCGATCCGCATGGCGCACCGTCGACAGCCGATGCGCAATGACCAGCGTCGTCCGTCCCGCGGCCAGGCTTAGCAGCGCTTGCTGCACCGCCCGCTCGCTCTCATTGTCCAGCGCGCTGGTCGCCTCGTCGAAGATCAGAACCGCCGGGTTCTTGAGAAACGCCCTCGCAATGGTCAGGCGCTGCTTCTGCCCGCCCGATAGTTTCACGCCCCGCTGCCCGATATTGGAGTCATACCCCTCCGGCAGCCCGAGGATGAAGTCATGCGCATTGGCCGCCTTGGCCGCCGCGACCAGTTCCTCGTCGCTGGCCTCCGGCCGCCCATAGCGCAGATTCTCTGCCACCGTGCCGCTGAACAGATACACGTCCTGCTGCACCACGCCCACGCTGCGCCGCAGCGAGGCCAGCGTCACGTCACGCACATCCTTGCCGTCGATGGTGATGGCCCCGCCGCTGACATCGTAGAAGCGCGGGATCAGCGCACAAAGCGTGCTCTTGCCCACGCCCGAAGACCCCACCAGCGCCACGAATTCGCCCGGCGCGATATCGAGCGATAACCCGCTGAAGACAGGCGCGCCGCCATCGCCATAGCCGAAATCCACGTCGCGAAAGCGGATCGCCCCGCGGACCGGGCCGATATCCACCGCTTGGGGTGCGTCGGCAATATCGGGCTCTTCCTCCAGCAGTTCCATGGCGCGCACGAAGCCGGTCGCGCCCTCCTGCCAGAGGCGGATGAAGTTATCCAGCCGCCGCACCGGATCGACCAACACGCCCACGCAGAGCAGGAAGGTTAGCATTTCCGCCACCGTCAGCTCGGCGTGGAGGATGCGGATGGCCCCACCCACGATCACCATGATGGTGACGAGTTGCGCAAAGCCGTCCATGCCGACCCACAGCAAGGCTTCGCTGCGATAGCCGTCCTTGCGGCTTTGCAGGAAATGCTGGTTCTCCACCTCGAACCGCTCCAGCTCCATCGCCTCATTGGCGAAGGATTGGACCACGCGGACCCCGCCCAGCGCATCCTCCACTCGCTCGTTGACGGCGGCGATACGCTCCTTGCTGGTCTTGAGCGCCACATTCATCCGCCGGTTGAAATGCCGCGCATAGAGCACCGCCGGCGGCACCAGCAGTGCAATCAGCCCGGCCAGCACCGGATCGATGACCGTGAGTACCGCCATCGCCCCACCGAATTTCAGCAGGCTGATGGCAAGATCCTCCGGCCCATGGTGGAACAGTTCGCCCAGCCACAACGAGTCGTTGCTGATGCGGCTCATCAATTGGCCGACGCGCTGCCGGTCGTAAAAGCCGAACGAGAGCTTCTGACAGTGCTCGAACAGCTCCCGGCGCACATCGGCCTCGATCCGCGCGCCCATCGCATGGCCCTGATAGTCCACGAAATAAGTTGCCAGCGACTGCACGAGGAACACGGCGAGCATCACGCCACCCATGCCCAGAATTTGCACGAGCGCATTGTCGGCCTCTGCCAGTTCCGGCAGGCGCGTGGTGATGTAGCTGGCGCAGAGCGGCAGGGCGATCGCGCTGGCCGCGACGAGTGCGGCACAGGCCAGGTCGGCCAGCAGGAGTGGCACATAGGGCCGATAATAGCCCAGGAATTTGCGCGCACGCACCATCGTCCGGCCGGAAGGGCCGTCCCGGCGGCTGGTCAGTCTGGCGAGAAGTTTGAGAAGAAAATGGCTACGGCTGGCGTCTTGGCGCTGCTCCTGCCACGAATTTTGGGAATGCATGAGTGATCATGTCCTGTTGAAGTTTGTCTCCTTTCGCGTTGAACAGGGTTTTCATCGATGCGCTCCTTGGGTTCGCGGATCGGGGGAGTATGGCCATCGGCTCGCCGCCCGCAACCTCTCGCGGTTCGAATGGCCGCGCCGGGACGGACTCTGTGACGATTCCGCAACATCGCGTGTGAATCGATTTCACCATTCCTTGCGGCAACGATTTGGCGATATTTGTCGCCACAATCTCATCCTAAACGAGACGGCATAGGCATCTGGGGGCGGATGGCCTGCAAGCATCGGGCAAGGCCCGTGCTTGCGCGTTTTTTCTCCCCATTGCCGAATCCGGCGGTGAAGCTCCTTGGGCGTCGCCATCTCGGCGGCAAACGACGCTGTGCCCGCATCATACCTCCCGATCGCCATGCGGTCGGCTGAATGCGGTCACAAACGGAGTTTACCGAAATCTTAATGTCCGGAGCGCTGCCCTCAGGCAGCCGCACCGGGGCAGGGCCGGATGTCCGGTTTGGCAACAAGGTTCGCCCGCTTTGCGGGCCAGAAGGAGCAAGATGCGGACTGTTAGGGATCATTCCCTGATTTCCGTTGCAACGGCAGCGATCCTCGCCTTCTCGACGGCGATGGCGCCTGCTTACGCCCAGACGGCGGCCGATGCGGCGCTGAACATGGCCAACATGCTCGATGGGGCAGGTGGCGGTGTGTCCGGCGACGATCTGCTTGCTGCCCTTGAAGATGCCGCCAGCGCCGGCCAGCCCATGGCCATGTGGCAACTCGGCACCATGTATGAAAACGGCGAAGGCGTGGACAAGGACCCGGTGAAGGCCTTCGGCTATTTCGCCCAGATCGCCAATCAGCACGCCGATGCCTCTCCCAGGGGCGTCGAGGCCGATATCGTCGCCCAGTCCTTCGTCAAGGTTGGTGATTATTACAAGGACGGCCTGCCCGACGCCGGCATCCCCGCCGATGCCGAGCGTTCCCATGCCCTGCTGCTGCATGCCGCCACCTATTTCGGCGATGCTGATGCGCAATACCGCGTCGGCCTGCTTTATACGCAGGAAAACGAAATGGGCATCAACCCGCTGCAAAGCGCCCGCTGGTTCTCGCTGGCCGCCCGCAAGGGCCATTGCCCGGCCCAGGCGCAACTCGGCAACATGATCTTTAATGGCGTCGAAGGCATCGAAGCCCAGCCGGTCGAAGGCCTGATGTGGCTCGCCATCGCCCACCAACGCTGCGCCGGCACCGGCGACGCCGCCTGGATCGACGAACTCCTCAACCGCGCGCTCTCCGCCGCCACCCCCGACCAGAGCACCGAAGCCTTTGCCTTGGCCGAAAGCATCGCTCCGCAATTTGCTGGCTTCTGAGCGTTCCGAAGGACAAATCGCTCCAGTGGAGCGATTTGAGCGAAGAAGGCCACGAGACCTATGGTCGAGTGGCGGGCGGGAGAATTCCCCATGCACTACACGTCACCCTCGGGCTTGACCCGAGGGCTCTACACTTGCTGAACCTTGCTAAGTGAAGTGTCCTCGGGTCAAGCCCGAGGATGACGATCTGTTAGAAATAGGCCGGTCGGCTCAACACCCCCACCCTCATTTCCTCCCCACAAGGGGGAGGGAAGCCTGGTCGGCAGTTGCGGAAGCATCGAGCGAAACTCGGAATGTAGTCATGCGCCTCCCTCCCCCTTGTGGGGAGGGAATGAGAGTGGGGTAAGCCACACGCACCAGACTGGCGATGGGTAATCGCGACAGCGCACTCGATACCCCTAAAACCTAAACTCCCCCTCTACCGGCACATGATCGCTCGGCTTGTCCCAGCCGCGCACATCCTTGTGCACGGTGACCCCCTCCAGCCGATCCGCCGCCTGTGGCGACAGCAGCAGGTGGTCGATGCGGATGCCGGCATTGCGCCGCCATGCCCCTGCCTGAAAATCCCAGAACGTATAGGACGGCTCCGACGTCGTTGCCCGCAGGGCATCGGTCAGTCCCAGATTGAGCAGCGCGCGCCAGCGCTCCTGGCTTTCCGGCCGGTACAGCGCGTCGCCCCACCAGGCCTCCGGATCATGCGCATCGATCGGCCCCGGGATGATGTTGAAGTCGCCCAGCAGCACGAAGGGCTCCTCCAGCGCGAGCCGACCTTCCACATAGGCCTCCAGCCGTCGCATCCAGGCCAGCTTGTAGGGGAATTTCTCGCTGTCGACCGGATTGCCATTGGGCAGGTAGATGCCGCACACCCTGATGGCACCCGTCTCGACCGAGAACACACCCTCGATCAGCCGTGCCTGCTCGTCGCTGTCATCGCCAGGCAGCCCGCGCGATACCTCGTCGAACGGCAGCAGCGACAGGATGGCCACGCCATTCCAGCTTTTCTGCCCATGCGTCTCGATATTGTAGCCCAGCGCCTCAATCTCGAGCCGTGGAAACCCCTCGTCGACCGTCTTGATTTCCTGCAGCACGACGATGTCGGGCTTTTCCTCGGCCAGCCACTTCAGCAGCGCTTCGATCCGGGCTTTGATGCCGGCAATGTTCCAGGTGGCAATACGCATGGCGAGTCTCCGTTGGCGCCAAGCTAACTGCGGGCCGGGGAGGGGGCAACCGGCTAGGCTGCGTAAACTGCCCTCAGGATATCGTCGCGGAACGGCCCGTTGCAGCCCTCGAAGGTGGTATTGGTGCAGACCACGATGGTGATCCGGTTGACCGGATCGACCACCCAGTTGTGCCCCCAGGCTCCGCCCCAGTCCACCGTACCAACAGGGCAGGGATTGTTCGCCGCCATCGGGTCCTGCAACACGGCGCCGATGAAGCTGAAACGCTTGCCGGCATCATTCTCGCGCCGGGGTAAATCACCGATCTGGTTGGCCAGCGCCATGGCCACGGTTTCCGGCGCCAGCAGCCCCGGCCGTCCGTTATAGACTTCCAGCATCTTCATGACGTCGTCGGCCGTTCCCGCCATGCCTGCCCCGCCATTCTGCGGCGCGGCCGGATTGAATATGCGGCCCGGCGAAAATGTCGTGCTGCCATATTGGTCGCCCAGCACATGCGGATCGCCCATGCGCACCGGTGGCGCGCCATCGCCATAGGGCACCGCCAGCCGCGCCGGATCGGTGACATAGAAATGCGCGTCGGTCATATCAAGCGGCCCGGTCACATGCCGCCCCAACGCATCCTCGACATTGGAGCCGTTGATCGCCGCAAGCACCCCGCCCAGCACATCGATGCTGGTGCCATAATCCCAGCCGCTCCCCGGCGCGAAGGCCAGCGGCACTCTGGCAATGTTCTGCAGCGTCTCGGTCAGCGAATTGACCCGCCCCGAAAGCCCGCCGCTGGCATTGTCAGGCACATTTGCATAGGCCAGGCCCGATGTATGGCTCAGCAAATGCCGGATACGGATATCGGCCGCGCTGCCATCCGGATTGTCAGGCGTGAACCACGGCAGATACCGCGTCACCTTGTCATTGAGCCCGATCAGCCCCAGGTCCACCAGCCGCAATACGGCCGTTGCGACGATCGGCTTGGTCACCGAGGCCAGCCGGAAGATCGCCTCGCGCCGCATCGGCACATCGGCCTCACGATCGGCCAGGCCGGCAGCGCGGGCATAAATCTCCTGGCCATCCCTGTTGATCAGGATGACGCAGCCGACAATGCGTTGCACCAGCGCGGCATTTATCGCCGCGTCCACGCGCTCGATCAGGCTCATGCGTCCCTCCCTCTTTGGGCGAGACGCTATGGGGTGATGGTCAGGATTTCAATGCTTTAGACGGCAAAGCTCGTGCCGCAACCGCAGGAGGCCACTGCATTGGGATTCTTGATCTGGAAGCTCTGCCCGATCAGGTCGTCGACAAAGTCGATCTCCGCCCCGCCCATGAATTCGAGACTCATCGAATCGATCAGCACCACCGCATCGCCCTTGCTCAGAACGATGTCGTCGCTGGCCGGCTTTTCCTGTACGAGATTGTATTCATACTGGAATCCCGAGCACCCGCCGCCCGCCACCGAAATGCGCAGCACCGTCCCTTCCGGTTCTTTCGAGAGAATCCGCGACACCCGCTTGGCAGCGCGATCGGTCAGCACGACGTCGGGAGAGGCAAGGGCGGTAGCAGTCATGATAGGTCCACGCCGTAATGTCATAACGGTAGGGCTAAAATAGTAACTCTTGCCGGAAATGAAAAGGGCCAAAACAATGGGCACCCATCACCGATGAGCGATACCGCCCCCTACGCATCCAAGCCCGAACATTCCCTCGGGCGCCTCCACGGCACCGGACCCAGCCCCACGCGCTCCGAATTCCAGCGCGACCGCGACCGCATTATCCATTCCACCGCCTTCCGCCGCCTGCAGCAGAAGACCCAGGTGTTCCTGCAATATGGCGGCCATTTCCGCAATCGGCTGACCCACACGCTCGAAGTCAGCCAGATGGCCCGCTCCATGGCCCGCGCCCTGCGGCTCGATGAAGACCTGGCCGAAGCCGTCGCCCTCAGCCACGATCTCGGCCATACCCCCTTCGGCCATGCCGGCGAACGCGCCCTCCACGCCGCCATGGCCCCCTATGGCGGCTTCGACCACAATATCCAGGCCATGCGCGTCGTGACCCGCCTCGAAAACCGCTATGCCGAGCATGACGGTCTCAACCTCACCTGGGAAACCCTCGAAGGCATCCTCAAGCACAATGGCCCCCTGACCAATGCCGATGGTAGCCCCCACGGCAAATATGCCCAGGAAGGCCTCCCCGCCGGCCTCGACGATATCCCCGCCGTGGCCGACCTGCGCCTCTCCAGCTTCGCCTCGCTCGAAGCCCAGACCGCCGCCATTGCCGACGACATCGCTTACAACGCCCATGACATAGACGACGCCCTCCGCGCCGGCCTCATCACCTTGGCCGATCTCGCGGACGTGCCGCTCGCCGGCCCCATCGTCCGCGAAGTCCTCGCCCGCTATCCCGACATCGCCCCCAAGCGCCAGGCTCACGAAGTCCAGCGGCGCCTCATCACCCGCGCCATCGAGGATGTCATCGCCACCTCAGCGGCCAATATCGCCGCGTCAGGCGTCACCTCCGCCGAGGATGTCCGCAATGCCGGTCGCACCCTCGTCACCTTCTCGCCATCTGCCGCCGAAGCCGAACGCGGCCTCAAGAACTTCCTCTTCGAACGCGTCTATCGCCACGAAACCGTCATGGGCCCGGTCCGCCAGAGCGAAACCGTCGTCACCGACCTCTTCGCTCGTTACATGGCAACCCGCGATCTCCCCGGCCGCTGGGGCGGCGCCGCCGCATCGGCGCCCGACGACAGCCATCTCGCCCGCATCGTGGCCGATTTCATCGCCGGCATGACTGATCCCTATGCCCTGGATGAATACCAGCGCTTGTTTGACGCTCGCCCGGATTTCCGTTAACCCCGGCGCACTTTACCATCCGGGTTCATCATGGACGTTTTCGCTCTCTTTTCCGCACGCATCGGCAATGCCATGCAGGTTCTCTTCCCCCAGGCCGGGGCGGACCTGTTGGCCCGTATCGTGGTGGAACCGCCGCGCGATCCCGCCCATGGCGACCTCTCGACCAATGCCGCCATGATCGTGGCCAAGCCCCTCGGCATGAATCCGCGCGACGTCGCCAATGCCCTGGTCGAACACTTCAAGCACGACACCGACGTCACCGCCGTCGAGGTCGCCGGTCCCGGCTTCATCAATTTCCGCCTGGCCACGCCGATCTGGCACCAGGTCCTGCGCTCCATCGCCGAGCAGGGCGCCGATTATGGCCGCTCGACCCTGGGCGGCGGGGAAGCGGTCAATATCGAATATGTCTCGGCCAATCCCACTGGTCCCATGCATGTCGGCCACACCCGCGGCGCCGTCTTCGGCGACACTCTGGCCTCGCTCATGGCCTATTCCGGCTATGAGGTAACGCGCGAATATTACATTAACGACGCCGGCAGCCAGATCGACACCCTCGCCAATTCGACCTTGTTGCGCTACCGCGAGGCTCTGGGCGAGAGCATCGAGATTCCCCGGCTTCTATCCCGGCGATTATCTCATCCCCGTCGGCCAGGCTCTCAAGGCCGAATTCGGCGACAGCCTCCTCGGCAAGCCCGAAGCCGAAGTCATCCCGCTGGTCAAGGAACGGGTCCTGGCCGCCATGCTGGAGCTGATCAAGGCCGATCTCGCCAAGCTCGGCATCCATCACGACGTGTTCTTCTCCGAGCGCACACTGCATGGGGCAGGGGGCGATATCGAGCTCACCCTGGCCTGGCTGCGGTCCGAGGGCATGATCTACGAGGGCCGGCTCGAGCCCCCCAAGGGCAAGACCCCCGACGAATGGGAAGACCGCGAACAGACCCTGTTCCGCGCCACCGACTATGGTGACGATGTCGATCGTCCCCTGATCAAGTCGGATGGCTCTTATACCTATTTCGCCGCCGACATCGCCTATCACCGCAACAAGTTCCTGCGCGGCTTCAAGCACATGATCAACGTGCTGGGCGCCGACCATTCCGGCTACGTCAAACGCCTGCAGGCGGCCACCAAGGCCGTCTCGCTCAATGCCGCCGATATGGATGTGCGCATCTGCCAGCTCGTCCGCCTGCTCAAGAATGGCGAGCCGTTCAAGATGTCCAAGCGCTCCGGCGATCTGGTCACCCTGGCCGATGTGGTCGAGGAAGTCGGCGCCGACGCCACCCGCTTCATGCTCATGTATCGTCGCAACGACGCGGCCATGGATTTTGACTTCGCCTTGGTCAAGGAGCAGACCAAGGACAATCCGGTCTTCTACGTGCAATATGCCCATGCCCGGACATACTCGATCTTCAAGACTGCCGCACGCGACCTGCCGGCCCTCGATTTCTCGCCCGCCGCTTTGGCTGTCGCCGAGATCGAGCGCATCGAAACGCCCGCCGAGCTTGATCTTGTTCGGGTGCTGGCCGCCTGGCCGCGCACCGTCACCGCGGCTGCCGTGGCGCACGAACCGCACCGCATCGCCTTCTATGCCCACGAACTCGCCGCGGCCTTCCATGCCTTCTGGGGTAAGGGTAAGGACGATCCTGGTTTACGATTTGTTAACGAAGACGACCCAAAGCTCACTCTGGCCCGACTCGCGCTGGTCGACGCCGTGCGTCAGGTTATCGTCAACGCACTAGCAATTCTGGGCGTTTCCGTTCCCGAAGAGCTTTCATAATTCGGGCGCATTACTATGATGACTCGCGGTATGATGCCCTTGTTGGGGCAGCGCCGTAGTAGTCGTAATCGAGAGGGCGCTGGTTGATGTCAGCGAAACCGCAGCCAATGGCCGGACAATCTGACGCCGCAGACGATCTGATTGCCGAGCTTGCCAAGCTCATGGCGCAGGATGCCAAGGGCGATCGTCCGGCGGAAGCGGCCGCTCCAGCCTTCTCTGTGCGTATTCCGGGTGGCGACGCTACCCCGGCGACGACGCCTGCGCCCACGCCCCGTTTCGATTTTGACCGCACCACCGCTCTGGCCGCCGAGCAGTCCGCCCCTTCGGCGCCTGCCGAGCCGGCGGCCGATCCCGCGCCCGAAGAAACGCCCGAGCCGTTTCGCTTCGATTTCGGCCTAGACAGCCCCAAGGCGGCCGTAGCCGACGCGCCCGCGGAACCCGCGGCAGAACCGCCGGCGCCCGCCGATCACGACAGCATTGCCGATCTGATCGCGGCCGAACTGTCCAGCGCCCCCGAGCCCACCCCGGAACCTGCGCCTCAGCCCGTCGCCGCGCCGCCGGTTTCGCGCGCCACGCCGCTGCCGGCTTCCGGCGCTGCCAGTTCTGTAGACAAGCCGGCCGGCCCGAGTCTCGATACATTCAATCTGCGTCCCGCTGCGCGCCCCGAGCAGGACCGTTTCAAGATTCCGCCGGTCTTCGGCCTCAGCTCCCGGCCGGCACCGTCCGAACCCGCCGTCAGCCCGGTTGAGCCCGCTCCCGAGGCGCCGCCCCCGGTCGAGCCCTTTGCCGGCCTGCGCCAGCCCGCGCCGTCCGTCGCGGTCAATCCTGGCCCCGCGCCCGAGGATGATGGTCTGGGCCGCGATCCCATCGACGAAATAGAACACCTCATCGGCCGCGCCATGCGCGTCGAATTCGACAAGCCTGCCGAGCCCGCTGCCGAAGATCGGCCCGTGGCCAGCCCGGCTTTGCACAATCTGGCAGCCGTGACGGTGCCGGTTGCCGCTGCCACCGCCCAGCCCGCCGCTGCGCCGCGGACGCTGTCCGGCGCCGACGAAGCCATTCTTGCCGCTGCCGAGGCCACCGGCGCCCAGATCGGCTGGGTCGAGGCCCCCGAGGTCGACGAAGCTGAAACCGTCGCGCCCGCAGCGCGCCCGCGCCGTGCGCGCAACTTTGCCATCAGCCGTTCGCTTGCCGGTCCGCTGGTTGCCGTGGCGCTGCTTCTGGCCGCCGGCTTCGGCCTTTATTGGGTACTGGGCCTGGGCGGCGATTCCGGCCCGGCGCCGCTGCTCACCGCCGATACCAGCCCGGTCAAGGAAACGCCGGCCGTTCCGACCGATGCCGCCGCCCCGCCGCAATCGGTCGTCTTCAACGAGATCAATGGCGTCGTTCCCGGCGCCGAAGAACAACTGGTGTCGCGCGATCAGGCCGACGTCAACGAGGTCACCCAGGTTCCGCCTGTCGCCGATGTGAGTGAGGAGGGACTTGCCAACCGCAAGGTGCGCACGGTCACCGTACGTCCCGATGGCACGATTGTCAGCGGCGACGAAAGCGTTGCCGGCAGCACCATCCTGCCGGTGGACCGCCCCAATGTGCCGGAAGTACCGGGTGCCGAAACCGCCAGCCCCGAACTGCTGGCCAGTGCCGATCCCGAGCCCGTTACGCCGGCTGCGACCCCGGCGGCCGAACCCGAAGTCACGGTCACGCCTGTCCAGCCGGGCTCCATGGTCCCCGCCATTGATGCCGCGGGCAATCCGCTGGCCGGCAAGACCGCCCCGGTGCCCATGCTGCGCCCGGCCGGCCTCGTGCAGGCCACCGAGCCCATGGTTACGGCGGCTGCGCCGGCCAACGCCGTCAATGCGGTTGTCGCCCCGGCAGGTGGTGGCAACCTGCTGCCGCCGCCGCCGGCCAATTCCGCCTTCGGCACGACGCCTGCGGCCACCCAGCCGGTCGCGGCGACCCAGCAGCCGGCAGCCCAGCAGCCGGCCGCCGCCGCCAGCATCCCTGGTGCCATGGAAGTCGATGCTCTGCCCAATTCCGCGCCGGCCTATGCCCAGCTTGCTTCGCTCCGCAGCGAAGAGGAGGCCCGCCAGGCCGCACAGAACCTCGTCACCCGGTTCGGCCCGCTCTTTGGCGGCGCGAATATGGAAGTCCAGCGCGTCGATCTTGGCGCCCGCGGCATTTACTACCGCGTCCGCGTTCCGGCCGCTTCGACCTCCGCTGCCGCCAATATCTGCACCAATGTTGTCGCCGCCGGCGGCGATTGCGTCGCGATGTGACCTGCTGGTCCGAGCGACCGGTGTAACATCGTCTTCAATGCTTGACGCCTGCGGAACCAGTGGCCAAGGATGGCCCAGGACTCCTGCAGCGCGGCACTGAATTTATGACGACTGCCCAGACCGACTGGTTTGATACGGCTGCCCAACCGGCGCCCGAAGACGTGATGTATGTCGATGTCGGCGGCTATGAGGGCCCCCTCGATCTGCTGCTCGATCTCGCCCGCCGCCAGAAGGTCGATCTCGCCGCCATTTCCGTGCTGGCTTTGGCCGAGCAATACCTCGCCTTCATCGAAACCGTTCGCGAGAAGCGCATCGAGGTTGCCGCCGACTATCTCGTCATGGCCGCCTGGCTCGCCTATCTCAAGAGCCGGCTCATGGTGCCGCAGGCGCCTTCCGACGACGAGCCGTCAGGCGAGATGCTGGCCGCCATGCTGCAATTCCGCCTCAAGCGCCTCGAAGCCATGCGTGCCGCCGCCAGCCAGTTGATGAACCGCCCGCGCCTCGGCTTCCAGGTCTATGCCCGCGGCATGCCCGAGCCCGTCGAGATCAAGCGCACCTCCCTCTGGGAAGCCAGCCTTTACGATCTGCTCAAGGCCTATGCCGGCCAGCGCGAGCGCGGCATCACCACCGACTATTCGCCCATCCAGCGCACCGTCTGGTCGCTGCAGGAGGCGCGAGATATCCTCCAGCGCCTGATCGGTGATAGTTTCGAATGGGTGTCGATGGATTCCTACCTGGCCGATTACCTCGCCACCCCGGCCGAGCGCGCCACCATCCGGGCATCGAGCTTCGCCTCGAGCCTCGAACTGGTCCGCCTGGGCCAGATCGACCTCCGCCAGACCGAGACTTTCGGCCCGCTCTTCATGCGCCGCCGCAAGGCAGACCGGCCGTGAGCGAGCTTTCCGACGACGATCGCAGCGAAGTCCTGGAGCGCAACCTGCGTGTGCTCGAGGCTCTCCTTTTCGCGTCAAGTGAGCCCCTCGATGCTAACAGTCTGCTAACGTATTTGGGGGAAGGCGCTAACATTGGTGAACTGCTGCTGACACTGCAATCCCGCTATGCCACCCGCGGGGTAAACCTGGTCCAGCGCGCCGACAAATGGGCCTTCCGCACCGCCGAAGACCTCGGTTTCCTGCTGCGCCGCGACGAACAGGAAAACCGGCCGCTCTCCCGCGCCGCCCTCGAAACCCTCTCCATCATCGCCTACCACCAGCCCGCCACCCGCGCCGAGATCGAAGAGGTCCGCGGCGTCGCCACCGGCAAGGGCACGCTCGACCTGCTGATGGAGGCCGGCTGGATTCGCATGCGCGGCCGCCGCCGCACCCCCGGCCGCCCCGTAACCTACGGAACGACCGACGCTTTTCTCGATCACTTCGGCCTGGAAAGCCTCAGCGATCTGCCCGGCCTCGATGAGCTCAAAGGCTCCGGCCTCCTCTCCAGCCGCCTGCCACCCAACCTGCAGATCCCGCTTCCCTTCGATGGCGCCGCCCTGCGCGATGACGAAGACCCACTCGATCCGGACGATACAGGCAGCGACGAGGAGGAACAGGAGTGATGGCCGAAAAATCCAGCACTGACTGGGGTTTGCGCGGTACGACCGGCGTCAGCTTCGCCGCCACGCTCGAATTCGACGCCGTCGAGGTTCAACTCGGGGGTAGGGTGGTGCTCGACCGCTTCAGCCTCACCCTCAAGCCAGGCGAGATCGTCTGCCTGCTCGGCGAATCCGGTTCTGGCAAATCGACCGCCCTGCGCGTCGCCGCTGGTATCCAGCCCATCCACGCCGGCGCGCTGCGCATCAACGACGAGATCGCCTCCGCCCCCGGCCTGACCGTCCCGCCGGATCGGCGCGGAATTGGCCTGATGTTTCAGGACTTTGCGCTCTTTCCGCATCTGACCGTCCTGCAGAACGTGCTCTTCGGCCTGCGCAAGCTCGGGCGCACCGCCGCGCTCGCCCAGGCCCGCGCCGCCCTGCGTCGCGTCGGGCTCGCCGACCGCGAGGCGGACTTTCCGCACAGGCTGTCAGGCGGCCAGCAACAGCGCCTGGCGCTGGCTCGCAGCGTTGCCCCACGCCCCGGCGTCCTGCTGCTCGACGAACCCTTTTCCAGCCTCGACGCCCGCCTGCGCGAAACTGTGCGCGAGGAAACCCTGGCCGTTTTGCGCGAGACCCATGTCACCAGCCTCATCGTCACCCATGACCCCGAGGAAGCCATGGTGCTGGGCGATCGCGTGGCTTTGCTGCGCCACGGACGCATCGCCCAGATCGGCTCGGCCGCAGAGATTTACCGCCACCCCATAGACCTGGACGCCGCCCGCTTCTTCTCGCCGCTGAGCGAGATCGACAGCCGGGTCGCCCAGGGCCACGTCACGACGCCACTTGGCTCGGTTGCTACGCCGGAACTGGCCGAGGGCACCAGCGTAACGGTCGCCATTCGCCCGGCAGGCGGCGCTGCCATGGCGGCCAGCGGCCCCGGCACGCCGGGCCGCATCGTCGGCAAGCGCGACGCCATCGGCATCGACATCTGCGAGGTCATGGTCGATGGGCTCGACGCCCCGCTCGGCCTGCGCCAGCCGTCCGATGCGGCAATGAAAGTGGGACAAGATGTCTTCGTCACGCTGAACCCGGAACACGTTCTTGTGTTTGCGCGCGATTGAACCTATTTCTGACCTATCTTTCGCGTGTAACGCGTTCTGAAATTTAGGGAGACCAAAATGCACGCGCCAGGAATTTGGGGCATTCTCGTTGTTGCCGTCGTCGTGATCCTGCTGTTCGGTCGCGGCAAGATTTCCGGTATGATGGGCGAAGTCGCCTCGGGCATCAAAGCCTTCCAGAAGGGCATGAAGGACGACGACAAGCCGGTGGAACGCGTCACCACCACGGCCGACGCGCCGGTTGCCGAGCCCGAGAAGAAGGACGTCTAGAGCGTCGGGCTGAAAAGTGGCCTCCGGTTTTCAGTCAAATCCGACGTGACTTTGACATGACGTCCTGACGTCGCCGGCCGCGCCGCTGCTTTAAAGGAATAGGACATGCTCGGCTTGGGCTGGACAGAGATGCTGGTGATCGGCGTCGTCGCGCTGATCGTCATCGGGCCGAAAGACCTGCCTGTGGTGATGAACCGCATCGGTAAGATTGCCGGCCAGATCAGGCGCATGGGCAACGAGTTCCAGCGCGAGATCAACAAGACGACCGGTCTCGATGAAGTGCGCAACCTGCGCAATTCGATCACGGCGCCCCTCAAGAAAACCAGCGACGAAATCCGCAAGGAATTCAACGCCATGACTCCAACTGGCCCCAAGCCGAGCGGAGCCATCAAGCCGGCCGACCCCAAGGCCGAAAGCGTCGTGGACGAGATCAAGGCCGCCGCCGGCCTGACGCCGCCCAAGACGGCCGACCAGGTCGCAGCCGAGGCCGGCTTCAGGCCTGCCCGTCCAGCCCCGGTTGCGTCGAAAGCGACCGCGTCCGCGAAGAAGCCCGTCGCAAAAAAGGCCCCTGTAAAGGCCAAGGCTGCACCGACCCGCCCCGTCGTCACCACCGACCTGGCCCCATTGGATGCTCCGGCTCCGGCCAGGAAACAGGTCGCGAAAAAGCCTGCCGCGGCGAAGAAACCAGCGGCGAAACCCGCTGCCCGCAAGCCGGCGAAACCTGTCGAGACGGCACCTGTCGCTACCAAGCCTGCACCCAGGAAGCGCGCTGCCAAGCCCAAGCCTGCTGCAGCCGAAACCGCCAAGGCCGGGGACGCATAAACCATGGCCGACACCAAGCAGATCGAAGACAAGACCAAGGAACCCGAGGACGAGCTCGCCGGCAGCGAAGCGCCGCTGCTCGAGCATCTGGTCGAGTTGCGCAAGCGGCTGATCTACTCGGCGATCACCATTGTCGTGCTGATGGCCTTCTGCTTCATCTTCGCCAGCACCATCTATGACTGGCTGCTGATCCCCTACAAAAGGGCGGTTCCCGGCGCGAACCTGATTTTCACCGCGCCGCAGGAGCTGTTCTTCACCTATCTGAACGTGGCCCTGTTCGGCGCCATTTTCTTGGGCTTCCCCATCATCGCCAGCCAGATCTACATGTTCGTGGCGCCGGGCCTCTACAAGCATGAACGCAAGGCGTTCCTGCCCTATCTCGTAGCGACGCCAATCTTCTTCATCGCCGGGGCGGCGCTTGTCTACTTCATCGTGCTACCCATGGCGCTGCACTTCTTCGCCGGCATGCAGACCGTCGATATCCAGATGCTGACCAGCGTCAGCGAGTACCTGGGACTGGCCATGCTGCTGATCCTGGCCTTCGGCGTCTGCTTCCAGCTTCCGGTCATCCTGACGCTGCTGGCGCAGATCGATCTTGTGCATGTCGATGTGCTGAAAAAGGGCCGCCGCTACGCTATCGTCGGCATCCTGATCTTCGCCGCCTTCATCACGCCGCCTGATCCGATCTCCCAGATCGGCCTTGCCTTGCCCATGTACGCGCTCTACGAACTCTCGATCATTTCCGTTCGGATGATCGAAAAGCGCCGTGCCGCGGCCCTGGCTGCGCAGGAAGCGGAACTTTCCGGTTCATCATCCGACTGACTTTCAGTAGACCTCATGGTTTGAGCTTGTCGAACCACGAGGTCGTGCCACAGTGGCACGCCTCGGGGTGAGGCTGCTGGGGTACCGTTCTCAATCAACCAGAGGCGGGCAGCGACCCGTAGCAACCGATGTTCGATATCAAGTGGATCAGAGCCAACGCCGAAGCCTTCGACGCCGCCGTTTCGCGGCGCAAGGGCATTTCCGTGCGCGCCTCCGATCTGCTCGCCATCGATGACAAGCGCCGGGACATCATCGTCCGCCTGAACGAGGCGCAGGAAAAGCGCAACGCTTTGTCCAAGCAGATCGGCCAGGCCAAGGCGCAGAAGGATGAAGCCAGGGCGCAGGAACTGATGGCTGAGGTCGCCGGCCTCAAGGAATTCATCCCGCAGGGCGAAGCCGACGAGCGCGCCGTCGAACTCGAATTGCGCAATGCCCTCTCGGTCATCCCCAACCTCGTCTTCGATGACGTGCCCGACGGCACGGACGAAACCGGCAATGTCGAATATTTCGGCCGCAACGGCTCGCCCGAAACTGCCGCCAAGGTCCGCGCGCCTAAGCCGGTTCTCAGCTTCGCACCCAAGGAGCATTACGAGATCGGCGAGGCCATGGGCCAGATGGATTTCGAAACGGCCGCGAAGCTCTCGGGTAGCCGCTTCGTCGTACTGAAAGGGCAGGTGGCCCGCCTCGAACGCGCCATCGGCCAGTTCATGCTCGACCTTCACACGACTGAGCATGGCTATACCGAAGTCCAGCCCCCGCTGCTGGTGCGCGACGAGGCCTTGTTCGGTACCAACCAGTTGCCGAAGTTCGAGGAAGACCTGTTTTTCACCCCGCATGGCGAAAGCCGGTTGGCGCTGATCCCCACCGCCGAAGTGCCGCTGACCAATTTCGTCCGCGAATCCATCGTGGCCGAGGAAGAGTTGCCGCTGCGTCTCACGGCCCTGACTCCCTGTTTCCGCTCCGAAGCCGGTTCGGCTGGCCGGGACACGCGCGGCATGTTGCGCCAGCACCAGTTCAACAAGGTGGAGATGGTGTCGATCACCACGCCTGAAACCTCTGTTGACGAGCATGAGCGCATGCTGGCCTGCGCCGAGACGGTGCTGCAACGGCTGGGCCTGCACTATCGCGTCATGAATCTCTGCACCGGCGATATCGGCTTCGGCGCCAAGAAGACCTATGACCTCGAAGTCTGGCTGCCCGGGCAGGACACCTATCGCGAAATCTCCTCGGTCTCGGTCTGCGGCGATTTCCAGGCCCGCCGCATGGATGCGCGCTATCGTCCTGCCGGCGAGAAGCAGGCGCCGCGCTTCGTCCATACGCTCAACGGCTCCGGCACGGCCGTCGGCCGCTGCCTGATCGCCGTAATGGAAAACTACCAGCAGGAAGACGGCTCGGTCGCCATCCCAAAAGCGCTCCAGCCCTATATGGGCGGCATCAAAGCTATCGGCGGTCGTAGATGAGTCTGCGTTTTCTCATCACCAATGATGACGGCATCGATGCCCCCGGCATCGCCATCATGGCCGACATCGCCCATGCGCTGAGTGATGACGTCTGGATCGTGGCGCCCGATGGCAATCAGTCGGGGGCCGGGCATCGCTTCACGCTCGGCCGTGAACTGCATTTCGAGCGGCATGGCGAGCGTAGCTTTGCCGTGGTCGGCGGTTCGCCCGCCGACTGCGTCGTTGCCGGCATGACGCATCTGCTGGGCGATCGCCCGGCCGATGTGGTGCTGTCCGGCGTCAATGCCGGGCAGAATCTGGGCGACATCATCAACTGCTCGGGCACGGCGGCCGGTGCACGGGAAGGGGCACTGCAAGGCGCCATCGGCATCGCCATGAGCCAGGGCATCAATTACGAGCATGGCCGTGAGGTGGACTGGTCCAACGCCATCCGCCATGGCCAGGCTGTCGCCCGCGGCATCATCGCGGCCGCCCAGGGCCGGGACCACTATTACAACGTCAACTTCCCGTTCTGCCCGCCCGACACCACCAAGGGCATAGCCGTGGTGCCGCACCAGCGCTTCTCGCGCTCGCCCTTCCGCTATTATCCCAGTGATAATGACGGCAAATTCTTCGTGGCCATCCCCGAAACGCCGATGCCGCTGGATCGCACGGCCGACTTCGAAATCCTGCGCCAGGACGGCTATGTGACGGTGACGCCGATGCTGCTGCAGCAGACCGATACGACCCTGGTCGAACGCCTGCGGGGCACGCTGTCGCTGTAGCCGCATCGGGGCCGGCCCTTAACCTTACCCAATCCAGAATCCCGCCATGACGATTTCGCTCAAATCGCATCGGCCTTAAACTCGTCTTTACCTTACCGGCCTAGTCTCAAACTCGTGTTGAGTACCTGCGTACGAGTAAGCTGATGAGTATCCGCGTATCCCGTCGGGCGCCCAAAGGTGCCGTTGCAATGGTCGGCCTTATGGTTGCCGCCGTTGCGCTGTCCGGGTGTTCCAGTCTCGGTAGCCGCACGTTTGGCGATCCGACGACGACCGGCTCCTTGCCGCAGAACGCTCCTGCCACAAGTTACAGCCAGCCCATGCCGTCCAGTCTGGGGTCTTCCCCGGTCATGGTGGCCGAAAACCGTTTCCTGCCGCCCGCCAATGTCGGTGGTGGCTGGAATGCCCCAACGAGTGCTGGCGTGCAGCCGGCCTGGAACCAGCCGGTTGCGGGCTATACGCAGCCGACCACAACTGCCGGCGCTCTGCCATCCGTCCAGTCCCAAGACCTTCCTGTACTGAGTAACTCGTCTTCTCAGGGATCCGCTATGCAACCACAGTCCGCCTTCGCCTCGACCGCGCCGATGCCGTCCCCCGCCGTTCTCGGCACCTTGCCGACCAACAGCTCCGTGCCATCGCTCGCCGCGACCACGCCTGCACCGTCACAGCCGGGCGCCACAGGCACCTTCACCCACACCATTGCCAGCGGCGAGTCGCTTTATACGATCGCCCGCCGCTACGAGGTGACGACACAGGCCATCGTCCAGGCCAACAATCTGTCGTCGCCCGACAAGATTGTTGTCGGCCAGAAGGTGATCATCCCCGGCCGCGCCGACCTGCTTGCAACCAAGGCGCCGACCACCCAGGTGGCCAGCACCACGCCGATGGCTACGCCTGCCCCGGCGCAGCAGACCCTCCCGCAGGCCGCTCCCAATGCCCTCCAGGCAGCGACCACGCCGGCCGCAACGCCTACGCTGCCGCAGCAGCAGGCTGCGCCGGCTGCCCAGCCGACCCAGGTTGCCAATGTTCCGGCGGCCGAGCCGGCAATGTCGGGTAGCGACAAGTTCCGCTGGCCGGCCAGCGGCCGCGTTCTGGTCGATTTCGCCTCGTCCAAGGGCACCGGCATCAATATCGAGGTGCCGGAAGGCTCTGCCGTCAAGGCTGCCGAAAATGGCACGGTGATCTATGTCGGTTCCGGCGTCGAAGGCTACGGCAACCTCGTCCTGATCCGCCACCCCAATGGCTACGTCTCGGCCTATGCCCACCTGCAGTCGATGAGTGTCGCCAAGGGCGCTACCGTCGGTCGCGGCGACACGATCGGCGCCGCCGGCATGACCGGCTCGGTGACCAAGCCGCAGCTGCATTTCGAACTGCGCAAGGGCGCCACCCCGGTCGATCCGGTGCCGCTGCTGGCGAGCTGATCAAGCTGAAAATAAACGAAGGCCCCCGCGAAAGCGGGGGTTTTCGTTTATAGCGCTAGATCGCCTTGCCCAATTCGCCTGCCAGTGTCCGCACCAGTTGGATAGCCACGCGGCCCGACCGGGCACCACGAGTGGCCGACCATTCGATGGCGCGGGCGCGCAGCGTTTCGTCGTCGATATCCAGCCCGTAATGGTCGGCATAAGCGCGGACCATGGTGAGGAATGTGGGCTGGTCGCAATTGTGAAAGCCCAGCCACAGCCCGAACCGATCGGACAGCGACACTTTTTCCTCCACTGCCTCACCCGGATTGATCGCCGTCGAGCGTTCATTCTCGATCATGTCGCGCGGCATCAGGTGGCGGCGATTGGAGGTGGCGTAGAACAGCACGTTTTCCGGCCGCCCCTCCAGCCCGCCATCGAGGATGGTCTTGAGCGACTTGTAGCTGGTCTCGCCACTATCGAAGCTGAGATCGTCGCAGAAGACCGCGAAGCGCGCCGCCTCTCCAGCAATGCGGCGCATCAGGGCAGGGAGCGTCTCCAAATCCTCGCGCGCAATCTCGATCAGCACCAGCCGTTCGAAGCCCTCTTCAGCGCGCCTCTGGTTGATGTCGCCGTGGATGGCCTTGACCAGCGAAGACTTGCCCATGCCCCTCGCACCCCAGAGCAGCGCATTGTTGGCGCCATGGCCGCGGGCGAATTGTTCGGTATTGCGCAGCAGGATATCCTGCACGGAGTCGATGCCCTTGAGCATGGCCAGGGGCACCCGACTGACCCTGGGCACGGCCATCAACACTCCGGCATCGCCATCCCAATGATAAGCGTCCGCATCGCCCAGCGCCGGTTGCCCTTCATTGCGACCGGGCGCTAAGGCATTGAGAGAGCGAGCGATTTCACTCAGTGAAGCGGCGATTTCGGCCAGGTATTCCTTGCTGTTCAAGACGGGTATTCCTCATGGTCGGCGCGGCAAATTGCGGCCCCCGGAATGGCTTTGCAATCGCCCGGGTGCAAATGTATAGTCCGCGCGATTTTGACCGGGGCGCAAGTGCAACAAGCCCCAAATGCGTCCAGCAGCGTCGTAACGTTGATGCGGGTCTCTGGCGCTGCCCCTCCACAAGCCAAAAAGAAAAGATAGGAGCCTCGCCTTATGTTTGTAACGCCCGCTTATGCTCAGGCAGCCGGTGCCGCCCCCGGTGGTGGTATCAACGACATCCTCATCCAGTTGATGCCGATCCTGCTGCTGGTGGTGATCTTCTGGTTCCTGATCTTCCGCCCGCAGCAGAAGCGCCTCAAGGCCCAGCAGGCCATGCTGTCGTCCATCAAGCGCGGCGATACCGTTGTGAGCACCGGCGGCATCATTGGCAAGGTTACCAAGGCCGTTGACGGCGAAGACCTCGAGATCGAGATTGCCACCGGCGTCAAGGTGAAGCTGGTGCGTTCCATGGTTGCCGATGTTCGCTCCAAGGGCGAGCCGGTCAACGACAACAAGCCTGCCTGAGGGTAGCGCCCCCCGACTACCGCCGGCGCCCAAGGGCGCCGGTTTTTCCTTTCAGGACGTCCTTTCATGCAGTTTTCGCCTGTTCGTACCGCCATCATCGCCATTGTTTCCCTGCTGGGTATTCTGTTCGCAGTCCCCAGCTTCCTGCCGCAGGATGTGCGCGACGCGTGGCCGGGCTTCCTGCCCAGCCAGACGGTGGTTCTGGGTCTCGATCTGCAGGGTGGCTCGCATCTGCTTCTGCAGGTCAATGAGGACGGCATCGTCGCCGAGCGCCTGCAATCGCTGCGCCGCGACGTCCGCAATACGCTGGCCAACGACAATGGCATCGGCAACCTGATCACCACCGATGAGGCCAGCAGGACCCTGGCGGTCGAACTGACCGATCCGGCGCAGAAGGAAACCGCCCGCACCGCCATCGCCGCCCTGCAGAACACGATCAGCAATTCGCTGATTTCGGTGGGCGGGGTGAATGAACTGGCCTTTGGCGAAACGCCCGATGGCAAGCTGACCGTGACCCTGACCGAAGAAGGCGTCGGCGAGCGCATGTCGGCCCTGGTGGCGCAGTCCATCGAAGTTATCCGCAAGCGCGTCGACGAACTCGGCACCACGGAGCCGTCGATCCAGCGCCAGGGCACCAATCGCGTGCTGGTGCAGGTGCCCGGTTTCGGTGACAGCCAGCGCCTCAAGGACATCATTTCGCGCACGGCGCGCCTGACCTTCCATATGGTCTATCCGGGCATGACCGCCGCCCAGGCCGAAGCTCAGGGCCTGCCTGCCGGCACCATGATCCTGCCCAGCCAGGACGGCACGGACGAGCTGCTCTATGAAGACGTCGCGCTCGGCGGTGAATCGCTGGTCGATGCCCAGCCCAGCTACGATCCGCAGCGCAATATTCCGGTGGTCAGCTTCAAGTTCGACACCCGCGGCGCCATCACCTTCGGCCAGATTACCGGCGCCAATGTCGGCAAGCGTTTCGCCATCGTGCTCGACAATACGGTGATCACCGCACCGGTCATCCAGCAGCCGATTACCGGCGGCTCGGGCCAGATCAGCGGCAGCTTCACCACGGCGACGGCCAATGACCTGGCCGTGCTGCTGCGCGCCGGCGCCTTGCCGGCCTCGCTCGATGTGGTCGAGGAGCGCACGGTGGATGCCAGCCTGGGCGCCGACTCCATCCAGCACGGCCTGACGGCCGGCGTGGTCGCCAGCGTCCTGGTGGTCGCGTTCATGGTCATTGCCTATGGCCTGTGGGGCGTATTCGCCAATGTCTCGCTGATCCTCAACATCGTGCTGATCTTCGGTGCGCTCTCCATGCTGGGGGCCACGCTGACGCTGCCCGGCATTGCTGGTATCGTGCTGACCATCGGCATGGCCGTGGACGCCAACGTGCTGATCTACGAGCGCATGCGCGAAGAACAGCGGTCGGGCAAGTCACCGATCCAGTCCATCCAGGCCGGTTTCGAACGGGCCTGGGGCACCATCGTCGACTCGCACCTGACCCAGCTCATCGCCGCCATCGTGCTTTATTTCCTGGGCTCCGGCCCGGTGCAGGGATTTGCCGTGACCTTGGGCCTGGGCATCCTGACCTCGCTCTTTACCTCCTATACGGTCACCTCGTACCAGGTGCATGCCTGGTATCGCGCGGCCCGCCCGAAAGTGCTGAAAATTCAGCACTTCCGCTTTATTCCCGACGGGACCAAAATCCCGTTCATGAAGATTTCGCGCTACGTGATCGCCTTCTCCATCGTCGCCAGCGTGCTCTCCATCGGGTCGGCCTATTTCAAGGGCTTCAACCTGGGCATCGACTTTGTCGGCGGCACCGCCATCGTCATCCAGCATGACGGCGGTCCAGCCGATGTGGGCCAGGTGCGCGAACTGCTCGACGGGCTCGAACTGGGCGAAGTGCAGGTGCAGGGCTTCGGCACACCGGAGGACGTGCTGGTGCGCGTGCAGGCGCAGGAGGGCGGGCAGGATGCCGACCAGGTCGCGGTTGCCAAAGTGCGCGACGCTCTGGCGACCGAAAATTACACTGTCCGAAGCACCGAGGCTGTGAGCGGAACCGTTTCGAGCGAACTGGCCTGGAAAGGCACGATCGCGGTCGTCGTGGCGCTGTTTGCCATTCTCATCTACATCTGGTTCCGCTTCGAGTGGCAATTCGCCATGGCCGCGATCACCACCACGACGCATGATATCATCATGACGATCGGGCTGTTCTCCATAACAGGGCTGGAATTCAACCTGACGTCTATTGCGGCCGTCCTGACGCTCGTGGGCCTTTCCCTCAATGAAACGGTGATCATTTCCGACCGCGTGCGTGAAAACCTGCGCAAACATCGCAAGATGCCCTTGCCCGAACTGATCGACCTGTCGATCAACCAGACCATCGTCCGCACGTCGCTGACGCAGTTCACCCTGTTCCTGGCGCTGATCCCGCTGGTGCTGTTCGGCGGCGAAGTTATCCGTAGCTTCACCATTGCCATGACCTTCGGCTGCCTGGTCGGCATGTATTCGTCGATCATCGTCAACGGCCCCATCCTCATCAATTTCGGCCTCAAGTCGAAAACCGAAGAGGACAAGCCGGTGGCCAAGGCCGCTGACGGGGCTTCCGTCTAGAGGCGGAGGCTGGTTTGACCGACACGCCGCATTATCCGGGGCAGGTTGGCATCGATGCCTATGGCAATGGGGGCTTCCGCTTTGCGGGCATCTCCCATCGCGGCTCACTGCTCTGCTTGCCCACTGGCATGTTCGCCTGGAATGTCGCCGCTGTGGGTGAGATCACGGCGGAAACCCTCGCGTCGGTCTTCGCCGTGGCCGACGATATCGATGTGTTGCTAATCGGAGTCGGTCCGGACATTGCCGCCATTCCGCGCGAATTGCGCGAGGCCTTGCGCGAGCGCCGGGTGATCGTCGAGGCCGTGAATACCGGCAGCGCCATCCGTACCTATAATGTGCTGCTGGCCGAGGAACGCGCCGTGGCGGCAGCCCTGATCGCCGTCGACAAGGTGCGCTGATGGCCGAGGCCAGCTTTGCTCATGCCGCCGAGGCCCTGCGCCAGAATGACCGGGACCGGTATCTCTCGACCCTGGTCCTCTCAGGCGCCCACCGCGATGCGGTGACCGCGCTCTATGCCTTCAATGCCGATGTCGCCTCGATCCGCGACCGCGTGTCCGATCCGGCACCGGGCGAAATCCGGCTGCAGTGGTGGAGCGATGCGCTGGAGGGCGAGGAGCATGGCGCGGTGCGGCAAAACCCCGTGGCCGATGCGCTGCTCGACACCATTGGTCGCTACTTCATTCCGGCAGGCACGCTGCTACGGCTGATCGGTGCCCGGCGCTTCGATCTCTACGACGACCCGATGCCCGACCTTGAAACCTTTGAGGGTTATGCCGGCGAGACGGTGTCGACGCTCTACCAGCTTGCCGCGATGATCCTCAACGAGGGCGAGACCATCGAGACGGGCGACGCTGCCGGCCATCTGGGCGTGGCCCATGCCATGATCGGCCATATCAGGGCCTTCGGGCATGTTTCGGCGCAGGGCCGCATCATGCTGCCCTGGTCGATCTTCGCGGCCAATGGCGTGCGGGAAGGCGAGATTTTCTCGGGCACCGAGAGCGAAGGCTTGTCCGAAGCGCTCGGCCAGATTGGCGAACTGGCCGCAGAGCATCTGGGGAAGGCCGAGGCGGCGATTGCGGCCCTGCCGGGCCGCCTCAAGCCGGCCTTTGCCAGCATTGCGGTGCTCAAGGCGCAGCTTGGGTTGCTGGCGCGGAAACCGGGCCTTTTCGTGCCGGCTCCGGATGAGCCGGACTGGCGCAAGATTATGCGCCTGGCCTGGTGGAGCTGGCGGAACCGGTAGTGGCACGCCCTCGTGGTTCGAGGGTCGCTGCGCTCCCGCCTCACCATGAGGGCTACTGGAACACCAGGCTAGAAGTAGCCCTCATGGTGAGGTGCGCTTCTTCAGCGCCTCGAACCACGAGGGCGTGGCTACAGCCGGTCCTTGCCCAAAGCTACGAACTCGCCGTGGAACTGGACAGCCTTCTGGCCCTGGTAGTCCAGTGCCGCCTGCAATGCGATGCGGGCGCGGCCCTTGCGGGTCAGCATGCGCAGGAAGGTGTCCCAATTCGCCGCCGACTCGAATGTCGCTGTGGCGGTGAAGTCGCCGGCAATGGGGGCCAGATAGTCCATTGTGCTGCGCTGGATGACGACGCGGCTCGGCAGGCCAGCGGCCACGAGGCGCAGATGCAGCAGGGACCAGGCGGCGAGGGTGGCGATCGAGGCGGCGCTGCCGCCGAACACCGTGTCGCGGTGATTGATATTGGGCGCGAGCGGCGCACTAAGCGTAACCTGCTGATCGGCAATCGAAATCACCCGCACGGCCATGGCCCGCGACAGCGGAATATGGTCGTGCAGGTAGGTTTCGAACTCGGCTTCGGTCATGCCCAGGCTTTCAGGTCCTCCAGTGCGCGGGAGGTGATCGCCCGGCGCTTGGCGATGGTCTTGTCATTGCCGCGCCAGCGGGGGCGCCTTCGGGCCTGGTGACGGTGACTTCCGGGAAGAGACCGAAATTGACATTCATCGGCTGGAAGCTGCGGGCGCCGCTATAGCTTTCGGACTCGATGTGGCCGCCGGTAATATGGTCAACCAATGCCCCGAGCGCCGTGGTTCTGGGGGGCGTGGCCATAGTCTCGCCGCGGGCCTCGGCGGCAGCGAGGCGGCCGGTGATGAGGCCGACGGCGGCGCTTTCCACATAGCCCTCGACGCCGGTCACCTGGCCGGCAAAGCGGATGCGCGGATCATTTATCAGTTTAAGATCGGCTCGCAACACTTTGGGGGAATTGATGAAAGTGTTACGATGCAAGCCGCCAAGCCGAGCGAATTGCGCCTCTTCCAACCCCGGAATCATGCGGAAGATTTCGGCCTGGATGCCGTAGCGCATCTTGGTCTGGAAGCCGACCATGTTCCACAGCGTGCCCAGCGCATTGTCCTGCCGGAGCTGGACGATGGCATAGGGTTTGACGGTGGGGTTGCGCGGATTGGTGAGGCCGACGGGCTTCATCGGTCCGTGGCGCAGGGTTTCGACGCCGCGCTCGGCCATGACCTCGATGGGCAGGCAGCCATCGAAATAGGGGACCTTTTCCCAATCCTTGAATTCATGCAGGGGCGCGGTCTTCAGCGCTTCGACAAAGGCCATGTACTGGTCCTTGTCCATGGGGCAGTTGAGATAGTCCGCACCCGTGCCGCCGGGACCGGCCTTGTCGTAGCGCGACTGGGCCCAGACAATGTCCATATTGATGCTGTCTTTGTGGACGATGGGCGCAATGGCATCGAAAAAGGCCAGCGCATCCTCGCCCGTCGTCGCCAGGATCGCCTCGGCAAGGGCGGGGGAGGTCAGCGGGCCGCTGGCAATGATGACATTACGCCAGTCTGCCGGCGGCCAGCCCGCGATTTCCTCGCGGATCACCGTGATATTGGAGTGATTGTGGATGGCGCGCGTGACTTCGGCGGAAAAGCCGTGCCGATCCACCGCCAGCGCGCCGCCCGCCGGCAGTTTGTGCAGGTCGGCCGCGCGCATGATCAGCGAATTGCAGCGGCGCATTTCCTCATGCAGCAGGCCGACGGCATTCTGCTCGTGGTCGTCGGAGCGGAAACTGTTGGAGCAGACCAGCTCGGCAAAGCTGTCGGTGCTGTGCGCGTCGGTCTCTTTGACGCCGCGCATTTCGTGGACGATCACCGTGGCGCCCGCCTCGGCAGCCTGCCATGCGGCCTCGGAGCCGGCGAGACCGCCGCCAATGATGTGAATAAGTTCTGATGTAGACATGGCGGGCAGATAGCAAGCGCGGCTCGGGGGCGCAACCGGCACTTGTGGTTGCCAGCACGCAGATTAGCATGCGCCGCGAAACGGGAGGATAACTTTGAGTCCAAATCTGACGCTGTGGGGGCGCGCCAACTCTGCCAATGTGCAGAAAACGCTGTGGGCGCTCGAGGAACTGGGCCTGCCCTATACGCACAAACTGGTCGGCGGATCGCATGGCGGGCTGGATGAGCCGGCCTATCGCGCGATGAACCCCAACGGGCTGGTGCCGACCCTGCAGGATAGGGAACTCACGGTGTGGGAGAGCCACGCCACCCTGCGCTATCTGGCTGCAACCTATGGCGAAAACACGCTCTGGCCGGTCGACCCGCGCGAGCGCGCTTTGGTGGATCAATGGACCGACTGGACCGCGACCACCTTCCAGCCGGGCTGGATTGCCGTGTTCTGGCTGCTGGTACGGACGCCACCGGAACAGCGCGACGACAAGGCCATTGCGGCGGCGCTGGCCAAGACGATTGCAGCCCTGCGCATTCTCGATGCGAATCTGGCCGAACGGGATTACCTGGCCGGGGATAGTTTGAGCTATGCCGATATCGCGGCCGGCGTGGCGCTCTACCGTTGGTTCACCATGCAGATCGATCGCCCGGCCATGCCTGGCGTCGAGAACTGGTATCGGCGGTTGCAGGAGCGACCAGCTTTTCGCAAGGCCGTCATGGTCAGTTATGACGAGCTGATTGCCAGACTAGCCTTTTGATCCAAAAAGCAAAACAGCCGCATCTCAGGGAGAGGCGGCTGTTCGATTTGCGCAGGCTGAAAGTTCAGTTGAGCAAATATTAGAGGGCGCTGGCATGATCGCGGGCGATGCGATTGATATCGGTGCGCGAAATGCCCAGATCGTTGAGCTGACGATTGTCGAGAGCGGCGAGCTCACGAACGGTCTGCTGATAAGCGGCCCACTTCTTGAAAGTCTTGCGAATGTCCATTGGAAGTCTCCTTTCGTTTACGAGGCAATATCTAGGGCAGTGCCTGCCAAATGAGCAGTGGGAGATTGGTCAAATGGGTCATGCGTCTAGCGCAGGGCTTTAACCAAAGTCGTTCGTGCGGAGTTAATGCGTCGGGCAAAGTCATGGCCGCCCTGTGGTGGAGAGGCGGCCATGCGGCAGGTTTTGCGGACGGAAACGGCTCAGCGGTCGAACAGGCCGCGTGTCATCTTGGAGAAGTCGGGGCCGGAAAGTCCCAGCAGATCGGCATCACGCGTCGAGGGAACGTCCATTTCCCGCAACGTCTGCTTGATGTCGATCAGGCGCTTCAGGCGCCAGACGGCACGCACAAACATCGGCGTATTCCCTTCAGGTCAGAGTGCTGACACCTGCAAGATGGGATGATTTGCGCGTCAGCACCATGGCGCGAACGTCAAGCGCTTCATGCGCGAGGTGCATGGCGGTTTTTGTCATTTTGTCACATGGGGCGCGGTAACCCGCATTCACCCACCGCCCGCTAATGCTAACGGACTGTTAGCATCGACGGAGCGGAGGCGTGAATCGGGATGGACTATTCGGCGGCCCGTGTCGCGAAATGCGGGCGCCTGGCCATGACTTCCTTGAGGAACTGGCCAGTATAGGAGCGGGCATTGGCGGCAACGTCTTCCGGCGTACCCACCGCGACGATCTCGCCGCCGCCATCGCCGCCCTCGGGACCGAGGTCGATGACCCAGTCGGCAGTCTTGATGACTTCGAGATTGTGCTCGATGACGATGACCGTATTGCCGCCCTCTACCAGCTCATGCAGCACGTCGAGCAGCTTGGCCACGTCGTGGAAATGCAGGCCCGTGGTCGGCTCGTCCAGCATGTAGAGCGTGCGGCCGGTGGCGCGCTTGGAGAGCTCCTTGGAGAGCTTGACGCGCTGCGCCTCGCCACCCGACAGGGTGTTAGCCGGTTGTCCCACTTTCACGTAGCCCAGACCCACCCGCTGCAGGGTGGCGAACTTGTCGCGGATGACAGGCACGGCGGAGAAGAAATCCACGCCCTCGTCGATGGTCATGTCGAGCACGTCGGAGATGGACTTGCCCTTGAACTGCACTTCCAGCGTCTCTCTGTTATAGCGCTTGCCCTTGCAGACGTCGCAGGTGACATAGACGTCGGGCAGGAAATGCATCTCGATCTTGAGCACGCCATCGCCCTCGCATTTCTCGCAGCGGCCGCCCTTGACGTTGAAGCTGAAGCGGCCCGGCCCGTAACCGCGGGCTTTCGCTTCCGGCAGGCCGGCGAACCATTCGCGCAGGGGCGTGAAGGCGCCGGTATAGGTAGCCGGGTTGGAGCGCGGCGTGCGGCCGATGGGCGACTGGTCGATATCGATGACCTTGTCGAGGAATTCGAGGCCGGTGAGCGACTCATGGGGGGCAGGGACCACGCGAGCGCCGTTCAGGCGCCGGGCGATGGCCTGGTACATGGTGTCGATCATCAGTGTCGACTTGCCTCCGCCGGAAACGCCAGTAATGGCGACGAAGAGGCCGAGCGGCACATCGACCGAGACATTCTTGAGATTGTTGCCGGTGGCGCCCTTCACCGAGAGCACCTTGCCCTTCTTGCCCTCGCGGCGTTCGACCGGCATGGCAATGCCCATGCGGCCGGAGAGATATTTACCGGTCAGGGAGTCCGGGTGGTTGAGAATGTCCTGCGGGGTGCCTTCGGCGACGATATGGCCGCCATGCACGCCGGCGCCGGGGCCGATATCGACCACATAGTCGGCTGTCATGATGGCGTCTTCGTCATGCTCGACGACGATCACCGTGTTGCCGATGTCGCGCAGGCGCTGCAGGGTTTCGAGCAGGCGGGCATTGTCGCGCTGATGCAGGCCAATGGAGGGCTCGTCCAGCACATAGAGCACGCCGGTCAGCCCCGAGCCGATCTGGCTGGCCAGCCGGATGCGCTGGCTCTCGCCACCCGACAGGGTGCCGGAATTGCGCGCCATGGTGAGATAGTCGAGGCCGACATCGATGAGGAAGTTCAGCCGCTCGCGGATTTCCTTGAGGATGCGCTCGCCGATGAGCTTCTGGTTGGGCGTGAACTTTTCCGGCAGCGCCTCGAACCATTCGGCGGCCACGCGAATGGACTTCTCGGTGACCTGGCCGACATGCAGGCCATCGATCTTGACCGCGAGGGATTCCGGCTTGAGGCGATAGCCGCCACAGGCCACGCAGGGCTTGGCCGACATGTATTTTTCGATCTCTTCGCGCATGCCGGCGCTTTCGGTTTCCTTGTAGCGGCGCTCAAGGTTGCCGATGACGCCCTCGAAGACCTTTGTAGTCTTGTACTGGCGCAGGCCATCGTCATAGACGAAGTCGATCTTGGTCTTGTCGGTGCCGTAGAGTACGGCATGCTGTACTTCGAACGGCAGCTCGTTCCAGGCCGTGCCGGTCGAAGCGCCGTAATGCTTCACCACGGCCTGCAGGGTCTGCTGGTAATAGGGTGCCGAGGTCTTGGACCAGGGCAGGATGGCGCCGTCGCGCAGCGACAGGGTGGCATCCGGCACGATCTGATCGGGATCGATCTTCTGCTCGGTGCCCAGGCCATCGCAGACCGGGCAGGCGCCGAACGGGTTGTTGAAGGAGAACAGGCGCGGCTCGATTTCGGCAATGGTGAAGCCGGAAACCGGGCAGGCGAACTTTTCCGAGAAGGTGACCTGGCGCGGGGTGCCATCCTCGTTCTTCTCGTCGGCCAGTTCGACCAGGGCGATGCCATCGGCCAGCTTCAGCGCGGTCTCGAAACTCTCGGCCAGGCGCCCGGCAATGTCGGGGCCGACCACGACGCGGTCCACCACCACCTCGATGTCGTGCTTGAACTTCTTGTCGAGGGCGGGAGCATCCTCGATCTCGTGATACTCGCCGTCGATCTTGACGCGCTGGAAACCCTTGCGCATCAGGTCGGCCAGTTCCTTCTTGTATTCGCCCTTGCGGCCGCGGGCGATCGGCGCCAGCAGGTAGAGGCGGGTGCCCTCGGGCATTTCCAGCACCTTGTCGACCATCTGGCTGACCGTCTGGCTTTCGATGGGTAGGCCGGTGGCGGGCGAATAGGGCACACCGACGCGCGCATAGAGCAGGCGCAGGTAATCGTAGATCTCGGTGACGGTGCCGACCGTGGAGCGCGGGTTACGCGACGTCGTCTTCTGCTCGATGGAGATGGCGGGGCTGAGGCCCTCGATATGCTCCACATCGGGCTTCTGCATCATTTCGAGGAACTGGCGGGCATAGGCCGACAGGCTTTCGACATAGCGGCGCTGGCCTTCGGCATAGATGGTGTCGAAAGCGAGCGAGGATTTGCCCGAGCCGGAAAGGCCGGTCATGACGATGAGGCTGTCGCGCGGGAGCCGGAGGTCGATACCCTTGAGATTGTGCTCGCGGGCGCCGCGCACGATGATCTCACGGTTCTGGCTGGGCTTTGGCGTCATCATTTCAGTCCATGGCTCTCTGCGCGCAAGGGCGGCGCGGCGGCAAAATCGATATCGGGCTTCGGTTCAGGGGAGCCATTCAGATAGGCTCGGTTGGTCCCTCTCGCAAGCGGTCTCGGCGCATGGCCGCCCCTCGGTCCGCTCACCTTAGCGTGTCCCCGATCGCTTGCCAAAGCGTCCTTCGTCGCCTGGAACATAAGCGGAACAATAGGGATTCGGTCAAGGGCCGACATGCTGGGTCAATCCGTGCCAGGCTGTAAACAAGGCCGCCGCGACGAATAACGCGCCGGCGCCGCGACCGATCCAGATGGTGACGTCAGGGTGGCCGACCAGCGCATCGCGCCCGCGGCCGGCGGCCAGCGCCAGCCCGCCATAGATGAGGAATTGCATGGCGACCGTCATCAACCCCATGACCAGAGCCTGCGACCAGATCGGCCCATATTCGGGCCGCATGAATTGCGGGAACACGGCGAGGACGAAGAGATAGGCTTTGGGATTGAGCAGGCAGGTGACGAGACCCTGGCGGAAGGCGACCCAGTCGGACCGCGTCGTGGCGCGGCCGATGCTGTCCACGGTGATGGTGCTGCGCAGCAAAGTATAGCCGATCCAGCCCATATAGGGCGCGCCGACCAGGATCATCACCTGGAAGAGCATGGTGGGCAACTGGGTCAGGACGCCGACGGCCAGCGCGCCGAACATCGTATGGACCGCACCGCCCAGCATGATGCCGCCAACGGCGCTGAACCCGGCGCGGCGGCCGCGCGTCAGCGCATTGGCGAGGACGAAGAACATGTCCATGCCCGGCACAACGATGATGCCGAACAGCAGGATGAGGTAGAGCCAGAGCGCCTGCGCGTAGTCCATGACGGGTTTCCATGTGTGCGACTGGCTTTGGGGCAGGGCTGCTGACAGGGAGTGTCAGGAGAAGGGGAAGGATCTGTTCAACCTGGACCGCGGGCTCGTGGGGATTAATCGGAGCATTACCAGTCTCCGCATGCTATCGTCACTATCTGGCCGCAATCCTGCGGCCTTTCCCGATACAGATCGGACTCTCATGCAAATTCCTGAATGGACGAAACCCGCGCTTTACGGCGCGGCGACCGGCGCTGTCGCCCTTGCCATCATCGGCTTTACCTGGGGTGGCTGGGTGACCGGCGGCAGTGCCCAGGATCTGGCGTCCAAGCGCTCTGCGATCGACCTGGCGGCCGCCTTGACGCCCTATTGCGTGGAGCGGTCGCGGACCGATGCCAACTCCGTCGCGGTGCTGGCGGAATTCACCTCCGCCTCGGCCTATTCGCGACGCGGGATCATCGAAAAATCCGGCTGGGCGACACCGCTGGGTGCCGAGGCGCCGAACAAGGACCTCGCGCAGGCCTGCGCATTGGCACTCACGCCGGCCTGATACGGGTAGAGCAGGCCGTGGGGGCGCCGGCAAACGGCATTCCCACGGCTTGACTCCGTCGCCAAATAGAACATAACATGAACATATGGCGGTGTGACCGGCAGCGTCTTATATGTTCAAAACATCGGTTCTGGCGCGCGCAGCAACCGCGGAAGCGCTAGAACCGTTGCAGCAAGACCGATGAACGGCCCGCGCCTGGGCGGGCAGGGCTTGCGCAGGGTAAGTAAGCGTCCCGCGACCACGCAGACCGGGACTGAATCGAAAAGGAATTTTGCCATGGCAGGCAGCGTGAACAAGGTCATCCTGGTCGGCAATCTCGGGGCCGATCCCGAGGTGCGCAATCTCCCCAGCGGTGGCAAGGTGGTCAATCTCAGCGTCGCCACCTCCGAGAACTGGAAAGACAAGAATACCGGCGAGCGCCGCGAAAAGACCGAGTGGCACCGTGTGGTGATCTTCTCGGAAGGGCTGGCGCGCGTAGCCGAGAGCTATTTGCGCAAGGGCAGCAAGGTCTATCTCGAAGGCCAGTTGCAGACCCGCAAGTGGCAGGACCAGTCCGGCGCCGACAAGTATTCCACCGAAGTGGTGCTGCAGGGCTTCAACTCGAACCTGACGCTGCTCGATGGTCGCGGCGACGGCGACAGTGCCGGCGGCGGCTATGGCGGTGGCGACACCGGCTTCCGCGGCGTGCGCGACAACAACAATGGCGGCGGTGGCGGCCAGCGCCCCCGCGCCAATGCCCCGGCCTTCGAGCCTGGCGGCATGGACGACGACATTCCGTTCTGAGGAGACGGCCTCTCCCTTCTGGGAAGGGGGCGGGGGTGCTGGTGCCCGAATATCGGGGCTCTCATACCCCCACCCTCACTCCCTCCCCACAAGGGGGAGGGAAGCTCGCTCCGTGACAGCGGGAACATTGAGATTAGGTCCTTGAGGGTCGATCTGGCGCCTCCCTCCCCCTTGTGGGGAGGGAATGAGGGGGTATCCCACGCACCGGACTCGGGGGGCAGCCCGATGCCCCTCAGGCCGCGAAGATGCGGCTGGTGTCGCGGCCGGCGGCTTTGGCGGCGTAGAGGGCGGTGTCGGCCTGGCGGAACAGGTCTTCGGCACTGATGCCGCTGCGATAATGGGCCACGCCCACCGAGGCGCCGAGCCGGAGCGTCTGGCCCAGCCTCGTGACGGGGCGGCGCATGGCTTCGACGATATTGCCGGCCAGGATTTTCGCATCGCCCGGCGTCATGTCGGCATTGAGCAGCACGGCGAATTCGTCGCCGCCGATACGCGCCACGAGATCCGCGCCGCTGCAGCTTTCCAGCAGGCGGGCGGCGGCCTCCTTGAGGCATTCATCGCCAACGGCATGGCCATAGGTGTCATTGACCTGCTTGAAGCCGTCGAGATCGATCAGCAGCATTGTGCCGATGCGCTTGCGGCCCTCGTCCAGCGCGACAAGGCGTGCCTGGAACAGGCCGCGATTGGCTAGGCCCGTCATCACGTCGAATTCGGCAAGGTAGCGGGTCCGGTCGGCCAGCAGCTTTTCCTCGGTAATGTCCTGCTTCATGCCGAAAATGCGGTGGGCGACGCCGTCGCGGCTTTCCACCGCCCCGGTCAGTCGCATCCAGCGACGCTTGCCCCTGGTGGTGATGATTTCGCAATCGAGCGAGAAATCCGAACAGGTGGCGATGGCCTGGGCGCGGGCGGCTTCCATTTCCCGCCGCGAGGTTTCGCTATAGAGCGCCAGGGTGGTCTCGCGGGTGATGGGCGTGTCTCGCGGAACTTCGAACAGGTCGTAGACGCCATTGGTCCAGCTCAGGCTGTTATCGGCGAGATTGCACTGCCAGACGCCGATCCGGGCCGTGGCCGAAGCACGGTCGAACAGGCTCCGCCGCTGTTCCTCGAGCGCGTCGTAATCGGCAATGGTCCGCGCCTGGGCCGCGATCTGGCGGCGCTGCTGCGCAATCACGGCCCGGGCGAGCACCTCGCCGGCCAGTGCGGCGATATTGGAAGCCATGCCGGGGCTGCGTGGGCGGGGATCGAACAGGCTCAGCAGGTGCGCGGATTGGCTGGTTTCGCCCGGCAGCACGATGCCGGCATAGAAGGCAGGCGACGCGATGACCAGCGGCTGACCGGCGGCACGGGCGCGGGCTTCGAGTGCTGGCAGGTCGGCATCGGCAGGACCGATAGCGGCGGTGACTTCAGCCCCGTCATCCGTCAGCAGGCTCAGCCGTGCGCCGGCAATGCCGAGCAGGGCGCAGAGACGCTGCAGGCGTGCGCCGATGGGATCGCCCGGCAGCATGTCGGCGGAAGTCGGGGTGTCGGCACTGGTCACGGCAAGGCTGCGCAATTGGGCGCTCCGGAATAATGCCGGAACCCTAGCGCCAAGCTGGTTAAGACTTCTTCAGCCGCAAGGGCTTGTGATTGAAAACAAATTGGCGGTCGCCGGGCCGCTTACCGCGAGAAGGGCACCTCGGCGCGCAGGCTGTCGCCGCTTTCGACATAGACCACTTCGAACACCACATTGATGGCGTCGCCATTGAGGCTGATCTGGGCGGAAATGTTGAGATCCTTGCCCTCTTCATCCTTGTCGCGCTCGCGCAGGTTGAAGACCAGCCCGCCGCCGCGCTTCTGGCCCACGGCGATGCCGGTAAAGGTGGCATTGGAGCTCATGGCGGCCTCGAAACGCCGGCTGGCCTCGACATAGGCCATGGTGCCGGCCACCGAGAGCTGCGTACCGGCCAGGGTGCAGCGGCCGTTGTAATTGACCTTCTGCTGATTGCCCTGGGTCAGCGACATGCGGCAGACCACGGTCTCGGTATTGGCGCCGATCAGCACGCCGCGCCCGCGCCATTCCCCGATATAGGACTGCAGCAGCGCCACGTCGGCCGGGGCGGCGAGAACAGGGGCGGCGCCGGATACGGCCAGCAGGCCTGCCAGCGCGGCGGCGCGCCACAGGGATGCGAAAAAGGTCATTTGCACTAAGCCTCCAGTGAAATCATGCCTTCGGCAGATTTTGAAACCATGCCCCCCGGCAGATTTCATCCCCCAATCGATACCAAGTCCCTGCGCGCCGCAAACCCCTGATTCGGGGCCATGGCAGAATCAGCCGAACCATGTAAACGGGCGCCGCTGCGCCCCGCAAGCGCCGCTCGCTATACCGTGTGCGGCTGCCCGCCCTCGGTGCCGCCATCGCCGGTCGCGGTGTCCCCGGTCGGATCGTCGGGGGTCGCGTCATGGTCGACGGTGCGCACCCTGATCTTGCCCAGCGGCTGGAAGAACTTGCCACCCGCCGCCAGCAGGGCCGGCAGGATGAACAGATCGCCGATGACCGCGAAGGCCAGGGTGGAGACGAAGAGCGTGCCGAACAGGGCCACCTGCGGCAATTCGGAGAAGGTGACGATCACCACGCCCGAACACAGGATGATGGTGGTGGCGACAATGGCTCCGCCAATGCGGTCCAGCGTATGCTTGACCGCCTCCAGATGCGGCCGCTTTTCCTCGCGGCGCGAATGGAGATAGTGCGACAGGAAATGCACCGTGTCGTCCACCGCGATGCCGAAGGCGATGGTAAGGGCGATGACCGTGGTCAGTTGCAGTCCCTGGCCGCTGAGATAGAGCCAGGCAATGGTGCCCAGCACGGGGAAGAGGTTGGGGATGGCCGAGGCCAGAGCGACCCGGAAGGATTGGAAGGCGAAGCCGATCAAAGCGATATTGACCAGCACCGACCCCGTGAGGTCGAGCTGCAGCCCGGTGACGATCTGGTCGGTGGCATAGGTGGTGAGAATGCGGAAGCCGCCGATTTCGGCGCCGTCTATGCCGGCCGCCCGCATTTCGGCGGTGACATTCTCGACCAGCAGCTTGAGGTCTTCGGAGTCGATAATGGTCGGCATGAAGCCGGTGACCAGCGCCTGGCTGCCGTCATCGGTCACGAAGCGCTTGCGCATGAAGGGGCCGACGGCGTCGAACACCTCTTCGCGGGTAAAGCCGCTATCGGTGTAATTGGTCAGCGCCGCGGCGGAGATGACCTTGTTCTGCCCGAGATGGCTTTCCAGGATTTCGTGGACCTTGCGGATCGTCTCGAAATCGCGCGGCGTGACATTGGGGTCGTTGTCCTGCAGGGGCACGCGGATATAGAGCGGCGCCACGCCACCCACGCCATCGTCGATCTCCTCGGCCGCGGTCAACGCCGTCGAGTCCTTGGCCACGAAATCCTCGAAGGAGAAATGCGGCTTGATCAGCACATAGGGGATGAACAGCACCAGCGTGACGACGATGGCCAGGATCGACAGCAGGCGCCCGAAGCGGCTGGCGATGAACCAGGCGAGGGGCAGGGGCGCGGTCAATACGAGGCTGGAGCGTTTGGGGGCCTTGAAGCCGAGCCGCACCGCGGCCTTCAGCATCAGCGGCAGGAAGGTCATGAGGCAGACGAACAGCAGGAACGTGCCGATGGCGCCGGCAATGGAGAATTCCCTGATACCCTGGCCCGGGGTGAACCAGAGCGAGGCGAAGCTGACCAGAGTGGTCAGCATGGTCAGGCCCGCGGCGGGACCGACCAGTTTGACCGTGGCATCCACCGCCTTGTTGGGCTCCATGCCGTCGCGCCAATAGGCCAGCCAGTTGAAGATGAAGAACATCGACTCCGCGAAGCTGATCACCAGCACCAAAGTCGTCACGATGATGGTGAGGAACGAGAAGGAGCCGAAGAAGAGAAGGATAATGCCCATCGACCACATCACCGCCAGGAACGGCGTGGCCGCGACCAATAGCGCGCCGGGCAGCGAGCGCAGGGCCAGCAGGGCGATGATGGCGCCGAGCCCGAACCCCCAGACGGTGAACTTGACCTGGTCGTCCACGGCGGCATTGAGCATTTCCGAGGTCCAGATCGGCGGGCCGGTCAGCTCGATGGAAATATTCTCGTCCTGATAGAAGGCGATCGTGTCGCGCAAGGAGGCGATCATCCGCTTGGTGCCGTCGCCCTTGGTCATTTCCTGGTTGGGGAACATGATGAGCACCACGCCGCTCAGATCCGGCGTGATGAGGTTGCGCATCATCGGATCATTCTGCTGCAGGTCGCTGAGGGCGATGGCCACTTCGCCGAAATCGTCCATGCCCTCGGGCACGGCCGGCACCGAGCCGCCCCGCCCATCGGGCTTGCGCAAAGTGAAGGGCGACATGGTGCCCACGGCGAATTCGTTGAGCTCGAGATCGAAGGCCAGCTCGCGCACGCGCTCCAGCGTTTCGGGTTCGGTCATCCGTGGGGACGAGACCAGCACATAGATGTCGTTCTCGAACGTGCCGAAGGTTTCCGAGAGCTGGGCATAGGCATCGTAATGCTCGCCGGAATGGGCATAGACGCGCAGCAGGTCGCCATCGACATTGGCGCGCGGAATCTGCGTGAAACAGAGGATGGAAAAGGCCAGCACGGCCAGCGCCACGGCGCGCGGATACCGCAAGGTGGTGAGGCCAATATATTCGAGGCCGAAACCGATGGATCGATCATAGGCGAAAAGCGCCCAGAGACGGCTGAAGAACGAACCAACTGACACGGCGACCCCGACTCCGCGAATGCAGCGACAAATTGGCGCAATTTCTATGGGTTTGTCACCATGGCGTCCAGCAATGGCAGGTGTTCGAGGTGGATTGTTGCAAGAATGCCGGGCCTAGCGAGCCGGTGGGAGGCGTGTCCAACCACCGGGTCATTCCCCCGCAGGCGGGAATCCACTCTCTGAATAATCAGACAAGAATGGATTCCCGCCTGCGCGGGAATGACGCCGTGGACGTGTGGACCTGGGCGGCGTTACTGCGCCAAGGCCGCCTTGTTCGCTTCAAGAAAGTCCGCCAGCGCCTGCGGTTTGCGACCGGAATAGCGTTCGACCACGTCTGACGTGATGGCGTGGTAGCCGGCGGCGGCATCAAGATCGAAGGCGACGAGGAGGGCGGCGTAGAAGCCGGGCAGGCCGGCAGCTTCGAGGCCTGCCTGCAGCTGCTCGGCGCTGAGGCCGATGCGGGTGACGGGCTTGCCGGTCAGCCTAGTATAGAGCGCGGCGACTTCGGCCTGGGTGACCGGGGCGGGGCCGGTGACATCGACAATGTCCTTGCCACTGGCAGAGAGCAGGGCGCCGGCGGCGGTGCGGGCGGTGTCGGCGCGGGTGACATAGTTGCGGCCGGCGCCATCGGTGGCGTCGAACAGCTGGCCGGAGGCCAGTGCCGATGCCGCGCCGACAATGGTCATGTCGGCATAGATGTGATTGCGCAGCAGGGTGAAATCGAGGCCGGAGGCGGCAATGGCCTGCTCGGTCCAGTAATGGTCGGCAATGCCGCCGGCATCGGCATTGGGCCGGGCATGGGGCGCGGACGTATAGGCGAGATAGGTGACTCCGGCCGCCTTGGCCGCGGCAACCGCCGCGGTCTGCTGTTCGCGGCGGTTGGACGCGACGGTGCTGATGATGAGGGCGCGATCCACCCCGGCAAAGCCGGTGGCAAGCGAAGCGGCATCGTCGAAATCGAGACGGCGGACCTCGACGCCATCAGCCGCGAAGTCGGCGAGCTGGGCCGGGTCGCGCGTGCCGGCGACCACTTTTGTCGCGCCGCGCGCCAGCAATTCGGCCACGGCCAGCCGGCCGAACTGGCCGGCCGCGCCGGTCACCAGCAGCGTCTTGTCCTTGAACTGCGTCATCTCATATCTCCTGATTGCCCCGCTTGCGGCACATGCCGGCGGAGAGTAAGTCTCGAAAGGAGAGTGCTATCTAGTCTGCGCGGGCCGCTGCTGAAAGGAGGCACTTTTGCCGCATAACGTTACCTGGAGGTGCCCCCATGCTCAGCGCGCTGGAAGAAGCCGGTCTCTACATTGCCAAATGGGCCGAACAGAATAGCGGCGGATCGCTGATGGATTGCCCGGTGCGTGGCGTGCTGGACCGGATCAGCGACAAATGGAGCATGCTGCTGGTCATGACGCTGGCCGACGGCCCGCGACGCTTCAACCAGATCCGGCGCGAAGTGCCCGACATTTCCCAGAAGATGCTGACCCAGACGCTGCGCGATTTGCAGCGCGACGGGCTGGTGGCGCGGCGCGTCTATGACACCAAACCACCCTCGGTGGAATACCGGCTGACGCCGATGGGCGAGTCGATCATCGTGCCGTTCGGACACCTGATCGAATGGGCCAGCGAGAACCACAAGCGGATCAGCGCGGCGCGGGTGGAATTCGACGCCGCCTGATGCGTCAGGGATAGGTTACGGAAACCGGCGGAAAGCGCAGGGAATCGGCGGCGCAGGCATGCCATTCCATTTCGGCATTGGCCTCGGTTTCGCGCCCATAGCACCAGTCCTGCGCATTGAGCGCGACGCCGTAGATCGAGCGGGACACACAGGCGACCTGGATTTCCACATCGTCGCTGGTGGAGAGGCGGCATTGCCCATCGGCCGCATCGTAGAGCGCGATCAGCTCCTCCGGCGTCTCGGTGGCGCCGGAGAAATCCAGCGGGCTTTGGGCCGATGCCGTGCCGCAAGCGGCCAGCAGGACGGCGATGGAGAGCAGATGGCGACCGGGGCTAGGCATTTCGATTCCCTTGGCGACTGGCCAGCCTCGACCAGATGATGAGGCTGGCGAAATACAGCAGGATGCCGCCGATTGGCATGACATAGACGGCAGCAACCAGTTCACAGGTGCCGTCCTGGCAGGTGCCCAGATAGCCCAGGCGGGCCAGGAGCAATCCGGCGGCCAGCGCGAGGCCACAACTGGCGACGAGGATCACGGCGAGGATCAGTACGCGCAATCCGGCGCCCAACGCGACGGATGGTCCGGCCATGTCATTTCCTCTCCCCTTGGCGACTCGGGCGAGGGTCGGCGGCAAAGGTGACGAGAATTTGATCCGCGCCGGACGGCTAGAGGTTGAGATTGGGCAGCACGAGCTGTTCCCAGAGGCGCTGCGGGCCTTCTTCGGCGCCTGGCGTGTCGTATAGGCCGGCGAGGACAACGCAGGCGAGGCCCGCTTCGGGCAGCACGAACAGGCGCTGGCCGCCATTGCCGAAGCCGGCAATGCCAGGCGTGCCGTCGGGAAAAGCGGGTGGGGCAGGGGTATCGAGATACCAGAGATAGCCATAGGCCTGGCCCCAACTGGTCGTGGCGCGGGGCGTCCAGCTTTGCGCGAGCCAGGCTGATGGCACTACGGCGCGGCCGTCATAGCGACCGCCATCGGCGAGCATGGCGCCGATGCGCAGCAGGTCGAGCGCGCCGAGCCGCAGACCGGCGGCGGCCGAGTAGTTGCCATCCATGCCGGCGAACCATTCGAAACTGGTGATGCCCAGCGGGGCGAACAGGTTTTCCTTTGCGAAGGCGGTGAGGCGCTGGCCCGAGCCACGCTCGATCAGCGCCCCGAGCAATGCCACTGCGCCGCCGGAATAGATCCAGCGCTCGCCGGGCGCGGCGACGATCGGCCGATCGAGGGTGAAGCGATATCGATCCGGCGCGAATTCCATGGCGATCTCGGAATTGCGCGGATCGGTATAGGGCAGGCTCTCATCCCATTCGAGGCCGAGCGTCATGTCGAGGGCATGGGCGACGGTGAGGCGCCGCCGGGCCGGATCGGCAACGAGGTCGGGATATTCGGGGAAGCTGTCGATGATGGGCGCATCGAGGCCGGGCACCAGGCCGCGGTCGAGCGCAATGCCATAGAGCAGGCCGACAGTGCTCTTGGTGACGGAACGCAGGTCATGCAGGCGCTCGCCGGTGAAGGTGATGGGGCCAAGGTCGCCCACGGCGATCTGCTGGTCATTGCCAGTGAAGTAGCGCTCCAGCACCAGCCGGCCATGGCGGCAGACGGCTATGGCATGGATGGCACCCAGCGTGCCGCCAGACACCATGGCATCCAGCTTTTCCGCGATATCGGGCGAAAATCCCTGCGAAGCCGGCTCGCTCCTCATCCAATCCATGCGCGTCCCTCCCGTGCGGAGGCAAGTTGACAAGGATTTGGCAAAATGGGGAAGCGATATGTGCCCGCGCTGCGGATTTCGCTACTATGGCCGGGCCGGCGATGCAGCCTGTGAGATTGAGCCATGACCGATCATGCGACGCCCAACCTGCCATCCCGCGACTTCGATGCGACCGCACGATTCTACGCTGCACTCGGCTTCGTCGAGCGCTGGCGCGATCCAGACTGGATGATCCTGCGGCGGGGCGGGCTGCAACTCGAATTCTTCCCGATGGCCGAGCTCGACCCGGCGGCCAGTTCGTTCGGCTGCTGCCTGCGGCTGGACGACCTCGATGGCTTCTACGCTGCCTGCAAGGCGGCCGGCATTCCCGAGGCCAGTACGGGATGGCCGCGCCTGCATCCGCCACGCCTCGAAGACTGGGGTGGACGAGTGGGCTATCTGGTCGATCCCGACTGCACATTGCTGCGGCTGGTGCAGAACGCCTAATTGCAAAGAAAATTTTGCAAAGATTTATTTGCGGTGATATGAGGGGACCAATGTGCGAGGTCCTGTCATGTCCGAAAAACCGTTGCGCGATGTCAGCAGTGTCGTTCCCGATGCCACGGCGCTCAAGGCGCTGACCCATCCCCTGCGACTGCGCATGCTGGGGCTGCTGCGCATCGAGGGGCCGGCCACGGCATCGGGACTGGCGGCGCGGCTGGGACTGAATTCCGGGGCGACGAGCTACCACCTGCGGCAGTTGGCGCAGCATGGCTTCATCGAGGAGGATGCGGGGCGGGGCAGCCAGCGCGACCGCTGGTGGCGGGCGCGGCATGAATCCACCAATGTCATGCCCGCGACAGCGGAAGGCGAAGAGCTGGAACTGGGGCTGGCTTTCGAGCAGGCGGCCCTGCATGGACAGATGCAGCAGATGCAGCGCGCCCATGCCGCCTATCCCGCCCTGTCGCAGGAGTGGCGGCAGGCTTCCACGGTCAGCGATTATACGATCCCCTTGAATGCCGCGGCGGCCAAGGCGCTGGTGGAAAGGCTGCAATCCTTGCTGTGGGAGGCCATGGCGGCGGCCCCGGCGCTGGGCACTGACCTGCCCGAGGATATGCGGCCGGTCACCTTTGTCCTGCATGCGGCGCCCCATGTGGGGGAGCCGGAGGCGGGAGAGGCGGAATGAGCATCCAGCGCGCCTTCGTTGCCCTGGCCGGCGCCACGGTGCTGTCCACCTCGGGCACGCGGCTTTCCGCCATCGCTATTCCGTGGCTGGTGCTGACTACGACGGGCAGCCCGGTGCTGACGGGGCTGGCCGGTTTCGCCGAAATGGCACCCTATGTAGTGGCCAAGGCGCTGGGCGGTCCGTTGATCGACCGCATTGGCGCAAGGCGTATCGCGGTCTGGTGCGATAGCCTGTCGATGATCGCGGTGGCGCTGGTGCCGCTGCTCTATTGGGCAGGCCTGCTCTCCATCTGGGTGCTGCTGCCAGCAGTGGCGCTGATCGGCGTCTTGCGGGCGCCGTCCGATGCGGCCAAGCAGGCGCTGGTGCCCACGGTCGCGGCCCTGGGCAAATTGCCGCTGGAACGGGTGACCGGCGTCATGGGCGCCAGCGACCGGCTGGCGGGAACGCTGGGCGCGGCGGCGGCAGGCGGGCTGATCGCACTGCTCGGGCCGGCGCCGGCTCTGCTGGCCAATGCGATGGCGTTCCTGCTGTCGGCGCTGGTGGTGGGGATCGGCATTCCGGCGCGGCAGGCGCCGGCGCAGATGCGCGATCTTTCCACCACCTATCGAACCGAGCTGGCGGAGGGTTGGAGCGTGCTGCGCCGTGACCCGGTGCTGCGGGCGCTCGTCGTCATGATCGCCATCACCAATCTGTTCGACCAGGCGTATGCCACGGTGCTGCTGCCGGTCTGGGTGCGGACATCAGGACTCGACGTCACCTGGGTCGGCATTTTCCTCGCGGCCTTTTCCGGGGCGTCGATTATCGGGGCCGGTATCGCCGCGGTCCTTGGCGAACGCATGCCGCGGCTGGCCGTCTATACGATCGGCTTCCTGTTCGCCGGGCCGATGCCCATGGCCATTTTCGCCATGGATGCCGCGGTGCCGGTCCTTGTCGCCGTGCTGATGGTGAGCGGCTTTGCCGCCGGTTTCCTCAACCCCATCCTCGGGGCCATCCTGTTCGAGCGCATTCCGGCCGCCATGGTGGGCCGGGTGATCGCATTGTTCGGCGCGCTGGCCTGGGCGCTGATGCCGTTTGGCGGGCTCTATGCGGGGCTGCTGGTCGATAATTTCGGCATCGCCATCGCGCTGGGCACGACGGGATTGCTCTACCTTTTTGCCACGCTGGCGCCCGTGGCCGTACCCAGCTTCCGCCAGATGCGGCGCAAACCTCTGGTCGCGGCCTGATCTCCACAGTTTCGGCCCGGCAAAGTTCGCAATTTTGTACGAAATCGCCTATCTAGAGGACAGCATAACCAACGTAGAATCACCCCAGTGACCGATACGCCTCAAGACGGAACCGGCGCCCCGCCGCCATCCGATATTTCGATCATCGCCATTACCGACGAGATGCGGAAATCGTATCTCGATTACGCGATGAGCGTCATCGTCAGCCGTGCGCTGCCAGACGTGCGCGATGGCCTCAAGCCGGTGCATCGGCGCATCCTGTTCTCGATGAGCGAGAACGGCTACGAATACAACAAGCCCTATCGCAAATCGGCCCGCGTGGTCGGCGACGTGATCGGTAAATACCACCCCCACGGCGACAGCGCGGTCTATATGGCCCTGGTGCGCATGGCGCAGGATTTCTCCATGGGGGAAATGCTGGTGGAAGGGCAGGGAAATTTCGGCTCGGTCGACGGCGATATGCCGGCTGCCATGCGCTATACCGAAGTGCGCATGCAGAAGATCACCAATTCCCTGCTCGATGACCTCGACAAGGACACGGTGGATTTCCGCGACAACTATGACGGCTCCGAAAGGGAGCCGACCGTGTTGCCGGCGCGCTTCCCCAACATGCTGGTCAATGGCGGCAGCGGCATTGCCGTGGGCATGGCGACCAATGTGCCGACGCACAATCTGGGCGAGACGGTCGACGCGGCCTTGCTGCTGCTCGACAATCCCAATGCGCTCACCGAAGAGCTGATGGAAGTGCTGCCCGGGCCGGATTTCCCGACGGGCGGCATCATCCTGGGTCGCGCGGGCATCCGCTCGGCCTATGAGACCGGCCGCGGCTCCGTGCTGGTGCGCGGGCGGGTGGCGGTGGAGGAAATCCGCAAGGAGCGCGAGGCGCTCATCATCACCGAATTGCCCTATCAGGTGAACAAGGCGACCATGGTCGAAAAGATCGCCGAACTGGTGCGCGAGAAGCGCATCGAGGGCATTGCCGACATGCGCGACGAGAGCTCGCGCGAGGGCATGCGCGTAGTCATCGAGATCAAGCGCGATGCGCTGGCCGACGTGGTGCTGAACCAGCTCTATCGCTTCACCGCGCTGCAAAGTTCGTTCGGCTGCAATTTCGTGGCGCTCAATGGCGGCAAGCCGCAATTGATGAACCTGCGCGAAATCCTCTCGGCCTTCATCGACTTCCGTCACGAAGTGGTTACGCGTCGTGCCCGCTTCCTGCTGAACAAGGCCCGCGACCGCGCTCATATCCTGGTCGGCCTGGCCGTGGCCGTGGCCAATATAGACGAAGTCATCGCGCTGATCCGCACTGCGCCCGATCCGGCGACGGCGCGCGAGCAGTTGATGACCCGTCGCTGGCCGGCAGCCGATGTTGCGCCGCTGATCGCGCTGATCGACGATCCGCGCCACCGCATCAATGAGGACGGCACGTTCAATCTCAGCGAGGAACAAGCTCGCGCCATCCTCGAACTGCGCCTGGCGCGCCTGACGGCGCTGGGTCGGGATGAAATCGGCGATGAGCTCAACGGGCTGGGCACCGAGATCGAGGATTATCTAGATATCCTGCGCAGCCGCGAGCGGGTGGTCGATATCATCCGGCAGGAACTGACCGAGATCAAGGAACAGTTCGCTACGCCCCGCCGCACGGAAATCTCCGACGTGGTCGGCGATTTCGACGACGAGGACCTGATCGCCCGCGAGGACATGGTGGTGACCGTGTCGCACGAGGGCTACATCAAGCGCGTGCCGCTCTCGACCTATCGGGCGCAGAATCGTGGCGGCAAGGGCCGTTCGGGCATGGCAACGCGCGACGAGGATTTCGTGTCGCGCCTGTTCGTGGCCAATACGCATACGCCGGTGCTGTTCTTCACCGACCGCGGCATCGCCTACAAGCTCAAGGTGTGGCGCCTGCCGCTGGCTCAGGCCAATGCGCGGGGCAAGGCCCTGATCAACATCCTGCCGCTGGAGCAGGGCGAGCGGCTGACCACAATCATGCCGCTGCCCGAGGACGAGACGAGCTGGGCCAATCTCGACATCATGTTCGCGACGACCCGCGGCACGGTGCGCCGCAACTCGCTGGCCGACTTCGTGGAAGTGCGCCAGAACGGCAAGATCGCCATGAAGCTGGACGAGGGCGACCAGATCGTCGGCGTCGAGACGGCCACGGCCAATGACGACGTGCTGCTGACCACGGCGCTCGGCCAGGCCATCCGCTTCCGTACCGATGACGTGCGCCTGTTCAAGGGGCGCGACTCCATGGGCGTGCGCGGCATCCTGCTGGCCAAGGACGACGTGGTTATCTCCATGGCGGTCATCAACCACTCCGACGCCACGGCCGAGGAACGCGCCGCCTATCTCAAGATGAGCCGTGCCGTCCGCGGCGAAGGCGCCGAGGAAGAAACCAACTCGGACGAGGGCGATGTCGTGGCCGGCGACCTGCCGCAGGAGCGCTATGCCCAGATGAGCGCCATCGAGCAGTTCATCCTGACCATTTCGGAAAATGGCTATGGCAAGCGCACCTCGAGCCACGAATACCGGATCACCGGGCGTGGCGGCAAAGGCATCGTCGCCATGGCGGTCAACAAGCGCAACGGCAACCTGGTGGCCAGCTTCCCGGTGGAAGACAGCGACCAGATCATGCTGATCAGCGACGGCGGCCAGACCATTCGCCTGCCTGTCGGCGGCGACAAGCCGATCCGCATCGTCAGCCGCGGCAGCCAGGGCGTCATCGTGTTCGATACGGCCGAGGGCGAGAAGGTGATGTCGGTGGAGCATATCAGCGAGCCTGAAGGCGACGATGATGTGCCCGAAGCACCGGACGCGCCGCCGGAAACGCCGGCAGAGGAATAGAAAAAGGGGCGCTTCGGCGCCCCTTGGTTTTTATGGGATCACGGTCGCATGGCGGCTGCCTTGGGTGGGCCTCTAAGAATGCCGCCATTCAACTGGTCGGCCGGAAGCGCCGCCAGAGCATCACGCCAAGCGCCACGATCACCCATCCAAGACCGATGCCAACCAGGTCGGGAGCAAGATCGGCGAGCCGTGGATTGTTGCCAATGGTGGGCATCTGCACCAGTTCCCATCCGATCGCTACCACGAATGCCAACAGCGCTGCCAACCAGAGCCGGCCGACTCCAACCGCTAGCGCACCGAGCAAGAAGATCAGGAACATCGAGCCGATATGCGGCATTTTGGTCAGCGCATTGGCGATAGCAGGCCAACTGATGTCCCAGTCGAAAATCGGGTCGCGATAACCCTCTGTGGTGCGCGCCGACGCCCACAAGCTCGCGATGCTGATGACGACCAAGGGCACCCAGCGTGCCGTGGCCACGATTTTTCGCATATGTGTGCTCCAATTTGTCGTGTCGCCAGTTCAGTGCGGCATCGTGAAAATTGACGAGCCCTTCGCATACTCGCCCGAACTTTCGATGCGCTGCTTGCGACTTATGCCAGCTTCTCTACCTTGTCGACGCGATCTCGCATCCCGGGATCACCGTCACGTCATGCGGGCTCGGCAAAGGATCCGGTTCGCAGCGCTCCAACGTAGCGATACGTATTGATGAGCACGCCCGAGGACGCGGCCCTGGTGCTGGCAAGCGAAAGTTCGCGGGGGGCGACGTCGTCCGACAGGAAGCGCTTTCCCTTGCCCAGCAGGACCGGAAAGACCAGCAGCAGAACGTCGTCGATCAGCCCCGCCTGGAGCAGCACCGGTGTAAGCGTCGAGCTTCCCCAGACGACCAGGTCTGGACCTTCGCTCGCCTTGAGGCTGCGAATGCCTTTGGCGATGTCCGTGCCAAGACCTTCCACCGGCCCCCATTCAAGGCTGTCCGGCCGGTGGGTCGCGACAAATTTCCTGGCGGCATTCAGCTTGTCCGCCATCGGATCTTTCAGCTTCGGCCAATAGCGGGTGAAGATATCGTAGGTGTGCCGGCCGAGCAGCAAGTCAAAACGTTCGCCTTGCGCCGCCTCTATGGCTTCGCCAATGGCAGGATCGGAAAGCGGCACGGCCCACCCGCCATGTGCGTAGTCGCCGTCCCTGTCTTCTTCTGGTCCGCCAAACCCCTGGATCACGCCATCCAGCGAGATATGTTCGATAATCCTGATCTTTCTCATAGGCCTTCCTCCAATTTTCTTTGGTTCGTGTTCGAGGGCGACCGACACGGCGCCCCGCCGCTATTCGGCTCCACCGTCCAGCATGTGATCCGCGACGCTGTAGCTGTGGCTCGCCTGGTAGGCGTTCCGGCCCCGGTTCATGTGGGTCAGATTGAATCTTCGAATGGCGCGTAGCGAGCGGGGGATGCGAGGAATTTGTGGATCGAGGCGGAGCCGCGGACATTGATGCCGAAAATGTCTTCGCCGCGCGGGACGAAATAACTGACATCTTCCGGCGTCGTGACGCAGTGCTCGAGCAGGGCTTCATCCAACTGGCCCTGCGCGGTCGAGTGGTCCTTGGTGAAATCCGAAAGGTGAACAATGAACCTTGCGCGGATGCCGTCCCCATCCGCATAGATGGTGAAAAGCTCCATCCAGCTCGCGTTGACCCGTATGAGCGGCTTGTCGGAGGTCGACGGCAGACAAGACACCGACCAGTACTGCCGTTCGGTTTTGCGGGGTATCGGGATGCAGTTTTGGCCGTAGACTCCCAGAATCTTCAGAACTGTTTGTGCCTGTGGGCGAGCAAGCAACTTCTGGAATCGCGGCACATACTTGAACCGCAGTTCCATGGACTCCGAGCGTTCTTCGGCGTCGGACAGGTTCGTCTTGCCTTCCATCCAATTGCGCTGCTGCTCCATATCCAGAAATTGGCGCAGGCCAGTGGTGCTTTTGCGAGGAGTCTTGCTCATGTCAGGTGCTCCTGGAGGATGATCGGAACCTGCGACCTGCCGGAGGACGCACTGCGTCACCGGATGTCCGGCCGCAGGTGAGGGCTCTACCCACGCTGAGGCGGGCTGTCCGTTGAGCGAGTCGCAGATGTCGGTGGGCTCAAAGCCTACGTCCCTCAACTGGCGCTCGCTCAGCCGCGACAGCTTAGCTAGCGCCTGTCGTCGGTCGTGCCAGTGTTTCACCGACCCGAATATTCGAAGGAGATTGCCACGGAAGCCGTTGGTCGCGGGGCTTTCGCCTGAAAATTCCTCAAAAGTTGCCATTTTGGATCTCCCAACTGGCCCGGCCGATGCCTGATCGGCCGCCAACTATCAACGCCGCTTGCCTAGCCGTACCGCATCAGCATCTAATACATACAGATCGGTCTGTCTGTTGAACTATACAGACCTGTCTGTTAGAGTCAAGCGACGTAAATGAGAGGCGCTCAAACGATGAATATGAGGACTTCCGATAGCCCGCCCCAGGTCAGTCCCGCCCGGCAGCGCCTGCTCGACACTGCGACCCGGCTGTTTTACGCCGAGGGCATCCATGCGGTCGGCATCGACCGCATCATCGCGGAGGCAGGCGTGGCCAAGGCGACGTTCTACAACCACTTTCCGTCCAAGGACGACCTCGTCCTGGCCTATATCCAGGATCAGGATCGGATTGGGCGCGAAGCAGTGGCCGCGCTGCCAAAGCAAGCGCCGCGCGACATGATCGCCGCCGTATTGGGACGGATCAGCGAGGCTGTGGTCGTGGGGGATTGGCGAGGATGTCCGTTCCTCAACGCCGCGGCCGAGTACCCAGACCCGGATAGCAAGGTGCGGCGGGCCATCGATGCGAGGCGTTCCTGGTATCTCGGCGTCCTGCGCGAACTGCTGGCGGCTGACGGAGATCCCGCTCCGGACGTCACGGCCTCGCTGCTCGTCGCAGTGTCTGACGGCCTGTTGGAAAGCGCCTACCTCGATGATCCCAATCAGATTGCTGCCCTGATGCGGGAAGCGCAGACGAGAATTCTGGTTCAGCGTTAGTCTGTGACCGCAAGGCTGACTGGCAGTTCACCGCAGCAAATAGCCTCAAGCGGATGTGAGGTAATCGGAATGCTTGCCTCAGGAGTTACCCGCGTCGTCGATGTTCTCTCCTTCCCAATAGCCGAGCGGTGTCAGCTTGCCGCCTTCTTTGAAGGTGCCGTCATAGCGATGAAACCCCGAGAGACCGACATCCACGCGGACGCGGCCGCTGTCTGGATATTCGATCACTTCGGCATTGGTATTGTTTGACAGCGCCAGATAGCGCAGGGGCTCGCTGCCGGTATTGATGAGCTGATGGGCCGCACCGGCCGCCGGAGCACCGAGGCAATCGCCTTCGCGCACGGGAATTCGTTCATCGCCGAAGCGGTATTCACCCTTCCCCGAAAGAATGAAGAACATCTCGTCGGAGGTGTGGTGGCGATGGAAAGGCATGGACGTCTTGCCGGGCGGAACGACAAGATAATTGGCGCCCAGGGCCTTGAGGCCGAGAGCCGTACCAATCTCGGCGTACTGATTGGCGAAGCGGGTGCCAACGATGTCCGGTTTGAGTGGCAGCTTATCAAGGTTGACAACGGCGTCAGTCATTTGCGCGACTCCTTTCAATCGACCATGGCAGCTTTGGAGGAGCATCGGCCAACTGCCGGGCGTCCGCAATGGGTCGAAAGCCGGCTGGCCGCTGGCGCAGCACGGTGTGGATGCGTCTCAGATAAACCGGTCCGGCGCGGCCAGGCCGTCATAGCCGATTGAGGGTGGCCTTGCGGCGTTGCTGCCCATGCGGACCGTACGCGGAATGGTGGAATAGCGCGGCATTGCCGCCTGGCGTCCGCGCGGTTCGTACCTGCTGGGCTCCGGATCGTCATAGGCATTGTGGCCCGGTTCGGACGGGCAGCAGGCCCAATAGAGCAGGACGAGCCCGGCGAACGGTACGAAATAGAGCAGGTACCAGAAACCCGAGCGGCCGATATCATGCAGGCGCCGGACGCCGACGGTGATGCCGGGAATGAAATGCACGATGCTCATGAACATCGTGGCCGTCGGTTGCGGATTTTTCAGATCCCTGAAGCCGCCCAACTGGTAGTCGATGAGCACCGCCATGACGGTCAGCACGAACTGGATCGTGAAGAACATCCAGTACTGCATGCGGGTGCTGCGTCCGGACATCTCGAAGTAGCGCAGCATGCCGTCAAAGTAGGAGCGCATCCATGTCCCCGGCCGCGGATGTGTCGATATTGCCTTGGTAGCGGGCAGGCGTCACTTTTCGATGCGGCAAGTCGATAGAGTTTTATCGAGTTGGGGCCGCACGCGAAGCCTCTTGCCAAGACGCGGCGCCGGTGGCTTGCTCCTTGGCTCAAGGAGTTTCGCCATGATCGATCCCGTCATCATCCTGCCCTATATGCTCGCCTGCCTGCTCTTCGCCGTCATTCCGGGGCCGTCGGTCTCGGTGGTCATCGCCAATTCGCTGGCGGGCGGCACGCGGGCTGGGCTCTTCACCATCCTGGGCACGGCGCTGAGCATGGTCAGCATGGTCTTCATCGTGGCCGTGGGGCTGGAGGCCGTCATGTCGCTGGTGGCCGGGGCTTTCGAGATCATCAAGCTGGCCGGCGCGGCCTACCTTATCTGGATCGGCTGGAAAATGTTCCGCTCCAGCGGGCACCTGGCGTTCAAGGGCGACCGGCTGCCGGTGGGGCGCTATATCTGGCAGGGCGCGCTGACCAACTGGTCCAACCCCAAGACCCTGCTGTTCCTCAGCGCCTTCCTGCCGCAATTCATCGACCTGAGCCGGCCGGCCTTCGGCCAGATCATGACGCTGGGCCTGATCTGTCTGGCCGTGGCGGCGATGAGCGACAGCGTCTATGCGCTGGCGGCCGGCCAGGCGCGCCACCTGCTGACCGCCGCCCGCGTCCGCATGGTCAATCGGGTCTCGGGCGTCATCCTGATGGCCGGTGGTGTCTGGCTGGCGCTGCAGAAGCGGGCGTGACGGGAGGGTTCAACGCCCGGTCGAGGCCGCCATTCTGGGCCGTTTTCACAAATTCCAATGCCGATTTCGGACGATGGGCCTGTCGCCCCTTGCCGAGGTGTTTTTCGCTGTAGAGGCGCTGGTCGGCGAGGGCGAAGAGATCGGCACCTTCCGAGGCAGCCGATACACCAAGGCTGGCCGAGAGCGTCACTGTGTCATCTGACAATTTCAGCGGCGAGGCCGCCAATGTCTTGCGGATCGTGGCGGCAAGATGCTCGGCCTGCGACAGGCCGGCTTCCGGCAGGAGCACGGCAAACTCGTCGCCACCGAGGCGAGCCACAAGATTGCTGCCCCCGATCCCGGTCAGCAGGCGGGCAAGGTGGCGGAGCGCTTCATCGCCGGCGGTGTGGCCGTGGCGATCATTGAGCGGTTTGAAATCGTTCAGATCGATGAGGATCAGGCTGTGCTCGCGACCGTCCGGCGCAGCCTGCAGAGCGTCCATGCGCTGCTGAAAGGCGCGGCGGTTGGCCAGTCCGGTCAATTCATCGGTTTCGGAAAGGCGCCGCAAGGTCAACTGCAGGCGGTCTACGGACATCAGGGCAAAGCCGAGATTCCAGACAGTGGCGCTGAAGACCGTGCAGAGAAGCGCATAGGATGCCAGAGAATAGTAAAGCGAGTAGTCGAGCAAGTTGGCCAGCAGAGCCCAGTTTGATCCGATGACAAGCCATTGGCCTGCCATGGCCACGGCAAACGCGGAGACGGCAATGATGGCGCCGATACCGGGCAGCCGATTGCGCACCAGGTGGATCAGGCAGAGCAGCATGACGCTCGATTGGCCAGCCGCGTAGACGATGGCCCGGCCCCGGGCACTGTCATGCATCGCAATCATGGCGGCCGCGGCAATGAGCGTGACAGCCACTGCCAAAGCCTGGCCGCCTGATTGATGCCGGAAGCGGCGCAGGCCGACCCAGAACTGGGTAAAGCCAAAAATGATGATGGTATTGCCGACGACGGCGGGCACCAACGCGCCCTCATTGCCCTGAATGGCCAGGACGATGCCCCCGAGGAGCGTCAACAGCGTGGCTCCCAGCCAGTGCAGCGCGGCCCGATGGGGACGATAGGAATAGGCAAACCCCGCCCAGACCGCGGCGACGGCGAGGGAATTGAGGAATATCAAGATATAGAGCGTCAGAAAGTCCAGATTTGGCATGAGCATCCCGTTCTGACCCCGGACATAGCAGAGCGGGAGTGAGGTCGGGTTAAGCTGCAAGACTAAAGTTTTATCGATCCCCTGCGATGTCGAGGCGGGGGCGTGCGGCACGCTTGCCTCCATGCCGCGCACATGACAAAACCCATGCAACAACAATGGGGAGGCCGCCATGAGCAGGCTGGTTGGGTTCTATCCCGGCTCGTTCGATCCACTGACCAACGGGCATCTCGACGTCATCGAGCGGGCCTGCAAGCTGGTCGATACGCTGGTGGTCGCCGTGGGCATCAGCGCTACCAAGAAGAATCCGCTCTTTGCCCATGAGGATCGCATCGCCATTCTCGACCAGGTGCTGGGGCCGGTGGGCAAGCGCACCGATACCGAATTCCGCATCGTCGATTTCTCCGGGCTGATGGTCAATGCGGCGCGCGAGCATGGCGCCAAGCTGATCATTCGCGGGCTGCGCGACACCACCGACTACAATTACGAAATGCAGATGGTGGGCATGAACGCGCAGATGGCGCCGGACCTGCAGACCGTATTCCTGCCCTCGAGCCCGCCGGTCCGGCATATCTCGGCCACATTGGTGCGCCAGATCGCTGAAATGGGCGGCGATATTTCCGCCTTCGTCCCGCAAATTGTTCTCAAGGCCCTGAAAAGCAAATGATCGCCCTTTCCCGTCGCCTGTTCGGCGCCCTCGTCATCGGCGCCGTGGCGCTCTCCGCCGCACCCGCTTTCGCCCAGACCGGCACGCCGCATCTGATCCTCACCATCAAGGGCGGCGACGTCGATATCGAATTGCTGCCGGCCATCGCCCCCAAGCATGTCGAGCGCGTCATCGCGCTGACCGAGCAGGGCGCCTATGACGGCGTGGTGTTCCACCGTGTCATCGACGGCTTCATGGCCCAGACCGGCGACGTGCAGTTCGGCAAGTCCGGCTCGGAAGGCTACGACCTCGCCCGCGCCGGCATGGGCGGTTCGGACCTGCCCAATGTCGAAGCCGAGTTCAATTCGGAGAGCTTTGGGCGCGGCGTGCTCGGCGCGGCCCGCTCGCAGGACCCCGATTCGTTCAACTCGCAATTCTTCATCACCACCGCCGATGCCAGTTTCCTCGACGGGCAGTACACGGTGTTCGGCAAGGTGGTGAGCGGGATGGAACTGGTCGACGGGTTGGAAAAAGGCCCGGCCGAACAGAATGGCGCTGTGGCCAATCCTGACCAGATCATCAAGGCAGTGATCGAATACAAGTAACCTGCCACGCCCTCGTGGTTCGAGGCGCTGAAGAAGCGCACCTCACCATGAGGGCTACTCTTGGCGCAATGCATAAGTAGCCCTCATGGTGAGGTGGGAGCGTAGCGACCCTCGAACCACGAGGGCGTGCCCCGCCTTGCACCGACAGCCCAATGGCCTTACATGCGGGCCACAAATTCCAACTGAAAGTTGCAAAAATGGCCGAATACGCCGATCCGGAAAACACCCTCGTCATCGAAACCACCAAGGGCAATGTCGTCATCGAGATGCGCCCCGACCTGGCGCCGAACCATGTCGCCCATATCAAGAAGCTGGCCCGCGAAGGCTTCTATGACGGCATCGTGTTCCACCGTGTGATCGACGGCTTCATGGCCCAGACCGGCTGCCCGCAGGGCCGTGGCACCGGCGGGTCGAAGTATCCGGATCTCAAGCAGGAATTCAACGCCGAGCCCCATGTTCGCGGTACCGCCTCGATGGCGCGCGCGCAGAACCCGGATTCGGCCAATTCGCAGTTCTTTATCTGCTTCGACGATGCGCCCTTCCTCAACAAGCAGTATACTGTGTGGGGCAAGGTCATCGAGGGCATGGACAATGTCGACCAGATCAAGCGCGGCGAGCCGGTCATCAACCCGGACAAGATGCTTTCGGTTAAGGTTGCGGCCGATATCGCTGCCTAAAGCAGGCTGGCTGGCCCTGGTGGCGAGCCTCGCCCTGGCTGCCCCCGCGGTGGCCAGCGGCGGCATTCAATGCGAGGGCGGGGACGGTGTCTCCGCCTATCTCGCCACCGGCCATTTGCCGGTGCTGCAGGTGATCGGCGCCCATGTCGAAGCCGGTGGCGCGGCCTGGTCCACCGGGTCCGAGCGCGGCGAAGGCACGCCCTTCGTGGTCGGCCAGGCTTTCGCCGACAATCAGCAGGTGCTGGTGGATTTCACCGATCCCAATATCGAAGCGATCCTGGTCGGGCTGCGGCTGCGCTTCGACGGCAGCGAGGATTTGCCGCTGACCGGCGTGCTGACGGTTGGCGGCAACAGCTTCCCGGTGCAATGCGGCGAAGGCTGAGGCCGGGTTGCGGATAGGCGTTTTCGCCGGCCGCCCGTCGTGCTAACCAGCCGGCCATGCGTGTTTCCGATTTCGACTTCGACCTGCCCGAAAAGCTCATTGCCCTCCATCCGGCCGAGCCGCGCGACTCTGCGCGGCTGCTGCTGGTCGACCCCGAAGTGGGCCTGTCGGACCGGCATGTGCCTGATTTGCTGTGGCTGCTGAAGCCGGGCGACGTTTTGGTGGTCAATGACACGCGGGTGCTGCCGGCCGAATTGCGCGGTACGCGGGTGCGCGGGGAAAACCGCGCCAATGTGTCGTTCAACCTGCACAAGCGCGTCGATGCCCATACCTGGCGCGCCTTCGCCCGACCAGCCAAGAAGCTGGCTTTGCTCGACCGGCTGGAACTGGGCAATGGCCAGGCCGATGCGCTGGTGGCGCAGGTTGCCGGCAAGGGCGATACCGGCGAGGTGACGCTGGAATTCGACCTCGGCGGGGCCGAACTCGATGAGGCGATCAAGTCGCATGGCGCCATGCCGCTGCCGCCCTATATCGGCGCCAAGCGCGACGTGGAAGAGCGGGACCTGGTGGATTACCAGACGGTCTATGCGGCCGAGGATGGCGCCGTGGCCGCACCCACGGCCGGGCTGCATTTCACCGAAAGCCTGCTGCAGCAACTGACCGACAAGGGCGTGACCATCGAGCGGGTGACGCTGCATGTGGGGGCAGGGACCTTCCTGCCGATGAAGGTGGACGACACCGACGACCATGTGATGCATGCCGAATGGGGCGAGATCGACCAGGCTACGGTGGAGCGTATCCATGCCAAGCAGGCCTTGGGCGGGCGGGTGATTGCCGTGGGCACCACCAGCCTGCGCCTGCTGGAAACGGCGTCGCGGGCAACAGGGACGCTGCAGCCCTTCGTGGGTGACACCGATATCTTCATCACGCCGGGTTTCCGCTTCCATACGGTCGACGCGCTGATGACCAATTTCCACCTGCCCAAGTCGACCCTGTTCATGCTGGTCAGCGCCTTTGCCGGCATGGCGGTGATGAAAGAGGCCTATGCCCACGCGATACGCGAGGGTTACCGGTTCTATTCTTACGGGGATTCCTCCCTGCTGCTGCGGGCAGCGCAGGATGAGCCGGAGGATGAAGGGTTTTATTAGCGTCGAGCCCTCGGAACAGGTCCGAGGGCTCTGTCCGGCCGTTAAATCCCTGCTGTCTCGTGGCTCAGCGTGCCGGTGAAGCCGCAGGCGGCGCCGTGATAGCTGATGCAGCCGCCACGCTCCTCGATCTTCAACTCGCCCTGTCCGTCGAAGCTCAGGCCGATTTCGCAATAGCGAGCCTGCGAGATCGGGCTATCGTCCTCGGGATCATAGAATTCGTTTTCGGCGAAGAAATTGCCGCCCCTGTCCTCCAGCAGCACTTCGCCATCGATGCCGCCGCCGCAGCCGGGAATGTCGTTTTCCATCGGCACGGTCGTGCTGATGGAAATGGCATAGCGATCATTCTCGATATGGGTGATTTCGGCGGTGAGCTCGCCCTCGCCATGGCCCATGTAATAGCCCTCGACCCCGATGGAGTCCTGCGCAAGAACGGGGCCCGAAAGCAGAGCCAGGGTAGCGGCGAGAAGGGCGGTGCGACGCATGCAAATACCTCGGAATCATCAAAAAACAGCGATACGCCGATAGCCCCTGCAAAGCATGGCAAAAATCGGACGGACCCGCGCCGAATGCACCGCATTGTCCGCTTGGGAACAACAGGCTAGAACCCGCCGCATGAACGCTCCGACCAAACAAGTCACCTTCACCCTTTCGGCCACCGACGGCATGGCGCGGCGGGGTCGCATCGATACGCCGCGCGGCGATATCCAGACCCCGGCCTTCATGCCGGTGGGCACGGCCGGCACTGTCAAAGCGATGTATCCAGAACAGGTGCGCGAGACCGGCGCCGATATCCTGCTCGGTAACACCTATCACCTGATGCTGCGGCCGGGCGCCGAGCGCGTGGCCAGCCAGGGCGGGCTGCATGATTTCATGGATTGGCAGCGGCCGATCCTGACCGACAGCGGGGGCTTCCAGGTCATGTCACTGGCGCAGTTGCGCAAGCTGACCGAAAAGGGCGTGACCTTCCGGTCGCATATCGACGGATCGAGCCATGAGCTGACACCGGAGCGCTCCATCGAAATCCAGACCCTGCTGGACAGCGACATCATCATGCAGCTCGACGAATGTCTGAAGCTGCCGGCCGAGCGCAAGGAGATGGAGCGCGCCATGGAGCTGTCGCTCCGTTGGGCTGACCGCTCCAAGACCGCGTTCAACAACCAGCTCAACCGGGCGCTGTTCGGCATCGTGCAGGGCGGCGATGATACTGAATTGCGGGCCAAATCGGCCGCCGGGCTGCGCTCCATCGGCTTCGACGGCTATGCGGTGGGCGGGCTGGCGGTGGGCGAGCCGCAGGAGGTGATGTTCCGGGTGATCGAGGAGATCACGCCCGAGCTACCGGAGGACCGGCCGCGCTATCTGATGGGCGTGGGCAAGCCCGACGACATCCTGGGCGCCATCGGCCGCGGCATCGACATGTTCGATTGCGTGCATCCGACGCGGGCCGGCCGGCATGGCCATGTCTATACGCGCTTCGGCGTCATCAACCTGAAGAATGCCCGGCATAGGGATGACCACAGGCCGATCGACGAGGCCTCGCCCAACCCCAATTGCCGGCGCTGGAGCCGGGCCTATCTGCACCATCTCGTTAAGACAGAAGAGATTTTGGGCGCAATGATCCTTTCGCAGATCAACCTGGCCTATTATCAAGAGCTGGTGCAGGGCTGCCGGGGCGCAATCGAGGGCGGCCGGTTCAACGAATTTGCGGCAGAGACGCGCGCGGCCTGGGCCGCCGGCGACCTGCCGGTCATCTGATGGAAGGTTCCGACATGGCAAAGGCTGGACGCAAGGCGAGTTTTGCTAGCCTCGACAAGCACAGGAAGCGCCTCGAAGAGCAGCCGATGCGCGTGCAGTTCGCCGTCGATCCGAACCGCTTCAAGCGTTATTCGGCTGATGGCGCCGGTGTGCTGCTCGACTATTCGAAGAACCGCATCGACGAAGCTGTGATGGCTGCCCTGTTCGACCTGGCGCGCGCTGCCGGGGTCGAGGAGCGCCGCGACCAGATGTGCGAGGGCGAGCATATCAACAGCACCGAAGACCGCGCCGTGATGCACATGGCGCTGCGCTACCAGGGCGACAAGCCGGTGCCGGTCGATGGCAAGGATGTGATGCCTGACGTGCGCGGCGTGTTGGCCGCCATCGAGACCTACACAAATGCGGTTCGAACAGGCGAAATCCGCAGCCATGGCGGCGAGCAATTCACCGACGTGGTCAATATCGGCATTGGCGGCTCGGACCTCGGGCCGGCCATGGTGACGCTGGCGCTGGCGCCCTATACGCGGCCCGACCTGCGCGCGCATTACGTCTCGAACGTCGATGGCGCCCATATCCACGATACGCTGAAAGGCCTCGATCCGAAAAAGACGCTGTTCATCGTCGCCTCGAAGACCTTCACCACCGACGAGACCATGACCAATGCGGGCTCGGCACGGAAGTGGATTGCGGAGGCTTTGGGCGAGGAGGCTGTGCCGAACCACTTCGTGGCCGTTTCCACCAACATCCCAGCCTGCGCCGCATTCGGCATTCGCGAAGACCGCATTTTCGGCTTCTGGGACTGGGTCGGCGGGCGCTATTCGGTGTGGTCGGCCATCGGCCTGCCCATTGCGCTGGCCGTGGGCTACGACAATTTCGCCAAATTCCTCGCCGGTGCCGACGCCATGGACCGGCATTTCCTCTCGGCGCCGCTGGAGGATAACCTGCCCGTCATCATGGGCCTGCTCGGCGTATGGTATCGCAATGTCTGGGGTTTTTCGACCCATGCGGTGATCCCCTATGACCAGCGGCTGGGCCGGTTCCCGGCCTATCTGCAGCAGCAGGACATGGAATCGAACGGCAAATCGGTGACGCTGTCAGGCAAGCCGGTTGGCTGGTCGACCGGCCCCATTGTCTGGGGCGAGCCGGGCACCAATGGCCAGCATGCCTTCTTCCAGCTCATCCACCAGGGCACCGACGTCATCCCGGTCGATTTCCTGATTGCCGCCAAGCCGCATGAAAGCCTGCCGCCACATCACGACAAGCTGGTGGCCAATGCGCTGGCTCAGTCCGAAGCGCTGATGCTCGGCAAGAGCGAGGCCGAAGTGGTGGCCGAGCTCAAGGCGCAGGGCCTCGACAAGGCGGCCATCAAGGAACTGACCCCGCACAAGCTGTTCCCCGGCAACCGCCCGTCCAACACGCTGTTCTATGAGCAACTGACCCCCGAGACCCTGGGATCGCTGGTGGCGCTCTACGAGCACAAGGTGTTCACCCAGGGCGTGATCTGGAACGTCAATTCCTACGACCAATGGGGCGTGGAACTGGGCAAGCAGCTCGCCAAGGCGCTGCTGCCCAAGGTTGAAGGCAAAGAGAGCGGGGAGGGGCATGACAGCTCCACCCAGGGCCTGCTGGCATATTATCTGGAACACAAGTGACTATCACAACCGAAGAACAGCTCGAGAAGCTCAAGGCCATCGGCCGCATCTGCGCCATTACCCGCGACGCCATGGCTTCGGCCATGCGGGTGGGCATGACCACGGGTGAACTCGACGAGATCGGGGCGAAACTGCTGGCCGAACATGGCGCGCGGTCGGCGCCCGTCGTGACCTATGACTTTCCGGGTGCCACCTGCATTTCGGTGAACGAGGAAATCGCCCACGGCATTCCCGGCGAACGGGTGCTGCGCGAAGGCGACCTGGTCAATATCGACGTCTCGGCGGAAAAGGACGGCGTCTTTGCCGATTGCGGCGCCTCCTTCGTGCTGGGCGAGGGCGACAAGCGGCTCGATGCTTTGTGCCGCGACGGCAAGAAGGCGATGTGGGCCGGTATCCGCGTGGTCAAGGCCGGCGCGCCCCTTGCCGATATCGGCGAGGCTATCGGCAAATTCGCCAAGAAGGGCGGCTATACGCTGATCCGCAACCTGGCCAGCCACGGCGTGGGTGACAGCCTGCATGACGAGCCGGGCGAAATCGCCACCTGGCCGGACAAGTCCGATCGTCGCCGCATGACCAATGGCCTGGTTTTCACCATCGAGCCGTTTTTGTCGCTGGGCGGCAAGATGGCTGACCAGAAGTCGGATGACGACGAATGGACGCTGGTGGCACGGCCGAGCGCCCCCTGCGTGCAGTATGAGCATACGGTCGTGGCGACGCCGCGCGGGGCGGTTGTGGTGACGCTGGCAGCGTGAGATTTCACCTCTGACGGCGGCACGCCCTCGTGGTTCGAGGCGCTGAAGAAGCGCACCTCACCATGAGGGCTACTTTGAGCTCAGCACTTCCGGTAGTCCTCATGGTGAGGTGCGAGCCCTTGCGAGCCTCGAACCACGAGGGCGTGGCACTGCGCTGGAACCTACAACCACACCAGCAGCAGCGGCCCGATCACCACCATGCCCACGGCCACAACGAAGCGCAGGTTGCCGAGCCGGCGCAGGTTCTGCACGCTGAGCAAGCTGGACAGCACGAGGAACACCGCCAGCGCGACGAAGACCGGGGTCAGCGGTGTCAGCGAGAAGGCAGTGCCTTCCGTCAGTTGCAGATAGACCATATGCCCGCCGACAAAGCCCAGCAGGGCGGTAATGACAACGGCCACCGCCTTGGACGTGATCAGCAGCGCCAGGTCGATCGTGTTGCTGGCGATGAGCAAGGCCAGGCCGGCCGCCGTGACATGGGCCGCCGCCAGTGTCGTGAACAGACGGTTATCGGCCAAAAGCGGCACCATTTCCGGCGGCGCATTGAGCGGCAGGGCTCCCACCATGGGCAGGTTGGCGCCATATTGGGCCAGCAGCAGGATCACATAGAGCATGACCAGCGTGCCGACCGCGAAAGTCAGCGCGGTAGCCACCAGCACCTTGAGCAGATCAGTAAAATCCTGGGACAAAGCGGCAGCCGATCAGAAGTTGGGAATGGTATGCCGGGAGGGGGTCGAACCCTCGACCATTCGATTAAAAGTCGAATGCTCTACCACTGAGCTACCGGCACGCACCACGTCTGACGCTGCTGGCGTCGCGGCGGAACATAGCGGCGCATCTTCGACTGTCAACCGGAAACGCAGCATGGCTAATAGGCCAGGGGCGTTCCGGTGAACGGCATGGGCAGGCACGATACCGAGAGGCGCTCGAGCCGGGCACATAGCGCGGTCGCCTCCGAAAGCTGGGTTATGGGGCCGACCACGATCCGCTGGTGGTTGCTGCCGGCCTCGTCGACCAGGAGCGGCGCCAGCCCAAACAGCAGTGGACCGAGTTTCATGGAAAGGTCGCGCCAGGCGTCCGGCGCCGCCTCGAAGGCAATGGCCGGGCCGAGGGCGATGCCGAATTGCCGCTCATTGGGCATGGGAATGGCCGCGACCTGTTCGACCGGCGCGGGCAGGGGCTGTTCGCCGGCAACGACGGGCCTGGCCTCGGCCATGGGTTGCTGGCGCACCACCACCGAGCCGCCCTCGGCCTGATAGACCAGAGCCGGATCCTGGCCGATTGCGGCGGTGAGATTGTTGCGGTCGATATTGCCGCCACCGGGCAGGGTTTCGAGCAGGCGCGGCAGGCTGACCTCGAGCGCACCGACGCGCCGCGTGATGTCATTGCCCTGTTGTTCTTCGAGCGCGAAGCGGGCGGTCAGCATGCCGGTCTCGCGCTTGAGGCGGAGCTGCTCCTCACGCAATTCGGCAAACTGGAGCCGCAACTGATCGACCGAAGCGCCCTCTATGCGGGTCTTGTGCAGCCCTGCCAGCACATCGTGTGGCATGAGCGCGGAGACATTGGACCCCATGACGGCAATGCCGGACAGCACCAGCGCAACGATGCCCCAGGTGGTGACGTCCGATTGCCGGAATTGTTCCGATGCTTTAGCCAAAGCCGCTATCCTGCAGGCGCAGTCGAATCAGGCGCTGCGCCAGCATCAACCATGGGGCCGTCATTATGTGTTCGCCAACGGTTGTGTGCCATAATCTTGTGAAAATGCGGCTCGAAAAGACCGCGCGCCGGAGAAACCCTCATGACTGAGCTGCTGTCGATCATTCTTGCTGCGGGCGAGGGCACGCGCATGCGGTCGGCGGTGCCCAAAGTGCTGCATCCCGTGGGAGGAATGCCGATCATCGGGCATGTGGCGCGTGCGGCGCGCGAAGCCGGCTCGACGCAGATCGCGCTGGTGACCGGGCCCAGGCATGACGCCATCCGCAAGGCGGTGACGGCCCTGCATCCGGACGTGGTGCATTTCGAGCAGACCGAGGCCAAGGGCACGGCCCATGCCGCCTCCATGGCGCGCGACCTGTTCAGCAAGGCCAAGGGCTATGTTGCCGTGGTCTATGGCGACCACCCGCTGCTGCGCGGCATCAACTTCCGCGCCGTGCTCGACCGACTGGATGCGGGACTGGATGTGGCCATTCTCGGTTTCGAGCCCAAGGACCCGAGCGGCTATGGCCGCTTCATCACCGATGGCGACACGCTGCTGGCCATTCGCGAGCACAAGGACGCGACCGAAGACGAGCGGCGCATCCGGTTGTGCAATGCCTGTATCCTCGCCTTCCGGGCGGACGTGTTCCGCGACCTTATCGACAAGGTCGAGACCAATAATGCGCAAAGCGAATATTATCTGACCGACCTGGTCGGGCTGGCCAATGCGGCCGGCAAGAAGGTTGGCTATGGGCTGGCGCCGGAAAATGACGTGATGGGCGTCAATGACCGCAGCCAACTGGCCCGCGCCGAAGGCCTGTTCCAGGAGGTGCGGCGCGAGGACTTCATGAAGGCCGGCGTGACGCTCAAGGATCCCAAAAGCGTCTGGTTCTCCTACGATACCGAGATTGCCCACGACGTGACGGTGGAACCCAATGTGGTGTTCGGGCCGGGGGTGAAGATCGAGGAAGGCGCGGTGATCCATGCCTTCAGCCATATCGAGGGCGCCCATGTGGGCCGCAATGCCTCGGTAGGGCCCTTCGCGCGGCTGCGGCCGGAGGCCAATCTGGGCGAAGGCGCCAAGGTGGGCAATTTCGTCGAGATCAAGAAGGCCGAGATCGGCAAGGGCGCCAAGGTGAGCCACCTGACCTATATCGGCGACGCCAGCATCGGCGCCGAGGTCAATATCGGCGCCGGTGTCATCACCGTGAACTATGATGGCTACAACAAGCATCGCACCGTGGTCGGCGACGGCGCCTTCATCGGCTCCAATGCCTCGCTGGTGGCGCCGGTGACGGTGGGCGCGGGGGCTTTGGTGGCCAGCGGCAGCGTCATCACCGAGGATGTGGAAGTCGATGCGCTGGCGCTCGGTCGCGCGCGGCAGGTGGAAAAGCCGGGACGAGCCAAGGAAATCTTCGCCGCTGCGGCAGCCAGGAAGCAGGCAAAGAAGGACAAGTAGCATGTGCGGAATTGTCGGCATCGTCGGCAGCGAACCCGTTGCGGTTCGCCTCGTGGATGCGCTCAAGCGCCTCGAATATCGCGGCTATGACAGCGCTGGCGTCGCCACGCTGGAAGAGGGCGGCATTTCCCGCCGCCGGGCCGAGGGCAAGCTGGGCAACCTGGCGCAGAAGCTGAGCTTCGAGCCGTTGGCCGGTCGTATCGGCATCGGCCATACCCGCTGGGCTACCCATGGCGCGCCGACCGAGCAGAATGCCCACCCTCATGCCACCGACCGCGTGGCCGTGGTGCATAACGGCATTATCGAGAATTACCGCGACATGCTGGCCGACCTGGCCAAAGACGGCTACCTGCCCAAGACGCAGACCGATACCGAGGCCGTCGCCCTGTGGGTGACGCGGGAACTGGCCAATGGCGCCGACCCCGAACTGGCCGTGGCGCGGACGCTCAAGCATCTCAAGGGTGCCTTCGCGCTGGCCTTCCTGTTCAAGGGCGAGGAGGGCCTGCTGATCGCCGCCCGGCATGGCGCGCCTTTGGCCATCGGCTATGGCACGGCCGAGATGTATCTGGGCTCCGACGCCATGGCGCTGGCCCCGTTCACCTCGCGCCTGACCTATCTCGAAGACGGCGACTGGGCTGTCATCACCCATCAGGGCGTGACCATCCGCGATGGCAAGGATGCCATCGTGCAGCGCGAGCTGCAGGTGTCGCAGGCCTCGGCTTTGCTGGTGGACAAGGGCAACCACCGCCATTTCATGGCCAAGGAAATCTACGAACAGCCCGAAACCATCTCGCATACGCTGAGCCACTATGTGGATATGGGCGCCGAAAAGGTCGCCATCCGCGAGGCTCTGCCCTTCGACTTCGCCGACCTGAGCCGGCTGACCATCAGCGCCTGCGGCACGGCCTATCTGGCTGGCGCCGTTGCGAAATACTGGTTCGAGCGCTATGCGCGGCTGCCGGTCGATATCGATGTGGCGTCCGAATTCCGCTACCGCGAGCCGCCGCTGGAAAAGGGTGGGCTGTCGCTGTTCATCTCGCAGTCGGGCGAGACGGCCGACACTCTGGCCGCCCTGCGCTATTGCGCCGGCCAGGGGCAGCATGTGGCGTCGCTGGTGAATACCCTGGAATCCACCATTGCCCGGGAATCCGGTGTGGTGTTCCCCATTCTCTGCGGACCAGAAATCGGTGTCGCCTCGACCAAGGCGCTGACGGCGCAACTGACGGCATTGGCGAGCCTCGCCATCGCTGCCGGCCGGGCGCGCGGCGTGCTGGATGCGGGCAAGGAGCAGGAATTCGTACAGGCACTGACCAGCTTGCCGGCGGCCGTCTCGCAGGCATTGGCCACCGAAGACCAGATCATGGACATCGCCAAGCGCCTCTCCAAGGCCAAGGACGTGCTCTATCTGGGGCGCGGCCCGATGTTCCCCATCGCCATGGAAGGTGCGCTGAAGCTCAAGGAAATCAGCTACATCCACGCCGAAGGTTATGCAGCAGGTGAACTCAAGCACGGCCCCATCGCCCTTGTCGATGAGGACATGCCGGTCATCGTGGTGGCGCCCTCGGACGAGCTGGTCGACAAGACGCTGTCCAACATGCAGGAGGTGGCGGCGCGCGGCGGCAAGATCATCCTGATCACCGATGCCGAGGGCGCGGAAACCGTCGGGCATGGCGTGGCGGATATCATTGTCATTCCACACGTTTCGAGCTTCGTTGCGCCGATCCTGGCCTGTATTCCCGTGCAGCTACTGGCCTATCATACGGCCGTATTCATGGGCACGGACGTGGATCAGCCGAGGAACCTGGCGAAGTCGGTGACCGTAGAATAATCGCGAACGGGTGGGGCGGGATAAGTTTTCCGCTATCCGGCCCGGATCAGCGGGATCGCCAGGTCTTTCCTGAACAAATACAACAGGGTACGCGCAGCGTCACCCTCCACCCCCGACAGGCCCGGGTTACGCGCGAGGAGCGCCTTGGCTTCGTCATGGGCGTAGTCGAGCAGATGCCGGTGCACGTCCGGGACGGCGAGGCGGTAGCCGGGCATGCCGGATTGCCTGGTGCCGAGCACGTCGCCCTGGCCGCGCAGTTCGAGGTCCTTTTCAGCGATCTCGAAGCCGTCTTCGGTCGATTTTATCGTTTCGAGACGGGCCTTTGCAGTTTCGCTGAGCGGGTCCTTGTAGAGCAAGAGGCAGGCCGAGCGGGCCGAGCCGCGACCGACGCGGCCGCGGAGCTGGTGGAGCTGGGCCAGGCCGAAACGTTCGGCATGTTCGATGATCATGATGGAAGCATTGGGCACGTCGACGCCGACCTCGATAACGGTGGTGGCGACTAGCAGCTTGAGTTCATTGGCGGAAAACCGCTGCATTACCGCCTGCTTGGCGGCGGTACTCATGCGGCCATGCACCAGGGCGACCTGGTCGCCGAAGACTTTTTGCAGTTCGGCAAAGCGATCCTCGGCGGCGACGACGTCGAGATGTTCGCTCTCCTCGACCAAGGGGCAGACCCAGAAGGCCTGGGCACCTTCGGCGAGACGGGCCTGGAGGCGGGTGATGACGCGGTCGTAATCGCCGATGGAAAGAACTGCCGTATCAATGGGTTGGCGGCCGCGCGGCTTTTCGCGGAGCACGCTGACTTCCATGTCGCCGAAATGGGTAAGGACCAGCGTGCGCGGGATGGGCGTGGCGGTCATGACCAGCAGGTCGGTGTGCTTGCCCTTGTCGGAAAGCGCAAGACGCTGGTGGACGCCGAAGCGGTGCTGCTCGTCGACCACGGTGAGGCCAAGATTGTGGAATTCGACGCCGGACTGGAACAGAGCGTGGGTGCCGACGACGATGTCGGTCTCGCCGCTGGCAATGGCCGCGAGCTTGGCGCGGCGCTCGGCGGCGGGCATCTTGCCTGTCAGCAATTCGCAGCCGAGGCCGGCGGAATCGCATAGCGGTTTCAAGGTCTTGAAGTGTTGCGCGGCCAGCAGTTCGGTAGGCGCCATCATGGCGGACTGGGCGCCGCTTTCGGCCATGGCGGCCATGGCCATGAGCGCGACGACGGTCTTGCCGGAGCCCACATCGCCCTGCAGCAGGCGCGACATGCGGTCGGGCGAGGCGAGATCGGCGCGGATTTCACCAATGGCCTGCAACTGTCCCTCTGTGAGGGAAAAGGGTAACACACTGCTAACCTTTGCCGTCACCTTCGAGGTGAAAGTGCGACTGATGCCGCGCGCCGCGACCATGGTCGAGCGGATCAGTTGCAGCGTAAGCTGGCCGGCAAGATATTCATCATAGGCAAGGCGTTGGCGCGCGGGCGCCCAGAGCTCGGCTTCGCCGGGACTGGTCGGCAAATGGACCATGCGCATGGCATCGTCGAAGCTCGGCCAGTTGCGCTCGGCCATTGTATCAGCCGCGATCCATTCGGGGATATCAGGCAGGCCATCCACCACCTGCCGCACCAGCTTGGCCAGAGCCTTGGAACTGAGGCCCTGAGTGAGCGGATAGACCGGCTCGACCAATGGCAGTGTGGCGAACTTGTCAGGTTCGACGATGTAATCGGGATGGGTGATCTGCTTTTCGCCATTGAAGAAGCCGATCTGGCCGGAAACGAAGCGCTCTTCGCCCACGGGCAGGGCTTTTTCCACCCAGCCGCCCTGGGCGCGGAAGAAGACCAGTTGCACATCGCCGGTGTCGTCATGGGCGAAGACGCGGTGCGGGATGTGTTCGCGACCGCGCGGCGGGGGCAGGTGGCGGTCGATATGCAGGCGCAGGGTGACGATCTGGCCCAGATAGGCCTCGGCTATGCCCACCTGCCGGCGCCGGTCGACCACGCCTGACGGCATATGCATGAGAATGTCGAGGGCGATGGCTTCCTGTCCCTCGGGCGCGCCGAAATAGCGCGTCAGCAGCGCGGCCAGCTTGTCGCCGACACCCTTGATGGAATGCAGCGAGCGGAACAGCGGCGAAAGGGCTTCGGGGCGGGACAAAGGCGGTGATTCTCCTCAAGGTGAGGGTGGCACAAGCGCGAAGGCTTTCGAACACCCTGAACGCTCAGTCGTTTTCCTTCCCTCTTGTGGGGAGGGAGGCCGACTGAGAGCCTCGCGCCATTGTCGCTGAACAGGGCGTGCATATAAGCTGTGAATGCTTGAATTTTAGCGAATTCCGCAAGCCGTCATTAGCAGAAATCCGCCACCCCTAGCAGGGTTACGGAGGTCGCCATGGAGCGCGTTTTTACCTGGTTGCTCGCTGCCGGCTATCCGGAGAAGGGCGTGGATTGGCTGCGCCAACGGCGCATGCTGGTGGTGATCGTGCTGGCCTTGCTGAGCTGGGCGCTGTTCATCGGCCTCGCCTGGCTGACACTGAACCTGTTGCTCTAGCGCAGCGGCTGAACCGGCGATTCCCGGGGCTGACACATCGGGCGAATGGGGCTAAACAGGGCGCTCAAATCAACCACCATTCGGAATCATGGCGTCAAATGACAGCCGGTGAAGACATTGCCATGCGCCGCAAGAAGCTGCGCTACCGCGCCTGGCACCGCGGCACCAAGGAAATGGACCTTATTCTGGGGCCCTATGCCGACGCTCATACCGAGGGCATGGACCAGGACAGGCTCGACCGGCTGGAAGCCTTGATGAGCGAGGAAGACCCGCCGCTGCTGACCTGGATCATGGGGCAGGCCGAGCCGCCGCCCCATGTCGACCGGGCGTTCCTCGACGAGGTGATTGCCGACCATTCCGCCCGGCTGGCCAAATGAACGAAATCGTCTCGCAGCGCCCGACGCGCACCATTGCCAATGTGCCTGATGGCATGCAGCCCATGGTGCTGGCGCGTCTGGTGCAGCAGCGCATCGAGGCGGCGCCGGAGGATGCGGCCAGCCTGGTTTTCGTGGCGCGCGACGGGCGGCGGATGCAGCGCATGGCCGACATTCTCGGCGCCATGCTGCCGGGGCACACCATCCTGACGCTGCCCGCCTGGGACAGCCTGCCCTACGACCGGGTGTCGCCCAACAACGTCACCATCGCCGCGCGGATGAATACGCTGGCGGCACTGACATCAGGTGCCAAAGGCGCCGTGGTGCTGACCGCGATCAACGCGCTGATCCAGAAACTGCCGCCGCGTGATGTGGTGGAGACGATGAGTTTTTCGGCGGCGACGGGCCGGATCGTCGATAGTGACAAGCTGATCGCCTGGGCGGCGAACAATGGCTATCTGCGCGTGCCGACCGTGCGCGAGAGCGGCGAATATGCCGTGCGCGGCGGGTTGGTGGACCTGTTCCCGGCGAGCGCCGAGGCGCCCTTGCGTTTCGATTTCTTCGGCAGCCAGCTCGAATCCATCCGCACTTTCGATCCGGACAGCCAGCGCACGACCGGCCAGCTCAAGCGGGTCGACCTGACGCCGATGAGCGAAGTGGTGCTGACCGAGACGACGATCCGGCGGTTCCGGCAGAATTATACCGCGGCATTCGGAGGCAATACGGTCGACGACACGCTCTATGCCTCGGTCAGCGGCGGGTCGCGTTATTCGGGCACAGAGCATTGGCTGCCGTTTTTCTACGAGCATCTCGATACGCTGGCCGACTATGTCGGTGACGCGCCATTCGTGTTCGACGAGCAGTCCGTGGATGCCTATGCCGAGCGGGTGACGCAGGTGCGCGACTATTACGAGGCGCGCGAAACGGCGCGGCTGGCACCTGTGGTTGCCGGGGCAGGGGCGCCCTACAAGCCGATCAAGCCGGAACTGCTCTATGAGGTAGACGCGCATCCCTATGCGCTGGCAGGGGCCTCGGTGATCCAGCTCAGCCAGTTCATGGCGCCGGAAACCCGGGCGAATGACGATGCCGGCGGGCATATCGCCCCCAGCTTTGCCGCCGAGCGGCAAGCGACCGACACCAACCTGTTCCAGGCGGTGGTGGACCGGCTTTTGGCCGAGCGGCGGGCGGGCCGGCGGGCCATCGTCGCCTGCTGGAGCACGGGTACGCGCGACCGCATGGTGCAGGTGCTCAAAGACCATGGCCTGACCAATCCGCGGCTGGCGGAAAACTGGCGCGATGCCGAGACGACGAGCGCCGCGACCACGTCGCTGGTGGTACTGCCGCTGGAGACCGGCTTCGAGACCAAGGACCTGCTGGTCCTGTCCGAGCAGGATATCCTCGGCGAACGCATCCTGCGGCCGCAGCGCAAGAAGAAGGCCAGCGATGCGCTGACCGAGGCGGCTTCGCTGTCGGCTGGCGACCTGGTGGTGCATGTCGATCACGGTATCGGCCGCTTCATCGGGCTCAAGGTGATCGAGGCGGGCGGGGCGCCGCATGAATGCGTCGAGCTGGAATATGGCGGCGACACCAAGCTCTACCTACCGGTGGAAAATATCGAGCTGCTGACCCGCTATGGCAGCGACGACGGCAATGTGACGCTCGACAAGCTGGGCGGCGTGGCCTGGCAGGCCAAAAAGGGCAAGCTCAAGAAGCGCATCCGCGAAATGGCGGAGCAGCTCATCAAGATCGCGGCGGCGCGGTTGCTGACGCGGGCCGATGTGGTCGAGATCAATCCGGGCGCCTATGACGAATTCGCCGCGCGTTTCCCCTATGAGGAAACCGAGGACCAGATGGCCGCCATCGAGGCGGTGTTCGACGACGTGACCTCGGGCCGCGTCATGGACCGACTGGTCTGCGGCGATGTGGGCTTCGGCAAGACGGAAGTGGCCCTGCGCGCGGCCTTTGCCGTGGCGCTGTCAGGCAAGCAGGTGGCGGTCGTGGTGCCGACGACCTTGCTGTCGCGGCAGCATTTCAAGACCTTCGCGGAACGCTTCAAGGGGCTGCCGGTGCGGGTGCGACAGGCGTCGCGCATGGTGCCGGCGGCCGAACTCAAGGCGACCAAGGACGGGCTGGCCGACGGGCAGGTCGACATCGTGGTCGGCACGCATGCGCTGCTCAGCAAAACCATCAGGTTCAAGGACCTGGGCCTTCTGATCATCGACGAAGAGCAGCATTTCGGCGTGGGCCACAAGGAGCGCCTCAAGGAGCTCAAGGCCAATGTGCATGTGCTGACGCTGACGGCGACGCCGATTCCACGCACGCTGCAACTGGCGCTGACCGGGGTGCGCGACCTGAGCCTGCTGGCGACGCCGCCGGTGGACCGGCTGGCCATCCGCACCTTCATTTCGCCCTTCGATGCCCTGTCGGTGCGCGAGGCCCTGCTGCGCGAAAAATATCGCGGCGGGCAGAGCTTTTATGTGGTGCCGCGCATCAAGGACCAGCACGAGATCGCCGATTTTCTCAAGGCGCAGGTGCCCGAAGTCAGCTTCGTCGTGGCCAATGGGCAGATGGCGCCGGGCGAGCTCGACGACATCATGAATGCCTTCTACGACAACAAGTTCGACGTGCTGGTGGCGACGACGATCGTGGAATCGGGGCTCGACATTCCCAATGCCAATACGCTGATCGTGCATCGGGCCGACCATTTCGGGCTGGCGCAGTTGTACCAGATCCGCGGGCGCATCGGCCGGGCCAAGGCGCGCGCCTATGCCCTGTTCACCGTGCCACCTGACAGAAAATTGACCGACACGGCCGAGCGGCGGCTGGGTGTGCTGCAATCGCTGGAAAGCCTGGGGGCAGGATTCCAGCTCGCCAGCCACGACCTCGACATTCGCGGGGCCGGGAACCTGCTGGGCGATGAGCAATCGGGCCATATCCGCGAAGTGGGCTACGAGCTTTACCAGGCCATGCTGGAAGAAGCGGTGGCCAACCTCAAGAGCGGCGAGGAGGAATACGAGGATCGCAACGAGTGGAGCCCGCAGATTTCGCTGGGCATGCCTGTCATGATCCCCGAGCATTATGTGCCCGACCTGCAATTGCGCATGCAGCTCTACCGCCGTCTGGGCGATTTGACCGATATCCGCGATATCGACGCCGCTGGCGCAGAATTGATCGACCGCTTCGGGCCGCTGCCGGAAGAGGTCGAAGCGCTGCTCAAGGTGATCCTGGTCAAAGCCTTGTGCCGGCAGGCCAATGTCGAAAAAGTCGATGCCGGACCGAAGGGCGCGGTGATCTCGCTGCGCAACAACGAATTCCCCAATCCGACCGCTCTGGTGCGGTTGGTAAGCGACCCGGCCAACCAGGTTCGCATCAAACCCGATCAGAAACTCGTGTTCGCCCGCAACTGGCCGACGCCCAATGATCGCCTCAAGGGGGCGGCCGCAATCCTGTCGCGCCTAGCAAAACTGGCAGAAAATGCGTCGTGACCGGCATGCATCAACCCTGTCCTGCCATAATGCTTTGGCAAGCAGTATCGGTCATGTTATTGCCCGAATTCAGCACTTGAAGGGCAGTTCAATTCTCAAGGTGGCACAAGGTCACCGGGACCGCCAAAGAAGCCAAGGAAATTCTATGAACATCAGGAAACCCCTCGTCGCCGGTTTCGCGGTGGCCGCGCTCATGCTGTCCCCCCTCGCGAGTTTTGCCCAGGAAGCCACGCCCGCCGAGGCGCCTGCTGCCGAAGCGCCTGCGGCCGCTGCCACCGACACTGCTGCGGCCAACCCGGCCAGCCAGAACTGGCTCAAGGTCTGCGACCCGCTGCCCGATGGCCAGCAGGCCTGCATCATGCGCCAGGTGGTGCTGGCCAATGGCCAGTTCCTCGGCTCCTTCCTGCTGCGCGACGATCCCGGCCAGGAAAGCCGCCTGCTGGCCGTGGCCGCCGTGCCGCTCGGCGTGCTGCTGCCCTTCGGCCTGACCTGGCAGATCGACGGCGCCAAGCCGATCCGCGTGCCCTATATGCTGTGTGACCCCACTTCCTGCGCCACCCAACTGGTCATCAATGAGCAGTATGTGAACTCGCTCAAGAAGGGCAACACGCTCAAGCTGACCGCCAAGAACCGGCAGAACCAGGACCTGACCATCGAAATCACCCTGGCCGGCTTCACCGCCGCCTATGATGGCGATGCCGCGCTGACCTTCGAGCAGTTCCGCCAGGAAACCTCGGGCGAGAACGCGCTGGAGCAGGTGCTGCAGGACCGCGCCGAAGAACTCCGCCGCCAGTTGGGCAGCGGCGCCGCACCGGCCGAAGGCGCTGCCCCGGCAGAGGGCGAGGCTCCGGCGGAAACGCCGGCCCAGTAGGGGCCTGCATTTTTAGATTATAAGGAGCGCGGGAAACCGCGCTCTTTTTGTTTGGGGATTGGTGCCACGCCCTCGTGGTTCGAGGCGCTGAAGAAGCGCACCTCACCATAAGGGCTACTCTTGGCTCGGTGTTCCAGTAGCCCTCATGGTGAGGCGGGAGCGCAGCGACCCTCGAACCACGAGGGCGTGGCACAGTATCAGCGGTTGCCCATGCCCACCGCAAAAGCCTGCCTGCGCAGACTCGGCGCCAGTTTCAGCGCCCACAACCCGCCGGCGCGCAGGGCCTGGGCGGGGAGCATGTCGGCCAGCAGCGAGCGGAACAGCGTGTCGACCATGCCGCCGGTACGGGCGAGGTCGGCGGCGCGGCGGGCGGTGTAGTCGGCGCTGACGCGGCCGGCCCAGTCCGGCGACGAGCGATCCGTGACGGCGAGGGATGCGGCGAGGTCGGCGACATCGCGCAGGCCCAGATTGAGCCCCTGCGCGCCGATCGGCGGGAAGGCATGGGCGGCTTCGCCCACCAGCACGACGCCATCGGTGCCGGCATGATCGACGCTGAGCGTGCTGAGCGGGAAGACGAAAGCGGGGCTGGCCAGCGTGATGGCGCCGAACAGGCGCTGCGATTTTTCGCGGAAAGTGGCGACGAGCGCATCATTGCCGCCTGACTTGGCGGCATCGAGCACGGCACGATCATCGATCCAGACGAGGTTGGCACGGTTGGCGCCGGCCGGGACCAGCGTGAACGGTCCCTGCGGATAGTGGAACTCGATGGAGGCGCCGCCGATGGGGCGGCCGAGATCGAGGTCGCAGACCAGGGCAGCCTGGGTGAAGGCATTTTCCCGCGCCGTGATGCCGGCAGCCGTGCGGACCAGCGATTTCTTGCCGTCGGCACCGACGATCAGCGGGGCGCTGAGGCGCGCGCCATCGGTGAGGGTGACGGTGGTGCGGGAGAGATCGGTAGCGCCTGCGTTACGGGTTTCGAGGTTGGGCAGGTTTGCCGCCACGGCATGGAAGCGCTCCATCAGCCGCAGATTGGCGAAATTCCAACCGAAGGCCGCCATGCCGGCCTCACTGGCGTCGAACAAGGTTTCGGGCGCACGGATGAGGCGGTTGGTAGCGTCGATGATGCGGATCTGCGTCAGCGCATGGCCGAGAGCGGCGGGATCGTCGATGAGGCCGGCAGTGCGGAGATAATCGACACTGGGCATCATCAGCGCCGAAGTGCGGCGATCGGGCGGGCCTGATGGCGCCAGGTGGATGGTCCTCAGACCGGCCTGGGCCACGGCGATGGCGGCGGCGACCCCGGCAAGCCCGCCTCCCACCACGATGGCATCGGCATCGACGGCGCTCATTGGGCATCCGCCAGACGGCGGGCATGGCCACTCGGTATGATGAGACTGCCGGCCAGCGAGCCGGCGAACATGGCCACAAGGAAAATCCAGAGATTTTCGGGCAGGAAGGCGATCAGCGAGATGGCGGGACCGGGGCAGATGCCGGCCATGCCCCAGCCGATGCCGAAGAGCACGGCACCACCGACCAGGCGGCGATCGACCTTGCGGTATTCGGGCTCGTGGAAGCTGGTGTCGAACAGCGGCGCCTGCCGCCCCTTGCCGATGCGGACGGCAATAAACATGACGATCAGCGCGGCCCCCATGACGAAGGCCAGACTCGGATCCCAGCCGCCTGATGGAATGGTGGTGAAATCGAGGAAGCGCAGGACCTTGAGGGGATCGACCATCTGCGAGACGTAGAGCCCGCTGCCGAAGAGGGCACCGCTCAAGGCGGCCGTGGCGAGATAGGGGAGCTTGAGATTGGCCATCATACGATTCCCGTAACGGTGACGGTGATGACGGCGACGCCGAAGAAGACCAGCACCGCCACCAGCGAACGCAGCGACAGCCTGGCCAGGCCGCAGACACCATGGCCGGACGTGCAGCCATTGCCGATCTTGGTGCCCAGGCCCGTCAGCAGGCCGGCAATGGCCAGCCAGACCGGCGTCGGTACGCCCCAGGCGGCAGGCGCTTCGACCAGACGGGCAGGGGTGTCGCCGCCCACGCCGAGCGTGGGGAAGAGCTGGGCTGCGGCAAAAGTAGCGGCAACTAGGGCCACGAGGAACACTACGCGCCAGACCACGGTTTGTGCTGGCGGAAGCAGTTGACCGAAAATACCGGATATGCCGGCAATACGGCCATTGCCCAGCCACAGCACGGCGGCGGCCAAGCCGATAAGGGCGCCGCCCAGGGCAGCGGTAAGCGGGGTGAACGATTCCATGGCTGTTACTCGCAAGCAGGTTGACCGAGGTTATCACCCGGCGCCGCGCCGAAGCCAGCACCGCCGCAGCGACTTTGTGCCGCCAGCCGCACGCTATGCGGAAAACTCTGCCATGCGGCCTTTTCTATGCGCCAAGGTCCGCTTAGATAGGCAGTCACAAGACTCGCATGGAGCCCACGATGCTTGAGCTGCTCGCCGATCCGAATGTCTGGGTCGCCTTCGCGACTCTCACGGTCATGGAGATCGTGCTGGGCATCGACAATATCGTCTTCATCTCGGTGCTGGTGTCGCGCCTGCCCAAGGAACAGGCCGATCGCGCCCGCAAGATCGGCCTGGCGCTGGCGCTGGTCTTCCGCATCCTGCTGCTGCTGGTCATTTCCTGGATCATCAGCCTGACCCAGCCAGTCATCTCGGCCTTCGGGCTCGACCTGTCGTGGAAGGACCTGATCCTGATCGCGGGCGGCGTGTTCCTGGTCTACAAGGCGACACATGAAATGCATGCGGCCATCGAGGAACCGCACGAGGCGGACATGGCGCAGAAGGCCACGGCCGCCTTTGCTGCCATTATCGGGCAGATCATCGTCATCGACATGGTGTTCTCCATCGACTCCATCGTCACCGCGGTCGGCATGGCCGAGCATGTGGAAGTGATGATCGCCGCCGTCATCGTGGCCGTGGGCGTGATGTTCGTAGCCTCGGGCCCGGTGGCCAAGTTCGTCGCCGACCATCCGACCACCAAGATGCTGGCTTTGGCCTTCCTGCTGCTGATCGGCGTGTCGCTGGTGGCCGATGGCCTCGGTTTCCATATTCCCAAGGGTTATATCTACGCCGCCATGGGCTTTTCGGTGCTCGTCGAGGCGGTCAATATCATCGCCAAGCAGCGCAAGCTGGCCCGTAAGGGCGCCCACGCGCCGGTGGCGCCGTTTACCGGGGCGGGCGGCTCGGTGACAGGCGGGGCGGGCGTGGCGGCAGTCAAGAGGCCGGGCGCCAAAGCCAGCCCCACCTCTCGCGCCCAGTCGCGGCCGAAATCGGCGCCGCGCAAGCCGAGGAGCACGAAATGACCCGGGCGGTTGTCGTCCACCACACCGGTGGCCCCGATGTTCTGACTGTCGAGGAGCGGACGCTGGGCGCTCCGGGACCGGGGCAGGTGGCTTTGCGCCAGACGGCTATTGGCCTCAACTTCATCGACACCTACCAGCGCTCCGGGCTCTATCCGATGCAGACGCCCTTCGTGGCGGGCAATGAAGGCGCAGGCGTCGTCACGGCTGTTGGCGAGGGTGTGACGGGGCTCAAGGTGGGCGACCGGGTGGCCTATCAGGGCCAGATCGGGGCCTATGCCGCCGAGCGGCTGATCGCCGCCGACCGCGTCGTACCCATCCCCGAGGGGATCGACGACCGCACGGCAGCGGCCATCATGCTCAAGGGGCTGACGGCCTATTACCTGCTGTTCAAGACCTGGGCCGTGGCCAGGGGCGAGATCCATCCTCTGGCACGCGGCGGCGGGCGGCACCGGGCTGATCGCCACGCAATGGGCCAAGGCGCTGGGTGCCACGGTCATCGGCACGGCCGGCAGCGCCGAAAAAGTGGCGCTGGCCAAGGCGCATGGCTGCGACCACGCCATCAACTACAACACGGAAGACTTCGCCGCCCGCGTGCGCGAGATCACCGACGGCAAGGGCGTCGACGTGGTCTATGACGGGGTCGGCAAGGCGACGTTCGAGAAGTCGCTCGATTGCCTGCGCCCCCGCGGGTTGATGGTGAGCTTCGGCAATGCTTCGGGCGTGGTAGCGATTCCTGACATCACCGTGCTGTCGCGCAAGGGCTCGCTCTATGTCACCCGGCCGACCGGCGTGCATTATCTTGCCAGCCGCGAGGAATTGCTGGAAGGCGCGGAACTGCTGTTCGCGGCGGTGAAGAGCGGCGCGATCAAGGTGGAGATCGGCCGGACCTTTGCACTGGACGAGGCGGCGGACGCGCATCGCGCGCTGGAAGGGCGGGAGACGACAGGCTCGGTGGTGCTCATCCCTTGAGGCATCGTGCCACGCCCTCGTGGTTCGAGGGTCGCTACGCTCCCGCCTCACCATGAGGGCTACTGGGAGCGCCGAGTTCGAAGTAGCCCTCATGGTGAGGTGCGCTTCTTCAGCGCCTCGAACCACGAGGGCGTGGCGCGATGCGAAAGTCTGCAGGTACGCCACTCTGGACAGCCCGACGCTCTGCCGCTAAAGCCTGAGCCCACGGAAGGGTGGCAGAGTGGTCGATTGCAGCGGTCTTGAAAACCGCCGATGTGCAAGCATCCGTGGGTTCGAATCCCACCCCTTCCGCCAGACCCACAAGAGGACGTGCCGTGAGCCGGAAGGAATTTGATGCGTCGCGGATGCGCCGGTTGAAGCGGCTGGCGGCGCGCTATGGGCTGACCATTCTCACCGATGAGAAGATGAAGGTGCTCGGGCATGCCGGCGGCCATGCCGTGCGCGACGACGAGAGCTTCAAGGTGATCTACGGGAATGAGCCGAAGCCCTTTTCGGCCAGCCTCGAAGACATCGAGATCCTGGCTTGAGGCAAACACGGCGCCGGAAGAGTAAGGCCCGCTGCCCTTTATGGCAATTGCCCGCAAACCGGGCAGAGGCCAATTTCCATTATTTATTCCGTAACGGGAATCGCCGCACACTCCTTCCATTGGCTAACTTGGAGGCGCGTTATTGTGTTCACTCTGATCAACGCCGACGCCGAAGACGACGACGCCGAAATCACCGATCCCCAGGAAATCGCAGAATTGTTCGCGGCCATCGCCGCCGTCGCCATCGAGGCGATCGGCGTGGGGCAGGCTAGGGAACTTTTCGATGCCGTGATCGAACAGGACGGCAAAGACCCCAACTGACGGACGAATTTTGATGGTCGCGCTTTCGAACCGCAAAGTGGTATCCACTTAGGCTGAAAGCGCTCCAGACGCCCGGCAGGTCAAATCCGGCCGCTGCCCGAGGGTAGTGGCGCTATCGAACGGTCTTCCGAGCGCGGCAGAGTTCCGCCGCTTATGGACCGGGTTGACTGATCCGGGCGGGTCCGACATGGACTGGCCGTGTGCTGCGGCCAAGGGCTGAACATGACCGGCTCGTCCGACCCCGAGACATTTCCCACGCCGACGATCATGCCGCTCGGCGATAGTGGCCTTCTGGTGCGCTTTGGCAGCGCGCTGACCGATGCAGCCAACCGGGCCGCGATTGTGCTGGCCGTGGCGCTGGAGCGCGACCCGATTGCGGGCGTGGTGGAAATCGTGCCCAATCTGGTCTCGGTGCTGCTGCGTTATGACCCGTGGGCTTCGGCGCCGGCGGCGATTGCCGGGGAATTGCGGCTGCGCCTGTTTGCGCTGGGCGACACGCCAGTGCCGGGGGCAAGCTGGACCATTCCGACGCGATTCGATGGGCCTGACCTCGATGAGGTTGCGGCTATGCTCGGCATGGCAGCCCCGGACTTCGTGGCGGCGCATAATGCCAAGCCACTGCGCGTGCTGGCGACCGGCTTTGCGCCGGGCTTTGTCTATTGCGGGCTGCATGGCGAGGGGCTGGTGGTGCCGCGGCGGACCGATGTGCGGCCGGCCGTGCCGCCGGGCAGCGTGCTGTTCGCGGCGGGGCAGACAGCGGTGACGGCCACGGAAATGCCGACCGGCTGGTATGTGATCGGACATACCGATTTCCGCAATTTCGATCCGGCCGGCGCGCCGCCGACCCGGCTGCGTCCGGGCGATATGGTGGCATTCGAGGCGGCACCATGAGTGCGATGCTGACCATTCTGCGGGCCGGGCCGCTGACCAGCGTTCAGGATGCAGGACGCTTCGGCATGTTGCGGCATGGCATCGGCGCCTCGGGGCCGATGGATGGTGGCGCCTTCGCGCTGGCAGGAGCGCTGGCCGGAGGAGGCTGCGGCAGTGTGGAATTCACCATGGCCGGGCTCGAAATCGGGGTGGCGAGCGGGCGATGCCGGGTCGGCTTTGCCGGTGGCGACTTTGTGGTGAAGCATAATGGCGTGGTGCTGGACTGGCCGGGCACGGCGATGCTGCGGGCCGGCGATACGCTGGCGGTGACGCCGGGGACCTGGGGCAATTACGGCTATCTTCGCTTCGACGCCGATATCGACCTGCCGCCGGTCATGGGCAGCATGGCGACCAGCAGTCGGGCCCAACTGGGCGGGCTCGATGGGCGGGTACTGCGGGCAGGGGACGCCGTCGCATTGCGAGGCGGCGGTGAATCTGCCACGCTGGCGACATTGCCTTCGGCCGAGCCGGCATCGGGACCGATCCGCGTGATCTGGGGACTGCATGCGGACCTGTTTCCACAGGCATTGCGTCAGCGTTTTCTCGCTGCGGAATTCGTCATCTCGTCGCGTCTCGACCGCATGGGCGTGCGGCTGGAGGATGCCGCGGGCGTCTTTGCCGAACCGGTGGCGCTGTCGCTCGTATCGGACGCCATCGTTCCGGGCGATATCCAGATATTGGGCGACGGCACGCCTATCGTGCTGATGCGCGATCACCAGCCGACCGGGGGCTATCCACGCATCGCCACCGTCATCAGCGCCGATCTCGACCGCTTTGCGCAGTTGCGGCACGGAACGCCGGTTGCCTTCGAGCCGGTCACTGTGGAACATGCGCACGCGCTGTTGCGGAGCCGCTGAACATGACGTCGATCGACCTCAACGCCGATCTGGGCGAGGGCATGGGGACTGACGAGGACCTGCTCGATATCGTGTCGAGCGCCTCCATCGCCTGCGGCGGCCATGCCGGGGATGCCCCGACGATCCGGCATATCCTCAAGATCTGCAAGGCGCGCGGCGTGCGGGCCGGGGCGCATCCGGGCTATGCCGACCCCAAAAGGTTCGGGCGCTTCCGCGTGGTCATGCCGCTCGATGAGCTGCTGGGGCAAATCCGCAGTCAGCTTTTTCTGGTGCGCTTCATCGCCGATGAGGTGGGCCTGCCGCTCAGCTATGTGAAGCTGCATGGGGCACTGGCCAACCAGACGGCGGAAGAGCTGGCCTTTGCCGTGGGGATTTTCGCCACCATCCAGGGCATGGACCCCAAAATGGCGGTGCTGGCGCTGGATAACAGCCAGCAGGTGCGGGCGGCCAAGGCGGTGGGCATGCCGCTGATCCGCGAAGCCTATGCCGACCGGGCCTATACGGCCGAGGGCTTGCTGGTGCCGCGGGCACAAGAGGGCGCGGTGATTCATGACGCCGAGGCGGTGATTGCGCGCTGCTTGCGTCTGGCCAAAGCCGGGGAGATCGTGGCGGTGGACGGCACGGTGCTCAAATCGGCGGCGCGTTCGATATGCCTGCATGGCGATACGCCCGGTGCGGTGGACCTGGCGCGGGATGTGCGCGATGCGCTGGAGGGCGAGGGGATCGAGATCAGGGCGAATGTGCCGGAAGAGGCTGACGCCGAGGGGTAGGGCTCTCCTCCCTCCGTTCAGCCAACGGAGGTTCCCGCTTTCGCGGGAATGACATCGTGTTTGCTGACGGTTAGCTGCCGTGCTGGGGAAACTTACCCTGGGCCTCTCTGGGGAGAGGTGAGATCGGCGGAATGCCTTGGTCGAAAGGCCCAGGGTAGCTTGGATCGCCGTTACCTAGATGGCCAGGTATTCGTGGCGAAGTTCGGTATTGTCGAGCACCTCTTTGGCGGTACCGGCGAAGGCGACTTCCCCGGTATCGAGGATGACGGCGCGGTCGGCCAGCTTGAGGGCGGCCACAGCGTTCTGTTCGACGATGATGGTGGTGATGCCCAGCGGCTTGATCGAGTGCAGGATGCGCTCGATCTCGTGGACGATGACGGGAGCCAGGCCCTCATAGGGCTCGTCGAGCAGCAGCAGCTTGAGGTCGCGCGCCAAGGCGCGGGCAATGGCCAGCATCTGCTGCTCGCCGCCGGAGAGGGTCACGCCCTCCTGCTTGCGCCGCTCGGCCAGGCGCGGAAAGCTCTCGTAGATCTGCTCGAGGCTCCAGCCATTGCCGGGCGCCACTTTGGCGAGGGCGATGTTTTCCTCGACCGTCAGGCCCGAAATGATGCGCCGATCCTCGGGCACGAGCTGGATGCCTGATCGAGCCGCTTCGTGCGACTTCATCTGGTGGATGGGCTTGCCGTCGAGCCAGATTTCGCCCTGCCGCATCTGCGGATCGTCGGTGCGGGCTATGGTGCGCAGGGTCGAGGTCTTGCCGGCGCCATTGCGGCCGAGCAAGGCCAGGATTTCACCCTGGCGGATGTCGAGCGAGACACCCTGCACGATATAGCTTTCGCCGTAATAGGCGTGCATGTCGCGGATCGAGAAGAAGGGCCGCGAGGTTTCGACCGAGGCGGCCTGACTATTGGTGACGATCTGGGTTTCCATGGCAATCGCACTCATCAATGGGCCCCTCCGAGATAGGCTTCCTGCACCTTGGGATTGCCGCGCACCTGGTCGGGCGTGCCGTCGGCGATGATCCGGCCCTGGGCCAATACGGAAATCTTGTCGGCCAGCGAGAATACCACATGCATGTCGTGTTCGATGATCACCTTGGTCATGCCGCGGCTCTTGATCTTCTTGAGCAGCTCGATCGTGGTGTTGGTGTCGTGGCGGCTCATGCCGGCGGTGGGCTCGTCCAGCAGCAGCAGGCGCGGATGCTGGATCAGGCACATGGCCAATTCCATGCGGCGCTTGTCGCCGCGGCTGAGGCTGCCCGCCGCCATTTCGCGACGGCTATGCATGCCGACATCTTCCAGCATGTCCTCGGCCTCCTGGCGGATGCCCGTCTCGCTGTCGAGCGAGCGCAGCAGGTTGAGCTTGAAGGCGCCGTCGCGCTTGGCCAAAGCCGGGATCATCACATTGTGCAGCACGCTGAGATCGGCAAAGATTTCCGGCGTCTGGAACACGCGCGCAATGCCGAGCTGATTGATCTCATAGGGCTTGCGGCCGGTAAGGATGGCGCCGTCGAACACCACCTGGCCGCTTGATGGCGCCAGCTTGCCGATGATGACATTGAGCAGGGTGGACTTGCCGGCACCATTGGGGCCGATAATGGCATGGGTCTGGCCCTCCTCGACCTGCAGGTCGATATCGGCCAGGGCATGCAGGCCCCCGAAGCGCTTGTGGACGTCGGCAACATGCAGGACGACATTGGGTGTGGTCATGGCTATCTCGTCCTATTCGGCAGGTTGCGGATGGGGCGTGGCCTTGCCCGGCTTGGTCGGCGAGCGGCGGGAGCGGTCGAACAGGTGCGCGATGCGGCGCACCCCTTCCATGATGCCACCCGGCAGGAACACCACGATCAGCACGAAGACCAGGCCCAGCGTGAGGAACCAGCCCTCGCCGACGAACTTGCTCGATATGGCGACCAGCACATTGTCGACGCCATCGGGCAGGAAGTCGAAGAAGCGGTGCAGGATATTCTCGTTGATGGCCGAGAAGATGTTCTCGAAATACTTGATCAGCCAGGCGCCGATGACAGGGCCGACCAGCGTGCCGGCACCGCCCAGGATGGTCATCAGCACCACTTCGCCCGAGGCGGTCCATTGCATGCGCTCGGCGCCGGCCAGCGGATCGGTGACCGCCAGCAACGCGCCGGCCAGGCCCGCATACATGCCCGAGATGACGAAGGCCGCCAGCGTATAGGGCTTGGTGTTGAAGCCGGTATAGTTCATGCGGGTCTGGTTGGACTTGATGCCCTTGAGCATCATGCCGAAGGGCGAGCTGGTAATGCGCTGCGCGATGAAGAAGGCCAGGATCAGGAAGCCCGCGCAGAAATAGAAGCCGGCAAAGCCGCCAAGCGACTGGCCGAGCAGGGTGGGCACCGGCTGGCCGGGCGCCGCCTCGAACATGGCGCGATCGAGATAGCGCGGATCGTTGAGGGTAAGCTGGAGGCCGGTTTCGCCATTGGTGATGGGCGTCAGCACCGAATAGGCGAGATTATAGCTCATCTGCGCGAAGGCCAGGGTCAGGATCGAGAAATAGATGCCCGACCGGCGCAGGCTCACATAGCCGATGATGAGGGCGAAGAGGCCCGAAATCACGATGGCGAAGATCATGGCCGGGATGGCGTCGAGGCTGAGCAGCTTGAACGACCACACCGCGGCATAGGAGCCCACGCCGAAAAAGGCGGCATGGCCGAAGCTGAGATAGCCGGTGAGGCCGAACAGAATGTTGAAGCCCACGGCGAAGATGCCATAGATCATGAAGCGCTGCAGCAGGTCCGGATAGGCCGCGCCGAATGGGTGCAGCCAGATCGGCATGGCCAGCACCACGACGGTGAATCCGAGGAAGAGCAGCAGGTCGTTGCGGGACATGACGGTCATATCAGGCCTCCATCACGCCACGCCGGCCGAACAGGCCCCGCGGCAATACGAGTAGAATGACGACGGCGACGAGATAGATGATGATCTGGTCGATGCCGGGAATGAGGGCCTTGACCTGCGTCATCGAGGCGAAGGACTGCAGGATGCCGAGCAGGAACCCGGCAGCCACAGCGCCGGGCAGCGAGCCCATGCCGCCCACCACGACCACCACGAAGCTGAGGACCAGGAAGTCCATGCCGATATGGTAGTTCGGCGGCAGGAGCGGCGTGTACATGACCCCGGCAAGCCCGGCGACCACGGCGGCCAGGCCGAACATGATGGTGAAGCGCCGGTCGATATTGATGCCGAGCAGGCCCACGGTCTCGCGGTCGGCCATGCCGGCGCGGACCACCATGCCGAAGGTGGTGAACTGCAGGAAGGCGAAGACCCCGCCGATGATGACGAACGAGAACAGGAAATAGATCAGCCGCCAGATCGGGTAGGTGATGACATTGGCCTGCATGCCCAGGAACGCGCCGATATCGGCAGCGCCGCGCAGGTCGGTGGGCATGGGCTGGGGAATGGGATTGGGTCCGAAGAAGGACTTGATGACTTCCTGCGCCACGATGGCCAGGCCGAAAGTCACAAGGATCTGTTCGGCATGCGGGCGTTTGTAGAAGTGCTTGATGATGCCGCGCTCGAGCGCGATGCCGACGAGCAGCATGATCGGAATGGTGATGATGATCGAGGCCGGGACCGAATAGTTGACCAGCACCGCGCCGAAATCGCCAAACCAGGCCTGCACCAGCGGCTCGCGTATTTCGAGCGGCGCGCCCCAGGGCGAGAGCTTTTCGGGATCAAGGGTGACGGTTTCCAGGGTCAGCAACTGGCGGAACATCACGGCGCAGAAGGCGCCGAGCATGAACAGGGCACCATGGGCGAAGTTGACGACGCCCAATGTGCCGAACACCAGGGTGAGGCCCAGGGCGATCAGCGCATAGGCCGCGCCCTTGTCCAGGCCATTGAGGAATTGCAGAAAGATGACTTCGAACATGGTGTGCTCCGATCAACCGCGCCGGCGAGGTGGTGCCTGCCTTGCGCAAGCGTCACCGCCAGGCTCGCCCGGCGGTCCATGCGATGGCTTGGCATCGGAATGGATTGTCCGGACGGACCGGGCAATGACGGTGGTGAAGGGGCAGGCGCGAGCCTGCCCCCGTCGCATCAGGCGCAGAGCGGTGCCGGTTCTGCCGGCCCAAGCTCGCCGCCGAACATGGCGGGATCATAGGCCACCTCGTCGCGCGGGATTTCCTGCACGATGTTGAGCACGTCATATTCGCTCGACGGGTTCTCGTTGCCCTGCACGACCAGCACGTTCTTGATGCACTGGTGGTCTTCGGCGCGATAGAGCGTGGGACCATTGCCCATGCCGTCAAATTCGTGGCCTTCCAGCGCCTTGATGACTTCGGGCGGATAGAAGGTGCCGGCACGTTCCACGGCATCCGCATAGAGCAGGGCCTGCACATAGGCGGTATGGGCGGCCTGGGACGGCGGGGAGCCATAGGCGGCGCCGAACGACTTGGTGAAGGCGATCGTGCCCGGATCCTGCAGGTTCCAGTGCCAGTTCGACGTCCCGAAAATGCCCTTGACGCTTTCGCCGGCGCCCTTGGCCATCAGCTCGGAGATGAGCGGGGTGACGATCTGGAAGTCCTTGCCGTTGGCCTGGCGGTCCCGCATGCCGAACTGGACCGCCTGGGTCAGCGAGTTCACCATGTCGAGCCCGTAGTGGTTGAGGATGAGCACGTCGGCGCCCGAATTGAGAATGGGCGTCAGGTACTGCGAATAGTCGGTGGAGCCGAGCGGCGTGCGAACGGCAGCCACGGTGTCCCAGCCCAGGGCCTCGGTCGCAGCCTTGATCGATTCTTCCTGGGTCCAGCCCCAGGTATAGTCGGCGGTCAGGTGATAGGCGCGGCGATCGCTACCGTATTCCTGGCCGAGTACAGGCGCGAGGCCGACGCCGGACTGGTAGGCGTTGAAGAAGTGACGGAAACCGTAGCGGCGCTTGTCCTTGCCGGTCGTGTCGTTGGAGTGGGTCAGGCCCGCCATGAAGATGACGCCCATTTCCTGGCACAGACCCTGCACGGCGATGGCCTCGCCCGAAGAGGAGCCGCCGGTGATCATGATGGCGCCATCGCGTTCGATCATGCGGGTGGCGCCGGCGCGGGCGACGTCGGACTTGGTCTGGCTGTCGGACGACACATAGCCGACCTTCTTGCCGAGAATGCCGTTGCCCTTGAGGGCCGTCGGGGCGAGCACGCTGATCAGGCCACCGTCGCCTTCGCCGTTGATGTGGGCAATCGCCAGTTCATAGGCCTTCTGCTCGTCGGCGCCTTCTTCGGCATAGGCGCCGGTCAGCGGCAGGTTGAGGCCGAAGGTTACCGTGTCGCCAGTGGGATTGTTGCAGAATTCCTGCGCCCAGGCGCCCTTGGTGAACATCAGAGGGGCAATGCCCGAGCCGATAATGCCGGCCATACCGGTCTGCAATACCCTGCGGCGAGACAAGCCACGCTTCAAAAGTGTCATTGATTTCCTCCTTTTGGCGCGGGGCGACTGATACTTGGCCAGCAGCTCACCGCAGCGGGATTATGGCCCCTAGAAGAAAATGGCGGCAATAGGGCATTGTAATTACAGCGATATTCTGTAAATTATTGTTCTTGAAAGACAGAAGATTAGTCAATTCGTTGACAGCAGGGAGGGCGTCATGCGCGCGCCAATCGGCTTTCGCATCAGCAACAGGCGGAAATCACTCAAGATTTCCCAGGCCGCACTCGCACGCCTGGTCGGTATTTCGCCGAGTTACCTCAACCTCATCGAGAACAACAAACGCGATATCGGCGGCGCTTTATTGAACCGCGTGGCCGCTCAACTGGACATCGACATCGATGAACTGGCCGGCCGGGCCGAACAGAAGCTGCTGCAGGACCTCGAAGAGGCCTTTGCCGACCCTATGGTCGAGTCGCTGCCGTTTCGCCCGGACGAGCGGCGCGAACTGGTGGCGCAATACCCGGCCAGCGCAGCGGCGCTGGCGCGCTTGCACCGGGCCTATTCGGGCGCCATCGCCAATGCCGATGCCTATGCCGACCGGCTGCGTTCGGACCCCTTACTGAGCCAGTTGCTGCACCAGATCCTGTCGGGCATTACCGCCGTGCGCTCCAGCGCCGAAATCCTGGAGGATGTCAGCGATCTTGACGAGGCCGAGCGGCGACGCTTCCTGGCCGCGATTGGACGCGACGCGCGAACGCTGTCGGATGTGGCGCGCAACCTGATCGGCCAGTTCGAGACCTCGAGCCGCAGCCGGCGCAGCGTCTCGCCGGCGCGGGAGATCGACGATCTCATCATCGAGCAGGAGAACCACTTTCCCGAGCTGGAGCAGGTTGCCGATGCGCTGCGGGCCGAGATTGTCGGGGCAGGGCCCTTCGGCATCGCCACGCTGACCGAACTGCTGGACAGCAAGTTTGGCGTGTCGGTGGTGGTGGGCGGTCCCCCGCCCGATCCCGATTTTCCCGGCCAGCACCGGTTCGACGCGGCGCGGCGGGTCATGTGGTTCCAGGGAGCATCCACGCTGGCGACGCGGCAATTCCAACTGGCCCGGCTTTATGGCGAACTGGCCGCGGCCGACGCCATCGCCCACACGCTGGAAAGCGCTACCCTGTCGACCCCGACGGCGCGGCGGCTGGCAGCGCGGGCCGTGGGCTCCTACCTGGCCGGGGCCATGGTCTTTCCCTACAGCAAGGTGCTGGAGGATGCCGAGGCCGCAGCCTATGACATCGACCATATCAGGCAGGTCTACAATGCCAGCTTCGAGCAGGTGGCGCATCGCCTGGTGACCCTGCGGCGCAAGGGTGAGGAGGGGCTGCCCTTCGGCTTCCTGCGCTCGGACCCGGCCGGAAGGCTGACCAAGCATTTTCCGCTGCCCGGCCTGCTGCTGCCCAATAGCGGCCATGCCTGCCCACTCTGGGCGATCTACGGCGCCTTCCGCAAGCCCGATTCCCTCCTGCGGCAGGTGGTGCGTTTCTCGGACGGGTCGCGCTACCTGTTCCTGGCGCGCACCGTGCAGAAGCGGGCCGGCTCGTTCCGCGAGCAGCCGGCTTTGTCCTCGGTGATGCTGGCCTGCGACGTGCTGCATGCCGACCGGACGATCTATGCCTCGGGCCTCGACCTGCTGGACCTGTCGGCGGATATTCCCGTGGGGCCGAGCTGCCGGCTCTGTACGCGGCGCAACTGCGCCAGTCGGCAGGAAGAGGCGCTTTCGCCCGGCGGAAACCGCGTCGAAATCGGTGCCCCGCTGCTGCCGGCCGATTTGGCCCTTGGCGATCCGGCGTGATTGCGATTTAGTGGCATATCGCTCGCGGAGGGGAGACCGTAGGCGTTTGAGGGGGGATTTTGGCAGTCGATATACTCATCGCCGAGGATGAACCGAGCATTCTCGAATCGCTCGACTTCATCCTGCGGCGCGCAGGCTGGACGATTAGCGCCGTGACCGATGGCGAGGCGGCGATCGAAGCGGTGCGCCGGCTCAAGCCACGCGTGCTGGTGCTCGACGTCATGCTGCCCAAGCGCAGCGGCTTCGAAGTGCTCAAGCAGATCAGGGCCGATGCCGAGACCCATGCCTTGCCGGTGCTGATCCTGACGGCCAAGGGCCAGCAGCAGGATCGGCGCATCGCCGAGGAATTCGGCGCGGACGAATTCGTCACCAAGCCCTACGCCAATGCCGAAGTGGTCGGCGCAGTGCGGCAATTGCTGAGTAGAAATGGCGGAACGGCCTAGGCTCCAGGGCGGCATGCTGCTGCTGACCGTGCTCGGCGCCGCACTGATGCTGCCGCCGCTGGTCTATGTGTTCGACCAGCCCATCGCCCATTTCGGCATTCCCCAGATCGTCGTCTATCTGTTCGCGCTGTGGCTGCTGCTCATCGTCGGCACGGCGGTGCTGACCCATGCACTGCCGCGCGAGGAACCCGGCAGCGACAAGGGCGAGGGTGAACGCTGATGCTGTCGGCCGATTTCGTCATCGCCACGGCGGTCGGCTATGTCGGGCTGCTGTTCGTGCTGGCCTATTTCGGCGACCGGCGGGCGCGGGTCAACACCCGCTCGTTCCTGCATTCGCCGGCGGTCTATACGCTGTCCATCTCGGTCTATTGCACCAGTTGGACCTTCTATGGCGCGGTCGGCAATGCGGCGCGCAGCGGGCTCGAATTCCTCACCATCTATCTCGGGCCGACGCTGGTTTTCGTCGGCTGGTGGTTCCTGTTGCGGCGCCTGGTGCGCATCAGCCACAACCAGCGCATCACCTCCGTCGCCGACCTGTTGTCGTCGCGCTTCGGCAAGTCCAACCGGCTCGCCATACTCATCACCTGCATCGCCGTCATCGGTATTGCGCCCTATATCGCGCTGCAACTCAAGGCCGTGACATCGTCCATCCAGGCGGTGGCCGGCTCATCCGAATTCGGCCGCGGCAGCCTCAAGGGCATCGACGATGTGGGCCTGGCCTTTGGCGTCGCGGCGGCCATGGCGCTGTTCACCATCCTGTTCGGCACGCGGCATGTCGATGCCAAGGAGCAGCATCATGGCGTGGTCGCCGCCATCGCCTTCGAGGCGGTGGTGAAGCTGGCGGCCCTGGTAGCGGTCGGCGTCTTCGTCGTGTTTGTCGGCGGCGGCTTCGAGAACATCTTCAGCAAGGCGGCCGAGGCCGGCGTTACGGTGGATGCCAGCAACACCTTCGACTCGCGCTGGCTGACCACGCTGGCGCTGTCGGTCGCCGCCATTGTCTGCCTGCCGCGCCAGTTCCAGGTGACGGTGGTGGAGAATTCCGATGAGAACCACCTGCGCGTCGCCAGTTGGGCCTTCCCCGCCTATATGCTGCTGATGAGCCTGTTCATCCTGCCCATCGCCATCTTCGGGATGACGACCATGCCGGCGGGCTCCAATCCCGACATGTTCGCGCTGACCCTGCCCATGGCCTTCGGGCAGGACGCGCTGGCGCTGTTTGCCTTTATCGGGGGCTTTTCCTCGGCCACCTCGATGATCATCCTCGAATCCATCGCGCTCTCGATCATGGTCTCGAACCACATCATCATGCCGCTGATCCTGCGCTTCAGTTCGGGGGGCGGCGGCGATGGGCAGGGCGTGACCAGCATGGTGCTGATCGCCCGGCGCTTTTCCATCGTGCTGATCCTGTCGCTGGGCTTCTTCTATTTCTTCTTCACCCGCGATTCCGATGCCCTGGCGCCTATCGGGCTGATTTCCTTCACCGCCATTGCCCAGTTCTTCCCGGCTGTCATCGCCGCCCTGTTCTGGCGCGATGCCTCGCTCAAGGCGGCCACGGCAGCCATCGCGGCGGGCTTCGTGTTCTGGGTGTGGTGCAGCTTCCTGCCCTCGTTCGAATCGGTCTCGCCGCAGGTGGCGATGCTGCTGGAGAGGGGGGCCATGGGGTATTTCCTGGCTGCGCCCCGAAGCCATGTTCGGGCTCAACGGGATCGATCCGCTGGCCCATGCCGCGTTCTGGAGCCTGCTGGTCAATGTGGTGACACTGACGCTGGGTTCGCTCCTGACCAACCAGTCGGCCCTCGAACGCATCCAGGCCAGCGTCTTTGTCGATGTGTTCAGGCGGGGCCAGACCACGCGCGGCAATTTCGTGCGCGGCTCGGCCACCGCCAATGACCTGTTCTTCGTGGCCGAGCGCGTGCTGGGCGAGCGCCGCGCCGCGGCACTGTTCGAGACCGAGGCGCGCGACAGCGGCGTCGAACCCGACATGCTGGAGCCGTCGCCCCAGTTTATCGGCCGGCTGGAGCGCGAACTGGCCGGCTCCATCGGCGCGGCGTCGGCCCATGTCATGTTGTCCAAGGTGGTTTCGGGCAGCGAAGTGTCGCTGGAAGAAATGATGCAGATGGCCGACGAGACCCAGCAGGTCATCGAATATTCCCAGCAGTTGGAAAAGACCTCGGCCGAACTGCGCTCGACCGCGCGCCAGCTCGAGGATGCCAATGCGCAACTGCGCGAACTGGACAGCCAGAAGGACGAATTCCTGAGCCAGGTGAGCCACGAGGTGCGCACGCCGATGACCTCGATCCGCTCCTTCTCGGAAATCCTGCTCGACAGCGACGATATCGAGGTGGGGCAGCGCCAGCATTTCGTCTCCACCATCCACCAGGAAAGCCTGCGCCTGACCAAGCTGCTTGACGAAATCCTCGATCTGTCGGCACTGGAGCGGGGCGAGCGAACCTGGGACAATGTGCCCATCGATGCCGAAGCCGCACTCGACCGGGCGCTGGCGGTCTGCGAGGCGCTGCTGCGCCAGCGCGGCATGAAGGTGGAACTGGGCGACCGCGCGCAGCCGACCATGGTGGAGGGCGATGCGGACCGGCTATGCCAAGTGTTCATCAACCTCATCTCCAATGCGGTGAAATACAATGACTCGGACAAGCCGGTCATTCGCCTATCCTCGTCGGTCAAGGCGGGCAATTACGTGGCCGAGATCGCCGATAATGGGCCGGGCATCGCCAAGCGCGAGCGCAAGCTGATCTTCGAAAAATTCTGGCGTGGTCCCGGTGGCGTGGCCGATCAGGGCGGGGCGGGCCTGGGCCTGGCCATTTCGCGGCAGATCGTGGCCCGCATGAATGGTTCGCTCGACCTCGTGCCGGGGCCGCTGCCCGGCGCCTGCTTCCGCATCCGGCTGGCGGTGATGAAGTAGGGGTTAGTGGTGCCCCTCATCGGGGATGTTGAGCAGGTGGCCGCAGGCTTTGCAGTGGACGGCGTCCGGCTCATGCTTCTGCAGGCCGCATTGCGGGCAGGGGAAATGCACCTTGGCCGGCCGGAAAATCGCCTGCGCCAGCCGGACGAACAGCGATATGCCTGTAATCATGATGGCGATCGACGCCAGCTTGCCCCAGGTGCCCGGCAGCACGATATCGCCGAAACCGGTGGTCGTGACGGCGGTGACGGTGAAGTAGAGGGCATCGATATAGCCCTCGATGCTCGGCGCGTTGCCGCGATTGGCGAAGGCCGTATAGACGAAGCCGGTCACCACGAAGAGGAAAACCAGCAGGTTGATCACCGCCTGGACCGGTTCCTGATAGAGGCCGAGCCCGCGCTTGCGCAACGGCCGCCAGAACGTGTTCATGCGCGTCAGCGTCCACAGGCGCATGATGCGCAGGAAGCCCAGATTGACCAGCCAGGTCGGCGCCAGCAGTGTGGCCAGGATGAAGATGTCGATGATGACAGGCATCTGCCGCAGCCAGCGCAGGATATCGGTGGATGCCAGCGCCCGCGCCACGAGGTCCGCCAGCAGCAGGGCGGCGATGGAATAGTCGATCCACAGGAACGAGTCGTCATTGCGCAGCAAGGGTGTGGCGATGAAGAAGGCGATGATCGCCAGGTCGACCACCAGCACCGCGGCCTGGAAGCGCTGCGCTCCGGGCGCCTGGCTATGGTAGAGCAGCCGCAAGGTCGAGCGCAGCCGCGCAAAGCCCCCGATTTCCTCGTCATTGTCGCCGTTCACCGGCTTGTCTTGTTGCTTGCTCATACAACCGCCTTGCCAGCCATCAATGGCGGGCGCAGAACACTGTTCCCGTTCGGGGCGCGACAATCAAGGTGACTTTGCGATGACCATCTCCGTCTACGGCATGACCGTGCCGATCTTTACCCGCATGCTGACCAACCTGCTGGCCGTCATGGACAAGGCCGAGGCCAATGCGGCCGAGCGCAAAGTCGATATGCTGGTGCTGTCCAATATGCGGCTGGCGCCCGACATGATTCCGTTCCGCGGACAGGTGATGATCGCCACCGACCATGTGAAGGGCTGTGTGTCGCGCCTGGCGGGCAAGGAGGTTCCGTCCTGGCCCGATACCGAAGAGACGTTCGATGAACTCCGCGCCCGCATCCGCAAGGCGCTCGACCTGCTGGCGACGGTGCAGCCCGAAGATCTCGACGGTGGCGACGCGCGCGAGGTGACACTGAAGCTGGGCGGCAAGGATGTCGCCATGTCGGGCCAGGCCTACCTGACCGAGCGGGCGCTACCGAACTTCTTCTTCCACGTCACCACGGCCTACGCCATTCTCCGCCATGCCGGGGTGCCGATAGGCAAGCGCGATTATATCGGCTGAGACTCAGGGACGGGTCGTGGGGTTCCCTGGCGTCGGTGTCGGCGTTGTTGTCGGGGGCGTTGGGGTCGTGGTGGTGGGATTTGTCGGGCGGGTGGTCGGCGTCGTGCCGCCGCTCGAGCTTTCGTCACTCGATTCCTCCAGCGGCGGCTCGGCGCAGAGGGCAGCGCCGCTGACCCTGAAGGGCGGCAGCAGGGGCGCCTGGAAACGCGCATAGCGGAATTCGTAGCTCAGCGGCAGGCGCAATGGGTCGTTGCGCACGAACAGGTTCACCTGATCGCGGGCCGCCACGGCTACTTCGCAGCGCCGCGTCAGTTCCTCACAGACGCCACCGGCGTTGCAGATCTGCAGGGCGCCTTCATAGAGCATGACCCTGGTACTGGCCGGCTCGGCGATGATGTCGAATTCGGTGCCGCGCACGGCGATGGCGGCGGTCGGCGTCTTGATGGTATAGGCCGGTTTCGCGCTGTTGCCGGTGATGAAGCGGAACGAACCACCCAATGCGTTGATGGTCAATTGCTGGGCGGTATTGCTGCTGGCCATCAGATAGGTCTCGATCAGCAGCGCGCTGCGCGGACCGACGACCAGCCTGGTATCGTCGTCGAAGATGATCTGCACCTGTCCGGACGGACCGGTAACGATCCTCTCGCCCACCGATACATCGGCGCCGACCGCCAGGATGCGATCGGTCGAGTTGATCTGTGCCACCGCATCGGGGTTCACCCCGACAGCCGTGCCCTCATTGGCGGCAAAGGCGGCGGGCGCCGCGGCCGACAGCAGAAGGACAAGCAAGTGTCTGAACAGAAGCTGTTTCATCATGGCCCGCTTGTCGCAATCCGCAACTGAACACTGAATGAACGAGAATACTGCCCGGCCAGCCTAGCAAAGCCGGACGATCTCGGAAAGCAGGCGATTTTGTCCGCCGGCCGCGCCTAAGCTGCGGGAAACCCGCCGCCGTCTGTTGCCGTTGCGTCGGGCAGGGGCTATTTGCTGGCGATTGGGCAATCCGCCCTCGGCCCAGCAAGAGGCAGCCATGAGAAAACTGGCTTTCGTCATACCCGCCTATAATGAAGAGGCGCTGATCGGCAAATGCCTAGAATCGGTGGTGGCGGAAATCGCCCGCTCCGGCGCCGATGCCGAGATCATCGTGGTGAACAATGCCTCGACCGACCGGACGGGTGAAATCGCTCGCGGCTTCCCCACGGTGCGGGTGGTGGACGAACCCAAGAAGGGCCTGGTCAATGCCCGCGACGCCGGCTTTGCCGCCAGCGAAGGGTTCGAGCTGATTGCCAATATCGACAGCGACACCATCGTGCCATCAGGCTGGCTCGACACGGTGCTCGGCGAATTCGCGCGCGACCCCAAGCTGGTCTGCCTCAGCGGGCCCTATGTCTATTACGACATGAGCGCCTGGAGCCGGTTCCTCGTCAGCATGTTCTACGGGCTCACCTGGCTGATCTATGTGCTCAATCGCTATGTGCTGCGCGTCGGCTCGGTGGTGCAGGGCGGGAATTTCGTGTTCAAGCGCGCATCGTGGCAACAGGTCGGCGGCTATGACCGCTCCATCGAATTCTTCGGCGAAGATACCGACGTTGCCGTGCGGCTCTCCAAGGTCGGCGGCGTCAAATGGACCTTTGCGCTCAAGATGATGACCTCGGGCCGCCGGCTGGAGAAGGAAGGCGTGTTCCGCACCGCGGGCACCTATACCCTGAATTTCTTCTGGGTGACCTTCCGCGGCAAGCCGGCCACCAAGCAATATACCGATATCCGCCCCGACTGACGCGAGTGTGGTCGGCCGGTTTGGTCACTACGGCCTGGCTAGCGTGACGCCGCGGACCGCATTATCAATGTGGTGAGACAGACCGGGACCGAACGCATGGCCGACGACGATCCGACCATCCGCATTGGCCACGTGCCGCCGCCCGACGGCGCTGATCGGCTTTCCGCCATCCTGACCGCCATCGCCAAAGGCCAGCATCGCGAGCGCATTTCCATCGCCGACCTGCTGCATGCGCTGGAGCACCGGGCCATCGGCGCGCTGATGTTCATCTTCGCTGTGCCCAATGCCATCCCGGTGCCGCCCGGCGTATCGGCCATATTGGGCGCGCCGCTGATCTTCCTGTCGTTCCAACTGATGATCGGCCGCCGGCCCTGGCTGCCGCGCATCATCACCGACCGCTCGCTGTCGCGCGTCGATTTCGAGAAGGTGGTGGACCTGGCAGCGCCCTGGCTGGCCAAGGCCGAGCGCCTGATGCGGCCGCGCTTCGAATGGCTGGCCATGCCGCCGGCCGAATATCTGGTGGGCGCCATTTGCCTGGTGCTCTCGATCATCCTGTTCCTGCCGATTCCGCTGGGCAATATGCTGCCGGCCTTCACCATCTGCGTGCTGGCGCTGGGGGTGCTGGAGCGTGACGGCATCTGGATCGGCATCGGCGTCGCCTGCGCCATCGCTGCGGTGGCGATCGTTTGGGGCGTGATGCTGGCTTTGCTCTGGGGTGCGCTGTTCGTGCTCGGCAATCTGTTGGGAATCACGCTGGCCTTTGCTTAGCTCGTGTTAAGTTTCCTGGCAGGCGGGAATCATCTGGTGTTTCCGCTGCGCTAGAATGGGTTGCCGCATGGTGCGGCAGAGGGCCGGAACGCCATGTCGATCCCCTCGCAATTGCCCCAGTTCGTCACGGCGGCCCGCCCCGGCGTGCTGCAGGCTTTGGCTTTGCAGTCGGGGCAGGTGCTGGACGCAAGGATTGTCGGTGCCGGTGCCAATGGCCTGACCCAGGTCGAAATCCGCGGACAATTGCTGAACCTGATGCTGCCGACGCCGGCCAGGGCTGGGGAAACCATCCGACTGGAAGTGCAGGGCGCCGGTACGCAGTTGCGGCTCGCGCTGCTGCCGGCAACAAGCCCGGCCGCCACGCCACCCGCGCAGTCCATACCGGCCACGCAGGTGAGCGTAGCCGTGCCGCAAGGCAATCCTGCGCCTGCGCCGCCGCCGGGGAATGCTCCCGTGCCGCCTGCTGCCACTATCGCCCGGCCAGTTCCGCAAGCGGTGATGCAGGCGCCGCCGCAGCCTGTCGCGATGCAGACCACCATTCCATCCGCACCAGCTCCGGCTGCCCCGCCCGCGGTGACGGCGTCGCCTAGCGCCGCCGCCCCCGCGGTTCTGGCATCTCAGGCGCCAATTCCGGCAGCCACTGCCCAACCCGTTGTCGCCCAGCCTGCCGGCATGCCAGTGGCGCCAGTGCCGGCTGCGACCTATCCACAAGCGGCCATGCCCGCTCCACCCAATCCGCTGGCCGCAGCCGCTGCCGCCACGGCGACGGCGCCGCCACAACCGGCTGCGCCTGCTGCCGTCGCCGGCCCGGTGCGTCCGGTCGTGGCGACGACGGTCACCGCCAATGCGACGGCTCACGCGCCGCCGGGAAATGCCGCTCCACAACCCTCCGCGCCGCCGCCGGCAACGCCGCAATCGGCTCTGGCTCAAATGGTGCAGGCCGCCGTGCCGCGGCAGGGTTCGATCACGGCTTTGACCACGGCGCTTTCCGCCATTGCCGGCCGGGTGATCCTGCCCGAACCGGTAGCGCGGGCGGCACAGCAGGTGCTGGCCGGGCGGGTGGCGATCGATGGCGCACGCTTCGACGGCACGGCGCTGCAAGCAGCCATGCGTGGATCGGGCGTGTTTCAGGAGGCCAATCTGGCCAGGGGGCAGGGCCTCTTGCAGCCGGACATGAAATCGGCCTTGCTGACCTTGCGGAATGCGCTGACCTCCTGGCTGGGCCAGCAGGCGCCTGTGGCTCCGGTGGCCCAGATTCCGCCCCGCTGCGCGGCAGCATCCCGCGGGCACGCGGCAACGAGGCGCCGCCGCTCGATCCGAATGCGGCACCGGACGAGATCGGCCGGCAATTGCTCGAACGCACCGAATCGGCGCTGGCCCGGATGCGCCTGCACCAGCATGCCTCCTTGCCCGACCCGACGGGCCGCACGGCGGATCTGAGCCTGGACCTGCCCGTCACGGTGGGGACGCACCAGACATTGATGCAGCTCCAGATCCATCGCGACCAGCACAATGAGGCCGAGAGTGCCGCCGAGCGTGGCTGGCAGCTACGCTTTGCACTGAATCTGCCTGACATGGGCGAGGTCGGCGCGCAGGTCACGCTGCGGGCCGGTTCCGTTGGGGTGATGCTCTGGGCGACCGAGCCCGCGGCGTCGGCCGCGCTGGATGCCGAGATCGGGGCGCTGCGGGAGGCATTGGCCGGTGCGGGCCTGCAACCGGGCGCCGTGCTGGTGCGGCATGGCGAGCCGCCAGCGGCACCAGCGGCGGCATCGGGCCATTTCGTGGATTCGCGCACATGACCGATGAGATCAAACCCCGCGCGCTGGCCGTGGCGCTGCAATATGAGAAGGGCACGCGGGAGGCACCGCGCGTTATCGCCAAGGGCCGCGGCCTGCTGGCCGATCGCATCGTCGAACTGGCGCAGGAAAACGGGGTCGTCATCGAGACCAATCCGGTGCTGGCCGAAGCGCTTGCTGGCGTCGAACTGGACGAGACCATTCCGCTGGAGCTTTACGAGGCCGTGGCCATCGTCATCGGCTACGTTCTGCGGGTCAGCACACAAAAATAAGCCCAGCAAACCAGAGGCTTGCGGGGCTTATTTAACACGTAACGTCGAGGTTACTGAACGCCAAGCATCTGCTTGGTGGCCTGCTCGGCCATGTCGCCGGCCTGCTTGACCTGCTCGTCGGTGAGACCCTGCGCCTTGGCGGCATCCTCGGCGGCCTTGCGGGCGGCGGCGATGGTCTCGGTCTTCTGCTCGTCGGTCAGGGTTGCGGCCTGGGCCTGGACAGCCTGCATGGCCTGTTCCGGCGTCATCGTGGTCGCGTCGGCGGCCGGGGCCATGGCGGGCTCGGCCGGAACTTCCGGAGCAGCCTCGGGGGCGGCTTCAGCAGCCGGTTCGGCCGGCGGAGCGACTTCGGTAGCAGGCGCGGTATCGGTCGCGGCATCGTCGGCCGATTCAGGGTTGCTGCAGGCGGCAAGGGCGAGCAGGGCGGCGGCGGCAAAAGGCAGGAGGAGCTTCGTGTTCATGATTTTTCCCTGTGATGTCGGCAGTTTACCGATCACGACCTCGTTACACCGGCAGTTCAGGCAAAGTTTTGGCGAAGCGATGGCAATTGTGAGGCAGCCAAAGGATTACCCGCCCATTGCAACGAAGCGATGGCTTTCCCACTTCTTCTGCATCACCAGCCACCCGGGAGTGAGCACATGCCGAACCAGCAAGACCAGCAGGCCATCAATGGGCTGTTCGACCGCATCGAGGACGTGGCGCGCAAGAGCCCGCCGCGCGACCGCGACGCCGAAGCGCTGATCCAGCAGCGGCTGCGCGACTATCCTCCGGCGCCGTATTACATGGCCCAGACCATCCTCGTGCAGGAACAGGCGCTGTTGCAGGCGCAGGAGCGCATCGAGCAGCTCGAGGCCAGCCAGCGGCCATCCGGTGGCTTTCTCGGCGGCCTCTTTGGCGACAATGACGAGCCGAGGCGGCGCCCGGCGCGCTCACGCGGCCCGTGGGATCGCCAGCAGGACGGGCAGGGCGGTGGCTTTCTTGCCGGCGCAGCGCAAACGGCCATGGGCGTGGCGGGCGGCATGCTGCTCGGCAGCGCCATTGCAGGCATGCTGACGGGCGGCGCGCATGCGCAGGATTATAGCGGCGGCGATCCGTCGGCCGATCAGGATTATGACGCCGGTGGCGACGATTTTGGCGGGGATGACTTCGACATCGGCGGCGATTTCTAAACCGCGGCTGAACGGGCGTTCCAGCACCGGTTCAGGCCGGTGCTGCCATACGCATGCTCATTGCAACGCCAATGAGGGTCATGGCCATGCTCACCACTACCAGACGGCGTCGCGCCTTGCTGCGCAATTTGCTGATTTTCGCCGGCTTCGCAGCCCTGGCTGTGCTGCTGGGCGTGCCGGCCAAGGCCTATGAGGCTCAGCAGTTCTTTGCCAATGACCAGGGGCAGGTCGAATTCGTCATGCCCTCGGGCAATATCGGCTGCATCTACACCCCGATCGGCGGGACGTCGGTCTACGAGACGGCTGACGGGCTGGCCGAAATCCAGTGCGACCGGGTCGAACCCAGCTATATCAGGGCCATTCTCGGCGGGCAGGGCGAGGGCTATCTGCTCGACAATGTCGGCGACGCCGGCTGCTGCTCGCTGACCCAGCAATTCGACTATGACCATGTGGTCACGCTCGGGCCGTTCCAGTGCCTGTCGGAACGCCGGGGACTGACCTGCGCCCGCCAGGACGGGCACGGCTTCTTCCTGAGCCGCGCCCTCGTGCAGGCCCGGTAATCAGAAGGTGCCGGGCGTGCGCTTCTCGTAGAACTCGTTGCCCCCCGCTTCGAGCACGTAATACATGTTGTTGTAGGGAAAGCGCAGGCCGGCCGTGTGGAAATGCTGGGCATTCTGCACGCCGGGATGCCGCGCGCCGCGCAACACCTGGTCGGCCACCTGCGATGCCAGGATAGCGCCGCTATCGGTCATCTTGCGGGTGAGCACGCCCTGGGCAAACTGGTTCTTCTGGCCCACCACGCCGCAGACGGACTTGGGATAGCGCGGGTCGTTGAGGCGGTTCATTACCACCGTGCCGACGGCGAGCATGCCTTCCGAGCTCGAACGGTTGGACTCGAAATACATGGCGCGCATCATGCATTCCTTCTCGGAAAGCTGCGCCATGCCGAAATTGAGGCCCAGGAAACTGCAGCCGCCCAGGCTCGTTGCGGCCACGGCCAGTGCGGCTGCGCGCAATATGGCTTTGGTAAACGCCATGGGGCATCTCCGGTCTGTTGCAATTGTGCAAGTTTGACCGAAAATGCCCCAACAGACTTAAGGAAGGTCTGACCGGGAAGGTTAACGAAACGTCAGCGCTGGTCGCGCATGAAGACCAGTGCCGAGAGCAGGGCGATGGTGCCGAGCGCCACGATGACCGGCACCGGATTTTCCCGATCGCCTTGCCGGCCACGCTGGCCTGGCGGTTGACTTCGCGCGCCACGACGGCGCTCTGGTGGCGCACTTCCTTGGCAAGGGCGCGTGCATTGTGCTGCACGTCGCCCAGCGTATCGCCGCCATAGTCGCTGACGGCCTCGGATATGGCCGCGATTTCCTTGCGCAGGGCGGCAAGCTGGTCGAACAGCGCATCCGAGACGCCTTCGCCGGTGTCTTCGATGGTTTTGATTGCACGTTTGGCGGCACTGGCCATGGGGACGCTCCGGATTGGTTGAAACTTGCTGGCTCAACTCGCCCATTGGCCGGAAGTTCCGGTGAATGGTGCGCGGGCATGCGTTTCAAGCCCGGTTCCCGCGAAAAAAGTGAGTGCGTCACCCTTGGACTGGCGTTTTCGCCATCCCAGATGCATTCTTGGAAAATAATCAGCCGAGGGGACCCGCCATGGCATCCAAGAGCCGTGCCCGCCTCAATCGCCAGTTCGACCGCCTGCAGCGCCGCATACCCCAATTTGCTGCACGCTGGCTGGAGCGCATCCGCCGCCCCGAGGCGCGCTGGATCCGCATTCCGCTCGGCCTGTTGCTGGTGCTGGGCGGCATTTTCAGCTTCCTGCCGGTGCTGGGCATCTGGATGCTGCCACTCGGCCTGTTGCTGCTGGCGCTCGACCTGGTGTTCCTGCAGGGACCCGTGAATACCGCCGTGGTGCGCGGCACGCGCAAATGGTCCACCTGGAGCCGTGCCCGCCGCGACAAGAAGGCCGCCGGCGGCAAGTCACAGTAACGCCAGCTCGGCAGCGTTCTGCGCCTCGATCAGATCGATGGCGGCGGCCAGTTTCTCATCGATGATATGCAGGTATTGCCGCCAGTCATCGACATGGCTGAGGTCCTCTGCGCCATCGGAAATGCCCCGCAGCGCCAGCAGGGGCACGCCAAAAGCCTGGCAGGCGCGCATCACGGCATAGGTTTCCATATCCACCATCTCGGCTTCGATACCGTCATAGGCGGTGCCTGAAACGACATTGGCGCCGGTCGACAGCGTGGCCGTGGGCAGGCCGGCAATGGTGTGCAGGGGCAAAACGGGCGGCAAGTCGAGCAGGGGCGTCTGGCCCTTGGGAAAGCCTAGGGCGGAGGCATCCATGTCCCGATAGGAGACGCTGCTGGCCTGATAGAGGCCGCATTGCTCCAGCACGCGCGAACCGGCCGATCCCAGGGAGACGACCATCTCGGGCAGGGCGCCTGCATGGCGCGCCTCGGCCAGGGCACGCGTCGCGGCGACGGCCGCCTCGACTGGGCCGATGCCTGTTATCAGGGGGGTGATGCGCGACCGCAGATGCGGTCCATATTCGGCCTCGACGGCCATGACATAGAGGATGCTCATGGTCGCGGAACCTAGCATGACGCCCCCGCCTGCCAAGCGGTTTCGTTACCGGTTCCGTAACGGAACCCTGGTAATCTGAGGCAATGGAGTAACCATCAGGGGACCGAAGTGCGTTTCGCGGAGATCGAGGAAAGCAGGGAATGGACGGAGCCGGTACGGCTCGTGATCAAGCCTGCACCGCCAGCCGTTCTCGTCGAGGATGTCGAAGCCGAGGCCCGGCGTCGCCTGCGCGCCTGTCGTCTCGATGAGTGGCGCACCCGCGAATTCATCACCGGCCGCCCCATGCCCCACGAAATCCGGCACTTCGCCCTGCAGGTGGAATTTGCCGCCAATGCCATATCGCAATTGTCGCCGATCCCCGACGATTATGACAGCGACGTCTATTGGCCGAAATTCTGGGCCTAGCCTCCCCATTCGCGGCCGAGTGGGGAGGCTGCGGCGCTTAATTTGACAGCGCCTCGGCCACGACTTCGAGGAAGGCCAACTGGCCACTCGGCGAACCATAGACCATCTCCATCTCGAACGGCACGATATGGCCCTTCCGGACGAAGTCCAGTTGCGCCCATACCGGGTTCCTGGCAGCGTCGGCCATCCGCTCCTCATGATCGGCCATGCCCGTTTCGCCGACGCCGACAGTGGTGAAGATGTAGTCGATGCCGGCGAATTCCCCGGCCTGCTCGGCGCCCAGCGACACGCCGTCGCCATCATTCGACAGGGCGCCCTCGAAGATGGTCAGCCCGAGGTCGCGGAAGACGGTACACTCGACGCCCGCATAGCAACTGGCGTTGAAGTTGCCGTCCCAATAGCTCAGTGGCGCGACGACTGCAGTGGCATTGTCCCCGATGGCTTCCTTCACCTCGGCGAGCCGCGTCTCGTAGATATCAAGCCAGGCCTCGTAACGGTCGAGGCGCCCTAACGCTTCGGCCGTTTCCCTGAAATGCTCCTGCCAGGAGCGGCCGTCGAAGGCGTTGACGCTGTAGGTCGGCGCGATCTGCGGCAGCCGCTCATTGACGGCCTCGTCATAACCCAGGCCGTTGAGGATGAAGTCGGGCTCGGCGCGCAATATCTGTTCGTAGCTGTATTCGGGATAATTGCCGAAGGTGGTTATCCCCTCGAGCGGCTCCGGCGGGAAGAAGCAGGGGAAGGTCTGGTAGCCACTGTCGCCGCGGATCGGCTGGCTGCTGGTCAGCGGATAGCCGAGCCAGATCAGAATATCGACATCGGTCGTGTACATGCCGAGCGCCGCTGCCGGGGCGGTGGGGAGTTCCACCGCGCCAAATTCGGAGGCAACAGTGGCAATGCCTTCGCCAGCCACGGTCGGCGTAAGGTCGGGAAAGGCAGGCGCCGCATAGTCGCCGCACTGGGCGGCACTGGCCTTGCCTGAGCCGGTTTCGGCCGCGGCTGCCGCTATCGGTGACAGGCAAAGAGCGACCGAGCCGAACAAGGCGAGCACCGGGCGGAGGGGCGAAGCTGCGAACATGGGTGGCTTTCATAAAAGATGAGTCTAAAAATCATCTTATTATGATCAGGCAGTTTCCGGCAATAAGCGTGCGAGCGGCCGGTCAATTTTGGCGGGCCGCTTCTGTCGGATCGAGCCGCTCCGGCGCGTCCTCAGGCGACGGCCACTGCTGACACGAATTGTCGGCGCAGCGCGTCATGGATTGAACTAATTTCGATTGCCAATAGTTTGGGCCGCCCGAGGAGCCGCGATGACCAAGCCATTCCATCAGATACTGGCCAACAATCTTGTGGCCAACATCACCAATTTCACCGTCTGGTTCGCGCTGACCTTCTGGGTTTTCATCGAAACACGCTCGGTCTTCGCCACTGGCATGATCGCCGGCGTCTACCTGGTGTTCACCGCCGGATTCGGCTTCTGGCTGGGCAGCATCGTCGATCACAATCCCAAGAAGCTCGCCATGATGGGATCGAGCGTCGTCTCTTTCGCCTTCTACGGGCTGTCGCTGGTCATGCTGCTGCTCGAGCCGGAGGGCGCCTTTACCGACCCGTACGGCTGGTATCTCTGGGCCTTCGTGTTCCTCGTCATGCTGGGCGTCATCGCCGGCAATATCCGCAGCATCGCCCTGCCGACGCTGGTGACGATCCTGATCCCCGAGGATGAGCGGGACAAGGCCAATGGCCTGGTCGGCATGGTCAGCGGCATCGGCTTCCTGACGACATCGGTGATATCAGGGTTCCTGGTCGCCTGGGGCGGCATGTATGCGACCATACTGCTGGCTTTGGCACTGACGCTGCTGGCCTTACTGCACCTCAATTTCGTGCATATCGACGAAGGCCGCGTCGAAGCTGTGCCGGGCGAACCGGCTGCGCCGAAGACGGTGGACATCAGAGGCACGATCCGCGTCATCGCGGCGGTGCCGGGGCTGTTCGCGCTGATCTTCTTTGCCACTTTCAACAATTTCCTCGGCGGCGTCTTCATGGCGCTGCTCGACGCTTATGGGCTCTCGCTGGTGTCGGTCGAGGTCTGGGGTCTGCTGTTCGGCGTGCTGTCGACAGCCTTCATCATCAGCGGCATCGTCATTTCAAAGACCGGGCTGGGCAAGAATCCGCTCCGGACCCTGCTCATGGTCAATGTCATCACCTGGTCGGTCTGCTGCATCTTCACGCTGCAATCCTCGATCTGGCTGCTGGCGGGCGGCATGTTCGTCTGGATGTTGCTGGGGCCTTATGCCGAGGCGGCCGAGCATACGACGCTGCAGAAGGTGGTGCCGCTGGAGCGGCAGGGGCGCGTCTTCGGCTTCGCCCAGTCCATCGAGCAGTCGGCCTCGCCGCTGACCGCCTTCCTGATCGGCCCGCTGACCCAGTTCTACTTCATTCCGCTGATGACCGACGGCGCCGGCGCGGACGTCATCGGCAGTTGGTTCGGCACCGGGCCGGAGCGCGGCATTGCCTTGGTGTTCACGCTGGCCGGCGTCTTCGGCGTGCTGGTGACCATCCTGGCGTTCAACTCGCCGCAATACCGCCAGCTCTCGGCCTTTTACGCCAAGGGCTCCGATGACGACGACGCGGCCGGAGGGGATGCCCCGGCCGCCAGTCCTGCTTAAGCCGGTTGCAATTGGCCTTCCTGCGGTGCCGATGGTCGCGGGAAGGTCAGCGCCACCAGTGCCGCGGCCAGGCCAATGCCGGCCGAGCTGATATAGAGCCACTGGTAATCGCCGAACGTATCGAAGATCCAGCCGCCGCCCACCGGGCCGAAGGCCATGCCGATGCTCGACGTCATCGTGATGCCACCCAGCACCGTGCCCATGACATGGGCCGGGAAATAGTCGCGGGCCAGCACGGCATAAAGCGGCATGACGCCGCCATAGGCCAGGCCCAGCACCATGGCCAGCATGTAGAACTGGGTCAGCTCGCCGATATAGATATAGGTGTAGATGCCCACGGCCTGCAGCACGAGCCCGCCGACGATGACCCGTTTGACGCCCAGCCGGTCGGCCAGCACGCCGAATAGCAGGCGGCCGAACAGGCCCGCCACGCCTTCCACGCTATAGATGCTGGCCGCCGCCAGTGCCGAGGCACCGCACAGCATGGCATAGCTCACCGTGTGGAAGATCGGGCCCGAATGGGCGGCGCAGCACAGGAAGAACACGCCAGCCAGCACGATGAATTGCGGCTTGCGGAACACGCTGGCAATGGAGGGGGCGTTCGGCCGGAACGGCCGCCGTACCATCCGCGGCTACAGCCTCACCCACCGCAGCAGGCGGGCGACGGATGAGCATGGCAGTCGGCAGGATCAGCACCGTCGCCACCACGGCGGTCGTCATCATCGCATTGCGCCAGCCCATCTGCTCGATGAGTACGGTAGCCAGCGGCGTGATCACCATGGGCGCGACGCCGCCACCGAGCGAGACCAGCGAGACGGCAAGGCTCCGGTGCTTGTCGAACCACCCGATGACAGTGGCCATCAGCGGCGCGAAAAAGGCGCCACCCGAGGCGCCGACCAGCCCGCCATAGGCGATCTGGAACACCAGCAGGTCATTGGCCCGGCTGGCGATGAACAGGCCCAGGCCCAGCGTCGTCGCCGCGATGAGCACCACCGGCCGCGCGCCGATGCGGTCGGTCAGGGTTCCCCACAGGAAACCCGCCACGCCCATGACGATGAAACCGATGGTCATGGCGCCGGAAATGCCGGCCCGTGTCCAGCCGGTCTCGTCGGCCATCGGTTGCAGATAGACGGGCAGGGCGAACATCGCGCCCATTGCCAGACAGGTGATCAGCGCACCGGCGCCGACGATGACCCAACCGTAATTCCGTTCCATTTTGCGTATCCCTCGCGCAGCATTCTATCTGCTAGACGAGCGAAGGGTAGCCGGCACGACAGCGCTGCGAGATTTATTTGTGCGACCGACCATTTGGCCCGCAGCGGTTTACATCTGAGCCTCAGTCCCTACATTGGACCCTCGCTGTCGCGCGCCGAAAGCGCGGCCTCACTGGAAGGGCGTCGAGCAATCCGCCCGCATTCACAGAAGGAAACAGCCATGACGGAAGCCAAGATGGGCGACGTCGTCCGTATCAACTATACCGGGCGCCTGACCAATGGGACGCAGTTCGACAGTTCCGAAGGCCGGGAGCCGCTGGAATTCACCATTGGCCTGGGCCAGGTGATCAAGGGGCTCGAAGCCCATGTCGCCGGTATGGAGCCGGGCAGCAAGAGCACCGTGACCATTCCCTGCGCCGAGGCTTATGGTCCGCATCGCGCCGAAGCCATCCAGACGCTGGACCGCGCCAAGGTGCCCTCGGGCATCGATGTGCGCCCCGGCACCCAGCTCCAGGCCCGCACCGCCGATGGCGGCGTGCTGCCGATCACCGTGGTGGAGGTGGACGAGCAAAGCGTCAGGGTCGACGCCAACCACCCGCTGGCCGGTCAGGACCTGGTGTTCGACGTCGAACTGGTCGAGATCGTCCAGGCCGCCTGATCGCGCCGGACACAATGCCAATGGCCCGTGACGCCCCGCGTCGCGGGCCCTATCATGCCTGCATCAAGACAGGAACAGACCAGTGAGCGTCGCCTTCACCAAGGAAGACAGTGCCGAGACAGCCTCGGAAACCATGCTGCCCGACCGTCCCATCCCGCAGGGCCCCAACCTCGTTACCGCTGGTGGCCTCGCGGCGCTGGAACGGCAGTTGGCCGAGGCCCGGGCCGCCTATGAAGCCGCCATGGCCATCGACGACATCAACGAAAAACGCCGCCAGGCTGCCAATCCTTTCCGCGACCTGCGCTATTTCACCGAACGGCTGCGCACTGCGCAGGTGGTGCCGGCGCCGGAAAGCAACGCCGTGGTGGCCTTCGGCAGCACGGTGACCTTCGAACGCGACGATGGCCGCATACAGACCTACCACATCGTCGGCGAGGACGAGGCCGATCCCAAGGCGGGCACGCTGTCCTTCGCCTCACCCATGGCGCGGGCGCTGCTGGGCAAGGGCGTGGGGGATGGCGCGAGTGTCGGCGGGAGCGAGGTGGAGATCGTGACGATCGGCTAGATCTCGCCCTCCCGCGCGCTGTCATCCAGCCGCTATTTCAGCGGCAGAAACAGCTCCAGCACGACTTCATGCGCCTCGACATTGGGGATGAGAGCGAGCTGGCGCCGGCTATACATCGGGAAGTCGCGCGCTTCCTCGCCGCTGGCCGGAAGCCAGTCGCGATAGAGAAAGAGCGCGGCCGGCTCGAGATTGGTGGTATTGCCGGGATAGCGCAGCACCGCACAGCGCCCGCCGGGAATTATGCCGGGCTTCATCTGGTCGTCATCGGGCGCAATCGGCAGGTCGGTGCCGATACACAGGTCCATGCTGTAATCGGCCGGCACCGCGGGCGTTCGTTCCGAGCGGAAGATCATGAAGGTTGGGCTGGTCTCGGGTGACAGGCCGGCCGCCTTGCGCCAGGCGGTAAAGCGCTGCCTTGTGTCGGGGATTGTCGACCGGTCGCCCCGATGCTCCAGGATCGCCACCGGCGTCGGGGGCACGTCGCGGATGGTTACGTCGTCATTGTCAAAGATGACCTGCATGAGTTTGCTTCTCGCATTGTCCAGAGGCCCGAAGGCGGTCAACCACGGCTCCCAGTCGGGAGATTTCCGGAACGAGGACGGTGATTGCCCCAGCCTTTGCCGAAAGGCGCGGGCGAAGGCATCGGGCGCATCGTAACCGGCATCCATCGCGATATCGGTGACGCTTTGGGCGCCCCTGACGGCCAGCCGGTGGGAAGCCCGCTTCATGCGGGCAAGCTGGACATAGCGATGCACGGACAACTCGAAAGTCGCCGTGAACTGCCGGTGGAAATGGAACTTCGAAAAGGCGGCGACCTTGCTGACCGTTTCCAGGTCCAGATCGCCATCGAGATGCTGGTCGATATAGTCCAGCACCCGCTGCATCCGGGCATGGTAGTTTTCAAGCGCTGCCGTCATTCTCGGTTCCTTCGTGGCAGCCTCATCTAGCCGCCCGGACCCATACCGCGCTCGACCGATCTTGCGGTTTAGCCATGCCTGAAGAGTACAGGACGAAGCCATATTATTCACCGGGCGGGGGCTGGCCGCGCCGAGACGCGTCGAAACGGGCAAGGCATGCCAAAACGCCGCCCGGCCAATTGGCGTCGCGGTTATACGGTAACGGGCGGCCATCGGGCCTTCCGAATAAGGGTAGAACGGTCCAATGGCCGCCCGTCACGAGCCGGTTTTGCGCAGGGTATGGTTCAGGCGACACCGTTATTGCAGGCGCGGCTGCCGTATTTCCCCCACTGGACAGGCGCCCCCATCCCCCGGTCCTCCCCCGCCCGGCCCTGCGTCGGGGCCGCGTGTATGGCGGGAATGGAAGAATGATGACATGGCTCCGACAGGCGGGGACAAGTTTTTCGCTTGAGCCTAATTGCCGTTGCCCGGCAGAGCTTTGCCCGCTTCCGTCAAGTGGGCATAACGCTCCTCGAAGGCGATCGAGGCGGCGCTCAGGCGAGCAACGATGATGACGAAATCGGCCATGCTGATCGAGTCGCGCGGATCGAACATCGCGAAGCGCGAAATGCCGGGCTCGCGCCGATAGAGGCGGTTGGCGAGATGCAGGGCCTTGTTGAGACTGCGCAGCGTGATCTCGCTGAGCGGGCCGGACGGCTTGGCGACGCGGGTGACATAATTGAGCGCGGCTACCTCCCGCGAAAGGCGATTATAGGCATTGATGGCGCGCGGGCCGAGGCGTGGTTTGTCCTGCATGTGGGGTCTCCCTGGTTGGGAGTGAGGATAAGGCAGGATGGTGGGGCGGGGAGAAGTTTGGCACCCGGGAGTTGAACGCGGCCCACAGCGATGCTCTTCTGCCGCGGAGGAGACACGACGATGCGACATATGCCGATGGCCCTGCTGCTGGGTGCGATCCTTGCCAGCAGCCTGGCTCCGGGGAGCATGGCGGCGCCGACAGACCTGGTCATCCACGGCGATAGCACGGGCCGGGGCGACGGCGCCCAGACCCGCTGGCCCGATCGGCTGCTGGCCGTGCTGGGCGAGCCCCGCGCCATCGAGAACCTGTCGGTCAGCCGGCAGGACATCCGCCGCATCGTGCGCGGCATGCTGACGCTGGCGCCGCATGATGGCGTGACCATCCTCTATGACCGCCGCAATGCCGGCGAAACGCCCGAAGCCTATCTCGACTACCTCAAGCAGGGCGTGGCCGCGCTGGGCTCGAACCGCTTCCTCATCATGCCGCAAGTGCCCGTTTCGGGCGGCGGCGAGGATCGCCTGACGCTGGAAGTGCTGCTCGCCATCAATGTCCTGCTCCGCGAGTCTTTCCCCGACAATACGCTCGATGCCGAGACCGAAGCGCGGCTGCTGGAGGCATTGCGCAGCGACGAGACAAGGTCCGACCGCGTGCATCGAAACGATATCGGCCAGCAGATCGAGGCGGAGTTTATTGCAGCTTGGCTAAAGCAGCGAGGGTGGTAGCACCTGTGATGCGGCCGATCTCTACGGCTCGATGCGGCCATCACGCGGCTCGACGGCTTTGTGGAAACCGGGGCAGGGGCCAACAACCTCGCCTTTGGCGCGCATGGTTTCGACATGCTGGCCGGGATTGTCGGTGTCAGCGCCCAATATGCGCGGAACTTTCGAGGCGGAGACGCGGTCGGACCGCGTGCATGGGAATGATGTCGGCCGGTAGGTCGAAGCTAAGCAAAACAGTACCGCATCAGCGAGTTTCCGTACCAGCGGAACCTGTTAGCTGATGATTGAAAGTATTGGTCAGATGCAATTACAGGAGTAGCGTAGCTTAGCTTTTGTTCAAGTCTTCGCGAGTCGAGATAGATCGTGACCGATCCAGTTCAACAGACCCCACCCAACCCGCGGCGTGATCCTTCGAAAATGGCGCTTGGGATGATGGAGGTGTGCTTGCTTTTTGGCTTTTATGGTCTGGCCATCATCGTTAGCGGTTATCTTTTGGTAGAAAGCATGCTTTCGCTGGATGTTCCAGATAAAATAACAGAAACCGCAACGGTCTTCCTTTTGATGCAGTCGGCAGTCTGTGGCGCGAGTATATACTATGCGCGAAAACTTTATAAGGCGGGGATTAATCAGGAATATAACTTCAGGGTTTCTGGTCTTGATGTGTCTCGGATATCAACCTTGGCGTACTACGTAATACGTGTTCCGGTGTCGGCGTTAGTCGCCCTTGTTGTCTTTGCCCTCTGGCACCTAAGCGTAAACCTTGCCTCAGAGGGCACTGTTACAACCGCCATATCGTCCAAGTATCTGTTCTTGGTAATGGGATTTTTCAGCGGTTTCTCAGCTGGAAAATTCATAGAGTTCTTCGAAAAGGAGGGGTTCCGGCTTGCCCGAAACGCGCAACAAGGCGACGACAACGGCTCAAACTGATCGTCACATTAAGGAACTGGAAAAGCTAGCTTCCCAGGTACTCGAGCTAAAGCGCCGCGTTCGTCCACGAAGGCCAATCGTCATTGAGTTTGCTGGGTCACCAAAGGCAGGCAAGACCACCGCTATCAATTCTCTTGAGATATTCTTGCGTCGTAACGGGTTTAGGACGAAGGTCCTAACCGAGCGTGCGAGTGTATGCCCGATTCCAAATAAGTTCGATGAGCTGCTGCCGGTTCGGTGGACACGAAGTTAGGCTAGCTTAGCTTGCTCTTCGTATTCCACGGGGCTCAGATAGCCCAGCGTCGAGTGTCTGCGCCTCGGGTTGTAGAAGCGCTCAATATAGTCGAACACATCGGCCTTGGCATCATCCCTGGTGCGATAGACCTTGCGGGCGGTGCGTTCGGTCTTGAGCGATGAGAAGAAGCTCTCCATCGCCGCGTTGTCCCAGACATTGCCGGACCGGCTCATCGAGCAGGTGATGCCATGATCGGCCATCAGCCGCTGGAACTGCTCGCTGGTATATTGGCTGCCCTGGTCGGAGTGGTGCAGCAGGCTGTCGGGTTTGCCGCGACGCCAGATGGCCATGATCAGCGCATCGGTCACCAGTTGAGCGGCCATCGATGAGCTCATCGACCAGCCCACCACCCGGCGGGAGTAGAGGTCGACCACCGCCGCCACATAGAGCCAGCCCTGGGCCGTCCAGATATAGGTGAAGTCAGCGATCCACTTCTGGTTCGGCGCCGACGCCACGAACGACCGGTCCAGGATGTTGGGCGAGGCCGCATGGCGCTGCCCGCCATCCTTGGGCAGGCCCCGTCGGCGCGGACGAGCCCGCAGACCTTCCTGGCGCATCAGCCGCTCAATGCGATGCAGACCGGCGTCGAGCCCTTCGGCCAGCACGTCGTGCCATACCCGTCGAGCGCCATAGGTGCGATCACTTCCGGCAAAGCTGGACCGGATCCCGGCGACGAGCACCTCGTCATACTGAGCCCGTCTACTCGGCGAGCGGTTGAGCCAGGCATGGAAGCCCGAGCGAGACACACCGAGCGCCTCACAGATCCACGAGACCGGCCAGATCCCCCGGTGCTTCGCCACGAAAGAGAACCTCATATCGAGTCCCTGGCGAAGTAGGCCGCGGCTTTTTTTAGGATATCGCGCTCCGCCTTGAGCTTGGCGACCTCGCGGCGCAGCTTCTCGATCTCGAGCTGCTCGGGCTTCATCTGCCCATGACCGGGGAAGGCCTGCTGCGGATCGGCCGACTGCTCGCGCACCCATTTGCGCAACACGTTCACATGCAGGTCCAGATCACGGGCCGCCTGCGCGACCGCAACGCCCCGTTCCCTGACCAGCTTAACAGCCTCGAGCTTGAACTCCCGGCTGAACTTGCGTCTCTCCATCAAAACTCTCCAGTTCCAAAAACACCTTAACTCGGTGTCCTCAAAACCGGCAGCAGCTCAAAGTGTTGAACGGACACGCTGAGGCTGAACGGAAACGGTCAGCGGAAGCGCAATGCCAACCACATCCGCTGCATAAGAAGCGGCAGTCTTCCCTTCGGACGTTTTCGAGTTACCTATCGACGGGATGACAACAGCGGCGTGGCCCGCAGTCACTTCTGGTGGCCTCGGAATGTCAGCGAGGCTGGTGTCTATTATATCCTTGTTCTCTTCGTCGAGGATTAGGCGAGTAATCGTTGGTCGGATGCCTCGTGCCTGGATCAAGTTCATATCAGGATTGTCCCTGTGCCAGAGACGATTTCCCGGAAGGTAGGTTTGGAACGGTTCTGCAGCGGCGGCCGTCGCAAGCAGTTCCATCGCTCTGAACATGAGGGTGAGGTATGCCTCGTGGTTCGGTGGTGCGTAAAGCTGATCAAAGGCTGCGTTGATCGTCTCCATGGCAAGGAAAGACAGCGGTGCACTTTTGCCCCATGCTGCAAGATAGATGCGACGACGGAGTAGAATGATGTCGACAAACTTTTGGACCCTGGTCGATGGCGAGGCGCCATCGACAGCAAGGCCTAGGTTCTCGACTCCTCCATGGAGGGGGAAATCGCGAGCTCGTTCAACGCGATCTGCAGAGGATAAAGACCCAAAGACCCTGCCACGGTCACAGATCGGTTGGCAAACTCACGAACGTCGCCCTCTAGCTCGCCGCCATAAAATGGCATTCCGTAGATCAGGTCTTCGACCGTCGGCAGATGCACTTTGCGTAGCGCCGCTTCTCGCCTCCGGTCAAACGATGTCGCTATCTTTCGCAAGTTTGGTTTCCGGGATCTGTTTGGCATTTCAGCCTCGCCGTGCCTGCTCTCCCAGACGATAGTATCGCGAAAAAGTCCTTGCCCAATTCTGCCTGTCTTCGATCAGGAACAACTGAGACGTCACTATCTCGCCGTCCATTAGCTTAGGGTGACCGCTGACATTTCCGACCAGGACGGGGAACGGCGCAGGCCTCACCGACCAGTTCTCCAGAATAGGAGCAGCCCGCAACAGCTCCTCATCGGGCACAACGCCGTTCATTATGTGCCTCAGATCACCGGAAAGCGCCTCCAACTTGGTGACTGTTTTGATCATCTCATGACGTGGAAAGCGGGCCATTTTCGACTCCTGCCGCAGTGATTCGCGGGTTGACGACAGCAACTGACATTGTTGCTTGCCTAAAATAGGCATGAACGTGCCTATAATGAGTCGCATCTTGCCGCTAGTAGGCAAGGATAATAACTACTGGAAGCAAAGGATTACGCGTGGCATTCGTAGCGAATGCTGACGTCACCCGAACTCATAGCTGCCGCACGTGAGGCTCTGGGCATGTCCCAGAGTGAGCTCGCCCAAGCTTCGAAACTGGGTCTCAGAACAATCCGGAACATTGAAACGCGCCAAACGGTTGGCACCGACGTTTTTGAGCTCTGTCAAAAAGCACTCGAGGCCCGCGGGGTCGAATTTTTTCAGACTAACAACCGGGCCGGGTTTTCGATACCGGCGGCATGGGTGAGGCCCAAAAAAAGGCGCCCGGCAAACCAGCCGGGTTCCACCTAGCAGGCGGAACTGCCGAAGCAGCATGACGGCGCTGCGTTTCAACTGCCCATTGTTGGTCTAGGCGTTCCAATCCTGCTCCGTGAACAGTCCCGGAATTTTGCCGAAGAACGGAGCCAAAGCTATTCATCGGCCTACATTTGCCGCTCGTACGTCGGAGAAGGAGACGCCGTTCTTATGACTTCGTGTGATCGGGATGTGTTTGTGCATTTCAAGCTCGAGCCGTCTGGAGAATGGATAGCTACGCGGACGGCATCGGCGCCTGAAATCGGAAACACCGGACCCGATCGGGACTCTCTGGCCATCTCAATTGGCAAGTGCTCGGTGATTGCGCCATGAAACTGGTCGACGACATCATCGAAGAGGCTATCGGATCGACCGACAGCGTGGCGCCGCTGCTCCGCAAGTGCTTGGTTCTGTCTTATAAGCTCAAGAACACACCGTTGCGGACCTGGGTCGAAGCGGAACTCAACGGTTACACCGCAGCCGACGATTTGCCGGACTACCGGAAGTCGACCGGCGTCGCCATGGGGCACTTCAGTGGACCGCTGGGGGCGAGTATCCGTAACCAGCCGCTCGCTGCCAGCATCCTGGAAGAAGAACACCAGCACCACGCCCGCGAAATCTACATGATGCAGTCCATCGCGACGTATGAAGACGCCAAAAAAGACGAGACGTACCAGATGCCATGGCAGGCAGACCTGACTGCCTACTATCAGTCGAAGTTCATCCGAGGATATGCCCTGCATTCCGCCTGGATGCCGATCCCCGGCACCATGATGGTCGGCCTGGTCGATGCCGTACGGACCAGGGTGCTGACCTTCGCGCTGGAAATTCAGGCCGAGCTGCCCGCCGATGACGAAACCGCCGTCGAGAAGCTATCACCGGAGACTGTCGACAAGCTCGTCAACGTGACGATCTACGGCGGCAACGTCGTCGTGGGCAATGTCGAAACCATGAACGCGCCGACGGTAGTGGCGGGCGACAAAGCGAGCCTGGAAACGGCGTTCAAGGCGCTGGGGCTCGGTGCCGACGACGTGCTGACGCTGGAAGCGTCGCTCCAGGAGGACGGCACCTACACCATCGCCGACGGGCAGAAGAAAACCGTCGGCAAGAAGACGCTCGAATGGATCGGCGGCGCTGCCAAGAAGGTCGGTAACGGTGCCTTGGCCGTCGGCGGTGCGGTGGCGGAGGAAGCCGTCAAGCGCGCGGTCTTCGGATACCTGGGGCTGTAGGCTAGAACGACCGCGACTTCACCCGGCCGCCGTAGCGGAGCCGTCCCGATTCCCCGACCTGCAGTCCGCCCGAGCGCGACTGGAGGTCGGTGGCTTCGTGTGGGTGCCCCTACCACCGCAGCCACGGCCAATCCCCGCCTGAGGGTACCGGCGGCGAGCGGTGCAAGAACGAGCGTCGCCATTTTGCCGGCGGCTAAACTGCTCAGGAATTGGGCCACCGTTCGCCTTTCTTCTGTATCAAGTCTCATGGTTCATCTCCCTGTTGTGCGCCAGGATAGGTCCTCTGGCGCAGGCGGGGATAAGAAGGCTAGGTTCACTGCTGAGAGGTGGTGGCGATGATGAAGGAATTGGTGGATCAACTGAGCTCCGAACTTTCGGAACGATACGTCCAGTATCTCGAGACGTTCATGGTCGACTTGTGGAGCGACCACGGAGTCGTCGAGTTCAAAGCCGGATATACCCTTCGCCGCGACCACGTACTGCGATCGTACACCGTCAAGGTGGAGGCCGACGGCGGTCAAACCGATGCCGAACGCGAGTTCCTAATATCGGTGGTGTTCGACGAGATCGAGGAAAGGATCGACCTGGCGATTGCCGACAACAAGGTGGACGCCAATTGAGCTGGCGGCTCCCATCGATCAATACGGCGCGCGATAAGGAGATCGCTCGGCTCAAGCGCCTGCTGGCAGAGTTCGAAGCCGTTCCACCGCAACGTCGCGAGGACGAGCTGGCCGACATTCGGGCAGAATCTGTGAGGGCGTTGCTGGCGGATCTAGAGGGGAAGCAGTGGCGTGTGTAATCTTTACTCGATGACCACCACGACCGAGGCAATCCAAAAGCTGGTCGCCGAGTGGGAAGACGCGATGCGCAACATTCCCGTGCTCCATGCGATCTATCCCGACTATACCTCGCCCCTGATCAAGCAGAGCGGCGATGATCGTGTGCTTGGGTTCGGGCGTTGGGGGCTCCCATCATTGAAAGACCCAGTCACCGACAAGCCGAACCGCGGCACGACCAACATTCGGCATCCATGGTTCGATGACTGGAAGGGGTACCTCGGGGTCGAGCACCGTTGCCTGGTACCGCTTACCAGGTTTGCTGAACCCACCAAGCTTGACGATGGCGCCAACGGCAACGCGTGGTTCGCCATGGACGAGACCGAACCGCTGATGTTCTTCGCCGGCCTGTGGACCGATTGGCATGGCACGCGGCGCAAGGACGAAGGCCCAATGGACCACAAGCCTTTCGCGTTCTTCACGACAAAGCCGAATGACGTTGTCGGCGCCATTCACGAGAAGGCAATGCCGGTCATCCTGGCGACAGAGGAGGAGCGGGATGTCTGGCTGCGAGCGCCCTGGTCCGAAGCCAAGGCATTGCAGAGGCCGCTGCCTGATGGCCATCTCCAAGTCATTGCGAGGCTGCCGCTCAAGTATGTGCCCGGCCTTGATGAGATCCCCGATCCGGGCGATCCGCTCAGATTGTCGGCTTGAGATGGCAAAGTCGAAACGCCCGCTGCTGATCATCGATGGAGACTCCCTCGCACATCGCGCCTATCACGGCTTGCCCAAGGCCATCCGTCGCAAGGGCGACCGCCAGGCTGGCGCCATTGTCGGGTTCGCGAACTATCTGCTGCGACTCTATGCCGATGAGCAGCCCAGAGCCGTAGTGGTGGGATGGGACACGCTGGAGGTGCCGAACTTCCGCGCCGAACTCTTTCCCCACTATCAGGGCGGGCGGGAGTTCGACGACGACATCGTCGAGCAACTTGCGGTGCTCCCTGAGCTCGTCGAAGCCTTCGGCTTTGCCATCGGAAAGGCGGCAGGTTTTGAGGCCGACGACTTCCTCGCCACAGCCGTTGCCGCGGAGGAAAAGGCCGGAGGCAGCGCCATCGTCGCCAGCGGCGATCGGGACGCCTTCCAATTGGCGTCAGCGAGCACCGTCATTCTGCATCCCGCCAAAGCGGGCGAGATGGCCCGCATCGGCCCGGCGGAGGTGCGCGAACGCTATGGCGTCGAGCCCCGGCAGGTGCCCGATTTCATCGCGCTTCGCGGCGACCCCTCGGATAAGATCCCCGGTGCCAGGGGGTGGGTGAGAAGACCGCTGCCAGTCTGTTGAAGCGGCACCTTGATCTTGAGGCCATGATCGCCGATGGCCACTTCACAGCGGCGGCCGATGACCTCCGCCTCTACAAGCGCCTTGCGACCATGGTGACCAATGCGCCGTTAGGCAGTATCCCGGATCAAAATCCTGATTGGCGTCGCGCTGCCGAGCTCACCCGCCAATGGGAGCTCAAGGCGCTAACCGAACGTCTCGAGCAACTCGCTGCGACTTGATATCGGTAGTGCTGTCGTCTTGCGTCCGCAGGCGAGGCAAATCCAAGGGCATACCCCCGCTTGTGGTCTCGTCGCCGTAGGGCACGATCGCATCCCACTGATCCGCGTGCACGACCAACGTTATGCACCGGTTATCCACTTTTCTTCCCACGCGACGAAACCGCATTGACCTTTACCCGTTCCAGATGAGAACAAATAAGGAACAAAATGGACAAGGGAGTCAATCGTGGATACGGCATTGGTGAGAGCGGAATCCCATGCACCGGCCTATGCCGAGTTGGTTTCCGCCACCAATTTCTCATTTCTGAGAGGCGCCAGCCATCCCTTCGAGATGGTCGCCCAGGCCGCCGGCCTTGGTCTCTCCGGCATTGGCATCTGCGATCGCAACTCGCTATCCGGCGTCGTTCGAGCCTACGCCGCGGCGAAGGATCTGCGGCAGGACTATCCTGATTTTCGGTTGGTCGTCGGTGCCCGCATTGTCTTTGCCGATGGTTCGCCTGATGTAGCGGTCTATCCCACGAACAGAGAGGCCTATGGCCGGCTGGCGGCTCTTCTGACACTGGGCAACCGGCGTGCCCCCAAGGGCCAGTGCCACCTGGAGCTGGCAGATCTCGTCGAGAAGTCTGATGGGCAGTTGATGATCGTGATCCCACGCGATGGGCAGGTCGAACAGGACGTCGGAACCGCTCAATTGCTCGAGCAGGGCGCCCCTGGCAGGGTGTGGCTCGCTGCTTCGCCGCAGTTCGACGGCGGGGACCGCGCCCGGCTCTATCGATTGGCCGAGGCATGTGTCCGGGCCGGGCTGCCGATGCTTGCAACAATGGAGCCGCTCTATCACGACCCCCGTCGCCACATTATCCAGGATGTGCTCACCTGCATCCGGGAACTGACCACGATCTACGACGCGGGTTTCAGGCTCGCGCCGAATGCCGAACGCTTCATCCGTGATCCTCGGGACATGGCGCGTCTGTACCGCGAGCACTCAGGCGCGATTATTGAGACGCGACGCTTCATCGGGCGCATCTCTTTCACCCTGGACCAGCTCAAATACATCTATCCCGAGGAAACTGTCGGCAACGGCGAAACGGCGCAGCAGACCTTGGAGCGGCTGGCGCGGGCAGGGGCCATCAGCCGGTATCCATTGGGCGTTCCCGAAAAGGTTATGAAGGGGTTGGAGCACGAGCTCGCTCTCATCGCGGAAATGAAGTACGCGGCTTACTTTTTGACCGTGCAGGACATCGTGCGGTTCGCCAGGCAAGAGCGCGGCATCCTTTGCCAGGGGCGAGGATCCGCGGCCAACTCGGCGGTGTGCTTTTGCCTTGGCATCACCGAAGTCGACCCCATGCTCGTCGACCTCCTGTTCGAGCGCTTCGTTTCGACCGAACGCGATGAACCGCCAGACATCGATGTCGACTTCGAGCATGAGCGGCGCGAAGAGGTCATGCAGTACATCTACCAGAAGTACGGGCGCCATCGGGCAGGGCTCACTGCCACCGTCACCACCTATCAGGCCAAGGGCGCGATCCGCGATGTCGGTAAGGTGTTCGGTCTGTCTGCTGATACCATTTCCATGATCTCCGGCCTCAATTGGGGGTGGGGCTCCATGGATATACCTGCAGCGCGGCTGCGCGAGGTCGGTATCGACCCCACGGACCCGACCATCAGTATGGTGATGGAAATCGCCTCCGCAATTTATGGCTTTCCACGTCACCTGGGCCAGCATGTCGGCGGCTTCGTCATCACGCGGGACCGGCTGGACCACTTGGTACCAATTTCGAACGCTGCCATGGAAGACCGCACCGTCATCGAGTGGAACAAGGACGATCTCGACGAATTGGGCATCCTCAAGGTCGACGTACTGGCTTTGGGGATGTTGAGCTGCATCCGTCGGAGCTTCAACCTGCTGCGTCAGCACTACGGCCACGACCTGACGCTCGCGACGGTCCCGCAGGAGGACGAGCGGGTCTACAAGATGACGCACCGTGCCGACACCATCGGTGTGTTCCAGATCGAGAGCCGGGCACAGATGTCCATGCTGCCGCGGCTTAAGCCTGCCGAGTTCTACGATCTTGTCATCGAGGTCGCTATCGTCCGCCCTGGGCCGATCCAGGGCGACATGGTGCATCCGTATCTTAAGCGGCGCCAGGGTCTGGAGGCCACCAGCTATCCGTCGCCTGAACTCGAGCACGTGCTCAAGAAAACCTATGGCGTTCCCTTGTTCCAGGAGCAGGCGATGAAGATCGCCATCGTCGCCGCCGGGTTCACGCCGGGCGAAGCCGACCGCCTGCGACGTGCCATGGCGACCTTCAAGCGGACCGGCGGCGTTGGCCCGTTCAAGGACAAGTTCATCTCGGGCATGCTGGCCAATGGCTACGATATGGATTTCTCCCAGCGCTGTTTCAGCCAGATTGAAGGCTTTGGCAGTTACGGCTTCCCCGAGAGCCATGCCGCCTCCTTCGCCTTGCTGGTCTACGTGTCCTGTTGGATCAAGTGCCACTATCCAGACGTGTTCGCGGCGGCGCTGCTCAACAGTCAGCCCATGGGCTTCTACGCGCCGTCGCAGATCATCCGGGATGCCATGGATCATGGCGTCGACGTGCGGCCCGTGGACGTCAACCTGTCCGACCTCGAGAACGTGATGGAGCGGACCAACCAGGCCGGTCTCAATCTGGCGCCCAAGCATTCGGAGATGGCGGAAGACATCTGGAGCACGATGGGGATAAGGCTCGGGTTCAACCTGGTCAAAGGCCTACGGGCTGATCATGCCAACCTGATCATTGCCCGACGGAAAGGGGGCTATGACAGCGTCAGGGATCTGTGGCTGCGCACCGGCCTGACGCCGACGATCCTGAGCCTTCTGGCTGACGCGGATGCCTTCCAGTCTTTGGGCCTCAGTCGTCGAGACGCCGCCTGGGCGATTTCCGGGCTGGTTGGCGAGCATGGCGCCGAGACGTTGCCGCTGTTTCAGGCCGGCGAGCGTCCGGAGCGCTGGGTGGAAGAAGAGAACGGTCTGGAGCCCATGCCGCCCGGCGAGGAAGTCATCCACGACTATCGTGCGCTCTCCATATCGCTCAAAGCCCATCCCATGAGTTTCCTGCGGGAAGATCTGACGCACCGTAGCTTCGTGCCCGCCGATGCATTGCGGACCCTGGATCCTGGCCGCACCGTCATGGTCTCCGGCTTGGTGCTGGTGCGGCAAAGGCCTGGCACGGCCAGCGGCGTCATCTTCGCCACCCTCGAGGACGAGAGCGGTGTGGCCAACGTGATCGTCTGGCCCAAGGTATTCGAAGCCAATCGTCGAGTGGTTCTCGGTGCCCGTGTGCTCGGCGTGAAGGGAACCCTGCAGCGCGAAGGGATCGTCATTCACGTCATCGCCAAGGAGTTCGTCGACCTGACCGGCGACATGGCAGCGATCGCCGGCGGAACCGACATCGGTGAACGCGTCATCGCCCGGGCCGACGAGGGCAAAACCGGCGGACCGAAAGGGCGGAACAGAGAGCAGGAGCAATACCAGGCCGATATGCACAAGCGGCTGGCCGATGCCTTGCCATCAGGTCGGAACTTCCACTGATGCTGACCCGGCAGATCAGAACGCTCGAGGACTTTCGCGACACTGACCGTGCCATCCACGCCTATTGCAGTCACCATTACTTCTGCAGCCACGACGCGCCCCTCCGCCTTGAGTTGTTGGCGGTGCATGTCGGTTGGACCTTTGATTTCTATGCGGGACGAGAGGTTCTGGCCGGCCGGCTGCGGTGTTCCATCTGCGGCTGGTACTATCCGACTTTCGCGCTTGGACACGCCGGCAAAAGGCCCGAATTCTCCGGCACGCACGGGGCAGGGACGGTCCCCCTGTCGACCGCCGAGTTGATCGTGATGCAGAGGGCTCGCGAGGCGACAATCGACCATGAGCCACCATGGGTCGGGAAGCGAAAGGGTGGCAGGAAGTTCGGGAGATGAACGTGCTGACATCGAATGACGCTGCATCGGACCATAAGGGCGTGCCGCTGGAACTTGGATGGGTCGGATGACCGTACGAAAGATGATCCACGTCGACATGGATGCCTTTTACGCATCGGTTGAGCAGAGGGACAATCCGGCGCTTCGTGGAAAGCCCGTAGCAGTCGGCCACGGTGCAGCGCGTGGTGTCGTCGCCGCAGCCAGCTACGAGGCGCGGGTCTTTGGGGTCCATTCTGCCATGGCTTCGGTCACGGCGATGCGGAAATGCCGCGACCTGATCTTCGTGCCGCCGCGGTTCGATGTCTACAAGGCCGTCTCGGCTCAGATCCGGGAGATCTTCGCTGAACATACGCCTCTGATCGAGCCCCTCTCGCTCGACGAGGCGTATCTCGACGTCACGGATAACCTGCAAGGCATCCCGTTGGCTAGGGACGTCGCCAACGCCATTCGGGCGAAGATCAAACAGGTCACAGGCCTAAATTCGTCCGCCGGCATTAGCTACAACAAGTTCCTGGCCAAGATGGCCTCGGGCCACCGAAAGCCGAACAACTTCTTCGTCATCCCGCCCGGGAAGGGGGCAGCGTTCGTCGCCGGCCTGCCGATCGAGAAGTTCCACGGTGTGGGACCGGCGACGGCGGCAAGGATGCATGCTCTGGGCATACGCACAGGCGCCGATCTGGCCGCTTTATCACTTGAACAGATGATCGAGAGGTTCGGACGCTCGGCTGACTATTGGTTCGATCTGTCCAAAGGTATCGACCATCGGCAGGTCATGCCAAACAGGGAGCGCAAGAGCGTTGGTGCCGAAGACACCTTCCGCGAGGACATCGCGACGATCGAAGCGGCACGTGTTCTTGTCGCCCCCCTCGTTCAAAAGGTCTGGCGCGTCTGCGAACAGCGCGAGCTATGGCCGCGGACGGTGACCTTAAAGGTAAAATTCAACAACTTCGAACAGATCACCCGGTCCCGGAGCGCCACGCGCCACCTGCGAGAGCCCGGCGAGTTCGCTGCGGCCGTTCAAGGTCTGCTGGTCGCCGAGTTCCCTCCGTCCCTCCCGGTGCGCTTGCTCGGCGTCACGGCATCCAGCTTTGCCCTGGGTTCTGACCACGCCGAGGAACAGCTAAGCTTGGTCTGAGACGGCGCAGGAAAACCGGCAGGATGGGGGCCGGCAGCGGTCTGTCTGCTTTTGGCGATATCTTTATCGAAGCCAGCCGTCCGTGCCGGCTCTCGAGGCTGCTCTTTTATTGGCATGGAGATAAACTTGTCAAACGATGGACCTGCCTAGGTTGGGTCGTCGATGTCGTATACACGATTGGTGACCGCCGATTCACGTCCCGTCTTGCAATATTCGCGTATCTCTCTGACTATAAAGGCAAAAGGGGTAGATGAGCGTGACTGTTGACGATCAAAAGCCGCCCAAGCCGGTATCTCGGTGGTACTTCTTTGACTGGCAGTACGTCTTGAAAATTGGTCGGTTGCCGATATTGAAGCCTGCTGCCCTGGTCATCACCGCCGCGCCGCTCGTTGGCAACATCGGTCAGGTCGCAGCAATTTCTACGACTGGATTTTGGTACATGTGGTGGGCGAGTGTGCTTTCGCTCGCTGCCTTCGGAATTACCAAAATATCATGCCCCCGGATCGTTCAGGAGTATGAGACCTACGAGGACTATGAGAAGCGAGGCCACTCGCACCGGTTCCTAGTCTGGCTATTCCATCACAACCTGAACCAGTTCCCCACGCCCGATGCACAACTGAGGGAGGTTGTAGCAAAGCAAGTTGCCACAAGTTGCGACGCCGCGGATGGACCTGCGGCCGTACCGGTGATGCCGCCAGCATCTACTGATGGCAAACTCACTTTTCCGCCGGTCAACGCCAACCGAGACTTGTATCTTGGCTTTTGGCGAAATGGCCGTAGATACGTCCTAACCCTTGAGGAGGGTGACCCGAAGCTTCCTGAGAAGTCGAAGGAGTTGTTTTGGATCATCTCCAGTGCACTTTTGTCCAGCAAGCCAATTTTGCGGAAGATCGTTTGGCTTCTGTATGGAGCAAGCCTTGCTCTGTCTCTTTGGTCGCTTTGGCTCAATCTCATCCGGCCATGGTTTGGCAGCGATGAGACCACTTTGACCTTTGGCGATCGCTTGGTGAAGGCGCTGGTGATCCTGCTCGGTGGTTCACCTTGAGCGGCACCTATAAGCACGCCGTCAGCGTAACCAGCCAAGTTTACTTTTGTTCGGCGCCCATACGCATCGATTCCTATGACACGTGCCAATTCGCCTGCGTGTATTGCTTCTCGCGGGACCGGTCCCGTCGCGCCGCCAGCAGTGGAGTCCATAGTGCAAGTGCTTCTGCGCTGCGCCAGCGCTTCGATAGAGTGAACCGCGGTGTGATTGCTTCGGCACTGGACGAGTTCCTACAGAAGCGGGTTCCGATTCAATTGGGCGGCCTCCAAGACCCATTCACGCATAGGGAAGCAGAGGATCGCGTCACTCTCGCGGTGCTTCGTGTGCTCGAGGAACAGAAATATCCAACGTTGATCAGCACCAAGGGAGGGCTTTACCTTGAGCCTGAATATCTGGATGTGCTGAAGCGCATGAACTTGGTCTTCCGTATCTCGGCATCTGGGATTGCCGAGAACTTTCGTCACTTGGTGGACCGCAAGGCTGCCCCATTCGATATCACTCTCGAGCGTATTGCCACTCTTGCACGAGCCGGGATTAAGGTCGCTCTGCGCATTCAGCCCGTTTTTCCGTCCTTTGAAGCTGAAGCACTGCGAATGGCTACCTTGGCATGGCAGGCGGGTGCCTCGCAGGTCACCTTCGAGTATTTGAAACTGCCCAATGACACCGTCCGGGCAGCCATCATGGATCTAAAGCCGAATATCGGAGATGTCTGTGGCATCATGGGCGAAATGGGGATCAAGAAGACTGGACCGGACTGGACATTGACGGCCGACGCAAAGCGACCGTTTGTTCGCCAGGCGCGCAATCACTGCCATGCGCTGGGCTTGAGGTTTGGCGCGGGGGATACGGAATTTATCCCATGGAGCGATGGGAATGGCTGTTGTGGAAGTTCAAGTCTGTTTCTGGAAGCCAATCAGTTTGACACAAATTTCGTTGGTGCCATCAAGCACGCGATGGCAAATTCGCCAGACATAGTGTCATTCAGCTTGTTTGAAGACCGCTGGGTGCCCCAACATACCGTGGGACACTATATGGACTATCGATCCCGCGTTCCCATCGCTGATCGTGATGGGAAATCGGACTGGATGCAGATGCTTCAACGCCGGTGGAATGGCGGTAGAGGACCGTATTCTCCAGGGTTTTTCGATGGCGTTCAGTCCAGCGGCCGCAAAGATGAGAATGGCATGACGATATATGATGCCACGCAATTGGCGGCTGAACTGGCCTAGGCTGCCGAATTGGCCAGTTCGCGAAGTGCGTCGCAACCTTCCTCTGTCGTGGAGCAGATGCGACTCGCGATGGCATTGAGCATTGCGTGGTCATGCGGATCTGCGACCGGATTCCTGACAACGACTATCGGCTTGCCGAAGGCGTTGGCCCAGAACAGCTCGCCAACCGACCCAATGGAGATGCGATCCTGAGCTTCGAGTAAGTTCGCAAAGACCACATCGGCAGCGCGCACGAGCCGTTTGTTTCGGTCGATGACGAAGCGGCCGTGCTGTAGCCGTTTCAGCGTCTGCGGAACCGACTGAGACGACGCAGCAGTCACCAACGACGCGTCAAACGGTGCCGAGGCCGGATCAAGGAATTGCTGGTCGGGCATCGCAAGTTTCAGCCGTTCCCGCCAGTTGAGAACGCCTGCCGTCGACTGTCCGGTAATCGGGCCAACCAGGTAAATTTGCATACGCCGATCCTACCACGCTCGGGCGAAGTGTAAATTCGATGTGCGTGACACAATGTGTCAGGAGGCTGTCCATCCCGTCACTCGATCCCGTGGAGGCGTATCGACGCGACCGATTGCACGACTATCGTTGTTCCTGGCCGGGGAGGTGCTCGACGCATTCGACCGCTTCCGGCAACCAGAAGAGTCGATGCCGTTCAGGATCTAGAAGTGCACGGACCCAGCGAGCATCGAGGAGAGAGCGAGATGACGAAGAACGATCCGGTGGAGCCGTTCACATCCACGACGCCGATCGGCTTCATCAACAAGGCCGAGGCCTATCGCGTGGGCGCGCAGCTGCTGGCAAAGGACCTGAAAGGCGTTGGCGGTTGGGCCGGGGATCCAACGCGATACCTCTACTACCACGGCATCGAGCTCTACCTTAAGGCGGCCCTTATCTCGGTGGGCAGGACGGAGACGCAGTTGCGCTCCATCGGCCATAGCTTCGTCAAGCTGGCCGAGGCCTGCAACAAGGCCGGTCTGGGCCTGAACGAGCCTGAGGACCTCAACGTCATGATGCTCATCGACGGCGGGCGAAACTACATCAAGGCGAGATACCACTATGTCGGCGCTTTTCGCGTCGCCACGGTGCAGGCACTCGACAGCACCGCGCACGAACTCGCCATTCTCACCGTCGAGATGGTCCGGCGATCCGAGGTGCAGGTGCGGGCGCCTCGACCTGCGCTGCCCTACGAATACAGGTTCCAAAGCAACTGATTGGATGGGCTGCCGAGCGACGGGATGTCACTCAGGCGCGTACAGCGGCCCCCTTCGGCGAGATCTGCAGCCAGAGGATCGCTGCAGCGGCCGCAGCGAGCCACGGCAGGAGCCACACGTTCAAGGCCTGCCAGCCGATGGTGTTCTGCAGCACCCCGGCGCTGAGGGATGCCGCCAGCCCGACGATGAATATGGTCAGGTCGTTGGTGGCCTGCGCCTTGCCCTTCTCGGCGGTCGAGTAGGTGCGGGTCAGCAGGTTGGTGCCGCCGATGTAGAGGAAGTTCCAGCCCACGCCGAGAAGGATCAATGCGGCGGTGAAGTTGTAGAACCCCGTCCCCGACAGGGCGAGCAGCACGTGCGCCGTGAGCAGGACGATGCCGGCAAGCATGATCCGCAGGACGCCGAACCGGTCGATCAAGGATCCGGTGAAGAACGACGGCAGGAACATCCCCAGCACGTGCAGCTGGATGACCGTCGATGTCGCGGTCAGATCGTGGTGGTGGTGCGTCATCGCGAGCGGTGTGGCAGTCATGGCCAGGATCATGATGCCGTAGCCGGTGACCGCACCGAAGAGGGCGACCAGGTAGGTGGGCTGGCGCACGATATCGCCCAGGGGTCGGGCCGCGGCACGCTCGTCGGCCGTGTCGACGGTCCTGGGCACGTCGACGCCCAGCAGCACTCCAACCGCGATGGCCGATGCTGCCGAGAGGAACAGGAATGACGCGGTGTACATCGGCTGCATCAACTCGCCGCCCCAACGTGCCAGCAGCGGACCGACCAGGGCCGCGACCACGCCACCGGCAAGCACCAGCGAGATTGCTCGGGGCCGGAATCGATCATCGGCCACTTCACCGGCAGCGAAACGATAGAACTGAGCGAAGCCCTGATAGCAGCCCGCCAGAAACGTGCCGACGCACAGCAGCGCGATCGACGAGGTCATCATGCCACCGGCAGCGAGCAGACCGCCCAGGGTGCCCAGGCTTGCTCCGGTGACGAAGCCGATCTTGCGACCTACGCGTGTCATCCACATCGAGGCCGGAACGGTCGATACCGCCGTCCCAAGGAACATGGCCGCAATAGGAGCGGTGGCCAATTCCGGCGATGGCGCCAGGATGCTGCCTGCCAGGCCGCCGATGGTCATGACCAGGACGGAGACGATCTGGAACAAAGCCTGCGCCGTGGCGAGCAGGAAGACTTGGCGGTGCATCGGTTGCATTGCGCGCCCCTTGGAGCAATGGTACATTCAAAAACTTCATTGAATGAATTGCAGGACGAGGAATGTCAAGCGATGGCCCCAAGCGTCTCATGTTTTCCTACTTCGCCGATCTGGCGAAGGTGCTGGGCAATGGCCATCGACTGGAATTGATCGAGTTGCTGGCCCAGGGCGAGCAGCCGGTGGAGGTCCTCTCGCAGCGCACCGGCCTGAGCTTCGCCAACGCGTCGCAACACCTGCAGCAGCTTCGCAAGGCAGGATTGGTGGTCGGCCGCCGAAGCGGCAAGAACATCATCTATCGCCTCGAAGATGGCCCCATTGTTGAGACCATCACGGCATTGCGGAAACTGGCCGAGCACAACGTTGCCGCCGTGCAGGATGTCGTGGCGACCTACTTCGACCAGCTCGACAACCTCGATCCCATCGGGCCCGACGACCTGATGGACAGGATGCGCACCGGATCGGTGACGCTGCTGGATGTTCGGCCCGAGGATGAGTTCAGGGCAGCTCATATTCCCGGTGCGTTGAACATCGATCTTCAAGCGCTCGAGTCCCGGATCGCCGAGCTGCCGATGGACATGGAGATCGTGGCGTACTGCCGCGGCGCATACTGCGTGCTGTCCTTCCAGGCGGTAAAGCTGCTGCGCGCCCGAGGGTATCGTGTGACCCGTTTCAGCGAGGGGCTGCCCGAGTGGCGGGCCTCCGGGCGGGCAGTGGCAACCGCCTGATTGCCGACCCTGCGGATGGCCCGGCCTGACCCATGACGGCCAGCAGCACGGCCATGCCTACTGGAAGCGAGCGCCTTCCTCCGCGCAGTACTTCATGACGCACTCCAGCCATTTGTCGTACCAGACCCAACTGCCCTTGTAGTCTCCGGGGCCGCCGTAGCCATCATTGCCGCCATCCTTGGCGTCGAGGCCGATCCATAGCTGGCTGTGGTGGTGCATGGAGAACTTGGGGTAGCCGGCCGCCTTCACCTTGGCCACTATCTCGCCGGGTGGGTAGCGTTTGCGGTTCACTTCCTTGAAGACGATCCTGCCGACTTCCTCGGCATCCGCGCTTCCGGGTTTCACGAACTCGATGGCGGAATCCGCTGCGCCGGGCCGCTTGGCCGCGATCGGTACGAACGCGATCTTCATGCGGTAGGCGGGATCTTCCATTTCTGCCTGGGTCAGCGCTGCCTCGAATGTCTCGATGCAGGTCGAGACGTGCGGCGGCAATCCGGAGGCCTTCTTCAGGACCGATCTCTGGTCGGCCCCGAAGTTGACGAACTGCAGGGCGATGGGAAGGCGCTTCTCCAGGCCGTACTGCCCGCCGAACTCGCTCTTGAGCACATCGTTGAAATTGAGGGCACAGGCCTGCAGCTTGGCCCCAAGGGCATCGTCGATGCGGTTGGTGGAGCGGTGCTCGATCTCATGCCGAATGGCCAGGAGGAACTCGAGGTTCTTGGCCACGGCGCCCTTGACCGGGCAGCTGCCTTGCTTGAGGCAGTGGCCGAGTTCCCAGTATTTGTCGGCGCCTTCCTTGGTCTTCTCGGCCGCATAGCGGTAGTCGACGCCTTCCCGCTTGAACCAGGCATGGAGCAAGTAGGTCCAGGCGATCACTGCGGTGACGATGAACAGCTCGGCTCGGAACGTCAGCCCGGCAGAATTGAAGACGTGCACCGCAGCGATCATGGCCTCGCGCGCCTTGATCAGTAGCTCATCGCCGCGCCGGCTGAGGCCGGTGTCATGGTCGATGTCAGGCCAGGTGGCGAGGAATGCATCGAGATCTTCCTCGTCGGCCGCCTTGACGTCCTTGTGCTTGAGAACGTTGCGGATCTCGCCGATGAGCCGGTGATTGACGGTGCGGGTCGGCCTGGTGAAGTAGGCCAGAATGTCCTGGTCATTCGTGAAGCTGCCGCCGCGTGTGATCATCGCCTTCACGATGGCAACTTCCCACTTCTCGAGGGTGTTGCCGGCTCGGCGATGGACCTTGCGCTTTGGCACCGCTACGGCAGGCGCCATGAGAACGATTTCTGCCTCTTCAGCAACCGCGATGAGTTGACCGTCGCCCACACTTGCCCCCTGGAAATTCAACAACGGGCCATATTGCCCCATCGGATCATTCCGCAACAGGACTGCTTGCGATCAGGTCCGTGGCGCCGGCGAAGCTCCAATGGCGCAGGGCATCCGTCCCCGCCTTGATGGCAGCGGGCGTCACAGGCTTGAACGAAAGATGGTCAGGGAAGTGCAGGTCGCCGCCTTTACTGACCGTTCCAATCGTTCAGGGGGTAGTGCTACAGCTTTGCATGGTGGGCATGGAGTGGCGAAGATGGCGTTGTTTGGCTGGGGCGCTGGCGCAGGGAAGGAGCGCTCGATCCGAATTCCCACATCCGGGATAACCTGAAGTTCTACCTTGAACTGCCAGAGCCCCCGTATCACGCGATCATGCTGGAGGGTCCCTGGGGCGGGGGCAAGACCTATCTGGTCAAACGGCTCCTCGCCCAATTGAAGAAGTCAGGCACAAGGCACGTTTATGTCAGCCTTTATGGCGTTGGGTCGAAGGCGGAGTTCGATCGCGCCGTCCTGGCGGGCGTACATCCCTTTATCGAGCACAAGGCGGTCAAGGCCAGCCTGCAGCTTATCAGCGGCCTCCTCACCATGGCCAGGTTCAGCACATCTGCGAAGCTCGAAGAATACCTTGAAAAGTTCGATGCCGATGTCTTCATCTTCGATGATCTTGAGCGGTGCGAGGTGCCGCTTACGACGGTGCTTGGCTACGTGAATCCGTTCGTCGAGCATGCCGGTTGCAAGGTCGTCCTAATCGCTAACGAGAGCGAGATTGCCCAGGACGACAAGGATGAATACCGGCGTCGCAAAGAGAAGGTAGTGGGCCGAACCCTTTCCATATCACCGGATCTAGAAAACGCCATCCCGGCCTTTATCGGCAGGATGAAGGATCGCGGCACACGCCGATACCTCCAGCAGAACGTCCCGCTCATCGAACAGGTCGCAAGGCAAGCCAATCATGGCAATCTTCGGGTCATCCAGCAATCCCTTTGGGATTTTGCACGCTTTCATCAGGCAATGCCGTCGTCGCTGCAGTCCAAGAGTCATGGTATGGCTCATGTGCTTGGCACATTCTTGGCCCTGTCGATGGAGTTCAAGGTCGGCTCGCTTGGTCTAACCACATTGAGCGACCGGTCGCAGTACGGTCGGTTCCTGGTGGACAAGAAAGCACCGCCAACTCCATTGGCCGTTGCGGCCGACAAATATCCAGGCATCGATCTCTACGATCAGACCCTGGACAACGATTTGGTCGCCGACATGTTCTCCAAGGGTCGCTTCGATCCGGCAGCCATCGCTCGAAGCCTCGGCGTGAGCTCCTGGTTCGCCACCCCAGGCCAAGTGCCATCCTGGCGCATCGTTTGGGACAAGCACATCTGGGACGACAAATCGGTCCGGGCTGCCATAGAGGACGTGGAAGCGAAGTTCGTCGCTCGCCACTACGTCGAGCAGGGCGAGATCCTGCACGTGTTCGGTCTGCGTTTGACGCTGGCCCAAGAGCGGCTCCTAGCGATCGACGTTCCGACGATCGTTGCTGAAGCCAAGACCTATGTGGACGACCTAAAGAAATCCAAGAAATTGGAGCCATACCTCAATGACGGGGGCGATTTCCCACGCGCTCACGACGGACTGGGCTTCTCGGGGCGAGAGAAACCGGAGTTCCGTGAGATGCTGTCCTACCTCGTGGATCGGCAGGGCGAGGTCCTCGAAGGTGGTTATCCTGAACAGGCCGCGCATCTGATGGTGGAGATGGTTGAAGACAGGAACCTGTTCTGGCGCCGGATCAACTACAGCAACACCAAAGACGGGCGATTTACTCACCAACCCATTTTCACCTATGTCGACGCCAAGCATTTCGTCGAGACCTTGCTCAAGCAGTCCAATTCGGCTCAATTCGAAATCCTAAAGGCCATGCTGAGCAGGTACGATGGTGGCAAACTCGCCCGCGAACTCGCGGCCGAGCGAGCCTGGATCATGGAAGTACGCGATCTGCTCATTGCGGAAGCCGGCAATGCCGACGTGCTGCGGAAGAACCGGTTGACCGACATTACCAACTGGACGATTGGCAAAGCCATCAGGGACGTCGAGGAAGCTGAGGAGCAGCAGCGAGCGGAGCAAGGTCGTGCGGCCCTTCGCGGTGATGTTGAGCGAGCATGACAGTCGAACATCCTCCCCTCGTTACTATACGCCTAGACGCTAGAGGCGTCGGCGTTCCTGCCCAGATGGCCGCTAAGGAAGTGTATGGCATTTTCGCCCTGGCCCACCCCCTGATTCAGTCGGCCGATTTGTCAAATATTCCGCCTCTCCCGGACGAGAGCGTACATCACCAAATGGACCTGCTCGGCCGCACGCCACAAGAAGAGCTTGCATCGATCAATCGTCGAATGGCCGCCATGTGCATCTCCGATCTTGCGCGTGGTGCTCGCCAGTCATTGGAAGACGCTGCAACCCATATCGACATCGCGACTCAATTTTCCCCAGGCGCCATTCGCAGCGAGGTAATGGACGGCACTGAAGACGCCATGGTGGCCGCCATCTGGGCGGCCGTAGCTGCGCGTCAGGACGTTTTCCGGCAGCGAGCTCAGGCCATGCGGCACCCCCAATTGCTGGAAAAGGTTACAAAGGGTCTTCGGGCTCCACTGTCGTGGGCGCCGGAATTGACTTCGTTCCAGAAACTTCGCAACTGCCTTGAGCACCGGGGCGGCATCGTCGGGATGCAGGATATCGACGAGACGGGAGCGATGGTCCTGCGATTGCCATACTTGAAGGTCGAGATCGTCGGTCAAAGCGGCGCAGTCCGGCCCTTCGAGATCGGCATGGCATTGCAAGAACGATCCAGCATGGAAGTCGGCGTCGACGTTCGCACGCAGACGTTCCAATTGGGCCAGATCGTTGAGGTCGAACCGAAGCAGATCGGCGAGATGGCCTTTGCTTGCTGGCTGTTCGCGGTCGATTTGGTTGACAAGCTCATCCCCGCGGCGGCGCCCTCCGGCCAGCACGAAATACACATATAGTCTTTGGCTCCCGCCAAGACTTTCGCGCATCCGCGTTTTCCCAGGGAATGCAAGTCCTAAGCTGTACCTGGCTATCGCTCATAGCCAATTTCACTGCCCTTTACATCCGGAAGGCCCCGGATCAGCCTGATCGCAATGGCGGATTCGTCCCCTTTAACACACGGAATTTCCATGTCGGCATCGGCGAGCAATCAAGTCCATGTCCCACGGCCAAAAGTCTGGCAGGACTTCGAGAAGGGCTCAGCATTGCTGTGGCGCAGGATCTTGAGCGATCCCTCGATCCATCGCTTCGGCAGGGGTGGCCAGAAGCAGCATGGCATGGACATGCGCGGATATCGCGATGGCGACACCGGCAGAATTGTCGGTGTTCAATGCAAGTGCAAGGGGCAGGGTAAGAGGGCCACAGAGCAGGAACTCAGGGCCGATTTCGAGAAGGCGCTCAAATACGAGCCGAAGCTTACCGAATACTTCTTCACAACGACGGCCGACGACGATGCTCCGCTTTCCACCGTGGCCGACAAACTGACCGAGGAGCAACGTCTTCTGGGGCGCAACATCGTGGTTCGTGCTTGGGGATGGGGCACCATTGAGGACGAGATATCCGCCCATCCCGATGTCGCGTTGATCTTCGATCCCAATCATAGCCCGACCGCGGGAATTCAGTCCGAGCGCCATGACGATGTGATGGCGATGCAGAAGTTGAACCTGGTCGCGACCCGGGAAATCGCCGCCATCCTTCTGGCCAAGTCTGCTTCTGAAGGCGCTTCGAGTTCCATCGACCCAAGGGATGTCGCCCTGGACGCCGAAATCGACCGATATCGGGATCGGGCCAACAGGGGCAAACCGCGATCGGCAATGGACCTACTTCTGGAGCTGCAGAAGGCGCTCACCGACGAGAATTCGGGGCATATCTGGTTCAGGGTGAAGGCCAACATTGCGCATTGTCTTCTTGCACTGGGCGATGAAGTTGCGGCGGCGGGCATGCTGGAAGAGGCCGTGGCGCATGCACCGGAAGATCCGAAGGCGGCTGCGAACGCCATATTGGCGATGATGCTGCGTGGCGATCACGGGAAGGCGTTCGATCAAGGCTTGGTCGAACTTACCAAGTTCCCCGACAACGAGGTGTTGGCCGGCTACGTGGTTCAGGCCGGCGGGTACGACGGTGTCGTTGATGCGATCGACAGGATACCCGAGCCTCTCAAGGCCTCGGAGGCCGTGCGGAAGTATCATCTCATCAACCTGCGCAATGCCGGAGATCCTACGTGGATCGATTTGGCTCGACGCGGGCGGGGGGGACGACGCGAAAGACGAATTCTACAAGCGCCATGCCGCTGAGGCCGATATCTCCGAGATCGTCGATGGCGACCATCGCACGACCTGGAAACTTACCCAGGACGACCGGGAACGACTTCTTCGGGCGGGCAAGGATTTGGTCGATCTCTGGAACCTGGCGAAGATGGAGGAGGCTCCTGACCGTCCCGACCATCTCGCGCTTTGCATCAACGGCGCCCTGGCACTGACTGCCGCAGGTGAAGGTGATGCAGCCAAGGAGTTGATGCTCGAGGGTGCAGCCATTTCGGGCGGCAAAGATAAGGAGATGCAGGTGCGGGTGGCTGCGCTTGCCATGGAATTGGGCGACGAAGCATTGGCGAAAGAGGCTTTCCCCAAGCTTGCCGAAGATGGCCCTGCGCTGCTCATGCGTGCCCAGATCGCTGCCCGGCTGGGTGATTGGGATTATCTCAAGGGTTTGGATGGGAGCGAGGTCCTCGAGACTATCCCGGCGACCGAACGAGAGTTGGTCAAGGCACTGGCGTCGAGCGCCAGCATAAAGAAGATCGCAGTGGACGACCCTGCCGGTGCATCGTCCGATCTGAACGATATGATCGTCCAGTACAAGCACAGCGGTCGTGCATCGGTGCTCCTCGCGCAGCTTGCGGATGAGCTTGCTCTGCCGGAGGCGTCCTCGCGTGCCTATGGGAACGCTCTAGCCACGATCACCGACGCCTCGCACATCGCAAGTCGCACGATGGTCGCCGACTATGCCAATCGCCTCCACGACCACGCGGCGGTGATCAAATTGATGGACGGCTACGTCAACGAGAACGTCGACTCCAAGGAGCTGTTCGACCTGGCAAGTGCCTTCGCCTACGAATTCCCCCCACGGGCCCGAGCGGTCGAGTTCTTTGCGAACCTTGAGGATTCGGTCAGGAACCTGCGCCACTACGTGATGCTGGAAGGAATTATGCATTACCACCGGGGCGAGCTCGGACTGGCCGAGGATCGCTTCGTGAAGTCGCGGGAGCTTTCCCCGGTCTCATACGGCCCATCCTGATGCAGGCCCAGACCTTGTTCCGACTGAAACGGAAGTCGGAGGTTCCGGCGCTGGTGGCAGAGCTGAACGTGAGGTCTATGGAGGGTGGTCCTCGGGACCAGATGGATTTCGCGCAGCTGCTGGCGGCTGGCGGGCGGGTCGAAGAAGGGCTTGATCTGGCCTACGACATTCTGGACGCTAATCGCAACGACCCGAAAGTCGCGCTCAAATGGATCGGCCTGGGCCTAGGTCAGTTGAAGCGACTTCACGAAATGAGCGATGCCGCTATCGGCTTGGGAATGTGGACCAGTCTGGCGTCGGACGATGGCCAGACCAGGGAGTTCATGGTGGTTGATGGGCCCGGTGAGCCCGCCGAAAAGAGGTTCGGCACTGGGCACGCCATGGCCGGGGCCGCAATCGGCCACCGGGTGGGCGAGGCTTTCGAAGTCGAGGACCGCATCGGTCGAACGGTCCGCTGGACCGTCCAGCGGGTGCGCCACAAGTATCTGCAGGCCTATGAGGACCTCACCGAGAACTTCAACATTCGTTTCCCCGATGAGGATGGCTTCTTCGTCATCCGAACGATTGGCGACGACATCGAGCCATTCCTCGATCTTATGAGAAGGCAGAGCGAGCGGCAGGAAAGGGTTCATGAGGTCTATACCAAGGGACCTCTGCCGATATCCGTCCTGGCAGATTTCTCCGGAGGAGGAAACGTCCTGCGGTTCGCCGATTCGCTCAGGACGCAGGGGATCAGCATCGAAGCATGCGAGGGCAATCTGCCCGAGCGGGACTGGGCGACCCATACGGCTAGGGACCACTTCGGCAAAGGCATCGTCCTCGACACACTGACCTATTGGGCTGTGGTGGGGATAGACGGTCTGCATGTGCTCAAGGATCTATTCGGTACGATTCTCCTAGCGAGGTCGACCGCCGACGAGATCGGTCAGTTGCATGACGATGACGATGTCATCCCTGGCACTGAACGTTCCGGCACCGGCTACTTCCACAAAGGCCAATTTCATTTCGACGAATTCACGCCAGAGCGTGCCAAGCAACTGGCCGATGCCATCGCAAAGCGTGAAGACGCCATGCAGGCAGACTGCAAAGTGGTGCCGGTCCATGCCCCGAACGATATCGACCCATGGCTGCTGGAAAGCATTCGGCGCGGTGTGCTCGACCCGATCTTCGTAGCCCGGGAGCACGGCATGCTGCTCGTCACGGACGACAAGCGATACCGCAGCTGGGCAGGGAGCCTCAAGACGCCGGCGGTTTGGCTTCAATCGGTTTTCCTTGCGGCCAGGCAGAACGGGCGTCTCGGCGTAGCGGATTATGCTCGGCTGGTCGCGCAGTTGGCTTTGCTGCGACATACGTCGATCACCTGCAACGCTGGCGACATCGTCGAGGTCGTGGCGCAAGCAACTGCCGAAACCATGTACACCATCGATGCCATTGCCGAAGCCATAGGGGTGGAGAAGGCGGACATACTCTCCCACTACCAAGTGGCGACCGAAGCGATCACCAGGCTTTTGCAGACCGGTCCGACACCGAATGCGGAATATGCCATCGGGCACCTGATGCGAAACCTTCTCCGCCACAGGACCACGGACCGACGCCAAATCCTTGCCGGCTTGAAGAGGACGCTATCCTACCGCAACGGCGGAAGAGCCCTGTTCGACCGTTGGAAAAACGCCAGGACCACGGATGAGCCTCCTAGGCTCGAAGGTTCGCGTGCGGAGCGTTTGCCGAAACCAAAGTCCGGAAATCCATCGAGGACCAACGCGGCAGTGAAGGCACGAGCCAGAAAAGACCAGCGACGCGCTTTCGGAAAGCGTTGATCTTTTGTCTGCCGTACCGCTCCCCAGCAGTGCCAGGCATCAACGTGCATCCTTGATCTATGCGGGCGCGCCGGTGAAGTCCCAAACGGGGAGGGAGTCCATTGCCACCTTGATGGCTTTGAATTTCATCGGAATGAACGACTGATGGTCGACGCCGCAATCCCAACTTAGACGGCTTGAGGGCAGCCGATCGTGGCTGTGGCCATAGAAATGAACGTCGCCGCCGTACTGACCATTCCAATCGCGCATGGGGTAGTGGCAGAGAACGATTTTGCAGCCCGGCGCCACCAGGGTTCGCATTTCATCGACGCTGGCCCATGCCAGCTTCGTGCAGATTTCTTCGCCGTCGTGGTTGCCGACGATGAGCCTCTTGATACCGTTGAGTTTGCCGAAGATCGACGCGGCGTCCTGGAACGGAACCTCGTCGCCGGCGAAATCCCCTAGGTGCCACACGGTATCCGTTGGCTTTACCATCGCGTTCCACTGTTCGATCAGGGCTCGGTCATGAGCCCGGATGTCCGAGAACGGCCGCATGGCCATATCTATGATGCCGGTGTGCCCGAAATGGGTGTCGCCGATGAAGAGGTGGGTGTGGTCGATCGCCGTCAGGTTACCGTCGTGCATCACTGGCCTTGGACTATTCCGGTATCAGCTTCTTGATTTCCGACTCCGCGTTGATCGGCATGTCGGACGCCAAATAGTACCTGGTGTTGGCGACGATCTCCCGTGCCCGAGTGAGTTCGTCAATCTTCCACTGCGGCGCATAGTATGACAGCTGCGCGTTGTCGACCGCATGGAAGAGATGGTCGCCGACGGTGCTGCAGCTCCAATAGCTCTGATCGGCCATCCACTTTTCCAAGGCATAGCTTTCGAATGGGTAGCTGCGACGAGCATTCCATATTTTGAAAAGGCGCACTGCCGGCTTCAGCAGATAGCTGCAGCTCTTGTTCGCCTGGGACAGGGTGGTATTGAAGCCGTTCGGGTCGGTGTCCTGCCAGTTCTGCGGACCGCTCGGAATCTGATAACCCGTCCAGTATGCCGCCAGCGCCGGCACCAACTCGAACCGAATATGGTTCAGGTTCAATACGATCGTGGGGCTCGATTGGAAGATTTCTGACGACGAATAGTACTTCTCGACAAACGTTTTCAGGCGGTTGAGATATGTTTGAGGTGTGTTGCCTCCTTCAGCGAAAACGACCATGTAGTCGATATCGGATTGGGCATCCAACGACCGGGGCAGGATCGTTTCGCGAGTGAATGATCCGAAGGTGAAGTGCGTTGTGAGGTTCTTCCCGAACCATGAGTCGAGCCTGCTTCGCAGCGTGGCAATTGAGCGGGATATCGATTCCTTTTCCGTTGTGGACAGGATCGCCGACGCGGACTTCTGGAGAAGGTGGCTGTTCACGCTCATGGTTTGGCACCTTGGGCGTCGATCACGTTGGTCGCCTCGCCTCCCTCGATGCCGTTCCGGGCCCTTTCGAAATCTCGTCGAGCAACCTGGGGCGAAGAAGCGTTTAGGTCGTTCTGCCGTTTCACCAGCGTCTCCAGAGCCGTCACGGTTTCCTGGGGGTCGGTCAGGAGTGGCAGCTTTATCTCGCGCATGACGCGGGCGTCATTCCGCAGGGCGAGAAACTGATCGCCTGCAGCCTTATGGGCCGACGCCTGCTCTGATGGTTTCATGAAGGTCTGCAAAGAGGCGAGGATCGCCACGGCAATGCTCATCATGCCGGCGACGAGTTCCCACTGACCGGAGAAAGATGCCGCTCCCGCTGCAGCGCTCAACGCTGCTGCCGGGACGCCCAACCATACGTGGCGCCCCGAGTAGCGATCGCTGGCATTGTACTGCGCCTTGGAGCTGTAAAGCGTGTTCTCTTCGACACGGTGCAATTCTGCCCCAATCTTTGTTTGCAGGTCAGCGTCAAGCACTTGCATGTTCAACTTTTCCAAAGGTGCCGCCCGGGTCAAGCGATCGGTATCCGCAGGGATTGCCCGACGTAGATCAGATCTGGATTGGTGATCTTGTACCGGTTGGCCGTTGCGATCTCGGGCCAACGCTGGGCGTCGCCAAGGTAGTGCTTGGCCAGCTTCGACAATGTGTCGCCGCGCTCGACGATGTGGGCGGTGAACTTGTCCGGCGCCAACTCGATGCCGTCCTCGCCCATACCTAATGAAACCGCATCCAACCCGTCGAGCTGAGGCTGCACGTGCTGCAAAGGCTTCGGACGATAGGGAGATTTTTCTGGGAGGTTGTCGCCCTTCTCGTGCCACCGGCGCTGGGCACTGACGCTGACTTCGTGCATGCCCTGCGGGCCGGGTTGTCTCTCCGACTTCGGCATGACCTTCATCAGGGTGCCGATGATGCTGAAGCCTTCCTCCTCCTCGGAGTTCTCAAGATACTCGAGGTGCGACGGCGACAGGCTGTAGATCGGGGAGCCCTTCGAGCTGTCCAGGACCAGGCCGGCATTGCCGGCTCCATCCCAGATCCACTCGAGGGCTTGGTCGGACAAACCTCTACGTGGTCCCCCACCACCAACGCCACCATGAACGCCAGGAAACCACTTCTGCTGATAGGGCGCGTCCTCGGCCTTCGGGTCCTTGCCGCGGTTGCCGTTGAGCTCTTCCAAGTTTTCCCAGAGGGTGGGTTTGAAATCTGCCTTGCTCTCATCGATAGCGACCGCGTGCCTGGCGGACTGAACCATCGGACTTAGGTTGGTGTCGTGGAAGCGATGGTCCTTGTTGAAGCCTTCTGCATTCCAGATGTAGTCGGGGACACCAAGAGCGCCCACCGTGTCCCATACGCCCAGGTAGGTGATCTTCAGGACCGGGCTTTTGCCCAGTTGGTAATCTGGCACGTTCGCGGCGCGCCATTGGTCCTCGGCATCGGACACGCTGATGTGGGGAGCGACGTCGCGACGGAACTCGAGAAGCTTCTGTCGGAACTCGTCGGTGTCCTCACGCTTCTTGTAAAGTTCCACCGCCTCATTAGAGCGACCGGCCGATGGCCGCTGCAGGATACCACAGGTGCCGATCAAGCCAGCGAACGAGCGAGCCGTGAAGGCTCCACGCGAAAAGCCGAAGACATAGATTTCGTCCCCTGGCATGTGGTTGAAGATCAGGTAGCGATAGGCATCAGACAGGTTCTTGACCAAGCCTTGACCGAAGAGGCCCCCGCGGAACTTGTCATTGTCACCGGTCCCCACGCCCTCATCGTAGTAGATGACCTGCGACGTGCCGTCCCTTGTCTGGGGCAACACGCTCTGGGCAGTGAACAGCACGTTCGTGGGGTTGGCCGCATCAATTCGGTTCCAACTGCCATCGAAGCAAAACACGAGTCTCTTCATCGAAACGATCCTTTAGATGAGTGACCCGTGAGGGCCGCTTAGCTCAGATTTTGGTCAAGTCGGGGATTCACGAAATGTTCTCTTGATTATTTGGCGGCGAGGAATCCCCGCCGCCTTTGTCGAATTTCGGATGAAAGTCCTCCCTCGCGCTCGTTCACCTTGGTGAACAGTCTGGGTGCGTTTGTTGCGCAGCTAAGAACATTGGTTCAAGGCCACAACTTTGGTTGTTTCACCAGTGCACCTCGCAAATCGTGCATGACCGGCTCGGCTCGCATGCTATGTGGAAGCCACTTCGCCGAGCCGGTCTCCATAAACGCCGGCGGTCAAGGCACAGAACGATACCTGCGCCTTGACGCTTGATCAGCGCCGCCGCCATCAACTCGGAATATCAGGAACAGCCGGTGGTAGTTCCGCACGTGTCGCATTTCAGACAGGTCCCATTCCGCACCATCGTGAAGTTGTGGCACTCGGTGCACTGGTCGCCCGTATAGCCTTTCATCTGGGCCTCGGCCCGGAGCAGGCCGGCATCCTTTGATGGCGGCGGGCTTGGGATGGGGTTCAGTTCGGCGGCGGGGAAGGCCGCCGGGGCGAGTTGGGTGTCCTGCTTGAGGGCGGTGGCGGAGCGGAGAGCCGTTACCGTCGAGGTCTGCATGGCCTGGACCGGGTTGACCATCTGGGCATCGCCCGAGACGATCATCAGGTTCTTGTTGGCCACGCGGCCGCGGGTCATGCCGCGGGAGACAAAGCGCTCGGCGGGCACCGGGGCAGGGGCGGACGCCACGGGGCGCGCTCCCTTGTCCTCGGCAACGCCCTTGCCGAGCGAAGTCGGGCTGTCCGGATTGACATGGGCCAGGTCATCCCGGTCGAGATAGGATACGGCCAGTTCGCGGAACACATAGTCGAGAATGGACGTCGCGTTCTTGATGCGGTCATTGCCCATGACCATGCCGGCCGGCTCGAAGCGGGTGAAGGTGAAGGCCTCCACGAATTCGTCCAGCGGCACGCCATATTGCAGGCCGATCGAGATGGCGATGGCGAAATTGTTCATCATGGCGCGGAAGGCAGCGCCTTCCTTGTGCATGTCGATGAAGATTTCGCCCAGGCGACCATCGGCATATTCGCCGGTATGGACATAGACCTTGTGACCGCCCACGACCGCCTTCTGGGTATAACCCTTGCGGCGATCGGGCATCTTCTCGCGGGAGCGGATTTCCACTTCGCGCTCGATGATGCGCTCGACGATCTTTTCGGCGATGGCCGGCACGCGGGCATCGGCATTCATGGCGACAAGGTTTTCGACCGCGTCTTCGTCCTCATCGTCGTCGGCCGCGGCCAGAACCGAGGAATTGAGCGGCTGGCTGAGCTTGGAGCCGTCGCGATAGAGCGCATTGGCCTTGAGCGCCAGGCGCCAGGATAGCATGTAGGCTTCCTTGGCTTCCTCGACGGTGGCGTCATTGGGCATGTTGATGGTCTTGGAGATGGCACCCGAAATGAAGGGCTGCGCGGCCGCCATCATCAGGATGTGGCTCTCGACCGAGAGGTAGCGCTTGCCGATCTTGCCGCAGGGGGTGGCGCAATCGAAGACGGGCAGATGCTCTTCGCTGAGATGGGGCGCGCCTTCCAGCGTCATGGCGCCCACGACGTGGAGATTGGCGGCCTCGATATCCTTCCGGCTGAAGCCCAGGAACGGCAGCAGCTCGAAGGAGAAGTCGTTCATCTGCTCGTCGGTGACGCCCAAAGACTTCAGGAAATCAACGCCCAGCGTCCACTGGTTGAAGACGAACTTGATGTCGAAGGCCGAAGCCATGCCCTTGTTGAGGGCTTCGATCTTGTCGTCGGTAAAGCCCTTGGTGCGCAGGGTCGCCGGATTGACGCCCGGCGCCTGGTTGAGATTGCCATGGCCGACCGCATAGGCCTCCATTTCGGCAATCTGGCTTTCCGAATAGCCCAAAGTGCGCAAGGCCGGCGGCACGGCGCGGTTGATGATCTTGAAGTAACCGCCACCGGCGAGCTTCTTGAACTTCACCAGCGCGAAATCGGGCTCGATGCCGGTCGTGTCGCAATCCATCACCAGGCCGATCGTGCCGGTCGGGGCGATCACCGAGACCTGCGCATTGCGATAGCCATGCTGCTCGCCGAGGGCCAGGGCATTGTCCCAGGCCACCTTGGCGCGCTCGGAAAGGTTGGTGTCGATCAGGTTGGCATGGTCGAGCGGGACCGGGTTGATCGAGAGCGAGTCATAGCCCTCGGCATTGCCGTGCGCGGCATTGCGGTGGTTGCGGATGACGCGCAGCATATGCTTGGCATTGCGCTTGTAATCCTTGAAGGGCCCCAGTTCCTTGGCCATTTCGGCCGAGGTGGCATAGGAAACGCCGGTCAGGATGGCAGTGATCGCGCCGGCAATGGCGCGGCCTTCGGCCGAGTCATAGGGAATGCCCGAGGTCATCAGCAACCCGCCGATATTGGCGTAGCCGATGCCCAGCGTGCGGTATTCGAACGAGCGTTCGGCAATGGCGCGCGACGGGAACTGCGCCATCATGACCGAGATTTCGAGCACGATGGTCCAGAGGCGGACGGTATGCTCATAGGCCGAGGTGTTGAACGAGCCATCGGCATTGCGATAGGGCAGCAGGTTCACCGAGGCCAGGTTGCAGGCCGTGTCGTCGAGGAACATGTATTCCGAGCAGGGGTTCGACGCGTTGATCGGACCGGCCGCCGGGGAGGTATGCCACTCGTTGATGGTGGTATGATACTGGATGCCGGGATCGGCCGAGGCCCAGGCGGCATAGCCGACCTGTTCCCAGAGATCGCGGGCCTTCAGCGTCTTGGTGACCTTGCCGGACTGGCGGGCCTTCAGGTCCCAGTCGCCATCGGCTTCCACGGCGCGCAGGAAATCATCGCTCACGCGGACCGAATTGTTGGAATTCTGGCCGGAAACGGTGAGATAGGCCTCGCTGTCCCAATCGGTGTCGTAGACCGGGAATTCGATATCGGTATAGCCCTGCTTGGCGAACTGGATGACGCGGTAGATGTAATTCTCCGGCACCAGCGCCTTCTTGGCGGCGCGCACTTCGCGCTTGAGGGCCGGGTTCTTGGCCACGTCGAAGCAATCGTCGCCGCTGCCTTCGCAGTTCACGGCGGCCTTCATGATGGCCTTGAGGTGCTTGGAAACGACCTTGGAGCCGGTCACGAGCGCCGCGACCTTCTGCTCTTCCTTGACCTTCCAGTTGATATATTCCTCGATATCGGGGTGATCGATATCGAGCACCACCATCTTGGCGGCGCGGCGCGTGGTGCCGCCCGACTTGATGGCGCCGGCAGCCCGGTCGCCGATCTTGAGGAAGCTCATCAGACCCGATGACTTGCCGCCGCCCGAGAGCTTTTCGCCCGAGCCGCGCAGGGCCGAGAAATTGGTGCCGGTGCCCGAGCCATATTTGAACAGACGCGCCTCGCGGACCCAGAGGTCCATGATGCCGTTTTCGTTCACCAGGTCGTCATTGACCGACTGGATGAAGCAGGCATGGGGCTGCGGATGCTCATAGGAGCTCTTGGAGCTGACCAGCTTGTGGGTGAAAGGGTCGACATAGAAATGGCCCTGGCCGGGGCCGTCGATGCCATAGGCCCAATGCAGGCCGGTGTTGAACCACTGGGGAGAGTTCGGGGCAACGCGCTGGGTGGCGAGCATATAGGCGAGTTCGTCGAAGAAGGTGCGCGCATCTTCTTCCGAGTCGAAATAGCCGCCCTTCCAGCCCCAGTAGGTCCAGGTGCCGGCGAGACGGTCGAAGACCTGACGGCTGTCCATTTCCGAGCCATAGCGCTCGGCCTCGGGGAGCTTGGCCAGCGCCTTTTCGTCGGGAACGGAACGCCACAGCCAGGAGGGAACGGAGTTCTCCTCGACCTTCTTGAGCACCTTGGCGACGCCGGCCTTGCGGAAATATTTCTGCGCGATGATGTCGGCCGCCACCTGGCTCCAGGCGGCGGGGACGGCGATATCCTCAAGCTTGAAGACCACCGAACCATCGGGATTGCGGATCTCGCTCGTCGCCGAGCGGAATTCGATGGACGCGTAGCGGTCTTCGTTTGCTGTCGTGAACCGGCGTTCAATGCGCATAGTCGTCGTATTCCCCAATGTAACGAGCACACGAGTGCCCGCGAGCCGAAACCCGGCTTCTCACCCAAATCTTTGTTTGACGCTTCACCAACCGAGCCCGGAGGCGGGCTCGAGAAATTTGCCTGTCGCCCAGATGTGGCGCCGGTCTTTTGCCAGCGCTCCTACCCAGGGCCTGCCCGCTACAACAACTGTACCGGACCGTCGAAAACATTCCTCCGATTCAAGCCGCGCGTCAACGCAACAAATCACAAGGTCTAGTGGTGCGGGTACGGAACAAAACAACCACTAGTAGGGGTAATATGTGAATTGTGGGGACAAACTGCAAGGAAATCGGTGGGTTTGGCGCCGCCATTTGAGGCTTTTTCGAAGCTGCTGTCACAGACGAATTTCAAGCCGAGGACTCTCCGCTAAAGCCACGAGATTCCTTGCTGTTCGCGCGGCGCCTCTCGCCGTTTACGACTGGTTTACCATGCCTGCGAAAGGCAGAATCGAGCATCCAAAAAGCTGTCAAGCGCAGAAATTTTGACGAATTTGCGTCAGGACCAAATGGACACCAGCGCTTGTGGGTCAGTCCAGCGCCCGCACACCAGAGCGTTGGGCCTGCCAGACCCAGAAGGCCACCGGCAGCATAAGCAGGCCTGCCCAGCCATAGGCGGGCAGGATGCCGACATATTCGGCCAGCAGGCCAAAGCCGAAGGTGATGAGAATGCCGGTGACATTCTGCGCCACGGACAAAGCCGAGGTGGTGGTGGCCCGGCTGCGACCCTCGATCAGCCGCTGGAAGCGGGCTTCGGAGAGCACCGTTGCCGGCACCACCAGCAGATAGGCCAGTTCCAGCACCAGCACATAGGCCGGATGCGTGCCGAAAGAGGCGACGAACAGCAGCAGCCCGCCCACCAGCGGCAGCGCCCAGGCAAGAGCAGGGTGGCGGGCGAGTCGGTGCGCCAGCGTACTGGCCAGGGCAAAGGCCCCCAGAATCGCCGCCCCGACCACGCCGAACAGCCAGATCGGCAGGCCGACGGCGAGATAATAGAGCTGGTCGAACTCTTCGAGCACCTCAAACAGGATAAGGCCCACGGCGATATAGAGCGTGACGAAGCGCAGTTCGGGCAGGGTGCGGAATTCCCGGAATGCGATGTGGAAGTTTTCCAGGTAGCTCGGCCGCACCTCGGCTTCAGCCTCGGCCTCCTGGCGTGAGTCGCGCAGGGTGAGCGCCAGCAGCGCACAGAGCAGCAGCGGCGGGATGGAGAGCCAGACCGTCACTTCCATACCGTTGGCGGCGGCAACGAATCCACCCAGCAGGGTGCCGGCAGCAATGCCCAGCGATTCGGCAGCCGTAGCGCGGCCATTGACCTTGTCGTAATCGACAGTGCGGCCCTCGGCTTCGAGCCGTTCATAGACCAGCGCCTCGCCGGTGCCTGATATCAGTGCCTGGCCGACGCTCCAGCACAGGAAGCCCAGCCCGTAGAGCCAGACATTGCCATCGGCCATGCCCCAGCAGACGAAGGTGAAGAGCTTGGCCAAGGGCGCAGCGACCAGCAACCAGCGGCGGTCGAAGCGGTCGGACAGGGCGCCCGACGGCAATTCGAGCACGATGGCCGAAAGCGACCAGAAGGCGAGCAAGGCGCCGATCTGGGTGAAGCTGAGCCCACGGAGTTCGAACAGGGCCGTATAGATGGCGTAGCAGAGGATGAAGTCGAACAGGAACAGATAGGCGTAGTAGCAACCCAGGAAGCGGCGGAGATTCATGATGTCCCGCCAAGGGTTTGCGCCAGGAGCCTCGCAAGTCGCTCCCGCGTGGCGGCATCGGAAGGCGCCTGGTTGCCGTTGAACGCCATGCCGTGCTCCGACATGAAATCGAGCAGGAATACCGCGACATAGAAGGCAAAGACCGCATCGTCCGGCAGTCCCATGCGCTGCATCCAGGGCTCGACATAATCCAGTGGCCCGGCGCCGAAGGCGAGCAGAGCCGCCTTGGTCAGCGCCACGGCATAGCGCGGATCGCCGAAACACAGATCATCCACGTCCACGATGCCGGAAAAGTCGCCGGTCTCGGTGACGATCACGTTCTTGGTGGTCGTGTCGTGCAGGAAGGGCATCGGCGGCAGGGCGTCGAGGGCGGCGCGATATGCCGCGAAACGCGCCAGCACGCCCGCGGCGGCGTTGGCCGGGAAGAGTCCATTGGCGGTGATGCGGCGCACCGAGCGGTCAATATGAGCCGCGACGACGTCGCTCCAGCTTTGATGCGGCGCAGCTTCCGCACGGGCGGCATAGCCAAAGCCGATACCCGGCCCGAGCCGTGCGGTGGCCATCTGCGCATCGGCGACCGCATGGGCGATCGCGGTGAGCCTCGCCGGCGGCAGGCCCGCCATCACATGGCCCAGATCGGTCCCGTTCAGGCGGGCCATGATGACGAAGGGCATGTCTTCCGCCGTGCCGTCGACCATGATCCGCGGCAGGGGCACACCCAGTGGCGTCAACCGCTGCCAGAGCGCGAGGCTTTCGGCCAGCGCTGTGCCCTGGCTGGGGCGGCCGATGCGCAGCACGACATTCTCCGCGCCCTGGCGCACGTCATAGACGAAGAAGGCAATGCCGGTGGTGAAGCGCCGCAGATCGGGCGCGCGCCAGCCCAGTCGCTCGCGCACGATTCTCGTGGCGATGTCCTCCGTGGGAGTCGGCTCATCGGCTGGGTTCTGGCCTGACATGGCGGCATCAGACCTCAGCACCGCCGCGATGTCGAGCCAAGCCGCCAATTCGGTCTAGGCTCCGTCCGCCACCCATGTTACACCGCCTCAACTCGCATATCTCGACGGCGGAATCGACACGTGGCCCAATCCGGTATCAAGCAGTTCCTCACTGAAATCTTCTCCTGGTGGAGCGGCCAGACCTGGGGCACGCGACTGTGGATCTGGCGCTTCGGCGACTATGTCGGCAGCGACGAATTCGGCAACAAATACTACCAGGACCGCAAGGCCGACCGACGCTATGTGACCTATGGCGGCGGCTATGCTGATGCCTCGGCCATTCCGCCCGGCTGGCATGGCTGGATGCATCACCGCACCGATATCGTACCAAGCGATGCCAAATATGCCGCCCGCCCCTGGGAAAAGCCGCATGAGGCCAACCTGACCGGCACGGCCGCAGCCTATCGCCCCGATGGCAGCCTGCTCAACAAGGGCGAGCGCCCGCGCGTGACCGGTGACTACGACGCCTGGTCGCCCGAATAAGGACCGCGGCGCCTTGCAGCCGCGCTTCCGGCACATATTGATATTGGCCAAGGCGCTGGCGGTTTCGCTGGCGCTATCCTGCCTTGTTGCGCCCGCTTTGGCGCAGCCCATCGCCAATCCGGTGGCGACCTTTGCCGGCCTCGACAAGATCACCGGCCGCATTACCCGTTTCGACGTCTATATCAACGAAACCGTGCTGTTCGGCGCGCTCGAGATCACCCCGCGCGCCTGCTACAACCGCCCTTCGACCGAGACACAGCGGGTCTCGGCCTTTCTCGAAGTCGACCAGCGCAGCCTGACCGGTGTATCCAGACGCATCTTCACCGGCTGGATGTTTGCCGACAGCCCCGCGCTCAACGCGGTGGACCACGCCATCTATGACGTGTGGCTGATCGAGTGCAAAACCAGCACGGATGTGCCGCCGCCCGACGCGCGATAAATTCTGCACCACCTGTCGGCGTGCCGCCGTCCTGCCCGTCCTTGACCTCGGGATAATGCCGAGGAGGGGACCCATGTTGCTCAAGGACAGGACCGCCGTGGTCTATGGCGGCAGCGGTGCCGTAGGCGGTGCCGTGGCCAGGGCCTTTGCCCGCGAAGGGGCTCGTGTTTTTCTGGCTGCACGCGGCCGGGAAGGCCTGGAGGCCGTGGCCGAAGATATTCGCCGCGCCGGCGGGCGGGCCGACATAGCCCCGGTCGACGCCACCGACCAGGCCGCAGTGACGGCACATCTCGCCGCCATCGTCGCCGAGGCCGGGCCGGTGCAAGCCATGTTCAACGGCGTATCATGGGACGATACCCAGGGCGAATTGCTGGCCGACATGCCGCTCGAGCGCATGCTGGCGCCGGTGCGCACGGCGCTGACCACCTGGTTCCATACCGGCACGACCGTCGCCCGGCATATGGGCGAGAATGGCGGCGGGGTGATCCTCGGCATTACCGCCAATGTCGCGCGCTGGCCGCAGCCCTATCTGGGCGGATTTGGCGTCACCTGCGCCGCGGTGGAGAATTATCTGCGCCAGTTGGGCATGGAACACGGGCCCCAGGGCGTGCGCGTCTGCTGGGTGCGTTCGCCCGGCTCGCCGGATGCGCCCGGCGTGCGCGAGGCCTGGCAATTGCGCGCCAACGAGCTTGGCGTCACCTTTGACGAGATACACCGCGAATTTGCCAAGGATACCCCGCTGCGCCGGGTCACCGCCCTGGCCCAGGTGGCCGATGCGGCCGTGCTGCTGGCCAGCGACCTGGCCGCCGGCATGACGGCCACCATGGCAAACGCCACCGGCGGCGCTCAGATCGACTGACCTATCCGAACAGCAAAGGAACCGACGATGCTGACTCTGCCCGAAAATATCGAGCGCGAACCGCAGGCCTACGCGTATATGACCTTCACCGTCCGCATGGACCAGATGCAGCTTCCGGCGCAGGAGGGGTTTCCGGCCCTGTTCGGCTATCTGGCCGAGCTGGGGATCGAACCGGTCGGTGCCGCTTTCTACAATTATCGCCGCATCAACATGGCCGAGACGCTGGATGTCGAGGCGGGCGTTGCCGTGGCGAGGACCGGGCCCGACAGCGACCGCATCAAGTTCGGCACCCTGCCGGGCGGCCGTTTCGTTACGCTGACCTGGCACGGCCATCCCGACAAGCTGGAGCCGGTGACGGGCATGCTGATCGGCTGGCTGCGACTGACCCAGCAGCCGCTCGACATGGAAGAACGGGCCGATGGCGACCATTTCGCCTGCCGGCTGGAAATCTACCAGACCGATCCGGACGAGGAACCCGACATGGACAAGTGGGTGACCGACCTGGCCTTCAAGCTCAAGGACTAAAGCCGGTCCCAGGCGGACCAGTCGCCCCGCACGAGGAGCGCTTCGGCCAGGCGCTCCTCGTATTGCTCGCGCGGGATTTCCACGCCGCCGAGCGAGGCCAGGTGTGGCGTCACGAATTGCGTATCGAGCAGCACGAAGCCGCCGGCCCTGAGCCGCTCGACGAGATGCGCCATGGCCATCTTGCTGGCATTGGTCTTGCGGTGGAACATGGATTCCCCGAAGAAGGCGCCACCAATGGCCAGGCCATAGAGTCCGCCGACCAGTTCGTCCCCGTCCCAGACCTCCACCGTATGCGCCACGCCGCGGCGGAACAGCTCGCCATAGACCGCGCGGATGGTGTGGTTGATCCAGGTGGATTCGCGATCCGTCCCGACAGTGGCGCAGCCCTCTATGATCGCCTCGAAATCCGTATCGACGCGCACCGCGAAGCCCGACTTGCGGATCGCCTTGCGCAGGCTGGTCGAAAGATGGAAGCCATCGAGCGGGATGATGCCGCGCATTTCCGGGCTGACCCAGAACAGGTCCTCGTCTTCGGCATCCTCCGCCATGGGGAAAATGCCGGCGCGATAGGCCCGGATGATCAGTTCGGGGGTGATCTCGATATCGAAGGGGCTGGGCTTGGCCATGGCGGCTCCCGCCGAAAGGAAAGGGGCGCAATGCGCCCCTTGTCGTCTCAGACCTTGTTGGCGGCCAGGTATTTTTCCAGCCAGTGGATGTCGTAATTGCCGGCCAGGATATCCGGCTCCTTGATCAGGCGCTGGAACAGCGGCAGCGTGGTCTTGATGCCGTCGACCACGAATTCGTCGATGGCCCGGCGCAGGCGCTGCAGGCATTCGTCGCGGGTGCGGCCATAGACTATGAGCTTGCCGATCAGCGAGTCGTAATAGGGCGGAATCTTGTAGCCCTGATACACGGCGGAATCGACGCGCACGCCGACGCCGCCCGCCGGGTGATAGAAGGTGATGGTGCCCGGCGAGGGCGCGAAGGTCTGCGGGTCCTCGGCATTGATGCGCACTTCGATGGCATGGCCATAGAACTGCACGTCCTTCTGCGTCATGGACAGCTTCTCGCCCGAAGCGACGCGGATCTGCTCATAGACGATGTCGATGCCGGTGATGCGCTCGGTCACCGGATGCTCCACCTGCAGGCGGGTATTCATCTCGATGAAATAGAATTCGCCATTCTCGTACAGGAACTCGATCGTACCGGCGCCCGAATATTTGAGCTTGCGCATGGCCGCGGCGCAGATTTCGCCGATCTTGTCGCGCTCTTCCGGCTTGATGGTCGGCCCACCGGCCTCTTCCCACACCTTCTGGTGGCGGCGCTGCAACGAGCAGTCGCGCACGCCCAGATGCACGGCATTGCCCTGGCCATCGCCCAGCACCTGCACCTCGATATGGCGCGGCTTGCCCAGGTATTTTTCCATATAGACCGAGTCATTGCCGAAGGCCGCCTTGGCCTCGGAACGGGCCGTCGACCAGGCGACCAGCACGTCGGCCTCGGTCTGCGCCACCTTCATGCCGCGGCCGCCACCGCCTGCGGTGGCCTTGATCAGCACGGGATAGCCGATTTCCTTGGCCGTCTTCTTGGCGTCGGCCTCTGTCTCGACCGCCCCGGCCGAACCGGGAACCACCGGAATGCCCAGCTCGACGGCGGTCTTCTTGGCCGTGATCTTGTCGCCCATGATTTCGATATGGTGCGACGAGGGCCCGATGAAGGTCACCTTGTGCTCGGTCAGGATCTTGGCGAAGCGGGCATTCTCGGAGAGAAAGCCATAGCCCGGATGCACGGCATCGGCGCCTGTTATCTCGCAGGCGGCCATGATCGAGGGAATGTTGAGATAGCTGTCCTTGGCCGACGGTGGCCCGATGCAGACGCTTTCATCGGCCAGGCGGACATGCATGGCATTGGCATCGGCGGTGGAATGCACTGCCACGGTCTGGATGCCCAGTTCCTTGCAGGCGCGCAGGATGCGCAGGGCGATTTCGCCGCGATTGGCGATGAGGACCTTCTGGAACATGGGGTCCCCCTTACTCGATGACGACGAGCGGCTCGCCGTATTCCACCGGCTGGGCATCCTGGACGAGGATGCGCGTGACGGTGCCGGAGCGGTGCGCCGGGATCTGGTTCATCGTCTTCATCGCTTCGATGATGAGGAGGGTCTGGCCTTCGCTGACCTTGGCGCCGACTTCGACAAAGGCCGGCTTGCCGGGCTCGGGCGACCGATAGGCGGTGCCGACCATGGGGGAGGTGAGGGTGCCCGGATTGGACGACAGGTCTTCCGCAGCAGGGGCGGCAGCGGCAGGCACCGAGCCGGCCGGCGCAAGCGGAGCGGGAGCAGCCTGCGGCGCCAGATATTGCGGCGGCGGCGCGGCATAGGTCACGCCTTCATTGGCGTAGGAGCGGGTGACGCGGACCCGGAAGTCCTCCTGCTCGATCTCGATTTCGGCGAGATTTTCCTTGTTGAGCAGCTCGGCAATAGCCCTGATCAGGTCCTGATCCACTTGCGATGACTTGGTCATTCTTGTCGGTCTCCCGCGCTAGGCGCGTTGATCGTTATTTGAGTTTATCGGCGAGCGCTATCAGCGCCAGTCTATACCCGGTGACGCCAAAGCCGCAAATGACGCCAAAGGCCACTGCGGACACGAAAGAGTGGTGCCGCACCGCTTCGCGCTGGTGGATATTGGAGATGTGAACCTCCGCAACCGGCAGCCCCACGCCCTTGAGCGCGTCATGAATGGCCAGCGAAGTATGCGAATAGGCAGCCGGGTTGATGAGGATGGCATCGGCGGTGTTGCGGGCCTCCTGAATCCAGGTGACCAGCTCGCCTTCATGGTTGGACTGGCGGAAATCCACGCTGAGGCCGAATTCCGCGCCGGTCTGCCGGCACAGCGTCTCCACATCCCCGAGCGTCGCGGCGCCATAGATATCGGGCTCGCGGGTGCCGAGCATGTTGAGGTTCGGGCCGTTGAGGACGAGAACGCGTTTAGTCATGATTTTTGCCTTTTGCACCGGCCCTTCCGGCCCGCGCAAGCCCGGTTATACGAAATGCACCGAAAAGGCAAAGAACGCGGCGAAAGTGGGACTTAGCGGGAAAACTCACCCCTCGCACTGCGTCTCGCCGCAGGCCCGCATATTGGCGATACGCGCCCGCAGCTCATCCAGCCCGATCGCGCCGGGGATGATTTCATTGCCGATGATATAGGTCGGCGTTCCGGTGATATTGAGTGCCCGCGCGATCTCGTACGAGGTCTGGATGGTCTTGGCCACGGCCTCGGTGCCCATGTCCAGTTCCAGCGCCACCGGCGACAGCCCCAGATCGGAGGCGGCGGCGAGGGCCACCTGCTTGTCGACCTGGCTGCGGCTGGTGAACAGGGTTTCGTGGAAGGTCCAGTAGTCGACATCGGCATTGCCGACGAGCACGGCAATGCGGGCCGCGTCGATCGACTCGTTGGAAAGGATCGGGAATTCCTTGAGCACGATGCGCAGGTTGGGATCTTCGGCCAGCAGCGCGGCCATATCGGGCAGGGCGGCGCGGCAATAGCCGCAATTATAGTCGAAGAATTCGACCAGCGTGACATCGCCCTCGGGATTGCCGAGCACGACCTGGGCCGGATCGTTGAAAATGGCATCGCGCATCGAGGCAATAGCCGTGGTGGCCTGCTCGCGTTCCTCGGCCTGCAACGTGGTATCGAGCGCCACCGACATGCGCTGCAGGATCTTGGGATCGCTCATCAGGAAGGATTCGATCATCGGATTGAGGGTTTCCGGATCGATGCCGGCAACATCCTGCGGCGCCAGGGATGCCTCGGCCAGACGCCTGGCGTCATAGGCCGAGATGGCCTCGTCGATCAGCGCCTGCACGGCCACGGCATCGGTCTGTGGCGCCGGGCGGTTGACCACGGCATAGCCGAGAGCCCCGGCGAGAATGCCGGCAAGGGCGACAAGGGCAAGAGTGACGCGCGACATAGGACTGGTGGCTCCCCGCTGAATGCTCGACCGCCTTCTAGCAGACGCGGCACCACATTGGCACCCGGGAGTGAACACGTCCCTTCCGGCGGTATCAATTGTTGTTGAGGGACGCGGTGGAAGCGGCTAGGCGGGAAGCAGCAAGGAGTTTGCATGACCGACCAGCCCGCCACCGATGGCCTGATGCCGTTCCACGCCATGGAAATCCTCAAGCGCGCCAAGGCCATCGAGGCCACGGGCCGGACGGTGTGCCACCTGGAAGTCGGCGAGCCCGGCTCGCCCCCGGCGCCGCGCGTGATCGAGGCGGTGCGCCAGGCCCTGCCGCAGGCACAGGGCTATACCAATGCCAAGGGCCTGACCGAGCTGCGCGATGGCCTCGCCACCTATTACGCGAGCCAGCACGGCCTTGCCGTGGACTCCGATTCGATCCTCTGCACCATGGGCTCGTCGGCCGGCTTCATCATCGCCTTCCACACCGCCTTCCGTCCCGGTGCGAAAATCGCCATCACCCGGCCCGGCTACCCGGCCTATGTGAATACGCTGCTCGGGCTGGGCTTCGGCATGGTGGAAATTCTGGTCGAGGCCGCCAATGGCTGGCATCTGACCGGCGCCGACATTGCCGCCGCCCATGCCGCAGAGCCCTTCGACGGCCTGCTCTTCGCCAGCCCCGCCAACCCGACCGGCGCCAGCGTTGACAAAGCAGGGCTGGCCGATATCGTCGCCACCTGCCAACGCCTGGGCGTGCGGCTGATCTCCGACGAAATCTATCACGGCCTCGATTATCGCGGCCCATCGGTCAGTGCGCTGGAACTGACGCGTGACGCCATCGTCATCAACAGCTTCTCGAAATATTACTGCATGACCGGCTGGCGCATCGGCTGGATGGTGCTGCCCGATGATCTGGTGCGGCGCGCCGAAATCCTGCAGCAGAACCTTTTCATCTCCGCCCCGACCCTGAGCCAGATCGCGGCGACCGCGGCATTGGGCGAGCGTGATTATGCCGAGGAGCAGAAGGCCCTCTACGCCATCAACCGCGGCCTGCTCAATGACGGCCTGCGCGGTCTGGGCTTCGATATCGGCAATCCGTCCGACGGCGCTTTTTACGCCTATGCCGGCATTTCCCGCTTCTCCAACGATTCCATGCATTTCTGCGAAACGCTGCTGGACGAAGCCGGCGTCGCCGCCACGCCGGGCACCGATTTCGACCGGACGAATGGTGGCCTCTATGTGCGGTTTTCCTATGCCGGCCGCCGCGACACGATGGAGCAGGCGCTGGAGCGGATGGCCGGATTTCTGCGATAAATCGGCCCTTCACCGACAGGCATTCTTAACGCCGGAATGCTAGCCTGCAGTTTGCGCTGGTAGGATTGGGAGGTCCGCGCCATGCCCGCACCCGACCCGGGTATTCTGGCCCACTGCGTCGCCATCGTCATGGCAAGGGACGAACGCGACAGCGTGGCGCTCATGCGTCTGGCCGAAAAGCTGCGTTTCGCGGTCGTCGTCGCCGATTCCCCGGCATTGGGCCATGACCGGTTCGACCATCGGCTGGTCTTCTACCTCGTCCATTTCGACTTCGACCCGGAAGCCAGGGAGCGCCTGCTATACGAGCGTCGCCATGCCGGCTCGGTCAGCGTCAGCTTTGCGCCGGTCATCCTCTTCCTGCGCGACGCCACACCCGAGGAAGTGCTGCTCAATATCGAAATGGGCTTCGACGACGTCATCAGCGTGCCCGAGGATGGTCAGGTCATCGCCACGCGGCTCGCCGCCCAGATCGGGCAGGAGCATCTCTATATCGAGACGCGCAACTATCTGGGTCCGGACCGCTACCGCATGGACAAGCCCGGCCACCATCGCAAGCCTGCCGAGGAGCACGCCCAATTGACGATCCTGCGCACGCCGGAGGCCGGCGTACATATCGTCCGGCGGCAGGTGGTCGCCAAGCGCCGCTGAAACGAAAAGGCGGCCCGCAGGCCGCCTTCCGTTCAACTCTATTGCGGGCCTAGCCTAGCCCGAGACGGCGCTGCCACCAGCCGGCCTTCTTCTTGGGTTCGGCCGGCTCGCCTTCGGCTTCCGCCTTGGGCGCGCTTGACGATACCACAATCCCCTCGGCCGGCAGTTCCTTCCTGGCGCGACGCGGCTTGGGCGCGGCAGCAGGCGCTTCGGCGGCCGGCGCGGGCGTGGCTTGCGCGGCCGGCGCAGGCGCCTCTTCCGCGACCGATGCAGCAGGCGCCGCCTCGGCGGTTTCGGCCTTGGGCTTGCGGGCGCGCGGCTTGCGCTTGGGCTTTTCCTCGGCGGCCGGCGCGGCGGCTTCGGCCGCCTCTACGGCGGGCTCTGCCGCTGCGGGCGTGGCCTCCACGGGAGCCGCATCGACAGGCGCGGACTCGGCGGTCTCTTCGACCTTCTTGCGGCGCGTACGCTTGGGCTTTTCGACCGGCGCGGGCTCGGCCGCAGCCGGTTCGGCGGCCACGATCTCGTCCTGTGCCAGCAGTTCTTCGGCGACTTCAGAGGTTTCTGCTGTGGTCAGCTCGGCATCTCCCGCAGGCGAGGGCGCCTTTTCCACACCCTCTTCACCATCGCGGCGGTTGCGACGGCCGCCACGGCGACCACGACGGCGGCGCTTGCGTCCCTCGCCGTCGGCCTGGTCTTCCCCGGAGGGACGGGCAGGATTTTCATCCTCGTCGCCCTCGCCATCCTCGTCGCTGCCTTCGGCTTCGACATCAGGCGCCTGGGCGGCGCGCTGCTGCTGCGGACGCTGGCCGTTTTCATCGCCGCGATCGGCCCCGCCACGACGGCGGCGGCGACGACGGCGACGGCCTTCACCTTCGCCATTTTCGGCGGAGGATGCCCGTTCCTCGACGTCCTCGTCCTCGGTTTCCTCGACGATATCGTCCTCGGCGGCGTCATCGATGACAGCGCTGTCGACGCGCACATGCTCGGTGGCACGCTGCTCGGCATAGGCCATGACGCGGGCTTCGCCCTTTTCAATGGCGAACTGGTTGCCGGTCAGCTTGCCGTCGGCGGTGATGGTGATCGACAGCTGGTTGCGGATTTCCAGCGCCGTCAGCGTCTCGCGCTTGAAGTTGAGGATATAGAGCGCGACTTCCACCGGCACGCGCACATTGATCGACTGGCCCTGGCGGCGCAGCACATGATCCTCGATATGGCGCATGATCATCAGCGCGAGCGATTCAGTGGAGCGCACCAGGCCCGTGCCGTCGCAGATCGGGCACTTATGGGTGGAGCTTTCCACCACGCCGAAGCGAATGCGCTGGCGGCTCATTTCCATGAGGCCGAAATGGCTGATCCGGCCCACCTGGATGCGGGCGCGGTCGTCCTTCAGGCAATCCTTGAGCTTGCGCTCGACCGCGCGATTGCTGCGGTTCTCCATCATGTCGATGAAGTCGATGACGATGAGGCCGGCCAGGTCGCGCAGGCGGAGCTGGCGGCTGACTTCCTCGGCGGCTTCCAGATTGGTCTGGAGCGCCGTGTCCTCGATATTGTGCTCCTTGGTGGAGCGGCCCGAATTCACGTCGATGGAAACGAGCGCTTCGGTCGGGTTGATGACGATATAGCCGCCGGAGGGCAAGGTGACCGTCGGCGAGAACATCTGATCGAGCTGCGCCTCGATGTTGTACTTGCTGAACAGCGGCTGGTCTTCGAGGTAGGGCTTCACGTTCTTGGCGTGGGACGGCATGATCATCTTCATGAAGTCCTTGGCCTCGCGATAGGCGTTGTCGCCCGCCACGAACACCTCGTCGATATCCTTGTTGTAGAGGTCGCGAATGGTGCGCTTGATCAGCGAGCCTTCCTCATAGACCAGGCATGGCGCCTGGCTCTTGAGCGTCAGCGAGCGCACGCTCTCCCACAGCCGCATCAGATATTCGAAATCGCGCTTCACCTCGGCCTTGGTGCGCGAAGCGCCGGCCGTGCGCAGGATGACGCCCATGCCCTGCGGCACTTCGAGATCGCTGGTGATTTCCTTGAGGCGCTTGCGGTCGGCAGCGTTTGTAATCTTGCGGGAGATTCCGCCGCCACGGGCGGTGTTGGGCATCAGCACGGAATAGCGGCCGGCCAGCGACAGATAGGTGGTGAGAGCCGCGCCCTTGTTGCCGCGCTCTTCCTTGACCACCTGCACCAGCATCACCTGCCGGCGCTTGATGACTTCCTGGATCTTGTAGTGACGGCGATTGTTGCTGGAACGGCGACGCTCCGGCACTTCCTCGAGCGCGTCGGCGCCACCGATCGATTCCACCGGCTCGGAATTGGCCGGCGCCTGCTCGATATGGCTGGCGTCCTCGGTCTCCTGCGGATCGGCTTCGGCATCCGGCTCGGTCACGCCCTCGGGGAGGGAGATGTTCTCGTCGGCTTCGTCGTGATGGTCGTCCTCGGCCTCTTCATCGCGCAGCAGGGCTTCGCGGTCGGCCACGGGGATCTGGTAATAGTCGGGGTGGATTTCGCTAAAGGCGAGGAAGCCGTGGCGATTGCCGCCATATTCCACGAACGCGGCCTGCAGTGACGGCTCAACGCGCGTGACCTTGGCGAGGTAGATATTTCCCCGCAACTGGCGGCGGGACGCCGATTCGAAGTCGAATTCGTCGAGCCTGTTACCCGATGTGACGACAATCCGTGTTTCTTCCGGGTGGATGGCATCCACCAGCATTCTCTTGGTAGCCATAATGAACTCCGCGCGCTCGCGCGCCGACAAGAGGGCGCCGGATAGCCGGAGTCCTTCTCGTGGCGCTGTGCGAGGCGAATGGTTTGGGGTGTATGGCGCGCAGAAGCTCTGCCTTGAACGCGCCGATATGTGTGGTCACGGCCGAAAGATGCAGCGTGGCAAAACGGCAATCGGCAAATTCGATCGCGTCGCGTTTTGTCCGCCTGCGGGCCATCTGACCTCTTCCTATTGGGCCGCCTCGCATCCGGGGATGAATGGCAGCCGTCCGGCCCGGTGGGCCGAAATTCGTAGCGAAGCGCAGGATTTGCCGCTTCTGAACCAGCCTTCGGGATTTCTCTTCGTTCCCTTGGGCCGGCCACTTCCTGGCACCGCTGTCGTTGGCCCAACGGGCTACGCAAACTGGTTCTGCAGGAAGCATGCGCCTCACGTCTAGCGTGTAGGGATGTTGCGACGGAATGGCAACAGGAAAGTCAAAACCGCCAGGGGCAAACCATTTCACGCCGCTTTCTTGGCCGCCTCCGCAAATCATCGCATAAGGGCTGTCGCGCCGCAGAATCGCCCGATCCGGGTGGCACAAGGCGCGTGCTGAATTTGGGGCCGGTCCGCGTGTGTTGAAATCCCTTCGTCTGCTTGTCCTGCCGCTGCTCGCGGCGCTGTTTGCCGCGCTCTGCCTGTCGGCCATGCCGCAGGCGCAGGATGCAGCGCCAGAAGCTGCTCCGGCCGCGCCGGTGGCCCTGCCCAATGTCATCGATGTCCGCGTCTCGGCTACGCCCGACCGGGCCCGCCTGGTGGTCGATCTGGCCGACAAGACCGAATTTGCTCTTGTATCGCTGAGCGAGCCGGACCGGCTGGCCATCGACGTTCGTGCGGCCACGTTTTCCGTGCCCGAACCATCAGGCAAGCCCGCCGGGGAGGGGATGATCGCCGATTATCTCGTCGAACAGGTCGCGCCCGACCGCGTGCGCACCACATTGACCCTGTCAGGCCCGGCCCAAGTGCAGCAGGCCTATATGCTCGATCCCTTCGAGGGCCAGCCGGCCCGGCTGGTAGTGGACGTTATTCCCGCCACAGCGGATGAGTTTGCCGCCAATGTCGCCCGCGACCTCGCCGCCTCCACCGAACCGGCGGCCGTTGCCTCGACGCCGGCCGGCGGCTCCGAACTGCCGATTGCCACCCGCCCGCTTGTGGTCATCGATCCCGGCCATGGCGGCATCGACAGCGGCGCCGAAACCACCGGCGGCATCAAGGAAAAGGATATCGTCCTCTCCTTCGCGCTGCGCCTGCAGGAATTGCTGGTCGAATCCGGACGCTTCGACGTGGCCTTGACCCGCGAGGACGACACTTTCCTGCGCCTCGAGGAACGCGTGGCCCTGGCCCGCACCAACAAGGCGGACCTCTTCATCTCCATCCATGCCGACAGTTTCCAGCAGCCCGAAATCCGCGGCGCCAGCGTCTATACGCGCGACGAAAAGGCCACCGACGTGCTCGACAAGGTACTGGCCGACAATGAAAACAAGACCGATGTCATCGCCGGCTTCGCCATGCCGCAAATGGCGCCCGAAGTGGTGGATATCCTGCTCGACCTGATGCGGCGCGAAATGCGCCACCAATCCTTCATGGCGGCACAGGCCATCGTCCACCAGCTCGAACCCAGCGTCGAATTGCGGCGTTTCCCGGTGCGGCAGGCCGATTTCTTCGTGCTGCAGGCGCCCGACGTGCCCTCGGTTCTGGTGGAACTGGGCTTCCTCTCCAACGCCGACGACATGGCCAACCTGCTGCGCGGCGAGTGGCAGGACCGCACGGCCGGCGCCCTGGCGCGGGGCATTTCCACCTATTTCGACAGCCTGACGACGGATGAATAGGCCGCCGCAAACACCGAAAGATACCAGCCGACCGCGTTACATTTCCGCCACGCAACAAGCACACACCGCTCAGCCATAGCCGCGTTGTGATGCACTTTCGCCACCCCGTCTGCTATGATTCCGCAGGCAAATCACCGAACAAGGCCCGAGCGGCCGCGGAGAACACGACTATATGCTGCGCTTGCTCGGCTGGATTTTTGGCTTTGGGATGTTCGCGGCCTTGGCGGCAATCGGCCTGGCCGCGGTTTATCTGACCAGCGTCTCCGCGGGGCTGCCCGACTATACCGTGCTCAAGGACTACCAGCCGCCGGTGACGACGCGCGTTCACGCTGCCGATGGTACGCTGCTGGCCGAATTCGCCCGCGAGCGCCGGCTGTTCCAGCCGATCGAAACCGTCCCGCCGCTACTCGTACAGGCCTTCCTTTCGGCCGAGGACAAGGATTTCTACTCCCATGGCGGCATCGCTGTGGATGGCGTGTTCCGTGCGCTGCGCGACAACCTGCTGGCGCGCATGGACGGCAACAATGCCATCCAGGGCGGCGGCTCCTCGATCACCCAGCAGGTGGCCAAGAACTTCCTGCTCACCTCCGAACAGACCTGGGACCGCAAGCTGCAGGAAGCCCTGCTGGCCATCCGCATCGAGTCGACCTTCTCCAAGGACCGCATTCTCGAACTCTATCTCAACGAGATTTTCCTCGGCCTCAATTCCTACGGCGTGGCCGCCGCGGCGCTGAACTATTTCGACAAGGCGCTCTACGAGCTGACCCTGAGCGAGGCCGCCTATATCGCCGCGCTCCCCAAGGGCCCCAACAACTACCATCCGTTCCGCCGCCCGCAGGCCGCCATCGAGCGCCGCAACTGGGTCATCGACCGCATGGTCGAGAATGGCTACGTCACGCTGGAAGAAGCCTCCATCGCCAAGGACGAGCCGCTCAACGTCATCCCGCGCGCCGGCGGCAGCCAGCTCTATTCGGCCGAGTATTTCACCGAGGAAGTGCGCCGCGAACTGGCCAAGCTCTACGGCGAGGACCAGCTCTATGGCGGCGGCCTCTCCGTGCGCACCACGCTAGAGCCGAGGCTCCAGGAATATGCCCGCCGGGCACTGATGGATGGGTTGATCGCCTATGATCATGGCAAGGGCTTCCGCGCCCCGGTCGCCAGCATCGAGATCGGCGAGGATTGGGGACTCGATGTCGCCAAGATCGCCCCGCTCAGCGACGTGCCGGAATGGCAGCTCGCCGTGGTGCTGGAAATGGGCGGCAATGAGGCCCGCATCGGCCTGCGGCCCGACGGCCTGGCGGGTGGCGCCGTGGCCGATGACCGAGTCGTCGGCACATTGTCCGGCCCGGAGATAAAGTGGGTCTCCAAGCCGTTACAGGACATTCTTAAAGTGGGAGATGTGGTTTACGTCTCCCCGGTTTCGGGCAAGACCGGCATCTATACGCTCGAACAGGTGCCCGAGATCGAAGGGGCGCTTGTCGCCATGGACCCACGCACCGGGCGCGTGCTGGCCATGGTCGGCGGTTTCTCCTACGCCTTGAGCGAATTCAACCGCGCCACCCAGGCCCTGCGCCAGCCCGGCTCCTCCTTCAAGCCCATCGTCTATGCCGCCGCGCTCGACAATGGCTATACGCCCGCCTCGGTCGTGCTCGACGCCCCCGTGGAAATCCGCAATGCCGACGGCTCGATCTGGCGGCCGGAAAACTACGCCCAGGAATTCTACGGCCCCCAGACCCTGCGCCGCGGCATCGAGCGCAGCCGCAACGTCATGACCGTGCGGCTGGCCCGCGACATCGGCATGCCGCTGGTGGCCGAATATGCCAAGATGTTCGGCGTCTACGACACCATGCAGCCGGTGCTGGCCATGGCGCTCGGCGCCGGCGAAACCACCGATATGCGCATGACGGCCGCCTATGCCACCATCGCCAATGGCGGCCGCAAGATCGTGCCGACCCTGATCGACCGCATCCAGGATCGCTACGGCGTCACCGTCTACAAGCACGACCAGCGCCTGTGCCAGGGCTGCGAGGCGACCGACTGGCACGGGCAGGGCGAACCGCTGATCGTCGATAACCGCGAACAGGTGCTCGATCCCATGACCGCTTACCAGATCACCTCGATGCTGGAAGGCGTGGTGCAGCGCGGCACTGGCACGGCGGCGCGCGTGCTCAACCGCCCGGTGGCCGGCAAGACCGGCACCACCAACGATTACAAGGATGCCTGGTTCGTCGGCTTCACGCCCGAACTCGCCGTCGGCGTCTATGTCGGCTACGACCAGCCGCGCTCTATGGGCTCCTCGGTCACCGGCGGCACCTTCGCCGTGCCGATCTTCACCGAATTCATGCAGAAGGCCCTCGAAGGCAAGCCGCCGACCCCGTTCAACGTGCCGTCAGGCATGACCACGGCCTGGATCAACCCCAATTCCGGCGTCAAGGCCTTCGACGGCGAATCCGCCATCCAGGAAGCCTTCAAGCCCGGCACCGGCCCGAACCTCATGACCTCGGTCATCGGTATCGACGTCAACACTTTCGACGCCATCCAGCGCGAGCAGATGATGCAGCAGCAATATGGCTCCGGCTTCGTCACCCAGCCGGGCGCGCAGCCGGTCCAGAGCAACGAGCCCGTCTACGATCGCTCGACCGGCCAGTGGGTCTATCCGGGACGCGGCGGGCTGTTCTAGTCGGGTTGCCGTCAGGAGTTGATCCTCGTGCCCGCCTCCGCTAAACGGGGCGCCGCTATTGAAGGAATTGTCCAATGCGTACGGAAATCGAAAAGACCGTCGCCGAAATCGAGCAGGTTCTGACCCTGCTGAGGAGGCATCTTTGACTGGGATACTGCTGAACTGCGCCTCGACGCGCTGACCGCCGAGACCGAATCCCCCGATTTCTGGAACGACCCCGAACAGGCCCGCGCCAAGATGCGCGAGCGCGACGAACTCGACGTGGCCGTCAAGGCCGTGCGCGAGCTCGAGTCGGGCATCCGCGACAATGTCGAGCTGATCGAGATGGGCGAGGCCGAAGGCGATGCCGAGGTTGTCACGGACGCCGAAAACGCCCTGATCGAGCTCAAGCAGTCGGCCCGTCGCCGCCAGATCGAGACGCTGCTCTCTGGCGAAGTCGATGCCAATGACTGCTATGTCGAAATCCACTCCGGCGCCGGCGGCACCGAGAGCCAGGACTGGGCCAACATGCTGCTGCGCATGTATACCCGCTGGGCCGAACGCCGGAAGATGAAGGTCGAAGTGCTGGAAATGCATGACGGCGAAGAGGCCGGCATCAAGTCAGCTACCATCCTGGTCAAGGGCCACAATGCCTATGGCTGGATGAAGACCGAAAGCGGCGTGCATCGCCTGGTCCGCATCAGCCCCTATGACTCGGCGGCGCGCCGCCACACCAGCTTTTCGAGTTGCTGGGTCTATCCCGTGGTCGATGATTCCATCGATATCGAAATCCGCGAAGCCGACCTCAAGGTCGATACCTACCGCGCCTCCGGCGCCGGTGGGCAGCACGTCAACACCACCGACTCGGCCATCCGCATCACGCACATTCCCTCGGGCATCATCGTGGCCTGCCAGCAGGAGCGCAGCCAGCACAAGAACCGCGCCACCGCCATGGCCATGCTGAAATCGCGCCTCTACGAGGCCGAATTGCAGAAGCGCGAGGAAGCCGCCAACGCCCAGGCCGCCAGCAAGACCGAGATCGGCTGGGGCCATCAGATCCGAAGCTACGTGCTGCAGCCCTACCAGATGGTCAAGGACCTGCGCACCGGCGTCGAAAGCGGCCAGCCCTCCGTGGTGCTGGACGGCGACCTGGATGAATTCATGGAAGCGGCGCTTGCACAGCGCGTGGGCGTTGCAACGGATGTTGCGGCTGAGGGGTAGGGATTTTAGCGGATACCCCCTCCTAACCTCCCCTGATAGGGGGAGGAACAGATCGAGAGTGTGGCACTATTTTGCCCCATTCACTAGGCAGCTCCCCCCCTGATAGGGGGAGGTTGGGAGGGGGCATCCCAATAAACTACCCCAACAGCGCCAGCAGCCGTTTCCCAGCTTCCAGGAACGCCTTGGGATTGATCGCGCTATCGCCCTTGCGCACCTCGAAATGCAGATGCGGCCCGGTGGAGCGGCCGGTGGAACCGACCTTGGCGATCGGCGTGCCGGTATTGACCGCCTGGCCGACCTCGCTGAGAAAACCCGAAAGGTGGGCATAGCGGCTGACCAGCCCGTTGGCATGGGTCACTTCCACCACATTGCCATAGCCCGATCTGGTGCCGACAAAGCTCACCACGCCCTTGCCGGCGCTGAACACCGTCGTGCCACTGGCGGCCGCGAAATCGAGTCCCGAATGGAAGGCCCGGCGTCCACTGAACGGATCGGTACGGTTGCCGAAGCCGGAACTCTGCCGGAAATTGCCTGATATCGGCATATGGACCGGCGCGTCGTCTATGCCGTCGCGCGCGGCCTTGTAGCGGACCAGCGCGGCCATGACGGCATTGGCATCGTCGATCATGGCCGAGGCATCGTCCTCGTCCTGCGGCGGCAGCAACGGACCGCCCACGCCATCCAGCGTCGTCGGCAGGTCGACCGGAATGCCGAGACCCGTCAGTTCCGTGACGATGCTGTCGGCGCGCGCCGTTGCCGTTTCGGCGATTGAGGTCATGGCAAATTGGGTTTCCCCCAACATCTGCGCGACGGCAGCAGCCGTGGCGTCGATATCGGGATTGCCATCGGTGCGCGGTGCCAGCGCCTGATCGCCGACGTCATGGGCGGGCAATGCCGCGGTCTCGATGCCCAGTTCGCCAGCCTTGTCGACCAGCACCCGCACCAGTTGATGCTGCTCGATCAGCACTTCCTGCTGCTGCGCCAACTCCTGCAATTGCAGGTTGATGTCGCCGGCCTGCGCATAGCTGCGCGAATGCAGCCGATCGACCTCGACGCGCAATTGCGCGATGCGGTTCTCGTAGGCCTCGATGACCTGTTCGTTCTTGCCGCTCAGCAGGCGCGCAATATCGGGTGACAGCAGGAAAGCGGTGACCAGCAGCGCATTGCCGGCGAGCAATACGGCAAACATGCCGTAGAACAGGGCAGGGTGAACGCCGTGACGCGATCCCTTGTCGGATCGCCCGAAACTGGCCTGACTACGCACCCCACTAACCCCGCGACGCTCACAGATATGGTGAGCGAAGTATGGCGCAGCATGGTTAATAAAGGCTATTTCCGGGCGGCGCCCGCCACATGCGCCTCAAGCGCCTCCAGCATTTTCTGCGCATGGCCGAGAATGCGCGTGGCCCGGATGATGCGCGCCACCCGCCCTTCGGCATCGATGATGAACGAGGTGCGGATCAGCCCCATGAATTCCCGCCCATAGAGCTTCTTGAGCTTCCACAGCCCGAAGGCTTCGATCGCCTGATGCTCGGGGTCGGCCGCCAGCGGCAGCGCGAGCCCGTATTTCTTGCGGAATTTCATATGGCTTTCGATCGTGTCGGGCGAAATGCCGACCAGCCTGGCGCCCAGTTCGGCGAAAGCTGCTGCCCGCTCGGAGAATTCCTTGTTCTCGTCCACGCAGCCGCCCGAATCGTCTTCGGGGTAGAAATACAGCACCACCGGCTTGCCGCGCTGCGCCGAAAGCTGGAATGTGCTGCCATCGTCGAGCGGCAGGGTGAAATCGGGAGCGCGGTCGCCTTCGGTCAAATCGGCCATGCAAACCTTCCATTCAGCACTTGCGGGTCACAATGTGGTGTCAGTGCCATAGTCCAGCCGGTATCATTGGGCAAGTGACCGCCTTCTGCGGTTGATTCTCGAGGTCTCGGCAGACCACGGCAAGCCTCTTTTCTGGAAGCAAGTGAGCGCGTCAACCTTACCCGCAGACACTTCGGTTACGCCGTCTGCGCAGCGCAAACGGCCTCCTGCCCGACACGCAGCGAAACTGGCCGTGTGGGTGCTCGGCATTCCCTGCGTCCTGGCCTTGCTGCTCTATCTCGTCCTGCTGATCACGCCTTTGCCGCTGCCCTTTGCCGGCCAGGCGGTGCGCTCGCTGGTCCAGTCAATGCTGCCGCCCACCTCCCAACTGGATATGGGCGAGATGAAACTGGCGCTGGAAAAGGGCGTCTGGCCGGTCATCCAGTTCACGCCCGTCACCCTGACCGACAGCAAATCGGGCGCCCATATTGCCGTGGACGCGCTCGAAGTCGGTTTTTCACCGGCCCGTGCCCTGTTCGGCCAGCCCGGCGCCACCATCACCATCGTGCGGCCGCATATCCAGATGGTGCAGGATCTGTTCGGCCCCCGCATCACCAGTTTCGAACTGCTCGATGATCCCGCAGGCGGCCTGCCCACGGTGCGCGTACAGGAGGGCGAGGATACGTTTCCCGCTGTCGGCATTTCTACCAGCGGCGTCGGCATGGCAGGCGGCGACCAGCCCATCGCCATGCGCTCGGACAACGAATGGCTGATCTACAATCTCGAGGCCAGCGAGCAGGGCATTGCCGACATTGTCGAGCAGGCCGCCCAGGGGCGCTTTTCCAGGCTCGTCATCCGCGACGGCGTCGTGGATATGAGCGATTCCGTCTATGGCCTGTTCCGGCGCTTCGAGGCCATCAATCTCGAAATCGGCCCCTCGCGCGATCGCCGCAACACATCAGGCACCTTCTCGGCCACTTTGGGCGGCCGCACCATGACCGGCAGCCTCTCGCGGACGCTCGGCGATGACGGCAATTCCCGGCTTGAAGCCGATGTCACCAATATCGACTTCGCCGCCGTCCTACCCTTCATCGACGACCCCACCAGCCTCGCCGCCATACGCGGGGCAGGGGCGCTGTCCATCGATGTCAATTTCGAGCCCGCTGCCGGCAAGCTGGTCGATGGCCGCTTCAGGATCGATCTGACCGGCCTCGACCTGCGCATATCAGAAGCCTATTTCCCCATCGCCAGCTCGATCCTGGATATCGCCTGGGAGCCGGAAACCGGGCAGTTCATCCTCAACGAAGCGGCCCTGCAGATTGGTCAGAGCAGCGCCTATGTCTCGGGCATCTTCGCCATGGGGCTGGACCAGGCTTTTGGCCCCACCGTCGGCATATCCCTCAAGGCCCGCGACGTGGTGATCCACCCCAACGACATGGCGGCGCCGGCCGAACCCTTCGACACGATGGAATTTTCCGGCTGGTCGGCTCCGCTTTACGGCGCCCTCGGCATCGACCGATTCCTCGCCCGCAAGGGCGATGCGACGGTCGAGACCACCGGCCGCATCGATATGCTGCAGGCCGGTCTGGGCCTGGACATGACGGTAGCCGGTCAGGGCGTCAGCGCCGACGACCTCAAGCGTCTCTGGCCCTATATCATGGGCGGCGACAGCCGCGACTGGTTCGTCGCCAATGTCACCGAAGGCACCGTTGCGCAGTCCCGCATGGATTTCCGCTTTCCCGTCGGAACGCTGGGACTCGAGGGCGAGGACAAGCCGCTGCCCGACAACAGCATGCAGATCGACATGATCGGCACCGGCGTCGCCATCAAGCCGACCGCCGAAATGGCTCCCATCGCCATCGACGGCGAAACGCGCCTGCAGGTCGATGACAGCAACGTCATCATCTCGGCTGCAGGCGGCAAGCTGACCACCAGCGTCGGCGAAATCCGCGTCAGCAACCCGGCATTGGTCATGGACAATGCCGACCCGGCCGAACGCATCTTTGAAATATCCGGCGATATCAACGCGCCGATCCCGGCGCTGCTTGACCTGGCCAATGCCCAGCAGCCCGACGCCCTGGCCAATGCGCAATTGCCGATCGATCTCGCATCCATCACCGGTACGGTCGATCTCGGCCTGGTCGCCACCATCACGCTTGCCGACGAAGCCAGCGGCCGGCCGATGGATATCGACTATGTCGTCAACGGCACCGTGGCCAATTTTGCCAGCTCCAAGCCGATCCAGGATCGCCATATCGACAATGGACAACTGGCCTTCAGCGCCTCCCAGGAAGGCTACCAGCTTGGCGGTACGGCCGATATCGACGGCATGGAAGCCGAAGTCGAAATATCGGGCACCCCCACCACCGACCCGACCTTCCGCCTGGCCTCGACCATAGACGTGGCCGACCTGGCCTCCATGGGGTTCGACGCCTCTGAATTCCTCTCCGGCCGCGTCCGCTTCGTCGCCCAGCCGCTGGCCGATGGCGCCCTGCAAATGGCCGTCGACCTCAAGGATGCAGCGCTCAATATCAAGGATATCGGCATCAGGAAGGCTGCCGGCACTTCCGGCACACTCAGCGCCACCATCCGCCCGCAGGGCGAGGTGACCATTCTCGACAATATCGACCTGTCGTTCGGCACCGTCCGGGCCATAGGCAGCATCACCTATCACGCCACAAACGGCCTGCAATCGGCCAATTTCAGCCAGTTCGGGCTCAGCAATGGCGACCGCGCCGAACTGGCCATGACACCGATCGACGGTGGCTATGCCGTGCGCATCAATGGCAGCCAGCTCGATCTCAAGCCCATGCTGCGCCAGTTCTTCGGGCTGGGCGAGGGCGCCGGCGGGGTCCAGTCCACCCAGTTCGACCAGACCATCGCTCTCGACGTCAATCTCGACCGGGCGCTCGGTTATTACGCCACCACGGCCTTCAACCTCGATCTCGACCTGCTGCTGCGCGGCAGCGACATGCGCCGCGCCAACCTGACGGCCCAGTTCAGCGACGGCAATGCGCTGTCGGTCACCACCAATCCGGCGCCCAAGGGCCGCACGCTCTCCGTCGCCTTCAACGATGCCGGCACCATCCTCCGGCTGCTCGGCGTCTATTCCCAGCTTGCCGGGGGCACCGGCAGCCTCGTCCTCACCACCGACCGCGATCTCGACGCCGAGGCCGGCCAGTTGCTGATGCGCGATTTCGCCATTGTCGACGAGGCCAACGTCGCCCAGGTCCTGGGCAATCACTCCGATTCCCGCGCCGCCATCGCCCGCCAGAACCGCCTCGATTTCGACGCGGCCCAGGTGGATTTCCAGCGCCGCTCCGACCGTGTGGAGGTGACCGACGCCGTGCTGAGCGGCGACACGGTCGGCGGCACCATGCGCGGCTTCATCTATACCAACCAGCGCCAATACGACCTGGTCGGCACCTATGTCCCGCTCTTCGGCCTCAACAACGCCTTCCAGCAGATCCCCATCCTTGGCCCGCTTCTCGGCGGGCGCGAGGGCGAAGGCCTCGTCGGCGTGACCTTCGCCGTGCAAGGCCCGCTGGACAATCCCCAGTTCCGCATCAACCCACTGTCAATGCTGGTTCCGGGCGCGTTCAGGGAACTGTTCGAGTTCCGCGCGAAGGAACAGCCGCCCGCGCAGTAGCCGAGAGCGGTATGACAAATTCGTACCAACGTGTTATTGTCGTCCCAGTGAGGTGCGAAATGTCCAAGGTACAAAAACGCTCGTTCAGTCTCACCGAAGAACAAGCTGCCTATATCGACGCCAAGGTCGCCGCTGGCGGCTTTGCAACGGGAAGCGAAGTGGTTCGCGCAGGGCTGCGGGCTATGCAGGAGCGCGATGCAGCACAGGATCGCTGGTTGAAAGAAGCCGTGCTGCCGGTAGTCTTAAAGATGGAAGCGCATCCCGAACGCGCCATTCCACTGGACGATGCCTTTGATCAGCTAGACGCGCTCATTGAAGACCGTGAAACGAAAAAGGCGTCTTGATGCGGAAGCGCCGCGTGGTGCTGGCGCCTGAGGCATTGGCCGACTTGGCGGCAATATCCACCTGGCTGCGCGAGGAGGCTTCAGCAGCCGTTGCGCAGCGTTATCTGGCCCGGATCAAGAAGCGTCTCGCAGGTCTCGCCCATGCCAGTGAGCGCGGCACGGTCCGAGACGATGTTGCCAAGGGCCTGCGCGTCATCGGCATTGCCGCATCGGCCAGCGTTGCTTTCCGGGTGCAGGATGATCGCGTGACCGTACTTCGCGTGGTCTACGGCGGTCAAAACTGGCAATCCGTCCTGACCACCGAGAGCGACGACGACTAAACCGGCTTGATCAACGCATGCCGCTTCTTGCCGACCGAGAGCTTGATGACGCCCTCGCTCAGCAGTGCATCCGTGCCCAGGCTCAGCTTGTCATCCTCGATGACCGCATCGTTGACGCGCACCGCGCCGGACTGGATGTGTCGGCGGGCTTCGCCGTTCGATGCGGCCAGCCCCGCTGTCACCAGCGCCGCCAGGATACCGATCCCGCCAGCCAGCTCCGCGTTCGACACGTTTGCCGTCGGTAGCGACAGATCAATGCCACCGGCCTCGAAGGTATTCGCCGCCGTCGCCGCCGCCTGTTCGGCGGCCTCCCGGCCATGCACGATGGCCGTCACCTCGGTCGCCAGCACCTTCTTGGCCTCGTTGATCTCGTTGCCGCCAAGGGCCGCGAGACGCGCGATCTCATCCAGCGGCAAGCGCGTGAAGATCTTGAGGAATTTTCCGACATCGGCATCTTCCGTATTGCGGAAATATTGCCAGAAATCATAGGGGCTGAAGAGGTCGCCATTGAGCCAAACCGCCCCTGACGCCGACTTGCCCATCTTCTCGCCCGAGGCCTTGGTCAGCAGCGGCGTGGTCAGCGCATAAAGCTGCTCGCCGCCCATGCGATGGTTGAGGTCCACGCCGTTGATGATGTTGCCCCATTGGTCCGAGCCGCCCATCTGCAACACGGTGCCGTAGCGCCGGTTCAGTTCGGTGAAGTCGTAGCCCTGCATGATCATGTAGTTGAATTCGAGGAAGCTCAGCGACTGCTCGCGGTCGAGCCGCAGCTTCACCGAATCGAAGCTCAGCATGCGGTTGACCGAGAAATGCCGGCCCACATCGCGCAGGAATTCGACATAGTTGAGCTTGAGCAGCCAGTCGGCATTGTTGACCATCAGGGCCGGGTTGGACCCGCCATAGTCGAGGATATTGCCGTAGACCTTCTTGATACTCTCGATATTGGTCTCGATCTGCTCGACCGTGAGCAGCTTGCGCTGGTCGTCGCGGAACGACGGATCGCCCACCATCGAAGTGCCCCCGCCCATCAGGCTGATCGCCTGGTGGCCGGTTTCCTGCAGCCAGTAGAGCATGGTGACGGAAATCAGGTTGCCGATATGGATCGAGGTCGCCGTGGCGTCATAGCCGACATAGCCGGATATCTTGCCCTTGGCAGCCAGCGCATCGAGCCCCTCGGGGTCGGAAATCTGGTGAATGAAGCCGCGCTCGTCGAGCACGCGCAGGAAATCGGATTTGAACTTGGTCATGTGACAATCGCCGAGATTATTGAGACCTCATGGTGAGCCTGTCGAACCACGAGGTCGGTGCACCCGGAACCTCGTCCTTCGATACGCTCAGGATGAGGTTCCTCCAAAGATCGCAGCTATGCGCCCTGACTTAGCGCCCGCCGCCGTCGGCGATCTCCTGACGGCGACGGTCGAGATATTCGGCGCAGCTGGCGGTCAGCTCATCCACCTTGCCCTCGAAGAAGTGGTTGGCCCCCTCCACGATCTGCTGCTCGATGGTGATGCCCTTCTGTGTCTTGAGCTTGTCCACCAGCTTCTGCACCGAGCTTGGCGGCGCCACGCGGTCCTTGTCGCCGTGAATGATCAGCCCCGAGGACGGGCAGGGAGCCAGGAACGAGAAATCGTAGAGGTTTTCAGGCGGCGCCACCGAAATGAAGCCTTCCACTTCCGGCCGGCGCATCAGCAACTGCATGCCGATCCAGGCGCCGAAGGAAAAGCCGGCAATCCAGCAGCCGCGCGACTCGCGGTTGATGACCTGCAGCCAGTCCAGCGCCGCGGCGGCGTCGCTGAGTTCACCAATGCCGTGGTCGAACATGCCCTGGCTGCGACCAACGCCGCGCGAGTTGAACCGCAGCACGGCAAAGCCGCGCTCGGCGAACATGTAGAAGAGATTGTAGACGATCTGGTTGTTCATCGTCCCGCCGAATTGCGGGTGGGGATGCAGCACGATCGCTATGGGCGCGTTGGGCTCCTTGCCCGGCTGGTACCGGCCTTCGAGACGCCCTTCGGGCCCGTTGAAGATCACTTCTGGCATGGTCTTGTTTCTTCCGGCCGTTCGGCTCTGTTGGTGTGGTTTGCGGAGGTCCCCTGTGGCGGCGTTGCGGCTTGACTAAGCCCGTTCCGCTCCCTAAAACATGGGTCGCAAAATCTAGTTTAGAATTATTCGAAACTCGGTTTTCAGCCGCTCTGCGGCCTGTAAGAGCGCCCCTTGTAATGAAGTTGGGCGGCAAATTTCAAGAAGTGTTTGAGCCAGCAGGCGCGTCAGCGCCTCGGCCCGGGCATGGAAGGCATGACCAGCGCGCATGCGCCACACGGGAAACCGATGACGAGACCGGCGATCTATCTTGATCATAGTGCCGCGTCCCCGCTTCTGCCGGAGGCGCGGTCGGCGCTCATCGCTGCCCTCGATCTGGTGGGCAATGCTTCATCGGTGCATGGCCATGGCCGTGCCCTACGCAACCTCATCGATACGGCCCGCGCGCAGGTGGCGGCCCTTGCGGGCGCCGAGCGCAAGCAAGTCGTCTTCACCGGCTCGGCCACCGAAGCCATCACCCAGGCAGTTGTCGGCGGCGCCAGGGCCTTTGCGGCAGGCGCCGTGGTGATCAGCGCCGGGGAACATGCGGCGGTGTCCAAGGCTGCCGAAGCCACGGGCCTGCCGGTCAAATCAATCGGGCTTCTGCCCGACGGCCGCATTGATCTCGATCAACTGGCCGGTGTGATCGCCATGGCGGAAGGCAATCTGCTGGTTGCCCTCCATTGGGTGAACAACGAGACCGGCGTGGTGCAGGACATGACCCGCATCAATGCCCTGGTCGGGCCGACGCGTCACACGCTTTTTATTGATGCGGTACAGGCCTTTGGCAAGCTGCCCCTCGATTTTGCCACCTCGGCACCCGATATGATGGCTGTCAGCGGCCACAAGATCGGCGCGCCATCGGGTATTGGCGCGCTGCTGGTCAAGGCTCATGCCGACACCGTCCGGCTGATTCCGGGCGGCGGGCAGGAGCAGGGCCGGCGCGGCGGCACCGAGGCGGCGGCGCTGATCGCGGCCTTTGGCGCGGCGGCGGCAGCCATTGCCGACCGCTATGCTGCGGCCGATGTTCCGGCGCTGATCGCGCGGCTTGAAGCAGGCCTGCCTGCGGATGCCACGATCTTTGGCGCCAATCGCCTGGGCAATGTCGTCAATTTCGCCGTGCCCGGCGTCAAGAATGCGACGGCGATGATGGGGCTGGACCTGTTGGGCCTTTCCGTCTCGTCGGGTTCGGCCTGCTCGTCCGGCAAGGTCGGGCCGAGCCATGTGCTGGCAGCCATGGGCGTGGCGCCCGAACTGGCCGATTGCGCCCTGCGCGTCAGCCTGGGCTGGAATTCCACCGGTGACGACGTTGACGCGTTCCTCGCCGGTTACCGATCCGTCCTTGAGCGCCACCGGGCGCGGCAGGGGCAGGCGGCATAAGCCGCCATAGAGTTTAGACGGCTTGCGGCGACCTTGAATCGCCTGCCAGCAAATAGGAGAAGCCACTATGGCGGACTACGATATCCCGACGCTCAAGGAAGAGATCGATCGCGAAACCGTTGAATCGGTGCTGGCGCTCGACGTCGACAAGTACAAATACGGCTTCGAGACCGATATCGAATCCGACATGGCCCCCAAGGGCCTGAGCGAAGATACCGTCCGCTTCATCTCCGCCAAGAAGAACGAGCCCCAGTGGATGCTCGACTGGCGCCTCGAAGCCTATCGCCGCTTCCTGACCATGACCGAGCCGACCTGGGCCAAGGTGCATTATCCGGCCATCGACCTGCAGGACATGTATTACTACGCCGCGCCCAAGTCGTCGCCGGCGCCCAAGAGCCTCGACGAGGTCGATCCGGCCCTCATCGCCATGTATGACAAGCTCGGCGTGCCGCTGAAGGAGCGCGAAATCCTGGCCGGCGTCGAACGCCCGCAGGTGGCTGTCGATGCGGTTATGGACTCGGTCTCCGTCGTCACCACCTTCCGCGAGGAACTGGCCAAGGTCGGCATCATCTTCTGCTCGATATCAGAAGCCATCCGCGAGCATTCCGAGCTTGTGCAGAAGTACCTGGCCTCGGTGGTCCCGGTTTCGGACAACTACTATGCCACGCTGAACTCGGCTGTCTTCACCGACGGGTCCTTCGTCTACATCCCCAAGGGCGTCCGCTGCCCGATGGAATTGTCGACCTATTTCCGCATCAACGAGAAGAAGACCGGCCAGTTCGAGCGTACGCTCATCATCGCCGAGGCCGATAGCTATGTGAGCTATCTCGAAGGCTGCACCGCCCCGATGCGCGACGAAAACCAGCTTCACGCCGCCGTGGTGGAACTGGTCGCGCTCGACAATGCCGAGATCAAGTATTCCACCGTCCAGAACTGGTATCCCGGCGACAAGGACGGCAAGGGCGGCATCTACAATTTCGTCACCAAGCGTGGCGACTGCCGCGGCGTCAATTCCAAGATTTCCTGGACCCAGGTCGAAACCGGTTCGGCCATCACCTGGAAATATCCGAGCTGCATCCTGCGTGGCGACGGTTCGCGCGGCGAATTCTACTCGATCGCCATTTCCAACGGCTATCAGCAGGTCGATAGCGGCACCAAGATGCTGCATCTGGGCAAGAACACGTCCAGCCGCATCATCGCCAAGGGCATTGCCGCCGGCTTCTCGGACAATACCTATCGCGGCCAGGTCTCGGCCCATGCCAAGGCCAGGAATGCCCGCAACTTCACCCAGTGCGACAGCCTGCTGATCGGCGACAAATGCGGTGCCCACACGGTTCCCTATATCGAGAGCCGTAACGGCACGGCCGTCTTCGAACACGAAGCCACCACGTCCAAGATTTCCGACGACCAGATGTTCTATTGCCAGCAGCGCGGCCTCAATGAAGAGGAAGCCGTGGCGCTGATCGTCAACGGCTTCGTCCGCGACGTGCTGCAGCACCTGCCGATGGAATTCATGGTCGAAACCCAGAAGCTGATCTCGATCAGCCTCGAAGGCAGCGTGGGCTGACATGACCGCCGCTCGCCGCGACATCATCAATATCGCTGATGTGCCGACGCGCACATTCCATAGCGGTCCTCGCTTCGAGGCCGCTCTGGGCGATATTGACGGTGCGCTCGGCACGACCCAGATCGGGGCGACGCTGCATGTCGTGCCGGCGGGAAAGACGGCGTGGCCGTATCATCGCCACCACGGCAATGACGAGCTTTACTTCGTCGTCTCCGGCAGCGGCACCTACCGCATCGGTGACCGCCGCCTGCCCATCAGGGCCGGCGACCTGATCGGCGCCCCGGCCGGCGGCGAAGCGCACCAGATCATCAATTCGAGCGATGCCGAATTGCGCTATGTCGCCTTTGCCAATCACGGCCGCGCCGATGTCATCGAATATCCCGACACGGGCCGTGTGTCCGTCGACATAGCTCATGGCAACGACAAGGAGCCGATGTCGGTCTTCAGTATCGCCGGAAAGCTGAGCCCGTTGGACTATTGGGAAGGCGAAGACATGGGCGAGGGAGAAAAACCTTGAACCAGCAGGCCACCATCATGGCTGAGCCCGTCGATATCGCGGAGAAGATGGCGCTTATCACCGAGCATTGGCGTCCGCGCGTCGCCGCCGAATTCACCGGCCAGGAACTGCGTATCGTCAAGGTGCAGGGGGACTTCCCCTGGCACTTCCATGAGGATTATGACGAGGTCTTCATCGGCTGGAAGGGTGAGGTGCGCGTCGAATTCCGTGATCGCACGGTTACCGTTCGTCCGGGGCAGGTCTTCGTCGTGCCGCGCGGCATCGAGCATCGCACCGTTGCCGACAGCGAGGCCGAGGTGCTGTTCATCGCGGCCATCGGCGCACGCAATACCGGCAATGTCGATGACCACATCTATACCGCGCCAACGGGGGTAAGGGCATGACCGAAACCCGTAACCCCGTCGTTTCGCTTGCTGGCCTGGCGCTCGATGCCTGGGAGCAGGGCAGTCTCTACAAGTCTGCCGATACGTCCTTCGGCAAGCTGCTGGGCCTGCGCACCCTGGGCATCAGCTACAATGAAGTGCCGCCGGGCAAATCGAGCTGCCCCTTCCATAGTCACCACGTCGAAGAAGAGCTCTTCATCGTGCTGGAAGGCGAGGGGACCTATCGCTTCGGCGACCAGCGCCTGCCGTTCAAGGCCGGCGACGTGCTCGGTGCGCCCAATGGCGGCCCGGAAACGGCACACCAGATCCTCAATACCGGGTCGGTGACGCTCAAATATCTGGGCATTGCCAACAATGCCGATACCGAAGTCTGCGAATACCCGGACTCGGGAAAATTCCAAGTGACGAGCCGCAGCTCTGCCGATCGTCGCCTGCGCCATTGCGGCCGCGAAGGCCAGAACCACCTTGATTACTGGGACGGCGAACCCGGCGCCTGAGGGCGACGCAGCCGTCTGAACCGAATGACTGGAGACCGAACGATGACCACCCCGATCCTTGAAATCCGCAACCTGCATGCGCGCATCGAAGAGCGCGAAATCCTCAAGGGGGTGAACCTCACCATCCCGGCCGGGCAGGTCCATGCCGTCATGGGTCGCAACGGCTCGGGCAAGTCCACGCTGAGCTATGTGCTGGCCGGCAAGGAGGACTATGAGGTCACCGAAGGCGAAATCCTGCTCAATGGCGAGAATATCCTCGAAATGGAACCGGCCGAGCGCGCCGTCGCCGGCATTTTCCTGGCCTTCCAGTACCCGATCGAAATCCCCGGCGTTGCCACCATGACCTTCCTCAAGGCCGCCATGAACGCCCAGCGCAAGGCGCGCGGCGAGGGTGAACTCTCGACGCCCGATTTCATGCGCGCCGTCAAGGAAGCCGGCGCCCAGCTCAATATCGACGCCGACATGCTGAAGCGCCCGCTGAATGTCGGCTTCTCCGGCGGCGAGAAGAAGCGCGCCGAGATCCTGCAGATGGCTTTGCTCAAGCCGACTCTCTGCGTGCTCGACGAGACCGATTCCGGCCTCGATATCGATGCGCTCCAGGTCGTGTCCAAGGGTGTCAACGCCCTGCGCGCCGATAACCGCTCCATGCTGGTCATCACCCACTATCAGCGCCTGCTCAACCACATCGTGCCCGATGTGGTGCATGTGTTCTCCGATGGCAGGATCGTCGAAAGCGGCGACAAGGACCTGGCGCTTCAGCTCGAAGCCAAGGGTTATGCCGACTTCGACGGCGCGGCGGCCTGACCCATGCGCCAGACCATGCCCGTCCGGCTCGGAGCAGCCGAAGATACATTGATCGCCCAGCTCAAGAGCGTGGGCGCCGACGCGACCGCCGAACGGATCACCGTTGCCGGCCTGCCGACGCGCCGCGTCGAAAGCTATCACTATACCGACCTGAAAACCCTGCTGCGGTCCATCCCGCCGCTGGCCCAGGCCGCCAATGAAGCCAGTGCGCCCGCTCTGCGCGTTCCCGGCGCCTATCAGTTGATGATCGCCAATGGCGTCATCCAGTCCGCCTCCACGGCCCCGGCCGGCGTCATCGTCGGCAAGGCCGCCGGCGGCGTGCTGACCACCCGTGACGACGTGCTGGTCCATCTCAATGGCGCCTTCGCCAGGGAGAGCCTGACCCTGACGCTGGAAAACAGCGTCGATCCGGTGATCCAGATCGACCGCCGCAGCGAGGGCGAGGCCGCCCATGTCGCGGATTCGCTCAAGGTCTTCGTGGCCGATGGCGCTTCCGCCGTCATTCTCGAAACCTTCTCGGGTTCCGATGCGGCCCATGTCGGCAATCACGCCACCTATATGGTGCTCGGCAAGAATGCCGTGGTGACCCATATCACCATCGACCTGTCGCCCCGATCAGCCAGCCACTTCGCCAGCAACGAATATCATGTGGGCGAGGGCGCCAAGCTGCGCACGCTGGTCATCCATGCCGGCGCGGGCCTGGCCCGCACCCAGCTCTTCCCGCGCTATGAAGGCGCCGGCGCCCATGGCGACATTACCGGCCTCAACCTGGTGGTCGACGGCCAGCATGCCGACATCACCATGGATGCCAGCCACGCCGTGCCGCATACCTCGTCCCAGCCCTTGTTCAAGTCCGTCGCCCGCGGCCGCGGCAAGGCCGTGGTGCAGGGCAAGCTGGTGGTGGCCCGCGACGCGCAGAAGACCGATGCCAAGTTCATGCATCAGGGCCTGATGCTCTCGGACGAAGCCGAAATCCTCTCCAAGCCGGAGCTGGAAATCTACGCCGACGATGTCGTCTGCGGCCATGGTTCGACCTGCGGCAAGCTGGACGAAGACTCCATGTTCTATCTCACCAGCCGCGGCATTCCGAAAGATCAGGCCGAAACCATGCTGGTCCGCGGCTTCATCGAGGAACTCGTCGACCCGATCGAAGATGAAGCCCTGGCGGAAGCCCTGCACGGCATCGTGGATGGCTGGTTGCTGGGGAAGTAAGCCGGTGGGTGGGGGGGCCACCCCCACCCTCACTCCCTCCCCACAAGGGGGAGGGATGCACAAGAGCCGACAGTTCAGTGTGACGCGAAACGTGCCACATCGTCTCCCTCCCCCTTGTGGGGAGGGACCAAGGGTGGGGGTGTCCCGCCCACGGAACTTGCAATGACCTTCGACCTCGAAAAAGTCCGCGCCGATTTCCCGATCCTCAGTGAGCAGATCCACGGGAACCGGCTGGTCTATCTCGATAGCGGCGCCTCCGCCCAGAAGCCGGTGCAGGTGCTCGACCGCATGGACCATGCCTTCCGGCACGAATATGCCAATGTCCATCGTGGCCTCCACACGCTCGCCAATCGCGCCACCGAGGCTTATGAAGGCGGCCGCCACGCGGCCCAAAAGTTCCTCAATGCGGCGCGTCCCGAAGAAATCGTCTTCACCAAGTCGGCCACCGAGGCGATCAACCTTGTCGCCTCCTCCTTTGCCGGCCCCCGCATCGGGGCAGGGGACGAGATCGTCACCACGATCATGGAGCACCATTCCAATATCGTGCCGTGGCATTTCCACCGCGAACGCAAGGGCGCGGTCATCAAATGGGTCGATGTCCGCGACGATAGCAGCTTCGATCTCGACGCCTTTGCCACCGCACTGACCGACCGGACCCGTATCGTCGCGGTTACCCATATGAGCAACGTGCTGGGCACGGTGACCCCGATAAAGCAGGTCATCGAGATCGCTCATGCCAAGGGCATTCCGGTGCTGATCGACGGCAGCCAGGGCGCCGTTCATACATCAGTGGACGTCCAGGCGCTCGACGCCGATTTCTACGTCATGACCGGCCACAAGCTCTACGGCCCCACCGGCATCGGCGTGCTCTACGGCAAATACGACCTCCTTGCCGAAATGCAGCCCTATCAGGGCGGCGGCGAGATGATCGACGTCGTGACCATGGAAACCGTCACCTATAACGAGCCGCCCCACCGCTTCGAGGCCGGCACCCCGCCCATCGTCCAGGCTATCGGGCTGGGCGAAGCGCTTGGCTACATGGAAAGCCTCGGCCGCGACGCCATCGCCGCCCATGAGCACGAGGTCGCCGAATATGCCCATGAACGCCTCAGCCGCATCAATTCGCTGCGCCTGATCGGCACCGCGCCGGGCAAGGGCGGCATTTTCTCCTTCGAGATGGCGGGCGCCCATGCCCATGACGTCGCCACCATTCTCGACCGCTACGGCATTGCCGTCCGTGCCGGCACGCATTGCGCCATGCCGCTGCTCAAACGTTTCGGTGTCACCTCTACCTGCCGCGCCTCCTTCGCCCTATATAACGGCAAGGACGACGTGGACGCGCTGGTGGACGGCATCACCCGCGCCCAGAAATTTTTCGCGTAAGCGAGGCTATCTATGTCTGACGAAACTGAAATCGCGCCCGCTCCGGCCATTCCCGAAAACCGGATCACCCCCAACGTTTCCGGCGCCCTGCCGGAAGCGGAAGTGGAGCGCATCACCTCCGACCTGATCGGCGCGCTCAAGACCGTCTATGACCCGGAAATCCCGGTCGACATCTACGAGCTGGGCCTGATCTACAAGGTCGATCTCGACGACGATCGCAAGCTGACCATCGACATGACGCTGACCGCGCCGGGCTGCCCGGTGGCCGGCGAAATGCCCGGCTGGGTGGAAAACGCCGCCCGTGCCGTGGAAGGCATCCAGGATGTCGAGGTCAACATGGTGTTCGATCCCCCCTGGGACGCTTCACGAATGAGCGAAGAGGCCCAGGTGGCCCTGAACTGGTGGTAATCCGGCGCGTTTCACGCTATATATCGTGAAATGCCGATAGAAAGTTCGCCCATGGCCTTCAAGATCATGTCGTTGACCGATGCCGCCGCCGAGCGCATCACCGAGATCATCGAAGATTCCGACTCACCCGTCGTGGGCCTGCGCGTCGGTATCAAGAATGCCGGCTGCGCCGGGGTGTCCTACACCATGGACTATGTAAGCGAGCCGGTCAGCGGCGACGACCATGTCGAAGACCGGGGCGTCAATGTCTGGGTCGATCCCAAGGCGACCATGTATCTGCTCGGCACGGTGATGGATTTCGAACAGTCCAAGATGGGCTCCAGCTTCACCTTCAAGAATCCCAATCAGACAGGCGCCTGCGGCTGCGGTGAAAGCGTCACCCTCGCGCCGGCGGATTTGAAAGCCATCGCCGAGGCCCGGGCAGGGGCCTAGTTGCGCTAGAGCGCCCCACAAACTCGATGTCACCCCGGCCTTGAGCCGGGGCCCATCTCGAGATCGCGCCACAGCCGCAAGGTCGTTCAGCTTAATTGCCAGCATCTCAGGATGGATCCCGGCTCAAGGCCGGGATGACACCGTGTGCGTGGAGAGATCAAGGCGCTTCCCAGGCTCGATCTGTTCCTGCCCCTATCAGGGGGAGGCTAGGAGGGGGTATCCCCTTCGCAACCAGTTGCATCCGGGACCACGCTGAGGCATCTATCCCGCCATGCTCAGCCCCGTTCCACCCGCCCTCACCATCGTCCCGCCCAACCGCCCGCTTGTCGGCCGCGTTTCCCCACCGGGCAGCAAATCCATCACCAATCGCGCCCTGCTGCTCGCCGCCCTGGCCAACGGCACCAGCCGCCTCACCGGCGCGCTCAAGAGCAAGGACACGACCCTGATGGCCGCCGCCTTGCGGCAGATGGGCGTGGCCGTGGACGAGCCGGACGCCACGAGCTTCACCGTCACCAGCACCGGCCGCCTGCAGCAGCCCTCCGGTCCGCTTTTCCTCGGCAATGCCGGCACCGCCACGCGCTTCCTCACGGCGGCTGTCGCCACCGTCGATGGCGCGGTTATCGTCGATGGCGACGAGGAAATGCGCCTGCGCCCCATCGGCCCGCTGGTCACGGCGCTCCGCTCGCTTGGCATCGACGCCATCTGCCCCACCGGTTGCCCGCCGGTGACCATTCACGGCAATGGCAGCTTCGGCTCCGGCCGCGTCGAGATCGATGCGGGCCTCTCCAGCCAATATGTCTCGGCTTTGCTGATGGCCGCGCCTTTGGGCCATGGCGCCATCACCGTGGCGTTGACGGGCAAGGATATCGGCGCCCGCGGCTATGTCGACCTGACCCTCGCTGCCATGCGCAGCTTCGGTGCCGAGGTGGAACAACTCGATGCCGGCACCTGGCTGGTCCAGCCCACCGGCTACAGTGCCAGTGATTTCCTGATCGAGCCCGACGCCTCGGCCGCCACCTATCTCTGGGGCATCGAGGCGCTCACCGGCGGCAAGATCGACCTCGGCGTCGCCGCCGACGCCTTCACCCAGCCGGACGCCGCCGCACAGGCCGTCATCGCGCAATTCCCGAACATGCCTGCCGTCATCGACGGCAGCCAGATGCAGGATGCCGTGCCGACGCTCGCCGTGCTGGCCGCCTTCAACAACCACCCGGTGCGTTTCACCGGCATCGCCAATCTGCGCGTCAAGGAAACCGACCGCATCCGCGCCGTCGCCAACGAGCTCAACCGCATCCTGCCCGGCCTCGGCACGGAGGAGGGGGATGATCTCGTGGTCGCGTCAGACCCTGACCTGGCCGCGCGCAGCCGCCCGGCCCGCATCGAGACCTACCACGATCACCGCATCGCCATGAGCTTCGCTTTGGCGGGATTGAAGCTGCCCGGCATCACTATTCTGGACCCCGCCTGCACCGGCAAGACTTACCCGGAATATTGGGACATGCTGGCGGGGCTGGGCGTGGAACTGCAGCCGGCCACCTAGGATTCAGCGCGTGTTGGCCACCCCACCCTCACTCCCTCCCCATCAAGGGGAGGGAGGCGCATGGGCGCATTCAGGGGTCCAATGATGGTTTAGTCACCGGACGGGCTTCCCTCCCCCTTGTAGGGAGGGAGTGAGGGTGGGGGTAGGCCACGCGCACTAGAACGCGTCTATCGCCAACGCCTCGACAATCGTCCCGGCCTTCTGCCCCGGATCATGCTCGGGTTGCACGATCAGCATGTCGGCATGCGCCAGCGACGATGTATGCCCGCTGTCGGTCTGCGCTATCGGCAGCAGCGCCGGCCCATCCACCCCATGCACCAGTTGCGCCCGCATGAAATGCCGCCGCGCGCTATTGGGCGGCGTCGGCCCGGCCAGCGGCAGGCGCCATGTGGTGGCGCCCGTATAGCCCAGCCATGCCCGCAGGGCAGGCCGGATGAACACCATGGCCGTCACCATGGCCGAAACTGGATTGCCCGGCAGCCCGAAGATCAGCGTCCTGCCGCGCGTGCCGAACATCAACGGCTTGCCCGGCCGCATGTTGATGCGCCAGAAATCCAGCGCCACGCCCAGTTCGAGCAGGATGTCCTGCACGATATCGTGGTCGCCCACGCTGGCCCCGCCGGTGGTGATGACGATGTCCGGCTCCCCGGCAAACACCGCATCCAGCTTGCCCCGCAACGCCTCGCGGTCATCGCGCGCAATGCCATGGTCGGTCACCTCAACGGCATAGGGCGCCAGCAAAGGATGCAGCCCGAAACTGTTGGACGCCACGATCTCGTCCGGCCCTAATGCGGAGCCCGGCAGCACCAGTTCATCCCCGGTCGCCAGCAGCGCAATGCGCGGCCGCCGCGCCACCGTCAGCACCGCCGCATTGGCCGCCGCCGCCACCGCCAGTTGCATGGGCGCCAGCCGCATCCCGGCCTCGATCAGCACCTGCCCGCGCGCAAAATCATTGCCCAGCGGCCGGATGCTGTGGCCGACCCGGGCAGGGACGGTGAAGGACACGAAATCCCCATCCGTCACCGCCTCTTCCTGCATGATGACCGTATCGGCGCCATCCGGCACCGGCGCCCCGGTAAAGATGCGCACGGCCTCGCCGGCGCCCACCGTCCCGGCAAAGCCGGCCCCCGCCTGCGAGGTCCCCACAACCCGCAGCCTGTGCCCCACGACCACGTCCGCGGCCCGCATGGCATAGCCGTCCATGGCACTGGCATTGAAGGGTGGCTGGTCATGCGTGGCCGATAGTGGCGCCAGCAGCACTCGCCCCGCCGCCTCGGCCAGCGGCACAATCTCCGCCACCGGCTCGGGCACGCGCCGCAATATGGCGGCAATGGCGTCATCCACGGGGAGGAGGCTCATGCGCGCAAAAAGTCGCCGGATTTGCCGCCGGACTTCTCCACCAGCCTGACATCGGTAATGACCATGCCCTTTTCCATGGCCTTGCCCATGTCATAGAGCGTCAGCGCCGCCACCGAAGCCGCCGTCAGCGCCTCCATCTCCACGCCGGTCTGCCCCGTCGTCTCTGCCGTGGCGGTGACATGCAGGCCCGCCCCGCCGCTCAGCGCCTCGATCTCGACCGACACCTTCGTCAGCGCCAACGGGTGGCAGAGTGGAATAAGCTCGGACGTCTTCTTGGCCGCCATGATCCCGGCAATTCGCGCCGTAGCAATGGCATCGCCCTTCTTGCCGCTACCCGACAGCAGGGCCTCCACAGTCGCCGGCTGCGCCAGAATGCTGGCCTCGGCCACCGCCCGCCGACGCGTAACCGCCTTGTCACCGATATCGACCATATGGGCCTCGCCCCGGTCGTTGAGATGCGTCAACCCCTGCGCCATCAGCGCACGGCTTCCGGCGCACCCATCAGCAGCGCCCGCGTGGCTGCCGCGACATCCGCCTGCCGCATCAGGCTTTCCCCCACCAGGAACGTGCCGATGCCGGCCTCCTGGTCGAGCTTGAGCACATGCCCATGGTCGACGATGCCGCTCTCGCTCACCAGCAGCACACCCTCGGGCACACCCCCGGCAAGGCTGATGGACGTGTCCAGCGTCGTCTCGAAGGTCCGCAGGTTGCGGTTGTTGATACCGATGAATTCGGCGCCCAGCGCCAGCGCCCGGTCCAGCTCGAGCTGGTCATGCACCTCCACCAGGGCATCCATCTTCCACTCTTCGGCCGCGTCGAGCAGGTAGCGCGCCACGTCGTCGCCCACGGCAGCGAGAATGATGAGGATGCAGTCCGCGCCCCAGGAACGGGCCTCGGCCACCTGATAGGTCTCGAACAGGAAATCCTTGCGCAAAACCGGCAACTGCGTCGCCGCCCGCGCCTCGATCAGGTAGCTCGGCGAGCCCTGGAAACTCGGCCGGTCGGTCAGCACCGACAGGCAGGCCGCCCCCGCCATTTCATAGCTGCGGGCAATCTCGGCCGGGTTGAAATCGGCCCGGATCAGCCCCTTGGACGGGCTGGCCTTCTTCACTTCCGCGATCAGCGCATAGTGCCCCTTGGCCCGCTTGGCCTTGATAGCCCTCAGGAATCCGCGGGTCGGCGGCTGGTCATGCGCCTGCGCCACCACTTCGGCCCAGGGCCGCATGCTCTTGGCGGCGGAGATTTCCTCGCGCTTGTAAGCCTCGATCTGCTGCAGAATATCGCTCATCAATCTCGTCCGTTCGAAACCGCCACGAGGCGGGCGAGTGTGTCCCTGGCCTTGCCAGTGTCGATGGTGGCGCGGGCCAGCGCAATACCGTCCTCGATCGTGCCGACCTTGTCCGCCACCAGCAGCGCCGCGCCGGCATTGAGCAGCACGGTATCGCGATAGGCGCCCGGCGCCCCATCGAACAGCGCAACGATGGCCGCGGCATTGTCCGCTGGCTCGCCTCCGAGCAATTCGCCCGGGTCGGTCAGGGCAAGGCCCACCTGTTCGGGATGCAGCTCGAAACTGCGCAGGTCGCCATTGGCGATCTGGGCGACGAAATTGGTCCCCGAGGTCGACAATTCGTCCAGTCCTTCGCTGGAATGCACTACCCACGCCTTGACGGCACGATTGGCCAGCAGCGCCGCCGCCACCGGCTCCACCCATTGCTGGGAATAGACGCCCAGCAGATAGCGGCGCACCCCGGCCGGGTTGGATTGCGGCCCCAGCAGGTTGAACAGGGTCCGTACGCCCATTTCGCTGCGGGCCGGGCCGACATGGCGCATGGCCGGGTGATGGCTCGGCGCAAACATGAAGCCGATGCCGGCCTTGGCAATGGTGCCGGCGATCTGCTCCGGCGTCAGGTCGAGCTTCACCCCCAGCGCCTCCAGCGCCTGCGACGAGCCCGAGCGCGATGACAGCGCCTTGTTGCCATGCTTGGCCACCGGCACGCCGGCCGCTGCGACCACCAAGGCGGTCGCTGTCGAGATATTGAGGCTTCCTACGCCATCCCCGCCCGTACCGACGATATCGATGGCATCATCCGGCGCTTCGACCGGGATCATCTGCTCGCGCAGGATGGACACCGCGGCGGCGATTTCGCCCACCGTCTCGCCCTTGATGCGCATCCCCATCAGGAACGCGCCGATCTGGCTCGGCGTGGCCTCGCCAGCCATGATGATGCGCATCACGCCGCGCATTTCCTCACCGGTCAGGTCCTTGTTGTCAGCAATCTTGCTGAGGGCTGCCTTGATATCCATCATGCGGCTCGCTTCTGGTTGAAGTCGCGGGCGAGGTTCAGAAAATTCTGCAGCAGTGCATGGCCATTCTCGCTGGCAATGCTTTCCGGGTGGAACTGCACCCCATGCACCGGCAGGCTCTTATGCTGCATGCCCATGATGAGCCCGTCATCGGTCGTCGCCGTAACTTCCAGCACATCGGGCAATGTGTCCGGTTTGACGATCAGCGAATGATACCGCGTCGCCTCGAAGTCATTGTTGAGCCCGCGAAACAGGCCCTTGCCGCTGTGGTGGATCTTGCTGGTCTTGCCATGCACGAGATGCGGCGCACGGATCACATCGCCCCCCATGGCCTGCCCAATGGCCTGGTGCCCCAGGCACACGCCGAGCATGGGGATTTCCCCCTTGAAGCGGTCGATCAGCGCCAGGCAGATGCCCGCCTCGTTGGGCGTGCAGGGGCCGGGCGACAGCACGATGGCCTCCGGCGCCATGGCGGCAATGTCGTCGAGCGTGATCTTGTCGTTGCGCGCGACGGTGATGTCGGCGCCCAGTTCGCCCAGGAAATGGACGAGATTGTAGGTAAAGCTGTCGTAATTATCGATGACGAGAGTACGGGTCATTTGGCCTGTCCCTGAAATGAAGAGGTTCTGTTGGCGTCGTTCAGAACCAGCTCCGCCATCGAATATTCTCAGTAGCCCTCATGGTGAGCTTGTCGAACCACGAGGGCGTGGCACCATTTGTGTACCCGACCTCGTGGTTCGACAAGCTCACCATGAGGTCTCCGACTGTTCTGCTCATTGCCCGATCCTCGCCTCGCCAGCATAGCGTAGCGCTTCCTCGGCGGCGCTGAAAAGGGCGCGGGCCTTGTTTTCGCATTCGAGCTGTTCCAGCTCCGGCTTGCTGTCGGCCACGATGCCGGCGCCCGACTGCACGTAGAGCTTGCCATCCTTGAGGATGGCCGTGCGCAGCACGATACAGGTATCCATCGTGCCATCGGCGCCGAAATAGCCCACGCAGCCGCCATAGATGCCGCGCTGCGACTTCTCCAGCTCGTCGATGATCTCCATCGCCCGCACTTTGGGCGCGCCGGACACCGTGCCCGCCGGAAACCCAGCCGACAGCGCATCGACAAAGTCATATTTCGGGTCGAGCACGCCCACGACATTCGAGACGATGTGCATGACATGGGAATAATATTCGAGGAAGAACTTGTCGGTGACCTTCACCGTACCGGTCTTGGCCACGCGCCCCACATCATTGCGGCCCAGGTCGAGCAGCATCAGGTGTTCGGCCAGTTCCTTGGGATCAGCCAGCAGTTCCGCAGCAAGTTCCTGGTCCCGCGTCGGCGTGGCGCCGCGCTTGCGCGTCCCGGCGATCGGCCGGATGGTCACTTCCCCGTCCTGCACCCGCACCAGGATTTCCGGGCTCGAGCCGGCCACCGAAAAGTCGCCGAAATCGAGGAAATACATATAGGGGCTGGGATTGGTCCGCCGCAGCGCCCGATAGAGCGCGGTCGGGGGCAGGGTGAAATCCGCCTCGAACCGCTGGCTCAGCACCACCTGGAAAATGTCCCCCGCGGTGATGTAGTCCTTCGCCCTGGCCACCATGGCGAAATACTCGTCTTTCGACGTGTTGCTGGTGACGGCAATGGATTCCAGGTCGGGCAGAGCAGGGGCGGCCGGCATGGCCTGGGTCAGCCGGGCAATGGCATCGTCGATCCGCGCCTCGGCCGCCTCATAGGCCTGCTTGGCGGACACGCCCGCCCGCACATAGACCGGTGCGGTGAAATAGAGCTCGTCCTTGAGCGTATCGAAGATGGCCAGCAGCGACGGCCGCATCAGCATGGCTTCGGGCGTCTGCAGATGGTCCGGATTGCTGTTGGGCAGCTTTTCCATATAGCGGACCATTTCATAGCCCAGGAATCCGTAGACCCCCGCCGATTGCGGCGGCAGCCCCTCGGGCACCTCGATCTTGCTGTCCGCCACGAGATTCCGCAGCGCGTCGAGCGGCAGGTCGGGCAGGGGCTCGAAACTGGTCTCGTCGATCTGCGCGGCGCGGTTGATCGATGCCGTGCCAGCCTCGACCTTCAGCATCACATCCGGCTGGCTGCCGATGATGGAATAGCGGCCGCGCGTCGTCCCGTCCTGCACCGATTCGAGCAGGAACGTGTTCCTGCGTCCCTGGGCCAGCTTCAGATAGGTCCCGACAGGCGTTTCGAGATCCGCCACGATGCGACGCCAGACGATCTGCGATTTTCCAGCATCGTATTGCTCGGAGAAGCGCTGATAGAAGTCGTCGCCCATCGTTATGGTGTCCAGTTTGGGGTGAAGTCCGGCCTGCGGATTACAGGCCGGTATTGAGCTCCAGCACCTGTTGCAGGGCCTGCTGGTTGATGACCATGCGGGCATCGTCCCGCACGGCAGTCACGAAGTCGCCATAGATACCGATACGCGCCTCGTTTTCCAGGCTCGCATTGGCCGCCTCTTCCAACGGGCCTTCGGCCGCGGTCAGGTCGGTCACCGCAAAGACGATGAATTCGCCCGCCTGGCTCACCGCCGAGCCGTGATGGCTGGCATCGCCGGCAAAGGCGGCCGTGGCCACGGCGCTGTCGATCGTCCCGTCTTCCGAGCCGAAGCGCGTAAAGGGCGCGCTGAGCTGCGGGAAGAGATTGTAGGAGGCGGCCACATCAGCGATTGCCTCGCCATTGTCCAGCCGGGTCACCGCGTCCTGCTGCGCCGCCATGATGGCATTGTTGACCCGCTCGGCCATGACAGTCTCGGCCACCTTGTCGCGCACCTCGTCCAGCGTCTGGTCGCGCGCCGGCTCGATGGCATTGAGGTCGAACCATAGATTGCCATTGCCCGCGAGGGGGAGGGCGGCCGTGAGCGCACCCTGTTCGGCCTTGAAGATGGCCTGGGTCACGCGCGACCGGTCTTCGGCGGCAAGGTCGGGGATCACGCTCAGCTCGGCCCCGCCCGAGGTCACGTCGGCCTCATAGAGGTCGAGCCCGAAACGCTGGGCGATTTCGCTCAGCGGCCGGAAGGCGGCGCGCAGTTCCTCGATCTGGTCCTGCACGTCGGCCAGCTCGTTCCGCGCCTCGCTCATGGCCAGCGCATTGGCGACCTGGTCGCGCACTTCGTCCAGCGTGGGAACGCCACCGGCCTCGATGGCCGAGACATGCACCGCGCGCTTGCCGGCCACGCCGTCGATAACGGCAAAACCGCCCTCGGCCAGCCCGAAGGCGGCATTGGCAAGGCCCGCATCATTGATATCGGCCTGCGCCAGCGTGCCCAGATCGGTGGGCGAAAGACCCGCATCGCTCACCAGCGTCTCGAACGGCGTGCCGGCGGCAAGGCCCGCCTCGAAAGCGGTAACCTGATCGGCATTCAGCACCACCTGCTGGATGGTCCGGCGCTCCGCCTTGCTCAGCGTGGTCTTGGTCCGCTCATATTCGGCCGCAATGGCGTCGTCGCCAATGGTCTTGGTCGCGGCAAGGTCCGCCGTCGACAGCCGCAGCATCTGCACATTGCGCGTTTCGACGGTGCGGAACTCGGCCTGGTGCTCGCTCAGATAGGCGGCCAGTTCGCCTTCGGTCGGCTCGGCCACCGTGTCGATATTGGTCTCGCTGAGCGCGAAATATTCGATCGTGCGCTGATCGGCCACATAGCGATTGATCAGGTTCGACGCCGTCGCCGGCAATTGCGTATCGCCGAACAGGCTCAGGATCAGTTGCTGGCGCCGCGCTTCGTCGCTCTTGTCCTCGAAGTATTCCGCCTCGGTCAGCCCGCTCATCTGCAACACCTGGGTGAAGCTCGCGGGATTGAACGCCCCCAGCGCATTCTGGAACGAGGGATCTTCGCGCAGCATTTCGCTCAGCTTGCTCTGCGACACGCCAAGGCCAAAATCGCCTGCAAGCTGGTCGATCGCCGCATCCTGCGCCAGGCTCTGCAGCACCATGGAGGGAATGCCGAGATTCATCGCGTCCTGCGCCGTCGGCACGGAGCCGAGCTGCTGCGCAACCTGGTTCATCTGGCTCTGATAGGCCCGCAGGAACTGGCGCGACGTGATGTCTTCATTGCCCACCTTGGCCACCGTATTGCTGCCCAGGTCGGCAATGACATTGTTGATGCCAAAGCCCGCCAGGCCGACCAGAAGAAAGCCGCCCATGATCTTGCCGGGCCAGGATTTTGCAAAAACACGCAAACTATCGAGCATCTGAGACGTTCCAGTTGGGCAACACCAGGCTTTACCGCAGCAGCGGGAGGGCACTAGTAATCCATTTTGACAGCCGGGGTTAGGGCAAAGCTCGCCACGGTGCAAGAGGCAGCAGGAGCAAAGAGTGACAACGACAATAACGCCGCTGATCGCAGGGAACTGGAAAATGAACGGCCTGCGGGCCTCGCTGGACGAGCTGGCGGCCCTTGCGGAGATGATGACGGCAGGCGAGGCGCCTCGCGCTCTGGTGGTGATTTGCCCGCCTGCGACCATCCTGGCGGCCGTGGCGCGGCAAGGCGCCACCTCGGGTATCCTGGCCGGGGGGCAGGATTGCCACCCGGCGGCTTCCGGCGCCCATACCGGCGATATCGCGGCCGGTATGCTGGCCGATGCCGGCGCCCAATATGTCATCGTCGGCCATTCCGAGCGCCGCGCCGCCCATGGCGAAACTGACGATATCGTGCGCGCCAAGGCGGAAGCGGCCATCGGCGCCGGCCTCAAGCCCATTATCTGCGTCGGCGAAACCGAAGCCGAACGCGACGGCGGCCACGCCGAATCCGTCGTTTCGGACCAGCTCGCCGGCTCTATCCCCGACGCCGCCGGCCAGCACGATGTCATCGTGGCCTATGAGCCGGTCTGGGCCATCGGCACCGGCCGCACCCCAAGCAATGACGACATCGCCCAGATGCATGATGCCATCCGCCGCCAGCTCGTCGCCCGCTTCGGCGACAAGGGGCAGTCCATCCATATTCTCTATGGCGGCTCGCTCAAGCCGCAGAATGCCCGCGAAATCCTCGCCATCGATAACGTCAATGGCGGCCTTGTCGGTGGTGCCAGCCTCTTGGCAAAGGACTTCGCGACCATTATCTCCGCCGTATAGCGACGCAGGTGCTGCGGGCAGGGCGGAAATTCCGCCTCGCCTCTGGCATTTGCGGCGGTAGGCGTGTATGACGCCGCATCTTTAGCTTAGACCGAATAGACTGAGACCCGATGGCGAACGTCCTGATTGTGGCCTATTTGCTGATCGTCCTGGCGCTGATTGCAGTAATCCTGCTGCAGCGCTCCGAGGGCGGCGCGCTGGGCATTGGCGGTGGTGGCGGCGGCTTCATGACCGCGCGCGGCTCGGCCAACCTGCTCACCCGCACCACGGCGATTCTGGCAACCCTGTTCTTCGCCACGGCGATTGGCCTGACGGTTCTGTCCGAACTCGATCGCGGCACGTCGGGCATTCTCGAAGGCGCCGCCACCACCGAGGACGGCACCGCGCCGACCAACGTGCTCGACGCGCTCAATGCCCTCCAGCCCGAAACATCCGACCTGCCGGTTCCTCCCACGGAAACCGCGCCGGCCGCCGAGGCGCCCGCGGCCGACGCCGCGACCCCCGATGCGGCCAGCGACCTGCCGGTGCCCGACGCTCCGGCGGAAACGCCGAGCAGCGAACCGGCCGCGCCGGCGACCAACTGACCGCCGCAAGGCGAACCGAAAGAGGGGGATGGAAACATCCCCTTCTTCTTTGTGTAGAGCGGGTTGCGCGCTCTACGAATCGACGCTGATGTGATTAAGGTGAACGCCCATGGCTCGGTACGTATTCATCACCGGAGGCGTGGTCTCCTCATTGGGTAAAGGTCTTGCATCGGCGGCGCTCGGCGCGGTCCTGCAAGCGCGCGGCTACAAGGTCCGCCTGAGGAAGCTCGACCCCTATCTCAACATCGATCCGGGCACGATGTCGCCCACCCAGCATGGCGAAGTCTTCGTCACCGATGACGGCGCCGAAACCGACCTCGACCTGGGTCATTACGAGCGCTTCACCGGCCGCGCTGCCACCAAGGCCGACAACATCACCACCGGCCGCATCTATTCCGACATTCTCGCCAAGGAACGGCGCGGCGAATATCTCGGCGCCACCGTGCAGGTCATTCCGCACGTCACCGACGCCATCAAGAATTTCGTCATCGAAGGCAATGACGACTTCGATTTCGTGCTGGTCGAAATCGGCGGCACCGTCGGCGATATCGAAGGCCTGCCCTTCTTCGAGGCCATCCGCCAGCTCGGCAACGACCTGCCGCGCAACCACGCCTGCTACCTGCATCTCACGCTGATGCCCTACATTCCCTCGGCCGGCGAGCTCAAGACCAAGCCGACCCAGCACTCGGTCAAGGAACTGCGTTCCATCGGCATCGCCCCCGACGTGCTGCTGGTGCGCTGCGACCGCCCCATTCCCGATGGCGAAAAGAAGAAGCTGAGCCTGTTCTGCAACGTTCGCGAAAGCGCCGTCATCCAGGGTCTCGACGTCGGCTCGATCTACGACGTGCCGCTGGCCTATCACAAGGAAGGCCTCGACCGCGAAATCCTCGCCGCCTTCGGCATCACCGACGCGCCCGAGCCCGACCTCAGCGCCTGGGACGACGTGTCCAGCCGCCTGCACAATCCCGAGGGCGAGGTCAACATCGCCATCGTCGGCAAATATACCGGCCTCAAGGACGCCTATAAATCGCTCTCCGAAGCCCTGACCCATGGCGGCATCGCCAACAAGGTCAAGGTCAACCTGCAATGGATCGACAGCGAGGTCTTCGAGCGCGATGACCCCGCGCCCTATCTCGAACATGTCCACGGCATCCTGGTGCCCGGCGGCTTCGGCGAGCGCGGCTCGGCCGGCAAGATTGAGGCGGCCCGCTTCGCCCGCGTCAAGGACGTGCCCTATTTCGGCATCTGCTTCGGCATGCAGATGGCCTGCGTCGAGGCCGCCCGTAACACGGCCGGCATCAAACAGGCCTCCTCCACCGAATTCGGCCCCACCAAGGAGCCGATCGTGGGCATGATGACCGAGTGGACCAAGGGCAACGAGAAGGAGCAGCGCGCGGCCGAAGGCGATCTCGGCGGCACCATGCGGCTCGGCGCCTATCCGGCCCAACTCACTCGCGGCTCCCGCGTCGCCGACATCTACGGCTCCACCCGCATCTCCGAACGCCATCGTCACCGCTATGAGGTGAACATGGACTACCGCAAGGTGCTGGAAAAGAATGGCCTGCTGTTCTCAGGCGTCTCGCCCGACGGCAAGCTGCCCGAAATCGTCGAGCGCACCGACCATCCCTGGTTCATCGGCGTGCAGTTCCACCCCGAGCTGAAGTCCAAGCCCTTCGAACCGCATCCGCTCTTCGCCAGCTTCATCGCCGCGGCGATGGATCAGAGCCGGCTGGTCTAGGACGGCAGCCCGGCGCGTCGCGCCCACTACCAACCACCACGGCGCCCCCCGGAAACAGGGGTAGGCCGGCCCATTCCGCTCCGCCATTCTCCTCGCCAAAGAGGAGACATCCATGATCCGCACGATCTTCGCCGCCACCCTGCTGGCGGTGACCGCAATGCCCGCCAGCGCCCAGGTGCTGGGCGATTTCGACTGCTATTCGGACCTCGATGGCCCCTATACGCCCGCCGGCCTGCTGCGCATCGAGGATCCCACCAGCTTCAGCTTCCTCGACCTGACCACAGCACGCCCAGGCAAATCATTTCCGATGGAAATGTTCCCCGACGACACCGTCAATTTTGACGACGCCTTCGCCGACCAGATCTCGCCGGGCGCCATCATGATCGACGCGCAGATGGTCGAGGACGACTATTCCTACTACGCCCGCATCCTGACCAGGAAGGGCAGGGAGGTCTCGGTTTCCTGCCCCTTCATCTACTGAGGCCGTCCCGTGCTATAAGCGGGCGACCCATTCCGATTCCCCGCCATGGCCGAGATCATCAACCTCCGCAACGCCCGCAAGCAGAAGGCCCGCGCCGACAAGGCGGTGCAGGCCGCGCAGAACCGTGTCCTCTTCGGCCGCACCAAGGCCGAAAAGCTCAGGCAGGAAGCCGAAAAGGCGCAGGCGGAGCGGCATATCGAGGGCCACAAGAAGGACGAATAGGGGGTATACCGCGCACCTTCAGTGCGTGTGGCCCCACCCCACCCTCAATCCCTCCCCATCAAGGGGGAGGGAGGCGCATGACCGAGGTCGGTGGTCCAATATCGCATCGTCCACCGGGCAGGCTTCCCTCCCCTTGTGGGGAGGGAATGAGGGTGGGGGTGAGTTACAGACCCTGCACTCGCGATCTGTATACCGCTCCTACCAGTTCACCTGGCAGACCCCGCCCTTCGGCCCGAACTGCAAACTCTCCGCCGTATACTGGAAAATCTCCAGCTTCACGCCATTCGGATCGGCGGACCAGGCCTGCCAGGTCCCGTCCACGCCAAGCTTCTTGTCGGTGATGGCAACGCCCTGCGCGCGCACCTGGGCGATCAGCCCATCCAGGTCCTCGGTCTCGAGGCAGATATGGTTGATCTGGTCGGTCTCGGCGAAGCGCGATTCCCCCTTGCGGAACACTTCGATGAAGGTCCGCGCGCCAAGGTCCATATAGAAGCCGATCCAGTCCTCCCCGCGCTTGAAGTCGAAGGCCTTCTCGATGCCAAGTACGTCACGATAGAAATTGGCCGTCTTTTCCAGGTCGTGCGCGAAGATGCAGGCATGGGCAACCTGCTTGATGAACTGTGTGGTCATGGTTCCTCCGGAAAGTATCCCGTATTAACGATAAAGCAGCGGCCGATCAATCGCCCGACCACCCCGGAAGCCGGCCAATCGGCATTTTTTTGTGCCGCCCTCTTTTACTTGTCACGCCCCGCGTCTAGGAGAGGGCAACGAACCGACAGAACCACCGGGAAGGGTCTATCCGATGTCTTCAATCATCCACGTCTCCGGCCGCCAGATCTACGACAGCCGCGGCAATCCCACGGTCGAAGTCGATGTCGTGCTGGACGACGGCAGCTTCGGCCGCGCCGCCGTTCCCTCGGGCGCTTCCACCGGCGCCCATGAAGCGGTCGAACTGCGCGACGGCGGCCCGAAATACAATGGCAAGGGCGTCACCAAGGCCGTCGAAAACGTCAATACGGCCATAGCGGACGAAATCCAGGGCATGGACGCGCTCGACCAGCTCGCCGTCGACCAGGCCATGATCGATCTCGACGGCACGCCCAACAAGTCGCGCCTCGGCGCCAATGCCATTCTCGGCGTCTCGCTCGCCGTGGCCAAGGCCGCCGCCGAATCCAGCGAATTGCCGTTCTACCGCTATATCGGCGGCCCCAATGCCCATGTCCTGCCCGTGCCGATGATGAACATCATCAATGGCGGCGAGCATGCCGATAACCCCATCGACATGCAGGAATTCATGATCCTGCCCGCCGGCGCGGAAAACCTCGCCGATGCCGTCCGCATCGGCTCCGAGATTTTCCACACCCTCCGCAAGGGCCTCGCCGCCGACGGTCACAACACCAATGTGGGCGACGAGGGCGGCTTCGCACCCAACCTCAAGTCTGCCGATGACGCGCTGGGGTTCATCATGCGCTCCATCGAAAAGGCCGGCTACAAGCCGGGCGAGGACGTGTTCCTCGGCCTCGATTGCGCCGCGACCGAATATTACAAGGGCGGCAAATACGAGATGGCGGGCGAGGGCAAGTCGCTATCATCGGACGAAAACGTCAAATTCCTGGCCGACCTCGCCGCCCGCTATCCCATCATCACCATTGAAGACGGCATGGCCGAAGACGACTGGGACGGCTGGAAGGCCCTGACCGACGCCATCGGCGACAAGGTGCAGCTCGTTGGCGACGATCTCTTCGTCACCAATACCAAGCGCCTCGTCTCCGGCATCAAGATGGGCGTCGCCAATTCCATCCTGGTCAAGGTCAACCAGATCGGCTCGCTGAGCGAAACCCTCAACGCCGTCGAAACCGCCCACCGCGCCGGCTACACCTCGGTCATGTCGCACCGCTCGGGCGAAACCGAGGATTCGACCATTGCCGACCTCGCCGTGGCGCTCAACTGCGGTCAGATCAAGACCGGCTCGCTCTCCCGCTCCGACCGCCTGGCTAAATACAACCAGTTGATCCGCATCGAGGAACAGCTCGGCACCTCGGCGAAATATGCCGGCTACTCGGTCGTAAAGGGCCGCTAGGGCAGGAGATGACGATGCGGGCTCTGGTCTACGATACCTACGGCCCGCCAGAAACGCTGCGGCTGGAGCAGATGCCCCAGCCGCAACCCGGCCCCGGTGAGGTGCTGGTGCGTATTCACGCCACCGCATTGAACTCCTGGGATTGGGACCTGATGGTCGGCACGACCATGGGCCGGATCACGGCGCCCTTTCGCCCACCCCGCAAAATCCTCGGCGCCGATATTGCCGGCACGGTCGAAGCCACTGGCCCCGATGTCACCACCTTCGCGCCGGGCGATGCCGTCTTCGGCGATCTGTCCGAAGGCAATTGGGGCGGACTGGCTGAACTGACTTGCGCCAAGGCGACCGCGCTGGCTCCGGTGCCGCAGGGCCTCAACTGGGTCGACGCCGCAGCCTTGCCCCAGGCAGGCAGTCTCGCCCTGCAGGCCATGCGCAAGCGCCCGCAACTCGGGCCCGCCGATCGCGTCCTCATCAACGGCGCCGGTGGCGGCGTGGGCACTTTCACCATCCAGCTCGCCAAAGCCGCCGGCGCGCACGTAACCGCCGTCGACCGCGCCGAAAAGCGCGACGCCCTGCTGGCCCTCGGCGCCGATGAGTTCATCGACTACCGCCAGACCGACTTCGCCGCCGGCACCATCCGCTACGATTTCATTATCGACGTCGTCGCCAACCGCTCTGTCGCCACCTTTGCCCGCGTGCTCAATGACGGCGGCAATCTCGTCGTCATCGGCGGCACCGTCGGCAGCCTGCTGCAGGTCGCGGCCTTCGGCGCCCTCATCGGCCGCAAGCGCCGCCAACGTCTGCAAGTGCTGATCTACCGCGCCGCTGCCGCCGACAGCGCCGAACTGGCCGCAAGCTGCCTCTCCGGCACCCTCCGCCCGGTCATCGACGGCGTCTACCCCCTCGAACAGGGCGCCCAGGCCCTGCGCCACCTGGGCGACGCCCACGCCATCGGCAAGGTCGTGGTCACGCCGACCGCGTGAGCATCAAGGCCTTGGTCTGCGTCATCGATTCGAATGAATACGTCGTGCCCGACCTGGTCTACGCTGCAGGCAACCTTGGAGGGCAGCACAATGGCGCGACAATGGGTCTATTGGGCTACGGTCTTTCACCGCAACTTCCTGCAGGTGGGAACGGCCAATGTCGAACTGCTCGTTGATCCACCGGCCGGGTTGATGGCCGAGTGCGCCCTTAGCGCCTACCAGGATGGCGGCGGAGGCTCCAGTATCAGCTACGTCAATAACGACTTCTCGATTGGGGACGACTACTATTTCGGCGATGGCGTATGGCGCATCGCGATGCGCCTGCGCATCGTCGGCGGGCTCGACCAGTCCAACCTCAACATCACCCGGGCGCGCATGGTTGTCCGCGAGTACGATACCGGCTCAGGTTGGCGCATTGAGCCCGCATCCTTCATGCGCTCGGTGGTCTACAACAAATCCACCGGCGACATCCTCCATACCGAAGACGTTGCCGGCCCCGAAGATCGGCTCGCCGATCTGCGCGGCGGCAAGCTGGATGCGCGGGCCTACGATTTCGTCAAGAAAGCCAATGAGCATGGCGGCGCCTTCGACGTCATGCCAGTGGAAACCGTGCAATTGCCACCTCAGGGCAAAACACTGCTGGTCGATCCCTCTGCCCGCCGCCTCGTCGAGGCCACCCCCAAACTGGCCCAGGTCGTGACCATCAGGAAGCCGGCCTCCGGCAAGGCACGGACGAAGAAACCGGCGGCCAGGAAGGCCAAATAGCCTACTGGAACGCCGTCTCGGCAAAGCTCCTGAGCTTGCGCGAATGCAGCCGCTCCGCCGGCTGGTCCCGCAGGATTTCCATGGCCCGCAGCCCGATCTGCAAGTGCCGGTTGACCTGCGTGCGGTAAAAATCCGACGCCATGCCCGGCAGCTTGAGCTCGCCATGCAGCGGCTTGTCTGACACGCAGAGCAAGGTCCCGTAGGGCACCCGGAAGCGGAAGCCGTTGGCCGCGATCGTCGCGCTTTCCATGTCCAGCGCCACGGCGCGCGACTGGCTGAGCCGCTGGGTGATTTCCGCCTGGTCGCGCAATTCCCAGTTGCGGTTGTCGAAGGTCGCCACCGTGCCGGTGCGCATGATCTTCTTGGTCTCGATGCCTTCGGTCTCGGTCACTTCATGCACCGCCTGTTCCAGCGCCACCTGCACTTCGGCCAGCGCCGGAATGGGCACCGACAGCGGCAGGTCGGCATCGAGCACATGGTCCTCGCGCACGTAGGCATGGGCCAGCACATAGTCGCCCAGCTCCTGGCTGTTCCGCAGCCCCGCGCAATGCCCCAGCATGATCCAGGCATGCGGCCGCAGCACCGCGATATGATCGGTAATCGTCTTGGCGTTGCTCGGACCCACGCCGATATTGACCATGGTGATGCCGCGCCCGCGATCCGCCGTCAGGTGATAGGCCGGCATCTGCGGCGCCCGCACCGGCGCCGTGCCCGCCACATTGCCCCCGCGCAGCGCATTGTCGGTCACCACATTGCCCGGCTCGATGAAGCTCTCGTAATGGGCATGGCCCGAGCGCATGTACTCCTTCGCCACCCGGCAGAATTCGTCGATATAGAAGGCGTAGTTGGTGAAGATCACGAAATTCTGGAAATGGCCGGCATCGGTGCCGGTATAGTGGCTCAGCCGGAACAGCGAATAATCCACTCGCGGCGCCGTAAACGCCGCCAGCGGATAGGGCCCGCCGCGCGGCGGCACGAAAGTGCCATTGGCGATCTCGTCGTCGGTATTGCCCAGGTCCGGCGCGTCGAACACGTCGCGCAGCGGAATGTTCAGCGCATTCAGCGCCTCGCCATCGATCCGCTCATTGGCTTCCACCGCGAAATGCAGCGGGATCGGCGTATCGGATTCCCCGATATCGATCGTGCCGCCATGGTTCTTGAGGATGACCGTGAATTGCTCCTGGTAATAGGTGCGGAACAGGTCCGGCGCCGTCACCGTGGTGCGATACAGCCCCGGCGTATGCAGGAACCCATAGGGCAGGGTGCTTTCATGCCTGGAATAGCTGGTCGAGCGCACTTCCACCTGCGGATAGCACGCCCGTACGCGCCCCGCCGGCACCACGCCCTTGGTCAGCGCATCCAGATGGCCGCGGATGAAGCCGGTATTGCGATGATAGAGCTCGGCCATGTATTCCCACGCCTTCTCCGGGTCGGTGAAGGATTGCTTGTCGAGGCGCGGCGGGCTGATCGTGGTCATGTTGCTCTTTCAAAATCGCCGCCTCCGGATTGAGCCGGCGTCGTCTCGGAATCGCGCTGCATATCCGGCAGCACCTAGCCGTCTTGAATGACAGCTTCGCGGCATGGCTTCAACTGCAGGGCCCGGCGCGCGCCGGTTTCACATCGGTGTGATGGCGCTTTTCTTGCCGCATTTCATCACCATCTTCATACGCAGTTCACTGGCACGGCAAGCGACCCATGCAAACCGGTGAGCGAGGAGTGTCGCGCTGGCCGCTTGTCCCCCAAGCCCTCAACAGTGCGGATGGCCGATATTCCCAAGACCGCAATGGCAGCAATGTCATTGCGGTCTTTCTATTTTGCCGCCGGATAGGCCGCCCGCAGCGTGGCGACCGAGATTTCCGCCAGCTCCCGCAGCACATCCAGGTCGATATCGTCGAGCCGCTTCACATAGAGACAGGCCTTGCCCATCCGGTGCCTGCCCAGCCTGGCCAGCAACCCATCGCGCCGGGCGATCTCCTCGGGCAGATAGGTGCCCATCAGATAGATGCTGAACTCCGCCTTGCGCGGCGCAAAGCCGATGAGAAACGCATCGCCCTCATGCCCGCTGGCATAGCGGTAGTGGTAGGTCCCGAAGCCGACCATCGTGCCCCACAGCACCGGTGGTTCGCCCGACACAGCCGACATCATCTCGACCAGCCGGTAACTGTCCGCCCGCTTGGCCGGATCATCCACTTGCGCCAGGAATTCATCGACATCGCCGGTATCGGGCCTGGTTTTCTGCTCGGACATGGCTTGTCTCCGACATTTCGCCGCAAGACCGTAGACGAACGCCGCCACGTTTTCTATTGCTGCCCGCAGAGCGGATTTGGAGGTTTTCATGACGGCAAAGATCATCGACGGCAAGAGCTTCGCCGAAAGCCTCCGCAGCCGCATTGCCGACCATGTGCAGCGCCTCAAATCCGAGCATGACATCACCCCCGGCCTCGCCGTGGTCATCGTCGGCCACGATCCCGCCAGCCAGGTCTATGTCAGCAGCAAGGCCAAGCAGACCGCGGAGGTCGGCATGGCCTCGTTCAAATACGAACTATCAGAAGATACCAGCGAAGCAGAGCTTCTGGAACTCGTCAATCGCCTGAACAACGATGACCAAGTCCATGGCATCCTTGTGCAAATGCCGGTGCCGAAGCAGATCGACCCCATCAAGGTGATCGAAGCCATCGCCCCGTCAAAGGATGTCGATTGCTTCACCCCCGCCAATGTCGGCAAGGTGCAGATCGGCCTGCCGGGCCCGGTTTCCTGCACGCCGCTCGGCTGCCTCATGCTGCTGCGCGACCAGCTCGGCTCGCTTTCCGGCCTCAACGCCGTCATCATCGGCCGCTCCAATCTCGTCGGCAAACCCATGATGCAGCTCCTGCTGCGCGAGAACTGCACCGTCACCGTCGCCCACTCGAAGACGAAGAACCTGGCTGACGTCGTGCGCGGCGCCGATATCGTCGTCGCCGCCGTCGGCCGTCCCGAAATGATCCGCGGCGACTGGATCAAGCCCGGCGCCACCGTTATCGATGTCGGCATCAACCGCATTCCCGCCCCCGAACGCGGCGAGGGCAAGACGCGCCTCGTCGGCGACGTGGCCTATGCCGAAGCCGCCGAAGTAGCCGCCGCCATCACTCCGGTCCCCGGCGGTGTCGGCCCCATGACCATTGCGTGCCTCCTCGCCAACACCATCACCACCGCCTCGCTGATCAACGGCCTCGTGCCCCCGACCGACCTGACGGCATGAGCGGGCTCGCCCACGATCCCGGCGGCAAGGTCCGCCTGCGTCTGGCCGAGGGCGTCCATGGCGACGTGGTGATGAGCGCGGACACCCGCTACCGCCAGCGCATGCGCCGCTGGCTCGGCGATGCCTTCCCGCAGCGCTACATCCTCTTCATCGGCATGAACCCCTCCACCGCCGACGCGACCGTGGACGACCCCACCTGCGCCCGCGAATGGACCTTCGCCCGCCGCGAGGGCTTTTCCGCCATGGTGAAATGCAATGTCGGCGACTACCGCGCCACCGATCCGAAAATGCTGGTCCAGCCGGGCATTGTCGCCGTCTCCGACGCCAATCTCCCCGTCATCCGCCAGGCTGCCGCTGGGGCAGGGCGCGTCGTCCTCTGCCACGGCAAGCTCAACAAGGCCCTGGCCCCGGCTGGCCGCGAAATCGTCGAAACGCTCCGCGCCGATGGCATCGATCTCTGGTGCTTCGGCACCAATGCCGACGGCAGCCCCAAGCACCCGCTCTATCTCAGGGCCGATACGCCGCTGGTGCGGTTTCCGGGCTGATTGCCACGCCCTCGTGGTTCGAGGCGCTGAAGAAGCGCGTCTCACCATGAGGGCTACTTTGAACTCGGCATTCCAGTAGCCCTCATGGTGAGGCGGGAGCTCTTGCGACCCTCGAACCACGAGCGCGTGCCCCGATGTCTAAGCCGCCCCAGCCAGATAAAACAACCGTGCCACCGTATGATCCCGCAGCGCCTGCGCCGGCAGCTTTCCCGTCAGCGCCGCGATCACCTGCCCCTTGTCGGCCACCGCGCTCGCATCCACCACCACCTTGCTGAATCCCGGCCGCAATCCCTGCTTGGCGCCTTCCAGCAGGTCGAACAGCAGCGCCCGTACATCCGTGCGCATGGCGCAGGCAATGCAGTGTTCGCCATCCGCATGCCCATGCCCGGAATTGGCCGGCAGCCGGAGCAGGGCGGTCTCGGCATCGAGCGGGATCAGATGGCCAGGCTCGGTGACGAGGGTCACGGGAATGGGGTCGATTTTTCATGGGGATACCCTCCTCCTAACCTCCCCCTGATAGGGGGAGGAATCCGCGCGGTCGATGTGGCTTGATCCTGCCAGGAACTCGATCTGTTCCTCCCCCTATCAGGGGGAGGCTAGGAGGGGGTACCCACCACCAATTCACCTTCGCCGCTTCTACTCCGCCGCCACGATCGCCGGCCCCGGAATATAGTTCAGGATCGGCCCCAGCCACCGTTCCACTTCGCTCACCGCCATATTCTTGCGCCGCGCATAATCGGCCACCTGGTCGCGCTCCACCTTGGCCACGCCGAAATAATAGGAATCGGGATGGCTGAAATAGAGCCCCGAAACCGATGAGCCCGGCCACATGGCATAGCTCTCGGTCAACGTCACGCCGACAGTCTTCTCGGCATCGAGCAGCTCGAACAGCGTGGTCTTTTCCGTGTGATCGGGCTGCGCCGGATAGCCGGGGGCAGGGCGGATGCCGCGATAGGGCTCCGCTGCCAGCTCGTCGGGGGCAAAACTCTCGCCGGCGCCGTAGCCCCAGAACTCCTTGCGCACCCGCTCATGCATGGCCTCGGCCAGCGCCTCGGCGAAGCGGTCGGCCAATGCCTTGACCAGGATGGACGAATAATCGTCATTGGCCCGCTCGAACCTGTCGGCAATCGCCACTTCCTCGATGCCAGCCGTCACCACGAACCCGCCCACATAGTCGGGCACGCCATCGGGCGCCACGAAATCGGCCAGCGCCATATGGGGCTTGCCGTCGCGCTTGCTGAGCTGCTGGCGCAGGGTGAACAACGTCGCCAGCTCGTCCTTGCGGCCCTCGTCCCTATAGAGGCGGATATCGTCGCCATTGGCATTCGCCGGCCAGAAGCCCACCACGGCGCGCGGCTTGAACCACTTCTCGCCGATGATCTGCTTGAGCATCTGCTGCGCGTCGTCGAACAATTGCCGCGCCACCTCGCCCTGCCTCTCATCCTCGAGAATGGCCGGATAGCGCCCCTTCAGCTCCCAGGTCTGGAAGAAGGGCGTCCAGTCGATATATCTGGCCAGCGTTTCGAGGTCGAAATCCTCGATCACTCGCGTGCCGAGGAAGCTCGGCCTGGGCGGCACATAGCTGCTCCAGTCGGGCTTGAACGCATTGGCCCGCGCCTTTTCCAGCGGCACGCGCTGCTTCTCGCTCTCTGCCCGCTCATGCGCCGCCGCCGCCTTGGCATATTCGGCGCGGATATTCTCGATGAAGCTGACCTTGGTATCCGATGACAGCAGGTTGCCCACCACGCCCACGGCGCGGCTGGCATCGTTGACATGGACGGCCTGGCCCAGATTGTAGCGCGGATGGATCTTGACCGCCGTATGCACGCGACTGGTCGTCGCCCCGCCGATCAGCAGCGGAATATCGAACCCTTCGCGCTCCATTTCGGCCGCCACATGCACCATTTCGTCCAGCGACGGCGTGATCAGCCCCGAAAGCCCGATAATGTCGACCTTCTCGTCCTTGGCCGTCTGCAATATCTTGGCCACCGGTACCATGACGCCCAGGTCGATGATCTCGTAATTGTTGCAGGCCAGCACGACGCCCACGATATTCTTGCCGATATCGTGCACGTCGCCCTTCACCGTGGCCATCAGCACCTTGCCGGCGGTCTGGCGTTCGCCCTCGACGCCGCCATTGGCGATCTTCTCGGCCTCCATATAGGGCAGCAGCAAAGCCACGGCCTGCTTCATCACCCGCGCCGATTTCACCACCTGCGGCAGGAACATCTTGCCCGAACCGAAGAGGTCCCCCACCACGCTCATGCCGGCCATCAGCGGGCCTTCGATCACATGCAGCGGGCGGGGCAGCTTCTGCCTCGCTTCCTCAGTATCGGCATCGATGAATTCGGTAATGCCGTTGACCAGCGCATAGGAAATGCGCTCCTCGACCGTCCCTTCGCGCCAGCTCATATCCTTGGCGGCGGCTTCCTTGCCCGCCGCGCCGCGATAGCGTTCGGCCAGCGCCAGCAGCCGGTCGGTCGAGTCCTCGCGCCGGTTGAGGATCACGTCCTCGCAGGCCTCGCGCAATTCGGGGTCGATGCTCTCATAGACCGCCAGCTGCCCGGCATTGACGATGCCCATGTCCATGCCGTTCTGGATGGCATAGTACAGGAACACCGCATGCATGGCCTCGCGCACCGGCTCGTTGCCGCGGAACGAGAAGCTCAGATTCGAGATACCGCCCGAAATATGCACATGGGGCAGGGTGTCGGTAATCTGCCTGGTCGCCTCGATAAAGGCCACGCCATAGCCATTGTGCTCCTCGATGCCGGTGGCCACCGCGAACACGTTCGGGTCGAAGATGATGTCTTCCGGCGGGAAGCCCACCTCTTCAGTAAGCAGCTTGTAGGCCCGCGTGCAGATCGCCACCTTGCGCTCGATCGTGTCGGCCTGGCCCTGTTCGTCAAACGCCATCACCACCACGGCGGCGCCATAGGCGCGCACCAGCCGCGCATGATGCAGGAACGCTTCCTCGCCTTCCTTCATCGAGATGGAATTGACCAGCGCCTTGCCCTGCACGCATTTCAGCCCCGCCTCGATCACCTCCCATTTGGAGGAGTCGATCATCAGCGGCACCTTGGCGATGTCGGGCTCGGCCGCCAGCAGGTTGAGGAAGTCGATCATCACCTGCTTGGAGTCGATCAGGCCTTCATCCATGTTGATGTCGATGACCTGAGCGCCATTGGCCACCTGGTCCCGCGCCACGTCCAGCGCTGCCGTATAGTCACCCGCCGTGATCATCTTGCGGAAGCGCGCCGAGCCGGTGACATTGGTGCGCTCGCCCACATTCACGAACGGGATTTCCGGCGTCAGCGTAAAGGGCTCCAGCCCCGACAGCCGCAGGAACTTCTCGGCCGCAGGCACCGCGCGCGGCTTGTGCTTGCCCACTGCCTGGGCGATGGCGCTGATATGCTCCGGCGTCGAGCCGCAGCACCCGCCGACAATGTTCACATAGCCGGCCGCGGCAAAGCCCTCGATCTGCTCGGCCATGAATTCGGGGCTCTCGTCATACTGCCCGAACGCATTGGGCAGGCCCGCATTGGGATAGGCGCAGATGAACGTGTCGGCCACGTCGGACAGCTCGCCCAGATGCGCCCGCATCGCATTGGCGCCCAGCGCGCAATTAAGCCCGATGGTGAACGGGTTGGCATGGCGCACCGAATACCAGAACGCGGTCGGCGTCTGCCCTGACAGGGTACGGCCGCTGAGGTCGGTAATCGTGCCCGAAATCATGATCGGCACATCGATGCCGCGCTCGTCGAACAGCTTTCGCGCCGCGAATATGCCGGCCTTGGTGTTGAGCGTATCGGTAATGGTCTCGAACAGCAGCAGGTCGGCACCCGCATCCACCAGCCCGCGGATCGCCTCGCCATAGGCTTCCACCAACTGGTCGAAGGTGATCGAGCGGAAGCCGGGGCTGGTGACGTCAGTCGACATGGACGACGTCTTGTTGGTCGGCCCCAGCGCCCCGGCGACGAAGCGCCGCCTGCCATCCGCCGCCTCGGCCCGTCGCGCCGCCCGCCGGGCGACGATCACGCCCTGGTAGTTGATGTCATAGACCGCGTCCTCGCAGGCATAATCCGCCTGCGCCACCGAAGTGGCCGAGAACGTGTTGGTCTCGGCAATATCGGCCCCGGCCATGAAGTAGTCGAAATGGATATCCTCGATCACCTTGGGCTCGGTTATAACCAGCAGGTCATTGTTGCCCTGCAGCGGCAGCTTCCAGTCCTTGAAGCGCTCACCCCGGAAATTCTCCTCGGTCAGCTTGAGGCGCTGGATCATGGTGCCCATGGCGCCGTCCAGGATCAGGATGCGCTCGCGCGCCGCCTTGGTCAGCGCGGTGCGGACCTCGTTCCAGTCGGGGATATGGGGATCATCATGCTGGCTCATCGCCAAATACCTCGGTTGTCGACGCCTAGTGACATAAAGATATCTTTATATCTGCAAGCGCGCAATAGCAGTGCAGGGACGCATTTATCCCCGAACAGTCACGCATTGGCATCAAATGCTACGCTCGATGCTAACAGTCCGTTCCCCTTAACCTCACCGAAACCAGAAAAAACGCTAACTGACTGCGAGCGCTCCCGGATCGCGTTATGATCCGTGCTCGCAGTGTAAATCAGCGTAGAGTTTGCGTACCGTGACGACGACCTCCTGGCGCCATGCCATCCGCTTTGTCGCCCTCGCGGCCCTGATCGCACCGGTCATCGCTGCCTGCGGCGGCGGGTTGGGCGCCACCGTCAACCGCGCTGCCTTCAGCTCTTCCGAATATGGTGTCGGCGTTTCCCCCGCGTCACCACCAATCCCAATCCCCCCAAGGGCGGCGGCCGCTACCAGGTCGGCAAACCCTATACGGTGCGGGGCAAGGTCTACACGCCGGCCGAACAGCCGGACTATGTCGCCAGCGGCGATGCCTCATGGTACGGCGCCGATTTCCATGGCCGCAGAACGGCTAACGGGGAAATCTTCTCAGCCAACGCGATCACCGGCGCGCATCCCACGCTGCCGCTGCCGTCCTATGTTCGCGTCACCAACCAGGCCAATGGCCGCTCCGTCATCGTCCGCGTCAACGATCGCGGCCCCTACATGCCGGGCCGCATCATGGACCTGTCCTACCGGGCCGCGAGCATGCTCGGATATGTCAACAACGGCCACACCCAGATCAGGGCCGAATATGTCGGGCCGGCGCCGCTCGAGGGCGACGATACCCGCATGCTCATGGCCTCCTATAACGGCCCGGCCGATTTCGGCGGCGGCAATACCCAGTTCGCCCAGGCCGACAATACCAACAGCCTCGCCGACATCGCCGGCAATTTCTTCGGCAACCTGTTCTCCTACGCCGACACCACGCCGCAGGAGCAGGATGCCGCCATCGGCACCGCCCATGCCGCCGTAACCGCCATGGCCACCCGCGCCGGCGCCCTTGACGAATGGGTACAGTCCATCGATGCCGATGCCCGCAGCATCAAGCTGGGCCTCGGTATTTTCGCCGATCAGGGCAATGCCATAGCCCTCTCCGAGCGCTTCGCCCTGCTGGGCGCCGTCGATGAGGAAGCCGTTACCGTCAACGGCCGTGCCGCCACCCGGCTGACCCTGACCCATCTCAAGCCCGGCGTATCACGCATCGATGTTCTCGATCTGGCTCGCGAACTCGGGCTCAATGATCTAAAGTTGGACTGATAGACGAACTGTCATTTGTCAGTCCGATCACTGTGTCATTCCCGCGAAGGCGGGAATCTACTCTTCAATAGACAGAATGGATTCCCGCCTGCGCGGAAATGACATCGGGAACAAGGCTCGCATTGAACCGGGAGGAGGGGGCAACGTGAAGAAAATCCTGCGAATTCTCGCGGCAACGCTGGCCTTGACTATGCCGGCTTTGGCCCAGGCCGATTTCGACACCAAAGCCAAATTCGCCATCCTGATGGACGAGGATTCCGGCACCGTCATCTTCCAGAAGGATGCCGACCTGCCGATGGAACCGGCCAGCATGGCCAAGCTCATGACCATCGCCGTGGTCTTCAACGAAATCCGCAGCGGCCGGCTGTCCATGACCGACATGTTCTTCGTCTCCGAACATGCCTGGCGCACCGGCGGCGCCGCCTCGGGCGGCTCGACCATGTTTGCCGAGCTCAACTCCCAGATATCGGTCGAAGACCTGATCCGCTCGGTTGTCATCCAGTCCGGCAACGATGCCGCCATCGTGCTGGCCGAGGGCATTGCCGGTTCGGAAACCAGCTTTGCCGCCATGATGAACGAGCTGGGCGAGGATATCGGCCTCGCCGACTCCCACTTCACCAATCCCACCGGCCTGCCGGACCCGGACATGTATGTCACGGCCCGCGACCTCGCCGACCTGGCGCGCTACCTGATCCAGCAATTCCCCGAATATTACCACTACTTCTCCGAGCCCGACATGGAGTGGAACGGCATCAAGCAGCCCAACCGCAACTCCCTGGTGGAACTCGGCATCGGCGTCGATGGCCTCAAGACCGGCCATACCGAGGCCGCGGGCTACGGTTCGGTCATCTCCACCGATGAAGGCGGCCGCCGGCTGGTCGCCGTGCTGCATGGCCTCACCTCCATGGCCCAGCGCACCGAGGAAGGCCGCAAGCTCATCACCTGGGGTGCCCGCGCCTTCGAACGCGTCGCCGCCTATCCCGAAGGCGCCGTGGTCGCCTATGCCAATGTCTATGGCGGCAGCAGCGCCAGCGTTGGCCTGGTCGGCAAGGGCGAAGTGGCACTCTACCTGCCGCGCGGCTCGCGCCGCTGCCTCAACGCCCAGGTCAACTATACCGGCCCGCTGCGGCCGCCGGTCATGCAGGGCGACCAGATCGCCGAACTCCAGGTCTTCTGCGACGACCAGCTCGTCCAGACCGCCCCGCTCTACGCCGCCGAAAGCGTGGGGGAGGGCGATATCGTCCGCAAGGCCACCGACGCCCTCAAGCAACTGGCCCTTGGCTGGCTGTAAGTTGAGGGCCAGCGCTTACTTAGGACCTCTGTGGCTCCCGTCACCCCATCCTCATTCCCTCCCCATCGAGGGGAGGGAGGCGCATGGGCGACGTCAGTGGTCCAATATTCCCTCATCCACCGGCCAGGCTTCCCTCCCCCTTGTGGGGAGGGAATGAGGGTGGGGGTGAGGCACACGCACCAGCCTCACTTGACGAGCGCCCCCCAAGTGCATAGCCCTCGGATCGAGACAATTGAAGCCGGAAGACATGTTGCAAGAGGCACCGACTTCCAAAGCCAGCCGCGCCCGTTTCATCACCTTCGAGGGTGGTGAAGGCGTCGGCAAATCCACCCAGGTCAAGCGCCTGCTGCAAAACCTGCAGCGGCATGACATCGAGGCCGTGCGCACGCGCGAACCCGGCGGCACGCCCAAGGCCGAAGCCATCCGCTCCTTCATCCTGCAGGGGCGGTCCGAAAGCTGGGGACCGGGCGCCGAGGCGGTGCTCTTCGCCGCGGCGCGGCTCGATCACGTCAACCAGCTCATCGCCCCCAACCTGCGCAACGGCATCTGGGTTCTCTCCGATCGCTTCCACGATTCCACCCGCGCCTATCAGGGCCTGACGGGCGGCGTCGATGACAAGCTCATCGCCGGCCTCGAATCCCTGGCGCTGGACGGCCACGCACCGGACCTCACCATCATCCTCGACATGGACCCCGAGGCCGCCTTCAAGCGCGTGGCCGAGCGGGCCATCGAGGACGGGCTGGCGCTGACGGGCGACCGCTTCGAAAAGGAAGAGCTCGAGTGGCACAAGAAACTGCGCGACGGGTTCCTTGCCATCGCGCAGGACAATCCCGACCGCTGCGTCGTCATCTCGGCAGCCCAGTCGGAAGACGCATTGGAAGCCGCCATCTGGGAAGCCGTTAGCCAGCGCTTTCCCGAACTGCTGCGCGGGTCGCAGGCGTGACCGATCCCGACGCTCTCGAGGATATTGCGCTGCCCGAACGCCGCCAGAGCGCGCGCGGACACGATGCGCAACGCGCCGCCATCCTCAACCAACTGACCGAACGTCGCCTGCCGGGCGCCATCCTGCTGCATGGCCCGCAGGGCATCGGCAAGGCCACCTTCGCCTTCGAAATGGCCGCCGCCGTTCTCACCGCTACCGGCGACGAGGATGCCCACCGCGTCGCGGAACAGGTGGGGGCAATGTCGCACCCCAATCTCTTCCTGCTGCGCCGCCGCCCCAAGGACACCAAGGGCTTCTACACCGTCATCCGCGTCGAGGACATCAGAGACCTGCGCGACAGCCTGCACCATACGCGGGGCAGGGCGGGGCACCGCGTCGCCATCATCGACAGCATAGACGACTGCAACCCCTCGGCGGCCAATGCCCTGCTCAAGACGCTGGAAGAGCCGCCCGCCGATACCATTTTCCTGCTGGTCTCGCATCGCCCCGGCCAGTTGCTGCCCACCATCAAGTCCCGCTGCCACAACCTCGCCCTGCGCCCCATCGGCGCCGAAGACGTACGCGGCGTATTGCTGGAACACGATGCCAGCCTCGGCCAGACCGAACTCGACCGCGCCATCGCCCTGGCCGGCGGTCGGCCGCGCCGTGCTTTCGAGACCCTGGCGCTGGAGCCGGACTCCGCCCTTGGCGCGCTGCAAGGCTGGCTGGCCAACCCCGCGCAGCATCCGGCCGGCGTGGCGCTGCAACTGGCCGACGCGCTCGGCGCCGACACCCAGAGCCCCGAACTCAGCTTCGCCCGCGAAATGCTTGACGACTGGATGGCCGACGAGGCCCGCAATGCCGCCATGCAGCCGGGAGGCCGCATCCGCCTTGCCTCGGCCAACGAGCTATGGGACAAGGCACACGCCCTTTTCGCCGAGGCCGACAGCATCAATCTGGATATGAAACAGACGCTTGTCGCCATTTTCGACGCGATCAGAAAGCATGTTTCACTGACCGCCCCCGTTTCCTCCGAGTCCCAATGACCGCCAAGCCCTTCTACGTCACGACCGCAATTTCCTATCCCAATGGCGCGCCCCATATCGGCCACGCCTATGAGATGATTGCGACCGACGCCATTGCCCGCTGGAAGCGCCTGGAAGGCCGTGAGGTCTACTTCCTGACCGGCACGGACGAGCACGGCATCAAGATGGTGCAGACCGCTGCCGCACAGGGCGTGACGCCGCGTGAGCTGGCCGACCGCAACGCGGCAGAATTCCGCCGACTGGCCGAAGTCCTCGAAATTTCCAACGATGACTTTATCCGCACCACCGAGCAGCGCCATCACGAAGCCAGCCAGGCGATCTGGAAGAAGATGGAAGCCAGCAACAATGGCGACATTTTCCAGTCCACCTACAAGGGCTGGTATTCGGTGCGCGACGAAGCCTATTTCGACGAAGACGAACTGACCGAAAAAGACGGCAAGAAATTCGCGCCATCGGGCGCCGAGGTCACCTGGGTGGAAGAACCCACCTATTTCTTCCGCCTCTCCGCCTACCAGCAGAAGCTGCTCGACCTCTACGAATCCAATCCCGATTTCATCGCCCCCAGGGAACGCCGCAACGAAATCGTCTCCTTCGTGAAGAGCGGGCTGCAGGACCTCTCCATCTCGCGCACCACCTTCGATTGGGGCATCCCGGTGCCCGGCGCGCCCGGCCACGTCATGTATGTCTGGGTCGATGCCCTGACCAACTACATCACCGGCGTCGGCTTCCCCGACGAGGCGAGCGAGCTGTTCAGGAAGTTCTGGCCAGCGGATCTGCATGTCATCGGCAAGGACATCATCCGCTTCCACACCGTCTACTGGCCCGCTTTCCTGATGAGCGCCGGCATCGACGTGCAGCACCGCGTCTTCGCCCATGGCTTCCTGACGGTCGATGGCCAGAAGATGAGCAAGTCGCTCGGCAATGTCATCGACCCCTTCCATCTGGTCGAGACCTTCGGCGCCGACGCCATCCGCTATTTCTTCCTGCGCGAAGTCTCCTTCGGCAACGATGGCGACTACAGCAACGAAAAGCTGGTGCTGCGCGTCAACGCCGATCTCGCCAACAATCTCGGCAACCTGGCGCAGCGCTCGCTGTCTATGATCAACAAGAACTGCGACGGCAAGGTGCCGCAGCCCGGTCCGCTGACCGAGGCCGACCAGGCCATCATCGCTGAAGTCGGCGAGGCCATCCAGGCCGCGCAGAAAGCCATGGACGAGCAACTGGTGCATGAGGCGACGGGCGCCATCATCGCCGCGCTCAGTTCGGCCAACAACTACTTCGCCGCGCAGGAACCCTGGGCGCTGAAAAAGACCGATCCGGAACGCATGGCGACCGTGCTCTACGTGACGGCCGATACGGTGCGCCGCCTGACCATTCCCATGCTCGCCTTCGTGCCGGCATCGGCATCGCGCCTGCTCGACCAGCTTGCCGTTCCGGATGACCAGCGTTCACTCGCTGCTGCGCTCGATGCTAACAGTCTGCTAACCAATACGCCCCTTCCGCTACCGCAGGGCGTCTTCGCCCGCCTCGAACGCAAGGCCGAATAGCATGCTGATCGACAGCCATTGCCACCTCGATTTCGAGGCCCTGGCCAATGACATCGAAGGCGTCATGGCCCGCGCCGAAGCCGCCGGTGTCACCGGCATGGTGACGATTTCCACACATGTGGAGAAGTTTTCCACATACACGGCACTGGCGGAACGTTTTGCGAACGTCTGGTGCTCGGTCGGCACCCATCCACATCACGCCGATGAGGAATTGCATATACAAACGGATGATCTTGTCCGGCTAAGTGCCCATCCCCGTTGCGTTGCTATCGGCGAAGCCGGCCTCGACTACTTCTACGACAACGCCCCGCGCGAGGCCCAGGCCACCGGCCTGCGCCGTCACATCGCCGCCGCCCGGATCACCGGTCTTCCACTGGTTATCCACAGCCGCAAATGCGACGACGACATGGCCGCGATCCTGAGGGAAGAAGCCGGGCAGGGGGCCTTCCCCTTCCTGCTGCATTGCTTCACCGCCGGCCCCGACCTGGCCCGTACGGCACTCGACCTGGGCGGGTATATCTCCTTTTCCGGCATCATCACCTTCAGGAATGCCGAAGAGATCCGCGAGGTCGCCAAATTCGTGCCGGCCGAACGCTATCTCGTTGAAACCGATGCACCTTATCTCGCCCCAATCCCGCATCGCGGCGAATCCAACGAACCGAGTTTCGTCCGCCACACCGCCGAAAAAGTCGCCGAAGTGCGGGGGATAAGTCTCGAACAGCTCGGAAGCGAGACCACCGCCAATTTCGCCCGCCTGTTCTCGAAAACCGGGCTGGCCTGATCCATGCCGTCTGCCCAGAGGATAACAGCCACCATCCTGGGCTGCGGGTCGTCCGGCGGCGTGCCGCGCATCGGCAATGTCTGGGGCGACTGCGACCCCAATGAGCCGCGCAACCGGCGCCTCAGATGTTCCCTTTTGCTGGAAGGGTTTAGCGAGGGCAGCGACATCCCGACCCGCGTGGTGATCGATACCGGCTGCGACCTGCGCGAGCAGATGCTGGCCGCCAAGGTCGATCGCGTCGAGGCCGTGCTCTACACCCACGCCCATGCCGATCATACGCATGGCATCGACGACCTGCGTGTACTGGCACTACACAATCGCCGCCGGGTCGATGTCTATTTCGACACCGAAACCGGCGCCCGCCTGCGCGAAGCCTTCGGCTATTGCTTCGTTTCCCCGCCGGGCAGCGACTATCCGCCCATCCTCAACGCGCACGACATCGCCGCGGGAGACGTGCTTGATATCGACGGGCCGGGTGGCACGATCACCATCACGGCCTTCGAGCAGACCCATGGCAACATCACCTCGCTGGGTTTCCGCGTCGCCAATTTCGCCTATTCCTGCGATCTATCAGGCTTTCCCGAGGCATCGCTGCCGGCAATTTCCGGTCTCGACCTATGGGTGGTCGACGCTCTGCGCCCCACGCCGCATCCGAGCCATCTGAGCCTGCCCGAAACCCTGGAATGGATCGCCCGGATGGCCCCAACACGGGCCGTTCTGACCAACATGCATATCGATCTTGACTATAGCAGGACCGAATCGGAGACGCCCGACAACGTCACCCCGGCCTTCGACGGCATGCAGATCGACGTGCTATCAGGGCGGATACTCAACCGGTAGGGCAGCCCCACACCGGGCTTGGTTGCCGCCTATCGAAATGCCGGGATCACGTGCCGCCCATAGTTGGCGATGATCTCTTCCTCGTCGCCGCTGTCCAGATAGATGTTGAACTGCGTCACGCCCGCATCCTCGAGCGCATGCATCTTGGCGATGTGGTCTTCCGGCTCGCCCAGCACGCAGAAATTCTCCACCACGTCGGGCGTGATGAAGTCGAGGAACGGGTTATCCGACTGGCCGTGCTTGGAATAGTCGTAGCCGCGGCGCTTCTCGATATAGCTGGTCAGGCTCTTGGGGATCTGGTCGCTGTCGGCGCCATATTTCTCGACGATATCGGCCACGTGGTTGCCCACCATGGCCGGGAACCACTTGGTGGCCTCGATGGCCCGCGCCTTGTCGCCGAAATAGGCGGGCGCCGCAGCCATGGAGCGGAATTTGGACATGTCCTTGCCGGCGGCCTTGCCCGCGTCGATGCACTGGTCGGTAAACCACTTGCAGAGCCCCGGATCGGCCAGTTGCAGCACCACGCCATCGGCATGTTCGCCCGCGGTCTTGAGCGCCAGCGGGCCATAGGCCGCAATCCAGCTCGGCATTTCGTGGCCCACAGCCCAAGGGAATTTCACCGCGGCGGGGATTTCGCCATAGGAGACTTCTTCGCCACGCACCATGGCCTGGGTCTTCGCGATGAACTCGGCCACCCGCGCCAGCGTCGCCGGCTTCTTGCCCATGACGCGCATGGAGCTGTCGCCCCGGCCGACCGCCAGGTCGAAGCGGCCACCGCTCTGCTTGGAGAGCGAGCCGAAGATCGAGGCGGCAACCGACCAGTCGCGCACATCCGGATTGGTCACCAGCGGGCCAAAGCGCATATGGGAAGTGTGTTCCATGCACATGGCGATGGCGGCATAGCAATCGCGCCAGAGAATATGGCTGTCATAGAACCAGCAATAGCTGAACCCGGCATATTCAGCGGCACGCACCAGATAGCGTGCCCGTTCGGCCTCGATGAAGCCCTTGAAGGTGATGCCGAATTCCATGCGCGCCTCCCTATGCCGCAGGTCCGAAATTTGACCAGTCGATCAAATTTTTGAGTGGACGGCGCGTGATTGTCAATCGCAATCGCATGGTGACGAGGATTTAGCCGGGCAGGTCATAGGCGATCAGCGGGCGGCCATCACCGGGATGGCGCAATATGGTGGCATCGACCCCATAGACCTGCCGCAGCAGGGCAGGGGTCAGCACGTCACCCGGCGCTCCGGCCGCCGCCAACCGGCCTCCCTGCAGCACGACCAGCGAGTCGCAGAAGCCGGCAGCGAGATTGAGATCGTGCAGCGCCACCAGCACGGCCGCGCCGGCGCGCGCGCTGCGGCGCAACAGGTCGAGCATGGCCAGTTGCGCATGCACATCGAGATGACTCGTGGGTTCATCCAGCAGCAGCAGCCGGGGCTGTTGCGCCAGCGCGCGGGCAATCTGGACGCGCTGTTGTTCGCCACCCGACAGCGTCTGGTAGAGCCGATCGGCAAAATCAGTCATTTCCACCGCGGCCAGCGCCGCATCGGTCTGCGCGTGATCCTCGGGGGAGGGGGCAGCCTGCCAGATGGACTGGAAGGGAATGCGACCCAGCAACACCACTTCACGCGCCGTCAGCCGCGCATCGGTGTCGCTGCTCTGCTCGACAAAGGCCGTGAACTGCGCCCGCGTGCGGCGGGGCAGGACGGTGAGGTCTGTTCCATCAAAGCTCACTGAGCCCATGGCCGGAACAAGACCGAGAATGGCCCGCAGCAACGTGGATTTCCCAGCGCCATTGGGGCCAATCAGTCCGGTCACCTGACCCACGGGCGCGACCATGTCGACCCCGGCGACAATCGCCTGGCCGCCCAGTTCCACAGCGACCCCGCTGACCACCAGCCCCGCGCTCATGTGATGCGCCTGTAGCGCAGCAGCACAAGAAGGAAGATCGGCGCGCCGAGCAGGGCGGTGATGATGCCGACCGGCAGTTCACGCGGTTCGAACAAGCTACGCGCCGCCGTATCGGTCCAGATCATGAAGCTGGCGCCCAGCAGCATGGCCACCGGCAGCAGCACGCGATGCCGCGAACCGGTCACCAGCCGCGCCACATGCGGCACGATGAGTCCGACAAAGCCGATCGCCCCGCCGATGGAGACCAGCACCCCGGTCAGCAGCGCCGTGCCGCCCAGCAGCCACCAGCGGAGCCTGACCACATCGACACCGAGCGTTGCTGCCGCGGTGTCGCCGAAGGCAAAGGCATCGAGCGAGCGGCCGGACAGCAGCACCGGCAGGCCTGCCAGCACCAATGCGGCGAGCACCAATAGTGCCTCGGACCAGACGACACCGCTCAGCGAGCCCATGAGCCAGCTCAGGATTTCCCGGTAGGAATCGCCGGTCGCCGACCAGAAGATGAGGAACGACGTCGCGGCCGCCGCCAGCGCCGATATCGAGATACCGGCCAGAATGGCCCGTGTCGGCGTGGCTCCGCCCAGTAGTTGGATAACCAGCAGCGTCAGGGCCATGGCGGCGCCGGCACCAAGAAAGGCGCCCAGCGGCATCAGCAGGCTCGCGCCGGCAAGCAGGAAGGCGACGGCGCCGAGCGACGCGCCGGACGATAAGCCGAGCAGATAGGGGTCAGCCAACGGATTGCGGGTCAGCGCCTGCATGACCGCGCCGCACAGCGCCAGGCCAGCACCGACCGCCGCAGCGGCCAGCACGCGCGGCAGGCGCAATTCCCAGATGATGGCATCGCGCAGCCTGCCCACCGGGCTTTCCGGCAGCAGGCCGAAATGCCAGCCAATGGTCTGCCACACTTCTGATGGAGCGATATCGGCGGGCCCGAAGGTTACCGCCAGCACGAGGCTGGCCAGCAGCAGCGCCAGCAGGCTCAGTATCAGCGTGGCGAGCGCCGGTCGGTTCACGGCGAGAAACTGAGGCCGGCAAGCTGGGCGGCCATGTCGGCTGTTGCGCCCACATTGCGTATCCCGGCTTCCGAAGCCGGAAAGGGCACCACGAGGTAACGCTGATGGATCACCGCATCCAGTTGGCTGGTGATCGGGTTCTCGGCCAGCAACTGCTTTTTTTGCTCGGCCGAATTCCACACCGCATCGACCAGCACGATGACATCGGGATTGGCATCGACGACGGCCTCCCAGCTCGCAGAAACCCAGCCGTCATCGACAGCGGCCATGATGTTCTCCAGCCCCAGAGCCTCCAGCATCATCTGCGGAGCGCCACTGCCGGCGCCGACATAAGGCGTCTTGGTGCCCGAAGAATACCAGAGCGCCGAAAGCCCGCGCGTATCCGGCGCAATGGCGGCCAGCGCCGCCTGCTGCTCGGCAATCAGGGCGTCGGCCGCCGGCGCGACATCGAAGATCATGCCCATTTCGTCGATCTCGGCGAAGATGTCGTCGAAGGTCAGCTTGGCCGGTTTGATCGAACGGCAGGCGGCCGGCGATACATAGCCAGCCACGCCCAGCGCAGCCAGGGTAGGGCGCTCCCCCGCACCATCGGCAGAAAAATTGCTTTCCCAACCGCCATAGACCAGGTCCGGCTCCGCCTCGAGCACGACTTCCTGCGATGGCAGCTTGTCCGACAATACCGGCAGAGCCGCAGCGGTCGCCGCCCATGGTTCCGAGGCCGGACCATCCTGGAAGCCGACCCCGACGATCCGTTCGCCCAGCCCCAACGCCAGCAGCATTTCGGTGGCCGTCGACTTGATCGTCACCACGCGCTGCGGCGCCGCCGGCAGGGTTACGGCAAAACCGCAATTGTCTATTGTCAGGGGATAATCCGTCTGGCCGAACGCATGGCCGACGGACAGCGCGAGCACAGCAAGGGACAAGGGCAGGGGTCGCATGAGGGTCAATCCTGTTTGACGCATTCGCTGGCTTGGTCATCCCGGTCGCGCAATTCGGCCTGCGCAGCCTCATAGCCCAGCCGATAGGCTTCCGCCGAGCCGAAGCGGAACATATCATCGTCCACCCCGCGAACCAGCGAACGGGCACCTGGCGCATCGAGCGCGGTTACCAGCCGTCCCAGCCCGCGCACTACGGCAACGGGAATGCCGCTGGCCTTGCCCTTGACGAGATCGGCCGCGCCCGCCAATTCGTCGGCCAGCACGGTGATGGTGACATTGAGCGGGCGGCCATTGGCGTCGACGCCGCCCCGCAGGTCATCAGTAACGATCATGCCGGCCGCGCCAATGGCGACATCGGTCTGCCCGACGCGCCAGGGCCGGCCCAGCGTATCGGTGACGATGACGCCCAGCGACACCCCGAACCGTTCGCGCAGGCCTTCGCACAGCGCCCGGGCCGACCGGTCGGGGTCTTCCGGCAGCCGCAGGGCCAGCCCGTCCGGCACATTGGACGTATCGATACCGGCGGCGGCCATGATCAGCCCATGCCGCGTCTCGACGATGCGGGTCACCCCGCCGGGATGCACCCGCTCGGCCACGACACGCACCGTATCGGCGGAAATAGCTTGTTCGCGCTCGCTGGCCGGCACCTGCATGCCCTCGGCCTTGGAGACAATCTTGCTGGTGACGACAAGGATATCGCCGTCCCTCAGAGCTGCTTCCGGGTCTTCTGCCAGCGATGCCTCGATAGCCGCCGCAATCAGCGCCACGAGATCGTCGCCCGGCCCGATCTCCGGCACGCCCGTCACCCCCAGACTGTATATCGTGGCATTGGCATGGGTGGGGACCTAGCTGGCCGTTGCTGCCGGCGCAAGCGCCCGCAATCGCGGCAGGATTTCCTTGGCATAGAGGCTGATGAACCGGCTCTGGTCTTCGGCTGGCGCATGGAACACCAGGTGGTCGAAGCCGTAATCCATATAGGTCTTGATCGCAGCCACATGCTCATCGGGATCGCTGGAGACGATCCAGCGCTTGGCAACCCGCTCGATTGGCAGTGCGTCGGCCAGCCGCTCCATTTCGGCCGGATCCTGCACCGAATGCTTTTCCTCCGGCGTCAGCGACAGGGCCGCCCAGGCCCGCGTATTGTTCAGCGCCAGCGCCGGATCGGGATCGAACGATACCTTGACCTCGATCATGCGTTCGAAGGGCAGGGCGCCCCTATCGGATTGGGCCCGGCCAAGCGCCACATTGGGCAGCAGCTGATCGACATAGAGCTCCGCCCCCTTGCCCGAAGTGCAGATGAAGCCATCACCGGCCCGGCCGGCATATTTTGCGTTGAGCGGCCCACCCGCCGCGAGATAGATCGGCACCATCTTGTCCGGCTTGTCATAGATGGTCGCATTCTGTGTCTTGTAGAATTCGCCCTCAAAGGTCACGCGATCCTCGCTCCACAACCGGCGGATCAGCGCCACCGCCTCCCGCAGCCGCGCCGAACGCTCCTTGAGTTCGGGCCAGACCATGCCCGTGGAAGGCACTTCGTTGAGCGATTCCCCGGTGCCCACGCCCAGGATGACGCGCTCGGGAAACATGGTGCCCAGAGTACCGAAAGCATGCGCGACGACCGATGGATGCAGCCGGAATGTCGGCGTCAGCACCGAGGTACCGACGACGATATTTTCCGTGCGTGCCAGCGCCGCCGCGATCCAGGATGGCGCGAAGGGTGCATGGCCATCGGTATGCTTCCACGGCTGGAAATGGTCGCTGATGAAGACCGATTCAAAGCCGGCCTGCTCCGCCTCGATGGCGAAGCGCAGCAGCGTATTGGGGGCGAACTGTTCCGCAGAAGCCTTGTAACCGAAGCGCATGCCTGTCCTCCAATGCTCGCCGGCCCCAATACTTTGACCAAATGGTCAAAATTGTCCATTGGATTCGTGCATTTGGCCCGAATGCGGTTGAGCTGCCGGCCGGCAATGTCTATCTGTTGCCACCGCCCAGCCGGCTCCGCAAACCAACAAGGCATATAACGGCATGATTCCCGACTTTCTCGTCACCCATTCCGGTGGTTTTCATGCCGATGAATTGCTCTCCAGCGTTGTCCTGACCCGGCTTTTTCCGCAAGCCCGGATCAAGCGGAGCAGGGCGCCTGACTGGATCACGCCCGGTGCGGATCGCATCATCTATGATGTCGGCGGCGCCTATGATGGCGAAAAGCGCATTTTCGACCATCACCAGCGCGGCGCGCCTCTACGCGACGATGGTCAACCCTACAGCTCGTTCGGCCTGATCTGGAAGCATTATGGTCGCGCCTACCTGGCCGCGGCCGCCGTGCCTGAAGCCCATGTCGACGCCATTCACGCATCTTTCGACGCCAGCTTCGTCCTGCCTGTCGACTTGACGGACAATGGCGCACTCAGCCCCTCGGGTCCGCTGGCCAGCCTGACGCTGCCATCGCTGCTCGAAACGCTGAAGCCGGACTTCGACAATACCGATCCCGATGCCGAGATGGCTGCATTTCACAGCGCATTGGCCGTCGCGCGGACCTTTGTCGAAGCCGCGATTGCCCGTGCCGCCGCCAAGCTGCGCGCCGAAACCGTAGTGCGACAGGCCATCGAGAAAACCGGGCAGGCGCGTGTGCTCGAACTTCCCATGGGCATGCCGTTCCGCCCGGCCATCGTGAAAGCGGGCGCCGACCATCTGCTCTTCGTCGTTCACCCGCGTGAAAGGGACTGGTGCCTCACCACCATCCGCCGCGGCGATGACGGTTTCGCTGTACGCGCCGATCTGCCGGCGGCCTGGGCCGGCCTGACCAATGGCGAGCTGGAGGCCGTGTCCGGCGTTATCGGCGCCAGCTTCTGCCACAATGGTCGCTTCGTAGCCGCCGCCAAAACCCGCGAAGCCGCGCTCGCCATGGCCGATCTGGCCGTCGCCGAAGCGCTACCAGTGCTCGAGGATGGCCTCGGCCACGCCATCGACGCTCATCGCTGACGTATCCAGCCACAGACCTTCGCGCGGCGTTTCAGCGCGCAGCGCGTCGGCGAGCACATCGGGCGGGAAATGCTCGCCGTAACCGGTCTTGTGCCGGTCGGCATCGCGCTGGGCCAGGGTTTCGACACTGGGATTGAGCACGACGATACGCGGCGTGAGATCGGCCAGTGCCGTGGTGACACGAACGAAATCCGCGCCGATCAGGATGTCCTGGTACACGGTGGCAAATCCCGCGCCCACAAAGCGCCGCACCGCATCCATGGCGATATCCTGCCGCAAATGCAGCTGCGCGATGGCCTCGCTGTCGAGCACCGGACCCATGACGGCGCCACCCTTGGCAATCATGCGCAGGAAAGCATCGCCGCCCACATGCGCCGACTTGTCGAAACACTGTACCAAGGCCTTGGCAATGGTCGACTTGCCGGCAGCCATGGCTCCCGTGATGATATAAAGCGGCGCGGTCATTCTGGCGTCCTCAGGTCGGTGCGATCATCGCTGATAACGCGAAACAGGCGGAAAACACCAGGCATTCCCAGCTTTTCGTATCAATTTTAGTTCCATAATATTTGTTATGCGAATTGCGGATAGGCGCCATTCAGGTGAGCGCCGCCCATCCGGCAGCGATAATCAGCACCATCGTGACGAGTGCCGACGAGACGTAAAGCACGGTTCTGAGATGTCCCCCTTTTGCCGCTTCCCCGCCGCGCAGGTAGATAACGAGATGGGCAAGCCGAATCGCCACATGCAGCCATACCAGCCCCGCAAGCAGCGCCGGCGTCACCTCGACCAGCATGGCGATCACCACCGACACGGCGAATGGCGTCAACGCCTCCACGGAATTCATGTGCACCCGGTCGATGCGATAGAGCTTGTTGTCATCGCGCGCGTCGAGCACCGGTCCGGACAGCGCCCCGGCCGCGCCCTTGGAGCGCCCCGAATAAACCGCCAGAACCAGCGACAGCAGGCAAAGCGCCAGCACGCCCACTATGCTCATCGCGTACGGTGCCAGTTGCGCTCCCAAAATGACCTCCAGCGGATGCCCGAACTGCTAAGGTCTATCAGAACACGATTCTGGCGAACTGAATAAGGAAAGCTCTCTGGCCCCTAGTTCGGCTGCTTGCGTCCGCGCGGCGACGAGACACGTGTCGAGATGTGCACGTCCCAGATCGCGGATCGCCCTTCCGGGTCATATTGCGCAAAGGCTCGCTCGATCTGGCCCGGCCCGTCGACAGTCGCGACATCCAGCCCGAAGCCTTTGCCAATGGCTGCAAAGTCCGGCCGGCCGAATGTGGCCATCTTTTCGTCCACCCCGATCTTGCGCAGCTTGTGGATTTCGGCGCCGAAGCCCCCGTCATTGAGCGCACATATGACCAGCCTGATGCCCTGGCGCTGGATGGATTCGAGTTCCTGGATATGCATCATCAGACCGCCATCACCATCGAGCAACAGCACCTTGCCGTTATTGCGGACTGCCGCCACCCCGATCGCCATCGCCAGGCTGCTGCCGATGGCGCCGAATTCGCGCAGCACATGGAACTGTTCGGGTCGGCGGTCGCGGAGATGGGTGTAGAAATAGGAAGAATGTCCGGTGCCGCTGACGATATCCCAGTCCTTGGGTATGACGCGGTCGATTTCCTTGACCACTTCACGAGGATCCAGCAAGCCCGGCTCGACCTCGTAAGGCGTTGCATCGGGTGGTGTTTCGACGATGCGCCGGGCCAGTTCATCGCTCCGGAATCGCGCAGCCGTTCCCCCCTTCAGGTGATCCATGAGGGCCTGCGCAGCCAGCGCGGCATCGCCCCGCACATAGATGTCTGCAGCCTGCCGTCCATGGCGCATGCCGAGCGGGTTTTCATCGATCTGGGCAGTGAAGGCATTGGGGAAAAGCCCACCACCATCGACCGTGTAATGAGTCAGGCTGGCGCCGATGGCGACGACCATGTCGGCTTCCGCGAAACATTGGACAGCAACCTGGCTGGCAAAGCCGCCCGCCACGCCGACGGAGAAAGATGAGCGATCGAACAGCCCCCGCGCCGGCAGACTCGTGGCCAACAAGGCCCCGGTGGTATCGGCCAGCGCCTCGATAGCAGGCCCTGCCCCGGACCGGACAGCCCCCCTGCCCGCCAGTAAAATCGGCCGCTGCGCCGTCCTCAGCCGCTCCGCCAGCCGGTCGATATCGGCGGGGTTCGGCGGCATGGGGCCAACCTGCGGCAGGAGGGTGGTCGAGGGAATGTAAGGCTTCTGCGTGGAGATGGAGAGCTTGAGCAGGTCATAGGGAATGCTGAGCACGACCGGTCGCCGCTCGAAGTGTGCCGTGTAGAACGCCTCCTGCACATAATCACGCATCAGCGCGGGACTGTGGGCAGCGATGAAATGAGAGCCGGTGGCCCTGGCCAGTGCAGCCTGGTCCACAGACTGGTTATACCAGCGCTGATTCAGCGGGCTGTCGGCCGCCAGGATCACCAGAGGAACCCGGGCCTGCGCCGCCGAGGTCAACGCCGTCATCGTCTGGGTAAAGCCCGGGCCGCAGGTCACCGAAGCGACGCCGACCTTGCCTGTGGCAAAATGGTAGCCTATCGCCTCGGCGACGGCGCAGTGTTCGTGCCGGGCATCGATGCTTCGCATGCCGGGCAGTTTGTCCATGGCAATGGCCCAAAGCATCTGACCGTGCCCCATCAACAGGAAATGATGGTCGACGCCCTCCGCCACAAAAGCCTCCGCCAGAGCCGCGTAGACTGGCTGTTCCCCTGCCCCGTCCACCGCTCCTGCAATCACATGCTGCACCCCGCCAGACATGGCTTTCCTCCAGATATGAGTTGGTTGCCAAGCTGGCCAGAGCACAGCTCGCATTGGATGTGGCGGCGGATACCCGCCGCCACATCGGAGCTATCCTAACGGATAGGGCAGATCGACCAGTTGCTGGAGCAGGCCCGGTGCGAACCTGGCATTGATCAGGTCGACCATCACGTAGAAGAACAGGCCCAACAGCGCGGTGTTGATGGCGCTGTAGAGGACGGACTTGCGTGCCACCAGCCACAGGAACAAGAACATGTAGACCACCGAGCCCAGCCAGAATCCCAGAAGCGCGATGGATAGCGGGAGTGCTGCCATCAGTGCCATGAAGGGAAGCAACGGCTTGGACCCGTCTGTCTCGGGGTCATCGCTGAGATCGGCGTCGAAGATCAGGCCAGGCGCCTTGCTCCGCCTGACCATACCGATGCCGGCAATGGTGAGGAAGATCAGCGCCAGGCCGGCCACGCTAAGTGGGAAAACCTTGGCAAGGAACGTGTTGTCACTCACGTCGAGCGCCACGGCGACCACAAATGCAATGAGCACCAGCAGGAAGCCGAACTGCAGATTGACCGTCGGCATGGAAAGCTCAGGCGATGCATCGCCTTCACTCGAGACGCGAGTCTTGGCCCGTATCGTCACGAACAGCATCAGCGCGGCAATCCCCAGGATGACCAGCGCCAGCGGCCGCAGGAAGAGTTCGAGGCCATAGACCTGCGCGGTGCGATAAAGCGCAGCCTCCAGGTTACGCGACATGACGAGGCCGATCAGCAGGCCCGCGCGCGACCAACCGAAGCGCTTCATGAACAGGCCCACAACCCCAACCACGAGCAGGGAAATGATATCGCCCCAGTCGGACTTGGATTGATAGGCCGAGAAGAAGATCGCCACGAGAATGAACGGCGCCACCAGCATGAACGGGATCGCCGTCACTTTGGCGATGGGACGCGCCAGAAGGATGCTGATCACGGTGCCCAGAATGTTGGCGATCGCGAGCGACCAAATGATCAGGTAGACGATATCCTGATGCTGGGTCACCATGGCGCGACCCGGCTGGAGCCCGATCACTGTCAGGCCAACGAGGAACAGCGCCATGGTGCCGTTGCTCGGCACACCGAGGAACAGGGTTGGGATAAGATCGCCGCCATCCTTGGCATTGTTGGCGGATTCCGGCCCGATCACACCCCGGACGTCACCCTTGCCGAACTGGCTCTTGTCCTTGGCGGTCTGGACCGCGTGGGCATAGGCCACCCAGCCGACCACACCGCCGCCCATGCCAGGCAGCATGCCCATGACCGCCCCGACGCCTGAACAGCGCAAGACCAGCCAGATATTGTCGATGACGTCGCGGAAGCCCTGGAGCCATCCATGTCCCAAGGGTGCATCGCCCGCAATAAATTGACGCTTGCGCAGCACGTCCATGATTTCCGGCAGCGCGAACGCCCCCAGAGCCACGACAACCAGCGGAATGCCATCCATCAGGTAGATCGTGCCAAAGGCAAAGCGCTGTTCGCCAGTGGCGGTCGCGGCACCGATCGATCCAATCAGCAGACCAAGGCAGCACGATGCCAGACCCTTGGCGAGATTGCGCCCGGTCAGCATGCCCACCAGGGTCAGTGCGAGAATGATGAGCATCAGTTGTTCGGAAAAGCCGATCGCCATCAGGATGGGCGTGGCGACCACGAAGGCAAAGCTGAGTACGAATGCACCAAAGAGGCCACCGATCAGCGAGCTGAAAAAGGCCGCAGTCAGCGCACGAGCGGCCTCCCCGCGCTTCGACATCGGAAAACCGTCGATAACCGTCGCTGCCGAGCCCGCGCCCCCGGGCACCCCGATCAGCACCGAACTGAACGTGTCCGATGTCGCGGGGACGGCCGCCAGGCCGATCATCATCGCCAAGGCGGGACCAGGGTCCATGCCGAAGAGGAACGGCAGGACAAGGGCGATCCCGGCCAGCCCGCCGATGGCCGGCAACACGCCGAAGACCATACCCAAAGCGACGCCGAAAATCAGGTAGAGCAGATGTGGCCCTGTCACCAGCGTCAACAGTGCCGGGAGAGCGTATTGCAGTGCCGAAAGATCCATTTCGCGGCCCAATGCTAGCTTGGCGCAGCCTACCGCCCGCCACTCTGAGGTGGTTGCCGGATCGGTTAGCGCGCTTCAAAAGGAAAACTCTGGCGGACCTCAGCCCGCCAGAGCAAATCGATCTTAGTCGATATTCCACACATCCTTGAGCCAGCGGTCCAGCTCGGCCTTGGCCTCAGGGCTCATGACCGAAGCAGTGCGGTGACCCTCGATTGCGACCTCGCCGGTGCCCTGCGGATAGCCGCCGAGCTCGAGCTGGGCAGCCGCAGACTGCAGTTCAGGACGGGCGACGACCCGTTCGATGGCCGCCTGGTAGGTCTGGACGATGTCGTCCGGCGTTCCTGCAGGCAGAACCAGCGTCTTGGCCGTCACCATGCGAATGGCGAACATGTTCTCGTAGACTTCCTTTTCCACGCCGGACATGGGCTCGCCATACACGATCTCATAGAGTTCGGGGCATGTGGCGGTATCGGGCAGCACCGGGTCGCGAACAACTTCGCCGTTCTCGTTCTGGAAGCCCATCGTGAACAGCGTCACCATGGTTCCGTCATCGACCATCGGCTTCAACTCGTTGTCCCACGAGGCCATGTTGTCGTAATTGACCTGGGATTCGCCGCGCATGAACGCCTGGCGGGACTCGCCGCGAGACACGCCAAAGACGCCGTTCAGCTCGATCCCGAGCAGGTCAAAGCAATACAGCACCGGCATGTCCGCATCAGCCGGACCGTCGCCGACATAGACCGCCTTATGCTCCTGCAGGTACTTCACGTCATGCTCCGGATCGCCGGTGAGCCCGAAGCTGGTGAGGCCGTAGGAAACCACGCCATAGGGCGAGGTCAGGAACGGAATGAAATCGGCCAGCGGATACTGGACGGTCTCTTCGCCCAGGATGTAGCTGTAGTAGGTACCCGTTGCCAGCGCGGCGATGGTCAGGCCATCCGGCTTGGCGCGCGCTGCAAACTCATTGATCCCGCGCACCGATCCACCGCCTTCGATATTGCGGATGATGATGGTGGGATGGCCCGGAAGCTCTTGCTCCAGAAGCGGAGCCAGCAGGCGAGCATGGACGCTCGAGCCGCCCCCTTCCCCGTAGGGAACGATCAGTTCGATGGTCTTGCCGGAAAAGTCGACCTCCTGGGCATAGGCGCCTGTAGACATCAAAGCAGCGATGCTGATTGCTGCGGCAGTCATATAAGAGTGTTTCATTGGTCTCCTCCGTGAAACATCGTTGATGTTGCATTTGGGCCTTTTGCGGCCTCTTTGACTTATTGTTGTGCTGGAACGTGGTAGCGGGCCGGCTGTGCCGTCCGCTAGAACATCCTTTCCAGTAGCGTGAATATCTCGTCCGCATCGCGCGGCGGGCGCGGCGTTGGCGACAGGGTACGGTCACGCAAGGTCATTTCCGCCACCTTGGGCAGGTCCTCGCGCTTCACGCCAACTTCCTGCAACCGAGCCGGCAAACCCAGCGATGCGATCAGGCCACGAACTTGCTGTTCGGCCCAGATTGCGGCCTCCTCGTCGCTGGCGGCCGTATCCTCGAACCCCATGGCCATGGCGATCTGCCGCTGCTTTTCGAGCGTGGCCGGGCGGTTGAACTCCATCATGAACGGCAGCACGATGCAGCCGCTGATCCCATGAGGTACGTCGCAGACCCCACCCAACTGATGACAGATGCCGTGCCCGAGGCCGATACCCCCCTTGCCGGCGCCGAATGCCGTCATCCAGTTCAGGAACTGCAAGCGACCGCGCGCATCCAGGTCATTCGAGTCATCAACCGAGCGCTTGAGGTAGCGGAAAACGTTGCGCGTCGCCTCAAGGCACAGACCCTGGATAAAGGGATTGGCATTGAGCGCGTAATAGCGTTCGACGGCATTATGCAGCGCCTTGATGCCGGTGGACGACCACAGCCGTGCCGGGGTCGCCGTGGTCATCACCGGATCCAAGATCACCGCCCGCGGCACCACCTTGGGATCGATGAAGATATCCTTGGCGCCCGTGGCGTCATCGGTAATGCCCATGGCGGAACTGAACTCGCCCGCCGACAGGGTTGTCGGAATAGCGATGACCGGCGGCTTGGCCCGGGTCAGCTTGGGCGCGGTGATCTTGCGGGTCTGGTAGTCGTAATGCGCCCGCAAGGCGTCGAGGTCTTCCCCTCCCCGAGCACGAGCGCGACACCCTTGGTGCCGATGATCGTGCTGCCGCCACCGATGCCTACCAGCAGGTCGGCGCCGGCGGAACGGGCCTGACGCGCCGCCTCCAGCACCGTCGAGCGGGGAGAATGTTCTCCCATCGCCGCAAAATGTCCGCAGCAATTGGCGCCCAGGCCTTCCTTGAGCCGGGCAACCAGATGGCTTGCCCCCATGCTCTTGCCGGTGATGATGAAAGCCCGGCTCGCACCGGCCGCGGCAAGCTCCTCGAGCACGCCGCTCAGCGCCTTGTCCGGTCCATATATGACGCGTGTCGCGGCCGGGATGTCAGCTTCGCCGCTCAGGGCAATTTCGGCATTGTGATTGAATTGCATGGTCATGGCTCGGAGCCCCCCAGCACAAGTTCGGGTTGTTCGATCAGGGCCTGGTCCTCGCCCAGCTTGCGGCTCGGCCAGCGTATGTCTCGGGGCACGCCCTCGAATACCAGCGGGCTGGTCGGTATGGTCATGGCGCCATAGATCGGGTGGTCGATCTCGACGAGCGCTTTGCGGGCATGAAGGTGTTCGTCCTGCATGACCTCGCTCAGTTCGCGAACCGGCGAACACGGCACGCCTACAGCGATGAGGCCGGCAAAAAGCTGATCCTTGGTCTGTGCGCGCGCCCAGCCCCCAACCAGTTCATCGACCTCCTCGATGCGCTTGACCCGCTCATACATGGTCGCATAGCGCGGATCGGTGATGGCCCATTCCTGGTCGAAATAGCGCGCCAGCGCATGCCATTGATGCTCGTTATTGGCCAGGATGGCGCAATGGCCGTCCTTGCACTCGTAGACGTTGTAGGGACTGATCGACAGGCCGCCATGCCGGTTTCCCGTCCGGGGAGACCGGTCCTTGTTGATGCCGCCCATCAAACCCAGATTGGAGGCCAGCGCCGGGTAGATCGCCTCGAACATGGCGACTTCCACGGCACGCACGGTGCCCGTCCGCTCGCGGTCAAGCAGGGCCGTGGCAATGGCACCATAGAGGTGCACGCCGGCATTGAAGTCGGCAATGGCGGGGCCTGCTTTCACCGGCGGATTGTCCGGATAGCCGGTTACGCTGAGCACGCCGCTCATCGCCTGCACGGCAAGGTCCATGGCCGGATAGTCACGATACGGGCCGGTCGTGCCGAACCCCGAACTGCTGGCATAGATGAGCCGCGGATTGAGCGTCTTGACATGCTCGCGGGAGAAGCCGAGCCGCGCCATCACTCCGGGGCGGAAGTTTTCGACCAGCACGTCGCTCTGCTCGATGAGCCGGGTCAGCGCCGCCTTGCCCTCCTCCTGTTTGAGGTCGAGTACCACAAAGTGCTTGCCCGAATTGAGCATGGCGTGAGGGATATGCGCGCCGCCGCCATCGCGCTGCCGGCGTCGCGTATGTTCCCCGCCGGGCGGCTCGATCTTGATGACTTCGGCACCGGCCATCGCCATGAGAAACGTGGCATATGGACCGTTGTAGATCTGTGTGAGGTCGACGACCTTGATGCCGGTAAGAGGCCCCTGCATGTCAGTGCCCCTCGAACCGTGGTGACCGGCGCTCGGCAAAGGCCTGCCGCCCCTCGGCGGCGTCCCTGCTGGCCAGCAATATGCGCTGGGTCAACTGCTCCATGCGCAACCCTTCCGCAAGCGGAACGTCACGCGAGCGCAGCGCCAGCTCCTTGGTCGCCTGGATGGAGAGCGGCGCACTGGCCGCGATAGCTGCCGCATAACGGCGCGCGGTCGCCATGACGTCGCCAGCGTCGACCACATCATTGACGAGGCCCCAGCGCCCGGCTTCTTCGGCCGACATGCGCTCGCCGGTCAGCAGCAGCTTCATCGCCACGGCATGCGGCAACTGATGCAAGGCGCGCTGGGTACCACCATTGGCGGGAATGATGCCCCGCTGCCCTTCCGGCAGCGAGAAAAAGGCATCTCGTGCAGCGACCCGGATATCGGTGGCGAACAGCAGCGTCATGCCACCCCCGATACAGGCTCCATTGACGGCAGCAATCACCGGCTTCCAAACTTCAAGCCCACGGTTGAGCAACTGTCCGGCTTGCGTCGCCCATAGCTCGGCAAGGGATGGCTCACGCCCGATCCAGGTCTTGAGATCAGCACCAGCGCAGAACACATCCCCCGCCCCCGTGACGATGGCGCAGCGGATCGCGGCCTCGTCACGCACGCGGCAGAATGCCTGGCCGAGATCATGATAGTGCTCGGCATCGAGCGCATTGCAGCGCTCGGGACGGTTGATCGTGATCGTCGCTACACCCGCGGCGTCGACATCGACGTCAATTGGCATTGGCCGAGCCTTTCAGCTTCAGCAAATCGCGGGCAATGACCATGCGCTGCACTTCGGACGGACCTTCGCCGACGCGCTTCACGCGCAATTCGCGGAACCAGCGTTCGATCGGCATTTCCTCGGCAACACCGAGCGCGCCGAACATCTGCACGCACCGATCCACCACGCGGTGGGCCGTTTCGGTAGCCGTCACCTTGGCCATGGACGAGAAGTAGCGGAGGTCGCCGCCGGTCTCATGCACCATGGCAGCCTTGTAGATCAGCATGCGCGCGGCCTGCAGCTCCATCTCGCTGTCGGCGACCATCCACTGGATGGCCTGCTTGTCGGCAAGCTTAGTCTTGAACGTCTCGCGCTGCTTGACCCATTCAATGGCCAGTTCCAGCGCTTCCTGCGCCACGCCAATCGTGCCGGCGGCATAGGGAATGCGGCCCTCGGTGGTCCATTTCGAGAAGATCTGGAAGCCCTTGCCCTCTTCGCCAAGCAGGTTCTCCTCGGGGATTTCGCAATCCTCGAAGGTCAGCTCGAAGGGGGAATAGGCGCGGATCACCGGGATTTCACGGGTCGACAGGCCCTTGGTGCCAAGCTCCACGATGAAGGAGGAAATGCCGCCCCGGTCGCCCTGCTCCCCAGTCCGGGCAAACACCATACCCCAGCTCGCATGCTGCACGCCGGAAATCCACATCTTGGTGCCGTTGAGAATGTAGCGATCGCCCTTCTTGACCGCCCGGGTGCGGATGGCGCGCGCCGGGTCCGAGCCACCTGACGGTTCGGTGATGGCGGTGAACACCTTCTGGCCAGATTCGACGCCGGGAATGGCGAACCGCTTTATCTGGTCGGGCGTGCCGTGGGAAAAAACGGTGTTCGGAGGATCAAAGCCGATCGCGCCACAAGCCGGGATATAGGCGCCCATGCGGCAGCGTGCAGTCTCCTCGGCAACCACGGCCTGACCCAACAGGCTCAGCCCGGCGCCGCCATATTCGGCTGGCGAGCGAATGCACCAGATACCGAGATCCTTGGCCTTCTTCTGCAGCGGCTCCAGCAGATCATGCGGCAGATGGATAGCGTCATGTTCGACTGTGTCTTCGGCCGGCTTCACGTCGTTGCGCATAAAACGGCGCGCCGTGTCGCGGATCATCACCAGTTCGTCCGAAAGTGGCCAGTCGCTCATAACTACGTCTATCCTCCTGCTGGGCGGCCCGAACTATGGTGTACCAGACGACCGCTGTCTTGCTCAGTTCTATCTTTTGAAGACGATAGTAGGAGGATTAAACACCGTCCAACACCGAAGTGCTATGGCGGTCATACCGAATTGATATGACGTCAAAACACAAGGAATCTATGGTTTTTTTGGAGAGCGTTCGGCAAATTTGTCGATACCGGCCTGCCAATCCCCCACAGCCAGGTTATGCTCGATCGCAGCCAGCTCAATTCGTATACCACTGTCTTGATCGGTACGTCCGCCCAGGTCAATTGACTGCTTGGTCAGACGGACTGCCAGCATGGGCGCTTCGGCGATCTGACGCGCCGTCTGCTCACCGGCCTCCCGAAGCGCAGATGGCTCTACGATTCGAGACACCAGACCCAGCAGACGGGCTTCGTCGGCCGGCATGGATCGGCCCGTGAAGAGCAATTCCTTGGCCGTTCGCTTGCCGATCGCGCGCTGCAGGCGCTGGGTCGCGCCCACAGTCCCCCACTTGGTCTCGGGAAAGTTGAAGAACGTGTCCGAGGTGGCGATGATGAAGTCGCATGCCATGGCGATCTCGCCACCCGAACCGATGACCCCATTATGCACGAGCGCGACCACCGGCTTGGAGCAGCGTTCGATGGCGTCATAGGCAGCAAAGCTCGCAAGCCGCCTCTGCCGCACCCATTCGGCGTCCTTGCCCTGGCGCTCCTTGAGGTCGGCTCCGGAGCAAAAGACCGGGCCAGCGCCTTCCACCAGGACAACACGAATGTCATCGTCGCCGTCCAGTTCCGCGAAGGCGGCCCGCAAGTCGAGACAAAGCTGGAGATTGACCGCGTTACGCTGCCGCGGCCGATTGAGCCGCACCCACGCGATTGGGCCTTCTCGCTCAAGAACAAGCACGGCTTCGTCGGTCATTTTCCCTCTCCCGCCTGTTTGGGAAAGCCGCGCATGAGCGCATTGATGTCACGACCGGCGGCCATTCCCGCCTCGAAGGGCAGTTCGCCCACGCGATGGAACAGGGTCTTGGCCGCGGCCATCGCCATGCGACCGGGCCGGGCGCATGCCTCGGCCAGTTCCATGGCGGTGTCGACGACTGCTTCGGGCGCCACCACGCGGTTCACGAGTCCCTCGCGCGACAACTCTTCCGCACTGAGCAGCCGCCCGGTAGCGACCATCTCGAATGCCAGCTTGAGCCCGATATGGCGGACCATATTGGTCATCACCAATGCCGGCACGAGATCGTGCTTGAGTTCGGGATATCCAAACTTAATGTCTTCGCCGGCGACCATCATGTCACAGCCGATCGCCAGCCCTGCCCCGCCGCCAACCGCAGCCCCACGAACTGCCGAAATGATCGGTTTCGAAATGGAGCGCAGCAGGGTGTGAACGGCGCAAGTCAGGTCGGCGCGCTTGTGAATGAGGTCCTGGTTTTCCGGCCGCAGATCCTTGAACTCGCCGGTATCGGCCCCCGCACAGAAGGCACGGCCGTTCCCGGTGAGCACCAGGGCCCTGACACCATCGTCTTCACCCGCCTCCAGCATGGCGTCGCGAAGCGCGACGGTCAGCGCGGTATCCAGTGCGTTGAGCTTGTCCGGCCGGTTCATGCGCAAGACGCGTACCGGACCGTGATCCTCGATTATCAGCACATCGGTTGTCCGATCAGGCATGCATGCGCTCCCTCGTCTTGAGGCCAAATCCCGCTCTGGCGACCATGCTGTTGAGCTGTCGGCCCAGGATTTGCTCGCAGAGCCGCGAGGCGGCCTCCACCCCATCCAGATCAAGCCCGGTGGACACACCCAGTTCCTCGAGGAGGTTGACCAGATCTTCGGTGGCCACGTTTCCGGTATAGCCGCCGCCATATTCGATCTGCGCCGGATGCCCTCCAACGCCGCCGAAGGCGCTGTCGAAATGCGTACAGCCCGCGTCCAGCGCAGCAATGCAGTTGGCGATTCCCGTGCCACGCGTATCGTGGAAATGGGCTACTGGGATGGTTTGCGGGACCTCGGCAAGCAGCCGCTTGAACACCTGCCTGACGCTGGCGGGGGTCGCCGTGCCGATCGTATCGCCGATCGTCACCAGGTCGGCGCCAAGATCGGCAAAACGCGCGACATTCTCTACAACCCGGCCTGGGTCGACATAGCCGTCAAAGGGGCAACCGAAGGCAACCGAGACGACACCCACGAGCCGCACATGGCCGCGCGCGGCTGCCGCCATCTCCGAGACATTCCGCCACTGTGTTTCCCGATCGGTCCGCAGATTGCGCTGGGTATGTCCTTCCGTGGCCGATACCAGCAGGCTCAACTCATTGGCGCCCCTGCCCGCATCAAGATCGCCGAGCGCCCGCTGCACAGCCCGCAGATTGGGGCATGTGGCCTTGTAGTAGACGCCTTCACCGTGGGTGATGCCGGCAAGAACGTCGGAAGCATCGCGAAAGGCCGGAACGCGCTCAGGGTGGCTATAGCTGGTCGCCTCGATGCGCTTGAAGCCGGTGCCGGTAAAGGCGTCGATCAGCGCAATCTTGTCCGGCGTGGCGACGAACTCGGCCTCGTGCTGCAGCCCGTCGCGCGCGAAGCACTCGCACAACACAACATCGGGCTCATTCATGCCGCACCGCCTTCCTGGGCGGGCATGGTGAGTTCAACGATCTGCCGAAGATCAGGCGCCTCGATCAGGCCTTCCAGCGCGGAGAGCAGGCGCTCGGCACGATCCGTGCCAAGAATACCCTGCGTGCAGCCGAGAAACTTGTCGCGCCGGTCGCTCGCCGTCATCGGTGCCTCCGGCGAGCCGGGCGTATGGTCGATGCGCGTGGAGAAGCGCCCACTACGGGTAACAATTTCGACGTCGGTATACCCCACCACCCCCGAGAAAGACCCCTGCCCCGGCATCGGCACGCGACTGACCTTTTCCATCAGCGCGCGAATCTGCGGACGATGCACCGCTTGCTCCGCGAAGGAGTCGAGCGTCACCCGCCCGTCAATCACCGCGGCGGCGGCGCAATATTCGATGCTGAACTTGGCTTCCAGTCCGGTTTGCGGATTCCGATGGATCAGCGCCTTGTCCGCGTCAGGCAAGAAGCCAACATTGATCTCGGTGATGTCGGCGGCCTCGATGCCATGCTTGCCGACCAGTTCGAACACACCAGCCAAGCCACGGTGGTTGCCGTAGCAGCAGGGCCAGCGCTTGACATAGATGCCAGGCTCGAAGATTTCCCAGGGGTTTGCGAATGGCGGGACATCCAGCGTCGAGTGCTCATCCCCATAGGCCGCGATGAGACCGCCGGGGCGATCGAGTATGTCATCGTCACCGGTAAAGCCCTCCCGCGCCAGCCAGGACGCCATATAGCCGGATCGGGCTGCATGCCCTGCCTGGAAAGACTTGGCCATGGTGCCGAAATTGCGGACAAGGCCCGCCGTCTCTGCCGCCGCTACCCCCAGAGCATTGCGCAACTGTCCTTCGCCCAGCGACATCAGGCGACCGGTCATGCAGGCCGCAGAGAATGTGCCGACCGTGGCGGTTATATGCCAGCCGCGCATGTAGTGACCATGTCCGAGTGCTCGACCCAGCTTGCCCGCCACTTCCAGCCCCAGCACGAAGGCCGCGAGAAACGCCCTGCCCGACATCTCCTGCGGGGCGGCAGCGAGGCCAGCAGCACACAAGGGTACGCTGGGATGGCCGCGCAGGCTGGGTAAGCTGTCGTCGAAATCGAGGGCATGGCCGCTGATTGCGTTGACGAATGCCGCATCGGCAGGGGCCGTGCGTAGCACGCTTCCCCATACCACTGTATCGGGTGCAGCCTTGATCGACTGAACATAGCGCCGGGCAATCCGTGCGGGTTGCTCGACCGTGCCGGCAATGGCGCAGCCGATTGTATCGATCACGGCGTCGCGGGCCCGTTGCAACGCCTCCAGCGGAACGGCATCATCGGGTGTCTCGACCACGAACCTGGCTAAATCCACCGTCTGCATGGCGTCATCCTCTACCTCAGTTTCAGATGCTATAAATGCAGCTACCTCGAAATGCAATGCATGGTATACTATTGCACTCTATTTGAGCGAGAGAACCAATCCGGCGGCAAGACCGGATCAAAAATTGTCGATGGCCGGCCCTCCCGACCGGCCTGCAGGAGGAGAATGTTTTGGAACTCAGGCAGCTTCGCTACTTCCTCACCGTGGCTCGCGAAGGCACCTATGGCCGCGCGGCAAATGTTCTGCATGTTGCCCAACCGGCTCTGAGCCGGCAGATCAAGAAGCTCGAGGAAGAACTCGGCGTCGACCTGTTCGTGCGCCATGCACATGGCGTGTCGCTGACGCCCGTGGCGTATACGCTGCAGGCAAAAGCCGAGCACATTCTGGACGAGGTCATCGCCGTGACCCGCATGGCTACGGGCGGCCTCGAGCCGATGACCGGCAGCATGAAGATCGGCGTTTCGCCTGGAACCGCCGAAATCCTGGCCTATCCGCTGTCTCGGCTCGCTGCTCGCCGCTATCCTCAGCTTCGCTGTGAATTCATATCCATGCTGATGCCCGCCAGGGCCGATCTGTTGCGCGATGGCAAAGTCGACGTGGCCGTGATGAATCTGCCCCGCTCGCTGCAGGGTTTGCGGATTCTGCCGCTCATGCGCGAGCCGCTCTGCCTCATTCACCGATCCGATGACGAACGGTTCACGGGTATCGAGTCGCTCAGGCTCGAGGACCTGCGTGGCGTCCCCCTGGTGGTTGGCGGCGCACAATCCTCGGGCATCCGCTCCACCATCGAAGATTCCTTTGCCGCCGCTGGTATTCCATTGGTCGTAGCGGCCGAGGCCAATACGGCAGGCGCCTGCAAGGCGCTGGTCAAGGAAAACGTCGGCCCCACCGTGCATGTCGCCGCCATGGCGCGTTCCGAGCTCCAGCGTAAGGAACTGGCAGCCGTGCCCATTCAGGGCCTGCATTCCACCCGCGTCATCGCCGTATCCGCGGAACGGGAGATTGACCAGGACCTGCGCCAGATGATGGACCTGATCCGCGAATGCTGCAGCGAACTGGTGGATAATCTGCAGTGGCTCGGCGGCAATATGGCGAGGTAAGCCAGTGGCCAGGCCTGTTCAATCCCTGCCGTCGCCCGCTACCGTTGGCGCCTCGGGCAGCTTGAACCGGCTCTCAAGCACCTCCTCGATTTCGCGCCGGCGCAGGAATACCAGCCCGGTGGCAACCAGCAGAATGATGCAGCCGCCGACCAGGGGCAATCGCAGCCCGATAAAGTCGGCCAAATAACCCATGATCAGCGCACCCACTGCCGGCCCGCCACGCAGGATCATCGCGTAGACGCTGAGTACCCGGCCGCGCAAACCGTCCTCGACATTCACCTGTACCAGAGTCTGGGCGCAGATAGCCGACGCCACGAGGAAGAAGCCGGAAACCACCATTGTCGGCAGAGCGACCAGTGTGTGGAACGACAACGAAAAGGCCAGCAGAGACAGCGCCATGCCCAGGCAGCAAAACAGATAGGCTCTGACCAGTCCGACAATGCTCGGCCTGCCGGCGAGCCACAGTCCACCGAACACTGCGCCGATGCCGACCGCAGAGGTGAGGGCTGCCAGATCGCTGGCATCACCCGAGAATATCTCCCCTGCCCAGCCGGGAAGCAGTTCGACAACCGGACGACCCGCCAGGCATGTCACCCCGAGCAGGCCTAGCACGATGCCGATGCCCGGCGTCGATACCGCATGCCGAACGCCCTCGATGGCATCGGCGATGACGGATACTTTCTTGACCGGCGCAATCCGCACGACAGGCGCCAGGCGCACCAGCAACAACGCACCGAGCAGCACCAGAAACGACAGGGCATTTGCCGCGAAGGCCCAACCGACGCCAACAGTGGCAATGACGATGCCGGCTATGGCCGGACCGACGAACCGCGCCAGGTTGAACGTGATGGACTTGATGGCCACGGCGGTCGTGAGGTCAGATCTAGGCACCAGCGCCGACACGAAGGCCAGCCGGAAGGGCTGGACGAAGGCATCGACGGTGCCGAGCATCAGGGTCACGATCAGCAATGTCCAGACCGTCACCTGACCGACGAAGAACAGCAATGCCAGCGCACCGCCGATCAGGAAGCCCAGTATCTGGGCCAGCTTCATCATTTTCAGACGATCCCACCGGTCTGCCGCCACTCCGGCAAAGGGCGCAATCACCACGGCAGGAAAGAGATCCGCAAAAGCTATGAGCCCGAGCCAGGTGGCCGATTGCGTCAGCTCCCAGGTGAACCAGCCTGCCGCGATTCGCTGCATCCAGGTGCCGATGAGCGAGCCGACATTGCCCGCGACATAGACCCCGAAATTGCGATGCGCCAGTGTTTGCAGGATTTTGCCGAACTGGAAACTGGCTGCCATTTGGTCTGATTCTTTCGCCAAACGCCGACAAGCCGGCGCAATGAATTCTACTGTATACCATCACTCCGGACACGCAAGCGCCTGCCGACGAAGGATGTATATCGCGCAGGCTGTTTAGCCGTTGTCGTGGAGGAATTCGCTAGTATACAATTTGGAAGATTCACGAACCATAACCGGAGCAAGAGATGACAATCCGCGGCGCGGCTTACATCGTCGGAGCCTTCGAGCACCCGACTCGCTTTGCTCCCGACAAGTCCCATGCACAGCTTCATGCCGAGGTGGCCGCCGGCGCTATCGCCGATGCGGGGCTGAGCAAGGCAGATATCGACGGCTATTTCTGCTCCGGCGATGCGCCGGGCGGACTGCAGTCATTGCTGAACTACCTCAACCTCGAGGTGCGCCATGTCGACTCGACCGATATCGGCGGGGTCTCGCCGATCGTGCAGGTGGCTCATGCGGCGGAGGCCATCGCGCTGGGCAAGTGCAATGTCGCACTGATCAGCCTTGCCGGCAGGCCGAAGGCCGACGATGTTCGCACCGGCACCACGCCACGCATCCGCCATGTCGCCGCGCCGGATGTGCAATGGGAATACCCCTATGCCATTCCGACAGCCGTGAGCTACGCGCTGGCCGCCCAGCGGCACATGTACGAGTTCGGCACCACCAGTGAGCAACTGGCCTGGATTAAGGTTGCCGCCTCTCATCACGCGCAACACAATCCCAATGCCGTTCTACGCGATGTCGTCACTGTGGAAGACGTCGTCAGTTCGCCCATGGTTGCGGATCCGCTGCACCGCCTGGACTGCTGCGTCATCAGCGATGGCGGTGGCGCCGTCATCGTGGCGCGACCCGAGATTGCCAGAAAGCTCAATCGGCCGCTGGTTCGCGTGCTTGGCGCGGGCGAAACCACCAAGCATCAGGCCGGCGGGAAGATCGATCTCAGCTATACCGGTGCGGTCCGAACCGGACCGGCCGCCTTTGCCGAGGCCGGCGTAGCCGTCACCGACATCAAATATGTGTCGCTCTATGACAGCTTCACCATAACGGTGCTGCTCCAACTGGAAGACCTCGGCTTTTGCGCCAAGGGCAGGGGCGGCGCATTCGTTGCCGATGGCAATCTCATCTCCGGTGTCGGCCGCCTGCCGTTCAACACCGACGGCGGCGGATTATGCAACAACCACCCGGCGAACCGGGGCGGTATCACCAAGATCATCGAGGCCGTGCGGCAACTGCGCGGCGAAGCCCACCCTGCGGTGCAGGTCGCCAATTGCGACCTGGCCCTGGTGCATGGCACGGGCGGCCAGCTCGCTACGCGCCATGGCAGCGGCACCCTCATTCTGGAACGGGAGTAATCGACATGCAGCCAACCGGACGAACCGTTCCCGCGCCGCAGCCGGACGCCGAATCGCAGCCCTTTTGGGACGCCGCGGCGCAAGGGCGTTTCCTCATCAAGCGCTGCACATCCTGTGGCGAAACCCACTGGTTTCCGCGCACAATGTGCCCTTTCTGCTGGAGCGAGAAAACCGAATGGGTCGAGGCGAGTGGTGCCGGTACGATCTATAGCTGGACCGTCATGCGCCGTGCCAAGCCGCCCTATGCAGTGGCCTATGTCGAACTCGCTGAAGGGCCGCGCATGCTGACCAATATCGTGGAATGCGATCTCGACCGGCTGCATATCGGCCAGCAGGTGGAGCTCGTCTTCGGCCAGACCAGCGGCGATGGCACGCCGCCGGTCCCCATGTTTCGTCCCACCGGGGCCTAGAGCTTGCTCTCGAGCTCAGGCAGGATTTCGAAGAGGTCGCCGACCAGTCCGTAGTCGGCGACGTGGAAGATCGGCGCATCGGCATCCTTGTTGATGGCGACGATGTAGCGCGAGTCCTTCATGCCGGCCAGGTGCTGGATGGCCCCGGATATGCCGCAGGCGATGTAGAGATCGGGGGCAACCACCTTGCCGGTCTGCCCAACCTGCAACTCGTTGCCGGCATAACCGGAGGTCGACGGCGGCGCGGGATGCGCCGATAGCGGCACCGAGTTTGGCGGCGATGGGTTCGAGGAACTTGTCGAATGTTTCCTTCGAGCCGAATGCCCGCCCCCCGGAAATGACGATGCGCGCCGATCCCAGATCGGGCCGGTCCGTCTGCGCCAGTTCCTGGCGTTCAAAGGTCGACAATGCCGAGTCTTCGGGGTCGGCACGGCAACTATGGGGGCACTCGCGTCGCCCTGCCCGGCCGGCTCGAATGCGCTCGAGCGTATCGTGATGACCTTGATCGGATCGCTCGACTGGATCGTCTCGATCGCGTTGCCGGCATAGATCGGCCGCACGAACGTATCGGGGGAAACGATCTTGGTCACTTCCGACACCTGCATCACGTCCAGCAAGGCCGCAGCCCTTGGCAGGACGCTCTTGCCGGTGGAACTGGCAACGGCAAGCACCGCCTGAAAATCCTGCGCCAGTTCGGCAATGAGGGCGCCCATTGGCTCGGCGGCCTGCTGGGCCAGATGCGGGGCATCAGCGACGAGAACCCTCTCGATTCCACCAAGGCCGGCGGCCTGTTCGGCCACCGCCTGGCAGTTCGAGCCGGCGACCAGCAGCGTCACCGGCGATTGCATGGCGCGGGCGGCAGTGAGGGCGCGGGCCGTCAGTTCGTTGAGATTGGTATTGTCGTGTTCTGCGATCAGCAGCGTTGCCATTGTCTCTACTCCTGTCTGGCGTTCAGAGAACGCCGGCCTCGTTGCGCAGCCGGTCGAGCAGTTCATCGACCGATGCCACCAGGGTACCTGCCTTGCGCGCCGGTGGTTCGGTCACCGAGAGCACCGTGTGTCGTGGCGAAATATCCACGCCGAGGCTTTCGACCGTGCGGACGTCGATCGGCTTCTTCTTGGCCTTCATGATGTTGGGCAGCGACGCATAGCGCGGCTCGTTGAGCCGCAGGTCGGTGGTGATCACCGCCGGCAATTTCAGCGATACTGTCTGGAGGCCACCATCCACTTCCCTTGTGACGGATACCCGCCCTTCACCGAGTTCGACCCTCGATGCAAAAGTGCCCTGCGCCCAGCCCAGCAGCGCTGCCAGCATCTGGCCGGTCTGGTTGGCATCGTCGTCGATGGCCTGCTTGCCGAGAAACATCAGATCGGCCGCCTCTTCGACGGCGATTGCCTTGAGCAGCTTGGCAACGGCGAGCGGCTCGACACGCGCATCGGTCTGCACATGAATGCCCCTGTCGGCGCCCATGGCCAGACCGTTGCGCAGAGTCTCGTTGGCCTGCGCCGGGCCGATGGAAACCAGCACCACCTCCTCGGCCTTGCCAGCCTCCTTCAGCCGCAGCGCCTCTTCGACGGCAATTTCATCGAACGGATTCATGGCCATCTTGACGTTGGTGAGTTCGACCCCCTGCCCGTCCGGGCGCACGCGCACCCTCACATTCGGATCGACGACGCGTTTGACGGCAACAAGAATCTTCATTTGCAAAACCTCGGATAACAGGCCCGGACCGCTACTTCGGCAGTCCGAGCACACGCTGAGCCAGCACGTTGCGCTGGATGTCGTTTGAGCCCGACGCGATCTGCGACGGGAACATTGCGTAGAACGGAGCAAGGACATCGATATCGGCGCTGCCGAAGGCCTGCCGGCCGACGATTCCCCCCTCCTCACCGGCCGTCTCGATCAACAGCTCCGAGAGCCTCTGAGCGCATTCGCCGGCCCATATCTTGAGCTGCGAGATTTCCGGGCCTGGCATAAGACCATTGCCCACGATGTCCGAGAAGCGCGAATAGGCTGATTTTAGGTCGGTGATATCCAGATAGATCGCGGTGTATTTTTCCCGATAGACCGGGTCCAAGGCCAGCGAACGGGCATCGGCAACCTGCTGCAGCAGCTTGAGCGGACCCTGCACGCGCCGCGGGCTACCATTGTTGAGGCGCTCGAAGCCGAGCAGTGATTTGGCGACCGACCATCCCTTGTCGAGATCGCCAACAAGGTTTTCGGCAGGCACGCGGACTTCGTCGAAGAAGACCCCGCAGAACTCTTCGTGCCCTGCCAGGTTGCCGATGGGGCGGATGGTCACGCCTGATGTCTTCAGGTCGAGCACAAAGAAGCTGATGCCTTCCTGCTTCTTCACGGCCTTGTTGGTGCGCGCCAGCAGGAACATATGCGTCGCGTGGTGCGCCATCGTGGTCCAGATCTTGGACCCGTTGATGATGAAGGTTTCGCCATCCCGCACCGCCTCCGTACGCAGACTTGCGAGGTCGGAGCCGGCATTGGGTTCGGAATAGCCCTGGCACCAGATGTGCTCGTTGGTGACAATCTTGGGCAGGAAGCGGCGCTTCTGCTCGTCCGTGCCGTAGCGCATGAGCATAGGCCCGAACATCACCACGCCCTGATCCGGATTTCGGGCGACTCCGACGCGCTCGCGCTCCTCGATAAAGATCACCTGCTTGGCCGGCGACAGGCCCATTCCACCATGCTCGACAGGCCAGGCAGGGGCTATCCACCCCTTGCGCACCATGCGGTCGAGCCAATCCGCCATTTCGCCGGGTGTTCCGCGCCGGCCCAACCCTCTGAGATGCTGCGGATAGTACGCCTCAAGATAGGCGCGGATGCCGGCCCGGAAAGCATCGTTCGAAAAGCTGTTCCAATCCACGGCCAGCTTTTGCTCGGCCATGAACTCGGCAGGCACCGCCGCGACCATGCCCCGCCCCTCATCCAAACCGCCCTGGCGACGCGCCAGCACTGCGCCATAGCGGGTGCGATGAGCCGGTGCATTGCCATGAAGGGCAGCCAGCGACAGCAGGCGCTTGAGATAGAGGCCGACATCATATTCGTCGGTTACGCCGATGGCGCCATGCAGCTTGATCGCTTCACGGCCGATCAACAGTCCCGCCGAGCTGCAACGAGCCTTGGCCCGGGAAGCTTCCATCTCGATCAGCTCGAGATCATCGGATTCATCGAGCGCGGCGATTGCTTCCGCGAGCACGGAACGGCTCAATTCCTTCTGGATATAGAGATCCACCACACGGTGCTGCAGGGCCTGGAAACTGCCGATGGGCCTGTCGAACTGCACGCGTGTTTTCATGTAGTCCAGGGTGATGGACAGGGCCTGATCCATCGCGCCGAACAGCTCCGCGGCCGTCATCAGCGTTGCTGCTGCCCGCCCTCGGGCCAGCGCCGCCGAAGCTGCAGCGCCTTCAGCCAGCACACTTTCTGCCGATACCGGCACCTCGACGAAAGTGATGGTGCCCGAAAAGGTGCCATCGGCACGGTTTTCGGGTGTGATCGATATGCCAGGCGCCGCAGCGTCGACGAAAACCACCAGGGTCTTAGCGCCGTCGCGAGCGGCAACGATAAACCCATCGGTCGCCAGTGCGGGCAGGATATGCCGTGCAGTGCCGCCAAGCAGCATCGCATTGCCATCACGCGTAATCGCGATATCGGACTCCGCGACCGCATAGATTTTATCGCCCGATGCGATCTGGCTCAGCAGTTCCGTGCCACGGCCGCTCTCCCGACATCCCAGCAGCACCGTTGCCGCATGAACGGCGCAACCCACGACTGGCTCCGGGCTGAGGCCGCGCGCCAGTTCTTCAACGATGACCTGCATCGCTGCAAAGGGCAGCCCGAGCCCACCGGACTCTTCCGGAATGATGGTGCCCAGCCAGCCCTGCTGCGCCATTTCGTGCCACGCGTCGCGGTCAAAGCCGGGTTGGGTTTTCCGCAGGTTGCGCACGCGCCTGAGGCCGCCCTGCTCGTTGAAACGCCGGACACTGTCCCGCAACATCTGGAGCGTTTCGGCATCGACTGCATCGTCGGCTACATAAGCATCAACGGCGGTCATGGTTGGCGGCCCTCCGCGGCGACCAAGCCCAGAGGCAGCTGCGAAACGTCTATGCAGGTGGCGATATTTTCCAGCGCGTCAGCCAACGCCTGCATCTGCAACTGCGGAAAGGCACGGGTCAGCGACAGGAAGCGTCGGCGCAACTGAGCCGCATCGAGCGGGCTCTCCGGGCAACCTACGAAGCCGGCCGGCTCGCCCACCAGCACGCGACCATCGGTGAGCGTCACCCGCATGCGCGTTGACCACCCCTTGAGCGCCGGATCAGCGGTCATGCGGATGCGATCGGCCAGTGCATGCACCCTGGGCGCCCGTATTGCGGCATCGGTCAAGCTTCCGGGATCATCGAGGTCGATGTAGGCCGAGAAGGCGAGCATGAACGGCACGCTGTACTGCGCCAGCGCCATGTCGGCCGGGTGCCGCTCGGCGTGATGGCTGGCAAGCTTGGGAGCCACATCGAGTTCAATTCCAGCGATGTCAGCGGGGCCGAATGCACTGGATGCACGCCAATCCGACAGCATCTGGATGGGCGCCTGGGCAGTGACGTGGCAGGCATAGCGCTTGATGCACAGCGTCTCGATCTCGTAGCGGCTGCCCAACCCGGCATCGAGCAGTTCGGGGCGTGACGTTTCGCAAAAGGTTTCGAGCACGCCACCCGGGCCTTCGATCACCGCGCTCGGCCCCTCATAGCCAGCGGCAGCGAGCCGGGCGGCAATGACCCCGTTCTGCGCGGCCCGTCCCAGATGGAGTCGTTTGACCATGCCGCCATCGCCGGAGGCGGCGAAGCGCAGCAACCCGCCGCTCATCGAGGCGGCAATACCAAGGCAATGGGCCATCTGCCGTGATGAAAGTCCCATAAGGCGGCCCGCGGCCACTGCGGAACCGAAGACACCCGTGATGCCCGGTGCATGAAAGCCCCGCTTCTCGGCCGTGTGAAGCGTCGCCGCGCCGATGCGGAACATCACCTCGATACCGGCGACGATGGCGGCCAGCAACTCCCGCCCGCTGCTCCCAAGCGACTGGGCTACTGCCAGCGCCGGCAGCGCAACAGTCGCTCCGGGATGAACACCGGCCCCAGGCTTACGGAGGGAATCGAGTTCGAAGGCATGAGCGAAAACGCCCGACAGAAGCGCCGCGGTCGCCGCATCCGTGGTGATGTCCATACCCGGTACCGTCACCGCACCAGCAGGTCGTTCAACAGCGCTCACCACAGCTTGCGACCACTCGAACCTGCTACCGAACCATGCGCAGGCAACGGCATCCACAAGGCAATTTCCCGCGGCCGCGACAACATGCGGCGGCAAGTCCCCGAAGGTTAGATTGACCGCATAGTCCGCCAGCGCCTCGGTATAGGCCGGCAGACTCGCCGCCTGTTGTGTTCGAGCCGTCACCATGGTCCTCGTCCTGCTGGCATGGTCGTCCGATCAGGCCGCCTTGGCTTGCTGGGCGAAGCGTGCCGCGCCCGCGCCGGCCAGGCGACCAAAGGTGGCGCCCGACATCAGGCCGGTGCCACTCGCATAGTTCTGGAAGAACAGGCCTCCCACCATCTCGCCGGCGGCATAGAGCCCTTTGACCACGCCGGAATAGGAGTCCTCGACTTCGGCTTCCGGCGTAACCTTGAGGCCGCCGAAGGTGAAGGTAACGCCGGTGGTCACGTGATAGGCGTGGTATGGCGGTGTATCGAGCGCGTTGGCCCAATTGGTCTTGTCGATCTGCAGGCCGGATGTGCCGCGCCCGTCGAGAATGTTGGGATTGAATGGCACATCCGACCGACAGGCGTCGTTGAAGGCTCGCACCGTCTCCAGGAACTGCTTGGGATTGACGCCCTCCAACTGCTCGGCGAGTCCTTCCAGCGTATCGGATTCCGCCTTGGTCACACGCCGGATGCGGTACTCACTACGCAACAAATGTGAGACTTTGGAATCAAACACTTGCCAGGCGAACATGCCAGGCTGCTTTAGGATTTCGCCGCCATATTTGGCATAGGTGTGGCTGTGGAAGTTGGCGCCTTCGTCCACATAGCGCTCGCCCTTGGCGTTGACCATGATGCCGAAGGGATAGTTGTGCTTCTGGAACTGGTCGCCGACCGTCAGGTCGCCCGTTGGCGGCGCATTGACGTCCCATGCCACCGAGTGACAGCCCGACCAGTTGCCATGGGGCTTGGCGCCGATGGCAAGAGCCATCTTGAGTCCCTGCCCCATATTGAACCTTGTGCCGCGAACCTTGGCCATGTCCCAGCCCTGGCCCAGATAGTTGGCGCGCATTTCGGGGTTGGACTCAAAGCCGCCGCAAGCCAGCACGACCGCGCCGGCGCGAATATCCACCGGCTCGCCGCGCAGCCGCGCACCGACGCCGACGACACGACCGCCTTCCTGGATCAGGCTTTGTGCGGGGCAATCGTAGATGATCTCGATGCCACGCCGCTCGGCATTCTTGTAAAGGGCTTCCATCATCGCCGGACCACCGCCGGAAATGTGCAAGGCGAGACCGCCCCAGAACTTGAACTTGCCATCGACCTTGAAGGCCTGGCGCCCCAGCCCAGGCCGAAGCTCCACGCCCTGACGGGCAAACCATTTGGCCGTCTCGAGGCTATTGCGCACCAGGACTTCGCAGAGTTCGGGATCGGTGCGGTACTGGGTCAGCTCGTACATGTCGTCGAAATACTGGTCCGTCGTGTACGTGCCGAAATCGATATTTTCCAGGTTCTCCTCGTCCAGCGCAGCCGACACACCACGCAGGTCGTCAACGCCGTCATAGGCGAAACGGAAAGCGCCGCCGGTGAAGAAGGAATTGCCGCCCCGTTCATCGAGCGGCGCTGCCTCGATGATCAGCACGTTGGCGCCCTGCTCATGAGCGGAAATTGCCGAGCACAAGGCCGCGTTGCCAGCTCCCACAACAAGCACATCTGGACGCTTCGACGACAATTCCTGAACGTTCATCCCTAAATCCTGGATTAATGGTATACCATCGTACTCATGCACCAAAGCCGCGAGCATGGCAAGTTCGTTCGAGCATTTTTCGGGGGAGTTGCGCCAGATGTGGCGGCGCGCCCACACAGAATAAGGCGCTCGCGGCCCTGTCGCGGCTCAAGACCCATATCCCGTCGCACGGATGACGAGGTCCAACGTGTCGTTGCTCATCAAGGTATACCAATGTATTCTTTATTGAGACTCTGGCGAACTACCGGTTCACGCATCGTGCAGATATGAAAGACCTCAATGCCCTCCTACCCTCACGACCTGCAATTTCCGTTCGAGACACCGCCCGTGGGTGCTGCACCCGTTGAAGTAGCCAATGGTCTTTTCTGGTTGCGGCTGCCGCTCCCCGGCCGCCTCGATCACGTCAATGCCTGGCTATGTGATGGACCGGAGGGGCTGGACCGTTATCGACTGCGGCATGAATTCCGCAGAAACCCGGGCGGTGTGGGACCGCACGTTCGAGACTACCCTGGCCTCGCGAGGGGTTGGTGACATCCTCGTTACCCACGGCCATGTGGATCATGTCGGCTATCTGGGAACATTGGCCGAGCGCAGCGGTGCGACGGTCTGGATGTCGCTCGCCGAGTATCTTACGGCCGGCCTGCGGATCACCGAGCCGGAGGAACGCACTGCTGAGCAGGCCAATATCTGGCTGGCCTGGTGTGGCTGCCCGACCGACGAAGGCGAGACCATCATTGCGAACCGTATCGGGGTCCGTTCGAACTTCGTGCCGCTTCCCGTCCAGTACCGCCGGCTGCAAACCGGCGACAGCTTTTTAGCTGGCGGGGCAAGCTGGGAAGTCAGGGCGTTTGGCGGCCATGCGCCCGAGATGATCACCCTGTTCGATCCCGGCAGACATCTGCTGATCGCGGCCGATCAGGTATTGTCGCACATCACGCCGTCCATCACCGTGCATCCCGGCGAGCCTTACGGCGATCCCCTGCAGGAATTCTTCGCCTCCTTCGACGTCCTGGCGCAACTGCCCGCCGACACGCTCGTATTGCCGTCCCATGGCGCCCCCTTCTACGGCCTGCATGAAAGATTGGCACAGCTACGGTCGCACCATGAGGCGCGCCTGGACCAGGTCGAGGCTACTCTCGACACGCCGCAGACAGCCTATGCCGTGGCCCTCATGGTCTTCGCGCGCGCCATGGCAGGCAGCCACGCGCGCCAGGCGCTTTCAGAAACCCTGGCGCACCTCAATTATCTGCAACGTCGCGGCCGCGTGGTCACCAGTCTGGACGACAACGGCGCGGCGCGCTTCGCGCGGACCTGAAGCATATCAGCCGCGAACGACCAGTTGGTCAGTCAACAATCGCGCATCGTCGAGGTCTTCGAGGTTGAGCACTGCATCGACAAGGCGCTGCTGCTGATCCGACGGCATGACGCTGCTGGCGAGTTTCTTGAACTTCTCGACAATATCATCGGCACTGGCAAAGCTCTTTTCGCTGCCCCGCGGCGCCTCACGCTCCTCATGATGCACGCTGCCATCCCTGAGATGAACCTCGACCTTGACCATATGGCGGAAGGTCGAGCCTTTCGCGGTGATTTCCGGATCATGCACGACCTGTACCCGCTTGAGCAGGTCCATGCGCTGGCGATCCGCCACCAATTCATCGGAGAACTGGTTGACGAACACATCGCCTTCCAGCAGCAGCGTCGCCACGCAATATGGCAGGTTGAGCTGCGCCGAAGTTATGCCCTCCGGCCGATATTCCCAGCCCACGTGATCCACGGTGACCTGCGAGCCTCGAACCACGATTTTCTCCAGCTCATCCACCGTAAACGGGCGGCGCTGCTGGATGGCGCGGATGGAATCCAGCGTGGTGTGGTTGCTGCCCACGCAGGAGTAGAACTTGAGCGCGATGCGCATGGTCTCGAACGTTTCCCCCAACCCACTCGTCAGCGCATCCAGGTTGAAACGATCGTCCGATCGCGAAAAGGTCGTGGCAAAGCCGCCATACGGCGCCTCGAACACATCGATGATACCGGTAAAGCCGTTGGCGGCCAGAAGCGCACCATAGAGCCCGCTCTGTGCCGAGCGGCCGGCATGCATGCGCTTGACCATGGCGCCGAACTGCGCCGCCATCAGCCCGGCAGATTGCGTGCCGGCAATGCCTAGGGCATGGACGGTCCTGTCGGCATCGAGGCTCAGTGCGCGGGCTGCTGCGGCGGCCGACGAGAACACGCCCAGCGTCGCACCGGAATGCCAGCCCTGCCCGATATGCTCTTGCCCCATGCAGATGCCGACGCGCGGGCCGACTTCGTAACCCGCCAGCGCTGCCGTGAGGAACTCGCGTCCGGAGAGGTTCCGATGCGCTTCTGCAATGCCAACCAGTCCGGGAAGCGTTACCGCCCCCACATGCATGACACCGACGCGATGCACGTCATCGAGTTCAAAACCCTGGACCTGCGTGCCGTTGATCAAAGCCGCGTGCGGCGTCGAAATCCGCCTGTTGGTCCCCCAGATGGCTGCCGAACTGCTGGTATCGACGGCGCCCAGCGTCTTGTGGAGAATATGCGACCATTCCAGGTTGGCCCCGTAGAGCGCACAACCGAGCGAGTCGAGAATGAGCAGCTTGAGGCGCTCGCGAACCGTTTCGGGAATATCTTCGTAGCGAAGCCCGGAAACGAATTCGGCAACTGCGCGCGTATAGGGGTTGCCCGAGCCGATGTGACCCATGCCGATAGTCTCCTGATCTGTTATTCGAGAACGGTTTTGACGATCTTGGCGTCGAGCGCCTCGTAGTCGTAATAGCCGATGGTCTGGTAGAGCTCGGCCCGCGTCATCATGGCGTCGATGGTCGTTCCGACCTCGCCATCGCGTCTGATAGCCTCATAGACCGACTTGCTGGCGCGCCACGCAGCGCGGGCGGCCGAGACGGGGTAGATGACGAGTTCGTAGCCCAGTTCGTTGAATGTCTGGAGCGAGGTCTGCGGCGTACGCCCGAACTCGGTCATGTTGGCCAGCAGCGGCGCCGCTATTTCGGCGCGCGCCCGACGCATGGCCTCGATCGAATGCAGCGCTTCGACGAAGATCACATCTGCACCGGCCGCAACATAACGGTTGGCACGCCGGATCGCGTCGTCGAAATCCGCGGTGCCCGCATCGGTGCGCGCGCAGATCAGCAGTCCCGAGGACGCCTGCCGCGCAGCGGCGATCTTGCGGCACATATCCTCGACGGGCACGACCGACTTGTCATTGAGATGCCCGCACTTCTTGGGAAATACCTGATCTTCAATCTGAATGCAGGCCGCCCCGGCCTCTTCCAGCTCGCGCACCGCGCGCATGATATTGAGCACCTCGCCGAAACCGGTATCGGCGTCCACGATCAGCGGGAGCCCGGATGCACGGACGACCTCGCGGGCTTTACGCGTCACATCCTCGAGCGTCAGCATGCCCAGGTCAGGCAGGGCCATCGAGGCAGAAACGGCGGCACCCGAAAGATAGAGCGCCTCAAACCCGGCATCGCGCGCCAGCTGCGCGCTCATGCCATCGGCCGCTCCGGGAACAGCCACGCTCTGCTTGCGCGCGATCAGTTGGCGCAGGACGGCGGCACGATCGGCACGGCCCTGCGCCGCACCATCCAGCCAATCGGTGGACATACTATTCTCCGTAGGTCAGGCGCGAACCAGCGCCATGGTTTCGGCAAGGGCACCCGGTTCGTCGAAACGGTAGAGCGTAGCCAGCAGCCTTTCGGCCTTTTCGGCGCCCAGCCGCGGCTCGACCAGTGACATGAACTTGGCGTGGACCTGCTCCGGGCTCATCGGGTTCTGCGGATGGCCCAGAAAGAGCTTGGTCTCGGACTGCAGATGCGTGCCATCTTCCAGCCAGACATCGAGATAGGCCTCGAATTGCGGCTGCTCGCGCTGCGGCAATAGCTCCACATTGGGCAGGATGGCCTGCACGGCCGGGTCGCGCAGCATATGCTCGGTGAAATCGGTCCCGACCATAGAATAGCCCTCGAGCGCTGCCGCGATGCAGAAAGCGACCGAGAATTTGCATTCGAGCGGCGATTGCGGGTTGGTCTTGCCCGCGCTGAACGGCGCATTGTAGTGCACTTTCGAAGTCACGCGCTTGACCTTGCGGCCCTTGACCTGGGCCGTCAGCTTGTGCGCCGCGGCGATGGAGGCATGCGTCGCGCGACAGCAGGCGAAGGGCTTGTAGCCATTGTTCAGCAGCTCCCAGCCATCATCGAAGTCGATATTCGGAATTTCGGCGCGATTATCCTGGATGAGCGCAGCCAGCATGCCCTTTTCGCGCTCGAACAGCCCCTTGGCCGCCGTGAAACCATTGGCCGCCAGATCAGCCGCCAGGATGCCGTTCCACGCTGCGCGGCCGGCATGATAGGGCTTTGAATCGCTGCCGAACGAGGCGACGAATCCTGACGCCGATGTGGCCGCGGCGCCGAGCGCATTGGCCGACTGCTCCTCGTCCAGCCCCTGCATGGCGGCGCTGGCCGCCGCAGCGCCCACGACGCCATGAACACCCGTGGGATGAAACCCGCACTGCTGCAGGTTACGCCCCACGCCCCTTATGCCGCCCGTCCCCAGATGCGCCATCACCTCGAAACCGGTGATGAAGCCGGACAGCGCCGCCTTCTCGTCGAGCCCCCGCTCGCCGGCAACCGCCAGGGCCGCCGACCAGACCGGCGCCCCGATATGTCCCGAGCCGCCGATATGGGTGTCGTCATAATCCTGGCAATGCGCCATCGTGCCGTTGACCAATGCCGCCATGGCCGCATTGGTGGTGCCGGCGCCGAATATTTGCGCCTTCCCCGGCACGCCCCATGCCTCGGCAACGGCCCGCGTGGCCTTGGCTGCCGGCTCGTCGAACGAACCGATGGTGACGCCGACGAAATCGACCAGCGCCCCCTTCGCCGCCGCGATGATTTCGGGCGGATAGTCCCGGCCGGGAGCCGCGGCGACGAATTTCGCCAGCTTTTCACCGCGATGACCTTCCCCAACCCCTTCGGTTCGGGCCACTTCTACTGCCGCCATCGTTCTGCTCCTCCGTAGTTCTGTTCCGCCGTCAGGCGAGTTCGACATGTCCGAAATCGAGCACGACCTCGTTGTCGCGGGCTGGCACAAGGCAGCGGAAATGGGCCGTATCGCCGCGCTGCCATATCTGGATCTGAAGTGTGTCGCCGGGATAGACCGGCCTGGAAAACCGTGCGCTCATCGCCACAAGCCGCGCCGGTTCGTAGTCGCATAGGGCGCGCAGCAGCGCATGTCCGGCAATGCCATAGGTGCAGAGGCCGTGCAGGATCGGGCGCGGAAAGCCGTTCGATCGGGCATGCTCCGGATCGGCGTGCAGCGGGTTGTAGTCCCCGCTCAAGCGGTAGATCAGCCCCTGCTGCGGCAGAGTGGGCATGTCCACGACCATGTCCGGCGGCGAGCCTGGAACCTCGTGGGCCGGCGCCGACGACGTCGAGGGACCGCCGAAACCACCATCGCCACGTTGCATGCTGGTCGATAGAATCTCGAAGATCAGAGCGTCATCCTGCTCTGAGAACACCCGCCGCCGTGTCGTCACAAGCGCGGCCTTGCCCTCGCCCTTGTCGACCACTTCATCGACACTGTTTTCGCTGCGGAAGCTGCCTTCGACCGGGATAGGGCGGTGCAGCCGGAAGCTAATACCGGCGTGAACGCTCTTGCCGCTGGAACCGACATTGGCCTTCCTGATCCAGGCATGGGGCGCTGCGATCAGGGTTGCCATGGTTGGAACGGCCAGCAGGTTCTTCTCGTAGACGAAACGAAGCTGGCGCTCGTCGGTGGGATCCGCCCCCAGTCCGATTCCCAGGGCGTAGAGCATCGTATCCCGCTTGGTCAGCGCCATCTCGGTCTGTGGAATGCGATAGGCCTTGAGCGCCTCGTAATCGAGCGGCATCGACTACCCCCTGCCCTTGAGCGCGATGAGGGCATCCGCGGCAAGAATGGTGCCGCCATTTACGAAAATTGGATTGATATCAATGCTCTCTATGGCTTCCCTATAGTCGCTCATGAGCCAGCCCAGCCGCATCACGATATTGGCCAGCGCATCGAGGTCGGCCACCGCCTGCCCCCGATAGCCCTGAAGCAGCTTCACGCCCTTGATCTCGGTGAGCATGTCTTGCGCCGACATTTTGTCGAAGGGGGCAAACCTGTAGACGACGTCGGCCATGACCTCGGCGAAAATACCGCCCAGGCCAAACAGGACGATCGGCCCGAAACAGGCATCGTCGGCCGCTCCGAGCAGCAGTTCGGTTCCCTTGGCCATTTCCTGCACCAGCACCCCGTCGATACGAGCGTCAGGAACATAGGCTCGCGCCGCCGCGATCACCTCCCGCGCCGCCGACCGTACCGCTTCCAGAGTCGTGAGATTGACGCGGATCGCTCCCGCCTCGCTCTTGTGCGGAATATCGGGTGAATTGACCTTCACCACGACCGGGAAAGCCAGGTCCTGCAAACTGAACCTGTCCACCGCGTCGGCCGGGACGAATTCCTGGCGGACAAGCGGGATGCCATATTGGGCCAGCACATCGCGCGACGCCCGCTCGCTGAGGAACGTTTCCCCGTCAGGGAATGACAGCGCGGCACGGCCCACTGGCCTCTGGATCGCCCGAGGGCGAGCGGCCCATTTCTGCTGGCGCATCGAGAAATCGGCCAGCGCCCGCGCGGCAGTCGCTGCCCGGCCGACCGTCAGGAACCACGGCAGACCGGCAGCGTCCAACAGCGCCTTGGCAGGCAGGTGATCCTCCGCGACCGTCGCGACGAGCACCGGCTTGCCGGCCTCGCGCGCAATATCGATGATGGACTGCGCCGCTTCGATACTGCCGGTCGTCTGGCCGGAGCGCACCATCACCATGTCGATATTTTCGTCGGCGAGCACCGCTTCGGCGGCAGCATTGGACAGGCTCTTGCCGTCCTTGGTGTTCTGCCCCGAAATGTCCACCGGATTGCCGGTTCCGGCGAGCGGCGGCAGCATGTCGCGCAATACGGATTTGGTGGTTGCGGAAAATTCGGGCAATTGCAGGCCGGCCTGCATGAAGCGATCCGAGGCAATGACCCCTGCCCCGCCAGAACCGGACACCAGCCCGACGCGGTCGCCGCGCGGCAGCGTTCCGGCGAGAAAGGCCTTGGCCAGGTCGACGAGATCTTCGTAATCGTCAACCTCGACATAGCCGCCTTGACGGAATGCCGCCTGATAGAGCGCGTAGCTGCTGGCCAGGCTGGCCGTGTGCGATGCGGCGGCCTTCTGACCAGCCGCGGTATTGCCTGCCTTCCAGACGAGGATCGGCTTGTTGCGCTCGAGCGCCTTGCGCCCCAGCTCCAGCAGGCGCCGACCATCCGAAACGCCCTCGATAAAGGCGGTGACCACCTTCACGTCGTCGCAGTCGAGGAAATAGTCGATGAAATCGAGAACGTTGAGGTCGACGCTGTTGCCGACCGAGGCGATATAGTTGAACCCGGTCCCGGCGCGGCTGGCATTGCGCACCAGCGTAAAGCCATAGCCGCCGCTCTGCGTGGCCATGGCCACAGGTCCGACGGAATAGTCCTTCACGCCGAAGCCCTGCCCGAAACCATTATGAACCCTCTTTGGAATATTGAGCACGCCCATGCAATTGGGACCGACGGCGCGAATTCCGGTTTCCTTGATGGCGGCGATCAGTTCGGCCTCGATGGCCTTGCCCTCGTCCCCGGCCTCGCGGAAGCCCGAGGAGAGGATGACCGCAAAAGGAATGCCTCTGGCGCCGGCTTGCCGGATCACGTCGGGCACCAGGCGCGCCGCGATCGCGATCAGCACGACATCACAACCGGATGGTATATCCGCCAGCGTGGGATAGCACTTGCGGCCAAGCACCGTCTCTCGGTTCGGATTGACCGGAAATACCTCGCCTTCATAGCCATAGGTGGTGAGATAGTGCATCGGCTGGCCGCCGACGGCCCGGCTCGACTCTGTCGCGCCAACCACCGCGATGGCGCGCGGATCGAACAGCCGCGACAGATCGACGGCACGCGTCTCGTTACCCATGGTTTCCGCGGCAACCTGGTTCATGGCGCGACTCACGGCAGATACGACGTGAACACGTCACGCGTGCGATCGAGCGGCATGAAAGCCGGCTCGAAGACGGGCATGACGTGCTGGGCAATGGCCTGCGGGGTCCAGCCTTCGGCGGTATGCGCATGCCGGATCGGGCGCATCTGGTTGAACAGGAACAGTTCGTTGTCACGTGTATAGAAGACCTGCCCGGTCACATGGCTGGCGGCGTCACTGGCCAGGTAGACCACAATGGGAGCGTTCTTTTCCGGCGCGATCGTCCGCCGGTTGGCGGCGCGCTGCTTCTGCTCTTCGGTTTCGGTCGGAATGGACTCGGTCATGCGGGTGAAGGCCGAGGGCGCCACCACATTGGAGCGCACGTTGAAACGCTTCATGTCCAGCGCGATGGCCTTTGACAGCCCTTGCAGGCCGATCTTGGCTGCGCCGTAATTGGCCTGCCCGACGCCGCCAATGAGGCCCGACGTGGAGCTGATATGGACGAAAGCGCCCGATTCCTGCTTGCGGAAATGCGCTGCGGCCGCCCTGCTGACATAGAAGCTGCCCGTGAGGATGACGCCGACCGACAAATCCCAGTCGGCCTTTTCCATCTTGTGAAAGATGGTGTCGCGCAGGATCGCCGCATTGTTGACCACGCAGTCGATGCGGCCGAACGCGTCGATTGCGGTCTGAACCATGCGATGCGCGCCGTCCCAGTCGGAGACGCTGTCGGCATTTGCGACGGCCTCGCCGCCTTCGGCGCGAATCTCGGCTGCGGCCTGTTCGGCGACGCTTTCATTCGCGCCCGTTCCGCCGACTTCGACACCCAGGTCGTTGACCACGACCTTGGCGCCCTGCCGCGCCATCATGCGAGCGATTTCCTTGCCGATGCCGCGCCCGGCCCCCGTCACCAGGACAACCTTTCCCTCGACGATCTTGTCCGGAAGCTCCATCGGCACTCTCCCCTTAGCGCGGCACAAAACACCAACGCGCCTGCCACTCACGTTAGAATTCCGTTGTATACCATTACGAAGAGACGTGACAAGCCCTGCACGGCCACCCGTGCTTTGATGGCGCGGGTGGCTGGTCAACAAGCGGCAATGGCATGAAGACAGGAGTTAGTTGGCTTCGGTCTCACGCTGGCGAGCAGCACTGACCTTGAGGCGCGCGGCAAAAGCGGCCTTGATATGATTGCCCGCGGCACGTCCCGCCGCGGCCACGTCGCGTTCGGCAATTGCCTGGGCCAGCTTCCGGTGTTCTTCCACCACGGCGACCTGGCGATCCGGATCGATCAGCGAAGAACCGCGCCGATCGGCCGCCACGACATCGTCCAGCCCCATGCTGAACTTGGCGAGATAGCGATTATGGCCCGCGCGCCGGATCAGTTCGTGGAACGCCCTGTTGTGTTCATACATCTTGTCGCGGTCCCCGACGAGGCCCGACTCCAGCTCGCAATGCCGCATGATGGCGCTGAGTTCCGGGCCTGAGCCGTTCTGCGCGGCCTGCTCGGCAAGAGCACTTTCCAACACCTCACGGGCCAGGAAAAGCTCCTTGAGCGCGTCCTCGTCGATCGTCGCCACGACTAGGCCGCGGCGTGCCCGATAGGATAGCAGGCCTTCCGCCTCGAGGCGCTGCAGCCCCTCGCGGGCCGGCGTGCGGCTGATCTTGAGCCAGTCGGCAATGCGGTATTCCGACACTCGATCGCCGGGAGAAAGTTCGCCACTCTCGATCGCCTGGCGCACGGCATCGTAGGCGCGTTGCGCCAGCGGCATGCCGTCGGCCTGGGTACGTTTTATGACGGGTTGTCGCGCCATTGGAGGTCCCTCGAAACGGTGTCATCGGAAGCGGTCGCGCCGCAATACGGGGCAAGCGGTAGCATGGACTGGGGCCAGTCGGAAGTGCGGTAACGGTCACCGGTCGCTCGCTGTACGGCAAAAAACGTGGAAATCCGGCTCGCCCGGTAGGTCACGGAGTGCAATGGAACACCCGTTTCGCCTTTACGTTCTCCGTATGGTATACTATTGAATTCCGTTATGACGATTGGAGATATCTGATGGCAGTGAGCGACGAGGGCATGGCGGACGACCGCGAGAGCATGGATTTCGATGTGGTCATCGTCGGCGCCGGCCCCGCTGGCCTGGCTGCTGCAATCCGGCTCAAGCAGCTCGATGCCGACCTGTCCGTGGTCGTACTCGAAAAGGGCGCGGCCGTGGGTGCCCACATCCTGTCCGGAGCCGTAATCGATCCTTCCAGTCTCGATGAACTCCTGCCCGGCTGGCGGGACGGCGACCTGCCCCTGATGACCGAGGTTACCAGCGACAGGTTCGACATCCTCAGCCGCAACGGTCGCCTGCCCGTTCCCAACATCCTGATGCCGCCGCTGATGAGCAATCACGGCAACCTCATCGTCTCGCTGGGTGATCTCTGCCGCTGGCTGGGTGAGAAAGCCGAGGCGCTGGGTGTCGAAATCTATCCCGGCTTTGCCGCCAGCGAAGTCATCTATGACCGGAATGGCGCGGTAAGCGGCGTCGCTACGGGCGATATGGGGATTTCCCGCGACGGCACACCCGGCCCCGGCTTTGCCCGCGGCATGAAGCTGCTCGGCAAATATGTGCTGATGGCCGAGGGTGTTCGCGGATCGCTTTCCGAGCGCATCATCGAGCGGTTCGAGCTGCGAAAAGGCCGCGACGCGCCAAAATACGGCCTGGGCATCAAGGAGCTCTGGGAGGTAAAGCCCGAGCAGCACCGCCAGGGCCTGGTGCACCATTCCTTCGGCTGGCCGCTTGGTGCGGGCACTGGTGGCGGATCGTTCCTCTATCACCTGCCCGATAACCTGGTGGCGGTGGGGCTGGTCGTGCACCTCAACTACTCCAATCCCTACCTTTCGCCGTTCGAGGAGTTTCAGCGCTTCAAGACGCACAAGGCGATTGCGCCGATTTTTGCGGGCGGCAAGCGGATCGGCTATGGCGCCAGGGCGATCAGTGAAGGCGGCTGGCAATCGGTGCCGCGCCTGAGTTTTCCGGGCGGCCTGCTGCTGGGTTGTGCGGCGGGGCTCGTCAACGTTCCACGCATCAAGGGTTTTCACAATGCATCCCGCTCGGGCATGCTGGCCGCCGAACATGTCGCGGCAGCCATTGCCGCCGGTCGTGCCGGCGACGAAATCAGCGCTTTTGAGGATAGCTGGCGCGACAGCGCCATCGGTCAGGATCTCTGGCGGGTCCGCAACGTCAAGCCGCTCTGGTCGCGGTTCGGGACCTATCTCGGCATTGCGCTGGGTGGGCTGGATATGTGGTGCAACACCCTGTTCAAATGGTCGCCCTTCGGCACCGTCGGACACAGCGGCCCCGACCACGCGGCGCTCGATCCGGCGGCGCGACACCAGCCGATCCAATATGACAAACCGGACGGCGTACTGACCTTCGACCGGCTGTCCTCGGTTTTCCTGTCCAACACAAACCACGAGGAAGACCAGCCGATCCACCTGAAGGTGCTCGATCCGGCATTGCAGCAGCAGAGCGAACTGGAGGTCTTTCAAGGCCCATCGGCCCGCTATTGCCCGGCAGCAGTCTATGAATGGCAGACCGAAGCCGATGGCAATCCGCGCTTCGTCATCAACGCGCAGAACTGCGTCCACTGCAAGACCTGCGACATCAAGGATCCCAACCAGAATATCCGCTGGGTGCCGCCGCAGGGCGGCGAAGGTCCGGTCTATCCGCGCATGTAGTCGTCGCGCAGCGCCGGCGGCCAACCACAGGAGTTCCGAATGCAGGGTCTGGCAGCTTTGGACGGCATCAGGATCGTTTGCTTCGGCATGGGCGCGGCCGCGCCATTCGCCACCGCGTCCCTCGCCGATTTCGGCGCCGAGGTCATCAAGGTGGAACCACCCACCGGCGATTGGTCGCGCACGACTCCCGGGCTCGGCACGCGCGAGTTCAACCGCAACAAACAAGGCATCGCCATCAACCTGAAGTCGAGCGACGGTCTCGCGCTGGCGCGCAAGCTGATCGCGCGTGCCGATGTGGTGATGGAAAGCTTCCGGCCTGGCGTGATGGACCGACTGGGACTGGGATATGCGACGCTGAAGCAGGCCCATCCACGCCTGGTCTATTGCTCGGTGAGCGCCTATGGCCAGGATGGTCCATGGAAGGACAAGCCGGGCGTCGACGGCATCATCCAGGCGGTATCGGGCATCATGAGCGTGTTCGGCAGCGAAGATGAGGATGCCGAGCCGATCAAGACGCCCTTCCCCCTGGCTGATATGGCGGCAGGCTTTCTTGCGGCACAGGGCATCCTGCTGGCCTTGTTGGCGCGCGAAAAACACGGCATGGGCCAGCACGTCGATGTCAGCCTGCTCGAGGCTGCTCTCGTGATCCAGAAATCGTCGATGACCCGCTATCTTCAGTCCGGGGTACTCCCCCGCCGCACCGGCAGCCGCGCGCCCTATGCCACGCCCAACGAGGCCTATCGGACCAGCGACGGCCATATCATGCTGGCCGCCTATAGCCCCACCCGCTGGAGTGCCTTCTGCCGCAACGTCCTCGGCCTGCCCGAACTGGAAACCGATCCGCGCTTCGTCGACCGCAAAGTCCGCCAGGGTAACCAGAAGGCCCTGAAACATATCATTGAAGAGGTGCTCTCACGACGCACCAGCGCGGAATGGCTCCAATTGTGTGAAGCCAATGACCTGATCTGCGGTCCGATCAACACTTATGACCAGGTCGTTGCCCACGCGCAGGTCAGGGCGCGCAATGCCATCGAGACGGTGTCGTTTCCCGATGGTGAAACAATGCGCACGCTTGCCGCAACGCCCAAGCTCAGCGTCACGCCCGGCAAAGTGACATCGCCCTACCCGGCCGAGATCGGGCAGCACACGCGCCAGGTCCTCGCCGAGCTCGGCCTTGCGCCCGCCGAAATCGACCGACTGCGCGATAAAGGCGCCATCGGCGCCGCTTGATTGAGTTATGGTATACTGTTGGATATGGCTTGTTTTTCCATGTTTTACGCTGCTTTATGATGGACACGGAGAATTTGCCGAGTCACAGTGTACTTCGGTGTTCTCTTTGAACAAGCACCGGATTGCTTCTGGGAGGAAGAAATGTTCGGATCGAAACGTACACTTGGCAGGCAATTTCCGGCCCGCTCCACGCTTTCCGCTCTGGCCGTCGCGGCGGGAGCAGCCCTCACCTTCATCGCGGCGTCACCTGCCCTGGCGCAGGCCGACCTGGATTTTGCCGGAGAAGAGATCGAGCTGATGGTCCCCTATGGGCCTGGCGGCGGCTCGAACACGCATAATCGCCTGTTTGTGCTGGGTTTGCAGCAGACGCTGCCCGGCCAGCCGACCATAGTGGTCCGCAATGTCGAGGGTGGCGGCTCCATCACCGGAACCAACGAATTCGCTGCGCGCGCCGAACCCGATGGCCGCGCCTTCATCGGCGTCGGCTCGAGCACCATCCTCAACCAGATCCTGCGCGACCCGTCGGTTCGCTATGACCTCGGCGAATTCATACCATTCCTCTCGTCACCGGGCGGGTCCATCGTCTATGCGCGCAGCGACTTCGCCGGCGGGCTGACCGACGACCCGATCGAGAACATCCGCAAGGCCATCGAAAATCCGCCCACCATTGCCAGCCAGACGATCACGTCGTCCGATATCGGCATGCTGCTCAGCTATGATCTGCTGGGGATCAAGCCCAAGGTCGTGTTCGGCATCGGCCTGGGCGAGTCGCGGGCCGGCCTGGAGCGCGGCGAATTCCAGATGCGGCACGATACCATGTTCTCCTATGGCGACGCCGTGGCGCCGTTGGTGGAGGAAGGCTCGGCCAAGCTGCTCTTCACTATGGGCTATGAAGAAAACGGCGAGATGGTGCGCGACCCCATGGTTCCCGACGTGCCGCATTTCCTCGAAGTCTACGAGGCAATCTATGGCGAGCCCCTGTCCGGCATCGAATATGACGTCTGGAAATCCCTGTTCAACGTCCGTGTCATGGCAGGCAAGGTGCTGATGCTGCCGGCCGGAACTCCCCGGAAATCGTCGAGATTTACGCCCAGGCGACGCGTGACGCGCTCGAACTGCCGGTGATGCAGGACGGTCCTGCCCAGCTCATCATCGGCGACTATCCGCAGGTGACCGGCGCCGAGGCGACCAGCCGGATCATGGAGGGTGCGCTGAGCCTTACGCCCGAACACCTCGAATGGCTCAAGGCCTGGGCCGCTGAAACGCACGGCGCGACCTTCTAGACGCTCCGCCCCGTTCTTGCCGCCCGGTCCCGACCGGGCGGCATCGCCATGCCCGACCAATTCCACTCGCGCCTGTCTTCAAAGGACCGATCCATGACCAATATGCCCATCTACGAAGCGCTCGCGCAGGCCTTCAGTGCGGAAGGCGTCGATACGCATTTTACGCTCATGGGCGATGGCAACATGCACTGGGCCACGGCCATGAAGAACATTCCGGGCATGACCACGGTCCACGCTCGGCACGAACATTGCGCCTGCGCGATGGCGATGGGCTATACCAGCGCTACCGGCAAGGTCGGCGTCGCCTCCGTTACCTGCGGCCCCGGCTTCACCCAGATCATGACGGCACTGGCATCGGCGTCGCGGGGCGGCGTACCGATGGTGGTCTTTGCCGGCGAAACGCCGCTCAAGGCAAAATGGTATGGGCAGTTCATCGACCAGCAGCCGCTCGCGGCAGCCTGCGGCGCCCATTACATCACCGCGCATAGCCCAGAGCGCATGTATCAATATGTCCGCGAGGCATTCTACGTCGCGCGCCACGAGCGCAAGCCTGTCGTCATCGGCGTGCCCTATGACCTGCAGAAGCAGCCCCTGCCAAATATCGGCGCCTACAAGCCCTCGTCCACGGTCCTGCCGCAGACGGCGCCCATTCCACCAAATCCGGAACAACTGGCCCATGTCATCGAGCGCCTGGCCCAGGCGAAAGCCCCGATTATCCTTGCCGGGCGCGGCGTCATATGGTCCGGAGCAAGGGCCGAAGTGGAGGCGCTGGCCGAAGCCAGTGGTGCCCTCCTGTCCACCACGCTGCTGGGCCGCGGAATGTATGACCACAATCCGTTCTCGATCGGAGTTTGCGGAGGCTTCGCGCGCGGCATCGCGCGGGAGGCCTTTGGCCAGTCCGACCTGGTCCTGGCCATCGGGGCGAGCCTCACCTACCACACGATGGATGGCGGTCGCATCATTCCGGAAACCACCGAAGTCATCCAGATCGATCCAAATCCGATCGGATTGCGGGATGGCCTCGAAGCGGCAGACATCTACGTGAAAGCCGACGCCAAATTGACGACGATGGCGCTCCTCGCTGCGCTCGAGAAGCGCGGCACCACGGCCGCCAGTATCCGCAGTGCGGATCTGGCGCGACGTATCAGGGAAGAGCCGGCGGATAGCATCCAATACGACATCGCGCCCGGAACCCTTGATCCGCGCGCCGTTTTCGCCGAGCTGGAAACCGTCATTCCCAGCGACTACGACATGGTGAGCGGCTCGGGCCACCAATCCTATTTCCATACGGTCATGCGCGGTGGCGAGCCCACGCGCTATCACGCGATGCGCGATTTCGGCGCCATCGGCAATGCCATCTCCTATGCCGTGGGCATCGCCGCCGTCCGCAAGACAGGCAAGGTCGTGCTGTTCGAGGGCGACGGCAGCCTGCTCATGCATATCCAGGAACTCGAAACCCTCAAGCGCCACGGCATCAAGATGCTCATCGTCTGCAGCAATGACGGGGCCTACGGCGCCGAGATCCACAAGCTGCGGGAAGACGGTATCGACGATTCAGGCGCCATCTTTGGCCGACCAGACTTCGCCGAAATCGCCCGCGGCTTCGGGCTGCGCGGCGAGAATGTCACGACGCTCGGCCGGTTCAGGGATTTGCTGGACGAGTTCGAACGCGGCGACAGCACCATGGTGTGGAATGTCCACATGTCCGATCTGGTGGTCAATCCGCGCATGCGCCAGAACGTGAAGGCCGGCCACGGCGCCCGCTAGTCGGGCACCTGCATGGATAAACGGTGCGCTGTAGCCGTGCCCGTGAGCTGCTAAGCTCATGGCAACACGATTCCAGCCATCGAGACACTCATGCAGCCATCCCGCGATATTGCCCGCCTGATCGAGATCATGGCCGCCCTGCGCAATCCGGTCGGCGGCTGCCCCTGGGATCTGGAGCAGGATTTCTCGACCATAAGGCACTATACGATCGAGGAAGCCTACGAAGTCGCCGATGCCATCGAGCGGCAGGATTTTGCCGATCTGCGCGAGGAACTGGGCGATCTGCTGCTGCAACCGATCTATCACGCACAAATGGCCAGCGAGGCCGGCCATTTCGATATCGGCGACGTGATATATGCCATCACCGACAAGCTGATCCGCCGCCACCCGCATGTATTCGGCGACACGGAGGCCGGCAATTCGGCTGCATCCGAGCAGCGCTGGGAAGCCATAAAGGCCCAGGAGCGCGCCGCCAAGGCGGCCCGCAAGGGCGATACGGCCCCGTCCATTCTCGATGACGTGCCCAACGTTCTCCCGGCCCTCGCCCGTGCCGAAAAGCTCACCAAACGCGCCGCCAAGGTTGGTTTCGACTGGCCCGACTTCGCTTCGGTCAAGGCCAAGGTCGATGAGGAACTTGCGGAAGTCGCAGAGGCCCAGGCATCCGGCGACGCCGCTGCGGTGCGCGAGGAAATCGGCGATCTGCTCTTCGCCGTCGCCAACCTGGCCCGCCATGCCGGCATCGACGCCGAAGCCGCCTTGCGCGACGCCAATTACAAGTTCACCCGCCGCTTCCATCATGTCGAAGCGCGTTGCCGCGAAGATGGTATCGATCCAAAGGATGCCGGTCTGGAGCGCCTTGATGGTTACTGGAACGAAATCCGCGCAGCCGACAAGACCTAGGCGTCCGAACTCTCGATCCGGCCATTGAACCGCTCGAGAAACGCCGCTCTGTGTCGCGGCTCGACCCGCACGACGAAGCCCGACCCCTGTTCGGTCGGCTCGTCGCGGGAGACGATTTCGGTATGCGAATGCAGCCAGCCGATGTCAGACCCCGCCGCATGCGGCACATGCACGTGATAGGTCCGGCTCTTCTCGCCCAGCGCCTTTTCGATGGCCAGCTTGAGCGCATCGAGCCCCTGCCCGGTCAGTGCCGAGGCCGGCACGACATCGGCCACCTTGCCCGCCGGCACCACGCCCACCAGGGCATCTCCGCCGATCAGGTCGACCTTGTTCCAGACCTCGATAACAGGCGTCGTCTCGGGTGAAACCCCGAGTTCGGCCAGCACCTTGAGCACATCATGGGCCTGCCCCACATGATCTGGGTTGGCGATATCGCGCGCATGCAGGATCACGTCGGCATCGAGCACTTCCTCCAGCGTAGCGCGGAACGCCGCCACCAGATCCGTCGGCAGGTCGGCAACAAAACCCACCGTGTCGCTCAACATCACCTCGCGCCCATGCGGCAGGGCCAGCTTGCGCACCGTCGTATCCAGCGTCGCGAACAACAAATCCCGGGCGAACACCCCTGCCCCGGTCAAGACATTGAACAGGCTCGATTTTCCGGCATTGGTATAACCGACCAGTGCCACGATCGGCGTGCCGTCCCGCTGTTGGCGCTGCTGCGCACGGGTCTTCTTGACCTTTTCCAGCCGGTCTTCGAGCAGCACGATGCGGTCGGTGATCTGCCGCCGGTCGCTTTCGATCTGCGTTTCACCCGGACCACCCATGAAACCGGTGCCGCCACTGCCACGCTGGCGCTCCAGGTGGGTCCAGGAACGGACCAGCCGTCCCTTCTGGTAGTTGAGATGGGCCAGCTCCACCTGCAACACGCCTTCGCGTGTCGCGGCGCGTTCGCCGAAAATCTCGAGGATCAACGCCGTCCGGTCGAGCACCTTGGCGCCGGTTTCGGTTTCGAGATTGCGCTGCTGGATGGCGGTCAGCGCCGCATCGACCAGCAGCAGGTCGATCTTGTCCGCCTTGACCCGTGCCGCCAATGTCTCGGTATGGCCGCCCCCGATAAAGGTCGCCGGCTTGATCTCGCGAACCCTGAAGACCTCGGAGAACACCACGTCGAGATGGATGGCCCCGGCCAGTCCTTCGAACTCCGCCTTGCGCGCCTCGATCGAATGCCGGGATGCCTGCCCCCGCACATCGGGCACGACGAGGCCCGCACGTGTCGGCTGCGCACGCTGGTCGATAAACGCCTGCGGGCCGCCCCGCTGGACGGCCTCGTCGTCAAATTCGGTCATTGCGGCCTTCTAGCGCGGTCAGTCGCTGTCGTTGTTCTGCTCGGGGTCGAACAACTGGATCGGCGCACCCGGCATGATGGTGGAGATCGCGTGCTTGTAAACCAGTTGTGACTGCGCATCGCGGCGCAGCAGCAGACAGAAATTATCGAACCAGGTGATCACGCCCTGCAGTTTCACGCCGTTCACGAGAAAGATCGTGACCGGTACTTTCTGCTTGCGAACGTGGTTGAGAAAGGAATCCTGGAGATTTTGTTGTTTTTCGTTCGCCATAGAGGCCTCTTTTTCGCGGCATTGCTTGTCGCTGTTGTCGTTGCAACTACCTGCCAGTCCGGCTTTGGAACTGCCGCCCAGTTCCTGCCGTCATCAACTCATCACACATCAAACACTATGGCACAGATCATTTTTAATGCCTACCGCACCCATTGCCTGCTGCGCGAGAATTTTCAAAGCATTTTCAGAGACCCAGCGATTTGATCTTCCGGTGCAACGCGCTGCGCTCCATGCCGACGAACTCGGCCGTCTTGGAGATATTGCCGCCAAACCGCTCGATCTGCGCCAGCAGGTATTGCCGCTCGAACACCTCGCGGGCATCGCGCAACGGCAGGCTCATCAGATGCGCCGAGGCATCCGTGTCGCCCACCGTGGGCAGCACTTCGCCGATATCCGACGGCAGCATGGCCGCCGTGATCACGCCGTCCTCAGGCTGCTGGTCCTTCATCAGGATCAGCAGACGTTCGATGGAATTGCGCAATTGCCGCGCATTGCCCGGCCATTCCTGTGCCTGCAGCACGGCGATGGCGTCGTCTCCGACAGTCATGCGCTGCAGATTGTGCATGCGGCACACCTGCTCGATGAACACGGCAACCAGCGGCGGCACGTCCTCGCGCCTTTCCTTGAGCGGCGTCAGCGGCAGCGGCACGATCGACAGCCGGTGGAACAGGTCCGAACGGAATTCGCCGGCCTCGATCTGCGCCGCCACATTCTGCGAACTGGACGAGATGATGCGCACATCGATCGGCACGGCCTGCGTGCCGCCGACGCGGTTGAAGCGGTTTTCCACCAGCGTCCGCAGCAAAGCCGCCTGCGTTGCCGCCGGCAGCGTCGTCACCTCGGAGAGATAGAGCGTGCCGCCATGCGCCTTTTCCAGCGCCCCGACTTCCACCTTGAGGATGCCGGTCTTCTCCCGCGCCTCTCGCCCGAACAGCACCACCGGCACTTCCTCGGGCGCATAGAGCGAGGCGTTGATCTCGACGAACGGCGACTCGGCGCGCGGGCTGCGTTGATGGATCAGCCGGGCCACCAGCCCCTTCCCGGCTCCGGACGGGCCGGAGATGAAGATGCGCGAATTGGTCGGCGCCGATTTCTCGATAATGCCCCGAACCTGCTGCAGGGCCGGCGAGGTGCCCACCATATCGGCGCTCTTGGCGGCGGACCGCTCCTTGAGTTCGGCTACTTCGCTGCGCAGCCGCGTCGCTTCCATCGCCCGCTGGGTGATGTGCAGCAGCCGGTCGATCTTGAAGGGCTTTTCGATATAGTCGTAGGCACCGCGGCGAATGGCCGACACGGCCGTTTCCACATTGCCATGGCCCGAGATCATCACGACAGGCATGTCCGGATGCTGGCTCTGGAACACGTCGAGCAATTGCAGCCCGTCGAGCCGCGAGCCCTGCATCCAGATATCGAGAAAGACCAGGCTCGGCCGCCGCCGGGCGATCTCGTTGAGGCCGCTATCGGCATCATGGGCCTGCCGTGTTTCAAAACCCTCGTCTTCGAGGATGCCGGCGATCAGGTCGCGGATGTCGTCTTCGTCGTCAATGATGAGAATATCGAGTGCCATTACTTGTGAACCACCGCTGAAATGAGCGGTTCCTCCTGTTGGGCAGATGCGGATTCCGAGTGGCTCGAACCGTCCGCCGCTGAAGATTTGGTAGGTGACTGCAAGGGAAGCGTGAAGGTCACGCAGGCGCCGATCCGGCCGGTCGGATCAGGTTCGGCATCGATCAGCTCGACGATGCCGCCATGCTGTTCGATGATCTTGGCGACGATGGCGAGGCCCAGGCCGGTGCCCTTCTCGCGTGTCGTCATATAGGGCTCCAGCAGGCGCTGGCGGTTGTCCTTCGGCCAACCCTTGCCATTGTCGGAAACGGCGACGCGCGCATGGTTGCCTTCCACCTGCGCCTCGACCGTGATCGTCGGCTTCCAGTCGGAAGACATATCAACAGATTCAAATGCTTCCACTGCATTCTTGATCAGATTAGTGAGCGATTGGGCGATGAGGCGATTATCGAACCAGGCGTAGATGGCATCTTCCGGCAGGATGGTATTGATGGTGATTTCCGGCAGCCGCACACTTTCGAGGAACACCGCCTGCCGCACGGTATCGCTGAGATCGGCAACCTCGGGCGCTGCCTCGGGCATCCGGGCAAAAGCCGAGAATTCATCGACCATCCGCCCGATATCGCCCACCTGGCGGACGATGGTGTTGATGCATTTGTCGAAGACCTCGCGGTCACCCTCTAGCTTGCTGCCATAGCGGCGGCGCAGCCGTTCGGCCGAGAGCTGGATCGGCGTCAGTGGGTTCTTGATCTCATGGGCGATGCGCCGCGCCACATCGGCCCAGGCGCTGGTGCGCTGCGCCGATTCGAGGTCGGTAATGTCGTCGAAGGTCAGCACGTAACCCTTGGATTCGGTGATGGAGCCTTCCCGCGTGAGCTGCACCTGATAGGTGCGCCGGTCGGTTTCGTTACCGAGCTGAATCTGGTCGCGCACCTGCCCGCGCCGGGCCGAGCGGGCCCGCTCCAGCGTCGGCGCCAACAGCGGCATGACCTTTTCGATAGGCTCGCCCATCAGATCGATTTCGTTGCGGTCGAGCATTTCGCAGGCCCGGGCATTGACCAGGGTCACCGCCCCGAACGGATCGAGCCCGATAATGCCGGCCGACACCCCCTCCACCACCGCCTCGGTGAATTGCCGCCGCTTCTCGTTCATCTCGCTCGCGGTCAGCAGCGCCTCGCGCTGGCTCTTGAGCTGCTCGGTCATGCGGTTGAAGCCGTTGCTGAGGTCGCGCAGGTCGCCCCTGCCCTCCTGCACCGGCACCTGCACGTTGAGATCGCCGTTACTGACCCGGTTGGATGCGATCATCAGGTTACGGATCGGGTCGACGAAGCGATTGGCCAGCGCGATGCCGATCCACAGCGCCGCCAGCAGCAGCACCACGGCGAGACCGACATACATGATGGTGAAGGTGATCTGGAACACCAGCCGGTTGGACGCATATTCTCGGTATTCGGTGATGTTCTCGTCGGTGAGCTGCATATATTCGAGCACCTCGGCCTCCACGGGCCGGGCGACGAACAGATAGGTATCGTCGTAACCGCGCAGCTTTATGACGGAGCCGACAAGGTTGATCCGCCCCGGCGCGATGGCCGCCGGTATGCCTTCCACCAGTCCCTCGGTGATGCCCTCGGGCAATTGCGGATAGGCGCCCTGCACCGCGATCTGCGCCCGCATCAGCGTATCGCCCTGCGCATTGACCAGCGACGTGAAGGGCAGCGACCGCGTCACGGCCAGGGCCGTCAGGATGCGCTGGAAGCGCTCCTGGTCCTCGTCGAAGGTTGCATGCGCCTGTTCCAGTTCCTCGGCCACCCAGATCACGTCATCGCGCAGCACCTGCGCATGTTCGAGCATGTAGGAACGCGCCACCAGCCGGGAGCTCTCCACCATGGCTCTGGTACGCTCGGAGAACCACTGGTCCAACCCCTGATTGAGGGCAATGGTGGCCACGACAGCCACGATGAAGGCGGGGATGGCGGCGACCAGCGCGAACATGGTCACCATGCGGATCTGCATGCCGGCGCCGGCCTGGCCCTGCATCCGCGCCTGGATCAGCAGCACCGCCTCGGTCACGACAAGCGCGATCACCAGCAGGACCAGGATGCCGGTGACGATCCAGATCACGGTCCAGACGGTCGTCGACGGCTCGATATTGGTCGTGCCCGACAGAATCAGGAACGATAGCGACGACATCAGCACCGAGGCGAAAACCACGATGAAGCCGAGAATGCGCAGCGAGCGATTGTTGCGCGCAGACGCAAATGGCGACCTGGCCGGTTTGGCCATTTCGCCGACGACACCCTGCCGGGCCCCCTCGCTCGTCGTCGTCACATCACTCATAAATGCCCGGAAGCACTCCGTATCCGCCGCAAAGAGGCAGAGTCTGACCCAATTCGCCCGACCCTTCAAGACAATTGTTGCCAAAATGTGACACTGATGACCGGCGCACCTAAAGGCGCGTCAAATCGCTCCTGTGGAGCGATTTGAGGTCGTCACGCCCGAAGAGCTACGCTCGCAGGGCCCAGATGCGCCACACCCCCGATCTCCCGCACCTTGTTTGCCCACTGGACAACCCCATGCCGCCGGGCAGAGATCGCTCCCCAGCGCCCCGCTCATTCCGAGTCTCCCGTTGTCCGCCCCCGCTCCAGCTCGTGTCGAAACCGCCAGTCTCATGGGCATGGCCCTGGGCGTTGCGGCCTATTCGCTCTTCGCCGTCCATGACGCGATGATCAAGGGGGTGATAACCGCCCTGCCCGCCCCGCAGATCCTGTTCGTGCGCGGCGTGGTCGTCATCGCCCTCTGCCTGATCATCGGTCGCCACCGCGTGGTGATTGACCTCTGGCGCTCGAAGAATCGCACGCTGATCCTCGGCCGCGGCCTGATGACCCTGGCTGCCTGGGTCATGTATTACAGTGCCGGCCGGGAGCTGCAGTTGGCCGAGATGACCACGCTCTATTATGTTGCGCCGGCGCTCACGACCGTTCTCGCGGTGATCTTTCTTAAGGAGCAACTGACGCTGGCCCGCATCGGCGGCGCGTCCATCGGCTTCTTCGGCATCGTCGTGGCCGCCAACCCGAGCGGCTTCACCATTGGCTGGCCGGTGGTCATGGTGCTGGGTGCGGCGCTGTTCTGGGCCGTCGCCATGATCCTGATGCGCACCATTTCCAAAAGCGACAATACGCTGGTGCAGGTCTTCGCGCAGAACCTCATCCATGTGCTTGTCATGGCGGTTGTGGCGCTGCCCTTCTGGCAGGGCATGGGCCTGCGCGAGATCGCTCTATGCGTGGCCGCCGGCCTTGTCGGTGGCCTGGCCCAGTTCATCCTGGTGGAAGCGGCGCGGTCGGTGCCGGCCAGCGTGCTCGGCACCGTCGAATATGGCGCGCTGATCTGGAGCTTCATCTTCGGCTATCTGTTCTGGGCCGAAATGCCCGCCACGACCGTCTATGTCGGCGCCTTCCTCGTCGTCGCCGCCGGACTGACGCTCGCCCTGAGCGAGCATCGCAACCGCCGCGAGATCATCGACGCGCCGTAGAGCCTACCCGTTCCGCCGGCTGTGCTTGACGATCTCTATGCTGTGCGTGCGGATTTTCTTGCGCAGCGTATTGCGGTTGAGCCCCAGCAGGTCCGCTGCCTTGATCTGGTTGCCGCCGCAGGCATTGAGCGCCATGGCGATCAGCGGCGCTTCCACCCGGTCGATGACCCGCTGGTAGAGGCCGGCGGGCGGCAGGTTGGGCTCATATTCGCGCAGCAACTGCCCAACATGGGTTTCCACCGCCATCGACACGTCCATCGGTCCACTGGCGCCCGCTGCGCTGGGCCGCTCGGCAATATTGAGCTCGTTCTGCACGATCTCGGCCGAAATCGATTCGTCGGCATAAAGCGCCGACAGCCGCCGCACCAGGTTTTCCAACTCGCGCACATTGCCCGGCCAGGAATAGTTCTGCATCAGCTTGATGGCTTCGGGCGAAATCGTCTTGGCCGGCTCCCCGTCGCGCTGCGCCGCCTTGAGGAAATGCGCCGCCAGGTCCCCCACGTCATCGACGCGCTCGCGCAGCGGCGGCAGGCGGATCGGCACGACATTGAGCCGGTAGTAGAGGTCCTCGCGAAACAGCCCCTGCCGGATCATTTGGCTGAGGTCGCGATGCGTGGCGGCGACGATGCGCACATTGGTCTTGATCGAGGACCGCCCCCCGACCATTGTATATTCGCCCTCCTGCAGCACGCGCAGCAGTCGCGTCTGGGCATCCATCGGCATGTCGCCGATTTCGTCGAGGAACAGCGTACCGCCTTCGGCCTGCTCGAACCGGCCGGACGACCGCGTATTGGCGCCGGTAAAGGCCCCCTTCTCGTGGCCGAACAGTTCGGCTTCGATCAGGTCGCGCGGAATGGCGGCCATGTTGATGGCCACGAATGGCCCGTTACGACGCTTGCCGAAGTCATGCAGCGCCCGCGCCACCAATTCCTTGCCGGTGCCGCTCTCCCCGGTAATCGTCACCGTAAGGTCGGTCTGCATCAATCGCGCCAAGGCGCGGTAGATGTCCTGCATGGCGGTCGAGCGCCCCACCAGCGGCATGGTTTCGCCGGGATCTTCCGCCCGGCGGTCGGCCGTGCTCGGCTTCTTGGCGTCGGCCAGCGCCCGCGCCACCACCGACAACACTTCGGTAATGTCGAACGGCTTGGGCAGATATTCATAGGCACCCACTTCTGAAGCACGGATGGCGGTCATGAACGTGTTCTGCGCGCTCATCACGATCATCGGCAGGTCGGGGCGCAGCTTCTTGATCTTGGGCATCACCTCGAAGGCATTGCCGTCAGGCATGGCCACATCGGTGATCAGGATATCGCCCTCGCCACGGCTCACCCAGTTCCACATGGTGGAGATATTGCCGGTCGGACGGACCTCGTAACCGGCACGCGTCAGCGCCTGGTTGAGCACCATGCGGATCGCGGCGTCGTCGTCGGCGAGCAGGACCACATGGCTCATCGTGCCGCTTCCTCTTCGTTGATTATCTGGAATGCCGCGCTTGCGACGGGAAGAAGCACCCTGAATCGGGTGCGCCCCGGCCGGCTGTCGCAGTCGATGACCCCGCCATGATCGCTCACGATCTTGGCCACCAGCGCCAGACCGAGGCCCGAGCCATTGGTCTTGGTGGTGACGAACGGATCGAACAGGAAAGGCAGGATATCCGGCGGCACACCGGGGCCATTATCCTCGATGACGATCTCCAGCGGCAGCGAGATGCGCTCGGACACCCCGCTCACGCTGATCCGGATGCCCGGCCGGAAGGCCGTCGAGAACCTGATTTCTGGTTTCTGTGTCCGTTCAACGGATTCCGCGGCATTCTTCACCAGATTGAGGAAGATCTGGATCAACTGGTCCCGGTTGCCGAAGACCGGCGGCAGCGACGGATCATATTCCTCGGAAAAAGCGATGCCCCGTGCCACGCCATTGCGCGCCAGCAGCTTCACCCGGTCCAGCACCACGTGGATATTGATCGGCTCGCGCTCCATCGGGCGCTCGTCGCCGAATACCTCCACCCGGTCGATCAGCCCGACAATGCGGTCGGTTTCCTCGCGGATCAGCCTTGCCAGTGGAATTTCGTCGCTGCTGACTGTCTGCTCCAGCAACTGCGCCGCGCCACGAATACCCGACAACGGATTCTTGATTTCATGCGCCAGCATCGAGGCAAGCCCCGTCACTGAGCGCGCAGCGCCACGCGACACCATCTGCCGGTCGATCTTGTCGGCCATGGTGCGCTCCTGGATCAGCAGCGCCACCCGTCCGTCGCTGTCCGACAACGGGCTGGCAAACACGTCCGCGATACGTTCATCGCCAAAGCGCGACGACCCGATCCGCACGCGATACTCGGTCATCGGCGCCCGCCGGGTCGCCACCGTTTCGACCAGCCCGATAATGGGCGACCCGAACGCGATCAGGTCATCCAGTCGCTGCCGCGTCAGCACGCTCAGCGAAGCGCCGAAAAACGCCTCGGCGGCATAGTTGACGAAGGTGATCTGGCGATCCTCGCCACAGACGATGATCGGCTGCGGCAGCGCCTGCAGCACCGCAGTCGATGGCACGGGAGTGGCGGCAGGCGGTGTAGCCTCGATGGCGCTCATGCAGCAGCCCTCTGCTCGCCGGAGAAGATGGCAGCGATCCGCCGCAGCACATCGGCCGGCACGTCATTGTTGAGAAAGGCGTTGCGATCCGGCTTGTCGAGCACGATACCCGCCGCCTCGGTGTACCAGTCGAGATGCTTGCGCGCCGCCCGCAACCCAACGGCCGTGCCGTATTCGACCAGCATGTCCTCGTAATGCTCCGCCACCAGCGCCGCCAGCTCGTCGCCCTCCGGCGCCGCCGGACCAACCTGACCCGCCAGCCCCGCGCCGATCTGCGCCACGGCCCATGGCCGCCCTTGCGCGCCGCGTCCGAGCATCACCGCCGCCGCACCGGACTGTTGCAGCGCTTCGCGCGCCGACGCCAGATCGATAACGTCGCCATTGACCACGACGGGCACATCGACTGCGTCCACCACCGCCTGCACCAGTTCCCAGCGGGCAGAACCCTTGTAGAACTGCTGCCGCGTACGGCCATGCACCGTGATCATCTGCACGCCGGCATCCACGGCCCGCCGCGCCATGTCAGGCGCGTTGAGGCTGTCATCGTCCCAGCCCAGCCGCATCTTCACCGTCACCGGCAGCGGCGTCGCGCTCACTACGGCGTCGATCAGTGTCATGGCATGGTCCGGCACACGCATCAGCGCCGATCCGGCATAGCCATTGGTCACCCTCTTGGCCGGGCAACCGAAATTGATGTCGATGATGTCGGCGCCCGCCTCATGGGCGATCTTCGCCCCGCGCGTCATCCATTCGGCCTCGCAACCGGCCAGTTGCACCATATGCGGCAGCGTGCCCGGCCGGCCGAGCTTGCGCGCCATGTCCTGGTTGCCCACCGCCAGCGCATTGCTGGCAATCATCTCGGACACCACCATGCCGGCGCCGAAGCGCTCGGCGAGTTTGCGGAACGGCCGATCGGTAATTCCGGCCATGGGTGCCAGGAAAGCATTATTGCGAACCGCGTGGTTCCCGATGCTCAACTTGCAGGCATCCTCAGACACAAACTGCCCCAGAAATGGTCATTTTCAAATGAATGCCTGCACAATAGTCAAAATAGCTGGCAGCGCAACACCTTAAATAGTGTTCACCCCGGTGCGGCAGCCCTGCACTTGCCGCATGCCCTAGCGGGCGCTAGACCACGGGCATGTGACGGTTTCAAGTCCAGGTTGCCCGGTTTCCATGCGTCAGAAGTCCATTGCCGTCATCGTCGTCGCCGCCGGGAAGGGCGAACGCGCCAGCGCCGATGGCTCTCCCGACCCCAAGCAATATCGTTCGCTGGGCGACACGCCGCTCCTGGCCCGCACCATCGGGGCATTTCTCGACCTGCCCTATATCACCAATGTGCTCACCGTGATTCACGCCGATCACGCCAGCCGCTATACGGCACTTGGCCTCGCCGATCACCGCCTGCTACCACCGGTTATCGGTGGTGCTTCGCGGCAGGCCTCGGTGCTGGAAGGGCTCAAGGCCCTCGCCCCGCTTCGTCCCGACCTGGTGCTGATCCAGGACGCCGCCCGCCCCTTCGCCACACCGCAGGTCATCGGCGACGTCATCGCCGTCCTCGACCAGTATGACGGCGCCCTGCCCGCTTTGCCCGTGACCGACACCATCAAGCGCTCGCTCGACGGCCGCCAGGTCGCCGCCACCGAGGATCGCAGCCAGCTCGCCGCCGCGCAGACGCCGCAGGGCTTCCGCTTCGGCCAGATTTTCTCCGCCCATATGCGCGCCGCAACGCTGCCCCGCCAGTTCACCGACGATGCCGAGATCGCCGAATGGGCCGGTTTGCGCGTCGCCATGGTCATGGGCGACCGCGACAATATCAAGATTACCCATCCCGAAGACTTCGCCCAGGCGGAGCGCATCCTGTCCGGAGACGCCATCATGGAAACCCGCATCGGCTCGGGCTTCGATTTCCATCAGTTCGAACCGGGTGATGCCGTATGGCTGGGCGGCGTCCGCATTCCCCACCATGCCAGGCTCAAGGGCCATTCGGATGCGGACGTGGCCCTGCATGCGCTGACCGACGCCATTCTCGGCGCCATCGGCGAGGGCGATATCGGCGTCCACTTCCCACCCTCCGACATGCAGTGGCACGGCGCGGCCTCCACCATCTTCCTCAAGCATGCCGGCGATCTCGTGGCCAGGGCCGGCGGCCGCATAGTCAATCTCGACGTGACAATCGTCTGTGAAGCGCCGAAGATCGCCAGTCATGTTCCGGCGATGCAACGGGTCATCGGCGAGACACTGGGCATCGCGCCGACACGGATCGCCGTCAAGGCGACGACAAGCGAGAAGCTCGGCTTCATCGGGCGGGAGGAAGGTATGGTGGCAATGGCCAGCGCGAGCGTAGAAATGCCGAGGGTCGATTGATGGCAAAAAAGACCGAGACCCCGGCGCCCAATCCGGGCAAGCAGATCATCGATATCCTGGCAGCCAAGAACCAGACCATCGTCACCGCCGAAAGCTGCACCGGCGGCATGGTCGCCGCCGCACTGACAGACATTCCCGGCGCCTCAGCCGCGCTCTATGGCGGCTATGTTACCTATGCCAATACCGCCAAGTCCCGCATGATCCATGTCCAGGCCCGGCTGATCCGCGATTATGGCGCAGTCAGTAACCAGGTCGCTCGCGCCATGGCCGACGGCGCCCGCAACACCGCCCGCGCCGACTATGCCGTCTCGGTAACCGGCATTGCCGGCCCCGACGGCGGCAGCGAGAAAAAAGCCGGTCGGCCTGGTCTATGTCGCGGTTTCCTCGGAACTCGCCACCGTCGTCATCGAAAACCGTTTCGGTGACCTGGGCCGCGACGAAATCCGCAAAGCCAGCGTCAACGCCGCGCTGGAACTGGTCCTGCACGTACTGACCAGCGACAAGGGCTAGCCCCCGCCCGCACCTTCTGTGGCTCCCGTCACCCCACCCTCGATCCCTCCCCATCAAGGGGAGGGAGGCGCATGGGCGACGTCAGTGGTCCAATACCACATCGTCCACCGGCCAGGCTTCCCTCCCCCTTGTGGGGAGGGAATGAGGGTGGGGGTAAGCCACAAGCACCAGTTCCAGGTAGAGGAGTAAAGCCCTACTCCCCGTATCGCCGATCGGCCTCATCCGCAAAGGCCTGGATGATCTCATCCTGCTTGGCCGCAAAAGCCGGCTCGGCCACTGCCGCGATGAAGGGATTGGAAATCTTGAAGTCGATCTCGAAACGCACCCGCGTCCCCATGCCCTCGGGCTCGAAGCTCCAGACACTGTCGAGATAGGCAAAAGGCCCATCCACGGCCTTGGCGGCGATGGTCAGTGCATGATGGTCCAGCGTCACCCGGCTGGTATAGGCCTGCGTGATCGGCCCGAAATAGAGCGTCATCTTCGCCAGCCGCACATCCGCATCCCCCGCCGCCGGATCCTTGCGAACATCCATCGCCTTGCAGTTGGGAATGAAGCGCGGATAGTCCCCGAGATCGGCCACGATCTCGAACATGCGCTGCGGCAGATGCGGCACATGCCGCTCGAAGAAACGCTTCATCAATGCCCCAGCTTCGCCATCCGCGCCGCCTTGAGCCGCGCGAAATCCTCGCCGGCATGGTGCGACGAGCGGGTCAGCGGGCTGGACGATACCAGCGCAAATCCCTTGGCCGTCGCCACCGTGGCATAGGACTTGAACTCGTCCGGCGTGACGAACCGCTGCAAGGGATAATGCTTCTTGGTCGGCTGCAGATATTGCCCGATGGTCAGGAAATCGACATCGGCCGAGCGCAGGTCGTCCATGAGCTGCAGCACTTCGTTGCGCTCCTCGCCCAGCCCCACCATGATCCCCGACTTGGTGAACATGGTCGGATCAAGTTCCTTGACCTTCTGCAGCAGCCGGATCGAGTGGAAATAGCGGGCGCCCGGGCGCACCTTCAGATATTTCGACGGCACCGTTTCGAGATTGTGGTTGAATACGTCAGGCTTGGCCGCCACCACGATTTCCAGCGCACCTTCCTTGCGCAAGAAGTCCGGCGTCAGGATTTCGATGGTCGTCCGGGGATTGCGCGCACGGATCGCCAGGATCACGTCGGCAAAATGCTGCGCCCCGCCATCGGCCAGGTCGTCGCGATCCACCGAGGTGATGACGACATGCTCGAGCCCGAGCTTCTCGACAGCCTTGGCGACATTCTCCGGCTCGTTGACGTCGAGCGGCCCCGGCAGGCCGGTGCGCACATTGCAGAAGGCGCAGGCGCGGGTGCAGATCTCGCCCATGATCATCATGGTCGCATGCTTCTTGGACCAGCATTCCCCGATATTGGGGCAACCGGCTTCCTCGCAGACGGTGACGAGATTGTTCTCGCGCACGATCTGCTGGGTTTCCTTGTAGACCGGGGAGCCCGGCGCCTTGACGCGAATCCAGTCCGGCTTGCGCAAAACCACGCTGTCCGGCCGGTTGGCCTTTTCAGGGTGACGCGGCTTGAGCGCGGAATTGTCGATCAGAGTGACCACGGAAGTGGAGTCCTTATGCAATCAGTCGTGCAATGATCACGACGATGATGGCGCCGACCGTCGAAGTCACGATCTGGCGCACCAGATCGTTGCGGATACCCAGGTCGATCCGCAGCGCCGTGAACAGATACCCTCCCACGAACGAACCGATCACACCGCTGATGAGGTAAGTGATCAGCCCGCCGCCTCCGACGATAAGGCTGGCGAGGAAACCCGCCACGATGCCGATTCCGAGAAACACCAGGATCGCGCGATTATTGTTGCCACCCATGGTGAAGCCTCCACCCGTACTTTGCCGTTCCGGTAATGCCATTCTTGTGCCCTCGCAAACTCTCGACGGGATATTGCGTCTCGTCGAGCGCCCTTCAAGCCCCTGCTTCAGCGCGCGATCACCCGCGCCACCGCAATGACGACAATCGCTCCGATAGTCGCCGTGATAATCTGGCTCACCAGCGCATTGCCGATGGGCAGCGAAATATTGGCCGCCGACAGCAGCCAGCCGCCCACAAAGGCGCCGATGACGCCGACAATCAGGTTGCGCAGCAATCCACCGCCACCCAGCACCAGCCCGGCCAACCATCCGGCCACCAGCCCAATGCCGAGAAAGATCAGCAGTTCAGTCGTTCCGACACTCATTGCAGCACCTCCGCAATCTCAACCCAGTCGCCGCCGCGCGAAGCCGACAGAATCGTCGCCTGCACCAGCGCCAGGGAATGCAGGTTATCCTCACCCGAGCTGAAACGGGCAGGAATCGCACCGGTCTCGATCACCTTGGCGATAGCGGCCAGTGTCCCCGTCCGGTCGGCGAATTCGATACTGTCGAGCGGAAAGGCCACCGCCTCCCCGTCGCGCTCGCGCAGGCTGAGCTTGTCCGGCCCCGCCTTGCCCATGAAATGGTCGCGCGAACTCCAGATGATCTCGCCTTCCGAACAATCCATCGTCCATTCGCCCGACCACGGCGTCACCGGGCCGGAACTCATCCAACTGCCGCGATAGGACACGATCGTGCCCTTCTCGAATTCCAGCGTCGCCACCCCGATCGGATGATGCCCGAACGGGCTGGCTGCCGGATTCCAGGTGCGGCACGACACCCGCTTGGGATTGTCGTTCAACACCATGCGCATCAGGTCGAAATGGTGGATCGACATATCGGCCAGCAGCGGATCGGGCATATCCCAATACCGGTAGCCCTGGCTCGGCGCATGCCGGCGGAAGTCGATGGACACCAGGTTTACCGGCCCGAATTTCTGTGCCCCGATCAACTCAGCCGCCGCAATCGGCGCCGGTTGGAAGCGGTAATTCTGGCTGACCATCAGCACGCGGCCATTGGCCTTGGCCAGGTCCACCAGTTCCTTGCCCTGCGCGATGGTTGTGGCAAACGGCTTTTCCACGATCACGTTGAAACCCAGCTCGAGGCAGCGCTTGACCACCGGATAATGCGCCTCGGTGCGCAGCGTGCAGATCGCGAGGTCGGCTTCCACGCCCTGCGCCGCCTCATCGAGGCTCAGGAAGCACCGCTTCTCCTCGATGCCGAGTTCATCCTGCACCCGTTTGATGGCCTCGGGATTGCTGTCCACATAGCCCACCATGTGAATGCTGGGAACTTTGGGGATAACTTCCTTCGTCCAACTGAATCCCCAATGTCCCAGGCCGATCTGGATCGCCTTGACCATGTGGATAACTCCTTTACTTCCGTGGCACGCCCTCGTGGTTCGACAAGCTCACCATGAGGGCTACTCGGAATTTCAGTAGACCTCATCCTGAGCCTGTCGAAGGACGAGGTCGAAGCACCAGCCTCAGATATTCAGCGCCCGCCCATAAGCGTCCAGCACGCTTTCCTTCATCGTCTCGCTCAGCGTCGGATGCGGGAAAATGGTGTGGATCAGTTCTTCCTCGGTGGTCTCGAGATTCATGGCGATCACGAAACCCTGGATCAGCTCGGTCACCTCGGCGCCCACCATATGCGCGCCCAGCAATTCGCCGGTCTTGGCATCGAAAATGGTCTTCACCAGCCCATCGGGCTCGCCCAGGGCAATCGCCTTGCCATTGCCCACGAACGGGAACCGCCCGACCTTGATTTCGCGCCCCGCTTCCTTGGCCTTGGCCTCGGTCAGCCCCACGCTCGCCACTTGCGGCTCGCAATAGGTGCAGCCCGGCACCTTGGTCTTGTCCAGCCCGTGCACCTTCATGCCGGCAATCTTCTCGACGGTGATGACTGCCTCATGCTCGGCCTTGTGCGCCAGCATGGGCGGCCCGGCCACGTCGCCAATGGCCCAGATGCCGTCCACATTGGTCTTGCCATAGCCATCGATGACAATGGCCCCGCGCTCGGTCTTCACGCCGAGCGTTTCCAGCCCGAGATTTTCGATATTGCACTGCACGCCCACGGCCGAGATCAGCTTCTCGCCGGAAATCTGCTGCTTGCTGCCATCCTTGAGCTCGACGTGAGCCGTAACCCCGTCCTTACCCTTTTCGACCTTGGCCACCTTGGCATCGGTCAGAATCTTGATGCCGCGCTTTTTCCAGCCGCTTGCGCGCCAGTGCGGCAATCTCGGCATCCTCCACCGGCATGATCTGCGGCAGCAGCTCGATGATCGTCACTTCGGCGCCCATCGAGCGATAGAACGAGGCAAATTCGACGCCAATGGCGCCCGATCCCATCACCACCAGGCTCTTGGGCATGGCAGTCGGCTTCATCGCCTCGAAATAGGTCCAGATCTTGTCGCCATCCGGCTCGATACCCGGCAGCACGCGCGGCCGCGCCCCAGTGGCGATGATGATGTGCTTGGCCTTGTAGGTCCCCTCGCCCAGCGCATTCTTGGGCGGCGGCACCTGCGGCTGCTGGATGGCCTTCTTGGTCGGAGCAACCTTGACCTCACCCGGCTTTGATATGACCGCCTCGCCCCAGATGGTGTCGACCTTGTTCTTCTTCATGAGGAACTGGACGCCATTGTTCATCTGCGCCGCAATGGCGCGCGAGCGCTTCACCACGCCGTCGATATCCACGCCGAACTTTTCGGCGGTCAGGCCATAGTCCTTGGCATGGGTCATATGGCCGTAGATTTCGGCCGAGCGCAGCAGCGCCTTGGTCGGAATACAACCCCAGTTGGAGCAGATGCCCGCCATATGTTCGCGCTCGATAATGCCCACCTTCATGCCGAGCTGCGCGCCCCGGATGGCGGCAACATAGCCGCCGGGGCCGGCGCCGATGACGAGAAGGTCGTATTGGTCAGCCATTTTGGGCCTCCAGTAAGTCTGTTGTCCCGGCCTAGAGGCCGAGCATGGATTTGACGACCGGCACGAGCCCCTCGCCGATCGCGCGTGTATTGGCCGCGTCGAGATGGATGCCGTCGCGCGGGTCGGGTTGCGCGACCGTGGAAGCATCGAAGAAGCCGGTATTCCATTCCTGCGCCCGGCGCGCATAGTGCTGCGCCAACTCGCCCGCCTGCGTCAGGGCATGCTCGAGCCCACCGAAATGGCCCATCATGTCGCCATTGTCGGTGGCGCAGACCAGCGGCGGCGCCACCAGCAGGATTTCCGGCACCGGCTCTTCGAGCATCGCAAAATGCCCACGCGTGATCTGCACCAGCCGGCGCATGCCATAGGACGCCGTCAGCGCATTGCCGTTGACTGCGGGCTTCAGGTCATTGGTACCCAGCATGATGATGACCAGGTCGAGCGGTGCGTGGCTGGCCAGCAGCGTCGGCAGGATACGCGCACCATTGCGGTCGGCATCGGCGGTCCAGTCGTCGAAGGCCGTGGTCCGTCCCCCAGCCCCTCGGCAATCACCCGCCCCTTGCCGCCCAGCCCCTGCTCGAGCACGCTCGGCCAGCGATCCTCATAGGCGTGCCGCGGCCCGCCGGGCTGCGGATTGGACCCGAAGGTGAGGCTGTCGCCATAGGCCAGGATGGTTTTCATGGCGCGATGCCTCCTAGGCCAGCATCATGACCGGATTTTCGATCAGCCCCTTGAACACGCCGAGCACTTCCGCCCCCAGCGCGCCATCGACGGCGCGGTGATCGCAGGACAGCGTGCAGGTCATGAACTGGCCGATCTTGATCTCGCCCTTGTCGGCATAGACGCGTTCCTCGCCCACGCCCACGGCCAGGATCGTGCCGTGCGGCGGGTTGATGACGGCGCCGAATTCCTTGATGCCGAACATGCCCAGATTGGACACCGACGAGGCCCCGCCCTGATATTCATGCGGCGCCAGCTTCTTGCCGCGCGCGCGCGTCGCCAGGTCCTTCACCTCTTCGGAGATTTCCCGCAACGTCTTGGTATCGCAGCTCTTGACCACGGGCGTAAACAATCCGCCCGGCACCGCAACAGCAACCGCCACATCCGAGCGCTTATGGTAGAGGATCGAATCCACTGCCCAGGTCGCATTCGCGGCTGGCACGCGCTGTAGCGCTACAGCCCACGCCTTCATCACAAAGTCATTGACCGACAGCTTGTATTCCGGCTTGCCATCCTTGCTCTTGGGCGCGGCGGCATTGATCTGCTCGCGCGCCGCCAGCAGCGCATCGATCTTGCAATCCAGCGTCAGGTAGAAATGCGGTACCGTCTGCTTGCTCTCGGTCAGCCGCGCCGCGACAACCTTGCGCATGCCATCATTCGGCACCAGCTCGTAGCTGCCTTCAGGGTAAAGCGCCAAGACCTGCGCCTTGGTCATGCCCCCAGCCATCGCCGCACCGCCGCTTGCCGAAGCAGGAGCCGACGCAGCCGCCTTGAGCGGTACCTTGCCCGTTTTGGCCGCTTCCACATCCGACTTCACCACACGCCCTTTGGGGCCGGAGCCTGATATAGTCGACACGTCGATCCCGGCTTCCTTGGCCAGCCGCCGCGCCAGCGGCGAGGCAAACACCTTGCCGCCTTCGGACTTGGTCGGAGCGGGGGCAGCAGCGGGTTGCGCAGCCGGCGCCGGAGCAGCGGCAGGCTTGGCTTCCTCGGCCTTCGCTTCAGCTTTGGGTGCTTCCGCCTTCGGCGCTTCAGAGGCAGGTGCCGCCTTGGGCGCCGCCACCGCGTCGGCGCTTTCGCCTTCCTGCAGCAGCACGGCGATCACCGCGTTGACCTTCACGCCCTCGGTGCCCTCGGCGACCATGATCTTGCCGATCTTGCCCTCGTCCACGGCCTCGACTTCCATCGTGGCCTTGTCGGTTTCGATCTCGGCAATCACGTCACCCGAGGAGACGCTGTCGCCTTCCTTGACGTGCCACTTGGCAAGCTTGCCCTCTTCCATCGTCGGAGAGAGCGCCGGCATGGTGATATCGATTGGCATCCGCTTCTCTCCGCTTAGCTATGCAAGCGGCAATAGAACCGCCCGTTGTCTTGAACCCAAGCCTCAGATTTGCTCAAGGCTGCAGCGACTAATTGATCCGTACTATTCTCGACGCAAACGCGCTGCTCTTCTTGGCTGCCGGTGCAGCCCAAGACGTCCTCAACATACGAAGGCGGCACAATTACCACTACCGTCTTGTCCAGCCCCACATGCTCAAATCGAAAGTTGAAAGCCTCGTCAACGATCACCATTGCCTCAGCTCCGATACGTCACGGCATTGACCGCCGCGATCACTTCATCGACGTTCGGCAGCGCCAGCTTTTCGAGGTTGGCGGCGTAGGGCATCGGCACGTCCTTGCCGGTAACGCGCATGACAGGGGCATCGAGATAGTCGAACGCCTGCTCCATCACCCGCGCCGACAGTTCAGAGCCGATGCCGCCCTGCGGCCAGCCCTCTTCCACCGTCACCAGCCGCCCGGTCTTCTTGACCGATTCGACGACGGTATCGCTGTCCAGCGGCCGCAAAGTGCGCAGGTCGATCAGCTCCACATCGACCCCGGCCGCCACCAGCTTCTCGGTAGCCTGCGTCGCATAACGCATCCCCATCGAGAACGAGACCACGGTCACGTCGGCACCCTTGCGGGCAATACGCGCCTTGCCGATCGGCAGCAGGAAGTCATCGACCTTGGGCACCAGTCCTGTCGAGCCATAGAGAATTTCGTTTTCGAGGAAGACCACCGGGTTAGGCGAACGGATGGCCGCCTTCAGCAGCCCCTTGGCGTCGGCGGCGCTATAGGGCGCAATCACCGTCAGGCCTGGCACATGGCTGTACCAGGCCGAATAATCCTGGCTGTGCTGGGCGCCCACCCGCGCGGCGGGACCATTGGGGCCACGGAACACCATCGGCGCCTTCACCTGCCCGCCTGACATATAGAGCTGCTTGGCCGCCGAGTTGATGATCTGGTCGATGGCCTGCATGGCGAAGTTCCAGGTCATGAATTCCACGATCGGCTTGAGCCCCGCAAAAGCAGCGCCAACAGCCAGCCCGGCAAAACCATGCTCGGTGATCGGCGTGTCGATGATGCGCTCGGGACCGAATTCCTGCAGCAGGTTCTGGGTAATCTTGTAGGCGCCCTGATACTCGGCCACCTCCTCGCCCATCACGAACACATCCTTGTCGCGGCGCAACTCCTCGGCCATGGCCTCGTTCAGCGCCTGACGCACGGTCATTTCGACCATTTCGACGCCTTCCGGCAGGTCCGGGTCGCTTTGGGCCTCGAATTTCGGTGCGGCCGGTACGGCAGCAGCGGACGGCGCGGCTTCCGCGGCCTTTTCAGCCGGGACGACGGGCGCTTCGGCCGGTTCCGGCACCGTCTTGGCGGCCGGTGCGGCCTCGGCGGTTTCACCCTCAGCCAGCACCAGCGCGATGGGCGTATTGACCTTCACGCCTTCCGTGCCTTCCTCGACCAGCAATTCCTTGACCACGCCCTCATCCACCGACTCGACTTCCATCGTCGCCTTGTCGGTTTCGATTTCGGCCAGCACATCGCCGGATTTGACGGTGTCGCCGACTTTCACCAGCCACTTGGACAGCTTGCCCTCTTCCATGGTGGGCGACAGCGCGGGCATCAGGATTTGGGGCATATCAGCTCTCCAGGATAAGGGCGCCGGGCATGGTGGCCACACGGCTTGTATCGGTATTACGGGCGAATTGCGCGGGTATGACGCGCGGATCGTTGATCAGCCGCGGTTCGGCCGATGCAGTGGCCACGGCCGGCGTCTGGCTGTTAACCCAGCCGCTCAGGATCAGGCCGAGCAGCAGGAAGACGATGAAAGCGATCACCGCCCGCTTGTAGATAATCAGAGGCTGCGCCGCCGCCGGTCCCGCCTTTGCTTCGAGTTGGGAAAATTTCCACCAGCCCAGCGGCATGAACCCTGCCAGCTTCTCGCTGGCCGGCGCCGCCCGCACGATGGCGACAGCCTGGATGACCGCCACGACCAGCGTGAGCACTGCAAAAAGCACGATGACGCCGAGCAGAGCGCTCATGGCTCGCCTCAGGCGCTGATAGTGATGTCGGTCCAGAGTTCGGACGCATCCGGCTCCGGATCGTTGGTGGCGAAATCGGCCGCTTCGGTGACGATGGCGCGAATATCGTTCTCGATCTTCTTGAGTTCGTCCTCGGTCTGGAAACCACCCTCGATCAGCCGCGCCTTGACCTGCTCGATCGGGTCGCGTTCCTGCCGGTACTTGGTCACTTCATCCTTGGTGCGATATTTCGCCGGGTCGGACATCGAGTGGCCCCGATAGCGATAGGTCAGCATTTCGAGGATGAACGGGCCCTTGCCCGAACGGGCATGCTCGATGGCGCGACGGGCCGCGTCATAGACCATGCGCACATCCATGCCGTCGACCTGCTCGCCCGGAATATCGAAGCTGAGACCGCGCTGGGAGAAATCGGTGGTCGCCGCGGCCCGCTCGATCGAGGTGCCCATGGCGTATTTGTTATTCTCGATGATGAAGACGACAGGCAGCTTCCACAGCTTGGCCATGTTGAAGCTCTCATAGACCTGGCCCTGATTGGCCGCGCCGTCGCCGAAATAGGCGATGCTCACCGACCCGTCACCCCGATATTTCGCGGCAAAGGCCAGCCCTGCCCCCAGCGAAACCTGCGCCCCGACAATGCCGTTGCCGCCATAGAATTTGTGCTCGTTGCTGAACATGTGCATCGAGCCGCCCTTGCCTTTGGAAAGGCCGCCCTGGCGCCCGGTCAGTTCGGCCATCACGCCCTTGGGGTCGAGCCCCATGACCAGCATGTGCCCGTGGTCGCGATAGCCGGTGATCTGGGCGTCCTTGCCCTTTTCCGAAGCCATGGTGACGCCGGTCACCACCGCTTCCTGGCCAATATAGAGGTGGCAGAAACCGCCGATCAGCCCCATGCCATACATCTGGCCGGCCTTTTCCTCGAAACGCCGGATCAGCAGCATTTCGCGATAGGCTTCGAGGTCCTGTTCCCCAGTGAATTCAGGTACGTTGGATTGCGTCTTGGCCTTGCTGGCCACAGGCTTACGCGCCATGAGGGAACGCTCCGCATCGAAATGGATTTGCCGCCTGGCCCGATCTGGCCACACTTGCGCATCATAGTGCAAGCAATGCGCAGAAAGCAATGCTCAGCAATGGCCGCGGATTGCAGCTAAAGCGTTGAATCCGCTTCGATAAGTCGCATTAACTCATCTGTGGCTAATTCTTCGAATTTACCGGAAAGTGGTTCACCCGAAACCGGATCGACCATGACGAGAATATCGTCTGCATTGGCCATATTCAGCAGGGTACGGGCCCGCTCAGTGATGATATCGGGGTCGAGCCGGCGCGTATCCATCAGCGTTGCCCGGTGCCTGTAAGCATCGATCTCGGCCTGCAAGGCCGCCGATTTCGCCTTGAGCTGGTCGATATCGAGCAGGATTTGCGCCCGGTTGTCGATGCCGAACTGCCCGCCAATGGCCGAAAAACCGAGATAGCCCTGAAATCCGAGCAACGCCACGGTCAGTGCCAACGGGCGCCAGAGTGCAGGATGTTTGAGACGGGTGGGCATGGGCTAACCGGAATTGAACCCGGTCATTATGCCTGACAAGGGTTTAACGGGGGGTTGCCATATCCGGCCATGCCGTCACACCGGCACGTAATCGATCTCCAGAAACCGCTCCACCTCCGGCACCCAGCGGTCCCTTACGAAAGCCACATGGTCCGGATGGTCGTTATATCCCGCATAGGCCGCCTGGTCGGCAAATTCCATGGAGAAGCCGAACGCATAGTCGTTCTTGGGACTGACCTGCCGCAACTGTTCGAACTTCTCGACACCCGGAATGGCGGCCAGCACGAGGGCATCGCGCAGGAACGCCCCCTCCTCCACCGAGCCTGCTGCATGCCTCAGCGAAAACACCACGGTATGGCGGATCATCCTTCCGCTCCGATGGCTTCGGTCGCCGCGATGGCCGCCATGTTGACGATACCGCGGCTGGTGGTCGATGGCGCCAGGATATGCGCCGGCGATTTCGGTCCCATCAGGATCGGGCCGACCGACAGCGCATTGTTCATCTCCTTGAGCAGCGTCATGGAGAGGTTCGCCGCGTCGAGATTGGGGAAGATCAGCAGGTTCGCTTCCCCGCCCAGCAGGCTGTCGGGAATATAGCGTTCGCGCAGCCCCTGGTTCAGCGCCAGGTCGCCCTGCATTTCCCCTTCCACGATCAGGTCCGGCGCCACGAGTTTGAGCTTGTCATAGGCGGCGCGCATCTTGAACGCGCTGTCCCCTTCGCGTGAGCCGAAATTGGAATAGCTCAGTAGCGCCACCTTGGCTTCGATATTGAAGCGTTTGAGGTGGTTGCGCGCCTGCAGCGCAATACCGACGATCTCGTCCGCCGTCGGGTCCTGGTTCATATAGGTATCGGCCAGGAAGAACGCGCCGCGCGGCATGATCAGCATGGAGAGGGCCGAAACATCGGCCACCCCGTCCTGCAAGCCGATGATCGAGCGGATGTCGCGGACATGCTTGATGAAACGCCCCTGCAACCCGCAGATCAGCGCATCGGCCTCGCCCCGCTTCACCGCCAGGGCGCCGATGACGGTCGTATTGGTGCGCACCACCTGCCGTGCCGTATCCGGCGTTACGCCGTCACGGCCGACCAGTGAATGGAACAGGCTCACATAGTCGCGATAGCGCGGATCGTCCTCGGGGTTGATGACCTCGAAATCCACGCCCGGCCGCAAATTGAGCCCGAAACGCTCGATGCGCGATTCGATGACGGCCGGCCGGCCGATCAGGATGGGGCGCGCAACGCTCTCTTCGAGCAGCACCTGCGTGGCCCGTAGCACGCGCTCATCCTCGCCATCGGCAAAGGCAATGCGCTTCTGCAGTCCCTGCGCCCGGTCGAAGATCGGCTTCATCACCAGCCCCGAGCGGAACACGAAGCGGTTGAGACTGTCCATATAGGCGTCCCAGTCGGTGATCGGGTTCTTGGCAACGCCCGAATCCATGGCCGCCCGCGCCACGGCCGGCGCAATGCGCAGCATCAGCCGCTGGTCGAACGGATTGGGAATGATGTGGTCCGGCCCGAACACGGCCGGCGCGCCCGACGACGACACTTCCAGCGCCGGCTCATGCGCCAGCTTGGCAATAGCCCGCACTGCCGCGAGCTTCATTTCCTCGTTGATAACGGTCGCACCGACATCGAGCGCCCCGCGGAAGATGAACGGGAAGCACAGGACATTGTTGACCTGGTTGGGATAGTCCGAGCGCCCGGTGCAGACCATGGCGTCTGCCCTGGTCTCCTTGGCCAGTTCCGGGGTGATTTCGGGGTTTGGATTGGCCAACGCCAGGATCAGCGGCTTGGGCGCCATCTTCACCAGCATGTCCGGCCTGAGCGCACCCGCCGCCGAAAGCCCGAGGAACACGTCGGCACCCTCGATCACCTCGGCCAGTGTCGTCGCTTCGCTGGTGCGGCGGAACTGCCCGCGCCACTTGTCATTGACGTCGTTGCGCTTGTGGGTGACCAGGCCATCCTTGTCGGCGACCCAGATATTCTCGTATTTCGCGCCCAGCGCCACCAGCACGTTGAGGCAGGCAATGGCCGCCGCCCCTGCCCCCGAAGCGCAGATCTTGACGTCCTCGATTTTCTTGCCCTTCAGCTCCAGCCCGTTGAGCACCGCCGCGCCGACGATGATGGCCGTGCCATGCTGGTCGTCGTGGAACACCGGGATCGGCATGCGCTCGCGCAGCGCCTCCTCGATCTCGAAACAGTCCGGCGCGCGGATATCTTCCAGGTTGATGCCGCCAAAGGTCGGCCATAGCGGCGCCACTGCATCGATGAACTTCTGCGGATCGAGCTCGTCGATCTCGAGATCGAACACATCGATCCCGGCGAATTTCTTGAACAGGACCGCCTTGCCTTCCATGACAGGCTTGCTGGCCAGCGCCCCGATATTGCCCAGGCCCAGCACGGCCGTGCCGTTGGAAATGACGGCCACGAGGTTCTGCCGCGAGGTATATTTCGCCACCGTCTCGGGCTGCGCGGCAATTTCCTCGCAGGGCGCCGCGACACCGGGCGAATAGGCCAGCGCCAGGTCGCGCTGGTTGCCCAGCGGCTTGGTCGGCTGGATTTCGAGTTTGCCGGGCTTGGGAAATTCGTGGAAGTGGAGCGCGGCTTCGCGCAGGGCGTTCCGCTGGTCGTTGGGGTCGGTCGTCACGCGTAGTCCTCCTCGCCCGCCTTGCGTGATGGCGGGCATAGTATGGGACTGCTTGGTGCCACCAATCGTCGGCGATGAAAAGGGACTAAGTCCGCGCAGGGCCGCAACGAAAGCCAAAATTTGCGTCAGGCCGCACTGGCAACGATACTCTCGATGCGGCTGCGCGGCGTCGCCGTGGCATGGAGGGCCGTCGCCAGCTCGCGGAAGGCGCCGATCTTGAGTGCCGGGGCAAAGATATAGCCCTGCGCCTGCACCACGCCCCGCGCCCGCAGATAGAGCGCCTGCTCCTCGGTCTCGACCCCTTCGGCCACAATTTCGCAGTCGAGATCCTTGGCCAGGGCGATCAACCCATCGAGCACCGGAACCTGCGTCGTGCCGGGCTTGACCATGTCGACGAAGATGCGGTCGATCTTGATCACATCGACGCCGAGCGTGCCCAGATAGGCCAGGTTCGAATGGCCCGTGCCGGCATCGTCCATTGCCAGGCGCGAACCCAAGGCATGCAGGCCCGCAATGACACTGTTGGCCACCGCCGAATTGCCCAGCGGATGCCGCTCGGTGATTTCGAACACCAGTTGCCGGAAGTCGATCGGCGAATTGCCGAAAATGGCCTGCACATCCTCGACAATGCTGTCGTCGCGGAAATGGCCCTCGAACAGGTTGATGGAGATTTTCAGCTCCGGCATCATCTGGCTCAGGTCGCTCAGGTCGAACTTGACCTGCTGCATCAGCGACAGCGTCATAGGAATGGCCAGCCCCGTCACCTCGGCATAGTCGATAAACGCGCCCGGCGGCACCACCTGCCCGTTCTTCTTCTCCCAGCGACACAGTACTTCGCAGCCCATCAGCTCGCCGGTGCGCAGATTGATGACCGGTTGGTAATAGGGCTTGATCTCGCCGCGTGCGATGGCCCGCTCCAGGTCGAAAGCCGGCACGCGCGAGCGCCGCACATAGCCCAGCGACAGCAGCAGCACTACGGCGCTCATCATGCAGGCAATCACCGTGAACACCATGTCGAGATCGGCATAGCTCGCCCGCGCCATCACGAAGGGCACGGCATATTCCACCTTGAGCGGCAATTCGCCGGCAAAGCCCTGCGCATAGATGAATTCGGCGCTCGAAGACCTGCGATCAAAGGCGCTGGAATCGCCCACGGTCAGCACCGGCGTGCCGTTGGTCAGCAGCACCCGCATCATCGCGGCGCTGGCCAGTCCCTGCGCCAGCCCGTCCGAGGTCTGCCCCATCAGCGGCACGAAGGCCGATACCCGCCGCGTCTGGCCAAAGGTCTGGGTGATCTTGAGCGCCGGCATATCCAGCCCTCCAAGCTGCACCAGCGTAATGGACTCTGTCCGTCCCGGCACCGGCAGGCTTTCCGACAATGGCGAATAGGCGACATTGCGGCCGAAGGCGTCGCAATACTGCACGCCGTCCAAATTCTCGACCAGCACCTGCTTCAAATTGAGACTGGATTCGATTTCGCGCTGCACATTGGCCACGAAGGTCGGCGTACACAGCGAAGGGCTCTCCGCCAGAATGCGCCGCAGCGCGGCAATAGTGTCGTTCACACCAATTTCAATTTGTGAAGTAACGCCACTAACGTACTGCTTTGTTTGGGCTTTCTCTCGTACGCGGACATAGCTGTCCAGCAGGTAATCCACCGCCACGATGGGAACGAACGCCAGCAGCGCTCCGATCAGCGTCAGGATATGAGAGTATCTGGACTTCAAGATTCTGAATCCGAAAACACCAGTCGACTGCCAATCGGTACCAACCAGCCTTTAACGGATCATTAACGCTGATTAACCGATCGCAAACCATGGGAGCGCGCGATGAACCAGGCTTGGCCGACGACACCCTTCGCCCATCTCTCGCCCGAACACGACTATGTGGTGGTTCAGGCTTTCCGCGATTTCGACGGCACCGAGCATCCGGTGGGTGAAAACTGGACCTTCATCGGCTCCAGCTTCCTGCCCTATGACGACGGCCTCTCGCTCTTTGCCATGATAAACGGCCAGCGCCGGCAGGTCCGGATGCAATGGCGCGACGAGGAGCAAGGCCCGATCATCGACAATCTCGGCGCCTACCTGCAGCCAAAGAAATAGGCGGCCCCTGATGGGACCGCCTATGGAGCTTTCAAAGACCTCATGGTGAGCCTGTCGAACCACGAGGTCGAGCGAGTGGAGCTATCACCCTACTGCACGTTGAGCCTGATGCTCAGCTCGCGCAACTGCTTGGCCGAAGCCTGGCTCGGCGCGCCCATCAGCAGGTCTTCGGCCTGCTGGTTCATCGGGAAAGCCGTGATTTCGCGCAAATTCTGCACGCCGCACAGCAGCATGACGATGCGGTCCACGCCGAAGGCCGCGCCGCCATGCGGCGGAGCGCCATACTGGAAGGCGCGGTAGAGACCGCCGAACTGTTCCTCGACCTCGTCGCGGCTCTTGCCGGTCAGCTCGAACGCCTTGACCATGGTCTCGGGCAACTGGTTACGGATCGACCCGGAGGCGATTTCGTAGCCATTGCACACGGCGTCATACTGATACGCCTTGATGGTCAGCGGGTCCTGACTGTTGAGCGCCTCGATCCCGCCCTGCGGCATCGAGAAGGGGTTATGCGCGAAATCCAGGCGCTTTTCTTCCTCGCTCCATTCATAGAACGGGAAGTCGACGATCCAGCACAGCGCAAACTGCTCGGTATCGACCACACCCAGATCCGTACCCGCCTTGGTGCGGGCATCGCCGGCAAAGCGATAGAACTTCTCCGGCCGCCCGCAGACGAAGAATACGGCGTCGCCGTCCTCCAGCCCCAACTGCGCCTTGAGCGCGGCCGTGCGTTCCTCGCCGATATTCTTGGCAATGGGGCCAGAGCCCTGCCCGTCCTTGAAGAAGATATAGCCCAGCCCCGGCTGGCCCTCGCCCTGCGCCCAGGCATTCATGCGGTCGCAGAACGCCCGGCCGATTGGTTCGGCCCCGGCCTTGTTCTTGGCCGGAATCGCCCAGACTTCCACCTTGGGATCGACTTCGATCTGGCCGGCAAACACCTTGAAGCCCGAACCTGCGAAATGCTCGGTCACGGCCTGCATTTCGATCGGGTTGCGCAGGTCCGGCTTGTCCGAACCATATTTGCGGATCGCCGTATCATAGGGAATGCGCGGCCAGTCCTTGGTCACGCGCTTGCCCTCGGCAAACTGCTCGAAAATGTCGGTGATGACAGGCGTCATCGTGTCCCACACGTCTTCCTGGGTGACGAAGCTCATCTCCAGGTCGAGCTGGTAGAACTCGCCCGGCAGCCGGTCGGCGCGCGGATCCTCGTCGCGGAAGCATGGCGCGATCTGGAAATAGCGGTCGAACCCCGCCACCATCAGCAACTGCTTGTACTGCTGAGGCGCCTGCGGCAACGCAAAGAACTTGCCGGGATGAATACGGGAAGGCACCAGAAAGTCGCGCGCCCCTTCCGGCGACGATGCCGTCAGGATCGGCGTCGAATATTCGGCAAAGCCCTGCTCGGCCATGCCAGCCCGCATTGCTGCGATCACCTTGGTGCGCTTGACAAGGTTGGCATGCAGCTTTTCGCGCCGCAGGTCGAGGAAGCGGTAACGCAGACGGATGTCTTCGGGATATTCCGCATCGCCGAACACCGGCAGCGGCAATTCCTTGGCCGCCGACAGCACTTCGATCTCGCGGATGAACACTTCAATCGTGCCCGTCGGCAGGTTCGGGTTCACTGCCGCGGCATCACGCAGCTTCACTTCGCCATCGATGCGGATCACCCATTCCGAGCGCACCTTTTCGGCGGCAGCGAAAGCGGGAGAATCAGGGTCGATGACGGCCTGCGTCACCCCGTAATGGTCGCGCAGGTCGATAAACAAGAGGCCCCCATGGTCGCGGATGCGATGCACCCAGCCGCTCAGGCGCACGGTCTGGCCGGCTTCCTTGGCGGTGAGGGCCCCGCAAGTATGCGAGCGGTAGCGATGTGAGGTCATGTCGAAACTCTGGGAAAAGGCCTGAATCTTGGGCGGGAAAAGCGCATGGGAGCCCCCGCTTGTCAAGGTGAACGCGGCCTCGAACATGCAGGGCAGCCGCCCGCGCGCTAACCCTGCCGCAATACTCAACAAATCCGGTATGGAGTGGACCTGCCGCACCTGCTAGGAACAATATTGACGAATTTGAGACGGACGCCGGTATGGACCTCATAGTTTCCACAGATGTGCTCGCCGCTTTCTGCGAGCGCGCTGGCAAGTTTGATTTTGTGACGGTTGATACCGAGTTCCTGCGCGAAACGACCTATTGGCCGAAACTCTGCCTTATCCAGGCCGCGACCGATGACGAGGCGGTGCTGATCGATCCGCTGGCGCCCGATCTCGACCTGTCGAGCTTCTTCGAGCTTTTGGCCAATCCCAACATCACCAAGGTCTTCCACGCCGCCAGGCAGGATATCGAAATCTTCGTCAAGCTGACCGGCAAGGTCCCGGTCAATCTCTTCGATACCCAGATCGCCGCCAGCGTCTGCGGCTTCGGCGATAGCGTATCCTACGACAATCTCGTCCGCTCCATCACCAATGTCGAACTCGACAAATCCTCTCGCTTCACCGACTGGTCGGCCCGCCCCCTGAGCGAAAAGCAGCGCCTCTATGCCGTGGCCGACGTCACCCATCTGCGCGACATCTATCGTGAACTCCGCAAACAGGTCGACGCCACCAAGCGCTGGGACTGGGTCGAGGATGAACTGGGCGTGCTGCGCAGCATCGACACCTATGTGGTCCAGCCGGAACAGGCCTGGGAACGCCTCAAGATGAAGATCAACCGCCCGCGCGACCTGGCGGCCCTGAAAAAGCTCGCCGCCTGGCGCGAGAAGCGCGCCCAGGACACCGACCAGCCACGCAGCCGCGTCCTCAAGGACGATGTGCTGTTCGAACTGGCCATGCAGCGCCCGCTCACGCCGGACGCCTTCGAAAAGCTCCGCGCCGTGCCCCGCGGCTTCGGCCGTTCCTCCGCCGCTGCCGAAATCATGGCTCTGCTGAAGGATGTCGAGGCCCTGCCCAAATCCGAGCTGCCCACCATGCCCGAGCGCTATCGCGGCCCGTCGCCCAAAGGCGCCGTCGGCGATCTCATCCGCGTGCTGCTCAAATCGGTCGCCGAACAGCATGGCGTCGCCGCGCGCATCCTGGCCACCTCGGACGATATCGACGCCCTGGTACTCGACGACGAAGCCGATGTCCCCGCCCTCAAGGGCTGGCGCCGCAAGCTCTTCGGCGACAAGGCCCTCGACATCAAGCACGGCCGCATCGGCCTCGTCGCCACCCGCAAGGGCGTGCTGGAATTCGCCGTCAAGGACGCAACGCCGGCCGAGTAAATCGATCGAGAGAGCGGATAGATCGAAGCCCTCATGGTGAGCCCGTCGAACCACGAGGCCGGGCGCGCCAAACGGTCGGTTAAGCCACCCGCACCGCCGAAGTCTTGAACCCTGCCACGCCGGCAAACTGGTCCAGCCGGCCCTGCAGATGCTCGCCATCGAGAAACGCCAGGTCGCGTGGCAGGATCAGCGCCAGCTTGTTGCCGTCAACCTCGAAGCGGATGCGCGGCAGGATGCCAGGCATGGCGGCCGTCATTGGATAGGCCACGCGGAACAAGGCCCCGACCAGCCGCGCCCGCGCAGTCAGCTCCGGCGAACCGAGCCCGACCAGAGGCGCCGCCGTCTTGCTCTTGAGCCCGTCATAACGCACTGCCATGACCTGGGCGATGAACGAGCGCCCCGGATGGTCCACGCCGGTCAGCGAGCCATAGGCCACTGCGTCGACGCTTTGCGGCCCGCGATAATCCGGATGGGCACGCCAGCCGATATCGGCCAGCAGACAGGCCACGATGCGCAGCCGCCGCAGGGCATCGCTCTCCGCAATGCCGGAAACGGCGAGGAATTGCCCGGTAAACTCGACGAGGTCGCTGGCATGGGCCGGCGAGCGTGAGCGCAGCACCGAAAGCTCCTCCGCCCCCTGAATCAGCGGATCGATCTCCTGCTCGCGGCCGTCGAGCAGGCCATAGAGATAGCCCTCGCGTACGCCCAGCGCCGAAAACACCACATTGGCGAACTGACCGGCCTTGAGCACTTCGGCCATGACCGCCGCGCCGAATGGCACCAGCTCGCGCCGCGAGGAACTGACCTTCTCGGCGCCCGGATAGGATTTGAGCGAAGAAGCGCCGGTAATGTCCTGGCAGAACCCGATCATGTCCTCGACCGGCACGACATAGTTCTGCACCATATGCAGCGGATAGCCCCGCACCACCTGATGCAGCTTGGCCAGCGATCGCCAGGTGCCGCCAATCGCCGCGAATGACCCGCCCGCCGCCGCGCCGGGCAGCGCCGATTGCTGCAGACGCGCCCGCACGATCTCGGTCGCCTGCAGCGCCGAGCCATTGCTGTCGTCCTGCAGGCGGATCACGCCGATTTCGAAGGATTCGCCATTGGTATCGGTGCCGCCATTGATATGGGACAGCTCGAGGCTTCCGCCCCCCAGGTCGCCGACAATGCCGGAAAAGCCGGGAATACCGGCCACCGCGCCGAGCGCCGCGAAATGGGCCTCCTGCTCGCCGCTCAGCACCTGCACCTTGCTCTCGATCAATGCCTCTACGGCATCGACGAATTCCTGCCGGTTGGCAGCGTCGCGCACCGCCGAGGTCGCCAGCACATGCACCCGGCCGACGCGCATCATGCGTGCCACCAGGGCGAAGCGTTTGATGGCATTGAGCGCCTGCGCCATATTGGCGTCGGCTAGCCGCCCGGTACGGCCCACGCCGCGCCCCAGCGCACATGCCGATTTTTCATTGTAGAGCGGCGTCAGCGCGCGGGCATGGCGCTCATAGACCACTAGACGCACCGAGTTGGACCCGATATCGAGGACCGCCACAGGCTTGGCGCCCTTGATGCGGCCTTGCGCTGTCGGGTCGGCATCGACGCCCCAGAATTGATTCAAGCCAGGCCCTCTTCGCCTTCGCCACCGGCGCTGCCGCGTCCGGACAGCGACGGATTGGTCATGAAGTAATCATGCGCATTGAAGAGTTCTTCCCCTTCGGCCGGGCGCACGCGATGCGAGCTGCCATCCGGCAGCACTTCCCAGCTCTGCTGATTATCGCGCAGATAGGCAACCAGAATCCGGTCCAGAATCTGTTTATGCACGGTGTTGTTGAGGATCGGCACCATGACTTCCACGCGCCCATCGAGGTTACGGCCCATCAGGTCGGCCGATGAAATATACACCTTGGCGCGCGGGCTCGGCATGGCCTCGCCATTGCCGAAGCAATAGATGCGGCTGTGTTCCAGGAACCGACCAACCACCGATTTCACCCTGATATTGTCGGAGAATCCGGGGATACCCGGCCGCAGGCAGCAAATGCCGCGCACGATGAGATCGACCTTCACCCCGGCCTGGCTGGCGTCGTAAAGCGCGTCGATGATTTCAGGATCGACCAGCGAATTCATCTTGAGCAGCACGCTGGCCGGCTGGCCCTTGCTGGCCAGTTCGATCTCGCGCGCAATATCGTCCAGCAGGCGCTGCCGCAGGTTGACCGGCGAGACCGCGATCGTCTCGAGCTCGGTCGGCCGCGCATAGCCGGTGATGAAATTGAACACCCGCGCCACGTCGCGGGTGATCGCCGGGTCGATGGTGAAGTAGCTGAGGTCGGTATAGATCTTGGCGGTGATCGGATGATAGTTGCCGGTGCCGATATGGCAATAGCTCACCAGCTTGCCCTTTTCGCGCCGCACCACCTGGCTCAGCTTGGCGTGGGTCTTGAGCTCGATGAAGCCGAACACCACCTGCGCCCCGGCCCGTTCCAGGTCGCGCGCCCAGCGGATATTGGCTTCCTCGTCGAACCGCGCCTTGAGCTCCACCAGGCACGTCACCGACTTGCCGGCCTCCGCGGCCAGCACCAGCGCCTTGATGATCGGGCTATCGGCCGAGGTGCGATACAGCGTTTGTTTGATAGCCACCACGTCCGGATCACGCGCCGCCTGCATCAGGAACTGCGCCACCACGTCGAAACTCTCGAACGGGTGGTGCACCAGGATGTCCTTGGCGCGGATGGCTGCAAAACTGTCCCCGCTATAGTCGCGGATGCGCTCGGGGAAGCGCGCATGATAGGGCGTGAACTTGAGGTCCGGCCGCTCCAGGTCGCAGACTTTGCGCGCATCGGCCAGGCCCAGGAAACCCTGCACCTCGAATACTTCGCTTTCCGTAACCCCGAGCTGCTCGCTGATCTGCCGCTTGAGCGCGCGCGGCATCGAGCTTTCGATCTCGAACCGGATCACCTGCCCGCGCCGCCGCTGCCGCAGGGCCGTCTCGAATTCCACCACCAGGTCCGCAGCCTCGTCGTCGATTTCGATTTCGCTGTCACGGATGATGCGGAAGGCGCCCGAACCGACCACTTCATGGCCGGGGAACATCTTGTGGAAGAACAGCTTGACCAGCGTATCGATGGTCACCACCTCGCTGCGCCCTTCCGAGACCAGCCCGGTCGGCAGGGTGATGAAGCGGTCGAGATTGCCGGGAATGCGCACCAAAGCCGTCAGCGGCAGGTCATTGTCCGGGCGCTTCAGCTCGAAAGCCAGCGCCAGCCCCAGATTGGGGATGAACGGGAAGGGATGCGCCGGATCCACCGCGATGGGCGTCAGCACGGGGAAGATTTCCTCGCGGAACAGCTTCTGCAGATAATTGACCTGATCGGTGCTGAGATCGTCCGCCTCGTGGATCACCACATTCTGCGTGAACAGTTCCTCGCGCAGATTCTGCCAGTGGTCCTGCTGTTCCAGTTGCAGGTGCTGGGCCAGCGTGGCGATCTCTTCCATCTGCTCGGCCGGCGTCAGCCCGTCGGCGCTCTGCCGTGTCAGCCCCGCCCGCATCTGCCCTTTGAGGCCGGCGACGCGGACCATGTAGAATTCATCGAGATTGTTGGCCGAGATCGACACGAACCGCAGCCGCTCCAGCAGCGGGTGGTTGACGTTGCCCGCCTCTTCCAGCACGCGCATGTTGAATTGCAGCCAGCTCACCTCGCGGTTGACGAAGCGCGCCGGGCTCTTGCGCAGCGCCTCGACATCGGGGACCGAGACTTCGGTATCGGCGAACTCGCTCAGTTCATTCATCGTCTTCGGTATCCCAGTCCTGTTCTTGGCTCGCCCCGCCATGCGCGATCCGGCGGCGGTCGAGCGCATCGGCGGCGATGCTGCGCGTAATGGCCGTACCCTTGGCCAGCGCCAGCCGGTCCATCAGGTCGGCAAGGATCACGACTTCCTCGGCGGAACGCTCCATGCGCGCCACCAGATAGGCGATGATTCTCGGATCGACCTTGATCTGCCGATCCCCGAACAATTTCACGAACATCTGTGACAATTGAATGTCGTCCGTCAGCTCCAGCGCATAGGCGGTCGCCCGCCGCGCCCGCGAACGCACATCATCGGTCGCCAGCGGCCAATTCGCAATGTCTTCCCGCGCCGTCAGCAGGATCGGCCGCTGTTCGCGCATCGACTGGTTGAGCAGGTGGAAAAGCCCCGCCTCGTCATAATCCAGCCGGTCCACATCCTCGACGATGACAGGCACTACGCCCCCTTCGGTCGCCAGCGCTTCGAGGTCGCCCGTGCCGGCATAGCGGGCGCCGCTGCGGTCGGCGAAGATGCGCGCCAGATGCGACTTGCCCGATTTGGCCGGGCCGACCAGCAGGGTCACCGGGTCGGGCCAGTGCGGAAAGGCCATGATGCGCCCATGCGCCAGTTCATTGCCCTCGCCCACCAGGAAATCGGCCGCATCATGGGAGGGCGTATGACCCAGTTCCAGCGTCAGCTGGCCCTTGGGCTCTTCAGGGCTTGCTGGCAGTGCCATCAGGCCCACCGTTTCGGCCGAGATACAGCGTGCTTTCCTTGTATTTGCGCACGCCATAGCGCACCAGCACCGAGGCGATCGCCGCCATCGGCACCGCCAGCAGCAGGCCGACAAAGCCGAACAGCGCACCCAGCCCCAGCAGCGCGAACATCATCCAGACCGGGTTGATGTTGATCGAGGAGCCCACCAGCTTGGGATAGAGGATATTGCCTTCGATGAACTGCCAGAACAGGAAGATGCCGGCAACAGCCGCAACCATCCACACATCGCCCGAATACTGGACGATGGCGATGCCCACCGATAGCCCGAACCCGACGGCGAAGCCGACAAAGGGAATGAAGCTCAGCAGCCCGCCGATCAGCCCCACGGCAAGGCCGAAATTGAGCCCGAACAGGCTGAGCGCCGTCGCGTAGAAGGCCGCATCGAGCAGCAGCACGCCACCCTGCCCCCGGATAACCCCGGCCATCGACTTGTCAATGTCGCGCAGGATGGTGTTGATTTCGCCCTTGTGCTCCTGCGGCAGCAGGCCTTCGATCCCGCGCACCATGCCTTCCCAGTCCAGCAGCAGGTAAAACGCCACCACCGGGGTCAGCACGGTAAAGCCGATCACCGCCGCACCGGTCATGCCGATATTCACCAGCTCGCCCGGCAGCGTGGTGATGAAGCCCAATGCCTGCCGCGCCAGGTCGTTGATGCTGGCCTGCACCTGCGCGGCGCGCTCCGGCCCGAGCCATTCGTTGATTTCCGGCGACCAACGGGCAAACAGCGCCTGCAGGTCGGCCACGAGCGCAGGCGCGCCTCGCAGCAATTCGATGATCTGCTGGCCGATCAGCGGCACGAACATCAGGAACACGCTGAGCACGATGGTAATGACGCTCAGCAGCACCACGGTCGTGGCCCAACCGCGATTGAAGCGCCAGCGCTGGAGCTGGTTGACCAGAGGGTTCAGCAGATAGGCCAATGCGGCCCCGACCACGAATGGCAGCAGGATGCCGCGGAACAGCCACAGCGTAAGCACCAGCACGACAAGAAAACCGACCCAGATCAGCACTTGATTTCGTAGTGTCATGATGCCGGGCGGCCCTTGCGTCGGTTGGGTTGAGAAGCTATCAGGCCGTCTAGCTTCCGGCTCCGGCGTTGGCAACCGCCTTGGTCTTCCGGTAACGGCTTTACGCACGCTTTCCCCACTACGGTCCGAGGCCTATGTCCGATCCGCAAAACCTGCCATCAAACGGTCTCTCATACAAGCAGGCGGGCGTCGATATCGATGCCGGCAATGCGCTGGTGGAAGCCATCAAGCCCGCCATCCGCTCCACGCGCCGGCCCGGCGCCGATGGCGAGATTGGCGGCTTCGGCGGCTTGTTCGATCTCAAGGCGGCCGGTTTCACCGATCCGGTCCTCGTCGCCGCCAATGACGGCGTCGGCACCAAGCTCAAGATCGCCATCGACACGGGCAATCACGGCACCATCGGGCAGGACCTGGTGGCCATGTGCGTCAACGACATCATCGTGCAGGGCGCCGAGCCGCTGTTCTTCCTCGACTACTTCGCCACCGGCAAGCTCGATGTCGCCCAGGGCACCGCCATCGTCTCGGGCATTGCCGAAGGCTGCCGCATTGCCGGCTGCGCCCTCATCGGCGGGGAAACCGCCGAAATGCCCGGCATGTATCACGGCAACGACTATGACCTGGCCGGCTTCGCCGTCGGCGCCGCCGAGCGTGGCGCCCTCCTGCCCCGCCCCGATATCGCCGAAGGCGATATCCTGGTCGCCATTGCCTCCTCCGGCGTTCATTCCAACGGCTATTCGCTGGTCCGCAAGATCGTCGACCTCAGTGGCATCGACTGGTACATGAACGCGCCTTTCGCGCCCGGCCAGTCCCCTGTCCGAAGCCCTGCTCACCCCAACCCGCATCTATGTGAAGCCCCTCCTCGCCGCCCTCAAGGCCGGCATCGGCATCAAGGCCCTGGCCCATATCACCGGCGGCGGCTTCATCGATAACATCCCCCGCGTCCTGCCCGATCACCTCGCCGCCCATGTCGATCTCAATGCGGTCACGGTTCCAAAAGTCTTCGGCTGGCTCAGCCATGTCGGCGGCATGAGCGAGCGCGAAATGCTGCGCACCTTCAATTGCGGCGTCGGCATGCTGGTTGCCGTAGCACCGGACGACGCGCAAAAGCTGGTCGACCACCTCGCCGCCTCAGGCGAAACCGCCGCAGTGGTCGGCAAGCTCACGGCCCGTACGGGCGAGCCCGTCACCTTCGACGGCAAGCTGGCGCTGTGAGCCGCAAGAAGGTCGCCATCCTGATTTCGGGCCGCGGCTCGAACATGTCGGCGCTGATCGAGGCGGCCAGGGCACCCGACTATCCTGCCGAGATCGTCGGCGTGCTCTCCAACCGCGCCGCCGCCCCCGGCCTCGCCATTGCCGCCGCCGACGGGATCGCCACGGCCTCCCTCGCCCAGAGCAAATTCCCCAGCCGGGACATGTTCGAAGACGTCATGACCCAGATCCTCGAAAGCTGGGATGTGGACATCGTCTGCCTCGCCGGCTTCATGCGCATCCTGGGCGATGACTTCGTCAATCGCTGGGCCGGCAGGATGATCAACATCCACCCCTCCCTGCTGCCGCTCTACAAGGGCCTCCACACCCACGAGCGCGCGCTGGCCGATGGCGCCACCATCCATGGCTGCACCGTCCATTTCGTCACGCCCGGCCTCGACGAAGGCGCCCCCATCCTTCAGGCCGAAGTCCCGGTCCTGTCAGGTGACACGCCCGAAACCCTCGCCGCCCGCATCCTGATCGAAGAACACCGCATCTACCCCCAGGCCCTGCGACTGCTGGCATCGGGACAGCTATCCGCCTAGCCTCGCGCACCATCACGCTACGACCACCGCGCGGATTCCTCCCCCTATCAGGGGGAGGCTAGGAGGGGGTATCCAACAAAACGCCCATCACCGAATTTGATCGCCCCCATCGTCAAAATCGGTTCGACCTTTGTTCTCCCCGGGCGTAGCGTCCGCTTCCAACACGGGGAATCGCCATGGCTTTGCGCGACTGGTTCTGGATCATCCTGCTGGGCGCCATCTGGGGCTGCTCGTTCATCTTTAATGCCGTGCTGATCCGCGAGATCGGCCCGCTCTGGGTCACCAGCTTCCGCGTCGGCATTGGCGCCCTGGGCTGCTGGCTGGTCATGTTCGCTTTGCGCAAGCCTGTGCCGCGCGATCCCGCTCTGTGGCTGCAACTGGGCCTGCTGGGTGTCGTGGCCTATGCCATCCCCTTTGCGCTCTTTCCGCTGGCCCAGGCGCATCTGGCCAGCGGCGTTGCCGCCATCATCAACGCCCTGACGCCCATGGTCACGGCCCTCATCTCCCATTTCTGGATCGGTGGCGAAAAGGCCAGCCGCACCAAGTTCACCGGCGTCGCCATCGGCTTCGCCGGCGCAGCCCTGTTGGTGTCTCCCGCGCTGTCCTCAGGCGGCAGTTCTCACCTCTGGGCCGTCGCCGCCTGTCTGGGCGCCACACTGTGCTATGCCCTCACGCTCAACATCACCCGCAGCTACAAGCATGTCGAGCCGACTGCCTTCGCCTCGATTGCGCTGACCGGCGCGGCCATTGTCGCTGCGCCCATCGCTTTCCTCTCCGAGGGCGCGCCCGTCATGACCCGGCCGGAAACCTGGGGCGCGGCCCTCGCCATTGGCCTGCTGTCAACCGCCTTCACCTTCCAGATCATGTACCGCATCCTGCCGCGCGTCGGGGCGACCAACTTCGCCACCACCACCTTCATCGCGCCGATTTCGGCGCTGATCCTCGGCGTCACCATTCTCGGCGAGACCATCCTGCCCATCCAGATCGGCGGCATGCTGGTGATCTTCCTCGGCCTGCTGTTCATCGATGGCCGCATCGGCGCCATCTGGCGCCGCGCCGCCGCCTGATCCGGAGAGCATTCATGCCCCTGCGCTATTGGCTTTTGATCATCCTGCTCGGCGCCGTCTGGGGCTGTTCGTTCCTGTTCAACGCCATCCTGATCCGCGAGATCAGCCCGCTCTGGGTCTCGGCCGGTCGCGTCACCATCGGCGCCGCCATCTGCTGGGTCTATTTCCTGGCCATGCGCAAGACGCTGCCCAGCGACTGGCGCATCTATGCCCAGCTCCTGTTCCTCGGCATCCTCAACTATGCCATTCCCTTTGCGCTCTTCCCCTTCGCCGAACAGACCGTCGCCAGCGGCATTGTCGGCGTCATCAACGGCCTCACCCCCATGAGCACCGTCATCGTCTCCCAGCTCTGGCCGGGCGGCGAAAAGGCTACCTGGAACAAGGTGGCCGGCGTGGCCATCGGTTTTGTCGGCGCCGTCATCCTGGCTTTGCCCTCGCTGGGCGCCGGCGCCTCGGCACAGGTCATCGGCCTTCTCGCCGCCATGGGTGCCACCCTGTGCTACGCCCTCACCCTCAACTATGCCCGCCGCTTCAGGGATATCGACTCCGCCGCCGTCGCCACCTGCTCTCTGACCGGCGCCGCCCTGCTGTCGATCCCGATCGCCCTGCTGTTCAGCGGCATTCCGGTCATCACCCGCGCCGAAACCTGGGGTGCGCTCTTTGCCATCGGCACCTTCTCCACCAGCGTCAGCTTCCTGCTGGTCTATTGGCTCCTGCCCCGCGTCGGCGCCACCAACCTCTCGCTCAACACCTTCATCACGCCCATCTCGGCCATCCTGCTCGGCGTATTGGTGCTGCATGAGCGTTTCGAGGCCGCCCATGTCGCCGGCATCGTGGTGATCTTCATCGGATTGATCTTCATGGATGGACGCCTGGTCCGGCGGAAGCCGGCGACCGCCTAGCTCACAGCGTCATTCCCGCCAAAGCGGGAACCTCTGTTGCATGGGGAACGACAGAACGGCCTGCCCGTTACTCCATCCAGGAGCATCCCATGAACCAGCCCAGACCCGATATCGATCCGCGCCCGCAGCCGGAAATCATTCCGCAGCCTGAGCCTACGCCGCCGCAGCCCGTCAATCCGGTCCCCCCGCATCCACAGGAACTGCCCGATACCCCGCAGCCTGTCGAGGATCCGACTCCGGGCCAACCGGCGCCCGAGCCGGGTCCCGGCACGGATCAACCGCCGACACGGAGTTGATGATGGCAAAGGACCATAAGACCGACAAAGCCAAGGCGCCACCGCCCGATCGGGTCCCCGCAATGCCCGTCGCCCTGCCGACCGGCGATGCCGAGCATCCGCATACATCGCCGCTGCGTCACGGCGAAAGAGAACCCATCGATCCCAATCTGCCGCCCGAACCGGAAAACGACCCCAACCCCTAGGGAATCAATCCCCCGGTAGCCCTCATAGCGAGCCCGTCGAACCACTGACGCGTGGCATAAGGGCCTCCACTCACCCGACCTCATGGTTCGACGAGCTCACCATGAGGTCTTCAGAGCCTTCGCCTATTCGATGCCGAGCTTGCTCTTCATCAGGTCGCTCAGCGCCTGCGGATTGGCCTTGCCGCCCGAGGCCTTCATGGCCTGGCCGACGAACCAGCCGATCATGGTCGGCTTGGCCTTGACCTTCTCGACCTGATCCGGGTTGGCGGCGATGATCTCGTCGACGATCTTTTCGATCGCCCCCATATCGGTCACCTGCTTCATGCCGCGGCGCTCGACGATCTCGGCCGGCTCACCCTCGGGCTCCTCGGCAATGATCACCTGCAGCAGGTCCTTGGCGCCCTTGGACGAAATCGTCCCCGCGGCCACCAGGTCGACAATCCCGGCAATCTGGCTCGGCTTGAGATGGGTTTCCCACACCGCCAGCCCCTGGCTGTTGGCATAGGCCGCCACATCGGCATTGAGCATATTGGCCACGGCCTTGCCGTCGCGCTTGGTTCCCCCGAAAGCAACGCAGCTCTCGTAATAATCCGCCGTCTCGCGATCCAGCGTCAGCACCATGGCGTCATAGGCAGTCACGCCATAGTCGCCCACGAAGCGCGCCTTCTTCTCGTCCGGCAATTCCGGCAGGCCTTCCGCCAGCATGGCGATGAACGCATCGTCGAATTCCAGTGGCAGTAGGTCCGGATCGGGGAAGTAGCGATAGTCATGCGCCTCTTCCTTTGATCGCATCGACCGCGTCTCGCCCAGCTTGGGGTCGAACAGCCGTGTTTCCTGGTCGATGACCCCGCCATCCTCCAGGATATCGATCTGCCGCCGTGCCTCGTATTCGATGGCCTGGCCGGCAAAGCGGATCGAGTTCACATTCTTGATCTCGCAGCGCGTGCCGAATTCGCCGCCCGGCCGCCGTACCGACACGTTCACGTCGGCGCGCATGGAGCCCTGCTCCATATTGCCGTCGCAGGTGCCGAGATAGCGCAGGATGGTGCGCAGCTTGCCCAGATATTCCTTGGCCTCTTCTGAAGACCGCAGGTCCGGCTTGCTGACGATTTCCATCAGCGCCACGCCCGAGCGGTTGAGGTCGACAAAGCTCATATTCGGATGCTGGTCATGGATCGACTTGCCCGCATCCTGCTCCAGATGCAGCCGCTCGATGCCGATCTCGATCTGGCCCTCGGGCATATCGAGCAACACCTTGCCCTCGCCCACGATGGGGTCCTTGAACTGGGATATCTGATAGCCCTGCGGCAGGTCCGGATAGAAATAGTTCTTGCGGTCAAACACGCTGCGCTTGTTGATCGCCGCCTTCAGCCCCAGCCCGGTCCGCACCGCCTGCCGCACGCATTCCTCGTTGATGACAGGCAACATGCCCGGCATGGCCGCATCCACGAAGGAGACGTTGGCATTGGGCGGATTGCCGAACTCCGTCGACGACCCCGAAAACAGCTTGCTCTCTGACGTCACCTGGGCATGCACTTCCATGCCGATGATGACCTCCCAGTCACCGGTCGAGCCGGCGATGAAGCTCTTGGGATTGGGCGTGCGCGTGTCGATAAGGGTCAATTGAACGTCCTGAGAGGCAAGGCGAAAGGTAGTATGTGATTACTGGTGTTGCCTCGGCGTTGCAACAGTCACCGGCTTCCCTTCTCCCCTCGTGGGAGAAGGTGCCCGAAGGGCGGATGAGCGGGCTGCTGCGCCATCCACTCGATCCGAAGCATGGGATGACGCAGCACCGCTCACCCTCGAAAATCCTCTGGACGAGGATTTTCTATCCCTCTCCCACAAGGGGAGAGGGGGGACGAGCCTAGTCCTCGTCCTCGATCTCACCCTCGAACGGGCTCAATCGCTTCTCCAGATGCACGCTCATGAACGGCTCATGCGCCGCCCGTCCATCCGGCCGCAGCGCCAGGATCCGATAGCCCTGCTTTTCGTAGAACCGCACCGCCCGCACATTGTCGGCCGGCGTTTCCAGTTGCACCCTTTCGGCGCCTTCCAGCTCCAGCATGCTCTCCATGCGCCGCAGCAGCGTCGAGCCCAGCCCATGCCCCTGCAATTCCGGCATCACGAAAAGATAGGGAATATAGGCCCGCCGCGCCGAGCGCGAACACCACGCCACCACGATCCCGTCTACCTCGGCCACGATGATCCGGCTCAGCGTTTCCGCCACGGCCTGCGCCAGCCGGCGCTGCTCCGCCTGCTTCATGCCCGGCTGCTCGGTCAGCAGCGGAAAAATCCCGCTTTCCCAGGCGCGATAGGCGATATCGGCCAGTCTGCGGGCATCGACCGGCTCGGCCTTGCGAATGGAAATACCCGCCATGTTTGCCTCCTAGCGGCGCCGCGCCGCGATGATGCCCTTCTCGTAATTGATGTTCCAGTCGATCAGGGTCCGCCACACAAGTTCGGCCTGATCCTCGTCGAGATCAAGGGCCAAACTGCGGTCGCGGATCCTGGAGATCACCGCCTCGATCCGGGCCGGGTCGCGCGCTTCGTGCGGATCGGTCTTGATCTGCGCCATGCGCGTCACATAGCGGTGCCGCTCGGCAAACAGATTCAGCAGCGCCTGGTCGACGCGGTCGATCTCGGCGCGGACGTCGTCCTTGGTTTCACAGGCTTCGGGCGATTTTGGTGCGGTCACAGCGGTCTTCCAGTCAGTTTTGCTGTTGCTGGTTTGCACCGCCCCGGCCGCGATTTCAACCGCCCGCCTTGCGCAATTGGTCTGAGCGGCGCTATCAAACCGGCATGTCTAGTCAGTCTGAAACCGCCTGAAGCCCCGTCCATCGGCGACGGGGCATGAATGAACCAGTCGCCCGCCGCGCGTGATGCCGTCGGGTGGCCATGTTTGTTCGCGGATCTCTGATCCGCCGCCACAGGCAACTGACTTTCCATGGATATTTCACGAAACGAACAGCGGGTGCTCCACGCCCTCGCCCAGGGCGGCCGCATCGCGCTGCTCAAGAACGAAGCCGGCAAGGTGACCGGGATTGAATTCTTCAACCGCGACGGCTGGCTGATGAGCGGCCTGACATTGCCGCTCTTCAAGAAACTCAAGGCCAGAAAGGCCATCCGCTCCCAAGGCGGCCAGCCCTACCGCATCACCCGGCGCGGGTTGGAACTGGTGCGGAGCGAATATGACAACCGCTGATGCCACATCCCCAATCTGTTCCTCCCCCTATCAGGGGGAGGTTAGGAGGGGGTCTCCCACAAGGCTCCACAGCCTTAGTGCCGCGTAACCTCGCTCAGCGCCGCGGCGATATGCTCCCACTCGCTGCCTACGCTGGCCGTGGCGCGGCGTTTTCCCGCGCGGCGATACCAATAGTCGGCATTGCCCATATCGGCCTCGATCCAGTGCATCAGCGCATGCACCCAGTCAAAGGCCTGCACGCCTTCCATGGCCTGCACGATGATATGCGCCTGCTCCCATTCGGGGCCGACGCGCAGCCCGCCCTTCTTGAGCCACCACAGCGCCTGCAAGGGCTTGCTCATGTCCTTGGGGGGCTCGGACCAGTCGAGCGAGGTAAAGATGTCAGCGGCCATCGGTGAAACCCTTGTCGGCCCGGACGCCGCGCGCGGCGACGTCACAACCAATTTCAATTTGTGCATCCGGGCCAAATAAGGCGGAATGGTGCGGGGATCAAGTGGGCGGGGTCAGTGGGGTAAATACCGGGCCGGTGCCTATGGCCCCACCCCACCCTCAATCCCTCCCCATCGAGGGGAGGGAGGCGCCAGCTTAGAGGTCCGTGTTCATCGTCTCCCTCCCCCTTGTGGGGAGGGATCAAGGGTGGGGGTGGGCCACGCGCACCAAACGCGCGAGCCTACCACCACTGCTTCGGTGCAAAATCCCCACCGGCGGCCTTCTCGATCACCCGCCCGGCCGCAAACAGCGTTTCCTCGTCAAACGGCTTGCCGATGAGCTGCAATCCCAGCGGCAGGCCCTTGGCGTCCTTGCCGGCTGGCACGGCAATGCCCGGCAGCCCAGCCATATTGACCGTCACCGTGAACACGTCCTGCATATACATGGCCACCGGATCGGCCGCCAAGGTCTCGTCGCCGATGCCAAAGGCCGTCGACGGCGTTGCCGGGGTCAGGATGGCATCGACGCCGGCATTGAACGCGTCCTCGAAATCCTTCTTGATCAGCGTCCGCACCTTCTGCGCCTTGACGTAATAGGCGTCGAAATAGCCCGCTGAAAGCACATAGGTGCCGATCATGATACGCCGCTTCACCTCGCGGCCGAAACCGGCGGCGCGCGTCAGCTCATACATGTCGGTAATGTCCTTGCCCGACACGCGCAGGCCGTATTTCACCCCGTCATAGCGCGCCAGGTTGGACGATGCCTCGGCCGGCGCCACGATGTAATAGGCCGGCAGCGCATATTTCGTATGCGGCAGCGAGATATCCTTGACGACAGCGCCTTCCGCCTTGAGCCATTCCAGCCCCTGGCTCCACAGCTTCTCGATCTCGCCGGGCATGCCGTCCATGCGATATTCGCGCGGCACGCCGATGGTCAGCCCCTTCACCCCGCGTTCCACCGCCGCGGCGAAATCCGGAACGGCAATGTCGACGCTGGTCGAATCCTTGGGGTCGAAGCCCGACATGGACGTCATCAGCAAAGCCGCATCTTCCACAGTGCGGGCAATCGGCCCCGCCTGGTCGAGCGACGAGGCAAAGGCCACCACGCCCCAGCGCGAACAGCGGCCATAGGTCGGCTTCATGCCCACCGTGCCGGTGAGGGCCGCCGGCTGGCGGATCGAGCCGCCCGTATCGGTCGCCGTCGCCCCGGCGCACAGCCAGGCCGAAACCGCCGCGGCCGAACCGCCCGACGAGCCGCCCGGCACCAGGCCGGCATTGCTGCCTTCGGCGCGGAACGGGCTCACCACCGGCCCGTAATAGCTGGTCTCGTTGGACGAGCCCATGGCGAATTCGTCCATGTTGAGCTTGCCCAGCATCACGGCGCCGTCGCGCCACAGATTGCTGGTCACGGTGGACTCATATTCCGGCTTGAACCCGTCGAGGATGTGGCTGGCCGCCTGCGTATGCACGCCCTTGGTGCCGAACAGGTCCTTGATGCCAACAGGAATGCCTTCCAGCGCCCCGCCCTGCCCCTGCACCAGCTTTTCGTCGCTGGCCTTGGCCATGTCGAGCGCCTGTTCCGGCGTCACCGCCACATAGGCGTTGAGGCTGGGATTGGCCGCTTCGATCGCCTTGAGATAGGCGCCGGTCAGTTCGGTCGCGGTGAAGCTCTTGGCCTTGAGGCCCTTGCTTGCATCGGCCAGGCTCAGTTTGGTCAGGTCAGTCAAAGGGAATCTCGCTCAGATTGTCGCAGCGGTGATAGATCGTCGTCCCCGCAGGATAAAAGCCCTCCGGATCGGGCTCGATTTGGCCGACCAGCCCCAGCGCGGTGTCGGCGCTGGATACCAGCCGGATTGTGTCTTCGCCATCGGGGGCAATGGCGATGGTGTCGGCATAGAGCTCGCCCGGCAGTTCGCAGACCGCGTCCACGAACAGCACCGGCGTATAGGGCCGGCTCTTGATGTCATAGAAATTGCAGTGGAATTCCATGCCCTGGATGCCGTCCTCGAAAGTCAGGCTCAGGAAATCCAGGTCCATAAAGGCATCCACGCCCTGCTTTTCCACCGCCTCGCAGGCCGCCGGATCGGTCACATAGAGCTTGGTCTGGTCAATGACCAGATCCTCCTGCGCCAGAGCAGCACTGACCGTCAGCATCAGGCCCGCGGCGATCAGCATCGTCCTCATGCGCCGACCCCCACCTTGAGCGGCAGCTCGAAAAACGCCGACCATTCGCTGTCGGGATAATCGAGAAACGGCCCACGCGTAACGAAGCCGCTACGGCTATACAGCCGGTGGGCCTCGGCCATGCCGGGCCCGGTGCCGGTTTCCAGCATCAGCGTAGCCAGCCCTTTGTCCCGCGCCAGCGCCACGATGGCCTCCAGCAGCGCCGAACCGATGCGCTTGCCGCGCACTTCAGGGTCGGTGAACATGCGCTTCACCTCGCCCAGTTCAGGCGAATGGACCTTGAGCGCGCCCATGCCCACGGCCTTGCCGTCCTCGTCCCGCGCCACGAACAGTGTCGTGTCGCTACCCGCCATCTGCTCCACCGTCATCTTGAACTGGAATTCCAGCGGCGATAGCGGCAGCAAATGGTCGTTGAGCCGGGCGACGAGGCCGCGCACATCGTCCTGCAAAGGCGTTTCGATGGCGATGCTGACAGCCATCTATTCGATCACCTTGGGCACCATGAAGAAATTGTCCTCGGTCAGCGGCGCATTGCTGACGATCTTTTCCGGATAGCCGCCATCGCTGATCACGTCGTCGCGCCGGCGCAGGCTCATCGGCGTCACCGAGGTCATCGGTTCGACGCCATCCACATTGACTTCGCCGAGCTGCTCGACAAAGCCCAGAATGGCATTGAGCTCATTGCGATAGCCTTCCACCTCGCCCTCTTCAATGCGGATGCGCGCCAGGCGCCCGATGCGCTTCACGGTTGCGGCGTCGACAGACATGGGAAACTCCAGAACAGAACGGCTCGATTTGGGCCGTTATTAGCAATGGCGCGCTCAAAAAGACAATGAAAATGGCTGATGCATCGGATCAGACTTCCAATGCCATCCCCGCTTCCAGCGCCACCAGCCCCGTTCCGTCCAGCCGATCCCGCAAAGCCGGGATCGCCACATCGATCGCCGCCTCGTCTCCCGCCAGCGCCAGCAGCCGCGGCGGCGCATCGTCCAGCACGATGCCGCCGCGCCGCACCAGCCCCGCGCCATCCCCGAACAGCACCATCACGGCCCCATCCGCCCAACGCCCCAGCGCCGGCACCTCACCCGCCACCAGTAAGAGCGGCGGCTCCCCCACCGCATCCACCAGCACGACTCCCGGCCCCGCCGCCCAGGCCTCCACCACCGGCAGTTCCTCGCTCGCATCCAGCAATCGCGGCAGCCTGCGCGGCTTCCACTGCACCGCGTCGATACCTGCCAGCTCCGCCCTGAAGCTTTCGATCACCACATCCGCGCCCGAAACCAGCTCCGCCGCATCGATTCCATCAGGCGCGCCCGCAGCATCCACCACCAGAATCGCCCCGCCGATATAAATGCGGATCGTCGTCCCGCCGAACCAGGTGAGTTTCATCCGCCGCTTTCCTGTCGCCAAACCGGCCCGCACCCTATAGGACGAGCCTAAGCCACAGTAGCCCTCATGGTGAGCTTGTCGAACCACGAGGGCGTGGCACCAATGCGAGTTGGCCGTGACCGAAGACATCCCCAATCCCCTCGCCGCCATCCCGGCCACCGGCCGCATCATGGCGCTCGATCTCGGCACCAAGACCATCGGTGTCGCCATAAGCGACGGCATGCGCTATTCGGCCACCCCGCTCGAAACCATCAAGCGCAGCAAATTCACGCAGGATGCCGAGCGCATCCTGCAGCTCGTCGCCGAAAACCAGATCGCCGCCATCATCCTCGGCCTGCCGCTCAACATGGATGGCTCCGAAGGCCCCCGCGTCCAGTCCACCCGCGCCTTCGCCCGCAACCTGGCGCAGAAGACTGCGCTGCCTATCGCCTTCTGGGACGAACGCCTCTCCACGTCAGCCGTCACCCGCATGATGATCGAGGCCGATCTCCGCCGCGACCGCCGCGCCGAAGTCGTCGACAAGCTCGCCGCCAGCTACATCCTGCAGGGCGCGCTGGACCGGCTACGCCGCTAGCTTGCGCGCCGCGCCTGGCGGCACGCCGAAGAACTGCTTGAAGGCCCGCCCGAACGCCGCCTCGGATTGATAGCCGGCCCGCCGCGCGACCGCCCCGACCGAATCGCGCCCTTCCAGCAACTGCGCCCGCGCCAGATGCAGCCGCCATTGCGCCAGATACTGCGCTGCCGGCTGCCCAACCAGCTCGGTGAAACGCGCCGAAAAGGCCGAGCGCGACATGCCGGCCTCCCCGGCCAGGTCCACGAGGCTCCAGTCCCGCTCCGGCTGCCGGTGCATCAGCGCCAGCGTGCGACCGATCTGGCGGTCGCGTAGCGCGGCCAGCCAGCCCAGATTGGCTTCCGGCGCCCGCGCCAGCCACGCACGGATGGCCTGGATCACCAATATATCGGCCAGCCTGGTCATCACCGTCTCGCCACCGGGCCGCATGGCGCTGGCCTCGCGCGCGATCAGCCCCAGCGTGCTCCGCAGCCAGTCGCCGTCATCGACATCCCAGGCATCGACGCGCAGCACTGGCGGCAACAGCGACACCAGCCGCTTGGCCGCCACGCTGTCGAACTGCACTACGCCCGATGTTGCCCGGGTCACGGCGCCACCCCCACCATGCCGCATGATTTCGTAACGATCGCCGATCTTTTCGACCGGAATGTCGAATAGCGGCTCGGGCGCGGCATCCGGCGCGCTCAGCAACTCGTAGCTTTTGCCATGCGGCAGCAGCACCATGCTGCCCTGTGTCAGCAGCACCGGCTCTTCACCCGCCATCTTCAGCCAGCTCTGCCCTGACGTGACGATGACGAACATCATCGAGTCGACCAGATCAGGCATGACGATGCCCCAGGGCGCCGTCATCTCGGCCCGGCAATAGAGCGTGCCGGTCAGCCGCAGCATATGCAGCACTTCCCCCAGCGGATCGGATAGTGGCGACGGTTGGAAATGGATATCGGTCATGCCGGTTCGCTACCACGTTCATGCTTATCGTCCACCATTATGGACGACCTGCATATTATTGTGGCCATAATGGAATTGATAGTCCAGCTTCATCGCCGCACCTTCGTGTCATAGCAACCCGAAGGAACTTTCCATGACCTCCACCACCACCACCACCCCCGTCCTCGTCATCGGCGCCACCGGCAAGATCGGCAGCCGCGTCATCACCCGCCTTGAGCAGCAGGGCATCCCCGCGCGCGGAGCCTCGCGCCGCAGCAATCCAGCCTTCGATTGGGAAAACCAGTCGACCTGGGCGCCCGCCTTGGCCGGCGCCGAAGTCGCCTTTGTCGCCTTCGTCCCCGATATCGCCGTCCCGGGCGCGCCCGAGACCATTCGCGCCTTCGCCGCCACGGCGCTTGCCGCGGGCATCAAGCGCGTCGTGATGCTGTCCGGGCGCGGCGAAGCCAATGCCCAGCGCAGCGAACAGATCATGGCCGGGTCCGGTCTTGGCACCACCATCGTGCGGGCCAGTTGGTTCAGCCAGAATTTCAGCGAGGGCATCCTGCTTCCGGAAGTGCTGTCCGGCCTCATCGCCCTGCCCGCCGCGCAGTATGGCGAACCTTTCGTCGATGCCGATGATATCGCCGATGTCGCCGTCGCGGCCCTCACCGATATCAGCCATGTCGGCGAGATCTACGAGGTCACCGGCCCGCGCCTGCTGACCTTTGCCGATGCGGCCGCCGCCATTTCCGCCGCCTCCGGTCGCGATGTCGCCTACGCCCCGATCAGCCTCGAGGAATTCCACGCCGCCCTGGAGCCCGAAGTCGGCGCCGACATTGCCGAATTCCTCACACGGCTCTGCGAGGAAGTGTTCGACGGCCGCAACGAGAAGCTGGGCGACGGCGTCCAGCGCGCCCTAGGCCGCCAGCCGCGCGATTTCGCCGACTATTGCGCCGATACGGCCGCCACCGGCGTATGGAGCCAGGCGATATAGCGGCATTGATCCACAAACAATGGCATCCCGGTACCAGCCGGGATGCACGCCCAATTCACATCTTCATGTGATTTCCATCATATAATTTCATATCCAGCGCTTGCCCCTGCCCGCCCCCTCCGCTAGACCGCAGCAAATCTCGTTGGGATCGGAGCGCATGGCCCAAGCTCGCGCCAGCAAAAGCACCTCACCCGCCGCCTCGTCCGGCGATTTTCCCCCGTTCAGCCAGCGCCACCTGCTTTCGATAGCCGATCTCCAGCAGCACGAGATCATCGACCTGCTCGATCGCGCCGAAGCCATGGTCCCGGTCTCCCGCCAGGAGCGCAAGAGCCACCCTACGCTGTCAGGCAAGACGCAGATCAATCTCTTCTTCGAGCCCTCGACCCGCACTCAGGGCTCGTTCGAGATCGCCGGCAAGCGCCTCGGCGCGCTGGTAATGAACATGTCGGTCAAGACCTCTTCGGTCAGCAAGGGCGAAACCCTCGTGGACACCGCCGCCACCCTCAACGCCATGCGCCCCGACGTCATCGTCGTCCGCCACTCGGCCGCCGGCGCGGTGGAACTGCTGAGCCAGAAGGTCGGCTGCTCGGTGATCAATGCCGGCGACGGCGCCCATGAGCATCCCACCCAGGCCCTGCTCGACGCGCTGACCATCCGCAACCACAAGGGCCGCATTTCCGGCCTCACCGTCGCCATTTGTGGCGATATCGCCAATTCCCGCGTCGTGCGCTCCAATCTGCTGCTGCTCGGCGCCCTCAATGTCCGCACCCGCGTCATCGCCCCACGCAATCTGCTCCCCGCAGGCATCGAACACCTCGCCACCGAGGTCTTCACCGACATGCGCGAAGGCCTGAAAGATGCCGACGTCGTCATGATGCTGCGCCTGCAGCATGAGCGCGCCAATGGCCGCATGATCCCCTCGGTCCGCGAATATTATCGCTTCTACGGCCTCGACGCCGAAAAGCTCAGCTTCGCCAAACCCGACGCCATCGTCATGCATCCCGGCCCGATGAATCGCGGCGTCGAAATCGACCCCGCCATTGCCGACGGCCCCGCCTCCGTCATCACCGACCAGGTGGAAATGGGCGTCGCCGTGCGCATGGCCGTGCTCGATGCCCTCCTCCCCGCCGGAGGCCAGCCATGACGCGCCCCCTGCTCATCGAAAACGCCCGCATCATCGACCCCGCCTCCGGCACCGATGCCCAGGGCGCCGTCCTCGTCGAAAACGGCCTCGTCGCCGAAGTCGCCCTCGGCGCCCCCGTCGGCATCCCCGACGGCGCCGAAGTGATCAACGCCAATGGCCTGGTCCTCGCTCCTGGCCTCATCGACATGCGCGTCTTCACCGGCGAACCCGGCAAGGAATACCGCGAAACCCTGCAATCGGCCGGCGAAGCCGCCGCTGCCGGCGGCGTCACCAGCTTCGTCATGATGCCCGACACCTCCCCGGTCGTGGACGACGGCGCCCTGGTGGACTTCCTCATCCGCCGCGCCAAGGCGACCTCCAGGGTCAATGTCCTGCCGTCAGGCGCCATCAGCAAGGGCCTGGCCGGCCAGGAAATCACCGAATTCGGCCTGCTGCAGGAAGCCGGCGCCGTCTGCCTCACCGATGGCCGCCATTCCATCCAGTCCTCTTCCCTGCTCCGCACCGTCATGAGCTATGCCGCCAATTACGGCATGACCGTAATACACCACGTCTCCGACCAGAGCCTCACGGGCGACGGCGTGATGAATGAAGGGCTCTTCGCCACCATTGTCGGCCTCAAGGGCATCCCCCGCGAAGCCGAAACCATCCCCCTCGCCCGCGATCTGCAACTGGCCGCCCTGACCGGCGCCAAATACCACGCCGCGCAGATTTCCTGCGCCGCCTCGGTCGAGCTGATGGTCGCAGCCAAGAAGCGTAACGCCTCGGTTACATCAGGCGTCTCGATCAACAACCTCGCCCTCAACGAAAACGACATCGGCCGCTACCGCACCTTCTTCAAGCTCGGCACGCCTTTGCGCTCCGAGGATGATCGCCAGGCCGTCATCGAGGGCCTGCGCAGCGGCGCCATCGATACTATCCACTCCGATCACGATCCGCAGGATACCGAGGTCAAGCGCCAGCCCTTCGCCGAAGCCTCCGACGGCGCCATCGGGCTGGAAACCCTGCTCGCCGCCGCCCTCCGCCTCCACCATTCCGGCGATGTCGATCTCATGACCATCCTTCGCGCCATGACCAGCCGCCCCGCCGAAATCCTCGGCCTCCCCTCCGGCCGCATCGCCAAGGGCGCCCCGGCCGACCTGATCCTGGTCGATCTCGACTATCCCTGGCAGGTCAGCGAACGCGACCTCCGCTCCCGCTCCCGCAACACCAGCTTCGAAGGCGCTCGCCTCGCCGGCAAGGTCATGCGCACCATCGTCGGCGGCGAAACGGTGTTCGAGCACCGCGACTAGCGCGTCCACCCCCTCCCAACCTCCCCCTGCAGAGGGGGAGGAGTCGCGCAGTGGGGGGCAATATGGTGCCTCACCCCCGATCAGTTCCTCCCCCTGTCAGGGGGAGGTTAGGAGGGGGGTACTCCAATCTATCTGCCCCCGCCCCCTTGCCGCAAACCCCGCTCTGCGCATACTTCTCACTCTAAAGACGAGGGGAACCACCATATGCCAGCCGACCTGATGCCGCTCCTTTATGCCATCGTCCTTGGCTATCTCTGCGGCTCCGTCCCCTTCGGCCTGCTGCTTACGCGCGCCGCCGGCCTGGGCGATATCCGCGCCATCGGCTCGGGCAATATCGGGGCCACCAATGTGCTGCGCACCGGCAATCGCTGGGTCGCCGCCGCCACCCTCGTCCTCGACGCCGCCAAGGCCGCCCTGCCGATTCTCGTCGCTCGCTACTATTGGGGCGAAAACGCCGCCATGGTCGCCGCCATCGGCGCTTTCCTCGGCCACTGCTTCCCGGTCTGGCTCAATTTCAAGGGCGGCAAGGGCGTCTCGGTGATGATCGGCTCGCTCCTGGCCCTGTCCTGGCCCGTCGGCCTCATCTTCTGCGCCGTCTGGCTGATTATCGCCTTCGCCCAGAAAATGAGTTCGCTCGCCGCCCTCACCGCCGCCGCCACCGCGCCGATCTTTGCCTTTGTCGTGGTCAATGAATGGCTGGCCGGCGCCGTCGCGGTCATGGCCATCCTGCTGTTCTTCCAGCACCGCGAAAACATCGCCCGGCTGATGGCCGGCACCGAGCCGAAGATCGGCTCGGAGAACAAGGCCTCCTAGGCTTGGCGCCGCGCCCGGCCGCCACGCTCACCGACGCGCAGCGTCTCGATTGGCTGCGCCTCCTGCGCACCGACAATGTCGGCCCCGCCACCTTCCGCCAACTGCTCAACCGCTTCGGCGCCGCCGATGCTGCCCTCGAAGCCCTGCCGGGTCTGCTCAGGCGTACCGGCAAGCCCCTGCGCATCCCCACCAGATCCGAGGCCGAAGACGAAATCGCCGGCCTCTCCCGCTATGGCGCCCGCCTCGTCGCCAGCGGCGAGCCGGATTATCCGCCGCTCCTCGCCTATATTCCCGCTGCGCCGCCGCTCGTCACCATGGCCGGTGGCCAGAACCTCGATTGGCTCCGCACCGTTGCCATCGTTGGCGCCCGCAACGCCTCCGCCGCCGGCATCAAGATGACGCGCCTCCTTGCCGGCGATCTCGGCGAACGCGGCTATACCGTCGTCTCCGGCCTCGCCCGCGGCATCGACACGGCGGCCCACCGCGCCACGCTCACCACAGGCACTATTGCCGTCCTCGCCGGCGGCTTCGACAAGATCTATCCCGACGAGAACATCCCCCTCGCCCACGACATTCTCGACAATGGCGGGGCTCTCCTCACCGAAATGCCGCTGGGTTGGGAACCCCGCGCTCGCGATTTCCCAAGACGTAACCGATTGGTTTCCGGTCTCTCCCTCGGCGTGGTCGTCGTGGAAGCCGCCAAGCGCAGCGGCTCGCTCATCACCGCACGCCTGGCGCTCGAGCAGAACCGCGACGTCTTCGCCGTCCCCGGCTCCCCGCTCGATCCCCGCGCCGAAGGCGGCAATGCGCTGATCCAGCAAGGCGCCAAGCTCATCACCGGCGCGGCAGATATCATCGAAACCCTCGGCAGCGCCGACCCCGCCCGCAACGCCCTTTTCGACCGCGACTGGGAACCGGACCTCCTCCCCGACACGCCCCCACCCAGCGAAGACGACCGCTCCCGCCTGCTCTCATCCCTCAGCGCCACGCCCATCGACGTCGACGAACTGGTCCGCCAGTCCGGTCTCTCCGCCTCCGCCATGCAGATGCTGCTGCTCGAACTCGACCTCGCCGGCCAGGTCGAATGGTCCAGCGGCCAGCTTGTGGCGCTGAAATACAGCTAGACCCCATCATGACCTCGTCCTTCGACAAGCTCAGGATGAGGTCTGCTTTGAAATCTCTATAGACCTCACGGCCTCCCAGTAGACCTCATGGTGAGCCTGTCGAACCACGAGGTCGTGGCACCTGCTGCCAGCTAGCAGAACACCGGCTCTTCATGCAGTTGCACGCCGAACCGCTCCCGCACAGTCCGCTTCACATGTTCGGCCAAAGCCGCCACATCCTCGGCCACGGCCCCACCATAATTCACCAGCACCAGCGCATGCCGTTCCGACATGCCCACCGGGCCTAGCCGAAAGCCCTTGAGCCCGCTTTTCTCGATCAGCCATCCCGCCGACAGTTTCAACCGCCCATCCGCCTGCGGAAAGGCCGGCGCCATCGGAAATTCCGCCAGCACCGGCTCAGCTTCCGCCACCGAAACGATCGGGTTCTGGAAAAACGAACCGGCATTGGGCGTCACCCGCCAGTCCGGCAGCTTCGAGCCGCGCAGAGCCAGCACCCGGTCCATCACCGCCTTGGGCGTGATCTCGCCATCAAGATCGGAAAGCCCAGCAAAACTCAGCCTGGGCACCCATGGCTGCGGCAAGCGCAGCCGCAGCGACAGCACCACGAACCGCCCCGGCTCACGCTTGAACAGGCTGTCGCGATAAGCAAAGGCGCACTCATCCCGCACAAAGACCCGCTCGCGCCCCTCGACGCAGTCATAGGCCACCAGCGTTTCGAACACATCGGCCACTTCCACGCCATAGGCGCCGATATTCTGCACCGGCGCGGCCCCCACCGTGCCGGGAATGCCGGCCAGGTTCTCCACCCCGCCCAGCCCCTGCGCCACGGTCCAGGTCACCAGCTCATGCCAGTTCTCCCCGGCCGCCACCTCGATCAGCGTGCCGCGCGCGTCGGTCTCGACCACGCGCCGGCCGCGGATCGCCATGACAGCGGTAATGCCGTCGAATTCGGGCGCCAGCACCACATTGCTGCCCCCGCCCAATATGCGTAACCTCAGGCCCTGCGCCGCAGCCGCCGCCAGAACATCGGGCACCATGCCGGGCTCGGTAATGGAGGCGCCCAGGCGCGAACGCGCGCCCAGCGCCAGCGTATTATGCGCCGAAAGATCGAAATCGGGAATCAAGGCAAGGCTCGTATGGGTCATGGCGCGCCTAGACACCATTGTTCGGGGCCGTTCGGCAATGCCTAACGTCAGGGATTGGTCCTAGCGTCCGCCCTCGAGCTTGCGATTGCGCTGCCCGATCCCTCCGGTTCCATAGGGATAGTCCGCCATGTCAGGCTTGCTGACCTCGCTCAGCCGCGCGATCTCGGCCTCGCTCAACACCAGCGAACCCGCGCCCAGATTGTCCGCCAGTTGCTCTTGCGTCCGCGCGCCCAGGATCACCGAGGTCACCGCCGGCTGCGCCGCCACCCAGGCCAGCGCCACCTGCGCCATGCTGGCGCCGCGCGCCTTGGCGATATCCTCTACCGCGCCGATCACTGCCCAGGTCACCGACCTGGCATTGCGCTTGTCAAAGGCCTCCATGCCCCGCTTGGGATTTTCGCCCAGCCGCGTTGCGCCCGTTGGCATCTGGTCGCGTTTGTATTTGCCGCTCAACCAGCCGCCACCCAGCGGCGACCACGGCAAGATGCCCACTCCGGCATCCAGCGCCGCCGGCACGATCTCATGCTCGATATCGCGCACCAGCAGATTATATTGCGGCTGCAGCGTCACTGGCGGCTGGTAGCCATTGGCTTTCGCCAGCCCCACTGCCTTGGTCAACTGCCAGCCAAGGAAATTGGAAAAGCCGTAATAGGCAATCTTGCCGTTACGGATCGAGTCATCGAGAAACCGCAGCGTTTCCTCCAGCGGCGTCAGCGCGTCGAAGGCATGCATCTGGTAGAGGTCGATATGCTCGACACCCAGCCGGCGCAGCGATGCATCCAGCGCTTCCCGAAGGTTCTTGCGCGACAGGCCCAGATGGTTCGGCCCATCCCCCATGGGAAACCGCCCCTTGGTGGTGATGACGAGGTCGCGCAGCTTCTTGCTCTTGAGCCACCGCCCCACGATCTCCTCGGACACGCCGGCACTATAGACATTGGCCGTGTCGATGAAATTGCCGCCCGCCGCCACATAATCGTCCATCAGCCGGAACGAGGTTGCCTCATCCGCTTCCGCACCAAAGGTCATGGTGCCCAGGCAGTAATTGGTGACGACGGCGCCGCTATTGCCGAGCCTGCGATAATCCATGTCGAATTCCTCCAGAAGCGCCCCCGGCGCTCCACGGGCGGCAGCGCACACGGCGCGGGCCGGTCAAACGGGAAGCAATGCAACGAGGGCAAGGCGCAGAACGCGCAAGGCCAATCCTGCACATCTTGTATGGCAGATGCAAGGCCGTGATCGCCGCGAAATTGCCCGCAAATTTTCCTCTCTCTAAGAGAGAGCGGATTGCCGCCACGTTTGCCTGCATTGACACCGCATCGCGCCTTCACCATGTTGCGCCACTTCTTATCGAGCGTTGCGGAACGGGTAATCCATGAAGGTCGTCGTCGTTGAAAGTCCGGCTAAAGCCAAGACAATCAACAAATATCTCGGTTCAGGCTATGAAGTCCTGGCCTCCTTTGGCCATGTGCGCGATCTGCCGGCCAAGGATGGTTCGGTCCGTCCGGACGAGGACTTCGCCATGTCCTGGGAGGTCGATACCGCCTCCCGCAAGCGCCTTGCCGACATCGCCTCGGCCCTCAAGGGCGCCGATGGCCTGATCCTCGCAACCGACCCGGATCGCGAAGGCGAAGCCATTTCCTGGCATGTGCTCGATGTCCTCCGTCAGAAGAAGGCCCTGAAGAAGGATACCCCAGTCCAGCGCGTCGTCTTCAACGCCATCACCAAGGATGCGGTGACGGCGGCCATGGCCAGGCCGCGCGAAATCGACATGCCGCTGGTCGATGCCTATCTGGCCCGCCGCGCACTCGATTATCTCGTCGGCTTCACCCTCTCGCCCATCCTGTGGCGCAAGCTGCCCGGCTCGCGCTCGGCCGGCCGCGTGCAGTCCGTCGCCCTGCGCCTCGTCTCCGATCGCGAAGGCGAGATCGAAAAGTTCAAGCCCGACGAATACTGGTCGGTCGAGGCAAAACTCACCCAATCAGGCAAGAGCTTCCTCGCCCGTCTCTTCTCCGTCGATGGCAAGAAGACCGACAAGCTCGACATCAAGACCGGCGAGAATGCCGCCGAGCTGAAAAAGCTCATCGAAGCCGGCCAGTTCAACGTCTCCTCGGTGGAAAAGAAGCCCACCAAGCGCAATCCCTACGCGCCCTTCACCACCTCCAGCCTGCAGCAGGACGCTTCCTCGCGCCTCGGCCTCTCGCCGTCGCGCACCATGCAGATCGCTCAGCGCCTCTACGAAGACGGCCTCATCACCTATATGCGAACCGACGCCGTGCAGATGGCGCCGGAGGGCATTGCCATGGCCCGTTCGGTGATCGGGAAATATTTCGGCGAGGAATATCTCCCCGAAAAGGCCCGCATCTACCAGACCAAGGCCAAGAACGCCCAGGAAGCGCACGAAGCCATCCGCCCGACGGATATGTTCAAGCGCCCGGAAAACCTCAATCTCGACCCCGACCAGGCCAAGCTCTACGGCCTCATCTGGCGCCGCACGCTCGCATCGCAGATGAAGTCCGCCGAGATTGACCGCACCACCGTCGATATCGCGGTCAACGTCCCCGGCCGATCCGTCGAACTGCGCGCCGTCGGCTCCGTCGTCACCTTCCCCGGCTTCCTCAAGCTCTATGGCGTCGAGGTCAAATCCGACGAGCCGGATGACGAGGATGAAGAAAGCCGCGAGCTGCCGCCGCTTGCCGTGGGCGACAAGCCGAGCCTGCAGCAGGTCGATATCGAGCAGCACTTTACCCAGCCGCCGAGCCGCTATACCGAAGCCAGCCTCATCAAGAAGATGGAAGAGCTGGGTATCGGCCGCCCCTCGACCTATGCCGCGACCCTCACCACCCTCAAGGACCGCGACTATGTCCGGCTCGAGGGCAAGGCGCTGCATCCCGAAGATCGCGGCCGCATCGTCACCGCCTTCCTCGAAAGCTTCTTCACCCGCTATGTCGAATACGGCTTCACCGCCGGCCTCGAAGAGCAGCTCGACGAAATCTCGGCCGGCGACCTCGACTACAAGCAGGTCCTGCGCGATTTCTGGAAGGATTTCACCGCCGCCACCGACGAGATCAAGGATCTCCGCGTTTCCGAAGTGCTCGACGCGCTCAATGAAATGCTGGCCAGCCGCATCTTCCCGCCACGCGAAGACGGTTCTGACCCGCGCCGCTGCCCCACCTGCGGCACCGGCCAGCTCTCGCTTAAGCTCGGCAAGTTCGGCGCCTTCATCGGCTGCTCCAACTACCCCGAATGCAAGCACACGATGCAGCTTTCGGACGCCGCCTCGGGCCAGTCCAGCGAAGCCGCATCCGGCGACGGCATTCTGGGCACCGATCCGGCATCGGGCGAACAGGTCTTCCTCAAATCCGGCCGCTTCGGTCCCTATGTCCAGCTCGGCGAAGGCAGCGAGCCCAAGCGTTCATCCCTGCCCAAGGGCTGGGACTCGGCTGCGCTGACCCTCGAAGGCGCCCTCAAGCTGCTCTCGCTGCCGCGCGAAGTCGGCCTCCACCCCGAAACCGGCCTGCCCATTTCCGCCGGTCTCGGCCGCTATGGCCCCTTCGTCCTGCATGACGGCAAATATGCCAACCTGCCCGACGTCGAAGAAGTCTTCACCGTCGGCCTCAACCGCGCCGTCGATCTCATCGCGCAAAAGGCCGCCGGCGGTTTCCAACGGGCCGGTGCCTCGGCGATCAAAACCTTCGAGCATGACGACGGCCCGATCAAGATCGCCATCGGCCGCTTCGGACCCTATGCCAATCAGGGCAAGGTCTATGCCAATATTCCCAAGGATACCAAGCCCGAGAATGTAACGCTGGAGCAGGCGATTGCATTGATTGCCGCCAAGATCGAAGCTGGGGGCGGTAAAAAGAAGGCGGCGGCGAAAAAGGCCCCAGCCAAGAAGGCAGCAGCGAAGAAGCCCGCCGCAAAAAAGGCCCCGGCCAAAAAAGCCGCCCCGAAAAAGACCGTCAAAGCCGAAGACGTACCCTTCTAACCTAACCGGTCGATACCCTCGGCTCCTGCCCACCCTCCCCCTTGAGGGGAGGGTAGCGGAGCTGGGCCGACAGGCCTTAGCGAAGCTAGGGAGGGGGTGTCGAAACCTCCACAAACACGACGCGCCCTACAGGCAAAGGCCGACGCTCACAGGCCCCCCGAACGAAAAAAGCCCCGGCCAATGGCCGGGGCAGTCGGGTCAGGAAAGATGGGGCGAGCGCCTGGCTTTCAGCGCTCAAGCCCCGGCGGAGCCGTCGTTTCCGGCAGACCCCGCGACCGGCATCATGGCCATATCGCCGGACAAAGCGATGGGCCTTTGGTCGCACCCTCCGGGCGGTAGCGCTCCACGGGATTTCCATTCGCCTTCAATGCTGGCGAACAGATGCTCGGGCGTGCGGCGCGGCGCGGTATAGCTTGCCATGCACCATGGGCAACGAACGGCGGCGCGCGGCCGGGGTCCAGCACATGACAGACAGAGCCGAAGGGCGGGCATGATAACCTCCTGGCTTCGCACCCGGGGGCGGAAGCTGCAATTCAATGATGACGGGACGAGCAGATTTCCGCTCACCCCCAACATGGTCATTAAATTATATTTTTCAATGGCTTGTTTGTCGCAGCCAATGCGAAAGGCTAATCCTTTGGCCGGGCTTGACGCCAGGCGGCGATAATATGCCTAGCCGATCGTCCGCTCGATCATGCTCATCCAGTTCCCCAGCGCGATCTTGCGCACCAGTTCTTCCCCATAGCCCTTGTCCAGCAGCGCTTGCAGCAACTTGGGTACGCCCGTCACGTCGCCGATAACGGCCGGCATCATCGCCCCGTCGAAATCCGATCCCAGCGCCACCCCATCCTCGCCCAGCGCTTCCACCAGCGCATCGACATGGCGCACCATCACCTCGATCTCGGTATCAGCCACGAATTTCCCGTCCGGCCGCAGGAAGCCCGTCGCAAAATTCAGCCCCACAATCCCCTTGCTTTCGGCAATCGCCGCCAGTTGCCAGTCGGTGAGGTTGCGCGCATGCGGGGAAATGGCATGCACATTGGAATGCGTCGCCACCAGCGGATGATTGCTGATGGCGGCCACGTCGCGGAACCCCGCCGCATTGAGATGGCTCAGATCGATCATCACCCCCATGCCATTGCACACGCGCACCAGTTCCTTGCCCGCATCGCTCAGCCCCGGCCCGATATCGGGGTCGGCATTATGGCGGAACGGCACGCCGGTCCCGAAGGCATTGGCCCGGCTCCAGGTGAGGCCGATGGACCGCAATCCGGCGGCATAGAGCAGCTCCAGCGACCGGAACTCGGTATCGATGGCCTCGGCCCCCTCGATATGGAAAATCGCCGCCAAAGTGTCCCGCGCTATCGCCGCACGCAGTTCGCCTGCATTGCGGCACACCGCCAGCGCGTCTGCCCGCTCCAGCCGCAACAGCACCGACGTCATGCCGCTGGTCGACGCCATCGCATCGCTCCAGGCCAGTTCCGGCGGCAGGTTCGGCTCCAGTCCCGGATTGCTCGCCGCAACCTGCCCCGTCTTCAGCGGCGGCGGAAACATCGCGAAAAACCCGCCCGCCATCCCGGCCGCTTTGGCCCGCGGCAGATCGATATGCCCCGTCTTGCTGCCCTCTATAAAAGCCCGTTCCTTGTCCGCCCCCTCTGCCTCCAGCAGGCGCAGCAGCGTGTCATTGTGGCCGTCGAAGAAGGGAATCATATGCGGGCAATCCATGGAATCGTGTGCCGGTCATCTACCCTAGCATCTAACCACGATGTCATTCCGGCGAAGGCCGGAATCCATCCTGAGATGGCGCCGCGCACAGCAACGGTTGAAAGACCTCGGGATGGATCCCGGCCTTCGCCGGGATGACACTGTGGGTGGTGGTGCTTCAGGCGTCCATCCCCATTTGCCGAACCGCCCGCCATCCCCTACATATCGCTCACCTCCAACGAAAATCCCTTATGGCCAAGCCACCCATCAAAAAACCCCGCAACACGTCCGGCCCCCGCCGCGCCACCTCCCCGCGCGCGACCGAACTGCCGACCCGCGAACAATTGCTCGAAGCCCTCGCCCAGCAATCCGACATCAAGGGCAAGCGCGATCTCGCCAAGGTCTTCGGCATTCGCGGCGATATGCGCCGCCCCTTCAAGGCCATGCTGGCCGAGCTGGAGGGCGAAGGCGTCATCACGCGCTCCCGCAAGGCTTTGCGCCGCACCGCCGCCCTGCCCCATGTCGCCGTGCTCGATATCCCCGCCGATGCCGATCCCGACGATCTGCACGCCTATCCGGCCCAGTGGAACGATGAGGAAGGCGACAAGCCCCGCGTGACCGTGCTTGGCGGCCGCGATGCCCGCGTCGTCCCTGCCCCCGGCGACCGCATTCTCGCCCGCATCGATGCCGGCGAAGGCGAAGTCCCCTTCTACACCGCCAAGGCGATGAAAATCCTCGACAAGCCGCGCCGCGGCCAGATCGGCATTGTCAGAATGGACGATGATGGCGCCCGCCTCATCCCGGTCGACCGCAAGCAGAAGGAAATGCGCATCCCCCTCGGGGACCTGCTCGACGCGAAAGACGGCGATCTCGTCGAGGTCGAAGTCAAGCTCTCCGGCCGCCTGATGATCCCGCGCGCCAAGGTCACCTCGGTCATCGGCAATCCCATGTCGGAAGGCGCTGTCAGCCTCATCGCCATCCACAATCTGGAAATCCCCTACAATTTCCCCGCCGCCGTCATCCGCGAGGCCGAGGAAGCGAAGGAAGCCACGCTCAAGGGCCGCGAGGACTGGCGCGACCTGCCCCTGGTCACCATCGACCCGCCCGACGCCAAGGACCATGACGACGCCGTCCATGCTGCGCCCGACGACGATCCGGCCAATCCCGGCGGCCACGTGGTCACCGTCGCCATTGCCGATGTCGCCGCCTATGTCCGCCCGGGCACGGCGCTGGATCGCGAAGCCTATCTGCGCGGCAATTCGGTCTATTTCCCCGACCGGGTCGTCCCCATGCTACCCGAGCGCATTTCCAACGAACTCTGCTCGCTCAAGCAAAACGAGCCCCGCGCCGCTTTGGCCGTGCGCATGGTCATGGGCGCAGATGGCAAAAAGCGCAGCCACAGCTTCCATCGCATCCTCATGCGCTCGGCCGCCAAGTTGAGCTACCAACAGGCCCAAGCCGCCATCGACGGCAAGGCCGACGACCAGACCGCCCCCTTGCTCGACCCTATCCTGCGCCCGCTCTACGCCGCCTATGACGCCATGGCTGCCGCCCGTGACAAGCGCGGCCCGCTCGATCTCGACCTGCCAGAGCGCAAGATCGTTCTCGATGATGCTGGGCTGGTGAAAGACATCCGCATCCCCGAACGCCTCGACGCCCATCGCCTCATCGAGGAAATGATGATCGCCGCCAATGTCGCGGCCGCCGAAACGCTGGAGCAGAAGAAGTCCGCTTTGCTCTATCGCGTCCATGACGAGCCGAGCAGCGAAAAACTCCAGGCCCTGCGCGACTTCCTCGGCTCGCTCGATATCTCGGTCAAGAAATCCGACTCTGTCCGCGCCAGCGACTTCAACGGCATCCTCAGCCAGGCCCGCAAGGCCGGCAATGTCGAGCAGGTCAGCGAAATGGTGCTGCGCAGCCAGGCGCAGGCCGAATATGCCGCCGAGAATTACGGCCATTTCGGCCTCAACCTCGACCGCTATGCCCATTTCACCTCGCCCATCCGCCGCTATGCCGATCTCATCGTCCACCGCGCGCTGATCTCGGCCCTTGGCCTGGGCGATGATGGCCTCAGCGAAAACGAAGCCCTGCGGCTATCCGGCATCGCCCAGCACATTTCGGCCACCGAGCGCCGCGCCATGCTGGCCGAACGCGAAACCGCCGATCGCCTGCTCGCGCAATTCCTCGCCGCCCAGATCGGCGCCCGCTTCGAGGGCCGCATTTCCGGCGTCACCCGCTCCGGCCTTTTCGTCCGCCTGCTCGAAACCGGCGCCGATGGCTTCATTCCCGCCTCCACCCTGGGCGAGGACTATTATCGCTACGTCGAAGACCAGCAGGCCATGATCGGCGACCGCTCGGGCGAGAAATTCGCCCTGGGCGATCGCGTCACCGTCCGCCTGCTCGAAGCCGCTCCGGTGGCCGGCGCCTTGCGCTTCGAGCTCCTGTCCGAAGGCACGCGCGGCAATCCGTCATCTGGTCGGCGCGGCCAGAAGCGCCCATCTAGGTCTTACGGCCCGCGGGGCCGGAAGAAGAGGTAACGGGAATGGGTTCGAAGAGTCTGCCAGAGCGCAGTGTCGGTCAGGCCATGTGGCGGGGCACACTGTGCAAGTGTCCCCATTGCGGCAAGGGCCGCTTGTTCCGCGCCTATCTCAAGGTGGCCGACCAGTGCGAGGTCTGCGGCGAGCAGCTCAACCTGCACCGCGCCGACGACTTCCCGCCCTATATCGCCATCATGATCGTCGGCCACCTGCTGGTCGGCATCATGCTGCATATGGACATGGTCTATCACGTCAATCCGCTGACCTATCTCTACACCATGGTCCCGCTCGGCATCGTCCTGCCCATACTTATGCTCCCCTCCATCAAGGGTGCTATCGTGGGCCTGCAATGGGCCAACCACATGTACGGCTTCGGCACCGGCCAGATCGACTGATCGGATGAACATGTTGAGGGAGGGTGTGACGCACATGACCACCCACCGCGCGTCACCCTCGGGCTTGACCCGAGGGCTCTGTACTTAACAGTCGCTCCGCAAGTGTAGTGCCCTCGGGTCAAGCCCGAGGGCGACGATCCAGGAAATGGACTCCGATCACGCGCCCACTCAACTCCGGCGCTTGACAATCCGGTGCAAATCCGTAGGTTGCGCCCAAATTCAAAGCGCCGCCATTTCGCGGCGCCTTATTGTTTGTCGAGGACACCCCAATGGCCAAAGCCGCTTCCGTCAAGATCAAGCTCGTGTCGACGGCTGATACTGGCTACTACTACGTTACCAAGAAGAATGCCCGCACCCAGACCGAGAAGCTCTCGTACAACAAGTACGATCCGGTTGTGCGCAAGCACGTGGAATTCAAGGAAGCCAAGATCAAGTAATCTGGTCTCAGCACCTGCTGAAAAGCGCGAAAGCCCCGCATTGAAAATGCGGGGCTTTTTGCTGCCCGTTTCACGCGAGCCCAATCTCGATGCTAACAGTGCGTTAACGAATTCGCACCATGTGTGAATGGCGTCAGATCATCAATGCGATGCGGAAGAAGAAGAGTGGCTGGTCCGGAGCGGCATGTCGAAGAGGCCACTCTGTCCGCATCCGGACCAACCGCCCTACGGGACTCAGGAGTTGCGGCGGACCTGAGAGAAGCCGTAGGGAACCCTCAGCGACTGTCCCAAAATGGGTCAATTCGCTGTGTTGAGGGCAACCTACTCATTGCCGGACAAAACTCAAGGAATACCCGCCAAACCCGGCCGGTAAAGCTCTGTTAATTATAACAGATAACCCTAACGCCCCAATTTAAGGGCCGATTGAGTCCGATCACGCAGCGTCGAACACCACGCGGTTCCGCCCCTCGCGCTTGGCGCGGTACAGGGCCACATCGGCTCGCTTGATCAGCGACTCCGGCGTATCGGCATCGCTCTCGTTGAGCGTCACCCCTGCCGATACCGTCACCGATAGCGGCCGCCCGGCATTGACCTCGAAACTCCGCTCGGCAATCGACTGCCGCACCCGCTCGGCCACCAGTTCGGCCTGGCTATAGTCGGTGTCGGGCATCAGCACGACGAATTCCTCGCCGCCAAATCTGCAAGCAAGATCAACGCCCCTGATGTTTCGCTTCAACCGCGTCGCGAACTCCTTGAGCACCGCGTCACCGATATCGTGGCCATAGGTATCGTTGACCGCCTTGAAGTGGTCGATATCCAGGATCATCAGCGCCATGTCGCGGTCCTGGCTCTGCGCCTTGCCCAGCATCACGCCCAGATGCCGGTCGAAATAGCGCCGGTTATAGAGCCCGGTCATGTCGTCGGTCACCGCCAGGGCCATGGTATTATTGACGCTTTGCCGCAGCTCCAGCGCATAGCGATGCCGGCGGATTTGCGTGCGCACCCGTGCCGCCAGCTCATTGCGCTCCACTGGCCGCGAGATGAAGTCGTTGACCCCCAGGTCCAGCGCCCGCACCACCTTCGGCTTGTCGGCATCTTCCGCCAACAGGATGATCGGCAGGTTGCGCGTATGCTCCAGCGTACGGATCTGCGAACACACCCGCAGCGGGTCGAAATCATCGAGGGCCATCGCCACCAGCGCCAATTCGTATTGCGCGCCAGTGACTTGGAACACCGCATCGGCCGGTTGAATCAAGATATCCACGTCATGCTCAGGCGTGAGATAACCTTTGATACGCTCGGCATGTCGCTGATCGGTGTCGACAATGAGAATGGAGCCGCCCGTCGTATTGATCTTATCCATCGCGCGCATCGCGTCTTCGATGGCGATCTGCTGCCCCGTCATGGCGCGGGCGCGCAATTCGTCGGTGAGCGACTTCAGCCGCACCAGGCTCTTGACGCGCGCCATGAGCTGCATGTCGTCGACCGGCTTGGTCAGGAAGTCGTCGGCGCCCACTTCCAGGCCCTTGACCCGGTCGGAAGGCTGGTCGAGCGCCGTGATCATCAGGACGGGAACATGCTGGGTCTTGGGGTTCGCCTTGAGCAGCCGGCAGACCTCGAAGCCATCCATATCGGGCATCATGACATCGAGCAGGACGATGTCGATGTCAGAATTATTAGCGATATCAATGGCTTCCGGGCCAGACGCGGCAGTGACGACCTCGTAATACTCGGCTGCCAGCCGGGCTTCGAGCAGGCGGACATTGGTGGGAATATCGTCGACGATCAGAACGCGTGCTGTCACTGGTATGGCCCCGAAAACCTGCGCCGGCCGCAGGAATCTCCCAGCGGCATCGAGCGGGCCGATCAGGCAGGCAGACAGGCTGGCTCTGCGTGATCAGGCCGGACCAATGTAGCGGGCAATAGTTTCCAGAAAGTGAGGCACGGAGATCGGTTTGCTGATGTAACCCTCGCACCCGCCTTGTAAAATCCGCTCTTCGTCACCCTTCATGGCAAAGGCCGTGACGGCGATGACGGGGATATGGGCCAGGTCATCATCATCCTTGAGCCACTTGGTCACCACGAGCCCCGAAACCTCGGGCAACTGGATATCCATGAGGATCAGGTCGGGATGATGGGCGCGCGCAAGATCGAGCGCCTCCATCCCGTTGCGGGTCTGGATGACGGCATAGCCGCGCGATTCCAGCAGATCGTTGAAGAGCTTCATGTTGAGCTCATTGTCTTCAACGATCATTACAGTCTTTGGCATCGGTCCTTCCTCGCGCCGCTAAGGCGCTGGCGGCGCTTCGCTTTGCCGCCTTGTTGCGCTACCATGCAATCTCTTACAAAACACCCAATGAGGCCGGCAGTGCCGCGTTCCGAGACAGTCGAAACCTCCGTCGCCGCCCTCGCCGATTCCTGTCTCGGCTACCTGGCGGAAAACCCCGAGGAACTGCTGGCTTTCATGCAATTTGCCGGGCTCGACCCCGATTCACTGCGCCGTTCCGTCGGCTCGTCCGCCCTTCAGCGTGGCCTCGTCGACTATTTTGCCTCAAACGAACCGATTCTGCTCGCCCTCTGCGCAAATTCCGGCATGTCGCCCGAACAGTTCATGCGGGTCTGGCATCGGCTCAACCCTTCCGGGTGATGCGTGACCCTCGATTGGCTCTGCCGCGACTGCCTGGCCCATGGCTCGGGCGCCACCGTGCCCGCCCGCTGTCCGGGCTGCGGCTCGCCGCGCCTGCGCAGCCATGAGGAACTGTTCAAGCTCTCCACCGCCCATGTCGATTGCGACGCCTTCTATGCCTCGGTCGAAAAGCGCGATGACCCCAGCCTGCGCGACAAGCCGCTGATCATCGGCGGCGGCACGCGGGGCGTCGTCTCCACCTGCTGCTACATCGCCCGCCAATCCGGCGTTCGCTCGGCCATGCCCATGTTCCAGGCCCGCAAGCTCTGCCCGGACGCTGTCATCATCAAGCCCAACATGGCCAAATATGTCGGCGTTAGCCGCCAGATTCGCCAGTATATGGACGCCCTCACCCCGCTGGTCGAACCACTCTCCATCGACGAAGCCTTTCTCGATCTCTCTGGCACAGAGGCCCTCCACAAGGCCCCGCCCGCCCTCGTCCTGGCCCGCTTCGCCCGCGCCATCGAAACCGAGATCGGCGTTACCATCTCGGTCGGCCTCAGCCACAACAAGTTCCTCGCCAAGGTGGCCTCGGACCTCGACAAGCCCCGCGGCTTCGCCGTCATCGGCAAGGCGGAAACCTTGTCCTTCCTGGCACCCAAGCCCATCAGCCTCATCTATGGCGTCGGCAAGGTCTTCGCCGAAACCCTGCGCAAGGACGGCCTCACGACCATCGGCCAGTTGCAGGACGAGCCCCCGGAAAACCTGATGCGCCGTTATGGGGAAACCGGCGCCCGTCTCGCCCGCCTTTCTCGTGGTGAGGACAGCCGCCGCATCTCCGCCGATGGCGAGATGAAAACCATTTCGTCGGAAACCACATTCAACAGCGATATCAGCGATCTGGAAGCGCTTTCTACCGAACTGCTCAATGTCACGGAACGCCTGTCCGAACGCCTCAAGGCCAAGGGCGTGGTGGGCGACACGGTGACGCTGAAGCTCAAATCGGCAGGTTTCCGCTTGCGCACGCGCGCCCGGCATTTGATGATCCCCACGCAATTGACCAATGTGATCTACGAAACCGGCCGCTCCCTGCTGGAACGCGAAGTCGATGGCACCGCTTTCCGGCTGATTGGAATCGGCGTTTCGGGTATCGATACCGCCGACGGCAGCGATCCGGCCGATTTGCTGGAGCCCGCCATTGCCCGCAAGGCGGCCGCCGAACGGGCCATGGACCGCGTTCGCACCCGCTTCGGCCGCGAGGCCGTGGTGCGCGGCAAGCTCTACCGACAAAAGCCGGCGCCTCTGCCGGCAGAACCAGACGACGACCAGAACGAAGGCAAGACACGATGACCAGTCCGATCGAAAAGCTCCGCGAATACGGCTACGAACTGCCCGCCCCCAAGGCCCCGGTCGCCAGCTACGTTCCGGTGACCCGGACCGGCAATATTCTCTATGTCTCGGGCCAGATTTCCTCCAATGACCAGGGCGTGGTCACCGGCCTGCTCGGCGACACGATGAATGTGGTGCAGGGCGGCAACGCCGCCGAACTGTCCGCTCTCAACGTGCTGTCGCAGATCGTCCATTCCGCCGGCATTCCGCTGGAAGAGGTCAAGCGCATCCTCAAGATCACCGTCCTGGTCGCCTCGACCCCCGATTTCACCGAGCAGCATCTGGTGGCCAACGGTGCCTCCAACCTGCTGGTGGGCGTGCTGGGCGACAAGGGCAAGCATGCCCGCGCTGCCTTCGGTGTCGCTGCCCTGCCCCTGGGCGCGGCGGTGGAGATCGAAGCGGTCGTCGAAGTCTGACCACTACACCAGCGTCACATTCCGGTGCCATTGAAGCACCTCAACCCATGAGGATGGCCACCATGACCGAACCTCTGTTTCCCAATCCCGTTGCCCATCGCGGCCTGCATGACCGCGCCAGCGGCATCATCGAAAACAGTGCAAGTGCCTTCGAGGCCGCGATTCTCGCCGGCTTCGCCATCGAATGCGATGTGCAACTGACCAGCGATGGCGTGCCGGTCATCTTCCACGACGATGACATGAAGCGCCTGCTGGGCAAGGAAGGCGCCGTGGCTGATTGCACCGCCGCCGACATCACCGCCACCAAGCTGCTCGACAGCGCCGCCGGCGACTGCCCGCAGAAATTCAGCGATTTCCTGACCCAGATCGCCGGTCGCGCCCTGCTGCAGATCGAGCTCAAGCACCAGCGTGACACCACCGGCACCCAATTGCTGGCCCGCGCCGTGGCCGAGGCGCTCAAGGCCTATGAGGGCCCGGTGACGGTGGAATCCTTCGATCCGCACCTGCTGACGGCGATTCGCCAGTTCGGCTTCACCGGCCCGCGCGGCATCATCACCTATGACTACAAGCCTGACGGCTGGGACAGCCACCTGACGGAAGCGCAGCGCTATACATTGCGTCACCTGCTGCACTGGCACGAAACCCAGTTCGACTTCATCTCCTGCGCTCAGGATGCGCTGCAATTGCCAGCCATCGCGTTCTGGCGCGCCTTGGGCAAGCCGGTGACCGCCTGGACCGTCCGGAGCCAGACCGAGGCCGACGCCGCCCTGCCCGGCGCCGACCAAATCGTCTTCGAAGGCTTTGCGCCCAAATCCGCGTGATCCGACGCGGCACCAACCTTACAATGGCCGGCGAAAGGTCCTATCTTTAGCCGACCATTCACTCCCGCCGGGATTTCCCTTGGCAGACCAGCCCACACTCCGCGCCGCCATCCATCCCAGCACGGCGAGCATTCCCGCCGCCGTGTGGAACAGTCTTGTGCCTTCGACCGATGGACGCAGCGATAACCCTTTCCTCGACCACGCCTTTTTCCTGGCACTTGAAGAGTCCGGCTGCGCCACCGGCCGCACCGGTTGGCAGCCGCAGCACATCCTGCTGAGTGACGACACCGACCAGCCACTGGGCCTGATGCCGCTCTTCCTCAAGTCGCACTCCATGGGCGAATATGTCTTCGACCACGGCTGGGCCGACGCACTGGAGCGCGCCGGCGGCAGCTATTACCCCAAGCTGCAATGTTCCGTACCCTTCACCCCGGCCACCGCATCCAAGCTGCTGGTGCCATCGGGCGACCCGACGATCCGGGCAGCACTACTCTCGACAGCCCAGCAACTGGCCATTCAGCGCAATGCCTCCTCCGTCCACGCAACCTTCGTGCCCGAAGCCGAAGCCAGTGAAATTGAAAGCGACGGCTGGCTGAAGCGCATGGACACTCAGTTCCATTGGCATAATCAGGGCTTTGCCAGCTTCGACGACTTTCTGAAGACCCTCTCCTCGCGCAAGCGCAAGACCATCCGTCGCGAGCGACGCGATGCGCTGGCCGATGGCCTGACGGTCAAGTGGCTATCCGGCAGCGACCTGCGGGAAGAGCACTGGGATGCGTTCTACGCTTTCTACGAGGACACCGGCGCCCGCAAATGGGGCCGCCCCTACCTCAACCGCGACTTCTTCTCGCGGCTGAACCAGACCATGGCCGACCGCGTGGTTCTGATGCTGGCCTATGACGGGCCGGAAGCCATTGCCGGCGCCATCAACTTCCTCGGCAAGGATCGCATTTTCGGCCGCAACTGGGGCTGCACCCGCGAAGTGCCGTTCCTGCATTTCGAGCTCTGCTACTATCAGGCCATCGACTATGCCATCGCCCACAAGCTGGACGTGGTCGAGGCCGGGGCGCAGGGCGAACACAAGCTGGCACGGGGCTATGCGCCGGCAACCACATATTCCACCCACTGGATAGCTCATCCAGGCCTGCGCGACGCCGTAGCCGACTATCTCGAGCACGAACGGGCTTCTGTCGAGCGGAACCAGGAACTGCTCGAGCAGTTCACCCCCTTCCGCAAGGGCGAGCGAACAGATCGTTGAGCGCTACTTCCCTGCCGCGCTTATCCACTTTATGTAGGAAGTCATGATCTGGGACATTTTTGTATTCGTGCTGCAGGCCGCCCTTGTCTTTATCGTTTCGACGGCCCTGTTCGACGCACTCCACTGGACACTGCATAAATGGGAAGGCTCGAAGATTCCGCTGTTGCGGACCTTTTCGTCCTGGCATTGGGTGCATCACAAGTTCCTCGGCCTCGACATGCAGATCAACCCGGCCTATGCGCGGGCCAATATCTGGTTCCACATCCTGCCCGAATACCTCACCTCGATGGCTGGAACGCTGATCTTCCTGCTGGTCTTTCCCTGGCCGGTAATCGCGGCCGTAGCCGCCCTGCGCACCGTGATGCTGGCCATGACGCTGCGCGAGGAAGGGCTGGACTATAATCACATGTCGATGGATCGCGTCGGCGGCCAGCAGGGCCTGCTCTGGGTGGATAACAACTACCACGCCATGCACCACGTCTATCCGCACAACTTCTTCTCATCCTTTGCCAATGTGTTCGACCTGATTTTCGGCACCGCCTGCCAGATCAAGGGGCGTCGCTTCCTCGTGACCGGCGCCGGCGGCGCCTTTGGTTCGGCCATGGTGGAAAAGCTGACCAGGCTGGGCGGCGTGGTCGAAACCGCCAAGTCCGGCACCGATTTCACGCCCGGCAACTATGCCGCCATGCGCGAAAAGCTGGAACGCGCCGACGTTCTCGTGCTTTCCCACGGCGCCAAGACCGACGATTGCTGGAATGCCAACAATGTCACCTTCCGCGAACTGACCGAGCTCTTCACCGAGATCGGCAAGGCCCGCCTGGCCCCGCCCGAAGTGTGGGCGCTGGGCTCCGAGGTCGAGTTCCATGGCGACATGGGCATGGACGAACTCAAGGCCTATTCCGCCTCCAAGCGCGCCTATGCCCTGCGTGCCCGCGACTATTACCGCTCCGATGCCCTGATCTACCGGCACATCGTGCCGTCATCCTTCACCTCGGCCATGGGTAAGGGCGCCATGAGCGCGGCGACGGCGGTCAGCATTGCACTATTCTTCATCCGCCGCGGCTTCCGCTATGTGCCGGTCACCCTGACCGGGCTGGCCGTGCTCAATTATTTCCGTTTCCGTTTCTTCCAGAAGGAGCAGCCGGACCTTTCCCAGCCGGCGGAGTGACCCATGAGCTACGATCCGTCCAATATCTTCGGCAAGATCCTGCGCGGCGAAATCCCGGCTCACCGGGTCTATGAGGACGAGAGCGCTCTGGTGATGATGGATATCTTCCCCCAGTCGCGCGGCCACACGCTGATCGTACCCAAGTCGCCTTCGCGCAACCTGCTCGACGCCGATCCGGCGGCTTTGGCTGCGGTGATCCCGCTAGTGCAGAAAGTCGCCAAGGCGGTCAAACAGGCTACCGGCGCCGACGGCATCCGCCTCGCCCAGTTCAACGAGGCACCGGCTGGCCAGACGGTGTTCCACCTGCACTTCCACGTCATTCCGGTCTATGAGGGCACTGCCCTCGGCGCCCATGGCGGCGGCAAGGCCGATGACGCCGATCTGGCGGCACTGGCCAAGGATATCGCCGCGGCGCTCTAATGATGCCTGTGGCGGCGGTTTATCGTCAGTACCGCCACAATGACCATGGTTACGATGATCATCAGCAGGGTCATTGCACTCCTCCTCGCTAGGAGAACCCGCAATGCGCCCTGTCGGTTCGATCACAAAGTGTGATCGACGACCAATCCGCTCTTGAGCGTCACGATCCTGTCGGCCCGCCGCGCCAGGTCATGGTTATGCGTGGCGATGAGTGCGGCGGCACCTTCATTCTTGATCAGGTTGGCCAAAGCCGCGAACACCACGTCGCTGGTTTCCGGGTCCAGATTGCCGGTCGGCTCGTCGGCCAGGATCACCTTGGGATGGTTGGCGGCGGCCCGAGCGATGGCGATGCGCTGCTGCTCACCGCCCGACAGTTCCGCCGGCCGATGGCTGGCCCGTGGCGCCACGCCCAGCAGTTCCAGCAGCTCCATCGAGCGTCGATCAGCATCCGCCTGGGACTTGCCCGCGATAAGCTGCGGCATGGTGACATTCTCGAGCGCCGTAAACTCCGGCAGCAGGTGGTGGAACTGATAGACATAGCCCACCGTAGAGCGCCGCAATTGCGTGCGGCCGCGATCGCCGAGCTTGCTGGTCGGAATGCCCATGATGGCGACTTCACCGGATTGTGGGCTTTCGAGCAGACCTGACAGGTGCAGCAGCGTGGATTTGCCGGCGCCCGACGGCGCCACCAGCGCCACCAGCTCGCCGCTGTTGACGGTCAGGTTGGCCGCTTCCAGCACGCGGACAATGCTCTCGCCCTGCCCGTAATGGCGGTGAACGTCGGTCAGAACCAGATGCGGCTTACTCATAACGCAGGGCCTCGACCGGATCGTATTGGGCGGCACGCCAGGCCGGATAGAGCGTGGCAAGGAAGCTCAGGCCCAAAGCCAGGCACACCACCACCGCCACTTCCACCGGATCGGTCTTGGACGGCAGCGAGGACAGGAAGAACACTTCCGGCGGGAAGATGGCCACGCCGAGCGTATTCGACACGAAGGCCCGCAGGGGCTCGGCATTGGCCGCCACGATCAGCCCCAGCACCACGCCGCTCAGCGTACCGATAACGCCAATTGTCGTGCCCGTGATCGAGAAGATACGCATGATGGAGCCACGTGTGGCCCCCATGGTGCGCAGCACGGCAATGTCCGAACTCTTGTCCTTCACCAGCATGATCAGGCTGGAAATGATGTTGAACGCCGCCACGAGGATGATCATCGACAGGATGGTGAACATAACCACCCTTTCCACCTGCAGCGCCGAGAAGAATGTCTCGTTGCGCTGCTGCCAGTCGGTGAGGATCAGCGGGCGCGCCGATGGATCGGCCTGCAGGCGCTGGCGCATCACCGTGATATTGTCGGGATCGTCGATGAAGATTTCCGCGGCCGTCGCCTGGCCGACCGTGTCGTAGTATTGCTCGAGCTGCTCGTTCGTCAGTGGCGGGTCAAGCGGACCGGCCCTGGGCAGTTCCACGCCCGGCTTCAGAACCTCCTCGGTCAGCTTGAAATAGTCCTGCGCCGGCTCGAGCGGCATATACATGAAGAAGCTGTCGAACTCGACCATGCCGAGGTCGAAGATGACATTGACCGGATAGGACTTGATCTGCGGTGTCGAACCGAACGGCGTCATCGCGCCATTGGGATTGATAATCTGCACCTGGTCGCCCAGCGATACGCCCAGCGTCTGCGCCAAGCGATAGCCAATGCCCACGCCACGACTCTCGTCCCACTCGTCCCAGCCGCCCTGTTCGGCGGCGTTGTAGAGCAGCTTGAGCTTCTTGAGATTTTCCTCGTCCATGCCGCGCACGGTCACGCCAGTGGAGCTGCCCTGCCCCGATGCCAGCACCTGGCCTTCGACGAAATAGACCGCGAAGCTCACCCCATCGACCTGTTCCAGTGCCGCCACGGTTTCCTTGTAGTCGGTGAATTCGCGCTCGATCGGGTAGGCTGTGAAATGGCCGTTGAGGCCAAGGATCTTGGTCAGCAGCTCCGCGCGGAACCCGTTCATGACAGACATGACGACGATCAGCGTCGCCACGCCGATGGCGACGCCCACCATGGTGAGGCTGGCAATCACCGAAATGAACGCCTCCTTGCGGCGCGCGCGCAGATAGCGCCCCGCGATCATCCACTCGAAGCGCGAAAAGGCGCGCGTGCCCTTGTTCAGCAGAGGCGGCGCCGTATCGGTCAAATGTCGGTCTTTCGCTGCGGTTCGATAAGGCCCTTGAGCCGCGCCACGGCATCGGCGATCGGCAGCGTCTCGCGCTCGCCGGTCTTGCGATGCTTGATCTCGGCCTCGCCCGCGGCCAGGCCGCGCGGCCCCAGGATGATCTGGTAGGGAATGCCGATCAGGTCCGCCGTGGTGAACTTGGCACCCGCGCCCTGGTCGCGATCGTCATAGAGCATGTCGATGCCTGCCGCTTCCAGCTCGGCACAGAGCTTGTCGCAGGCCGCGTCGCAGGCCGCATCGCCAGCTTTCAGATTAATCAGCACGGCCTCGAACGGCGCCACGCTGACCGGCCAGATAATGCCGGCATCGTCGTGGAACGCCTCGATCAGCGCCGGAACCAGGCGGGTCGGCCCGATACCGTAAGACCCCATATGTACCGTGATTTCCTTCCCGTCGGGACCGGTCACGGTCGCCTTCATGGGTTCGGAATACTTGGTGCCGAAGTAGAAAATATGGCCGACTTCGATGCCGCGCGCCGAAACCCGGAATTCCTCGGGCACGGCGGCTTCATATTCGGCCATGTCGACCATTTCCTCGGTCGCCGCATAGAGCGAGGTCCAATCTTCGAAGATCGGCCTGAGGTCACCACGGAAATCGGTGTCGGGGCCGGGAATGGGTTTGTCCAGCAGGCGCCGGTCGCAGAACACCGCGCTCTCGCCGGTATCGGCCAGCACGATCCATTCATGGCTGAGATCGCCGCCGATGGGGCCGGTATCGGCGCGCATCGGAATGGCCGTCAGGCCCATGCGGGCATAGGTGCGCATATAGGCCACGAACATGCGCTCGTAGGCCTTCACAGCGTCCTCCTGGCTGAGGTCGAAGGAATAGGCATCCTTCATCAGGAATTCTCTGGAGCGCATCGTGCCGAAGCGCGGCCGCACCTCGTCGCGGAACTTCCACTGGATGTGGTAGAGGTTCAGCGGCAGGTCCTTGTAAGACTTCACATAGGCCCGGAAGATGTCGGTGATCATCTCCTCATTGGTCGGGCCATAGAGGAATTCCCGCTCATGCCGGTCCTCGATGCGCAGCATCTCCTTGCCATAGGCATCGTAGCGTCCACTTTCGCGCCACAGGTCGGCCGACTGGATGGTGGGCATGAGCAGTTGGATCGCGCCGGAGCGGTTCTGCTCCTCCTCGATGATCTTCTGCACCTTCATCAGCACCTTGTAGCCGAGCGGCAACCAGGAATAGAGCCCGGAAGCCTGCTGGCGGATCATGCCGGCGCGCAGCATCAGCCGATGCGAAACGATCTCGGCTTCCTTGGGCACGTCGCGCAGCACGGGCAAAAAATAGCGGGACAGGCGCATGTAAACTCCGGGAAAACGTCAATCGACTCGAGGCTTTTGTTGATGCCCACTCAAATCCTACTCGTCCATCCGATGCAAGCATGGAAGCCATGCAGAATCTACGTGACAGGGCGAATTCTTGTTGTTAGGGTCCCTCGCAATAAAACAAAGGCGGCCCAAACCGCCGGACGTCGACAACGTCAAGGGAGGAGCGTTGGCAGCCGCTTTCGTAGCGCGCCTAAGACCAACGTATTGTCGAACAAACTCTTTTCAGCGGGGCCTTTGTGCCCCGCTTTTTTGTTTCGGACACCGAAGGTAAGTTCGAGCGGAGCATTGCGGGAGGTTTCGATGGCTGACGGAGCCTATCTGCGGCGCATGGCGCTGGCCCTGCCCGGAACGACCGAGGCACCACATTTTGATCGCGCGGCGTTCAAGGCCGATCGCATCTTCGTGACGCTGGATGCCGCTGGCCGCACGGCCAATTTCAAGTTCACCCCGGACGAGCAGGAATTCAAATGCCAGCTCGCTCCGGAGGTCTTCAAACCCATCGACAATGGTTGGGGCCGCCAGGGCTGGACCACGGCGACACTATCAGCGGCGAGCCAGGATGATTTGCAGGCGGCGCTGGAAATGGCCTATGCCCATGCCGTGGGCAAGCCGAAGCGCAAGCGCTGAAACTGGTTCAGCGGTTCCAGTAGTGATGCAGGGTCTCGTTGGTAAGGCCCCACAGCAGCAGCGCCGTCAACACCATGGCAATGGCCGTGGCAATCAGCACCCGTCGCAGCAGATGCGGCGCGCTGGGCGCCCCAGGCTCGGTGCCGCTTGTCACCTCGCCAACCTCGATCTGGCTGCGATTGCCGATCGACGCCACGGTGACAAAGGTCAACCACCACATGACGAAGAAGACGGCGATGATGGAGCCGATCTGCATGGCTTTTCCTTTCGCTGCGACCTGAGTTCAATACGCCCGATGTCATCCCCGCGATAGCGGGAATGACCGTTTCCTATTGCCGCAGTCGTCTCGCTCAGACCCGATGCACGAAGACCGAAACGTTCGGCTTGCGCCCCCAATAGGCGTTGACCTCGTTGCGGATCGCCTTGAACAAAGCCGAGTTCAGCACCTCGGTATCGCTGCGGCGCTTGGGCGGCATGGATTTGAGCACGCCTGCAACGGTGTCTTCCACCAGCTCACCCAGTGACTCGTCCTCGGTCTCCGGCAGGCCCTCGATGACGAGATCGGGGCCTGACACGACCTGGCCGCCACCATTGACGCAGAGGCTGACCACGACATGCCCGCCGAAGGACAGGCGGCGGCGGCCTTTGACGCCCGATTCCTCGGGCGTGCACAGCACCAGGCCATCGAGATAGAGCTCGCCGGTGCGCACTTCGGACGGGAAGGCCATCGGCTCGGGGAACAGCCGCACCAGGTCGCCATTGCGCGCTTCGCAGACCGTGGGGATGCCGGAATCACGGCCCAGCTTGGCATGGGCTTCCAGATGCACCGCCTCGCCATGGACAGGCACCAGCACTTCGGGCTTCAGCCAGGAATAAAGCTTGCGCAGCTCGTCGCGACGCGGGTGGCCGGTCACGTGGACCAGGCCGTCATTCTGAGTGATGACCTCAACACCCTTGTCGATCAGCCGGTTCTGAATATCGATGACTTCGCGCTCATTGCCCGGAATGGCCCAGGACGAGAAGATCATGCGATCCCCCGCATTGAGGTCGATCACCGGGTGGTCACCGCGCGCGATCCGCGCGATAGCGGCGCGCGCCTCGCCCTGGCTGCCGGTGCAGATCAGCACGATCTTGTTGCGCGCAATGGTCTTGTAGGCGTCCTGGTCGAGCAGCGGCGGCAAGCCTTCGAGCATGCCGAGTTCCTTGGCAATGCCCATGATCCGGTGCAGCGAGCGTCCCGACATGACCACCTGCCTGCCCGCCTTTTCGGCCGCACGGACAATGGAGACGACGCGCCCGACATTGGAGGCGAAGGTGGTGACGGCCACGCGGTTGGGCGCCTCGGCGATCATGGCGGCCAGATTGGCGGCAACATCGGCTTCGCTGGGGCTTTCACCATCCTTGAGCGCGTTGGTGGAGTCGCAGATCAGCGCCAGCGGGGTCGATCTGTCCTCGCCGATCTTCTGCAGCCGCGCCACATCGGTCGGTGCATTGCTGACCGGCGTCGGATCCAGCTTCCAGTCGCCGGTATGCAGCACGCGACCGATCGGCGTCGTGATCAGCAGGGCGTTGGATTCGGGAATCGAATGCGCGACGTTGATCGCCTCGATGGTGAACGGGCCGACCGAAAACGGCTTGCCCGGGCGCATGATGGTGACATCGACATTCTCGACAATGCCATCCCCTGCCCGCTTGGCCGCCAGCATTGCGGCGGTAAACGGCGTGCAGAAGACCGGCTTTTCAAAACCCGGCCACAGGTCGAGCACGGCGCCGTAATGGTCTTCGTGGCTATGCGTGAGGATCAGGCCCAGCACGTCATCGGCGCGCTCCTCGATAAATTCGGGATTGGCCATGATCAGCTCGATGCCCGGCAGGTCCGGCCCACCGAAGGTCACGCCGCAATCGACCACGATCCACTTGCGCGAGCGTTCCGGCCCGAAGCCGTAGGCGCCCATATTCATGCCGATCTCGCCGACGCCGCCAAGCGGCACGAAGACGAGTTCATCCCTTTGGTTTTTAGCCATGGGTCAGTTCAGTCCTTTCGCGCGCAACCGCCGGAGCGATCTTTGGTCGCCGGTCGCCTGCGCAATTGTTGTGGTCAGCTTCGGGCGCTGGCCGTTGCCCCAAAATGCACGTCACCCGCAGTGATCGCGATGCGACGGTTGTCTTCGGCGCGGACGATCAGTCGCCCCGCGTCGTCGATGGTTTCAAAAATTCCACGCAGCACGTCGCCGTTCTGGTTGACCGCGACCGGTGCGCCAATGCCGGCGGCAGAAGCCCGCCAATGCTTGAGCACATCGCCAATGCCGCGGCCTTCGTTCCACAGGCCGAAGGTTTCGACCCAGGCATCGCCAAGCGCCTCGAACACATCCTCCGCGCTGCGGCTGACACCCAGATCGCCAAGGCTCGTCGCGGGATAAGGCAGGCCCTGCGGCGCGGCAACCACATTGACGCCGAAGCCGATCGCGATGGCATGGCGGCCATCGGGCAGCTTGCTGGCTTCGAGCAAGATGCCGGCCAGCTTGGCGCCATCTGCCAGAACATCATTGGGCCATTTGAGCGCGATGCGGGATTTACCCTCCCACGCGTCGGCCCCATCGATACCGATCTTGACCAACCCGCCGGGCAAGATGGCAGAAAGGGCGCAGTTCAGGGAAACGCCGGCCACAAAGCCCAGCGTCGCCGCCAGAGTAGGATCGGCCTCTGGAACAATCAGCAGTGTCGCGGCCAGGTTGCCATAAGGGCTTTCCCACTGCCGGCCGCGCCGTCCCCTGCCTGCAGTCTGCTGTCGCGCGACAAACCAGATACCGCCGGGATCACCGGCAGTGGCGGCCTCGATGGCCTCGGAATTGGTCGAGCCGATACTATCATACCCCCGCAGCCGGTATCCGGCTGCGCGCGCCATGGGCCCGAGGGCAAAATCCGTCACCTAGAACAGGCTTCCGGCGGCAGTATGGGCAAACGTGGCCAAGGGACTACCGACGGTGAAGTAATAGGTGACGAGCAGGAAACCGCTCACCGCCATGATGATGTTGAGCTCGGCCGGCACGGTCTCAAACCTGGCCACTGGCTCGTCGAAATACATGACCTTGACGATGCGCAGGTAGTAAAAGGCGCTCACTGCCGAAGCCAGCACACCGATGACCGCCAGCACATAGAGCTGCGCATCGATGGCCGCGAGGAAGGCGTGCCACTTGGCGAAGAACCCGGCGAGCGGCGGCATGCCGATCAGCGAGAACATGACAATCGCCATGATGGCTGCAACGAACGGGCGAGCCTGCGCGGCACCGGCCAGATCGCTGATATTCTCGACATAGCCAGCTTCGGTGCGTAGCGAGAGGATGCAGGCGAACAGCCCTATCGTCATGGCCACATAGATGGCCATGTAGATGGCGACGCCTTCAACGCCCACCTGCGTGCCCGACGACAGGCCGACCAGCGCAAAGCCCACATGGCCGATCGAGGAATAGGCGATCAGGCGCTTGATCGATTTCTGGCCGATGGCCGCGAAGGCGCCCAGCACCATCGAGGCGATGGACAGGAAGATGATGATCTGCTGCCAGTCATGAGCGATGCCCTGGAACGTATCCATGACCAGGCGCACCATCAGCGCCATGGCCGCCACCTTGGGCGCCGTGGCGAAGAAGGCTGTCACCGGGGTCGGCGCACCTTCATAAACGTCGGGCGTCCACATATGGAACGGCACGGCGGAGATCTTGAAGGCCACGCCGGCGAGCAGGAACACCACGCCGAAGATCAGGCCGATCGAGCGGCCCTCGCTGGCAATGGCCAGCACGATTTCCTGCAGGTTGGTATGGCCGGTAAAGCCGTAGATCAGCGAGGCGCCATAGAGCAGGATGCCCGAGCTCAGCGCGCCCAGCACGAAATACTTGAGACCCGCCTCGGTCGCCCTGCCGTCGTCGCGCTTGATGGCAGCGAGCACGTAAAGCGCCAGCGACTGCAGCTCGAGCCCGACATAGAGGCTCATCAGGTCATTGGCCGACACCATGGCCAGCATGCCCAGCGTCGCCAGCACGACCAGGATCGCATATTCGTATTTATGCGTGCCATGCTCCTCGGCGCGCGGCAGGGCGAGCAGTAGCGAAAAGGCCGAGCCACCCAGCACCAGCACCTTCATGAAGCGGGCAAAGCTGTCGCCGATGAAGACGCCATTGAACAGCACGCCGTCGGCCGGCGCGAACAGGATCAGCGCAGCCGTGACGAGCAGCAGCAGCACGGCGGCGTAGGAAACCAGGATGGAGCGCTCCTTGTTGATCACCACGCCCATGACCAGCAGGACGAGGGCGCCCGCGGCCAGAAGCATTTCCGGGTAGGCGGGAGCCAGGCTCGCGAAATCGATAACGTCTGAGTTCACGGGACTCTCCTAGTGGGCAGCAGGCTCGGCCGCGGCCGGCTCGGCGGCAGCAACCGGTTCAGCATGGACAAGCGGCGCCTGCGCATCGGCCAGCGCCACGGCCGGATCGAGGCCGACGGCGGCAGCGTAATGCGACACCAGATTATCAACGGCCGCGGCCGTCGTATCGAGGATTGGCGCCGGATAGAAACCGAACACAATGGTCAGCACGATCAGTGGATAGAGGACGACCTTCTCGCGCAGGTCGAGATCGAGAATGCCCTTGAGGCTATCCTTGGTCAGGGCACCGAAAATGATCCGGCGATAGAGCCACAGCGCATAGCCGGCCGAGAAGATCACGCCAAAGGCCGCACCGAAAGCAACCCAGGTATTGACCTGGAACACGCCGATCATGGTCAGGAATTCGCCGACGAAACCCGACGTACCCGGCAGGCCGACATTGGCCATGGTGAAGACCATGAAGGCAAAGGCATAGCGCGGCATGCGCTCGACGAGGCCTCCATAGGCCGCGATATCGCGGGTATGCATGCGGTCATAGATGACACCGACGCAGAGGAAGAGCGCACCCGACACGATGCCGTGCGAAATCATCTGGAACAGCGCGCCCTGGATACCCAGCGCATTGCCGGCAAAGATACCCATGGTCACGAAGCCCATATGGGCAACCGACGAATAGGCGATCAGCTTCTTCATGTCGGTCTGCACCAGGGCGACAAGCGAGGTCACGATGATGGCGGCGACGGAGAGGAAGAAAATGATGTTGGCGAACTGCAGTGACGCATCCGGGAACATCGGCAGGCTGAAGCGCAGGAAGCCATAGCCGCCCAGCTTGAGCAGGATTGCCGCCAGGATCACCGAACCGGCGGTCGGCGCCTGCACGTGCGCTTCCGGCAGCCAGCGGTGGAACGGCCACATCGGCATCTTGACTGCGAGCGAGGCGAAGAACGCCCACCACAGCCAGGGCTGCCAGGACGTGGGGAAGTCATGCGCCAGGAGCTTGACGATATCGGTCGTGCCGGCGTTCCAGAACATGGCCATGATGGCCAGCAGCATCAGCACCGAGCCGGTAAAGGTATAGAAGAAGAACTTGTAGCTGGCCTGGATACGCGCGGAGCCGCCCCAGATGCCGATGATGAGGAACATCGGCAGCAGCGTGCCTTCGAAGAAGACATAGAACATCGCCAGGTCGAGCGTGGTGAACACGCCGATCATCAGCGTTTCCAGCGCTAGGAACACGATCATGTATTCCTTGACCCGCTTGTCGACTTCCCAGCTCGCCAGGATGGTGAAGGGCATAAGCAGCGCCGTCAGCACGACGAACAGCACCGAAATGCCGTCAACGCCCACGCGATAGCCGATGCTGTCGCCGATCCAGGCGTAGTTGACCACGAACTGGAAGCCCGGATCGGACGGATCGAAGCTCTGCCACATGGCCAGCGACAACACAAAGGTGATGACGGTGACGATGAGTGCCATCCAGCGGATGGCATTGAGCGCGGTCTTGGGCGTGAACAGCAGCACCGCCGCGCCCACGAGAGGCAACCAGGTGAGGACTGTAAGGATCGTATTGGAGAAGTTCATCAGATCAGTCCCCCGGCCGCGATGGCCCAGGTCAGCAGCGCCGCGACACCGATCAGCATCGCGAAGGCATAGTGATAGACATAGCCCGACTGGAGCTTGGTGACCCAGGAGGTCACGTTCTGCACCCGGCGGCCAAGGCCTTCGGAAATCTTGTCATCGATCAGCCAGTCATCGAACCCCTTCCAGAAGGCGCGTCCGATCCACAGAGCCGGCCTGACGAAAATCGCGTCATAAAGCTCGTCGAAGTACCACTTGTTCAGCAGGAACTGGTAGAGCCCCGGATTCTGCGCCGCCAGCTTGCCCGGCAGATCCGGCCGGCGGATATACATGACATAGGCCACGACGAAACCGATGATCATGGCGATCGTGGCGCTCCACTTGGTCCAGAGCGGGACATGGTGGGCGGCTTCGATGATCTCGTGATCCACGACGATGGCACCGGCGAAGAAGTGCTCGATATGCTCCACATCGTGGAAGAACATGCCGTAAAACACCGCGCCTGCCAGCACGGCCCCGGCCGCCAGTACATAGAGCGGCACCAGCATCACGTTGGGCGCTTCATGCGCGTGATCATAAGCCGACCCATGATCATGGCCATGGTCGTCCTGCGCCGCATGGTCATCATGGCCATGTGCGGCCGGACGCGGCTCGCCATGGAAGGTCAGGTGGATCAGGCGCCACGAATAGAAGCTCGTGAACAAAGCCGCGACCACCAGCAACCAGAAGGAGAACGCACCGGCATTACCGCCGACGGCATAGGCCGCCTCGATGATCGAGATCCTTGGAGAAGAAGCCGGCAAAGCCCAGGAACTCCGAACCCGGAATGCCGACGCCGGTCAGCGCCAGCGTACCAACAAGCATCATGGCATAGGTGATCGGGATCTTCTTGCGCAGGCCGCCCATGTTCCGCATGTCCTGCTCATGGTGCATGGCGTGAATGACTGCGCCGGCGCCCAGGAACAGCAGCGCCTTGAAGAAGGCGTGCGTGAAGAGGTGGAAAATGCCCGCCGAATAGGCCCCTGCCCCCAGAGCCACGAACATGTAGCCGAGCTGCGAGCAGGTCGAATAGGCGATGACGCGCTTGATGTCGTTCTGCACCAGGCCCACCGTCGCCGCGAAAAAGGCGGTGATGGCGCCGATGACCAGAACCACGGTCATGGCAAAAGGCGAGGTCTCGAACAGCGGCGACAGGCGCGCCACCATGAAGACGCCCGCCGTCACCATGGTCGCGGCATGGATCAGCGCCGACACCGGGGTCGGGCCTTCCATGGCGTCCGGCAGCCAGGTATGCAGCAGGAATTGCGCCGACTTGCCCATGGCGCCCATGAACAGCAGCAGGCAGACCACAGTCATGGCATCGAGCTGCCAGCCCAGGAACTGCATCACCGGTAAGCCTGATGTGGCGAATTCGCCCGCGGCGGCAAAGGCACCATCGAACGTGATCTGGCCCAGCACCATGAAGGCACCGAAAATGCCCAGCGCAAAACCGAAGTCACCAACGCGGTTGACGATGAAGGCCTTCATCGCCGCGGCATTGGCCGAAGGCCTGGTGTACCAGAAGCCGATCAGCAGATAGGACGCCAGGCCCACGCCTTCCCAGCCGAAGAACATCTGCAGGAAGTTGTCGGCCGTCACCAGCATCAGCATGGCGAAGGTGAAGAGCGAGAGATAGGCGAAGAACCGGCTGCGATGCGGATCGTCGGCCATGTAGCCGATGGAATAGACGTGCACCAGGCTGGACACGGTATTGACCACGACCAGCATGATGGCGGTCAGCGTATCGACGCGCAGGACCCAGCGCAGGTCCATGTCGCCGACCTGGATCCACCGCATGACCTCGACCTTGAGCACGGCGGTATGGCCGTCGACCTCGGCGCCCACCAGGCCGCCGCCAAAGGCGACCGGCAGGAAGACGACCCAACTCAGTACGGCCGAGATGAGCAGCAGCCCCGTGGTGATATACTCACTCGGACGGTGTCCGATGGTACGGCCCAGCAGCCCCGCTATCAGCGCGCCGATAAGGGGCAGGAAAACAATCGCTTGAATCATAGCGGTGGTTCTTAGCCCTTCATCATGTTGACGTCTTCAACCGCGATCGAGCCGCGGTTGCGGTAGAAGATTACGAGGATGGCGAGGCCGATGGCGGCCTCGGCAGCAGCCACGGTGAGGATCAGCAGCGCGAAAATCTGCCCCTGCAGATCGCCGAGCTCGGCACTGAACGCCACCATGTTGAGATTGACCGCGAGCAGGATCAGTTCCACCGACATCAGGATGACGATGACGTTCTTGCGGTTGATGAAGATGCCGAACACGCCGAGCGTGAACAGGATTGCTGCTACGGTCAGGTAGTGACCGAGCCCGATACCCAAGCCCATTTCTGCCTCCTACAACCCTTGACCGCTTTTGACTTTGACGACTTCCAGCGTTTCCGATGCCCGGCGAGCGACCTGATCGACCGGGTTCTGACGCTTCACGTTGCTCTTGTGCTTGAGGGTCAGCACGATGGCGCCGATCATGGCGACCAGCAGCACTGCCGCCGCACCCTGGAACAGGAAGACATAGCGCGTATAGAGCACCTGCCCGATGGCCCGCATATTGTCGACCGTGCCGTCGATCGGCAGTGCCGAACCGCCCGCTGCTTCGGGTGAAATCACGAAGCTGCCGGCCAGCAGCAGCAGTTCGAGCAGCAGCACAATACCGACAATGACGCCGACCGGCGCATATTGTAGGAAACCCTGCCGCATCGAGGCGAAGTCCACGTCGAGCATCATCACCACGAACAGGAACAGCACCGCCACGGCGCCCACATAGACGACGACCAGGATCAAGGCCAGGAACTCGGCGCCGGCCAGCATGAACAGCCCCGAGGCATTGAAGAAGGCCAGGATCAGGAACAGCACGGCATGCACTGGATTGCGCGCCGAAATGACCATCACGGCCGAGACGATCGCAACCGCCGAGAACAGATAGAAGAAGAATAGTGGAAGGGTCATGCTCTTCCCTCTCAGCGATACGGCGCGTCGGCGCTGAGGTTGGCCGCGATTTCGCGCTCCCAACGGTCGCCATTGGCAAGGAGCTTTTCCTTCGAAAAGTAGAGCTCTTCACGCGTTTCGGTTGCAAATTCGAAGTTCGGACCCTCGACGATGGCGTCGACCGGGCAGGCTTCCTGGCAGAAGCCGCAATAGATGCACTTCACCATGTCGATGTCGTAGCGCACCGTGCGGCGTGTGCCGTCATTCTGGCGCGGACCGGCCTCGATGGTGATGGCCTGGGCCGGGCAGATCGCTTCACACAGCTTGCAGGCAATGCAGCGTTCTTCTCCATTGGGATAGCGTCGCAAAGCGTGCTCACCGCGGAATCGCGGGCTCACATGCCCCTTTTCAAAGGGGTAGTTGATCGTCGGCTTGGGGGCGAAGAAATACCGCATAGTCAGGAAGAAGGCTTTCACCAGCTCCGTGAGCAGCAGCGTATTGACGAACTGGGCGGCGCGCATCAGGCCATCCCTCCATGCCAGCCCCAGCCGGTAAGCTGAAGAACGAAAGCAACAATGATGACCATGGCCAGCGACAGCGGCAGGAACAGCTTCCAGCCAATGCGCATCAACTGATCATAGCGGTAGCGCGGCACGATGGCCTTGGCCATGGCAAAGAAGAAGAAGACCACGCTCACCTTGATGAAGAACCAGACAAGGCCGGGAATCCAGGTGAAGGGCGGCAGGTCGATCGGCGAAGCCCAGCCACCCAGGAACAGCACGGTGGTCATGGCGCACATCAGCAGGATCGAGATATACTCACCCAGCATGAACAGCAGGTAGGGCGTGGCCGAATATTCGGTCATGAAGCCGGCAACCAGCTCGGATTCGCCTTCCACCAGGTCAAAAGGAGGCCGGTTCGTCTCGGCCAGGGCCGAGATGTAGAACACGATGAACATCGGGAACAGCGGCAGCCAGAACCAGTTGAGGAAGCTCAGCCACGGCACGCCCAGCAGATGGGCCAAGCCCATTTCCTGCTGCGCCACCACGATATCCGAAAGGTTCAACGAGCCCACGCAGAGCAGCACGGTGATGATGACGAGGCCTATGGAGACTTCGTAGGACACCATCTGCGCTGCCGAGCGGAGCGAACCGAGAAACGGATACTTCGAGTTCGAAGCCCAGCCGCCGATGATGACGCCGTAGACGCCGAGCGACGAGATGGCGAGCAGGTAGAGGATGCCCAGATTGATATCGGCAATGGCGAGCCCCGCATCGACCGGGATCACGGCCCAGCCGGCCAGCGCCAGCGTCGCGGTAATCAACGGCGCCAGCAGGAACAGCACCTTGTCGGCGCCACCGGGGATGATGGCTTCCTTGAGAGCAAATTTCAGCAGGTCGGCAAAACTCTGCAACAGGCCGAACGGCCCGACTACGTTGGGGCCACGGCGGATTTGCACGGCCGCCCAGATCTTGCGGTCGGCCAGCAGGATGAAAGCCGTGAAAATCAGCAGGCCAACGAGCAGCAGCAGCGCCTTGTAGATCAGCCCAACCTGCACGCCCCAGCCAAGGACCGGGATGCCGAGCAGGTAGTCGAGTGCGGAGAGAATAAAGTCCATTGGTCTCCCCTACTCCGCTGCCTGGCGCAAGCCGGCGGCCATCGCGGCGCATTCGCCCATGACGGCGGAGGCGCGGGCAATCGGGTTGCTGAGATAGAAATCTGACACGGCCGAGCCGAACGGCGCCGACTTGGTCTTGATAGCGGCCTTGCCCAGCTTGACCACATCGGCGACCGAACCGGCAGCGATCTGGTCGATCCGCGCCAGATGCGGGAATTCGGCATAGATTGCCGCGCGCAATTGGGTCAGCGAATTGAATGGCAGCGGCTTGCCCATGGCGCCGGAGAGCGCCCGGATGATCGCCCAATCTTCCTTGGCGTCACCAGGCGGGAACACGGCGCGGCTGGTCACCTGCACGCGACCCTCGGTGTTCACATAGGTGCCCGACTTCTCGGTATAGGTCGCGCCCGGCAGGATGACATCGGCGCGATGCGCGCCGGCATCGCCATGGCTGCCGATATAGACCACGAAAGCCTTGCCCATGGCGGGGGTGTCGTATTCGTCGGCGCCGAGCAGGAACAGCACATCGAGTTCGCCCTTGCCGGCCAGCGCGATCTGGTCGGCCGAGCAGACGCCGCCGTCATGCGGCACGAAGCCGATGTCGATGCCGCCGACGCGGCTGGCCGCGTTGTGCAACAGCGCAAAGCCGTTCCAGCCTTCGGCAACATTGGCGCCACTGGCCAGCTTGGCAGCGAGCGCAATCGTATCGCGACCGACCTGCTTGCCTAGCTTGGCATGCGAGACAGCGCCTTCGCCGACGATGATCAGCGGGTTCTTGGCATTGGCGAGAACCGAAGCGAATTCGCCCTTCCCTGCCGCCAGATCAGCCAGCGTCTCGAAGCCTTCGCCCAGATAGGTATAGTCATAGGTCAGGTCCGCACGCTCGCCGATAACGGCGATCGGCAAGCCCTTGGCGCGCCAGGTCTTGCGGATACGCGCATTGATCAGCGACGCTTCCTTGCGCGGATTGGCGCCGATGATGAGGATGGCGTCTGCCTGCTCGATGCCTGCAATACCAGGATTGAAGATATAAGCCGAGCGCGGCATGGACGGGTCGATCCCCGACATGGCCGGACGCACATCGGTCATGCCCGAACCAACAGAGGTCAGCAGCGCCTTGAGCGCATACATTTCCTCGACGGCCGACAGGTCACCGGCAATGGCGCCGACCTTGTTGCCGACCTTCTTGATGCGGGCGGCAACGACGGACAGGGCCTCTTCCCAGCTTGCGGGTTGCAGTTTGCCAGACCTGCGCACATAGGGGCGGTCGAGCCGTTGGCTCTTGAGGCCGTCCCAGATGAAGCGCGTCTTGTCGGAAATCCACTCTTCGTTGATCGCCTCGTTGATGCGCGGCAGGATGCGCATCACTTCGCGGCCACGGCTGTCCACGCGGATGGCCGAGCCGACAGCATCCATCACGTCCACGCTTTCGGTCTTCACCAGTTCCCACGGACGGGCGTTGAAGGCGTATGGCTTGGAGGTCAGCGCGCCGACCGGGCAGAGGTCGATCACATTGCCCTGCAACTCGCTGGTCAGCGCCTGCTCGAGATAGGTCGTGATCTCGGCATCTTCGCCGCGGCCCAAAAGACCCATTTCGGCAATGCCGGCAACCTCGGTGGTAAAGCGCACACAACGCGTGCAGTGGATGCAGCGGTTCATCGAGGTCTTGACCAGCGGGCCAATATACTTGTCCTCGACGGCGCGCTTGTTCTCGGCAAAGCGGTTCTTGTCCACGCCATAGGCCATGGCCTGGTCCTGCAGGTCGCATTCGCCGCCCTGGTCACAGATCGGGCAATCGAGCGGATGGTTGATCAGCAGGAATTCCATCACGCCTTCGCGGGCCTTCTTGACCATCGGCGTGTTGGTGAACATTTCGGGCGGCTCGCCATTGGGGCCGGGGCGCAGGTCCTTGACCGACATGGCGCAGCTCGCCTGCGGCTTCGGCGGCCCGCCCTTCACCTCGACCAGGCACATGCGGCAATTGCCGGCCACCGACAGGCGCTCGTGGTAGCAGAAGCGTGGGATCTCCGCGCCGGCAGCTTCCGCGGCCTGCATCAGCGTGTAGTAGTCGGGAACTTCGACGAGCTGGCCGTCGACCTTGATGGAAGCCATGGCCCTACTCCGCAGCGATCGACGGCACGGCGCCGTCGCTGGTGGACGAATACGTATACTGGTCGATCCGCTCTTCGATGACGTGGCGGAAATTGCGGATCAGGCCCTGGATCGGCCACGCCGCGGCATCGCCGAGCGCGCAGATGGTGTGGCCTTCGATCTGCTTGGTCACTTCGAACAGCATGTCGATTTCGCGCTTCTGGGCGCGGCCTTCGACCATGCGTTCCATGACGCGCATCATCCAGCCGGTGCCTTCGCGGCACGGCGTGCACTGACCGCAGCTCTCATGCTTGTAGAAAGCCGAAAGGCGCCAGATGGCCTTGATGATGTCGGTCTGCTTGTCCATGACGATGACGGCAGCCGTACCGAGGGATGAACCCACTTCGCGCAGACCGTCGAAATCCATCACGGCATTGCGCATCTTCTCGCCCGGCACGCAGGGCACCGACGCGCCGCCGGGGATCACGGCCAGCAGGTTGTCCCAGCCGCCGCGGATACCACCGCAATGCTTCTCGATGATTTCCTCGAAGGTAACGCCCATGGCTTCTTCGAAGGTCGCCGGCTTGTTCACATGGCCGGACACGCACATCAGCTTGGTGCCGGTATTGTTGGCGCGGCCGATGGAAGCGAACCAGGCACCCGAGCGGCGCAGGATTTCCGGCACGACGGCGATGGATTCGACGTTGTTGACCGTGGTCGGGTTGCCGTAGACGCCCATGCCGGCCGGGAACGGCGGCTTGAGGCGCGGCTGGCCCTTCTTGCCTTCCAGCGATTCCATCAGTGCGGTTTCTTCGCCGCAGATATAGGCGCCGGCGCCGTGGTGGACGATGATATCCAGGTCCCAACCGTGGATATTGTCCTTGCCGATCAGCTTGGCCTCATAGGCCTGCTCGACGGCTGCCTCGAGGCGCTGGCGCTCACGGATGAATTCGCCGCGCACATAGATAAAGGCGAGATGGGCATCCATCGCGCGGGCAGCCAGCAGGCACCCTTCCACGAGATGATGGGGATCATGCCGCAGGATATCCCGGTCCTTGCACGTGCCCGGCTCGGATTCGTCGGCATTGACCAGCAGGTAATGCGGTCGACCGTCATTGACCTTGGGCATGAAGGTCCATTTGAGCGCGGTCGGGAAACCGGCGCCGCCACGGCCACGCAGGCCCGAGGCCTTCACCTCGTTGGTGATCCAGTCGCGGCCGGCATCGATGAATTCCTTGGTCCCCACCCAGGCGCCGCGCGCACGCGCACCTTCGAGCGTCCAGTCGCCCTGGCCGTAGAGATTGGTGAAAATGCGATCCTTGTCAGCGAGCACTCTTCATACTCCTAACGCGGCTTCTTGCCGAAGACGCGGATATATTCGGCCTCGCCACCCTTGGCGAGTGCGGCGGCCTGGGCAAGCCAGTTGTCACGGGCCACGCGGCCCTTGAAACTCAGCGAGTCCTCGACCTTGGCGATATCTGCCGCAGTGAACTTGGCCACCTGGCTCCATTTGGTGATGCCCAGCGCATGCAACTTGCTCTCGAGCACCGGGCCAACGCCCGAGATCAGCTTGAGATCGTCCGGCGCACCCTTGGGCGCCTTGAACAGCGGCGCGGCCCCCCCCTTTTCGGCGACGGGGTTCACTTCAGCCGGATCGGCTTTCGGAGTGATACCGGGCTGGGCCTTCTTCTTCGTGCTGGTTGCACTTGCGCCGTCAGCAGGTTCGGACGCTACCTTCTTGCCCGGAGCCTTGCCGCCATCAACCTTGGCCGCCTTGGATTCGGCGCCCGTGGCGTCTTCGCGCATCGCCTTGTTGGGCTTGCCGTTGGCCTTGGCCGACGCGTTGGCGGCCTTGCGCTCGCCTTCGGCCTTGGCCTGAGAAACCTTGGCGGATTTCGGCGTGCCCTTGAGGGCCGGTGCCGCTTCCTCGCTCACATCCTTCGGCTTGGAAGCCGTGGTCGGCGCGGGTGCAGCAGCGGCAGGCGCCGCGGCATCAGCCGGCGGCGGGGGCGGCACGAATTTGGTGCGCTTGGCGCTCGGCGTCTCGAGCAGCGTCGTCCGGCCACCTTCGGCCGCCGAAGTGAGCCGGTCGATCTGCGGACCCGGCTTGATCGTGTCACCCTTGCCGGCGGCAAAGGCATCGACAATCTCCTCGAAACGCTCGGGCGTCAGGTCTTCATAGGTGTCGTGATAGATCGTCACCATCGGCGCATTCACGCAGGCACCGGCACACTCAACCTCTTCCCAGCTCATCGTGCCATCGGCATTGAGATGATGCGAATCGGGGTGAATCTTGGATTTGCAGATGTCGATCAGATCCCCGGCGCCACGCAGCATGCAGGGCGTGGTGCCGCAAACCTGGATATGGGCGCGGCTGCCCACGGGCTGCAACTGGAACTGGGTATAGAACGTCGCCACTTCCAGCACACGGATATAGGCCATGCCAAGCATGTCGGCGATCGTCTCGATCGTCGCGCGGCTGACCCAGCCATCCTGATCCTGCGCCCGCATGAGCAGCGGAATGACGGCAGATTGCTGACGGCCGGTCGGGTAAAGCCCGATCTTCCATTCCGCCCATTTGGCGTTTTCAGCAGTAAAGGCGAACTGGGCCGGTTGAACCGACTCGTCCGCAAGGCGACGCGCAACCATTAGCGATCAACCTCTCCGAACACGATATCAAGCGAGCCGAGGATGGCCGAGACGTCGGCCAGCATGTGGCCGCGGCACAGGAAATCCATGGCCGACAAATGCGCAAAACCCGGCGCGCGGATCTTGCAGCGATAGGGCTTGTTGGTGCCATCGCTGACCAGATAGACGCCGAATTCGCCCTTGGGCGCTTCCACCGCGGCATAGACTTCGCCGGCGGGAACCTTGTAGCCCTCGGTATAGAGCTTGAAGTGATGGATCAGCGCTTCCATCGAGCGTTTCATCTCGCCACGACTGGGGGGAACGACCTTGCCATCGAGCGAGGATACCGGGCCCTTGCCGTCGGCGGCGTTCAGCTTGTCCACGCACTGCTTCATGATGCGGGTCGACTGGCGCATCTCTTCCATGCGGATGAGGTAGCGGTCGTAGCAGTCACCGTTCTTGCCGATCGGGATGTCGAAATCCATCTCGGCATAGCATTCGTAGGGCTGGCTCTTGCGCAGGTCCCAGGCAGCGCCCGAGCCGCGCACCATCACGCCCGAAAAGCCCATATTCCAGGCATCATCAAGATCAACCACGCCGATATCGACATTGCGCTGCTTGAAGATGCGGTTTTCCGTCAGCAGCTTGTCGATATCGTCAAGCGCCTTGGGGAAAGTCGTGCAGAAGGTCTCGATATCGTCGATCAGCGCCTGCGGCAGGTCCTGATGGACGCCGCCGGGGCGGAAATAGGCAGCGTGCATGCGCGCGCCCGAAGCGCGCTCATAGAACACCATCAGCTTTTCGCGCTGCTCGAAGCCCCAGAGCGGCGGCGTCAGCGCGCCCACGTCCATGGCCTGCGTGGTGACATTCATCAGATGCGCCAGCAGGCGCCCGATTTCCGAATAGAGCACGCGAATAAGCTGGCCGCGACGCGGCACTTCCAGGCCCAGCAGTTTCTCGACAGCCAGGGCGAAGGCATGCTCCTGGTTCATCGGCGCCACATAGTCGAGGCGATCGAAATAGGGCACGGCCTGCAGGTAGGTCTTGGATTCGATCAGCTTTTCGGTGCCGCGATGCAGCAACCCAATATGCGGGTCGACGCGCTCGACGATCTCGCCGTCCAGCTCCAGAATCAGGCGCAGCACGCCGTGGGCCGACGGATGGACCGGCCCGAAATTGATGGTGAAATTTCTGACTTCGGCTTCAACAGTCATTGCTTGGCCTTCTCGTCACCGGGCAGCACGTAGTCAGTACCCTCCCAAGGCGACAGATAGTCGAACGAACGATATTCCTGCATCAGCTTGACCGGTTCATAGACGACGCGCTTGCGCTCCTCGTCATAGCGCACCTCGACGAACCCGGTGGTCGGGAAGTCCTTGCGCAGCGGATGTCCGTCAAAACCGTAATCGGTCAGGATCCGGCGCAGGTCGCCATGGCCCGAGAACAGCACACCATAAAGGTCGTACGCCTCGCGCTCGAACCATTCGGCGCCCCGGAACACCCCGGTAATGCTCGGCACGGGCGTCACGTCATCGGCCGAAACCTTGACGCGGATGCGCTGGTTCAGATGCGGGCTCATGAAATGATAGACGACGTCGAATCGCTCGTCGCGCGCGGGATAGTCAGCGCCGCAGACATCGACAAAGCTGATGAACCGGCAACGCGGATCGTCGCGCAGGAAAGTGGCCACGGCCACAATCGCGTCTCTTTCGGCCGTCAGGGTGAGTTCGCCAAAGGCAACTTCCTGCGACAGGATCGCCGGGCCCAGCGCGCGTGCAATGTGCTCGCCAAGGTCCACAAGCGGATCGACCTGGATTACTTCATCCATTCTGGGTGATCCTAGCGTTCGATTGTGCCGGTGCGGCGGATTTTCTTTTGCAGCAACAGTATGCCGTAAAGAAGCGCTTCGGCCGTGGGCGGGCAGCCCGGGACATAGACGTCCACCGGCAAAACGCGATCGCAACCCCGCACGACCGAATAGGAATAGTGGTAGTAGCCGCCGCCATTGGCGCAGCTACCCATGGAGATGACGTAGCGCGGCTCGGGCATCTGGTCATAGACCTTGCGCAGGGCTGGAGCCATCTTGTTGGTCAGCGTGCCGGCAACGATCAGCACATCGGATTGGCGTGGCGAAGCACGCGGCGCCGTACCGAAACGCTCGATATCGTAGCGCGGCATCGACATCTGCATCATCTCGACGGCGCAGCAGGCCAGCCCCGTCTGCATCCACATCAACGAGCCGGTACGGGCCCAGTTGACCAACTGGGAAACGGTCGAAACCAGGAACCCCTTGTCGGCCAACTCGTCCGTAACGTCAGTAAAGAACGGATCGGCGGCGCCGGCCGTCTTGCCGGTACGCGGATCGACGAGACCAGTGGGGCGCGGCGCGACAAGCGTGCCGTTCTGTTCGCTCAATCCCATTCCAGGGCCCCTTTCCGCCATTCATAGATAAAGCCGACGGTCAGCACGCCGAGGAAGATCATCATCGACCAGAAACCGAACCAGCCAACCTCGCGGAAGGCGACGGCCCAGGGGAACAGGAACGCCACTTCAAGATCGAAGATGATGAAGAGAATACAGACGAGATAGAATCGCACATCGAACTTCATGCGCGCATCGTCAAAGGCGTCAAAGCCCGCCTCGAATGCCGAAACCTTCTCCGGATCCGGGTTCTTGACCGCAACGATGAAGGGGGCAATCAGCAGGGCCAGGCCGATAAGGCCAGCCAAGCCAAGGAATATGACAATCGGAAGATAGTCGCTGAGCAGGTCAGTCATGCGGCAGCCTGTTTCTAGTCCGGCCGGGCGACCGGTGCGAGGGTTGCGCAAGCAATTGGGGCGAGCGAACCAACGCAAACATTGATGGCTTGGGCTTAGACCTTTGGCTACGCGGTTTCAAGGGAAAGAAAATATGAGAAGAACAATCATGTATGTTCCGAACAAAACCCGCAATGCCGATAGCGTCGACATCATTCCGGCAGCAACGGCATGCTCGGATTCAGGGGCGTTTTGGAACGGCACGAAAGCAGCCCGAAGACCGGAGCCAGAAACACAAAACGGCGAACCGGGTTAGCGGTTCGCCGAATTGGGTTTGCAAGACGCTAGGTCGGGAGGGCGGCAAGCCGCCCTGCCCGATTGCAAAACTTAGAAGTGGTAGAACACACCAACGGTGGCCTTGGCACCTTCGAAGAAGGCGTCGTTGGCACCGTCGAAGTCGCCCTGGCCAACCAGTTCACCGCGAACGGTGACCGAGTCGGTCACGGCCAGTTCAACACCGCCACCCAGCTGGTACACGCCTTGGTTGAAACCGGTACGGTTGTTGGTACCGAGACCACCGATGGCGTAGACGAGGACCGAGTCGGTCACGACAGCACCAGCACGCAGGTTGGCGAAGAATTCGCCGGTGCTGAAGGCATTGTTCCAGATGTAGTCGCCGGTGACTTCAGCGCCGATCAGGAAGGGATCGACGGGGATGAAGTTCACGCCGACGGCAGCGCCGAGGACGCCCGAAGTCGTGCTGACCGGGTAGCCGGCATAGAGGCTGGCGTCGGTACCGGTGAACTGGCCACCAGCGCGAACACCAACATAGAGACCTTCCCAATCGAAACCGGCAGCTTCATAGATCGGCTGCGGGGTGGTCGGGATGATGAGGTCGGCGGCCTGAGCACCACCAGCGAGCAGCGCGGCAGCAGCCACACCGAGAGAAAGCGAACGTACAAACATATCTTGCACTCCCATAGAGTTAACCGTAGTCGACCGACTAGATGCCTCAGCATAACGCGCGTGACAAGCCTCTGGTCGCTCAAATTCGGCAATGCGGATAACGCCAGATGACCATTTGAGGGCAGGTGTTGCGCCAATGCCGCGCAATTGGCCCAATTTGAGACAAATTTGATCCATCGAGCGCCCCAATGTGGCGACGAGATGCCCCATCTGGCCACGACTGAGTCGCGCCGTCAAGCATCCCCCACCCCAGACAGAAACGGCCCCGCCGAAGCGAGGCCGTTTCCTGGATCGTGATTCTGGTGATTCTAGAAGTGGAAGTTGGCGCCGACCGTGAACTGGTCCTTGCTGTTGGTCCCGTCATTGAGCGGGAAGCCATGCAGATACTGGGCCTCGACCGTGATGCTGTCGGTGACCGCAAGTTCCACGCCGCCACCCAGCAGCAGGTCCTGCTCGTCGGGCGGGCCAAGATCGATGCCGTAACCGCCGGCCGCATAAACCAGCACGTCATCGCTGACCACGAGACCGGCGCGACCGAGAATCTGGCCATAGGTGGTTTCGCCCACGGCATCGCCGCCGGTCAGGCCATGAACGGCCACTTCCGCACCCAGAAGATAGAAGTCGAATTGGGCGTTCACACCGGCCTGGACGCCCAGGCCGTATTGGGTGCCGCTATCGGACCCGTTCTGGGCACCGCCATAGACGCCGGCATAAAAGCCGCTCCAGTCAAAACCGGGTTCCTCGTAGATCGGCATCTCGACCGGGGTGCTGGTGGGGACCGTGATCAGGTCCGCCGCGAAAGCAGTGCCCATCGGGATGGTCGTGGCGAGCGCCGCAAGCGCCATTTTGTTGAACAAGCTCATCGCTGTTCTCCTTGCTACTGGACCGTTCGACTTGATGAACGCAGCGCTATCGTGCCGGTTCCGCCTTGGGTCATGGGGGCTTTTCCCGGAATGCGACCCGATAAATCCGGGTTTCGGGAACAGCCGACAGCAGCGGTTTTGCTCGGGTTTACCGGCAAAAACCCGTCCCTCAGGCGGCCAAAATAGGGCAGCGCCGTCGCGTTGCCGATCGGTCACAGTTCGCCGGGCAAGGCACTTAGAGCATGCCGACAAGCACCGGATCGTCCCGATACATGTCGGGAAACAACGCCTTGAGGGCGGCGATCTTGGGCAGGTCGTTGAACACGATGTAGGGCCAGGTCGGATTGAGCGTCAGGAAATCCTGATGGTACTGCTCGGCCGGGTAGAAGGCCTCGAACGGCTCGATAGTGGTGACGATCGGCCCTTCGAACAGGTCGGTTTCATCGAGCTGGGCGATATAGGCCCGGGCGATCTCGGCCTGCTCGTCATTAACAGGGAAGATAGTGGAGCGATATTGCGTGCCGTGATCGGGGCCCTGGTAGTTGAGCTGGGTCGGGTTATGGGCCACCGAGAAATAGACCTGCAGCAGTTCGCCATAGCTCACGACGGCAGGATCGTAAGTGATTTCAACGGTTTCGGCGTGACCGGTGGTGCCGCTGCCGGTCTGTTCGTAAGTCGCCGTCTCGGCAGCGCCGCCGGAATAGCCGGAAATGGCACGGGTGACGCCCTGCACATGCTGGAACACGCCCTGCACGCCCCAGAAGCAGCCGCCGGCGAAAACGGCGGTGGCCGAGATGCCGGTATCGGTGAGGTCCGTGGCGGGCGGTGGAATTTCGACCGGCGCTTCCTCTGCGACAACTGGCTGATTCCATTGCACAAATGCCAAAGCGGGCAGGACGAGCAGCGCGGCAAGGACGGAACGGCGGCCGGTGGAGAATGAACTGGGCATTTGCAAAACCTCTGCTGAGAGCAAGTTGCAGGTCAGTTCGTTCTCTATGCGCCTGTAGTTACGGCAGATCAGCCGCTTCACGACGAAATGAAGCAGCGACTCCGACCTCGCAGCAAATAGATCAGCAATTTCAGGGATTTGGTCACAAGGCCACTTTCAAGGAAAGTGGCGCGAGAGACGGGGCTCGAACCCGCGACCTCCGGCGTGACAGGCCGGCGCTCTAACCAACTGAGCTACTCCCGCAGCGCGGGCGAACGAGCCGTTCGCGCAACGTGGCGTCCGTTTACCCAGCACCTTGCCCCAAGTCAAGCGAGCAAGTTGGGATCGAAGCGACATTTTCATGAATGTCGAAGCCGGATGTGGAAAAGTGCCTGTGACACAGATGCTAGCGGCAATTGCCTGATGCGGAAGATGAGATTCACGCAAGCGGCGAATTCGTTAGCACACTGTTAGCATCGACAGGAATGGGTGGTGGGCGATGACGGGCTCGAACCGCCGACATCTTCGGTGTAAACGAAGCGCTCTACCAACTGAGCTAATCGCCCGCAGGACCGTAGTCCGCTGCAAGGTGGCCTTGTTATTGCCCCTGCCCGCCAGCGTCAACCGGCAAAAATGAAATGGCCCCGGCGCAATGCGCTCGGGGCCGATCGGTATGCCGATCCCGGGGTCGGTCCTGCCGACCCCCTGACGATCTTAGTTGATCGCGTCCTTCAGGCCCTTGCCGGGCTTGAACTTGGCCTGGTTCGAGGCCGGGATCTTGATCTCGGCGCCGGTGGCCGGGTTGCGACCGGTCGAAGCCTTGCGCTGCGACACGGCAAAGGTGCCGAAACCAACGAGACGGACTTCTTCACCAGACTTCAGCGAGCCGGTGATCGCCTCGAACACTGCGTCCACCGCTTCAGCGGCCTGTGCCTTGGTGATCGTCGCTTTGTCGGCGACGACGCCAACCAGATCGTTCTTGTTCATAGCGTTTCCTCACAGTGAATTGCCCGCCCTCGTTGGCGAACCTTAAAACCCGGCAACCCTTGGTCGATTCTGCGTGAAAGGCAAGGATTTCCGGGGTTTTGACGAGGCCGGACGGTGCAAAGCTGTTAATGGACCGGAAACTGCGCCCCCGCAAGTCCTCGATTGTGGATATATGCCGGTTTTCCGGGCTTTTCTGCCGGTTCCGAGCCTATTCACCCGCCGCGGGAACGGATGAGGGGCGACGCCTGATTCCCAGCATAAGTGGCAGTGCCAAAAGGTAAATTCCCGCTCCGATGATCCAGATCAGACCCGGCCAGGTGCCACGAATGGCAAAATAGGTGAAACTGAAGAAAAGTGGACCGAAAACGGCCGCCAGGCTGACCAGACTCGCCAGCACCCCTTGCAACTGGCCCTGCTTGTCGGCCCCGACCTGAGTCGTGGTGAGTGACTGCAGGGCCGGCATGCCGATGCCGCCAAGGGCGAAAAGTGGCGCCAGCGCAAAGAGAATCCAGCCCTGGGTGGCCAGCCCCAGAATCACCAGCGCCGTGAGCTCACAGGCCATGCCGACCACCAGCGCCCAGCGCTCGCCAAGGCGGGCAACGGCCGGGCCGGTGAGGAAAGCCTGGGCACCGGCATGGAAGACGCCATAAGCGCCGAGCGACAGGCCGATCATCATGCCATCGAACTGGAAGGCATCTTCACTGAACAGCGCCCACATCGTGCCGTAGATGGTGCCGACAAAATTCATGATGACGAAGATGGCCATCAGCGGAATCAGCGCCTTGAATTCGAGCGCCCATTTGAGCGGCTTGAAGGGGTTGAGCGTATCCCAGGTGAACTTGGCGCCCGGCTGCCCCTTGCGGGATTCGGGCAGCAGGAACAGGGCCACGGCGAAATTGACGCCGTTGAGAACCGCCGCCGCGATGAAGGGCGCGCGCACCCAGATGTCGCCCAATATGCCGCCAAGCACCGGCCCGATGATGAAGCCGATACCGAACATGGCGTGGAACAGGCCGAAGCGCCTGGCGCGTTCCTCCTCGGAGGAAATGTCGGTGATATAGGCCGTGGCGACCGCCATATTGGCGCTGGTAATGCCGGAAATGGCGCGACCCAGCACCAGCATCCAGAGCTCGGGCGCAAAGGCCATGATCAGATAATCGATGGCCGCGCCCGCCAGGGATACCAGCAGCACGGGCCGCCGACCGAAACGGTCGCTCAACACGCCGAGAATGGGCGAGAACAGGAACTGGCAGGCCGAATAGAGCGCCAGCATGATGCCCAGCAGCGTCGCCACTTCTGACATGTGCCCGACATCGCGCAGCAAGGCCGGCAGGATGGGAAAGATCAGTCCGATGCCGACGGCATCGAGGGTGACGGCGCCAAGAATGACGATAAGGGCCTTGTTCAAGGGATGCTCCTATGGGCGCCGTCAGCCGGCAAATGGAGGTAGGGCGTTCACGGGCGCGTTACAAGCCCGACATGGTTATGACGAGTGGTGCTGACAGAATTCGACAGGAGCATTTGGTGCGGGGGTGCCCGCGGCGAAACGTGATAGGCCAAGGCGACAGAACCGCGAGGAACCCATGGTGGTCGCCTATATCGTGCAGGGCTTTCAATTGAGGGGGCGTAAGCTGACCCCCGACCAGCCCAGAACGGCCAAGACAGCGGAGGACGCGGTAATTCTGGCAGAACGAATGGCAACGACACGCGCAGGTGTGTTCGCCTTCTCACAGGCAGTAGATATCGAGACAGACACCTATGACGAGCCGAAGGTGCTGTTGCGGCTGGGAGACCTGCCGCCGGGGCTGCCGGAGTAGGCGCGGTTAATTCAGTCGTCTCCCCTCCCCACAAGGGCGAGGGGTGGCTCCACTTGGAGGCAGGATAGCGCTCCTACACAACCCACAAACAAAACGGCGGCCTTTGCGGGCCGCCGTTTTTCATTCAGTTCATGCCGCTCAGTGCGGCAGGCCGGCTGTAGCGTCGTCGCCGGTGTCGACCGTGGTCGAGACCGCCGGGGTGGTTTCTTCGAAGTTCCACTCGATAGGCTCGGGCTTGCGCACCAGGGCGCGCTCGATGACCTGATCCATGCGGGAAACCGGGACGATTTCCATGCCTTCCTTGACGATGTCAGGAATCTCGGCGAGATCGCGGACGTTTTCCTCGGGGATCAGCACGGTCTTGATACCGCCGCGCAGGGCCGCGAGGAGCTTTTCCTTGAGGCCGCCGATGGGCAGCACCCTGCCCCGCAAGGTGATCTCGCCAGTCATGGCGACATCGTTGCGGACGGCGATGCCGGTCATGACGGAGACGATGGCGGTAGCCAGCCCGATACCGGCCGAGGGACCATCCTTGGGGGTGGCGCCTTCGGGCAGGTGGACGTGAATGTCGCGCGTGTCGAACATCGGCGGCTTGATGCCGAAATCGATGGAGCGGGAACGGACATAGGCCGTTGCCGCAGTCAGCGATTCCTTCATCACTTCCTTGATGTTGCCGGTGACCGTCATGCGGCCCTTGCCCGGCGTCATCACGCCTTCGATGGTCAGCAGCTCGCCGCCAACCGAGGTCCAGGCCAGGCCCGTGACCAGGCCAACCTGCGCTTCGGCTTCGATCTCGCCATGCTTGTAGATATCGGCGCCGAGATACTTGGTGAGCTTCTCTTCGTCGATGACCACGGTCTTGACCTTGGTCTTGACGATCTCGGTCACGGCCTTGCGCATCAGCTTGCCGATTTCGCGCTTGAGGTTACGCACGCCCGCTTCGCGGGTGTAGCGCTGGATCAAGGCAGTCAGCATCTCGTCGGAAAGCTCGAACTCGCCATGGGCAAGGCCGTTTTCCTTGAGCGTCTCGGGGATCAGGTGCTGCTTGGCGATCGCGTGCTTCTCCTGCTCGGTGTAACCGGACAGGCGAATGATCTCCATGCGGTCCATCAGTGGCCCGGGAATGTTGAGCGTGTTCGAGGTCGTCACGAACATCACGTCGCTCAGGTCGTAATCGACCTCGAGATAGTGATCGGCAAAGGTGTGGTTCTGCTCGGGATCGAGCACTTCCAGCAATGCCGAGGACGGGTCGCCGCGGAAGTCCTGGCCCATCTTGTCGATCTCGTCGAGCAGGAAGAGAGGATTGGACTTGCCGACCTTCTTGAGCGACTGGATCACCTTGCCGGGCATGGAGCCGATATAGGTGCGGCGGTGACCGCGGATTTCGGCCTCGTCACGCACGCCGCCGAGCGCCATGCGCACGAATTCGCGGCCCGTCGCCTTGGCGATGGACTTGCCCAAAGAGGTCTTGCCGACGCCCGGAGGACCGACGAGGCAGAGGATCGGCCCCTTGAGCGAGCCGGTACGGCCCTGCACGGCCAGATATTCGAGGATGCGTTCCTTGACCTTCTCGAGGCCATAGTGATCCTCGTCCAGGACCTTTTCGGCCAGGACCAGATCACGCTTGACCTTGCTCTTCTTGCCCCAGGGCAGGCCGAGCAGCGTATCGAGATAGTTGCGGACGACGGTGGCTTCGGCCGACATCGGGCTCATCGACTTGAGCTTCTTGAGCTCAGCCTCGGCCTTGGTGCGGGCTTCCTTGGAAAGCCTTGTCTTGGCGATGCGCTCCTCGATCTCCTGGATTTCGTTGGAGCCCTCTTCGCCGTCGCCCAGTTCCTTCTGGATCGCCTTCATCTGCTCGTTGAGGTAATATTCGCGCTGCGTCTTTTCCATCTGCCGCTTGACGCGGCTGCGGATGCGCTTTTCCACCTGCAACACGCCGATCTCGCCTTCCATCAGGCCGAGAATCTTCTGGAAGCGCTCGGCGACCGACACGGTCGAGAGCAGGTCTTCCTTCTCGTTGATCTTGATGACGAGGTGGCTGGCAATGGTATCGGCGAGCTTGGAATGGTTCTCGATCTGCCCGACGGCAGCGACGACCTCGGCCGAAATCTTCTTGTTGAGCTTCACATAGCTCTCGAATTCGGTGGTGGCCGACCGCGACAAAGCCTCGATCTCGGTGGCGTCTTCCACCGGCTCGGGCAGAATGGAGGCCTCGGCCTCGAAATATTCGTCGGTCTGGAGATAGCGGTCGATGGTGGCGCGATGCAGGCCCTCGACCAGCACCTTGACAGTGCCATCGGGGAGCTTGAGCAACTGCAGCACGGTGGCAATGGTACCCGTGGCGTAAATCTGGTCCGGGGCCGGATCGTCGTCCTGCGCATTCTTCTGCGTCACGACGAGGATGTGCTTGTCGTCGCGCATAACCTCTTCAAGCGCCTTGACCGATTTCTCACGGCCGACGAACAGCGGCACGATCATGCCGGGGAAAACGACGATATCACGCAGGGGAAGAACTGGGTAAACCCGGTCCCGGCTGAAGTCGCCAGTGGCGGGGGTGACGTCCGTCATCTCGTATCCTTTCCGGGGCGCGCGAGAGGAAGGAGAGTGGTGCGCGCCCGTTATAGACAGCTCCAAGCGCAAAGGCTGGGCTGATTCCGGTTAATAAATAGGTTCGCCTATGGGCGCCGCAAGTCAACCTTCGCGGTTTTGTGACGGTTAAGACGTGAACGCACAGGAGATATGTGCGAAAGGGCGGGAACAGGGTTGTGCCTTGGCTGCAGGGTGGATGTAGGGATGGGGCACGCCCCTACCCCACGCTCCGCCGCGCCTTCAGCAATATGCTGGTATCCGTCGATGCTATGCCGTCGATCTGGCGGATCTGGCGCAGCAGGTCGTCGAAGGCTTCCACATTGGGCGCTTCGAGTTCCGCCACCATGTCCCAGCGGCCATTGGTATTGTGGAGCTGGCGCACTTCGGGCATGCCCAGCAGGCGTTTCATCACGGCGGCTTCGTGCTTACCATCGACCTCGACCATGGTGATGGCACGGATGCCCTGGCCGGGCGCTGACGCCATGACGACGGTGAAGCCGGCAATGGCGCCGCCCTGCACCAGCCGGTCGATGCGCGCCTTGGCAGTAGCGCGGGAGACGCCGAGATCGAGCGCCAGCTTGTTGACCGGCGTGCGGGCATTGGTGCGCAGCAGGGCGATGAGGCGATAGTCGAGATCATCGAGGATCATTTTGCGCGCCTTGGCTTGGCAGAGTGAGCAATTGACCGCGCAAATCTAGCACTATTCCGGCTTTTCGTACACATGACGGCGCGGCAGGCTGGCCTCATAGACACGAGGAGCTGTCCAATGAGCCAGAATACCGCCCGTTCCATCGACCTGTTCGGTATTCCCAGCGATGCCGGCGCCTCCTGCCGGGGGAGCGGTATGGGGCCGGAAGCGCTGCGCGTGGCCGGGCTGGTGGAGACTCTGGCGACGCTGGGGCATGTCGTGACTGATCGTGGTGACATTACCGGGGGCGATGGGGCGAAGACACCGTGGCGGCTGTCGGACGAGCGCAAGGCGGAAGTATTGACCATCGCGCAGCAGAGCAGCGCGCTGGCCCTGGCAAGCCTTGGCGCAGGGCGGCTGCCGGCCTTTGTCGGCGGCGACCATTCGCTCTCCATGGGCACGATTTCGGGCGTGGCGCGGCATTGCACCTCCGTGGGCAAGCCGCTCTTCGTGCTGTGGGTGGATGCGCATGGCGATTTCAACACGCCGGCGACGTCGGAGACCGGCAATATCCACGGCATGCCGCTGGCGCTGCTATGCGGGGAGCCGGATTTCGGGCCGGACTACGAGGGCGAGTGGCGCGGGCTGGTCGATCCGCGCCATGTCACGATTTTCGGGGCGCGGTCCATCGACCGGCCGGAGCGGGAATTGCTGGAACGGCGCGGGGTCGACGTGATCGACATGCGCCGCATCGACGAGATGGGCGTGGTGGCGCTGATGCGCGAGATGCTGGCGCGGGTGAACGCCGTGGGCGGGCACCTGCATGTGAGCCTCGATGTCGATGCGATCGACCCCGCCATCGCGCCGGGTGCCGGTACGCCCGTGGCGGGCGGACTGACCTTCCGCGAGGCGCATCTGGTGATGGAAATGATCCATGACAGCGGCGCCATGGGCTCGCTCGATGTGGTGGAACTCAACCCCTATCTCGACCAGGCGGGCATGAGCGCCCGCCTCTTGGTCGACCTCACGGCGAGCCTGTTTGGCCGCCAGATCATGCCGCGCCAGGTGGCGCGGATCAGCGAGACTGCAACCAGCATCCAGGGAGGCTGAATTGACGCAATTCATCGGGGTCGAAGACATGAGGAGGCTAGTCCGGTCCACTGGCACAAAGGCCTTTCTCACCCAACTGGCCGACTATGTCAGGTACGACTTTTCGCGCTGGACGGAATTCGAGAAATCCGCCCGCGTCGCCAGCCATTCGAAGGAAGGCGTGATCGAGCTGATGCCAACTTCGGACGGGCGGCTCTACAGCTTCAAATATGTCAACGGACACCCCAACAATCCCAAAACCGGCAAGCTGACCGTTACGGCTTTCGGCGTGCTGGCGGATGTGGCCAGCGGCTATCCGCTTCTCATCAGCGAGATGACGCTGCTGACGGCTTTGCGAACGGCGGCGACTTCGGCCTTTGCTGCCTCGGTGCTGGCGCGTAAGGATAGCAGGGTGATGGCGCTGGTGGGCGCCGGGGCGCAATCGGAATTCCAGGCGCTGGCTTTCCAGGCGCTGCTCGGTATTGCGGAAATCCGGGTCTACGACCCCGATCCCCTGGCAGTGGACAAGTTCATGGCCAATGCCGATGGCTTCGGCATGAGGCTGGTGCGCTGCACTGGTGTCGCCGAGGCGGTTGATGGCGCCGATATCGTTACGGTCTGCACCGCGGTCAAAGGGCGGCAGGCGGTGATCGAGGCAGGTATGTTGCGGCCCGGGATGCATATCAATGCCATTGGCGGCGACTGCCCGGGCAAGACGGAGTTGCATCGGGACATTCTAGATATCGGCAAATACTTCACCGAATTCACGCCGCAGACGCGGGTCGAAGGCGAAATCCAGCAGGCGGGGCCGGATTATCCCGTGGTCGAGATGTGGGAAGTGCTGGCGGGCGTCAAGGACGGTCGGACCAGTGACGCGGAGGTTACGGTTTTCGATTCCGTCGGATTTGCCGTCGAGGATTTTTCGGCTTTGCGGCTGGTCCATGACCTGACGGAAGGCAAGCGACGCATGGTTGACCTCGTGCCGGAGCTGGATGATCCGAAAAACCTTTATGGGGAGCTGGTGGGCGCGCGGCAGGTGGCCGAGGTGGCGTGAACTGGCTTAGTAGACCTCATGGTGAGCTTGTCGAACCATGGGGTCGTGGCACCAGGCCTCCACTCGCTCGACCTCGCGGTTCGACAAGCTCACCATAAGGTCTTTGGGGATACGTGCTATTTCCCCACATAGCGCGCCCGTGGCCGGATCAGCTCGCCGCTGTCGATCTGCTCGATCATATGGGCCAGCCAGCCCACGCAACGCCCCAGGGCGAAGAGGGTCAGCGCGGCATCGTCGGGGAGATCGAACCTTGCGGCGAGCGCGGCCAGGGCAAAATCCACATTGGGCTGTTCGCCGGTGAAATTCGTGGCCGCTTGGCGGAAGGTCCCGTAATCGGGCGGTAGATCGAAGGCGGCCAGCAAGGCGGCGCAGCGCGGATCGCCGTAACGATAAAGTGGGTGGCCCATGCCGGGTACGGCACGCCCCTCGCCCAGCCAGTCACGCAGCGCCTCGGGATCGCCGCCTACATCCTCGACCAGCGCGGCGACGACGCGTGACGCGCGGCCATGGCTGGGGCCGGTCAGGGTGGACAGCGCCGCCAACGTGCCGGCCCAGAGCGACGCGCCGGTGGATACCGCGACCCGTGCGGCAAAGGTCGAGGCGTTGAGTTCGTGATCGGCCAGCAGCACCAGTGCGCGCCGGATAGCGTCGCCTGCATCAGGTCGGTGCCAGGACAACGCCAGGCGCGTGTGAAGGGGTTCGGTGGTGGTGTCGGCGCCGGTCAGGGCCTCGGCCAGCGTGCCGAGCACCTGCCCGGCTTCCGCGGCCAGCATGGCGGGCGCCTGCATGGTTGCTGTGGGCAACCAGGCCTGGTCGGCCAGAGCGGCGAAGGCGGCGGGCAATCCCGGCGCCCTGCCCGTTTCGCCCCGCGTGCCAAGCCGCAGTGGTGCCTGCCAGAGCAGGGTCACCATATCTTCGAGCGTCGCGGTTTCGGCCAGCAGGCACCCGTCGTGGCCGCGATAAAGCAGACGGCCGTCCGAGATCGAGGAAATGGCGGTGCTCAGCACCGGATCGCCCCAATGCATGGCCTGTGCGGCTACCGCTTCCTGCTTGCGCCGGCCTTTGGCCCTTTGCGCCAGGCGGCGCACATCGTCACCGCGATAGAGGCTGCGGCGGCTGTCGGCCGGATCTGGCCGGGCCTTGATCCGGCCGCGACTGACATTGGCATAGAGCGTCTGGGGCTGGGTGCCCAGCAGGGCCAGCGCTTCGCTCGCGGTGAGCCAGTCCATGACATTGATCCAATTGGTCAAGATTGACGTCAATATCAGCATGCCTGACCCTTGCGGCAACAAGCAAGGAGATGACCCATGAAATCTGGTCTCGAGGATGTCGTCGCGGCTGAGACGGTGCTGTCGGACGTGGATGGCAAGAATGGGCGGTTGATCGTGCGTGGGGTATCGCTGGACGATCTGGTGATGACCAGCCGCTTCGAGGATGTGGTGGCGCTGCTGTTCGACGGCTTCCTGCCCAGCCCGCCGGATTTGCGGGCAGCTTTAGGCGCGGCGCGGGTGGCGACGTTCGGGCAACTGGCCGATGCCGGGGCATTGGTGGACTTGCCGCCGGTGGAGGGCGTGCGGGCGCTGCTGGCCCGGCTCGCCGATGGCGACGATTTGCCGACGGCGCTGGAACTGGTTGCGGCGCCGGCCGTGTTCACCGCAGGCCTGCTGCGGCTCAAGGCCGGGCTGGCGCCGATTGCCCCCGATCCGGAGCTGTCACAGGCGGCCGACACACTGCGCATGCTGTGCGGGTCCACGCCGAGCGCGGAACAGGTGTCGGCGCTCGACCGCTATCTGGTGACGGTGGCCGACCACGGCCTCAATGCGTCGACCTTCGCCGCGCGCGTGGTGGCGTCAACGCAGGCGGGGCTGACTTCGTCGGTGCTGGCGGCGCTGAGCGCGCTTAAGGGGCCGCTGCATGGCGGCGCACCGGGGCCGGTGCTCGACATGCTGGATGGCGTGGGAAGGCCCGACAATGCCGACGCATGGATCAGCGCGGCGCTGGCCGACGGCGAGCGGCTGATGGGGTTCGGGCACCGAGTCTATCGCGTACGCGACCCGCGGGCCGATGCGCTCAAGGGCGCGGTGCGGATGCTAGCGGCATCTGGGGCGATCGATCCGGAGCGGCTCGCGCTGGCCGAGGCGGTGGAGGCCGCGGCGCTGAAACAGTTGCGGCAGCGCAAGCCGGATCGGGCGCTGGATACAAATGTGGAATTCTATACCGCGCTGCTGCTGGAGGCGCTGGGCTTTCCGCGCGAGGCGTTTACCTGCGTGTTTGCCATGGGACGCGTGGCGGGCTGGGTGGCGCATGCGCGGGAGCAGGCGGAAACCGGACGGTTGATCAGGCCGATGTCGGTTTATGTGGGGCCGGCGGCTAGGGAAGCGGCGTAAGAGTCTTGGGGGATACCCCCTCCTGGCCTCCCCCTGATAGGGGGAGGAATCCGGCCGGTGATTGGGGCGCGACGTTGCCAAAGCCCCAATGCGGCTCCTCCCCCTATCAGGGGGAGGTTGGGAGGGGGGGGTATCCGCCAAAACAAAAACGCCGGGCGCAAAGCCCGGCGTTTTCAATTCAGTGCAAAAACCCTTACGCCGTGGCGGGGGCGTCTTCCTGCTTGCGTTCGGAATAGATGTAGAGCGGACGGACGTCCTTGCCCTTCACCACATCCTCGCTGATCACCACTTCTTCCACGCCTTCGAGCGAGGGCAGGTCGTACATGGTGTCGAGCAGGATGGCTTCCATGATCGAGCGGAGGCCGCGGGCGCCGGTCTTGCGCTCGATGGCCTTTTCGGCGATCGCCTTGAGGGCGTCCTCGTGGAAGGTCAGTTCGACCTCTTCCATCTGGAACAGGCGCTGGTACTGGCGCACCAGGGCGTTCTTCGGGGCGGTCAGGATTTCGATCAGGGCGGCGATGTCGAGGTCTTCCAGGGTCGCCAGCACAGGCAGGCGGCCGATGAATTCCGGGATCAGGCCGAAACGCACCAGGTCTTCCGGGGCCACATCGGCAAGAATCTGGCCGACGCGACGGTCGTTGGGGTCCTTGACGGTGGCCGCGAAGCCGATGCCCGAGCCTTCACCACGCGCCGAGATGATCTTTTCCAGCCCGGCAAAGGCGCCGCCGCAGATGAACAGGATATTGGTCGTGTCCACCTGCAGGAATTCCTGCTGCGGGTGCTTGCGGCCGCCCTGGGGCGGAACCGAAGCCACGGTGCCTTCCATGATCTTGAGCAGGGCCTGCTGCACGCCTTCGCCCGATACATCGCGGGTGATGGACGGGTTATCGGACTTGCGGCTGATCTTGTCGACTTCGTCGATATAGACGATGCCGCGCTGCGCCTTTTCGACATTGTAGTCGGCGGACTGCAGCAGCTTGAGGATGATGTTTTCCACATCCTCGCCGACATAGCCGGCTTCGGTCAGCGTGGTGGCATCGGCCATGGTGAAAGGCACGTCGAGAATGCGGGCCAGCGTCTGGGCCAGCAGCGTCTTGCCCGAACCGGTGGGACCGATCAGCAGGATATTGGACTTGGAAAGCTCAACGTCCTGGTTCTTGGTCGCGTGGTGCAGGCGCTTGTAGTGGTTGTGGACGGCCACGGACAGCACGCGCTTGGCGCGGAACTGGCCGATGACGTAGTCGTCGAGCACCTTGCAGATTTCCGCAGGGGTCGGCACGCCATCGGAGGACTTGACCATGGAGGTCTTGTTCTCTTCGCGGATGATGTCCATGCACAGCTCGACGCATTCATCGCAGATGAACACGGTCGGACCGGCGATCAGCTTGCGAACCTCATGCTGGGATTTCCCGCAGAACGAGCAGTAAAGCGTGTTCTTCGAGGTTTCGCCGTTCGTTGTCTCTTTGGACATCCTGTCACTCCCGGGAGCAGCGTGCTCCCAAAACTCAGCGGTATCGGAAAAGGTAACGCTGAAGGCATAAACAAAGTCTAAGCCGAAACGATCCTAAAGACCGTTCCGGCTTGGTGCAATTGCGCATGGATCACAGTCCACGGCGCATCGGCAATGTGCTTAACGCCGGCCACTCAGCTCGCGGCATCCGGTACGATGCGCTTTTCCATGACGCTATCGATGATGCCGAAGGTCTTGGCTTCCTCGGGCGAGAGGAAATTGTCGCGCTCGAGCGCACGCTCGATTTCCTCGTAGGTGCGGCCGGTATGCTTCTCATAAATCTGATTAAGACGGCGCTTCAAACCCTCGACTTCCTTGGCATGAATCAGGATGTCGGTGACCTGACCCTGATAGCCGCCGGAAGGCTGGTGAACCATGATGCGCGAGTTCGGCAGCGAGCTGCGCATGCCCGCTTCGCCGGCGGCGAGCAGGAGCGAACCCATGGAAGCCGCCTGCCCCATGACCATGGTGGCCACGGCCGGGCGGATGAACTGCATCGTGTCGTAGATGGAAAGGCCAGCCGTCACCACGCCGCCGGGCGAGTTGATGTACATGGCGATTTCCTTTTTCGGATTTTCCGATTCGAGGAACAGCAACTGTGCCACGATGAGCGAGGCCATGTTGTCCTCGACCACACCGGTCACGAAAATGATGCGTTCGCGCAGGAGGCGCGAATAGATGTCGAAGGCGCGTTCGCCGCGGTTCGACTGCTCGACCACCATGGGAACGAGCGTATTCATGTAGATATCGTGCGGATCCCGCATGTGATGCCCCTTTTGCCGTGCCGGGTCGCGGACCGGGCTGGCAGATTAGTGAGTTGGAACACGATCCCTTCCCGAACGCGGACATCGGGGGTCCGGGGATCATGCCGGAAATCGAATCGGCGCGACGGCCGATTGCAGACTATGCCGCCTTAAGAGCGGGTAAAGGCACAGATAGGCGGCAATGGGGCGCGCTTCAATAGGCGTCGGGCCGCAGGGTGAATGCCGCCCTGCCCGATCAGGCCGAGAAGCTGACCGCCACGCCCTTCTTGCGGAAATAGGCCTGCATCAGCTTGCGGCCCTGGCGGTTGGACTGGGCCAGCTTGGATGGCTCGAACACGGCTTCCTTAGCGCCTTCGCGGGCCATGGCCGCCTTGAGGGCGGCGATATGGGTATCGAGGTCCTCGTTATCAGCCTTGATCGAGGCATAGATATTGTCGATGGCCTGGGCCAGGGTCAGGTCGCTCACGGCATACAATCCTCAGTCGCTTCTGCTGCCTTCAAGACATCATCGGCGCCGGCTTGCCAAGTCTTTTCGGCATGATTTTGTCCGGGCGGAGCGTCGCGCCCCGCCCGGGAATGCTGCGGCCGACCTAGGACAGGCGGAGTTCCGGGCGGGCCTGGCCGGTTTCGCTGTGGCGGTGATCCTCGACCAGCGGCCGGATCTCGAGGCGGCAATGGGCGGCGATGGGATCGTCGTCGAACAGGGCCACGGCCTCTTCCATGTCCCGCGCCTCGAGCAGCAGGAAGCCGCCGACGACCTCCTTGGTCTCGGCATAGGGCCCGTCGACCAGGGACATCTTCAAGCGGCGCCGGTCGATCGTAGTCCCCGCCGCGATATCCGCCAGGGGCGAAGCGAAGAGCAGGTGGCCGGATTGGCGCAGCTTGTGGTCATGCGCGATGGTGGCGTCGTCCACCGCGCGCATCTGTTCGGGGGTAAAGCCGGCAAAGGCGTCCGGGCCGAAATAGGCAAGACAGAGGAATTTCATCTTCACTCTCCATGGTTGAACACCACCGCGACGAGTGGCCATTCACCGGCTCGACTATTTTTTTCGCGTTTATCGACGGATTTACAAGCTCGCCAATACGCCCGGCACCAGCAGGGGCAAATCTTCGCTGATCAGGCCGGGGCCGCCAAAGCGGTTGGCGGCTTCGGCATGGAGCCAGACGGCGGCGCAGGCCGCTTCCCAGCCCGCCATACCCTGTCCCAGCAGGCCTGCAATCATGCCGGCCAGCACATCGCCCGAACCTGCGGTGCCGAGCCAGGCGGGGGCATTGGCATTGATGGCGACGCGCCCATCGGGGCTGGCGATGACGGTATCACTGCCCTTGAGCACGAGAATGGCGCCCGAATGTTCGGCGGCCGCACGGGCCTTTTCCAGCTTGCCGCCGGGAACGTCGCCGAACAGGCGCTGGAACTCGCCGTCATGCGGGGTCATGACCACGGGACGGGGATTGGCCTTGATGGCGGTGAAGAGCGCATCGGCTTGGCCGGCGAAGCTGGTGATTGCATCGGCATCGAGCACGGCGGCGGCGCCGGACGCCAGGACGGCGAGCACATTGTCGCGAGTCGCCTCGCCCATGCCGGCGGCCGGGCCGATGACAGCGGCATTGATGCGCCGGTCGGCCAACAGTTCGGCCAGCGCAGCGATATCTGGAGCGGGCTTGAGCATGATGGCGGTGACATGGGCGGCATGGACCGCCAGGGCGTCCTCCCCTCCGGCCAGCGAGACCACCCCTGCCCCGACGCGGAACGCCGCCATGGCCGCGAGGCGCGCGGCACCGGTCTGCAACGGGCCGCCCGAGACGACCACGACATGGCCACGGTCGAACTTGTTGCCTTCATTGCCGGCTACGGGAATCGACCAGAGACTGGGCGTGTTCTGCCAGGCCGTGGCCGTGATGGACTCGAGCACGGTTTCGGGAATGCCGATCTCGGCCAGCACCACTTCGCCGCAGCGGTCGCGGCCGGGCAGCAGCAGGTGGCCGGGCTTGAGGCGGAAGAAGGTGACGGTCATGTCCGATATCATGCCGGTGCCGGATACGGCACCAGTGGCGCCATGGATGCCGCTGGGCACATCGATGCTGACCACGGGGCGATTGCTCGCATTGACGGCCTCGATAATGGCGGCGAAGTCGCCTTCGACATCGCGGTCGAGCCCGGCACCCAGCAGCGCATCGACGATAAGGTCGGCGCCTTCGATATCCTTGTCGGTTGGGGCCTCGATGCGACCGGTCCACTGCCCGGCCATGGCGGCCGCATCGCCCTTGAGGGCGTCGCGCGCGCCGATGAGGCGAAGCTGGACGGGCCAGCCCTTCTGCTTGAGCAGGCGGGCCACGACGAACCCGTCGCCGCCATTATTGCCGGGACCGCACAGGACCAGCACCGAGCGCTGGTAATAGCGCTCGACAATGGCCTCGGCCACCGCCTTGCCGGCGGCCTCCATGAGCTTGAGCGACCTGACGCCGGCCTGCACGGCGAACTGGTCGGCTTCGGCCATCTGGCGGGGAGTCAGCAGGATATCGGCTTGGGCGATGGTCATGGGATGGTCCCGGTGATGCATTAGGCTGAAAACAAAAAGCCGCCCATTTCTGGGCGGCTTTGAAACTTGCGTCAGCGCCATTCGAGCCCAGCTCTCATGGCCTTCTCTCCTGAAATCGCTCCACTGGAGCGATTTTGCCCTGCGGGCCGGTTCGAAGTTAGTGGTGGTGCTCTTCGGGAACCTCGTCCTCGTCGGCCTGGATCAGCTTGGCGAGTTCGGCGCGGGTCATCTTCTTGTCGGTGATGTCGCCCTTTTCGGAGACGAAATCGACAACCTTGTTCTCGAAGACCGGAGCGCGGAGGCCGGCAAGGGCCTGCGGGTTCTTGCGATAGTAGTCGTAGACCTGCTGTTCCTGACCGGGGAAGCGGCGGACTTCGGCGATGAGCGCCTGCTGGTGCTCTTCCTCGGTGACCTCAACTTCGTTCTGGTTGCCGATCTCGGCGACGACAAGGCCCAGGCGCACGCGGCGCTCGGCGATCTTGCGATACTGCTCGCGGGCGGCTTCCTCGGTCGTGCCTTCATCTTCGAAGGACCGGCCGTGGCTCTGCACTTCGTGCTCGACGCGCTGCCAGATCGTGTTGAACTCGGCATCGACCAGCTGGGCCGGAACGTCGAACTTGTGGCCGTCATCGAGCGCATCGAGAATCTGGCGCTTCATATGCTGGCGGCTCATCGAGGCGAGAGCGGCTTCCATCTGCGTCTTGACCGCGGCGCGCATGGCTTCGACATTCTCGACGCCGAGGCGCTGGGCGAATTCGTCATCCAGCTCGCCCTGGTTGGGGCCATCGACATGCAGGATGGTGACTTCGAACTGCGCCTTCTTACCGGCCAGCTCGTCGCTCTGGTAATCCTTGGGGAAGGTGACGTCGATCTCGCGGGTCTCGCCCTTCTTCATGCCGACGAGCTGCTCTTCGAAGCCCGGGATGAATTCGCCAGCACCGACGGTGAGGTGAGCATGGTCGGAGGTACCGCCATCGAAGGGCTTGCCCTTGATCTTGCCGACGAAGCTGAGGCCGAGACGATCGCCATTCTCGACGATGCCCTCGTCACCCTTGTCGGTATAGCCGCGGTTCTGCGCGAAGACGCGGTTCACTTCGGCGGTGACTTCCTCGTCGGTGATGTCGATGACGGGACGGTCGAGCTTGATGCCGTCGAGCTTCATCAGCGTCACGGGCGGCAGGACTTCATATTCGACTTCGAAGGCCAGGTCGGCCTTGCCGTCGAGCACGTCATTGATGACGGCCTGATCGTCGGGCAGATCGACCTTGGGCTGCGCCGCGGCGCGTTCCTTGCGCTCGTCGAGTGTGTCGGAGACCGTGGAATTGATGGCGTCGGTCATGACTTCGGACATGGCCGAGCGGCCGAACATCTTCTTGATATGGGCCAGCGGCACCTTGCCGGGACGGAAGCCCTTGATGTTGGCCTGGCCCTTGAGCTCTTCGAGCTTGGCGCCAAGGCGCTCATTGAGGGCGGCGGCCGGAATAGTAACGCTCAGCTTGCGCTTCAGGCCTTCATTGAGGGTTTCGGTAACCTGCATTCGGTTTTGTCCCGTATTCATTGGATCGCGTGAGGGCCAAGTCCCTAGGTGGTGCGGGTGAGAGGACTCGAACCTCCACGCCTTGCGGCGCTGGAACCTAAATCCAGTGCGTCTACCAGTTCCGCCACACCCGCAAAAGGACCCGTTGGCCGGGTTGGCGTTGCATCTATATGAAGATGGAAAGCCCGTCAAAGCCTAGCTTGGCGATTTGCCGTGAATGGCGAAAACCATGCAACATGGGCCGATTGCGCGGATTATGAGCGCCGGCTGCTCCGAATGCATCCGGGTGGCGACATAAGCGCCACTCCGCTCGCCACCCCGTCGCCTCCGCTGGACGATTGCACAAAACTTGTGCATCCTGCCGCCGTTTTGGACACTACCCGTCTAACCGGCACCGCCGACCGCATCAGGCCTTTGCAGTAAGTCTTTCGTCATACAGGCATTTTTGGCTTGCTGACAGGCTGGCACAAGCCGTGCATACGGGCTTGCGGTACTCGCATACGACACTTGGAGGCACACATGAAAAAGATCGAGGCTATCGTAAAGCCGTTCAAGCTGGACGAAGTCAAAGAGGCACTTCAGGAGGTCGGGCTGCAAGGCATCACGGTGACCGAGGCCAAGGGCTTCGGGCGCCAGAAGGGCCATACCGAGCTCTATCGCGGCGCAGAATATGTCGTCGACTTCCTGCCCAAGGTGAAGGTCGAGGTCGTGTGCCCCGACGAACTGGCAGAGAAGGCCATCGAAGCCATCCGCAATGCTGCGCAAACTGGCCGCATCGGCGACGGCAAGATTTTCGTCTACCCGATCGAGCAGGCCATTCGTATCCGTACCGGAGAATTCGGCGACGACGCGCTCTAGGGGCTTTCGCCTCGGGCATGGCTCGCCGTGACTACAATCCAAAGCATTCCGTTTAGACAGGGGAATATCTAATGACCACCGGAGCTGACCTCCTCAAGCGCATCAAGGACGAGAACATCAAGTATCTCGACCTGCGCTTCACCGACCCGCGCGGCAAGCTGCAGCATGTCACCCTCGACGTTTCCATCGTCGACGAAGACCTGTTCGAAGAAGGCACCATGTTCGACGGCTCCTCGATCGGTGGCTGGAAGGCCATCAACGAAAGCGACATGGTGCTGATGCCCGATCCGGCATCGGCCTATATGGACCCCTTCTTCGGCGCCTCGACGCTGGTGGTGAACTGCGACATTCTCGAGCCGCTGACCTACCAGCCCTATAGCCGCGACCCGCGCACCACGGCCAAGAAGGCCGAGGCCTATCTGAAGTCGACCGGCATTGGCGACACGGTCGTGTTCGGCGCCGAGCCCGAATTCTTCATGTTCGACGACGTGAAGTATTCCAATACGCCCTACAAGGTCGGTTTCGAAGTCGATCATCCCGAACTGCCGTCCAACAACGACACCGCCTATGAAGCCGGCAATAGCGGCCACCATATCGGTCTCAAGAAGGGCTATTTCCCGGTGCCGCCGCTGGACAGCGCGCAGGACATTCGCGGCGAAATGCTGGCTGCCATGGCCGATATGGGCGTGGTCGTCGAGAAGCACCACCATGAAGTGGCCTCGGCCCAGCACGAGCTCGGCATGAAGTTCGCGCCGATGATCAAGGCCGCCGACGACGTGCAGATCTACAAGTATGTCATTCACCAGGTCGCCAATGCCTATGGCAAGACCGTGACCTTCATGCCCAAGCCCGTCTTCGGCGACAATGGCTCGGGCATGCATTGCCACCAGTCGATCTGGAAGGACGGCAAGCCGCTCTTTGCCGGCGACCAGTATGCCGGCCTCAGCATGGATGCGCTTTACTATATCGGCGGCATCATCAAGCACGCCAAGGCCATCAACGCCTTCTCCAACCCCACCACCAACAGCTACAAGCGCCTGGTGCCGGGCTTCGAGGCCCCCGTGCTGCTGGCCTATTCGGCCCGCAACCGCTCCGCGTCGTGCCGCATCCCCTTCGGCCAGTCGCCGAAGTCCAAGCGCATCGAAATCCGCTTCCCCGATCCGCTGGCCAACCCCTACCTGGCCTTCTCGGCCATGCTGATGGCCGGCCTCGACGGCATCAAGAACAAGATCCACCCCGGCGACCCGATGGACAAGGATCTGTACGAGTTGCCGCGCCAGGAACTGATGCAGATCCCCCATGTCTGCGGCTCGCTGCGCGAAGCCCTGGACAGCCTGGACAAGGACCGCGAATTCCTGCTGGCCGGTGGCGTGTTCGACAACGACCAGATCGACAGCTACATCGAGCTGAAGATGACGGAAGTCGTCAAATTCGAGCAGACCCCGCATCCGGTCGAATACGAAATGTACTATTCGGCCTGAGGCTGACAGATCGGAATGAGAAAGGGCCCCGGAAGGGGCCCTTTTGTTTTGAGGCAGGCTTATTGCCGTATCGCCGTATGATACAAATTCCTTGCAAAATGTATCATGATGAGATACATCCTTCTGTTATCGGAGCGCGGAATGATCGTCTCGTTCAGGGACAAGTCAGTGGAACGATTGGCGGGCGGCAAGGCCCCGAAGGGCTTTCCGGCCGATCTCGTTCGCTCCGCACGCCGCAAGCTCTATATGATCGAGCATGCGCTCGAACTTCGTGACCTGATGTTGCCTCCCGGCAACCGACTGGAAGCCCTGAAAGGCGACAGATCGGGGCAGCATTCCATCCGGATCAACGACCAATGGCGCATTTGCTTCGTCTGGAGAGACGACGGCGCCCATGACGTAGAAATCGTGGACTATCATTGACGATGCCGCATGTCAGTATCTCGCAACAGCCCGAGGAGCAGGAAAATGACCATCCAGTTCGATCCACCGATCCATCCCGGCGAAATCCTGCGGGAAGAGTATCTCGTGCCATTGGGTATCTCGGCGGGCGCGCTGGCCAAAAAGCTCCGTGTTCCGCGCACGCGGATCGAGCGCATCGTTGCCGAGACGCATCCGATCACCACGGATACCGCGTTGCGGCTATCCAGGTTCTTCGACACCACGCCACAATATTGGATGGGGATGCAGGTCACCTACGACCTGGCGAATGAGGCGCCGGTTCTTGCGCAGGAGCTGGAGCAGATCGAGATTCTGGCCGCGTGAGGTTTCCACTTACCTGCCAGCCCTCACTGGACTGGCGGCGCCATCAGAAGTTCGAGCCGGTCGAGTTCCTGCAGGCCGATGAACTGCAGGGCGAAGCCGACATCGAGGTAGCGCACCACGCGACCGACGAGCTTGCCGACGGCCATGGGCGTGCCGAGACCGGGCCAGATATCGGCCGAGACGGCCGCGCCGGACTGCGAGATATCGATGACGAAACACGGAATCTGGCTGCCGTCGGCGAGTGTGAGCAGCGTGCGCGGGTCGCGCGGCAGGATGCGCTTATGCTCCCGCTTGTCGGGAACCTGCTCATGGACGCGCTTCTTCTGCCAGACGATCTTGCCGCCCAGCTTGTTGCGATCGACATCGTTCAGCAGCAGGTCCATGACGAAGCCCGATGGCAGCTTGCGCGTGATCTTGCCGCGCAGGATGCCGAATTCATCGAAATGAGCCGTGACGGATTCACCCTCGCGACCGGTCACCGGACCGACCACCACCGCCAGCCGCGTCGAGATCGAGCAGAGCCGGCAGGCATAGACGGACACTTTGCCATCGTCGCCGACGCGGCGGTCGGACAGCGCATACCGCCCCGCCACGGCACCGATGAACCGGACATCATGCCAATCAAAATGCGACCGTGACGGCGCGGTATCGCCATCGACGCTTTGAAACATGGGTCCCTCGCCCCAATCGTTCCCAATCGGAACGAAACGATAGGGGCTAGTTCTTAAGGACTTCTCCAAATTTACCTGTGAGTTTGATCGCTTGCCGCCGTCGGCGCGCGATCAACTTATCGCATGGTTAGCGGGACCCTACGCAGATAGTTGCGGAACTGCGGGTGGTGGCGCGGACAGGCGTTCTTCGAGCTGGTCCTGCGCGTAAATCTCGGTAAACGCCACGGCAAAGCCGATATCGAGGCGTCGCACGACACGACCGACCATGCTGCCCACCGCCAGGGGCGTGCCGCATCCAGGCAGGACGGAAGCCGAAATGGCCGCCCCCGACCGGGAAATGTCGATGACGAAGCACGGCAGGTGCTTGCCGTCGGCCAGGGTCAACACGCTCCGTGGCAGCCTGGGCAATATCCGCGGATATTCCCGCTTGTCCGGCGTGTGGCTCGTCGCGCACTGCTTCCTCCAGCGAATTTTCGCCGCCAGCTTGTCGCGCCCGTCCTCATCCAAGTCGATATCGAGCACGAAGCCGGTTGGCAATTCGCGGGCGACCCGTGTGCGCAACAGCCCGAAATCCTTGAAATGCGCCGCAACCGTCTCGCCTGTCCTGCCGATAACGGGAGCGACCAGCACGGCTTGGTGCGGTGAAATCGAGCAGAGCCGGCAGGCATAGACCGGCGCCGCTCCATCTGCGGTGGTGTCGCGTCTTTCCGACAATGTGTAGCAACCGTTGAGCGCGCCAATATATCTGACGTCGTCGTGTCGCACCGGCCTGGCCGAAACTACTGCCCCTTGCACTTTCCACCCTCCAAGTCAGACAAGCAAAGGTAGTAGAAATATCTAAACAATTTACGTACGACATAATGCTCAGAATATTCGTAGAACTTTACTTCGGCATTTAGTGCGATCGATCTACGTGAATGCTGAACATCATCCGCGTTCCGCGGCCATTTCGGCGAAATGCGGCTCAGGAGAGTCCACTTCGCGCAGGCGGCTTTTTTCGATCACCAGGAACCGACTGCCCAGCCCGCGCACGAAGCTGCGGTCATGCGACACCAGGATACAGGTGGCGCCATGGGTGAGGATTTCGTCCTCCAGCCGCTCCTGCCCCGGAATGTCCACATGGTTGGTCGGCTCATCCAGCAGGTAGAAATTGGGTTCGAGCAGACGAATAGCCAAAAGACCCAGCCGGGCGCGCTGGCCGAAGGACAATTCGGCGATCGGCCGATCCTGCTTCTCAACGGCAAAGCCGGCCGCCGCGAGCAGGCTCTTGCTGCGCTGGTCGCCCTGGTCAAAGCGGCCGGTAATGTAGCCGAGTGGGGATTCTTTCGCCGGCAGGAAGCTCATGGCCTGATCGACATAGCCGGGCACCACCTGCGGGCTGACGCGGATGCCCGGCGTCTCCGTACCGGTCATGGCGCGGTGGACGAGACCGATGAACTGGGACTTGCCGGTGCCGTTGCGGCCCAGGATGACCAGCCGATCACCCTGGAAGATATGGAGCTTGTCGATGCGGAACAGCTTGTCGCCGACCGGACTGGTGACGTCGACATTCTCGATGGCCAGCATGACCTTGGCCTGGGCGCCGCTATTGCCCAGCCGGATTTCCCCGCTCCGCTCCTTGTGCACCGACAGCACGGCGCTTTCGATCTTCTCGGCGCGCTCGCGCAGATATTTCGATTTCACCGTCAGCAGGTCGCTGCCTGAATTGATGCCGATATTGGTGAGCTTGGCCGCCTGCTTGCGGAGACGGCTGACCTCCTTGAGGTCCTTTTCGCGCTTCGCCTCGGCAGCTTCGTCGGCTTCGGCCAGCGCCAGCCGGGCCTTGCTGTAGGGCAAGGCGAAATAGTGGCTGGCATCGGGCCTGAGGAACAGGGTGCGGTTGGTGGTGGCGTCGAGGAACTGCCGATCGTGGCTGGCGATGACGACGGGGATGTTGCGGGCCGCCTGGTTGATCCAGTTTTCGAGCTGGAACAGCTTGCCGAGGTCGAGATGGTTGGTGGGTTCGTCCAGCAGGAGGGCATCGGGCTGCAGCACCCAGCAGCGGGCGATAAGGGCGATACGCTGCCAGCCGCCACTGAGTTCGGTCAGCTTTCGATGACGCATCGCATCGGGCGTTTCGAACTCGTCGAGCACCACGTCGACTCGCCAGCTGTCGGTGTCACGATCAACAGGCGGCAGGGCCTCGAGCACGGCATCATAGAGGGTAAGGCCCATGCTGGCGGCAGGCATGTCCTGTTCAACATAGCCCACGGTGAGGCCACGTGAGCGCACGATATCGCCTGTCGTCAGCTCCCCCTGCCCGGCCATGGCGCGCAGCAAGGTGGTCTTGCCCCGGCCATTGCCAGCAACGAGACCGACGCGATCGCCGTCGCCGATGACGAAATTGAGGTTGGAAAAGAGAGTGTCAGTGGCCACGAGGCCGGCATTGCGGAGGCTGATGGAGCCCATTGTCTTGTCTCACTGGTGCGGCGCGAGAAAGCGCCAAAATCCTGTCAGGCGGTCAGAGACCGCCACGAAGGGCAAACCAGAATGGGAGAGACAGAAGGGAAAAGTCCGTACCAGTACCGGTCAGCCCTGCAACGTCTGCTGCAGGGCCTGGACAGGGCCGCACTGACGATGATGATCAAATACAATCATGCAGCCCTCCTCTGGTTCGTGTTGGACTGAAGCAATTCATAGCCAAAGCAGCGGCGGAAATCAATTTGCACGAAGCGTATGCGAAAAACCGGTCATTCATTTGAATGATGTGGGCGCTTAAGCAGTCACGTAATTTTGAGCAGATCCACCGTCGAGGAATCCGGCGCCTATGCTCGATCAATTCCGTGCTGCCCGACCCATCCCTCGCGCAGCGGCATTGTGCCTGGCGCTCATTTTCGCCTTTGCCGCGAGCAGCCCGGCCGTGGCTCAGGCGACCTGCGACACGACTGGAGGGTTGGGGCCGGCAACCGCGCCGGGCATATATTCATTTGCCTGCGGGGACGCCGCCGAGGCTTCGGGAGTGCAAAGCACCGCTATCGGCACCGGAGCGGAAACTGGCGGCAGCTCAGGCACGGCGATTGGCAGCTTTGCCGGCTTTGATATGACCGGCACCGGTAATAGTGTAGTGGGCGGTGGTTCGATCAACCCCGATGCAGGTGATGCGGCCCCATTTTTTAGCTTGAATGGCGCCGGTCATCACACGGCCGGTAACGGCAATTCCGCCTTTGGCGCCGGCACAGGCACATATGTGGTTGGGGACGGCAATTCGGCCTATGGCGCCGATTCCGGCCGCTACATTACCGGCACGAACAATACCGCAATCGGCGCGGGAGCCGGCTCCGGCACGTTCGACGACCGTCGCACCATCAGCAATAGCACCTCCATCGGCGCCGGCGCCCAGGCGGTGCGCGACAATCAGATGGCGTTTGGTACTGCCGCCAATACTTACACGATGGCTGGCATCAAAAGTGCCGCAAGCACGGCGGCGCAGGCCGGCGCGACATATCTGGCGACCACCGACGCCAACGGTAACATGGCCGCTACGGCTTTCACCACGGAAGAGCTTGTCGCCACTGTGGGGCAAAGTACAGCCGCCAATATTGCCCAGGACGCGAGCATCGCTATTCTTGCCGATGGCCTTATCGACAACACCAATGCGATCGGCGAGCTCGACGGCCGTGTCGGTGCCCTGGAGAATAACAGTGCGGCGCTGTCAAACCAGATATCGGAAACCCGCACGGAGGCCCGTCAGGGCATCGCTGCCGCCATCGCCATGGCCAATCCCGGCATGCCCTCGGCACCCGGCAAGACGACCTGGGCGACCAATGTCGGCTACTTCAAGGGCGCCATGGCCTTCGGCGGCGCGCTGACCTATCGCTTCGACACCCCTGCCCCCACAGCTTTCAGCCTGGGCTATTCCTATGGCGGCGGCGAGTCACACGCGGCGCGTGTCGGGCTACAAGGCGAGTTCTGATGCGGTTCGGCACCTCGGTAGCCGCTGCGACCTTGCTGATCGTCGCGGGCTGGCTGGTGCCGGCCGAGTTGGGCCGGGTTCTGGCCCAATCGGAGGAGACGGCGCCGGCGGTCGAGCCGGAGCCGGCCAATATCGACCGCAATGGCGTACTGATCCTGGTTCGGACGGCGCTGCTGGCGCTCGACCAGGCCAACAAGACGGGGAACTACACGGTCTTGCGGGACCTGGGCTCACCCGGCTTCCAGGCCAATTCCGCCGCGCAACTGGGAGAAATCTTCGCGAGCCAGCGCGCCAATGGGCTCGACCTGGCTGGTGTCGCCGTGCTGGAACCGCAACTGACCGTGCTGCCGCAAATCCGCGGCGATGGCATGCTGCGCATGGCGGGCTTCTTTCCGTCGGTGCCGACACAGGTCAATTTCGACCTGCTGTTCACCCCCACCAACCGGCAATGGCGCCTGTTCGGCATCTCGATCAATCTAACGCAGGGTGGACCAGTTGCGCCCGAAGCGCCCCTGGCACCTGCCGAAGCGGCGCCAGAGGAACCGCCCGTGGCGCCGGTACCGCAGATACGTGTCCGCCCGGCCGAGGAGGTTGAACCTCAGGCTAGGTAGAACAGTGCGGAAATCAGAACAAGAACCCCGGAACGCGGGGCGGTGAGCTTGGCCAGCCGGTACGCAATACCTGAAAACCCGGCTTGCGGCCAAACACCTGAGGCAACCGAACCAGCAGAGACCTGGTACGCAGAACGAGGATCCCGGTCGGTTCGCATACGGCAACTCCAGACAAAAACCGTATGTGACGGTTCTAGCAGCGTGCCTTTAAGAAAGTGCTTTCAAGAAGCAAATGGAACGTAAATCCGGCGCCCGATCTTGGGACGGGTTTGTATGGATCTGGGCAAGGCTCTCCCGAGACCTCACCCTGAGCGTGTCGAAGGGCGAGGTCGGGCGAGTGGAGGCCGTGTGCCACGACCTCGTGGTTCGACGCGCTCACCATGAGGTCTACTGGCCTACCCCGCTGGGCGCAGTTGGGTGCGGTCCTCGATGCGGCCGGTGCAATAGTTGAAGTCGAGCAGGTAGACCCAGTCGCCGCGGGTGGCCCGGACTTCGACATGCTTGTTTGTCATGACATTGAGGTAGATGTTCGTATAGCCGCGATCGGCCACGGCCTGGCGGACCTCATAACCGCTCATGCAGGTAATGCGTTCGGGGAAGAAGTCGGATTCCTCGTCGCCAAAGAAGATGCCGAAGCTGGCGGACTGAGCCTGGGCGGGAATGGTGACGCTGGTGCCGAGCAGCAGCGCCGCCAGGGCGATGGCGATGGACTTGGTCATGACGGCCTCCGTGTCATTGATGCAATCGGGCAGCATGCCGGATCGGGCTTGAACCCAGGCGAAACCGGCCGTTCATCTGGCGTTCAGCTTTGTGGAGAAAGCCCGGGGCGGCAAGTAGTTCCGGCATGGAGCGACCCGCGACTGGGATATGCTAAAAGGCGGAATTGCCTGATTCGGGCACGAATATGGAATGTGCATGTCGCAAGCAGAAGACCTTTTCGGCGGCGGGGACGAACCCGATCGCCCCAATATCCAGCCTGAACCGGCCAAGCCGGTAGCCAAGGCCGGCGCCAATGCGCCCGGCTCCTATTCGGCTGCCGATATCGAGGTGCTGGAAGGGCTGGAGCCGGTGCGCCGCCGTCCCGGCATGTATATCGGTGGCACCGACGCCAATGCGCTGCATCACCTGTTTGCCGAAGTCATCGACAATTCCATGGACGAGGCCATTGCCGGCCACGCCACCCGCATCGAAGTGCATCTGGGCGAGGATGGGTTCATCACCGTTTCCGACAATGGGCGCGGCATCCCGGTCGAGAACCACCCGAAATATCCCGGCCGCTCGACGCTGGAAATCGTCCATACCGTGCTCCATGCCGGCGGCAAGTTCGATTCCAAGGCCTATGAGACCTCCGGGGGCCTGCATGGCGTCGGCGTCTCGGTGGTCAACGCGCTTTCGGACAGCCTCGTGGTCGAAGTGGCGCGCGAGCAGCAATTGTACCGGCTGGCCTTTTCGCGCGGCAAGCCGCTGGGCGAGATCGAGACCCTGGGCCGGGTGCAGAACCGGCGCGGCGTGACCACCCGATTCCATCCCGATCCGCAGATCTTCGGCGACCACGCGCACTTTTCCGCCGCCCGCCTGTTCCGCATGACGCGAGCCAAGGCCTATCTCTTCGCGGGTGTCGAACTGCGCTGGAGCTGCGACGAGTCCCTGGTGACCGAGGACGCGCCGGCCAAGGCGGTGTTCCACTATCCCAATGGCCTCAAGGACTTCATGACGGCGCGTATCGAGGGCGAGACGCGCATTGTCGACGAGCTGTTCGCTGGCGTTCACGGCAAAGCGGGCAGCCACGGAGCGGTGGAATGGGCCGTCGCCTGGACGCTCGGCGATGGCGGGGTCTCGTCCTATTGCAACACCGTGCCCACGCCCGATGGCGGTACGCATGAGGCGGGCCTGCGCACCGCCCTGCTGCGCGGCCTCAAGAATTATGCGGAGCTGACCAAGAACAGGGGCGCAGCCATCCTCACCGCCGATGATGTCTTCGCCCATTGCAGCGCCATGCTATCCGTCTTCGTGCGCGAGCCCGAATTCGTCGGCCAGACCAAGGACAAGCTGGCTTCGGGCGAAGCCACGCGCCTGGTCGACACGGCCCTGCGCGACGCCTTCGACCACTGGCTGGCCGCCTCGCCCAACCAGGCGGGCAAACTGCTGGACTGGGCCATCGAGCGGGCCGAGGAACGGCTGCGCCGGCGCAAGGAAAAGGAAATCGACCGGGCCAGCGCCACGCGCAAGCTGCGCCTGCCCGGCAAGCTGGCCGACTGCACGCAGACCGCGGCACAGGGCGCGGAACTGTTCATCGTGGAAGGCGACTCTGCCGGTGGCTCAGCCAAGCAAGCGCGTAACCGCGCCAACCAGGCAGTGCTGCCGCTGCGCGGCAAGATCCTCAACGTCGCCGGGGCCAGCCGGGAGAAGATGCATGCCAGCCAGCTCATCTCCGATCTCATCCAGGCGCTGGGCTGCGGCACGCGGGACCGCTATCGCGAGGAAGACCTGCGCTACGACAAGATCATCGTGATGACCGATGCCGATGTCGACGGCGCCCATATCGCTTCGCTGCTGATCACCTTCTTCTTCCAGGAGATGCCCAAGTTGATCGATGCGGGGCACCTTTATCTGGCCCTGCCGCCGCTCTATCGCATCAGCCAGGGCGGCAAGACGCTCTATGCCCGCGACGACGCCCACAAGAATGAATTGCTGGAAACCGAATTCACCGGCAAGGGAAAGGTGGACATGACCCGCTTCAAGGGGCTGGGCGAAATGCCCTTCGCGCATCTGCGCGAGACCACCATGTCGCCCAAATCCCGCACGCTGCTGCAGGTGAAGGTGCGGGACGACCTGGACGCGACCCGGATCAGCGTCGACCGGCTGATGGGCACCAAGCCCGAGGCGCGGTTCGACTTCATCCAGGAAAATGCGGCCTTCGTGACCGATCTGGACGTTTAGGCGCAATATCCGTGCCATGCGGTGAACCCGCTCGGGCAGGTTGGCATACATTCACAGATCGTCACCCTCGGGCTTGACCCGAGGGCTCTATACTTTACCGACGTTCAGCAAGTGCAACACCCTCGGGTCAAGCCCGAGGGTGACGATCGAGTTTGTTGCGCGTCACCAGCAAGGGGCCGCTGCTCCTTGAGAGTGAAGTGGCCCAATTAATCCTAACGCCCGCAAAACCGTTGACAGGCAAGGCCTTTGCGCTATGGTCCGCGCCGCTGGAGCAATTCCGGCTGGACGGTTTGTCATCATGACATCACCCGCCTCTGCCAAACTGCCTCAGGGCCACTCCGTATCTGCACTCGCTGCATCCCGTTCGGTGGCCATCCAGTGGTGGACGTATTCGCATAGCTTTTCCAGTCCACGGCTGAAGACCCCGGCGCACCGTTCGAATGTCTCGGACTGGACCTGGCCCCGGGCCACATTTCTGAGTGGAATTACCTGATTTGACTGATGATTTTTCCGGGCTGGGCCTGTCCACCAAAGTAACCGACGCGGTGACTGCTGCCGGCTACACCAAGCCGACCGAAATCCAGGCGCAGGCTATCCCCCATATCCTGCAGAAAAAGGACGTCATCGGCATTGCCCAGACCGGCACCGGCAAGACGGCTTCCTTCGTCCTGCCCATGCTGACGCTGCTGGAAAACGGCCGCGCCCGCGCTCGCATGCCCCGCACGCTCATTCTCGAACCGACGCGCGAACTCGCGGCGCAGGTCAGCGAGAATTTCGAGAAATACGGCAAGAACCACCGCATCTCGATGGCGCTGATCATCGGCGGCGTCTCCTTCGAGGACCAGAACAAGAAGCTCGATCGCGGCGTCGATGTGCTGATCGCCACGCCCGGCCGCCTGCTCGACCAGTTCGATCGCGGCAAGATCCTACTGACGGGCGTTGAAATCCTCGTCATCGACGAAGCCGACCGCATGCTCGACATGGGCTTCATCGACGATATCGAAAAGATCGTGTCGCGCCTGCCGCCGCGCCGGCAGACCATGCTGTTCTCGGCGACGATGGACAGCCAGATCGAGAAGCTGACCAAGAAGTTCCTCAAGGACCCCGTGCATGTGCAGGTGTCCCGCGCCGCTTCGACCGCCGACACGATCGACCAGAAACTGGTCAAGGTCGGCTCCAAGCCCGAGGAAAAGCGCGCCGCCCTGCGCGAGCGCATCCGCGCTGCCGATGGGCTGACCAACGCCATCATCTTCTGCAATCGCAAGCGTGACGTGGCAACGCTGGCCCGCTCGCTGGAGCGCCACGGCTTTTCCGCCGGCGGGCTGCATGGCGACATGGACCAGAAGAGCCGCACCGAGACACTCGACGCGTTCAAGAACAACCGGCTGACCCTGCTGGTCGCCAGCGACGTGGCCGCGCGCGGGCTCGATATTCCCGCAGTGAGCCATGTGTTCAACTTCGATGTGCCCGTGCATGCCGAAGACTATGTGCACCGCATCGGTCGCACCGGCCGCGCCGGGCGTTCCGGCGTTGCCTATACGCTGGTGGCGCCGGCCGATGGCAAGCATCTCGATGCCATCCTCAAGCTGATCCAGAAGCCGATCGACTATCTGGAAACCGGCAGCAAGGCGACGCAAGCCGCCACCCCGACCGAAGACGGCGCCGAGCGCCCTGCCCGGCCCGCAAGGTCGCGCCGCGGCGGTCCGCGGACCCGTGCCGAGGCCGAGGCCAATGCCACGGCCGAAGCGGCGGCGCCTGCGCCCCGGACACGCCCTGCCGCCAAGGCCGCGCCTGTCGAGGCGGAAGAGCCTGCACCCGAGCCGGCGGCAAAGCCAGAACGCAGCGGCCAGCGCCCGCCGCGCAGCCGCGGCCGGCAGCGCCCGGAAGCCGAACAGCCCGATTCGGACTCGGGCGCCGGCAACTCTCCGTTCGGCAATGACGGTCCGATTCCTGCGTTTTTGCTGCGCCCGACCCGCGCCGCCAGCTAATTTGATCTTATTTCATTGTGCAAGCAGCCGTTTTATTGCTGCTGCACAGTTGTCTTCATTAATACTGGCGCGATATTCATCATTGATGACTCGGCCGCAGGAGATTCAGGAGGCGGCCAGGTCCGGCGCAACCACGCGCGAGGGAAGCTGTGTCGGAACAGGAATTCAAACGCGCGCTCGGCTACGCGAACTCTGCCTTTGACCTGCTCAAGCGCAGCGGGATACCGCCCTATCCGCAATTCTACGAACTGCTCTATACTTACGCGACGGGCGTCAATCCGACGCTGAACAACCGGATCAACGCCATTTTCCGCAATGGCGATTCCCCTTCGGCCAATCTTGCCGAGGCGCTTTACAACGAATTCCTCAAATCCGACGTCAATGACCGGATGTCCAACGTCTCGGAGCGCATGCATGCGCGCATCGAGGCGGTCCATGAGGCCATCGACTCCGCCATGACCACGGCGAATGCCTATTCCGGCTCGCTGCAATCGGCGAGCGGCGACCTGGAACGCGATATTTCCGCCGAGGCGATGAAGGCGCTGGCCGAGCGGCTGCTGTCCGAAACGCGGCGCATGCAGGACACCAACCGGGCGCTCGAGCAGAAGCTGGAAGCCTCGCGCGACGACATTGCCTCGCTGCAGCGCGATCTCGACGATGTCAGGCGCGAATCCCTGCTCGACCCGCTGACCAAGATCGCCAACCGCAAGAGCTTTGATGACGGCATGGAAGCGGCCATTGCCGAGGCTCAGGAAAACGGCACGCCGCTCTGCCTGATGATCGTCGATATCGATCATTTCAAGAATTTCAACGATACTTATGGCCACCAGACCGGCGACCAGGTGTTGCGGCTGGTGGCGATGACCCTCAAGTCCAATATCAAGGGCAAGGACCTGGCGGCGCGCTATGGCGGAGAGGAATTCGTGGCCATCCTGCCCTCGACCGATATCGAGGGCGCGGTGATCGTGGCGGAGAATATCCGCCGCGCCATCCAGGCCAAGGAACTGCTGAAGCGCTCGACCAACGAGAAACTGGGCCGCATCACCGCCTCATTCGGCGTGGCCGCCTACGAGGCCGGCGACACGGCCACCATGCTGATCGAGCGCGCCGACAGGTGCCTCTATGCCGCCAAACATGCCGGCCGCAACCGCGTGGTCAGCGAGAGCGAACTGGAAGCCCTGCAGGTACAACTGCCGCAGATCCAGGACATATCGGCGGCCTGATCTGCACTATTGCAGAGAGTTATTGCAGAACATAACTGGAACACGTATAGTCGTTCTGTCTATGTTCCGATTCTCTCCCCGAGGGGCCAATGCTGACGCGCAAACAACACGAGCTGCTGATGTTCATTCATGAGCGGATGAAGGAAAGCGGCATTCCGCCCTCATTCGACGAGATGAAGGATGCGCTCGACCTGGCATCCAAATCGGGCATCCATCGCCTGATCACGGCGCTCGAGGAACGCGGCTTCATCCGCCGCCTGCCCAATCGGGCGCGAGCGCTGGAAGTGGTAAAGCTCCCGGATTCGATGAACCCCTCGCTCGGCGGCCGCAAGGTGCGCTTCGAGCCGTCGGTCATCGAAGGCAATCTGGGCAAGGTGGCCTCGCCCCCGTCGCGCATTTCGGCGACCGAGGACTATGTGCGCCCGATCTCCATCCCGGTCATGGGCCGCATCGCGGCCGGTACGCCGATCGAGGCGATCCAGACCCATTCCCATACGATCATGGTCCCGCCCGAAATGCTGGGTGCGGGCGAGCATTTTGCGCTCGAAGTGCGCGGTGACTCGATGATCGACGCCGGTATCTTCGATGGCGACACCGTGCTCATCAAGAAGCAGGATGCTGCCAGCACGGGCGAAATCATCGTCGCTCTCGTGGATGATGAAGAAGCCACCCTCAAGCGCTTGCGCCGCAAGGGCAATACGGTGGCGCTGGAAGCGGCCAATCCGGCCTATGAAACCCGCATTTTCCCGCCCGACCGTGTCAAGGTCCAGGGACGCCTCGTCGGCCTGCTACGCAAATACTGATTGCAGGGAGAGAAGCCGGCCTGCGGCACGGAGTGCTGGCGGCTGGCCTGAAAACGGCCGGATCGCCTGGCGTTTTCCGGCAAGTATTCGGCATCTCGTGGCAGGGGAAGGACGGGCAAAGCGCAGTGTTCGCAAACTCTTAGTAGCGTACATCTTGCGGAATGGCGGTTTCCGTGTCACATAGGGGCATACGTTTTCAGCCTAAGTCGGCTGCCTGACGCCGGCGTGTCCGGTCCGTGGCTTCCTTCTCTACCATGCGAACGTTATGTCCCCTTGGCATGTTGCCATCGGATAACCGCTCGTTAAGAGCAAAAGGAAACTATCATGGCCCTCATCACTGGCACCGTGAAATTCTTCAACACCACCAAGGGCTTCGGCTTCATTTCGCCTGAAAATGGCGGCAAGGATGCCTTCGTCCACATCTCCGCCGTTCAGCGTTCGGGCCTGCAGGGCCTGTATGAGAACGACAAGGTGACCTACGAGCTCGAGACCGGCCGCGACGGCAAGGAATCGGCGACCAACCTGACCCTGCTCTAGGCTTCAGGCACAGATGACGAGCGCGCTTCGGCGCTGCTCGCACAAGGACCACCGCGATGTTGAAAACGCGGTGGTCTTTTTTTGCCCGGGATTCGGCGGGAAGTTTGCCGGCGGTATGCGACGCGGAGCCGTGACCACAGGGTCCGCGCCGATCGGAGAAAACAGGGTTCCCGCTTTCGCGGGAATGACCTGGGGGAGTAAGAGATCGGAGCGGGGCGCTGATTGATTCCGCGCCGAGTATCGACCCGCCTTAAGGTATGGCGCGAAGCGCCGTGTCGAGTGTGCGCAGCAATTGGCCGACGCGACCGCTGCCCGGCGGGGCCGGAGGGAACTGGCGGAGCATGCTCAGGACATCCGGAGGTGCCCGCAGCGCGGCACGCTGGATATGGGCGTCGCCGACAGCAGGATCATCGCCTGCCGCAAGCTCGGCAGCTCTTGCGGCATGGGCGGCCGCGCCAAGGATATGTTTTACCTGGGTGGCATTGGGCAGCGGATGCAGATAGGCCGCCGCCGAAGCGGCCATCGCAGCCCGCGCCGCCTGGCTTGCCGCGGCATTGTCCGTCTCCTGCGCTGCCTTGAGCGCCGTCCAGGATGCATCGCGCAGGGCTTTCACTCGTTTGCCACCGCGTGCAAAGGCCAGCGCGGCATCCACCGCGTCGCGCGGGCGGGAATCCGAGGGCGCGGCTTGCTCGAAGAGGGCGAGCACGTCGGCCGCACTTTCGGCCGCATAGGCAGCCACCGCGCGAAGCGCGTCCAGTTCCAGAACGACCTCTCCGGCCATGCCGCCCTCCTGCGCGCCCATCAGCAGTCGAACACAAACCAGCAGGCGTGATTGCGCAACCGCTGGTCATCAAGCACCAGGTCCCGGATTTCATCCGGCAGTTGCCCGCGCTGCCATCGACACTCCCGGCGGCCAGCCTCTTCGCCGGCCGCCGCCTGCACAGCCCGTATCGCATAGGCCGCAGCACCCAGTTCATGCGCCGGCACATGGGCAACCGCCACGGCCTGGGCGGTGGCATAGGCGGCAAATTTCGCAGCGCCGGACACGTCGCGTGCCGCAGAACGGGCAGCGGCGGCCTTGAGCGCCTGGCGCATGGTGATCTCGCCACGCGTCCAGGCATGGTTTTGAGCGATGGCGTGTCTTAGGCGATCGTCACCCGGCAAGGCCGCTTCGAAGAATGGAAAGACATGCTCGGCGCAGGTGGCGGCCCATGTGGCAAGCAGCCGGTGGTCGCGGTCGCTCAGCGTGCCGCCGCGGCGGATCGTGATCAATCTGGGATCGCGGGGTTCGGTAAAAATCATGCTGCTTCGAGCGCCCTAGTCCAGATATTTGCCAGAACCCGCACCATCCTTCTGCCGCAAACGGGCCGCGGAGACCACGGCTTCGGGTAGCAGGCGCGCATTGATGCCGCGCGTGGTGCGGCCGGCGGAACGCGGCGCCCAATGGGTGACGCAGCCGCAATTGCGGCAACGGTGAAAATCCACATGCTTGCCGTTCCAGGCATAGCGGTCGGTTGCGCCGGGCTCGGGCAGGCCGGTGAGTTCGGCCGCGTCATAATAGACCCAGAGCACACCATAACGACGGCACAGGCTGCAGTTGCATTCGACCACCACGCTGGGCGCATGCGGCAGAACGATATTCACCGCGCCGCAATGGCAGCTTGCAATGGGGCCGGTTTGTGCGTCGCCTGTTGGCTCGGTCATGTCGTGTTTCCCGACTGCATTGCCGTGTCTATAGCACAGACGCCGAACCGGTCATGGCGATGCCAAAGCAAAGGGCCCGCACCATTGGTGCGGGCCCTGCACTATTGCCGGCGATCAGTGGTTGTCGCGCGGGACACCTTCGGTCTGGGCGATGCGCTGATATTTCTCGGCTGGCTTGAGAATGGCGCCATCGCCCAATTGGCCGACAATGCCGCGCTGGATTTCCTGCCAGGGCGTCTGGTGCCGGGGGAATTTGTAGCCCCCCGCCGCCTCGAGATCGGCACGCCGTTTGGCGATTTCCTCGTCGGAAATCAAGATATTGGCCTGGCCCTTGTTGAGGTCGATGCGCACGCGATCCCCGGTCTTGAGGATGGCAAGATTGCCGCCGGCAGCGGCCTCGGGCGAGGCATTGAGGATCGAGGGCGAACCCGACGTGCCCGACTGTCGGCCGTCGCCGATACAGGCCAGCGCGTGGATGCCCTTCTTGATGAGATAATCGGGCGGCCGCATGTTGACCACCTCGGCCGCGCCCGGATAGCCGATGGGACCGGCGCCGCGCATGAAGAGCAGCGTGTTCTCGTCGATCTCGAGCGCGGGATCGTCGATCCGGTGGTGGTAGTCCTCCGGTCCGTCGAACACCACCGCCTTGCCCTCGAACATGCCGGGATGGGCCGGATCGTTGAGGTAGCGGTCGCGGAACTCTGACGAGATCACTGATGTCTTCATGATGGCATTGTCGAAGAGATTGCCACGCAGCACCAGGAAACCGGCCTCGGCCTTGAGCGGATTGTCGAAATGGCGGATGACCTTGTCATCCTGGATGGTGGTGGCGCGGCAATTCTCGCCGATGGGCTTGCCGTTGACGGTAGGCGCGCCCTCGCGGATCAACCCCTGCCCCATCAGCTCGTTGACAACGGCCGGCACGCCGCCGGCATGGTAGAAGTCCTCGCCGAGATATTCGCCGGCCGGCTGCAGGTTCACCAGCAGTGGCACCTTGTGACCATGCCTCTGCCAGTCGTCGATATTGAGCTCGACGCCGATATGGCGGGCAATGGCATTGATGTGGATCGGCGCATTGGTCGAGCCGCCAATGGCCGAATTCACCACGATGGCATTGAGGAAATTGTCCTTGGTCATGATGTCGGAGGGCTTGAGGTCCTCATGCACCATGTCGACGATGCGCTTGCCGGTGCGATAGGCCATTTCCTGGCGGTCGCGATAGGGCGCGGGAATGGCGGCCGAACCGGGCAATTGCATGCCCAAAGCCTCGGCCAGCGAATTCATGGTCGAAGCCGTGCCCATCGTGTTGCAGAAGCCGGTCGAGGGGGCCGAGGAGGCCACCAGCTCGATGAATTGCGGATAGTCGATCTCGCCGGCCGCCATCATCTGGCGGGCCTTCCAGACGATGGTGCCCGAACCGGTGCGCTCGCCCTTGTGCCAACCATTGAGCATGGGGCCGACCGACAGCGCGATGGCCGGAATATTGACGGTGGCCGCGCCCATCAGCATGGCCGGCGTGGTCTTGTCGCAGCCGATGGTCAGCACGACGCCGTCGAGCGGATAGCCGTAGAGCACTTCGACCAGGCCGAGATAGGCGAGGTTCCGGTCGAGGCCGGCCGTGGGACGCTTGCCGGTTTCCTGAATCGGATGCACCGGAAATTCGATGGCGATACCGCCCGCCTCGCGGATGCCTTCGCGCACGCGCTCGGCCAGGACGATATGGTGGCGATTGCAGGGGAGAGGTCCGAACCAGTCTGGGCGATGCCGATGATCGGCTTGCCCGACTGCAGTTCTTCGCGCGACACGCCGAAATTCATGTAGCGCTCGAGATAGAGCGCGGTCATGTCCGGATTGTCAGGATTGTCGAACCAGGCGCGCGAGCGCAGTTTTTTGGGCGCCTCGCCGGAGCCATTGCCTGCAGTCATCTCATCTTTCCTCTTGGGTCCGCGGTGCGCGACACTGCCCGCCGTTTGGAGCCGTTCTAACATGGCTTACGCCAGAGTGAAGGCGATTCCGAGTAAAAAATCATACAAATGAGCATCGCACCGCCCGATATTCCCCAACGCCCTGAAAATCTTACCAAACGAGGGGACCCAGCCCATCGATCCGGGCTGTTCTGCAGCGCAGAATCGGGCTGGATGAAACCGCCGTCAGCCTTTAGGGTCGCGCCGCGTCGAGCCTGCCGCGATGAGGGAAATACGTGAGTGAGATCGTAGACTGGGTGGCCGTGGACTGGGGCACCTCCAACCTGCGCGCCTGGGGCATCGGCCCCGATGGCGCGGTGATTTTCGAGAAGACCTCGCCCAAAGGCATGGGAAAGCTGACGCGCGAGGAATTCCCCGCCGCCTTGGCCGAATTGCTCGACGGCGTGGCTCCATCCCGCAGTGGCGCACTCGATGTGCTGATCTGTGGCATGGCAGGCGCGCGCCAGGGATGGCTGGAAGCGCCATATCTCGAAGCGCCGACCGACCTGCGCGGCCTGCTCGACGGCGCAGTCAGGCCGGAAATGCCCGATGCGCGCATCGCCCCCGCCATCCTGCCCGGCGTGTGCCAGAAGGCTGGCGCCGACAATGTGATGCGCGGCGAGGAAACCCAGTTGCTGGGCCTCGCGGCGCTGACGCCGGGCTTTTCGGGCGTGGTCTGCATGCCCGGCACGCATTCGAAATGGGCGCAATTGTCGGGCACCCGCATCGAGCATTTCTCGACCGCCATGACCGGGGAAATGTTCGAAGTGCTGCGCACCCATTCGGTGCTGCGCCACTCGTTGACCGGCGACCTCGACGGACCAGGCCGCTCCGAAGGTTTTGCGGCCGGCGCCGCGGCCGGGCTGGATCGCCCCGAGCAATTGCTGGGCACGCTGTTTCAGGTGCGGGCGGGTTCGCTGCTGTCAGGCCGCCAGCCCGACTGGTGCGCGGGCTATCTGTCCGGATTGCTTGTCGGCACCGAAATCGGCAGCAACCGTCATTTGATCGGCGACCAGCCTGTGCCATTGATCGGCTCGCCTGCATTGAGCGCGCTTTATGCGCAAGTGCTGGAGATGGCCGGCGCCAGGGGCGAGCCCATGGACGCCACCGCAATCGTGCTGGCCGGCCTCAAGGCCGCGCGCAGCTTCGCCGCCTAGGAGTGACTAGTATGGACCACCGCCACATCATCGCCATCCTGCGGGGCATCACGCCGAACGAGACCCTGGATGTCTGCAAGGCGCTCATCGCCGCCGGCATCACCATGATCGAAGTGCCGCTCAATTCGCCGGACGCGCTGACCAGCATTGCGCTGGCCTCCAATACGCTGGGCGACGAAGCCGCCATCGGGGCGGGAACCGTGCTCAGCAAGAAACATGTCTGGGCCGTTTCGGATGCCGGCGGCACCTTCGTGGTTTCGCCCGACACCAACAAGCAGGTGATCGAGGAAACCGTGCGGCTGCAGATGCTGTCCTATCCGGGCGTATTCACCCCCACCGACGCCTTCCGCGCCATCAAGGCGGGGGCCACGGGGCTGAAATTCTTCCCCGCCGAAGTGCTTGGCCCCAAGGGGATCAAGGCGATGAAGGCGGTGCTGCCGCCCGAACTGCCGGTCTATGCGGTGGGCGGCGCCAATCCGGACAATTTCGGCGAATATTTCGCGGCCGGCTGCAATGGCTTCGGGCTGGGCACCTATATCTACAAGCCCGGCATGGACGCCGCCCAGGTGGCCGAGCGCGCCGCCGCTGCCGTTGCCGCCTATGATGCGGGGAAGGCGGCATGAGCGCTACGGCAAGCCTGCTGTTCGACAGCCAGTGCCAATTGGGCGAAGGCCCGATCTGGCATCAGGGCCGCCAGCAACTGTTCTTCTTCGACATCAACGAGCAGACGCTGTTCGCCGTGACCGCCGATGGCGAAGTGGCCGATAGCTGGCTGTTCAACGAGACCGTGGCGGCTGCGGCGGTGCTGGACGACCATATGCTGGTGCTGGCAACGGAAACCGGGCTCAAGGAATTCGACCTCGCCAGCGGCGGCATGAACCGCATCAACGAGATCGAGGCCGACAATCCGGTCACCCGCACTAATGACAGCCGGGTGCATCCCTCCGGCGCCTTCTGGATAGGGACGATGGGCAAGGTCGACGAGGAAGCGCCTGTCGGTTCAGTCTATCACTATCGCGCCGGGGCGCTGACCACGCTCAAGTCGGGCATAAGGATACCCAACGCCACCTGCTTCTCGCCGGATGGACGCGTGGCCTATTGGACCGATACGCCGACCCGCAAGATCCTCAAATGCGCCACCGACCCGGAAACCGGGCTGCCGGTGGGCGAATGGACGCTGTTCGCCGATATCGACCGAGGCTGGCCCGATGGCGCCGTGGTGGATAGCGAGGGCTATCTGTGGAACGCCCGCTGGGGCGGCTCCTGCGTGGTGCGCCATGCGCCTGATGGTTCGGTGGACCGCGTGGTGGAAGTGCCGGTCAGCCAGGTCACCTGCCCGGCCTTTGGCGGGTCGGACCTCAAGACGCTGTTCATCACCACGGCGGCCAAGAATCTGAGCGCCGAACAACTCGCCGCCGAAAAACACGCCGGGAGCCTGTTTGCCGTCGAGGTCGATGTCGCCGGCCAGCCCGAAACGCCCATCACTCTCTGAGATCTCGTCATGACCGCCCCTGCCATCGGTGTCTGCTACTATCCCGAACACTGGTCGGAGGAGGTGTGGGAACGCGACGCGGCGCGCATGGCCGAGGTGGGCATTGCATGGGTGCGCATCGGGGAATTCGCCTGGTCGCGGCTGGAGCCGACGCCTGGCAATCTGACCTTCGACTGGATCATCCGGGCCATGGATGTACTCGGGCGGTACGGGCTCAAGGTCGTGTTCGGCACGCCGACGGCCACCCCGCCCCGCTGGATGCTGGACAAGCATCCCAACATGCTGGCGGTGGACGCACAGGGCCGCCGTCGTGGCTTCGGCTCGCGCCGGCACTATGATTTCAGTCATCTCGGCTATCGGAAAGAGGCCGCCCGCATCACGCGCCTGCTGGCCGATGCCGTGGGCGACCACCCGGCCCTCGGCGCCTGGCAAACCGACAATGAATATGGCTGCCACGGCACGACCTATTCCTATTCGCCGGCCGCTAAAGAGGGCTTCCAGCGCTGGCTGGCGAAGAAATACGGCAGCGTGGATGCGCTGAACCAGGCCTGGGGCACGGTGTTCTGGTCGATGGACTATAACAGCTTCGAGCAGGTGGGCCTGCCAAACCTGCTGGTCTGCGAAGCGGCGCCGGCGCATGAGCTCGATTTCCGCCGCTATGCCTCGGACCAGGTCGCAGCCTTCAACAAGGTGCAGTTCGATATTCTGAAGGCGCGGCGGCCGGACCTGCCGGTCATCCACAACTTCATGTCGCGCTATACCGAATTCGACCACTACGACCTGGCCGAAACGCTCGATATCGCCAGTTGGGACAGCTACCCGATCGGGCACCTCGCCGTCAGCGACGAGCCGGACGAGATCAAGCGGCTCTATATGCGCCAGGGCGACCCTGACAATGCCGCCTTCCATCACGATCTCTATCGTGCCGTGGGCCATGGCCGCTGGTGGATCATGGAACAGCAGCCCGGCCCGGTGAACTGGGCGCAGTTCAACCCCGATCCGCTGCCCGGCATGGCACGGCTCTGGGCTTGGGAAGGCTTTGCCCATGGTGCGGAAGTGGTGACCTATTTCCGCTGGCGCCAGGCACCTTTCGCGCAAGAGCAGATGCATGCCGGCCTGTTGCGCCCCGACAGCGAGCCGGCACCCGCCTATCACGAGGCCATGCAGGTGGCCGAGGAGCTGAAAAGCGTCGGCCTCGATGGCGTGGCCAACAAGGGCCGCGTCGCCATTGTTTTCGACTATCAGAGCGAATGGGCCTGGGAAATCCAGCCGCAGGCTAAGGGGTTCAGCCACGGCGCCCATGTCCGGGCGCTGTATGCCGCCTTCCGCAAGCACGGCATCGATATCGACATCCTGCCGCCCAGCACGACGAGTTTCGCCGGCTATGACATCGTCGCCATTCCGGCATTGTTCGCCTGGAATGACGCTTTGCGCAGGGCTATCACCGAATTCGACGGGCACCTGCTGATCGGGCCGCGTTCAGGCTCCAAGACCGAGAATTTCGTCATTCCGCCCAACCTGGCGCCGGACCTGCCGAGCAACCTGCTCGACGTGAAGGTGGCGCGGATCGACAGCCTCGACCCGGCACTCGATATCGAGGTGCGAGGGAGCGGCGCCATCCGCCACTGGCGCGAGCGCATCGAGACCAGGGCCAATGTGGTGATCGAGGATGTGGATGGCTGGCCGGTGCTGGTGAACCAGGGCAAGCTCTATTACCTCGGCGCCAGCGGCAACAGGGCGCTGGTACAGCGCGTGGTGGACTACCTGCTCGCCGAAACAGATACGCCGACGCTCAACCTGCCGGCGGGTGTGCGTTGCCGCACGCGCAACGGGTTCCGCATCTATGTGAATTACGGTGCCGGGCCGGCGGCGCTGAATGCCGCAGCCGACGAAGCGGGCTATGTGCTGGGCACCGCCAACATGCCGGCGGCCGGCGTCACCGTGGCACGACTCGCCACGGCCGGGTGAGATTGGGAATGGCGGGGCGGATATCGAACCGCCCTGCCCCTGCATTCCAGCGCAGCCAATGCACGCCACCGGCCGCCAGCGCATCGGCATCGATCACCTGACTGCCTTTGCAGGTCACCGGCGCACGGATGCGAGCGATGACGAGGTCGTTCCGACCGCAATCTTCGGCGAAAGCCGCCCCATTGCGGATCACGGCGACCGAGAAACGGTCGGTCGTGGCGATACAGCCCAGGCTGTCGCATAGCATGCCTTCGGCCTTGGCGGCGATCGGCTCCTGATAGTGCTCGCTCCAGACCTCGGTGGCGAAGCTGCCGGTGCGGCCGGTGATCAGGCCCATGCCGGTTTCGGTGCGGAGCGCCACGGCCTGCGTGCTGTCGGCGATGAGGATATCGGGGCGCTGATCGAGGCCGACCAGCAGGATCAGCGGCACGGCCAAAGCGGGGCCGAGCAGCCGCCACCAGGAGTTGAGGAAGGCGAACCAGGCCAGGGCCACAAGGCCGATGACCAGCGCCAGACCGGTCAGCAATGGGTTACCGGTCAATCCCTCGCTCCAGCCCGCAACCAGCTCTGCGCCATCGACCATCCGGTCTATGCCCCCAGCCCATGACGGCCACGAAAGGCGCCTCCACGCCGAAGGGCATGGCGAGAACCGACAACACAGCAAAGGGCATGATGATGAGGCTCACCACCGGCAGCACCAGCACATTGCCCAATACGCCGAGCGGCGCGGTCTGCTGGAAGTGATAGGCCGAGAACAGCAATGTGGCGGTGCCGGCAATGAAGCTGGTCAGCGCCGTGGCCCAGATGGTGGCCCATAGCCGCCGGCCCCAGTTGCGATCCGCAGCGGGCGGCGGGCGCGGCCGGTCGTCGGCCAGCGGGGTAAGCCCCGAGACGACGATGCGGCGAGCTTCCGATGTAGCCGAGACGATCTCGTCCACTCGAGCCTCGTAGAGCCCGTAGGCCGGGCGCGTCAGCATGGTGGTGCCGAACCACAGTCCATGCACGGGCAGCAGGCAGAAGCCGATCCATGCGGCAACCAGCAAGCTTGCCAACGACAGGGTGACCGAACGCCAGAGCATCGCAATGAGCACGGCGAGGGCAATGCCGATGGCCAGCAGCGCCTGCGGCTGCGGCTCACCCGGCAGCACGGCATAGGCGATGAGGCCGGCAATCATGGCAAAGGGCAGCAGCACGAAAAGACGGCGGGTGACGGCGGCGTCGGCAAGGCCGGTGGCGGCCGCCGGCCGCGACCATGGTGCCGGAAGGCGACGGCCCGAAGGCGCCTCTGCCGCCACAGGCGCAAGGCCGGCATTGCGCTCGCGTGTTTCCGCCTCCAGCACCCGCTTTGCCCCCGCCCTTGCGCTCGTGCCGCGCTATGCTACACACGGCTCCGAAATCCTCCAAGCATTCCGGTCTCATGTCCCAGGTCGTTACCCGTTTCGCCCCATCGCCCACCGGCTACCTGCATATCGGTGGCGCCCGCACGGCCCTGTTCAGTTGGGCCTATGCCCAGAACAAGGGCGGCAAGATGCTGCTGCGCATCGAGGACACCGACCGCGAACGCTCGACCGAAGCCGCCGTGACCGCATTGGTCGACGGGCTCAAATGGCTCGGCCTGACCTGGGACGGCGAGCCGATCAGCCAGTTCGGCCGCGCCGCGCGCCACGCCGAGGTCGCCCATGAGCTGGTGAAGATGGGCCACGCCTATTACTGCTACTGCTCGCCGGCCGAACTGGATCAGATGCGCGAGGAAGCCCGCGCTGCCGGCAAGCCGCCGCGCTATAACGGCTATTGGCGCGATCGCGACCGGAGCGAGGCGCCTGAAGGCGTCGCCCCGGTGATCCGCATCAAGGCGCCGCTGTCAGGCGATATCGTCGTGGATGACCATGTGCAGGGCAAGGTCGTGTTCAAGGCCGAGAACCTGGACGACTTCATCATCCTGCGCTCGGACGGCACGCCGACCTATATGCATGCCGTGGTGGTCGATGACCACGACATGGGCGTGACCCATATCATCCGCGGCGACGACCACCTGACCAATGCCGCCCGCCAGATCGTCATCTACAATGCCATGGGCTGGACCGTGCCTGAAATGGCCCATATCCCGCTGATCCATGGCCCTGATGGCGCCAAGCTCTCCAAGCGACATGGCGCGCTGGGGGTGGAAGCCTATCGCCAGATGGGCTACCTGCCCGAGGCCCTGCGCAACTATCTCGCGCGTCTCGGCTGGAGCCATGGCGATGATGAAATCTTCTCGACCGAGCAGATGGTCGAGTGGTTCAGCCTTGATGGTCTCAACAAGGGCGCCGCGCGCTTCGATTTCGTCAAGCTCGAGAATATCAACGGCCACTATATCCGCGAAGCGGCCCCGGCCTATCTCTATGACGTCATGCTGGCGACATCAGCCGAAGTCGGCCGCCAGGCCGATGTCGATGGCCTCTCAGCCAACAAGGACACCGTACTGACCGCCCTGCCCGAATTGCAGCCGCGCGCCAAAACCGTGCTGGAGCTGATCGACCTGGCGCAGTTCATCTATGCGTCACGCCCGCTTGCTATCGATGCCGCGGCGTCGGCGCTGCTGACGTCGGATACGCGGGCCGTGCTTCGGGACATGGCCGAGGTGCTGCGTGGCCTCAACGAATGGTCGGTGCCGGCGATCGACGCTGCCATGCGGGCGCTGGCGGAAGCCAAGGGACTGAAGCTCGGCAAGCTGGCCCAGCCGCTGCGCGCGGCCCTCACCGGACGCACCGTGTCGCCGGGGATTTTCGAGGTTATGGTGCTCATCGGGCGGGACGAAAGCATGGCTCGTCTTGAGGATCAAACAAGCGCTGTCTAGTGCTAATCGGAGGGTAAGCCTTGCTTACCCATTGGTTGCGTCGGAAGGGTAAAAACTGATACCCCTGCGCAGCAGCCATGACTGCCCAGTTTACGGCTTCGAGCGACCGGAATCATGACGGACGCGGAGGCCTTCGAGGAGAGCTCAATGACCGAAAAAGTCGCCAAACTCGTCATCGGGGACCAGACCCACGAATTCCCGGTACTGTCCGGCACCGTGGGCCCGGATGTGATCGATATCAGATCGCTCTACGCCAAGACCGGCATGTTCACCTATGATCCGGGTTTCACCTCGACAGCAGCATGCGACAGCGCCATCACCTATATCGACGGCGACCAGGGCCAGCTCCTCTATCGCGGCTATCCGATCGAACAGCTCTCCGAAAAGAGCAACTATCTCGAAGTCTGCTACCTGCTGCTCTATGGCGAGCTGCCCAACAAGGCCCAGATGGCCGAATTCGAACAGTTGGTGACCCGCCACACCATGGTGCATGAGCAGATGCACTATTTCTTCCGCGGCTTCCGCCGCGATGCCCATCCCATGGCAGTGATGACCGGCGTGGTCGGCGCCATGGCGGCCTTCTACCACGACTCGACCGACATCACCGATCCGCAGCAGCGGGAGATCGCCTCGATCCGCATGATCGCCAAGATGCCGACCATTGCGGCCATGGCTTACAAATATTCGGTGGGCCAGCCCTTCGTCTATCCGCGCAACGACCTCGATTACGCGTCCAACTTCCTCCACATGTGCTTCTCGGTGCCGGCAGAGGAATACAAGGTGAACCCGACCATCGCCAAGGCGATGGACCTGATCTTCACCCTGCATGCCGATCACGAGCAGAATGCCTCGACCTCGACCGTGCGCCTGGCCGGCTCGTCCGACGCCAACCCCTTCGCCTGCATCGCGGCCGGCGTGGCCTGCCTCTGGGGCCCGGCCCATGGCGGCGCCAACGAGGCGGCGCTCAACATGCTCAAGGAAATCGGCACGGTCGACCGCATTCCCGAATTCATCGCCCGCGCCAAGGACAAGAATTCCGGCTTCAAGCTGATGGGCTTCGGCCACCGGGTCTACAAGAACTTCGATCCGCGCGCGACCGTGATGCAGCAGACCGCCAAGGAAGTGCTGGACCTGCTGGGCGTTCACAACAATCCGACACTGCAGGTGGCCCAGGAGCTCGAGAAGATCGCGCTCGAGGACCCCTACTTCATCGAGCGCAAGCTCTACCCCAATGTCGATTTCTATTCGGGCATCATCCTGGAAGCCATCGGCTTCCCGACCTCGATGTTCACCGTGCTGTTCTCGGTCGCCCGCACCGTTGGCTGGATCAGCCAGTGGAAGGAAATGATCGCCGATCCGCAGAAGAAGATCGGCCGCCCGCGCCAGCTCTACAATGGCGACCCGGCCCGCGACTACGAGGCGCTCAGCGCCCGCTGATGCCAATGAGCCAGGACCCGCTCTGCCGGGTCCTGCCGCGGAAAGTCAGCCTCGCCGCTTTCCATCAGAGCTGAAAGCTCGCCAAAGGCCACGATCTGGTCCTGGCGGGCTTTTTTGTTGTCCAGCAGCGTCTGGACCGCGGCCAGCATGGCGCCGGCATCGGGCTCGTTCTGCACCAGTTCGGGCACGGCGCGACGGCCGAGAATGAGATTGGGCAGCGATATCGGCGGACGGCCGTGATTGTCGTAGATGCGTGCCTGGTGCGGGTCGAGCACATAGGTCACGACGACGGGCACCTGCGCCAAAGCCAGCTCCAGCGTCACCGTGCCGGACACGGCCAGCGCCAAGGCGGCCTGCCGATAGATATCGGCTCGTGCCGCGCGGTCGGAGACGATACGCACCGGAACCGGCCAATCGGCAACCTCGCGTGTCAGGCGTTCATGCAGCCCCGGCAGGGTCGGAATGACCACGCCATCGAGGACGGAATGGCTGCCGATCTGTTCCGCAACCTGCCGGAACAGCGGCAAATGACGGCGCAATTCGCCGTCGCGGCTGCCGGGCAACAGCACCAGTGGGCCGCGCTCGGCCACATCGCGGGTCAGCCGCTCCGCCAGCGCAGGATGGCCGACATAGCAGGTGGGCGGACCATCGAGGCGCTGCATGACCGCCGGCTCGAAAGGCAGCACGGCCAGCACTTCCTCGAAGAGCGGCTTGAGCTTGGCGGCGCGCTGCGGCGCCCGCGCCCAGACTGATGGCGCGACATAGAGGATGAGTTTTCCTTGGTAGCCGAGGCGTTTCAACCGCTTGGCCAGGAGCCGCGAAAAGTCCTGGGAATCGACGAGTATGACAATGTCGGGTTTGGCAGCCTTGATGGCGCGCGCCGTCTGTTCGAGACGCCAGAGCAGCAGCGGCAGGCGCAGCAGCACATCGGTAACGCCCATGACCGCTAGGTCACGCATCGGAAACAGCGAGCGCAGGCCGAGCGCCTCGAGCTCATGGCCGCCGACGCCAATGAAAGCCAGCGGCACGCGCTGCTGCAGGCGCGCGACGAGGTCGGCCGCAATGCGGTCGCCCGACGGCTCCCCGGCGAGAACGAAGAGCTTGAGATGCTCATCCCCCGGTTGCCCAGCGCCTGCCGGAGCACTCATCTAGTCGACATCGTGGCCGTTGCGCGGCAGCAGGATCGGCCGATCCGAGGCGGCGGCGATGAAGGCGACCACGTCCTGCACCAGCGGGTCATTCTTGAACAGTTCGGCGGCATCCTCGACGCGTTCGCGCAAAGTGCCCTCGCTGGCAAAGATCAGGCGGTAGGCGGCACGCAGGCGATGGATCGCCTCGCGGTCGAACTTGCGGCGCTTGAGGCCGATCAGGTTGAGCCCGGTCAGCGAGGCGCGATTGCCGACGGCCATGCCATAGGGAATGATATCGCCATCCACCATCGACGCAGCGCCGACAAAGGCATGCGCCCCGACGCGCGTAAACTGATGGACGACGCACATGCCGCCGAACGTGACATTGTCGCCGATCTGGCAATGGCCGGCGATGCCGACATAATTGGCCATGATGACATTGTTGCCCAGGATCGCATCATGCGCCACATGGGCGCCGGCCATGATCAGGCAGTCATTGCCGATCCTGGTCACCATGCCGCCGCCTTCGGTGCCGGGATTGATCGTGGCCGACTCGCGGATGACGCAACGCTCGCCGATTTCCACCCGGGAGGCTTCGCCGTGATATTTGCGGTCCTGCGGCTCGTGACCGATCGAGGCGAAGGGGAATACCCTGCTATCCGCGCCGAGTTCGGTATGACCATCGATCGACACATGCGAGAGCAGTTCGACATTGTCACGCAGCACGACATTGTCGCCGACAATGCAATAGGGACCGATCTTCACCCCCTGGCCGAGCTGTGCGCCCGAGCCGACGATGGCCGTCGGGTGAACGATCGGAGAGCTCACGAATCCGCCCCGACAATCATCGCGGTGATCTCGGCTTCCGCGATGATTGCTCCATCAACCATGGCCTTGGCCTCGTAGCGACCGACATTGCGGCGGCGCTGGATCTTGGCGATATGGAACTCGATCGTATCCCCCGGCCCGGCCGGCTTGCGGAACTTGGCCTTGTCGACGCCCAGCATCAGGACGATGTTTTTCTTGCCGGTGCCGGAATCGTGCTTGATGACGATAGCGCCGGCCGTCTGGGCCATGCCCTCGATGATCAGCACGCCGGGGAACACCGGGTTCTCGGGGAAGTGGCCCTGGAAGATCGGCTCGTTGAACGTCACGTTCTTGATCCCCACCGCCGTCTCGTCACGGTCGATCCTGATGATCCGGTCGATCATCAGGAACGGGTAGCGATGCGGCAGGCTCTTCAGGATCTCGGCAATGCTCATTGCCCCGAGTTCAGTGCTGACTGGTGCGCTCTCGGTCATCCCCGCTTGTCCCCCTTGGAAAGTTTCCGCATCGTGGCGATTTCACGCCAGAAATCTCTTATATCCTGCGCCGGTGCACCGGCAAGCTTGCTGCCTGGCGGCCAGTTCTTGGTCACCGCGGCGCGGCCATGCACGACCGAACCGGCGCCGATGGTCAGGTGACCCGACGTGCCCACGCCGCCGCCCATCAGCACGCCATCCTCGACAATGGTCGATCCCGACAGCCCGCTCATCGCTGCGATGAGGCAGGAGCGGCCGATCTTGCAGTTGTGGCCGATCTGCACGAGGTTATCGATCTTGGTGCCTTCCCCGATCATGGTGTCGCCAAGGGCGCCACGGTCGATGGTGGAATTGGCGCCGATCTCGACCCGATCCTGGATAAGCACCCGGCCCAGTTGCGGCACCTTGCGGTTGGACCGCCCGAAATCGAGCCAGCCGAACCCCTCGGTGCCGATGCGGACGCCGGAATGGATTACCACTTCATTGCCGATATGGGCGCAGTCGATGGTGCAATTGGCCGCGATAATGCAGTTGCGGCCGATGGTGACGCCGGCGCCGATAACGGTATTGGCCCCGATAACCGTGCCACGGCCGATCTCCACGCCAGGCCCGACCACGACATTGGAGCCGATCGACACGTCGCGCTCGAAGACCGGCGCACCCAAGTCGTCCCGGCCGGAGGCAATAATGGAGCGGGTATTGGAGGGATAGAGGTGATCGAGGATATCGGCGAATAGCTGGTGCGGCTTGTCGACGGCAATGGCCAGGCTGTGGGCTGGCACCATCTCGCGCAAAGCCGGCAACACCAGCACCGCGCCGGCTGACGTGGCGCGCAGCTCCTCGACATAATCGGTATGCGCCGCCAGAGCCAGATCGCCCCTGCCCGCCAGATCGAGCTCGGTCACGCCCTCTATCGACAGGTCCGCATTGGCGAGGCCGGCCAGCAGGTCACGACGATCCAGGGCAGTCAGAATGGCACCGATCGTGGACGGGCCGGCAAAACGATGAAAACGGGTGTCGACCATCAGTGTCACTTAAAAGAATTGAGCCGCGGTGCATGCCGCCCGCGGCTCAATGAACTGTCTCATGCCACGACGGCTAGAACAAGGTGGACATGGTCAGCTGGAAGACCTGAGTCCGGTCCGAGGTCGACTTGTTCAGCACGTGAGCGAAGTCGCCACGCAGCGGGCCGAACGGGCTGTCCCAGATCAGCGAGGCGCCGATCGAAGTCCGCCATGGCACGTCGATGCTGCCAGGGTCGATCGCATTACCGTCAAGGCGCGGCGTATTCACGCCATCAACCCAGGCAGCATCCGCCCAGACCGCACCGCTGAGGCCATAGCTCTCCGGTACGCCCGGCAGCGGGAACTGCACTTCGGCCGACACGCCGGCATAGGCCACCGCACCGAGGAATTCGCCATTCGGGCCATTCACGATACGCGGGCCAAGACCACGGCCCTCGAAACCACGAATAAGCTGGGAACCGGGGCTGAAGGCTTCCACCGAGTGGACACCATTGCCGCTCAGATCGTTGATGATACCGGCCTGACCACGAACACTGGCGACAATACCGCTATCCTCGATGAGAGGCATGAAGTAGCGCGCCCGCGCCTCGGATTTGATCAGGCTGTGATCCCAGCCGATATACTGCTGCGTAAAGGTGGCCAGCAGACCCTCGGTCGGCGACTTGTTATCGTCGAGGCTGTTCCAGGTCAGCGTATAGCCGATGAAGCCCTTGTAGAACTCATGGCCATTGACCACGAGCAGCGAGTTATCGGGATCCTTGTCGACAATGACCTTGCGCTCCATGCCGGCAAACACGGTGCCGGACAGATCGGCCGTCAGTGGGATGCCAAGGCGGAACTGGCCACCGGTCGCCTGCGAACCATAGAAGCCGGTCGAGGTTTCCTCGGTGATGCGATGATAGACATCGACGCCAGCCGAAACCTTGAGGCCCATGAAGCGGGGCTCGGTGAACGAGAAGTCGAAGGTACGGCCGGCCTGCGAAGCGCCGATGGCAGCACGCAGATACTGGCCGCGACCCAGGAAGTTCCGCTCGGTCAGCGAGACTTCGCCCAGGATACCGTCGGTGGTGGAATAGCCGGCGGTCGCGCCGTATTCACCCGTGGACGTTTCCGTCACGGCGATATTGATCACCACCTTGTCGGGCGCCGAGCCCGGGCCTGTGGTGATGTCGACAGCCGAGAAGAAGCCGAGGTCGTTGATATGCTCGCGACCACGCACCACCAATGCACGGTTGAAGGGGTCGCCTTCGGCGAACTCCAGCTCGCGACGGATGACGAAGTCACGCGTCTTGGTATTGCCGGTGATGTTGATGCGCTCGACATAGAGCCGCGCACCTTCGTCCACGAGATAGGTCACGTTGAACGTGCCGTTCGTCACGTCGCGATCGAGCCGCGCCCGGACGTCGACGAAGGAATAGCCCTGGACAGTGGCTTCGTAGGCCATGTCCTCGATCGAAGCCTGCAGGTCGCTGGCGGAATAGGAACTGCCCTTCCCCGTCTGCACCGTGCCCCTCAGGGCGTCGGTGTTGAGGCCCGCAATGCTGGTCTCGATACCGACATTGGAGAATGCGTACTTCTGGCCTTCATTGATGGTGAAGTTGATGAAGTAGGCATTCTTGCTGGCGTCATATTCGCCGACCGAGGTCACCTGGACGTCGGGATAGCCGCGATTGGCGTAATAGAGGCGAATGCGCTCGCGATCGACCGCAAGCTTGCGCTCGTCATAGCCGTCATCCTTGAACAACCAGCTCAGAATGCCGGTTTCCTTGGTGAGCATGGTGCTCTTGAGGCTGTTGGCGCCAAAGGCGTTGTTGCCGGTGAAGTTGATCGCCGCGATACCCGCGCGATTGCCTTCATTGACGGTGAAGATGACACGAACGCGACCATCGCTGGTCGCTTCGGTCCGCGCCGTCACGGAAACGGAAAGGAACCCGTCGCGGTCATAGGCCTGGCGGATACTCTCGATATCCGCGGCCACACGCTGCTGGGTGAAGATGCCGGAGGCCGACACATCGACCATGGCGAGGAGCTGGTTGTCGGAAAAGCGCCGGTTGCCCTCGAAGAGCACCGCACCGACCAGTTGTTCCTGAGCCTGAGCAGTCACAGCGCCAAGAAGCGGAATGCTGGGGCCAGCGAGCGGCGCTGCACCCAGAATCGCAAGCGCCAGAAAAGCGCCGCGCATCAGCTTGGTGGGATGGATCATATTATTATTGCCTCTGCGACCGGGCCTGAGGAATCGCCATGCACAGCGCTCCCCCAAGCTAACTCCATTGCACCGTTTTACCGTCTTTTTAACCAAGGACAAGGCGGAAGCCTCGACGCGGTTAGCAAATGATTGGTGCTCTTGTATTCCTGCAACACCTCACAAACCTAGGTTAACCGGGTGTTAACGCAGGATTCCGAAGTAGGCGAACAGTGTGTCGTTGAACAATGTGAACACCATGAGCGCAAGCACCAGGGCAAAGCCGAAGCGGAACCCCATTTCCTGCACGCGCATGCTCAGCGGACGTCCCCTGACAGCTTCAACCAGATAGTACAGAAGGTGCCCGCCGTCGAGCATGGGAACCGGCAAAAGGTTGAAAATACCGATATTTAACGAAAGCAACGCGGTGAGATTTATGAGCGCGACAATGCCGAGAGTCGCCACCTCCCCCGAAACCTTGGCCACTTTGACCGGCCCGCCCAACTGCTCGACATCGCCGCGCCCGACGAAAAAGTCGCCCAGGAAGGCGGCTGTGCGCTGGATGATGAAGCGAATCTCCTCGACCGTCATGCCGATCGCCTCGACTGGCCCGGGCCGATAGAGCGTCACGTCGGTTTCCGCGACATCGCGGCTCACCCCGACCCGGCCGATCCGCTGGATATTGCCGAAACGGTCTTCCACCTCGACGGCCTCGGGCACCAGGACGATGGTTTCGGCGGCGCTGCCGCGTTCGAGCTCTATGGTAACGGGCCGTTCCGGACTGGTGGCTACCAGGCGCTGGAAATCCTCGAAACCGTGTACGGCATAGCCATCGACGGCGATGATGACGTCGCCGGCCTCGAGCCCGGCCGCCTCGGCCACCGAGCCGGCGATGACTTCGCCGACCACCGGGGGAATGGTGTAGCGCCCATAGCCCAGCAGCAGGGCGTAGAGAATGAGGAAGGTCAGGATGACATTGGCCAGCGGACCGGCCACGACGACGGCAATCCGCTGCCACACATTCTTGTTGGCGAAGAGGTGCGGTGCCAATGCCGGGTCCACCTTGGCCAGGGCATCCGGGTCGGGAACGCTGGCGGCGTTCATGTCACCGGCAAAGCGCACATAGCCGCCAAGGGGGATCGCCGAGATTTTCCAGCGCGTGCCATGCCGGTCATTCCAGCCGATCAGCTCGCGCCCGAAGCCGACGGAAAAGGCGTCGATCGCCACGCCATTCCAGCGCGCCACCAGGTAATGCCCCATTTCGTGCACGAACACGATGACCGTCAGCACGGCCAGGAACGGCACGACATAGGACAGAAGCCAGTAGAGAAAATCGAACATGGGCATCCTTGCGTCAGCGAATGCGGCGCCTGCGCGCCATCGCTACCAGTAGAGCAGGCCTTCGGCCACCGAGCCGTAGCCGGCATGCAGCGCCCCGACCAGCAGCACCAGCAAAACGCCGAATGTTAGGCTGTCCAGCCGGTCCATCAACCCACCATGACCGGGGATGATGTCGCCGCTGTCCTTGATCCGGAAATGCCGCTTGATGGCACTTTCGCTGAGATCGCCCAACTGGCCAAGCACGCTGATCGTCGCAGACAGGATCAGGCCGATCCACCAAGGAGAATCGGTGGCCACGATCCAGACCAGCAGCCCTGCCCCGGTGCCCAAAGCCAGCCCGCCCAGCGCCCCCGACCAGGTCTTGGACGGTGAGATGTCGGGCGCCAGCTTTTCCCCGCCGATCTGCCGTCCGGTGAAGAAGGCCGCCGAATCGGTCATCCAGACGACCGTACCGAGATAGACCCCGGCCCAGACGCCGGTCAGCGTATCGCCACGCATGGCCAACGCCGCCACGATGATGGCGCCAAAGGTCACCAGCCCGAGGATACGCCACAGCACCCCCCTCCCCGCGCATGCCCACGGCAACGGCGCAGGCCAGGGCAACGACCGAAATGGTGCCCAACGGCCCGAACAGCGGATAGATGACGCCGGAAACGGCCAGCAGCCCTACCAGCACCATGCCGGCCGGGGTCAGCGGCGCGCGGGAAACCATGGTTTCCCATTCGCGATAGGCGCCGGCAAAGACCGCGCCTACCACGGCGGCAAACACATAGCTGCCGATGTAAAGGGCGGTCGCCGTCAGCGCGATAAGGACCAGGGCAGAGACGAGACGAGGCCCCAGATCGGACCAGCTACGGCGGCGACTGACGACAGGATCTGACGCGGGATCGCCTGGACTGCTCACGATCGCTCCGCCTCGATGCCGCCAAAGCGCCGGTCGCGCCGCGAAAAGGTCTCCAGCACGCGGATGAAGCTGGCTTCGCCGAAATCGGGCCAGTTCTCATCGACAAAGACGAATTCGGCATAGGCTGCCTGCCACAGCAGGAAATTGGAAATGCGCTGCTCGCCGCTGGTGCGGATGATGAGATCGGGATCGGGCAGGCCCGCCGTATAGAGCGCCGCCGCGATCGTATCCTCGGTAATGGCCTCGGGCGCCAGCCGGCCGGCCGCGACCTCAGCGGCGATCCGGCGCGTCGCCTCGGCGATTTCGGCCTTGCCGCCATAGTTGAAGGCAACGATCAGCACGAGGCCGGTATTGGCCTCCGTCTTGGCTTCCACGTCATCGATCAGGCGCACCAGGCTGGGCTCCAGCCCGGTCCGGCTGCCGATGATGCGCACCCGCACATTATTGCGGATCAGATTCTGAAGGTCAGACGCAACAAACCGACGCAGAAGATTGAAGATAAACGATATCTCATCTTTCGGCCGCGTCCAGTTCTCGGATGAGAAACTGAAGACAGTCAGATGCGGCACGCCGTAGGTAATGCAGAGTTCGACCAGGTTGCGGAGCGCCTTGACGCCCTCGATATGGCCCTCGGTGCGACGCTTGCCCCGCGCTTCGGCCCAACGGCCATTGCCGTCCATGATCACGCCAAGATGCATCGGAATGCGCAGGCGCGGGCGCGGCGCAATGTCGTCGGCAATGGCTGGATCGATGGACATCTACGCCCTCCCGGCGCAGTTCGGCCGGCCTAGACCTGCATGATTTCCGCTTCTTTGGCCGCGACGACCTGATCGATCTCGGCCACGGCGGCGTCGGTGGCCTTCTGCACCAGATCGGACTGCACGCGGGCATCGTCCTGGCTCAGATCGCCATCCTTCTCGGCCTTCTTGAGCGCATCCATGCCGTCTCGTCGGATGTGGCGCACCGCGACACGGGCGGCCTCGGCATAGTTATGCGCCACTTTTGCCAATTCCTTGCGACGCTGCTCGTTGAGCTCGGGCAGCGGCACGCGGATGATCTGCCCCTCGCTCATCGGGTTGAGGCCCAGGCCACTGTCGCGAATGGCCTTTTCGACGGCATTGGCCATCTGCCGATCCCAGACCTGCACGCTCAGCATGCGCGGCTCGGGCACGGTCACGGTGGCAACCTGGTTCAGCGGCATGCGCGAACCATAGGCCTCTACGGACACCGGCTCCAGCAGGCTGGCGCTGGCGCGCCCTGTCCTGAGGCCCGTCAGTTCATCGCGCAGCGAAGCGATGGACTTCTGCATGCGGTTTTTCAGGTCGGGGAGGTCATAGGCCATATCAGTCGTCCTTTAGATTCTAGATCGGCTTGCCGACGCGGGTCGAGCGGGTGGTTCCCGCCAGCACACCCGCCAGGCCCGCAGCGTCGTCGAGAGCATACACGATTATCGGCATGGCGTTGTCACGGGCAAGGGCAAAGGCCGCAGTATCCATCACGCGCAGATTCTTGCCGATGACTTCGTCGTAACTGACGGTGTCGTAACGCGTGGCATTCGGATTCTTCACCGGATCCTCGGAATAGACGCCGTCGACCTTGGTGCCCTTGAGCACGACATCGCAGTCCAGCTCGATGGCGCGCAAGGTGGAAGCCGTGTCGGTGGTGAAGAATGGGTTGCCGATGCCCCCGCCCAGCACGACGACATAGCCCTCTTCCAGCGCCAGCTTGGCGTCGCGCGCGGTGAAGGTATCGGCCACCGAAGGCATGGAAACGGCGCTATAGGGCTTGGCCTTGGCGCCCTGGCGGGAAATGGCATTGCTGAGGGCCAGGGCATTGATCATGGTGCCCAGCATGCCCATCAGGTCGGCCGTCACCCGGTCGGTACCGTCGGCGGCGCCGGCCATGCCGCGGAAGATATTGCCGCCGCCCACCACGATGGCGATCTGCACGCCGCTATTGGCGACATCGGCGATCTGCTTGGCCACGGCCTGCAGGAAAGGCGGCTCGATCCCGAAGGAATTGTCCCCTGCCAGCGCCTCGCCCGAAACCTTGAGGAGAATGCGTTTGTAGGCAGGCGCCATCGGCAAACCCCTTTGACAAGAACATGGATGGGGCACCGAATCCGGCGGCACCCGGCAGACCCTATGGCAAAATCGCCTTCAAAAGAAGGCGTGGCACCATCGGAACGTGAATAACGGCTGGGTTTTTGCGCTCGATCCCGCCCAAATCATGGCCGCCGGGAGAGCAACGGACAGGCCCGTAGGCCTGCCCGCAGAATAGTTGGTATTACTTCACGCCGGCCGTGGCGGCGACTTCGGCGGCGAAGTCCGTCTCGGCCTTCTCGATGCCCTCGCCCAGCGCATAGCGCACGAACCTGGTCAGCGCGATCGGGGCACCAACGTCCTTCTCGGCATTCTTGATCGCATCGCGGACCTTGGTCTCGCCATCGATCACGAAAGTCTGCGCCAGGAGCGTGACTTCCTCGAAATACTTGCGCATGCGGCCATCGACCATCTTTTCGGCGATCTCGGCCGACTTGCCCGATTCCTTGACCTGCTCGAGGATGATGGCGCGCTCGCGGGCGACAACGTCCTGGTCCAGTTCTTCGGGCGAAATCGCCTGCGGCTGGGCAGCGGCGATATGCATCGCGAGCTGCTTGCCAAGGGTGCTGAGCGCAGCCTTGTCGCCGGTCGATTCGAGCGCCACCAGAATGCCGATACGGCCGAGGCCGCCCTTGACGGAATTGTGGATATAGCTCTCGACCACGCCATCGCTGACCGAAACGACTTCGGTGCGGCGCAGGTTCATGTTCTCGCCGATCTTGGCGATAGCTTCGGTCAGTTCGGCCGAAACCGAATGGCCCGAACCGGGGAACGGCATTTCGCCGAGCTTGACCACATCGCCATCGGCATCGAGCGCCAGCTTGGCAACGCTGCCGACAATGTCCTGGAACTGCTCGTTGCGGGCAACGAAGTCGGTTTCCGAGTTCACTTCGACGACGGCAGCCTTGGTGCCTGATGTCGCGACGCCGACCAGGCCTTCGGCAGCCACGCGGTCAGCCTTCTTGGCGGCCTTGGCCAGGCCACGCGTGCGCAGCCAGTCGACCGCAGCTTCCATGTCGCCATTGGTTTCGGCCAAGGCCTTCTTGCAGTCCATCATCCCGACGCCGGTCGAGTCGCGGAGCTGCTTGACCATTCCTGCAGTGATTTCCATGGGTTCACCTCTTGGCGACCCCGTTGCAGGGGTCGCATTGGTTCAAATCAGAACGAAATACGCGAAACGCGCTTAGCTGGCGGCTGCCGGAGCTTCGGCGGCCGGGGCTTCATCGGTCGGCAGCTCTTCGGCCGGCGCGGCGTCGGAAGCACCGAGATCGGCGCCGAGCGCCGACGACGAACGGCCGATGCCGTCAATGGCAGCGCGGGACACCAGCGAGACGTAAAGCTCGAGGGCGCGCGACGCGTCGTCATTGCCGGGGATGGCATAATCGACGGTGTCGGGGTCGCAATTGGTGTCGACGATGGCCACGACCGGAATACCCAGGCGACGGGCTTCCTTGATCGCGTTGGCTTCCTTGTTGGTGTCGATGACGAACAGGAGCGACGGCAGGTTGCCCATGTCCTTGATGCCGCCCAGGTCACGCTCGAGGCGTTCCTGCTCGCGGCTCATCATCAGGCGCTCCTTCTTGGTGCGCAGGGCCAGGTCGTCTTCGCTCATCGATTCGAGTTCGCGCAGGCGCGAGATCGAGTTCGAGATCGTCTGCCAGTTGGTCAGCGTGCCGCCGAGCCAGCGGGAATTCACATAATACTGGGCCGACTGCTTGGCGGCATCAGCCACCAGCGGCGCAGCCTGGCGCTTGGTGCCGACGAACAGCACGCGGCCGCCATCGGCAACGGTGTCGGACACGAGCTGCAGCGCGCGGCTCAGGGCCGGCACGGTCTGGCTCAGGTCGAGAATGTGGATGTCGTTGCGAACGCCAAAGATGTAGCGCTCCATCTTGGGGTTCCAGCGGTGCTTCTGGTGACCGAAATGGACGCCTGCTTCGAGCAGTTGACGCATAGAAAAATCGGGCAGTGCCATGATGGCTGCTCCTTGTTTACCGGTTGATGCCTCCACGAAGCCTTGCGACGGTTGCCCGCCACCGGATGGCTTTTCGATTGCTCGAAACGCCTGCCTCGTGTGTGAAATCGCGCTGACACGCAGTCAAACGCAGGGGCGATATAGGGGAAGAGCGGGGGAAACGCAAGGGACGTGCGCAAGCGCCGCCTGCGATGCGGTCGTCATGGATGGGCGTACCCCGAGACGGCTGACGCCCCTGAGTAATTTAATAGTGAGACGTTGACCGCCTCGGGGTGCCGGTTTTTGGAACTGTACGGGGGGTCGCGCACACGCTTCCGCCCGGACTCGGACCTGTGCGAGCAGCGAAGCCGCACCCGGCCCCCTCCACCACTGTTCGCCTGCAGGCCGCCCATGCGGAGGGATGGGAGGAGTATGCAGGAGGATTTGGGGAGGGGGATAAGATGGATAAATCCATTGTCGCTTCCCCAACTACCATTTCATCCCGGCCTTGAGCCGGGATCCATCCTGAGATGGTGGGGCAGGTGGTCGGACGATCCACCTTGCGGCCGTGGCGCGATCTCAAGATGGATCCCGGCTCAAGGCCGGGATGACACCGAGGGTAGGATTGGATCGTGCCACTCACCGCGCATGGCAGCCGTCAACTCAGTGTAGCCTTACATCCGTCACGCCATCCAGCGCCTTGATGCCACCAGCGACTTCGGCCGTGATGCGGTAGGCGCCCGGCAGCTCGATTTCGTATTCCCTTGCCCCGCCGTCACGGATGACGACGAAGTTCACCTTGCCCTCCCCGCCCCGCTTGAGCTGGGCGTTGATGGGGCCGAGCGCCTTGGCGTCGGCGGCAAAGACCGTGAGGCGGCGCTCGATCGTGTCTTCGATGCCGTCGATGGCCTGGGCCGAAAGCAGGCGCAGGCTGATGCCTTCGGCACGTTCGTCGGCGCCGACCTGGAGGATCACCGACTTGCCGGGCTGCAGCAGTGCGCCGAACTCGTTGATCTGCTCGGAAAAGGCGATGACTTCAAAGCTGCCGGTCTGGTCCGACAGCGTCAGGATCATCATCGGCGTGCCCTTGCGAGTGCGGCGATCCTGCCGTCCGCTGATCGTGCCGGCCAGCCGCCCGGCCGAAGCCCCATCCTTGACGGCACGCTCGAAATCGCCCCAGCGCTGCACGCGCAGCTTTTCGAACAGGTCCGCATAGGCGTCGAGCGGATGCGCCGACAGGTGGAAGCCGATGGCCGACAGTTCGCGGTCGGCCCGCTCGGTGGTGGACCAGGCCGGCACGCCAGCCGGCAGGCGGATCGGCTCGGGCTCGCCCATGTCGAACATGTTCCACTGGCCCTCGTTGCGCTCGGTGGTGAGCGAGTGAGCCATGGCCATGACCGCCTCGATGGCGGCGAAGGCCACTTCGCGGCTCGACACGATGGCGTCGAACGCGCCGGCATTGGCCAGCGTTTCCAGTGTGCGCTTGGAGAGAATGCGCGGATCGACCCGGCGCGCGAAATCGCCGAGATCCCTAAACGGAGTGTCCCCGCGCGCCTCCACGATATGCTCGGCCACCTGCCGGCCGACACCCTTGACGGCGCAGAGGCCATAGAGAATGCGCTTGTCCTTGACCGAGAACACCACCTGGGAGGTGTTCACGCAGGGCGCGACCAGCTCGATATCGTGGCGCTTCGCCTCGCTGCGGAATTCGGCCAGCTTGTCGGTATTGCCCATGTCGAGCGTCATCGAGGCAGCGAGGAATTCGTGCGGGTGATGTGCCTTGAGCCAGGCGGTCTGATAGCTCACCAGCGCATAGGTCGCCGCGTGGCTCTTGTTGAAGCCGTAATTGGCGAACTTGGCGAGCAGGTCGAAAATGGTATCGGCCTGGCTTTGCTTGAGACCATGGGCCACCGCGCCCTCGCGGAAACGCTCGCGCTGCGCATCCATCTCGGACTTGATCTTCTTGCCCATGGCACGGCGCAGCATGTCGGCTTCGCCTAGCGAATAGCCCGACAGGAGCTGGGCGATCTGCATCACCTGCTCCTGATAGACGATGATGCCGTAGGTCTCGTCGAGCACCTTGGAGAGCTCGGGATGGGGATATTCCACCTCTTCGCGACCGTGCTTGCGGTCGTTGAACAAGGGAATATTGTCCATCGGGCCGGGGCGGTAGAGCGCCACCAGCGCGATGATGTCCTCGAAGCGGTCGGGCTTCATGTCGACCAGGGCGCGGCGCATACCGGCGCCTTCCACCTGGAACACGCCGAACGTGTCGCCCTTGGCATAGAGGTCGTAGGTCGGCTTGTCGTCGATCGGGATATCTTCGATGCGGAGATTGCCCCCATCGAGATTCACCATCTCGACGGCATATTCCACCGTGGTCAGCGTCTTGAGGCCGAGGAAGTCGAACTTGACCAGCCCCGCCGCCTCGCTCCACTTCATGTTGTACTGGCAGACCGGCATGTCCGAACGCGGATCGCGGTAGAGCGGCGCCAGATCCTGCAGCGGCCGGTCGCCGATGATGATGCCGGCGGCATGGGTCGAGGCGTGGCGGAACAGCCCTTCCAGGTTCCGGGCGATGGCAATCAGGTCCGCCACCGTCTCGTCCTCGTCGGCCATGGCCTTGAAGGCCGGAACCTCGTTCAGCGTGCGCTCGATGGACCACGGATCGGCCGGATTGGCCGGCACCAGCTTGCAGATGCGGTCCACCTGCCCATAGGGCATCTGCAGCACGCGTCCGACGTCACGCAGCACGGCGCGCGCCTGCAGCGTTCCGAAGGTGATGATCTGCGCCACCTGCTCGACGCCGTATTTCTGCTGGACGTAATGGATCACCTCTTCGCGGCGATCCTGGCAGAAGTCGATATCGAAGTCCGGCATCGACACGCGTTCCGGATTGAGGAAGCGTTCGAACAGCAGATTGTAGGCCAGCGGATCGAGGTCGGTAATGGTGGTGGCATAGGCCACGAGCGACCCGGCGCCCGAGCCACGGCCCGGTCCCACCGGAATGCCCTGCGACTTCGACCAGCGGATAAAATCAGCCACGATAAGGAAGTAGCCGGGGAACTTCATCGACTGGATGATGCCGAGCTCGAATTCCAGCCGCTCCCAGTACTCCTCCGCCGTCTTGCCCGGCGCCGGGCCGGGACTGGCGAGGCGCGCCCGCAGCCCCTCCTCCGCCATGGCGCGCAAAGCCGCGGCTTCGGCGGCCACGGCATCGGCATCGCTGAGATCGGGCGCGGCGGCAAATTTGGGCAGGATCGGGCTGCGCGTGCGCGGCCGGTAGGAGACGCGGCGGGCGATTTCCACCGTCGAATCCAGCGCTTCGGGAATGTCCGAGAACAGCTCGGCCATCTCGGCGCGGGTCTTGAAGTAATACTGGTCGTTGAGCTTGCGCCGCTCGGTCTGGGCCAGCACGGTACCGCCGGCAATGGCCAGCAGCGCATCATGCGCCTCGAACTCCTTGGCGGATTTGAAGAAAGGCTCGTTGGTGGCGACCAGCGGCACGCCCTTGCGATAGGCATAGTCGATCAGGCGCGGCTCGACGGCAGCCTCCTGCACCCGGCCGTGGCGCTGCAATTCGATATAGAAGCGGTCGCCGAACAGCTCGGCCAGCCGGTCGAGCCGGCGGATGGCATTGGCGTCCTGCCCATGGGCGAAAGCCATGTCGATGGCGCCTTCCGGCCCGCCGCTGAGGCAGATGAGGCCTTCGAGGCTGTCGCGGGTCAGCCAGTCGAGCCTGGCTCGCGCCGTGCCGGAGCCATCGCCCTGCAGATAGGATTGCGAGACCAGCCGCGAGAGATTGGCGAAGCCCGCCTCGGTCTGCGCCAGCAGCACGACGCTGGATTTGCCCGCCCAGGCGATATGGCCGCGCTCGCTGATGCGCTCCTCGGCGGCGGCGAAGTCGATGGCCAGTTCCACCCCGGCCAGCGGCTGGATGCCCTTCTTGCTTGCCTTCTCGGAAAATTCCAGCGCCCCGAACAGGTTACCGGTATCGGCAATGCCCAAAGCGGGCTGGCTGTCCTCGGCCGCGAGCTTGAGAATCGTCTCGAGCTGAAGGGCACCCTCCAGCAGGGAATAGGCCGAATGGACGTGAAGATGAATGAAGCCGGGACCGCGCATGATTGCCCTTTATGACCGGCCCAGGGCGCGGTTGATACCGCTGCCGGGCCGCAATCCACAGGCCAGAGCCTTATGCGACTTGATGAAATCAAGTCGCCGGCTCCGATTCTTTGTGTCGCATCGCCTTTACGGAAAACCGGTTCCCACTTTTCCGGGCGATGCTCATCGTCACACGAGTCGGGTCAGCACATCCATCCAGGTCAGCGAGCCGACCGTGAAGGCGCCGAGCGTGACGAATGCGGCGAAGTCCTTGATGAAAGTGAGCATCTGCATCTCCCGTGTTGCTATAATGTTCTTATAAGTTCGTCTTTTGTTCTTGTCTATCTGTGATGTTCGGGAACAGCGGGGATTGGGCGGAACTGGTTAGCAAAGTGTTAGGAAACGTTCACGGACTGTTAGCATCGACGGGCCGCATGCGTGAATCGGCGGCACCCCGACAATGGCGGAAAGGCGACGGCCTCGGCACGAGGGCAAACGCCACGACGAGCCTGGACGACACATCGCCGCCGGACTACCGAGCCACCTGCCGGCCATGCGGCACGCCATACCCTTCATTTTCCGCCCCGGCCGGGCTATGGAACGTCGAGCCCCGCCCCGCGTGCTGAGTCTGGCTGTGCGGCGCGGCCGATCCGCCACCTGTCGCGGCGTGACCGCCGACCTATTGCTGCCGACGATCCGCCGCCTTTCCCCGAAAGGCGCCTGTCCATATGGACCGGACTAATCCCGCTGCCGACCGCCCTGCCCGCGCGAGCTTCGCCGACCTCTATACGCCCAAACTGGTGACCGTGCTCCGTGAGGGCTACGGGCTCGCCGACCTGCGCACCGACGCCATTTCCGGGCTCACGGTCGCCGTGGTGGCGCTGCCGCTCTCCATGGCCATTGCCATTGCCTGCGGGCTGACGCCAGATCGCGGGCTCTATGCCGCCATTGTCGGCGGCTTCCTGATTTCGCTGCTGGGCGGCAGCCGCTTCCAGATCGGCGGCCCGGCCGGGGCCTTCATCGTACTGGTCGCCACCACCGTGGCCCAGCACGGGGTCGACGGCATGCTGCTGGCGACATTCATCGCGGGCCTGATCCTCGTGGCCATCGGGCTGCTGCGGCTGGGGACCTATATCCGCTTCATTCCCTTTCCGGTGACGGTGGGTTTCACCGCCGGCATCGCCGTCATCATCTTTTCCAGCCAGATCAAGGATCTGTTCGGCCTGACCCTGGCCGAGGCTGAGCCACCGGAATTCGTCGAGAAGCTGCATGTGCTGTGGCAGGCCGCCGGCACCTTCAATGCCGCGGCCCTGCTGATCGCCGTCATCAGCATCGCAATCATTGTCGGCCTGCGCATGGTGCGGCCCAAATGGCCCGGCATGCTGGTGGCCGTGACGGCAACCTCGCTCATCGTCGCGCTGTTCAACCTGCCGGTCGAAACCATCGGCACGCGGTTTGGCGGCCTGCCCAACTCGCTGCCGGCCCCGGCTTTGCCCGATTTCTCGCTGGAGAAAATCCAGGCGGTGCTGCCGAGCGCCATTGCCTTCGCCCTGCTCGGCGCCATCGAGTCACTGCTCTCGGCCGTAGTGGCTGACGGCATGACCGGCCGGCGGCACCGCTCCAACAGCGAACTGGTGGCGCAGGGCGTGGCCAATATCGGCGGCGCCATCTTCGGCGCCATGCCAATCACCGGCACCATTGCCCGCACCGCCACCAATATCCGCGCCGGGGCGCGCGGCCCGATCTCGGGCATGATCCACTCCGCCTCGCTGCTGGGCTTCATGCTGGTGGCCGCGCCGCTGGCCAGCTATATCCCGCTGGCGGCCCTGGCGGGCGTCTTGGCCGTGGTGGCCTGGAACATGGCCGAGCGGCACCAGTTCGTCAGTCTGCTGCGCGCCTCGCCCGGCGATGCGCTGGTGCTGCTGGCGACCTTCCTGCTCACCGTGTTCCGCGACCTCACCGAAGGCATTCTGGTGGGTTTCTCGCTGGGCGCCATGTTGTTCATCGGGCGCATGGCCCGGAGCACCGGGGTGGAGCGCCATTCGAGCCTGGCCGCGCCGGACCTGCCCGATACCAGCAATGGCGAGCGCCGCCCCTATGACCCCGCGGAAGCCAGCGACCCCGATGTGGAAGTGTTTCGCATCACCGGCGCCTTCTTCTTCGGCGCCGCCTCGGCCATCGGCGCCGTGCTCGACAATGCGGTGGGCCAGCACAAGGCGCTGGTGCTCGATTTCGCCGCCGTGCCCTTCCTGGATTCCACCGCGGCCCATACCATTGCCGGCACGGCCGAAAAGGCGCGCGACAAGGGCATTTCCCTGACCCTGACCGGCACGTCGCCCGTGGTCCGCAAGGCGCTCGAAGCCCATGGCGTGCAACCGCCGCTGGTGGCCTACAAGGCCGACATCGAGCTGGCGGTGGCCGAAATCAAGGCGGCAATAGCCGGGACCGAAAAGGCTTGAGCCTCAGCAATCGGTGCGGATCGGACGCAACAGTTGCTTCCGATCCCCGAAAGCTGTCCCAGCCAGATCGAGGTGCTGGTCGCCGCCAGGAGTCCCGCCGTATCGACCGGCGCCTTAACTGGCTTTGCCTTGGGCAAGCAGGCGTTGCGGTTCGATTTGCCGAAAAGGCGCGCGATCTCGGTTGGTCCTGGGGATCGAGACATCGCATCCATGGTCCATTTCCGCTTTGCCGCCACTTCGGAAAGTGACACAGTCCGAGTGTGTTTTTGACTGGCGCAAATGGAGTTCACGCAATTTCATCAAGGTCGGCATCCTATCAGCCCTTCTGATCGGTTCAGCGCTCACACCGGCATTGGCGCAGGTTCATACTGAGACAGTCAGATTCCCCCGCGGCAGCTCTGGCACGACCATCGAGGGCAGCATTACCGGTGACGAAAGCGTCCGCTACAGCGTCGGCGTATCGGCGGGCCAGGTGATGGATGTGCAGCTCGATACCGATAATGCGAGCAACTATTTCAACATCACGGCCCCGGGCGCCAGCCAAGCCCTCTATAATGGCTCGATCTCGGGCAATGGAACATCATTCGTGGTGCCATCGAGCGGCAACTACATCGTCGACGTTTACCTGATGCGCAATGCCGCGCGCCGGGGTGAAACGGCCAATTATGATCTGACGTTCTACGTCGAAAACGCTGCGGTGCAACAAACCACGCCAGCCGCACCGCGGCCGGTAACGCCGCCTTCCAACGGCACTCCATCGCAACTCGACATGAGCCAGATGCCCCGCTTTTGCGCCGGCGAGGCCTCGGCGGAATTTGGCGTGCGTCCGCAGGAGATAACCGTCAACGCGGCGTTCCAGAGCGGCAGTCGTTATGTAACCCAGGGCTATTACGACCGCGATGGCGAGACGACCTTCTTCAATTGCTGGTTTGCCCTTGATGGAAGCTTCGATTCGCTGAACTAGTCGAAGGTGAGACAGCCTCCTCATCAGGGGAGTCTTGTTCGCGTAATTCGCTCAGCCTGGGGGCACATGGGCACGACGATTGACTATCCATACTACAACGGCAGCCCCGTGGAGATAGGGCCGCTCGGCTGGCTGGCCATCGTGGCTGCGGTCGGTGTCGCTTTCACCCTGCTGATAACATTGCCCTTCGCAACGTTTCCGCTCAGTCTGATCACGCCCATCGTCTATACCGGCCTGCCATTATTGACATTGGCTCTGGTCAGCGGTGGCCACCAGAATGCTTTGTTCCGGCGTTTCGGCCTGAAGGAATTCGGCCTGGCTATCGGCTTTGGGCTCCTGACCCTCGCCGCGTCCTTCGCTGTCGGTCTGGTGCTTTTCCAGATCACTGACATGAGCGCCAATCCCACCGCCGGCGTTCTTGCCAAAATCGGGGGTGTGGACCTGGTGGCGTTTCTGGTCCGCACCGCCATCCAGTTGGTCGGCGAGGAACTGATGACCATCCTCCCGCTGCTCGCCATACTCTGGCTCTGTGTGCGCCATTTCGGCCTGTCGCGCCGCGTCGGCCTCGTCATCGCCGTCATTCTGTCGACGGCCTGGTTCGCTGCGGTTCACTTGCCGACCTATAACTGGAACTTCATCCAGTGCTTCGGGGGCATCGGTACGGCGCGCCTCGTCCTCACCGCCGCTTTCCTTCTCACCCGCAATCTGTGGGTCTCGGCCGGCGCCCACGTCGTCAATGACTGGACGGAATTCTTCCTGCCCATGCTGCTGGGCGGCCTTGCCGGGCATGTTCCCATCGGCACAACTGGCTAAATCCATGACTGCTGCGCCGAAGCCGGAGCACGACCCCCTCGCCAAATCCCTGAGCCCGGCCGATGACCGGGTCAGGCTAAATCACTGGCTGCCTCCAAGATCTGGAACGCTGCCCCATATCCGGATCGGCAGACGCTGGTTCAACCTGCTCTGGCTGCTGCCGATTGGCGCGGCCCTGCTTTTGATCATGATCGCATGCGCCCAGGCCTTGCGCGAACTTGCGAGCGTCGAGGCGTTCCTTGCCACCTATCCCGGGGTGGCATCTTCAACGCCACCAGTGACGTCGGGCTTTCCCTGGTGGCTGAGGCTGCAGCATTTCCTCAACATGTTTTTCATGCTGTTCATCATGCGGGCAGGCCTGCAGATCCTCGCCGATCACCCGCGCCTCTACTGGAAGCGTGACAGCACGCCTGGAACGGAATGGTTCCGGTTCCAGTCCGATGTGCCAAAGGACAGGGTGTGGACCGCCAAGGACGACGCGGTCACCTTGCCGACCTGGCTGGGCATTCCCGGATTGCGGCATACTCTTGGTCTGGCGCGCTGGTGGCATTTTTCCGTCAACCTGCTCTGGCTGCTGAACGGCATCGCCTTTTATGCCCTGATTTTTGCCACCGACCAGTGGCAGCGGATCGTCCCGACGACCTGGGAGGTTTTTCCCAATGCGCTGTCGACCGCCATCCAATATGCCTCGCTCGACTTTCCCGCCGAACAGGGATGGACGCGGTATAACTCGCTCCAGCAACTTACCTATTTCGTGACCGTCTTCATTGCGGCGCCTGTCTCGATCGTCACGGGGCTGCTGCAGGGACCAGCCATTTCGAACCGGCTCGGCTGGATCGGCAAGGTTATCAACCGTCAGGTGGCGCGCTCTATCCACTTCATCTCGTTCCTGTGGTTTGTGGCGTTCATCCTCATCCATGGCGCGCTGGTCTTGATCACCGGCCTGCGCGCCAACACCAACCGGATGTTCGCCGGCCTCGATGATGGCTCCTGGACCGGCTTCTGGCTGTTTCTCATCGCCATGATGATTCTCGCCACCTGCTGGCTCTGGGCGTCACCCTTCACGCTCAACAATGCCCGCCTCGTGCAAAAGATTGGTCGCGTCATGGTCGGCTGGCTCAAGGGCCTGGCAGAATGGTTCGATCCGAGATCGCAACTGACCGAGAAGGATATTTCCCCCCACTTCTGGCCCAACGGGACCATGCCCAATTCCGCGGAATATGATGCGCTCGTCGCGGGCAATTTCGAGGGTTACCGACTGAGGATCGACGGCTTGGTCGATAATCCTCAAACCCTGTCGCTTGCCGAGTTGAAGGCCATGCCGAGGCAAGACCAGATCACCACGCATTTCTGCATTCAGGGCTGGTCGGGCGTCGCCAAATGGAGCGGTGTTCCCATGCGCCACATCCTGGAGCTGGTGCAGCCAAAACCCGAAGCGCGCTATGCCGTGTTCTATTCGCTGGCGGATGGCAGCGATGGCGGCCGCTACTACGACGTCCACAAGCTCGGCAACATGCGCCACGCATTGACGCTACTCGCTTACGAAATGAACGGGCAGCCCTTGCCGGTGCTCCATGGCGCGCCATTGCGGCTGCGTTGCGAGAACGAGCTCGGGTTCAAGATGGTCAAGTGGATCGAGGCCATCGAGTTCGTTGAGGATTTCAAGGACCTTGGTGCCGGTCAAGGGGGCTACAACGAGGACCATGAATTCTTTGGATATCGCATGCCGATCTAGGCCAAGCGATATCGCCGCCCGGCGCCAGATGCCGGTTCAAGGTCGCGGCTCACGCGTTACCTTCTAGGCTCATAGCGCAGCGCCACGGCGCCCGAACTGAGTTCCTTCCGGTCGATGAGCTTCAACTCGACATATTTGGAGAGCCCGGCAAACAATGTGGGCCCATGGCCGGCAAGCCTGGGCTGCACGACGAATTCGTACTCATCGATCAGGCCCAGCTCCGCCAGCGCCAGCGGGAGCTTCACGCCGCCTGTGAAAAGCGCCTTGCCCGGCTGCTGCTTGAGCTTCTGTACCGCCTCGCCCAGGTTTCCGCTCACAAGCTCCGCATTCCAGTCGACCCGGCCGAGCGTGCTGGAAACGACGTATTTCTTCATCGCGTCGATGGTGCGCGCGAAAGGCATTTGCCAGTCGGCCGGCGGCGTGGTCCGCGTAGCCAGCCGCCACGCGCCTTCCATCATCTCATAGGTGGTGCGGCCGAACAGCAGGGCATCGGCCCGGGCGATGGTCTCGGTGGCATGGCGATGCGTTGCCTGCAACTGTTCCCGCAGCAGTGTCTCGTCGGTTGGCACGGCATTGTGGTGGACGCAGCCATCGAGCGTGACGTTGATGGAGTAGAGAAGAGGTCGCATTACGGTCGTTGCTCCTTTGCTGCCCGTGCCGCTATGGCCAGGTCAAATCGCTGCAACTGGCTGGTCAGTCCGATGATGGCGCCGCGCGTCATCTCGGCGTCCGGGTGGCGATCGGCCGTCAGGACCATCCGGACGCGCCCGGCCTCGGTGTGGAGCTCGACCATCATGTCGTAGGGATACGACTCGACGCCCGGCACGAAGTCGATGTCGAAGCGAATCCGCAGGCGCCGATGGGGCACAATATCGACGAATCGACCGCTCACCCGCGCCATCGATGGCCTGTTGAGGTTCGCCATATAGGCGACCTGCTCGGCACCCACCGCCGTCATCACATGATCGAAGGTACCACCGACCCGCAGATCGAGGACCGACACCTCGAAGCGCATGCCCTCGGGCGCGAACCACTGCTCGAGCCCTTCCTTCGTCGTCCACAGCGCCCAGACGTCCTCGATCGACGCGTCGTAGACCCGCTCCAGCCTGATCGTACCCGCCCTGGGCTCGCTGGCCTGTACCATCACTTCTTCCCCTCGTGTTGCCGCGCGCCGGACTTTCGCAGCAAGGCGGCGTCGAACCGATCGAGCCGGCCTTCCCAAAGCTTGCGATAGGTCCGCACCCATTCGTCGATCGCCTGGAATGGCTCGGGCCGGAGCGAATAGAGGCGCCGCGCGCCATCGGGCCGCATCGTGACGAAGCCCGCTTCGCCCAAAATTCGCAGGTGCCGCGAAACGCCGGACTGATCGATATCGACGGCGCGAACCAGGTCACCCACGGCCTGCTCGCCATCCGCCAGCGCTGCGACGATGCGAAACCGCGTGGGGTCGGCCAATGTCTGGAATATGCTCTGTTGCATCATCATACATATGTATCTTCATGCATATTTTAAGTCAAGCCGCTTCGGCCGCTTCGCCATTGACCTGTTCGCCGAACAGCATCTGGCCGTGGAAGGCTTACCCCGAAAATCAGCACCTGCCGGTCCGGCGCATGGGAAAACACAAAACTGCAAAGCGGGCCAACAAGGCAAAAATCTATACTCGACTAAACCACTAGAGTTAGCGCCAAATGAGGGTGCGCTCTCAATGGGCGCGGCTAACAGCGAGAGGTCGAGAGATGAGCGAGACAACCCGGAAGATACGACTCGGCGCCTTCATCATGGCAACGGGCCACCACGTCGCGGCCTGGCGTCACCCCGATGCCCAGGCCGATGCGGGGCACAATATCGATCACTATCGCGACCTGGCGCAGACGGCCGAAAAGGGCCTGTTCGACCTGGTCTTCGTGGCGGACAGCCCAGCCGGCTGGGACGGCGACAAGGACCCCGAAATCCGCTCCCGCGTCAGCCATTCCGCCCATTTCGAGCCGGTGACCCTGTGGTCGGCGCTGTCGCAGGTGACCAGCAATATCGGCTTCGTCGCCACCGCCTCGACCACCTATGAGGACCCCTATCTCCTGGCGCGCAAATTCGCCTCGCTCGACCATATCAGCAAGGGCCGTGCCGCCTGGAACGTGGTGACGACAGCCGCGGACGTGTCGAAGAATTTCTCCATCGCCGGCCACCCCGCGCATGCCAATCGCTACGAGCGGGCCGAGGAAGTGGTCGATCTCGTGCTCGACCTCTGGGACAGCTACGAGGACGATGCGCTGATCGTGGACAAGCAGTCGGGCATTTTCCTTGACCCCGGCAAGGTCCACAAGGTCGACCACCACGGCCAGTTCTTCGATGTCGCCGGGCCGCTCAATGTCGCCCGCTCGCCGCAGGGACGGCCGGTCGTCGTGCAGGCCGGCGCCTCCGAGGCCGGGCGGAACCTGGCCGCCCGCACTGCCGAGGTGATCTTCACTGCCAACCAGACTTTGGCCGACGGGCAGGAATTCTATTCCGACATCAAGGGGCGCCTCGCCAAATACGGCCGCCGGCCCGAGCAGTTGCTGATCATGCCGGGCCTGTTCCCGGTGCTTGGTGGTACCGAGGCCGAGGCGCAGGAGAACTACGAGTTCATCCAGTCGCTGGTCCACCCCTCCATCGCCTGGGGCATCCTCAAGCAATATTATGTGGGCGTCGATCTCTCCGGCTATTCGCTGGACGATGTCGCCCCGCCGCTGCCGACCGATACCGAGCTCAACAAGAGCCGCCTCAAGCTGGTCTCCGACCTCGCCAGCACCGGCCTCACCCTGCGCCAGCTCTACCTGTCGCTGGCCACCGCCCGCGGTCACCGCACCTATGTCGGCACGCCCGAACAGGTGGCGGATGCCCTTGAGGACTGGTTCGTCAATGGCGCGGCCGATGGCTTCAACATCATGCCGCCCGTGCTGCCCACCGGCCTCACCGATTTCGTCGAGCAGGTGGTGCCGATCCTGCAGAAGCGCGGCCTCTACCGCACCGAATACGAGGGCGCGACCCTGCGCGAAAATCTGGGGCTCGAACGCCCGGTCAACCGCTTCGTCGCTCGCGCCAGCCAGCAGCGGAGTGCATCATGAGCCAGCTTCATATCGTCGGCTTTGCCGGTTCGTCCTCGCTGCCCTCGCGCACCAAGAGCCTGGTCGAGACCATCGTCGAGACCACGGCCCAGCGCAGCGGCGCCCGCACCACCATCTATGACCTGGTCGATATCCACCCTTCGCTCGGCGCCACGCTCGACCCGCGCCAGGCGCCGCCCGACCTGGTGGACCTGATCGACACCATCACCAATGCCGATGCGCTGGTGGTCGGTTCGCCCGTCTACAAGGGCACCTATACGGGCCTGTTCAAGCACCTGTTCGACCTGATCGACCCCAAGGCGCTCAAGGACAAGCCGGTGGTGCTGACCGCCACCGGCGGCAGCGAGCGCCATGCGCTGGTGGTCGATCACGGGTTGCGGCCGCTCTTCGCCTTCTTCTCGGCCGACATCCTCTCGACCGGCATCTACGCCACCGAAGCCGATTTCGCCGACTACCAGCCGACCAGCGTCAATCTCAAGTCCCGCATCGAGCGGGTCGTGGATGAACTGGGCTGGCGCCTCGCCGCCGTCCGCAATGCCGATCTCGTGGCGCAGAGCGCCTGACCTTTCCCAACGGAGCCTCCCCATGTTTACCCGCAGACAGACCTTCCCCCTCTTTGCCGGCGCCGCTGCCGCGCTCGCCCTGCCGACAACAGGCCGCGCGCAGGACACAGCCACCGAATTCCGCATCGGCTGGCAGAAGGGCGGCACATTTGCCCTCGCCAAGACCAGCGGCGCCATCGAGGCGCGGCTCGCCCCGCGCGGCATCTCCGTCACCTGGGCCGAATTCACCTCCGGCCCGCCGCTGCTCGAAGCTTTGGGCGCCAATGCCATCGACTTCGGTTCGACCGGCGACGTGCCGCCGCTCTTCGCCCACGCGGCCGGCGGCGACCTCGTCTATGTCGCGGCCACGCCGGGGAGCCTCGATGGCTCGGCCATCCTGGTCAAGCAGGACTCGCCCATCCAGTCGCTGGCCGATCTCAAGGGCAAGCGAGTGGCCTTCAAGCGCGGCTCCAGCTCGCATAATTTCATCCTCGCCGCCCTGCGCAGCGCCGACCTGACGCTGGCCGACATCACCCCGCTCGATCTTGGCCCGCCCGATGCCGCACCGGCCTTCGCCAACAACCAGATCGACGCCTGGGTCATCTGGGATCCCTATTACGCCATTGCCGCGCAGGACCCCGAGACCCGCGTGCTGGCCACGACCGAGGGGATCGTCGATTCCTGGGGCTTCCTCCAGGCCAATGGCGCCTATGCCAGGGACAACCCGACCATCGTTGCAGAAGTCATCGACGAACTGCGCAAAGTGGGTACGGCCGCGCAGTCGGACCTCGACGCCACCGCCGAAACCATCTCGGCCTCGACCGGCGTGCCGGTGCCGATCACCCGCATCACCCTGGGCCGCAAGGGGGCCGACCTGGGCGCCATCCAGTCGCTCGATGAAGAGGTCATCGCCTACCAGCAGGCGCTGGCCGACACCTTCTTCGCCGAGAAGATCATTCCGCGCCAGCTCACCATCAGCGACATCGTCTGGTACCCGCCCGCGCTCTGAACCTGCCGCAACCGATGGGCCGGCATGGTGCCGGCCCATCCTCGCATTCACCGGAGGCCGACATGACCCTCGCTGCTGAACTCGGTAAGCCCATCACCCTGCCCACTGGTCCGCGCATTCCCGCACGCCGCCGGGCGGTGCAGATATCGCCGTCCGCCCTGCTGCCCTTCCTGCTGCCGCTTGCCGTCGTCCTGCTGTGGCAGGCCGCGACGTCATTCGGCTGGATCACCAACCGGCTGATGCCGGCGCCCATCCAGGTGGTCTGGGCCTTCTGGGACAAGCTCGTCACGGGCGAGCTGGCCGTCAATATCCAGGCCAGCGCCCTGCGTGCCATTTCGGGCCTGCTGGTCGGAGGCTCCATCGGCTTCCTGCTCGGGCTTGCCAACGGCATATCGCGGCTCAGCCATGCCCTGACCGACACCACTTTGCAGATGCTGCGCACCATTCCCAACCTGGCGCTGATCCCGCTGGTCATCCTCTGGTTCGGCATCGGCGAGGAGGCCAAGCTCTTCCTTACCGCGCTCGGCGTCTTCTTCCCGATCTACCTCAACACGCTGCATGGCGTGCGCAATGTCGATCCGCAACTGATCGAGATGGGCCGCGTCTACGGCATGAATGGCTGGACCCTGTTCCGCAAGGTCATCTTCCCCGGCGCCCTGCCCTCCATCTTCGTCGGCCTGCGCTTCTCGCTCGGCATCATGTGGCTGACGCTGATCGTCGCCGAATCCATGGCCGCTTCGTCGGGCATCGGCCACATGGCCAATTCGGCCCGCGAATTCATGATGACCGACGTGGTGATCCTGGCGCTCGTCATCTACGCGCTGCTCGGCAAGCTGGCCGACGTCATCGCCCTCACCCTCGAGCGGCTGACCCTGTCGTGGAACCCCGCCTACCAGAAACCCGTGAGGACCTGAGCCATGACCCCGTCCATCCGCACCAAGAATGTCTGGGGCCGCGATATCGAGCCAGAATACGAGACCCGTTCGCCCCGCCAGCGCCGCGACGAACCCGGCGTCGGCATCCGCATCGAGGGCCTGTCGAAGAGCTTCGACGACGTGCCCGTCCTGCACGATCTCGATCTCGAGGTTCCCGCCGGCCAGTTCCTCGCCATTGTCGGCAAGAGCGGTTGCGGCAAGAGCACTTTGCTGCGCCTGCTGGTGGGGCTCGATACGCCCACTTCCGGCCATATCGGCTTTGTCGGACCCGATGGCGCCGAAACCGAACCCAGCGCCCGCATCGTCTTCCAGGAGCCGCGCCTGCTGCCCTGGGCCAGCGTCATCGACAATGTCATTGTCGGCCTGGGCGAAGGCGTCAACAAACGCGAGGCCCGTCGCCGCGCAGAGGCCGCCCTGGCCGAGGTGCAACTGGCCGAAAAGGCCGGCGAATGGCCCTCGCGCCTGTCCGGAGGCCAGCGCCAGCGTGCGGCCCTGGCCCGGGCGCTGGTCAGCCAGCCGGGCTTCCTCGCGCTCGATGAACCGCTGGGCGCCCTCGACGCGCTGACCCGCATCACCATGCAGGCGCTGATCGAACGGGTCTGGCGGGAACAGGGCTTCACCGCCCTCTTCGTCACCCACGATGTCGGCGAGGCCGTTGCCCTGGCCGATCGCGTCATCGTGCTCGACGAGGGCCGTATCGCGCTCGATATCGCCATCGATCACCCCCGCCCGCGCCAGCGCGGCGCCGCCGATCTCGCCGAGATCGAGGGCCGCCTGCTCAAGGGCATCTTCAAATAGGAGTCGCCATGTTCTCCCTGTTTGGCATTCTCAAGCCGCGCACCGGCCAGCCTGTTCCCAGCGAGGAGGCGCCGTTCAAGCGCTCGTTCTTCGGCGCGCCAGTCGATCCGGCGGCAGTGCCGGTGGCAGCCGAAGAAGACGCGCTCTACCTCACCGGCAAGCGCCCGGAACCACCCGAGCGGCCGCCGCACAAATAAGGCGGTCCGGGGTCAGGCGGGGCCGAACCGATAACGGCCTTCCGCATCAAGGAAGCGCTGCGCCCTTCCCTCCGCAACGAGGCGGTTGAGATGGGCAAGCGCTTCGGTGAGGGCCAGGACAAGGCCCACTCCCGAAGGGATGCGACCAAACAGGGGCATCAGCACGTCACAGGCCAGGCTTGCCGTGCCGAGCGTTTGGCTGACCGATCGCAAGGCCTTGTCGTGGTGATCGGCGATCTCGGTAGCCCGCAGCCCGGGCTGTCGAAAGACCGGGCCATGCCCCGCCAGCGCTAGCAGGTCCTGGGGCATGGCGACGGCGGCGTTAAGGTAGTCGAGATAGAGGCCAAGCGGGTCGCCTTCGGGATCCTCGGCATCCACGCCGACATGGGGCGTGATCCGCATCAGCAACTGGTCGCCCACCAGAGCCAGCCGGGCTTCGTCGCTGACGAGAATGGCCGGCCGCGGTGAATGGCCAGCGCCGGTCTCGATGCGCCAGCGCAGCGCGCCGATGGCGATGGTCTCGCCCGGCGTCAGTATCTCGCAGCGATCGGGCAGCCCGGAGCTGAAACGGCCCGGCCGTCCGCCGGCCATCGCCGCCAGCGCTTCGGCGCCCATGCCGCAGCGATGCAGCAGCTCGGTGAAGGGGCCGCGATCCGCACCTGCCGCATCGATGCGCTTGGCCAACTGCCATTCGATATCGGTCATGAACAGGGGCGCATCGAACCGCTCCTGCAGCATGCCCACCTGCCCGATATGATCAGGGTGGAAGTGCGTGCAGATGATGCGCGTCACCGGCAAGGCAAGGTCATCGAGGATCACCTGCCACTGCGCCGCCGTGTCCGGATCGGCGAAGCCGGTATCGACAATGGCCCAGCCGTCGCCGTCCCGGAGTGCCCAGATATTGACGCCGCCCATCGGTGCCCCGGACGAAACGATGCGGTACCACCGCACATGCTCGCCGATATGGATGCATTCGCCCTGGCCCGGGCCGGCCCCGAGGGGATAACGAGAATTCAGGTCGGGGGCAGCATCATCTCGCATGATCAGGCAGACCGGTTGGGACGGATGGAGGTTCTAGACGCCATCCGTCTGCAATCGTCAACCTCCCGGGAGCCGGGATAGAGGCGTTGGAATAGGCTGCGATCAGTCATCCGCCGGTGACCGCAGGATCAATGGCGGATTCACCGCGACGCGACGGAACTTCAGCCGGTAATAGGTGAAGGCGAGGCACGACATTGCCGACATGCCGACACTGGCCGCGACCAAAGCGAGCACCGGATCGGGTGCGAAGCTGGCAAAGGTGCTGACCAGCAGGCCGGCGGCCATCTGAAGGAACCCCATGAGGGACGAGGCCGTGCCGGCCATCCTGGGAAAGGGCGCCAGCGTCGCCGTGGTCATCGCCGGACCGACAAAGGCATTGCCGAAGGTCAGCAACGCAATCGGCAGCATCACGGTGAGATAGCTGGGCGTGAAGATGAGCGTATTGAGCAGCAGCACACTTGCTACGGAAACGATCAGTAGGCCGGGCAGCACCAAAGCCATGGCGCCGACACGGTCCATCAGCCCCCGAACCACGATTGCCCCGGCAAAGTAGCCGCCCCATTGCAGCAGCATCCCAATGCCGAACTCGCTCGCCGACATGCCGATCCGTCCCATGAGCACGAAGGGCAGCAGCGTAGACTGCGCGTAGAAGATGCCAACCGCGCCGGCCACCACCGTTGTGGTGGCAAGGAAGGAGCGGTTCCGGATCAGTACGCCGTAATTGGTGAGCAGCGGTGCGAGCCGGAAGCTCGGGCGCTCGACCGGCGCGGTTTCCCGCATGCCGATCAGCATGGCAACGAGCACGCCACTCCCCATCAGAAACATGAAGACGAAGGTCGACTGCCACCCCCAGAAGGACAGGATGAGGGCGCCAAGAGTGGGGGCAAAGGCCGGACCGACCGCCAGGATGATGCCGATGAGATTCATGATGCGCGAGGAATCGTCTCCCTCGAATACGTCGCGGATGACGGCCCGCGAAATGACCGCTCCCGCCGAGGCTCCCAGTCCCTGCAGCACGCGCCCGGCGATGAGAATCTCGACCGATGGCGCCACCAGGCAGATGAGCGTGCCGAACAGGAACAGGCCGATGAAGGCCGCCGTGACCCCACGCCGCCCAAGTGCATCCGAAATCGGGCCGGCCAGCAGTTGGGCAAAGGCAAATCCGGCGTAGTAGGAGGTCATGGTGAGCTTCACCATGGCCTCCGTGGTTCCCATAGCCTCGACGATGCTGGTCATCGCCGGAGAATAGAGGGTCATCGATATCGGGCCGATCGCGATGAGGAGCGCGCCAAAGAAGCTGACGCGCGCTATGCTCATGACCGGCCGTGGCGCCGCAATGACGTCCACCATTTAATGCCCCCTGGGCTACTGGTTTTCTGCCGGCGCCTATGCGCGCTGCCAGATCTGGTCGCCGTCGGGGCCGGCCACGATGGTACCCGAAGACCCCACCGGCTCCGCGGCCCCGCTGACCAGGAAGGCGATGCCTTCGCTGTCATTGGCCGGGACCTTGGCCAGGGTGCGCTCACCATCGGGCGTTCGCGCCACCACCACGCCGAAGCGAGGCGACCCGTCGCGCTCATAGAGCACGGTATAGGTCTCGACCGTTGCCGGCCCATGGTAGCTTTCGACGACCTGCGGCACCGCGCCACGGGCATTGTCGGCCTCGGCCTGGAAGTGGAAGTCCTGCGGGAACTGCGCCCCCGCGAACGGCTCGGTGGACAGGGCGATGGTGTGGTTGTGCGTGGCAATCCCGCCATTAGCGAACAGCAGGCCGAAACGCCCGCTCTGGCGCAGCTTGTGGACCATGCTGACCACGGCATGCGCCATATAGTTTCCAATCGGGCCACCCCCGAATGTCAGGCCGCCAAACACCGTGGCCGGCTTCTCCAGCGGCCAGTTCAGCACCCGGCGCGCCATTTTGGGAACGGTGGGGAAGCAGCTATAGAGTTCGACATGGTCCAGATCGTCGGCTTTGAGCCGGTTGAGCTCGAGCGCGCGATTGATGGACACCGCCATGGATGGCGATCGGTCATACCGGTCGCGGCCAAGCGGGTCGTCGGGCTCGTGCCCCGCGGCGCCGAGGCCGACATAGATGATATTCTGTTCCGGCACGCCGCGACGACGGGCCTCGGCCAGGCTGGTGACGATATAGCCAGCGCCCTGGTTGACCGAACTGTTGGCCACCATCAGCTTGTTATAGGGATGGGAAATGGGCCGGTTGTTCTCGGACGGCGTCTTGATCTCGTCCGGCGTGGCGCCGCGCCGGATCCAGGCGCCTTCGTTGCCAGCAGCGACCTGCGCGAAGCGGGACCAGATAGCGGCGCTTTCGTCCTGCCCTTCGGCCAGGGTCTGTCCATAGGCAGCGCGACTGGCATTCTCGTAGAGCGGATAGAGGTCGACGGGGCCAACCAGGCCATAGCGCTTGCGGAAGCTCGGCGCACGCTGCATCGACGATTCACGGACCGAGCTGAAGCCGCCATTGCCCTTTTTGACAAAATGCGCCGCCGTCCGCAGGGCCTCGCCGCCGACAACGGCCGCCACTTTGGCCTCCCCGGCGCCAATGGCATTGGCCGCCTCGTTGAGCAGGAAGATCGGGCTGTCGCCGCTGGCCATCGAGGTGGTCGTGCGGTGCCTGGGGTTCGCCCCGATGCGCGCGCTCAACGGGCCGGTGATTTCGCCGAGCTGCGGCCAGGATATCTGGTCCACCGTGCCCAACCAGTCGATATCCCCAAGCCAGCCACCGCCGGCATCGGTATCGGCGCGGCGCAGCGCCTGCTCCATGAGGCCCAGCGAGTCGAGACCATCATCGGGATTTTCGGGGCGGTCATTATATTGTCCGACCCCAACGATGACGGGCATGTGTTCTGCATCCATGGCCATGATTAGCGTCCTTTCCAGACTGGCGTGCGTTTCTCGGCGAAGGCGCGCGGCCCTTCCTTGGCATCCTCGGACGCCATGACGACCCGGGCCTCGGCGGCGCTGCGCGCCCAGGCGTCGTCATCGGACGGAATCCTGCCATCGATGATGCCGAGCGCGATCCGCTTGCTGGCCTGCACCGAGATGGGAGCGTTGACGGTGATGCGCGCGGCAAGAGCCAGCGCCGCATCCAGCAGTTCGGACAGCGGCACGACGACATTGACGAAGCCGAGTTCCCTGGCGCGCTGGGCCGTGATGGGTTCGCCCGTCAGCAGCAGTTCCATGCCGATCTTTTTGGGCAATTGCTCGATGATGCGGAACGTGCCGCCGGCACCGGCATAGATGCCGCGCTTGACTTCGGGCAGGCCGAAACTGGCGCTGTCGGCGGCGACGATCAGGTCGGCGGCCAACGAGATTTCGGTGCCGCCGCCCAGGGCAAAGCCGTTCACGGCGACGATGACGGGCTTGCTGATCGGATGCGAAACAAAGCCGGCAAAGCCCCAGGCCTGCTGGGCCGGATCATCCGGCCGCAGGTTCTCGCCGCGCGACACCGCCACCAGGTCGGCGCCGGCACAGAAGGCGCGATCGCCGGCTCCGGTCAGGATGACGGCCCGGATTTCCGGATCGTGCTCGGCCTCCTCCAACGCCGTGCCGACGCCGATATGCACTGCCTTGTTGATGGCATTGCGGGCCTCGGGGACGGTTCAGCGTGATGATCATCACGTGTTCGCGGCGCTCCACCAGCACCGCCGGTTTTTCTTCAGACATGTTGTTCTCCTCTCATTCCGCCGCGATGGGCTCTTCAATCGGCTCGAGCACGCCGGCAGCGACCAGCCGCTCGGTCTCGGCGCTGGTCAGGCGCAGCCAGTCGCGCACCACTTCAGCGGTGTGCTCTCCCATCAGCGGCGCGGCGCGTGTCGGTGGCTCCGCTAGGTCGTGACTGACCACCGAGTGCCGCTCCACGAGGTAGCTTTCGGGGATGTGCGGGTGCGATTCCGTGCGAAGAAGCGAGCGCTGACCGAAGTAGAACTGCTCCATCAGGTCATGGACGCGGAACATCGCGGCCGCCGGCACACCGGCCTGCTGCAGGATGGCCATGGCCTCGTGAGGGGTCTTGTCGGCAAGCCACTGCCGCAGTGCCGCCTCGATATGCTCCCGGTGGGCAAGCCGCCCATCCCGGGTGTCGAGGCGTGCATCTCCCAGCACTTTGGACCATCCGGTAATAGCATTCAGCGCCCGCCAATCGGCATCGCTGCGTATGGTCACCACGCACCACTCGTCGTCGCCCTTGCAGGGGAAGACACCCCAGGGCGCATCGGTCGGCGTGAGCGGAAGCTCCTCGCCCACCATGGCGATCTGCTCGCCCATCTGGTTCAGCATGATTTCGGCCTGCGCGATGCTGACCCGCCCGCCCCTGCCATGCCCCAGACGGGCGATCAGCATGGCCAGAATGGCAACCACGCCGATGCGCGCGGCCGTATGATCGGGATAGATCGTCACAGAGTCCGAATAGCTTTCCGGATCGTCGGGATAGCGCCAGAGGGCGGTCAGGCCGGCATTGGCACGGACCAGGGGACCATAGCCCATGCGGCGACTCCACGGTCCGGTGGGGCCGAACGCCGAGCTGTCGACCATGATGATTTCAGGATTGATCTTGCTGACCACGTCATAGCCCAGCCCGAGAGACTCCAGCGTCCCCGCCTTGAAGTTGGAGAGAATGACGTCCGCCTTCTCGGCAAGCCGCAGGAACAGCTTCTTGCCTTCCATATCCTTGAGGTTGAGCCCGAGGCTCCGCTTGTTGCGGTGGCCGGCAGCGAAGCCCATGGATAGCGGCTCGCCATTCAGCGTCTGGCGGCCCCCGTCCGGGAAGGCCTTGGCCTCCACCTTGATGACGTCGGCACCGTAATCGGCGAGCAACCGCCCCTGTTCGGCGCCCACCACGATGACCCCAAGATCGAGCACGCGGATGCCTTCCAGCGGGCGCCGGCCGGGTTTTGGACCCTGGCGATGCGCCCCGAGCGGCTTGCCACCGATCTTGACGCTGTCGGCACCGCGCGCTGAAACACCCTTTGGCGGCCCCATGCGCCGGCCGTTGATTTCCAGGGCTCCGTTGGACATCTGGATCGTGCCGCCGAAACCGTCGGCAACCGTTGTCAGCGCCTCACGCGCCCGCATGTGCTCGGTGGCAACCGCTTCTTCCAGCGAGAGCACGGCGCCAATCGGGACACCGAATGTCTCCCCGGCAATCTCGAGTTCCTTCCGGGTCATCGTGCCGAAATGGGCAGCGATAGCCTGGGTCAACGCCTCCGATTCACGCCGGACCTTCGTGTTGTTGAAGGCAGGATCGGCAAATTCCTCGGGGCTCCCCATCAACCTGTGGAGTGATTGCCACTGGCGGGGCGAGAGGACGCAGATGCGGACCTTGCCGTCAGCACAATCGATAATGGGGTAGAGCTGTCCCCTGGGCGGGCGATCGCGCGGCATGTCGCTCGGCCGGCCACCCAACGTGGCGCTGCCGCCAATGCCAAAACCGGGATCGAGCGCCTGCGAGACGCCGTCAAGCGCCGAGAAATCCAGCCAATCCCCCCAGCCGGTGCGGAGACGGTTATAGTAGGCGAGCAGCACGGCGAAGGTGGCCTGGGTGGCCGCCGTGGCATAGGCCAGTTGGCCTGGCGGCAGCAGGGGCGCCCGCCCCTTGATGCCGGAACGCGCCAATTCGCTCGACAGGGCGTGAAGCACTGGATCGGTAGCCTGATAGCTGCTGAACACGTTGTCCCGGCCGAAGTCGCTGACCGAAAGCACCGTCAGCGTCTGGTAGCGATCGCGAATGTCGCCGATGTCCAGATGCACGTCGGCATTGGCGGAAGCATCCTCGATCAGGATGTCGGACCGGGCTATCAATGCATCGAGGCTGGCGCGTCCGCGCGGCGTATCGAGATCCAACAGAACGCTGTGCTTGCCGGCATTGCCGACCGCGAATTCGATTTGTCGACGCCGGTCATCGGCGCCCGGGCGTGCGGAGGCGGCTGTCTCCACCAACACCACCTCCGCTCCGAGCTCGGCGAGGGTCCGGCCGATTGCGGCCAATGAACCTTTCACCAGGTCAACAACGATCAGGCCGGCAAGCGGCCGCTCAGTCCGCTGCATTGCGGATCCTCCATCCCTCACGTAAAGTTTCGTCCAGGTTTTTTATTACGGACGATTACCGTCTAAAATACGCAGTTGGAGGTTCGATGCAAGAGGCATCTGAAGAATTGCGCGTATCGGATGAACCGCGCCGTCGTGGACGTCCTCGCGACACCAATATCGAAGACAAAGTCTTCGACGCCGCGATCGCGATCTATTCGGATGCCGGCTGGGCGGGATTCAACTTCGACGCGATCGCCAAGCAATCGGGGGTCGGCAAGGCCGCCATCTATCGGCGCTGGGCGACTCGCGAGGATTTGCTGCGCGAAACCTTCGCCCTGCGCTGGGACCCGATCGCGCTGATCGATGAGGGTTCGATCGAGGCGGACCTGATCGCGATGATCAAGCTGATGCTCGATCGCTTCCTGGGAACACGCGGCGGAATCGTGCTCAACCTGCACGCCGACACGCGCCGCTATCCCGAAGTGCGGGAAGTTGCCTTCAACCTGGGCGCCGTCACGGCGTCCCGCCAGGCCAAGATTTTCCAGCGGGCAATCGACCGCGGCGAATTGCCGGCCGGCGTAGATCTGCAGATACTGGAAATGGCGCTGTCAGGCACGGTTCTGAACCGCATCGTGCGGGCGGGCAATGGCCTGATGCCACTGGATAATTTCAATGCAGACGACTTCGCCAAATCGCTCGCGACATTCCTGCTGACGGCCGCCGGCGCCCCAGCCAAGTCCTAGGTTTTCTCGCCCTGCCCCGACTACGACCTTCGTCGATACTCCGCGTTCGGATTGCGCACACTCTTGCCATATGCTCGCTCCGGAGTATTATAGACGCCATTCGTCCGTAAAAGATCGCCGCGAGGAAAGACGGTCAAAACAGGACATAGCCCTGTCGCGCCTACCGGGGAGGAGACCCGAATGTTTGCCGAATTCAAACGGCGGTCGCAGCACATGCTGCCCGCCATAACGACTTCTATTGCCTTTTTGCTGTCGACCACTGCGCTCAGCTATGCCGCCGGGCTGCCCTATGGGGCGGCCAAGGAAGACTTTATCGCCGCCCTGGCAGACATGGATCCGGTGGAACTGGTGATGCAGGTGACCGGCAGCCCGGGTGATGAGAACAGCCTGGCCTCGGAGCAGTATGTTGCGGCCGTGACCGAATGGTCCGGCGGGAAAATCCAGGGCAAGGTCGTCTACGGAAACGCCATCCTGGCTGGCAATACCGCACCGGCGGTGGCCGATGGCCGCATCACCTTCGGCGGCGTCATCGCGCAATACGACCCCTCGAATTTCCCCATCAGTGCGGGGTTGGTCGATCTTAGCTTCGTCTCGAATTCCTCCCCGATCGCCGGGGCGCTGCAGACCTGGGGCACCCTGATGGAGGCTTCCGGCACCGAAGAGGCCATCGAAGAGCAGCGCGACTATGGCGTCGAGCCGCTGTTCATCCAGGGCGGCACCACCGCCAGCGGCCTGTTCTGCACCGAACCTCGCAACGATGTGGCAAAGCTTGCCGGCGTACAGACCCGCGCCGGAGGGCTGATCCATGGCCGCGAGGTGGACGCGCTGGGCGCCTCGGCGGTCTCGCTGCCCTATAGCGAGATGTTCGAAGGCCTTCAGCGCGGCATTATCGGTTGCGCGCTCACATCCATCACCACCGCCAAGGTCGCCGGCATCATCCCGCTGGCGCCCTATCACGCGCTGGCGCCGGCAAATACCGGCTTCGGGCTGACCACGACCAATATGGCGTTCGATATCGTCTTCTGGGAAGAAATTCCGCTCGAAGCCCGCCAGCTCCTGTGGGACCTGTCCAAGGCCTATATCCGGCAGACCATCCTGGCGAGCTGGACGCAGACCCAGGTCGGGCTGCAGGACATTGCCGATGCCGGCGGCGAAGTGCTCGAGCTTTCGCCGGATGCCGCCGAGCGGCTTGTAGCCGAAAATAGCAAGGTTCTCGAGGAGATGCGGTCCTTCCAGCATTTCGGTGATGGAAACGCCGTCGTGGAGGGCTTTCTTGCTGCCGCCGACAAATGGGAAGCGATTGTCGCCGAACTCGGATACGCCGAACTGGACCCCGGTTGGGCCAATTTCGGCGCCTGGTACGAGCCGGGCAAGGTTGACATCGACCCGTTTGTCGATCGCCTGTTCGAAGAAATCCTGCTGCCGAACCGACCGGAGTGAGCGCAATGAACACGGCAGCAAGCTCGGAGGTGACCATCGTCGATTCGCGACGCTGGTACCTCGAAACTCTCGTGACGCTCATCCAGGTTGCTGCGGTGTTCGGCGTGTTGCTGCTCATGGCGCACACGCTGGCAAACGTGGCAGGCCGCTACTTCTTCAACACGCCCCTGCGCGGCACCAACGAGATCGTGGCCTTCTGGTACCTGCCGCTGATTGCCTTTCCCGGCTTTGTGGCGGCACAGGTTCTCAATCGCCACATCTCCGCAAATATCCTGTTCGATGTGTTGCCCAAGCGAAATCAGCGCGAAGTTGCCATTGGCATCGCGTTGATCGGGGCGGCACTATGCGGGACTTTTGCCTACTACACCTTCCAGGAAGCGCTGCACAGCATGGCGCAGGGACGGCACGTGGTTGGCACCAGCGCCGTTATCGTCTGGCCGACCACCTTCCTGCCGCCCATCGCCTTCGGCTCGCTTTGCGTGCTGTTCCTCATGGAAATGGCCAACTTGGTTATGGGACGGGCCATCCAGAAAGACCAGGAACAGCTGGAACTGGAAAAGCTCGGTATTGCCGAGGAGCAGGCAAAGCCCCTCGAGGCATCGGCGGGTCAGCGCTGGCTGATCCGGGCTGCTATTCTTGGGGCAATCGCCCTCTGCCTCGTCGCGATGTTTGCCTTCGAGGCCAAACAGGTCATCGCGCTGGGTGCGGTTGGTCTCATGCTCGTGCTGCTGTTCCTCAAAGTGCCGGTAGCTTTCTCGCTGGCCGGGCCGGGACTGCTCGGCCTGTGGGCCATTCGTCCGCGCGCCGTGTTCACCATGCTCGAGAACCATCCGTTCGATTCGGTGGCGAACTGGACGTTCAGCGTGCTGCCCATGTTCATCTTCATGGGTATCCTGCTCTGGAAGTCAGGGCTCACCGCCCAGATGTATGTCGCAGCCCGGGTCTGGTTGAAATGGCTTCCCGGCGGCCTTGCCGTCAGCACCAACGCGGCGGGCACCGGCCTGGCGGCGGTGAGCGGCTCGACGCTGGCCACCACCTACGCCCTCGGACGGATCGGCATCCCGGAAATGTTGCGGGCCGGCTATGACCGCCGCATGGCCATCGCCTCGATCATGATTTCGGGCCTGCCGGGACAGTTGATCCCGCCCAGCACCGCGCTGGTCATCTATGCCGGCATCGCCGAGGTTCCCATCGGACCGCAGTTGATGGCCGGCATCATCCCCGGCCTTTTCGTAGCCTTCGTCTTCAGCATGGCGCTCATTCTGGCGGCGATGATCTGGCCAAACCTGGTCGGTGGCCGCCGCAAGGATGACGGCGAGGTCATCACCTGGTCCCAGCGCTGGACCTCGCTGACCAGCATCTGGCCAATGCCTCTGCTCATCGGCATCGTGCTCGGCGGCATGTTCGCCGGCGTGCTGACCGCCACCGAAGCCGGCGCGGCCGGCGCGTTCGGCGCCCTGATCCTGACGATCATCATCAAGGGGAAAGCATCGTGGCGAACCATTGTCGATGCCGGCGTCGATACGATCATCACCTCGGGCGCCATCTTCCTGCTGCTGATCGGTGCCCAGATCCTGTCCAACCTGCTGACACTGTCGGGCCTGGCTGACGGCTTCGCCGATTGGGTGAGCCATGCCGGCTTTGATCGTGTCACCTTCCTGCTGATCGTGCTGGCGGTTTACCTGCTGCTCGGCACGTTCATGGAAAACCTGCCGATCATGCTGCTCACGGTGCCGCTGCTGATCCCGATCCTGGGCGACCTCAATGTGTCGCTCCTGTGGTTCGGCGTCTTCTGCGTGTTCATGGGCGAACTGGCCATCCTGACGCCGCCGGTCGGAATCCTGTCCTTCGTGATCCACGCTCTATGTCAGGAAAAGGAGATCAATCTCGGCCAGAAGATCACGCTGAACGATGTCATGTCGTCCGTGTGGTACCTGATGCCCATAGCGGTCCTGGTGGCCGTGCTGCTGATCTTCTTCCCCGATCTCGTGACCTGGCTGCCCGATCAGATGTCGATGCGCTGACCGAGCGAATGCCAACGAAACCCCCGGTTCAGGCCGGGGGCTTTTTTGTGAAAGGGACGCGGGCACGGCGCACGATCACCACTCGGCGATGGAGCCGTCCTTGTGCCGCCAGACCGGGGCGCGCCAGCGGTGGCCGGTCTGGGCCGCGCGGATGACGGCGTCCTCGTCCACCTCGATGCCCAGGCCGGGCCCCCGGGGGATTTCCAGCATGCCGTCGGCGAAGCTGAAGCCATGTCCGGGCTGGGTGTAATCACCGAGATCGCCCTGCTGGTTGTAATGGATGCCGAGGCTCTGCTCCTGGATGAAGGCATTGTGGCAGATCGCGTCCACCTGCAGGCAGGCGGCCAGCGCGATCGGCCCCAGCGGGCAATGCGGCGCGAAGGCGACGTCATAGGCCTCGGCCCAGTGCCCGATGCGCACCATCTCCGAAATGCCGCCGACATGGGCCGTATCCGGGTTGATCACCTGGGCGGCGCGCAGCTCGAACACGCGCTTGAAGTCGTAGCGGCTGTGCATCCGTTCGCCGATGCAGAGCGGGATCGACGTGGCGCGCGCCAGATCCGCCATCGTCTCGACCATGGTCGAAACCACGGCATCCTCCACGAACATCGGGCGCAGGGGCTCCAGCTCCTTGAGCAGCACGCGTGCCATGGGGGCATGCACGCGACCGTGGAAGTCGAAGGCCAGGTCCATGCTCGTGCCCACGGCCTCGCGCAGCTCGAACAGGTTGCGGATGATGCCGTCCACCTTGGCGTAGCTGTCGACGATCTGCAGCTCCGAGCAGATATTGAACTTGCAGGCATCATAACCCTTGTCGCGCAGCGCCAATGCGCCCTCGATCAGCTTCTCGGGCCGATCGCCGCCGATCCAGCAATAGGTGCGCACCTTGTCGCGCACCGGCCCGCCGAGCAGTTCGTGGACCGGAACGCCGAGCGCGCGGCCCTTGATATCCCACAGCGCCATGTCGAGCCCGGAAATCGCGCTCATCAGCACCGGCCCGCCGCGATAGCAGCCATTGCGATACAGCATCTGCCAGATGTCCTCGATCCGGCGCGGATCGAGCCCGATGACGAAATCGGCGAGTTCGGAAATCTTCGTCGCCAGGGTCTCGGCATGGCCTTCGAGCACCGGCTCGCCCCAGCCCGATATGCCCTCGTCGGTTTCGACCTTGAGGAAGAGCCAGCGTGGCGCGACAAGGAAAGTGCGGAGTGCGGTGATCTTCATGGCTGCGAACCCTGCTTTTGCATGTCGAGAAGCGAGGCCAGCCGCGCGTCCCAGCCGGAGGTATCGACCCCCAGCGCGCGCGCATGGCCTTTCAGCGCTTCCAGCCCGAAGGCGGTGGGCGCCATGGCGCCGGCGCGCTGGTGGAAGGCGATATCGTGGCGCAGGCAGAACAGCAGCTTGCCATAGGTCGTCAGCGCCTCGAGCGATTGCAGCACAAAGGTCGCCATCGGCAGCACGCTCCGATAGACCTCGCGTGCTTCCTCTTCGCGCCCCGCGCTCATGTGATCCCACAATGCGACGAGGTAATCGGCATATTCGGGCGCCGGAATATTCCCCGCGACCCCTGCCCGCATGCAATCGACGAGCTCGATCCCGCCCCGTCCGGACAGAACCTGCGCCCGCCCGCCAAGCCGCATGACGAGTTCGGCGGTTTCGGTCGCCGAAACCTCCTGCTTCACGCCCATGACGCGTGGATAGCGTGTCGCCAGATCGGCGATGGCCTCGACACTCAGCCCGACCCCGATGAATTGCGGCATGTTCTGCAAGGCCACCGGCATAGACGAGGCTTCCAGCACGCGCGCAAAGGCTGCAACGAGATCCGTCTCGTTGGTCGCGCTGGCGGGTGGCTGCAACACCACCCAGTCGGCGCCGGCAGCGGCAGCGTGATGAACGCGTTCGATCTGCTCGTCCGGCGTCTGCGCGAATATCGTCACGCCGAGCGGCACCCGTCCGGCAATATCCTCGACATTCCATTCGACGACCTGCCGCTGCTGGTCGTCGCTGAGGAAGCGCACCTCGGTGGCAAGACCGAGCGTGGCGATCCCCACGGCACCCTGCGCGATGCAAACCTCGATCTGGCGTCGCATGGCCTGCCGGTCGAGACCGCCCTCGGCATCGAACAGGGCATAAACGATGGGATGAACACCCCTCGGCAACAGCGACACTCTTTTTCCTCCTGATGCGGCGCGTCCTAACGGACCGCCGGAATGGATCACGCCTCGCGCGTACCCGTGGCAACGACGTTGAGCAGCGGATCGCCGGCCGCCGCTCGCCGCAGATTTTCCGCGATGACCGCAACGCGCCGGGACGCGGTGCCTTCGGTCCATCCCGATACATGCGGTGTCATCACCACATTCGGCAGGGCGGCAAAATTGAACCGCGACGGGGCGGGATCCGGATCGTCGAGCCGTTCCGGGTAGCAATACCAGACGTCGATCACCGCGCCGCCCAACCGGCCGCCAGCGAGTGCCTCATAAAGCGCCTCTTCGGCGACGACAGGGCCGCGTGCCACATTGACCAGCACGCCATCGGCCCCGAGCGCGTCGAGCGCGTCCTTGCCGATCAGGCCTTCGGTCTGTGGCGTCAGCGCCGCCGCGACGACAGCGAAATCGCATTGTTCGAACATTGTCGGGATATCGCCAAGCGCAAAGCCCGTTTCGACCTGATCATCGAATGCCGACGCGCTCCGATTGGCTGCCAGCACGCGCACGCCCAGCGCCTTCAGCATTCGCGCCAGCTCGCGCCCGATGCCGCCATAGCCGACAATGCCCACCGTCGTGCCGCGCAGTTCGCGATGCGGCGCGGCTCCGAACCGGCTCGAACGTGCCCACGACCCGGCGCGAAATTCTGCATCGGTTTCGCGCAGCCGGTGGCACCAGTCGAGCAGTTGCGTCAGGCAATATTCGGCAACGGCGATCTCGTGCCCCGCCACATTGGCGATGCTGGCCGAGGCCGGCACATGCTCGACTCGGACACCGTCCCAGCCGATCCCCGGCACTTGCAGCAGCTTCAGCCCCTGTGGCAGCGGCAAGCCTTCGACCGTGCTGACCGCAACCACCGCGTAGGCGCCGCCAAGCGCCTGCGCAGTCGCGTCGGGGTCGAGATCGGCCGGCACGTGCACGGTTTCAAAGCCGTCTCCGAGCAGAGCCTGCACCTGGTTCCGCCGATCGGCGAAGGCGGTGCCGTAAAAGGCGATGCGCCGCGGCGCGAATACCGGGTCAGAAGGCACGCGGCCCTCCCATCGTTGAATAGATCTGCTTGAGCGCATCGACCGCATCGAGCAATTCATCGAGCGCCATGATGCTGGCCGGAACATCGCCCGCCACCACCGCTTCGATGAGCCTTTGGTGCGTCGGTCCCGTCACATTGAATCCCGCGCCATTGGCCCGCCCCAGCGCAAATCCCATGCGCCGGCTGACGCTGTGCAATGGCTGGGCGACCTTTGCCGCCACCGGATGCCGCGCCGCCGCATTGAGCGTCTGGTTCAGCAGGTTGTCGGTGCGAATGAAGGCCAGCGCGTCGCCGCGATCCGTCGCGTCCTGGAACGCGGCCCGCAGGCTGTCGAGCTTGCGACGGTCCCGATCGTCGGAATAGCGCGCGGCGCGCTCGACGATCAGCCGCTCGACATGACGGCGCACCTCGAGCGTCATCACGATCACCTCGAAGTCCATCGGCGCGATCAGGATGCCGTTGCGTGGCAGGATTTCGATCAGGAAGCCCTGCGACAGGCGCAGCAGCGCCTCGCGCACCGGCGTGCGGCCGAAACCGGTCAGGTCACACAATGCACGCTCGGTCACCCGGCTGCCCGGCGCCAGTTCCAGCGTGACGATCTTTTCCTCGATCACCTGGAAGGCGGCATCCGCCAGGCTTTCGGTCAGATAACCGATGGCGCTCATGCGGTTCGCGCGCCCCGGGCCTTGCCCCAGATGAACATGACCACGGGCGTGACGCAGATCACCAGTGTCAGTGCCGCCAGACCCATGGAGAGCGGACGCTCGACAAAGGCGAAGACATCTCCACGCGCCCGGATGAGGGAGTTGAGGAAGGTCTCCTCGAGCATTGGTCCGAGGACCAGGCCCAAAATCGCCGGCGCCAGCGGATACTGGTACTTCTCCATCACAAAGGCCACGAGCCCGAGGATCAGCATGGTGACGACGGCGAAATGCGTGTTTTCGACGGCGAAAGCCCCGATGATGCAGAAGGCGAGTACTGCCGGCATCAGCATGTAGCGGGGCACCCGGATCATGCGCTGGAAGGCGCTGGTCGCCAGCAGGCCGAGCGGCACCATCAGGATATTGGCGATGAGAAACGCCATGAAGACCGTGTTGATCAGCAATGCGTTCTCGATGAAGATCGTCGGTCCGGGATTGAGGCCCTTGAGGAAGAAGACGCCGATGATGATCGCGGTCAGGCTGTCGCCGGGAATACCGAAGACGGTCGCCGGGATCATCGCACCGCCGACCGCGGCATTGTTCGAGGTCGTCGCCGCAACCAGCGCATCGGGAACACCCTTGCCATACTGGTCGCCGACCTTGGAAAAGCGCTTGGAGATCGCGTAGGAAATATAGGCGGCAATATCGGCGCCGGCGCCGGGAATGGCGCCGATCACCACGCCGACCACGGAGCCCTGCACCACGTCGCCCTTGAGGCGGCGAAGCGTCGAGCCGACGCCGGACAGCAGGTTGCCGAGTGCCTGGATCGGCGGGGGCGCGATCTCGCGCGGAGCCAGCGCATAGCGCAGCACTTCGGGGATGGCGAACATGCCGATCAGGACCGGAATGAAGGCCAGGCCGCCCACAAGATTGCCGTTGCCGAAGGTCAGGCGCAATTGCCCCGAAACCGGATCGAGGCCGACCTGCGCGATGGCGAGGCCGAGCATCAGGCTGATGCCGCCCTTGTACCACTTGCCGCCACTCACCGCGACGGCGGCCGTCAGGCCGAGGCAGGCGAGCCAGAATTTCTCGTAGCTGGAAAATTGCAGCGCGATCCGGGCAATGGCGGGGGCCGCACCCATGAGCACCAATGCACCGACGACACCGCCGATAGCCGAGCAGATCACGCAAAGACCCAGGGCCAGCCCGCCCTGCCCCTTGCGCACCATGAGGTAGGAATCATCGACATAGGCCGCAGAAGCCGGTGTGCCGGGAATGCGGAGCAAGGCGCCCGGCAGGTCGCCGGCGAAGATCGCCATGGCCGCCAGCGTCACCACGCCGGCCAGCGCCGGCACCGGATCGAGGAAGAAGGCGATCGGAATGACCAGCGCCACCGCCATGGATGCGCTGAGACCCGGGATGGCGCCCATGGCCAGGCCATAGGCGCTGGCCCCGAGCATGATGAGCATAACCTGCGGCGTCAGAAGCTGCAGAAACGCCTGACCGATTATCTCCATGTCAGAACACCCGCATAATTGGTCAGCACGCCCCATGGCAGGGTAACGCGCAGCACCTGGTAGAAAACAATATGCAGAAAGGCCGTCAGCCCCAGGCCCAGCAGTATCGAGCGCCCCAGCTTGCCGGACGCGACGAAGGCCAGCCCGCCCACGATGATCGGCATGGTCAGCAGGAACCCGAGGACGGGTGCAAGGGCGACATAGATCAGCGGCGCCGCGCCAAAGACGGCAAAGAGGATGATCCGGTGCCGGTCGAGCGGCTCAGGAGGCTCTTCCTCGCTCGCGCCGACCTCGACAGCCGGGCTGCGCACGGCATCGAATGCGGCAAGGGCAGCCAGGGCGATCATGATCCAGCCCACAATGGTGGGAAACAGCGCCGGACCGAACTCGATATGCGCTACCGGCGCCAGGCCGGCAGTATTGACGATGATGGTGGCCCCGAGCAGCCCGAAGCCACCCGCGACACCCAGTTGACCGAGTTGCATCGCCGTTCCTCCTCAATGCATTTTGCCAGTCGGCCCCGCCCAGCGGGCGGAGCCGAGGCATTTCGCCATTACAGGCTGCGTTATAGACCCAGAACGCGAACCAGTTCACGGACGCTGGTTTCTTCCTCGGCCATGAAGGTGCCGAAGTCGGCGGCATCGCGCCAGCGGAGGCCGAAGCCGCGATCGGTCATGGCGCTCTGGAACTCGGGATCATTGTAAACCGCCTCGAGCGCCGCCGCGAGCTTGGCCGTCACCTCCTCCGGCAGCCCGGCCGGGCCGACCAGGCCACGCCATGCGCCGAGTTCGAGCACCATGCCGGTTTCTTCCTCGAGGGTGGGGATGTCGGGGAAGGCTTCGAGCCGTTCCGAACCGAACACGGCAAGACCGCGCACCAGGCCGGATTCGATCAGCGAGCCGGCTTCGGGCACCGAGCTCGGCACCACGTCGAAGCCACCGGCCACCATTTCCTGCAGAGCCGCTGCGGCGCCCTGGCCGGAAATCATCCGCACCTGCGAGAGATCAACGTCATAGGCATCGAGCAGCGAGGCGAAGGCCAGCGGCCAGGACCCGCCGCAGCCGCCACCGCAAGCGATATCATAGGCGCCCGGATCGGCCTTGATGGCATCGAGTGCCTCGGTGATGTTGGCCCATTCGGACTCCGTACGGACGTGGAAGCCGGCCGGATCGAAGTTGAACTGACCGATCGGCGTCATGTCGGCGGCGTCGAAGTCGCCCTGCCCCATCGGGCTGTAATGGGCGAAATTGTAGATCACGCCGAGCGTGTAGCCATCCGGCTCGGCCGTCGTGATCGAGGTAAAGCCGACGACACCGCCGCCCTGGCCCTGATTAACGACATTGACGGGCTGGCCGAGCTGCTGCTCAAGCCCCAGCGCCAACAGACGGGCGGTCGCATCGGTGCCACCACCGGCACCGGCGGGCGCGATCAGCGTGATCGGCCGATCCGGCCATTCCTGGGCCATCGCCGGCATCAGCGCAGCCAGACTCACAGCCAGCACGATACCGGCGCCAAACAGATTCACAGACTTCATCTCAGGCTCCTCCCTTTTTGATATGCGTTGATATATCAGATCGAAAGACGACGTCAACCTGGCGCGGACAGGCGCGATTGCACAAGCGGTGGATACCGCAGGATCAGAGGAAGCTGTGGGGTCGCACGTTTCGAATGCGCAACGCGGTTGAGAGCTGATCCGCGAAGGACCGACGGCTCAAACCACTCGGCTAGCCGCGCCGACGCGGCACGGTCGCAAAAAAATCAGCGTACGACCCCGAGACAGCCTGCTCGAACAGAGACTCGATAGCGGCCATGGGGTCCTCGGAAAAATCCACCCGCAGGTCGATATCGGCAAAAGCCTGGTCGCCATGAACGCGCAGGGCGGCGGAGCCGATACCACGGCTGTCACCGCCGGCAGCGGCGCCCGCGATGAGAGCCTGCAGCAGGCTGGAGGCAAAGCCACTACTTTCCAGACTCTGCCGGTAACTGGCCAACATGTCCTTGAGCACGTCGGGACCGGTCAGCATGTTCCCCGCAACCGCCACGCCGTCACCGGTCAAATGCCCGGCATAGGGCACGCACTCGCTCCCAGTCCAGCCATCCACCCGGCCGGCACGGTCGACCACGATGATCTGGCGGCGCTCCGCTTCGGCATCCCTGGCCAGCGCAGCGCGCAAGGCGGCCTCGGCCGGCTGGCCGTCGAGCAAGGCCAGCGTGTCGATGGCCAGATAGGGATTGGTCATGGCCTGGGTCGCCGCCGCCCCGAAGCCGCGTCGTGTATGGGGGACCAGAGCCCCCACCATCGGCCCCGCCGTCGCCGTGGCAACGCCAAAGGCACCGGTTATGGGGTCGCGGGCGACGATGGAAAAGGTCATGCACAATCCTCTACACGGCATTTATCATCATAAATTGACAGATGCGCAATTTATGATGATAAATTATCCATGCTCTTCTCCCACGGTCCCCACCGCGAGGCAAGGGCGAGGGAACGCAAGGAGGATTCAATGACCCGCAAATGGAAAAGCATCGCGCCGTTGCTGCTGGCCGCGACCGCTCTGGCTCTCGTCTCGCCCGCCATGGCGCAGACGCCCCCCAATATTCTCGTCGTCGGCCAGATCGCCGAACCGGCATCGCTCGACCCGCATATCTCGACCGCCGCCAATGATTTCCGCATCGCCGTCAACATCTATGACGGCCTCGTGCGCAACACGCCCGGCACGCTGGAAATCGAGCCGGCCCTCGCCACCGACTGGACCATTTCCGAAGATGGCCTCGAATATACGTTCAACCTGCGCGAAGGCGTCACCTTCCACGACGGCACCCCGTTCAATGCCGAGGCGGTGAAGTTCAATTTCGACCGCATGCTGGACGAAAACCACCCCTTCGCCTCGACCGGCCCCTTCCCGCTCGCCTTCTTCTTCTCGTCGGTCGAAAGCGTCGACGTAGTGGATGACCTCACGGTCAAGTTCACGCTCAACGAGCCTTTCGCGCCGTTCATGTCGAACCTGGCCTCGCCCACCGGCCTGATCGTCTCTCCAGCAGCGGTCGAGCAATATGGCGCCGATTACGGCCGCCATCCGGTCGGCACCGGCCCGTTCAAGTTCGAGGAATGGCAGTCCAATACCAGCGTCGTCGCCTCGCGCAACGATGACTATTGGGATGGCGCGCCCGCGCTCGAAGCGGTCATTTTCCGCCCGATCACCGACGCCAATACCCGCGTCGCCGAAATGCTGTCCGGCGGCATCGACGTGCTGCTCGAAACCCCGCCAGACAACGTCGCCCAGTTCCGCGACGACGCCAATTACCAGGTCGTCGAGGCCGTCGGTCCGCATGTCTGGTACGTCATGCTCAACGCCAAGGACGGCCCCTTCGCCGATGTGCGCGTGCGCCAGGCGGTGAATTACGCCGTCAACAAGGAAAGCCTTGTCAACGATGTGCTCCAGGGAACCGCAGACGTTTCCGCCGGCCCGATCCCGCCGGCCTTCAACTGGGCCTATAACGAGGATGTGACGCCCTATCCCTATGACCCGGAAAAGGCCAAGGAACTCCTTGCCGAGGCCGGCGCCGAGGGCGCTTCGCTCACCTTCCTCGTCACCGAAGGCGGCTCGGGCATGCTCGATCCAGTGCCGATGGGTACCGCCATCCAGGCCGATCTGGCGGCTGTCGGCCTCAAGGTCGAGATCAAGACCTATGAGTGGAACACCTTCCTGTCGGAAGTGAATCCCGGCCTCGAAGGCAAGGGCGACATGGCCGAGATGGCGTGGATGACGTCCGATCCCGACACCCTGCCCTTCCTCACCCTGCGCACGGCCGCATGGCCAGCCGAAGGCGGCTTCAACTCGTCCTATTATTCCAATCCGGAAGTGGACGAATTGCTCGACCAGGCCCGCCTTTCCACCGATCCGGCCGAGCGCGGCGCCCTCTACAAGCAGATCCAGGCCATCACGCATGAAGACGCGCCATGGCTGTTTGTGGCGAACTGGAAGCAGAACGCCGTCGTCACCAGCGCCGTGGGCGATTTCGAACTGCAGCCCGACTTCAGCCTGGTGCTGCGCGACGTGACCAAGCAGTAGGTTGCCCTTGCCTGCCCTCCTCCTTTGGGGAGAGGGTTTACCTCGGACGTCTGGGCGCTTCCCTTCTCCCCTCGTGGGAGAAGGTGCCCGAAGGGGATGAGGGGGCTGCGGAGCTATCCGCCAGCATTGAAGCATGGGATAGCGCAGCCCCCTCACCCCACAAGGGGAGAGGGTGACCGGCTCCTGACTTCTCCTCCATGAGAGGAGGGTGCCGACTGATTGCGAAAAGGAGGACCAAGAAATGCCCGCCTATATCGGCAAGCGCCTCCTCGCCGCGATTCCCGTCATCCTCGGCCTCTCCATCATCGTCTTCCTGGTGATGAAGCTGATCCCCGGCGATCCGGCGCAGGCGCTGCTCGGCTCCTATGCCACGCCCGACAATGTCGCCCGCATCAATCGCGCCCTCGGCCTCGATCGCTCCTGGCCCGAGCAATATGTCATCTGGATCGGCAATCTGCTGCAGGGCGATTTCGGCCGCTCCTACATTCTCAACCGCCCCGTGCTCGATGAAGTTCTCGAACGCTTCGGCGCCACGCTGATCCTCGCCGGCGCGTCGCTCGTCATCTGCTCCGTCCTCGGCATTCTCGCCGGCATCGTCTCGGCCGTGCGCCAGTTCGGCTGGACCGACCGCATCGTCACCTTCTTCGTGCTGATCGGCATTTCCATGCCGGCTTTCTTCCTTGGCCTGGTCTTCATCCTGTTCTTTGCCGTGCAGTGGAAAATGCTGCCCGCCTCGGGCATGTATGCCGTCTATGGCGGCGGCGACCTGCCCGATCTCCTCCGCCACCTGATCCTGCCCGCCGCGACCCTGGCCATCGTCGCCACCGGCGTCGTCGCCCGCCTCACCCGCGCCGCCATGCTCGAAGTGCTACGGCAGGATTTCATCCGCACCGCCCGCGCCAAGGGCCTTTCCGAAAACACGGTCATCTACCGCCATGCTTTCCGCGCCGCATTGGTCTCGATCATTCCGGTGCTGGGCATCCAGGCCGGCTTCGTGCTCGGCGGCGCCGTCTATATCGAAACCGTGTTCCAGTGGCCGGGCCTGGGGCAGATGCTGGTGAAAGCCGTTTCCACGCGCGACCTGCTGCTGGTGCAGGGCGGCGTGCTCATCGCCGCCACCGTCTATGTGCTCGTCAACCTTCTGGCCGATGTCGCCCAGGCCATGCTCGACCCGAGGCTCAAGGCATGACCAACATGGCAGCCACCACCCCGCCCCCTGCCCGCAAGCGCCGCAGCAACTGGCAATTGCTGATGGCAAACCGCCTAGCCGCGGCGGGCCTGTTCCTCTTCGGCTTCATCGTGATCGTGGCATTGCTGGCGCCCGTCCTGCCCTTGCCCAACCCTGATATCACCGACCAGCCCAATCGCCTGCTGCCGCCATTCAGCGCCGGCCACCTGTTCGGCACCGATCATCTCGGCCGCGACATCCTCTCGCGCCTCATCTGGGGCACCCAGGTCTCGCTGCTTGTCGGCATCAGCGCCACCGCCCTCGCGGCGCTCTTCGGCTCGCTGATCGGCCTCGTCGCCGGCTATGCCCGCGGTGCCACCGACAGCGTACTGATGCGCTTCGTCGATATGCTGATGGCCTTCCCCTATATCCTGCTGGCCATTGCCATCGTCGCGGCACTCGGCCCAGGCCTGCTCAACGCGCTCTACGCCATCGCCATCGTCAATATTCCGTTCTTCGCCCGCAATATCAGGGGCGTCACCGTCTCGATCCGCAATCGCGAATTCGTCGATGCCGCACGCCTTTCCGGCAAGGGCCACGCCGCTGTCCTCTTCACCGAGGTGCTGCCCAATGTGCTGCCGGTCATCGTCATCACCATGTCCACGACAGTGGGTTGGATGATCCTCGAAACCGCCGGCCTCTCCTTCCTCGGTCTCGGCGCCCAGCCGCCGACATCCGATCTTGGCTCCATGCTCGGCCAGGCCCGCGCCCAGCTCTTCACCGCCCCGCATGCCTCCATCGTGCCCGGCATCATGATCTTCATCCTGGTCATGAGCATCAACCTGCTCGGCGACGGCATCCGCGACGTGCTCGACCCGCGCCTGCGCTCCGGTGCGCTCGACCGCCCCATGCCGGTTACCCGCATTGCCCGCAAGACCAGGCCCGCCCCGACCCTGCCCGATGCGCCGGCTCTGGTGGTCGAAAACCTCTCGACTGGCTTCGACACCGGCGATGCCATCACCCCGGCGATTCGTGACGTCAGCTTCCGCCTCGGCAAGGGCGAATGCCTTGGTCTGATCGGGGAAAGCGGCTCCGGAAAGTCCGTCACCGCCCTGTCGCTCATGGGGCTCGTCGCCTCGCCACCGGGCGTCATCACCGATGGCGCCGTCTATATCGAGGGCAAGGACGTGCTGTCCCTGCGCGAGCAGGAACTGATCGGCTTGCGCGGTGCCCGCGTCGCCTATGTCTTCCAGGACCCGCTGACCACGTTGCACCCGCTCTTTACGGTGGGCGAACAGATCGCCGAAGCCATTCTGGCGCATGACCCGATCGGCAGGCAGGCCGCCCATTCTCGCGCCGTTGCCCTCATGGAGACGGTGGGCATCCGCGATGCCGCGAGCCGCGCATCGGCCTATCCGCACGAACTGTCCGGCGGCCAACGCCAGCGCATCGGCATTGCCATGGCCCTCGCCAACGACCCCGATATCATCATCGCCGACGAACCCACTACGGCCCTCGATGTCACGGTTCAGGCCCGCATTCTCGAGCTGCTGCAACAGCTCCGCCGCGAGCGCGGCCTCGCCCTTCTGCTCATCACGCACGATTTCGGCGTCGTCGCCCAGGTCTGCGACCGCGTCGCCGTGATGAAGAATGGCGAGATCGTCGAACAGGGCGACACCCGCGCCATCCTGCGCGATCCGCAGCACGACTATACCAAACGTCTCATCGCCTGTGTGCCGGAGCTGGGCGAAGGCCATGGCTTCCTCGACCGCGTCCGCCCGCTCTTCGCGGAGGCACGCCCATGAGCGACAACGCCGTTGAAATCCGCGACCTGGTCAAGACCTTCGGTGGTGGCCGCAGCCTTTTCGGCCGCGAGGCCAACCAGGTCCAGGCGGTCCGCAGCATTTCCCTTGATCTCAAGCGCGGCGAAACGCTGGGCATTGTCGGTGAAAGTGGCTCGGGCAAATCCACGCTGGCCCGCATGCTGGTCGGCCTCGAACGCCCGACAGCGGGCACCATGCTCATCGACGGCAAGCCATGGGCCGAACTGGCCTCGTCCGGCTCCCGTGCTTTCGGCCGCACCATACAATATGTGTTTCAGGACCCGGTCGCTTCGCTCAATCCACGCAAGACCATCGGCGATATTCTCGACGTGCCGCTGCGCCTGCTGTGCCGTTACGACAGCGCCAAACGCAGTGCCCGCAAGCGCGAACTGGTCGATGCCGTGCAGATGCCCGCCGATACGCTCGACCGCTATCCGCACGAATTTTCCGGCGGCCAGGCCCAGCGTATCGCCATTGCCCGGGCGCTGGCTGCCGAGGCCCGCATTCTCGTGCTCGATGAGCCGGTCAGCGCCCTCGACGTCTCCGTGCAGGCGCAGGTCCTGTTGCTGCTGCAACAGCTCCGCGACGATCTTGGCCTGTCCTATCTCTTCATCAGCCACGATCTGGCCGTGGTCGAATCGATTTCCGATCGCGTCGCCGTCATGTATCTCGGGGAAGTGGTGGAAAGCGGCCCGGCAGCCCAGCTTTTCGTCGACCCGCAGCATGACTATACGCGGTCGCTCATTGCCAGCGCGCCGCGCCTCACCGCATCGGACAGCGCGATATGAGCCTGCATGACCCCATCGACCCACCCGCCGGCGCCGGACGTCCGCGCCGCAAGCGCACCGATGAAATCGTCGATGCCATCAAGCGCATGATCGTCGAGCATGGCCTTGGGCCCGGCGATCGCCTGCCGCAGGAGCGCGAGCTGATCGCCCAGTTCGCCGCCAGCAAGGGCACCGTGCGCGAGGCGCTCAAGGCGCTCGAAGTGCAGGGGCTGATTTCCGTGCGCACCGGCCCGGGCGGCGGCGCCTTCATCGAACGCATGTCAGAAGGCCGGGCCATGAGCCTGCTGTCCAATTTCCTCTTCGCCAAGAACCTCTCGATCGCCAATATCTACGAGATGCGCAAGGTGCTGGAGCCGCAACTGGCAGCCAGCGCCACCCCGCATATCGACGAGGCCGGCCTCAAACGCCTCGAAGCCATCATCCGGATCTACGACCACGAGCCGGCCGATGCGACCGAGCGCTGGAACCAGCGCATGGCCGAGCTGGATTTCCATGGCGTCGTCGCAGAATATTCCGACAACCCCATCCTCGCCTTCACCTGCCGGTTCCTGCAGCGCCTGCTCAAGGAACTCACCATCGCGCAGGACATCTATGTCCAGCCCGAGCCGGTTTCCCGCGCCAGCGGCATCCGGCATCAGCGCGACCTCATCGCCGCCATGCGGAAGCGTGACCCCGCTGCCGCAGCGGCTATCCTCGCCGCCCATATGAGCGAAGCCGAAAAGCACATGCTGGGCCTCCAGGCTAGGTTGGCGGATCGCTTCCTCAGTGAGGAAGCCGCTCCGGCACCCGCCAGAAAGCGCCGCACCGCATGATCGACCAGGACTATCTCCTCGACCGCCTGCTGCAACTGGTCAACACCCCGAGCCCTGTCGGCATGACCGGCCGTGCCGTAGCCCTGGTGGATAGCTGGCTGCGCGACCTCGGCTACGCACCCAAATACACCAGGCGCGGCGTGCTCTATGTCGAAGTCGGCGGCGGCGCACCCAAGCGCGCCCTGGCTGCCCATCTCGATACGCTCGGCGCCATGGTCACCGAACTCAAGCCCAATGGCCGTCTTGCTTTGCGCAATACCGGCACCTGGGCCGCCCGCTTCGCCGAAGGCGCCCGCGTCACCATCTTCACCGACACTGCCGAATATCGTGGCACCATCCTGCCGCTCAAGGCCTCCGGCCACCGCTTCAACACCGAGGTCGATACCCAGCCTGCCGACTGGGACAATCTCGAAATCCGCGTCGACGCCATTCTCCCCGACCGCGCTGCCCTGATCGCCGCCGGCTTCAATGTCGGCGACATGGTCGCGGTGGACGCCCAGCCAGAAGTGGTGGACGGTTTCATCGTCTCCCGCCATCTCGATGACAAGGCCGGCTGCGCCGCGCTGCTCGCCGTTCTCAAAGCCGTCGCCGAAGGTCAGGTACAGGTCGCCGTGCCGTTCCAGGCCATGTTCACCATCGCCGAGGAGGTCGGCATCGGCGGCACGCATGGCTTCGGTCCCGAGGTCGAGGAACTGCTCGCCATCGACAATGCCGTCACGGCGCCGAACCAGGCCTCGCGCGACGATGCGGTAACGATCGCCATGCGTGATCGCCAAGGCCCGTTTGATGCGCAAATGACAAGGTCAATGCTAACAGTCTGTCAACGCGAAGGCATCGAGTGTGAACGCGACACCTTCCGTCATTATCGCTCCGACAGCGCCGCTGCCGTCGAAGCCGGCTGGGACATCCGCGTCGGCCTCGTCTGCTTCTCCCTCGACAGCTCCCACGGCTGGGAACGCACCCACATGGCTTCACTGATCGCACTGAGCAGGCTGCTGGCCGGCTATCTGCAATCCGACCTGACCTCGGCAAGCTGGCAGTAAAGCCATCTTTCTCACCGACAAAAAAAGGCCCGGATCGCTCCGGGCCTTTTGCTTCAGTTCTTGTCGGCCGTTGCCTTGGGCTTCTTCGGCTTCGGCAGAGCCTTGGGCTTGGCCGGGCGCGGCGGCACGGCCACCAGCTCCAGCTTGGCTTCGGCCCCCTCGCCCACCACGGCCACGGTCACCGTGCCGCCATTGACGAGTT
>NZ_JANQAJ010000009.1:512500-705289 GCF_024707105.1 Devosia ginsengisoli | reverse complement strand
GGTCATGGTAGGTCCAGATATGAAGTGGCGTGCTTGGTTACTCCCCTCCCATTGCCCGCGGCAAGGGAAAAGGCACCGCAGGCCGCAAAGAGGGCCCCGACCGCCCCCGCAGCCGCCCGATCGGCATCAAGGTTAGCACTTCTTAAACCGTTCCCATGGAAACTGCTCATTGGAGAGAACTCCGGGGGCATCACTCGCCATGGTCAGCAAGGCCAAGAAATCCGTCGCTTTGCCAGCGGTCATCGACCTTGATGCGCTGGACGGCATTCGCGACGGCCTGATCGATGCGATCGAGGAGGGGCCGGTCACGGTCACGGCCGATGCCGTCGAACGGGTATCGACCAATGCGCTGTTCATGCTCATCAGCGCCGCCGAGACCGCCCGGAGAAACCATTTTGACTTCGCTATCGAGCAGCCGAGCGCCGCATTGACGGCCGCTATAGCGCGACTGGGGCTGGACGCCCAGTTTTCAGGGATGATGAGAGGATGACGACTTTGCGGGTTCTCACGGTGGACGATTCGAGGACGATCCTCGCCATGCTGCACCACACGCTCAGCAATGCCGGGTTCGAGGTGCTGCAGGCCGAAGACGGCAAGCAGGGGCTCGATGTCCTCAAGACCGAAACGGTCGACGTGGTCATCACCGATATCAACATGCCCGTCATGGACGGCATCGAGTTCATCAAGAATGTGCGGGCCACCGGCATTCACCAGAGCCTGCCCATCCTGATCCTCACCACCGAAACCAGCCAGGACAAGCGCGACCAGGGCAAGGCGGCCGGTGGCACCGGCTGGATCGTCAAGCCCTTCGATCCCGAAAAGCTCATCTCGGTCATCCACCGCGTGGTTCACTAAGCAGTCATAAGAACCCAGAAGGGTTGGGCGTTCGCATGAGCGATCTGGACGATTTCAAAGCCACCTATTTCGATGAATGCTCCGAGCTGCTGACCGAGCTCGAGGAGCAATTCGCCGCGATCGAAGCCGGTGAGCGCGATGCCGACCGCCTCAACGCGGTGTTCCGCGCCATCCATTCGATCAAGGGCGGCGCCGGTGCCTTCGGTTTTTCGGCGCTGGTGGGCTTTGCCCATGCCTATGAAACGCTGCTCGACTATGTGCGCGATGGCCGCATCGAGATGAGCGATGACGTGGTGGCGCTGTGCATCCGCGCCAATGATATTGTGGCCGACCACGTCAAGGCGGCCCAGACCGGCGAGGCCCTGCCCGCCGATTACGGCATGGACGAGAAGGGGGCGCTTCGATGCGCTGGCGCGCGGCGATGCCGCCCCCGGTGACGAAGACGGCGAACCGCTCGATGAATTCGACATCGACTTCACTCCGGTCATGGTCAATCTCGATGCGCCCGAGGCGCCTGCTGTCGCGGCAGAAGGGGAAGCGCTGGCCGATGACGCCTTCGAGGCCGCGCCGATGCAGATCGAGCCGGGCCATTGGGAAGTGCGCTTCACGCCGCACCGGGCGCTCTATGCCCGCGCCAACGATCCGCTGCTGCTGTTCCGCGAACTGGCGGCCCTGGGCGAGATGCATGTGCGCCCCGTGCTGGAAGAGATTCCGCCGCTGAGCGATTTCGAGCCCTTTGCGGTCTATTGCTCCTGGGAGATCACCATGATTTCCCCCTCGCTGACCGAAGCGATGATCCGCGAGGTCTTCGAATTCGTCGAGGGCGATTGCGATATTGCGGTGGCGCAGCTTGGCAGCGATGCGACTACGTTCGAGGTGTCACCTGCGCCTGTGCCCGTGATGCCCGAGCCGGCACCGGCGGCGAGCGATGAGCCTGATCCGGCCGACCTTCTGGCGCTGGCCGACGATGAAGTGGCCAGCCTGCTCGATTTCACCGCCGATGCCGATGTTGCGGCCGAAACCCAGTTTGCCCCCGAACCGGAACCCGCGCCCGTCTCCGCACAGGACAGTTTCGAAGAGCCGCCGACGCTCAGCTTTGCCGAACTGGCCGAGACCATCCAGCCCAGCCCCGTCGCCAAGCCGCCGGCGCCTGTTGCTGCGGTGACCCCGCTGCGCGCTGCGGCGCCCTCCGGCGAGGGCGAAGAAAGCGGCGGCAATCGCAGCGTGGGCGTGCAGTCGATCCGCGTCGATCTCGACAAGGTGGACCGCGTGGTCAACATGGTGGGCGAACTGGTCATCACCCAGTCCATGCTGACCCAGCAGATGGATGAGACGCTGCGGGCCCGCTATACCGAGCTGGTGCGCGGCCTCGAAGTGCTGGCGCAGACGACGCGCGGGTTGCAGGATTCGGTGATGGCGATCCGCGCCCAGCCGGTCAAATCGGTGTTTTTCGCGCATGCCGCGCCTGGTGCGCGAGCTGGCGAGCAAGACGGGCAAGAAGATCAAGCTCGAGACCATCGGCGAGAATACCGAAATCGACAAGACGGTGATCGAGCAGCTCAGCGATCCCCTGACGCATATGATCCGCAACTCGGCCGATCATGGCATCGAGACCCCTGACAAGCGCCTCGGGCGCGGCAAGCAGGAGACGGGCACGATCCGGCTTTCGGCCGAGCAGGCGGGCGGCAATATCCTCATCATCGTCGAGGACGATGGCGGCGGCATCAACCGGGAGAAGGTGCTGCAACTGGCGCGCGACAAGGGTGTGGTTGCGCCGGATGTGAATCCCACTGACGAGCAGATCGATCAACTGATCTTTGCCCCTGGCTTCTCGACGGCCGAGGCGCTGAGCGACATTTCCGGCCGCGGCGTCGGCATGGATGTGGTACTCTCCAACATCAAGAAGATCGGCGGCTCGGTGCATGTCCGCTCATGGACGGGCAAGGGTTGCCGGATGACGCTGCGCCTGCCGCTGACGCTGGCCGTGCTCGACGTCATGCTGGTCAAGGTCGGCGAGTCGCCCTATGTGGTGCCGCTCTCCTCGATCGTCGAAACCATCCAGTGCTCGCGCGCCAGCTTCGAGCGGGTGCCATCGGGCGGCCAGGTGCTGCAGGTGCGGGGCGAATATGTGCAGGTCATCGACCTGGCCAGGCGCTTCGAAATGCAGACCGAGACCGATCCGGAAAACCGGTTCGTGGTGTTGTGCGAAGCCGAGGGCTCGGCCAAGGTAGCGCTCATCGTCGACGACATCATCGGCCAGCAGCAGGTGGTGATCAAATCGCTGGAAGAGAATTTCGAGCGCGTGGACGGCATTGCCGGCGGCACGATCCTGGGCGACGGCAATGTCGCGCTGATCGTGGACGTGCAGGGCCTCAAGACCACTATTGTGCACAAGAATGCAGCCTGAGGGCTGCCAGTAAAAGCGTAGCCGTCCAGAACCGGCGGCAGAAAGGCAACAGAAATGGAAGCGCTCGGTTTGCGTGACGATATGGGGGAGAAGGCCGGCGTTGCCGGGCAGAACTCGCTCCAGCTCATCGCGTTTTCGATCGGTGAGCAGACCTATGGCGTGGAGATCACCACGGTGCGCGAGATCCGCGCCTGGAACGGCGCGACCCCGCTGCCCAATACGCGCGAATTCGTGCGTGGCGTGATCAACCTGCGCGGTACGATCGTGCCGATCTTCGACCTGCGCGCCCGCTTCGGCGACGGCCAGACCTCGCCCACCAAGAACCATGTCGTGGTGGTGATGAGCGTCGGCGACAAATGGGTCGGCATCCTGGTCGATGCGGTCAGCGATATCCTGACGGTCAGCCGCGACGACATTCACAACGTGCCGGAAGGCAATTCGATCGACACCGAGCTGCTCAACGGCATCGTGACCCATGAGAGCCGCATGGTCGGGCTGATCGACCTGCATGCCGTGGTGTCAGGCGCCAAGATGGACGGCTAGAACCGGCCTGCAGAATTGGAAATAGAAAAGGGCGCCGCGAGGCGCCCTTTTCTATTTCCGGCATCTGCTCCAGGCACAAAAAAGGCGCCCCTGGCGCCTGTCTTCATCCGGATATTCTGAAGGGCCTAGAACAGCTCGGCGTCGCCGTGGCTCTGGTGGGCGGCGATGCCGGACAGGGCAGGCACGCGCAATTCGTCGAGGGTGAGGCTGGCCCAGATCTCGTCATAGACGCTATCCGGGGCATTGGCGGGCAGAAGGGCGAACTGGCGGACGGCCAGGGCCATGTTGTGGCAGCGTTGTTCGATACGATCCTGACCCTGCAGGGCGGTGACGATCATCTGGACGGCTTGCTGGACCGAGGCGTCCTTGCTCAGTCTGTTATCGGCGAGGAGGTCGAGCGCTTCAGTGATGCCTTCTAGCATCGACGCCGTCTGGCGTGCTGTCTCATCGAGTTCTCTCGCGAGTTTCTGCAGTGACATAAAGGTCAGATCCTAGCCCCGTTCAAGGCAACCTATAGGATTATTTCTAAAGCTCTTCTTGCCGAATTTGCCGGTGTGGCATCGCTCCATCGGCGTGGTTAGCAATTGGCTAACGAGTTTTCCGCTACGATCCGAACCACTGGTTTTGGGGTTGCAAGACGACAAATGGCATTGCCGAACTCTTTACCACCCGAATTCGATCGTGGGGTGGTTACGACCGTGCACCAGGGCGATTGCCATGTTTCCGATGCGGCCGATCTCACCTATTCCACCGTTCTGGGGTCCTGCATTTCGGCCTGCGTACGCGATCGGGTCGTCCATGTGGGCGGCATGAACCACTTCCTGCTCGCCGAGCAATCGGGCTCCGCCAGGGACCGCTATGGCGCCTCGGCCCGCTATGGCGCCTTCGCCATGGAACAGCTCATCAACAAGGTGCTGACCCGGGGCACCGGCAAGAAGGCCAATCTTGAGATCAAGGTGTTCGGCGGCGGCAAGATCAATTCGGCGCTGGACGATGTCGGGCGCAAGAATATCGAGTTCGTGCGGCAGTTTCTGCTCGATGAAGGCTATATCGCCACCAGCGAAGACCTGGGCGGCACCTATGCAAGGCGCGTGTTGTTCAAGCCGCATTCCGGCCGGGCTTTCGTCAAGCGCCTCGATAGCGAGATCGGCGATAACGTGGCGCGCGAAGAAGCCGCGATCGCCAGGCGCCGTATCATACTGCCGGCGCCGGTGGACGATATCGAACTGTTCTAGCGATGCTGATCCGGCCGGTCGATGGGCCGGAGGTCAGCTCTTTGCATTTGCTGCTGTCCCGAAGCAGGACAAATCTTCAGATTGTCGCAATCAGGCTTATTAAAGTCTTACTCAACGGCAAGACTTTATAGATTTGATTAACCATTGCCGACATAGAGTCCGGCCATGTTGGACCCCTTCTCGCTGATTTGCGTATCATGCCCAATCTGCGGCTAGCGCTCATCATTGCCAGTCTGTGGCTGGGCGTCGTGGCGCTGGCCGGGATCGTCACGGCCACGCTCGGCACTGGCCCGGCGGGGCAGGGCAGCGTCGTCGGCCTGTTGCTGGTGGCGCTGGCGGGCACCTTGTTCATCGCCACCCATTACGATCGGCGGGATCGGGCTACGTTGGCCTCGGTGGCGCTGGCGGCGGGATTGTGCGAACGGCACGACGAGACCCTCACCATTGCCGGGGTTGTGGCGCGGCTGGGCAAGCGACTCGAAAAGGCCCACCATTTCAAGAGCGCCATTGCCGCCCTGCAGCAACCCGCTGTGGTGGTGGACGACAAGGGCCTGATCCTGGCGGCCAGCATGGGGATCACGGCGCTGGCCAAGGATGCCGGCGAAGGGGCAACACTCGATGCCCTGTTCGGCGCGGGCTATCTCGATGCCGGCGGCGGCGTGGCCGAGGAAGCCATGGTCATGCTGGGCGGAGGCCGCTTTACCGTCAGGCGGCGCTCAATTGCGGCAGGACGTTACCTGCTCGAACTGGTGCCGGCGGGCAGCTATATCGAGGATGACGACCTCGATGCCTTTGCCGGAGCGCTGGCCAGCGGCCAGACCGGGTTCCGCTTCGAGACCAGGGCCGCCCTGGCCCATCCGACGCTCGCCGCGCTCAATACGGGGCTGGCATCGCTCGATGCAGGACTATTGCAATTGGAAGGCGTGGCCGCGGGTAGCAGCGAACTGCCCGATGCCCTCGACGGTCCTCTCGGGTCGCTGGCCATGCGGCTGCATGATTTCATCGCAGCGATAGTGGAGCAGTTCGAGGAGGAACGCGGCCTGCGGACCGAACTCGAGGATCGGCTGGCGGCGGTGGGCCGCCTGGTCGATGGCTTCGAGCAGCGGGCCGCCCATTATGGTTCGCTGACCGCCGGGAGCCGCGACGATGCCGGCGCCATGGGTCAAGCCCTGGCCACCGGCAGCGCGGGGCTGCGGCAGGCGCTCGCCATCGGTCGCGAGGCACAGGACCTGGTGGGCGCGGCCGATCTGGCGGCGCGGCGCACGCAGGCGCTGGTGGGCGAAATCGACCAGATGACGCAGGAAATCGACAAGATGGTGCAGGCCATCGAGGATGTCTCCTTCCGCACCAACCTGCTGGCGCTCAATGCCGCGGTCGAGGCGGCGCGGGCGGGTGAGAAGGGGGCGGGCTTTGCCGTGGTGGCAGACGAGGTGCGCCAGCTTGCGCAACTGACCAACCGTTCGGCCCGCGATATCCGCGACGTGGTCAAGCGCGGCCGGGCCCAGTCGGAGACCGGCGTGAACGAGGCGCAGGCCCTGCAAAAAATGATCGCCGGGCTCGATACGCATTTACGCAATCTAAGCAATGAAACCGATACGATCGTGGCGACACTGGACGAGGGTGACGCGGCGCTGCAGCGCCTCACCGGGCGGATGGCGTCGTTCGGCGAAGCAGGGGAGCCCGATCAGGCACAACCGGCCCGACGGGCGCGCGCCTGACCCGACACCTCCGGACCACAAGGCAGTTGGGGTAAGCCGTATGGAACAGGGAGAAATCTCCCTCAGCGACCGCGAGTTTTCGCGGGTCAAGAATCGGGTCTATTCCGTCGCCGGTATCTCGTTGAGCGACGCCAAGAGGACTTTGGTGATCTCGCGGCTATCCAAGATCGTGCGGGCGCTGGGCCTGCCGGGCTTCGATGCCTATCTCGATTATCTCGAGCGCCAGGGCACCGCCCAGGACGGGCAGGATTTCGTCAACGCGCTCACCACCAACCTCACCCGCTTCTATCGGGAAGACCACCATTTCGAACATCTGCGATCCCATATCGGGGCGCTGATGGCCGAAAGGCCGCGAGGCAGCCGCCTGCGCATCTGGTCGGCCGGCTGCTCGACGGGTCAGGAACCCTATACTGTCGGCATGGACCTGCTGGCGGCGTTCCCCGATCTCAAGCGCTGGGATTTCAAGATCCTGGCGACCGATATCGATACGGCCGTGATCGCCAAGGCGGCGCGCGGCATCTATTCGGAAAACGAGTTGAACGGGCTCTCCGGCGAGCGGGCACGGCCTTTCGAAAAACTCGGCGACGGCACGATCCGCGTTCCCCACGCGGTGCGCGAGCTGATTTCGTTCAAGCCGCTCAACCTTATCGGCCCCTGGCCGATGAAGGGGCCGTTCGATGCCATCTTCTGCCGCAATGTGGCGATCTATTTCGACAAGCCGACGCAGGGCGAAATGTTCGGGCGCTTCAGCAAGCTGCTGGCCCCGGAAGCCTTTCTCTATATCGGCCATTCGGAAAATCTCGGTTCGGGCGGCGAGGGTTTCCGGCTGGTCGGCAAGACAATCTACCAATCCAGGCAGAAACTGAGCAAACGAGAAGCGGCATGAGCATCAAGGTCCTGGTCGTCGACGATTCGGCGCTGATCCGCGAAGTGCTGACGCGCATGCTGATGCGCGACGGCGACATCGATGTCGTCGCCACGGCCACCGATCCGATCGATGCGCGCGAGAAGATCAAGCAGCTCAACCCCGATGTGGTGACGCTCGATATCGAAATGCCCAATATGAACGGGCTGCAGTTTCTCGACAGGCTGATGCGCCTGCGGCCAACGCCGGTGGTCATGGTCTCGACCCTGACCAAGAAAGGGGCCAGCGAAACGCTGCTGGCGCTCGAACTGGGTGCGGTCGATTTCGTGGCCAAGCCGAGCGCGGAAGCCGAAGGGGGCATCGATGCCTTCGGCGCCAATCTGCGCGACAAGATCAGGGCGGCAGCCAAGTCCGACGTGCGCGGTCGCTCGGCCGGCCGGGCCGAGGCGCCCAGGATCGCGGTCAAGACCGCGGCTGCACCGGCCGGCGCGCTCATCGCCATCGGCGCATCGACCGGCGGTGTCGAGGCGATCCGTGCGGTGCTGGCCGATATGCCGGTCGATTGCCCGCCCATCGTCATCGCCCAGCATATGCCGCCCGGCTTTACCAACCGCTTCGCCGCCCGGCTCGACGAGATCTGCGGTCTCAAGGTGGTGGAGGCGGAGGATCGCATGCCATTGCTGGTCGGCCATGCCTATGTGGCGCGCGGCGACTATCACCTGCGGGTGGAACGCAGTTCGGGCCAGCTCAAGGCAAGACTGACCCAGGATGAGCCGGAAAGCGGGCATCGCCCCAGTGTCGATGTGCTGTTTGAATCGGTCGCCAGGACCGTCGGTCCTTTGGCGGTGGGCGCGATCCTGACCGGCATGGGCCGCGACGGCGCACGCGGGCTCAAGATGATGCGCGATGCCGGGGCCTATACGGTGGGCCAGAGCCAGGCCTCGGCACTGGTCTATGGCATGCCGCGCGTCGCCTTCGAGGAAGGCGCGGTGGTGGAGCAGGCGCCGGTCGAAGCGATCGCGGCGCGGCTGGCCAATGCGCTGGTGCGGCTCAAGTCGGCGGCCTGAGGGTGCTCTGTCGCAATGCCAACTGACGGATTGAGAGATTTGTAACGCTTGTTGCCTAGTGTTTTCGTGAATTACGGGGGTCCGAACCCCTGGCACCAGGAAGGTGAAATACGATCATGCCTAAAGCGAGCGCTGTCAGTGTCCTCATTGTCGACGACCAGCAGTCCATGCGCGGTATCTGCAAGTACATCCTCACCCAACTCGGCTTCAAGGACATCATCGAGGCCAAGAGCGGGCGCGATGCGCTTGGCAAGCTCGAAAAGAGCAATGTCGACCTGATCATTTCCGATTGGAACATGGAAGATATCGACGGGCTGACCCTGCTCAAGGTCATCCGCAAGCATCCGCGCACCCAGGCCATGCCGTTCATCATGGCCACCGGCCGCTCGGACAAGGAGCAGGTCAAGGAAGCGATTTCCTTCGGCGTCAACAACTACATCATCAAGCCGTTCGATGCTTCCACCATGAAGAAGCGCATCGAAGCGGTCATCGGCGCGCTGAGCTGATCGCGCCAATCATCCGCGGTGTTTTTTTTGAACGCCCTGACCTGACGGTCGGGGCGTTCTGCTTTTCGCCCTGCTTTTCGAGAAATCGGGACGTCGTGATTGTCCGTAAGGAGCGGTTAATCCCCTGGATATATCGTTTGCAGAAATCGATTCACGTTGGGGGTGATTGTCGCTGCCAGAGCCGAACGGGGCTCTATCCAAGCAGGCGCGACGATCCGTGAGGAGCATCAAGACCAATGAAATTGTTTCCGCAGTTGAAGATCGCCCAGAAATTGCCACTGGTGCTGGTCGGCTCGGCCCTGCTTGTGGGGGCGGGCGTGGGCCTGGCCAGTTATCTGATCGGCCTGGGCACGGTGCAGAACCAGCGCAACCAGTCGATGCAGGCCTCGCTCAGCACGGCTGTTTCGCTGGTCAGCGATTATTATTCGAGCGCCGAGGTCGATCTGCGGCTCTTCGTGCAGCGGTCCGACACCGTGACGGCCATGAAGAACCTGACGCGGGCGCTGGACGAATTGCGCATGGGGCTGAAGGAGCGGGCTGCCGTGCAGTTGCAGACCGCCTATGTCAGCGAAAATCCCAACCCCGAAGACCGGGCGGCCGTCGATAGCGTGGGCGCCAAGGGCGCCAGCTATGACCCGGTGCACAAGCGTTACCATCCCGGCTTCCGCACGCTGATGCAGGAACGCGCCTATTCCGACGTGCTGCTGATCAGCGCGGCGGGTGATGTCGTCTATTCGGTGGCCAAGAATACCGATTTCGCAACTAATGTTGTTACCGACTCGGCCCTAGCCGCCAGTGGGCTGGGCCAGGCCTTTGCCGCCGCCAAGGGTCTTGCCGATGGCCAGGTAGCCTTTGTCGACTATACGGCCTATGGACCGACCGGCACGGCTGAAAGCTTCATGGCCATGCCGGTTTTCGACAAGGATGAAAATACCGGCGTCATGGTACTCGCCATCTCCACCGAGGCGCTCAGCGCCCGCGTCTCGGCCCTGTCGGGGCTGGGTGAAACCGGCGAAGTGGTCGTGGTGGGATCGGACGGGCTGCTGCGCACGGAGTCACCGCGCACCGAAGCGCCCGACGTGCTGCAGACGGCCCTGACCTCCGATGTAATCGAACGCGCCTTTGCCGGCGAGACCAGCGAAGGCTCCAGCACCGACTATCGCGACGCGCCCATGGTGGTGCGGGCCGGCCCGGTCAGCGTCGATGGCGTGACCTGGGCGGTGGCTGCCGTGCAGCCGCAGGACGAGGTTTACGCGCCGGTCAACAATATGCGGAACATGATCCTGCTGGTGGGTGGTGCGCTGCTCGCGCTCGCGGCGCTGGTCGGATATTTCTTCTCGCGCTCCATCAGCCGCCCGATCAGCCGCCTCACCCACACGATGGATGCGCTGGCCGATGGCGACCTCGATGTCGAGGTGCGTGGCGCCGATGGCAAGGACGAGTTGGGCGCCATGGCGCGCGCGGTGGAAGTGTTCCGCGAGAACGGGCTCAAGGTCGCGCAGATGACCGAGGCGGAAGCCGCCCAGATCATCCGGACCCAGGCCGAACGCGCCGCCATGATGCAGGACCTGCAACGAGCCTTTGGCGCAGTGGTGGATGCCGCCGTTGCCGGCGACTTCACCAAGCGCGTCGATGCCGAATTCCCCGATGACGAACTCAATACGCTGGCTCGCTCGGTCAACAACCTGGTGGCGACTGTGGATCGCGGTGTGGGCGAAACCGGCTCGGTGCTGGCCTCGCTAGCCGATACCGACCTCACAAAGCGCATGGAAGGCGATTATCAGGGTGCTTTCGCCAAGCTCAAGGCCGATACCAATGCAGTGGCCGAAAAACTCACCGACATTGTCGGTCAGCTCAAGGATACGTCGCGTACCCTGAAAGCCGCGACGGGGGAAATCCTGTCGGGGGCCAACGATCTTTCCGAGCGTACCACGAGGCAGGCGGCGACCATCGAGGAAACCTCGGCCGCCATGGAGCAACTGGCCTCGACCGTGATGCAGAATGCCGAGCGCGCCAAGGAGGCCAGCGGCGTCGCCTCGACCGTAACCCGTACGGCCGAAGAGGGCGGGCAGGTGATGCACCAGGCCACCGAGGCGATGGAGCGCATCACCCAGTCCTCGGGCAAGATTTCCAATATTATCGGGCTGATCGACGATATCGCCTTCCAGACCAACCTGCTGGCGCTCAATGCGTCGGTGGAAGCGGCGCGGGCGGGCGATGCCGGCAAGGGCTTTGCCGTGGTGGCGGTGGAGGTTCGGCGCCTGGCGCAGTCGGCCGCCAATGCATCGAGCGAAGTCAAGGTGCTGATCGAGCAGTCGGCCGGCGAGGTCAAGGGTGGCTCCAGGCTGGTGCTCGATGCCGCGACCAAGCTCGAAGCCATGGTGGCGGCGGCGCGGTCGTCGAACGAATTGATGAGTGGCATCGCCAAGGACAGCCGCGAACAGGCCGGGGCGATCGACGAGGTCAACACCGCAGTTCGCACCATGGACGAGATGACCCAGCACAATGCGGCGCTGGTCGAGGAGATCAACGCATCCATCGAGCAGACGGAGGCCCAGGCCACCGAGCTCGACCGGATCGTGGATATTTTTACCATCAGCGAGACGGCCCCGACCCAGCGCCAGATGCGTGCCGAGCCGGCCCCTGCAGCCAGGACGTTTGCCGATGGCGCACGGGGATTGCAGGACAAGCTCAAGACGGCGGCCAGGTCTTATCTCAGCCACGGCAATGCTGCGGTCGACAAGGACTGGAACGAGTTCTAGCTGCAAGAAATCAGCGAAACATGCGGGGGCGTCCGGTGGGCGCCCCTTTGTTTTGAGTGCATGGGGAAGGCACAACGCAGGGTGTTCAACGTGCCTGTCGCCATAATTCGACAGTAGAACGGCTAAATCGACTTCGAAAACGATGCCAGAGCGCTTTTGGAAAACCTTCGATTAACGGCTATCCCGTAATTTTTCCCATCAGTAAGTCCACAGGCGCGCGATGAATCGCCGCGCAGGGACGCTTGGGGGAAACAGGCCATGCGCAAGCTCTTTGCTGCTTTCGGCAATATCAAGATGACCACGACCATCGCGGCGCTGGTTCTGATCGGCATTATCGGCTCCATCGCCGTCGTGTCGGGCGCGATCTATATGAGCCTGCATGCCCAGTCGATGGCCGACAGCAAGGTGCAACAGGAAACCAATCTGGCAGTTGCCGCCACGATCCTGGAGCGGCGCATTTCCGGCTCGGTCCTGAACTGGACTGAAGAGGGGACGATGGATGCGTTCCAGAGCTGGGCCGTGCCCCCTTCTACGATACCGAAATCATCGACTCGGTGACGCGCGTCACCAAGCAGGATGCGAGCATTTATGTGCTTGATACGGCGACGCAGATTCTTGCCGGCAAGACCACCAGCATTGCCGCACCCGATGGCACGCGGGTCGCGGACCTGACGCTCGATCCGTCCAGCCCCGCCTATGCCGCTGTGCTGGCTGCCGAGCCGTTCGTTGGGCAGTTGCCGATCAACGGCATCACCTATTTCGCGGCGCTGCAGCCCATCGAAAAGATGAGCGGAGAAGTCATGGGCGCCATTTTCGTCGGTACGCCCATGGCCAATGTCGAGGCTTCGGCCAATGGCGTGCTGGGGCTGATCCTGATGGTGGGCGGCGCGGTGACCGTGGCGCTGGGACTGGTGGGACTGGTGCTGTCGCGCCTGATCACCAAGCCCATTCCCAAGCTGGCCGGTTCGATGGAAGCCATTGCCGAGGGCAACTACGAAACCGAGGTGCCCTATACCGAACAGGGTAACGAAGTTGGCGCCATGGCGCGCGCCGTGGAAGTGTTTCGCGCCAATGGGCTGCGGGTCAGCCAGATGACCGAGGCGGAAGCCGCGCGCATCATTGCCGATCAGGAAAATCGTCAGAAGATGATGAGCGAGCTGCAGTCGGCCTTTGGCGAAGTGGTCGATGCCGCGGTGGCGGGCGACTTCACCCGGCAGGTCGCGGTGGAATTCCCCGATCCGGAACTCAACGGGCTGGCGGCCGGCATCAACAACCTGGTCTCGACCTTCAATCGCGGCGTGACCGAGATCGGCCATGTGCTGGGCGCCATGGCCAATACCGATCTCACCGAGCGGATGGAGGGCGACTATGAAGGCGCCTTCGCCACGCTCAAGTCCGACATCAATGCAGTGGCCGACAAGCTGACCGAAGTGGTGGGCCAGTTGCGCCATACTTCGGGTTCCCTCAAGACCGCGACGGGAGAAATCCTCTCGGGCGCCAACGACCTCTCCGAGCGCACCACCAAGCAGGCGGCGACGATCGAAGAGACTTCGGCGGCCATGGAACAACTGGCGACGACCGTGCTCAAGAATGCCGAGCGGGCCAAGGATGCCAGCGTCAATGCCGCGCAGGTGACGCGCACCGCCGAAGAAGGCGGGCAGGTGATGGATGCCGCAACCTCGGCAATGGAACGGATCACCCAGTCTTCCGCCAAGATCTCCAACATTATCGGCATGATCGACGACATCGCCTTCCAGACCAACCTGCTGGCGCTGAACGCATCGGTGGAAGCGGCACGGGCCGGCGATGCCGGCAAGGGCTTTGCCGTGGTGGCCGTGGAAGTGCGGCGCCTGGCGCAGTCGGCAGCGCAGGCCTCGAGCGAGGTCAAGGTGCTGATCGAGCAGTCGGCCGGGGAAGTGAATTCGGGCTCCAAGCTCGTGGGCGACGCGGCCGGCAAGCTCAAGGCCATGCTGGAGGCGGCGCGCGGCAATAATGGGCTGCTCGAATCCATCGCCAATGACAGCCGCGAACAGGCCTCTGCCATCGAGGAAGTCACCACCGCCGTCCGTACCATGGACGAGATGACCCAGCACAATGCGGCGCTGGTGGAAGAGACCAATGCAGCGATCGAGCAGACCGAGGCGCAGGCCACCGAGCTCGACCGCATTGTCGATGTGTTCCGCATCGCCCAGCAGGAGACCGCGACAGCACGGATCGAGCGAGCGGGGCCAGCCGGTGGCGCGCGCGATCTGCAGCAGCGGCTGACAGCGGCCTCCGCCAACCTGGCTACCCATGGCAATGCCGCCGTGGCCCCGGACTGGAGCGAGTTCTAGTCTCCAAAGGGACGACAACAAAACCCCGCGGTGCAAGGCGCCGCGGGGTTTTTCGTATCTGTCATATCTTGCGTCGGTCCGGCCGGTGCAACTTGTCCAGACAAATCGATAAACGCTCGATTAAGCCTGTGCTGATAATTTTCCCTGATCGGGCGCGGACAGGTCTCACTGAACCGTGCGGGGGGATACGGGGTAAATTGATATGCTGAAGCGCACTGGGCACGCCCTGGGCAATATCAAGCTGACGACGATGATCGCCACCTTGGTGATTTCCGCCATTATCGTGTCCATCGCGGCAGTGACGGCGGCGACCTATGTCAATCTCAGCGCCTCGACACGGGCCAATGCCATGTCGCGGCTGGAAGGCGACCTGCGCACGGCAGCCACGGTGATCGGGGGCAAGCTGCCCGGCGCCGAGGTGGTGTGGGCGGAGGATGGCAGCATTGCCTCGGTCAAGACCTGGGCGATGCCGCGCCTGTTCGTCAATCACGACCTGGTGGATTCGGTGGTTCGCCTCACCGGGGAAAGCGTGACGATCTATGGTGCCGAGGAGGTCGGCAAGCCGCTTACCGCGCTGAGCAGCACGCTGCTGACGCCGGAGGGCGAACGCCTGATGGGCCAGGTGCTCGACGAGACCGACCCGGCCTATGCGAACCTGATGGAAGGCAAATCCTATTTCGGCGAAGCCACCGTGCTCGGCACGACCTATTACACCGCCTATCAGCCCATCCAGGATCAGGATGGCGGGCTGGTCGGAGCCCTCTATGCCGGCACGGACAAGGCCAGGCTTGAAGCGGGCATTCTGTCGACCCTGTGGGTGCTGCTGAGCGTGGGCGCGGTGAGCCTCGTGATCCTGGGCGTGCTGGGCTATGTCATGTCCCGCCTGATGATGGCGGCGGTGCCGAAGCTGGCGCGGACCATGAAAGCGGTCGCCGAGGGCGATTACGAAACCGAAGTGCCGTTCATCACCCGCGGCAACGAAGTCGGCGAGATGGCCCGTGCGGTGGAAATCTTCCGCGAGAACGGGCTCAAGGTCAGTCAGATGACCGAGGAAGAGCGCGCCGCTTCCCAGCGCCGTCGGGTCGAGCGCACCGACATGATGGTGGCCCTGCAGGCCGCTTTCGGCGAGGTGGTGGATGCCGCTATTGCCGGCGATTTCTCCAAGCGCGTGCATGCGCAATTCCCCGATCCCGAACTCAATGCGCTGGCCGGCAGCGTCAACAACCTGGTCGAGACGGTGGATCGCGGCATCAGCGAAACCGGTGACGTGCTGGCGGCGCTGGCCGATACCAACCTCACCCGGCGGATGGTCGGCGACTATCAGGGCTCCTTTGCCAAGCTCAAGGCTGATACCAATGCGGTGGGCGACAAGCTGACCGATGTGGTGACGCAATTGCGCTCGACCTCGCGCGCCCTCAAGACCGCGACCGGAGAAATCCTGTCAGGCGCCAACGACCTCTCCGAACGCACCACCAAGCAGGCGGCGACGATCGAGGAAACTTCGGCGGCCATGGAGCAACTGGCCTCGACCGTGGCCGACAATGCCCGCATGGCCGAAGACGCGGACGTCAAGGCCAAGTCGGTGTCCCACAGCGCGGCGCAGAGCGGGGAAACCATGGCCGAGGCCAATGAGGCGATGGCGCGCATCACGTCCAGCTCGGGCAAGATTTCCAACATTATCGGCATGATCGACGATATCGCCTTCCAGACCAACCTGCTGGCGCTCAATGCCTCCGTCGAAGCGGCGCGGGCGGGTGATGCGGGCAAGGGTTTTGCCGTGGTGGCGGTGGAAGTGCGGCGGCTCGCGCAATCGGCGGCCAGCGCCTCGGCCGATGTCAAGGCGCTGATCGAGCAGAGCGCCAACGAGGTCAAGGGCGGCAGCAAGCTCGTGTCCAACGCGTCCGAGCAGTTGACGGCCATGCTGGACGCGGTCAACGAGAATGCCAGCCTGATGCAGGCCATTGCCAGGGCCAGCCGCGAACAGGCGGCGGCCATCGATGAAGTGTCGGTAGCAGTGCGCACCCTGGACGAGATGACCCAGCATAATGCGGCGCTGGTGGAAGAGACCAACGCCGCTATCGAGCAGACCGAGGCCCAGGCCAGCGAGCTCGACCGAGTGGTGGATATCTTCACCATCGAAGAAACGGCGAAAACCACGGCTTCGTCCGCGCGGGGCATGCCGATACCGGGGCGCGGCATGGTCGACAAGGTCCGCTCGGCCGCCCGTTCCTATCTGACAGAGGGCAATGCGGCCATCGCCAAGGAATGGTCCGAGTTCTGACGGCTTTACAATACCGTTACTTGCGAAAGGGCGTTTACGGCGCCCTTTTTCATGCACGCCGCAGTCGATTGTGCTTAACCCGGCCTTAAGGGCGCTCTGACAGGGTGATTGCGGACGCAGTTGTATTTGACTTGGGCATGCCGTGACGAACATCACGGCGGGAGCAATATGGCGTCGCTTTCCCCACAATCTGAACCTGTTCCATCCGCGCTGCGCGGATGGTTCCGATACGCGCGTGGATACCCATCAAGCACAGCAGCGGCCGGTGGAACGACCTGTGACGGTCAATAGGCCGCCTTCGCCAGAGGCAAACTTGGTAGGGAATACAGAATGAAATTCTCCAACCTGTCGATCCAGATGAAGCTGGTGATCGGCGCAGGTGTATTGTTTGCAGCTTCGATGTGCGCCATCGTCTTCGGCGGAACGGCGCTGATGTATGGCACGGCGGGCAATGAAGCCGAGGCGCGGGCGCGAGCCTTGCTGGGGCAATATGGCGAGCTCGCATCCGGGCAGATGGACGGCATCATTTCGCTGGCCCGCGGTGTCAGCGCTGCGGTGGAAGGAACCATATCCGAGGGCGTGGCCGACCGCGATCAGCTCGGCCGGCTGATGACCGCGGCGGCAGCCTCCCGACCGGCGCTGACCGGCATGACGCTGGCCTTCAATGCCAATGCCCTCGACGGCAATGATGCCGGTTTCATCGGGCACAAATATTCCGATGCCAATGGCCGTTTCGTGCCCTATTTCACCAACCAGGACGGCAAGGTCGTGGTCGAACTGCTGGACATGTCGGCCAGTGCGGACAATGCGAACTGGTATGACCTGCCTCTGGCCGAAGACCGCTCGGTGCTGACGCCACCCTTTTCCTATGTGGTCAACGGCGTTGACGTGCTGATGACCACGATCAGCATTCCGGTGCACAAGGCGGGCAAGCCGGTCGGCATCGTAACCGCCGATCTCAGCCTCGATACGATTGCCGGCGTGATCGGCCAGCTTCGACCCTTCGATGTTGGCAATGTGTCGCTGGTCAGCAGTGATGGCCAGTGGATCGCCAGCCCCGATCCCGCGCTTGTCGGCACCAAGGTGACGCCTGATGTTGCTGGTGCGCTGCTGGATCCGGCCCTGCTGCAAAAGGGTCTCTATTATGTTGATGCCACCGGCACGCAGCAGTTCGTCATTGCGACACAGCTATCCTTTGACGGCGTGGCCGATCAGTGGACCATGCTCATGGATGTGCCGGCTGCGACGATCTTTGCCGGTGTCGATCAGATGCGCAATATGGCGCTGATGGTTTCCGCGGCGCTGCTGGCTGCGGTATTGGCGCTGGTCTGGTTCGGGGCCGGCATACTGGCCAGGCCGATCCGCCGGATGACCGGCATCATGGACGGGTTGGCCGAAGGCCATTACGACGTCGAGGTGCCCTATGGCGAGAACCACGACGAAATCGGCGCCATGGCGCGGGCGGTGGAAGTGTTCCGCCAGAACGGGCTCAAGGTCAGCCAGATGACCGAGGCGGAAGCGGCGCGTATCGTGGCCGAGGAGCAAAATCGCCGCGCCATGATGAGTGATCTGCAGGGCGCTTTCGGCCAAGTGGTCGATTCCGCCATTGCCGGCGACTTCAGCCAGCGGGTGGAGACCGAATTTCCCGATCCGGAACTCAATGGCCTGGCCAGCAGCGTCAACAGCCTCGTCGCTACGGTGGACCGCGGTCTCGGCGAGACCGGCAGGGTGCTGACGGCTCTGGCCAATACCGACCTCACCATGCGCATGGATGGCGAGTATCAGGGCGCCTTTGCCCGCCTCAAGGCTGATACCAATGCGGTGGCGGACAAGCTCAACGAGGTGGTGACGCAATTGCGTTCGACCTCGCGCACGCTCAAGACCGCTACGGGAGAAATCCTCTCCGGCGCCAACGACCTCTCCGAGCGCACCACCAAGCAGGCGGCGACGATCGAGGAGACCTCGGCGGCCATGGAGCAACTGGCCTCGACCGTGCTGCAGAATGCGCAGCGCGCCAAGGATGCCAGCGCCAACGCGGCCGAAGTGACCCGCACTGCCGAAGAAGGCGGGCAGGTGATGGAAAAGGCCAATGAGGCCATGACGGCCATCGAGACCAGTTCGGGCAAGATTTCCAACATTATCGGGCTGATCGACGATATCGCCTTCCAGACCAACCTGCTGGCGCTCAACGCCTCGGTGGAAGCGGCGCGGGCGGGCGATGCCGGCAAGGGTTTTGCCGTGGTGGCTGTCGAAGTGCGCCGTCTCGCCCAGTCGGCGGCCAGCGCTTCGGCCGACGTCAAGGTGCTGATCGAACAGTCTGCCGGTGAAGTGGGACTGGGCTCGCGCCTGGTTTCGGACGCGGCAGCGCGGCTTTCGGCCATGCTGGAAGCGGCCCGCGCCAATGACCAGTTGATGGACGGGATTGCCCGGGACAGCCGCGAGCAGGCTTCGGCCATCGAGGAGGTCAATATTGCCGTCCGCACCATGGACGAAATGACCCAACATAATGCGGCCCTGGTGGAGCAGACCAATGCGGCCATCGAGCAGACTGAGGCCCAGGCCAGTGCGCTCGACGAGATCGTGGCCGTGTTCCATACAGGTAGTGAAAGCGCCGTGCCGGCACGCGCCGCCGCTTCGCCTGTGTCGGCCCGCCCGGCCAATGTGCGGAAGGCCGCACAGGCCTATCTCAGCCAGGGCAATGCCGCCATTTCGGCCGACTGGAACGAGTTCTAGGCCTTTCGCCTATGGTCCTCGGGGCAAGATCTCCGGGGACCATGACGGTCTCATGACGTGCCCGGAAGGGCTTCCTTAACCAACATCTTCCTATGGTTCAGGCGCGTCATGGCCGCGGAAGAGGAGCTGCGGGCATGCCTTGGCAAAAGGCAGCAGTGCCACAACTCCGGAAGTTCTCCCGATGACGACCCAGCTCAAACTCGCCTTCAAGCTGCCGGCCATGGTGGTGGCGATCGCGCTTGTCACCGGCGCCAGCCTGGCGCTGGCGGCCTATGCGGTCAGCAGCAGCATCGTCAACAGCCAGGCCGAGCAGCGCCTGACCGCGGCGGCGGCCAATGCGCGCTCCTCGCTCGATGCCTATCTCAATGAAGTGGCCGAGGACCTGACGCTGTTTGCCGGACGGTCGGAGATCGCAGCCGCCATCGACCTGTTTTCGGGCGCCATGCGCTCGCTGAAAGGGCAGGGTGACCCGGTCGAACTGCTGCAGGACGCCTATATCACCCGCAACCCCAATCCGGCGGGTGAACGGCTCAAGCTCGATACGTCGGACTGGCTGCCGGTCTATGACCTGCACCATCGGAGCCTCCATGCCGATTTCCGCGATATGCAGGAAAGGCGCGGCTATTACGACGTCCTGCTGTTCGATACCGATTTCAACAACGTCTATACCGTTTCCAAGGACGCTGATTTCGGCACTAATTTCGCCGAAGGCGGCGGGCCATGGGCCGATAGCGACCTGGGCAAGGTGGTGCGATCAGCCATGGCAGGCGAGGCGGGGCAGGTGTTCCTGTCCGATTTCGCGCCCTATGGCCCGAGCGGTGGGGTTCCAGCAAGCTTCATTGCCTCGCCGGTCTATGACCAGGGCTTCCTGATCGGGGTGCTCGCCTACCAGATGCCCACCGGCCGCATCGGGGAAGTGCTGGACCGTACGCAGGGTTTGGGCGAGAGCGGGGAGACCTATCTCGTCGGCCAGGACGGATTGGTGCGCAATGATTCCGCCAGGACGGAAGATAATGACGTGCTGACGCTGTCGCTGCAGGGCGAGGCGGTGAGCGCAGCGCTGGGTGGCACGGCGGCGATCGGCGCACTGTCGCATCATGAGGGCGCTGCCTATGTGGCTGCCAGCGAGCCGCTGACCTTTGGCGGCGTCGATTGGGCCGTGGTGGCGCTGGAAAGCGAAGCCGACATTTCCGCACCTTCGGCCGGCTTGCGCAACACGATGCTGGTCATCGGGCTGGTGCTGCTGGCGCTGGCGGCGATAACGAGCATCCTCATCGCCCGCACGATCACGCGGCCGATCACGCGCCTCACCGATGCCATGGCCGAAATCGCCGGCGACAAGCTGGATGTCGCGGTGCCCGGTCTCGAGCGTGCCGATGAGCTGGGTTACATGGCCGAGGCCGTGGATGTGTTCCGCAGCAATGGGCTCAAGATGCGCGATCTGCGCACCGCCGAACTCGATATGAGCGAGGAACGCGCCAAGCGTGTCAGCGTCATCCAGGGCTTACAGCAGGATATCGGCGCCGTGGTCGGTGCGGCCATCGATGGCGATTTCTCGCGTCGCGTTGGCACCGAGCTCGAGGATCCCGAACTGCGCCAGCTGGCGCTTGATGTCAACGACCTGGTGGCAACGGTCGATCGCGGCTTGACCGAAACCGGCAGCGTGCTGGCGTCGCTGGCCCGCGCCGACCTGACCCACCGCATGACCGGCGACTACAAGGGCGCCTTCGGGCGGCTCAAGCAGGATACCAATGGCGTGGCCGAGCAGCTTGGCGACATCATCACGCAGTTGCGCGGCACGTCGGGCACACTCAAGACCGCCACGGGCGAAATTCTCTCGGGCGCCAACGACCTTTCCGAGCGCACGACGCGGCAGGCCGCCACGATCGAGGAAACCAGTGCAGCCATCGAGCAGCTCAGCCGGACGGTGGTGGACAATGCCGCCCAGGCCGAGCAGGCCAGCCAGCAGGCGCGGACGGTTTCGAGCGAGGCCGAGGCCAGCGGCGCGGTGATGGGCGAAGCGACCGGGGCGATGGACCGCATCACGCAGTCTTCGGCCAAGATTTCCAACATTATCGGGCTGATCGACGACGTTGCCTTCCAGACCAACCTGTTGGCGCTCAATGCCTCGGTGGAGGCGGCGCGGGCCGGCGAAGCGGGGGCGGGCTTTGCGGTGGTCGCGGTGGAGGTGCGCCGGCTGGCGCAGTCGGCAGCCAGCGCCTCGGCCGATGTCAAGGCGCTGATCGAGCAGTCGGCCAATGAGGTCAAGGGCGGTACGCGGCTGGTGGCGAGCGCTGCCGAACGGCTGGTGGCGGTGCAGGAAGCCATTCGCGCCAATGCCACGATGCTGGACGGCATCGCGCGGGCCAGCCGCGAGCAGGCCGCTTCGATCGACGAGGTCAATGTGGCGGTGCGCCAGCTTGATGAGATGACGCAGCATAATGCCGCGCTGGTGGAAGAGACCAATGCCGCCATCGAGCAGACCGAGGCGCAGGCCAACGAGCTCGACCGCGTGATCGGCGTTTTCACTCTTGCCACCGGCGCCAGGCCGGCACCGCAACGCGAGACCGGTGCGCGGGGCATGATCGGTGATCTCAAGGCGGTGGCCGGCAGCTATTTCGGGCGCGGCAAAGCCGGCTAGAACACCGATGGAATACCTACGCAATTGACGCAACTGGCGACAGGATTTGGCGGCTCCTAGCCTGTTGCCGACTTTTGCGATGACTGGGATTCGGTCGCCGGTGCCGGGTGATGATGTCGCGGGCGCAAATACCGCCCCGTTCACCATCTATTTACCATGTCGGTGGCTGGATGGGGCTGGTTTGATCCAGATCACGATTTGGGAGTCGCGGATGGTCGAACCTAGGAACCATTACCCGTGAGCCCATAATGTCATCGACCCCCACTCCCAAGGACGTCCTGCAGTCCAGACTTGATTTCATCGGCCTCGACGCGGCGGCGCAGCGCCGGCTGGCAACGGTCCAGGCCCATGTCGATAGGCACCTGCCACTGGCGCTGGACAAGTTCTACGCCAAGATCGCCACGGTCCCGGCGGTCATGAAATTCTTCGATGGCAAACAGCAGATGGACCGGGCGCAGTCCAAGCAGGTCGGGCACTGGAAGGCGATTGCCGCTGGCCAGTTCGACGATACCTATTATGAAGCCAGCTCCCGCGTCGGCCTGCGCCATGCGCAGATCGGACTGGAACCGCGCTGGCATATCGGGGGCTATGGCATCATCGTGGAAACGCTGGTGCTGGGACTGGTCCATGATGTGATGGCCGAGGCCCTGCAGCCCAAGGCGAAGCGCTTCGGGCGCAAGCAGGTCTCGCCCGAGGAGGTAATGGCGGCAACCGATGCGATGGCCATGGCGCTGGCCGATGTGCTCAAATCCATGCTGCTCGATATCGATATCGGGGTATCGGTCTATTTCGAGAAGCTCACGGCCGATGCCAGGGCGGCCGACGCCGAGGCACAGGCCAAGATCAACCGCGCCGTGACGCTGACCGGGGCGGTACTCCGGGACATGGCGCAGGGGGACCTCACGACCCGCATCACAGATGATTTCGAGCCGGAATTCGAGCAGATCAAGGGCGATACCAATGCGGTGGCCGAAAAGCTGACCGGGATTGTCGGCCAGTTGCAGCAGACATCGCGCTCGCTCAAGACCGCGACCGGCGAAATTCTTTCCGGTGCCAACGATCTGTCGGAACGCACCACCAGGCAGGCGGCCACCATCGAGGAGACCTCGGCCTCGGTCGAGCAATTGTCACTGGCCGTAGTGGAGAACGCCCGACGCGCCGCGACGGCAAGCGACAAGGCGCAGGCCGTCTCGCAGAATGCCACGCAGGGCGGCGAGGTGATGAAGGAAGCCAACCAGGCCATGTCGGCGATCGAAGCCAGTTCGGCGAAGATTTCCAACATCATCGGTATGATCGATGACATTGCCTTCCAGACCAACCTGCTGGCGCTCAACGCCTCGGTGGAAGCGGCGCGGGCGGGCGATGCCGGCAAGGGCTTTGCCGTGGTCGCGGTGGAGGTACGTCGGCTGGCGCAATCGGCCGCCAATGCATCGAGCGAGGTCAAAGCCCTGATCGAAGCCAGTGCCGCCGAAGTGCGGGCCGGAACAAGGCTGGTCGGGCAGGCTGCCGAAACCCTGCTCGACATCCTGGCCGGGGCGCAGGAAAGCGCCGCGCTCATCGACACTATCGCCCAGGCCAACAAGGACCAGGCATCCTCGCTCGAGGAAGTCGCGGTCGCCGTACGGCAGATGGACGAGATGACCCAGCACAATGCGGCGCTGGTCGAAGAGACCAATGCCGCGATCGAGCAGACCGAGGTGCAGGCCAGCGAACTCGACGGCATCGTCGATGTGTTCAAGATCGGCGCTGCGCCGCCGCCGGTGCGCCGGGTGCCGCCGCAGACGTGTCCCAGAGTGGACACGGCGGGCAATACCGCCATCGCGCCGGACTGGAACGAGTTCTAGGCTGGATGGTCGCTTCTGCTGACATGGCCTGTCAGCAGGTGAGGGCAGGGTGGTATGGCGTCAAAATCGGAATGCCGCCATGCTCACCTCCGCCGTCGATCCGGTCTATTCCAGTGACTTTGCCGCGCTGATCGCGCCCTTGCCGGCGCCAGTGGCCGAACTCACGGCGCGGCTGGTGGCGCTGGTCGCGGCGCATCCGGGTCTTTCGGGCAAGGTGATGAGCGGCTGGAAATCGGTCAATTTCCGCCATGCCGGGGCCGGCCATGTCTGTTCGGTCTTTGGGCATGCCGACAGGGTGTCGCTCTATTTCGAGCATGGACGGCTGCTGGCGCATGGCGACGGGCTGCTGGCCGGGGACGGGCTCAAGAAAGGCCGCTATCTCCGCCTCGTGCCCGGCGACGACATTCCGGTAGATCGCATCGGCATCCTGCTCAGCGAGGCCATTGCCCTGTTTGCGTGAAGCGTGCTTGTAAGTTGCCTGCATCTGGAGGGCAGTATGGCGCGGATCGGTCTGGTGGCACACGACGACAAGAAAGATGACCTCTGTGTCTGGGCGGAGCATCACAAGCTCAAGCTCAGCCAGCATGAATTGTGGGGCACGGGCACGACCGGCAGCCGGGTGATGGCGGCGACCGGCATGGAGGTGACGCTGCTCAAGAGCGGCCCGCTGGGGGGCGACCAGCAGCTTGGCGCCATGATCGCGGAGGGCAGGCTGGACGTGCTGATCTTCTTCATTGATCCCCTCTCGGCGCAGCCGCATGACGTAGACGTGAAGGCGCTGACGCGGCTGGCCACGCTCTATGATGTGCCCTGCGCCAACAACAAATCCACAGCCGACGCAGTGCTCGCGTATCTTTGACTGATCGGTCAAGGTTGACCCTTCGCCCGCCTTATGAGCAGATGCCGCAAAATCGCCCGGATTGAACCGGGTGCCTTCGGCTTCAGGAATCGGGACGGGTCTGGGTGTCCTCTGACTTGGTTATCGACGTTCGCAACGTCAGCAAACGCTTTGGCGGTCTCACCGCCGTCAACAACTGCTCGCTCTCGGTAAGACGCGGCTCGATAACCGGGCTGATCGGACCGAATGGGGCGGGCAAATCCACTTTGTTCAACATGGTGGCCGGCAATATCGTGCCCGATGGGGGCTCGGTGATCTTCGACGGGGTCGATGTCACCGGCTTCAAGCCGCATGAGCTGTTCCGGGCCGGCATGCTACGTACGTTCCAGATCGCGCATGAATTCTCCAACATGACGGCGCTGGAAAACCTGATGGTGGTGCCGGGCGACCAGCCGGGCGAATATCTCGGCAATGTCTGGTTCCGCCCCGGCCTCAGCAAGTCGCGCGAGACCGAGGTGCGCAAGAAGGCGCTCGATGTCATTGACTTCCTCAAGCTCGGCCATGTGCGCAACGAGCTGGCGGGAAACCTCAGCGGCGGGCAGAAGAAACTGCTCGAACTGGGCCGCACCATGATGGTCGATGCCAAGGTGGTGTTGCTCGACGAGGTAGCGGCCGGCGTCAACAAGACGCTGCTCAACGACCTGGCGGCCAATATCGAGCGCATGAACCACGAACTGGGCTACACGTTCTTCGTCATCGAACACGATATGGATCTGATCGCGCGGCTGTGCGACCCGGTCATCGTGATGGCGCAGGGCGAGAAGATCGCCGAAGGCCCGATGGCCGAAATCCGCGCCAATCCGCAAATCGTCGAAGCCTATTTCGGCACCCCCGTCGAGGTGGCGTAGATGGCTCTCATCGAACTCAGGAACGTCGTTGGCGGCTATGGCGGCGCGCCGATCCTCAACGGCGTCAACATGGCCATCGAGCAGAGCGATATCGGGGTCATCGTCGGCCCCAATGGCGCCGGCAAGTCGACGACGCTCAAGGCGATCTTCGGCCTGCTCCGCGTTACCGGCGGCACGATCGAATTCGGTGGCCGCAATATCGCCAATTCGCTGCCTGACGCGCTGGTGCCGATAGGGCTCAGCTTCGTGCCGCAGGAAAAGAACGTCTTCACCACGCTGAGCGTCGAGGAAAATCTCGAAATGGGCGCCTTTACAAGGCGCGACGATTTCAAGGATACGATGGACTGGGTCTATCAGATGTTCCCGGTGCTGGCGGAAAAACGCCGGCAGCCGGCCGGTGAATTGTCGGGCGGCCAGCGACAGATGGTGGCCATGGGCCGGGCCCTGATGAGCAAGCCGACGCTGCTGATGCTGGACGAGCCCTCGGCAGGCCTGTCGCCGCGTTATGTCATCGAAATCTTCGAGACCATCATGCGCGTCAACAAGGAAGGCGTCGGCATTCTCATGGTCGAGCAGAATGCGCGGCAGGCGCTGGCCTTCGCTTCGCGCGGTTTCGTGCTCGCCAACGGGCAGAACCGCTTCACCGGTACCGGCGCCGAGCTCATCGCCGATCCCGAAGTCGCCAAAAGTTTCCTCGGGGGCTGAGGGTCATGGACGAACTTATTTTCTTCATCAACCGCGTGCTGATTTCAGGCACCGTACTGGGCTCGATCTATGCGCTGGGCGCCATCGGCGTCACGCTGATCTTCGGCATCCTGCGCTTCGCCCATTTCGCCCATGGCGACATGATGACCATGGGCGCCTTCATCGCCTTCGTGCTGGCAGGCCTGTGCGCCGCTTTGGGCATCGTGACGCCGCTGCCGACGGGGTTCGTGGTGCTGCCGGTTGCCATGGTGATTGCGGCCTTCCTGGCGCTGGGCATCGACAAGGGCTTCTACGCGCCCTTGCGCAAGCGCGGCGCCAAGCCGGTGACGATGCTGATCGCCTCGATCGGCGTGACGCTGATGATCCAGGGCCTGATCCGGCTGATCTTCGGCTCGGGCACGCGCAGTTTCTACGACACCGAGCCCAAGGACATCTTCCGCATCGACATGAGTGCCTTTGGCGGCACGCGACCCATCTCGATTACCGAGCCGCAGGTGCTGATGTTCGTGGTCACGGCGCTGCTGGTGATCGCGCTGCACCTGTTCCTGACGCGCTCGCGGCTGGGCAAGGCGATGCGCGCCATGGCCGACAATGCCGACCTGGCGCAGGTCTCGGGCATCAATACCGCGCTGGTGGTGCGGGTGACCTGGGTGATTGCCGGTAGTCTCGCCTGTGTGGCCGGGGTGATGCTGGCGCTCGACGTGGCGCTGATGCCGGACCTCGCCTTCAATATCGTGCTGCCGATCTTCGCTGCCGCTATCGTGGGCGGGCTGGGCCATGCCTATGGCGCCATTGTCGGTGGCTTCCTCATCGCCTTTGCCGAGACGCTGGCAGTGTTCAACTGGACGGCGGTGTTGCGTCCGCTCAATGGCCTCCTGCCCGAGGGCATGGCGCTGCCGGCCAATCTGGCGCTGGTCCCCACCGAATATAAGCTCACCGTGGCCTTCGTCATTCTGGTCGTGACCCTGCTGGTGCGCCCCACCGGTATCTTCAAGGGAGTTTCCACATGAGCGCGGCAGAAGCCGAAATCCGCTGGCTGGATCGTCCGCTGTATCGCGGCATCGCCCTGTTCATCGCCCTGTTTTTCCTGGTGGCCGCAGCCGGCGTGTCGCAGGGCAGCGCCAGCATGCTGCTGATCCTGGTGCAGGCCACCGGCTTTGCCCTGATCGCGCTGGGCCTCAATATCCAGTGGGGCTATGGCGGGTTGTTCAATTTCGCCATCATGGGCTTCCTGATGGTGGGCGGCGCGGCGGTGACGTTCATCTCCTATCCGGTCAATGCCAGCTTCTGGAACTCTGATGGCCCGATGCTGCTGGGGCGGGCGCTGCTGGCCTTCCTGATCGGGGCGGCTTTGGTCTATGCGGCGCGCCAGACGCGGCGGCTGGGCCTGCGCGGCTTTGGTTATGGCCTTGTCGTCGTGCTGGCCTGGTTCATCGCCTATGTGATCTATCGCAGCCAGATCGATCCGGCCGCGGCCTATATCGAATCCACCGCCGGCTTTATCGGCGGGCTGGGGCTCAATCCGGTGCTGGGCTGGCTGTTCGGCGGGCTGCTGGCAGCGGCCATCGCCTATTTCGTCGGCAAGATCAGTCTTGGCCTGCGCACCGACTATCTCGCCATTGCCACGATCGGCATTTCCGAGATCATCCGCGCGCTGATCAAGAATATGGACTGGCTGACGCGCGGCACCATGTCGGTATCGCCCATGCCCTGGCCGACGCCGCTGCCGCAGGCGCTGCAGGCCAATGGCGTGGGGATTGCCGACAGCTTCGTGCAGGCGCGCCTGGGCTTTCTCGCACTGGCGGTGGCCCTCTTGGTCATCATCTTCTACGTCATCCAGCGCGCCTATGGCGGACCCTGGGGCCGCATGATGCGCGCCATCCGCGACAACCACATTGCCGCCGGCTCGATGGGCAAGGACGTCACCGGCCGCCAGCTCGAACTGTTCGTGCTGGGCTCGATATTGATGGGCATTGGCGGGGCCATGCTGGTCTCGTTCAGCCAGATTTTCGATCCATCAGGCTACCAGCCGATCAACCACACATTCATGATCTGGGTGATGGTCATCGTCGGCGGCGCCGGCAATAGCTGGGGCGTGTTGCTGGGATCGCTGCTGATCTATGTGGTCTGGGTCCTGTCCGATCCGGCGGCGCAACTGATCTTCGTCAATCTGTCGACGCTGACGCAGAATATGGGCTGGGGCGCCATTCCCGAAATCGACTCGCGGGCACTGCAGATGCGCGTCTTCGTGCTCGGCGTGGTGATCACCATCGCCCTGCGCTTCGCGCCCAAGGGGCTGATCCCCGAAGTGATCCGCCGCGAGGGCTGAACCCGCCAGGCAGAATGATTTACGGCCCGTAGCCTGCCTGGCTGCGGGCCGTCTTATTTGCGGGCATTGACCCAGAGCCATTGCGTGGGCTGCCGGTCGTAGCCGCTGCCCTCATTGCTTTCGAGTTCTACGCCCCGCCAGTCGGCAGCGGCGTGAAAGTGGCCGAGCAGCGTGTCGCGGTCGGGATAGTTGTAATAGCGACCGAAGCGGTCGCGGCCCGCGCCATTGCCGGCCTTGAAGCTGGCGGTGAGCAATCCGCCTACCCGCAAGGCGGCGTGGATGCGGCGCAGATCGTCGGTCAGTTCCTCCGCCGGAGCATGCAACAGGCAGGCGCAGGCCCAGACGCCGTCATAGGCCGCCTGCGCATCGAGTTCGTCGAACCGCATTATGGCTACCGGACGACCGAGACGAACTTCGGCCTCCGCGGCCAGTTCGGGGGAGGCGTCGGTGGCGTGGACGTCAAAGCCACGCTCCAGCATGGTGGCGGCGTCACGCCCGCTGCCCGAGCCGAGTTCGAGAATGCGGGCACCGGCCGGGAGCGCGTCGAGAAAGGCGTGCAGGCGGGCATCGGGCCGGCCGCCATCGTCGCGCACATATTCGGCGGCATTCCGGGCGTAGAAAGCCAGCGTCTCGTCATCTGCCATCGGCGTCTCCTGACAAAAAAAGGCCCAGGATCGCTCCTGGGCCTTCGGATTGGTCGGTGATCCGGATTACTGGATCAGGCCCTTGTTGACCGTGGCGCCGCCTTCGATGACGAAGTAGTTGATGGCGCCGGCGACGTCACCGACGTCGTCGAACTCGATGGTGCCCGAAGCGCCTTCGTAGTTGATGTCGGTGCCGGCAGCGATCAGCTCCTTGGCCTTGCTCCACTCACCCGGCAGGATGGTTTCGCCGGGGGCGTTGGCGACTTCACGCAGGGCGGCCGAGACGCCTTCGCGATCGGCCGAGCCACTCTTCTCGATGGCCAGGGCCAGCAGGAACACGGCGTCGTAGGAGTTGGTCACATAGGTGCCGTTGACGTCCTGGCCAACGGCGCTAGTGAGGGCGTTCAGCGCGTCGAAGGACGGGCCGGCGGCCGCAGCGGCCTGGGTCAGGATCATGCCTTCGAGCGAGGCAGCATCGCGGCCTTCCAGCAGCGCGTCGCCGGCCATGCCGTCGCCACCGACGAACTGGGTGAACGAGCCGGCTTCGATGGCCTGGTTCAGGATGGCGCCGCCACCGGCGTTTTCATAGCCATAGATCACCAGCGTGCTGGCGCCGGCCGCTTCGACCTGGCCGATTTCGGGGCGGTAGTCGGCCTTGCCGTCTTCATGGGCGACATTGGCCAGAACCGTGCCGCCACCAGCGGTGAAGGCATCGGAGAAGGCGCCGGCCAGGCCCGAGCCATAGTCGTTGTTGACGTAGGTCACGCCGACTTCGGTGATGCCCTGGGCCAGCAGCAGTTCAGCGGCCTTGACGCCCTGGATGGAGTCGGGAACCACGTCGCGGAACACCAGGTCGTTGTCGGCCAGTTCGGCAACGGCCGGAGCGGTCGAGGCCGGGGAGATCATCACGACATTGCCCGGAATGGCCGAGCCATTGGCGCCGGCAATGGTCGCGCCGGAGCAGTAACCACCGAAGATGGCCACGACCTGCTCGCTATTGACCAGACGGTCGGCGGCCGGACCGGCGGCACCGCCGTCGCAGGCGCTGTCGGCCAGCACGGAAACCAGGTTCTGACCGTCGAACAGGCCACCCTGATCGTTGACATTGGTGATGGCCAGGTTGCCGGCATCGACCATGCCTGGCGCAAAGCCGGCGATGGGGCCGGTCACGTCGGCCAGGAAACCGATCTTGACTTCCTGCGCCATGGCAGGCGCGGCAATGGCGAGTGCCGAGGCGGCAACGGCCAGGGCCAGAGTATTCTTGAGATTGTGCATGTACGTCCCTCTGCTGGGTTGTTCCGCGGGGCGGCTCTTGCCCGAGCCCGTCTTTCCAAGCGGAAACAACGCGATAAAGGGGGCGCAACCCACGCCCCGCTGGAAGCAACTGTTGCACATTTGATGAGCAGGAGTCACCGGGTATTGATTGGCATTTCAGCTTGCCGCAACTGTTGCTTAACGGGGGTGGTTTTTGCATAGAGTGAGACTGATGCGGGAGAGGCTGCAATGACGGCGAGGCTATTGCGGGCGATGCTCCTGCTGGCGGTCCTGGTGGCCGCGGGGCCGGCGGCAGCACAGATCACCGTGCTCGATCAGGCCCAGGATGCCGTGCCGGCGCAGCAGGCTCCTGCCGGCGAAGCCACGCCACCACCGCCCTGCGGCACCCAGCCGATCAGTATTGCCCGCATGAGCTGGCCTTCGGCCGAATTGCTCGCTGAAATCCATGCCCGAATACTGGCGCGCGCCTATGGCTGCGATACGCGGGTCACCCCGGGCGATCTGGCCGCCACGGGTTCCTCCATGGGGTCCACCGGCCAGCCGGCCGTGGCGCCCGAAATGTGGGTCACGCGCATTGCCGATGTGTGGAATTCCGGCATCGACGCGCAGATGCTGCGTCCGGCCGCGCCCACCTATGTCGAAACCGCGTTCGAAGGCTGGTTCATGCCCGACTATCTGGCGGCGGTGCACCCTGAACTGGTCGGTATCGATGGGCTCGCCGCGGCGCTGCCGCTGCTCAATGGCGGGGTGAAGGTGCGGTTCATCTCCTGTCCCGCCGACTGGGCCTGCGCCCTGATCAACCGCAATCTGATCGCCGCTCTGGGATTGGCCGGCATGGTGGACCTGATCGAGCCCGGCAACCGGTTCGAAATGGATACGCTGATCGCCGAGGCGGTGAGCCGGAAGGAACCCATCCTGTTCTATTACTGGCAGCCCAATGCGGTGCTGTCGCAATTCAATTTCGTCTCGCTCGATATGGGCAACTATGACGAGGAAGCTGCCAAGTGCCTGGCCCGGCTGGCCTGCCCGTCGCCGTCGGCCAGCGCTTTTCCTGGCGAAACGGTGGTGGTGGCGCTGGCCGAATGGGTTTTTACCGACATCCCCGCCATCGCGGCCTATTTCCAGCGCAGCAGCATGCCGCTTGCCGATATGAACGGGTTGTTGGCGCAGCTCAACGAGCCCGGCGCCACGGTCGAAGGCGTCGCCGACCGCTTCGTGGCGGAGCGAGAAGATATCTGGCGGGGCTGGGTCGGTACGACGGTGCCATAAGGCGTTGAAAACCGGGCGATTTGACGGCCAAAAGTTGACCGACCAATTTTTTTGTTTTCGTGTCAATTTAATCCCGCATCATTCAGCTCTTGCGTGAGCAAGTTTTGCCAATGTGACAGTTGTTTTGAAGTCATGATTAGTTGATCTCTCAAATCAAGACTGCAGCCAATTACAGTTAGTCATCAAGTATACGTCGATTTGACATGGATGTATTGCGGCATATAGGGTTGCCGCATCACATAAATCCAGGAGACGACCTGATGATATTGAAGTCCGGTGGCATTGCCGCCGCGATGGCCGTTGCGCTATTGTCCGCGATGAGCCTTCCCGCCACTGCCCAGGAAGCCGACGCCGCCGCTTGCGGCACAGATCGAACCATTGATATTGCCGAAATGACGTGGCCGTCAGCGGCTGCTCTGGCCCATATTCACGCCACCATTCTCGAAGCCGGCTTTGGCTGCGATGTCGAGATCGTCACTGGCGATACCGTTCCCACCTCATCCTCCATGCTGACGCGCGGCACCCCTGCGGTTGCCCCGGAGCTGTGGACCAGCGCCATCGAAGAGCCCTGGGCCGAAGGCATTGCGGCCGGTGACGTGGTGAACCTTTCCGACGCCATTACCGACGGTACCGTCGAGGGCTGGTTCATTCCCCGCTATCTCCAGGAAGAGCATCCGGAGCTGACCTCTGCCGAGGCGGTGATCGCCCGGCCCGACCTGTTTGCCGATCCCGAAGAGCCCGACCAGGGGCGCCTTTATTCCTGCCCGCCAGGCTGGGCCTGCGAGCTTTCCACCTCGGCGCTGTTCGAAGCCTTCGACATGGAAGAGACCTGGAACCTGTTCTCCCCCGGTTCGGGTGGTGCGCTCGATGCGTCGATTGCGCGCGCCTTTACCCGCGAAGAGCCGATCCTGTTCTACTATTGGGGTCCCACGGCCATCCTTGGCAAGTATGACGCGGTGCAGCTCGACCTGGGCGAGACCAAGCCGGAAGTCTATGTCTGCAATACCGACCCGGATTGCGACGAGCCGGCCGGTGTGACCGCTTACCCATCCTCGCCGGCAATCGTGGGTGCGGCCGCCTGGGTTCAGGAAGAGGCTCCTGAAGTGGCCGAGTATTTCTCCAAGGTGGGTCTCACCAATGCCGAGATCAGCGAATTGCTGGTCTATGGCGACGAGAACCAGGCCGACGCTGCCGATACTGCGGTGAACTTCCTCAAGACCAAGGAAGACCTGTGGACCAGCTGGGTTTCTCCCGAGGTGGCCGAGAAGGTCAAGGCAAGCCTTAGCTGATCGTTGCCTCACAGCGAAAAGCCGATACGGCCGGGTTTCGACCCGGCCGTTTTCCGCGTGATGCCCGAATGCGATTTGCCCTTTTTTCGTTTCCCGCCGGAAACGCCTCTGGGACCGCCTTCCGGCATCGCGCGCCAAACTTCCAGGAGAAGAATGACGTGTTTCCCGAACTGATCGACACCCGCCCGTTGCGTCGGGCCATCGACGATGGCCTCAACTGGGTCGTGCGCAACTGGGGCGATGAATTCGAGGCGGCGGCCTATCCGCTGCTGATGCTGCTCAAGGCCATCGAAGACCTGCTGATCGCCACGCCATGGTGGCTGATCATGGCAATTCTGGTGGGCATTGCCTGGCTCGCCACGCGCAACTGGAAGCTGCCTGTTGTCGTGCTGGTCTCGCTGCTCTTCCTGGGGATGATGGACCTCTGGAAAGATGCGATGACCACAATGGCGCTGATGATCGCCGCAACGATCACGGCCATCGTCATCTCCATCCCGGTGGGTGTGTGGATGAGCCGGTCGCTCACGGTGCGCAATGTCATCACACCGGTACTCGACCTCATGCAGACGCTGCCGAGCTTCGTCTATCTCATTCCGACGGTCATGATTTTCGGACCGGGCAAGATTCCGGCGCTGATCGCCACCATCGTCTATGCGGCGCCGCCGCTGGTGCGCCTCACCGATCTGGGCCTGCGCTCGGTCGACCCGGCGGTGATGGAGGCCAGCCGTGCCTTCGGCACCAATCCGCGCCAGCGCCTGCTGGGCGTGCAGATTCCCTTGGCCCTGCCGACGATCCTGGCCGGTATCAACCAGACCACGATGATGGCGCTGGCCATGGTGGTCATCGCCTCGATGATCGGTGCGGGCGGGCTGGGCTATCAGGTACTGCAGGGCATCGGGCGGCTCGAGGTCAGTCGCGGGCTGTTTGCCGGGCTGGGCATCGTGGTGCTGGCGATCATCTTCGACCGCATTACCCAATCCTTCGGCAAACAATTGCAGGGCCGTATCGGCCTGGCGGAGGCACGCTCATGAACGCCATCGATATCCAGGCTGATACGCGCAGCGATCTGGCCATTGCCATGCGCGGCGTCACCAAGATTTTCGGCGAGAAGCCGCAGGAGGCGTTGGCTCTGCTGCAATCGGGCCGCTCCAAGGCCGAAGTGCAGGCCGAGACCAATCATGTGGTGGGGCTCGACAATGTGTCGCTCGATATCGCCCGCGGCCAGATTTTCGTGGTCATGGGCCTGTCCGGTTCCGGCAAGTCGACGCTGATCCGCCACGTCAACCGGCTGATCGAGCCGACTGCCGGCGAAATCGTCGTCAATGGCACGGATGTGCTCAAGATGAGCCTCGACGAATTGCGGATCTATCGGCGCACCCAGGTGGCCATGGTGTTCCAGAAGTTCGGCCTGCTGCCGCATCGTTCGGTGATCGACAATGTCGCCTATGGGCTGGAGGTCCGCGGCGTCGGCCGGCAAGAGCGTCTGACCGAGGCGGCCAAGTGGATCGAGACCGTCGGGCTGGCCGGCTACGAGCAAAGCCAGCCGCGCCAGTTGTCGGGCGGCCAGCAACAGCGCGTGGGTCTTGCCCGGGCGCTGGCGCTCGATACCGATATCATCCTGATGGACGAAGCCTTCTCGGCCCTCGATCCGCTGATCCGCTCGGGCATGCAGGACCAGTTGATCGACCTGCAGAAGTCGCTGGGCAAGACCATCCTCTTCATCACCCATGACTTCGATGAAGCGCTCAAGATCGGCGACCGCATCGCGGTGCTCAAGGACGGGGCGGTGCAGCAGGAAGGCAAGCCCGAGGACATCGTGCTGCGGCCGGCCAATGAGCATATCGAGGAATTCGTGCGCGAGGTGAACAAGGCCCGCGCCATCCATGTGCGCTCGATCATGGAAAAGGGCGAGCATGAGCTCTGCGAGCAAGCGGTATCCAAGGACGCGCGCTGCGAGGATGTGCTGCCGCTGTTTGCCGAGCACCAATGGGTGGGTGTCGTGGACGAGAGTGGGCACCAGATCGGTCGGGTCACTGCCAAGCAGGTGATCAAGGCGCTGGCCCGCTATACGCCCGGTGTCGGCTGAACCCATGCCGGCAGGGCTCTGTTAACCCTGCCGGCAACGGTCCGCCGCCGTGTCGTGCCATTGTCATGCGGCAATCATAGGTTTTGCGATCGACCGGAGGCATGGTCGCTCTAACCCAATGTAAAACAACGGATTTCTCCGTTCGTTTACCCTGTGTTCAGACCTTTTCCACGATAGATGGGATACTGCGTCCGGAACTCAACCACCATGCGCCGCGATCCTGATTTTGCTTCTGTTCTCCGCGGCTATCGCCGTGCCGCGCTCGCGGTCGCTGTGCTGGTCATCGCCATCGTGATTGTCCGCTTCCTGGCTTTCTTCAGCCTGCTGGGGGCAGAGGTGCAGGCAGTTCTGCCTGCTATCGCACTGTTCGGCGGCGTCGTGCTCCTGGCCATTCTGGCCTATGGCCACCGCTGGCTGTCGCGGCAGTTGTCGACCATAGCCGAGCAGGCTCGTCAGGCCCGGACCAGGGCCAATCGCGACGCGCTGACCGGCGTGTTCAACCGGGCCTATTTCCTCGAAGCGCTGGCCGATGACGTGTTTCATGGCGCCGAGCGGTCGGTCGGCTACCTGCAGCTCGACATGGACAATCTCAAGGTGCTCAACGACAGCGCAGGCCATGCGGCGGGCGATGCGGCCCTGGTGCATCTGGCCCGCACCATCGAACAGGTCATTCCCGGCGGCATACTGGGCCGGCTGGGCGGTGACGAGTTCGGCATCATTATCCTCGGGCATGACAACAAGCCCGGCCTCCGCCGGCTTGGCGAGGAACTGCTGCGCCAGTTGGAACGCCCGGTCAACATCATGGGCCGCCCGGTGCGGCTTTCTGCCTCCATCGGCGTGGCCCTGGCGCCGCAGGATGCCGTCGATCCGACCGACCTGATCTCCAAGGCCGATCTGGCGCTTTACAAGGGCAAGCGGTCCGGCCGCCATAGCGTGCTCTGCTACGAGCCCGACATGCTGGGCGACGAGCGGCAGCGCCGCTTCGTCGAGCGCGAGCTGCGCGCCGCCCTGATGATGAACGAGCTGGAGCTGCATTATCAGCCGATTTTCGGCGCCGACCTGCAAATCCGCTCGCATGAGGCGCTGGTGCGCTGGCGCCATCAGGTGCGCGGCATGATTTCGCCGGCCCAGTTCATCCCCATCGCCGAAGAGAGCGATCTCATCGATAAATTGGGCGATTGGGTGTTGCGGCGCGTCTGCGCCGACCTCGAAAATCTGGGCGGCAAGCCGGTGGCCATCAATGTATCGCCGATGCAGCTACGCCATGCCGATTTCGCCGGCCGGTTCGCGGCGACCCTGGCAGAGACGGGTACGGACCCACGCCGCATCGTCGTCGAGATCACCGAGACGGTGCCGCTCAATGCCGGCGATGTGGAGCTGGAAAACCTGGCGGCCCTGCGTACGCTGGGCGTGCGCATCGCCATCGACGATTTCGGGGCCGGCCATGCGAGCCTGCAATATCTTCGAGGCTTCGCCTTTGACATCATCAAGATCGACCGGAGCTACGTCGCCAATCTCGGCGCCAGTCGTATCGACGGCATGATCGTCTCGGCCATCTGCGATATCGCCCGCTCGCTGCCGGTGGAGGTGGTGGCCGAGGGCGTCGAGACGCAGGAACAGTTCATGCAGTTGCGGCAGGCAGGCTGCACGGCATTTCAGGGATTCCTGCTCGGGCGGCCCAAGCCGCTGGCCAAGACCAGCGCCGCGGTGGCTGCCTGAATGGCCCGATCCATGACAGGTTCGTGACAGCTATCCTTCCGTCGTAGTTGCGTCGGGTGGGGCCCGGCGCATATAAGGAGACGGGGAAGCCGTCCATGGCAGCGGGAGTAGTGACTTGGATTTGAAGCGGATCAACGATCACGTCAGCGTTTCGGGGCAGATTCAGCCCGAGGACGTCGCAGCGCTCAAAGCCGCCGGTTTCGTCGCCATCGTCAATAATCGCCCGGACGGGGAATCGCCCGACCAGCCGGAGGGCGCCGTCATCGAAGCGGCCGCCAAAGCCGCCGGGCTCGACTATTATGCCATCCCTCTTGGCCGTGAAGGGGTTTCGCCCGACATGGTCGAAAAGACCAAATCCGTGCTCGAGGGGAGCGCGGGTCCGGTCTTCTGCTTCTGCCGTTCGGGGACGCGCTCCACTACTTTGTGGGCGCTGAGCCAGGCGGGAGAGATGGAGGCAAGCGAGATCATTCGTGAGGCGGCCGAGGCCGGCTACGACATGAGCCACCTCGCTGGCCACCTGAGCCGCAGCTAGACTATTTGTTTCGACGGTTGGACGGGCAACCGTCCCCAGCCGTCCGCATACCTGAGCCGGACCCGCCAGGGTCCCAAACCCCTCCTGCTCGGACGGACATTCATGCCCATCAAGAAAATCCTTGTCGCCAACAGAAGCGAAATCGCCATTCGCGTGTTCCGCGCCGCCAATGAGCTGGGACTCAAGACGGTCGCCGCCTATGCCGAAGAAGACAAGCTGGCACTGCACCGGTTCAAGGCCGACGAGGCCTATCTGATCGGCAAGGGCAAGGGTCCGGTCGAAGCCTACCTGCAGATCGATGAATATATCCGCATCGCGCGCATTTCAGGCGCCGATGCCATCCATCCCGGCTATGGGCTGCTGTCGGAAAGCCCGGAATTCGTCGATGCCTGCGAGGATGCCGGCCTGATCTTCATCGGTCCGCGCGCCCAGACCATGCGCGACCTCGGCAACAAGGTTGCCGCACGCAACATGGCGATATCAAGCAATGTGCCTGTCGTGCCGGCGACCGAGGCGCTGCCTGACGATCCCGAGCAGATCAAGCAACTGGCAGCCGGGATCGGCTATCCGCTGATGCTCAAGGCGAGCTGGGGCGGCGGCGGGCGCGGCATGCGCCGCATCATGGATGAGAAGTCGCTGCTGTCGGAAGTTTCCGAAGGCAAGCGCGAGGCCAAGGCAGCCTTCGGCAAGGACGAGATGTATCTCGAAAAGCTGGTCGAGCGGGCGCGCCATGTCGAAGTGCAACTGATCGGCGACGACCACGGCAATCTGGTGCATCTCTATGAACGCGACTGCTCGGTGCAGCGCCGCAACCAGAAGGTGGTGGAGCGCGCCCCAGCACCCTATCTCAGCGACGCCGTGCGCAAGGACCTGACCGATGCCGCCGTACGGCTGGGCAAGGCGGCCAATTATCGCGGCGCCGGTACGGTCGAATTCCTGATGGATGCCGATACCGACAAGTTCTACTTCATCGAAGTGAACCCGCGCATCCAGGTGGAACATACCGTCACCGAAGAGGTGACCGGCATCGATATCGTCAAGGCGCAGATCCACCTGCTCGATGGCGCTGTCATCGGCACGCCCGAATCCGGCGTGCCGAGCCAGGAAAATATCCGGCTCAACGGCAATGCCATCCAGTGCCGGGTAACCACCGAAGATCCCGAGCACAATTTCATTCCCGACTATGGCCGCATCACCGCCTATCGCGGCGCCACCGGCTTCGGCGTGCGGCTCGATGGCGGCACGGCCTATGCCGGCGCCGTCATCACCCGGTTCTACGATCCGCTGCTGGAAAAGGTTACCTGCTGGGCGCCATCGGCCGAGGAAGCCATTGCCCGGATGCATCGCGCCCTGCGTGAATTCCGCATTCGCGGCGTGGCCACCAATCTGGCCTTCCTCGAAAACATCATCACCCACCCGGACTTCGTCGAGAATCGCTATACGACGCGGTTCATCGATACGACGCCGGAACTGTTCAACTTCAAGCCGCGCAAGGATCGCGCGACCAAGCTGCTCAGCTACATCGCCGACGTCACGGTCAATGGGCATCCCGAAGTGCGTGACCGGCCCAGGCCGCCGGCCGAAGCCGCCGCGCCGATCGTGCCGGAATTCCCGGCGCTGGCCACGATTGAGGGCAGCCGGCAGATTCTCGACCGCGATGGTCCGATGGCGCTGGCGCAATGGATGAAGGCGCAGAAGCGGGTGCTGTTCACCGACACGACCATGCGTGACGCGCATCAGTCGCTGCTGGCGACCCGCATGCGCAGCTTCGACATCACCCGCATTGCCCAAGCCTATAGCCGTGGCCTGCCCAACCTGTTCAGTCTCGAATGCTGGGGCGGGGCAACCTTCGACGTTTCCATGCGCTTCCTCAACGAGGATCCGTGGGAGCGTCTGGCCAAGGTGCGCGAGGGTGCGCCCAATATCCTGACACAGATGCTGCTGCGCGGCAGCAATGGCGTCGGCTACACCAATTATGCCGACAATGTCGTCAAGTTCTTCGTGCGCCAGGCCGCGGTCGGCGGCGTCGATATCTTCCGCGTGTTCGATTGCCTGAACTGGGTCGAGAATATGCGTGTGTCGCTCGATGCCGTCATCGAGGAGGGCAAGGTCGCCGAGGGCGTCATCTGTTATACCGGCGACCTGTTCGATCCCGAACGGTCCAAGTATGACCTCAAATATTATGTGGGGCTGGCCAAGGAGCTCGAACAGGCCGGCGCGCATGTGCTGGGCCTCAAGGACATGGCGGGGCTGCTCAAGCCTGCCGCAGCCAGGACGCTCATTGCCACGCTGAAGCAGGAAGTGGGCCTGCCCATCCACCTGCATACCCACGATACGTCAGGCGCGGCTTCAGCCACGGTGCTGGCGGCGGTCGAGGCGGGTGTCGATGCGGTGGATGCGGCCATGGATGCGCTGAGCGGCACGACCAGCCAGCCGACGCTGGGCTCGCTGGTGGCCGCCATTGCCGGCAGCGAACGCGATCCTGAACTCGACGCCAAGGCGATCCGCCAGATCTCGTTCTATTGGGAAGCCGTGCGCACGCAGTATCGCGCCTTCGAGAGCGATCTCAAGGGCGGGGCGTCCGAGGTCTATCTGCATGAAATGCCGGGTGGCCAGTTCACCAATCTCAAGGAACAGGCGCGCTCGCTGGGGCTCGAAACCCGCTGGCACGAAGTCGCCCAGACCTATGCCGACGTCAACCAGATGTTCGGCGATATCGTCAAGGTCACACCCTCATCCAAGGTGGTCGGTGACATGGCCCTGGCCATGGTCTCGGCCGGCCTCAAGCGGGCCGATGTAGAAAATCCGGACAAGGATATCGCCTTCCCCGATTCCGTTGTCGGCTTCTTCGCCGGCGATCTGGGCCAGCCGCCGGGCGGCTTCCCCAAGGAACTGCAGAAGAAGGTGCTCAAGGGCAAGAAGCCGCTGACCGAGCGGCCGGGCTCCTATCTCAAGCCGGTCGATCTTGAAGCCGAGCGCAAGAAGGTGGCCGACGAGGTCGGGCACGAGATCGACGATTTCAGGCTGGCTTCATATCTCATGTATCCCAAGGTCTATTCGGATTTCGAAAAGACGCAGGATCGCTACGGCCCCACCGAAGTGCTGCCGACCCCGGTCTATTTCTATGGGCTGGATGAAGGCGACGAACTGCTGGTCGATATCGAGAAGGGCAAGACGCTGGTCGTCAACTATCTCGGCCGCGCCCCGACCAATGAAAAGGGCGAAGTGCGGGTGTTCTTCGATCTCAACGGCCAGCCGCGCACCATTGTGGTGCCCGACCGGCTCAAGGCCGGCGAGGTCAAGATACGGGCCAAGGCGGCGCCTGGCGATGCCAAGCAGGTCGGCGCGCCGATGCCGGGTGTTATCTCGACCCTGGCCGTCAAGGAAGGCCAGCATGTCACGGCGGGCGATGTGCTGTGTTCCATTGAAGCGATGAAGATGGAAACGGCGCTCCATGCCGAAGTGGATGGGGTGATCGCCGAATTGCTGATCAAGCCGGGCGATCAGATCGACGCCAAGGACCTGCTGGTGCGGTTCGAATAAACACTAGGCCCGGAGCGATCCGGGCCTTTTTTGCTGCTAGAGCCGACGCGCCTGGCCGTCGACAGTCGGTCCATACTTGCCGGCATAGACCCGTGCGAGCACGGGCAGGCGGCTGACGATCCAGCTCACCATCAGTGGCACCAGGATCATGTCGTCGACCCAGCCAAGCAGGGGGATGACATCGGGGATGATGTCGAGCGGATTGACCAGGTAGAAGGCCACGAACAGCGTTGCGGCCTTGAGGTGGAGCGGGGTCTCGGGCGCCCAGAAAGCCTTCCAGAGCTGGACGACTTCCTTGCGGAAGAGGACGAGGCGGGGGAGGAGCATCTTGAACATGCCCTATAAATGGTTGCTGCCGGGGCCGGTTCAAGATGGCGCCGATCACCTTGCGCTGAATGGTTGGCAGGCCCGCGTCCGTTCGACACAATCGAGAAACATTGCGTCGCTACGCTAGCAGGCTTATTTCTCCCTCAGAACTCCAGAGGTGTTTTTCATGGCTGGCCCGGCAGAGCGCAGGCAATCGGTAGGTGTGGATGTCGGTGGCGTCATGGTCGGCGGCGGCGCGCCTGTTGTCGTGCAGTCGATGACCAATACCGATACCGCCGATATCGACGCCACGGTAAGGCAGGTCATGCAACTGGCCCGTGCCGGTTCGGAAATCGTGCGCATCACCGTGGACCGCGATGAATCCGCCGCTGCGGTGCCTGAAATCCGCGATCGACTGGCCTCCATGGGCTATGACGTGCCGCTGGTGGGCGACTTCCACTATATCGGCCACAAGCTGCTGACCGATCATCCGGCCTGCGCCGAGGCCTTGGCCAAATACCGCATCAATCCGGGTAATGTCGGCTTCAAGGCCAAGCGCGATACGCAATTCTCGACGCTGATCGACATTGCCAACAAATATGACAAGCCCGTCCGCATCGGGGTGAACTGGGGTTCGCTCGACGAGGAATTGCTGACCAAACTGATGGATGAGAACGCGGCCTCCGCGGTGCCGATTTCGGCGGCGGCGGTGCAGCGCGAGGCGATCATCCAGTCGGCCCTGCTTTCGGCCAGACGTGCCGAAGAACTGGGCATGGGCCGGGACAAGATCATCCTCTCGACCAAGGTCAGCGACGTCCAGCATCTGATCGCGGTCTATCAGGAGCTGGCCGCGCGCTGCGACTATGCGCTGCATCTCGGCCTCACCGAAGCCGGCATGGGCTCCAAGGGCATTGTCGCCTCGTCGGCCGCCCTGGGCATCCTGCTGCAGCAGGGCATTGGCGACACGATCCGTATTTCGCTGACGCCGGAGCCGGGCGGCGACCGCACCACCGAAGTCAAGGTAGCGCAGGAATTGCTGCAGACCATGGGCTTCCGCCAGTTCCTGCCCGTCGTGGCGGCCTGCCCCGGCTGCGGCCGCACCACCTCAACCACGTTCCAGACGCTGGCCAAGGATATCCAGGATCATCTCAACATCTCGATGCCGGAATGGCGCGAGCGCTATCCGGGGGTCGAGACGCTGTCGGTGGCTGTCATGGGCTGTATCGTCAACGGACCGGGCGAGAGCAAGCATGCCAATATCGGCATTTCGCTGCCGGGTACGGGGGAAACCCCGGCCGCGCCGGTTTTCGTCGATGGCGAGAAGGTCGCTACTTTGCGCGGGGCCGACGTAGCCGACCAGTTCAAGGTAATGGTGGCCGACTATATCGAACGCAAGTTCGGCACCGGGCAGAAGACGGCGGCGGAATGAAAGAGTTTTTCCGCCGGTTGTTCACGCCCTTCCAATCCTCGCCCCGCCGCTGGTTCTGGGTCGGCATGCTGCTGCTGGTTCTGGCGGCGCTGGCGCTGACCGGGAACCTCGCATGACCGGTTGGGAGATTGCCGGGCTTGTCGTGCCGGTAGTGCTGCTGGTGGCGCTGGTCACCGGGCTCATCTGGCATCGACAATGGAAGCGCGATCCCGAGCGGTTCAAGGCCGGGTTCAGGAACCTGACCCGCGGCTTTCATAATTCGGGCAGCGGGCGCCGCTAGGCGTCGACGGGCGGCACGCAGGCATCGGCCCATTTGTTGCCGCAGAGCTCGGCGAGCCGATCGACCGTCAGCCTGACCGAGGCATGGGTGGAGCCGCCGGCCGGGATCACCAGGTCATAGACCTTGAGTGAGACATCGAGATAGATCGGCAGCGGGGCCGGCAGGCCGAAGGGGCAGACGCCGCCCACCTGATGGCTGGTGAGGCGTAGCACGTCCTCGGCGCCCAACATGCGCGGGCGGCCGCCAAAGGCGGATTTGGATTTCTGGTTGTCCAGCCGCGCATCGCCCCGCGTCACCAGAAGGAATTCCTCGTCCTTGACGCGGATGCACAGCGTCTTGGCGATCTGGCCCGGCTCGACGCCATGGACCTCGGCCGCCAGTTGCACGGTGGCGGTCGAGGCATCGGTGACGATGACGGCAAGATCGGGGGCGCGGGTGGCGAGGTCGGCTTGGACGGAAGCAAGGCTCATGAAAAACTCGTTAGAACAGTCTGGCCAGTTTCTCTTCGAAATCGGCGCGCATCTTGTAGTGGACGGGTGCCAGGAGGGCACGGCGGAGAATGGCGGGGTCGGGCTCGCGCATGCCGTCGAGTGCCATCAATTCGGCGACCGTTATGCGCTCGCCGGCGAAGCGCGTGTAGCGCACCGGCTGGCCGGCATGCAGCATGCCCTCGGTGATCACCCGGCAATAGGCGCCGGGGCGTCCGGCCTTGTGGAAGCGGCGGATGAATTTCGGGTCGCCCATGCGCAGGGCAAAGACGTTGCAGGGCGTGCGGTGGGAGGTGACTTCGAGCACGAGCTTGTCGATGGTGAAGCGGTCGCCCACCGCGATCTGGCGCCCCTCGACGCCGCCAATGGTCAGGTTCTCGCCGAAAGTGCCGGGCGCGATCTCACGCCCCAGTTCGTTCGACCACCAGAGATAGTCGTCACTGAAATAGAGATAGACCGCCTGGTCCCGGCCGCCGTGATGCTTGCTGTCCATCACCGCATCGCCAGCCACGCCCTCGCGCGTGACGGCCACATCGCCCTCCACCGGGGTCTTGTAGATGCCGGTCTTGCCGCTCTTGCCGGGAATAGGCTGTGGCTTGCCGATATTGACGCTGGCGAGAATGGCCAAGCTCAGTACTCCCGGCTGGCAAAATAACGCACGGTGGCGCGCAGGCCGTCGGCCTTGCGGCCGAAGGTCCGCAGGGTGGACAATGCTTCGGTGACGGTCTGGTTCAATCTGGCGCGGGCGCCATCGAGCCCGAGGGTCGCCACCAGCGTCTGCTTGCCAAGCGCCGCATCCTTGCCGGTGGCCTTGCCCATGGCCTCCGGCGTGGCGGTGACGTCGAGAATGTCGTCGGCCAGTTGGAAGGCGCGGCCGGCCAGCTCGGCGTAGAGCGTCAGCACCGACAGCGCCCGCGCGTCGGCCCCGCCCAGCATGGCGCCCATGCGAACGCTGGCGCGGATCAGCGCGCCGGTCTTCATCGCCTGCATGGTGGAAATCTCGTCGGGGGAAAGGCCGCCGGCCTCGCCCTCGATATCGCGCATCTGCCCGCCCACCATGCCGCCGGCGCCGGACCCGGTGGCCAATTCGGCCACCAGCGCGACCCGCACTGCCGCATCGGGGTGACAAGCCGGGTCGGCGAGCAGCCCGAAAGCGTGGGTGAGGAGTGAGTCACCAGCCAGGATAGCCGTGGCGTCGTCATATTCCTTGTGCACGGTGGGCCGGCCACGGCGCAGGTCGTCATTGTCCATGGCGGGCAGGTCGTCATGAACAAGCGAATAGCAGTGGATCATTTCCACGGCGAGACCGGCTGTCAGCGCCTGCGCGGCGGGAATATTGAAGATCGCTGCGGCCTGCCGCACCAGCAATGGGCGCAGGCGCTTGCCACCGGCGAGGCTGCCATGGCGCATGGCCTGGATCAGCCTTGCGGGGGCCGGGCCCGGCCCGGACAGCGGCGCCGCATCGAGCTGCCGCGCCAGCGCTGCTTCCACGGCTTTGGCGCAATCGGCAATGTCGGCGGAGAAGTCGTACATGGCATGTTGCTAGCCGTTTGCCGATGCGGCGGCAAGGGGACGCGGCGCCGCGCCGGGGCTGGATGAACGGTCCCGCGGCGGTTATGGAGAGACATGGCAAGACGACGCAAATCCAAGGGCATTTGGCGCATCCTGCGCTGGCTGGGCCTTGCCGCGGCCGTGCTCGTCGCCATTCCCGTACTGTTGACACCGGTCTATCTCTTCGTCGATCCCGTCTCGGTTCCCATGCTGGAGCGCTACCTCACCGGCAGGCCGGTCGATCGCGAATGGCGCGATATCGGCGATATTTCCGACCGTCTCAAGGCCTCGGTCATTCTCTCCGAAGATGGCCAGTTCTGCCGCCACTGGGGCGTCGATCTGGGGGCGCTGCGCGACGAGGTCGATAATTTCATGGCTGGCAAGGATGCGCGGGGCGCTTCGACCATCACCATGCAGGTGGCGCGGAACCTGTTCCTGTGGAACGAGCAGAGCGTGGTGCGCAAGGCACTGGAAGTGCCGCTGGCCTTCTATATCGACCTCGTCCTGCCCAAACGGCGGATCATGGAAATCTATCTCAACATTGCCGAATGGGGTCCGGAAGGGCAGTTCGGCGTCGCGGCGGGGGCGCGAAGGGCCTTCGGCATCGCGCCGCAAAATCTCGATTGGCGGACGGCGACGCTGCTGGTGACGGCTCTGCCCAACCCCATGCTGCGGCAACCGGGGAGGCCGTCTCCGGGCATGTTGCGCATTGCCGGGATCATCGAAGCCCGCGTCATCGAATATGGCGACCGCGCCAGTTGCGTCGGCGAGAATGGGCGGCTGGCACTTTAGGCGGCGGTGGCGTCCTCGTGGGCCAGCAGGTCGGCCAGCGCCATCAACTGCCGGTCGCGAATGCCGAGCTCGCGCAGATGGCGGGCGGTATTGAGCACATAGTCGACATTGCGACCGGACAGGCCTACCCCTGATCGTACCATGGCCAGTTGCTGGTCGAGGCTCAGCCGGCCGGCAAATTGTTCGTGGTGCTCATCCACGAGAAAGGCCAGCGCACCGACCATGCGGCCATCGGCGAGATGCACCGGACGGGTGACATCGCGATAGACCGAGGTCACCTGTTCGCGCTCCTGCAGATAGGCATAGACCTGCGCCCAATCGGCATCGGCCACTTCGAACACCATGCCGCGGCAGGAGCCGCCGCGCGTCAGCCCGAAGACCAGGCCAGGCTGCTCCACCGTGCCACGATGGTGATGGGACACAATGGAAAGGCTGCGATGCGCGCCCTTGAGCAGGCCCTGTTGCGCCGAGACATGGGCAAATCCCGGATTCCAGATCAGGGAACCGTAGCCGAAGACCCAGTGGGTCGCTGTATTGTCCGTACCGTGCATCGCCATAACCTGAACAGAAACCTAGGCAAGCTTGCCGCGCGAGGCAATTGCGCAGTCTCGATAGAAGCCATGCAATCCTATGGCGACCCGGATTTACCGCCGATGAACGCCGGAGGTTGCGAAGGTGCTTCAGTCCGCCGGCCCGCGCAGGTAAGAGTGCCGCCATGAAGAAGCGAATCATCATTCTTGGCAGTGTCGTGGTGGCGGTCATTGTGCTGTGGAGCGCGGCATGGCTGGTGCTGGCTGGCGTCGTGAAGCAGAATGTCGATGCGCTGGCATTGACCGATGGCGTGACGGAACCCAATCTCACCTGCGGCACGCTGGACGTCGGCGGCTTCCCCTTCCGTTTCGACGTCGATTGCGAAACCGCCCGTATCGTCAGCGGCGATATCGTCGTCGATGTCCCCGGCATCCGCGCCAGTATTCGCGTCTATGCGCCGTTCCATGTGCTGGCCTCGGCAAAGGGGCCGCTGCAGTTGAGCGACAACTTTACCGGCACGCGCAATGGCGTGGCCTGGTCCAGCCTTGAAGCCAGCGTGCGGCTCGACAATTGGCGCATTGCCCGCGCCTCGCTATCGGGCAAGGACCTGGTCTGGTCGGACACGCTGTTCGGCGATGCGGTGATCGCGCAGAGCCCGCTCACCGAAATTCACCTGTTCGACATTCCCGAGCAATATGACGCCGAGCGGCATGTGGCGGCTTTGGCGCTTTATGCCCGGGCCGACAATCTCGCCTGGCCCGGCCTGACGCTGACCGACACCAATGCCGAAGTGCAGCTCGAGCTTTCAGGCCTGCCCGACGACGTGCGCAACTGGGGCGACCCGATGCTGCTGCCTTCCATGCAGCAGGCCGGCGGTGCGCTCAAGATCGTCGCCATTCACGCCACCGATGCGGCTTCAGTGCTCGATGCCGAGGGCCAACTCGGGCTCGACGAGCAGGGCATGGTCGACGGTCAGATCGCCATCACCTCGACCGGTGTTGCCGAGCGTATCGGACCCCTGTTGCAGGAGCCCTGGCGCACGCTGGTGCTGGGCACACCGGGTGCCGATGGCGCACATGTCAACCAGATCAATTTCCGTGCCGGCGGCATCTTCTCCGGCCTGGTGCCGATCGCCAGCCTGCCGCCTCTGTTCTAGGCGTCGTCTCCGCCGCCGTGTTCGCGGATGAACGGCACTTCGGGTGCCGGTGGGGCTTCGTGCTGGCGGCCGAAGTCCGGTGCGGCCGTTTCCTGCCCGGCCGAGATGATCGAACGGCGGATGGCGCGGGTGCGGGTGAAGAGGGCCTCCAAAGCCGGACCATCGCCCATGCGCACCGAGCGCTGCAAAGCCGACAGGTCTTCAAGGAAGCGGCCAAGCATTTCCAGCACCGCATCGCGATTGGTCAGGAACACGTCGCGCCACATGACCGGGTCGGAGGCGGCGATGCGGGTGAAATCGCGGAAGCCCGAGGCCGAGAACTTGATGACTTCGGACTGGGTGGCCGCCTCGAGGTCAGCCACCGTGCCCACGATATTGTAGGCGACCAGGTGGGGGATGTGGCTGGTAATGGCCAGCACCATATCGTGGTGGGCGGCGTCCATGCTCTCGACCTGGCTGCCCATGGCCCGCCAGAAACCGGCGAGCTTTTCGGTCTTGATCGGGTCGACTTCCGGGCCGGGGGTCAGTACGCACCAGCGCCCGGCGAACAATTCGGCAAAGCCGGCTGCCGGGCCGGAATGTTCGGTGCCGGCCAGCGGATGGCCGGGAATGAAGCTCACGCCATCAGGAATCAGTGGCGCCAAAGTCTTGACGACATGGCCTTTGACCGAACCGACATCGGAGAGAATCGCGCCCGGCTCCAGCGCCGGGGCGATGGCCTCCATCACGCTTTCATAGGCGCCTACGGGCGTGCAGATGATGACCAGATCGGCGCCGCGCACGGCTTCGGCCGCATCGAGCGTATAGATGTCGCCCAGCCCGAGTTCACGGGCTTCGTCCAGCGTTTCCTGCTTGCGGGTGGCAATGGAGATGACTTCGACCAGCCCCTGCCGCCGCGCCGCCAGCGCGATGGAGGAGCCGATCAGACCGATGCCGATCAAGGCGAGTTTGCGGAAGTGAACGCTCATGAGATCTTGACCAATGCCTTGAGAATGCCGGCGACGCCGATCATGGCCTGCTCGGAGCCGATGGAAATGCGCAAGCCGTTGGGAATGCCGTAGGAAGGGCCGATTTCGCGCACGATCAAGCCGCGCTCGCGCAGGGTCTCGAAGGCCTTGGCGGCGAATTCGGCGTCGGGAAACAGCACCATGATGAAATTGGCCTGGCTGGGCACGACGCGCATATAATTGGAATGCAGCTCCGCCGTCAGCCAGTCACGCCACCTGGCGTTGTGTTCCCTAAGGCGGGCGTTGAATTCCACGTCGCGCGTCGCCGCGGCCCCGGCCAGTTGCGCCGGCAGGTTGACGTTGAACGGGCCGCGGATGCGGTTGATGGCGTCGACCACATGTGCCGGCCCCACCATCCAGCCGATACGGGCAGCGGCCAGTCCCATCTTGGAGAAGGTACGGACCATGACGACATTGCTCGCCTCGCCCACCAGCTCAAGGCCCACCGAATAGTCGGCTGCGGTGACATATTCGGCATAGGCGCTGTCGATGACGAGCAGGATATCGGGGCGCAGCCCGGCATGCAGCCGCCGCACCTCGGCATCGCTGAGATAGGTGCCGGTCGGATTGTTGGGATTGGCCAGCCAGATGACCTTGGTCTTTTCGGTCACGGCGGCCAGCAGGGCGTCCACGTCTGCCGTGTAGTCGGTCTCCTCGACCATGACGATGCTGGCGCCGGCGGCCTTGGTGATGATCGGATAGACCGAGAAGCCATAGCGGTTCATCACCGCCTCGTCGCCTTCGCCGAGATAGGTCTGGGCCAGCAGGTGCAGCAGATCGTCCGAGCCATTGCCGCAGACGATCCTGTCCGGATCTATCCCATGCACTTCGGCCAAGGCCGTGCGCAGGATTTTCGAAGAGCCTTCGGGGTAGAGTTCCAGATGCTCCGCCGCGGCGCGAAAGGCTTCCATGGCCTTGGGGCTGGCGCCCAGCGGGCTTTCATTGGCCGAGAGCTTGATGGCATTGCTGCCCGGCGCGCCGGACTTGCCGGGCAGGTAGGGCGCAATGTCGAGAATGCCGGGCTGCGGAACGGGTCGGATAGTGTCGTCGGACATGATGCCAATCTGGGGCGGAAAAACCGCGCGGACCATAGTCAAAGCAGGCCCGGAAGGCAAAGGCTAGTCGTCGTCTTCCCGACCGAACAGGGTGCGCAATTCGTCCTTGGCATCCTCCAGCACCTTTTTCTGCTTATCGGGCAGGTTCTTGCCGGCGCGGTTGATATAGAAGGTCAGCATGGACATGGCCGAGCGGTAGGGCTCAGACTTGCGGCGATGGCTGGCCTCCGCCGAGCGCTTCAGGGACTTGGCGATTTCCCTGGAGTCATGGGATTCGAAGATATGCTCTTCGAGGTCCAGCGCATCGCTGTGTTCGGTAACGTCCTGCGACCATTTCCTTGCATTGGCCATGGCGGTTTTCCTTTTCCGGCTAACCGTCGAGACACCGCCTGCGTTGCATCACCCTTGTCGTGCCGTGGCCGTATTCAGTCCCGGCACGCGCACGAAGCGTTCCTCGCGTTTGCGGCGCGGCACGGCGGGAAAGGCTTCCTTGCGGGCGCGGACGCAGATGACTCCGCTCATGGCCGGACCTAACAGGCGGCCCACCCGCTCGAAGAGCCGGGTCGATTTCAACACCAGCGAAGACTGGAAGGGCGGCAGGAAGAGGCCATCGCGCCAGGCTTCGGGCACGAAACTGTGGTCGCGCAACAGCTTGTCGATCTGTCCGCCGGAATAGGGATTGCCCGAGCCGAAGGGCGTGTTGTCGCGCTGCGCCCAGATGCCCCTGCGGCGCGGCACGACGAGGAGCAGGTGCCCGTTGGGCGCGGTGATGCGCCAGAGTTCGCGCATCAGCTCCTCGGCATCGGCCACATGCTCCAGCGCGTGGATGGCGATGGTCAGGTCGATCGCCGCATCGGTCAGCGGCATTTCCAGCGGATCGCAGAGCACCGTGTGCGACGGGCCTTCGCGGGGCCAGGCCGAAGCGCCCTGGCGGGCCGGCATGAAGGCCAGCACGCGTTCGGCCTTGTCGAGTGTGAAGCGCATATAGGGCGTGGCGAAGCCCAGCCCCAGCACGCGCTTGCCGGTCACGTCCTCGGCCAACCCGGTCACCTGTTCGCGCACCAAGGCGCGCGAAATGCGCCCCAGTGGGGACTTGTAATAGGCGATGAGGCGGGTCACATCGGCGGTCATGCGCGCAACTCTGCCGCTTTCCCAAGGACTTGTCCAACGGACCGGTTGTCATGTGGCGCCGGTATCCCTAGCTTTCAGGTTTCCCTGCTTCGGAGTGCTGCCATGAGTCTGATCGTCGATGTGTTTCCCGCCCGGAGCGACAATTTCGGCTATCTGGTGCATGACACGGCCAGCGGCCGCACCGCGGCCATCGACGCGCCGGAAGCCGCGGCGATCCGCAACGCGCTGGTGCATCGCGGCTGGACGCTGACCGATATCTTCATCACCCACCACCATATTGACCATGTCGAAGCCATTCCCGAGCTCAAGGCAGCCTTTGGCACCCGGGTCGTGGGCCCGCGCGGCGAGGCCGACAAGATTGCCGATCTCGATGAGCTGGTAGGCGGCGGCGACACCCTGGCGCTGGGCGAGACCGTGTTCCACGTCTATGACGCGCCGGGGCATACGCTGGGCCACATCGTTTTTCACGACAAGGCGGGCAAGCATCTCTTCACCGCCGATGCGCTGTTCTCGCTCGGCGTCGGCCGCATGTTCGAGGGCACGCCGGGGCCGATGTGGGAAGGGGTCAGGGCCCTGCGCGAATTGCCTGACGATACGCTGGTCTATTGCGGCCACGAATATACCGCCAGCAACGCCAAATTCGCCCTCTCCATCGATCCGGACAATGCGGCGCTGCAGAAGCGGGCGGCCGAGGTGAAGGCCTTGCAGGCGTCCGGGCGGGCGACCATTCCGTTCCTGCTCGGCGAGGACAAGGCAGCCAATCCCTTCCTGCGGGCCGATGACCCGGTTCTGGCCAGGCATTATGGCCTCGAAGGGGCCGATCCGGCCGAGGTTTTTGCCGCGATCCGCAAGGGCAGGGACAATTTCTGACCATGGCGGCCAAGCTGACATTCAAGCCGGTGACCACGGCTAATGTCGGCGACTTCGAAACGCTGTTCGGCGCGCCCGGTGCGCCGAAATATTGCTGGTGCATGGCCTGGCGCGCCACCAGCGAAGAGCTCAAGGATACCAAGAGCGCCAGCCGCCACCGGCAGATGCTGGGGCGCATCGCGGACAAGGTGCAGGTGGGCCTGCTGGCCTATCGGGACGGAGCGCCGGTGGGCTGGGTGTCGGTGGCGCCCAAGGCGAATTTCCGCGGGCTTGGCGGCCCCGAAGATGACGAAGGGCCGGTGTGGTCGCTGACCTGCATGTTCGTCGCCAAGGCGCAGCGCAAGACGGGGCTCAGCGCCGAGCTGATCGGCGCCGCAGCCTCCCATGCACGGCAGGCAGGCGCGACGGTGCTCGAGGCCTATCCGGTCGATCCGGATTCGCCCAGCTATCGCTTCATGGGCTTCGTTCCGGCCTTCGAACGCCTCGGTTTCAAGGCAGTCGGGCGGGAGGGCAAGAGGCGGCATGTCATGCACCTGCCGCTTTAACCATCCTTCGCTTTAGCAGCGGAAATCGTTAACAGACTGTTAGCATTTGGCACGCCGATTGCGTTTAGTACCGCATAGGGCCAGATGCGTTGTGTCAATTCGAGACAGGCTGGCCCGCTTTGAGACAAGCGAGGCAAAATTGGCCAGTTCTGACACAAAGCAAGCCGGACTTCCGATGCTGATCGGTGCGCCGCGTCCGCGCCCGTCGCTGCGCCGCAGCGAAACCACTGCCGCCTTTGTCAGCCAGCTGCTGGCGGCGCGCGCGAACCTGGTGCCGCAACGCGCCCGCCGGCGCGGCAATGCGGACGGCGCCATCGGGGCTTATGCCGATGGCGCCAGTGTTGCCGTGAAGCGCATGCCGATGGGCTACCGGACGAGCATCGTCGCCTAGTGGGCCCCCATGCTCATGTCGCGCGTGGCTGATGTGATGGACATGGTGAAACCGGCCACGACATCGATCAGCGACATGACAAGCAGGATGAAGAAGACCGAGCTCGACGCCGCGCCGATCAGCAGGAACTCGACCAGAATCACCACGAAGACGATCATCGACAGCATGTGCTCGAGGATGGAGACCGTGCCGATGCGGGTGGATTTCAGCAGTTCGAAAAATAACAGGATCAGCGAACCGACGACCAGCAGGTCGCCGATGGAGACGGCCCATGGCACGCCCGAGACCATGGGAATGGAAAAGGCGGTATTGCTCCAGCCCGCTGGGTTGCCGCCCAGGAAGATGAAGACGACCAGGTTGTAGACCAGGAACGGTATGATCAGCAGAGGCGGAATGAACGGGCCGGTGCGGCGCGGTGCGGCACCGGTCGGTGGCACATAGACATGTTCGACCAAGTTGGCTCTCCTTGTTCCCTCGGCGGACCATGCCAGATTGGCGGTCCGCCGCAAAGAGTGCCTAATGGGTCGCAGATGAATGCAGGCTGAGTGGGGTGGCGGTTAACCGGGTATCGGGCTAAACACCCCCACCCTCATTCCCTCCCCACAAGGGGGAGGGAAGCCCGGACGGTGGATGAGAGAACTATTAGACCACTGACGCCGCCCATGCGCCTCCCTCCCCTTGATGGGGAGGGATTGAGGGTGGGGTGACGTCGCGAGCTGGGAGGTCGAAGTGGACATTCCCACCGAGTATCGAGCGGATCTCAGCGCTTCAGCTTGAGCGGGCCGACCATCTGTTCGGGCTTAACTTCGGCGTCGAATTCCTCGCCTGACAGCAGGCCCAGCTTGACCGCTTCCTCGCGCAGGGTGGTGCCGTTCTTGTGGGCGGTCTTGGCGATCTTGGCGGCATTGTCGTAGCCGATCCGGCGGTTGAGGGCGGTGACCAGCATCAGCGACTGGTCGACCAGTTGTTTGATGCGTTTGCGGTCGGGCTCGATGCCGACGGCGCAATTGTCGTTGAAGCTCTTGGCGCTGTCGGCCAGCAGCCGAACGGCCTGCAGGAAATTGTAGGCGATGACGGGCTTGAAGACGTTGAGTTCGAAATTGCCCTGGCTGGCAGCGAAACCAATCGCGGCGTCATTGCCCATGACATGGGCGACGACCATGGTCATGGCTTCGGACTGGGTCGGGTTGACCTTGCCCGGCATGATGGAGGAGCCGGGCTCGTTTTCCGGAATGGTGATCTCGCCCAGGCCCGAGCGGGGCCCGGAGGCCAGCCAGCGTACGTCATTGGCGATCTTCATGAAGGCGACGGCGAGTTGCTTGAGGGCGCCCGAGGTGCCGACAAAGGCGTCGTGGCCGGCCAGCAGAGCGAACTTGTTCGGCCCGGTGACGAAGCCATGGCCGGTCAGGGTGGCGATTTCCCTGGCGACGGCCACGGCATAATCGGGATGGGCATTGAGGCCGGTGCCGACGGCGGTGCCGCCCAAAGCCAGTTCCTTGAGCTGGGGCAGGGTGGCCTTGATGGCCGCGACGGCATAGTCGATCTGGGCGACCCAGCCGGAGATTTCCTGGCCCAGGGTCAGGGGCGTCGCATCCTGCAAGTGGGTGCGGCCGATCTTGACTACGTCCATGAACGCCTCGGATTTGGCGTGGAGCGTGTCGCGCAGCAGTTGCACGCGCGGGAAAAGATAGTTTTCCAGCGCCTCGACGGCGGCGATATGCATGGCCGTGGGATAGGTGTCGTTGGACGACTGGCTCATATTGACGTGGTCATTGGGATGCACGGGCTTCTTGGAGCCCATGGTGCCGCCAGCCATTTCGATGGCGCGGTTGGAGATGACCTCGTTGACATTCATGTTGGACTGGGTGCCCGAGCCGGTCTGCCAGACGACGAGCGGGAAATGATCGGCCAGCTTGCCCGCGATCACCTCGTCGGCGGCGGCCACGATCAGGTCGCGGGTGGTTTCATCGAGCAGGCCCAGCTTGTGGTTGGCGAGGGCAGCGGCCTTTTTCAGCACGCCGAAGGCGGTGACGATCTCGGTCGGCATCTTCTCGCCGCCGATGTCGAAGTTCATCAGGCTGCGAGCGGTCTGCGCGCCGTAATACTTGTCGGAGGGGACCTCGATGGTGCCCATCGTATCCGATTCAACGCGCATGCTCATGGCTTAACTCCGAGAAAAGTTGGCCGCTCTTGCTGGCGGCGGAAAAGCAAAACGGCCGACCCCGAGGAGGGCCGGCCGTTGCATAACAGAAACGAGCGCAAGGCGCGCCTCGTCTTTCGTTTACTTCTTGGCGTCGAGAATCTGCCGGCCGCGATACATGCCGGTCTTGAGGTCGACGTGATGCGGACGGCGCAGCTCGCCCGAATCCTTGTCTTCGACATAGGAAGGGGCGGCAAGGGCGTCGGCCGAGCGGCGGAAGCCGCGCTTCATCGGCGAGGTCTTGCGTTTTGGCACTGCCATGGTCGGTACTCCGAATTCAATATCGTTGCGCCGCCAGAGCGGCCCAGAGAGGTCATCTCTGAAAGGGATTGGTCGGCTCTATAGAGCAAGTGTGCGGGCTTGGCTAGGGGGTTTGCGCGGAGTCTTGGGTGGGATTTTGCCGGATGGTTCAGTCGTCTCCCTCCCCCTTGTGGGGAGGGACCAAGGGTGGGGTGATCTCTCAACCATCGCCTATGCGGCGGCATACCCCCACCCTGCTCGATCACGGACTTAGCAAGGGCTAAGTCCTATCTCGCTTCCCTCCCCACAAGGGGGAGGATGGATCCGGTGGGCGTGGCGATGACGTTAAGCCGCCTGCATGCCCTGGGCCGGTTCGGCGCCTTCGAGGTCCCAGATAGTGGTGAGGCGTTCGGCGGCGGCGCCAGGGGTGAGCAGGCGGTAGGCGCGGTCGGCACAATCGAGCGCCAGACGGAAGCGCGTGCGGCTCATCGGATCGGCGACCAGTTCGCCGGTCGAGCCGACCCAAAGCACATGATTGCCCTTGGCGATGAGATAGAGATCGGCATCGGTCATGGCGAAGCGTTCGAGATTTTCGCTGACCAGGCCATAGGCCCGCCCGGACCGGCCGCGCCAGTCGCTCTGCCGGCCGAAGCCGTGGACCACTACCCTGTTCTCGCCATAGCCAGCCATCACGCTATCCCCGCAGCGGGTATCAAACAAGAACAAAAATAGAACAAAATGCAGGGCATGTCAAGCGCCTCTGCATCCGATGACTATATGTATGTGGGTGTTTGCGGATTTCGTCAATATGTAGTGGTCAGGCGCTCGCGCTGCTGTTCTGTCTGATTGCATCGAGGCGTGCACGCAATTCGGGTCCGACGGGGCGGGAGAGGCCGAGGTCATCGGCCTTGAGGATGAGGGCGTTGGATTCCGATTCGATGGCTTTTTTGAGTCGGTCGAGGAAGACGTCTGCCGACAGGCCCGCCTCGATGGGCGGCAGGAATTTCGCCTCGGCCGTGCCCGGCCAGATGACGAGGCTGTTTCGGCCCCAGAACAGCCCTGAATTCAGCGCCACCGGCACGACGGGCACGTTGAGCTCGAGATAGAGCCGCACGATGCCCTGGCGATAGTCGGGCGGCGCCAGCGGCGCCTTGCGGGTGCCCTCGGGAAAGATGACGATGCGGCAGCCGCGGTCGATGGCGGCATGGGCCTGGCGCATCATGGATGGAATGGCCTCGGCGCCGCGCTTGCGGTCGACTTCTATACAGTCGAGCGAACGTGCTGCCCAACCGAAGAAGGGAATGCGCATCAGCTCCTTCTTGACGATATAGGCGGGCCGGCCGGTATGGGGGAAGATCGAGAAGACGTCCCAGTCGCTCTGGTGCTTGGCGGCGATGATGCAGCCGCCGGGCGGGATGTTTTCCATGCCCGTCACCCGGGTTTTCACACCGGTCAGCACGCGGAGATAGGCCAGGTTCGAGCGGCACCAGAATACGGCCAGGTTCCAGCTCAGCGGCGTGCGGCCACTGACCAGGGCAATGGTGCCGATAATGAAGGCGACGATTGCCGTCTGGCCGATAAAGACGAAATAGAACAGCGCGGTGCGCAGGGCCTGGATGATCGTCATGCTGCCTGCCGGCCTCCCGTTACGCGCCGACCCCGACCAGCGCGCGACGCAGGCTTGCCTGCTGGTCGGCCGTCAGGACCCTTTTCGGTATCATCCTATACAGCCGGTCGGACTCGAAGAGAAGGAAAGTACGGTCGTCTTCGGCCCAGCGGATGAAATGGCTCCATGGCATGGCGAAAGCGCCATATTCGCTCTCGACATGCAGACCGGTATCCGTCCAGGCATAGACCAGTTGGCCCTGCAGGGATTTCTGCTGGCGGAACATGCGTCGCGCCGAGATCGGCCCCAGAATCCAGACCAGCAGAAGGATGGCCAGGAAGGGCAGGAGCGAAATCCCGAGCAGCATGGGCCATCGAGCAAGGGCCCGATCCATTCCATTGACGAAAGCCAGAAAGACCAGGAAACCCAGCCAGAGGCAGGTCCAGGCGATCCATACTTTCCTCTGTCTGAGGCCGGTGAGGGAATACAGCCGGCTGCCGGCGACCACGTCATCGACGACAAGGGCGAATGGTTCGGTCCGATCCGCCATGTGTCAGGACGTCTCGGCGAGGAAGCGCCGGACGGTGACGCGCGAGGTGATGGCAGTCAGCGCGGCGATGACCGGCACCACGGCCAGAATGCCGATTATGCCGTCCAGGCCCAGCGCAAAGCGGCCGAACAATACGCCGACCTGGGCGCCGGCTTCGCTCGACAGCATATTGCCGGCCGCCGTGCCGATCAGCGCGAAGAACAGCATGGCCGCGACCGTGCCCAACAGCCCGCCCTGCAGCCCGATGGAGAGGAACCGCCCCTGGAATTCGCCGGCAATGAACTTGTTGGAGGCCCCGATATAGTGGAGCACATCGACGATTTCGCGATTGGTCGCCATGGCGCCGCGGGTGGCGAAGACAATGGCGAGCACGGTGGCGGCGCCGATCAGGATGAGCACGAGCAGGCCCGAGAGCACGATAGTGCCGGCCATGGTGTTGAGCTGCTGCCGCCAGGCGGCATGGGTGTCGAGGCTCGCGCCCTTGACCGCGGCGAGGTTGCGCCCCAGCCCTTCGATATCGGCATCGGTAGGATCGGCCAGTTGCACCACGACGAGGCGAGGGATTTCGATGGCGGTGAGATCGAGCCCGGTGCCGAGCCAAGGCTCGAGCAATTGCTGGCTTTCGGCGATGGTCAGCGCACGGGCCGAGGCGACGCCGGGGGTCGATTCGGCCAGGGATACGGCCGTGCGCAGATTGCTCTCCATCACCTCGCCCTCGACCGGGCGAATCTGGATGGTGACTTCGCGGCCGACATCGGCCGACCAGGCAATGGCCGATTTCTGCACCAGCACCACGCCGCCCAGGGTCACGGCGGAGAGGAAGCTCATGATGGTGATGAGCAGCAGCAGGGTGCGGCCGGCGACGCTCTTTTCGGGAACGATGGGGGCCGCGCCCTTGCGGGAAGGCCAGAAGCGCAGGATGCGTTCAATCATGGATCACCAGCTCGCCCTTGCTGAGCAGCATGCGCGGATAGTTGAACTGATCCAGCAGCGGCAATTCGTGGGTGGCCAGGATGATGGTCATGCCCAAGGTCCGGTTGAGTTCGGCGAAGAGATGCACCAGCCGGCTCGACAGGTCCGGATCGACATTGCCGGTGGGTTCGTCGGCCAGCAGCACCTTTGGCCGCGCGATGACGGCGCGGGCGATGGCGGCGCGCTGCTTTTCGCCGCCCGACAGCAGCGAGGGCAGAGCATTCATGCGCTCGCCCAGGCCGACCCATTCGAGCAGTTCGGTGACATTGGGCCGATATTCGCTTTCCGGCTGGCCCAATACGCGCAAAGGCAAAGCGACATTCTCGAAAGTGGTCAGGTGGTCGAGCAGGCGGAATTCCTGGAACACGATGCCGATATGGCGGCGCATCTGCAGCAGGCGATCCTGGGTGAGATTGCTCACATCCTCGCCGAACATGGTGACGCGGCCCCTGGAGGGCTTGAGCGAAAGCAGCAGCAGGCGGAGCAGGCTGGTCTTGCCGGAACCGGATGGGCCGGTAAGGAAATGGAACGAGCCCGGCTCGACCGAAAAGGTCAGGTCCCGCAGAATCTCGGGACCATTGCCGTAGCGCAGCCCGACATTGGAAAACTCGATCAAGAACAGAGGCTCCGCAATTGGTGCGCAGATCAAGGCGAATCAGGTGTCGGGCGCATCATAACAGCCATGAGTGCCGTATGCGCAGACCAGCGTCCATGCGAGTAGCAAAGCGGCACAAATGTGGTGGATTGCCGAGATATCAGGATTGGTTTGAGGAGTTTTAACCCCCGCCCGCTAGGGTCGGGCTGACTTATTCCGTCCTCCGTTCCGTCTGGCCCGATGATCATCACCTGTCCGCATTGCCAGACCAAGTACCAGGTGACCTACGAGGCCATTGGCTCGGCAGGTCGCAAGGTGCAGTGCGCCCATTGCCGGCGGGACTGGCAGCAGCAGCCGCTGGAGAAGGAAGAGGAAGCCACGCCCGAGCAGAAACAGGCTTTCGCGGTCATGGAGGAAGACGGGCTCGACGAGGTCATGTCGGCCGAGGAACGGGCAGTGGCGGCCGAAGTGGCGCAACGGCTGGAGCTGGAACGGCAGGCCGAGGCCTTGAGCGCCGCCAAGGCCGATGCGGCGATCCTGCGCCGGCGGCAGCGTGCCTTCACGCGCCGGCAGACCGCCATGGCGGCCGACCTGCCGCTGGCCCGGCTGCGGCGGACTTTGCGCATTGCCGGCTTCGTGCTGCTCGGCGCGATCCTCCTCACCGCCTATTTCGGCCGGGTGCAGGTGGTCGAGCGCTTCCCGGCCATGGCCGGCGTCTATGGCGCTGTCGGGCTCGGCGTCAACGTCGTGGGGCTCGATTTTTCCAATGTGTCCAGCCTGCGCACGCTGCGCGACGGCAAGGAAGTGCTTGTTGTCTCGGCCCAGATCGTCGGCAAGCTGCCCGAGCCGGTCACCGTGCCGCCTGTCGTGGTGACACTGGTCGATGAGCAGGGAAACGGCATCTACGAATGGAGCGTCACCCCTTCGGTGCGCGACCTGATGGCCGGCGAGCGCGCGACCTTCGACACCCAGTTGACCCTGCCGCCGGGCGAGGCGGCGCGGGTTCGCCTCAGCTTTGCCGGCGGGCAGAGCACGCCCATCGTCGCGGCCGAAACCAGGGCCGCCGAAACGCCGGCCGCGGCCGGTTCAGACAATTCCATTCTACCGGAGCAGCATTGATGGCCCGCATATTGGTTGCCGAAGACGATCCCTCGGTGCGCGCCTTCGTGGTGAGCGCCCTGACCATGAAGGGGCATGAGGTCGTCGCCGAGGAAGATGGCGGCCTGGCCGCCGAAACGGTCGACAGCGAAGAGGGCCGCTTCGACCTGCTGCTGTCGGATATCAAGATGCCGATCATGGACGGCATCGGGCTGGCTTTGCATGTGGCGGCCAAATATCCCGATATCACCATCGTGCTGATGACCGGCTTTGCCGACCAGCGCGAGCGGGCGCATGGGCTCGAGGCGCTGATCTACGACGTCATCACCAAGCCGTTCACCCTGGCCGACCTGATCCAGAAGGTCGATGACGCGCTTGAAGGCAGGCCGGTGGAAGTGGTGTCGCTGGGCCGGCAGGCGCAGCAGCAGTAGCGACGGAGCCTTTCGCACGAACCATTCGTGGTTTACAGACGGCGCCACCAGCCAGACGAAAGACCGTGCTCGTGACCATCAGACCAGACATATTGCAGCCGGCGCTGCTCCAGGCCGCCCTCCAGGCTGCGCAGAATGTGGGAACGCCTTTCTGGCTCTATGAGGCCGAGCCGATCCGCCAGCGTGTGGCGCAGCTCGCGGCATTCGATTGCGTTCGCTATGCGCAGAAGGCCAACAGCAATACCCATATATTGCGGCTGCTGCGAAGCCTGGGCGTGATGGTCGATGCGGTGTCGCTGGGGGAGATCGAGCGGGCGCTTCATGCGGGCTACCAGCCGGGCACGGCGGATCACGAAATCGTCTTTACCGCCGACATCATCGACGAGGCGACGCTGCGTCGGGTCGTGGAACTCGATATTCCGGTCAATTGCGGCTCGCCCGACATGATCAGGCAGGTGGGCACGGCCCGGCGCGGCCATCCGGTCTGGCTCAGGATCAATCCCGGTTTCGGGCATGGCCATAGCCGCAAGACCAATACGGGCGGTCCTTCCAGCAAGCACGGCATCTGGTATGACGAGCTGGAAGATTGCCTGCGCCTGATCGACGAATTGGGCCTGTCGCTGGTCGGGCTGCATATGCATATCGGCTCGGGCGTGGACTACAAGCACCTGCACCAGGTCTGCGACAGCATGCTCGACTGCGTGCGGCGGGCTAACCGGCCGCTCGCGGCCATTTCGGCCGGTGGTGGCCTCTCCGTGCCGTATCGCGCGGGCGAGCCCGAGATCGACATTGCCGAATATCATGCGGCCTGGGATCAGGCGCGGAAGGAAGCCGAGCGGATCACCGGCGGCAAGATCCGGCTGGAACTCGAACCGGGCCGGTTCCTGGTGGCCAATGCCGGTGTGCTGGTCTCTGAAGTGCGTGCCGTCAAGAAGGTGGCGAACAACCACTTCGTCATCGTGGATGCGGGCTTCAGCGACCTGGCCCGGCCGGCCATGTATGGCAGCCATCACGATATCGTCTTCGTCACCCGAGAGGGCATCCCGGTAACGGGGGATGTCGGGCCGACGGCCGTGGCGGGGCCGCTTTGCGAATCGGGGGATGTGTTCACCCAGGCCGATGGCGGCTATGTCGAATTCCGCGACCTGGCTTTGCCCAACGTGGGCGACCTGGCCATCCTGCGGGATGCCGGCGCCTATGGGGCGAGCATGTCGTCCAACTACAATTCCCGCCCGCTGGCGCCGGAAGTCCTGCTCGATGGCGGGGAATTGAAGGTCATCCGCAAGCGGCAGACGATCGCGGCTCTGCTCGATCTCGAAGCCTAGCCTCTATCGGGCTCATAGGCCGCTTCGATGCGGTCGGCGACAAGCGATTGCAACTGCCAGAGATGGGGATCGTGGATGCCCACATCTTCGAGATGCCGCACGGTGGCGAAGAGATATTCGGCCATGGAGCCACGCGAGCCCACGGCTTTCGATAGCACGTCGGCGATTTCCTCCACGGAGAGACCCGAGACATAGCGGCCGGAATTGCGGTCGATGCAGAAGGTGAGGGCGCGGATCATGCGGTCGCCGCTACGCGCATTGACCCAGCGCGGCGGAAAGGGCGAGGGGAACCAGCCCATTTCGCGCTCCAGCAACTGGGTCATGGCCTCGTCGATCTGGTCCGGCGGCAGGCGGTAGAGCACGCCATTGCAGGCGCCGCCGCGGTCGAGGGCCAGCATGAGGCCGGGATTGGCGTCGCTGCCGCGAAAGCGGTTGTTCCAGCCCAGGCAGAAGGCGCGATGCCAGCCACGGACCAGCCCGGTGCGCATCTCGACGAAGTCGCAGGCCGGTTTCCAGATCAGCGAGCCATAGGCGAAGATCCAGACCTCGTCATGGTCCCGGTCAGGCCCGAGCAGCATGTCGATGGTGCGGGCATGGTCCTCCGGGGTGGCCGCGCGCATGCCCGAGGGCGGTGGCGGCAAATCCTCGGAGGGGTTTTCGGGCTTGAGGTAGCCGACATGGCGCTCGGTGAGGCGCATCTGTCGGGGTGGTTGTGACATACACCGCTCTCCATTCCCCTTCTCCCCTCGTGGGAGAAGGTGGCGCGTAGCGCCGGATGAGGGGGTTGCGATGGTGAAGAGACCCCCTCACCCACCCTTTCGGGCACCCTCTCCCACGAGGGGAGAGGGGGGAACCGTGCCAAATCAACCCCTTAGCCATTCGAGCGTAGCTCTCATGGCCTTCTCACCTAAAATCGCTCCACTGGAGCGATTTTGCCAGAGGCCGGTTCGAAGTTATTCAACCCCGCCATCGCCATGGGTGCCATGCTTCTTCTTGCCAAGCGGGCGAGGGTCATGCGGCTGGCCGGTCAGTTCGGTCTTCCAGCGGGCGGCCTGAACAAGCACATTGGCCGGGGCCGTGCCGCCATAGCTCTGCCGCGCGGCGACCGAGGCCTCGACTGTCAGCACCTTGTGGATGCGGCTGTCGATGCGCTGGTCGATGAACTTGAAGTCCTCGATGGTCAGCCCTTCGAGACCGCAATTCTTCTGCTCGGCCAGAGCCACGATCTGCCCGGTAATATGATGGGCGTCGCGGAAGGGGATGTTCAGCTCGCGTACCAGCCAGTCGGCAATGTCGGTGGCGGTGGAAAAGCCCGCCGAGGCCGAGGCACGCATGCGTTCGCGGTTGGGCACGAGGTCGCCCACCATGCCGGTCATGGCGGCCAGCGACAGGCTGAGCGAGTCGAGCGCGTCGAAGGCGACTTCCTTGTCTTCCTGCATATCCTTGGAATAGGCGAGCGGCAGGCCTTTCATCACCACGAGGAGGCTGGTGAGGGCGCCCAGGATGCGGCCGATCTTGGCGCGGACCAGTTCGGCGGCGTCCGGGTTGCGCTTCTGCGGCATGATAGAGGAGCCGGTAGTGAACTTGTCGCTCAGGCGCACGAAGCCGAACTGGGCAGAACTCCAGATCACCATTTCCTCGGCAAAGCGGGACAGGTGCATGGCGCAGATGGACGCCGCGGCCAGGGTTTCGAGGATGAAATCGCGGTCGGAAACGGCGTCGAGGCTGTTGGCGGTCGGGCGGTCGAAGCCGAGTTCGTCGGCGGTCATGTTCCGGTCGATGGAATAGGGCGTGCCGGCCAAAGCCGCCGAGCCCAGCGGGCTTTCATTGAGGCGCTTGCGCGCGTCCAGCAGCCGCCCGGCATCGCGGCCGAGCATTTCGACATAGGCCAGCAGGTGGTGGCCGAAGGTCACCGGCTGGGCGCTCTGCAGGTGGGTGAAGCCGGGCATGATGGTTTCGGCTTCTTCCTCGGCGCGGTTGACCAGCGCCAGTTGCAGCGTATGCACCTGGGTTACCAGCGTATCTATGGTGTCGCGCACATAGAGCTTGAAATCGGTCGCCACCTGGTCGTTGCGCGAGCGGGCCGTATGCAGCCTGCCGGCGGCATCGCCGATCTTTTCGCGCAGCCGGCTTTCGACATTCATATGGATGTCTTCCAGCGCCCGCGAGAACGTGAAGCTGCCGCCCTCGATTTCAGCCAGCACCTCGGCTAGACCGGCGATGATGGCATCGCGGTCCGTATGCGTCAGAATGCCCGTCTCGGCGAGCATTGTCGCATGGGCTACCGATCCGGCAATATCCTGGCGAAACAGGCGCTGGTCGAATCCGATCGAGGCGTTGATTTCTTCCATGATGGCGTCGGGGCCGGTGGCGAACCGTCCGCCCCACATCTTGTTGCTCATTGCTGGAGACCTCTATGACCGATACGCAAGCACCCCGCCGGGGAGAGACGAGCCGGGTCCGGCTGTGGGTCATCCTGGGCGTAGCGGGATTGGCGGTAGCTATAGCGGCGTGGGTGTGGCTCGGCAATGCCGGGCAGGCAAAGGAATGCCCCGTCCAGCGGGAAGCCGCCGAGGCCATCGACATGGCGGCGGTGGGGGAACTGGCGGCACTCAACGGCACCGGCGAGGGGCGCGGCTATGCCACCATGGCCTTCAAGAACGCCGAGGGCACGGACATGACCATCGGCGATTTCAAGGGCAAGGCGCTGCTGGTCAATTTCTGGGCCAGTTGGTGCGTGCCGTGCCGCGAGGAAATGCCCGCGCTCGACGCGCTGGCCACCAAATACAATTCGGACGCCTTCATGGTGCTGCCCATCAATCTCGATATCGGGGCCGGCGGCCAGGAAAAGGCGCAGGCCTTCCTCGACGAGAACAGCTTTGCCAACCTGCCGCTCTTTGCCGACGACACGTTCGCCGCTTTCGAGCGCCTCAAGCAGCAGGCAGTGGCCGTGGGCCTGCCGGCGACCCTGGTGCTGGACGAGAATGGGTGCGAACTGGCCGTGCTGCAGGGCCCGGCGCATTGGGACACGCCCGATGGTGAGGCCGTGGTGGAGAAGATGATCGAGCTGGTTTCCTAGACCAGCCGATCCACATCGGCGCCGGTATAGATCGCCGGGGGCGCGATATCGGCTTCCGGGTGCAGCAATGTCGCCTTGTCATGTTCGCGCTGCGCTGCCACGGTGAGATCGGCGCGCAGGCGGGCGACTTCGAGCAGGGCATTGCCCTGTCCGGCGGCTTGGTGAGCCTTGCGACTGATCATGATGGCGGGGCTGATGCCGATGGCGGCGCTCATGGAGGATCCTCCAGCGGCTAGGCCAGCTTGTCGACCCTGGCGCCCTGTCCGGGCGGGGGCGCCGAAAGCGCTGTCTGCATCAGGCTTTCGAGCAGGTCGGTCTGCATTTCATGCGCCTTCTTGAACACGGCGATCTGCACGCTGTTCTGCAGCTTCATCGAGTTCATCTGCAGCATCTGCATCGAGAGGTCGGTATTCATCGCGGACCTCCTTTCGCTGGCAGTCCACGGCCAACTCTAGGCAGCGGTTATGAACAAACCCTTGGGCAATCGTGGCAATTTCGTGAAATCTGTCTGGAACTAGCGCCCGCCCAGCAGCGCCACGTCGCGCCGTTTGAGCAGGGCCGCCAGCACCACGCCGGCGACAAACCCACCCAGATGCGCCCACCAGGCCACGGGTTCCTCCGAGCCGATCAGCACGTAGAACAGTTGCGTCGCCACCCAGAAGCCCAGCATCCAGAAGGCGGGGACCGGCAGGGGGATCGGGATGACGATGCGCGCCAGCACGAAGACCCGGGCATGGGGATAGAGCAGGATATAGGCGCCCATGACCCCGGCTACGGCGCCCGAAGCGCCGATCAGCGGGCCGTTGTCGTTGAGATTGAACACCAGATGCGCCAGGGCCGCGCAGACGCCGCAGGCGAGATAGAAGATCAGGAATTTGGCGTGACCCAGCGCGTCCTCGATATTGTCGCCGAAGACCCAGAGAAACAGCATGTTGCTGAGCAGGTGCAGCCAGTTGACGTGCAGGAACTGGTAAGTCAGCAGCGTCGCCCAATCGGGTAGCCAGGGTACCGGCTGGGGATAGACGTCGCGCACCACGATGGGGATCATGCCGAAATTGATGGTGGCCTGATCGAAGACGGCGGGCGGCAGCACCGCCTGCACCAGGAAGCAGAGCGTGGTGACGGCGATCAGGCCGTAATTCACGTAGGGGAAGCGGATGTGGCGGATGGTGTTGCTGTCATGCAGCGGCAGGAACATCAGCCGCCCTTCTTCACGTCGCCATGGTTGCCGGGGACCCAGAGCACGTCCTTGGTGCCATTGGCATTGGCTACGCGCGACAGCACGAAGAGCAGGTCAGAGAGGCGGTTGAGATAGCGCAGGGCTTCGGGGCTGGTATCGGGCTCGGCCGCGGCCAGTTCCACGGTGATGCGCTCGGCGCGGCGCGTCACGGTGCGGGCAACATGAAGGGAGGCCGCGAGCGGGGAACCGCCGGGCAGGATGAAGCTGCGGAGCGGCTCGAGTTCGGCATTGTAGTGGTCGATCTGCTTTTCGAGGAATTCGGTCTGCACCGGGCGGATGCGCAGCGATGGATATTCGGCATCGGGCGCGTCGGCGCCCGGTGTCGCCAGGTCAGAGCCCACATCGAACAGGTCGTTCTGGATGCGGCCCAGCAGCATGTCGATGCGGGGCATGGAGCCGGTATGCAGGCGCGCCATGCCGATCGTGGCATTGGCTTCCTCGACCGTGCCATAGGCGTCGATGCGCAGATCGTATTTCGCCCGGCGCGGGCCGCGCACCAGGCCCGTCGTGCCGTCGTCGCCGGTGCGCGTATAGATGCGGTTGAGCTTGATCATGGCTGGCGGCCCTAGCCGCGCCCGCTACCGAAGAAGAACAGCGCGCCCAGCAGCAGGATCAGGGCCACGGCCTGGCCGGCGACGCGCAGGCGCATCAGGCGCTGGCTGGTATTGCCCGGCCCGCCCTTCATCATGTTCCACAGGCCCATGCCGAGCACGATGACGACGAAGAGCAGCGCAAGGGCGATGGCGATATTGAGAGCGGTCTGCATGGGGTCCTACCGATTGGTCTGCTGGTCATTGATATAGGCGGTGAGTCCCTCGGCCAGCGCGTCATAGATGGCACGAATCCGGTGCGACGTGAACAATTCCCTGTGCGTGGTCAGCCAGATCGGCAGCGGCGGAATGCCCAGGTCCAGCGGCAGCGCCACCATGCCCGGCGTGCGTCGCACCAGGTTGAGCTGGCCGAAGCCGATGCCCAGCCCGGCCTTGATCAATTCCCACAGATGGGTCTGGTCGTCCGAGCGCAGCATGAAATGTTCGCGGGTGATGGAAAAGCCCAGCGCCCGTGCATGGGTCAGGATGGCGTCCGAGCGGTCGAAGCCGATGAGGTCGTGTTCCCACAGGTCGGCCAGTTCCAGCGGCCGGCCGCGGCGAGCGAGGTAGCTTTCATGCGCCACCGCCACCAGCGGAATATCGCCCAGATAGCGGGTGACCAGTTCGAGCTGGGTCGGCCGGAACATGCGAACGGCGATATCGGCCTCGCGCATCAGCAGGTTTTCTGCCGAATCGGAGGGCACGGTTTCGATGGCGATGCGCGGATGCAGGTCGCGGATGGGTACCAGCAGCTCGGGCAGCACATAGTTGGAGATCATGACGCTGGCGGTGAGCCGCACCGTGCCGCCGACATCTTCCTGCGCCCCCGCCGCGACGATGCCGGCCTCCGCCAAAGCCGCCTGGGCGCGGAACACCGGCTCATAGAGGCGGAGCGCGGTGGCATTGGGCTTGAGGCCGTTCATGGTCCGCTCGAACAGGTTCAGCCCAAGGTCGGCCTCCAGCGTTTCCACATGCCGGCCGATCGTGGGCTGGCTGAGCCCGATGGCCCGCGCCGCGCCCGAGAGCGAGCCTTCCACCACTACGGCGGCAAAACTGCGCCATAGTGCCCAATCCGGTTGCCTATTCATTCTTGAATGTTGAACCCACGATATCTGTCAATCGTCATACGATAACGTATCGAGCATGATGCTGTCATCAAGCAATCGAGGAACACATCATGAGCAAGGATAACGTCACCGTTCTGGGTAGCAATGGCCATCTGGGCAATGCCGCCATGGTCGCCTTTCACCAAGCCGGCTGGGCCGTCACGGGCCTGGGCCGAACCAATCGCCGTCCGGTCGCGGGCACGAATTTCATCGCTGGGGATGCCGACGACCTTGATGTGGTCAAGGCCGCCATCGCCGATGCCGACGTGGTCGTGCATGGCCTGCATCTGCGCTATGACCGCTGGGGCAATGGCCGGGCCGAGGCGCAGTTGCAGGTGGTGCTGGACGCCATGAAGGGCAGCGGCAAGACGCTGCTGTTTCCCGGCACCATCTACAACTACCGCGCCGGGGATCGCGTGGTCGGACCCGAGCTGCGGCAGGATGCCGAAGCGCCGCGCGGCGCCGTCCGCATCCGGCTCGAACAGATGCTGGCCAGGGCGGCGCGCGAGGACGGGTTCCAGGTCATCATCCTGCGGGCCGGCGATTTCTACGGGCCGGGCAATCGCGGCGAATGGTTCGAAGCGGCCATGCTGATGGATCACGCCAAGGGCAAGGTCTACCACATGGGCGATCTCGACCTGCGCCATAGCTGGGCCTATCTGCCCGATCTCGGCCGCGGCTTCGTGGCCCTGGCCGAGCAGCGGGCGCGCCTTGCCCGATTCGAGAATTTCCACTTTGCCGGCCATTGGGTGAGCCATCGCCAGATGCTGACGGCCATTCGCAAGGCTGCACCGAAGCCGCTGGAGCCGGCGCCGCTGGCCTGGTGGATGCTGCGCGCGGTGGGCCTGGTCAATCCGGTCATGCGCGATATCTACCGCATGCGCTATCTGTGGCTGAACGAGATGGAGCTCACCGACCAGCGGCTTGATGGGTTGCTGGGGCCAGATTTCGTAACGCCGTTCGAGCAGGCGGTTGCGGCGACGGTGACGGAACTGCTGGGCGAGCAAGGCCGGGTGGCGGCCTGACGGAATTGCCAAGACCTCATGGTGAGCTCGTCGAACCACGAGGTCGAGCGAGTGGAGCGCACCTGTACCACGCCCTCGTGGTTCGACAGGCTCACCATGAGGGGTACCGGGACTCATGACGCCACTTCGGCTAGAGCCCCACCGCCCGCCGCACGTCCTCCGGCGTCCAGCCCTTGTCCCGCAAATCCCGCAGGCTTTCCGACCCCCGCGACTTGGCCAGCTTCCTGCCCGCATCGTCCAGGATCAGCCGGTGGAAATTGTAGATCGGGGGACGGCAGGCCCAGCAGCATCTGCAGCAGGACATGAATATCGGTCGCGGCTTCCATGTCGCGGCCGCGCGTCACATGGGTGATGCCCTGCGCCGCATCATCCACCACCACGCTCAGGTGATAGCTCGATGGCGTACCCTTGCGCTGCAGCACCACATCGCTCCAGCGCTCGGGCCGGGCATGGCGGATCTGCGGCCGGTCGGTGACAACAGGGCCTACGACGGTGAAGGTCAGCATGCCGACCCGATCCATGGCCTTTGCGGTATCGAGCCGGAACTGCACCGGGTCGCCGCGTTCCAGCCGGGCGATCTGGGCGCCGCGGTCGAGATGCCGGCAGGTGCCGGGATAGAGCGGGGCGCCATCGGGATCGGTGCCCTCGGCGGCGGCGGCAATTTCGCTGCGCGAGCAGAAACAGGGATAGAGCAGGCCATGCTCGCGCAGCAGGTTGCCCGCCTCGACGTAAGCGTCCATATGCTGGGACTGGTGCAATACCGGCTCGGGCCAGTCGAGGCCGAGCCAATGCAGGTCATGTGATATCGCGGCGGTAAATTCGGGTTTACTGCGTTCGGTGTCGATGTCTTCGATCCGCAGCAGGGCGGTGCCGCCGAGCAGGCTGGCAGCCTGCCAGGTGTAAAGCGCGGAAAAGGCATGGCCGAGATGCAGCAGCCCATTGGGGCTGGGCGCGAAGCGAAGGACGGGACTGGATGACTGGTTTGACACGAGGCGTTTCTACATGAGCCTGCTTGCGCCGTCACCGCGCCTCGACAGCGTTGCGGCCATTGCCGGCCATATCGATGCCCTGGTGGAGATCGATCCGCGGCTCGGTCCGGTGCGCGATTTCGCCGGCGACGTGCAGCCGCGCGTGGCAAGGCGCGGCTTTGCCGGCATGGCCAAGGTCATAACCGGCCAGCAGGTTTCGGTCGCCAGCGCCAATGCCATCTGGACCCGCTTCGAAAACCTGGCCGGTGCGCTCGATCCGCTGACCTATCTCACCCTGACCGAAGAGCAGGTGCGTGGCACCGGCTTTTCCGGCAGCAAGTTCCGCACCGTGCGGGCCATTGCCGAGGCCATGGTTGCCGGCACGCTCGATTTCGACCATCTCGAAACCCTGCCGGCCGAAGAGGCGGTGCGCTATCTCGTTGCCCATAAGGGCATCGGGCCATGGACGGCCGAGGTCTATCTCATGTTCTGCGCCGGCCATCCGGATGTGTTTCCGGCGGGCGACCTGGCCCTGCTCAAGGCGGTGCAGCACGGGCTTAGGCTCGACACCCGCCCGGCCATCAAGGACATGATCGGCATTGCCGCCGGCTGGACGCCGCACAGGTCCGCCGCCGCCTTGCTGTTCTGGCGCTATTTTGCGGTCATGCGTGACCGCGAGGGAATCCTTCTGTGACATGCTGCGAGTGGGTCGAAGCAATCTCATTCATTTGAATGATAGGCAGGCCGGTGGTTGAGTGGCAGATTAGAGGCCAAGACCGCGAAAGTATTGCCATGGCTGGAGATCTTGTTGCCGAACTGGATGCCCTGAAGGTCCAGCTATACCAGGCAGTGCTGGAAACCGATGGTTGGGCGTCAGTGGCGTCGATGCTGCGTGACCTTGTCGGGTCCGATTTTGTGGCGCTGTCGTTGTTCGATCAGCGCTCGGGCGGCCATGTCCAGTTGCACGGCGATTGCGGACCCGAATACAAGCAGCTTTATACGGACCTTCTCGATCAGAACCCCTTTATCCCGGCAATATACCGATTGCGCCAGGGTGATATCCTGCTCGATGAAGCAGTGTCGGATCGGTTCGAGCAGACGTTGTTCTTCGATGCCTGGATGCGGCCGCAGGACCAGCACAGCGCGGCCGTCCACAGTCTCGTCGCGCGGGACGGGATTACCGGCTATTTCATGTTCAGTCGCGGCGGGCGCTCGGACAAATATAGTGGACGCGAGACCGTTCCGCTGTTGGCCCTCAACACCACATTGTCCCACGCGCTGGGTTTGCAGATACGGTTTGCGCGCGGCCAACTCGAGCAGACCGGGCGGATATTGAATGCGCAGGGCGTCGGCTGGATGGCGGTCGACCCTGGCGGCCGGCTGGTCTGGACCAACCAGGCCGCCGAGACCATGCTGGCGCAGCCGCAGCCGGCAGTCACGGCGCAGCACAATATGCTACGCTTCAGTCAGCCCGCCCAGGCGCGGCGGTTCATGACGGCTCTGCAACAGGCTTGTGTGGAAGAACCGATGCGCGGCAGCGGCGCCGACATGATCGCTACCCATCCCGAGAGCGGGCATGCCGTCGCGCTCTCGATCGTGCCTGCCGACAATCTCTTCTTGCAGGGATTGCCGGCGTTGCATGGGGCCTATGTCGGGCTGCAGGATCTTCTCGCAGCGGCTGACGCCGGGCTTCGAAGAGCGCATTCGGGCCATGTTCGATCTCACGCCCAGGGAAGCCCAGCTCGCGACCGCCCTGGCGACGGGGCAGACCCTGGCGGTGGCCGCGGCGGCACGCGGTATTTCGATGCCCACGGCGCGGACGCAATTGGTGCAATTGTTCCGCAAGACCGGCACGGGCCAGCAAAGCCAGTTGGTGTCACTACTGCTCTCGGTGTTGCCGATCCCCTATCTCACGGGCGACAAGCCGCCCCCCGCAGGAACGGCAAGCTTGAGCATCCTCGATCGGATTTATGAAGCCGCCTTTGTCCCCGAACTCTGGCCGGAGGTGCTGGGCCAGCTTGCCACCAGGGCCGGCGCGCATTCCGGCGCCATTCTGATCGTCGACCCGAGGCTGCCCCCCCTGTTCAGCGCAACGCCCAATGTGGTCGACACCCTGGCGGATTTCTCCCGTGGCCCCGTCTGGTATGAAAACGCTCCTGCGCTTCGCCTGCGCCGGATGAAATATCCCGGATTTCTCGAACGCGCCGACTTCTTCACCGAGGACGAGCGCAACGGAAGCAACCCTTACGACGATAACATGGTCAGGATCGGCGCCGACTGGCAGGTCGGCTCAGTGGTGGACATGCCGCATGGGGAATTCATCCTGTTCACCTTCGAGCGACAGCGCGGCCTGCCCGATTTCGACAAAAGCGACCTGGCCCTGCTGGATGGCTTCAGGCCGCATCTGGCGCGCGCCAGCCTGATGGCGTGGCGGCTTCAGTTGGAACGGGCCAATGCCGGTGTCGCTGCGCTGGAGGCCATTGGCATTCCCGCGGCGATCATCTCGGCCAGGGGGGTGGCGATCGCCAGCAATTCCACGTTCGAGGCGCTGACCGACGTGTTGCGCCCCGCCGCTTTCGGCCGGCTCGCCGCACGCGACCGATTTGCCGACCAGTTGCTGCAGGCCGCCCTGCCTGGACAGCAGGGCGAGCCCGTCCCCGAAGTGCGCTCGATTCCGATGCAACTGGTCGATTCCGACCGCGCCATCGTCGCCCATGTCATTCCGCTGCGCCGCTCCGCCAGCGATATCTTCGACCAGGGCGCCGCCATGGTCGCGGTGACTGGATATTCGGCCGACGGCAATGTGCCGACCGAACCCCTTTTGCGCGGGCTGTTCGATCTTTCGGTGGCCGAGGCCAGGATTGCGGCGGGGCTGGCGGCCGGCCTTACCCTGGCCGAAGTGGCCCAGCAGCGCGGCATTGGCATGGCCACGGCGCGCACGCATCTGGCGCAGGTGCTGCGCAAGACCGGGACGCGCCAGCAGGGCCAGCTCATCGCCCTGCTCAAAGGGGTCAGCGGCGCGCTGCCCTGACCTGTGTCCGGCGGGACACAGGCCGCCTTTCAGTCGCTCCGGCTCATTCAAATGACGGATGTGGCGACAATCGTGTTGCGCCAAGGCTTTCCCATCATGGATCACGGGAGAGAACCGGTGGGGAAAGCGACACTATCGAAGCTGGCGATTGGTGCCCTGGCATTGGGGCTGGGCACGAGCGGTGCTCTGGGGCAATCGACGACGGACTGGGCGGGCTTCTATGCCGGCATTTATGGCGGCTATGCACTCGATTCGGCTGGCGCATCCTCCTCCAGCATCGGGCCGGCCACGCTCGACCTGGGCGGTGGCGATGTGCTGTCGGGTACACTCGATTCGAGCAATGGCCGCATCAGTGGCCTGTTTGGCGGGGCGGCGGCCGGCTATAATTACCAGCGGGAGCAACTGGTGCTCGGTGTGGAGCTCGGCGGTGGCCTGGGCGGCTTCGGCAAGACCAACAGCACGGTGGCGGCGCTGAGCATGACCGACGGCGTCAACACCGCGACGATCGACTACAGCGATGTCACCACCTTCGGCCTCGACTGGTATACGACGCTGCAGGGCCGCGTCGGCTTCGCCCAGGACAACTGGATGTTCTACCTCAAGGGTGGTGCGGCGCTGGCGAATGTCACCATCACCAACAATTCGCGGGTAACGCTGGCCGATCCGGGCGGACTGATCGGCCTGCCGAATATCGACTTGCCCAGCTCGGGCTCGACCACCCAGTTGATCGTCGGCCCGACTTTCGGCGTCGGCATCGAGGCCATGGTGACGGATGCGGTCTCGGTATCGGCGGAATACAGCTATCTCAACCTGCCGAGCGCGATAGGACCATCGAGCTTGCTGGGCGGACTGCTCGGCGGGGGCGGCAGCACGTTCGATGCGGCTACGCACCAGCTCAAGGCGGGCGTCAACTACCACTTCTGACCCAACTGGAGTCCGGCTCACCTCCGGCCGGACTCATTTCTCGCCAGGGCAGGACGTTCATGCTAGGCGGAACCCATTGCAAGGTTCGAGGTCGCCATGTCCGTCAAACTCTCCGGCCCCATGCTGCCGCCCGCCTCCGGCGGTCTTCCCAAGCAGGCGGTGGTGCTGCTGCATGGCTATGGCAGCGATGGCAATGACCTGATCGGGCTGGCGCCGCATTGGCAGGGCGTATTGCCCGATGCGGCCTTCATCTCGCCCAATGCGCCCGAGCAATGCCGGCAACTGGCCTCGGGCTTTCAGTGGTTCGATATCGCCTTCGAAGGCGACCGGCTGGCCAGCCGCCAGCTCGGCGTGGCGCAGGCGCGGCCGGTGCTGGTCGAATTCCTCGAAGACCTGTGGCGCCAGAGCGGCATCGGGCCGGAAAACACCATTCTGGCCGGTTTCAGCCAGGGCGCCATGATGGCGCTGCATGTGGGGCTGTCGCTCGAAAAACCGCTCATGGGCATCATCTCCTTTTCCGGCGCCTTCGTGCCGCCGGAGGGTTTCGGCAGTGCGGCCCTGGCCAAAAGCCCGGTCTGCCTGGTGCATGGCGACCTGGACGAGGTGGTCGATCCCGAACTCAGCGCCGATGCCGATGTGGCTTTGCGGCTGGCCGGCTATGACGTGGCCTATCATGTCAGCGCAGGCGTCGGCCACGGCATCGCCCCGGACGGGCTGGCTTTCGCCACGGCCTTCATCCAGAGAATCGCGGCGACATAGGCGGCGGGGAACCCGGCCACCACTTTTTCCTGAAAACGCTCTGCTCCCCGCTTCACAGCCCTGACACAAAGGGCTTAGTATAAGGGAGCTATGGACTTACTCGATTCCCGTTCCGGGAGACTCAAGTGACGATCCACGTGTCGCCTGAGGCCTGTCCCGCCCTCGTGCTGAATGCCGATTTCCGGCCTCTCAGCTATTATCCATTATCGCTCTGGTCGTGGCAGGACGCCATCAAGGCCGTGTGCCTGGATCGCGTGAATATCGTCTCGCATTACGATACGGTCATCCACTCCCCCAGCTTCGAGATGCAACTGCCCAGCGTGGTCTCGCTGCGGGACTATGTGAAGCCGGCGCGCCATCCCGCCTTTACCCGGTTCAACGTGTTCCTGCGCGACCGCTTCCAGTGCCAGTATTGCGGCTCAAAGGATGACCTGACCTTCGACCACGTCATTCCGCGCTCCAAGGGCGGCCAGACCACGTGGGAAAATGTCGTGGCCGCCTGCGCGCCCTGCAACCTGCGCAAGGCCAATCGCCTGCCCAGCGAAATCCGCATGTTCCCGCACCAGAAGCCGTACCATCCCACCGTGCATGACCTGCACAACAATGGTCGCGCCTTCCCGCCCAACCACCTGCACCAGAGCTGGCTGGACTATCTCTACTGGGATATTGAGCTGGAGCCGTAAGGCTTGCAGGCTTGTGGTCCAATAACTATTATTGGCTTGTCTCAAGCGGAGAGAAGCTATGGCCATCAGCGCCGAACTGGGTGACACCCTCGAAAAAGTTGTAGCCGACCTGGTCGAAAACGGCCGCTACAACTCCAAGAGCGAAGTCTTGCGCGAAGGCGTAAGGCTGGTGCAGGAGCGCGAGGCGCGACTGCGGGCGGCGCTTGAACGTGGGATGAAGGATGTCGAGGAAGGGCGCGTCAAGCCGCTCGATGAGGTGGCCGATCGCCTGATCGCCAAGTACCAGCGCATGGCGGATGAGCAGTCGTCATGACGGTAACGATTGCTGCCGAGGCGGAGGCGGACCTCGAAGCGATTGCCGGCTACATCGCTGCCGATAACCCGCTGCGCGCCGTGTCATTCGTTCAGGAATTGGTAGCCAATTGCCACGTCCTTGCCGGGCAGCCGCTTCGTCACCCTATTGTCGCCGACTACGGACAGCGCTTGCGGCGATTTCCGTATAAAGGTTATTCAATCTACTATCAGGTTAGCAGCGCCAACGATGTCGTGGTGGTTCACATCCTGAACGACGCCATGGATCATCGCAGAATTCTGGATAGCTAGTTGCGATCTGACAGTCAGAGCCTCGCCTACTAACTCCGCCTATGCCGCATCTGCGCTGCAATCGAAATGCCCAGCAGCGCCACGATGGCCACCGAGACCAGTGCATTATAACCCGCCAGGGAAATGCCGAGGAAGCGGAACTGGACCACGTCGCAGCCGATGACCGGGGTCAGGTTGCTCAGCGCGTCGAAATCCATGGTCTCACCGATGCCGGTGCAGGCGGTGGGTCCCGGCCAGAAGCCCCATTCGACGCCGGCATGGTATCCGCCCATATAGGCGCCCCAGACGAAGATGGCGGTGACAATGGCCATGGCGATGTACCAAACGGTCAACGGCAGGCGGTTCCAGGTCAGCAGCACGACCAGCAGGATGGGCAGGCCCCAGTAATAGGCCAGGCGCTGTTCGAGGCAGAGCTCGCAGGGTACCAGCCCGCCGATGAATTGGCTGGCGAGCGCGCCCAGGATCGCCACCAGCCCGAGCACGAAGGCAAGGCCGGCCGATTTCTTGTCGAGCGGGTGAAGGATGGATGCAGCCATGCTGGGAACTCTTGGGTGACGCTGAAACAGGGGCCGGAATAGACCGTGATTGCGGCAAATTCCAGCGGGGAACAGGCTTGTGATCAGTCGCCCGGCAGGCTGATGCCGGCAGCCTGCCGGAGGGCGATGGCATTGGCCGGGGCGTGCAATTTGTCCTCGTGCACGAAATAGGCAAACACGTCCTTGCCGGCCTCGGCCCAGGCTTTGACGATCGTGGCCCAATCGTCGATATCGGCCTGCTGATAGCCGTCGCCGCGTATCGGGCCCTGCAAGCGGCAATAGGCGAAATCGGCGGTCAGCTCGCGCGCGGGGTTTTCTTCCGTGTCGGCAATGACGCGGGCCACATTGTGCTCGGCCAGCAACGCATTGACCTCGGGCATATCGAAGCTGGCATTGCGCATCTCGATGGCGTGGCGGATGGGGCCGACGCCGTCGGTGGTGAGGAAGGGCGCCGATTTGAGCCGCTCGTCGGCCTTGCTGGCCAGCGCGACATAGTCGGCGGTGGTGCGCGGCAGCAGCTTGAGGAAGGCGCTCAATACGTCGCCGTTATAGCTGACATTGGGCGGAAGCTGCCAGATGAAGGGGCCGAGCTTGGCACCCAGCGCCAGGGGGCCGGAGGCGAAGAAATTGGCCAGCTCCTGCTCGCAATTCTTCAGCCGCTTGATATGGGTGACGAGCTGCGGCCCCTTGATGGAAAAGACGAAACCCTCGCGCGCCTCGCCGGCCCATTTGGCGAAACTCTCCGGCTTCTGATTGGCGCGGAATGTGGCGTTGATCTCGATGCTGCCGAGGCGGGAGCTGGCATAGGCCAGCTCCTTTTTCTGCACGAGGCCATCAGGAAAGAAGGTGCCGCGCCAGGGTGCGAATACCCAGCCGGCCGTTCCCGTGCGTATTGCGCCTTGCATTGTCATGCCAATGGTCCTCCGCCGCCCGAGCTTTGCCCGGAGCGGCGGTGCTTGGCAACCGGCAGGTTGCTAGAACTTGTAGTTGATGCCGGCGCGAACCACGCTGAAGCGTTGCGAGACGTCGATATTGCCGACCGGGGCCGGCAGGTTGTTATAGGTCTGGGTGCCCAGATCGACGTAAAGATATTCGGCCTTGATCGTGATATTCTCGGTTGCCTGGGCCTCGAGGCCGATGCCGGCGGTCCAGCCCATATGGGTGGCCGATTGCGTGGTGACCACGCCATTGTCCAGGCTGGCCGTGCCGCGCCCGGCGGCAAGGCCGCCGGTCACATAGGGCATGACCTGGCCGAAGGCCATGCCGGCGCGGCCGCGCAGGGTGCCGTAGAAGTCGATGCCGGTGCGGAATGTATCGGCGCCCAGGGCTTCGGAATAGCCGACATTGGCCCATTGCAGGTCGCCTTCGGCGCCGATGATGAAGCCGCCCATATCCATGTTGTAGCCAACCTGGCCGCCGAGGTTCCAGCCGCCGGTATTGTTCGTTGCCGCTGCGCCGGGGGCGGGCTGCACGGTCTGGGAACCGAAGCCATAGCCGCCGCTGACGCCGGCATAAAAGCCCGACCAGCCGGAGGCCGGGGTGGGCGAATAGATCGGGCTGGCGCCGCTGTTCCAGCCGAGATCGGCGGCATGGCCGGCTGATGTCAGCAGGGCGATCGCGGAAAGCATGATGCCAAGGCGCTTCATGGATGTCCTCGTCTGAAGGGTCTGATGTCTTTCCGCAAAATGCGACGGAAAAAATTAACACCCCGGTAAGGAACAAGGTTAACGCCATGCAGTAGCGCCATGGCTGGGCGTCACCTCTGCGTGAGGTGCATGAAGCGCCAGATTTTCGATAGGTCTAGAAGTTGGGGCGCGGCCGGGGGAAGGGCACGGCGCCCGGCATGGCCGCCGGCAGGCCGGGCCGCAGGTCGCCGTCGAGCGCCGCCTCGGTGGTCGGTTCGCTGAAAATCGGCAGATGGGCGGGGCGCGGCCGCGGCAGGCTGACGCCGACCGCGATGCGGCCCAGATCGGTCGCCACGTAGGAGCTGGTCAGCACCGTGTCGGTGAGGAAGCTCGGCTGGCCCTTGAGGCCCATGGGGAAGGCCGCTTCCTGGCTTGCTACATAGGCCTTGGCTTCCTTGCCACAGATCTGCGACCGCATGTCGACGGGCAGTGCGCCCGGATTGTTGCCCAGCGTCAGCACGGTCTGCCCGGTGGGCGTGGCCGCGCCGCTCAGCCCGCGCAGGATCAGTTCGGCGGTGCGCTCGTTGCGGTCGCGCGCCGAGGCGCCGCCCAGGATCACGGCGAGCAGGCGGCGGCCATTGCGATCCACTGTCGCCACCATGTTGAGTCCCGAGGCGCAGATGAAGCCGGTCTTCATGCCGGTCGTGCCGGCAAAGGTTTCCAGCAGCTTGTTTTCCGATTCCAGCTTCTTGCCGTTGAGCATCACTGTGGCGGTGCCGAAGATGGGCATATATTGCGGGAAGGTCTGACGGATATAGAGCGAGAGAATGGCCAGGTCTCGCGCCGAGGTGACCTGGGCCGGGTCGTGCAGGCCATTGGCATTGGCGTAATGGGTTGCCGTCAGGCCCATGCGCGCGGCGGTGTCGTTCATCAGCGCCACATAGCTGGCTTCGTCGCCGGCAATGGTTTCGGCAATGGCCACGGCCACGTCATTGGCCGACTTCACCAGCAGGAGATAGAGCGCGTCCTGCAGGGTGACGGCGCTGCCGACGGCCAGGCCCGACTTGGATGGCGCCTGGTTGAAGGCCTTGCGGGAAATGACCACGGGCGTATCGAGACTCACCTTGCCCAGGGCGATCTGGTCGAAGGCGACATAGGCCGTCATCAGCTTGGTGAGCGAGGCCGGATGCCAGGGCTGGCCGGCGTCCTCGGCATAGAGCACGGCGAAATTGTCCATATCCACCAGCAGCATCGGATTGGCGCGGGCCGGCGCCAGGCTCAGCAGCGCCAGCATGAGGACAAGGACGAAACGACGGGCGAACAGCAAGGGGCAACGGCTCCGATACGGTGGGGAAGGCGGCATCCTCTTAGCAGCGCGGGCGTTTCATCTCAATGCGCGCCGGCCCGCCTGACGGGCTTTTGAACCTGCTGACACGATCTGTCATATGCCGGCGGCAGGCTGGGTTCACCAACAGGAGCTATCAGATGACCACGATCGTCACCATTCTCACCGAAGGCTATGCCGATTGGGAAACCGCCTTGCTCAACGCGGCGGCACGCTCCTATTTCCATATCGACACAAGGTTCGCGACGCCGGATGGCAAGCCGGTCACCTCCTCGGGCGGGCTCAAGGTCACGCCGGACATGGCGGTGGATGACATCGATGTCGGCGCCATCGATGCGCTGGTGGTCAATGGCGGCGCGGCGTGGAGCCAGGCAGATGCGCCCGATATCGGCAAGGCACTGATCGCCGCACGCGACGCGGGCAAGACGGTGGCCGGCATCTGCGACGGCACGCTGGCACTGGCCCGAGCCGGACTGCTCGACGATGTCGCCCACACATCCAACTCGACCGACAACCTCACACCGACCGGCTACAAGGGCGCGCCGCATTATCGCGACCAGCCCGATGCCGTGGTGGCCGGGAGGATCGTCACGGCGCCCGGCACGGCGCCGGTCAGCTTCATGGGCGGTGTGCTGGAAACGCTGGGGCTGCGGGACGATAATCTGAACTACTATCTTGGCCTCTACGGCGCCGAGCACAAGGCAGCTTGAGAGTGACTTGATCTTCCTTCCCCTCTCCCCTGGTGGGAGAGGGGTGACCTGACGCGTTCAGCGGAAGGTCAGGGTGAGGGGGAGCTGCGTTGGACGGATGGATCCGGGCGAAAGCTCAGCGGGGGCTGATCGGCGCCTTGCGCTCGCGGCCCCACAGCACGAAGAGCGACAGAGCCAGCAGTACCAGGTTCATCGGCAGCACCATGAATTCGCCGCGCGAGATATGCACGCCCATGGCCAGTACCTGGATGACCGAGAAGCCCAGGGCCGCCAGCGGCGTCAGCCGCGGCATGATGCGGGTCAGTGCCGGCAGGATGATGCCGATGGCGCCCAGGATTTCCATCGTACCGATGAAGCGGGTCAAAAGTTCGGGGAAATCCACGGCATAGCCCATGCCCATGGCGGCCAGGCCCTCCATGGACTGGGTTACCTTGTTGAAGCCAGCAAAGCCATACATCACGGCCAGCACCACCTGCGCTACCCAGAGCCCGATATTCCACCCGCTGCGGCCGGTGGCGCCGTTGGTCACGTCGGTCATTTGTTCCTCCTCGAACCGATCTGACTTTTGTACCCTAGGCACATTAGAGAACTGTGTTTATATTTGTGCCTGAGTTACGCACAAGAAGGTACAGCCATGTCACTGCATGACACATCCAAATCCGCCAATTGCACCGCGATGTCCGATGTCCTCAATCGCATCGGCGACAAGTGGAGCGTGATGGTGGTGGGCATGCTCGGGCGCAACGGCACCCTGCGCTTCAACGAGCTCAAGCGCATGATCAACGGCGTTTCCCAGCGCATGCTGACCCTGACGCTACGCAATCTGGAGCGCGATGGGCTGGTCACCCGCACCATCTATCCGGAAGTGCCGCCGCGCGTCGAATATGGCCTCACCGAAATGGGCAAGACGCTGGATGGTCCCATCAGCAAGCTGTGGGACTGGTCGGCCGAGCACCATGCCGCCATCATCGATGCCCGCGCCGTCTACGATGCGCGCGAAAGCGCCGTGGCGGCGGCCGAGCCGCGCAAGGTCGCCTACGCCCGCGGCTGAGCCATGCCTGGTATCTGGACCCGCGCGGCGCTGGCCGAACACCTGTCGGCGCTCGGCCTTGTAAGGGGCGATGCCGTGCTGGTGCATGCCGGCCTGCGCTCGGTCGGCCCGATGCTGGGCGGTCCGGATGCGCTGATCGACGCCCTGCGCGATGCGGTCGGACCCGAAGGCACGATCCTGGGCTATTGCGACTGGAACTATGATGATCGCGACCTGGCCGATCCCGCCTTGCGGGTGCATGTGCCGCCCTTCGATCCGGCCCGTTCCCGCGCCACGCGCGACAATGGCGCCTTTCCTGAACTGCTGCGCACCACGCCCGGCGCATGCCGCAGCGGCAATCCCGGCGCGTCCTTTGCTGCCCTGGGCGGCAAGGCCGACTGGTTCACCGCCGATCATGCGATGGACTACGGCTATGGCCCGCAATCGCCGCTCGGCAAGCTGGTCGCATCGGGCGGCAAGACGCTGCTGGTCGGCGCTCCACTCGATACGATGACCCTGCTGCATCACGCCGAGCATCTGGCCGATATCCCCGGCAAGCGCCTGCGGCGCTATCAGTCTCCCATCTTGGTCGACGGGAAGACGGTGTGGCGCGATTTCGAGGAATTCGACACGTCCGACCCGGTCGTCGAAGGGCTGGCAGACGATTATTTCGAGGAAGTGGTCGAAGATTTCCTCGCCACCGACCAGGGCCGGCGCGGCCTCATCGGCCACGCCCCCTCGGTATTGGTCGACGCCCCAGCCGTCGTCGCCTTCGCGGTCGACTGGCTGGAGCGCCGGTTCCCAGCCTGACCTAAGCGTTGAAGCCGCTATCGACCAGGATGGAGCTGCCGGTAATGCTGCGGCCGCCCGGTCCTGCCAGATGCAATACGGCCGCTGCCACATCCTCCGCCGCGCCGAAACGGCCCAATGCGTTATGCTTCAACTGCTCGCTGGCGTAAGGGCTGTCGGCCGGGTTCATCTCCGTGTCGGTCGAGCCGGGATCGACCGTGTTGACGGTGATGCCCTGCGGCCCCAATTCGCGCGCCAGCGCCCGCGTCATGCCGATCAGTGCCGATTTGCTGGACACGTAGAGCGCCAGCCCTGGCTCGGCCACGCGGGTCGACAGGTTGGTGCCGATGCTGATGATGCGGCCGCCATTGAGCATATGCCTTGCCGCCGCCTGCGCCGCAAAGAAGGGCGCGCGGGCATGGATGGCGAATAACCGGTCGAAATCGGCGCGGGAGACATCGGCGAAGGCGCCGCCATCGCCCACACCAGCATTGTTGACCAGGATGTCGAGCCGGCCGAAATGCTCGACCGTGCGTTCCACGGCCGCGGTCACCGCATCCGGGTCGGCCGAATCGGCCTGGAAGGCGAGCGCCTTGCGGCCGAGCTGGGTGATCTGCTTGCTTACTGCCTCGGCACGGGCGCCATTGCTGGCAAAGGTGAAGGCTACATTGGCGCCTGATCGGGCCAGGACGACGGCAATGGCAGCGCCGATGCCGCGGCTGCCGCCGGTTACGAGGGCCACCTGGTCGAGAAGTTCGGGCCTGGATCGCATGTCTGTCTCCTATTTTGTAATGATCGGTACACAATTGCTAGACCGGCTTGCGATTGCCGGTCAAGGATTTTATACTGATCGGTATAGATTGCATTGGACACCCGGTTTTGGCAGGACGACCCCGCGAATTCGATCGCACCGAAGCCTTGCAGAAGGCGATGCTGCTGTTCTGGGAACGCGGCTATGAAGGCACGTCGATCGGTGACCTGTCCGAGGCGCTGGCCATCGGCAAGCCCAGCCTCTATGCGGCCTTCGGCAACAAGGAAGACCTGTTCCTCGAGGCGCTGCAGCTTTACGAGGATACCTATGGCTGCTTCTCGCAGGCCGACCTCGACGACGCGCCCACCGCTCAGGCAGCTTTCGTCACGACCCTGCGCCGCAATGCGGCTTGCCAGCTCAATGCCGGTGCTCCTCCGGGCTGCTTCATCGTGCTGTCGGCCACTGTTGGCACGCCGCAAAATGCCGATGTCCGGGCGCATCTGACCCGCCGCCGCCAGGCGACGCGTGACCGGCTGGCGGCCCGGCTGGCCCGCGGCATTGCCGATGGCGACGTGCCCGATACGGCCGACCCGCAAGCGGTCGCCACTTTCTATGCCACCGTCATCAACGGGCTTGCCATCGAGGCGCGGGACGGCGCGGGGCAGGCCGAGCTCGACCGGATCGTCACCGCTGCGCTGGCCGCCTGGGATTCACTGGTCGGTCAATGAAAAGGGCGGCCCCGCAGGGCCGCCCTCAATCGCCTAGATCAGCGCGACGATCTTCTTTTTTCTTCCACACGAACTGATACCAGCTCGCCTGCAGCACCAGCATCATGGTGAAGCTCGCCGCATAGGCGATCCAGATGCCGGTCAGGCCCAGGCTGGTCTGGCTCAGCAGGACGGCGCCGGGCAGTTCGATGCAGAGGATACAGGCCAGCGAGAGGATCATCGGCGCATAGACCGTGCCGCTGGCGCGCATCATACCCGAGAAGACCACGCTCCAGCCGAAGCAGAGAATGCTCCACAGCACGACATGCAGCAGCGTCTCGGTGAGCTCGATCACTTCCGGGTCGGTGATGAACAGGGCCACCAGATGCTGGCTGAACAGATAAGCCAACACGATCAATCCGCCTGTGATCACCAGGTTCAGCCCCAAAGCCGTGCGGGTGATGGCCGAAAGCTGGTGCATCTGGCCGGCGCCGATGGCCTGTGCCCCGAAGATCGAGGCGGCGATGCCGATCGACATGGCGGGGAACTGCACATAGCTCATCACCTGTCCCAGCGCGCCATAGGCGGCCGTGGCGTCCGAGCCGAAGCGGTTGACCAGCCCGATGACGACGATGCCGGCGATGGAGGAAATCACCATCTGCAATCCGGCCGGCACGCCGAGCTTGAGGATCAGCCCGAGCAGCTTGAAGTCCGGTTTCAGCATGGCTCCGAGCAGCACGCGATCGGGCGCCAGCGGCATGTTGCGGGCGCGCATATAGACGAACAGGAAGATCAGCACGGTCAGGAAGCCGGCAATCATCGCCCAGGCAGCGGCATCGACGCCCAGTTGTGGCAGGCCGAACCAGCCCAGGATCAGCGCCGGGGTGACCAGCAGGCTCACCACCATGGACATGATCAGCGAGAAGAGCGGGGTGATGGTATCGCCCACGCCGCGCAGCACCGAGGTGACCACGAGGAAGAGGAAGAAACCGGGCATGCCGATCAGCACGATGCGGGCATAGCCCACCGCCAGCTCGCGGATATTTTCGGGCGCGCCGAGCAGGGTCATGATGCCTTCGGCAAAGAAACCGCCGAAAATGGCGACCAGCAGGCCGAGCACCAGGGTCGCGGCCAGGGTGGTGCCGGTCACCTGCTTGACCTTATCGACATTGCGGGCGCCCCAGGCCTGGCCGATCAGCACGGTCGAGCCGGCCGACAGCCCGATGATGAAGCTCATCAGGAAGAACATGATGGGGAAGAAAGTGGCGGTGGCCGCCAGCGCCTCGACGCCGATCAGCTGCCCGATATAGATCGAGTTCACCGTGCCCGACAGCGCCTGCAGGATGTTGGACGCCATGAGCGGCACGAGAAAGACAACGAACCGCTGCCAGAGCGGCTTGGATTGGGGGTTCATTTGAACAGTCCTGATAACCTCGACAAAATTCGCGTCACGTCGCTGGCCCCGAAAACAGCGGAGGCACTGAGCAATATTTCAGGCCGCTGCAGGGACCGATTCACACCCCGAAGGCGGGGCGCAGGCTGGACGGGCGCTGGAGGCATGGAAATGACACGGCCGGTTGTGTACGCCGGAGGTGTTGGGGCGTCAATCTGGCTTCTCTTTGGGCTGCCTCCTGTTGCGCCAATGCCAACCATCGCCGCGCGGCCCCACCCCACCCTCGGTCCCTCCCCATCGAGGGGAGGGAGGCGCTAGATCCAATGCCAGTGTTCATCGTCTCCCTCCCCCTTGTGGGGAGGGATCAAGGGTGGGGGTGGGCCACACGCGCCGTCTTTTCTGCTCCTGCGCACATCACCCCCGCGAATACCCACCATCACCACTTGTCATCGCCAGGCCGCAAATTCCCGATGCGTTGCGTGCCGCCACAGGCTAAGCATCACCCATGTCCACGCTCGCTGCCCCCTATCGCTTTTCCGACCAGTTCCTTGCCGGCGCCCGCGCCTGCGTTCCGGTCGCCATTTCGGTGGCGGCCTATGGGCTGGTCTGGGGCGTGCTGGCGCGCGGGGCGGGTCTCAGCCTCATCGAAGTCGTGATGATGAGCGGCCTCGTCTTTGCCGGTTCGGCACAATTCGTGGCGCTCGACCTGTGGACCGCCACGCCATCGAGCCTGCCCATCGGGCCGCTGATCCTGGCGGCGCTCATCGTCAATCTGCGCTACCTGCTGCTCACGGCGACCCTGCGCCCGCTCTATCCGGAAAAGGGCCTTTGGCGCGGCGCGCTCAGCATGTATCTGGTCACCGACGAGAACTGGGCCATGACCGTGGCTGCCATGGCGCGGGGCGGCAGCAGCGTCGCCTTCCTCATGGGCGGTGGCGCCCTGGCCTGGATCAGTTGGATGAGCACCAATCTCATCGGCTATGGCCTGGGCTCGGCCATTGACGATCCGGCGCGCTGGGGGCTCGATTTCGCCTTCACCGCCACGTTCCTGGCCTTGCTGCTCGGCATGTGGAAGGGACGGGGCGATATCGTGCCCTGGCTGGTCGCGGCGCTCACCGCCATCGCCACGGCACAATTCGTCGAAGGTAGCTGGCATATTCTGGTCGGCGGCGTGGCGGGCAGTCTTGCCGGCGCCCTGGTGGAGGTTCGCAAGCATGCACACCACGCCTGAAGCCGTCATCGCCATTCTGGGCATGGCGCTGGTCACCATCGCCGTCAAGGCCAGCGGGCTGCTGCTGGCCGACCGCCTGCCGCGCGATGGCTTTGCCGCCGCCTGGCTGCGGCACATTCCCGGCGCGGTACTGGCCGCATTGGTGGCGCCGGCGCTGGTCACCGGCAGTCCGGCCGAGGTCGTGGCCGCCGTGGCGACGGGCGGCATCTTCATCCTGACACGCAACCTCTTCGCGGCCATGGCGGCCGGTGTCGCCACGGTCTATCTGGTCCGACTGCTCATCGCCGGATAATCGCTGCACCCGGTTGCGGCCCGCGGGCAACTGGGCTAGGAACGCTCCCCGTGCCCCTCTGGCGGAATGGTAGACGCAGAGGACTCAAAATCCTCCGCCGCGAGGCGTGCCGGTTCGAGTCCGGCGGGGGGCACCAATCATCCCACTGCAATTTCCTAACGTACTGATATACCTAAGATTTGGGTCCGTCCGCACCACTCCGGGGCACGTTTTGGGGCATGTTTTGGGGCGTGTTTTTTGCCTCGGGCTCGTACCAATAGGCCTTGATCGAGCGAGTCGCGCAGCAGGGCGCCACCAGCCTCTCCCATAAATCATCGACCAGGTAATCATGGCCGAGGGTGGCCACCAGGGTCGGCAGGTCAAGTTCAACCGGGGGAACAGGGCAGGGCTTGGCCGACTTGAGCCCCTGCCGTTGCCGATCGCATTTCACGAAGAGACGCCAGCCTTGATGCATCCGGCTATAGATGGTCGGCGGCGGCATGTAGCTGTCGGCGTCCGATACAGGCGCGATCTGGCAGCGCTTTTCGAGATAGTCGCCATCGGCCGGCGCGGGCGGCTGCCGCGCCCTATGACACCCGCCCTTTGCTGCGATCGCTATCAGGGCATCCCGGCCGCCCAGGTCGCCGAATTCGGCATAGAGCCGAAAGCAGGCATACCGGCCGTGCCGGGAGCAACGCTCGCAGCGCACCTCCAGCGTGGCTGCGGGCTGGGCCGAGAATTTCTTGCCGGACACCCACCGTTGCAAGGTCCACCTCCTGTGAGGCGGACTCGTATAGCACCGTGAACAGACTGAGAACAATTAGGTGAGTGGGCTCACGATAATATTGTGATTACGACGATGAGGGCGGCCAGCGACAGACCGACCACCGTTGTGCGCCAGGCACGCTGACCGGCGATGACCATCGCCTCCTTGGTTGCTTGCCGCGATGCAACTGGGTCAAGTTTGCGGGTCATCGGAGCCTCCCTTGTGCAGCAGCTTCCGGCGAATGTCCCAAACCTCAATGATGAAGGCGATGATAGAGATCCCGCCCACACCTGCCAGAAAGCCCGATAGCAGCGCTGCCGTCATACCGGTCACCCCGGCAAAGCCAAGCACGGGGGAAAGCCAGACCAGCACAACCGGCCCAAGGTTGGCGGCACAGAGCAGACCGAGGATGACGCTGATGACATTGTCCGGCCACCCCTGCTTAAGGGCCAACCAGCGGGCCACACCGCCCATGGCGCCGGCGATCACCAGGCGGCCCTCTTCGGAGCGTAGCCAATCGAAGAATTCTTGCATTAAGGTTCCGCCTCCATCCCGGCTTTGATCGTGTCGTAATTGTCGGCGCAACGGCGGATCACGCTGTTGGCACGATCGAGCTGCACCCGCTCGCGCGCCAGGACCACGACGGCATTCGCCCCCCAGGGCGGCCGGCGCGTGGGGAACGGCCTGCCGGCACTCGCCCGGCAGGGGCGGCAGGTAGACACCCGCCTCTGCCTTGCCCCGTTCAGCGGCCGCCTGGGCCAGCCGGCTCGGCGGCTTGGCGCACCCCGATAAGCTCAAGATCAGCATCGTCGAGAGCGCAAACGCGCCCAGCATCCCGCGCCCGTTGCGCATAGCGTTCCAGCTCCAGTTCCAACACGTCCTGCTTTGCCTGGGCGTCGTCGGCCGCCGCCTGGCTCTGTTGATTGAAGCGGTCCCAGGCCGCCTCGCCGATCTTGAACTGGCGCAGCTGCTCGGCCGTCACGGCCTCGGCCGCGTGGCGCTCGGCCACCTGCTCGCAGATCTCGGCCTGCTGCTCGATCACGCGCGGGATCTCGATACGATCGACCACCAGCCCGCGCGCCAGCCAGCCGGCCGTGCCCGCAACCCCCGCCACAGCGAGGGCCGCGAGCACAGTGCCCATGCGAAGCTGGCCGATCATCCGATCGTCGCCGCCTGGAAGTGCATGGCATCGCCATTCGACCAAAGGCCGCCCCAAATCCAGCCTTCGGCCTCGAAGATCTTCACCGCGGCCATCGGCATCATGTTCGGGCGGCTGCCATACTTGGCGCGGAACGGGTTCAGCGTGGCGGCAAGGTCGATCGCGCAGGCATAGGCATGCGTCGAAAGACTGGTGCCGGCGCGCTTGGGGCGGAAATTGAACACGCCGCCATACTGGTCGAGGCCATACTGCTTGCGTTCGGCCTCGGTGAAGCTGTCGCCGATCTTGGTGAGGATGCGCATCAGGCTGTCGGCAACCTTGACGTGGCAGGTGATCTTGCGCACCGGCTTGCCGGCGTAGAACATCGGATAGGGCGGCTCGATCGCCGTGAGGTTATCCTGCTGCCACTTGAGATCGGCCACGCCGTCATTGTTCGTATCCGGATTGCCGAAAAAGGCGGCCATCTGGGATTGCTTCGGCCAGTTGCTCATTCCATTTTCTCCATGAAAAAAAGCCCCGCCGATGGGGCGAGGCTTGGGGGTTGCTATGGTCAGGGTGCCAGACACACGGTCGCTAGCGGTGCTGGTCGGCGAGCCGATCGATATCGGCGGCGAACCAACGCCCTATGCGGATCTGTCACCGCAAGAGGTGGATCAGCTGATCATCCGGTGCAGAAAGGCGATGCACGACTATCATCGCGAAAGCCTGCACCGGGATCCGGCTCGCGCCGAGGAAGCGCTGGCCGCCCGTGAATCCGTCCAGCACATTCTGGTCGATCTCTGGCAGGTGGCGCCCGAGGGGGAAGCGCGCCAAGATCGAGGCGATCCTGCGGAAGTTCTAGCCCAGGGTTTCGTGGCTGGGCAGGGCGAAGGCCGGTTCACCGGCCTTGCGGCTATCCTTGCCGGCGCCACCGCCCGGCTGCTTGAGATCCAGCGCCGTCGTGGCGCCGCCGCTGCGGCTGGCGCTGTGTTTCACCGTCTCGATCAGATAGGTGCCGTCGATACCGGGCCGGGCGCCGGCGATCCGGCATTGCCCCTCGACCACGGCGCCGACAGCAAGGTCGAGCTTTACCGAGCCGGAGCCGCCCTCGCGTTCCCCATCCCGCTTGCGGGCATCGAGAACGGCATCGGCCTCGCTCTCATCGGCTGACAGGGTGCGCACCAGGTGCAACGCGTCGAGATCCGCATTGCCGAAATCGAGATCGCTTTCCTTGAACGATGCACTCGGCCGGTCGAACCAGCGCGCCTTGCCCGCCGAAAACTTGCGGCGCGGATCCTTGGGCGTGATCGACCAGTCGATCAGGTTCTCGCCGAATACGGCTTCGGTCACCCCCAGCGCCAGGCCGCCCGGTGACAGGCCGCCACCACGCTTGGCAAAGATGGCCTGGTCGCCGCGGATCTTGAACGTGCCGCCGAACTTGCGCGCCAGCCTCTCGCCGATCGCAATGAAGCTCTCCCCATCGGCTGACCAGTAATCCTGCTGCAGCGCGCCGAGATCCGGATCGACCGTGATGCCGATGCCGGCGCCCTGGGCGAGCCGGGTGAGATAGCCGTCAAGATCGGTATCGTCGAGGTGAAAGGCCTGCGGTTCCTTGGCCTTGCCCCCGGTATCGAAGCCCTTGGCCTGGACCTTGAGCAGCCGGCCGGCGCCACGCGACCCCGAGCTTTCGACCTTCTCGACGAAACCGCGAAAGACACGCGCACCCTCAAGCATGACGACAAGGGGCATGCGCTTGGCGGGCATGCGCACCTTGCCATCGGTGTCGTCGATCGTCAGGCTGCAGCTGTCCGACGCTTCGCCCGCCTTGTCGGTCACCGAAATATCGATCAGCGTCGGCGCCCATGCCGTGGTCAGATCCTGCCCGTCGAGGATCACCCCCCATTTGACAGTCCAGCCCGCATCCGGGAATCGCGTCGGCCACATCAGTCTTCCCCAAACAGATCGATTACCTTCGTCACCTGGACCGGCGCCGGCGCCGGCAGGTCGGGCAATTGCACCGACGTGCCGATCGGCAACTCGGCGCCGAGATCGGCCACGCCCGGATTGAGTTCCAGCGTCTCTTCGAGCATGGCCATGCCGACAATGCCGTGCTGCCGCCAGAGCAGCAGATCCAGCGTGGTGCGGGATCGTTGAACCTTGATATCGATCATCACAGCGCCTCGAACAGGTTGAGCAGCATGCCGACCAGGCCACCCGCCTGGGCGCCGCCCACCGCCCCATCGGTGCTGACCTTGATCAGGTTGAGGGTGTAGCGCACCACGAAACCCACGCCGAACCGGGTGAGGTCGGCATGCTGCTCGCTCACCTTTTCGATCACATACCAGCCCAGCATGCGGCCATCGCCCCGCATCAGCGGCACCTTGGTGGCCGAAGCCGAGAGGCTGAAAGCCAGTTCCAGCTCAGTCAGGCCGCCGAGCTTGGTCGGCAGGAGCTGGCCGGAAATGGTGATCGACTCGTCGGCCTCGCCCATGAATTCGCGGGGCTGCAGCCCGCCCATGACTGGCTTGGTGGCGAGGTCGGCGCCCGCATTGCGGCCGAAGCTCTCGGCCGCAAACGGAATCGTGTCGAGCGTCAGCGGCCCGATCTGGAAAAGCATCGCCATCCCCCTTATGCGAATTCGATATCGGCATAGATCCCGCCCAGCGCATCCTTGAGCCGGCGTTCCAGCATCTGCAGCACGGCCTCGGCCGTGGCCTGCGGATCCGAGCCGCCCTGCACGATGATGTCGCCGACGCTGACCGACACCGATGCGCCCAGCATGCCGGCAGTGGCGCCGGCATCGTGCACGTAGCCGCTGCGGCCAGGCGTCACCAGTTCGGGGCCATGCTCGCCGACCAGGTAGGTCTGGCCGCTGGCGATCGCTCCACCCGCCGCCCGGGCGCCGGCAACGCCGGGTGCCTGGCCGACAGGGTAGAGCGTATGCCCGCCATTGCCCTGCACAGGAGCGGTGATCGCGCCACCCATGCCGGGTATCCAGCCGGTGAAGGCCGACGACAGGTCGATCTTGCCGATCGCGTCGAGGATCATGCCCGGCCATTGCGCGAACCAGCCAAGCATTTCCTGGAACTTGGCGGCGATACCGTCCCAAATCATCTGCATGATCCGGCCGCCGAGCCCGATCAGGTCGCCGATGGCGTTATAAACAGCCGGGTAGAAGCCGACATAGAAGTCGAGCAATGTCTTGCCGATCTCGATAACCTTGAGAATGGCCCCGGCCACCAGCGTGCCGACCGTCTCGCCCCAGCTCGCCCATTCCTCATTGCTGGCATCGACCGGCCCGAGCAGCGCCGTGACCCAATCGAGCATGGCCTGGCCGGCGTCAATGACCGGCTGGATCGCCGGCATCAATGGTTCGAACGCAGCCATGAAGCCACGGCCGAAACCCTCGAAAAAGGCGGTGAGGCCCGACCAGTTATTGTAGATCCACAAGCCGGCCGCCGCGATCGCCGCTATGGCCAGCCCGACCCCGGACATCATCAGCACCAAGCGCAGCGCCGTGATGGCGTTCTTGACCAGGTTGAGCGGATTGACCAGGGCCAGGAATGCCGCCACCCCCTTGGTCATCAGCAGGGCGGCATCGAGGATCCCGCCTTTCATGAACAGGAAAGCCCACCGCGTGGCGATCGCCGCCACGCGCAGCGCTACCAGCCCGCCAACCAGCGAGACGATGGCGAGCACCATTTCGGGATTCGCCGCTGCCCAATCGGCCATGGCGATGATGACAGGGCCAACGGCCTCGGCCACACCATTGATGGCCGGCAGCAGCGCATTGCCGATGGCCAGCGCAATGCCGTCCACCTGGTTCTTGAGCCGCTGCAGGTTGAATTCCGTCGTGGCGGCACGCTTGGCGAATTCTTCCGCCACGCTGCCGGCATACTGCGTTTCGTCGGCGACATAGCCCAGCGTGGTTTCCAGCCCCTGCAGGTTGCCCAGCAGCGGCGCCAGGGCGCGGGCCTCATCACCGAACAGGTCGCCCATGGTCGCCGCCTGCATTTCGGCCGGCAGCTGCCCGAGGCGCTTGATGACTTCGAGCGTGGTGCCGACGGCATCTTCCTGCATGCCCTTGGCCACTTTGGTGGCGTCGAGGCCGAGGCGCTTGAAAGCACGCTGCTGGGCCGCCGTGGCGCTTGTGCCCTTGGTCAGGGCGCGGCCCATATTGCGGAACGACGTGGCGGCTACTTCCGATTCCGCGCCGGCCGAGATCATAGCCGACCCGAAGGCCAGCGTCTCTTCCTTGCTGAAACCGAAGAACTCACCCTGGGCGGCAACCCGTCGCGTAAAATTGGTCAGGTCAGGCGCCGTCGAAGCCGTGCGGTCGGCGAGCAGGTTGATAGCATCGGCGAACAGCATGGTTTCGGAAACGCTCAACCGCAGGGCGGTCTTGATCTTCGCCAGATCCTCGCCCGCCTGCGCACCGGCAACGCCCCAGGCCAGGGCCGCCTTCGCGGTCCCACGCGTGAAGTCCAGCAGCTCGCTATCGACGATACCGGACGCCGCCGCATTCTCGGCCAGTGCCGCCAGCTCGGTGACGGCCATCGGGATTTCCGACATGGACAGCCGGCGCAGATCCTGGCCGAACGCGGCCAGGCCGCTGGCGCTGAAATCGGAAACCTTGCCGACATCAGCCATGGCGCTTTCGAAGGCCACCGCCTTGCCGATCGGGTCGGCAATGGCGCGGCCCAGCGCATAGGCTGCAGCGGCCGCATCGACCATCTGGCCGCGCACCTGGTTCATCTGCATGGCATTGGCGCGCGAAGCGGCCTGCAGGTTCGTCATCACCCGCGCCACGCCGCGCGCCGGCGCCGTGATCTGGTCGATCAGCGCAACGATCAGCTTGGAAGTAAGAACGCCCATTTAGTTGCAAACCTTTAGGACTGGACTTTCGCGGCTGGTTCGCCTTCTTTGACGCACCACCGGAGGGACAGATGAAAACGATTTTTATAGTGCTGGCCGCCGTTCTGCTTCTGGCAGGCTGCAAGGCCAAGGAAGTAGAGCTTCGCGTAGATACCCAAGATCTTCAGGACGCCCTGGCGGGCGATGATGTCACCGCCCGCTTCATCGCGCGCTTTGAGAGCTTTGGTACGTTGGACGAGGAGAAGCGGGCGCAACTCGACAGCGTGCAAGCTATCGTCGAGGATGCGTTCGAACTGGAGGACTACAACATGGTGGCCGACAGCTCGCAGGTCACCATCACCGTCGAAGGTGAGCTGCCGATCTATGTCGGCGAGCCGGGCGGGCATGACGACGCCTTTGCCCTATACATCTGGCCGATCGACAATGAGTTGCTGCCTGGCTTCTCGCATGCGCTCCAGCTCAATGTCGGCAAGGGATTTGACCCCCTTCAAGCCGCGATGCAGAAGGTCAGCTACATGCTTGCTATCGATGCCGTGCAGCCGGTCATGTACCGCCTTCGCGCCAACAGCGGGGCCCCCATTCCGATTTTGGCGGGTGGAGCCCAGCTGGACGGTACCGGATTTGCGGTCCGGGCCTTCTCGATCGAGGATGGCGACAGGATAAACCTCACGTTCAAGGGCGGCGCATACGACGCTGTTTTTGGCGGCATGCTGCTGTCCCTTCCCGCGAATTAGGCTTGGCGCTTTTTTCCCCGCTCCCGCGCCAACTGGCGCGAGAGCGTCTTGGAGTAGCTGATCAGCTTGTCGATCTCCCACTCTTCGACCTGGTCGATCGGGGTATTCGTGTTGCGGGCAACCGACATGATCACGTCGCGCCAGGGAACGGCCGCGCCGCCCCCTAGTTCACCGTCGTCATGTCCGGCAACTTTCCCATGAGGGGGGCGACCCCCTCGCCCACCTTGGCCAGGTCGACCATTTCGAGATCAAGGATAACCTCGACCGGAACATCGGCCAGGGCGGCGAAGAGCTTGTAGCCCGCCATGACCTGGCTTTCCTCGCCTTCGGCCACCAGCGCATCGCGCGCCTTCATCGGCCGGAAGGTCAGTTCGGTATAGGTCTTGCCGTCGTGTTCGACCTTTTCGGAGAGGGGCACGGTGACTGTCTTTTTCATCGGCTAAGCCCCCAGCGCCCGGCGCTCTTCCTCGAACAGATCCACCCCATTGACGCGCAGCACCCTCTCGAACAGGTCGACATAGAACAGCTCATTGCTGTCCAGCGTCAGTTCAAGGTGGGTCACCTCGGCGAAAGTGTGGTTGCAACCCTGCAGCTCGGCAGGGTCGCTTTCATCGGGCTCCCAGGCGGTGATCGCCGCCTCGATCACGCAGCGCGCGGGCACCGTGCCGCCACCACCGGGCCGCTTTTCGCGATAGGCGCCAGCCAGCACCCAGCGGTCGCGCACGCCCATGCCGCGAAAGATATCGAGATCCAGCCCCTTGACGCTGAATTTGGGCTCGGGCGCCTCGAGGCGAGGCTGGACGAACTTGACGGCCATCACGCTGCCACCGGGCGAGAATTCGCTGGTAGCAAACGAAAGGCCGGGAATGGTGAGCTTGTCGATCGTGGTGGCGCGCGAGGTGCCCGCTTCCTCGGCGCGGCGCACATCGACGGCGGTCAGCTGATAAAACGGCTGCATTTCAAATCCTCAATGTCGGGAACGAATGAACCGGCCAGCGGGATGCTGGCCGGCAAAGGGGCAGGCGCCACGCCTAGGTGCTGGCGACCGAATTCAGGCGGGCAATGATCTCGCCGACCAGCGCGTCGAGCGCCGGCCGGTAGCGTGCCACTTCGTGGTTGGCGACCTTGAAGGCCGGCACCGGCTCGATCCCGAGGTTGACCGTCAAATGCCCCAGGCGGATGCTTTCGGGGCTGTTCTTGTCGGCGCGGAACTGCACGTCGGAGCCGATGATGTCATCGTCGGCCTTGTGGTCGCGCAGCATGAACTTGATCGAGTTGATCCAGGCCTCGACCGAATCCGCCGAGATCTTCTTGCCGAGAAACTGGCGGGTGATCTCCATGATCTTGACCGTCAGGTAATCGGCGCCTCGCACCTGGTGGATCTGCTTCCACAGTTCGCCCGTCGTGGTGTTGTCGGTGCCGATGAACACGAAGCCGCCATCGGCGACCGCGCCATCAACGCCGGTTTCGCCCTGCACCACGATCGACACTTCGCTTTCCAGCATCTGCTGGCCTTCGGTCGAGCCGTCGAGCAGCGAGAACGGGATCTTGCGGGATACTCCAGACAGGCCCAGCACCGGCCGGTTGGCAAACGGGTTGAACGGCTTGCCGCCGAACAGGTTATCGACGCGGATCATCAGGCCGATAATGCGCGGCCCCATCGCGCGGGTGACCAGCACGGCATCTTCAAAGACGCGGGCCGCGACGCCGATCGGCAGGATGCGCTCGGAATTGAAGGCCTCGCGCTGCGTGATCGCGTCCGCCTTGGCGTCCGGATCCACGTCGACTACGGCCACGGCCAGCAGCTTTTCGCAGGCGATCGGCAGGGCCGCCCAGATCGGGTTGGGCGTTTCGGCATCGGCCTGCCAGCTGGTGCGACCGACCCAGACCAGGCGCGGCGTGGCGCCGGTGGCCGAAGCAATTTCGGCGATGGCGGTCGGCGCCAGGGCGGCGACGATATTGGCCACGGTCAGGGCCACCGTCGCCTCTTCCTTGACGCGGATCACCGTCACGTCGGCGCCGGCATTGAGCCCGCCCAGCTGCGCGGCGATCGCCTTCACCGCATCGGCGAGCAGGCCGGTGCCGAGCGCCGTGATCATGGCGGGGTCACTGGTCGAGATCCGCACGGGCGTATTGAGAGGATAGGTCAGCGCCGTGGCATCTTCCGACGTCTCGATCACCAGGGCTTTCGAGAAGTCGGCCCCCAGTGCTGGCAACGCCTCGTTTTCGGGGCGCGAGAAAGTCATGCCGAAAACCGGTGCGGTCATCGGGTGGTCTCCTTGTGGTTTGAGGTTTCAGCGCCGCGCGCTGTCGAAAACGACGACGGCCAGGAACATGGCCAGCGCCTTCCAGCGCTCGACGCCGAGTATGGTCAGGGCGTCGAGAAAGGTCGTATGCGCGGTGAGTGGGTCGAAGCCCGACCAGCTGCGCAGATAGTCGTGCAACACCGCCGCAGCGGCGTATTGCGGATGGAAGGGCGGCAGGAACCACCAGAGCCAGCGCGGCACCGATGCCAGGTCGGTGACGTACCCGGCCGGGATGGTGACGCGCAGGCCCGAGCCCTTGACGCCCAGGTCAAAGAGAAGGGGCGCTCCGTTCGGTAGCGCCCCTGTTTGTCCGGTGTGATCACCAGAGGGTCGGTGAAGCTGCTCATAGCGTCGCCGCCCATGACCAGAGATTGTCGAGGTCGCTTTCCGACATCTCGAGATAGACGCGGGCCGCCTCGATCATCGGGTGATTGCGCCGGAATTCGAGCGAGAATTCCAGCATGGACGAGGCGAGCGCCTGTTCCACCGGGTCGGTGATGCTGGCCACCCAATCATGCAGGGTCACTTCATAGCCCTGCGCCCGAACCGCGCCCCAAAACTGGTAGGGCTTGAGGGTGGGCAAAACCACCGGAGGCTCGGGCGGCGGCTCATACAGCTCGACCGGAAAGCTGGGATTGGCCGCCAGCCAGGCCGTCAGTGCCACCGCGACCGGGGCATCGTCACCGGGCAGATAGGTGTAGTTTATCCGCCCGAGATCTTCGACGGTGAGGTCGATATCGAAAGAGCCTTCTTCGGCCAGCGCCTTGATCGTGTGGACAGTCGCAATGATTGTGCTCATCAGGCCGTCCTCACCCAAATGCCGCCTAGAGGATAAAGATTGTCGTCAACTGACCCTGTTGATAGCGTCTGGCCCGAGATATTGCGCCAGGTTCCGGGCAAACCGGCCACGCCACGCGAGGCTACCAGCCCGCTGATTACGCCCCCCGCGCCTTTCACCTGCGCCCAAGTGAGTGCCCGCAAATTTGAGCCGGCCGTCGTCCCGCCATTTGCCACGCTGAGAGCCGATCCACCGACAACCGGAAGGAAGGCCTGCAAAACCATCCCCACCGGGTACGCGCTGCTGCTCGGGATCGGCGCGGCATCGGTGATCCCATAGCCGGCCCGAGTGGTCGGCTTTGCGGTCAAGGACGCAAAGGTGTGGTCGTGACCAGCGGCAGAATAGAGCCCGTCGAAGTAAGTCTTGAGCGTTGCCTTGAGATTGGCCCAGGTGAGCTTCTTGAGTAGCCCGTCCGCCGCGCTATCCACAATGCCGAGCACGTCTGCATTGACCGGCGTAGCCTTGCCAGGTGCGCTGGAAATGGCAGGCGCGAGGGCATCGGCGGTTATATCGCCCGGTGTGGGGTCGGTTACCCCCATATTGGCCTTGGCCCGGTTCTTCTGCGCCGTAGAGAGTTCCTGCACACGGTCGAATAGCACCGCCGAGGTCAGACCGGCCTTGCTGTTCAGCGCGGCCACCAGACCCGTGATCTGTTCGATGGCGTGCTCATGGGCGCCCAGCGCGGCGGCTGCCGCCTGGGCCAGCCATTTGCCGGCCGTCTTGATCAGCACATAGCCGTTCGGTGCTTCCGCCGCGCCTTCAACGTCGGTCAGATCGGTGATCGCGAATGTTTTGGAGTTCGGCATCAACCCCTGCAGAGCGTTGGATAACCCCGCAATGTCCCCGATCCCGTGCTCATGATCGATCGGCGCCTTGTTGCCAAGCGCATCGAACAAGGACTGCATGTCCAGGTCGATCATCGGCAGCGTAAAAGCGGCGAATGTCTCGAATTCTTCCTTGACGGTTTTCGCCTCATCGGGAAGCGGGTAGCTGCGATATTCGGTGTTAGCCATGTCCGCTTCCCTTTCTATTTCATGGCCGCGCCAAGATCAGCCGCGAGCGGCCGGGCGCCAGGCCCGCCCGTCAGGGTTATCTTGAGGCGCATGAGGCTGGCCGAGAGGCTGTCGGCCCGGTAGTTGCGCTCGACCCATGCCGGATCGGGCGAAATCTCCGTCGCGTGCAGCGGCAGTTCCGTCCAATCGTCATCGGCAAGGTCGTACTGCACGGCAGCGGTCGAGCCGCCAGGCAGCGAGAGCTTGAGATAGGCCGATATGCTGTCGGCCGTCGAAAAGTCGAACGCCCGGCTGACATAGGTCGCCTCGGTCGCGATCTCCCCGGCGATGAATTCGACGGGCGCATAGAGGATCGGCGACAGATGCTCGGTCCCGGTCAGGATCGCGCGCAGCGCGACCGTCTCGGTCAGATACTCGCCGAGCTGCAACACCTGATAGGGCAACAGCCGATAGATCGTCCCGCCCGGCCGCTCGATCTCGAAGACGACAGAGCAGGCCGCGCTTGGCAATTCGACCGCCGCCCGCACCTGCATATCGCTGCAATCAACTAGGTCGAATGACCCCAGCGCCACCGTCTTGGTGGTGACCGGATAGCGGGCCGCAACCAGCCGGAAGGTCAGCGCTTCGTTCTGATGGGCTGTCCATGTCCGGGCATTGACCGACGAAAGGCGCGGGCCAATGGGATAGGGATGCGAGGTCACCGGCTTTTGCAGGGTGGCGTCGAAGCCCCCCAGCGCGGCCAGCGAGATCGAGTGATCCCCATCGTCCGTCTTGATGACGAAGGCATGATCGCGATCATTGCCCGTCGTCACCGGCAGATCGTAGCGCCCCGACTTCCAGCCGGTGACGGCGCCCACCATCGACACGAACGCCTCGGCTTCGAGCCGCGTGGTTGGCATGCCCGTATCGACCCCGACCTGATGGATCAGGATGTGATTGCTCTCATCGCCGATGTGGCAAAGGTGGAAGTCCACCCCCACCAGTTGGCGCGTTGCCGGCAGCAGGAAGATTTGCGCCTGCGGGTCCGAGCTGGTCTGGAAGGAGAACATGCCTTCGCTGCCGCCGCCACCCGAGGATTGGCGCGGCGGCTCCGACCAGCGATTGATGGTCGTGGTGCGCCGCATCAAATCGATGGTGAGCGTGCCCTGCCCGGTGAACAGCGCTTCGGCCACGGTCCCGCCCTGCCCGGTGGCGAGCACCTTCTTGGTGCCGGCCGGAACATTGGGGGGATAGTGAACGTCCCGCTGATCTCGCCATTGGCATCGGCGGGAGCGAGCCCGCCAGGCAGCACGTCGAGGCCATCAAACGTCAGCTCGTCCAGCACTTCATCGGTGAAGAAGCCGGCAATGGTGAAGGCTACGTCTCGCTGGCGCAGGAAGGGCAGTTCGTCATTGCGCTGCCCGACCTTGCTGACGGTCGTTTCCTCGGTGACGCGGGCGCCCGACCAGTTGATGCCACGCTGGAATTCCAGCGTGGCCGGCGAGGTCCACTGCGTATCGCGCTCCGTCCAGAAATCCGCTGCCGGCGTCAGCGTCAGCTTGCCGGCCATCGGAATAAAGTTCTGGTACGGATTGATCTTCTCGCAACCGGTCTTGAGTGCCTGCTCGACCAGCACGTCTTCGACCCAATCGAGCGTCACCGCGGCGGTCAGGTCCGTGTCGTAGAAGGTCGGCTCGATCGCCAACTGCATCAGCCTATTGCCGACCGCCGCCGTCTGCGCCTCGCCCTGGTCGCGGTAATAGTCCGTCTCGAATGGATCGACGAACATATTCTTTTTGGCCGTAGGGTCGCGCCGATCCACCTCGCTGCGCAGGCGCTCCAACTGGATAAGGCGCGACTGATCCTCGACCAGATTGAACCAGCGCCGGACTTCGGCCCAGGTCGGCATACGAACGCCCGTGCGCTCCCCATCGACGACAATTGCCGGCACGCCGGTCCAGTTGTTGTGAACCTCGCAGAGCGGCAGCACATCGGCCGGGGGAACCGGCATCACGGGGTTGGTGATGGCCGACACGCCATAGATATAGGCCGGCGCGCCGCTCGGCAGCAGGCCGATGATATCGATGCGGGGCAGCTTATAGGTGTAGGCGATGATGATATCGCCGCCCGTCGCCCCGCCCGAGACCGTGATGCTGTCGTCGTCAAAGGCGTCCGCCGTCACGCTGGCGCGATACCGATATTTGACCGAATAGCTCGATCCGCCCAGCGGCTCGGCCCCTGTCGGAGCCCAATCCACGCCGTTGCCGGTGCGGACATAGTCGGCATTTTCATCATAGGTCGTGCCGCCTTGCGTAACCTCGATGATCTCGATCACCGAGCTATCGGGCAGACCGTCAATGCCATTGGTCAGCACGCCGCGCGTCACCGAGACCGTCTTTTCCTTGGTCAGCAGGATCGAGGTGATCTGGTCGATCGGGGCGAAGTCCGTCGTGACCGTCTGGCTCACGTCGCCGGCATAGGTGTGGGTTTCGCCCGGCACAGCCGCAACGTCCCAATCTTCGGTTTCGGCAATGCGCAGCGCGGCGAAGCGGACATTCTTGAAGCCGCTGATATTGGCCTCGCCTTCCTCGATCGAGAAATGCTGCTTGCCGGCCGAGGGGCCGAGGGCCGTCACGCGATTGCCGCTGACGATGTAATGCCCATGGGGCCGATCATAGATGGCAATGGCCTGCTGGATGCCGTTGAGCATCGGCGGCGGCGTCTGGTCGATGATCGTGCCGTCCTGCAAGAGGTAGACCTGATGGAATTCCCCTTCCGCGCCGTCGTCCGCCAGCGCCCAGGCGATATGCGCCACTTCGCGTGCAGCGCCATTCTCCCCCTCGGCCAGCGAGCCGGGCACAAGCCCGCGCAGCGACGGATCGTCATCGGCCGTGATCCACTCGCGGATGAGGCGCACGCCGATCGAAACGGTGCCGGTCATGGCAACGTCGGCAATGACCCTCTCGGCAACCGGAAACTCATCGCCGGCCACGAAGATTTTGCCAGCGGTCAGCGTCACGGTTTCCGCGTCCATATCGACGACGGCCATGGCGCCCTCGGTGCGATCGCCATCCTTGGCGATCAGCCGGCCGAGGCGGTCATGACGGCCGCGAATGACGGACTGCATGTCGTTCAGCTCTGCGCCCTGGATCAGGGCGCGCTCGCCATAAAAAACGACCGCCTGCTGTTCCTGCACACCGCGTGCGCGATCGAAGGCAGCGGGCAGGCCGCTTTCATGCTCGTACATCAGAACCTCATGAGGATTTTGATCTGCTCGCGCACCGTGCGGCGGAGCGGAATGGAAACGTCCTTGGCGGCGATTACCTCGCCGCCCGTCACTTCATCGGGCGCCAGCCATAGCCGGCCCGGCGCGACACCCTCGGCAAGATCGCCATTGACCAGAATGGCCAGCGACGTGCAGAGCGATGCGTCGGCATCGTCGAACTGCGTCAGGGCCTCGAGATACAATTCCCCAGCGCCCGCCTTGGGCTGATAGGGCTCGGCATCCACGACATAGGCGCCATCGATATGCGCGGCGACCGGATGCACCGCCCGGCACCGGCGATAGCCGATCACGCCAGCTTCGTTGGCCAGGCGGATATAGATCGGCTTGCCGGTGAACCAGCCAGCCAGCACCGACCGGCGCTGCCCGGCCGGATCGTCGGCCCAGGGCACGTTGAGATCGACCCACAGCACATCCAGCTCGGCCCATACCAGACCGCCCCCGGCGACCATCGCCGCGGCCGATTTCACCACTGACCGATAGAGATCGGCAGGCAGCGCGAACGTGCCGCCTTCATCTGCCCCAACTTCGACAACGGTATCGTCATCGAAGGTCAGCGAGACATCGTGCCGACCGGCTGGCAACAGCAATGAAGCCGTCTCAGCCGCCCGCGTTCCAACCGCAAGATTGGTCAGAATGGGCGAGGCAGCCGCCTCGGCAAGCTCCATCTGCGGCGCCGCAATGTCGATTGTCACATCGACGTCGACGCCGATCGTGCACACAAGGCAAAGGCCGGTGCGAACGCTGACGATGCCCTCGGGAACCAAAGTGCGGGTGAAGCTGTGCCGCCCCCATGCGCCGGGGAAGATGGTCGAATTGACATTCGCCAACTGCGTGGCGCCGGCATGCTCGCGAAACCGCAGGGCATAGCCATCGGGAGGCGGATGCGTGGCATCCACCACTTCGGCAAAGATGCTGAGCGTCCACGTCTGCCCGGTCTCGGCCGGGATGCCTGTGGGGGTATCGAAGGCCAGCAGATATTGCCTGGCGCTGGGCGTGCCGTAGATACGCACCCTGATGTAGGGCAGGCCATTCTTGACGCCAGTGCCCAGCACCTCCGTCGTCAGGCCGACATTGTTGGCAACCTGCCAAAAGGTCGGCAGGCCGGTTCCAACCTGCCCCTGAAACGTGTTGTTGCGAATGTAGTTCGTGCCGGCCGGCTCGATCGTCAGGCCGAGGTCGGTCAGGCGGGTTTCATCGGCGGCGAATTCCAGCCATTCACCCGCTGCATTGGCGGCGAGGGCCGCGCTGGCGCGATCGACTGTCAGGACGGTCGCCAGGTCGACGGGCTCGCCATCGACCGCCGCCGTGCCGGCGAGGAAGTTCCACTCAGCCGAGATATCGCCCGGCTGGAGCATCCAATTGCCAATGGCCCGGCCTTCATCCTCGGCCAGCACATGCGAAAACTCATGCGTGCGCCCGAATGACCAGATCGTGCCGGCCGGCGTAACGGCAATACCGCTCTCATGGTCGAGCATCGACCCGTCAAGCATCGAGTGATCGGCCTCGAGCGGGCCGACATCATATTGATGCACGCCACGGCGCAACTGCGAGCGCTTCGGCACCGAAAGGCCGGTAATGCCTTCGATCCGCTCAAGGTCCGGATTATCCGCCACCGGCAGGTCGGGGAACCGGAGCTGGAACGAATTCCACCAGCGGCGACCCGTCCATGCCGGCTCGATCTCGGCGCTATACCCGATCCACGCCAGGCCGATGGCAACGGCGCTCACCGTGCCCCGGATGCGCTGCCAGCGCACGCCCTGGTCGATCAGGTCATAGAGGTTCGGCACATAGGGCGTCAGCTCGCCCAGGCCATATTCGTACACCAGGAACGGCAGCATGGCCGGACGCGGCGAAACATACTTCACGCGGCGCATGGCGCCGATGCTGTCATGCACAAGTTCGGGAATCGCCATGGCGTCGGCCACGGCCCGCTCCCATGGCGTCGAATTGGTCGGCAGCAGTTCGCTGGTCATGTCAGTAAGCCCGGCCCATCTTGGTCAGGTTGATGGCGCCGAGACCGGCAGCCTTGTTGAAGGGTATGGCGATATCCACGGCCGGCGACGTCAGCTCTACCCGCTGCACGCCGTCGACCTGCAATTGTGCGAGCAGCCAGCTGCGCGAAAGGTCGCGACCCAGCAGCATGTCGCGTTTCCAGGCCGCCGCGAGGCTGGCTTGCATTCGCTGCAAAACGCTTTCGGCCGCCTGCGGCAGCAGCCAGACATTGGCCGCTATGCCCGTAACCTGCTGGGCAGCACTCGCGACCACGATCGTATCGTTGACCATGCGCACATCAGGCGCCTGCAGCGCGGCGTCTACAGCCGCGAGCAGGCCAGCATCGGCCACCCCGCCATTGTCAGCGGCAAACACCGCCACGTGGATCGTGGGGTCGCGGCCGTCGGTATAGACCGAGGCATCGGCGACACGCACATTGGCGCCCAGGGCGATACTGCGATAGCGCGCTTCGGTGCCGCCTGGGGATCGTCCCTGAATAGCCAGCACGACCCGGCGCCGCAAAGCGTCATCCGTCTCGCCGAACAGCCGCGCGACGTCGTACCATTGCGCCAGCACGTCGAGGTCGCCACCGGTGGCATAGGCCAGGAACCATGACCGGATCGCTTCATTGATCCGCTGGCGCAGCAGCAGGTCGCCATAACCGGCAACCTGCAACAGGATCTGCGCGGGATCTGTTTCCAGCGCTTCGACGTCGTAATCGACGCCCGCCGCCTGGAACAGCTCGACCAGCTTGGCACGAAGGTCCGCATACCGTGCTTCGAAACTGATCTCTTCGACGATTGTCGGCGCCGGCAGGTTTGCCAGTTCGGCGGGAAGCTCGGACATAGACAGCCCCTTATTGAATCGTGACGCGCTCCCCCATGCGGATGGTGAAGTTGCGCGTGCCTGTCACAGAGAAGTCGCCGAGCAGCGCCCGAGGGCGCCAGTCGACCAGCACATCAATGCCGGCAGTGCCCAGCCGCAATTGATCGGGCGATGCCGAAACCAGAACGGCACGCACCCGCAGGCGCGGCTCCCAGAGATCGATGCCGACCGCGATCAGCGTTTTCCACGCGGCGAACAGTGCCGGTGTCGTGGCGCGGCCGAGCAGTTCTGCCAGGCCCGCCCCGAAATGGCGCCGCATGACCCGTTCGCCGATGCGAGTGGAAAAGATGACCTCGACCGACTGCAGCGCCGACGCATATCCGTCGACCAGTTTGCCGGTGTGCCGATCGATCCCACTCATTTCGGATCCTTGGCCCGAGGCCTGCGCGCCGGTGCCAGCGACAGCCGCCCATGGGCGAGGTCATACCGAGCCTCGGCCTCCGTAAGCGACATACGGCGATTGCCCGGCACCGGGGCGCCATTGATCGTGGTGACGCCGGGCGCCACCAGGTAGAGCTTTTTCATCTGTCCCTGTCCCTAGATTGCGGAAACGACGTCCGACCCTTCAACGATCGGATGCATGCCGGCCGAGGAACCGTGCCCGACAAGCACATGGTCGCCGATGCGCGCGACCTTTGGCCCGCCTGCGCCGCCCAATTCGATCCGAGGCGCATTGACCAGGACGTTGGTCGCCGCGTCGATCGTCAGGGCGCCGTCCTTGCCGATGGTGAGCTTTACCTGGCCGAACCGCAGCACGTTCTCGTCAAGGCTCTGGCTCGGTGGCGGATTGGCATCCGAAAAGCCCCCGCGCAGCAGCACGCCGCGCCGAGGATCGCCACCGGGATTGATGACCCCGACGATCTGCCCTTCGCTCAGTGGCGCCCAGGTCGAAGTTGCGCCGCCCGATTCCGGATGCGGATAGAAGGGCGACAGATAGGGTTGCCCGTCAGCGCCATCGCCGAGCTTGATCCTGAAGCCTTTCTCAGGATCGACCACAGCCACCGGGCCAACCCGCAGCGCCCGGCCAAACAGCATCTTGAGCTGTTCGATATCGGCGCGCTGCGCGATGATTTCCGAGATCATGATGGGTCAACCTCGATCGTGACGGATTCGAAGCTCGCCGGGTCATCCCCGTCTGCCGTGGCAAGCGGGCGCCCGCCGAGCGCTATCGACTGGCCATCGGTCAGCCCCAGTTCGCGTTGCACCAGCTCCCAATCGACGGCGGTGCCAGCCAGGGCCGTTTCGAACGCGATCTTGAGCTTCTGCAGCCTGCTGTCGGAACTGGCTGCCAGTGCAGCCAGAAACTTGGCATAGGTCGAGCCGGCGAGATCTGCACCCTTCACCGGGTCGGCCAGCAACCCACCGGTGATGCGCAATTCTTGCGCTGCGACGCGCGTGCCATTCTGCTTCTGGCCGATGCGCGAGCGTTCGATGCTGGTCACTTCGCCGAGCAGTTCGCGCGCAAGATCCGCCCAGGCATTGCCCGGATCGGTCAGCCGGTCGGCCACCTGCCGCATCATGAGATCCAGCGTCAGCTCCATATTGGCATCGGTATCGGGCAGGCCTAAGCCGACAATGACCGTCGCGCCGGTTTCGGAGTCCCGTTCCAGCATCGCTGCCGATATGCCGGCCTCGATCACCAGCTGCACCGTGCCGTCCCCAAACAGCGACATGAAGCCATTGCCGGCGCCGCCTCGGCCATCATCGGTATAGACCGAAACGAACGGGCGATCCTGATCGGTGCGCAACGCGCCATCGGCATCGAGGTCGAGGGCGGTGAACTGACTGTCGAGCACATTTGCCCCGGCCAGCGTGGCGCCGCGCAGCGCCTCCTGCACGACAACTCGCAGGGCAATCCGTGACAGCATGGCAACCTCGAAAACTAGGTGGCAGGGCTCGCCCTGGCCGCGATGGAGATCTGGGCGACGATCTGGTTGGCGTCCCGAACGTCGACCGCCAGGATTTCGAGCCACGGCTGGCCTTCTCGCGCATCGGCGCGAACCTTGTCGCCCTGCAGCAACTCACCGCTAAAGATCGACTTCTGAATGATCAGCAGACCCGTGCCGCCCATCACCTGGGTGGTGAACGACGAATTGCTGCGCGCCGGCGTCACATCGGTTTCGCCAGGCAGATGCAACTGGGCGCGGATATCGGCAACCGGCCGATTGGGATCGACCGCCCCGCCCTTGAAAAACGACAGGCGAACCGGCTCGCCGAACAGTCGGTCGGCCGTGTGGGTCGCCATCCCTGTCAGGTTCCGCCAGTTCGCCATGGCGCTTAGTTCGACAGGCGAACGATGCCGGCAGTATCGGCGGCGAGCGCGGCGACAGAGGCGTTGCCGATTTTCTTGAGTTCGCCGGCTGTCGTGGTGCACACCGATGTTGCCGGATCCCAGTACAGGGTGGCACCAATTGCCCAGGCTTCAGCGGTCTTTTTCGGCAACTCGAATTCGCCGATCAGATGGAGTACCACCGGCTCATTGGTGAGCGCGCTATGGCCGGCAATGCCAACCAGGTCGCCGGCGACATAGGGAGTGCCGGATGCCTTGGCGCCGGCCGAAGTGAGGGTGATGGTGGCACCGCTCGAAAGGAAGTTCTTCATTTGTGATCCCCTTGGATCTGTGAATGACGGGAGGGCTCAACCGGCCGCGCCCCCAACAGGCGCGGCCGGCCGTCAGGCAGCGAGTGGTTACGCGCCCGGATTCTTCCAGCCGAAGCGGGAATCGACTGCGCCGCAGCCGAAGTCGTGCTCGACGGACATGCCGAACCCCTGGGTGCCGAAGGGCTCTTCCATGCGCACGCGCGGCGCCTCGTAGCCTTCCAGATATCCCCAGCGCCAGTTGCTGCCCATGTCGGGCGCCCCGAGCAGATACCAGGGATTGCCCGAGATCTGGCTGGTCTCGATCGGCACCAGCTTGCCCGAGAACGGGTTTACGTTGCTCGCCGTCGCCGGCGTGATCGTGGCCAGCAGCTTTTCCGCCTCGGTCGATTTGTCCGGGCCGGTGAGCAGGAAACGCGGGCTATTGGCAAGCAGCGGATTGCCGTCTTTCGACGTCTGCTTGCCCATGGCCGCGCGGCCCTTGCCGATATTGTCGACGTCGATCACCGTGCCGGCACCGGCCAGGTTATTGTGATCGGCATGGAACACAGTCTTGCCGTCGGCCAGCTTGGCATTGAAGGCCAGCGAATAGAACGTGATCTCTTCGAACAGGGCCACCGTGCCGCCATAGCTCGACAGCAGGTCCGCGATCGCCCCCAGGTCATCGTTGATCAGCATCTGGCGGGTGATCTGGATACGCCGCGCGTAGCTGAATGCCTGGGTGGTTTCCTTGCCTTCCCCGAAGGTGCCGGCCTTGATCTCGCCGGTTTCGAGCACCTTCTGCAGCATCGGGAAATCGCCGACGCTCACCGAGGTATGCGGGCGGAAGTCGCGATAATTGCGCTGCCGGGTAAAGGGCTTGAAGGTCGGCTGCGCCAGGGCGTAGCGGCCTTCGAGCGTGCGGTTGAGCGCGTTTTCGAAGATCGCCGGAAAGTCCGACGTCGAATGCGATGCGCGCGTCAGGATATCATCGATCTGGCGCGCATTGAGCACCCGGCCGCCGCGATAGTTGATGCTCTCGGCAGCCAGGTCGATGACGCCGCGCCCCATGAACTGGCGCGCCGCTTCGGACGGACCGGCTTCGGGAACGCGAACGCCCAGCCCGTACGACAGCGCCTCGACCATGGCGGCGCGGGTGGTCTCGTTCGCATCATTGCCGAGCTGCACACGGGCAGTGCCGTCAATGGGTGCCTGGCGGCCGACCAACTGGTCGAACATCTGCGCGCGGAAGGCGTCGACGGTGACACGATCGGTAATCGCCTGCCGGGCAAGGTCGGGATGGCCGGCGCGGGAGGCCAGATCCATGATCGTGGTCACACGGCTCGTTTCAGCGGCGCGTGCCGCATCAGCATCGACGGGCGGATCCACCGGATCAGTATCGCCGTCTTCGGCCTCGCCCGCAGCTTCACGCTGGCGGATCTCCATGGTGAGCGCGCGGATCTGGCCGAGCAGGGTTTCGTGATCGTTTTCGATCGTCCGCACACTCTCGGCATCCAGGCCATCGGCCTGGGCTTCCTTGATCTTGGCCGTCGCCTGCGCCTGCAGATCCTTGAGGTTCGTGCGCAGCACCGCCAGCGGCGTGAACGCCAGGGCGTGCGGTGCGTTGGCGAACAGGTCATTGAACACATGCCCGGCCGCGGCGACATGCTGGGCGGCATTGATGGCATCGGGCAACCAGGTGATTGCAGAGACGAGGGCGACGGCCAGCATCAGGCCTACCGCCAGGAACAGGGGGCGTTTCATAGCCAACTCCATTTTGAGGTTTCGGGGCTTTTGACCGGCGCCCTGCTGCCCCGAGGCGCAGGCGGTAGGAGGGGCGTCAGGCGAGCTGCTGCTGCGCCTGGCGCATGCGCATGCGGGCGACTGCCGCTGCTGCGCTGCTGTCTTCCAGCTCGACATCAAAGAGCTGCTTGCCGTCCTCGGCACGCACGCCGGAGCGGGGGTCGGCGGGGACCGTGACAAAAGAGATCTCCGAGGGTGTCCAGCGCTGCGCGATCACCTTCTGCAGGTCACCGCGTTTTTCCGGTTCGATGATCCTGATCTTCTGCAGCGTGTAGCCAACCGACGTATTCCGCACGATCCCCTCGGCGATCAGCGCGAACAGTCGGTCGGCGGCCTCATCCACCCCAGCGCCGGCGAACCGAACCAAGGCGCGCGCCTCATGGCCATCGATCCATGCCTTGTCGACAACACCGACCTGGGCAGCCGTCGAATAGCGCATATGGCTGTCGAGAACCGGGGCGCCGGCATTAAGCCGGGTGAAGTCGATCGCCGACTTGCTGATGGTCAGGATCTCCTCGAAATCAACGACGCGATCCCAGCCCTCGTACCGGCGACGACGAACCGGCGTCTCGGTCGCGAAAACCACTTCCACCGTCCGCTTGTCCGGATCGACCAGATTGGTGCTGGCCAGTGCCCGCACCTGCATTGGCAGTGATGTGAGGCTCATTCCTCGTTTTCCTTTGCGTTCGAATTCGCCGGCTGCGGCACCTTCTGCAACTGCCCGGCCGACGACATCACGCGGCCATCGATGTCCAGCACCAGGCCGAGGTCATCGAACCGCTTGTTGTCTTTGGCGATCTCCTGGGCAGTGGCGTCCGGATCCTCGCCACGCTCGGCGACGGCGGCGGACCATGACTTGAAGCCGGCCCGAACCTCGCCCTTCTGGGCGTTGAGATCCTTCATCGGGTCGGCCGAGTAGAACCGGGGCGGCACCCAGGTATAACTGGCAACGGGGCTGTCGATGGCGCCGGCCAGATAGGCGGCCTTGAGGAACCAGCCGATCATCGGCTCGCACAGCATCGGGATGATCGACAGCCATTGCAGCTGTGAGATCTCGCGTTTGAAAACCTCGATCCCGACCTTGCTCGACGAATAGTTCACCTGGTCGAGGCGACCGGTCAGGATGAAATGCGGCATCCGGAAGCCCGCGGCGATCGCATGTTCTTCGGCCTGGACATAGGTGGGATAATCGCCCGTGGCCGCTGGCTGGGTAAACTTGACGTCCCGCCCGCCGACCGCGTTGTAGAACATGCCCGGCGCGAATTTCTCGACCCGATGGCCGTGAACGTCATAGATGCCGGGATCCTGCCCCGGCGCTGCGGCGAGACCGATCATATCATCGGCTTCGCCACCAGTCATGATGCCGACAAGACACGCCTCGAGCCGCTTTCGCATCCGCTCGGCGACCTTGTATTCCTCAAGATCGTGCAGATTGCCGATTGCCGGCGTGCCCCACGGCACGCCACGCACCTGCGTGCGCTGCCGCTCGAAGACATGGGCAACCTCGCTGGCCGGAACCAGCGTTGACGTCAACGCCCCCATACCGCCCAGCAGCTTGCTGCCGGGGTGATCGTCGAACAGCCAATAGCCCGTGGCCCGGCCTTTCTCGACTTCGACGCCCTGTATCGCATTCCTGCTGGCGCCGCCGAAGCTGGCATCCTTGCGGCTGTCGATCTGGTCGGCCTCGAGCACCTGCAGCTGCAGCGGCACCTCGGCCGTGCCGAGCTTCATCCATTCGGGCCGTACCAGCCCGTCGCCGCCCTCGATCATTTCGCGAACGGCCAGGGCCTGGACGCCGAAGAAATTGACCCCCTTGGCCCAGCGCTCGAAAGCATCCTTGACCTTGTGGTCGGTGAAGACCGGCACGATGCCGTCGCCCACCGCATGGATCACCAGCAGGGCGACCGCGTTGGCGGCGAGCGTATTATTGCGCACCAGGTCGCGCATGCGGTCGCGCAGCAGTTGGCCCCCTGCGGCGATTTCGGCATCGGCCGAGGTCGCCCTGGTGTGCCAGTTGCCACGGAATCGGCCGCGATCGGCGCCGGTATAGCTACGCTGCAGCTCTTCCATCATCGCGCGGCGGGCCACGCGTTTGACGGCACGGGCTGGTGCAACGTAGCTGATGGCGCGATCGAGCATGTTGAGCTTGACCATCAGAACCCCGCCAGGATGGTGCGCGGCGTCCTGCTCTGCCTCGCCTTGAGATTGGCGAGGGCATCCTGCATGGCGTCCAGCGACTGATACTCGATTTCGGTGCGCACCCCGTTGGACTGGGTCACAACGCGGCGCACACCGCTGCCGATCGCTTCCTCAAGGGCAGCGATCTGTTCCTCGATCGTCATGGGTCGATTTCCTCTAGAGCCAGTCGCTTTTCGCGATGGCAGGCTTTGACGCCGGCGCCTCGACCTGCTGCGGTTCGAACGGGCCATTGTTGGCGTTGAACAGATCGGGGGTTTCCATCTGGCCATGTACGGCCAGCAGCAGTTCCGCCCATTTCTTCTCATCGAGACGCATGCGCGCCTGCAGCGACCAGGCCAGGGCCTTGGCGTAGACCGCCACGTCGAGCCAGTCATTCTGCCTGCCAATGATCCGCTTCCACTCGCGCGGGGCGTGCGGATTGATCAGGTGGCGAGCACGGCGCGATACCGAGTTGCGGGCTTCTTCCTCGGGGTCGACCAGCCGTTCGGCCGTCAGTTCCTTGATGAAGGCTTCGTCTGCCAGCTCAGGCAGCAGGTGCAGCGTGTTGCGTGGCCACTGCCCAAGCTCGCTCTGGCCCTGTACCAGGTTGGCCAGGCCAGCCATGACCGAAGTTTTGATGTCATGGCCATAGACCGGATAGAGCAGGGCCTTGGCGATGACACGGCCACGCTGATCCTTGACCTTCTGCTTGGTCGGGCTGCCCAGCCAGGATGCGCCGGCCTTGCGTGGCCGGCCGTCCAGGGCGAACACGCCAGGGCGGGCGCGCGTGAACAGATAGACGCGATCGGTGGCATAACCGGAGTCAACGCCAGAAAGGTCTATCCCGCGCTCCCCGCTCCCCGCCTGATACTTGCGCTCAAGCGCGTCGGCGAGGGCAATCCAGGGCTCATCGGACTGATCCGGCGCTCCCTCGAACACTTCCTTGTCGAGCAGATACATCTGGTCGCGCGGCCCGATCGCCCAGGCCGCCCACTTGATGCCATAGCTCTGCACGTCGGCGGCCGACACGATCAGCCCGGCATCGGCCGGCACGACATTGCGCACATAGCGAACCTTGCGTGCTGCCTCGACGATCTTCTCCCAATCGACGGCCTCGCCGCCCGGATCGTATGGCTGCGCCAGATCCTGCTGCGAAAACGTGCGCAGCTTGGTCGTGTCGCCCTGGGCCTTCTCCCAGCGATCCCATATCTCGGCCCAGCGCTCGCGGGGCGCATAAGCCGCCCACAAGTGATAACTGGGCTGCCAGTCCCGGCACCGGCCCTCGCAAGGAGGGCAGCGCCATTTTTCAAGATCGGCGGGCTTGATGACGGCAGGAACCTTTTCTGCCGCATCGTCATCGACACGCGTGGCGATCCAGTGACCGCCCGCCATCATGTCCGGTTTATGCCCATCGAGCATCACACCGTCGCAGCTCAGGCACCGCATATGCACCGGCAGGTCAAGCGCGACATCGGGGCCACGCATCTGCTCGAAGCGCAGCGGGTGGAAATCACCGCAATGCGGGCAGGGCACGTAATATTCGCGCCGGTCGCCGGCCTCGTAATCCTCGGTGATGGCACATTCGCCGACCTCACCAGGCGTCGAGCCTTCCCATTCCTTCGCCAGGTCGCCATACATTTTCTGACGCGCGCGCCCTGGTCGCGCGGACTGCCACGCCCATCGACATCGCGCGGATAGCCCGTCACTTCGTCCATGGCCAGATACTTGATCGAAACCATCTGCAGGCCCTTGGAAGAACCTGCATTGACGATCTGGCAGAAGCCACCGGCATAGCGCTTGAAGGCCGTCGTCGAACCTTGCTCGTCTCGGCTGCTCACCGGCCGCACTTTGTGCTGGATCCGTGGCGAGGCCTCAATGGTCGGCTGCAGTTTGACACGGTTGAACTTCGTGGCCTCTTCCAAGGTCGGCAGCACGATCATCATCGAGCCCGGTGCATGGTCGACGATGTAGCAGAACCAGTTCTCAATGGCCGTCGACTTCGCGAGCTGCGCCGCCCAGCGCGCGGTCACGCGGCGAGCCGGGTGATCAGGATGCAGGCAATCCTGCGGCTCGCGCAGATACGGCGTGCGGCTGATGCGAAATGGCCCAGGCCAGGGCGATCCCGATTCCGCCGAGACGACGCGATAGCGTTCGGCATGCTCGGTAATCGTCAGATTTTCGACGGGCTGGCTGGCCTTGGCCAGGGCGGCGAACAGCACGGCTTCGCCGCGCGGCAGCGTGGGGAACGTGTCGCGCAGCGAAAAGTGAAGGCTCATTGCAGCGTTGCCGTTTCTTCGTGATAGGGCTCGCCCGCATCCTTTGCTCGGCTCAAGGCGTCGAGGCGATCGAGCATTTCGCGGTGAAACACTTCCACGCCGGTTTGCACGAAGTCCTTGAGCGCCAGGCGCGCCTTGCGTTCATCCCAGCCATGCCGCAGCGCCAGCGAGGCCGCCTCGGTGTCCACCGAGCGCTCGAAGGCATTGCGCATCATGACGATTGCAGTTTGGGCCGCGTCCGCGACTTCGCGCACGCTGGTGATCTGGCGCAGCTCGCGCGCAAGCTCCAGCTCGCGCAGCGCCGCCGACGCCTCTTTGTCACGCGCCGCCGCACTGATTTGCGTCGGCGGACGCGGCCCATCCCCCACAACGGGCAGCTCCGGCTCAACCGGGCGCCGCGTCAGGCGGATATTCTCAGATCGATGCTGCAGCAGCGTGGCGAACTCGACCAGGTTCGACTTGCCCTCGCGCTTGGTCGGCAGCGCCTCGGCATGCTGGCTCACATATCGCGACAGCGTCGACCGATCGACAACGTCGCCACCAGCCGTCAACCGCCGAGCAGCTTCCGTGATGGAGATCCATTCTTCCATTGCGTGTGCCTATCCGTGCAAGCACACGTGCAACACGTGTGAAGCGTGTACCTGTTGCGATGCCGCGCACTAGAAAAATCCCGCAAGTCAGCCGACCCGCGCCGAGCGGAGGGCGGGAAAGGACCCAACCGAGGGGGTGGGTCAGCGGCCGAAGCGCTTGATCAGCATGGCTTCGACGCGCTGGCGCAGCAGGGGCGCGGCGGTGCGCTCGAAGGCCTGGCGCGTGGCGCCGACCGTCATTTCATGCGGGATGCGCACCAGCGAGCGCACCTGTGTCAGGTGGCGGCCGGCACGATCCAGGCGTTGCATGACGTGCCCGCCGAAGGCAGGCACCCCCACGCGTTTGGGGAAGCGGCCGCCCCTCATGAACGCCCCAGGGAAGAGCTTTGCCTGCCCGAAGGGCCGCGCCACCACGCCCGGCCGCGTCTCGCGAGGCCGCAGGTACTTGAGGCGGATGAAGCCGCCCCGCGTGGTCATTTCATAGGACAGACGCCCATTGGCCCGCGCCGTGGCCGGATTGCCGACAGCAGCGACGATGGTCTTGCGCGGCAGGCCGGTCTGCGCGGTTAGCGTCCGGATGACGATGGTCTTGGCCCGGTTGCCCACCTGGTTGACGATGCGCGGCAGGACCACCGGGGTTTCCCGGTTCACCTGTTCGAGCAGCTGGGCATAGTGGCGCAGATGGTCATCGGCCCAGCGCATGGACATGCCCGTCATGGTGCCCCCTAAATGGTTCTGCCCGGAACCGTTTCGCCAACACCTTGGCGAGCATCGAAAAGGCAACAAAAAAGGCGGGCCGCTGTGCGACTCGCCTGAGAACCTTTTCCGTTGTGGTGAAGCTACGTCAAATTTTCTCTCCACGTCAACCGGCCTCGATATGCGCCCCCACAGGGTCCAGCCAGGGCTCCGGCGAGGCGGCAGGCCAGCGGGCGCGCCACGACACCAGATCACGGTTCACCAGCCCCACCAGTTCGCACAATGCGGTGTGCCAGAGCCGATAGGTGGCGCGAGCTTCCTCGACCATTGCCGGGTCGATGCCGAGCAGTTCGGGCGGCGCCTCGCCCAGGTCGCCACGCTGGCGAACCGGGTCGCGCCATAGCCGCTTGGGCTGGCCCCATTTGTCGCGCGGCGTCACCCAGCGGCCCGGCCCGTCCGGATACCAGTATGGCCGTTCGCCCGAGCGGGCGTGCTTGATGACCTCAACCCAAGCCTCTGCCGGCAGCGCCATGACAGCCTCGTAAATGGTCACCGCATCGTCGTGGCAGCGCGCCCCGGCCCACAGCGCGCCGGCCGAGCTGGAATCGACACGCGTGCCCAGCAGCAGGATTTGCCGCATGGCGTCCTCGCTCGATTGCGGGGCCGAAGCCGGCCCGACCGAACCGCCCCGCAAAGTCCGGACATAGCGTTCAACCTGCTGCGGCCCGAAAGCCCAGATCAGAAGCTCTTCAATGTCCCGGTATTCAGCCATTCCTTGCTCTTTCGAGGTTTAGCGAGGTTTCATTCCAAATCTCGCAAATAGAAAAGGTAGATAAATCAAAGAGGTAGCGAGTGTTGAGACAGTGGCGAGGGTTGTCCTATGCGCAGTGAGTCAAATTCAGATGCAAAATGCTGCCGAAAATGGGCACCCCGGCCCCCTCTTGTACGATATAGGCGAGAACAAACCCCGCAAAGGTCGCAAAATCGCAATAACCCATTGAAAAGTCTATTGATTTATAGCGCGAGATTTCAGATTTCACCCTCGCTTAACTCTCGCAACCCTCGTGTCGCCCCGCGCAGCGGGGACGAGGGTTGCGACTTCCGCTTTCTCTGCCCTCAAAGGGGGGTGCGGGGCGCGGCGCAAGGCGCTTTGAGGGAGAATCATTGCCGGGCGCGAGGGTCGCGACCAGCACCGTGGCCTAAAGTGGGGTGCGGGGTCTAGTCAGAGCTACGGGGATGCTAGCCATCAAACCCCCTCTGCCGGCGTCCAGCCGGGATCGGCCGTATCCTTGATGGCCTTGCTCTTCGGGTCGCGCGGCACTTCGCGGTCGATCGATATGCGCCAGGACTTATCCACCACGATATCCTGGTAGACATAGACGCGGCCGGTGGTTTTCTTGAATCCCAGCTCGCCCAGGCGCTCGCCGAAAGAGCGCTGCTTGGCGGCCGTGACGCCGTTCAACTCGCACCATTCGATATAGAGCTTGTGCAGCGGGCCGGCCTGGATGGTCTGGCCTTCCTCGCGGCTGATGCACTGGTCGGCGAACACGCCCACATTGTCGCGGTCCTGCCGGTATTCCGTGGTGAAGTCGGTGACCTCGGCCGGAATGAAGCCGGTGAGGCCGGCGCCGAGATAGGCGACCAGGCCATCGAGCAGCCAGTTCAGGATCCCCGATCGCTCGGCGTCGAGCTTTTCGGCGAGGCGCGAGGGGATCATGCGCTCGCCCTCGGGGATGGTGACGCCCCAAAGCACGATCAGCACGCGCCGCCAGATGCCGTAATCGCTGCCCGAAATCGAGGGCTTGAAGTTGCCCGACAGGACGGGGGTGAAGATCGGCTCGAATTCGAAGATTTCCTTCTGCAGGAAACGCGCCGTCATCTTCGTGCCGCCCGACAGGGCCTTGATCAGCTCTTCCTTGAGCGGGGCATTGCGCGGCAATTCCTCGATCGTGGCCAGGCGCGCATTGTGCAGGCGCGCAATATCGGGGCTGGCCTGCTGGCCGCCGCGCTGGGTATCGCCGGTAATGGTTTCGGGCGAAACCACGGTGCGGTAGCTGCCGGCGAGACGGCCCAGGACTTCGATAAAGGCCGATTTGCCGTTGGCGCCGGTGCCGTAATGATAGAGCACTTTCTGCTCATCATTGCCGCCGATCAGCAGGGCATAGGCGTGGAAAACCTGCAGGAAGATCTGCATCTGCCGATCGGGCTGCAGCTTGGCCAGGAAGGCCTCGAAAAACGGGCATCGGGCATCGGGATCGTAATCGACATCGGCCATTTTGGTGATCATGTCGGTGCGATCATGCGGCTCGATGAAAGTGAAGCTGCCGACCATGCGGTCGCTGCCCTCGCCCTCGGCCGGCGCATCGGGATCTGGCACGCGCGAAAAGACCAGCGTGCCATTGCGCACATTGAAGCGCATCCGGTCGCTGTCCAGCTCTTCGGCCGGGATGGCGCGATGGCTGGCCGCCTGCTGCAGCATGGCGGCCGTCTTGCCGGAATTGCCCGAGCTGATGGCATGCTTGACCCGCGCGGCGCGTTTGGTCGCCCGCTGCTTGATCGCCTGGTCGGCATTGATGATCAGCTCTTTGTCGGCCTGGCTGCGCTCTTCGGCCGGGATCTTCCGCTTGGGCTTGGCGGCTTCCAGCAGGCGTTGCTGCGCCGGCGTATAGTCGATGAATTCCTTTTCGAGCTTGATCCGGTCGACCAGGTTCTGCGCCATCAAGCGGGCGGCCAGCTCGCCATCGTCGCGCTGCCAGAACTTGCCCTCCCACACCAGCCAGCCCATGCCCTGCACATAGGCGAGGTTGCCGCCGTAATGCAGCACCAGGCGCCGGCCATTGTCGCGATCGTTGGGATCGAGCGCCGCGCATTCGCGCAATGTTTCGATCAGCAGGGGATCGAGGCCATCGGGCAGGCCGGCATCGTCATCGAGGGCGAAATCATCGTCGGGATCGGCGCCCGGATCCTGCGGATCGGTCGGGGGCGGCTCGCCGGCATCGCCATAGAGGCTGAATCCCGCTTCACCCGCGTCGTCGGCCGGCGCCTCGACCTTGCGCCGCCGCCCCATGGCGCGCTTGACCGCGCCGCTCTTGCCCGGCTCGGTTGCCTTGGTTTGCCGCATTTTTAGCCCCTTTAGTCCAGAAAAGTCTATTCGCCGTCGTGTTCGATAAATTGCTGGTGCGGATCGTCGTCGGGACCGTCCAGATACATCCAGTAATGCGCCTCGACCGCCTGCCGCACCTGGGCGTCGTCGAGGTTGAAAACTTCGCCCACATGGCGAACGCTGTGCCGGTAGGGCGGGTTGAACATGGCCCAAACCTGAATCGCGTTGGCCACCGAGGCGATGTCGGGCGTGCCTTCGTCCTGGTTCCACTCATCGGGAAAGACGACGCCGGCATGGGGGCGGGGATTGGTCTCGCTCATGAAGAGACCTCCTGCCACACAGTCCAAACCCGTTCTGTCGCTACGCCGAAGGGCCACCACCATCGCCTGGGCGGCTGGGGCTCAATAGGCACAACTTTCCAGAACCCATATTCCACTCTGTAACGCGCCTCGCTGTCGGACACGTAGCCGTGCCGAGGCGCATAGCGATGGCACCCAGGGCACCGCTCGGGGAGAAAGAACTGGTCCATGAAGGTGCTGTTGTCGCCGCTGCGAACCGTGCAGCCGCAATCCTTGCAATATGCGCGATAGTAAGGCCTGGTCATCATTTTCACCTCACAAGATCGTTGATATCGCCGCCGCCCTCGGGGGCGAGGACGAATTCGGTTACGAGATCGGGCAGGTCGGGATTGGCCTCGCGGGCCTGCCGGCGCAGCAGCTGGGCGCGCAGCAGGCCGCGCGTCAGCTTGGCATCGGTATTGCGCTCGGCCTTTTCGGTTTCGCCGAGATAGATCAGCTCTTCGCACCAGTCGGGCGGCTGCCAGCAATCGAGATCGGCGAGATCCGGCCGGTCCTGCACGATCTTGCCATCGGGATCGCGCGAGGCCTTGCCGGCCATGTTGCCGACGTCGACGCCGGCCCAATAGGCGGTATCGGGCTCGAAAGCATGCGCCAGCGGGGTCAGCGTGGTTTCGATGCCCTCGCCCATGATGATGCGGCGCGGGTTTTCGGGCGTGAAGAGCCTGATGGCGCCGCCCTGCTTGATGCCCAAGGCCTTTTTGGTTTCCAGCGCCTTGCCGGTATCGGGATGGACCAGCACCAGCCTCCCCTTGGGCTGGGCGAGATCCAGCCAGGTGCGATGCACCGCCCCGAAACGATCATCGGCCATCTGGATCGGCGCCAGCATGGCCGGCGCCTTGGCCAGTTGGACCCAGGGGCCGGATTTCGCGCGATCCATATAGGGCAGGTCATCATGCTGGCCGAGCCGGATCTGGTCGAACAGCTCCACCAGGCGGGCCGTCAGCAGGCCGCGGATCATGAGATATTCGGCGACCAGCGGCCGGCCAGGGTCGCGCGAGCGCGCCTGCCAGATTTCATAACCCTCGCGCCGGGCCTTCTGCCGGTAGCGCTCGGCATCATCCCGGTTACGCTTCTCGGCCGCTTCGTTCTGGCGCCGGATCTCGGCGGCCTTCTCCGGATCGAAGGGGGCATCGGCCCGGCGCCCCGTGATCAATTCGCAAGCCTCGGTGAAGCCCAGGCCCTGGGTCAGCATAACCAGCTTGATCACGCCCTCGCCGGCAATGTCGCATTGCCGGCAGCGGAACAGGTTTTTCCCGGTATGGATCGAAAACCGATCGGTGCCGCCACAGCCGGGCATAGGGCATGGTCCGGCCCGATCGAGGCCCGGCGACAGCTTCCAGCCCTGCCGCTTGGCCCAGCTTTCGCATGACGTCTGCAAGGCTTCGTCGCGCAGGGCAGCAAGGTGATCGGGCAGGGTCATGACAGCCCCGCATCGAACAACGGCAGTCCGGTTTTTACCGGAATTGGCTTAGGTAGCGGCAAAACGACGGGCGGCCGGGCCGCGACTTCGAGAGCCCAATTTATGGCGAGCTGGCATTGCTCATGGGAAATGCCGTTCGTGGACCAGTATCGGGCATGGCGACAATGGCGGATGAACTTCGCCACGGCCTTGCGCACTGCCTCTTGGCGGGTCGCAAACACGCACGGACCGCCATAGCAGTCGTGGTTCCCTTCAATCGCGTAGGTGGCGCCATCGGTCGAATATCGACCATCGGCCAGTGCAACCACGGATATGTGGTTCGGCCAGGCCATCCGCTGGACAACCAGATGCTCGCAGTCCCTCACCCACCAGCTATCGCCTGCCATTGGCCAGAGGTAGCGATTGTAGGGGCGCATACCGTCAGCACGCGCAATGGGACCGTCGTACGGAGCGGGATCGGTCAAAACAGCCTCCCTTGCTCGGGAACGTCGGGGGTCGGCTCGGCTGGGGGCGCCACCATGCATTGCGGGCAGAGACAGCGACCGTGATCGTCATGGCCCCAACCGGCATCGAGCTGCGCCTGGTAGGCAGCGCCGATATCGGCGGCGGCCGGCGCCGGCGTCGAAATCACCGCGCCGCAAGCGCATTGGGATGAGAGCATGATCTGGTCGGTGGTCATGCGTTGGCGACCTCCAACAGCACATCGGCATGGCAGCAATCATCCAGCGGGCACCAGCAGGCGAGGTTCCTGCCGCGCAGTAACGCGCGAATATCATCGACAAGGGCGGCCTGTTCTGGCCGGGCGAGGTATGCCCGGTAGAGGCTGGCCAGATGCGCTCGATCGCCATCGCCATCAGCCCCGGCCTGATACGGATTGCCGAAGCGGGTCGAGCGGTCGACCTTGACCGTGTTCTCCGGCATGCGCCAACCCTTGCGGCGGGAAAGCTGGATCCGGACAGGCTTGGCATCCGGCAGCGGATCCGCCGCCGATCCGCCACGCGTGTTCCAGCCATCGACATCCGAAAAGCCGAAATCGCGCAGGATGCATGACACTGGCGCATGCGCCCACATCAGGCCGCCAGCACTGACGACTGGCAGGGTGGCGCAGAAGGGGCACGGCAGGGGAGCAGTCACAGCAGCTCTCCCTGTGCCGGCGCGACGGGCTCGGCCTTTGGCAGCATCCACCTGGCCGGTTGGGGCACAACCGAAGGGTCGGCCGGCTTCCAGGCGAAAAAGCCCAGCTCGCCGACGCAAGGGATAAATTCAATGGGGCGCGGATTGGCGAGCAGCAGGCCGCAACCGCCCATATACCAGGGGCTATCGGAGTCCCTGACGATATCGACCAGCGTCACGACGCCGACAATGCCGCCGCGCTGCAGCTCGGCCGGGCGCGGCGCGGTGATGCCGAGATCCGCCATGAAGTCGGCAGCACACTCATATTCATCGCGCGTCATGCCCTTGGCGGCATGCAGGGCGAATTCACCCCGGAATTTCAGCGCGGGATTGGGCCGGCGCCATGACCGGTTCTCGATATCCTTGACGGGATCTGCATGCACGATCGCCCAGGTCCAAGGCTGGCGAACGGAAAGGGCGAAGCGGGGGAGATCATGCATGGCGCACCACCGGGAAGGCATCATGCGTTGCGCCATCAAGCGTACGGCCAGCGAGACGCTTGCCCAGGCGGACCGACCCAAGGCCTTCCGGAACCTTGTCCTCTTCCCAATGGTGCTCAGGCGTCGATCGGCTCAGGGGATAAAAGCGCGTTTCCGCGAGATCCTCGAACTGCAGATAGTCATCGAGGTCGAGGTGGAATTTGCCGCCGACCCATTCGCCCCATTGCTTGAACAGGAAGGGCACGTCGGCAGTGGCGCATTGATTACGCAGGCTGCGGAACCAGTCTGGATTCGACGGGCGCGCATGGGGACCACTTTCGCCGCCAGCGATCACCCAGTCGATCCTGGCAACGGTAGCGCCAGTGGCCGGCGTCCCGTCGTCATTCCAGCGGTCAAAATAGGGCATGCCACTTTCGTAAAAGCGACCGACCAGAGCATTGAGATGAATGCCCGACCGAAACGACCCAGGCCTTTGGGGGACCAGGCATACCTTTGCGAGGTCGATCGGACCCAGCATCGGCTCAATGCTGACAAAGCGCACCGCGGCGTCGTGCTCGAGCAAATGCGGAATGTTCTGATCGGCCCGCTTTTGATCCTCGACCGTCGTGCCGAGCCAGACATGCCCCTTCACGTCATCCCAAAACGCCGGCAGCATCTTGCCGATATTCTGCGGGCGCTTGGTCAGCAGCAGCCAATCGAGATCCGGCGTGACCAGGATCAGCGCCCACAGGTTCGCCCGCCACTCGGCCGGCACCTGGTTGTCGAACACATCGGCCAATGAGGCGCAAAACACGCGCCGGCGCCGGCCATGCTCGGCATGGAATGCCGCCGCCTGGCGCTGCCAGCGGCGCGGCTGCTGCCAATTGGCGGGCGAGGTGCGCACCCGGTCGCCGCCCCAGTCGACGCGGCCATGCCGCGTGTCCATCAAGGCTTCGGCATAGCAATGATCGCATGCCGGGCTGATCTTCGTGCAGCCTATCCAGGGATTGAACGTGGCATCGCACCACTCGATCGCGGTATTTTCGGCCATATCAGATCCCTCCCATCAATGCGGCACCTGCCGCGACCAGGACGGCCACCAGCCCCCAGCCGGCCAGCCCGGCGAACAGCAGCACCCAGCCGCGCTTCGTGCGTGGTTCAGCCATTGGCGCGGCCCTCCACCATGTCCTGAACCTCGATATCGAGCAGGGCATCGAGCAGGGTGCCGGCCGGCGATTGTGCGACCTCGACGATCTTGCCCAGGTGGTTGATCTCGCCGCGCGACATGGCGCTGCTCAACTCGGTGAGCGTGGCGCCGCGCTGTAGGGCGATCGAGACGATGATACCGAGATCGGCCCACAGCCCGATCGATCGCTCGCTACGCCGGTTCTCGCAATTCACGAACACTTCGCCGATGCGACCATCGGGATACCGGCTATAGCTGACGATCATGGTTTCGATCTGTTCGGCCGCCGTGCCGGGGCTGTGCCGATGATCGAGCAGAAAAGTCTCGCCTTCGCGGCGAGTGGGGAGCTTTTGGCGGGTCATGAACGTGCCTTTTGGCTTTCGCGGGCGCGATGCTCGATCTTGGCGACCATCATGATGGACGGCTTCAAATCGGGGTGCGCCTGGTCGTAATTGCGGCCCGATTTGCCATTGAGCCGGGGCAGGAGGCCGATGGGCACAGGCTCCCAGTTAGACGGGTCGCAGTTGCCTCTCTCGCCAACGCATTTAAGCACCATGCCTTCGGGAACAGGTCCGTTGGCCTCTTCCCAAAGGAAGCGATGCTTGTGCACGCGCCAGGTCGCCGCGCCAGTCCATGGGTTGGGCCTGTCGATAACGATCCAGACATAGCCTTCGTCGTCCACGCTTTCGTGGCCAGGGCCGCGATAGGTGTGTGGAACATGACCCTTCTTGAACTGCGCTGCGATTGCGTTCGGATGGCGACCACCTTCGCCGGGCGGACATGTGCGGCCCTTCATGGGCGACGGTTGACCCTTCTCGAACCGCCCGGTGCGCCCCGTCTTGAAGCCCTCTCGCTTTCGCAAAGAGTGCAGCTTGGCAGCGGTGACGTCGGGTCTATCGAACGCGGCCCGGAACGCCCGGTGATAGTCGGGCAGCGGCAGGGCGCAATTGTCGCGCAACCACTCAATCTCGGCATCGCTGTACTTGAGACGACGGCCCTTATAGCGACCCGGCGAGCGCCCGACCTTCCAGCCTTTGCGCTTCCGGAGGGCGTGCAGGTGACCGGCAGACACATCACTTCGTCCGAACGCGTCAATGAAAGCCCGGTGATAGTCGGTGATCACCATCATCCGGTTAGCTTCAAGCCACTGCATTTCCGTGGGGCTGTAGGGGATAGCGGCCCGTCTCATGACGCCTTCCCTCCCTCAATCTGCGGCAAATACGGCTCGGGATTGGACCCGTACTCAGCGACAAGCTCGGCGGCCTTAATCTGCAAGGACGCATTGCGGATGATCTGATCGGCCACCGATACAATGGCCTCGCCGCGCTTTGCCTCTTTCTCGATCTGGTCGGGCGTTAGGTCTTCGTCCGAAAGCCGCTCAAGCTGGGCAAACAGATGATTGTTGAGATCGGATAGTTTGTTCTTCATCTGCTCACCTCGATCGGGATGACGCGCCGGTTGTGGAAATCCGGCCCGCCATCGGCGCGCGTGATCAGGGCTCGGAATTGTTCGATGGCGGATTCGAGCGACGGCAGGTTTTCCACGCCGTAGCAGGCGATCATGATGCCGCCCGTCGTCTCGACTTCGAGCCGGTGCCCGCCATTGGGATCGAGCACGCAGCGGGCGACGATTTCGCCGGTCTGGTAGCGGGGCGCGTGCCGGGTCATTGGGCTTCTCCGGCAACGGCAGCCCGTCTGCGATTGGACTCCGCCACGGCCTCGCGCTGCCGCTCGCGGCTCGACAGGCCCTGCCGGCGCCGGCTGTTTTTGACGAAAGTGATATTGCCCGGCCGACCGACCATGGCGGCCAGGGCGACGAGCGGAGTCTTGTCCGCATCGCCGGTGCGGATGATCGCGTCGGCCTGGTCGAGGGGCAGCGGCGAGTTTGGCAGGGTGGGCGAGGCGCTATCCTCGCATTGTGAAGTCCCTGAAACCTCAGCCAAAGCATCGCTTTCGCGGGTGCCTACGCTGGGTTGGGCAAGCGTTGCGTTCCCCTTCAACCGAAGGCCGTTTTCGTCTCCATGCGCATCGCTGCATGGCGCTACCGGGGCACACGCTGCCACCTGTCCGCTGTTTTCGTCCGGGGCCTCATAGCCCCAGCGCACCCAGCCTTGCCGCGCCACGCGGGCATTCAGCTCGATTTTGGGCAGGCTGGGGAAATAGGCCTCGATAATCTCATAGAACTTTTCCGGCTTGGCCGAATGCTCGCCCACCGGCGCATCGATGACCGAGCCGAACTGATCGCCCATGGCTGGCGCCGGCACATTGCCGCGCGTGCCGACCAGCAGTAGCTCATGTTCGTTGCGGAACCAGTAGCCGGTGCCCGCCCGATCCTTGCGCCAGGCGGTATGCGATTTGTATTCGAAGCCCCAGGCGGCCATGACGTCCAGGGCCTGGGGCAGCATGGGCACGGTGGCCCATAGGAACAGCACGCAAGCATCGGCGGCGAGCGAGCCGACATCGCGGCTCTTGATCGCCTCGAGCGTCGAGGTCGGATAGTGGTTGTCGGCCGCCCGATCCATGCCGGTTTCTTCGGAATAGGTTTCGAACTTCCATTCCGGATCGGCGAGGATCACGCCGAACTTGGCTTCGGGCAGCGCCATCTGCCTGGCGCCCAGCTCGATCTCGCGGGCGGCACGGCGCGACTTCTTCTCGGCCGTCGACAGAGATCCTTGAGCGGATTGACGACGATGGCGCCACCGGCCAGGATCTTCTCGCGCGCCGTCTGCAGGGCCGCCTCAAAGGCGGTCTCGGCCACGGCAGCGAATTTCTGCGAGCGGGTCGACAGCTTCTTGCTGATGCCGGCTTCCTTGAGCGTCACCCGCGTCTGCCGGGGGCTGGACGTCTCGACCGGCTCATTGTCCTCGGCCGTCGCTTCGCCATCACCCTCGACATTGGAACGGGCCGGCCGGCCGATGCCGAGCTGGCCGGTTTCGTGCGCGCTGCGCAGCAGCTCGCCCAGGCGGCGCTCGGCCCGCATGATGATTTCGGTCGCGTCGGCGATGATGGTCCGGTCATTGGCCTGCTGACCATAGAGCCGGATGCGCTCGGCATGGTCGCGCACATCCTTGACTTCGTCGACCTTGACAGCCTCGGCCAGGGCCTCCTTGGCGACGGAAAAAAGGGCAAGTTCGGTACTGCTCATTCCGCTGCACTCAGCCGCAAGCGCGCGTCGGCAAACAGCTGCAGACGCCGCTCGCCAATATTCACGAGGCCGGGAATGCCAGTGGCGATCGAGAGCTTTGCCGTGTATTCGCCGGGGCCGAATTGGTCGGTGACGATGGCCCCGGCAGCAATGGCCGCCGCTCGCTTGCCCTTGGCGATATCGAAGTGGACCCAGCTGGCATCCATGCCAAGGCGCAGGCGCGCATCCGCCTGGTAGCGAGGATCATGCCCGTCCCACGATCCGGACGGGCGCTGCAGCCACCTGCGCTGAACGCCGATCAAGTCGGCCATGGCCAACAGTTCATCCAGCGTATCGGCCCACATATGGCACATTTTCATGCGGCCAAAGCTGGCTTCCATGTCGTCGACATAAACGCTCATACTTCCGACTCCGCTTCGGCATTGACCTGCAGTTTGAGCGCGGCCAGCTTGGCCAGCGCCTCATCGATCTCGCGGCCGATATGGGCCGCGTCGGCCGCGCACAGCCTGCCGTCGCCCAGCCCATCGGCCAGGGCGACAAAGACTTCGCTGGTTTCCTTAAGGGCGCTTGCCGTCACTGCGCCCAGCGCCGTGCCCGACCGCACCACGCGCGGCACGGGCACCAGCAGGTGCCCGGACAATCGCGCCAGTTCCTTGGTCAGCACCGGCTGCTCGCACTCGCTTTCGAGATCGGCGAGCACGTCGATCGGCATGAAGCGGTCGGCATTATCAGGGTGGGCCGAGCCATAGCGGCTGATGCTCTGATGATCACCGCGCGTGATGGCAGCCGCGGCGACGGGGCCACCGGCAGCGGTGACCAGCTGCCGCGTTGCGGCAAAGAGGGCCTGATAGTCGCGATCGGGGAGCTGGCGGCCTCTAGACATGGCGCGGCACCGCGCGATCCGCGCCATGACACGGCGCCACGGGCGATTCACAACCGCAGCCATGAACAGATTTTCCGACTACCGGCCCAGCCGCGCCATGATCGAAGCCCTGCGCGACCTGCGCGCCATCAGGCAGCGGCGAGAAGAGGAAAGGCTGGCACCCGACGCGCAAGGCGAGGCGTGCCAGCCAGTTACCCGCACGCGGGAGGGACGCACCGGGTCTGGAGGTCATGACCAGGGCGGGGAGGAGTCGTGCGGGGAGGGAGAAGATGGGGAATGTCATGCCGGCCGCTCCTGAGCGGTCAGCTTCGACGTCTGCTGCAGGTGCAGCAGGCCCTTTGGATCAACGCCAACGCGGCTCAACAGCAGCGCGCGGGTGGATTCGCCCGAGCGCAGCATGTCGCGCAGCGCATCGGTCTTTGCCCGGCGATCAGCGGAATTCATGGGAGCGCGCATCCGGGTCATTCGACATGCCCCCGAAAAACCGCTTTAAGGCGAGCCAGCAATGAAACGAGGCACTGATGGAACCGAGCCCGCAAACGCAGATGGTCGCCGAAATGGCGGTGAGCGAGACGCTGGTACGCATGGCCATCGAGCTGGCCGCCGAGCTGATAATACGCGACGGCGGGAACATGGCCGCGCTCCGCGCCCGGCTGTCCAACGGACTGCCGGGGGAACAGCTGGGGCCACAGATCCCGCGCGCGATACCAGCCGCGGGGAAGGGATACGACGCCGCGACCGCTCTCGATCTCGCCAACGACAAGACGGCCCAGGCCATCCAGTTCATTGCCGAGCAGGCAGCCGCCGCCGTGGTAAAACAGGGGATCGGCATCCGCCGCGAGTGACAGGCCGCGACCGCGTTGCAGGTCGGCAGCACCGATGCGGGCGGCTGCTACGACTGCGGACGTCATGGCGTCACCAGCTCGGGAGCATCGCCATAGATGTCGGGGCGCAGCTCATAGCGCGTAACCTGCCCACCGGCAGCCGACTCGATCCCCAGCACGCGGCCGGGAGGGCAGATTTCCCACTGATCGACAGCCTGGGGGGTGATATCGAACACGCGCCCGGCCTCAGTCGGCCCGCCGATAATCTCCACCGCCCGCTGCAGGGCTGCAGCCATGTCTGATTTGTTGCTCATGGCTGATTTCAAGCATCACTTGAAAAATATGTCAAGCCACTCTGTCGTGGATCAAGCAAGCAATGCTTGATGAAATGCGGGCTATGGAAAACACGACTGGAACCGTCCTTAAGACGGCGCGCAAGGCAAAGGGCATGGTGCTGCGCCAGGTTGGCGAGCAGGTGGGCGTCTCGGCCCAGGCCGTTGGCAATTGGGAAGCCGACGCCAACGACATCACCATGGATAATTTGCGCAAGGTCGCGGCCCTGTATGGGATCGACGCCGAGGCGGCGAGCCGTGGCCAACTGGTTTATCTGGATGACGAAGAGCGATCGGAAGCGGTCAGGATCACCAGCCCGACACGCGCGCCGGCACTCGGCCCGAAGGATATCGAGTTGCTCGGCGTGACGGTGGGCGGCGACGATGCCGACTTCACGTTCAACGGCGAAGTGATCGACTATGTGCGCCGTCCGCCCGGCATTGCCACAACCCAGGGCGTGTTTGCCAACCAGGTAATCGGGATCAGCATGATCCCGCGCTTCGAGCCGGGCGAGGTGATCTATGCGGGCGGAAAGCAGCCGGTAAACGGGGAATATGTCATCATCGAGCTATTCCCGGTGGGCGACGAAAAGAACGGCAAATGCTTCATCAAGAAGCTGGTGAGCCGCAAGCCCAACGAGATCGTCTGCGAGCAGTTCAACCCGCCCAAGCAGCTCACCTTCAATCCCTATGAGATCAAGAAGATGAGCCGCGTCATCCCGTGGCAAGAGCTACTCGGGTATTGATGCGCCAGGTTTCGGCGCGGCGCCTGGTGGCTTCGTCGTAATACAGCGGGACGGCCACCAGGTTGCGGCCGGGCAGGCCCTCGGCGCTGCAATCGGCGCATACCAGGCGATCCATGTAGTCTGACAGAGGCATGGTCTCGGTGGCTCGGCCGCGCAGGATCTGGTGCGATTGCAGCCAGCGCTCCCGCCCGCAATCCGCGCATTCGATCTTAAGGCACCGCACATCGCCAAGCGACGGTTCACCGCGTTGAGCCACTTTCCCTTGCCCCGTTTGTTCTCTTTCGGTTCTCATTAAGGAATCAATCGGGCCGAGAGTCCAGAGGCAAAGACAGGTTGCATCATTTTCAAGTGAGACTTGAAAATTATATCAAGCCGTGCTTTTGATGTTCCCATCCTGTTCATGGAGGGACGCAATGCTCACCGAAACCCACCACTTGCCCACCCGCCGTACTGGCGACGTGGCGAAGCGCGTCGAAATCCTCGCCGCAGATCTGATCGACCTCAATGCCGAGGGCGATGCGCGCCGGCCGCGCCTGCTCGAAATGGGCTGGCCGGCAGCCTTCCTCGATCAGTACGAGGGCGCTGCGCGCACGAGGGCGAACCTGCTTTTCGTCCGAGACGTCAATGCCGAGCCCGTCAAGTCCGGGCGGCAGCTGCAAGACGACATGGTCGATATCATCGGCAGCCTCTTCCCCGCGACCCAGTTCATCGTCGCCGAGCTGCAGGCACGCGGCTTCCGCAAGGATGCGATCGACCTGCATCTGCGCAAGGCCAAGGCCCGCGCCGCACTGTCGTTCATCCATCAGGGGGCGCACTGATGGCTGGGAAACTTCACCGCAATGTCGCCAGCTACGAAGCCTACGACGCCAGCGTGGTGCCATCGTTCCATCCGGATGCGATCTCCCGTTTCGTCAAGGATGCCCAGGCCGATATCGGCACCCTGGCTGATGTGAATTTTGACCTCCTGGCCGCGCTCAAACTCGCCGAAGAGATTATGGCCGGCTTTGAAGATGATGCGCTGCAAGAGGGTATCAATCAGCGCCTCGCCAGCATACGTACGGTCATCGCCGGCGCCGAGGCGCTGCAATGATGGCCGCCATCCTCGCCTACATCATCGGCTTCGCCTTCGTCGGCGCCGCCTGGCTCGCAGCGGAGACGCTGTGATGACCTTTTTCATGACCCTCGCCAGCGGCCGCGACTTCCATTTCGCCAAGCCGACCCCTGACATGATCTGCCTGCGCGACATCGCGCATCACCTGTCCCGTCACAATCGCTGGCGCGAGAATATCGAATGGCCCAGCTTTTCGGTGGCCCAGCATTCCCTGCTGGTGGCGCAGGCCTGCCGGCTGCCACAGTCGCGGCCCTATGCCCTGCTGCATGACGCGCCGGAAATGATCACCGGCGACAATATCACGCCGTGGAAGGGCTTCCTGCTGACGCTGGGCGTCGACCTGGTGGCATATGAGCGGCGCATCCTCAACGAGGCGATCTACCCCGCCTTCGGCCTGCCGTCGCCGGCGCCGGCCATCGCGGCCGACGTGCACGAGGCCGACCAGATCGCACTCGCCACCGAATTCCGTGACGTGGTGGCGGGGCGCAGTGGCAATTTCATGCCCAAGGCCAGGCCACTCCCCACGCGTATCAAGTTCATGACCCAGCCGGTGGTGGAAGAGAAATTCCTGCTCGCCCTCGAGGGCGCGCTGCGCCCTTATGGGAAGGTGGCGTGATGGGCTTCGCGGCAATCGACAATGACGACATCGAGCAGGCCCTGGAAATCGCCTGCGGCGATACGATCGGTAGCGAAGTCACCAGCCGTCGCACGGCCAGCGATCGGGACATTGCCCGGTTGCGTGGGCGGGTAAAGCGCTTCCTCGCAGAGCTGCCGGCCGACACATCGGTCAGCGAACTGCTCGACGTCATGGACGAGTGACGCCATGGCCTTCTATGTTCCCGGCCAGCCCATAACCGCCGAGACGCTGGAAACAGCGCTCGACCGGCTGGCCGTGATCATGTCGGAGGCGCCCGACGAAGGCATTGTCTACCTGCCCATCTGGCGCAGGCTTGAACGCGAGCTTGATGCCCTTCGCAATCAGAATGACGAACTGGCAGGCGTTCGCGCGCGCTTGGCTAGACTATCGCGCGGTCAAACGGCAGGGCGATCTTCTGCAAATTCTCTTGCCGCCATTTGAGGCTGCCGCCGACCCCATAAGTGGGCCGGTCGATCGCATGCCCCATGAGCAGCTTGCGCAATTCTTCATCTATGCCGGCGTCCTTCATCCGATCCTCGAATGAGTGGCGGATCGAGTAGATCTTGTGCTCCGGCGTCGGCAGCAGCTTGTGCACCCGGAAGTGCTTCATCAGCGTGTTGGAAAGCGTCGTGCCCTTCTCGACATAGTCCGGGAAACCCTCGGGGCTGGCGCGCATCGCTGCCAGCGATACCCCCACCAGAGGCACTTTGCGCTCGGCCGAGCTGGTCTTGACCTCACGCGGATCGTCGCGATCGCGATGCGGTCGGATGATCAGGTGGGGAACTTCATGCTTGAGCTGGATCTGGCCCGGCCGCAGGTTGCAGATCTCGCTCGGCCGCGCCCCGGTCTCCACCAGCGTCAGGAAAATGCGGCGCGCCGGCGCGTTGAGGGAGTCGAGCGCGCCTTTGGCCAGGATGGTCTTGACGATCCAGTCAGTGGGGAAGGGGGGCCGGGTGCGCTCATCATTCTCGTCGAAGCCGAGGCCCGAGAAGGGATTGAAGCGATCCATGTCGCCGATATGGCGATGATAAGCAGAGAACATCACCCGCATATTGCCGATATCCCGGTTGCCGCTGGCCGGGGAATGGGTGACCAGGGCACCCTCGGCGATCTCCGCGTCATTCGGCGCAATACGCCGGCGCCAGAAATCGTAGAATTTGAGGGCCTGTTCCCTCGTGATCGTGGAAACCGGCACCTCGCCCACCACGGCGATGAAATTGTTTCGCGCCCGCAGCTTGACCTTGCGCCAGTCGGCGCGCTGCTGCGCGCTCTTACCGCGCAGCTCGGCCGGCGCGATCTCATCGAAATAGATATCAAAGGCGTCAGACACAGAGACGTCCGGCACCTTGACCAGGCCAAGCGCGGCGTCGGCGATCGGCCGCGTCGGGGCATTGACCGGCACTGCGGCCAGCCGCGTCAGAACGTCAGGGAGGGGAAGGTCGGCCACCTGGGCGGCTTCGCGGTAGGGCAGGCGAAGCGCGAGCGCCACCGAGACGGCGGCGTCATAGGCCTTGCGGGCGCTGTCGGCATTGCGCCCCAGGGCGAGGGCCTGCCACAGCTTGTCGTCGGCTGCCTCAAGCTCATTGCGCTTCTCTCGGGCAATGGCCAGGTCTTTGGTCTTGAGGCTCTTGCGGACATGCGTATCGCCGCCCACGACAGCATGCACGCTGGTGGGGACACGGCGCTTGTAGTGATACCACTCGCCCTTAGTAATCAGATGCCGGTCTTTGACAGGGTCGCGCCGATGGTCCATAGCCTCGCCCATTGGGGCTTGTTCTGGGGCGCGTTTTGGGGCACGTTTTGGGGCACGCGGTCAAGGGTGGTTTCCACCGCATCGCAATTAGTAAATGAAATCAAATAGTTAGGTTAATCGATCCCTTGCCGATGGAGTCCGGCGGGGGGCACCATCAGCCGAGAGCCTGGCGAATCCGAGAGCCGCCTTGACCGAAATCGCACCTGTCGCTTCGATCCCCGCCGCCTGGCTCAAGCCGTTTCCGGCAGGCTATAAAATACCGCTCTGGCGCTGGATCGTCCTGCCCGCCACCACTTTCATGCTCAAGCGCAACGGGGGCGTTTGGCTAAGCGGCACGCTGGCCCTTGCCGACGGAAAACTCCAGTTCACCCAGACGCGGCTGACCAAGTCGCGCGCTCCGCTGGATAGCTGGGCGGTTCCCCTCGCCGACATTGCCGATATCGGCGTGGAAAAGCGCATGGCTTCGGAGCGGGTGGAAATCCGCCATTCGCGCGGTACCATCAAACTGATGCTGGTGCGCTCGATGGATTTCGTCGCCCAATTGCAGCAGGCGGTGCCGTCGCCCTAGACCGCTTACGGGCAGGTGGTGATCTGGCTCTCGCAGATGTCGCGCGACCAGCCGCGTACCCTGCCGTCACCATAGGTTCCGCCGACTTCGACCCAGTTGCCGTGGCAGGCATAAAGCCGGTCGACCGTCAGCAGATTGTGGCTGCCGTCGCTGAAATTTATGGCAATTGCCGCGTCGCCCGCCGGTGCCTCGAGCAGGACCGGGCTTTCCACCCACAGCGCCAGCGCCTTGCCCGGCACCCAGCCTTCGCCTGTGAAGGCCACGATGAGGTCCCTGTCGGCATAGCGGTCCGTAGTGACCTCGTCGATGCGGAACCAGCCATCCTTGGAGCCGGTAATGCTCACCGTGGGATAGGCTATGTCATTATAGCCCTCGTAAGGCCCCGGCATATCGGCAATGGCAGCGGCATCGGCGGACGGCCCCTCGCGGATGACCCGGGCGCTCGGGCCGCTGCCCTGCACCCAGGCGTCGAACTCGCAGATCTCGATGGCTGCCGTATCGGCATCCTGCCCGCAGGTCTCGAGCAAATCGGTTGCCGCTTCCATTGCGCCATCCAGCGAATATTCCGCTGACCCGTCCTCGACGAAAACGCTCAGCACGCCTTCCGAGCCCAGCAGGTCGGTGAGCTGCGCATCGAGCGGAACCTGGCCTTCGAGCAGGAACTGATCGTCCATTTCCAGCAATATGCCGGTGGTCTGGATGGGCAGGGAGATATCGCCGGCCTCGAGGGTTACGACGACCTCGACGCCGTCGACGGCCCGGATCGGGGCGAAGGCGAAGACGAAAGTGGCCGTGCCGCTGCCGGCCTCGCAGGAAAAGGAAAGCTCGGCATGGTCCGATTGCGGCGTGCCATAGAACAGCGTCGCCATGCCCTCATAGGCGGTGCCATGCCAGCCCGGATTGTCCTGGGCCATGGCGGTGGTGGGGAGTATCAGGCTGGCGGCCAGCATTGCGCGGAGCGCAACAGAGCTGCATGTGGAAAGTGTCATTTGGACCTCCTCTGCTCGCCGCAGGTCCACTTCACCTCATGCAGCCCGTCCTGTCACCCCTTTACGATGGCAAAATGCAGGACATCGCCATCCGTGGTGACGGTGCAGTCATGGCCCTTCTGCCTGCAGAACAGGGGAATATCCACCTTGGCCATCGGGTCGGTGGCCAGCACGACAAGGCTGGCACCCGGCGGCAGGCCCGCCAGGCGCTTTTCCATCTTCAGGACCGGCAGCGGGCATTTCAGCCCGCGTGCATCGATGGTGTCGGGCTCAGTCGTCAAGCACGAGCACCCAGTGCACGCCATAGCTCGAGCTCGGGCTATAGGCCATGGCGACGCCGGCCTTGGTGGCCGTTGCCTTGAGGCCCACCGCATCGGCCGCGCTGTTGCGCCAGCCCGAGAAGGTCTCGGCAAAGGTGGCGTAGCCGGCGCTGAGCTTCATCACCGTCAGCTCCTGCGGGGCGCGGGGCGGGTTGCCGGTGCGGGCATATTGGTCGGCCAGCGCCTGGGCCGTGCCGTCCAAAGCCGCGTCCGGCGTCAGCGCGGGCAGGCCATTGGTGGCGCGATAGGCGTTGATCATGCCGATGGCCTGGGCCCGGTCGAGGCTGGCGCCGGGCTGGTCCATGCGGGCCGACAGGCCGGGCGACAGGGCGATGGGCGTGCTGGCGCCACCCCCCATGCTGCAAGCCGCGATGGTTACTCCGGCCAGCAGGGCGGCCAAGGGCAGGATGGCGGGCTTGAGGGCGCGCAGAACGGTCATGGAAATCCTCGGTCAAATAGGGTCGCTGCCCGGTTAGGCGGTCAGCAAGGCCAAAAGATGGTTGGCTGCCTTGATAGCGCTCAAGCCCTGACTTTGGCTTAACGCCTGATGATTTGGCCTTGCGCTTGCCGGCGGCAGGCGCCTACAAGCAGGGAGTTATTTTGCATCCCGATTTAAATCGGGACCCGCCAGCGAGCCCCGCGCCTGCATGAAGACCGCCGACCCCGAATTGATGCGGGCCATCAACCGCTTCCTCGTGCTCGACACGATCCGCCGGCATGGCCCGATTGCCCGCGTCGAGATCGGCGCGCGTACGGAATTGTCGGCCACCACGGTTTCGGCCATCACCGCCGCTTTGCTCGATGACGGGCTCATCACCGTCAGGCATGAGGGCGATATCCGCAGCCAGAGCCTGCGCGGGCGGCCCCGCGTCATGCTGGCACTCCATCCCGAGGCGGCCTGGGTGGTCGGGGTCAGGCTGGCCGGTGATCGTATTGTCTGCGTCGCCACCAATTTCCAGGGCGACGTGCTGGCCGGCCTGACCCTGCCGGCGCGCATCACGGCGCTTGCCACGCCGGATATTGCCGATCTTGTCGCCGATGGCGTGCGGCGCTGCGTGGGCGATGCGGGGCTGGGACTCGAGCAGATCAAAGCGGTGGCGCTCAGCCTGCCTGGCATTGTCGAGCATGGCAGCGGCCAGGTGCTGGCCAGCAGCGTGCTCGGCGACCTCGATGCCCCGCTGCACGAGGCCATCACGGCCCGGCTGGGCATCGACACCATCATCGAAAGTGACGCCAACGCCATTACCATGGCGCAGCATTGGTTCGGCCAGGCGCGGCGCCACGACGATTTCGTGCTGGTCGCCATCGAGGAAGGACTGGGCCTGGGCGTCATGCATAATGGCCAGCTGTTTCGCGGCGCGCATGGGCTGAGCCTGACGCTGGGCGACATGGTCATGGGACCGGGCGGCGACACTGCCATGCGCCTCGGCGATCTGGCCGGGCAGGGCACTTTGCTCGCCGATCCCCGCCTGCACGAGCAGGGCATGGCGCAGGTCCATGCCCTGCTCGAGGCGGGCGATGACGAACTGCGCGCCGTGGTCGCCCGTGCCGGCACCGCTTTGGGCATTGCCATTGCCAATCTCGTCGCGCTCTTCGCGCCGCCGCGCGTCATTCTCGTCGGTTCCACCCTGGCTTTGGGCGAGCATCTGCTGGCGCCGCTGCGCGAGAGTTTTGCCGCGGCCATTCCGGCGCCGCTGGCCACGCTGGCCGAAATCGTCATCGACGATGCCGGGGATCAGTTATGGGCGCGCGGCGCGGCCGCCGTGGCTTTGGGCGAACTCTATGGCTCGCCCTGGGGCACCACCGGGCCGGCCCGGCATGGCCAATAGTTTATCGCGTGAGGAGAACGGAATGCGGGAAGCACTGATCGTCTGGGGCGGCTGGAGCGGCCATGAGCCCGAGCAATGCGCCAATATCTACAAGACCTGGCTCGAGGAAGACGGCTTCAAGGTCTATGTCGAGAACACGACCGAGGCCTTTGCCGATCCTTCCATCCACGATCTCAGCCTCATCATCCCGATCTTCACCATGAGCAAGATCGAGAAGGAAGAAGTCTCCAACCTCACCGCCGCTGTCGAAAGTGGCGTGGGCCTGGCCGGTCACCATGGCGGCATGGCCGATGCCTTCCGCGATGCGGTGGACTATCAGTTCATGGTCGGCGGCCAATGGGTGGCCCATCCGGGCAATATCATCGACTACCGTGTCGACATCACAAGGCCGGACGATCCGGTCATGGCCGGCGTCAACGGCTTCGCCTATCGCTCCGAGCAATATTACATGCATGTCGACCCCTCCAACGAGGTCCTCGCCACCACCAGTTTCACCGGCGACCATGCAAGCTGGATCGACGGCGTCACCATGCCTGTCGTGTGGAAACGCCGGCATGGCAAGGGCAGGGTGTTCTATTCCTCGCTGGGCCATGTCTCGGCCGAGTTCCAGGTGCCGGAAATGGCCACGATTCTGCGCCGCGGGATCAACTGGGCGGCGCGGTGATTAATCCGCGCGCCTCCTGCGATAGAGGCGCGCGGCGAGATTAACGACGGTAGATGCCAAGGGCGTTCCCTGAAAGAGCATTTGCCCCCAAGCTAAATAGGTTCCCGGCCTTTTTGCCGGCATCCAGGGTGAAGTCGAGCACGGAGATATTGTCGATGCCGATGTGGGCCCGTTCTTGCGTGTTGAGGTCCATAATGAAGAGCATATCGGACCCGTCGCGATAGAGGTCGCTGTTACGAAGGAGCCGCTCGAAAAGAGTCTTAGCGCTGTCGATGTGGTACAGGAAGAATGCGGACGTGAACTCTTCGAAGCGTGTTGTGTTTTCTGCTTTAATTGAGGCGACAAGGCTTTCGTAGCGCTGCTGATATGAAGCGTTACGCAACAAGCGAAACTCAATCAATTTTGTGGAAGGCATGGTCAGGGCTTTCTGGCGTATTGCCATTTGGCCCCGGCGCACGCTAAACCCAATTTGCACAGCGGGAGGAGCGCTTTTTCTTCGTACGCGAGAGAAACGCGCCGAATCGCCGGGGTGACTGGTAACAGTCACCCCATTTCACCAGCCAGTGCCTTGCTTGCAACTGTTTGTGGTCAGTTTTCCCCGCAGCGCGCACTCTTTTTGTGCGTCTTATGTTCTTTCTGCGTTCTTGTTGGGGTTCCGCGCATCTAAAGTGGTGATCTCGACGGGATTCGAACCCATGACCCCCGGATTAGGAATCCGGTGCTCTATCCAGCTGAGCTACGAGACCACGAGGTCGTGGATAGCAAATGCGTCGCGGCAGCGAAACCCCGTTTGCGCGCCGTGGCCTCTTGCTGAATGGCCGGCATGGCAGCATGCTGGGTGGGCCGGCAAATCAGCCGGCGAGTCAGCGGTCATGAATTCCTGACGACTGCGCCGGCCTTCGGGCCGGCCTCCAGCCGTGCCTTCCCCGGAGACGACGATGAGCGATGAGGCCGTTGCCGATGCCGGCGCGGAAATGGACGCTGCGGCGCGTCCACCGGTCAGCCTGGCCGAAAACCGGCCGCTGTTCGGGATATTGTTGATCGTCGTGGCGACGCTGATGTTCGCCGCCAATGACGCCACCAACAAATATCTCATCGCCAGCTATGACGTGCCGCTGGTCGCCGCCATCCGCTATATCGTGCATGCGTTGCTGATGCTGGCCGTGCTCGGGCCGAGCCGGGGCAGGGAACTGGTGATAGTCCGGCGCAAGGGGCTGGTCGCCCTGCGCTCGCTCTGCCTCGTGGTCGGGTCGCTGTTTGCGAGCCTCGCCCTGCAGCTCATGCCGATCGCCGAGACCACGTCGATCATCTATCTCTCGCCCATCCTGGTCGTGCTGCTGGCGCGGCCGGTGCTGGGCGAGCGCATTGGCCTCCTGGGATGGCTGGCGGCCGTGGGCGGCTTTGCCGGCGTGGTGCTCATTGCCCGGCCCGGCGCCGGACTCGATCCGGCGGGCGTGATCTTCGCGCTGTGCAATGTCGTGGTCACCGTGACCTATTACCTGCTGTCGCGCGTCTTGGCGCGCAGCGAGAAGACCCTGGCCTTGCTGTTCTATTCGGCGCTGGCGGGCGCGATCTGCTTCGGGCTGGCCATGCCGTGGTTCTGGTTCGGCGCGGTGCCGAGCCTGTTCGAAATGGCGCTCTTTATCAGCCTGGGGCTGACGGCCGGCATCGGCCATTTCTGCTTCACCGCCGCCAATCGCTATGCCGAAGCGTCGCTGCTGGCGCCGATGAGCTATCTTCACCTGCTCTGGGCGGGCCTGCTGGGCTGGCTGGTCTTTGGCCAATTGCCCGACGGGGTGGGCCTGGTCGGCATGGCGATCATCGGGCTGGCCGGCGTCACCGTGGCCCTGCGTTCGCGCTTCGCCCGCAGGCCGGTACTGGCCGGCTAGTCGCCCAGCGGCCAGTTGCGGCTGCGGCCATTGGTCAGGATATCCGCCGTGCCGAGCACGACGATCAGCGGGCCGAGGAAGAGCCACATGGCGGCGACCTGCAGGGAGCGGATATTGATGGGCATTGAAGAGCCTGTGGCGCGCGTTCCGGGGAACCGAAATCGCGCAGGGCGATCTCGTGGGCGTTCCAGGCATGGGCCAGGCTCGGTCAGATACTAGGCAGGGTTCCGGGCCAGCGGCCATCGGAACATTCCGTTTACCTTAATGGGCGGGCATGGCCCTGAGCGGCGCGCTATCACGGCTTCGCGATCGTTCATGCTTTTTTGCCGCAATTGCGTGCAAGGTGAATCGTCTCTGTTCGGGGCCATCATTGTTCAAAGCCAGTCTTGTCCGTCTCGCTGCGCTTGCGGCCCTCAGTTCCATTTCGGTGGCAGCCCTGGCCTGCGAGCAATTGCGCATGGAGCCGGGCGGCATGGTCACGTCGGTAACCGATGGCGACACCGTCATCCTCGACGATGGCCGCGTCGTGCGGATGATCGGCACCCAGGCGCCCAAGCTGCCGCTCGACCGTCCCGATTTCGACCCCTGGCCGCTGGCGCCCGAAGCCAAGGCGGCGCTTGAGGCCATTGCCCTCAACAAGCCGGTGCGGCTGGGCTTCGGTGGCGAAACCGTGGATCGCTACGGGCGCGTGCTGGCGCATGTCTTCATCGATGGGCCCGAGGGCGAAATCTGGGCGCAGCAGGCCATGATCGGGCAGGGCCTGGCGCGGGTCTATTCCTTCCCCGACAACCGGGCCTGTCTCGATTTATTGTTCGCCGCCGAGGGCCGCGCAAGGCTGGGCAGGCTTGGCATCTGGGCCGATCCCTATTACAGCATCCGTGCGGCGGACCAGCCGGGCGACCTGCTCGCCCGCGCGGGCCAATATGAACTTGTCGAAGGCAGGGTGCTGCTTGCCGAAAAGACCGGCGGGCGCGCCTATCTCAATTTCGGCCGGTTCTGGAAGGAAGACTTCACCGCCGTGATCGAGGCGCCGGCTTTGCGGCTGTTTGCCGAAGCGGGCCTCGATCCGCTGGTGCTCGAGAATGCGCTGGTGCGCATCCGTGGATGGGTGGACGATCGGGATGGTCCGCGCATCGAAGTGACCCATCCCGAACAGATCGAGGTTCTGGCGACGCGATGACGGGCTTGGGGCAAATTGCGGGGATGGTGCGACCGGCATTGCGCATAGGCCTTCTGGCCATGTCGCTGCTGGCGCTGGGTGCCTGTTCGAGCCTGCTCGGCAGCAATATCGCCGTCAGCAAGACGGGTGACAATCCGGCGCCGACTGTGGTGCCCGAGGGTACCGACCCCGAAGACGTGGTGATCGGCCGCCGCGAGCATCCGCGCATCATCGCCGCCTATGGCGGGGTCTATTCCGACCGGCCGGCAGAAATCATGGTGGCGCGCATCGTCGGCCGGCTGCTGGCCGCGGCCAACCAGCCCAATGCGCAATTCCAGGTCACCATTCTCGACAGTTCCGAGGTCAATGCCTTCGCTTTGCCCGGCGGCTATATCTATGTGACGCGCGGCATCCTGGCCCTGGCATCGGATACAAGCGAGCTGGCTGCCGTGCTGGCGCATGAAATCGCCCATGTCACCCTGCGCCACGCCCGCGCTCGCACCGACCGCACCCGCACTACCGAAATCGTCGACCGCGTCATTACCGGCGTCTTCGGCGGCGATACCTCGACCGATGCCACCGCCAACCGTACCCGCGAGTCGATGGCCGCCTTCAGCCAGAACCAGGAGCTGGAAGCGGACCGCGAGGGCATCAAGTTCGCCGGCAAGGCTGGCTACGACCCGCAGGCGGCAGCACGCTTCCTCGGCGTCATGAGCCGCTTTGCCAGCTTCTCGGCCGGCGAGGGGGGCGATGACGGGTTCCTGTCCTCCCATCCCTCGACCCCGGCGCGCATCCAGAAGGCGCTCGATACCGCCCGGACCATGTTCGGCCAGGCCCAGGTGGGCGAAACCGATCGCGCGGGCTATCTCGATTCCATTGCCGGCCTTACCTTCGGCGACAGCCCGGCCCAGGGCTCGATCGTCGGCCGCCGTTTCATCCATACCGCGTCCAAGTTCACCTTCACCGTGCCCGAGGGCTATACGCTGCAGAATTCGCAGAGTGCCGTCGTGGGCGTGGCCGGCGATGGCGAGGCGGTGCGCTTCGACAGCGCCGATGTGCAGGCCAATGTGCCGCTGGCCGATTACCTGCGCTCGGGCTGGATTGCCGGGCTCAAGGCCGACAGCGTCACCACGCAGAGCTATAACGGCATCGAGATGGCCTCGGGCCTGGCCCAGACCGACCAGTGGTTCTTCCGCGTGTCGGTCATGCGGCTCGATGGCCAGGTCTATCGCTTCATCTTCGCGGCCAAGGGCGACTCTTCGCGTTTCGCTGCCGGCGCCGAGGCGACCCTCAAGAGCTTCCGCCGCACCGAGGCTTCCGATCTCAACCAGGTGCGCAAGGTGGCCGTGCGCGTCGTCACCGCCAAGGCCGGCGACAGCGCCGATTCCCTGGCCCGCCAGATGGGTGGCCTCAATCGCGGCAGCGAATTGTTCTACATCATCAACGACCTCTATCCCGGCGATCCCATCGTGGTCGGCGAGAAATACAAGGTCGTGGTGCTGCAGTAGCGGCTTGGATGGGTCTTAGTTGACCTTGGCGGTCGCGGCGGCCATGGCGTCGGCGGGGCCGCCGGCGCCCACGCCCATCAGGTTCACCAGGGAATTGCCGAAGCTCACGAAGGTGGAGATGAGAGCCATGGCGATGAGTGCGGCGATAAGGCCGTATTCGATGGCGGTGGCGCCGGTCTCGTCGCCGACGAATCTTCTGATCGTCTCAGCCAACATATGCGCCTCCCGAGCTTCTGCCGCGCGCTAGAGCTTGATCCATTTCGGTAGAATCGAAATGGGGCTAAGTCCTTGTTTTGTCGTGCGGTCGAACCAGAAAAAGTCTGCAACTTTTCCTGACCGCACTTCAGAGCAGATCGCATAAAGCGGCGATCAGCGGTTCGTCCGCCGGAGGCATGGGATAGTCGCGCAGCTTCTGCGGGCGCACCCATTTGAGGGCCGTGTGTTCCCGCATCCGGGGCTCGCCCTGCCACTTCCGGCAGGCGTAAAGTGGCATCAACAGGTGAAAATTATCGTAAGAGTGACTAGCGAAAGATACCGGAGCCAGGCACGCCGTCTTGGTGGAAATGCCGAGCTCTTCCTCGAGCTCGCGGATCAGCGCTTCTTCGGGGCTTTCGCCGGGCTCCACCTTGCCTCCGGGAAATTCCCACAGTCCCGCCAATTGCTTGCCCTGGGGCCGCTGGGCGATGAGCACGCGCCGGTCGGCGTCGATGAGCGCCACGGCGACGACGAGCAACAGCTTGAAATCACTCATGCCTGCCTCGGGAAGCGATAGGTGTAGTCATATTGGTGGCGATAGCCCAGGCTGGCATAGAGCGCCATGCCGGCCTGATTATCCGCCTGCACGTTGAGCGCCGCCACCGTGGCGCCCTGGGTCTTCGCCCAGGCCAGTCCGGTGCGCATCATCGCCACGCCGAGCCCCTGCCGCCGGCGCGTCCGGTCGGTGATGACATTGCCGGTGATGACGATGCCATCGGCGACAGCCATCAGGCCCGAAGCGACGGCGACGCCGTCACGTTCCACCACGATGCCCACAGCCGGCACCGCCATCACGGCGAGCAAAGCGCGCATGCGTGCCATCAATGCGTCGTCGTGCCCCTGCAGCGTCTGCTGGGCGGCGAGAAAGCCGGGATCGAGCAGGGCGGTGGTCCGCCCTTGGGCATCGGGCTCCTGCTCGTCCAGTTCCATGGCATAGAGATGGCTGCGGTCGATCTCCGCCCAGCCCTGCGCATCGAGCGTCGCGTTGAGGCTTGCGCTGGCCAGCGGCGTGGTGCGGACCACGGGCGTTATGCCGCGCGCCCTGAACCAGTCGACACCGGCCGCCAGCCGTTTTTCGGCATCGCCGCCATCAGCGGGGTCGAAGCATTGCAGCGAATTGGCGCGCTTGGTGTAGCCGCCGGCCGCCCGGCGCACCCATTTGCCATCCCACTCCACCTCGATCCCCGGCCAGGCCTCGAGCCCGGCGCGTTCCATTCTTTCCGGTGTAGGCAGATCAGTCATTTTCTTTCTCCCCCCTCTCCCCTTGCGGGAGAGGGTGCCCGAAGGGCGGGTGAGGGGTTCTCTCCGCCATCGCAGACCCCTCATCCGGCGCTGCGCGCCACCTTCTCCCGCAAGGGGAGAAGGAAGGGATTCGGCCTCAGCTCCGATAGTCGCCGTTGATGGTGATATAGCCATGCGTCAGGTCGCAGGTATAGACGGTGGCCCTGCCGTCCCCGAGCCCCAGGCTCACGGTCAGTTCCAGATCCTCGCCCTTCATATAGGCGGATGTGGCGGCCTCGTCATAGATGGGTGCGCGCTCGCCGTCCTTGGCGACCAGCAGGTCGCCGAAGCGGATGGCCAGCTTGTCGCGGTCGGCCGGCTCGCCCGCCTTGCCCACGGCCATCACCACGCGGCCCCAATTGGCGTCTTCGCCGGCAATGGCGGTCTTGACCAGGGGGCTGTCGGCAATGGACTTGGCGATGCGGAAGGCCGAGGCGTCCGAGGTGGCGCCCTCGACATGAATGGAAACCTGCTTGGTGGCGCCTTCGCCGTCGCGCACCACCTGGATGGCGAGGTCGAACAGCACGTCGCGCAGTGCTTCGCCGAACACTTCGGCGCGCGGATCGTCGAGGCCGGCTATCGGCTCGACGTTTGCCTTGCCGGTGGCAAAGGCCAGCAGCGTATCCGACGTGGACGTGTCGCTGTCCACGGTAATGGCGTTGAAACTGGTCTGCACATGCCTGGCCAGCAGCGCCTGCAGCACCGGGGCCGCTACAGGCATGTCGGTGACGACGAAGCTCAGCATGGTCGCCATGTCCGGGGCGATCATGCCCGAGCCCTTGGCAATGCCGTTGATCCGGACTTCCACCCCGTCGATATCGAGCACGGCACCCGATAGTTTGGGGAAAGTGTCTGTCGTCATGATGGCCCTGGCCGGCTCCATCCAGGGCGCGTCGCCCATGCGCGTTGCCATCGTGTCCAGCACGCCGGCAAATTTGGACGCGTCGAGCGGCTCGCCGATGACGCCGGTCGAGGCCAGGAACACTTCGCTCGGCTTGCAACCCAGGGCCTTTGCCGCATAGTCGGCCGTCAGTTCGACGCTCCTCTTGCCCTTGGTGCCGGTAAAGGCATTGGCATTGCCCGAATTGACCACCAGCCCGCGCGCCAATCCGCCCGGCAGGTTGGCCTTGCACCAGTCGACCGCGGCCGACGAGCACTTGGACTTGGTCAGTACGCCCGCGGCGGTGGTGCCTTCGTCAAATTCCATCAGCAGCACATCGGTGCGGCCCTTATACTTGATGCCGGCTTCCGCAGTGGCAAAGCGCACCCCCGCAATGGCGGGCAGGTCGGGATAGGATTTGGGAGCGAGCGGGGAAACCGGATGGGCCATCTGCGTGAGCCTTATGGAGACAAGTTCGGCTCCCGGTGTGCCCGAAACGCAAGGCATTCGCAAGACGGGCCTGTGCCGAATGGCGATCCAGCCACGCCCTCGTCCTTCGACAGGCTCAGGATGAGGTCTACTGAGATTTTTGAGTAGACCTCATGGTGAGCCTGTCGAACCACGAGGGCGTGGCACAGAGGCTATCAAGCCGCCGCCTTCTTCTTCCCGGCGATGAACCCGCCGAAATGCTTGCCGATGAAGGGCACGATCAGCAGCACGATGGTGGTGGCCATGGCCGGCACCAGCAGCAGGCTGCGCTGCCACATTTCCCAGCCGGGGGTCAGCGGCATCAGGACATAGAGATAGAGCGTCACCACGGGATAGACGGCCAGGGTCATCACCAGGGCCATGCGCAGTTTGGAAGCGAGGGAGGGTTGCATTTGCCAACTCCATTGAAACGGAACGTTTCGTTATATAACGGAACGACACGTTTCGTTCAAGGGCTTTGCTTCGGAAATTGTTTGACCCATATTGGGTGTCATGAACGAGCTAGCAGACGATATCGACGATCGCCGCCGGTCCATCGGCGCGCGCCGCAATCCGGAGACGGAACAGGCCATCCTCGAGGCTGCCGAAGCCATCATGGCGGAGGTGGGGATTGCAGGCTTTTCCATCGAGGCGGTAGCCAAGCGCGCCCGCGCCGGCAAGCCGACCATCTACAAATGGTGGCCCGGCAAGACGGCGCTCCTGCTCGATGTCTATCACCGGCACAAGCCGGCTTCGGTGCATATGGATACCGGCAGCGTCGAGGGCGATGTCTTCGCCTTTCTGACCGGCGTCTTCGCCCATTGGGGCGATACCGGGGCGGGGCAGGTGTTCCGCTTCGTCATCGCCGAGGCGCAGCGCGATGAAGCCGCCGCCGCCTCGCTGGCCGAATATTCGGCCGAGCGGCGCATCCAGAGCGGGGAAATCTTCCAGCGCGGCATCGCGCGCGGCGAACTGGCAGCCGATATCGATGTGGGCCTATGCGCCGACATGCTGGCCGGCTTCATCTGGCAGCGCCTGCTCACCGGCCGCATCGAGCGCGACCCGCAGCAATTGCGCCAGGTGGCAAGGCAGATGGTGCGGGGGCTGGAGAAGGGTACCCCCTCCTAGCCTCCCCTGAAAGGGGAGGAACCGCACAGTGTTTGGGGCAGTATGATGCCAAATCCCCGATCTGTTCCTCCCCTGTCAGGGGAGGTTGGGACGGGGTATCCGCTCAGACTCTTACTCGACCGGCGCTTCTTCGGCCGGCTGGGTCTGCGCATCGACGGCGGCCTTGAGCGCGGCGTCGGGGATGTCGATTTCGACGCCCTCGCGCAGTTGGGCCAGCGTGTCGTCATAGGTCGTCACCAGCAATTGCTGCTGCAATTCGCCGGCAACCTGCTCGAAGGCCGGCGGCGTGGTCTGGCGCTTTTCCTCGAGCTTGATGATGTGCCAGCCGAACTGGGACTGTACCGGCGCACTGACCTGACCGACCTCGGTCAGGGCGAAGGCGGCGGTCTCGAACGGCGCCACCATCATGCCCTTGCCGAAAAAGCCCAGGTCGCCGCCATTGGCCGCGCCGGGATCGATCGAATTTTCCTTGGCCAGGGTGGCAAAGTCGGCGCCGCCATCCAGCTCGGCCTTGAGCGTATTGGCCTCTTCCTCGGTCTCGACCAGGATGTGGCTGGCGCGGATTTCATCCGAGGGCACGAAATCGGCGACGAATTTGTCATAGTCGGCGCGCACCGCTTCTTCGGTCACTTCCTTGACGAAGGCTTCGCTGAGATAGGCGCTGTGCAGCGCGCGTTCCTCGAGATAGTGGATGCGCTGCTTGAACAGCGGCGCATCGGCCAGCCCGGCCTGCCGGCCGGCCTGGGCCACCATCTTGGTGTCGATCAGCACGCGCAGCAGGAAGGGGCGGCGCTGCTCGGGAGGCATCTGGCTCAGTTGCTGGGCCAGGTCCTCGGCGGCAAAGCTCAGGTCGGCTTCGGTGATCGACTCGCCGCCAACCGTGGCTACCACGGTGTCGGGAGAGGCAGCGGCCGGCGCTTCGGCGGCCGGGGGAGCGGCCTCGGCGGGCGCGGCGTCCTGTGCCAGAGCGGGAGCGGCCATGCCGGCCCCCAGCATCAGGGCAAGAACGCTCGCATTGCGGGCGAGGCGCGAAAGGGAAAATTTCATCGGGTCGGTCTCCTTGGCCGGCGCTTGCTAAAATTGGCGTCCTGGCGTGTTGTCGTCGGCGATAGGCACGCCCGTCGGTCCGGCGCGGCGCTCCGGCCTGCCCTTGCATGGCACCGGGGCCAAAATGTGCCGCGCCGTGTCATGCAATGGGATCGACAGCCGAAGATCCTGTTTCTGCCGGGATTTCCGGCAGGGCAGGCAGGTGTCGCCGATTTCGGCGACGTTGACAAGACAGGGGTCCGCTCTTACATCTCACGCGCTTTTCCGCCCTGTGGCGGGACATCAGAAATTTCAAAGCCGGAAAGGCTTTCTCATCGCGTCGACGCGGCCCAACGGTCCATTCCGCAATTTCCCCGCCGCACCCCGATGAGTCATAAAAGGACCTGATCTATGGCACTTGCCTCGCTCGCCCGGCGGATATTCGGGTCTCCGTCAGACCGCCAAGTCAAGCGATTCCAGGGCAAGGTCAACGCGATCAACGCGCTTGAGCCGGAACTGGAAAAGCTCAGCGATGACGAGTTGCGCGCCCGCACCGCCGAATTCAAGGCGCAGCTCGAAAAGGGTGCCGATCTTGAAGACCTGATCGTGCCGGCCTTCGCCACCGTGCGCGAGGCGTCCAAGCGCGTGCTCGGCATGCGCCATTTCGACGTGCAGCTCATCGGCGGCATGGTGATGAACGAGCGCGGCATTGCCGAGATGCGGACCGGTGAAGGCAAGACGCTGGTGGCGACGCTGCCGATGTATCTCAATGCCCTGACCGGGCAGGGCGCGCATCTGGTCACGGTCAACGACTACCTGGTCAAGCGCGACGCCGCCTGGATGGGCCAGATCTACAATTTCCTCGGCCTGTCCTGGGGCGTCATCGTCCATGGGCTGACCGATGCCGAGCGCAAGGCGGCCTATGAAGCCGACATCACCTACGGCACCAATAACGAGCTCGGCTTCGACTATCTGCGCGACAACATGAAATATACCCGCGCCCAGATGGTGCAGCGGGGCCATGCCTTCGCCATCGTCGACGAAGTGGACTCGATCCTGATCGACGAGGCGCGCACGCCGCTGATCATTTCGGGGCCGTCGGACGACCGCTCCAGCCTCTACACCACCATCGACGCGCTGATGCCGATCATCGGCGAGGGCGATTTCGACCTCGATGAAAAGCAGCGCGCCGCCACCTTCACCGATCAGGGCATCGAAAAGCTCGAAGCCAAGCTGACCGAGGATGGGCTGCTCAAGACCGGCTCGCTCTATGACGTGGAAAACGTCGCCCTGGTGCATCACGCCAATTCGGCGCTGCGGGCCCACAAGCTGTTCCGCCGCGACAAGGACTATATCGTCCGCAATGACGAAGTCGTCATCATCGACGAGTTTTCCGGCCGCATGATGCCGGGCCGCCGCTATTCGGAAGGCCTGCACCAGGCGCTGGAAGCCAAGGAACACGTCAAGATCCAGCCGGAAAACCAGACGCTGGCCTCGATCACCTTCCAGAACTATTTCCGCCTCTACAAGAAGCTGGCCGGCATGACCGGTACGGCGGCGACCGAGGCCGAGGAATTCGCCGATATCTACAAGCTCGACGTGGTGACCATTCCCACCAACGTGCCGGTGCAGCGCGTCGATGACGAAGACGCCATCTTCCGCACCGCCGAGGAAAAGTTCAACGCCATCGCCGATATGATCAAACAGTGCCAGGAGCGCGGCCAGCCCGTGCTGGTCGGCACGACCTCGATCGAGAAGTCGGAAATGCTGGCCGATCTGCTGCGCAAGAAGAATGTGGGCAGCATGAACGTGCTCAATGCCCGCCACCACGAGCAGGAAGCCTTCATCGTCGCCGATGCCGGCCTGCCCGGCGCCATCACCATCGCCACCAACATGGCTGGTCGCGGTACCGACATCCAGTTGGGCGGCAATCTCGAAATGCGCATCCAGCGCGAGACGGAGGGGCTGGAGGGCGAGGCCCGCGAGGCCAAGATCGCCGAGATCAAGTCCACCATAGCCGCCGACAAGGCCAAGGCCCTGGCCGCGGGCGGGCTCATGGTCATCGGCACCGAGCGCCACGAGAGCCGCCGCATCGACAACCAGTTGCGTGGCCGTTCCGGCCGCCAGGGCGATCCGGGCCATTCGGCTTTCTTCCTGTCGCTGCAGGACGACCTGATGCGCATCTTCCCGGTCGACAGCATGGATTCCATGCTCGGCAAGCTGGGGCTGGAGCAGGGCGAGAGCATCACCCATCCGTGGGTGACCAAGGCCATCGAACGCGCCCAGGGCAAGGTCGAGGCGCGCAATTTCGATATCCGCAAGAACATCCTCAAATACGACGACGTGATGAACGATCAGCGCAAGGTGATCTTCGAGCAGCGCATCGAGATGATGGATGCCGAGGATGTCAGCGAGACCGTCATCGACATGCGCCACGACGTGGTCGAGAACATCGTCGCCAAGGCCATTCCGCCGCGCTCCTATCCCGAGCAGTGGCATGCCGAGCAACTGACCGCCGCTGCCAAGACCTATCTCAATATCGATGTGCCGGTGGCCGAATGGGCCGCCGAGGAAGGCATCGATGCCGAGATCGTCACCCAGCGGCTGATCGAGGCCGCCGATGCCCATGCCGCCGCCAAGGAAGAGCGCACCATCGCCAGTATGGCTGCCGCCGGCGCTCCCAATCCGACCGTGATGCGCCAGGTGGAAAAGTCCATCCTGCTGCAGTCGATCGACGGGCTGTGGCGCGAGCATCTGGTGACGCTCGACCACCTTTCCAAGGTGGTGGGCTGGCGCGGCATCGCCCAGCGCGATCCGCTCAACGAATACAAGCAGGAGGCCTATGAGCTGTTCCAGTCGCTGCTGGTCAACCTGCGCGAACTGGTGACCACCCAGCTCAGCCATGTCGAGCTGCAGCCGCGCCCGGTGGCGCCGCCGGTGGCCGATCTCAGCCGGCTGCGCGAAACCCACATCGACCCGACCACGGGCGAAAACGACGCGGCAAGCGATGTGTCCGGCACCGTGCCGGGCCCCGGCTTTGCCGCTGGCCCCTTTGCCGACGGGCAGGGCGACGAGCAGGATGCCGACAAGTCCCTGCGTCCGATCGACCCCAAGCTGCTGGTCGGCGTCTCCCGCAACGCCCCATGCCCCTGCGGCTCGGGCAAGAAATTCAAGCACTGCCACGGTGCATTCTAGACTGCACAAAGGCCCGGAGCGATCCGGGCCTTTTCACTTCCGTCACCCGTCGTCCGGTGCGCGTGGTTACCCCCACCCTTGATCCCTCCCCACAAGGGGGAGGGAGACGATGAACACCGACATTCGAACTGGCGCCTCCCTCCCCTTGATGGGGAGGGATTGAGGGTGGGGTGGTGGGGGCTACGGAGGGCTGAAGAGAATGGAGCGCGATCGGGCTTGCTCTGCCTCAGCAGGTCACCCTGATCTCGGCATATCCTGTCACTTCGCCGGCCGAGACGACGCCGATCATGCAGGCCGAGCCGGGCAGGCCGATATTGCCGCCGGCGGCGATGACAGTGCCGTCGCTCAGCGAAATGAAGCCATTGTCCACCGCGCCGATCTCGACCTGGCCGGCTACGTCGCAGAGCGGATAGCTGTCGCCAGCCCCCACGAGAAAACGCGTGCCGGTGGGCAGGCAGTCGCCACCCTGCGCCGCGGCGGGTGCGGCAGCGGGCACATCAGGCAGGCTCGCGGCCGGCGCCGGGGCGCTGCGCCAGTTCTCTTCCAGAATGGCCAGGCGATTGGCGAGATCGGCAAGGCTGGCCGTGTCGGTGCCCGAGGGTGCCCTGCTGGCGGCCGAACAGTTCGATGCTCACGCGCAACTGGGCGATATCGGTGGAGAGCCGCACGATCTCGCGCTGGGTTTCGCTATAGAACCAGGCGCTGGCGCCGATGGCCGCAATACCCACCAGCCCGACCACGAAGCTCAGGACATTGGCCAGCGGCATGCGCCGGCGCGGCGGGGACAGCTCCGTCCGCTTCTCCCCCTGGACATCGATAGAGGCTGTCTCTTCCAAGGCTGACGTCTCCATACTGGCTGCCGCGTCCATCGGCGCAGATTGCGGCCTGGATATGGTATCGCAATTCTCAATGACCAGTAGACCTCATGGTGAGCCTGTCGAACCACGAGGTCGTGGCACGGGCCTCCACTCGCCCGCCCTCGTGGTTCGACAAGCTCACCATGAGGGCTTTGTAACGTCTACCGCGACAGCGGCGGCATCGGCCGGGGCGCCGGCTGGCCAGACATGACCGGCACGATATCGGCATCCTTGCCACCGAACATGCTGCCAATGCCGCTGAAGAAGCCGCCTATGGCCTCGCCGCGCGCCTTGGCGGCGGCTTCGGCTGCTGCCTGCCGCTCGGCTTCCGCCGCCAGCCGCGCCGCCTTCTGCGCTTCGCTTTCGACAGCGGCGACAAAGGCGGTTTCGTCGGCCTGCTGCTTGGCGGTCAGCGCGGCATTCTGGATCACGGGCGGGCAGGGACCCATCGGGTTGAGCGCGCCGCCACCGACCGCGTTGAAGATATACTGCCGCTCGCACACGTCCCAGGCCGGCGGCGTCTTGGTCAGCTCGAACAGGTCGTAGCCTTCCTTGATGTCCTTCCAGAAGCCGATATGCGGGCTCGAGGCCTTCTGTGCCAGTTTGGCGGCGGTCATCTTGAACGGGAAGATTTGTAGCTGGAAGCTCTGGTTGCCGCCCTTGAAGCTTTCGCGGGCCAGCGCATAGATTTCGGCAATGCCCTCGTCGGTCATGGCGTAGCAGCCGCGCGACGAGCAGTCGCCATGCACCATCAGGTCGCTGCCGGTGCGGCCCCAGACGCGGTCGAACTTGTTGGGAAAGCCGGTATTGAAGGCCAGGTAATAGCTGGAGCGCGGATTCATCAGGCCGGGCGTGATCGTATAGAAGCCCTCCGGGCTCTGCCGGTCGCCTTCCTTGATCTTGGGGCCGAGATCGCCGGAATAGGCGCAGATCTCGTAGGTCTTGAACAGCCGGAACGAGCCTGATGTGGTGCGCTTCCACACTTCGAGGGTCTTCTCCTCCTTGAAGATGCGCACCATCATGGCTTCGCCGGGCGAGGAACCCATATTGCGCAAACCCGCCTGCACCACGCTGGACAGCGGCTGGTTATGCCGGTTGTCGCTGGATTTGGGCAGGAAGCCGCCGCAGGCGACGAGCCCGAAGGCGACCCAGAGCAGGATCAGCACCGAGGAAATTTTGCGAAGCATGGTGGCGGTCAAGGTCGGCGGCCCGATGGACGTGTTGAAGCGGTGACCCATAGGGCCCGGTGGTTACCGCAGCATGAGTTTTGCTGGTGAACGAAGCGTTAGCACGCTGCATAAAGCGCTGGAAGCGGGGCGATATCACGCAAGTGTGTGGCGGTTCTGCCGAATGCCAAGGTTCCTCTGCTGGGGCGTATTCACTTCGGACTTCTGGTGCTTGGGCTCTTCCCCTTCTCCCCTCGTGGGAGAAGGTGCCCGAAGGGCGGATGAGGGGGTGCTGAGCTAGCCTTCGGCATTGAAGCATGGGATGGCGCAGCCCCCTCACCCGGAAATCCGCTGGACGCGGATTTCCACCCTCTCCCACGAGGGGAGAGGGGAAGCCGGGCTCATTCTTCCAAGTAAACCCTCCCCCTATCAGGGGAGGCTAGGAGGGGGTATCCCCCTAACCCTAAAGCGTCGAGCCGATCGCCAGGAATTTCTCGCGGCGATGTTCGCGCGTTTCCAGCCGCCCCTTGCCCTCGAAATCGGCGAGGAACCCGGCAATCGCCGCGCGGGTCGCATCCATGATGGCCTCGTGATGGCGATGGGCGCCGCCGGCCGGTTCGGGGATGATGCCGTCGATCACGCCGAAGCCCAGCAGGTCCTGCGCGGTGATCTTCTGGGCCGTCGCCATGTCCTGCGCCTTGGCGGCGTCGCGGAACAGGATCGAGGCGCCCGCTTCAGGCGAGATCACCGAATAGATGGCATTTTCCAGCATCAGCACGCGGTTGGCCACGGCGATGGCAATGGCGCCGCCCGAGCCGCCCTCGCCGATGACGATGGCGATATTGGGCACGCCCAGTTCGAGGCATTTTTCGGTCGAGCGGGCAATGGCCTCGGCCTGACCACGCTCCTCGGCGCCGATACCGGGATAGGCGCCGGCGGTGTCGACGAAGGAAATCAGCGGAATGTTGAAGCGGTCGGCCATGTCCATGATGCGGACGGCCTTGCGATAGCCCTCGGGGCTGGCCATGCCGAAATTGTGCTTGAGGCGCGTTTCGGTCGAAGAGCCCTTTTCCTGGCCGAGAATGGCCACCGACTGCCCGTTGAAGCGGCCGAAGCCGGCCAGCAGGGCGGCGTCCTCGCGATATTTCCGGTCACCGGCCAGCGGCGTCCATTCTGATATCAGCTTGCCGACATAGTCGGAGAAATGCGGGCGCTGCGGATGGCGCGCCACCTGCGTCTTCTGCCAGGGGGTGAGCTTCTTGTAGATTTCGACCAGCGCCTCGTCGGCGCGGCTGGACAGCCGGTTGACCTCTTCGTCGATGCTCACGGCCTGGTCGCTGGTGGCCATGGCCTTGAGTTCGGCGATCTTGCCCTCAAGATCGGCAACCGGCTTTTCGAAATCGAGATAAGACTGCATCAACCTGCCCGTTCGGGTCTATCTGTGGACCCTGGATTATGGGCCGCTGCTCTTGCGCCCTAAAGTGGCCGGAAAGTGGCGATGGCGCAATGCCGAGTCAAGGCTCTTGCCGTGCCCTTCCCCCAAGTAGGCCTCATCCTGAGCCTGTCGAAGGACGAGGTCGTGGCACCCAAGCCTCCACTCGCCCGCCCTCGTGGTTCGACAAGCTCACCATGAGGTCTCGAAGATAGTCGTCACCCCTCCGCCAGCGGGTGATGGGTCTCGACCAGCGTGCGCAGCTTCTCGTCCAGCACATGGGTATAGATCTGGGTGGTCGAGATATCGGCATGGCCGAGCAGCATCTGCACCACGCGCAGATCGGCGCCGCCGGCCAGCAGGTGGCTGGCAAAGGCATGGCGCAGCACATGCGGCGCCACCCGCGATGGGCTGATCCCGGCATCCATGGCCAATTGCTTGAGATCACGGGCAAAAACCTGCCTGCTCAAATAGCCGTCGGCCCCGGATGCCGGGAACAGGAAAACCTCGTCCTTTTCAAGCGTTGCGGCATAGGCCTTCACGGCATCGCGCGCCCGGTCGTTGAGCGGCACGATGCGCTCCTTGCTGCCCTTGCCGATCACGGTCAAAAAACTCGCGTCGCGCATCACCGCCGAGCGGCGCAGGCTCACCAACTCGCTGACGCGCAGGCCAGTGGCATAGAGCAGTTCGAGCAGCACATAGAGCCGCTGGGCTGTCGCCTGCTTTTGCGGCGAAGCCTCCTTGTTGGCTTCGGCTTCCGCCGTGGTGAGCAGCTTGTCGACCTCGGCCAGCGACAGTACTTTCGGTAGCGCCCGCCGGCTCTTCGGGCTGGCGACGATCCGCGTCGGGTCGTCCCCGCGCATGCCGTCGGCACAGAGGAATTTGTGGAACTGCCGGATCGCCGAAAGCCGCCGCGCCGAAGACGCGGCCGACAACCCGTCATGCTTGAGCCGGTCAAGAAAGGCATTGACCGTGTCGCGATCCACAGTCAGCAGCGTCTGCTGCCGGCCCGCGACATAGCCGGCATAATCGGCCAGGTCGCGGCGATAGGCCGCGATGGTGTTCTTGGCTGCGCCGCGCTCGGCGCTCATCATTTCGAGAAAGGCGCCGATCAGGTGGCCGCCGCTCATGGCGTGGCCGGCTCCGCCGCCGGTTCTTCGGCCGCTGGCACCTGCTGTCCCGGCAAGGCCGGCTGCCCGCCCGAAAGCAGGTCGCGCTGGGGAATGCGGATGGTCACTTCCTTGGGCGTCGGCTCGACGAAGGCGACCAGCGCGAACATGCCGGCATAGACGAGGCCAGCCAGGAAAAGCAGCGTGATGATGAGACGGATCAGAGTGGGCATTGGCAGTCCGGCTGTCGGCTTTTGCGCAATTTGCCAGCAAAAGGTTTCGTTTCCGTAGGCATAGTGCGGTCTCGTGGCGCCAACTGCAAGTTCTTGACAGGCGGGGCGGGGGCGGGTTCATAGCGGCAAGATCAGGGGAGCGCCTTCTTGAACCGACCCGACGCGGTATCGCGGCAGGCCCGCGCCGAACACCTTGCCGAGCGGCTTGCCGGCAGGCCGCTGGTGCTGGTCGGCATGATGGGCGCCGGCAAGACCACGGTCGGCCGCCGCCTCGCCGCCCGGCTCAACCGCCATTTTCTCGACAGCGACGAAGAGATCGAGAAGGCGGCGCAGATGAGCATTCCCGAGATTTTCGAGCAGCGCGGCGAACCTGAGTTCCGCGCCGGGGGAAACCCGCGTCATCGCCCGCGTGCTCAAGGACGAGGGCGTCGTGCTGGCCACCGGCGGCGGCGCCTTCGTCAATGCGGAGACGCGGGCTCTGGTCAAGGCCGAGGCCCTCTCCATCTGGCTCAAGGCCGAGGTCGATATCCTGTTCGAGCGGGTGTCGCGCCGCTCCAACCGGCCCTTGCTCAAGACCGCCAATCCCCGCGCCACCCTCGAAAAGCTGATCGAGGATCGCTATCCCATCTATGCCGAAGCCGATGTCACCGTCATCTCGCGCGATGTACCGCAGGATGTGGTGGCCGGCGACGTGATCGACGCCGTGCTCGGCTACCTCAAGCGCCAGGACTGATTGATATGGCCGACATCGCCCACACAGTTCACGTCGCTCTCGGCGAGCGGGCCTATGACATTTTGATCGGCGACAGCCTGCTCGACGATGCCGGGAAAATCCTGGCCGAGCGCTTTCCCGGCCGCCGCTATGGCATCATCACCGACGATAATGTGGCCAGGGCGCAATTGCCGCGCCTCATCGCCTCGCTCGACGCGGCGGGGCTCGGCCATACCGAGATCGTGCTGCCATCAGGCGAAGCCACCAAGTCGTGGGCCTTTCTCGGCCAGGCCGTCGAGGGTATCCTCGCCGCCCGCCTCGAACGCGGCGACCTCGTCATCGCCCTGGGCGGCGGCGTCATCGGCGACCTGGCCGGCTTTGCCGCCGCCATCGCCCGGCGCGGCATGGATTTCGTGCAGATGCCGACCTCGCTGCTGGCGCAGGTCGATTCTTCCGTGGGCGGCAAGACCGGCATCAATTCGCCGCAGGGCAAGAACCTGATCGGCGCCTTCCACCAGCCCAGGCTGGTGCTGGCCGACCTGTCCACCCTCGACACGCTCGATGCTCGCCAGTTCGCTGCCGGCTATGCCGAAGTCGTCAAATACGGCCTCATCGACGACGAGGACTTCTTCTTCTGGCTCGAAGAGCATCAGGCCGAAATCTTCGCCGGCGGCGCGGCGCGCGGCGAGGCCATTGCCCGTTGCTGCGCCCACAAGGCGCGCGTGGTGATCGAGGACGAAAAGGAGCTCGGCGTCCGCGCTTTGCTCAATCTCGGCCACACGTTCGGGCATGCGCTGGAAAAGGATACCGGCTATTCCGACCGCCTGCTGCATGGCGAAGGTGTCGCCATCGGCATGGTGCTGGCGCATGGCTTTTCCGCCCGGCTGGGACTGGCGCCCAGCCAGGATACCGGCCGTATCGCCGCGCACTTGAAGAAGTCCGGCCTGCCCACCACTTTGGGTGACATCCCCGGCACGCTGGGAACCACCGAAACATTGATGGCCGCCATCGCGCAGGACAAGAAAGTCTCGCGCGGCGCGCTGACCTTCATCCTGACGCGAGGGATTGGGCAGGCGTTTATCGAGAAGAATGTGGATGGCGCCGCGGTGGCGGAATTCTTGAACGAGATGCGGAAGGCGTGACCTGCGACCTGCCCAAGAGACCTCATGGTGAGCTTGTCGAACCACGAGGTCGAGCGAGTGGAGATTTGTTTGCCACGCCCTCGTGGTTCGACAGGCTCACCATGAGGGCTACTGTAAACTAGCTCCTGGCCTTACTCCCACGGCCCATCCACCGGCAGCACCTCGATCGCCAGGGCATGCACACGGTCCTTGAGTTCGGCGTCGAGAACGTCCATGACGGCGCGGTGTTGCGCCACGCGGCTCATCCCGTCAAAATGCCGGGTCGCGATTCTGACACGAAAGTGGGTTTCACCACCCTCCCGCCATCCGGCGTGACCGAAATGCTTGTTCGATTCATCGATCACATCGAGGAAAACGGGGGCGAATTGAGCGGCGAGCTTGGCTTCTATCGTGTCTTTGGCACTCATGGCGGCAAGGCTTTCTATCTGGTTTAGGCACGTAACTAGGCGCAATGAAACTGCAATCCAAGCTCTTCGATACCATCCGCATCAAGCCGCGCCGGGAAGAAAAGCCCGCGCCGGTCGAACATGTCTGCGATTGGGAAGGGTGCGAGCTGGCCGGGGACTACCGTGCGCCCAAGGGCCATCGCAGCGAAGGCCAGTACCACCATTTCTGCCTCGAGCATGTCCGCCACTATAATACAGCCTTCAACTTCTTTGCCGGCATGGACAAGGACGAGCTGGAGGATGCGCTGCATACCCCGCCCAAGGCCGAGAGCCGGTCGAGCTTTGCCACCGGCAATGCCGGTGGGCGCGCGCCGCGCAGTGCCCGCGAGAGCCTGCGGCCGGGCGACCGCTTCGGCGATCCGTTCGGCGTCTTCGCGCGTTATCGCCACCGCCAGGCGCAAAAGCCGGCGGCCGAGCGCGTCCGCCCGATGCATGAGCAGGACCGGCGGGCGCTGGAAACGCTGGGCCTGATCGGCCACACCAAGTCCGACGACATCAAGCGCGCCTACAAGACCCTGGTCAAAATCCATCACCCCGACGCCAATGGCGGCGACAAGGCCAGCGAAGAACGGCTGCGCACCATCATCGCGGCCTATGCCCATCTGAAGAAGACCGGGTTTGTGGCGAAGTGATCGTGCCACGAGGGCGTGCCGCCAAGTGACTTATGCGCGGCAATGCCTACCGTCACCGTCACAATGCTGCTATAGAGCCCGCGACTTCCTGCCTGAAATCTTTCCGCCAAGAGCCACGTCATGACTGAGTATACCAATCTGCCCGACACCGAATATTCGGCAAGGGAGCTGTTCGGCATCGATACGGACATGAAGGTGATGGGTTATCGCGAGGCCAGCGGCCATGTCCCGCCGGTCGATCCCGATTACCTGTTCGACCGCAACACCACGCTGGCCATTCTGGCAGGCTTCGCCTTCAATCGCCGCGTCATGGTGCAGGGCTATCACGGCACGGGCAAATCCACGCATATTGAACAAGTGGCCGCCAGGCTCAACTGGCCGCTGGTCCGCGTCAATCTCGACAGCCATGTCAGCCGTATCGATCTCGTCGGCAAGGACGCGATCGTGCTCAAGGATGGCAAGCAGGTCACCGAATTCCGCGACGGCATCCTGCCCTGGGCGGTGCAGAACAATGTCGCGCTGGTCTTCGACGAATATGATGCCGGCCGTCCTGACGTGATGTTCGTGATCCAGCGCGTGCTGGAAGTGGCGGGCCGGCTGACCCTGCTCGACCAGAACCGCGTGATCGTGCCGCATCCGGCCTTCCGCCTGTTCTCGACCACCAACACGATCGGTCTGGGCGATACGTCGGGCCTCTATCACGGCACCCAGCAGATCAACCAGGGTCAGATGGACCGCTGGAGCCTGGTCACCACGCTCAACTACCTGCCGCATGACAAGGAAGTCGGCATCGTTCTGGCCAAGAACAAAAGCTATGGCGAGAATGACAAGGGCAAGAAGCTGATCGCCAATATGGTGCGCCTGGCGGACCTGACGCGCTCGGCCTTCATCAATGGCGACCTCAGCACTGTCATGAGCCCGCGTACCGTCATCACCTGGGCCGAAAACACCGCCATTTTCGGCGGCGATGTCGGCTTTGCCTTCCGTCTGACCTTCCTCAACAAGTGCGACGAACTCGAACGCCCCGTGGTGGCCGAGTTCTACCAGCGCGTGTTCGGCGAAGATCTGCCGGAAAGCTCGGCCAATCTGGCCGTGACGGCCTGATCAAAGCCACGGCCTCGCCCTTCGACAGGCTCAGGGTGAGGCCTACTGTGAATTCTGCGATGCAAAAGTAGACCTCATGGTGAGCCTGTTCAGGTGCGCAAGTTGCGCACCGGGAACCACGAGGTCGTGGCACCGATATCATGGCACAACCACCGCGCAGCAAAGCCAACAAGCCCGACCAGACCCAGGTCTTCAAATCGGCCATGGGTGCGACGGTGCGCGCCATCGGGGCCAAGCCCGAGCTGGAAGTGACCTTCACCTCCGACCGGCCGCTGCTGACTTCGGACAAGGCGCGTCTGGCCAATCTGCCGCGCCTGCCGACCCGCCGCGACATCGCCATTGCCCGCGGGCAGGGCGACGCCATGGCCATGCGGCTGGCCAGCCACGATCCCGATACCCATCGCAAGCGCTCGCCCATCGACCCCGTGGCCCGCGCCGCTTTCGACGCGCTGGAACAGGCCCGCGTCGAGGCCCTGGGCTGCGTGCGCATGCCCGGCATGGTCGGCAATATCGGCGAGATGCTGGAAGATCGCCTGTTCCGCGCCAATTTCGCCGAAGTCGACAACAAGGGTGATGCCCCCATTGCCGAGGCTTTGGGGCTGCTACTGCGCGAAAAGCTCGCCGGTGTGCCGGTGCCGCCTTCGGGCCATGCTCTGGTCGATCTGTGGCGCAAGGAGATCGAGGACAAGGGCGGCAAGTCGCTCGATGACCTGCTGACCCGCTACGAAAGCCAGGACGAGTTTTCCAAGGCGGCCAAGGCGCTGCTGCGCGACCTCAATCTCGTGCCCGAAAGCGAACTGGACGACCCTGACGCCTCCGACGAGGAAGAGAGCGAAAACCAGGACCCCGAACAGGGCGATAGCTCCGACAAGTCGCCCGAACAGGGCGAGGGCGAGAACGACAGCCAGGACAGCCAGCAGGACGAGCAGGCCGGCGAGAGCGAAGAGACCGGCGATGTCGAGGGCATGGAATCGGACATGGCCGATACCGACGAGGACGCGGCCGCCGAAGCCGGTGAAGACGCGCCCATGCCGCCCCCGGCCAAGGATGGCGGCAACCAGCTCTCCAACCAGTTCAACTACAAGATCTTCACCACCAAGTTTGACGAGATCGTCAAGGCGGCCGAATTGTGCCCGCCCGACGAGCTGGACCAGTTGCGGGGCCTGCTCGACAAGCAGCTCGAAAACCTGGCCGGCGCCGTGGCCCGGCTGGCCAACAAGCTGCAGCGGCGCCTGATGGCCAAGCAGAATCGGAGCTGGCAATTCGACCTCGAGGAAGGCCTGCTGGATACGGCGCGCCTCACCCGCGTGGTCACCGATCCGATGCAGGCCTTGTCCTTCAAGGTCGAGAACGACACCGATTTCCGCGACACTGTGGTGACGCTGCTGATCGACAATTCCGGCTCCATGCGCGGTCGCCCGATCACCATCGCGGCGATCTGTGGCGATATTCTCGCGCGCACGCTGGAGCGCTGCGGCGTGAAGGTCGAAATCCTCGGCTTCACCACCCGCGCCTGGAAGGGCGGCAAGAGCCGCGAAGCCTGGCTCGAAGCCAATCGCCCGGCCAATCCGGGCCGCGTCAATGACGTGCGCCACATCATCTACAAGGCCGCCGATGAGCCGTGGCGCCATGCGCGGCGCAATCTCGGGCTGATGATGCGCGAGGGCCTGCTCAAGGAAAATATCGATGGCGAGGCGCTCGAATGGGCGCGCAAGCGCCTGATGGCGCGGCCGGAAGCCCGCCGCATCCTGATGGTGATTTCCGACGGTGCGCCGGTGGACGACTCCACCCAGAGCGTCAATGCCGGCAATTATCTCGAAGCCCATCTGCGCCAGGTGATCGAGGATATCGAGACGCGCTCGCCTATCCAGCTTGTGGCCGTGGGCATCGGGCATGACGTGACGCGCTATTATCGTCGCGCCGTGACGCTGCTCGATGCCGAGGAGCTGGCCGGCGCGCTCACCGATGAGCTGGCCGCCCTGTTCGACGAGGAAATGCCGGCCCAGTCGCGCAGGCGAGGGCGGGGATGACCCTGTGGCGCGTCGCCATGACAGCGGCGATGCTGGCGGGGAGCCTTCCCGCCATGGCCGTCGAGGTGAGCGTCAGCGCCAGCCCGATCACCCAGTTCAAGGATGCCGGCATCGACCAGAAGGTCGACAGCCTGATCTTTCGTGGCGGCATCGCCCTGGTCAGCCAGGATGACACATTCGGGGGCCTCTCCAGCCTCACCATGACCGGGCCGGACCAGCAGGCGACCTTTGTCAGCGACCGCGGCAATTTCGTCTCCGGGCAACTGGCCTATGACGATGCGGGGCGCCTGTTCGGCTTTATCGGCACCTGGATCGAGCCGATGCGCAATTCCAGGGGCGACCTGCTGCCGCGCCAATATGCCAAGGATGCCGAAAGCGTCGATACCGTCTATCGCAATGGCGAGCCGGTGGCGGTGCGCGTCGGTTTCGAGAACCTGACGCGGGTGGCCGATTTCGCGCTGACCGACGGTCTGCCGGGCGGCCCGGCGCGCGAAGTGGCCATTCCCGACTGGCTGACCGACCTGCGCACCAATGAAAGCCTCGAATCGCTCTGCATCGCCCCGCCGGCCTCGCCCATTGCGGGTTCGACGCTGTTGCTGACCGAAGAAGCGCTGGATGAGGACGGCAATCACCGCGGCTGGCTGCTCGGCCAGAACGACAAGGGTCCCATCGGCTACCAGAACAGCCCGGTGGTGAACCCCACCGACTGTGCCTTTCTGCCCAATGGCGACCTGCTGGTGCTCGAGCGCGGCGTTTCCATGCTGAGCTTCGTGATGAACCTGCGCCGCGTCCCCGCCGCCGAGGTGCGGCCGAACACCATCATGGCGGGCGAATTGCTGCTCTCGGCCACCGGCGGCAGCATCGACAATATGGAATCGGTCGCCGTCCACACCGCCCCCGATGGCGAGCTGCGCATCCTCATCGGCTCGGACAACAATTTCAACGACTGGCAGCGGACATTGCTGCTGGAGTTTGCACTGCCGGAATAGTTCCGCATCCACCCCCTCTCCCCTTGAGGGAGAGGGATAGAAAATCCTCGTTCAGAGGATTTTCGAGGGTGAGGGGTGCTGCGCCATCCCATGCTTAAATGTAGGCGGATAGCGCTGTAGCCCCCTCATCCGCCCTTCGGGCACCTTCTCCCACGAGGGGAGAAGGGAAGGGGTTGCCCCTAAGCCGCCACCGCATTCCGCCCGGCCAGCCATCCCCGCAGCGTCTTGTATGGCGCCAGCAGGATCACGGCGAGCGCGAGCTTGACCAGGAAGTCCCCCAGCCCAAGCGATACCCAGAGCTGCACCTCCGGGCCCACGCCCAGCAGCGGCGCCGGGAAGGCCAGCGAGGAATCGTCCATGCCGAAAAAGCCGTCGATGCCGGCAAAGGCCGGGGCCATGGCCAGCGAGAAGAAGATCATCGTGTCGAGGGCCGAACTGACCAGCGAGGAGAACATCGGCGCCTGCCACCAGGCGCCGTGGCGCAGCCGGTGGAAGATGGAGATGTCGAGGAACTGCGCGACGAGGAACGCCGTGCCCGAGGCGATGGCGATGCGCGGCGTGGCGAGATAGATCGAGAGCACCACCGCGACGGCGAAGCCGGCGACCACGACGAGGCGGGCCTTGGCCGGGCCGAAGGCACGGTTGGTGAGGTCGGTCACGAGGAACGCCACCGGATAGGTGAAGGCGCCCCAGGTGAGGATGTCACCGAGATTGATCGGCCCGAGCTGGGCCGCGACGGGGTATTGCACCAGGAAATTGGACGCGGCGACAACCGCGACCATGGCGGCAACAGCCGCCAGGAAACGAGCAAGCATCAGAATGCACCTCTATGTAAGCGCGATCCGGCATAAGACCGGGGCGCTGGATTATGGACAGGTATCACCCCATCCACTGAACGTCACCCTCGGGCTTGACCCGAGGGCTCTTCACTTACCGAACGCAGTACCCCCACCCTCATTCCCTCCCCACAAGGGGGAGGGAGGCGATGAACACAGGCATTGCAACTTGCGCTTCCCTCCCCTTGATGGGGAGGGATTGAGGGTGGGGTGCGGCCACAAGCGCGAACGCTGTGGCCTATGCCCCCAAAAACAAAACCGCGCGGAGCATGACCCCACGCGGCTAAATCGTCTATCGGCCGATCGCTCAGACGGCGAGGGCGGCGCGAATTTCCTTCTTGATGCCCTGGGCGAGCGGGGACAGCGTGTCGTCGCTCTGCTTGAGCAGGAAGGCGTCCAGGCCCCCGCGATGCTCGACCGTGCGCAGGGCGGCAGCCGAAACGCGCAGCTTGATGCCGCGGTTGAGCGCGTCCGAAAGCAGGGTCACGTTCAGCAGGTTGGGGAGAAAGCGGCGGCGGGTGCGGTTGAGGGCGTGCGAAACGTTGTTGCCAACCATAACGCCCTTGCCGGTGAGTTCGCAGCGACGTGCCATTTGGGAGATATCCTATTTGTGTAAAGGTCCTGCGTGGCGGGAAATCCCGCGACGGGCCTCGATTGTCATGAAATCTGGCGGTTCTTTAGAGAAAAGGGGCCTCTGCGTCAAGCCGAGCGCCTTGCATGGGCCATATCACGCAGGCAGTTTTGACATTGATGCTGATTCGCGTCCCGCCCATTGCAGAGAACTTGTTGTCTTGATCCAGTTCCGTCTCGTCCGTCCGCTCGCTCCTTTGGCCGCCCTGGCGGTATTGCTCAGCCACCCGGCCGGCGCGGCCGAGGTCGATGCCACGGCCAGCTATATATTGACGCTGGGCGGCATCAATATTGCGGCCATGAAGGTCGATCTGGAAGACAGCGGCAGCCATTACCGGCTCGATCTGTCGGCCAATGTGGCGGGGCTGGGCACGCTGGTGGCCAGCGGCACCGCCAAGGCCACCTCGGAAGGGCGCTCGTCGGGTGCGGCGCTGCAGTCCGAGGAATTCGATCTCGAAACCCGCGCCAATGGCGAGACGTTCACGGTCGATGTGTCCTTTGCCGGGCGCGACGTCTCGGCCTTCAAGGTCACCCCGCCCATCATCGACAATTACGACCGCGTGCCGCTGGAGCGACGCCACCTGACCGGAGTGGGCGATTTCCTCTCCGCCTTCGTGCTCAAGGGCAATGGGCTGGACAAGAGCCTCTGCCAGCGCAAGGCCAATATCTTTACCGGCGTCGAGCGCTTCAACATCGCCATGAGCTATGCCGGCGAGGACCAGGCGACCTCGGCGCGCACCGGCTATCAGGGTCCCGTCGTGCTCTGCACGGTGGATTACGACCCGGTCTCGGGCCATTTCAGCAGTTCCGATATCACCAACTACCTGGCCGACAGCGACCGCATCATCATCTGGTATGCCCCGCTGGGCGAAACCGGCTACTTCATCCCCTATCGCGTGCTGCTGGGCACCAATATGGGTGATCTCTCCATGGTGCTCACCAATATGCGCTTCTAGGCGCCTTGTCCCGCGGCGGGACGGTCAAACGCTTTTTCCTCAAGATCGCTCGGCCAAAGCGGCGGGGCATGGGCCGGCAGGCGTTAACGCCGCCGCGCGGGCGAAAAATGTTCGCGCAAGGTTCCGGTGAGATTCGGCCGGAAAAGCCCGAAATTTACCCTTTGATCACCAAGATGAAGCCGTTTCGGGCCAATTCGCCGCCCGGCACCCGGCATGCCACGGCCGTAGTGGCTCCGGCGCTTTCCGCACACCAGATATGGCCGTGAACAAAGCCGCATTCCGGGCTCTCGCCCGATTCTGTCCCCGTTCGTTCCCGGTTTGGTTCGGGTATGAATGGCATTGCCGCCGCACCGGGTTTTGTGTGCCGGTTTGGGAATGCCTACAGAGTCTCCAGCCAGCGGATAAGCCCGTCTCCCACCACGAAGGCCTGGCGCAATGTTGCCGGGCTGCCGGGGAAGGTGCCCGAGACCACGAAGGTCACGATGGTTCGATCGCCTGTCGTCTCGGCTGCCTCGACCACGTAACGAGGGTGATACCGGGTCTCGACCCGGTCCAGCCAGGCGGCGATGGCGGCAACGGTGGTGAGGGTTTCACCCTCGTCGCGCACCACGGCGCCGGGGGCGAAGAGGCTGGCGGTATCGCGGTGATCCGTAGCGGCAAAATAGGCGGCCAGCGGAGCGGGCAGGGTGGCTGGGTCGAACTGGGACATGGCGGACTCGATTCTATCGTGCAGGAGGGAGCTTTCTGCGCCGCTCACCCTGACAGACCCCGTCAGCAGCCTTGTCCCATCCCGATACGGTCAAGCACCGCCTTCCTCAATTTGCGCCCGAGGGCGCCCCGCTCCGCCGCATCATCGTCATAAACTTGCCAAAAATCTTTGCAAAACAAGCGTTTACCCGTCGTTCACGAATGCCCGATTCGCAGGGTGACTTTACCCTTTCGCAACGAAGCTGAACGGTTTGGGGACTGTCGGGCCGATTTCCCGGCCAAAGCCGCGGCGTCTAGTGGCCTTTCCCCGCGGCACCCACCAGACTTGGTGGAGAACGAAGCGGGATTCACCTGATCGCGCCGATTCGGTGCTGTTTCGTTCCTGTCCTGTTCCGTGTGTTAAACATTGTGACAAAACCATCGCAGAGCCTGTCCTTTCCCGGGACAATGCATGGCGGCCCTCGCAAGTGTCACGCTGACCCCCTACATTGCCGGAAATGACTTTCGCGCCCCCCAATCGGTCAAGGCGATTCTTGGCCCCACCAATACCGGCAAGACCTATTTTGCCATCGAGCGCATGCTGGCCCATCCATCGGGGATGATCGGCCTGCCGCTTCGGCTATTGGCCCGTGAGGTCTATCAGCGCTGCGTCGAGCGGGTCGGCGAGCAGGCGGTGGCGCTGGTCACCGGCGAAGAGCGCATCGTGCCGGCCAAGCCGCGCTACTGGGTCTGCACCGTCGAAGCCATGCCGACCGATATCAGGGTCGACTGCGTGGCCATCGATGAAATCCAGGTCGCCATCGACTTCGACCGCGGCCACGTCTTTACCGACCGCATCCTCAATGCCCGCGGCACCAGCGAAACCCTGCTGCTCGGCGCGGCCACCATGGCCCCGGTCATCCGCAAGCTGCTGCCCCATGCCGACATTGTCGACCGACCGCGCTTTTCCCAGCTCACCTATTCGGGCAGCAAGAAAATCTCGCGCCAGCCGGCCCGCTCGGCCATCGTCGCCTTCTCGGCGCGGCAGGTCTATGCCATTGCCGAACTGATCCGCCGCGAGCGGGGCGGCGCCGCCGTGGTCATGGGCGCGCTCAGCCCGCGCACCCGCAATGCCCAGGTCGAGCTTTACCAGAATGGCGATGTGGATTTCCTCGTCGCCACCGATGCGATCGGCATGGGGCTCAATCTCGATATCCACCACGTCGCCTTTGCCGATGACAGCAAGTTCGACGGCCATACCAGCCGTCCGCTGACCGCGGCCGAACTCGGCCAGATCGCCGGGCGGGCCGGGCGTCATGCGCGAAATGGCACGTTCGGCGTCACTGGCGGCACCGAAGGGTTTGACGAGGAAATGGTCGTGGCGCTCGAAACGCACGACTTCGAGCCCATCAAAGTGCTGCAATGGCGCAACAATCGGCTGGATTTCTCATCCATCAATGCCTTGCGCGACAGCCTTGAAATGGTCCCCGAACACCGCAGCCTGACGCGGGTTCCCGTTGCCACCGACCAGCATGCGCTGGAGTTCGTGGCCCGCAATGAAGCCGGGCAATTGGCGCGCGGCCTCGATGGGGCGCGGCTGTTGTGGGAATGCTGCCAGATCCCTGATTATCAGGGCATTTCGCCGGCCAATCATGGCGAAATCGTCACGCGAATTTACTCGGACTTAGTCAAGCGCGGCAAGGTCAACGAGGACTGGATTGCCGAGCAGGTGCGCTTTTGCGACAATGCCAGTGGCGACATCGATACTTTGAGCAACCGGATCAGGCAGATACGGACTTGGACCTTCGTCGCGAACCGCAAAAACTGGCTTGCAGACCCTTCACATTGGCGCGAAAAGACCCGAGACATTGAGGATCGCCTGAGTGATGCGCTGCATGAGCGGCTTACCCAGAGATTCGTCGACCGGCGCACCAGCGTCCTGCTGCGTCATCTGAAAGACAAACGTATGGTATCTCCCGAGATCAATAGCCAAGGCGAAGTTCGGCTGGAAGGCCATCTTATCGGCACGCTCGAAGGCTTCCGCTTCACCTTGGCGCGCTAATGACGGCGATGCCGACATCAAGGGCCTGCGCTCGGCCGCTGATCAGGTCGTGGCGCCCGAAATCCACAATCGCGCCGACCGCCTGGCGGGTGCGCCGAACGAGGAATTCGTGCTGGCCACCGATGGCCGCCTGCGCTGGAAGGGCGATATCGTCGCCGAACTGGTCGAGGGCGATGCGCTCTATCGTCCGCGCATCCTGATCCTGGCCGATGAGAGTCTTACCGGCCCCGATCTCGAACGCGTGCAGGACCGGCTCAGCCTGTGGCTGCGCCACCATATCAATACCGTGCTCGAAGGCGTCATGGCGCTGGAAGCGCCGGCCGATCTGGAAGGGGCCGCCCGCGGCATTGCCTTCCAGTTGTTCGAACATCTCGGTCTCCTCCCGCGGCCGCTGGTGGCCGACGAGGTCAAGGGGCTCGACCAGGATGTGCGCGGCAAGATGCGCAAGCTGGGCATCAAGTTCGGCGCCTATCACATCTATCTGCCGCTGTCGCTCAAGCCCGCCCCGCGCGAGCTGGCGCTGATTCTCTTCGCGCTCAAGAATGGCGGCGTGCGCCAGGCTGGCGTCACCGACATCCCCCATATCGTGCTCAGCGGCCGCACCAGCTTCGTGGTCGATCCCGAGGTCGATACGCGGCTCTACGAGATCGCCGGCTTCAAGGTGGCCGGCAAGCGCGCCGTGCGCGTCGATATCCTCGAGCGCCTGGCCGATATCATCCGCCCGCTGATCGCGCTCGATCCGAGCCGTCATCAGGGCGAACTGCCGGCTGGCGCAGCCGAGGGCAATGGCTTCCGCGTCACCGTGGAAATGACGTCGCTCCTGGGCTGCTCGGGCGAGGATTTCGCCTCGATCCTCAATTCGCTCGGCTACCGCGTCAAACGCACACCCAAGGTTCCGGCCCCTGCCGTCGCGGCGGACGCCACGGCCGAAGCTCCGGCGCTGGAAGAAGTGCTGGCCGAAAATCCTGCTACCACCGATCCGGTGGATGCGGCCCCCGTCGAGGCCGTGTCCGATGCCGCTGCGGTCGTGGAAGCCGATATCCCCGCCACGACCATTGTCGAGGCTGCGCCCGAAGCTGCTGCCGAGCCGGCCACGTCTGTTGAGGTAGTGCCCGAGGCTGCCGAACCGGCAGCGCCCGCCGAGCCCGAATTCGACGAGGTCTGGTCCCCGGCCGGCAAGCGTCCGGATCGCGGCCGGCACGAGCATCGCCGCCGCCCCGAAGGCGAAGGCCAGCAGGCTCGCCCCGACCGGCAGCGCCAGCCGGCCAAGCGCCGCCCCGAAGGCGAGGTGCAGGACCTGTCCAAGGCCCGTCATCTCAATCCGAAGCTCAAATTCGAGGGCAAGGGCCGCAATGACAACAGGCGGCCCGACGACCAGAAGGGCGACCGCGCGCGCTTCGAGCGTCCGCGCGAAGAGAAGCGCGAAAAGACCTTCGATCCGGACAGCCCCTTCGCCAAGCTGGCGGCCCTGCGCGACCGCAAGGCAGAGTAGGCCTTGGCGGAAACCTCCGAACCCCTCCGCAAGGAAAGGCTCGACAGGTTCCTGTTCTTCTCGCGCGCCCTCAAGTCGCGCACGCTGGCGCAAAAGCTCATCGAGACCGGCGCTGTCAGAGTCAATTCCGAACGCAGCACCCGTTCCGACCACAAGGTCGGGGCGGGCGATGTGCTGACCATGAGCCTGCACGGCCGGATCGTCGTCTGGCGCATAGTGGATTGCGGCACGCGGCGCGGCCCGGCCACCGAGGCGCAGGGATTGTACGAAGACCTCTCCCCGCCCGCTCTGCCCAAGGCCGACCAATCCCCCTATGACGCCGCCATCGCGCCACGCGACGACGGGGCAGGGCGCCCGACCAAGAAACAGCGGCGAGAGACGGATCGGCTCAAGGGCGGGGATGAGGAGTGATCCACGCTGCCCGCATAAACTGGATCGTCACCCTCGGGCTTGACCCGAGGGTGTTTCACTTGCTGAGCTTTCGGTAAGTACAGAGCCCTCGGGTCAAGCCCGAGGGTGACGATTTGTGATGGGGAGGGTTAAGAGAAAAGCATGACCATCCCAACGCTCACCACGCCCCGGCTCACCCTCCGGCCATCCGCCTATGCCGATTTCCCGGCCTATGCAGCATTGATGGCCTCGCCGCGCTCCATCCATATGGGCGGCCCCTTCGATACATTTGCGGCCTGGGGCCTGTTCTGCCACGACGTGGCGCTCTGGCACCTGTTCGGCCATGGCGCGCTGATGATCGACCTCACCGAGACCGGCCAGTGCGTCGGCCAGGTCGGCATCAATCACGGGCCGCTCTTTCCCGAAAAGGAGCTGGGCTGGCTGCTCTATGATGGCCATGAAGGCCAGGGCTATGCAATCGAGGCGGCGCAGGCGCTGCGCGACTGGGCCTTCGCCAGCGGCGGACTGACCACGCTGGTCAGCTATTGCGATGCGGGCAATGTCCGCTCCATCGCCGTGGCCGAACGGCTGGGTGCGGTGCGCGACCCTGCTGCACCCAAGCAGGACCCCGAAGACGTGGTGTTTCGCCACCAGCCCGGCCGCTAGCGCAACAGTGTTCCCTTTTGGCGCTCCCCTGCGCCAAAAGGTGCGCCCCGGCAGCCTTGCGGCGCTGCGGAAAACGGTTTAGCACCGGACCCGTTGAGACCTGCCGGACTGCCGCCCCGATATGACCTATATCGTCACCGACAATTGCATTGCCTGCAAGTATACCGACTGCGTGGAAGTGTGCCCCGTGGACTGTTTCTACGAGGGCGAGAACATGCTGGTGATCCACCCCGACGAGTGTATCGACTGCGGCGTGTGTGAACCCGAATGCCCGGCCGAAGCCATCAAGCCCGATACCGAGTCGGGGCTCGATGAATGGCTGGCCCTCAACACCAAATTCGCCTCGATGTGGCCCAACCTGACCGAGCGCCGCGATCCGCTGCCCGAAGCCAAGGAAAAGGACGGCGAAGAGGGCAAGCTCGAGAAGTATTTCTCCGAGGCCCCCGGCGAAGGGGACTGAGCTTCAATCCTGCCTGTCCGGTCCACCGCGGTCGCCCCGCACGCGATCGTCACCCTCGGGCTTGACCACTTGTGGACATGCAATGCCCGGGCCGCACTGACGCCCCGATACCGCCGGGACAAGGTGTGGACAGCCTGTGGGCAAGCTGTGCCAAGTGCGGGGCATATGTCCCAGCCACATCCCCGCCCTATTGCGCGGCAGCGAAATTCGACCTGATTCGTAGTTTTTGATTTTGCTGAAATTTTGTGCTATGGTCTCTTCAGATGCAGTTGAGCCCGTCACCCAGCCCGTGCCTTAAGGCACGATTTTTTTGACAACATTGTCGGATGACTTGACCCTCCGGGAAAGCGGAACCGGATGGCCATGGGGTTATTTGCTGCGCGCGGCGTCCACTCGGGATGCCAGTAACAAAGAGTAGGAATGGACGGTCCTTCCCGCAGGGAACTGTCCATTTGGGGCGTCAACAAGGAGTTCCATGAATATGGTAGCCAAGAAGGTACAGACACGGCTTGGGTTCAAGACGGGCGAGTATGTCGTCTATCCGGCGCATGGCGTTGGTGTGATCGTCTCGATCGAAGAACAGGAAGTCGCCGGCCTGACCCTTGAGTTGTTCGTCATCAGCTTCGAACAGGACAAGCTGACCCTCCGCGTGCCCGTCGCCAAGATCAAGTCTGTCGGCATGCGCAAGCTGGCCGAGGAAGATCTGGTCACGCAGGCGCTGACCACGGTCACTGGCCGGGCCCGCGTCAAGCGCACCATGTGGTCGCGCCGTGCCCAGGAATACGAAGCCAAGATCAATTCGGGCGATCTGATCGCCATTTCCGAAGTCGTGCGCGATCTCTATCGCTCCGAAGAGCAGCCCGAGCAGTCCTATTCGGAACGCCAGCTGTTCGAGCAGGCGATGGATCGCATGAGCCGCGAGATCGGTGCCGTCAACAAGCTGACGCTGACCGAGGCCGTGCAGCTCATCGAAAAGAACCTGGCCAAGTCGCCCAAGCGCACCAAGGCCGACGCCGCCGAAACTGACGAGGAAGCCGCCGCGTAAGGCGGTTTGGCTCCAGAGAACTGAAAGGGCCGGTGGCAACACCGGCCCTTTTTGTTTGGGGTGTTGCGCGCCGAAAAGCATCATCGCAAATTCACACGTCCAACGCGTCGATGCTAACAGTCCGTTAACGTATTCGGGTGGGTCGCTACCCGCTCAGGCCAACCGGAAATCACGGTTCTGCACCGCTTCCAGCAGCGCCGCCAACGTGCCCTCGCGGTCCAGCCCGTCGACCTGCAGCATATGGGTTTCGCGGTCGCCAAGGTCGGCAAACTGGCCATGCAGGTTGGCGACGACAGCAGGATCGGTCAGGGAATCGCCACCCCGTGCCTGGCAGCGCGCCACGGCCTGCTCCACCGGCACGCGTAGCACGATGTAATGCACCGGCACATCGAGCGTCCGGAATGGCGGCAGCGACCACGGGCCGATAACGCCATCCAGAACAGTGAGATAGCCATTGCGGGCATAGAGCGCCGCCACCCCAGCGGCGATCTCCATGACCATGCGGTTCTGGTCGGCAGCTTCGGGCAACCAGGGGTCGATATGACCATGCTTGATATAGCCCCAGAAGTCGTCGCTATGGAGATGCACCTTGGGCGTGCCAGGCCGGCGCGCCAGTGCCTCGGCTACCGTGGTCTTGCCCGAGCCGGGCGAGCCCGAAACGATCAGCACATGGCCGGCCAATTGGTCCATGTCAGGCTTTTCCGAGCACATCGCCCAGCCGCGTCGTGGCGCTGCCGGGCTTGAGCGGCTGCTGCTGGCTTTCATGCGGAGCCCAGCCGGAGAGCCAGATGATTTCCAGCGTGGCGCGGATGCGGCCATCGGGGTCGCTGTCGCGCTCGGCATAGGCCTGCATGGCCGCGGCCAGCAGCGCCGGGGTCGCCAGCCGGCGCGACCGGTCGGCAAGCGGGTTGGAGGCCCCCAAGGCCTTGATTTCACTCATCAAGGCGAGGGGATTGGCGTAGCGCACCACATGGGTTTCGACATCGGCTACGGGTAGGGCCAGCCCCGCCCGCTGCAGCAATCCGCCAGCATCGCGTACCTGGATCATCGGCGCCACCCGGGCCGAAGCGCCGCCGAAAACCTGGGCATCGGCTGCCATAAAGGCCTCGCGCAATTCGGTCAGTGTTTCCCCACCCAGAGCCGCGATCATCAGCAGTCCGTCGGGCGCCAACCTCGCCCGCAGCCGGGCCAGATAGCCCGGTACGTCATTGATCGCCTGCAGGTGCAGCAGCGAAACGATGAGGTTGAAGTTATCCCCGTCCAGCGCGGGCATGTCATCATCGCCCCCGAAGGCGGCATGGCGCTGAAAGGAGAAACGGGAACTGGCCGTCTGGCCGAAACGCGGCAACTTATCCACGTCGGGGCCGATAATGGCCGCCTTGGGAAATTCGCGGAGCAGTGCGCCGAGCCGGTCTTGGAGATCGTCGAGCACCAGATCGGTGACAAAATCGCCCGCCTGCTTCCGCCGCGCCAGATGGCGGGCGATCAGGGCGGTGTCGAAAATGGCGGGCGGCTGGCTCATGATGGTCTTGCGGCCTGACGGCGGTGTGACACTATGCGCCTTATGGAGAGCGTCGAGGGGCTTGTCAAAAGCGGGGTGTGGCACCGGCACATTGTCGGCGGCATCAGGCATCTGGGCAGCCTGGTGCTCGACCTGGCCTATCCACCGGTCTGCCTCAACTGCGAGGTGCCGACAGCGACACCGAATACGCTTTGTTCCAATTGCTTCAATGGGTTGCGTCCCATCACCGCGCCGCTCTGCCCGGTGCTTGGCCTGCCCTTTGCCGCCTCGCTCGGCCCCGGAATGCTCTCGGCCGAAGCGCTGGCCGATCCGCCGCCTTTCGGCCGGGCGCGCGCGGCGGTGATCTATGGCCCGGTCGCGGCGACCCTGGTCTCGCGCCTCAAATATGGCGACCGGCCTGAACTGGCGCGCTTCTGCGCCCGGCTGATGGCCGGGGCCGGGCATGAGCTCTGGGCCGATAATCCGGTCCTCGTGCCGGTGCCGCTGCATCCGGCGCGGCAGCGCGACCGGCGCTTCAACCAGTCGGCCGAACTGGCCCAGGCCCTGGGGCGCCTCACCAGGCTCAAGGTCGATCCGTCGCTGGTGCAGCGCACCCGGCGCACCCGCCAGCAGGTGGGCCTGAGCGGCAGTGGCCGGCAGCGCAATGTCGCCGGAGCCTTCGCCACCCATCCCGATATTGCCCTGCGCCTCGGAGGGCGGCGCGTGGTTCTGGTGGACGATGTCTATACTACCGGCGCCACCGTCAAGGCACTGACGCGCAGCCTGCGCAAGGCCGGGGTCGAGGCTGTCGACGTCGTGACCTTCGCTCGCGTTGTCATTGGGGCGGACTTGCCCATATAAGGGATAAATACCTTGTTCCCATTGGAGAAATTTTGATGGCCAAGATCGAGATCTACACCACGCCGACCTGTCCCTATTGCCATGCCGCCAAGTCGCTGCTGGCAGACAAGGGTGTAGACTATACCGAGATCAGCGCGCTCGATCCCGACGTGCGGGAGGCCATGACCGAGCGCGCCCATGGCCGCCGCACGGTGCCGCAGATTTTCATCGATGACGCCCATATCGGGGGCTATGACGATATGGCGGCGCTGGACCGCCGCGGCGGTCTCGATCCGCTGCTGGCTCGGTAAACTCATGAAAGTCGCTGCCATCCAGATGCGGTCGGGGCTCGATCCCGAGGCCAATCTCGCCGCGCTCGAGCCCATGCTGGCCGAGGCGGCCTCTGCCGGCGCGTCCTACGCGCTGACACCCGAAGTCACCATGATCTTCCCGGAAAACCGGGACCAGTTGCGCAGCACCGCCGCCCCGTTCGAGGGCCATCCGCAATTGGCGCGGGTGGGCGAACTGGCAAGGCAGCATGGCATGCATATCCATATCGGCTCGCTGGCCGTGCCGCTGCCCGACGGGCGCTTCGCCAACCGGTCCGTGCTGTTCGGACCGGATGGGCGACAGGTCGCGACCTATGACAAGATCCACCTGTTCGATGCCGATATTGCCGGGCTCAATGCCTACCGCGAAAGCGCCACCTATGCCGGTGGCGATGTGGCGGTGACGGCCGATCTGGGCTCGTTCACGCTGGGCATGTCCATCTGTTACGACATGCGCTTTCCCAGGCTTTACAATGCTTTGGCCAATGCCGGAGCGAACCTGATCGCCGTGCCGGCCGCCTTTACCGTGCCGACGGGGCAGGCGCATTGGCATGTACTGCTGCGGGCGCGGGCCATCGAGACCGGCTCCTGGGTCATCGCGGCGGCGCAGGGTGGCCAGCATCCGAATGGCCGGGCGACTTATGGCCATTCCCTCATCATCGATCCCTGGGGGCGGATCGTCGCCGAGCTCGATCATGACGCGCCCGGCGTGCTGCTGGCAGAGATTGCTCCCGAACAGGTCGCCGACGCACGCCAGCGCATCCCCGCCTTGGCCAATGCGCGAAACTTTGCCCTGCCCGGGGCGTTGCAGCCTTAGCCGATCGCCCTATATCCTTGTTCAACCAACCGGGCCGTCAGGCCCCAGAGACGTTTGCCGTGATCCAGTATTCCCTCCATTGCTCCAAGGGCCATCGCTACGACGCCTGGTTCAAGAGCGCCGCCGCGTTCGATGACCAGCAGGCGCGCGGTATCGTAACCTGTGCCGTCTGCGGCGATGGGGCAATCGAGAAGGCACCGATGGCGCCATCGGTGGCGCGGACCGATGGCGAGAAGGTTTCGCTGAGCTCGGCCCATCCCGATGCGGTCAAGTTCCGCGAGATGGTCCGCGCCTATCGGCAGAAGGTCACCAGCGAAGCCGATTATGTCGGCGACAAATTCGCTGAAGAAGCCCGCAAGATCCATTTCGAGGAAGCCGAAGCCCGCGGCATCTATGGCGAAGCCACGCGCGACGAGGTCGCCGGCCTGCTCGATGACGGCGTGGAGTTCCTGCCGCTGCCGGACATTGCCGACGACAACTGATTTTCCATAGACCTCATGGTGAGCCTGTCGAACCACGAGGTCGCTGCACCGACATTGCCACAGCCTCGTCCTTCGACACGCTCAGGATGAGGTCTGCTGGTCCCCCTTCCGAGCGCCACTCCCGGCGCGACCAAACGGAGATATCAAGATGACCACACTCGACGCAGCCCTTTCGGGCACGTTTGCCATTGGTGGCGACCTGAAGGTCAACCGCCTGGGTTTCGGCGCCATGCGCATTACCGGCAGGGGCATCTGGGGGCCGCCGGACAATGTCGAGGAAGCCAGGGCGACGTTGCGCCGCCTGCCCGAGCTCAATGTGGATTTTGTCGATACGGCCGAAAGCTATGGCCCCTATGTCAGCGAAGAGCTGATCGGGGAGGTGCTGGCGCCCTATTCGAAGGGCACTGTTATCGCCACCAAGAGCGGGCTGACCCGCACCGGGCCGGATGAATGGCACCAGCTCGGCCGGCCGGAATTCCTGCGCCAGGGCGCCATCCAGAGCCTGCGCCGCCTCAAGCTCGACGTGATCGATCTCTGGCAGTTGCACCGCATCGAAAGCCAGACGCCGCGGGCCGACCAGTTCGGCGCCATCACGCAGATGCAGCAGGATGGGCTGATCCGCCATGTCGGCCTCAGCGAGGTCAGCGTGGATGATATCAAGGAAGCCAGCAAGTACTTCAAGGTGACGACCGTCCAGAACATGTACAACCTGGTCAATCGCCGCGCCGAGGACGTGCTGGATTACTGCGAAGCCAATGGCATCGGCTTCATTCCGTGGCGGCCGATCGATGGCGGAAACCTGGAATCGACCAGCGCCGAATTCAAGGCGATCATGGACAAGCATGGCGCCTCGGCCAGCCAATTGGCGCTGGCCTGGATGCTGAAGCGCAGCCCGGTCATGCTGCCTATTCCGGGCACCGGCAAGGTCAAGCATCTCGAAGAGAATGTGGCGGCAGCCGCGATCAAGCTCAGCGATGACGATTTCGCCACGCTGGATCGGATCGGTCGCAAGGGCTGAGAGATTAGGGTCGGTTCGATAGGGAGGGTGGAATCCCCGCTATCGAACCTGACCAGACCAGCCCTCTTGGCAGAAGACCGGGTGGCTGGGCGGGCATGTAGCACCGGGCGCGGTGGTTGTCACGCGATTGTCGCAGAGCGCAGCCGAGAGATACTCTTTCTTACCGTGGCTCAGTTCCAGAGCTTGTCGATCGCCTCGGTATCCCGCACCGCACCCCGCGCCGCTGATGTCGCAAAGGCCGCATAGGCCTTCAGAGCCGTGGTCACATTGCGCTTGCGCGGATGGGCCGGCTTCCAGCCCAACGCGTCCTGGTCATGCCGGCGCTGGGTCAGTTCATCGTCGCTCACCAGCAGGGTGATTGAGCGGTTGGGGATGTCGATCTCGATCGTGTCGCCCTCGCGCACCAGCCCGATCGTGCCGCCTTCAGCCGCTTCCGGCGAGACATGGCCGATGGAGAGGCCAGACGTGCCGCCGGAGAAGCGGCCGTCGGTCAGCAGGGCACAGGCTTTGCCGAGGCCCTTCGACTTCAGATAGCTCGTCGGATAGAGCATTTCCTGCATGCCGGGGCCGCCGCGCGGGCCTTCATAGCGGATGACGAGCACGTCGCCTTCCTTGATCTCGTTGGAGAGAATGGCCTTGACCGTGGCGTCCTGGCTCTCGAAGACGCGCGCCGGGCCGGTGAATTTGAGGATGGATTCATCAACGCCCGCCGTCTTCACGATGCAGCCGTCGATGGCGATATTACCCTTGAGCACGGCCAGGCCCCCATCCTTGGAGAAGGGGGTTTCAGCCGAACGGATCACGCCGTTCTGGCGGTCGAGGTCGAGTTCGGCCCAGCGGTTGGACTGCGAAAAGGCCTGTGTCGTGCGCACGCCGCCGGGGGCGGCCATGAAGAATTGGCGCACGGCTTCCGAATTGGTGCGGGAGATATCCCACTTATCCAAGGCATCGCCCATCGTGGCAGAATGGATGGTATGTTCCTTGCGATTGATCAGGCCCGCGCGGTCGAGCTGGCCGAGAATGGCCATGATGCCGCCGGCGCGATGCACGTCTTCCATATGCACGTCGGCCTTGGCCGGCGCGACCTTGGAGAGAACAGGCACCTTGCGGCTCAGCTTGTCGATATCGTCCATGGTGAAATCGACGCCGCCTTCATAGGCGGCTGCCAGGATATGCAGCACCGTATTAGTCGAGCCGCCCATGGCGATATCGAGGCTCATGGCATTTTCGAAAGCGGCCTTGGTGGCGATGGAGCGCGGCAGGACCGACGCGTCGTCCTGCTCGTAATAGCGGCGGGCCAGGTCGACGATCAGGTGGCCGGCTTCCTGGAACAGGCGCTTGCGATCGGAATGGGTGGCGAGGGTCGAGCCGTTGCCGGGCAGGCTGAGGCCGAGCGCCTCGGTGAGGCAGTTCATGGAATTGGCGGTGAACATGCCCGAGCAGGAGCCGCAGGTGGGGCAGGCGGCTTCTTCCACGGCCTGCACTTCGGCGTCGGAATAATGATCGTCCGCGGCCATCACCATGGCATCGACCAGGTCCAGCGCCTGCAGCTTGCCCTTGAGCATGGCCTTGCCGGCTTCCATCGGGCCGCCGGAAACGAAGACGACAGGGATATTGATGCGCATGGCGGCATTCAGCATGCCGGGGGTGATCTTGTCGCAGTTAGAAATGCAGACCATGGCGTCGGCGCAGTGGGCGTTGACCATGTACTCGACCGAGTCCGCGATGATATCGCGCGACGGCAGCGAATAGAGCATGCCGTCATGGCCCATGGCGATGCCGTCATCGACCGCGATGGTGTTGAATTCCTTGGCGACGCCGCCGGCCACCTCGATCTCGCGGGCCACGAGCTGGCCGAGATCCTTGAGGTGGACGTGGCCGGGCACGAACTGGGTGAAGCTGTTGACCACGGCAATGATCGGCTTGCCGAAATCGCCGTCCTTCATGCCCGTCGCGCGCCAGAGGCCACGCGCGCCGGCCATGTTGCGGCCATGGGTAGTGGTGCGGGAACGATAGGCTGGCATGGCGATATCCTCGGAAGTCATTGCGCCTGTTGCACAAGCGCGGTTGATCTTTCTTAGACCCATTCCAGAACCGGATCAATCAAAATGCGTACCGTACCGTACGGTACTGACGGTGGATTTGCGGTTGCCGATCTGGCTTGACGGGGCGTTGCGATCCCCGCAGCCTGCGGGCATGAGCGAACCGAATGCCGAAGCCTTCATCGCTGCGCTGTGGGACAACCAGTCCGATATCGAGCTGGAAAAGATCGGGCGCTATTTCAAATCCGGCAGGGGCGAATATGGCGAGGGCGACCGTTTCATCGGCGTGCGCATGGGCACAGTGTTCCAGCTCGCCAAGCAGTTTGTCGCCATGGCACCAGACGAGATCGAGAAGCTGTTGGAAAGCGACATCCACGAGGCGCGGGCCGGCGCCGTCTCGATCATGGCCAAGCAATATGGGTTGAAGAAAACCAGCGAGGCGCGGCGAGGAGAACTGGCCGCGCTCTATCTGCGTCGGCATGACCGGATCAACAATTGGGACCTGGTCGATCTCGGCGCACCACAGGTGCTGGGTGCCTGGCTGCGCGACAAGGATCGCGCCGTGCTTTACGAATTGGCCCGCTCGGACACGCTGTGGGAGAGGCGAACGGCCATGTTCGCCACCATGGCATTCATCCGGCTGCGCCAGTTCGACGACATCATGGCCATCGCCGAAATACTGGTCGATGATCCGCAGGACCTCATCAACAAGGTGGTCGGCGGCATGCTGCGTACGGTCGCCATGCATGACAAGCCGCTTGTCGAGGCGTTCCTGGAACGGCATGCCGCGACCATGCCGCGCACCGCCCTGCGCTATGCCATCGAGCATTTTTCGCCCGAGGAGCGGGCCGGTTGGCTGAGGCGGAAGGCGCGCTAGGCAGCGGGCCGTTCGGCCATGACCATGTAGTTGATGCCCATGTCGCGCGAGCGGCGCCATTCGTCGCCCAGCGGGTGGAACACCACGCCGGTCTCGCCGATGACGCGCAGGCCATTGCGGGTCAGCAGTGTCTTGATCTCGTCCGGCGTCAGGAACTTGTTCCAGTCATGCGTGCCGACCGGCAGCCAGCGCAGGATGTGTTCGGCAGCGAACACGGCAAAGGCCCGGGCGCGGAGCGTCCGATTCAGCGTGGCGGTCAAAGCCAGCCCACCGGGCTTCACCAGGTCAGCGCAGCTCTTCATGTAGAGCGGCACATTGTCGACATGCTCCACCACTTCCATGTTGAGCACCATGTCATATTGCGCGCCTTCGGCGGCCAGGGCTTCGCTTGATGTGGCGCGGTAGTCGATGGCCAGGCCCGATTTTTCGGCGTGAATGCGGGCAATGGCGATATTGCGTTCGGCGGCGTCGATGCCGGTGACATCGGCGCCGAGCCGGGCCAGCGGCTCGCAGAGCAGCCCACCGCCGCAGCCGACATCGAGAATATCAAGGCCCTCGAAAGGCCGCATGGCCGACCCGTCGCGGCCGAAATGAGCCAGCAGGTGCTCGCGGATATAGCCCAGCCGCACCGGATTGAACTTGTGCAGCGGCCTGAACTTGCCCTTGGGGTCCCACCATTCCTCGGCCATCGCGGTGAATTTGGCGATTTCGGCATCGTTGATGGTGGTAGCGGTCATGGCACGGCTCCGGCGGTTCAACAACCATGGGGTCATTCCCGCGCAGGCGGGAATCCACTCTTACTATTGTCGGCCAGCGGGCGGAAGAATGGATTCCCGCCTGCGCGGGAATGACGCCGTGGTGGAGTAAGAGTTGATCCCATGTCGCCTTTATGGCATGGCAGCGCGCAAGAGAAGCGTACCGCCGGGTTCGGCGGGGTTCCGGGGAAGAAATTGGCCCGTATCGTCGTCAAGTTCGGTGGCACGTCAGTTGCCAGTGTCGAGCGTATCCGCCAGGCCGCGCGCCATGTGAAGCGCGAGGTCGATGCCGGCCACGAGGTTATCGTCGTGGTTTCGGCCATGTCGGGCAAGACCAATGAACTGGTCGGCTGGGTCAATGAAGCCAGCCCGATGCATGACGCGCGCGAATATGACGCCGTGGTGGCTTCGGGCGAGCAGGTGACGGCCGGGCTGATGGCCATCGTGCTCAGCGAGATGGGCATCCAGTCGCGGTCTTTTTCGGGCTGGCAGGTGCCGATCCGGACCGATGGCGCGCATGGCGCGGCGCGGATCACCGAGATCGATCCGACCGAGCTCAACAAGCGGCTCGAGGATGGCTGGGTGCCTGTCATCACCGGCTTCCAGGGCATTTCCCCCAATGGCCGGGTGACGACTTTGGGCCGCGGCGGTTCGGACACGTCGGCGGTGGCGGTGGCGGCGGCGGTCAAGGCCGACCGCTGCGATATCTATACCGATGTGGACGGCGTCTACACCACCGATCCGCGCATCGTGCCCAAGGCGCAGCGGCTGACCCGGATTTCCTTCGAGGAAATGCTGGAAATGGCCTCGCTCGGTGCCAAGGTGCTGATGATCCGTTCGGTCGAGATGGCAATGGCCTATAAAGTGCCGCTGCTGGTACGCTCGAGTTTCGATGATCCCGATGCGCCGCAGGTGGCGCCCGACGGGACGCCGGGCGTGCCCGGCACACTGGTTTGCGATGAGGATGAGATCGTGGAAAAGCAGATCGTTTCGGGCGTGACGCTCGCCAAGGCCGAGGCCAAGATCACCCTGCGCGACGTCAAGGACAATCCGGGCGTGGCGGCGGCCATTTTCGGTACGCTGGCCGATCAGGGCATCATCGTCGACATGATCGTGCAGAATATCGCCGACGATGGCGCCACCACCGACATCACCTTCACGGTGCCCGACAGCGAATATGACAAGGCGGTCAAGACGCTGCAGAATGCCGGTGACCGCATCGAATATGCGCGGCTTTCCGGCTCCAAGGGCGGGGCAAAGGTATCGGTCGTGGGCGTAGGCATGCGCAGCCATGCGGGCGTTGCGAGCTCGATGTTCAAGGCGCTGGCCGACAAGGGCATCAACATACAGCTGATCACCACATCGGAAATCAAGACCTCGGTGTTGATCGATGAGCAATATGCTGAGCTTGCGGTTCGCGCTCTCCATACTTATTACGGGTTGGACAAGAAGGACGCCTAGGATCGCTCTGACGGTCCTGGTCGCTCCTCAGGAAAGGGGGCGGCTGTGGCGGCCGTCTAAAGGGGTATGGTCACGAGCATCGGCGGCCCGAGAGTGCTGCTGCGGCAGTTACGTGAGACAATGGCGGAGCCGCTGGCTTCGCAGGAGCGGCTCGACAAGATTGTCGGCCTCATCGCCGATAACATGCGCGCCGATGTGTGCTCGTTCTACGTGCTGCGCGACGACGGCGCGCTGGAACTGTTTGCCTCCCGGGGCTTGGCCGCTGAATCCGTGCATATGACGACGCTGCGGCTGGGCGAAGGCCTGGTCGGCCTCATCGCGGCCGAAGCCGAACCGCTCAGCCTCGAAAATGCCCCCAGCCATCCCGGCTTCGTCTATCGCCCCGAAACCGGCGAAGAAAAATACAATGCCTTCCTGGGCGTGCCGGTGCTGCGCGCCGGCCAGACGCTGGGTGTCCTGGTGGTGCAGAATGCCGAGCGCCGCCATTATGGCGAGGACGAAACCGAAGCCATGCTGACAACGGCCACAATCCTGGCCGAGATGATCGCCACCAGCGACTTCGACAATCTGATCAAGCCTGGTTCCGATATCGATCTCAGGCGTCCTCGCATGTTCAACGGCGTCAGCTTTACCGACGGAATTGCGCTGGGCACTGTGGTGCTGCACGACCCGCGTGTCGTGGTGTCCAATTTCATCGCCGAAGATACCGATGCCGAAAAGGTGCGGCTGGAGACGGCGCTGGAAAAGATGCGCGTCTCCATCGACGCCATGCTCGACCATGGCGACATGGTGGGCGGCACCGATCACCGCGAAATCCTTGAAACCTACCGCATGTTCGCCAATGACCGCGGCTGGGTGAACCGGCTGACCGAGGCGATCGATAACGGGCTTTCGGCGGAAGCGGCGGTGGAGCGGGTGCAGAACGATACCCGCGCCCGCATGCTGCGCCAGACCGATCCCTATATCCGCGACCGGCTGCATGACCTGGACGATCTGGCCAACCGGCTGCTGCGCGTATTGACCGGAGACGGGCAGGCGCTGGCGCGCAAGGCGCTGCCGGACAATGCCATTCTGGTGGCCCGCAATATGGGGCCGGCGGAACTGCTGGAATATGACCGCAAGAAGCTGCGCGGCGTGGTGCTGGAAGAAGGCGGCACGACGGCGCATGTGGCTATTGTCGCGCGTTCGCTCGGCATCGTGGCGGTGGGGCAGGCGCAGTCCATCGTCTCGATGAGCGAAACCGGCGACGACATCATTCTCGATGGACCGAGCGGGGTGGTGCATCTGCGGCCGACGCCGGATATCGAGCAGGCCTATGTCGACAAGGTGCGCGTTTCGGCCCGGCGCCGGGCGCATTACGCCGCGCTCAAGGACAGACCGAGCATCACCAGGGATGGCGTCGACATCACGCTGCTGCACAATTCGGGCCTGGTCGCCGACCTGCCCATGCTCGACGATACCGGGGCTTCGGGCGTTGGGCTGTTCCGCACCGAATTGCAGTTCATGATCGCATCCAAGCTCCCGCGCCTGCAGGAGCAGCAGGAACTTTATGCCGAAGCCATGGAGATTGCCGGCGACCGGCCGGTGGTGTTTCGTCTGCTCGATATCGGCGGTGACAAGGTGCTGCCCTATCAGCGTTCGATGACCGAGGAAAACCCGGCCATGGGCTTCCGCTCGATCCGGCTGGGGCTGGAGCGGCCGGGCCTGCTGCGCACGCAGATCAGGGCCTTGCTGCTGGCGGCCAATGGAAGGCCGCTCAAGATCCTGGTGCCGATGGTCACCGAGACCTTCGAATTCACCCAGACCAAGATGGTGGTGCAGAAGGAAGTCGAGCGGCTGCGACGGCAGGGCAAACCCCTGCCGAGCCGGCTGGAACTGGGCGTGATGGTGGAAGTGCCCTCGCTGCTGTTCGAACTCGACCAGTTGCTGCCCGAGGCCGATTTCGTTTCCATCGGCAGCAATGACCTGGTGCAGTTTTTGACGGCATCGGACCGGGCCAATCCGCGCGTTGCCACCAATTACGATCCCATCGGCATGCCGCGGCTCCGGGCCATCCGCATGGTGGTGGATGCGGCGCGGCGCTACAATATTCCGATCACCATGTGCGGCGAGCTGGCGGGGAAACCGCTGGAAGCGCTCGCCCTGATGGCAGTGGGCATGACCCGGCTTTCCATGGGCCCGGCCTCGATCGGGCCGATCAAGGAACTGGTGCTGAACCTCGATCTCAAGCCGATCCAGCAATCGGTCGGCGCCGCGCTGAGCGATGGCGCCAATGGGGTGACCATTCGGCAGTTGCTGCAGGAATGGATCGAGAAGCAGAACCTGCCGGTTTGAGTTGCTTGATGCCTGACGCAACTCCAAGCGCCTCCGGCGCTTGATGTTGCGCGCTATGGCCATTACACGCACGGTGTCACCCCGGCGAAAGCCGGGGCCCATCCTGAGGTGCCGGTTTCGTGCACTGCATGTCGACCTCGCGGCCGCTTTGCTATCTCGAGATGGATCCCGGCCTGCGCCGGGATGACATCGTGGTAGTGACCAGCGCGGTGCGAAAGAACAAAGATGCCATCTCTTCCCCAGGACAAGCTCGACGCGCTTGAGACGCGGTTCCAGTATGTCGAGGCGGCGCTTTCGGGCGGCGCCGGGCCGGACGAGTTCGTCAAGTTTTCCAAGGAACATGCCGAGCTGGCGCCGATCGTCGGGGAGATCCGGGCCTATAACAAGGCACTGAGCGACCGGGCGGAGGCCGAGGACCTGCTCAAGAGCGGCGACAAGGACATGGCCGAAATGGCCGAGGCGGAGATCGCCGAGCTCGACGAGAAGATCGAGACGCTGTTCCAGTCCATCCGCGTCCTGCTGCTACCCAGGGACGAGGCCGACGAGCGATCGATCATCCTCGAAATCCGCGGCGGCACCGGCGGCGACGAGGCGGCTTTGTTCGCCGGCGACCTGTTCCGCATGTATGAGCGCTATGCCGCCAATCACGGCTGGAAGGTCACCGTGATGGAGGAAAGCCCCGGCGAAATGGGCGGCTTCAAGGAAATCATCGCCAATGTGAGCGGCAAGGGCGTCTATGCCCGCATGAAGTTCGAGAGCGGCGTGCACCGGGTGCAGCGCGTGCCGGAAACCGAAGGCTCGGGCCGCATCCATACTTCGGCGGCGACCGTGGCGGTGTTGCCGGAAGTGGAAGACATCGACATCGAAATCCGCAACGAGGATATCCGTATCGATACGATGCGTGCCTCGGGCGCCGGTGGCCAGCACGTCAACACCACCGATTCGGCGGTGCGCATCACCCATATTCCCTCCGGGCTGGTGGTGACCTCGGCGATGAAGAGCCAGCACCAGAACCGGGCGCAGGCCATGCTGGTGCTGCGTTCGCGGCTTTACGAGATGCAGCGCGAGGAACGTGACAGCGCCCGTTCCGCCGAGCGCAAGGGGCAGGTGGGGTCGGGCGACCGCTCCGAGCGCATCCGTACCTACAATTTCCCGCAGGGGCGGGTGACCGACCACCGCATCAACCTCACCCTCTACAAGCTCGACAAGGTGATATCGGGCGAAGCGCTGGATGAGTTGATCGAGGCCCTGATCACCACCAGCCAGGCCGAACAACTGGCGGCGATGGAGACGGGCAACTGAGCCAGGCGCCCCATATCGGCGCCCTCTGGCGCGGCTGGCGCGATGTGCTGGGGCGGCTCGGCTTCGAAAGCGCGGCGCTCGATGCCAAATTGCTCACCGGACATGCACTGGGATTGAGCGCACTGGACCTGGCATTGCGGGAGAATGACCCTGTGGATGGCCATGCCGCGGCGCGCGTGGCCGAACTGCTGCAACGGCGCATGACCGGGGAGTCGGTGGCGCGGATCATCGGCGAGCGGGAATTCTACGGGCTGGGTTTCACGCTCAATGCCGCCACGCTGGAGCCGCGGCCGGAGACGGAATTGCTGGTCGATATGGCCCTGGGCGCGTTGCCGGCAGGCGGGCGCCTGCTGGATCTGGGCACCGGAACCGGCTGCATCCCGATTGCGGTGCTGGCCAACCAGCCGGATGCGAGCGCGGTGGCGGTGGATTTGAGCGCACTGGCGCTGGAGACAGCACAGGCCAATGCCGAGCGGCATGGTGTGGGTGAGCGGCTTGAATTGCGGCAGGGCGATTGGTTTGGTTCTCTCGAAGACCCCCCACCCTCGATCCCTCCCCACAAGGGGGAGGGAGGCGAAAGAGCCGGGAACCCTCAGCTTGCGCCTCCCTCCCCTCGATGGGGAGGGACTGAGGGTGGGGTGGAGTCACACACACCGGAAGCTGTTTCTGGTCTTTTCGACCTCATCGTTTCCAACCCGCCCTATATCACCTCCGCCGTCGTCGAAACGCTGGCACCCGAGGTCAGGGATTTCGACCCGCGCCTGGCCCTTGATGGCGGGCCGGATGGCCTTGCCCCATACAGGGTCATCACCGCCCAGGCCGCCCATTGGCTGAGGCCTGGGGGCTGGGTTCTGGTCGAGATCGGACATGAGCAGGGCGCTGATGTCAGTGCATTGTTCCTCGAAGCCGGCTTCGAGGATGTGGCGGTACATCGTGATCTCAATGGGCTTGATCGTGTGGTGGGCGCGCACCATCTGTAGGACAGTTCCCTGCATGACGCGGTGAAAATCGCAATTAATGCTGGCAAAGACGACCCGAACGTTATAGTTTGGCCTTGCTGTCAACGGTGCTTCATGAGCGCCACGGCGACTAGCCACCCGACAAATTCATTGGCTGCGATGCGCAGCGCGGTTCCGGCAGAGGCGGGAACGACGCGGGATAGGTTCGGAGCGCCGTCCGACGGTTTCGGTCTTCATGAAGCCAGATAGAGCCGGTTCGAGAAGCCTAGTGTGCTTTGTTCCGGAATTGGCCCGACCAGGCAAAATGCCGGTCCGCCAGCAGTGTGACGCTTATTTTTCTAGAGTTAGATAAAGCGACCAGATGAGACCCAACAACCAGAACAACAAGAACCGGCAGCGTGGCCGCAACGGCGGACGCAAGCACGTCAATCCGTTGTCCCGCAATTTCGAGAGCAATGGACCCGACGTGAAGGTGCGCGGCAACGCGGCCCATATCGCCGAGAAATATCTCCAGCTCGCCCGTGACGCCCAATCATCAGGCGATTCGGTGATGGCGGAGAATTATCTCCAGCATGCCGAGCACTATTTCCGCATCGTCTCCAGCGCACAGCAGGCCCAGAACGGCCAGCGGCCGGATGGCCAGGACGATGCCGATTACGATGATGATATGCCCGAGATGAACTCGCGCTTCTCTTCGCCCCAGCCTCCGCCGCAGCAGCAATATGTGCAGGCTGAAGGCGAGGAACAGGGCGGCGAAGGCGAGCAGGGTCAGGGTCAGCAGCGCCAGGATGGCGAGCGCCAGCAGCGCGGTGATCGCCGCGACCGCCAGCGTAACCGCGAGCGGTTCCGTCCTGAAGGTGAGGGCCAGCAGCCGGTGGCCGCCGGCGAAGAAGTCCAGCCCGTCGCGGCGGCCGAAGCGGTCGAAGCAGCCGTGGGTGAGCAGCCGGTCGAGGCCGAGGGCGAAGCCCGCAAGCCGCGCGAACGTCGTCCGCGCCGTCGCCGTCCGGCGGGTGGTGATGGCGGTGATCTCGCCGGGGCCGAACAGCCCGATGTCGGCGAATTGCCGGCATTCCTCACGGCAGGCAGCAGCGCTGCCGAATAAGTTTCAAGGCCGGGCAGCAATGCCCGGCCTTTTGCGTTTATGGACCATCTGCCGGGTAGGTGGATATTGCAGTCTTCGAACGATAACCGCCTGCTTGACGATATCTACGAAGCGGCCTTCGTGCCCGAGCTTTGGCAACGCGCCATAGCGGAAGCAGGGCGCCTGGTGGAAGCACCCACCGGCGCGCTGATGGTGTTCGACGCCGAAAGGCCGGTCAGTTTCGCCGCCCTCGAACCCAGTTTCGAGGTCACGCGCTCGCTGGTCGAGGCCAATACGCCCGAGCCCGATTGGCATATCCGCTACTGGCAGCAGCACCCCTTCACCGGCTTCGTCGTGGCGGAGGACTATTTCCCCGCCGATGCGCTGGCCAGGGATCCCCATAGGGGCATGCTCAGGCGCATGGGTTTTGCCAGCCAGATGGGCACGATCATCGCCATGCCGACCGGCGAGGTCGTGGTGTTTCACGTCGATCGGGTCTCGGACGAGACGCCCTTCGACAGCACTGCCGTCGAGCGGCTCAATGTCTACTATCCGCATCTGGCGCGGGCCAGCCTGCTGTCGGCACGGCTGGGGCTGGAGCGCACCGAGGTCACGCTATCGGCCCTGGCGAGCGTGGGCCTGCCGGCCGCGGCGGTCAGTCCGGCCGGGGTGGTGGTCAGCGTCAATGCGATCTTCGATGACGTCAAGGGCGTGTTCCGCGCCGCCGCGCATGGGCGCATCGCGCTGGCCGATCCCGCCGCCAACCTGCTGCTGCAGGCGGCGCTGGCGACGGCCAATGGCGACAGCGAACCGCTGGTGCGCAGTGTCCCGGTGGCCGGCACGGATGCGACCGAGCCGGTCATGGTCCATGTGCTGCCGCTGCGCGGCGCCGCGCAGGACATCTTTCATCGCGCCAGCGCGGTGGTCATCGCCTCGCCGGTGCGTGCATCGAACCTGGTGCCATCGGCCAGCATCCTGACCGGACTGTTCGACCTGACCCCGGCCGAAGCGCGGCTGGCGACGGCTTTGGCCAGGGGCGATACGCCGGCTGGCTACGCGGAGGAGGCGGGGCTTTCCATGCCGACAGTCCGCAGTCATCTGTCGCGGATCATGGCCAAAACCGGGACGGCCCGCCAACCTCAACTGATCGCCCTGCTCAAAAGCGCCGGCCGGCTGGGCAGCCTGTGAGTTTCAGGCGGTTGGCGCGTCCATGCATAGCCCTCTTTTTCCTCGTCAAATGCTCCCCATATAGTGTCCGTGATGGAGCAGTGCCGCGTGTCGGGCGTTCTGTCAGACGACGCTTCCGCCGCGTGTTCAGGTGCCTTGATGGGCCGGGCAGCGGGCGAGACAAGGAGAGTTGAATGAATATCGAGAAATATACCGAGCGGGCCCGAGGCTTCATCCAGAGCGCGCAGACCATTGCCTTGGGCAAGGGGCACCAGCAATTCGCGCCCATCCACCTGCTGAAAGTCCTGCTCGATGACGACCAGGGCATGGCCAATGGGCTGATCGAGCGCGCCGGGGGCGATCCCAAGGGGGCGCGGGCGGCTGTCGAGGCTGCGCTGGCCAAGATCCCCTCCGTTTCCGGCGACGGTTCGCAGCTTTATCTCAGCCGCGAACTGGCACGCGTCTTCGACACGGCCGAAAGCGCGGCGCAGAAGGCAGGTGATTCCTATGTCACCGTCGAGCGCCTGCTGCTGGCTCTGGTGGTCGAAAAGGATACCGATGCCGGCAAGATCCTGAGCTCGGCCGGCGTGACGCCGCAGACGCTCAACGCCGCCATCGAAGCCATCCGCAAAGGCCGCACCGCCGATTCGGCCTCGGCCGAGAATAGCTATGACGCGCTCAAGAAATATGCGCGCGACCTGACCAAGGATGTGCGCGAAGGCAAGCTCGACCCGGTGATCGGCCGCGACGAGGAAATCCGCCGCACCATCCAGGTGCTGAGCCGCCGGACCAAGAACAACCCGGTTCTCATCGGCGAGCCTGGGGTGGGCAAGACCGCCATTGCCGAGGGCCTGGCCATCCGCATCGTCAATGGCGACGTGCCCGAGAGCCTCAAGAACAAGAGCCTGTTGTCGCTCGACATGGGTGCACTCATCGCCGGCGCGAAGTATCGCGGCGAGTTCGAGGAGCGGCTGAAATCCGTGCTGTCGGAAGTGACGGCGGCCGAAGGTCAGATCATCCTCTTCATCGACGAGATGCATACCCTGGTCGGCGCCGGCAAGGCCGATGGCGCCATGGATGCGTCCAACCTGCTGAAGCCTGCTTTGGCGCGTGGTGAACTCCACTGCGTGGGCGCGACGACGCTCGACGAATATCGCAAGCATGTGGAGAAGGATGCGGCTTTGGCGCGGCGCTTCCAGCCGGTCTTCGTGGATGAGCCAACCGTGGAAGACACGATCTCGATTCTGCGTGGCCTCAAGGAAAAATACGAGCTGCATCACGGCATCCGCATTTCGGATTCGGCGCTGGTGAGCGCGGCAACGCTTTCCAACCGCTACATCACCGACCGCTTCCTGCCAGACAAGGCCATCGACCTGATGGATGAGGCGGCGGCGCGCCTGCGCATGGCCGTCGATTCCAAGCCGGAGGCTCTCGACGAACTCGATCGCCGCATCATGCAGCTCAAGATCGAGCGCGAAGCCCTGCGCAAGGAAGAGGACGAAGGCTCCAAGACGCGGCTGGTGCGGCTCGAAACCGAACTGGCCGATCTCGAAGAGCAGGCCCAGGCGCTTTCGGCCAAGTGGCTGGCGGAAAAGGAACGGTTGCAGGGCTCGACCAGGATCAAGGAAGATCTTGATGCCGCGCGCAGCCAGCTCGAAATCGCGCAGCGCCAGGGTGACCTGGCCAAGGCGGGCGAGCTGGCCTATGGCGTCATTCCCGATCTGGAAAAGCGACTGAAGACGGCTGACGACGCCGATGGCGACGGCAAGCCCGACCCGGTCATGGCCAAGGAAACCGTCGATTCGAGCGACATCGCCCAGGTGGTGAGCCGCTGGACCGGCATTCCGGTCGATCGCATGCTGGAAGGCGAGCGCGAAAAGCTGCTGCATATGGAAACCTCGCTCGGCGCCCGCGTCATCGGGCAGGCCGAAGCGGTGGCTGCCGTCGCAAAGGCGGTGCGCCGTTCGCGGGCTGGCCTGCAGGACCCCAACCGGCCGATCGGCTCGTTCATGTTTCTGGGGCCAACCGGCGTCGGCAAGACCGAGCTGACCAAGAGCGTGGCCCAGTTCCTGTTCGATGACGAAACCGCCATGGTGCGGCTCGACATGAGCGAGTTCATGGAGAAGCACTCGGTCGCCCGCCTGATCGGGGCGCCTCCGGGCTATGTCGGCTATGACGAAGGCGGGGTGCTGACCGAGGCGGTGCGGCGCCGGCCCTATCAGGTCGTGCTGTTCGACGAGATCGAGAAGGCACATCCGGACGTGTTCAATGTCCTGCTGCAGGTGCTCGATGACGGGCGGCTGACCGACGGGCAGGGGCGGACGGTCGATTTCCGCAATACGGTGATCATCCTGACCTCCAACCTGGGCGCCGAATATCTCGTCGAGCTCAAGGACGGGGAATCGGTGGAGCTGGTGCGCGGCAAGGTGCTCGACATGGTCAAGGCAGCCTTCCGGCCGGAATTTCTCAACCGGATCGACGAAATCCTGCTGTTCCACCGGCTGGGCCGCGAGCATATGGGTTCGATCGTCGATATCCAGTTCGGACGCTTGCAGCATCTGCTGCGCGATCGCGATATCAGCCTCGAGCTGACGCCGCGGGCGCGCGAATGGCTGGCCAATGAGGGCTATGACCCCGCCTATGGTGCCCGCCCGCTGAAGCGCGTGATCCAGCGGACAGTGCAGGACGAGCTGGCCGAGGAAATCCTGGCCGGCCGCGTCAGCGACGGTTCCAACGTGGTGGTCGATGCCAATGATGACGGCATCGTGCTGCTGCCTGATGGCAAGAAGGAAGCCGAAGCCGCGGCGTAACCCCCTCCTCGAAGGCCGGTCCCTGGACCGGCCTTTTTGATTGCACTGCCGATGATGATTGATTAGAACAAAAAGAGAACATTGGAGTGAAGCGATGACCGACAAGATCGACTATGTGGAGTTCCCGTCCAGCAACCGGCAGACGACGAGCGCTTTCTTCCGGGCGGCGTTTGGCTGGGGCATTACCAGCTACGGGCCGGATTACGATGGCCTGGAAAACGCTGGCATCGATGGTGGGGTGGACCAGAGCGAGGGCAAGGTGGCCGCGACCATGGCGGTGATCCGCACCGATGACCTCGATGGCGCCGAGCGCCGGGTACTTGCCGCCGGCGGCTCGATCACCCGGGCGCAATATGACTTTCCGGGCGGACGGCGGTTTCACTTCCGCGAGCCGGGCGGAAATGAGATGGCAGTCTATGTAGCGAGCGAATAGGCTCGCCGGGCAACCCCTCTGGACCCATCATGACCCAGGATATCGCTTCGCCGCAGAGCCGGCGCTTCGTGCTGCTCGCCGCCATTCTCGCCTCGAGCATGGGCTTCATCGACGGTTCGGTGATTTCCATCGCCATTCCGGCCATTCGCGCCGATCTCGGGGCGACGCTGGCCGATGCGCAATGGGTGAGCAATGGCTATCTGCTGTTTCTCTCGGCACTGATCCTGCTGGGTGGGGCAACGGGCGACCGGTTCGGGTTGCGCAATGTGTTCGGGCTGGGCATTGCGGTCTTCGTGGCGGCTTCCATCGTCTGTGCGCTGGCACCGACACCGCTGGTATTGGTCATCGCGCGGGCGGTCCAGGGGATCGGGGCGGCCTTCATGGTGCCGGGGAGCCTCGCCATCATCGCCAAGGCCTATCCGCGCGCCGAACGGGGCAAGGCCATCGGCATGTGGGCGGCGGCCTCATCGCTGACCACGATCGGCGGGCCGATCATCGGCGGCTTCGTGCTGACGGCCCTGGGCGACTGGAGCTGGCGGCTGGTCTTTGCCATCAACCTGCCGCTGGGCCTGCTGGCGCTGGCTTTGCTGTGGTTCCGCGTGGCGCCGGACCATCCCGAAGTGGGGCGGAAGCTCGATGTGATCGGGGCGGTGCTGGCGACGCTGGCGCTGATGCTCATCGCCTATGGATTGACCGGGGATGGCAGCGAAAGCGTGCCGCCGCTGTCGCACACTATCGCGTGGTGCGGGGCAGGGCTGGTCCTTGCCGCGGCCTTCATTGTCTGGGAGGGACGGAGCCCGCATCCGATGCTGCCCCTCGGGCTTTTCGCCAATATCGGTTTTTCCGGCGCCAATGCGCTGACCTTCGCGCTCTATTTCGCCCTTGGCGGCACCATGTTCTACCTGCCCATGACCATGATTGGCGGATGGGGAGAGTCCCCGGCGACGGTATCGCTGGTGCTGCTGCCCCTGGGGATCAGTTTGACGCTGCTGTCGTCGCTGAGCGGGAAGTGGGCCGACCGGTTCGGTCCCGCACCGTTGATTGCCGCGGGCTCCCTGCTGGTGGCCGCAGCCTTTGCTGCTTTGGGCCTGACGGCGCCACTGCGCGATGCTGGCTGGCCGTGCTGCCCTCGATCGTGCTGCTGGGGTTGGGCATGGGGCTGGTGGTGTCGCCGCTCTCGGCGGCGGTGATGACGTCGGTGGACGATAGCGATACCGGCGTCGCCTCTGGGGTCAACAATGCGGTGGCCAGGGTTGCGGGACTGGTGGCCGTGGCCCTGCTGGGCGCGGTGGTCGCCTCGGTATTCGAACAGAACCTTGATAGCGCGGCGGAACTGCCGATCTTTTTCGGCGTGGTCACCGACGGGCTGAATGCCGAGGAAGAGGCCATGCGGCTGGTGGCGACCGATGCGGCTTTTGCAGCGGTCGCCTATATCACGGCGGCGCTCAGCGTGGTTTCGGCAGTGGTCGCCTGGCTGACGCTGGAGCGCAAGTTCTAGTGGCTGACGTCGGCCACGGTGACCGGCGCGGGGTCGCGGGCCATGAGGTCGTTGATCTGGGCCATGGTCTGGGCGAACTGGGCCTCGTATTGCTGGGGCAGGACATTGTCCTTGGGCAGCTTGACGCTCAGCGGATCGACCAGATTGCCGTTGATCTTGATCTCGAAATGCAGGTGCGGGCCGGTCGACTGGCCGGTCGAGCCGACATAGCCGATGATCTGGCCCTGGCGCACATGGCTGCCGACGCCCAGGCCATCGGCATAGCGCGACATGTGGCCATAGGCCGTCTCGTAGCCGTTGACGTGCTGGATTTCGACCTTGTTGCCGTAGCCCGATTGCCATTTGTAATATTTGATCACGCCGTCGCCGGCGGCATAGATCGGCGTGCCCGAACGCGAGGCCAGATCGACGCCGGTATGCAGCTTGCGCGTCTTGAAAATGGGATGGACGCGATAGCCGAAGCGCGAGCGCAGCGTGCCGCCACCCTCGAGCGGCCGGCGGGTGAGGAAGCGCTTGCCGGTTTCGCCATCGGGATCATAGAAATCGATCACGCCATCCGCGGTGGCGAAACGGTAGAGCTGGCGCGTCGTGCTGCCCAGGGTCAGGCTGACATAGAGCAGCTCGGTGCGACCTTCGGCATCCGGGGTGGTTTCCAGAATCTCGATGGAATCGCCAGCCGCGATCTTCTTCGTCATGTCGATGTCATAGGCATACATGCCGATGATGCGCTCGATGGTGGCATCGTCCAGGTCATGCTTGCGGCCGGTTTCCCAGATGGAGCGATAGACGCTGGGCAGGTTGGCGACATTGACCTCTTCGGTGTCTCCCTCGGGGAATTCGACGAAGTCCGGCTCGATGCCGAGCACATATTGACCGGTATCGGTCAGGGCCACGGTGGCCTTGTATTCGTAGCTGCCATCGCTGCGCGGCACATAAAGGCTCAGGCGATAGGGAACCAGGCTCGTCGCTTCGTGGCTGAGCGGGCCATAGAGGATGCGCAACCTGGTAAGGGCCGCGAGATCCGTGCTGCGCAGGACATTGCGCAGGGCGTCGGCCACGAGGGCGGACTGATTGGCGGTGAAACCGTTCTTGCCCAGCACGTCATCGAGGCTCGATGCCTCGCGCAGGGTGAGGAAGCGCTCCGAACGGCCGAGGGCCGCATCGGCCGCCCTTGTGGTCTGGGGCACGACGGTGACGTTTTCGGCGACGCCGGCCAGCGTGTTGCTGCCCGGCAGCAGGCCCAGGTCGCGTACCGTGGGGCCGAGCGCGGCATAGGCCAGGGTCGGGGGAGCGCTATCGCTGAAGAAGGTGGCTTCCACGACGCTGCGCACATATTCGGCCGCGGACTGATCGGAAATGGCGCGCGGCGGCACCAGGGTCATCGGCATGGCGGCCAGACGAACGGCCACTTCACCTTCCACTTCGGCACCGTAGACATCGGTGTTGACGTCGATATTGGCCGTTGCCGGAATCGGCTGGGTGGCATTGAGAATGGCCACCGGATCGTAATCGGGAACGCCCTCGGACAGCGAGGTCGGGGCGGTGGCCAGCGTGGCGCGGATGCGGACGAAAGGCTGGTTGCGGATCATGTCGCGGCCATCGACCGTCTCGCGAATCGAGGCCTCGATGACTTCGAGATCGGAGCGGGTGGCGGTGACCGGGCGCAGGCGCGACGACTTGGCGGAAAGATCGGTCGGGGTCAGCGCCTCGGTTTCCGGGCGCGAAAGCTGCAGGGCTTCATAGGCGGTGGAGAAGGTGTCCTGGCCCTGAAAGGAGACATAAAGTGCCGCGCCCATCAACAACACGCTGGTCAGGCCGGTCATCACGGTGCCGGTCAGCCAGGCAAAGCTCAGCTCGCGCCCATGCGGGATTTCACCGTCGGTCGATTGCACCGTCAGCGCCGGGCTGTCTTCGAAGCCGGTGGCCTTGAGCAGCGCGGCATGACGGTTTCTCT
>NZ_JANQAJ010000009.1:0-507500 GCF_024707105.1 Devosia ginsengisoli | reverse complement strand
CGGGTAAGTTCCGACCTGCACGAATGGCGTAACGACTTCCCCACTGTCTCCAGTATAGACTCAGTGAAATTGAATTCCCCGTGAAGATGCGGGGTTCCTGCGGTCAGACGGAAAGACCCCATGCACCTTTACTATAGCTTTACGCTGGCATTTGTGTCGGCATGTGCAGGATAGGTGGTAGGCTTTGAAGCAGGGACGCCAGTTCTTGTGGAGCCGCAAGATGAGATACCACCCTTATCGTCATAGATGTCTAACCGCGGCATAACAGTGTCCGGGACCGCGTATGGTGGGTAGTTTGACTGGGGCGGTCGCCTCCCAAAGAGTAACGGAGGCGCGCGATGGTAGGCTCAGAACGGTCGGAAATCGTTCCTCGAGTGCAATGGCATAAGCCTGCCTGACTGCGAGACTGACAAGTCGAGCAGAGACGAAAGTCGGTCATAGTGATCCGGTGGTCCCGCGTGGAAGGGCCATCGCTCAACGAATAAAAGGTACGCTGGGGATAACAGGCTGATAATGCCCAAGAGTCCATATCGACGGCATTGTTTGGCACCTCGATGTCGGCTCATCACATCCTGGGGCTGGAGCAGGTCCCAAGGGTATGGCTGTTCGCCATTTAAAGTGGTACGTGAGCTGGGTTTAGAACGTCGTGAGACAGTTCGGTCCCTATCTGCCGTGGGTGTAGGAATATTGAGAAGAGCTGACCCTAGTACGAGAGGACCGGGTTGGACGAACCTCTGGTGGACCTGTTGTGGCGCCAGCCGCATTGCAGGGTAGCTAAGTTCGGACGGGATAACTGCTGAAAGCATCTAAGCAGGAAGCCTCCTTCAAAACTAGTATTCCCTTGAGAGCCGTGGAAGACCACCACGTCGATAGGCCGGGTGTGGAAGCGCAGCAATGTGTGAAGCTTACCGGTACTAATAGCTCGATTGGCTTGATCGTTCTCATTAATCTATGTCCGCATAGACTGTGAAATGATCGGTTAGAAACACCAGTTTCAACCTCCTTGCATGGGAGAGGTTGAAACCAATACAGAACCAAAAAACCAGAATTCACTCATACGTTTTTCGCTGACCTTGTGGTTTTTGCGAGGAGCCCAAGACCCGATCCCATCCCGAACTCGACCGTCAAATTCCTCTGCGCCAATGGTACTAAGTCTCAAGGCTTGGGAGAGTAGGTCGCTGCAAGGTCTGCCAAAAACGTATGATCTCTTAGATGTCGAAATGAAATTCAAACCTTTCACCGGAAACGGTGAGGGGTTTTTCGTTTTTGGCTGGTTCGGTGAGCTCCAGGTGACCTGCTCCCCATCCCCTTCGAATGTCGCATAAGGCAAGCACCATGATGCCATGCCGCTAAGGCGATCGAAGCCAGTTTGTTTCTCGTAAAACAGAGACATGAAGAGCACGCGCCGTGCCAGACCACCCTCAGGGCTCGAAATCGGGCAGGCTCTTGATCGCGGATTTGAGCGCGCTCGACCAGCCTTCGGAAACCGTACGGAAATAGGGATCGTCCTGCTCGATGCGCTTGCGGTAGCCGACGGTGAAGCTGTCGCGCTCGCAATAGGCGAGGTCGAGCGGCAGGCCGACAGAGAGGTTGGCCTTGACCGTGGAATCGAAGCTCACCAGCAAAAGCTTGACCGTTTCGGCAAAGCCCAGGCCCTTTTCATGGGCACGGATCAGAATGGGCTTGCCGTATTTGGTCTCCCCTATCTGGAAAAAGGGCGTGTCTTCGCCCGCCTCGATGAAATTGCCTTCCGGATAGACGAGGAACAGGCGCGGCTCTCCGCCCCTGATCTGGCCGCCCAGGATGAAGCTCGCCCCGAACGCGTCGGCATTCTGGCCGGCGGGGGCAGCTTGGCGGATCACCTCCTTGAGCGTATCGCCCACCAACTGCGCGGTTTGGAACATCGATGGGGTGGCCAGAAGCGAGGGCGCGCGCTCCTCGACCGCCTTGGTGCGCTCGTCCAGCAGGCTGATCACCGCCTGGGTGGTGGCGAGGTTGCCGGCCGAGAGCAGCACGATGACGCGCCCGCCCGGCACCTGCCAGGTCCGCATTTTGGAAAAGGTCGAAATGTTGTCGACCCCGGCATTGGTCCGGGTGTCGGACATGAAGACCAGGCCGGTGTCGATCTTGAGGCCTACGCAATAGGTCACTTGAATTTGCCCCGACTCGCGATATTCAGAAGACGATTACTGCTCGACGGTGATACGGACCGCAAGCCGTTCCTCGGCCTGGCCCAGCCTGATCCCCATGACGGGCATGGCATCGCGATAATCGCGCCCGCAAGCGACGCGCACATAGCGCTCATCGGGAGAGATGCCATTGGAGCTGTCGAACCCGGCCCAGCCCAGGCCCTCCACATAGGCTTCGGCCCAGGCGTGACTGGCTGTCTGTTCATCCGCGCCGTCCAGCCGCAGATAGCCGCTGACGTAGCGGGCAGCAAAGCCCAGCCGGCGGGCTGCGGAAATGAAGATATGGGCGTGATCCTGGCACACACCCTGCCCCTGGGCCAGCGCCTCCTCGGCGGTGGTGACCGCGTTGGTGGCGCCCACGGTATAGGCGACACGCTCGCGCACCAGAGCCATCAGGGCATGGAGTCTTTCGATCTCGCCGCCCTCGCCCTCGCCCACGACCTCCGCGAGCGCCGCCACGCCCTGGCCGGGCCGGGAGAGATCGGTGGGCTGGCGGAACAGCCACAGCGGAGCGAGGCCGCGATGGGGACCGAAAATACCGTTGGCGTCGACGGTATCGACCACCCCCGAAGCAGTAACGATGATGCGATGGGGCTCGTCATTGATGCTGAGCAGGCGCGTATCGTTGTCGAAGGCGTCGTCATAGCGCACCTCCTCGCGGGCGCCCTCGATCGAAAGCGACCATTCGGTCACCGTCTGAGTAGGCCCAGATTTGGGCACCAGCCGCAGGCGCTGGAGCGCGTAGAAGAGCGGCGCGTCGTAGGAATATTCGCTGATATGGGAAATCCTGAGCCGCATCTTCAATAGAACCGGTAATCGACCGCGATCTGGTCGGCGAGTGCGGCGTTGGAGCGCAGGAATTCGGTCAGGAACTCGTGCAGCCCCTCTTCGAAAATATCGGCGATGGTCGCCGATCTGAGCTTTGTAAGCATGTTCTGGGCCATCTGGTGGCTGGTGTGGCGCGTGCCGTATTCCTCGGCGAGAAAGCCCAGCGCGTCGCAGATGCCCGAATGGCAATAGGCCAGCGAGCGGGGCATACGGCGATTGAGGATGATGTAGTCGGCGACGTTGGCCGGGGTGTATTCGCCCTCATAGCTCCAGCGGAACGACCGTTGGGCCGATACCGAACGCAGGATGGTCTGCCACTGATGGGTGTCGAAGGTCGAGCCCACCCAACTTACCGAGGGCAGCAGCACCCAGTATTTGACGTCGAGGATGCGCGCCGTGGAGTCGGCCCGTTCCATCAGCGTGCCCAGCTTGGCGAAATCGAAGATCTCGTTGCGTAGCATCGTGCCATGGAAGGCGCCGCGGATCAGTGCCGTCTCGCGCTTGATGGCATCGAGCACCCAGGGCAGTTCGCGTTCATCCACCTTTTGCCCCAGGATGCGGCGCAGGGCCATCCAGGCTTCGTTGACGCTCTCCCAGACCTCGCGGGTCAGCGAGGTGCGCACCAGGCGCCCGTTGATGCGCGCGGTTTCCATGCACGTCATGACGCTTGAGGGATTGTCGGGATCGCGCAAGAGAAAATCGACGACGGCGGCCGCGTCATAGGGACGGTTGCGCGCATCGAACGCCTGGCGCACGCCGGCGCTGGTCATCACCGACATCCATTCGTCCGTGGCGGTTCCGGTCTGGGTGAGCGCCAGCCTGTGGCCGGTATCGACGAGCCGGGCCATGTTCTCGGCGCGCTCGATATAGCGGTTCATCCAATAGAGCCCGTTGGCCGCCCGGCCTAGCAGCATGGGCGCTTCCCCTCAGTCATCGAGCACCCATGTGTCCTTGGTGCCGCCCCCTGGGAGGAATTGACCACCAGCGAGCCTTCCTTGAGCGCCACGCGGGTGAGCCCGCCGGGAACGATGTGGATGCGGTCGGACACCAGCACGAAGGGGCGCAGATCCACATGGCGCGGCGCCAGGCCCTTTTCGGTGAACACCGGACAACTGGAAAGCGAAAGCGTGGGCTGGGCGATATAGTTGGAAGGACGGGCGCGCAGCTTTTCGGCGAACGCCTCGCGCTCCCTGCGCGACGCCGCCGGGCCGACCAGCATGCCGTAGCCGCCCGAACCGTGGACTTCCTTGACCACCAGCTCTTCAAGGTGTTCGAGCACGTAGGCGAGGCTGTCGGGCTCCGAACACCGCCAGGTGGGCACGTTATTGAGGATCGCCTTGCGGCCGGTGTAGAACTCGACGATCTCGGGCATGTAGGAATAGATCGCCTTGTCGTCGGCGATTCCCGTGCCCGGCGCGTTGGCGATGGCGACGTTGCCGGCGCGGTAGACGTCCATGATGCCGGGAACGCCCAGGATGGAATCGGGCGAAAAGGTCAGGGGATCGAGGAAATCGTCGTCGACCCGGCGGTAGAGCACATCTATGGTCTTGTACCCTTGCGTGGTGCGCATGGCGACGCGGCCGTCGACCACCCGCAGGTCCTGCCCCTCGACCAGTTCGACCCCCATCTGGTCGGCCAGGAAAGCGTGCTCGAAATAGGCGGAGTTGAAGATGCCCGGCGTCAGCACTGCGATGGTCGGGCCTCCGGCGCAGCCGGTCGGCTTGACCTTGGCGAGGGATTCACGCAGGAGCTGGGGATAGTTCTCGACCGGAAGGACCTTTATCCGGCCGAACAGCTCGGGAAAGAGCTGCATCATGGTTTCCCGGTTCTCCAGCATGTAGGAGACGCCCGACGGGGTGCGGGCGTTGTCCTCGAGCACGTAGAATTCGTCCTCGGCGGTGCGCACGATATCGACGCCGATAATGTGGGTATAGACACCGCCGGGCGGGCGCACACCGATCATTTCGGGCACGAACGCCCTGTTGCCGGCGATCAGCTCGCGTGGGATCCGGCCGGCCTTGACGATCTCCTGGCGGTGGTAGATGTCGTAGAGGAAGGCATTGAGCGCCCTCACCCGCTGTTCGATCCCCTGCACCAGCCGGCGCCATTCCTTGCCCGAGAGGATGCGCGGGACGATGTCGAAGGGGATGAGCCGTTCGGCCGCCTCGGCGTCGCCATAGACGGCAAAGGTGATGCCGGTGCGGCGGAACACTTTTTCGGCGTCGCTCGATTTTTCCTTCAGCCAGTCGACGTCCTGGGCGTCGAACCAGCCCTTGTAATCTTGGTAAGGTGATCTTGCCTGACCACCCAGGGTCATCTCATCGAATGTGCTCACGCCATACTCTCCTGCAATGATTGAATTGGAGAGCGTAAAGATTGGCAAGTATTTTCTTAAGGTTAGCCAAATTGATCAAAGAATGACCGGCTTGCGCAATTTTTGTTCAGTACGGCGGCGCAAGAACAGGCAGGACGGGGCCTTGGTCATGCCAGCATGGACGACAGCGCCGAGGCAGATTGACTCTGTCGGGCAATGAGAAAGCCTCCACTCATGCTACTGTCGACATGCCGGCGCCGGGCGAAGAAGCCCTCATGGGCGCCGGGACTGTTCGTTACAGCATCCAAACTGGGGCGCTAGCGCGGATGACAGACTTGGCCCCGGACCTGCTTTTGCGCGCCGGTCAAGGTGCAGCCATTTCGGGAAGGCGCGGCCTTCCGAGCTCGGCCAACGCCTCCCCCTGCTTTCCTAGTTTTGCGGCAATGCGGCGAGGACCTGAATCTCGACCTTGATATCGGGCAGCGCCAGGCGCGCCTCGACGGTCGCTCGGGCGGGCGTGTGGCCTTGCATGACCCACTTGTCCCAGACCTCGTTCATTTCGGCGAAAGTGCCAATGTCGCTCAGCCAGATATTTACCTGGACCAGGTGTTCCTTGCTGGTGCCGGCATCGGCCAGTAATTCGTCGATGCGAGCGAGGATGTCGCTGGTCTGGTCCGCGACGCTGCGGCCCTCGCGTTTTGCTGCAGTCATGCCCGAGAGATGGACGTTGTTCCCGTTGATAACGATGCCGCTCATGCGTGGGCCGACGTGTATGCGTTTGATGGTCATGGCAATTCCTTCGTGTTGAATGTCAGGCGGAGATCAACTCCGCGGCGCGCCGAGCCAGGCGGTCGCGTTCGATGACGGGATCGGGGATCGGCACGGCATCGAGCAGCGAGCGGGTATAGGCATGGATGGGGCGGTGAACGACCTGTTCGGCCGTACCCAGTTCGACCATTTCGCCACCCAGCATGACGCCGATGCGGTCGCTGAGTTCGGCTACGATGGCAAGGTCGTGCGCGACCAGCAGGTAGGCCACGCCGAAGTCGCGCTTGAGCTCGCCGAGCAAGGCAATGATGTCCTGTTGGATCGAGACGTCCAGCGCCGAGACGGGTTCGTCCAGAACGACCAGCTTGGGATCGAGCATCAGCGAGCGGGCGATCGCTATGCGTTGGCGCTGTCCGCCGGAGAATTCATGCGGATAGCGGTCGAGCGATGCCATCGGGAGACGAACACGATCCAGCATGGCGCGGGCGCGGGTTTCGACATCGCTGGTCGCACCATGGATCTGTGCCGGCTCGAGCAGCAGGTCGCGCACCGTCATGCGTGGATCGAGCGACGTATAGGGGTCCTGGAAGACCACCGACATGGAGCGACTGGCTGCCCTGCGCGCGGCTGGGCTGGCCCGACCGAGATCGACGCCTTCGAACAGCACTCGACCGGCGGTGGGCTTGTGCAGGCCAAGGATGGTGGAGAGCATCGTGGTCTTGCCGGAGCCGGATTCGCCGACAATGCCGAGCGTTTCGCCCGCATTGAGGTCAAAGCTCACATTGCGCAGGGCGTGCACCACGCGGTCACCCCCTTTGATTGTGCGCGAGCGTGGCCGCAGGAATTGGCGCGAGAGATTTTCAACCGTGAGAAGCGGCTGGGCCGAGGTCGAAACGGGTTGCGCCGGATTGGTGGTGACGGCCTCGCCGAGGCGCGGGGCCAGGCTCAATAGCCGGGTGGTGTAGGGATCGCGCGGGGCGGAGAAGAGCGAGAAGACATCCTGCTGCTCAACGATCCTGCCGGCACGCATGACGGCGACACGGTCGGCAATGCCGGCGACCAGAGCCAGGTCGTGGGTTATGAACAGCATGGCGGCATTGGTCTTTTCACGCGCGATGCGCAGGGCGTCGAGCACCTGGGCCTGCACAGTCACATCGAGCGCCGTAGTAGGTTCGTCGGCGATGATCAGGTCGGGGTTATGGATCATGGCCATGGCGATGACGATGCGCTGGCGAATGCCCCCGGACATCTGGTGCGGATATTGCTCAAGACGGGACTGCGGATCGCGGATGGCCATCAGCGTCATCAGCTCGATCGCACGTCTGCGCGCTTCGGCAGTGGAGATGTCGCCGGCAATGCGGAAGGATTCCTCGAACTGCGCCCCGATGGTCAGGACGGGATTGAGGCTCGTAGAGGGGTCCTGCAGAATGGTCGCAATGCGGCGACCGCGGAAGGCGCGCCAGTGCTGGAAATCGAGCCCGCCCATGTCCTGCCCGTCAAAGCTGACGCGGCCCGATTGCATGGCACCTATCGGCAACAGGCCAGCCAAGGCCAACGAGGTCAAAGACTTGCCACTGCCTGACTCGCCGACCAGGGCCAATACTTCACCTCGGGCAATGCTGAGATCGACATTGTCGACGGCTGGCCTGTCGGCGCCCGGAAAGCGAACGCTGAAGCTGGTGAGGTTGACAAGACCATTGGCCGGCGGGGCGGGCACATTGGTCTCCGCCTTGTAGCGCGCGCGGTGTTCGATCAAGGGATTGGTCGGGTTGGCCTTCGGATTGAAAGCATCGCGCAGGCCCTCGCCGACATAGTTGATGGAGAGTACGATCATGATGATCAGCAGGCCCGGCGCATAGAACATCCATGGACGGGTCAAGACGGCGGTCTGGGCATTGGCAATCAGCAGGCCGAGCGAGGTATCGGGCGGTCTTACGCCGAAGCCGAGGAAAGAGAGGCCGGTTTCCGAAAGAATAGCGACGCCGACCAGCAGGGCCGTGGCAACGATGATGTGGTCGGCCACGTTCGGGATCATGTGGCGGAGCATGATGCGGGCATGACCGGCGCCCATGACACGCGAGGCCTTGATATAGGGCAGCTCACGCAGGCTGAGCGAGACGCCGCGTACCAGCCGCGCCACCGAGGTCCAGAACAAGGCCCCCAACACCAGCGACAGGCCTAGCCAGGAGACGCCCGAATTGCTCATGGTGTTGCCGAGGAAGGCAGCCAGCGCAATGGTGGGAATGGTCAGGACCAGATCGACCAGGCGCATCAGCGAGGCATCGACCAAGCCGCCGAAATAGCCGGACATCACGCCAACCAGCGTGCCGATGACCGTGGCGATCAGCGCGACTGTGCCGGCGATGAGCAGCGACTGCTGCATGCCGCGCATGACGAGGGCCAGCATGTCGCGGCCCAGCGTGTCGGTCCCAAGCGGATGCAGCCAGGATGGCGGCTGGGACAGGTCCGGCGTGATCTCGGTGAAGCCATAGTGCCAGAGCATGGGGCCGAAGATGGCAACCAGCAGCAGGCCGGCCAGCAGAAACGTGCCGAGCAGGGCAAGGGGGTTGGAACGGAAACGGCGGATGGCGAGGCCGAAGCGCGACCTGGAAGTATAGGCAGCGGCCACCGGTACGGGTTCAGGCTTGGCCATAGCGGACCCTCGGATCGATCAGGGCGTAGAAGATGTCCGCCAGCAGGTTGAAAAAGACGACGGCAATGGCGGCGACCAGCAGCCAGGCCATGACGGCGTTGGCGTCGCGGTTGGCGATGGATTCGAGCAGGAATCCCCCCATTCCGCGCCACTGGAACACCGTTTCCGTGATGACGGCGCCCGAGAACAGGGCCGGCAGGTCGAGCGCCACCACGGTGACGATGGGTATGAGGGCAGGGCGCATCACATGCGAGCGGATGATCCGCCCGCGCGAAAGGCCGCGCAACACGGCAAAGCGCACATGATCGCTGGACAGCGATTCCACGACGGCGGTGCGCTGATAACGGCTCCAACTGGCATAGTGGATCATGGCGAGCACGATGGTCGGCAGGATCAAATGCCCGGCCATGTCCGCCATCAACGGCAGGAATTGCTGCGGTGCAGGTACCGATACGTCGCCGACGGTGAAGAAGATGCGGGCATTGGCTGCCTTGTTGATGGCGATACCGAGCTGCTTGAGCAGCACGGCCAGCCAGAACGAGGGCAGCGCGATGAGGATGAAGGCGGAGGTGGAAATGAAATGGTCAGCGGGGCGGTTGCGGAACAGTGCCGCGGCGGTACCGGCAATCAGAGCCAGCAGTGTGGCGATGACGATGGCGACGGTCACGAGGCGCAGGGTAACACCGACACGGGGCGCCAGTTCCTGGCCGATATTCTGGTTGGGTTTGACCGAGGGACCAAAATCACCCTGCACGACGCCGCCCAGCCAGGTGACGTAACGCAGGACCACCGGCTGATCCAGGCCAAGGCGCTGTGCCTCGGCCTGGATGACGTTCTCCGGAATGGGTGGCTGACGCTCACGCATTTCGGCAAGGGGATCGCCCGCCATGGCGACGAGGATGTAGACGACAAAGGTCGAGACCAGCAGGATACCGATGCTGTTCAGCAGGCGGCGGCCAATCAGGGTGAGCATGTCATCTCCTCATCGCTCGGGCAGTGACGGCGTCAGGGCGTCGCGATCGGACGGATGCGGCCCCAATGCCACCACGGCACGGAGTAGTCGAGCTGGTCGGCCCAGCCGAAGAAGCGCTTCGAACGCGCATAGTAGGTGCCGTACCATAGCAGGGGCACGAATTCGCAATCACGGTTCCAGATTTCCTGCAGGTGCTTGTAGGCCGCGCCGCGGTCCTCGCGGGTCAGTGCGGACCGGCCGGCTTCATAGGCGGCGTCGGCATCCTTGTTGTGGTGCAGGCCCATATTGTTGAGGCCGGATGACGAGTATTTGGTCGCCGTGATCTCGATGTCGGGGGACATGGTGCCGCCAACGATATAGAGGTCGAAATCGTGTTCCTTGCGAACCCGCTGGGACCATTCCACCGCGCTGAGGCCGGCATATTCAACGCTGAAGCCGACAGCTTCGAGGTTCTTGGCGATGATGGCGCTGAGCGCCTTATGGCCATAGAACGTATCCATATAGAACATGCGCAGCTTGCCGCGCGAACCATTGGCGTCGCGGGTGAGGCCGCTTTCATCGAGCAGGCGCTCGGCTTCGGCAGCGTCATGACCGGGTGCCTTGACGTCGGGATTGAAGGCCCATTCGACACTGCCGAGCAGGTAGTGATCCCAGGCCGAGCTGGCGCCCGGATCGGTGATCTTGGCGATATCGTCGCGGTTGACGGCCTTGGCGATGGCCTCGCGCCGCCGCCGGTCGGCCCAGAGTTCGCTGCCATGGTTGAAGTCGAGCAGCGCCATGCCCGGCCCCTTCCCACGCATCAACTCGACATTGTCGGCACCCTCGATGAGGTGCAGGCGATCGAAGGTCAGGGTGTCCTGCGGGAAGAAGTCGGCTTCGCCGCGCACCACCATCTTCACGCATTCATCGCGATCGGGCTGGATTTTGAGGATGATGCGGTCGATCTCGGGCTGCGGTCCCCAATGGTTCTTGACCTTTTCGAGGATGATCTGTTTGCCCTTTTCCCATTCCACGAGGCGGAACGGGCCTGAGCCAACAGGCTTGAGATTGTAGGGATTGGTGTCCCAGTCCGTGCCTTCGTAGAGGTGGCGCGGCAGGATGTGGGAGAAGATGAAATTGCCCAGCTGGACCAGGAAGCCCGAATTCGGTCCAGTCAGGTGATAGTCGACCGTATAGTCGTTGACGGCGACAAGGTTCTCGACGTCGGTCAGGAACATGGCGCCGGTATAGCCCATCTTCTGGGCGTGCAGATGGGTGTAGACCACGTCATGGGCGGTCATCGGCACGCCGTCCTGCCAGCGCGCGGCCTGGTTGAGGTGGAAGCGCCAGCGGCGGGCACCATCCAGCATTTCCCAGTGAGTGGCCAGGTCCGGATAGGAGCCGTTGAAATTGTACCACTCGGTCAACACCATACGATTGTAGATGTTATTGCAGACAAGATAGCCGGCAGTGGCAGTGTAGTTGCGATGCACGTCGTTAAAGTGCACCGCGTCGTGCGGGGTCGCCACGACGAAGTCGATGGTCATGATTGTCTCTGCTTTGCAGGGGAAGGGAGGGACGGGCATTGCCCGTCCCGGAGAGTGGCGCCTTATTCAGCGGCCTTTACGCCCCATTCCTCGATATTCATCGTGGTGCCGTATTTGGACGGGTTCACGAAGAGGTTGGCGTAGCTGTCCGAATAGACTGCCATGTTGGTAATGGGGAACAGGGGAACCACGACGCCGTCCGCCAGGAGAGCACGGTCGAGCTCATTGGTCAGTTCGACAGTCTTCGCGTCGTCGAGCGTCACCGAGATTTCCTCGACCAGGGCATCGACCGTCTCGGATGAGTAGCCAAAGTAATTGCGGGCGGCCCCGGTCTGGTACCACTGAGCCAGCGACAGAGCGCCGAGATCGAGCGCGGTGGCGGTCGTGTAGATGTCGAAATTGCCGGCTTGAGCTTCAGGCGTATAGCGCGTGCGGTCGGCGGCATCGATGGTGACGGTGATGCCGATCTTGGCCAACTGGGCTTGAGCGAGTTCGGCCAACTGCATGCGGATGGGGTCGGTGGAATAGGTCAGGACTTCGAGATCACGCAGGGGCGTGCCATCGGGCAGGTTGAGCTTGCCATCCACGACAGCGTAGCCGGCCTCGGTCAGGATGGCGAGCGCGCCATCGACATCGCCGGTGCCAACGCCGGTCGCGCCGGTATTGTCCTGTTCGGCGAGCACCCCGCCGACGGTCTGGCCGGGAATATAGGCCGTGCTGGTCATCGGCTCGGCAGCTTCGACGTACTGGCCGACGGTGCGCATGGTCATGTCGGCAATGTCGAGCACCTTCGTGATGGCCTGGCGCAGGGCGAGGTCGCCCATGACGTCGCCATTGGCCTTTAGGCTGAAGTGGTAATAGGTGAGCGTGGGACCGACCTCGACATTGACGCCGAACATCTGGTTGACCTGCTCGACGGTGTCGAGCGTGGCGCCGCCATAGACGGCGTCGATTTCGCCGTTCTGCAAGGCGGTTACCTGCTCGCCGACCGAGGCAATGTAGCGGAAGCGGATCGTGTCGAGATGGGCGGGATTGCCGTACCAGGCCGGGTTCTTGACCAGGGTCATGACGACGCCGTCTTCATAGCCCTCGATGACGTAGGGACCCCCGGAAACCGTCGGGGCGTTCTCCGAAAGACCGACATTGAACGAGGTTGCCAGGTCGCCATAGGTTTCGGCGACGTGGGCGGGGAGGATGAAGGGGAACAACGTCTGCCAGGGGGCGAAGGGGCTTTCGAAGGTGAAGCGCACGGTCTTGCCGTCTTCGGACGCTTCGGTCGCGGAAACGAGATCATAACCCTGGGTAAAGGCGGCAAGGCAATCCGGGCAGGCTGCCGGGTCCTGCACCTGCTGGGTGTAGATGAAATCGGCGGCACTGATCGGGGTGCCATCGGACCATACGGCCTCCGGGCGGATCACATATTCGACCACCATCGGATCCTGGCTGACGATACCGGCGGACACGAGAAGCTGGCTGTTGAGCGTTACCCCGGCATCGGTGCCGGTCAGGAACGGGTGCGGATAGAGCGGCCACAGCTGCTGTCGATTGGTGGTGATATCCCCCGTCGCTGAAACCGGATTCCAGTTTGGCGGAGAATTTGTGGAGGCGAGCGTCAGTTCTCCGCCAAAGGACACGGCAGCCAGTTCGGCGGCGGTGAGCATGGGCGCGGTGAGGCTGGTGGCGACGAGGAGGGTGGCAATCGACAGGGGGATGCGCGCAGTCAACATGGGTTCCTTCCCAGGACAGGTGGGGGTGAACAAGCTCGGAGACACAGGAAAGGCTCGGGAAAACCAGGGCCCGTCGAAGATTGAGGCTAGACCTGCACTTTTGTTCTGGTCAATATTGGTATGTTCATAAACATAACGCACACGTGACGAGATGACCGCCCTGGAAGAGATCGTAAAGCGGGTGCCGATGCGCAATGCGCGGGCATTGAGTCGTACAGTGATGGAAATGGTGGCAGACGGCCAACTGCTGAAAGGCGAGCAAATGCCTACCGTTAGGGCAGTCGCCGCGGCAATGGGCATGAGTGCGGCAAGCGTGGCGGCCGCCTGGCGAGAACTGGTGGATTGGCGCGTGCTGGAGACCAATCGCCGAGGTGGAACAAAAGTTCTCGGCCCGCCGCTGGCCCCCCGGGCTACCCGATACGATACGATGATGAGGGCCTCCGAGGGCATAGCCCTCAATCTGGGCCATCTCATCCCCGACCGCACTATCCTGCCACCACTGGCACCCGCGCTGATGGCGGTTGGGCAGAGCCTTGAAATCAATGCCAACGATCCGGTGTCAATCAGCCCGGCCCTGCGCCGGGCGATAGAACCCAGATGGCCCTTCCCTCCCAACTATCTGCTGGCCACGCATGGCGGCATCGGTGCGGTGGAAATGGCGCTGCAGGCCTCGGTTAGGCCCGGTGACCGGGTAATCGTCGAGGCGCCGACCGTGTCGCGCGTTCTCGATATTCTCGAAGCGATGGGGGCAACGCCGGTACCGGTCACCCGGGGGGAAGGCGGGCCGGACCTGGGGCAATTGGAGGCCGCCCTGCGTGGACGGCCATCGGCCTTTGTCTACCAGCCTGTCGGCGGCCACCCCACCGGCATGGGCGTCTCGGCTGAATGGGTGGCACAGGCCACCAAGCTGCTGCGCGATATCCGCATGCCAATCATCGAACTGGTGCAGACGCCTTTGCTGCATACCGAGTCCTGGCAATCACTCGGCCGGCACCTGCCCCATGCTGTGGTGCATATCCACGCCTATAATTTCTTCTTTGGCTCAGATCTGCGCATCGGCGTGGCGGGGGGCAGCGACTATTATATCGACCGCATGTGGCAGCAGCTGACCTTCTCGTCAGGCTGGACCAGCCGTATCCTGCAGGATGCGCTGGCCTTTCAGCTTTCAGACCCTGGCGCCCTGTCGGAACTTGACCGCTACGTCGCAACCTGCCGCCAACGGCACCGGGCCTTCACCAAGGCCCTGCGTCGTGTTGGCTTCGATCTGCCCGAAACCGTCGGGCCTGCCATCTGGCTGCCGGTTCCGGACGAATATGTGATGACAACCCAGATGAGCAGTCGCGGCGTGGTCGTGCATCCGGGAAGCTATTTCTCGTCGATACCTCTCGAACGTGACCATGTCCTGCTGAACGGTACGACCTTGGCGCAGGGCCAGGACGACATGGCCCTCACCCTGGCTCGGGTCGCGGGCCTCGCCTGAAGAAGGCCAAATAGAAGTATCGAGGCGAGCTAAGTCGCCGCATGGCACCACGCGTGCCAAGCGATCCTGGTTAGAGTCCCAGGGCCTTGAGATGGTAGATCGAGCGGCTGGCGAAACGCTGCCAGTCCCCCGGATTGTCATGTTCGGTGACGATGTGATCGGCCCTGGTCCGGCGGAACAGCGGCACGAGAGCGGCCCAGTCTATGATGCCGTCGCCTGTGGCGGTCCAGCCATCATCCAGCGTGGTGCCGAGCGGGGCCGTGTCCTTGGTTTGGATGGCGATGATGCGGTCGGCGTACCGCCTGAGCTCCGCAGCCGGGTCGGCGCCCGCCCTTGTGATCCATCCACAGTCGATCTCGAACCAGACGTCAGGCCCGGCAGCCTCGAAGATATGGTCGATCGGTTTGCTGCCGTCCGGTAGCGGGACATATTCGAAGTCATGATTGTGCCAGGCCACCTTGAGCTCGTGCGGCCCGGCCGTTTCCGCGCCGCGGGCGAGCTTTTCACCCAGCCCCCGCCAATAGTCCGGCGTGTTTTCGCGCTCTTCGACCGCGACATAGGGCGGGATCAGCACGGTAGCGCCCAGCGTGAGCGCAATGTCGATGAAGCGGTTCGGCTCACTGACCAGGCCTGCCAAGGGCATGTGGAAGCCGTAGCAGGCAAGACCCGCATCATCCAACTGGCGCCGGAACAGCTTTGGATCGGCCTCATAGGCCGGCAGCCACGGCTCGATCGCGTCGTAGCCCATCGCCTTGAGCACAGGCAGTTGCGCCGCGAGCGGCGGAAAATTGCGCGAGGAATAGAGCTGGTAGGCGATGGGGTAGGGCATGATCGCAATCTTCGGTGGGAAGAGCTGGAAAAAAGGGGCTAATCGGCCGAATGTCGATCGCCCTGGGGCTGGGCTTCCTTATCCTTGTCGAATTCGAGCAGTTCCACCATCACGCCAAGGTCCTTGACCGTGTCGTAATAGGCGTAGCGGCCATGGCCGCCGTCGAATTCGCCGCGTTGCAGCAGCCTGTGGCCTTTTCCTTCGAGATAGGCGTCACGTTTGGTCAGGTTGCGGGTGCGGAAGGCGATGTGGTGGCAGCCGGGGCCTTTTTCCTCCAGCAGGTCGCGCCAGGCGCTCTTTTCCGGGCCCGGCTGGAGGAATTCCACGTCGATATTGCCGAACTTGAACATCATGATGCGGCAGCCGACCGAGGCGGGCTTGCCGTTGTAGATGGCTTGTGCCTCGTCGGGCTCGGCGGCCTTGCCTTCCTCAGGCACCGGCTTGCCGGTCAGGTCGGAAAACCACTGTGCGGATTTCACCACGTCATCGGTGACGAAGCAGATCTGCATCACTTCGTCTTCATCAAGCAGGCGCTTGTCCATTGAACTTGTCCATTCGATTGGGGGAGGCCGGCGGCCCGAAGGTCGCCGGCCCAGGGAGGGACTTTTGTCAGCCCAGGATGGTCTCGTAGTTCTCATGCATCTGGGCGATGGCGTCTTCGACACTCATGTTCGGATCGCTCCAGAAGTTGAAGACAACGTTCCAGATCGAATCCTGCCAGTCGGCGTCGGCGGTATTGTGCGGGTTCTGCACCTGCTGCGCCGGGTCCTCGAGGATGCGGAGCACTTCGGTGGAGCATGCGTCGAGGCTTTCGGCCGGAGCGTCGAGGCGCACCGGGGTCGAGCCCTTGGCCGCGGCGAACTTGGCCTGCTCGCCCGGATCGAGCACTTCGGCGGCGAAATCGAGTTCGGCCGCCTGTATATCGTCGGCCTGGCCGCCGAGCAGGCCCCAGGCGTCGACCGTCACGACGACGGCCTGCGCGCCGGGGATTTCGATGCAGCCGAAATCGGTGCCCGCGACCTTGCTGGCGCCGAGCCATTCCCCCTTCATCCAGTCACCGTGGATCTGCATCAGCGCCTTGCCGGTGATGACCTCGTTGGTGGTTTCGTTCCAGGGGCGGTTCTGCGCTTCGGGGCCGGCCTCGTTGGCGAAGAGGCGCAGTGTTTCGAGGGCCTTGGCAAAGGCTGGGTCGTCCAGCGCGGCCGGATCGACCTCTTCGCCATAGATGCTCTTATAGATGTCGGGACCGGCCACGGCCGCGATCAGCGCATGGGTCAGATAGCCGACCTGAAACGGCTGGCTGCCGACGGCGAGCGGGGCATAACCGGCGTCGCGGATCTTCTGGAAATCGGCGAACATGGCGTCGAGGGAATCCCATGCAGTAGGATCGACCCCGGCCGCCTTCGCGACCTCCATGTTGTAATAGACCATGCCGTCGATATGCAGCGCCTGCGGCACCTTGACGATCTCGCCATCGACCGAGATCGAGGCAGCGACGGCCGCCGGCAGGTTCTCGACAATGCCATTGTCATTGAACCACTGCGTCAGCGGGAAACCCAGGCCCATGCCGGCAATGTCACGATAGACGCCGGGATTGGATTCCATGAAGACGTTGGGCGGCTGGCCGCCGGTGACCAGGCTCATCAGGTTCACATTGGAGCCGGTATCGTGCGGAATGGCGATATCGGTCCAGGTATGGCCCTTGGCCTCGATGCCGGCCTTGATGACATTGAGGGCGGCGATTTCCGGCGGGGCGGACCAACTATGGTAGATGACCAGGTCGGTCGCCATGGCACCCGATGCAGCGGTGCTCAGCAACAGGCCGGCGACAATGCCGGCAAGTCTCTTGTTAGACATCGTTCTCTCTCCCTTGTTGTAGTTACATTCTCTGCCCGGTACGAGCGTCGAACAGGTTGGCCTTGCCCTTGAGGTAGCTGACGGAAACGGACTGGCCCGGCGTCAGGCGTGCAGCGGCGTCGGGATCGACGCGCAAGGCAAGCACATCGTCTTCGAAGGTGAAGTAGGCGCTGGCATCGGGGCCGGTGCGCTCGGCATATTGCACCGGCACGGTGAAAGTGGCGGCCGTCGCGCTATCGGCTGCGAGCGTAAAGTGCTCGGGACGCAGGCCGGCGATGATTTCAGCCCCGTCCTGCGGCGGCGCGAGGAAGGGATAGTCGGACACGTCGAGCCGCACGCCGGAGGCGAATACGGCCTCGGTCTTGCCGGCGGCCAGCGCCAGTTTCGCCGGGCGCAGGTTCATGGCGGGGGAGCCGATAAAGCCGGCGACGAACAGGTTGGCGGGGCGCTCGTAAATCTCGTCGGGTGTGCCGAACTGCTGGATGACGCCGCCATTCATCACCGCGATCTTGGTCGCCATGGTCATGGCTTCGATCTGGTCATGCGTGACGTAGACGATGGTGGATTTGAGCTGGTCGTGCAGCTTCTTGATCTCAAGCCGCATCTCGGTGCGCAGCTTGGCATCGAGGTTGGACAGCGGTTCGTCAAACAGGAACACGCCGACATTCTTGACCAGCGCCCGGCCGATGGCGACACGCTGGCGCTGGCCGCCCGAGAGCTGGCCCGGCTTGCGGTTGAGCAGCGGCTCGATCTGCAAGAGTTTCGCCGCCCAGGCAATACGCTTTTCGATCTCCTCACGCGGCAGCTTGCTGGCCGAAAGGCCGAATTTGAGGTTTCCGTGCACCGTCTTGGTCGGATAGAGCGCGTAGGACTGGAACACCATGGCCAGCCCTCGATCCTTGGGATCGAGATCGGTCACGTCGCGCTCGCCGATCATGATGCGGCCGTCGGTGACGTCGAGCAGCCCGGCCAGCAGGTTCAGCAAAGTGGTCTTACCGCAGCCGGAGGGGCCGAGCAGCACCAGGAAATCGCCATCGTCGATGCTGAGGTTGAGGTCATCCAACACCTTCATCAACCCGTAATTCTTGGTGATGTGCTCGAAGCTGACGCGGGGCATATCGATCAACCCTTGATGGCGCCGGCAGTGATGCCCTGCACGAAGAGCTTGCCGACGATGAAATAGATGACGAGCGGAGGAATGGCCGTGAGCAGGGCCGCGGCCATATTGTCGTTGTAGCGGACGGTGCCGGTCGAGATGGTGATGAGGTTGGCCAGGTTCACCGTCATCGGCTGGGCGCCCATGCCGCCGAAGGTCACCCCGATCAGATAGTCGTTCCAGACCGAGGTGATCTGCAGGATCAGCACGACGATGAGGATATTGCCGCTCATCGGCAGGATGATCTCGAAGAAGATCTTCCAGAACGAGCCGCTATCCATGATGGCGGCGCTCATGATCTCCTGTGGAATGTCCTTGTAATAATTGCGGAAGATCAGCGTCAGCACAGGCATGGCCAGCACCGCGTGGATGAGCGCCACGCCCCAGATGCTGCCATAGACCTTGAGCGTCGCCGTCATCGAGATCAGCGGGAACATGATGATCTGGAACGGCACGAAGGCGCAGATGAACAGGATGAAGAGGAAGGTACCGGCCCATTTGACGTTCCACAGCGCCAGCGCATAGCCGGTGACGATGGAAAGGCCGATCGACAGGATCAGCGAGGGAATGAGGATGGCCACCGAATTCCAGAAGCCGACCTTGAGGCCCTCGCAGCGCGTGCCCGAGCAGGCGCTGTTCCAGGCATGATCCCACGCCTCCAGCGTCCAGATATTGGGCAGAGCGAACATGGCGCCCTCGCGGATCTGGTCCATCGTCTTGAACGAGGTGACGATGACGACATAGAGCGGGATGCAGAAGAACAGGGCGCAGATGGCGAGGAAGACCAGTACGGCGATGGAGCGGCCGGTAATGACCTTCTTCCGGCGCGGGAAATATGGCGCGCTGTGCACGGCGATCTCGGCGCCAAGGGCTTTTTGGGATGCGGTGAGGTCGGTCATCGCATGGCTCCCTGGGCACGGCGCTGCTGCCAGGCGGTGAGCAGCACCAGCGGCAGGAAAATGATGGCGGTGATAACCAGCATCAGCACGGCGGCAGCCGAGGCAAAGCCGAGATTGCCCTTGGCCGACAGCGCCTGGATGGTGAAATAGGCCGGCACATAGGTCGACTGGCCCGGTCCGCCATTGGTCATGGCGACGATGACGTCATAGGCCTTGATGACGCCCAGCGAGAGCAGGATGGCGCAGGTGACGAAGGTGAACTTCATCATCGGGATGATGATCTCGGTATAGAGCCGGAACAGGCCGACGCCATCCAGGCGTGCCGCGCTCCAGATTTCCGAGTTGATGGATTTGAGCCCAGCCAGCATCAAAGCCATGTAGAAGCCGGCGCTTTGCCAGACCGAGGCGAGAATGACGCCGTACATAGCGGTTTCCGGCCGGGCCAGCCAACTGGCATTCACCCAGGTCAGGCCGAGGGAGTGGATGAAATGCTCGGCGCCGAGCTCGGGATTGAAAATCCAGCGCCAGGCGGCGCCCGTGACGATGAGCGAAATGGCGAGCGGGTAGAGAAAGACGGTGCGGAACAGGCTTTCGCCGCGTTTCTCCCGGTCGATCATGGCCGCGAGGATGAAGCCGAAGACGATGGCCAGCGCGCTGCCCAGGCCGAGCACGATAAGGTTCTGCAGCGAAATCATCCAGGCGTCGTCATTGAACAGGCGCTGGTATTGCCGTCCCCATTCGGACCAGTCGATCTCGTATTCCGGCAGGCGACGGCTGCGCGTCAGCGACAGGTAGACCGTCCACAGGATTGCGCCAATGAAGGCAACCAGCGTCACCACACCTGCTGGCAGCAGGGCCAGTTGCGGCGACCATCGGCTCCACCGAAAGGCCATGCTCGTCCTCCCTTGCACGCCGCGGCGGGATTATTCCGCTCTTCGGCGTGTCAGCTCTTGCGGGCAATATTATCGTTAAACTAGGTTTACGCGGAACGATCCGTCAATAGGCTTTTCGCTTGCCGGATACGTGTTTTGATCGACCAATAGGTCAGCCGGACTGCCAAAATCCAAGCGAGCGGAGATGAAAGTTATGCAAAATCAATACGATATACCGGCCATGGGCTTCGGCACGTATGACCGCAAGGGCGAGGCCGGCATCGCGGCAATGCTGGTGGCGCTGGAGACGGGCTATCGCCATCTCGATACTGCCCAGGATTACGGGACCGAAAAGGAGGTGGGCCAGGCCGTGCGGCGCTCGGGGGTGAACCGCGCCGATATCTTCGTCACCACCAAGATCAAGACGGGCAATCTGGGGCCGGGCGCGCTGGTTCCCTCGCTGCGGCAGAGCCTGGACAATCTGCAACTGGACCGGCTGGACCTGACGCTCATCCACTGGCCGTCACCCAACAATGCCGTGCCGCTGCCGGTCTATATCGAGCAACTGGCCGAAGCCCATGCTCTCGGACTGACCCGCCTGATCGGCGTTTCCAACTTCACCATTGCCATGCTGGAAGAGGCGCAAGCCATTCTCGGCGATCTGCCAATTGCCAACAACCAGTTCGAGCTCAATCCATTGCTGCAAAACAAGAAGCTGGCAAACTATTGTGTCAGCAAGAAAATTTCTGTCACCTGCTATCTGCCCATTGCTCGCGGCATCCTCGGCGACGTGCCGGTCATCGCCGAAATCGCCGCTCGCCATGGTGCGACGCCGGAGCAGGTCGCCTTGGCCTTCGAATTCGCCAAGGGCTACATCGCCATCCCCACATCGAGCCAGGCCGACCGCATCCGCTCCAACTATCTGGCCACGAAACTGGTCCTTTCCGAAGCCGATATCGCCGCCATCGAGACCGTGGATCGCGGCCAGCGCGTCATCGATCCGGCCTGGGGCCCGGACTGGGATTGAGATCATTTCTGGCTGTTGACAACGCCGTGGCTTGGGATAATACCTGTCGTATTAACGTTCCTATTAGGTCGCCCTTTCTGACATATCGGGGCGGTCCGCTGGCCTGTCGCCAGCGGAAACGATCAGTCATGGCCGCAATGTCGGCGGAGGAATCATGAAGGGCATTACCAGTCTCGGACACGTCGCGATCAATGTGATCGATCTCGAAAAGTCGCTGGATTACTACGTCAACAAGCTCGGTTTTCCCGAAATGCTGCGGCTCAAGCGCGACGACGGCGATACCTGGCTGGTCTATCTGCGCATTACCGACGAGCAGTATCTCGAAATCTTCCCGGGTGCCGAAAATGAGCGTGCGCCGAAGAGCTGGCATGCCAATGGCATGACCCATATGTGCTGGACCATCGACGACCTCGACGCGACCGTTGCGCGCATCAAGGCGGCCGGCATTACCCTGCTCTCCGAGCCCAAGGCGGGGCTGGATGGCAATCGCCAGGCGTGGCTGGAGGATCCCGACGGCAATCGGATCGAACTGATGGAAATGCATCCGGACTGCCTGCAGTATCAGGCCATCCAGCGTCTGCGCGCAGAAGGGGTCTAGTTTACCGCCGGTTCTGGTGTGTATTGTCGCACATGATTTTGATCTTCTCTTGTCGGCTTTGTAAATCCGCGTATTGGCAGCGTGTCGAGTAGGTTGAAATCATGGGCAAATCCACCGTTCGCTTGAAGGATATCGCAGACCGGACCGGATTTTCGGTCAATACGGTATCCCTGGCACTGCGACAAAGCCCGCGCATCCCCGAAGAGACCTCGATCCTCATTCGCGAAGCGGCCGAGGCACTCAACTACTTGCCCAATCACGTGGCCAAGTCGCTGGTCAGCCGCGAAACCAAGACTATCGGGCTGGTGCTGACCGACGTCACCAACCCCGCTTTGACGCAAGTGGCCCAGGCGATCGAAATGACCCTCTCGGAGCGCGGCTATTCCACGCTCTTTGCCACCTCCAACAACGATCTCGGCGAGGAAAAGCGCGTCATCGAAATGTTCCGCTCCCGGCAGGTGGACGGCATGCTGATCTATCCGCGCAGCCACCGCGAGCTCGATCATATCCGTCGCTTGCGGCGGGCGAACTATCCGGTGGTGCTGCTGGTGGGTGATCCCGATGCCGGTATCGACGCCGTCTGCATCGACGAACGCCGTGGCGCCTACAGGGCGGTGCGCCACCTCATCGATATCGGCCATAGCCGGATCGCCATCATCGACACCTCCAATGCCAAGGGAAACCTGGAGAAACGCGACGGCTACGAGCAGGCGCACCGGGAGGCCGGCCTGTCGATCGACCACGATCTGCTCGCCGATCCCATGGGGAATACGGTCATTCGGGGTTATTGGGCCATGGACCGCCTGATGAGCATGCGCGTGCGCCCGAGCGCGGTGTTTGCGGCCAATGATTCCCTGGCCATCGGCGCGCTGCGCTGGACCCAGAAGAACAATCTGCGGGTGCCCGAGGATGTTGCCATCATTGGCTTCGACAATATCGAGTTTGCCGAGCACGCGGCCACCCCGATCTCTTCGGTCAAATACGAAGTCGAAATGGTGACGGAGCTGGCGGTGGAGCGGCTGCTGCAATTGATTGCCGCGCCGGATGGCCTGCCCGAGCCGCGGGTCACCATGATTGACCCCGAGCTCATCGTTCGCGACAGTACGGCGGGCAGGGCAGGCTAGCCTGGAAATGCATCGCCTTGCGGTGCGGTCCGGGCGATTGCCGGTTGCGTGAGCCTCCGATCCCCGTGGCACACGTTGCTAATACTTGATAATGAGTGCTGATCATGTATTAGCATTGGGGCAGATCGAAACGGATTCCCCATGCCCAGGTCAGCCGACACAATCGAGCCGCAGACAATGCGAGGAAAGCGCGGTGGTGGGCGGCGGGTGACCATGACCGACGTGGCGCGCGAGGCAGGGTGTTCGCAGGCGACGGTTTCCTTCGTGCTCAATCATGCGCCGGGGATCAAGCTTTCGGCGGAAACCAAGCAAAGGGTGTTCGAGGCGGCGCGGCGGCTGGGCTATGCGATGCCGCCGGTAGCGGGCGCGGCGGTATCGACGGCGCGGCGGCGGCGGATCGGCTTCATCGCCGACCAGTTGGCGACCAGTCCGGAGGCCATGGTGGCCATCGAGGGGCTGACCCAGGCGACGCGGGCCAGCGGCGACGTGGTGCTGGTGGCCCATACCCATAATGATGAGGAATTGGAGGCCGAGCTGATCCGCACCTTTGTGGAACAGCGGGTGTCGGCCCTGGTCTATATGACGATCTTCACCCGCGAAGTGGAGCTGCCGCAGCAATTGCTGGGGCTGGAAATGCCGGTTTTCCTGCTCAATTGCTATACGGCCAGCCAGATCTATCCGGCCGTGGTGCCCAGCGAGATCGCCGGCGGGCAGCGCAGCACGCGGCACCTGATCGAGCAGGGGCATCGGCGCATTGCCACGATAACAGGCGAAATCTGGATGGAAGCGGCGCAGGACCGGCTCAAGGGCTATCGCCGGGCGCTGGCCACGGCGGATATTCCGTTCGATCCGGCGCTGGTGGTGGAGGGGGATTGGTCGGCCAGTTCGGGCTATGACGCTACGCGCAAGCTGCTGGCGCTGCCCGAGCCGCCGACGGCGATCTTCTGCCAGAACGACCGGGAGGCCATCGGCTGCTACGAGGCGCTCAAGGAGGCCGGATATGACATTCCCACCGACATGGCGGTGGTGGGCTATGACGATGAGGAAATCTCGCGCCATCTGCATCCGCGGCTGACCACGTCGATCCTGCCGCATCGGGCCATGGGGGCTTGGGTGGTGGAGCAGCTCGGCGAATTCGTGCCGGGGCAGGGGCGCTATCCGCTGGTCAAGCTGGAATGCCCGCTGGTCGAGCGGGATTCGGTTGCAAAGCCAAAAGGTTAGGTGTCGGGGGTGAGCGGGGCGATCGAGCTGCGCTCGATCAGTTCACACTCGATCTTGACCTTCTGCAGCCGTTCGTCCTGGTCGGCATCATTGTAGCTGTCGAGCAGTTCGGCCACGGCCCAGCGGGCCATTTCGTCATGCGGCAGCACCATGGTGGAGAGCGGCGGCTCCATATTGGCCGCCAGGTCTTCGTCGTCGAAACCGATGATGGAAATATCCTCGGGAACGGAGAGGCCCAGCATGCGGGCGGCGTCGTAGCAGCCCATGGCCATGCGGTCGTTGAAGCAGAAAATGGCGGTGGGGGGCTCGGGCAGCGACATCAGCGCCAGCGCCGTCTCGCGGCCGCCGCGGATGGTCCAGCCGGCCTGGATCACCAGGGATTCATCGACCGGCGCATTGAATTCTGCCATGGCCTGGCGAAAGCCCTTTTCGCGATCGACGGCCGCTTCGACGATGATTTCGCCGGTCATGTGGGCGATGCGGCGGTGGCCGGCGCGCAGCAGCGCCCGTGTTGCCGTATAGCCGCCGACCAGGTCGCCGGGCACCACCGAGGGGTAGCGCAGCTTGCGCTCATAGCAATTGAGCAGCACCAGCGGTAACTCGGAAAAGGCTTCGGGAACAGTGACTTGCCTGGTGATGAGCGAGGCGTAGATGATGCCGATGGTCTTCTGCGAGACCAGCAGATCGATGGCTGCCTGCTCCAGCGCCGGGTCGGAGCGCGTGCAGAAGGTTGCGACCGTCACGTCCTGCAAAGCGGCTTCGTCGCGGGCGCCTTCGATGAAGGGCGTGGCGAAGGGGGTGGTGGAGACTTCGTCGAGCATGAGGCCGATGACGCGCTTGCGGCCCTCGGGCACCGGGTGGGCCTTGCCGCGCCGATAGGACAGGGTTTCGGCCGCCTCGATGACGCGGCGCCGGGTGGCCTTGGACACACGGGCATTGGGAACGCCGTTGAGAACCAGTGAAACGGTCGCCTGTGACACGCCGGCCAACTCGGCCACGTCCACCATCGTCGCTCGCTTTTCCACCCGTTCACGCTCCACCGCTAATCGTCCCCAAATGTTAGCAGACTGTTAGCATCGAGCGCCACGCAAGAACCCCTCTTGTCAACCAGATCACTATGGTCCTATGGTGATAAATATATAACTAATATTGGTTGAGGGTGGAAATGGAGCGGACTGGTCTCGCGCAGGCGGCGGATACGGAAACGGGCACACGTCGGCGTCTGTCGCTGGATGGGGTCTGGCAGTTCCGGCACGAGGATGGCCCCTGGCGTGAGGCGCATGTGCCCGGCCCGTGGCAAGCCGAATTCTCTGACCTCGTCGATACGAGCGGGCGCGCGGTCTACAAGCGCAGCTTCACCCTGCCGGACGGCTGGGCCGCCCAGGAACTGGTGCTGCATTTCGGCGCCGTCAGCTATTTCTGCGAAGTGCTGCTGAACGGGCAGGTGGTGGGCAGTCATGAAGGCGCCTTCCTGCCCTTCGACATCGTGCTGCCGGCAGAAGCGCTCAAGGCGCAGAACGAGGTGGAAGTCCGCGTGACCATGCCTTCGGCGGATCGCAGGGTCTATCCCGACTATCCGTTCGGCGAAGTGCCGCATGGCAAGATCAGTTGGTATGGCCGCATTGGCGGGCTGTGGCAGTCGGTTTCGCTGGAAGCCCGCGATCCGCGCCATGTCGACGATGTCGTGGTGACGGCTGACATGGATGGCAAGGTTGCGGTTGCGCTGGGCTTTTCGGCGCCCGCGGCCGGCATGGTGGCGCAGCTTTCGGTGCTCGACGCCAATGGTGATGTCGTGGCCGAAACCAGTGTGACGGCTGCCAGCCAGGTTTCGGCGAGCCTTGCCGTGGCCGGAGCGCTTCTCTGGTCCACCGACGAACCCAATCTCTATTCGCTGGTCGTGGACCTCGGCACCGACACGGTGACCACGACATTCGGCTTCCGCACGGTGGAAGCGCGCGACGGACAAATCCTGCTGAACGGAAAACCGCTCTATATGCGCGGCGCGCTGGACCAGGATTATTACCCCGACGGCATCTATACGCCGCCATCGCTCGAATTCCTCGAAGACCAGGCGCGCAAGGCCAAGCATCTCGGGCTCAACCTGCTGCGCTGCCATATCAAGGTGCCGGACCCGCGCTATTACGAAGTGGCCGACCGGCTGGGCCTCTTGGTCTGGACCGAAGTGCCCAATGTCGCCAATTTCACGACCGATTCCGCCCGGCGGATGCGCGAGACGATGGAAGGCATTCTCAAGCGCGACCGCAACCATCCTTCGATCATCGCCTGGACGCTGATCAACGAGGATTGGGGCACGCGGCTGGTGGAAAATGCCGAGCACCGGCAATGGCTCAAGGACAGCTATGACTGGCTGAAAGCCGAGGACCCGACCCGGCTGGTGGTCGACAATTCGGCCTGTTTCCCTAATTTCCACGTCAAGTCCGATATCAACGACTATCACTATTACCGCTCGGTGCCGGAGCGCCGCCAGGAATGGGACGATATCACGGCCCAGTTCGCCGCCGGCGCCGACTGGACCTATTCGACGCTGGGCGATGCCGAGCGGCGTGGCGATGAGCCGCTGATTGTTTCCGAATTCGGCGTATGGGGCCTGCCCGATCCGAGCAAGCTCCGTCGCGAAGACGGCAGCGAGCCCGACTGGTTCGAGACTGGCTCGCCCTGGGGCGATGGGGCGGCATTGCCGCATGGCGTCGAGGAGCGTTTCGGCGCGCTGGACCTGGCCCGTACCTTCGGCTCGTTCGATGCCTTCATCGAGAATGTGCAGTGGTACCAGTTCATGAACCTGCGCTACCAGATCGAGCAGATGCGGCTGCATCCCTCGATCATGGGCTATGTCATCACCGAACTGACCGATGTGCATTGGGAGGCCAATGGGTTGATGGACATGGAGCGCAATCCGCGCGTGTTCCATGACGTCTTTGCCCAGATCAATACCGATACGGTGATCGTGCCGCGGCCCGAACGCTATGCGGGCTATGCCGGCGAAACGCTTGCTATCGACGTGACAATCGCGACGGGCGGCAAGGCGCTCCCCGATGGCGCCACCTTGCGCTGGTCGGGTGATGCGTCCGGTTCGCTCGCTATTGCGGCGACCGGCCCCGTTTCCGCTACCAGCCCGCAAAAGCTCAAGATCGACCTCCCGGCCAGCGGCGCGAGCCGCATGGCACGTCTTGATTTTGTGCTCGAGGCTGGCGGCGATGTCGTGGCGCGCAATAGCTGCGACATCGCCCTCTATACCAGGCGCGATACCTCGGCGCTGCCGACGATTGCCGCGGCCGATGCCGGGCTGGCCACCTATGCGACGGGGTTGGGCTATCGCGTGGTGCCGGCAGGCGAAGCCGATATCGTGCTGTGCCATGCCGTTGACGGTGCCGATGTCGAGGTGATGAAGGCGGGTGGACGCTTCCTGATCCTGGCTGACGGTTCGGTCGAGACCAACCGCAACCTGCGTACCGACATGCCCGACGGCGAGCTGCCGCATCGCAGCATCGTCGCCGATGGCAAGACCTTCCGCCCCAGCCTCGACCAGCATCTGCCGGGCATCAGCCTGGTGGAACGCGACGGCACGATCTGGCGCGGCGACTGGATCGCCGGCTTCTCCTGGATACGGCGCGACGGGCCCTTCGCCAATATTCCGGGCGGCCCGATCTTCGATCTCAGCTTTTCGGGCGTGGTGCCGCATCACCTGCTGACCGGCTTCCGGCCCTGGGAATTCGGCAACAATGTCCATGCCGGCATGGTGGTGGGCTGGGTGCACAAGCCCGCAGCGATCATCGGGGAGAAACGCGTGGGTCGTGGCGGGGTGGTCGCAACCACTTTCCGGCTGACAAGCGAGGCGCCGGGCGCCGATCCGGTAGCGGCGGCATTGTTCGATGCGCTGGTGGTGGCGACGAAGGAGCTGCAGCGGGACGAAGGGAAGTACTGACCGTTGGGCGTTTCCCCTTCTCCCCTCGTGGGAGAAGGTGCCCGAAGGGCGGATGAGGGGGATCGGGACCAGGTTCCGGCACCCAAGCATGGGAGGGCGCAGCCCCTCACCCGGTTTTCCGCTGAACGCGGAAAACCACCCTCTCCCACAAGGGGCGAGGGGAGAAGAGCCTAAAGCGCTGGAAAGACGGCAAAGCCGCATCAGCCAAAAACGAGGAGGAATTGATGGCCGATATAGTTCTGAACGAGGTCAGTAAGTCCTACGGCACGGTGCAGGTGCTCGACAGCGTGTCGATGCATATCCGCTCGGGCGAGTTCATCGTGTTCCTCGGGCCGTCGGGCTGCGGAAAATCCACCTTGCTGCGCATGATTGCGGGCCTTGAAGAGGTCAATGCCGGGCAGATCCATATCGGGGATACCAGGGTCGATCAGTTGCCGCCCAACCAGCGCGGCGTCGCCATGGTGTTCCAGAATTACGCGCTCTATCCGCATATGACGGTGCGTGAGAATATGAGCTTCGGCCTGCAGAATGTGGGCACCGACAAGGCGGAGATCGCCCGCCGGGTGGACGATGCGGCGCGGATGCTGGAAATCGGCGCGCTGCTCGACCGGCGGCCGAGCCAGCTTTCGGGCGGCCAGCGCCAGCGCGTCGCCATTGGGCGGGCCATCGTGCGCGAGCCCAAGGCCTTCCTGCTCGACGAGCCGCTGAGCAATCTCGATGCCGGATTGCGGGTGCGCACGCGGGTGGAACTGGCGCAACTGCACCAGCGCATCGGCACGACGATGATCTTCGTGACGCATGACCAGACCGAGGCCATGACGCTGGCTAGCCGCATCGTGGTGATGAACAACCGCCGCATCGAGCAGATCGGCACGCCGATGGAGGTCTATTCGCGGCCGGCCAGCCGGTTTGTCGCCGCCTTTGTGGGCTCGCCCTCGATGAATTTCCTTGATGTGGCCGAGGTGAGCGAGGCCGAAGGCAAGGCGCTGATCCATGCCGGCGGTGGCGTGGTGCCGACCGATATCGCGATCTCGACCCTGCCATCGCGCGAGGGGCTGACGCTGGGCGTGCGGCCCGATGCGCTCAAGGTGGTTGCCGATGGCGGAAGCCTTGATGGCACGGTCGAGCTCGTGGAGCGGCTGGGCGACCGGACGCTGCTGCATGTGCGGCTGGCGGATGGAGCGCTTGTCGTGGCCGAGGACGGCGGCAAGAGCATGCTGGAGCCCGGCGTGGCCGTCAGCCTCGCGGCCGACCGCAGCGAAACGCATCTCTTCGACGCCGAAGGCGCCGCCTATCACTCCAACTGACAACGCGTTCCGGGGTGCGGGCTACAGGCTCAATGCGACGCACCAACCGCAGATCCAAGCATAGAGCAGCAACCTTTTGGGAGGAAAGAATGACGAAAAATCTACGTCGCCTTGCTTTGGCTTCGACCGCATTCCTTGCGCTCGCATCCGGCGCCTTCGCACAGCAGACCGTGGTGTGGTGGGACTTCCTTGCCGGTGGTGATGGCGTGCGCATGAAGGCGCTGATCGATGCGTTCAACGCCGAGCATCAGGGCGAAATCACCATCGAGGGCACGACGCTCGAATGGGGCACGCCCTTCTACACCAAGTTGCAGACTTCGTCGGCCATTGGCGAAGGCCCCGATATCGCCACCTACCACCTCAGCCGCATTCCGCTGGCCGTCGATAGCGGCACGCTGAGCGAAATCACCGACGAGGACATGGCGGGCGCCGGCATTTCCGACGCCGACTTCACCACGGCCGCCTCGGATGCCGGCAAGGTCGACGGCACCCGCTATGCCGTGCCGTTCGACCAGCATGGGCTGATCCTCTATTACAACAAGGACATGCTCGCCGAAGCCGGACTGCTCGGCGACGATGGTCTGCCGACGTTGGTCTCGACGGGCTCGACAACTTCAACGCGATCCTCGCCCAGTTCACCGGCGACGGCAAATACGGCATCTCGACGCCGACGGGCGACCGCTACCGCACGATCTACAGCCTGTTCGGCCAGCAGGGCGGGACCATGTTCGATGCCGATGCCGGCGGGTTCTTCCCCACCGACGAGGATCTGACCAAGCTGACCAATGCCATCGAGGTCGTCAAAGGCTGGGTGGATAGCGGCTATACGCCGGTGCAGGTGGAAAGCCCGGCGGCCCTGGCGCTGTTCAGCTCGGGCCAGAGCCCGTTCTTCATCATGGGCAATTGGGAAGTGCCGACCTTCGTCGATCTGCATGCCAAGGGCGAGCTGTTCGAATGGGGGGCGGTGGAACTGCCTGTTCTCTTCGAGACCAAGGCCGCATGGTCGGATCTCGCATGCTTTCGTCATTCCCGCCAATTCGGGCAAGGAAGCCGATGCGGAGAAGCGCGCCGCGGTGATGCAGGTCATCGCCTGGATGGACCAGCACAGCCTGGACTGGGCCGGTGCCGGCCATATCCCGGCCTATAATGCGGTGCGCGAGAGCGCGGAATTCAAGGCGCTGAAGCCGCAATCGGACTATGCCGGCTTTGCCGATACCGCCGTGTTCGATCCGCGCACCATCCTGGCCGGCCCTGCCGCGCCGCTGGGCGATGCCTGGAGCAACTACATCAATCCCGCCACCACCGGCGAGATCGAGCCGGCCGACGCCGCCGCGCAGATGCGTGACGACCTCAACGGCCAGTTGTAGAATCCGGTGGCCGGCGCCCGCGCGGGTGCCGGCCATCCCATGACCCGGGAGGTATGGCTATGCTGCGGGACAGGAAACAGGAATATCTGACGGCGCTGATCCTGGTCGGGCCCTTCATCCTGATCTATGGGGCCCTCTTCGTGTGGCCGACCATCCAGATGGTGCTGCTCAGCTTCACCAAGGCGCCGCTGATCGGGGTGGGCGACTGGGTCGGCTGGGACAATTATGTGAAAATCCTCAGCCAGAAGCTGTTCCATTCGGCCTTCTGGAACACCGCCTGGTTCGTGGTCCTCACCGTCATTCCCAATACGCTGATCTCGCTGGCCATCGCGCTGGCGGTGAACCGGCTCAATGGCTGGCTGCAGGGCCTGGTGCTGGCCTGTTTCTTCCTGCCCTATATCCTGCCGGTTTCGGTGGTGTTCCTCACCTGGAACTGGATCATCGATGTGCAATACGGGCTGGCGCAGGGCGTGGTGGCCTTGTTCAATGGCGGTGAGCCCAAATCGCTGACGCGCACCATTCCCCTGTTCATGCCCACGGTGGCCTTCGTCACGGTCTGGTGGACGATGGGCTTCAATATCCTGCTGTTCATCGCGGGCCTGCGCAACATTTCGCCTGAAATCTACGAGGCGGCGCAGCTCGACAGCGCCGGCCGCTGGCGGCAATTTTACCGTATCACCTGGCCGCTGGTCTGGCCGGTGACCGTATTGGTGCTGACCATCCAGCTCATCGCCCAGCTCAAGATTTTCGACCAGGTCTACCTGTTCTCGATCGGCGGGCGGCAGGATGCGACGATCACCCTGGTGCAGTATATCTACAAGCTGGCCTTCCAGCAGAACAAGGGCGGCGAGGCCGCCACCGCAGCCGTGCTGCTGTTCGGCATGATCATCGTGCTGTCGGTGCTGCAATATCAATTGCTGCGCGCGCGAGGTGAAAAATGAGCGCTGAAGCCCTTTCCGGCAGCCAGGCTGCCGTTGTCGCCGAACGCAGCCGGCGCGACCGGCCGCTCGACCTGGTCGGCATTGTGCTGACCGCCATCACGCTGCTCGTGGCGCTGGCCTCGTTCTTCCCGATCTACTGGGCGATCATCACCTCGGTCAAACCCGATGGCGAGGTGATTTCGGGCAGCAATTCGCTGTGGCCCGGCCGGTTCGTGTTCGACAGCTATATCCATATCTGGAACAACACCAATATCGCCATCTGGTACGTGAATTCCATGGTGACATCGCTGATTATCACGGTGCTGGTGATCGTCAGCTCGGCCGGCTGCGCCTATGCGCTGAGCCAGCTCGATTTCCCCGGGCGGCGGCTGATCTATGTGCTGATCCTGGCTTGTTTCATGGTGCCGATGCAGGCGCTGATCGTGAACCATTTCGTGCTGATGGCACAGTTCAAGCTGCTCAATACCTGGGCCGGCATCATCCTGCCGCAGCTCATCGTGCCGGTGGTGATCATCGTCTACAAGCAGTTCTTCGACTCCGTGCCCAAGGAGTTCCGCGAGGCGGCGCAGATGGACAGCGCCGGCCATTTCAAGATCCTGTTCCGTATCTACCTGCCGATGAACTGGGGCGTGACGGCCGCCTTGGGCATCATCACCTTTATCGGCGCCTGGAACGCGTTCCTGTGGCCGTTCCTGGCGGCGACGGGCGAGGCGACGATGACCGTGCCCGTCGGCATTACCCAGGTGAAGGATGCCTATGGCATCGTCTATGGCAAGCTCATGGCCTCGGCCGTGGTGGCCGGGCTGCCGGTGGCCATCGTCTACCTGATCTTCCAGCGCCGGGTGACGCAGGCGATCATGCTGTCGGCGGGCGTCAAGGGGTGATGAGGGCGAGGCCTGGTGCCACGCCCTCCTTCGACAGGCTCAGGATGAGGGTGGTTCGAGGCTCGCAAGAACTCGCACCTCACCATGAGGGCTACTGCCCGCTGAACCGGGCCAGGGCGGCCAGCATGGCGGCGTTGAATTGCGCCGGTCTCTGCAACGGGGCAAAATGGGTGACGCCGGGCATGATGACCCGCTCGGCGCCGGGAATGGTCTCGGCCAGATAGCGGGCGTGTTCGGGCTTGATGAATTCGTCGCCCTCGCCCTGCATTATGGTCACCGGCACGGCGATTTCGGAAAGCTGCGCTGACGTGTAGTTCGGCTGTGTGCGCTGCATGAGGCCGACGGCTTCGACAAAGGCGTCGAAATCATCAGGGGTGGCGGAGAGCGCGGCATAATCCTGCTTGTGCCGCGCAAAGCAGCGATCGACGGTGGGCGTGGGCACGAAGGGCAGGGCGCCATCGGGATCCATGTTGCAGGCAAAATAGAGCACGCCCGCTACGCGATCGGGGTGGGTGGCGCCCAGGATCAGCGCAATGCAGGCGCCGTCGCTCCAGCCGACAAAACCGGCGCGCTCGATGGCCAGGGCATCCATGAGGGTGAGGACATCGTCCGCCATCAGCTCATAGCTATAGGGCTTGCCGTCGCGCGTACTGCGGCCGTGGCCGCGGCTGTCGACCAGGATGGCGCGATAGCCGGCGGCAACGAGCGCGGCGGCCTGATGGCTCCAGTTGCCGGAATGGCCGAGACCGCCATGCAGCAGGATGACCGGCTGGCCCTGGCCGATGCTGACATACCAGATATCGGCGCCATCATGGGCGAGGTGGCCGGCATGCTGCGGGGCGGGCAAAGGCGGGGTTCCGTCGCGCTCGAAGAGGACGAGATCGTCATCGGTGAAGGCGGCCGGGGTGTCGTGCTGGGTCATTTCGTGCTCCATTCGCGGGCAAAAGGGCCGGGTAGAGATTGAACCTTCCTGCCGGCCCAGCGTATCCACATCGGGTGGCGCTGCAATGCCGCCCGATCCGCCCTTCGCCGAATTTGCCGGATATTGTCCAATGCGCCACCTGCTCCTGCTGCTGCTGTTCGTGCTTTCCCCTGTCGCCGTCATGGCGCAGGTTCCGGGGATCACCCCTGAAACGACGACGAGCAGCGACGCCGGAATCGACGAACTGATCCGCATTATCGAGAATGACGAAACGCGTGCGGCGTTGATCGAGCGGCTGAAGCAGAGCGGGACGGAGGTGACGGCGCCGGCCGAGACCGCGCCCGACCTCAATATCGTTCGCCAACTGGCCGAATATACCAAGACCGTCGCCGAAGGGGCCTCGGCCACCCTGCGCTCGCTGGCCGGGGTGTTCGTCGACCTGCAGCAGGGGCTGAGCGGGGCGCTGGAGGCGGATCTCGAAGCCTTCTGGGACGTGGCGGTGGGTGTACTGCTGGTGGCCCTGGGCCTGCTTGCCAGCTTTCTGATCATCCGGATTATCGTCACCTGGGCCAGGGGCCGCATCGCCCAGCGGGTGGCCGGGCGGGGCTGGATGTCGCGTATATTGGGGGCGCTGGCGGCGGCGCTGGTGGATTTCGGTTCGGTGCTGCTGGCCTGGGCGGTGGGCTATGTGGTGGCCCTGGCGCTGGTGGGGCAGACCACGGGGCAGATGGGCATCAACCAGTCGCTGCTGCTCAATGCGTTCCTGCTGGTCGAGCTCAGCAAGCTGGCGGTTCGCGTCATCCTGTCGCCACGCTTCGAGCCGCTGCGGCTGATCCCGGTCAGTGACGACAATGCCGCCTATTGGTCATTCTGGATCGGGCGGATCATTTCGCTGCTCGGCTATACATTCCTGTTCGTGACGCCGCTGCTGGCGGCGAACCTGTCGGTTGGCGCCGCATCGGCAGTGCAGGTGCTGGTCATGGCGACGGCCGTGACCATCGGCATTATCGTCGTGCTGCAGAACAAGGACGACGTGCGGACCTGGCTGGCCGGGATCGCGACCAAGCGCGGCCATGACGGCACCGGGCAATTGCTGATCCTGCTCGGGCGCTACTGGCACATGCTGGCCATCATCTATCTGGTGACGCTGCTGGTGGTGTGGTTCGCCAACCCCGAAGAGGCGCTGCCCTTCATGCTGGGCGCCACGGTGCAATCGCTGGTGGCTGTTCTGATCGGGGTGGTGATTGTCGGCTTCATCTCGCGCTTCGTCAGCGCCGGCCTGCGCCTGCCGGGCGATATCAAGCAGCGGTTGCCGCTGCTGGAAGCGCGGTTGCGCGCCTTCGTGCCCACGGTGATGGAAGTGGTGCGCTGGGTGGTGATCGCAGGCGTGGTGGTGGCCATTGCGCAGGCCTGGGCCCTGTTCGACTTCGTCGGCTGGATCGGCAGCGAAGCCGGGCAGCAGGTGGCCGGTTCGGTCATCTCGGCGGCGCTGATCGTGCTGGCCTGTATCGTGCTGCATGTGGTGGTGGCGTCGTGGGTCGAGTATCGGCTCAATACCAGCGTCGGCAAGGTGCCGACGGCGCGCGAGAAGACGCTGCTGAACCTGTTCAAGAACGCCTTCACCATCGCCCTGGTGGTGTTCGGGCTGATGCTGGCGCTGGCGCAGATCGGGGTCAATATCGCCCCGCTCCTGGCGGGCGCCGGGGTGATCGGCCTGGCTATCGGTTTCGGGGCGCAGAAGCTGGTGCAGGATATCATCACCGGCATCTTCATCCAGTTCGAGAATGTGATGAACGAGGGCGACGTGGTGGCCGTGGGCACCACGTCGGGTGTCGTCGAAAAGCTCACCATCCGCTCGGTGACCATCCGCGACCTTGGCGGGACGGTGCATCTCATTCCGTTCTCGTCGGTCGACCAGGTCTCCAACATGATGCGCGGTTTCTCGTTCCATGTGGCCGAGATCGGCGTGGCCTATGACAGCGACATCGTGCAGGTGAAGCAGGCCATGCATGACGCGTTCGACGCGCTGATGCAGACCGAGCACAAGGACAGCATTATCGACGACCTCGACATGCAGGGCATTATCGCCTTCGCGGCCTCGGCGGTGACGGTGCGGGCGCGCATCAAGACACTGCCGGGCAAGCATTGGGGCGTGGGGCGGGCCTATAACGAGGTGTTGAAGGCCATCTTTGCCGAACGCAATATCGAAATCCCCTATCCGCATGTGACCTATGTGCAGGGCGGAGAGGCGCGGGCCTCGGGCCGCGTGCTGCCGCCGCGACCGAGCGAGGACAAGGGGAAGCCGGACGCCTGAACGCAGAGCATCGCGCAGAAAAGTGGGAACCGGTTTTCTGCATGAAGCGATGCGACGACAAAGAGATAGAGTGGCCCTTGGCGTTCGATAGAACGCCGCCCACTCTATCGTGATCGGGCGGGGCATTTGCCTTAAGCCGATCTTAATTTGGTGGGTTAAAATAGTGTTACGCGCGCCAATTGCGGTGGCGCAGTCGTGACTTTCAGTCTTTGCGTATCACGAGGCCTGTCATGTTGTTTTTAGGGGGCAGTAGCCTTGCCCGATTTCTCCCGGCGCTGGCCATTGCCGGCGCGCTGAGCCTTTCCGCCATTGCGCCCGCCTGGGCCAACAGCGCCGATTTCGTGCGGAGCCTGTGGCCGCAGGCCGAGGCGCGCGGGGTGAGCCGGGCGGCGTTCGAAGCGGCGTTTTCCGGCTATAACTACATCCCCAAGGTCATGGAGCTGACGCGCAAGCAGCCCGAATTCTCCCAGACCGTGCAGCAATATATCGACAAAAGGGTGACGGCGGGGCAGGCGCAGAAGGGCCAGGCCATGCGCGCCGAGTGGAACCAGACGCTCACAGGCAGCGAGCAGCGCTGGGGCGTGCAGCCGGAAATCGTGCTGGCCATCTGGGGCATGGAAACCAATTTCGGCGGCTTCATGGGTGGGGAGAACACCATCCACGCGCTGGCGACGCTGACCGAGGGCGGCTATCGCGCCGACTTCTTCCGCGAGGAATTGCTGACGGCTTTGCGCATCGTTTCGGATGGGCATGTAAGCGCGCGTAACATGACGGGGTCATGGGCCGGGGCGATGGGGCATACCCAGTTCATGCCCTCGAGCTTCATGCGCTATGCGGTCGACTATAATGGCGACGGGCGCAAGGATATCTGGAATTCGGTGCAGGACGCGCTGGGCTCGACCGCCAATTACCTGCACAGCTTCGGCTGGCGGAAGGGGGAGACCTGGGGCTACGAGGTCAAGCTCCCCAGCGGCTTCGATTTCGCGGCGGCGCGGGGGATCGAGAAGGCGCCGCTGAGCCAGTGGCAGGCCATGGGCATACAGCGCGTGTCGGGCCGGGCCTTCCCGCGGCCCAGCGATGTTGGGCGGCTCTATATGCCGGCCGGCGCCAATGGCCCGACCTTCCTGCTGCTGCCCAATTTCGATGTGATCAAGCGCTACAACAATTCGGACAGCTATGCGCTGGCGGTGGGGCATCTGGCCGACCGCATCCTGGGGGGCGGCAATTTCGCGACGGCGTGGCCGGCGGGCGATTATGCGCTGACCAAGGCGCAGAGGGCCGAGTTGCAGACGCTGCTGAGCCGCGCCGGATTCGATGCCGGCTCGCCCGATGGGGTGGTGGGACCGCGGACGCGGGCGGCGGTTCTGGCCTATCAGGGACGGGTCGGATTGCCGGCGGATGGTCACATCTCCGGGAGACTGCTGGATGCGCTCAAACGTTAACCATTCGTTAACGGATTGGGAGCAGCTTTATCGGGCTTAAGTAGAGGGCAGGCTGGCTATCGAGCATTCGAGGCGCCTGCCCTCGCCCATTTCCGGCGCCCTCCATTGCCACAAAATCCCCGGCTTTGCTCGCTAGGCGGGCGGTCTCCCAATTCTCTGGTTCGTGAATGATCATGCCGTTTCGTCGCGCCCTTGCGGTGCTCCTCCTCCTGCTCGTCCTGTCGGCACAAGCCTTTGCGCTGTCTGTCATGGACCCGTTCAACCTGCCGGCGGTCATGGATGGCGGCACGGTGAAGGTGGGCGATGGCATTGCCTATGCCGACGGGCCGCGGCACAAGCTGGACGTCTATGCGCCCGAGGCGCGGGGGACGTCGGCGCCGGTGGTGTTCTTCGTCTATGGCGGGGGCTGGAACCGGGGCGAGCGCAGCGATTACCAGTTTGCCGGCAGGGCGCTAGCGTCGCGCGGCTTCGTCGTGGTGATCGCGGATTATCGCCTGGTGCCTGAGGTGACCTATCCGGGATTTCTCGAGGACAGCGCCAATGCGCTGCGCTGGGTGCAGGACAATATCGCCTCCTATGGCGGCGATCCCACGCGGCTGTTCCTGGCCGGCCATTCGGCTGGGGCCTATAATGCCGTCATGCTGGCGATGGACCCGTCATTCCTGCGGGAATACGGCGTGACCATGCCAATCCTGGGCGTGGCGGCCTTGTCGGGGCCGTATGATTTCTACCCGTTCGAATATGGCGAGGTGCAGAACGCGTTTGGCGCGGCGCCCAATCCGCAAGGCACGCAGCCGATCAACCTGGTGACGCCGGAAACGCCGCCCATGTATCTGGCGACCGGCACGACCGACCCGATCGTGCGCATGCAGAATACCGAGCGGTTCGCCCAGAAGCTCAAGGATAGCGGGGTCTGGGTGACCACGCGCTATTACGAGGGGTTCGGGCATATGGAGCCGGTCATCGCCATGGGGGCGATGTGGCGCTGGCGCATGCCCGTGCTGGACGACATGGTGGCCTTTTTCCAGATGTTCGGCGCCTTCCCCAGCGGCGTGCCCTATGTGGCCGTGGCGCCCAACCCGCCTGAGCAACTGCCGGAAGCCATCGCGCCGATGGAGCAGATCGTGGACGAGCTTAACGCCATGTTCCAGCCGATCGAGAATTAACGCATCGCAGAATCAAGCAGTAGACCTCAACCTGATGGTTCGACGGGCTCACCATGTCGAAGGACGAGGTCGCGGCGATATGGTGCCACGCCCTCGTGGTTCGCCCTTCGGCAAGCTCAGGAGGCTCACCATGAGGGCTGTTGGGACAGATGCCGACCGATCATCTCCGATATTCTGGCGCTGATCCGCAGGCGCAGCGTGATGCGCTCGAAGCCATCATTCGCAATTCGGCGCTGCTGATGGGTGTGCTGGGTGGGATGCGGGAACTGGCGCTGCCCGACATGCTGCTGGGGTCGGGGGCGATCTACAACACGGTCTGGAATGTGCTGACCGGGCGGCCGCCGCTGACGGGGATCAAGGATGCCGATGTCGTTTATTTCGACGATAGCGACCTGTCCTATGAGGCGGAGGATGCGGCCATCCGGCGGGCGGCGGCGCAGTTTGCCGGCCTGCCGGTTCCGGTCGAGCTGCGCAACCAGGCGCGGGTGCATATCTGGTTTCCGCAGAAGTTCGGGACGCCCTATCCGCAGCTGAAATCCAGCGCGGAAATGATGCTCTATTTCGCGTCCAGGACCCACGCAGTGGCGGTGCGCCTGGAGGCGGACGAGCGGTTGAGCATCTTCGCGCCATTCGGGCTCGACGATATTTTCTCGTTCCGCATCACGCCCAATCCGACGCTGGACAATGCCGCCACACATGCGACCAAGGCCGCGCGGGCCAAGGCGGTGTGGCCGGAGCTGACGGTTGTGCCGTGGCCTGAAGCCTAAGCCGGGTCGAGCCTGACTGACTCCGCAGAGCGGCGGACGGGGCCGTGAAAGACGGCTTCGATATTGTTGCCATCGGGGTCGAGCACGAAGGCGCCGTAATAGCCGGGGTGGTAGTCGCGTTCGCCGGGCCGGCCATTGTCCTTGCCGCCGGCGGCAAGGGCGGCCTTGTGGAAGGCATCGACCATGTCGCGGCTGCGGGCCTGGAAGGCCAGGTGGATATGGGTCGGCACGGTGCGGGCATCGGCGCCATCGACGAAGAGTTCATCGACCTGGAACCAGCCTTCGCCGGCATGCTCGATCTTGACATCGAGCGCGGCCAGCACCTTTTCGTAGAAATAACGGGTAGCCATGTAGTTCCTGGCGCGCAGATGGACATGGTCGATGAGGCGGCCGGTATGCCAGGTCATGGACGTCTCCGTTGCCAGAACGGCAAGGGCAAAAAGAAACGGAGGCCCCTGCTTTCGCGGGGATGACTCCGTGGGAGAGGGGCGGCACCTCCGCCCCGCATTCGATGTTATTCGGCTTCGTCGGCCGAGGCCGAATTGAGCTGGCCGTATTTCTCGGGGCCGATCTTGTCGAGCAGTTCGAGCTGGGTCTCGAGGAAATCGATATGGCCTTCCTCGTCGGTCAGCAGCGCCTCGAACAGGTTCTTGGAGACATAGTCGCCAAGCTGTTCGCAGAGCTCGCGGCTGGCCTTGTAGGCGGCGCGGGCGTCATATTCGCCGGCGAGATCGGCTTCGAGCACTTCCTTGATGGTCTGGCCGATTCGCAAAGGCGCGACGCGCTGCAGGTTAGGATGGCCTTCGAGGAAGATGATGCGCTCGATCAGGCGATCGGCATGATGCATTTCTTCAATGGATTCGGCGCGTTCCTTGGAGGCCAGCTTCTTATAGCCCCAATCGTCGAGAAGACGAAAATGAACCCAATACTGATTGACCGCACCGAGTTCGAGAAAGAGGGCTTCGTTAAGCCGCTCGATGACTTGTGCTTCGCCTTTCACGACGTACTCCACTCCGTTGCTGCTTGAGCTTTTCGAGCCCAGTCGGAAGCGAGAGGACTTCGCCTGACTGTTGGGCTTGCTGGCTGTGGTAGTTTTCGGTGACGCGAACGATAATGTCCACCACATTCGGCACGCAACCGCCGCATTTGGCGCGGCGATTGAGTTCCGAATAGACCTTGGCCGGCACGACAAGCTGCCACGGATCGGCACGGAGCAGGTCGAGGACTATATCCTCGATCTCCTTCGACGTAATCATGTTGCACTGGCAGACGAGCATGGGCTGCGACGGGTCGGTTGGGCTTGCTGGCGCGCATAAAGCGACCGGATTAGGTGAATGTCAAGGTCATGTAATGTCACGTCCCTAACGGGCCGTGCCATTCCATGGTCACGCTGCGGCTTTGCCGCTGCCGTGGTCATTGCATGTCGCATGCCTAACAGGTCGTGCCATTCCATGGCCGCGCTGCGGCTGCGCCGCGCTTGCGGTCATGTAGTCTCACCATGAGCATAGGCACACTGGCGCTTCCCCCGGACTTGATCCACGGGTCACTCTCAACCGGCACAAGCGGCGAGAGACCCGCGGATCAAGTCCGCGGGAGGCGGTTGTGGGTGGGCAAGATGGTGGGCTGTATAGGAGACGATGCCTTGGCTTGCTCCTGTGTGGGGCTTGGGTAGAGTGTGGCGGCGGCTGGTGGAGGAGAGTGCCATGCGCGGATTGAAGGGCTTGCGGCGGGGTCTGTTGGCATGGGCCTTTGTTGCGCCGGTGGGAATGGCGGCGGCGCCGGTGCTGGCCGGTCCGGCATTCGATGCCTGTGCGGCGGCGGCGGCGAGCCAGTTCGAGACCGGGTTTGAAAGCATCGGCCGCGAAAGCTGGGAGATCGACACCGATGCCGCCATCGACGCCTGTACCAAGGCGCTGGCCGCGGAGCCCGGCTCGGCCCAGGTCAAGGGCTGGCTGGCGCGGGCCTATTATGCCGATGGCGATACCCAAAGCGCCGTGCCGCTCTTCGAGGAAGCGGCAGCGGATGGCAATGTGGTGGCGCTGGCCATTTTCGGCGACATGCTGACCACCGGCGACGGCGTGCCGATGGACATGGAGCGGGGCGCGCAACTGCTGACAGAGGGGGCGGAAGCCGGTTTCGCGCTCGCGCAGAACAGCCTTGGGCTGAGCTACGATTTCGGCGAGGGGCTGACGCAGGACTATACGCAGGCGGCGCGCTGGTATCGCGCGGCGGCCGAGCAGGGGATGAGCAAGGCACAGTCCAATCTGGGGCTGATGTATGAGGAAGGGCTGGGCGTGCCACGCGACTATGTCGCCGCGGCGGCCTGGTTCGAACTGGCGGTGGCGCAGGGTGATGCCTCCGGCCAGGTCAATCTGGGCAAACTGCTGCAGGATGGGCTGGGGCGGCCAGCCGACCTGGCGCAGGCGGCCGAACTCTATCGGCTGGCGGCCGACCAGGGCGATATGTATGGTCAGAACAACCTGGCCTTCCTGCTGGAGAATGGCGAAGGCGTGGAGGCCGATGTCGCGGCGGCGGCAGAACTCTATCAGCAGGCGGCCGACCAGGGCCTGGCGCTGGCCAAGCACAATCTGGCGCTGCTCTATGAGGACGGCAATGGCGTGACGCAGGACTATAAGCGGGCGCTGGAGCTGTATCGGGAAGCGGCGGAAGGCGGGGAAATGCGCGCTGCGGTCAATCTGGGCCTGCTCTATCTCGACGGGCTGGGCACCGATGTCGACTATGAAGAGGCGCTGAAATGGACCCAGCTTGCCGCCGATAGCGACCAGCCAATCGCGCTCAACAATATGGGACATATCTACGAGAACGGGCTGGGCGTCACGGCCGACCGGGCCACGGCGATCAGCTATTACCAGCAGGCGGCCGACCAGGGCTATCAGCTCGCGGCAGACAACCTGGTGCGGCTGACCGGGCCGGCCGGCACTGGCGCATCGGGTAAGACCAAGACGAAGTAATGGTCCAGCAGCCCTCATGGTGAGCCTGTCGAACCACGAGGGCGTGGCACGGTAGCTTCTCCACTCGCCCGCCCCCATGGTTCGACAAGCTCACCATGAGGTCTTTGAGGCAGGAGCGTCTCCTTAGCCTCGCTTTTCCTGCTGGCGGCGGGCCGCGATGATGGCGGCCGAGGCCGCGGTGCGGTGGGCCGAGGAAAAGAATTCGCGATGCGCCAGGATCAGGATGGTGACGAGGCAGGCGACAATCGGCAGCCATTCGGAGGCGAACCAGGCCACGGTGGCCACCGAGAAATAATAGGCGCGCACACCGCTGTTGAAATTGCGGGCGCCCAGCGCGTTCATGGCGGTGATAGCCTCGATCTCGGGCTCTGAAATCGGGCTGGAATGATCGAGCGCGCCCAGCATGATGCAGAAATGGTTGAACTGGCGCAGCGACAGCGTGAAGGCGAAAAAGGCCAGCACGAACATGGTCAGCATGACGACCAGATGCAATTGCACATCCAGCGTGGTGTAGACCCGATCCAGCGACAGCGAATTGAGCGTGGTCATCAGCGCCGGCACCTGGCCGAAGACCGCGAAAACGGCCAGGATCAGCAGGACGGCGGTGGAGGCCAGGAAGCTCACCGAGCCCATGATATTGCCCGACAAGATGGCGTCGAACGGGGATTCGCGCAGGGCGGCATTGGCCACCCAGCGGCGGCGCTGCATGTTCATGATGGCCGATAGCGAGGGCCGCATCCGCTCCACCAGCGGCACGACGATATTGTAGGCGAAGTAGCAGATCAGCGGAAACAGGGTGGAGATCAGTGTCGTCGACAAGGGTAGCCCTCGCTCTTGAATCCGCGATATCCCGGCTTGACCGGAATGCATATCCGCTTTCCATAACCCGCCGCGTCATTCCCGCGAAAGCGGGAATCCACTCTGGACTGCCTCAGCAAAGAATGGATTCCCGCTTTCGCGGGAATGACGCAGTAAAATGGGGGTATCCCGTCCCATCAGATGGGGCGTGGGTAGCGGCGGTGGATGGCTTCGATCTCGGCCAGCAGGTCCGGCGACAGGGTGACGGCACGGGCGCCGATGGCATTGGCCAGCTGTTCGGTGCTGGTGGCGCCGATGATGACCGAGGTCATGAAGGCGCGGGTCAACGCGAAGGCGATGGCCATCTGGGCCGGATCGAGCCCGTGGCGGGCGGCCAGGGCCAGATAGTGTTTGCCGGCGGCTTCGGAATGTTCGTTGAGCCGCCAGAAACCCTTCTGGTAATCGCCGCGGCTGCCCTTGGGCATGTTTCCGTCGAAATATTTGCCGGTGATGAGGCCACCGGCCAGCGGTGAATAGGCGAGCAGGCCGACATTTTCGTGGTGGCTGAGCTCGGCCAGGTCGAGCTCGAACTGGCGGCGCAGCAGGTTATATTCGTTCTGCACGGAGACGAGGCGCGGCAGGCCCTTTAACTCGGCGATACGCAGCCATTGGGCAATGCCCCAAGTGGTCTCGTTGGAGACGCCGACATGGCGCAGCTTGCCCTCCTTGACCAGCGCACCCAGCGTTTCCAGCATGTCCTCGATATTGGCGAGCACGTCGGCCGTGTCCTGCTTGTGGGGCGCGTAATCCCAGGAGCCGTCGAAATTGTAGCTGCCGCGGCCGGCCCAGTGGATCTGGTAGAGATCGAGATAATCGGTCCGCAGGCGCCGCAGGCTGGCCTCGAAGGCCTGGCGCAAGGTCTTGCCACTGGTGCGGCTGCCATTGCGGATGAAATCCACCGGGCCGCCGGCGACCTTGGAGGCGAGAATCCATTTGTCGCGCTTGCCGGTCTTGCTGAACCAGGTGCCGATGATTTCCTCGGTACGGCCCGAGGTCTCGGGGCTGCGCGGCACGGCGTAAATCTCGGCCGTGTCCATGAAATTGAGGCCCGCTTCCAGCGCCATATCGATCTGGGCATGGCCCTCCGCCTCGGTGTTCTGGCTGCCCCAGGTCATGGTGCCCAGGCAGAGTTCGGTCACCAGCAGGTCGGTGCGGCCAAGCGGCTTCAATTTCATCAGGTGTACCTCGGAAACTGGTAAGGAAGGGCGGCCACCCTAAAGCATTTCGTCGTTTGGTTGAAACGCCGAAATGCTCTAAATCCTTGTTCCGTCGTGTTTTCCGAGCTGCAGGGCCATGGTCCCTGCTGCTGGAAACACCCTGGCCGGTGCCGGCTGAATGGACGGGGTGGCGGGGGCAAAAAATCGCATCGTCAAAAAAGCGTCATGCAGCCTGCTTTTGGGGTTGAGCTATCGGCCCCGAGCCCCTATATACGCCTCACGTCGCGACCACGGTCGCAGTGATGACGGCCCACCGGCACTGTTATCGACTATTTGACGCGGGATGGAGCAGCCCGGTAGCTCGTCAGGCTCATAACCTGAAGGTCGCAGGTTCAAATCCTGCTCCCGCAACCAAAAAACCCCAGTTAAGCCCGGCGCTTAGCTGGGGTTTTCCTTTGTTCCATAGCGATCGGCTGATCGGGGACAGGTTGCGGCATTGTTGTCAGACAGTACGAAAGTGCCGGCAAGCGCCGTTGCTGGTCTCACATGGCCATGGCAAGAAGGGGCTCAATCTTGTGGAATCCCATGACCCTACGCCCTGCCATCCTGCTGATCGCCCTTGTCGCGGCCTTGGCCATGACTCCTGTCGCGCCGGAAGCCGGTAATATCATCTATCTGGCCGCCGGAGCCGTTGCCATAATCCTAATGCGTCCCAGTCTCGCGGCTTTCTACAGGCCAATCGTGTGGATGCCGTTTGGCGGGCTGTCGCTGGTTCTCGTTGCCTATACTTTCGCGGCGGGTGGGGTCGCCGGTGTCCTTAGTGTGCTTTATTTTGCGCCATTTCTCGCTGTTTGGCCGTTGATCTCTCTTGCGCGCGCCGATGCTGGACCCGAGCCCGCCATGGTGGCGCTACTCAGCCTGTGCGGTGTTGCCGGTGCCGCAGCGGTTGCGGTGGGAGAGTTCGCGGCAACAGGCACGATGCGCGCGGGAGCGAGCGTCGCCAATCCGATCCATTTCGCCGATGTTGCACTGGCCTGTGGCGTGCTCGCAACCATCGGGGCAGTCTACGCGACAGGAGCATTGCGCATCATTGCCTTGTCCGGGCCGGTTTTCGCCGCTGCTGCCGTGTTGTTGTCGGGGACAAGGGGGGCCGTGGTCGCGTTTGTCGCCATGGCATTCACCGCTCTCGTCCTCGCGGTGGTCCTGCGGGCCATCTCGCGAAGGCATTTCGTTATGGCGCTCGTGGCCGCAATGGCAATTATCGCTGCGCTGGCTCTGGGCGCGGGGCAGATTTCCGGCGTCCAAAGGGTTGTGAATGACGTAAAGGACCTGATGCAATCGGAACTGCCGGCGGGCAATTCAACGAACCTGCGGCTGCAAATGTACAAAGGGGGGCTGGATGCCTTTGTCTCGTCCCCGGTGGTCGGACACGGCCCCTTTGCCTATGTTGCGGTTGCTGAAAGCAGTGTTGGCGGTTCCTTTGAAGACGCGCCGCACCTGCATAGCGATTTAGCCAATTTTGCTGCAAGCGCCGGTATCTTGGGCGTCTTGGCCTATTTCCTGCTTCTGCTGGCCCCCCTGGCCGAGGTTTTTCAGAATAGGCGAGTTGTGCCAAAGGGACTGATAATCGTCGTCGCGTCGCTGACCGTCGGCTATCTCGTCATGGGCCTTACCAATGCGATGTTCGGTATTCTCTCGGTAACGGTGTTCTTTTCCACGATCTGCGTCGTTACAGGTCTGCTCGTGGAGCGGCCGGCCCGGCAGGTGCCTGCAGACCAACTTGAGGTCGCGGAAAGGGTGGGGTAGATGTCTACCAGGTTCCATCCTTGTTCGGTGATATATGTCTTTTCGCTCATTCGTTAAGCGGACTCCGGGGTTGAGGACGCTTGCATACTGGGCGTTCACCGCCAACAAGAAAGGTCTTCTGAACCCGCTGGTTCTGGGTCGAACCGTTGGCTACATGCCCAAATTCATGGGGCAGTTTCAGGATCTCAAGAACGACGCCGGGTCGCGCGGTGTTGCAATCAAGATCAAGGACGTCTTTCCGGTGGCGCTGGACTACAGCGTCAATCACGTGAACCGGCATTATTGGTTCCAGGATATTCATGTGGCCCAGAAAGTGATCGATGGATCACGCGGAAAACCGGACCATCTTCATATCGACATCGGGTCGCGTATCGAAGGATTTATCCTGGCCCTGATTGCGGCACGCATCAATCTTGTGTTCGGCGAAATCAACATGCCCAAGATTGCCTTCGAGAATACCGAACTCCGTTTCATCGATCTGCAGAATATGTCGCCCGAGCAGTTTGCAGGCGCGACCTCGGTCTCGTGCCTGCACGTGATCGAGCATCTCGGGTTGGGCAAGTATGGCGACGCGATAGACGCGCTTGGGCACTTCAAGGTGTTCAGTGATTTCGCACGGGTGCTGGGCCCCGGCGTGCCGCTTTATGTCAGTTCGCCCACGTCGAACGAGCCTGGAGTCGTCTTCAATGCCGGACGGCACCTCGATCCGGTGGAAATGTATCAGGAAGCAGAAAAGGCCGGCTTCACCGTGCTGGAAAAGGCGTTTGTCACGAGCGCATGGTCGCTGTTGATCGACCCCAGCGACGAAGAGATGCGTGCCGATCCCTATGGCTGCCTGATCCTGACGCTGATCAAGCGTTAGCCTTAGGCTGCGTCGGGCCGTCCGGCCCCCAACCGCAATGCAGCGATGCCGGCCAGCATGTAAGTGCCGGCCGCTATTATCCAGGCATGATCCGGCCACTGTCCTGCAAGCCAGGCGGCTGGTAGCACCAGGACAATATTGGCGGCAATCAGGCCCAGCGTTACTGTACGATGTCCGCCGAGCAGCCGCGAGACCCGCTGGTAGGTGTGGCTTCGATGCGCCTGGAAGACGTTCTTGCCGTCCCGGAAGCGACGCAACAGGGTGACCGTGGCGTCCGCTGCGAAGGCTACGCCGAGAATTGACCATTGCCAGAGGCTGAGCCATCCCAGCTTACTCGTGGCAATGGCTATGGCGAGGATCAGGAAGCCCAAAAACGTACTGCCAACGTCGCCCATGAAGATTTTAGCAGGCGGCCAGTTCAGGGCCAGGAAGGCCAAGGTTGCCGCAATTGCCGAAAGTGCAAGCAGGCCCAGGGCGTGTGTCCATGGCTGGTTTGCGGCCTGGGCCGCGAGTAGCAATGCTGCGGCGAGCATGAACACCGCTTGCGCCCCGGCAAATCCGTCTATCCCATCCATGAAATTGTAGAGATTGACCCACCAGACGCCCGCAACGATCAGCAGCGCCGCCATCAGAACTGCTCCCATGACATTGCCCGTCTGCCAAGGGGAGGTGAGCGCGATGACCAGGATACTAACCAGTATCAACTGCACGAGCAGCCTCAGCGTAGCCGGCAGAGACCAGCGGTCATCGGCAAGGCCGAGAACCGCAATAGCGGCGGCCAGGACAACCATCGTCAACGTGTCGAAATCCGATGCAGCGCCAATGAGCAGAATGCCAAAGACCGTGCCGAGCGCAATGCCGACGCCACCGCCAGTAGGTGTCGGCGCAACATGGGAGGAACGCTCATTGGCTTGCTGAAGCAGCCCCAGGGACGCAGCCCGCCGAATAAGCGCCAGGGCCGTTGCTGCACTTATGGCGGCCGATACGAGAACCATGAGGAAAATCATGTCATACTCTTGTCGTCGACCGCAGCATTCGTGGAATTTTTGGCGTTCACGAGATCGAACAGGATCCGCCGGGCAACAGGCTCATCCTCGTCGAGAAGCGCCCGCTCGAGCCGCATAATTTTCTGGTCGAGGCTATCGAATGGCCAGACTGTCGGAGCAGCCTTCAGGATCATCGGCTGCCTGGTTCTTTCAACGCTTGCCGGATCATAGAAGAGTTCTTCGTGGGTCTTTTCGCCGGACCGCCGTCCCGTGACTGTAATAGCGATGTCGCCATCGGGGTTGTTGGCGTCGCGAATTGTAAGGCCGGCCAGATGTATCATGTTCTCTGCCAGATCGCGGATGCGGACGGGGTCGCCCATTTCCAGCAGGAAGGTGTCGCCCCCTTCGGACATGGTCGCGGCCTGGACAATGAGTTCTGCCGCCTCATGGATGGACATGAAATAGCGGGTCATTTCATTGTCGGTGACAGTAACCGGGCCGCCGGAGGCGATTTGTTCCTTGAAGAGCGGGACAACAGAGCCATTTGAGCCCAGCACATTGCCGAACCGTACGGTACAGAATTTCTGCCGGGTGTCTTCAATGCGCGCCCGATTGGCGTAATAGCCGACGATAAGTTCGGCCCAGCGCTTGGTTGCTCCCATGACGTTAGGGGGACGAACGGCCTTATCGGTCGAAATCAGGACGAAATTCTCTACGCCCGCGTCGAAGGACTCGGTCGCGATGACATTGGTGCCAAAAACGTTGTTGCGAATGCCCTCCAGCGCGTTTGCTTCAACCAGCGGGACATGCTTGTGCGCTGCAGCGTGGAAAACGACCTGCACGCCGTGTGCCTTCAAGGTCCGCCGCACCAGCGCCCGATCTCCAACGGAGCCGAGTACCGGCACGATCTGCAGGTTTGACCGCAGCGCGCGCTCGATCTGATAGAGAGCAAACTCGTTGGCTTCGAGCAGCACCAGTTTTCTGGGGCGCCATTTGGCAATGAGGCGACATAGTTCCGAGCCGATGGAGCCGCCCGCGCCGGAAACCAGGATCACCCTTTCCTCAAGAATTTGCTGCAGCAATTCGGGATCGGCAGGGACCGCCGACCTGCCGAGGATGTCATCTATGTCGATTTCGCGGATCTGGCTTATCAGATAGCGCCCCGAGGCGATGTCCGAAATGGCCGGGACCGCACGGATCTTGAGTTGATGCTGCGCCAGGTCGGCGACAATCTGCTGTCGGCGCTGTGCGCTGATCGACGGCATGGAGAGGATCACCTCGGTGACGCCGGTTGTTTGCAGAAGTCGCCCAATCTGGGCTGGCGAATGGACACGGATTCCGGCGACGTCTCGGCCATGCATGGCCCTGTCGTCGTCAAGGAAGCCGGCGACGTAAAGGCTTCCATCGCGACGCAGGGCCGTGGCCAATTGTGCACCGGCGGCACCGGCACCGTAGATCGCGACCTGCCCGGCATATTTACGGCGCATCGGCGACCACAGCAGGTATTTGGCCGTAAACCGGCTGCCGCCGACAAAAAGAATGGCCAGCGCACAATAAATCAGCGGTACCGAGCGCGGCACCGTGCTCAACCGCAGCAGTTCAAACGCGAACAGAACGCAAATCCAGCACAGCGTTGCGAGGACTGCGGCCTTGGCGGTGGTCCACAGGGCGCGGTCCGGCAGGTATCGTATGACCGATCGATACAGGCCGAGGCGCACAAATATCGGGATGGCGACCACTGGGGCGGCCAGCAGCGTCAGCAGATGCAAGAAGTCTGGGGTGTAGATGCGGTTCAGCCGCAGCGCATAGGCGGCCCAGGCGGAAAACAACAGAACCACGAAATCAAAGACCAGGAGAATGAGTCTTTTGAGGCTCCTCGGAACTTTGTTTAGCAGCTTGCTGATTGATCGTAGCACGTGGATGCCGTTTCGAGGTGGGGGTCTATTCGACACTGGCGCGCAGCAGGTTGGGAAGCGTGGCCTGGTCCAGGCGCATGATCAGATGTTCCGCGGCGGCGAAGTCCGCAGGCGTATCGACGGTGTAACGACGGTCCATGTCGAATTGCGTGTCCAGGTCGGCCGGCAATTGGAAGGCCTGATATTTTCTGCCAGGAAACCTGTTGCGGTACATGACCATTGTCGAGTGTTCGCGAATGGGGTCGTTCGCGTCCGTTGCCGCCTCTGCCTCCAGAAAGAAATCGGTTTGTGCGATCTGGACCGAAAGTCCGGTGGGGAGCACAGGCGGTTCGTCCCACCACTGGCAATACTTCATGTGGGTCGTACAGAAATAGTCGGCCTCGGTGATCACAAATTGGCGCAGCGCCTCGGCGATGAGGTCCGGCGTAACGAACGGGTTGTCGCCCGTCAGGAAAATGTTCGTGCTCGATCCGTCGCGTACCGCCGCCGCGACGCGGCCGGCCACGTCGCTTTCGGAGCCACGGAACACATCGATGCCAGCTGCTTTGCCGTAGCGAACAAGCACCTCATCGGCCGTGCGGTCTGTCGTACACAATATTATTCTGTCGACTACGCCGCTCGCACGGGCCGCCTCTACAGCATAGGAAATGAGCGGCCTGCCCCCGAGGGCGTACATGGATTTTCCAGGGAGTCGGGAGCTGTTGAGGCGAGCCTCGATGGTGCAGGTTACTGTCATGGCCGGCCTTCAGAAATCATGTTGCCGAACCGGATCGAGGGCCTCGATGTCCTGATTAAGCGTGCGGCCGATGAAGTCCTCGTATCGCGACGGATCGTTTTCCGCAGCCGGGCGAAGCGAGACCAGGTCGTCGCGGGTCAGGACATGTCCCTGTCTCAGTCCGTCCTTGTAATACAAGCCCTTGCGGAATTCGTGCTGATAGTTCTGTTGCGCTTCGTAGCTGGTCAACTGCTTTTCGCCACTGCCGATCATTTTCTGCGCCAGTTCCATGCGATCGACGAAAGCGTCTACTTCCGAATTGGTCCAGGATATCTTGTGATCGCGGAAAACCTTGCCTTCCCGGCTGTCGGTGAAGTGGAATTCGAAGAGCTGGGCCCCAAGGCCCGCGGCGACTTCCGCCGCCAGTTGGCCCTCATAGTGGTCGGAATAGCCGACGGCGCATTCAAACTGTTTCTGATATTGCTGTATGACCCCGAGATTGATGAATTCGGGCGGGCAGGGATAGGAGGTCGTGCACTGCAGCAATCCGACGCTGGAGGCCCAATCCGGCCCCAGCATCGTGCGGCAGCGGTCGATGACCGCGGTTACTTCGTCGAGACTGGCCAGGCCTGTCGAGAAAATTACCGGCTTTCCCGATCGCACGAAGACGTCGGTGAGCAGGAAATTGGTCAGGTCACCCGAGCCCACCTTGAGGATGTCGATTTCGTCGGCAAGCTCGTGATAGAGGCTCTCGCTCCATACCGAAGCGCAGCTCTGTTTGCCCGATGCCCGTATCTGCCGCAAAAGCTCCCGATACTGCTCCGCTGTCAGCTCGAATTTCTGGAAATGGCGATGCCGGTTCTCGTCAAATTTCGGATTTACCAGGCCATCGGCACTGTAAATCTGCAGTTTGATCACGCCGGCCTTGGACTCGCAGGCCATTTTGACCAATCGGGTCGCGTAGGCGAAGTCACCCTCATGATTGCCGCCGATTTCGAGAATGATCATGGTCTCGCTCGTTCCGGCAAACGGCTTCTTATGCAACGTTCCAACCATGATTTACCTCCGCGGTAGTTTCGCTGGATTTGAGCAGAAAGTGCCCGATCTTGGGGTTGCGTCCAAACACGGAGAAGAACTCGGTGCTGTAGACGTCACAGACCGGATAGCGTTTGAAAATGATCGAACGCTCATTGGTGAAGGTGGCGTTTTCCGCCAGGGGTCGCAAACCCAGTCCGTCATGAAAAAACAGGTTCATCGTCTCCCGCCGAACGGAGTGTACGATGTCCGCGTTGAAGGTGAGAGCCGAGCGCAACGCACCTGATACGACCGCGTCATTATATTGCGCCATCTCATAGATGCACGCCGCATACGCGACTTCGCTGCCGCTTCTGCGGTGATGGTCCATCAGGCACTGGGCTACCGCGTTTTTCTCGAGTGCCTCCGGGTCGGCTCGTTCGACGACTGTCGCCGTGCCGCTGGGGAAGTCGATCGAGGATATGGCATTCCGTTCGCCTCCACAGAAGATAACCACTTCGCTGGGTCGGGCAGCGCTTCGCGATGCAAAGGCCAGCAGGGGCTCTATGCCCTCGACGATGGTGGAGAGTGGAGCGCGCGTGAAATAATTGAGGGTGAAGGCGGGAATGGCAGGGCAGTGGCTGGCGAGGAGCGAGCGCCGGGCTTCAATCAGTTTATCACTGTCATTGGACAGGTTCTTGCCGTGGCGTCTGTAGCTGAAGAGCGGCAGGTTAATATGTTCGCCCTTGCCAGTGCCGCTGAGCGCCAGCCAGATATCGTATCCGTCCTGCATGAGAATTTCGACATTGTAACCGCCGCTGTCGCGCAGGAAATCCGAGCGGATCAGGCAGCAGGCGCCATGCATGGGAATATCGGGACGCTTGGCAAAGTCGATCACGCTGTTCTTGTAGAACTGGCTTGTCGTCTCTCCGCGATCATTGACGAAAAAATAGTCGGTGGACACATAGTCCGCCGCCTGCGACCGGGCTTTTTCAACCATGACCTGGATTGCCGATTCATGGAGGAAATCGTCGGCATCGAGGCGCAGGATGTACTCACCTTCGCAAATCGCCAGAACCTCATTGGCCGCCCGCTTGAGGTTGGTATCTTTTCGGGACAAAATCCGGTCAAACGCATACTGTGCGGCGAATCGAGACAGCTGTGCCTCCACGTCCGTGGAGCCGTTGTCGACAAGAATAATCTCGACGTTCTTGTAGGTTTGGCTAAACACGGACTCAATGGCGCTATCCAGATACTGCCATTGATTGTGGTTTAGTATGTAAACCGTAACTCTCATCTATTTCCGAGTTCTATCTTGATATTGCTGATCAAAGAGCATGAGCCAATCGCGAACATGACGGCTTCAGGCAACAAGCCCTGGCGTACCCAGAAGATGTTTCTGGACCTGACCAGGGAGGGGGTTGACTGCCGATTGTTCATGAGCTCCTTTGATCATTGGACGAAGACACAAACATCGCGCCATCAGCTTACAGCCGAGTTCAGCCAAGCTGAACTCCTTCATGCGCCAGGATATCCGCGCAACAATAGTATTCTCCGCCTGGTTTCCGGAGTTGTTTTCGCTTTCCGTTTCCTGCTGGCAGGACTGACGGGCCCCCGCCCAAGCCAGATCGTGGTCGCTTGCCCCGGCCTGCTGATCATCATGGTCGCACTTTTATTGAAGCTGCGATACGGCTGCAAGGTCTGCATCGACCTCCGTGACAACTGGCCCTCGACCTTGAGCGGCTTTTTTCCGGCGAAGCTGCGCCCGGCCGTCAAGGCGGGATTCACCTGGTGGCTGGCTATCCTGCTCAGACTTGCCGACGATATCGTGGTGCCCAGCGAGAACCTGCGCGAATTCGCCATGAGGCTGGTCGACAAGCCGATCATCAAGATCCCCTTCCTGCTGGACCGGGATCGCGTTGCCGACATGGCTCCGCGCGATGATGGCGGGGATATGATGTTTCTCGGTTCGCTGAACAGCTTTTTTGACTATGACGTCTTTGAGCAGGCCGCGTCATACTGTGCAGCGAATGAGATTGTATTTCACATTCTGGGGGACGGCGATTTCCTGGAGGATGTCCGTGGCAGATTTGCCGGCAGCGACCATGTGCATATTCATGGCCGCGTGTCGTACGATGAAGCCATCGCCATTTCGCATCAGTGCCGAATTGGGCTCTATCCATATCGGCGGAATATGGGTTTTGATAATCACGAGACCAACAAGCTGACCGATTACCTGGTGATGGGACTGGTCGTATATTCCTCCGTGCCGCTGCCTATCGATGCGGCGTATTTCCGCACATTTCCGTCGCTTCCGGACGACAGTGCTGCGGCGTTCCCCAGTAAGCAGGACATCCGGGAATACGGGATGTCCTTGTTTGTGGGTAGCTATCTGGACCGTTTCATTGCGAGCGGATTGTACGCAGCCAGTCCCTGATCTGCGTATAGGTTTGCGCGTGGGACACCAGGTGCGCATTCGCCGTCACCAGTTCGCGCGCCTGATCATAACCTTCCTGGTGTGCGAATAGAGACGGGATGCCCCGGACCGCGGCGGACAATCCCATTGTGGACGATCCGGTAATGACACCGTCCCTGTCCCGCAGGGAGAGCGAACTTTCGATATCTTCTGCGCGTTCGTAGGACAGGTTTTTGCGCGCGATTACCTCCGGCAGGCGCTCGGCACGGACGACGGCACGAGGATGACTTCGCAAGGTGAACTCGAGATGCGGGAAGTCCTCGGACATACGCAAGGCCAGAACCGTTGCGTCGTCGGCAAACCGCGGCTGCATTGCTATGAGAATGCCGCGAGACGCCCCGGCTGTCTCGCCGATCGTCCCTCCCGTCGCGTCACCGGATATCAGTTCGACCTTGGCATTGCCGTAGTTGATCCCCTGGTAGATGGATTCCGCGATGGCGAGCTTGTCGGGAACCGTTCCTGGCATGGTGGCGTCCAGCAGCGCGACAGCAGGGTGCGCGCCGGACAATACACCGTGTTGATACTCGATGGCATTGAGCCCGCGCCGCCGCGCGGCCAACAACATTCCCTGCATGTTGACATCGGCAAACCGGCAAAAGTGGACGGTCTCGAAGCTGTTGGCGTCGAACAGTTTTCCGAACCGGGCGGAAAATCCCGCCAGCCGCGACAGATATGTCAGATGATTACGCCAGAAACCCAGGCGTGAAATGGGCAGGTTCGCCGACATCAGCGCGTCGTATATCGCGACGCCCCAGCGGTACGAACTGGGATGCAGCAACGGCGCCAGGCTGATCGCCTGTGAAATCTGGGCGCTTTCGTCGGGGACAAAAGCCGGCATTGCAGGAGTTGCGAGCACGACAGATTGGCATTGGATGCCGATATTCTTGTTCCAGATACCGGCCGGGCTCTCGTACAGGTCCACCGGATGGTCAAGCCGGAGATCGCCGCTCTGTCCGGCAGGCAGTGGTTTCGGCTTGAGCGCGTTACGCAATTCGCGCCTGAGGGCGGTAATTCCTGAACTCCCGGCGTGGCCGCCCTGTGCAGATGTTCGCCGGTAGAGCTTCATATGGAGATAGAAAAAATACCCGGTGCGGATGGATATGCCATCGATCGTCATCTCGATGGACCGGCTGACATCACGCAGGCGGCGCAGCAGGTCGGTATTGGCGTGATAATCCCGGTCTGCACCGGCATAGAGCGGAGCGTCGTCGGACGGCCAGTCGGTGTCACCCACGCGAGCCGACCAGACCAAGGAACCTGAGACCACGCTTGACGGCCTTCTTTGTCGAGCGCTTGAGATCATGCGTGCTTGGCGGCGCCTGCGTATTTCTCAGGTCTGTCGGCTCCCCGGCATAGGCCGCGAGGAACTCCATCAACTTGCCGACCCCGCTATCCGAGACGTGGCGCTCATCATCTTCCCAGAAGCCGGGTTCACGCTGGAGGGTCTGGGCATGCTCGAAGCTGGGGAAATAGTAGCAGCCGGGTTGCTCGTCCAGGAATTCCTGCAGCGCAGCGTAAAGCGCATATTTCGAGCGTGCATTGGCGACGCGGATGTCTCGCTTCTGGAAGGTGGCATGCAGCGGAACCGGCGACACCGTGAACAGGATATTGACCGCGGGATTGACGGTCCGGATCGCGGCCGCAATGCGGGCCAGGGCGTCCTTGATCTGGGAGACCGTCATGACCCTCAACTCGAGCTGGTCTCCCAAGGCACGCTGAACGGCGAGCGGCGGCAGTTGCCGGCAGACATGCTCGGTTCCGTTATCGACGATCACGATCTGCTCGTTCAGACCGAGCGTCACGGCCACATTATCCACTTGCGCCAGCCAGGCGCGGTCCGCTTGCACTTGCCCGGCGAACCAATCCTGAAGGGTCTCCGGGTTGTCCTCGCGCTTCGATTCCAAGGCCGGTGCATAGGCGGCGCTGCCTGAGCCGAATATCGCCAGCGTGCTGGAATTGCGAGCCAGCGTTTCCAGATAATCGGCGATAGTGGCCGGGGTGTAGAACAGGCCGGCCCTGGTCAGCCGTGCATCTACATTGCGCGCCTTCAACACGCCAACGACGTTCTCGGCGAAGCAGCTGCCAATGGCAAAGAGCTTTCCCGACATCATGTTGCCGGGCAAAATCACGTCTCTGAAGATCGTCTGGCGGTCGCGCCAGCGCATGTTGGGCTTAATCATAGGTGAGCTGCCGGTGCCATTTTGCGATGATCATCAATAGCATGAAATAGGCGGAAAAAAGGAACACCGGATGTATCAGCAGGTGGAACTTGTCCGAGGCGATCATGCTGTCAAGATAGCGTATGTAGAGGAAAAAAACAAAAACAGAAACCAGGCCGAGATTTACCTTGTCCAGGAAAACAAAGGCAAATTTCAGCAACAGTACTTTGATTGCCGTTGAGACGACAAGCATCCCCGCCAGTGTAAAGACGTCCGGACTCATGGCCATGTAGACGCAAGGGAAACTGTCGCCCAGCACGCTTTGATCGGACCGCAGGGAGATCGCGCGGGATACTTCGTGGAAGAAGCTCTTGCCCTCCGATTGTGCCTCGAAGAAGTTCCAGAAGATGGATGTCCTGTCGCTCATGAAGCCCAGCATCTCCGAAACGGCGATGGTGCATGAGGCCTGCTTGCCGGCTCTTTGGATGAACCCGTCGAACACGTCGGACAACGCGCCGGTCCACCAGTAGATCACCACCCCGCCAAGCATGAAGACGCCTAGAAGAAACCCAAGGAATATCGCGCTTTTTTCCCGTATCGACTCACGCCAATACAGCCGGATAATCAGTTCGAAGAACGCGATACGGGCCAGAGGGGAGAATTTGTCGCCGTAGCAAAATGCGAGGACCATCAGGATGGACCACAGGATTGTCCTGTTGCGCGGGCTGATGCGAACCGCCAGGGAGATGACAAAGACCCAGCTTATGGCATTATCGAGTTGACGCAGGTCGGAGACGAATTCCAGATTGGCGAATTCATATCGGTTCAGGCCGGTAAATATCGGCGCGCCGTAGACGATCAGCGGCAGGCAGGTAACCACAACCAGCGCCGCGAAGATCATGTAGAGATGAATGGGCGAAACCTGAGACGGGGAGCGATCTTCGGGCTCGGCCGTGCCGACGGCCCGCGACAGCAGATAGATAACCCAGCAAGCGACGGCGAAGCTGAACAGCATATAGAGAATGGATGTGTCGCTTACCGTCGTGGCAATGTTGCTATTGCGCACGCCGAAACTGGCCACGATCAGGCCGATCAATCCAAAGATAGGATAAAACAGGATCGCGGTAAAATATTTGCCCATTCGCAGTCCTTGCTGCCTGGGCTTATAGCCCATCTTCGCGAATTTTCCTCGCAAATCACTAATAAGATTCGCGTTAAGGTGCGGCCTGCTGCGGCCTACACTGATTGAACTGGTGTGCCATGTATTGCCCCACGAGCCACCCTGTGGCAGTGAGGTTGTCTCTTAGCGTGTGAGGTCCGGTTTGGAAACCGAGCGTCTGAACAACTTTGCGCTCGTTCGGCTATTGCTCGCATTTGCAGTGATAGCGAGTCACACGCCGCTCTTGTTGACGGGCGATATCTCCAGCGAGCCTGGCCTGATGCTCTGGGGCACTCTGCGCCTCGGCCAGATGGCGGTGGACGGCTTTTTTCTGGTGAGTGGCTACCTCATTGCTCAGAGCTTCGAAAATTCCTCCACAATTGGTGTCTATCTCTGGAAGCGGGTTTTGCGAATTTATCCGGCGTTTCTTGTTGCCGCCGCATTCACCGTTGTCGTTGTGGCCCCCTTGGCCGGCGTCCCCTTCACCGAACCAGTGGAGTTCATCAGGCAGCTAGCTGGTGCGCTTGTTCTTTCACGGCCGGTGGCTGAAGGTGCCTTCCAGGGGGTCGGCTTTGGCGACCTCAACGCGCCGTTGTGGACCATCGCCTATGAATTTAGATGCTATGTACTTTTAGGGCTTATTGGGTATCTGGGACTACTTCGAAACACACGGTTCGTAGCGGCCGTCGCTGCGGTGTTTCTGGCTTTGACGGCCACCGGTCTCGTTCCTCGGATTGGTGTCCCGTATATCTCGATGCTGACCGGGGCACTCGACGACAACATACGGCTATGCGGTTATTTCCTCACCGGCACATCATTTTACCTATTCCGCCGTTCTATTGACTATTCACACGCCCTGGCGGCTGTCGCGGCGGTTGCGCTGTTTGGCTTGCTATTCGTGCCTTGGCTGGCGGACCCTGCTCTCGCTTTGTTGGGTGGGTACATTGTCTTTTGGTTCGCATTCAAGGCTCCGGTCCTCTGGCTGAGCACGAGGATACGAGAGGACCTGTCCTACGGCATCTATCTCTATGCCTGGCCGGTGCAATGTGTGCTGATCTACTATCACGTTGCCACCACCGAATGGGCGGTTACGTTGATCGCGACGCTCGGATCGGCCGTCCTTGCGTTGCTGAGTTGGCGACTGATAGAGAAGCCGGCGCTCTCTCTTAAGTCGTGGCGGCCGCAGGCGGCAACCCTGGCCGAGTCTTCCCCGGGCGAGAGCAAAAATGGCGGCCGATAATGCCGCCTGCCGATTGGCACCAAGGGCCTGACCGTGCTCGTTGACGAACACCCCTGGTGGCATGACGTGGTTCAGATGCGCACGTTCACCACGGCGTGCAATACCGCAATATCGGCTTGCGATAGATCCGCCCATTGAACGACCTTTACAGTCCGCTCGAAAATCGCTTCAAAAGTCGCAAATGGTTCGTAGGTAAGCGGTGCCCGGGCGGCATCCAGGGTCGACGTTCTCACCACGTTGGGAAGACTGGATATCCAATTATTGGCGAGAACGAGAACCGGGATTTTGCGAAAGAACATCTCGACCGCGACGGTTCCGGTCGTGGTAGCGATCAGGTTGTCCGTCGCCAGGTTCTCGTCGACTTCGCGCGTACGCGGCAGGAACCCCTCGGTCCGACGTTCCAAAGCGGCGTAGAACTCGTTGTTGCGCCAAGTCGCGCCGCGTAACAGCGCTCCGTCCCCTGGAAAGTTCAGTTGGATGGGATGCTCTTTGACGAAAACCGGCCGCCCGGTGCTGGACAATTCCTCCACACCCTCGATGAGGTCGTAATAGGGGTAGGCATCGGGAAGAGTAGTGCGTTCGGGTTGGAAGTTGAGCAGGAAGACGATGCTGTCCTTGATCGGAGACAGGCCGGGACCGTTTGCCTCGAGCCGCAACAAGACATGTCTCAGCGCGGCGGTTTTGACTATGGTCTTCGTCCAGAACGTCAGTCTGTCGATCAGGTTGCTATTCGAGATGTTGCGCGATAACCCGGCGCTTCCCGCAACATTGTCGCCGACAATGCTGGACTTTACGACATAGAGATAGGCCCTGACGATTTTCGAGAGATTGCGAAGCGGACCCTGCCCGACTTTTCTCAGGCCGTGATAGTTCTTGCGCAGGTCATTCAGCGAGGCAATCTTGCGTTGTTCAGGGGTGAACGAGAATGCTGGCAGACCGGGAATAGTCGTTGCGGAGCCTGGTTGCCGGCTATGGATGTCGCTGAAAATAAATGCTCGCTGGAAGTAACCGGTCTCATCGAAAAAAGAGTCTCGATGCCACGAGCCCTGGCACAGTGGTAAAGTGCAAATTCGTGCGGCATATGCGGCACGGTACGGAAGATGATGCGACGATAGGCTGAGCGGGCCAGCATCTGGTCTGCGTTGGCAAGGACCTGGCGTGCTATAGCTCGAACACTTTCGGTCTTGCCGGTGTAGCAACGCTGGAGGGACAGTTCGATTTCGCGGTGCGCGAGGTCGGGCAAATCGGGAGCAACGTCCTCCCCGGGCCGGTATAGGTCATGTTCGGGAAGAAAGGTTGCGGCCGGTCGCCGTGCCTTTACAACTATGTCCACATGCTTGGGCGCAAATTGGCGTCGCAGCTGTTCGGCCCACGCGGGAGGGTAGGTCAGCATCAGGACAGTTGGTTGAGACATTCGTGGTGTTCCTCGGACATGGTCCCTTCTGGTATAGGGCCTCTACGGTGAGGCAGTTAGCACCATCCGCGGCCGTGCAAAACAGCTCAATGGTGGCAATCTTGGTATGACTGTGGTTTGGGTCGTCGGACTTGCAAAATCAGACGAGATGCCTCACCTGTGCACCGATAGACCTGCTCGGTCGATCTGCGGCGGAGTGGCGTTTGTGGTTACTCCGCATATTCGGAGCGCGACCGTATGACCAGAATTCTGCTGACCGGTGGTGGCGGCGCAGGCAACGAGGCGCTCTGGACATTGTTGAGCCCCAAGTATGAGATTCACTTTGCGGACGCCGATCGCCTCGCCATTGATCCTTCGATTCCGGATAACCAGCGGCACGAAGTTCCATTGGCGAACGATCCACGATTTGTAGAGAGCTTGATAAGGCTCTGCAAAACCCTGGCGATTGATCTCCTGGTCCCTGGTGTGGATGAAGAACTGCCCGTGCTGGCAGCTAACCGCGATGAATTTCTGCCTGTTAGAATTATGTTGCCTGGTTTGGACTACATCGAGTCAATGCTGGACAAGCTCGAGATGGTCGCGGTCCTCCGCCAGAGAGGGGTGACTGTGCCCGCTTCGCGCTTGTTGACGGACGATCTGTCGGACTGGACTTTCCCAAGTATTTGCAAGCCGCGTACTGGCCGGGGCTCCCGCGATGTAAGCGTCCTGAACTCGATCAAGGAAGCCGAAGAGCTGATAGCCAGGCTCGGACTATCTGCGCGATCGATGATGGTGCAGGAAAAGATCGAGGGTACGGAATACACTGTCCAGATGTCGGCCGATGCGAACGGCGATCTGAGGGCAATTGTGCCGGTCAAGGTCGATATCAAGCGCGGAATTACGCTGCGGGCAATAACCAACAACGAACCGGCTGTAACATCCGCCTGTAGGGCGATCCATGAGGCCGTTCGCGCGGTGGGTTGCTATAATATTCAGCTCATGTTGACGCCAGACGGCAGAGCAATCCCGTTCGAAATCAATCCCCGGGTATCTACCACCCTATGCCTTGTTGTCGCGGCCGGCGTTGATCCGTTTTCGAACTACCTTGGCCAGGCAACTGCTGGCGAGCTGCAGACTTACAGACAAGGTTTGCGGCTGCGTCGACACTGGCGCAATCATTTCGACATAGTAAGGACCTAATGCATGAGTGGCGCAAAAAAGCTCAAGGTCGGCGGCCGGTTTATCGGAGACCAAGAACCCTGTTTCGTGATTGCCGAGATCGGGTCCAATCATAATCAGGACCTCGATCTGGCCTTCCGCATGATCGACGCTGCGGCCCGGTCGGGTGTCGATGCCGTCAAGTTCCAGACATTTCGTGCGGATAGCCACTATTCAAAGTTCACGCCTGGCTTCAGCTATCTCGACAATACCGACACGCATTCCCTGATCAAATCCCTTGAGCTGGACCGCTCCTGGCAGGGAAAGCTGAAGCAGCATGCCGAAGAGCACGAACTGGTCTTCTTTTCGTCCCCCTGTGATTCAGACGCGATAGCGGGATTGGCTGCTTTGGATGTTGACCTCTACAAGGTCGCATCCTTTGACATGACGGATCAGCGTCTTGTCGGAGAGCTTGCCGCGACGGGGAAGCCGCTGATCATGTCGACCGGCATGGCCACCTGGTCCGATATCCAGTTTGCGCTGGATGCGGCCATGGGGCGAGGCAATGACCAACTGGTCCTGCTGCAATGCACATCGCTCTATCCGGCGCCGGCGAACCTGAGCAACCTGCGCGCGATGGCGACGATGCGGCAGGCATTCGATGTGCTCGTGGGTTACTCGGATCACACGCTTGGCGATCACGTGGCGCTGGCCGCGGTGGCACTTGGCGCCTGCGTCATCGAGCGGCATTTCACGACGGACCGGTCCTTGCCCGGGCCTGACCATGTCTTCGCGATCGAACCGGACGAAATGTCCGAGATGATGAAGCGGCTGCGCGATATCGAAGCCGCCATGGGCGATGGGCTCAAAAATGGTCCTCGTGCCGAGGAAATGGAAATGGCGCAGAAGGGCCGGCGTAGCCTGCACGCGCTGGTGGATATTCCCGCAGGCACCGTCATTGACAGCTCGATGCTGACGATAAAGCGGCCCGGCCTGGGCATTCGCCCGAGCCTTGAGGCCGAAGTTGTGGGGCGCACCGCGAGAAGGGATATCATCGCGGATCAGTGGATCACGTGGGATATGCTTTGACGACAGTCGTTGTCACCGGTGCCGCCGGCTATCTCGGCGCGCATGTGGCCGATCTGCTCGATCGGCAAGGCTTCACCGCAATAAGAGTGGGGCGGTCTGCCGATTCAGACATCCGCTGCGATCTGCTTGAAAGCCGCGATTGCGAAGCCCTGGTGTCTCGCTATCCCGAAGCCGTGTTCGTCCATTGTGCGGCGGTGGTGCCGTCAGATAGCCGCGGCTATACAGACACGGTCGCCGCCGTCGCCAGCCTCGAAATGGTCAAGAACCTCGCACATGCCCGCCCGCGGCGCGTGGTGTTCCCTTCCTCGATGACGGTCTATCCCGCAGGCGTGGGCATGGCGCGTGAAACCGATGCGCGTACGCCTGACGGCGGGTATGCCTGGGGTAAGCTGGCCGCCGAGCAGGTGCTTCTCGACCAATTGGGAGACCGCACCACCATTCTGAGAATTCCGGGTCTTTTCGGGCCGCCACGCCGGAATGGACTGCTCTATAATGTTGCGCGGAATCTTGCGACGGGTCGGGCGCCGGAGCTTTCGACCACATTGCCGCAATGGTCGGCCATTCATGTCGAGGACGCCGCCGAGATTTGTGTCAGGGCGGCGTTGAGGCCGACAGTTGCCGCCGGTGTCATGAATGCGGGATACAGCGATGCCATGTCCATTCCCGATGCTGTGGAGCGGCTTTCGAGGATATTCGACAATGACGTATCGGTGAGTCCGGCGCCTGCATTTTCGTTCGACCTGACCCGGCTTGAGCGCGAGCTTGGGCCCTTGCGCGGTGATTTTCAAACCCGGCTTGAGCAGCTTGCCGGGTGGGTGAAGCGCGAGGTTGGGCAGCACGATGATTGACCATCTCCAAGGCATATTGCTGGAACTTGGGGTCAGGCTTCTCCGCTGGCGCGCCGAAGGCGCGGTCGAGGGTGTATGGCAAGGCACGCAGTTCAAGGCGGAAGCCGATCTGCGATCGCATGACTTCATCAGTGCCGGGCTGCTCAAGGCCTGGCCAGATATCCCGGTTGTCAGCGAAGAGGACGCCGCATCTCTGGTTCACCCCAGGCCGGATCGATACTGGCTGATCGATCCAATTGATGGCACGGCGAGTTTCTGCAACGGCTTCGATGGTTTCGTAACCCAGGCAGCGTTGATAAAGGACAAGAAGCCGGTTCTGAGCGTGGTGCACGCTCCTGCGCTTGGCCTGACCTATTGCGGCAGCGGCGATGGTGACGCGACCTGCAACGGACGCGTTCTCAGGTTGGAGCAAACTCCGCCGGCGCGTCCGGTTCTGATCGACAACTACCCCGAACCACGCGGCATTGCCCAGGCGCTGTTTCAGGGGCTGCCTTGCGGGGGCTATGTCGAGAGTGGGAGCCTCGGGCTGAAGATATGCCGGGTGGCAGACGGGACTGCCGATCTCTTTGTGAAAGATGTCGTCGTCAAGGACTGGGATCTGGCACCGGCCGATCTCATTCTTCGGCTTGCGGGCGGTGTGCTGACCACCTTGGCAGGCGAAGACATCCCCTATGCCGGCGATTACGCCCGACAGGGCATCGTCGCTGCCGCCAATACCGGCCTGGCCGTCCAGGTGGATCGATGGCTGAAGGATGCCGGGCCCTCCAGGGCTTGATGAACCTACGTCTGGTGGATCACGGCCCCCAGTTCACATTGAAACTGCAGAAGCTCGGCATCGGATTCGTGTTCGGAAAATCCCAGGCGGCGGAAAACGGCGGCCGAGGCCGGATTGGAGCGCTTCACACGTGCCCTCAGGACGGTGTCCGGCGGGAGCGGTAAATTGCGGGCGCCCAGCCGAATGAGTTCGCCCCCCCAGCCCCGGCCACGAACCAGGCGGTCCAGCGCGTAATCTATCCAGAGGCCGTCGTCCTGCCGATCGAACCGAACCTGCCCAACACCCACATCCGAGGCTTCCAGTACATACAGCCATGAGCCGGCAGCGCCCAGCTTTCCCGCAAACCACCGCAAATGGTCGTCCAGCGGAATTGCCGCGCTGTTGATTGCGTTGGCCCGGTTCGCCGTGTCATTGGCCCAACTGAAATAGTCGAGCATGTCATCGGCCCGGGCAGGCCTGCAGGAGAGTTTGCCGATCACGGTCGGCATCATGAATTCGGCAATGCGCGCGGTGCCAAGGCCATCGACCATTGCCTGTCCCTTCAGGGACTGTGTCTGCAGCCGCGCCGGGCTATCGAGCAATTCGCGCAATTGACTGCCGAAGGCTGTCGCGTCGAGGTCGTCCAGCCTCCCGGCATAGGTGATCAATCCGGCCGCCGCCAGTTCATTGCAGATGGCCTCCTGATTGGGTGCCAGGCTGATCACCACGGAGGGCAGCCCGACGCAGAACCGTTCCCAGGTCGCGCCGCCGCCGGCGCCGATGGCCAGGTTGGCAGCAACCATCAGATCGACAAGGCTAGGCAGGTTGCTGTGCAGCTCCGTGCCGGGCCGTCTGGCAACCAGCGCTTCGACCGCCTCCCGGTGTTCGTGATTGACGCCCAGAACGACATCGAGATGAAGATGCGAAAATTCCGGCCGGGCCAAAATAGATACCAGAAAGCCGGTCAGGTTCGTTCGGTCGGAGCCGCCGACAAAGACAAGAACGCGGTGAACGCCCGCTTCGCCAGCAAGCTTATGCCTGTGTTTGCTGGCAAAGACCCGTTGCAGAAGGGCATATCGCGGGCCGAGCCAAAGTGCACATTGGGGGGGCACGAGATCGGCATAACGCGCGTCCGGATCCTGGAAATAGTTCTGGTCCAGCACGGCGTCGCTCTGATGTGTCCGGTTCGCCAGGTCATCGATGGCCAGCAGCTTGGTCCCCGATGAGCGCACGAGCGTTTCCCAGCGAGCGTCGAGCCCATAATGGTCAACCACCACCCAGTCTGCGTTCCATTCGGAGATTGTCGCGAGGGTCTGCTCCGCGTCGACTGCCCAGCTTGCCCCGATCCATTGCGAATAGGCCGGTGCTTCTGCGGAAGGGGCAAGTGCTTCGAGCGGTAATAGCGTTACCGCGAATCCGTGTGCCTTGATGCGCTCGGCCAGATTGCCCGCGTGATCCCGGCAGACGAAGCGTATCCGCGCGCCTCGATCCGCAAGAGCCTGCGCCAATGCCAGGCTGCGCATCACGTGACCCGTGCCCATATCGAGGGAGGCATCGGCGCGAAAAACGATTTTCATGCGAGGTGGCGGCCCAGGACGAAGGCTTCGGCCGCGTCTACCCCTATCGTGGCTCCACGCCACCTGGCCAGTGCCGCGACGCCCTCCATTGACCTTGGATGAGGCCATGCCCGCATTTCCATGGCATAGGCGTCCAGCGCCGCCATCTTGGCTTCAAACGTCGCCGAGATATCTTCAAACCAGGTCGGCGCGAATGTCGGGGCCGAACCCGGAATTTGCCATTCGGTGCTGGAGGCGACCTCAAAGAACCGCAATGACTTGACGGGATGCCCCGCCTGCGGGCGACATGCTGCGGTGATCGCCTCATGAATGAGCCGATGGTCGACATTGACGTCTCCGGCATGGTGGGTCAGCACCAGGTCAGGCTGATATTCGTCAATGCGCTGCTCGACGGATTTGATGATGTCCAGCAGGGGGACGCTGTCCATGCGATTGTCGGGAAATGCCCCGAAACTCGGTGCGTTGGCGCCCAGAATGCGCAAGGCCGTTCTGGCGGCCTGCTGCCGCCGGATGAGTTCGGCGTCATCGACCTGGGCGCGGGAATAGACACCATCGGCCAGGAAAGCGACGTTCACGACGGCGCCTGTTCGTACATATTTGGCGATCGTGCCGCCGCATCCAAGCACCTCGTCATCGGGATGGGCGGCAATGACGAGGACATTTTGCGTCATCAGTTGAGCCTCGCGAAGCCGGCGTGAGCAATGGGTCCTTTTAGCAGTCCCGTCACGTCGCGGCCATTTTCGCACTCGGCAATCAGGCCGAATACCGGGTCCAAAGCCTCCAGAAAGGCCGCGAGGCGGGCCGGGGTATGCTCGGTGCTCACATATACGCTGTTGCCGGCCAGATACCCCTTGCCCAGCATCTCCTGGGTGATGAGCGTCTTGTAGGCCAGGGCATTCTTGCTCTGGATGGTGAAACCGGAAAGGGCCGGCAGTCCCCACAGATCGATCTGCAGCCCATGTCGTGTCGCCAGCTCGGTCCAGCCCTCCCGTATCTTCAGGCCGGTCGCCGTAATTGTATCCCAGGACGCCTCTCGTTCCATGACGTCGAGGGTCTTCAGGGCGGCGGTGGGGCCGATCCGTTCGGTCCAGAATGTGCTGGAGATAAACGTGGTCTGCGCCGCTTCCATGATCTCGCGCCTGCCGATGACCGCCGTAATGCCATAGCCATTACCCATGGCCTTTCCGAACAGGGCCATGTCCGGCTCGACACCGTATAGCTTGTGCAGGCCGCCAAATGTCTGGCGAAACCCCGAGGTGCATTCGTCAAAAATGAGGACGATGCCATGCTCGGTCGCCAGTTTGCGAACGCTCTCCAGGAAGCCCTCGGCAGGCCCCCGGTTGCGCGACACTTCCATCTTTATGACGCCGATATCATGCTCGGCAATGAGGCGTTCGAGCTGATCGAGCGCATTGTATTGAAATGGAAAAACCGATCCGCGGAGTTCCTGGGGCACTCCATTGGGCTCCAGCCCGGGCAGCAAATGGCCTGCGAGATTCTTGCCGTCGCTCAGGTTTGCGGCGAGATACCAGTCATGCCAGCCATGATAGCCGCAGATGGCGACCTTGTCGCGACCGGATGCTGCGCGGGCGATGCGGACGGCTATGGCATTGGCCTCTCCCCTGATCGGGCAAACCGCGCCATGTCCGCCCACGGATGCATCTCTACGAGCTTCTCGGCCAGATAGACTTCTTCCGGGCAATTGAGCGTGGACATGTTGCCTGCATCAACGGTTTGCCGCACTGCATCATCGACCTCCGGGTGGCCGTATCCGAGAATGTTGGTGCCGACGCCCATGATCGAAAAATCGATATAGGCGTTGTCGTCCAGGTCCCAGACCGTGCAACCCTTGGCCCTGCTGAAATAACTTGGCCACAGGTCGGGCAGGAACATTTCGGATCGCTTCGACAGCAGCATATTGCCACCGGGGATGACCCGTTTCGCCCGCGACCAGAGCTTTTGACCTTTGCCCATTTCAGTCCCCGAATTTCGTTTGAATTTCTGATTCGCCGCAAAAAGATCCGGCCTTGCCGAACTGAGTTTCAGCACGTCGGTCCAGCTAAAATCCAGTCGCGGGTGAAAATGCGCGAAAACCGACCGGACAACTGCCAGGTCTTCCACCTCGTCGACCGTCCAGCGGTTGCCGGACGCATCCGTCCCATTGGCGAAATTGGCGGTGCGAAACTGGCCGGACTGGCGCGTGTAGAGGGTGACATGCTCACGCTCCGGTCGCTCCCGTGCATCCTGCCAGGTCGCCTTGAGCGCGGCATATTTGAATGCCTCTACGTCGATCCCGTCCGGGAATGTCGGTGGCTGGACGTTGGAGGCGTAGTCGACCAGGTCGTCCCTGGCCAATCGGACTACGTCATCGACAACCTGCGGATCGACCAACGGACAGTCACCGGTGATCCTGACGATAATGTCGTCTTCCCGGGCATTGCCGACGGCCTGATAGAATCGATCCAGCACGTCATCTTCGCTGCCCTGGAACACGTCATGGCCGCGTTGGATCAGATGCGCGACCATCCCGTCGTTGTTCGGATTGTCCGACGTAGCAACCACGATACGATCGATCTCGCGCGACAGCGATAGTCGCGCCAGCAGCAGTTCGATCATGGGCTTCCCCTCGATCAACTGCATGACTTTGTTGGGGAACCGGGACGACCCCATTCGCGCCTGCACGACGGCGATGGTGCTCACAGACGACTCCAGTTGGAAGGTTCGATCAGATTCAGGTCGGTAGAGGACAGGTCGTCGGGGGCGCGCGTCAGCAAGGGCTTGGACGATGCGGCCAGGATTTCCTCAAAATGGGCCAGCGAGTTGACACCCACAACCACATTATCGACCGCTGCATGCCCAAGCACGAAACCAAGGCAGGCCTCGATCGGGGTCATTCGCGTCTCGTCCAGGAATTGCTGCCAGCGGGCCCATAACGCATCCCATCGGTTGAAACCGGATGGGCGCGACGTTGAGGACATCAGGAGCAGACCTTGCAGAAATGCCGAGCGCGTGTGGACGATGACCCCAGCTTCGTTCAATCGCGCCAACCAGCCGGTGTCCACCAGCCGCCGATCGAGGATGTTCAGCGGAGCCTGGATAATGTCGGGCGGATATGGCGCGAACAAGTGCTCGAGTTCGCCTGGATCATATATCGAATAGCCGATTTTTTTTACCAGACCGGCATTCTGGCAGTCCCGTAACGCCTCGTAGAGGGCGCGGCCGCGCTCGGCCCGCAATTGCGCCGGCTGGTGCAGGAGCAGGCCGTACAAGGCAGAAATATCCAGCCGCTTCAAAGACTGCTCGAGTTGGGAGCGCACCCAGTCGCCGATGTCGGAGATATCGGGCGGGACGCCCGGCATCTTGGAGATCACGTGGTGCGACTGCACGCCGATGCGGCCGAGGGTCTGTTCGCTCGTGCCATAGGCGATGGCGGTGTCGAGCGTATCCACGCCGACCGATTGAGCGGCGCGGACGATTGTTTTGGCCGCTTCGAAAGGGACAATTCCGCCTGCATTGGCGATGCCGTAATCCAGGCCAAACTGGACGGTGCCCAGGGCAAGTCGGCTAGTCATCTGAGGCCGGCGACTTGCGGATGACAGTCGTTGCCACCCATTCGGAACGATCATCGGTAAAATGATCCGACCCGTGATGCTGAACCGAACTTGCAAGGCAGGTATAGTCGGGATGCCAGTCAAACAGGCGCTTGTAGTCCATCTTGTGGGAAAAGATGCCTGGCTTGTGATGATAGGGCCGACGAACCGGCGCTGGGGAATAGAAATCCTGAATTACGATCCAGCCGCTGCGCTTGAGGACGCGATGTGCCTCCCCGGCTATCCTGAAGAGGTCGTCCACGTCACACAGGTAAAGGCAGAAGCCGAAGATGACGATATCGAATTGACCGTCTGCAAATGGCAGGGCGTCGGCGGTGCCCTGAACGGCCGGCACGCCCCGGCGGGAAGCCGCCTCCACGGCCTTGGCCGAAGGGTCGATGCCCGCAACCGTCATATGGAGGGTATTTTTGATCCAGGCGAGGCGCAAACCCTCGCCACAGCCGATCTCGAGGACGCTCAGCGGGGCCCGGCTGTCCCGCGCGATTGCCTGAATTTGTGCGGCAATCTGATCCTGGGTGGAGAAATCCTTGTTCTGGATGCCGGCATGGTTTCTGGCGAACCATGCATCACCCTCGGAGCCGAGAAAGACGTCCTTCTGTTTCATGACGCACGGACCGCGGCTTGAATCTCGCGGATCACGATGTCAACCTGATCGTCGGATATGGCTCCAAAGATCGGCAGCGATATTGCCCGGTCGTAATACCGTTCGCTGCGAGGGAATTGCCCGGTGCGGAACCCGAGCTTCCTGAAGTCCGGCTGGGTATGAACGGGGATGTAGTGGACATTCACGCCAATGCCGCGAGAGCGCATTCGCTCGAATACCGCGCGTCTGCGATCTACCTGCACGGTGTAGAGATGAAGCGCAGATGTGGTTCCTACATCCGGAGCGAGGTGCTCGATCGGTCCATCGACGAAGGCGGCATCGTAGCGCGCGCGCACCTTGTGACGGCGGGCCACCCACGCGTCGAGATGCGCCATCTGACTGACCCCCAGAGCCGCATGGAGTTCGCTCATCCGGTAGTTGTAGCCGAGGCAGGTTTGCTCGTAATACCAGGCGCCTTCGTCCTTGGCCTCCAGATCGTCGATGTCCCTGGTGACGCCATGCGAGCGGAACAGGCGCATTTTGCGCGCCAGCTCGGCAGACCTGGTCGTGGCCAGCCCGCCTTCCGCGGTGGTGATGATCTTGACCGGGTGGAAGCTGAAGACTGTGATATCGCTATAGCGGCAGTCGCCGACAATGGTGTCCCGATAGCGCGCGCCGATCGCATGGGACGCGTCTTCGACAATGGCGAAACCATATTGTTCGGAAAGCGCATGGATGCGCTCCATCTCGCATGGCGTGCCGGCGAAGTGGACGGGGATGACAACCTTGGGCAAGGTGCCGTTGCGCGCGGCAATTTCCAGCTTTTCGGCCAGCGCATCGGGACAGAGGTTGAGCGTGGCAGGGTCGATGTCCACGAAATCGACGGCTGCGCCGCAGTAGCGGGCGCAATTGGCGCTGGCGACGAATGTATTGGGGCTGGTCCATACCGTGTCGCCCGGCCCGACGCCCAGCGCTAGGCAGGCGATATGGAGCGCTGAAGTCGCACTGTTCACCGCCACCGCATGCTCAATGCCGCAATAGGCGGCAACGGAAGCCTCGAAGCGTGGTACCTGCGGCCCCTGAGTCAGAAAGTCCGACTTGAGGACCGAGACCACGGCGGCGACATCCGCATCGTCTATCCATTGCCGTCCATAGGGTATCATTCCGCGTGGGCCACCTTGTTGTAGGCAATGATCTCATCGACAGTGAGAAACTTGGCATTGGAGCTCGAATTATACTCGAAGCCCTGTGGAACGGGTGCGCCGTGTTCGCCTATCTTGTTGACGCCGAAGTTGTTCCCGCGCTCGGAATAGCTGATCGTGGGCGTGATGACGAAGTGATCGTCAAATTCCAGCGTGAGATGGGAGTCGTCGGCGGGGCACATCGTTTCGTGGATTTTTTCGCCTGGGCGGATACCCACGATCTCCTGGGGAAGGCCCGGGCCCATAGCCGTTGCCAGGTCCACGATCCGTACAGAGGGGATCTTTGGAACAAAGATCTCGCCGCCGCTCATGCGCTCGAAGTTCTTGAGCACAAAATCCACGCCCTGCTGCAAGGTGATCCAGAACCTGGTCATGCGGTCGTCGGTAATGGGCAGCGATTTCGCCTGCGCGTCGATCAACTTCTGGAAAAACGGCACGACTGAGCCGCGCGAACCAACGACGTTGCCATAACGAACGACAGCGAAACATGTCGGGCGGGATCCAGCCATATTATTGGCCGCGACGAACAGCTTGTCTGCAGCAAGCTTGGTTGCCCCATATAGATTGATCGGGTTTGCCGCCTTGTCGGTGGATAGCGCGATGACCTTGGCCACATTGTTGGCCAATGCCGCCTGGATGACGTTCTCGGCGCCATAGATGTTGGTCTTGATGCATTCCATCGGGTTGTATTCGGCCGCGGGCACCTGCTTGATGGCGGCCGCGTGGATAACGTAGTCGACCCCCTCCATCGCCATGGTCAGCCGATCGCGATCCCTGACATCGCCGATGAAATAGCGCATGCACGGATATTGGGTATCCGGAAACACCTGCGCCATCTCAAATTGCTTGAGTTCGTCCCGAGAGAATATGATCAGCTTTTTGGGCTTGTACCGGCTCAGTATCGTCTGGGTATATTTCTTGCCGAAGGAGCCGGTGCCGCCCGTGATCAAAACGGTCTTGTCGTCAAACATATCTGCTATTTCCTTGCGCGGTCTCAGCTGGCCCGGGTCACTTCGGCAAACGTGCCTCTTCTTACAACTCTTCCCTGATCCAGGCGAATGAGCTCGTCGCAATGTTCCACAGTGCTGAGTCTGTGGGCGATGATGATGATGGTCTTGGTGCCGTGCAGCGCCTCGATGGCCTCCATGACGCCACGCTCGGTGCCGGCATCCAGTGCGCTCGTCGCTTCGTCCAGAACCAGGACATGGGGGTCATGATACAAGGCGCGGGCAATTCCTATTCTCTGCAGCTGACCGCCGGAAAGACGGACACCGCGCTCGCCAAAGATCGTCTGCTTGCCCTCCGGCAGTCCGGCGACGAAGTCCTGCAACTGAGCGGCCGCCAGGGCCCGGTCGATAGCGGCTTCGTCGATATCCTCGTCGGCCAGCCCGAAGGCAATGTTCCGGCGCAGCGTATCGTCGGTAAGGTAGATTGATTGGGCCACATAGCCAATCTGGTTCTGCCAGCCGCGCAGGTTCTCGCGGATGTCCTTGCCGTCGAGCAAAACCTGTCCCTCGGTCGGGGAGAGCAGGCCGAGCATGATGTCGACCAGCGTGCTCTTGCCGGAGCCGCTTTCGCCCACCAGGCCCACCGAGGTTCCCTTCCTGATGGTCAGATTGATATCGTGTACGGCGGTGCGCGCGGCGCCGGTATAGGTGTAGCTGATATCCTTCACGGTCAGGTCGGACTCGATGGGGTTGGCTATGGCTTTCGCTGCCCTGGTGGAGGGTTGGAGTTCCGACATTTCACGATGCAGAACGGCGACCACCGGCAGAGAAAACCTCAAACGCTGGATGCTGCCAAGCACCCGGTTGGCAATGGGCATTACGCGAAAAGCGGCGGCGCCGAACAGCCCAACCGTCGGAATGAGCGATTCGATGGAGCGTCCCTGCGCCAGCATGGTCAGGATGAGCACGGCAATTCCCGTGACGGCCAGGGATTCCAGGAACAGTCTCGGCACTGATTGCAGCACATGTTCCATATGGCCATAGCGAGCCACCTGGACATTGTGCACGTCGTAGCTTCTCAGGAATTCATCTTCGCGCCCGAGCAGGATGACGTCCTTGGCGCCACCAAGGCCTTGCTGCAGGTGCTGGATGCGCTGGCCGTCATGGTACAGACGTTCCTGTCCCCAGGATATGAGGCGCGAGCGAAATGCGAGGTAGAAGACCGCCCCGGACCCGCCGAGCACCAGGATGACGACGAGGGCGCCCAGTGGCTCGACCAGGAGCAGGAGCAACGATACGCCCACAAGCACCAGGCCTTCGGTCGCAAGGGTCATCATCGGCAGCAGCGTTCGGACCGTGAACTGCATGACCTCGCCCGTCGCATTGCGAATGAGCTCCGCCGAGTTCCGCGCGAGGTGGAAGGTATAGGGCTGGTTGAGATAGCCGGCGAAAAGCTTGCGGGACAGATCCGCCTGCACATCAAAAACGAACTTGGCCTGCCACCAGGCGAGGAAGGCCAGATAGAGGTTCTTGAAGATGTATACCGCGATGAGCAGCGACAGGCCCCAGGTGATGAGCACGATCGGGGTCGGTTCTCCGACATAGTCAAGGAACGGCTGGAGCGCGGGGTATTTTGACCCCACGTCGGGTTCGGTCATCAGGGCAAGCGCCGGGATGAAGAGGCCGATGCCTGCGGTTTCAAGCAACATCCCGATAAGCATGAAAAACAGCATCGCCGCCAGGGGACGACGGCGTTCAGGGCCAAGCAGATCGAGTATTTGTCGCAAGGATTTCATACGCTGTAGAACTCGCGGAACCAGCTCACGAAACGGGCGACGCCCACCTCCACCGATGTGGCGGGCTTGTAGTCGACGGCATTCTGAAGGCTGCTGGTGTCCGAATAGGTGTCGGGGACGTCGCCGGGCTGAAGCGGGAGCAGGTTGCGCACCGCCTTTAGGCCCAGTGAACGCTCGAGCGCCGAGATATACTCCGACAATGGCGTGGGATCGCTGTTGCCGATGTTGAATATGCGGAACGGCGCATAGCTCGTTGCCGGGTCGGGGTCGGCCGCGTTCCAATCCGGATCGGGTGCTGCGATCTGATCGCTGGCGCGGATGATGCCCTCGACAATATCGTCGACATAGGTGAAATCGCGCGTGTGGTTGCCGTAGTTGAATACGTCGATCGGCTTTCCCTCGATGATGTTCCTGGCAAACAGGAAAAGCGCCATGTCCGGCCGGCCCCATGGTCCGTATACGGTGAAGAAACGCAGCCCGGTCGTCGGCAGGTTGAACAGATGGCTGTAGCTATGGGCCATCAGTTCGTTGGCCCGCTTGGTGGCCGCGTAAAATTGCAGGGGATGATCCACGCCCCTATGCTCCGAGAAGGGCATATTGGTATTGGCCCCATAGACGCTGCTCGTGCTGGCATAGGTGAAATGAGGCACCGCGTTGTGTCGGCACGCCTCAAGGACATTGGTAAAGGCGGTAATATTGCTGTCGATATAGGCCTGCGGATTGACGAGGCTATAGCGAACACCCGCCTGGGCAGCCAGATGCACCACCCTGGCAAAGCGATGCTGCTGAAAACATGACCTGACGGTATCGGCCTCGGCCAGGTTCGCTTCAATGAAGGTATAGCTGGCACCGGTCTGCCTGGCTGTGTCCTCCAGCATCTGCAGGCGCCTGCGCTTGATGCCCGGATCATAGTAATCATTGACGACATCGATGCCGACGACATCGTCACCGCGCTCCAGCAGGCGTTTTGCCAAATGGAAGCCGATGAAGCCCGCATTGCCGGTGACCAGGGTTTTCTGGGCGGTGCTCATGTCACAAGCGCCCGTCGGAGGCGTCGCGCGGCAGGATGGCCTTCACGTCGAAGATGACCGCCCCGTCACGCCCCAGGGACCGGATTCCGGCCTCCCCCCAGGCGAGAAACTGTTCATGGCCAACGGCAATGACGATCGCATCATAATCCTGGCTGGCAGGACGATCGGCGAGGCACCTGATGCCATATTCATGGAAGGCTTCGTCCACATCCACCCATGGATCGTAGATGTCGACCTTCATGTTGAAGGCGCTCAGGGATTTCACCATGTCCGCGACCTTGGTATTCCGGACGTCGGGGCAGTTTTCCTTGAATGAGAAGCCGAGCACTAGAACCTTGGCATTCAGGACCTGGCCGCCCTTGTTCAGCATCAGCTTGACCACGCGCTCGGCAACATGATCGCCAATGCTGTCGTTGATGCGGCGGCCGGCCAGGATCACCTCGGGATGGTATCCGTATTGCTGCGCCTTGTGCGTAAGGTAGTAGGGGTCGACGCCGATGCAGTGTCCGCCTACCAGTCCCGGCCGGAAGGGCAGGAAGTTCCACTTCGTCCCGGCCGCATTCAAGACGTCCATGGTGTCGATGTTCATTCGATCGAAAATGAACGAAAGCTCGTTCATAAGCGCAATGTTGACGTCGCGCTGGATATTCTCGATGACTTTTGCAGCCTCGGCCACCCGGATGGAGGGGGCCTTGTAGGTGCCCGCGGTAATGATCCGGGCGTAGAGGGCATCCACGAAGTCCGCGATTTCCGGCGTGGAGCCCGATGTCACCTTCCTGATCGTGGTCAGCCTGTGCTGCTTGTCGCCAGGGTTGATGCGCTCCGGGCTATAGCCGACGAAAAAGTCCTTGTTGAATTCAAGGCCGGATACCGCCGCCAGAACCGGTACACAATCCTCCTCGGTCGCTCCGGGATAGACCGTCGACTCGAAAATGACCACATCGCCTTTTCCCAGAACGCGCCCGACCGTTTCGCTGGCCCGCTTCAGCAAGGACAGGTCCGGGCGCTTGAATTCATCCACCGGGGTCGGCACCGAAACGATATAGACGTTGCAGTCTTCGATATCCTCGAGCCGACTGGAGAAGGTCAGATTGGCGGCCGCAGCAATCTCCTCGGACGAAACCTCAAGAGTACTGTCCATACCGGCGCGAAGCGATTGAATCCGCTTTTCGTTGATATCGAACCCGATTACGGGTCCCACCTTGCCGAACTCGACAGCGAGCGGCAGGCCAACATAGCCGAGGCCGATCAAGGCAATTTTGGCGTCGCTTGGATTCAAGATTCAGTCCTTCGAGGCTTGCTGGAGAAATTGTCCGCCAGGTTGGGCGAAGCCATATCAGTCTTCGATGCTTGATGGGCGTCTAACTTCCGCGCGGTCCCCGAAATCCGGGCAGGGCGGCACGAATGGCGCGCAGTTTTTCCGTATTCTCCGGCCTTGTGGCGATTGTCGCCATCCAGGACCAGAAAAGAGCCAGCGTGATGAATGCTGCGGCGCTGGCACATCCGACAAAAAGCGTGATCAGGATATGGGATCTTGTGCCGGGAGGCCTGGGGACTTGGGGCGCCTCGGTAACCACTGCTGCGCCGATCGGAACGGAAGTCTCCGCCTTGGTGGTGGAAGGCTCTGTCAGGATGTAACTGAACGCATCTACGAGAGCCCGGATAACAGGGTCATTTTCAGCACCACTCCTGTCGACCGTCGCCAGGGCGATTTCCAGTTTTTCCAGAATGATGTCGCGCTTGCTGCGATTGTCATCCGGCGCCATGGCGGCTTCGCGAACCAATCCATCCACCAACGCGCTGAGTAAGCCGACCGCCCGCTCGGGGTCGGCATTCTGCAGTTCAAGTCTATAGATCTGCTCCGGCTCGGGGATAATCCTGAGCGCGGCCGCGTCAGCGATGTCCGCCGCGTCCGGCTCGACATTAGCGTCTGTCGTGAGCAGGTTCCGGATTCCGGCTGGTTCGGCAAGATGGGCAATCGCCTGCGGTTCGGCCATCACCTTTGCAGATGCGGTTGGGACTGGCCGTGGTTGGGCGTAGATAAGCGCAGCGGTTGCAGCCATGCAGAGCAGCGGGCCAAAAACAATCAGCTTCCAGCTTTTGGCGAGGATAAGAACGATCTCGAGAAAATCGCCATTCAGCACAGTTCTGTTATTTGGCATCGAGCGTTCTCAATGGCTTGTCGCAATATGCTGCCGGTAATCAGGCCTTGCCGAGGCGCCAGGTCGGCAAGGTCCCTGTAGGTCGAGTCCTGCAGACAATCAAGTTGGATCGTGGGGCAGGTATCGTCGCAAAGCAACGAATTTGTGGCCATCTCAGCTCATACAGTGGACGCTGCCCGTTCCTCAACACGCCACCACATTCACCGCCAGCCCTGCCAGGCTCGTTTCCTTATACCGCTCGCTCATGTCCAGTCCCGTCTGCCGCATGGTTTCGATGCACGCATCCAGCGGCACGGCGTGGGTGCCGTTGCCCTTCAGAGCCAGGGAGGCGGCGGTGACGGCTTTTACGGCGCCGAAGGCGTTGCGTTCGATGCAGGGGATCTGGACCAGGCCGCCGACGGGGTCGCAGGTCATGCCGAGATGGTGTTCGAGGGCGATTTCGGCGGCGTTTTCCACCTGGGCGGGGGTGCCGCCCATGATGGCGCAGAGGCCGGCTGCGGCCATGGCCGAGGCGGAGCCGACTTCGCCCTGGCAGCCCACTTCGGCGCCGGAAATGGAGGCATTGTGCTTGATGATGCCGCCCACGGCGGCCGCGGTCAGCAGGTAGTCGCGGATCGCCTCGCGCCCGGCGGCGGCGTTGAATTTGAGGAAATATTTCATGACTGCCGGGATGACCCCGGCGGCGCCATTGGTCGGGGCGGTGACGACGCGGCCGCCGGCGGCATTCTCCTCGTTGACGGCCATGGCGTAGAGGCTCAGCCAGTCATTGGCCATGAGCGGGCTGAGCTCGTTCCGCTGCCATTGCGCGTCGAGCTGGTGGAAGATGGCTCGAGCGCGGCGCTTGACGTTGAGGCCGCCGGGCATGATGCCCTCCTGGCTGATGCCTCTGACGATGCAGGCATCCATCACGGTCCAGATTTCATCGATGCCGCGATCCAGTGCCAGGCGGCTGCGCGTGGCTTGCTCATTGGCGCGCTTCATGCCGGCGATGGACAGCCCCGATGAGGCGGCCATATCAAGCATGCTTTTCGCGTCGGCAAAGGGATAGGGCACGTCGGCCTGATGTGGCGAGGCGTCCTTGAGCGCTTCGAGCTCCTCGGCGCTGACCACGAAGCCCCCGCCGATGGAATAATAGGCCCGACGCAGCAGCAATTGCCCATCGGTGTCGTAGGCGGCGAATTGCAAGCCGTTGGGGTGGCCGGGCAGGGCGTTGCGCTTGTCGAAGACCAGGTCGACCGCCGGGCGGAAACGGTAGGGCTGGTGCCCTGATGGATGTACCATGCCGCGGGTTTCGACGCCTGATATGATGGCGTCCATGGCGTCGGGATCGACGGTCTTTGGGTCTTCGCCGCAGAGGCCGAGGATGACGGCGCGGCCGCTGCCATGGCCGATGCCGGTAAAGGCGAGCGAACCGTGCAGGCTGGCGGTCAGCGCGGCGGGGCGGGCATTGGCGGCGTGGGGCCAGGACCCGTCCTTGAGCTCGTCAAGGAAACGCCTTGCGGCGGTCATCGGCCCCATTGTGTGGGAGCTGGATGGCCCGATGCCGATCTTGAAGACGTCGAAAATCGAAAGAAACATGGACCCATTGTGCAATGAAAGCGGCCGGCCAGCAATCGGCTGCCGGGGCTTATTGTTTCGCATACGGCAACAGTGCGTGGCGGGTCCGGCGGTTGCGCCGATCGGGCCGGCGGCCGATATGGAAGCCAACGGCATTTGAGGAGTTCCGGCCATGGCCGACTATCACTATCGCGAAGGCAAGGGCGCCACGACGCAGGCGCCGCTGTTCCTGGTGTTCCACGGCACCGGGGGCGACGAGAACCAGTTTTTCGACCTGGCGGGACAATTGCTGCCCGGCGCCCGGGTGGTCGCACCGCGCGGCGATGTCAGCGAGGGCGGGGCGTTGCGCTATTTCCGGCGCACCGGCGAGGGCGTCTATGACATGGACGATCTGGCTTTGCGCGTCGCGCAGATGGTGGCCTTTGTCGAGGCGCGCAAGGCCGAGGGCAATGCGGCGCAGGTGGTGGGGCTGGGCTATTCCAATGGCGCCAATATCCTGGCGGCCGTGCAGTTCGCGGCGCCCGGCCTGTTCGATGCCAGCGTGCTGATGCATCCGCTGATCCCGTTCAGCCCGCCCAAGGTGGATTTTGCCGGCAAGCGCGTGCTGATCACGGCGGGCCAGCGCGACCCGATGGCCCCGGCGGCGATGACGCAGGGGTTGAGCGACTATTTTGCCGGGCAGGGGGCCGAAACGAAACTGTTCTGGCATCCGGGCGGGCATGAATTGCGGCAAGAGGAACTGCGCGAGACGCAGGCTTTCCTCAGCGGGCTGGCGGTAATCCGCGCCTAAACGAGCCCGTGATCCTGCATCGCCTGCTGCTCGTCGGGGGTGACATAGCCGAAAATCCTGGGCGTGCCGTCGGCTATGGTGACGAAGTAGAAATTGGTGAAGGTCACGTGGCCGCTCTGGCCGGCCTTGTTGGTATAGGCGAAATCCCAGTCGATATCGGCGACCGCGTGGCAATGGTCGAGCTCGATGATCTTCAGCCCCTTGATCGTCATATGCTTGCCGCCCACCGCGCGGTAGCGGGCGAAGCCCTTGGGGATCATTTCGCGGAAGCTGTTGTCGTTGGCCCCGCCGATGACGCCCCTTGGGCTCGATTCGACGAAGAAGGGGGCGAAGGCGTTGACGATGCCGTTGACGTCCTCCAGGGGCGGGTCCTGCAGGGCGTCGTCGCTGCGTTTGGCATAGGCGTCGAACAGGGCGCGAATCTTGGTTTCGAGCTTGGTCATGCCGATCTCCTCTTTCGACCAACGTATAGACCCGGCCCCGGGTTCATCCGGGCAGTGGCAGCACTTTCTTAACGAACTCTAGAGGGGTGCGGGCTAACAGTGTGGAACAGTCTCCCAAGGGACTGATCCTGATGCAAGCGAGGCGCCAAATCAGCGGGCTTCGAGACACCATTGCCAGCAGCCTGCGCATTCGCGTGCTGATCCTGGTGCTGCTCGGCTTTGCCGCGGTGGCGGCGCCGGCCTATATGGCGTTCAACTGGATCGTGGCCTCCACCGTCGTGCAGCTCGGCACATTGTTTGCCGAAAAGCAGATTCTCTACGATCGCTATCGGGGCCTCGAAGCGCTGATGCGCGAGGTGTCGCTGGCCGAGACGCTGGCCGGGTCGCAATCGATCCGCGACTGGGCCAATGACGAAGCCAATCCCGATCTCAAGCGCCGCGGCATTGCCGAACTCGAGCATTTCCGCCAGTCCTTCGCCGATCACAGCTATTTCTTCACCATCGGCGCCTCGGGCAATTACTATTTCAACGACGCCGCCAATTCCTATGCCGGCGACCAGTTTCGTTACACGGTCAGCGCCGACAATCCGCGCGATGCCTGGTATTATTCCACCGTGGCGCTGGGCGAGGGCTGCCACCTCAATGTTGATAACGACACCAATCTGCGCGTCACCAAGGTGTGGATGAACTGCGTCATCCGCGAGGGCCGGCGGGTGCTGGGCATATTGGGCACCGGGATCGATCTCACCAGCTTCATCCAGGAAGTGGTCAACATTCCCCAAGTCGGGGTGACTTCGATGTTCGTCGACCGGCAGGGCGCGGTGCAGGCGCATCGTGACCAGGACATGGTGGACCTGCGCAGCCTCACCGCGGAAATGAGCGCCAAGCGCACGGTGTTCTCGCTGCTGGACAAGCCGGAAGACGAAGGGGCCTTACGCGAATTGATGGATCAGGTGGCCGGCGGCGAGGCGGTGGCCCTGTCGCGCTTCATGAGCATAGGCGGCAAGCAGACGCTGGTCGGCATCGGCTATCTCGACAAGCTCGGCTGGTTCAATGTCACGCTGATGGATATCGACGCCATCATCGACAAAAGGCTCTTCCTGCCCATCGGGCTGCTGCTGGCTGGTGTGATGGGGCTGGTGGCGGCCATCATGGTGCTGGTGTTCAAGCGGGCCGTGCTGTACCGGCTAAAGCGGCTCGAAGAGGTGGTTCATAGCGCGCGGCGGGGCGAATATGGCCCGGCGCTGGCAATGGCCGATGACCGGCAGGACGAGGTGGGGCGGCTGTCGACGGCCTTTACCGAAATGGCCGTGGCGGTGAGCGACAATACGCGGCTGCTCGAAGCACGGGTGCGGGCGCGCACCGAGGCGCTCGAAACCCTGGCCTCGCGCGATGCGCAGACCGGCATCGCCAACCGGCGCGGCTTCGTCACCGCCTTTGAGGCCGCGACGGGGCGGCGGCATGGCCTGCTGCTGATCGATATCGACCGCTTCAAGACCATCAACGATACGTTCGGTCATGCCGCGGGCGATGCGGTGATCACGGAAATCTCCCGTCGCATTGTCGCCTGCGTCGGCGAGGGGCATGTCTGCGCCCGCTGGGGCGGCGACGAATTCATCGTGTTGCTGCATGACAGCGCGCCGCAGTTGTTGCGGGCCAATGCTTTCGGGGTCATGGCCGCTATCAGCGATCGGCCGGTGGCACTGCCCGATGGCCGTTCGGCCGCGGTGACCGTCAGCGTCGGCGCCAGCCTGGTCGAGCCAGGCGACAGTATCGAGACCGTCACCGAAATGGCCGATGCGGCGCTCTACATGGCCAAAGGTGAGGGGCGCAATCGCGTCATGATCTTCGATCCGCCCGATGCTGCCAAGCCATCCCGCGCCGCGCAACCGACGGGTTGACGCTGCCTCCGGCGCCTGCCAGCGTCGGGGTCAGTTCCCAGTCGAGGTTGTGCCATGTCCTCTTTCCGCCTTGTGCTGCCAGCGATGTTGCTGGCTATTGCCGCCATTCCGGCCAGCGCCGCCAGCTTCGATTGCAGCAAGGCCGCGACGCCGTTCGAGCATGCCATTTGCGACATGCCCGACCTGTCGGCGGCTGATGACCTGCTGGCCAAGAGCTTCGCCACGGCGACGGGCGGGCTGACCAAGCAGGCGGTGGGGCTGATGCGGGCCGACCAGCGCAACTGGCTCGACTATGCCCAGCGCGCCTGCACCGATGACGCGGAAGTGCTGACGAGCGGCCGGTACGATGACAATGGGGCCTCGTGCCTTGTCGAAAAATTCAATACGCGCAGCCGCGCGCTGGAGCAGAGCCGGATGATTTCCGGGCACCGCTTCTTCCTGCAGTCGGCCTATGCGGTGCTGCCCGACCCGAACGAGGCGGACAATCCCGATTCCTACTGGAAGGTGGCGAGCCACGAGGCGGTCATGCCACAGCTCGACAGCGACGATCCGCTGGCGGAGGCGTTCAACCGCTTCGTCGCCGAAATGGGGGGCAACAAGTCCGATATTCTGTCGCTCGCCGGCGGTGGCGATATCGATGAAGTTGACGCGTCCTCGGATACGAGCGTCATCATCAAGGTCAAGGAGCTGGGTGGCAACAATCGCATCACCATGGATGTGAGCACCTACTGGTATGGTCACGGCGCGGCGCATGGCAACTGGAGCATCAGCTACCTGCATTACCTGACCGAGCAGGATCGCGGCCTCATCGCCTCGGACATCTTTGCCGGCGACGACTGGGCCAGCACGCTGGTCGATGCCGCCTGGGCCGAGCTGCAGGCCGAGCATGCGGAATGGCTACAGGTGGAGACGGCAGGCGATATTGCCGAAATCGTGGTCGAGCCCAGCCGCTGGGATCTGTCCAACGACCATGGACTGATCATCCAGTTCCAGCCCTATGAAGTATCGGCCTATGCCTATGGCGCGCCGACCATCACCATTCCATGGGACAAGCTCGACGCCATCAAGGCCGAAACGCAGGACGAGGTGCGCTACGGCTATTGAGCGGCGCGCAGGTCGGCCCATTCGGGGTGGCGGCGGAACTGGGCGACGACATAGGAGCAGACGGGCACGATCTTGAAGCCCTGCTCGCGGGCGTCGGCTATGGCCTTGTTGACCAGCTTGGCAGCAATGCCGCGCCTCTCATATTCCGGTGGTACGCCGGTATGGTCGACGGTGATCGTGCCATCGGCTGCCTTGCGGAAAGTCATTTCCGCCTCATAGCCGGGGGCGAGATGGATGACGTAGCGGCCGCGCGTGGCGCCGTCTTCGCGCAGCACGGTGAGTTCGGTGTCGGTCATGGTGGTTCCAGATGCTTTGTCCCGCCAGTGTGACGACTACGGCGGGCCTCTGCAAGGTCAGATAGGTATGGCGTCCAGCTCGGGGAAGAGGGCGCGCTCGCCGAGGAAGGGGTGGATGTCCAGTGCATCGGTGATCGCCTTGAGGGCCAGGTCGCGCCGGTCGCGCTGGAGATAGATGAGCGCCCGGCCCGCAAGCGCGCCGAAATGGCGCGGTTCCAACTGCAGCGTCTTTTCGATGTCGGCCAGCGACTGGTCGTAATTGCCGAGCAGGAAATGCACGGTGGCCCGCTGGTTCCAGCCTTCGGCATAGTCAGGGTAGTCGGTCACCAGTGCGTCAAGCAGGCCAACTGCGCCGCTCAGGTCGGACATGCCGAGGCGCAGCAGCACCAAGGACATGCGCTCGGCCAAAGCCGGATCATCGGGTTGGGTCCACAGAGTCCAGATTTCGCCGGTGATGCGCTGGGCTGTGGCGGGATCGGGGGGCGATTTGAGCATGGCAAATAGTTCGTCGAGCTGCTGCGCCTGGCTCTGGGCCTGGGCTGGCACGACCCAAAAACTTGTCGAGACCGGCCCGGCAAGGGCGGCCAGCATGGCTCCGAAGAGGACAATGCGGCGGGGTTTCATGGGCGTGAACCTACGCCCATTGCAGCCCGCCGCAAGGCATTTCGCTTGCGTCCTAGTGGGTCGATTCCTGGGCGCCCCAGCGCGCCTGGATCGAGCGGCCCAGCCCACCCAGCCAGGGCGCGCAGAACAGCAGGATGCGGCGGTGGTAATGCACCAGGATGAACAGGCCCGCCAGGATCAGCGTGCCGACCACGATCACCAGTTCCAGCGACAGGCCGATCGACTTGAGCCAGGCGGTCAGCAGCATGCCGGGCAGGATATGAGCGGCGGCCCAGACGAAGGCCGAGGTGACGTTGATGATGGTGAAATGGCCATAGCGCATGCCCATGATGCCGGCGACGCCGGGGATCACGGCTTTCACGCCGGGAATGAAGCGGCCGATGAATACTGCCTTGCCGCCATGGCGTTCGAAGAACACCTCACCCCGCGCGATCAGCGGCTTGTGGTTCTTGAAGGGCCACACCTCCTTGATGGAATCCTTGAGGAAATGGCCGATCGTATAGGAGATGGCGTCGCCGATAATGGCGCCGATGACCGCGGCGAAATAGACTTCCCAGAAGGGCAGGCGGCCTTCGGCGATGATGCCGCCAGCCATCAGCAGGACCGGGGTCGAGGGTACGAACAGGCCGAGGATGAACACCGCCTCACCAATGGCCACGGCGAAGATGAACCAGAAGGTCAGCCAGAAGTTGCCGGAAATGGCGTCGAGAAAGCTCTCGAGATAGGTGGAGACGGTGTGGAAGATGTCGAACATGTGCACCCGTGTCATTGCGCGGTGCGCAACGCCCACCGAAGATTGACTTATCGCCGCCAAGAAGGCGACGCTCAAGCACTATCACGCCGGAGTGTCTTATGAGTGACATGGTTTATCATATGATCTCGGGCGGCCCGCGCGCGGTCGCCCCGTTTTCCCATGCCGTCGAGGTCGATGGCTGGGTCTTCATTACCGGGCAGATGCCGACCGATCCGGCGGCGCCCGAGGCGCCCCTGCCCGATGGCATCGCGGCACAGACGCGGCGGGTGGTCGACAATCTCAGGATCGTGCTCAATGGCATCGGGCTGGGGCTGGAGCATGTCACCATGGCCCGCATCTATCTGACGCAGTTCGAGCGCGATTATGCCGCGCTCAATGCGCTGTGGCCGAGTTTCTTCGAGCCGGGAAAGCTGCCGGCGCGGACCACGGTGGGCGTCACGGCACTGGCCGTGGGTGCGCTGGTCGAGATCGACCTGGTGGCCAAACGGCCTTAGCCGCCCATTTCCTGGGCGAGGCCGATCAGCAGGCCGCCAGGCCCGCGGATGTAGCAGAGACGATAGACGCCTTGATAATCGACGACGTCGCCGGCGAGCTCGGCGCCGCGCTTGCGGAGCCTTTCAAGCGTCGCGTCGATATCGTCCACGGTGAACATGACGCGGAGATAGCCCAGGGCGTTGACCGGGGCCGTGCGGTGATCGGCGACAACGGCGGGCCTGATGAAGCGCGAGAGTTCGAGCCGGCTGTGGCCATCCGGCGTGCGCATCATGGCGATCTCGACATGCTGGTCGCCGAGGCCCGTGACGCGTCCGGCCCATTCCCCTTCAACCGTGGCTCGACCTTCCAGCTCGAGGCCGAGTTCGAGAAAGAAATCGATCGTCTCGTCGAGGTCGTCGACGACGATCCCCATATTGTCCATCCGCTTGAGCGCCATGCTTCCGATCTCCAGGGTGTCGCTGTAACCTACAGGCTGAAGCGGGGCCTCACAACGGATGGTGGTGGGGGCAACCCTCTCCCCTTGTGGGAGAGGGTGGAAATCCGCGTTCAGCGGATTTCCGGGTGAGGGGGCTGCGCTATCCCGTGCTTTGATGCCTGCTGATCACTCCGCGCCCCCTCATCCGCCCTTCGGGCACCTTCTCCCACGAGGGGAGAAGGCAAGGCGCGGACATGCCGTTGCCCGCCCGTCCTGCCCACTCGCCGTGACGTTCGGATGGGGTCTGTCGGTATGGGCTAAGCATCCACACCCACAAAAATCACCATCAAGGATTGCTGACCGATCGGTTGGTCAGTATAGTATCGTCGTGGAGAAGGTATCGATGCCCAAAGCTGGAAAGCGCGACGAGATCATTGCGGCGGCCATGCGGCTCCTGGCGCGCGAGGGGGCGGCCGGGCTGACGGCGGCCAGCCTGGCGCGGGAGGCCGGGGTCAGCAAGGCCAATGTGTTCCACCATTTCGAAACACTCAATGCCGTGGTGCTGGCGGCTTTCGAAGTCTTTCTGCTGGGCATGGACAATATGCGGCCGCAGCCCGGCACCGAGCTGCGCGATTGGCTTTTGGCGCTGGGCGCCGAGACGGTGGCGCAGATGGATGACGATCCGGCGCTGGCCGGCGCCTATTTCGCCTTTGCCGCCCGGGCGCAGAGCGATCCCGACCTGCGCCAGCGCCTGGCGGGCATGGTCGGGGCAGCAGAAGCGCTTTTTGCCGAAGCCCTCGAATTGCTGGCGCCGGAGCGTTTCACCCCGCACGAGCGGAGCAGGCTTGCCGCGCTCATCCTCATCACCGGCGATGGTCTTGCCCTGCATCGGCAACTCTTTCCGAAGCGGCGCGACAGCCAAGTGGCTGCTTGGGCCGCTTTTGTCGATTCCATCGCCCCGGAAGAAAGCGAAACATCATGAAAGCCATTATTTCCGGCGCCGGCATTGCCGGCCTGTCCACCGCCATCGCCCTTGGCCGCGCCGGGTGGGCTGTGACCCTGCTCGAAAAGGCCGCCAGCCTGCGGGCCGGCGGCTATATGCTGGATTTCTTCGGTCCCGGCTATGAGGCGGCCGACGATCTGGGGGGCATCGCCGCCCTCAAGGCGCATGCACGCGGCGTCGACAAGGTCGATTTCGTCAACGGCACGGGTCGCATTGGCTCGCAGATGGATTACGAGCAAATCGGCGCGGCGGCCGGCGGCAAGCTGTTCCCCATCTTGCGCGGCGATATCGAGCAGATTTTGCACGATGCGCTGCCCGATAGTGCCGTGGTTCGATATGCCAGCGAGATCACGTCCCTCAACAACAGCGACAAGGGTGTCGGGGTTGTCCTGGCCGATGGCGGCAGTCTCGAGGCCGACCTACTGGTTGGCGCCGATGGCATTCATTCGGCGGTGCGTCACCTGGTCTTCGGGCCGGAAGAGCGCTTCCTGCGCTATCTGGGCTTCCACACCGCCGCCTATTTCTTCGACAGCCCTGCAGTGGCCGACATGCTGGCGGGCGATTTCAAGATGATGGCGATCAAGGACCGGATGGTGGGCCTCTATGAGGTCGATCCGGGCCGTATCATGGCCTTTTTCGTTATCCGCGACGATGGCCGCGCGCCTGAACGATCCGCTGCCGCGGCTCAAGGCCGCCTTTGGCGATCTCGGCTGGGTGTTGCCGGAAACCCTGGCAGCGGCGCCAGGCCCCGAGGATATCTATTACGACGTGGTGGCGCAGGTGGAGATGGCACATTGGCAGAGCCAGCGCACGGTTCTGGTCGGCGATGCGGCCTATGCGGTGTCGCTGATGGCCGGGCAGGGCGCGTCACTGGCGCTGGCCGGTGGCCGCGCGCTGGGGCAGGTGCTCGATGGCGCTGTTGATATCGAGGCGGCTTTGGCGCGGTTCGAGCAGGGATTGCGGCCGCTGGCGCTGGAAAACCAACGGGCGGGGCGGCGCATGGCCAAGTGGTTCGTGCCGGCCACCCCCTTCCATGCCGCCATCCGCGACACATCCGTCAATATCATGACCTGGCCGCCGCTATCGGGCCTGCTGAACCGGTTCTTCTCGTTCAGCTCAAAGGGCTTTTCACTGTCCTCGCATTAACGGGGAAGGCGCGTGTTTTCCTGTTGGTATGCGCCTACGCCCAAGCGCTCCTAATCGAGCAGGTTGCTCCAGGTGCGGCCGGTTTCATCGTCTCCGGGCGGCTGGCCCGCCCGGCTCGATGCGATAGAAGCGTGATGCGGTTCTCGCCCATGTCCATGATCTGGCCTCGATGGCGACGAGGACGGATGTCGTGCAGAAGGCGCCGCTTTGGATTGTCGGATGTCCGGTGACGATGCCGGACAGATAGGTGCCGCCAGGCGTGAGGCTACCGGCGAAGGACCAGGATGAGAGAAGCGGCGCCTGGGCGAGGTCCTGGGGCGTTGGCCGCCAGCCCTGCTTGAGGCGCTCGATGTCGGCGATGGCCCGGGACAGCTTTTCGACAAGGGGGAGGTGGTGTTGGGTCCGGGGGATGGCATCGGGGTCGATGAGCGCACCGAGATCGAGCAAAGCGAGGCCGTCGGGATAGTGAAGGTCGAACTCGGGCAAGGGGGTCATGGCTGTGGCTCCGTTGGGTCTGTGACGTCAAAAGGTTCGAGGATGACGTGGATGCGGTCGGCATCCAGATGGCGCTCGGCCAGCAAGGTTGCGGCAAGGGCGGCAATGGGCTCGGCAAGGGTGGAGACCAGGTCGGTGGCCCGCTGCTGCAGGCGGGCCAGGTCGGCATCGATGGCGGCGGTCAGGGTGGGATCGCGGGCGCAGCGCTGGGCGATGGTCTCGCCGGGCATGCTGAGGGGCAGGGCGTGCAGACCCCATCTTGTATAGCCAAGGCCGATGAGGGTGAGCGCCCGCTCCAGGTCGTCGGCGGCGCCGGCGCAGAGACCGGGACCGGCCAGCCGATCCATCGCGCGTCCGCCCAGCAGGATGGTCACCTCGGCTTCGAGGTCGGCCAAAGTGGCGGGCCGGTCAAGGGCAGCGATGAGGGTGTGGCCGATCCGATCGCCGTCCCGAATTAGGCTCATGCTGATGAGGTGGCGGCCCAGGTGCAGCGCCAGTACGGCATGGGCGGCCTCGTGGCGGGCTGTCACGGCCAGCGCGGCGCCGTCGCCGTCGCGGGTATCGGGACCCTGCGGCATGGCTTTCCACAGATCGGCAAGGTCAGGTGAATGCCGGGTGAGGGTGGCGGCGCTGCAGGCGGCGCTGACGATATCGGCGATGCGAGCGGGTGTGCGGCCGATCAGCGCGCGGACCAGTGGCGCCAGGGCGGCATCGGAGAGTTTCAGGGCCGGCGCCTGCCGTTCCAGATGATGACGCAACAGGGCCCCGATGTCGTCGGCGCGGGTGGGGGGCTCGATCAGGATATGGTGCCCGAGGCGACCGGGCCGGACGATGGCCTGGTCCACATGGGACAGCAGGTTGGTGGTTGCGACCAGCAGCACGGCTGCGCCGGAGGCATTGAGGCGATCGATGGCGAGGAGCAGCCCGTCCACGAGATTGGTCCAATAGGCCTGGTACTCTCGCTGGGCGGAGCGGGCGCTGATGGCATCGACCTCATCGAGAACCCCGATGGCCGGTGCGCTGGCGATCAGACGGTCGATAAAGCCGTTCACGCCGGAGAGGACGGTGTTGAGATGGCCGTCGCTGCCGCTGAAGAAGCCGGGAATGCTGGCCTCGAGTATCGGCACGCCGGCCTTGGCGGCTGCTGCGCGGGCCAGCAGCGACTTGCCGGTGCCGGGCATGCCGTGCAGTACGGTATGGCGCAGCAGGGAGGCGTTCGCCGTTCCCGCCCGGATGGCGGCAAAGGCGCTGACGACCCCGCTTGCCCAATCCCTGGCCGCCACCCCGACAATGGGCAGGGCCAGCAGGTCCGGATCGGGATGATGGATGCCGGCCTCGGCCTGGCGGCGCGCCATGTGACGCAGGCGGGTGACGCATTGGGCGGCGGTGGTATCGGGCCGGATGGCGGCGGCAATCTCGAACAGGCCCAGTCCGGCATGATCGGTGGGACGCAGCCGGCGGGGGACGCGGCCGGTGCTCCCGGCGATGACCTGGCCCAGTAGGGCAGTGGTGATGGACGCCAGGGACAGTACCTCGTCGGCGGCCAGCCGGATCACCGGGGGCAGCAGCTCAGGATCATGGGTGAGCCAGAGCGATGATGGACCCGCTTCGAGATAGAGGCTGGCCAGGCGGTCGGCATCGTCCCGATCGCGCCTGATAATGCTGAGCGGGCGCACCTCGGGCAGGAACTGCTCGGCCGCCTCGTGCAGCGGTGTGAGCCAGGCTTTGTCGGGCACGCGAATGATCAGCACGCGGTGGCTATGGCCGGCGAGATCAATCAGGCGGTCGGGTCCAAGGGTTGCCTCGAGCAGGGCGATGCCGAGCCGTCGCAGGGCGGATGGAGTGGAGTTGGAAGGAGCGGTCATCGGACTGCCTGAAGAGGAGGGGTATTGATTGGTCTCGGTGACATGCCGTGGTTCGAGCACGGCAGGTTCATAGGGCGAGTGGCATGCTGGTGAGGCGAACGAACAAGGCGTCGCCGCGCAAGCCCTGCTAGGGCACCTCGGTCATCCAATGCCAGCGCGCCTCCGACGCCGCGCGGTTCCCCAGGCAATAGACCGCGATGGCGTCGAGCGAGACGAAGCCGATCGGCTGCTGCAGCCAATAGATGCCGTTCTCCTGGGCCAGCAGTAGGCCGGAATGGCTGTCTTCCAGCAACCGGCCGGCGCGCTCGGCGTCTCCGCCCGCCGCCAGGTCGATGCAGGAGCCCGGGAGCAGGACATAACCGCTCACCACCTCCACGACGCGAATATGCAGGTCGCCTTCGAGCCTGAGGGGGGATGCCGCGATTGGATTGTAGGCGGCCAGGGCGGCGGCGGCCGCAGTATCGGCGGCTGCGAGTGCGCCGGCTTCCAGTTGCTCGGGCGATGCCTTGGTTGGCAGGATACCCTCGTTATGGAGGCGGCGCAGTGCCATGCCCACCATGATGCGGAGCGCGGCATAGTCGGACGGTCCGACCGCGGCGCCGGCAGGGCGGGGCCCCAGGATCGGCATGGCGGCAGGACCACTCAGCGTCTGGTGGGCGATGCGGCGTGCCGCGGCCGCCTGAGCGATCGTGAGCGCGGGTGCACCGGTGATCAGGATGAAGCGGTTGATCATATAGCGCTCGATACGCCCTTCGATCACGGCAGGATCCGCATCGGGGCCGCAGGGGGCGAGCAGCCAGTTGCCATCGACGCTGGCGATCAGGGCAAAGCCCGGAGAGGCCGACAAGAGGGTGGCACGGTGCTGGGGCCATTTGGCGGTGAGCCGTTCGACGACGGGCTCGAACGGCAAATGCTCGAGGGGATGGGCAGGCAGATCCGATGGCGCCAGGGGCGCATGGGCATGGGACATGAAAAACTCCTCCGGCGGGGCCGGACATGACGGGAAACCAATGGGGGTAGGGGCGAGGCGCCGGGTACATGGCGAGGAACAGCGCCCCGCCGGGTCGGTCAGGACCGCCGCGCGCCCGGAGCGCCGACGCAGATCCAGGCCGCGGCCTGGACGGTGGTCACCCGATCGGAGTTGGGATTACCCCCGAAACTGTGTTCGGGGCCTTGCAGGCGCAGGTGCGCCGCCGGTACATGGACATAGCCATCGTACACTCCTGTTCTAGCAGGGTTGCGTTGGTCAGGCCGGCCTGCTGCGTCAACAGCGGGTCGGTCGCCTTGCGGCGGCCCCGGTCCGACATCGATTCGGCAGTGCGAATCGACACAGCTAGGCTCCACTGGATCCCCGATCCAATCAACCCCGCCCGGAACAAATAGTAAACAAGGGTTAACGGGCGCTCTGGGCGGGTGGCCGGCTGCGCCGGAATTGACGGAAGCGACAAAACTGACAAAAGCCCCGCATCTGTCCAGCTCGAACATTTCCGTACCCATAAGCCTGAAACCTGAGGACTTGCTTTGATGCCAACTGGCCCGTCTGGATGGCGGAACGTGGCGACTTGCCGCCGAAAAACTATTCCTCAATCTGGGCACGCATCCCAACATCCCGCCAATTCCGGGTCTCGACGAGGCTGAACCGCCTACCCATATCGAGGCACTCGACTGGATCGCCTGCCAGGCCATCTGATTGTGATTGGCGGGGGGTATGTCGGCCTCGAACTCGCCCAGGCCTATCGGCGCTTCGGCAGCCGCGTAACGGCCATCGATCATGGCGTCCGGCTGTTGCGCGCAAAGACGCCGATGTTTCACAGGCGGTGGCCATCCTGGAGGCGGACGGCATCGAGGTGTTGTTGTCCGCCGATGTCAAGCAGGTGACGGGACGGTCGGGTGAAGTGATGGCAGTGGTGCAGGCCGCCATGCTCGGACAACTGCCTTACACTGCGTGATGCCATTCTCGCCGATCCGACGATGGCCGAGGGCTTAAACACGCTGTTTGGCAGCCTGCCTTCCACCGGCGCGTGATGATGCCGGATGGAGGAGTGACGGAGTGTATCCGTAGCAAACGTTATCGCCCTATAACGGCGAGCGCCAGTCACTCTCATTTTGCCCCTCTGTACCTGGCGTTCAAATGTAGATGTTTCTCAATTTTTCGCTGTAGATAGTCAATTGCCGGCACGGCGGCCAAGAGCAAGGTGCGGAACAGGTATTTTGATCATGGGTCAGGTGATTTATCTCGTGCGACATGGTCAGACAGTCTGGAACACACTGGGGCGACTGCAGGGCCTGCAGAATTCCCCCTTACGGAATATGGGCTGGGGCAGGTCGACCGGATGGGGCAAGTGCTGCTCAACGCACTCGAAGGCAGGGACGAACCCCTGCAGTGTCATGTCAGCCCGCTGGAACGAGCGCAGGTTACGGCATCACGCCTGCTCGCGAACATGTCCCAGATGAGCCTCAAGACCGACGATCGGCTGGCTGAGGTCAGCTTCGGCTCCTGGGACGGGATGACAGCATACGAGATTAGCATTGAATACCCAGGTGCGCTGGACGGTGCAGAGGCCTTTGACTGGTTCTTCAGAGCTCCCGATGGCGAGAGCTTCGAGGGTGCGAGCGCCCGGCTTGGAGCCTGGCTGAAGTCGGTTTCCGGTTCCACTATAGCCGTATCGCACGGGGTCGCAGGTCGCGTGCTCATGGGAGTTTATCTTGGAGTGCCGCGTCACGAGGCGCTGCGGCTTGCGGTGCCCGATGGCGGGCTGGCCTGCCTTGCGGACGGGAAAGTCACGTTCCTGAGCTGATGACTCGGGACCGTGGCCGAGGCTGCGCACATGCCATATTTGCCGACGCAATTAACGGAAAGGCCGCAGACCTCTACGCCACCTTCGGCTTCACCGCGCTGACTGACCGGTCGAATACCGGCGCAGCGCCTTTTATCGGGGGAGTCGCAATAGCAGCGGGTTCATGAATCAATCTGCTGTCTGTTCGACCGCCGTTTCAGCGTTGTCTTGCCTGTGAAATCCAGTGCCAGAAGCGCCTGGCATCCTCTCTGATTGACCTGGAGATCCGCTTCGACAAGCGTCTGGCGCGCCGCCTCCAGTAGGTATCCAGCACCCGATGGCGCCAGAAGCAGACGTGGATAGCGATCAACCGCCAAGGCGATAGCCGGAGCAGAAGTCGCTCAAGCTCGACATCATGGCCTGACCGCAGCGGTCTCGAACGATTGATACGCATTATGGCGCGGCGGGTGGCGCCTCGCCACCGGGTATTAACCTGTCTGATCGAGGCCGAAGACAGCTTGGGATAGCGCCTTGCAAACTTCTTCCCGCCCTGCTGTTCAGCAAGCCAGGCGAGCGCGGCATCGTCACTGCGCTCAAGCCTGCGCCGCATTGCCCGGAAAAGGTCGTCAAGTTCCGTTTCGGACAGATATCCGGCAGCGGATGCCAGGCCATTCATCCATCTGTAGTGGCCCGCTTCCATGTGAGAAGTCGCCCAGCGTACCCAGCGACGGGAAATGGGCGGTCGGGCCGGTGCGCCGAGCCTTACCCGCCCGGCGCCAATTCCAAAGGGGCAATGGCGCTTTCAAAAGCCGAAACCAATTGCTGCGCCCCTTCGGAAATAAGGCCAGAGACCAGGCGGTCGTGACCGGACGCTTCCACGATATATTTGAGGGTCTCCTCGCTGTCGGGATCGGCAATCTCGCTGAGCGGGCGTTCCAGACGTTCGAGGCCGGCAGCGATCTCCTCACCAAGCGCCGGCAGATGGATAACACCATGGCGGGCCAACTTGATTGCATCGAAGAACGGATGGTCCTTGGGCAACAATGCGAGATCGTCGGGATCGCAGACCGGCACCGGCACGACGAAATGATCGGGCATCACCGCATGAAGTTCCTCGATCATGGTGACGGCACCGAGCGCGGAATCGTGGATAGGGCGCATCGGAACGGCAAACATGGCGTGAATTCCCCGGTTGGCCAGCCACTTGTTGAACCGGCCGGCGTTCAGGATCGAGCCGATGCGCTCCGAGCCCTGAGCCGAGGCGTCGAGCAAGACAACGCGGCGGGGGTGGTCGGGAAGCGACAAAAGGGCGTCGCTCAACGGCGAGTGATTGTGGAGATCGATCGACGTCTTGCCGCGCATGATCTGCGAGGCCTTGGCGAGATCGATCCGTACCGTCGGCGCAAAGCACTCGAGCAGGTGGTGGATGTCGTGCTGGAGAACGACCAGCTCAAATCCGCCATCAGCAAACTCGTTTGCCGCAATACGCGATACCGTTGTCTTTGCGGATTTCTTGGGGCTTACCGTCACAAAAAAGCCGATACGGGTGCCAGCAGGGATAGAAAGGGTGGGAAAAGGATAACTCATGATGCTCACTCAAATTGTCCAAGTCGTTTGCTGATATCGGCACCCTGGCGAATGCGGGCCCGTCGCGCGCGGCGCTCATCGGGGGGATCGCCCATCTGCGGCGGCTTGGGCGGGTGAATCTTTGTTTCCGCATGCACCGGAGCCGCGATGGAAACCGCAGGAGCCGGTTCAGGCGCGATGGCACGTGCGGCGTCAAGCCCAAGGCGCTGGTTGCGCAGGGTCGTCCTCGAATAAAGCTGGATCAGCGTCTTCTTCTCTGCCACTCCGAGCGGCGCAACATCGACCGGCACATTGGCGCTGGGGTTCAGGTAGACGGCAACCACCCGCGGCGCGATCCATGACCAGGGAACCCGGCGCACCAGAAGCGGCGCAATCACCAACCGGCACTCATTGAGAAAGCTCGTGAGCGACACGGGTCCGCCCACAGCATCCCAGCGCGACTTAAGCGCCTCGATAAAACGGCGATGATGGTCCAAGTCAATCATCAATTTGAGTGATAATGAAATTTCATTAGCGTCATTGTGTGATGGACACCCCGACTTGTCAACAGCGTGCAGTTCGTGCAGCTAAATCGGCATGGAACGTATTCGAAAATGGGCAGTCCTGGGCCGTCTGGCCGCCATAGTGCGGTCACGCCAACCGGATGATGCTAGGCTGGCATTCGAAGCCGATCTGGCGGCGCGGCTCGGACTGTCGCGGGGCGCATTGCGCAATTATGCGGACGCCGTCAAACTGGTTCGCGACATCCCCGAGCACGGACTCAGAACGCTTCTTTTTCGCTCAAGCGCCGTCGCGGCCAGTACAACAGCACGCTGGTTTCGCCGCGACCCCGATGCTGTCCATGACTATCTGCGAAATGGGCTTGCCGGGAATCCACCCAGGATCGTCGATGACCGGGCGCTGCTCAGGGCCGCGCGTGTAGCAAGGCCAACTCCGGTCCCATCGGTGCGGCATAGGTGGATGCCGTCACCCCCCAACGTTGCCGTCCAGCTCAAAGCCGTGGTTGAAGCGCCCCGCCTCGCATGGCGAAACGAAATCATCCGCTCCGTTCCCCAAATCATTGACCGTCCCCGCGATGACCGGTTTGCTCTGGCGGATACCCGCGATCCCCTTTCGAGATTTCTCGGCCTTACCTGCGCGGTTGTTGTCAAAGCCAGCAAAGCGGATAACGGCGATGCCAGCCTCCTTTTGACGGTCCGCGACCAGTCGATGGTTATCGGGTTTATCGAGATCGACCAGATGGTCACCTTGGAGCGCTACAGGACCGAGGCCCGACCGATCTGGACGCGCGCCATTGCGGCAAATGTCTATTTTGGCGGCCTCGTTGTTCTCGTGCTGCCCTCGTCAGCCGCGCGGCGACATATGTTGTCCCGGATTCCTATCGCGGGGGCCGATTGGATCAACCATCCCCAGGCTTCCGTTCCGCGCCGCGACAGGGACCACCCCTGCCGCAGCCGACCGGTCATTGCCCGCTTCGGGGAGCGCGCGATCATGATCTCAACGCGCCGCTCGCTGCTCGGTGACATCTTCGACGAGGCACCATCCCTTGGCTAACCCGGGTGACCAGTTTGGAAAAATCGCGGAACCTGACGGGAGCTTGTTGATCAGATGGTGGCAGGTTGTTGGTCGGATGTAGATCAAATGTCGATCATCAAGCGTTCACTCCTTCTGGAGCCCTTTGGCTTGTTGACCATCTGTCGATCAGGTGTTGATCACCTGATGATCAAACGGTGATCCGAGAGGCCAAAAGCCCTTGGCTGGATGGAACATAAATTCATGGAGTAATGCGACTTTGCATGATACATTCGTGGAGTAATGCAATTGACAGATCGACATGCCGCGCCACCACTTGCCGCCCTCAGGGCCCGCTGCCCCCGATACGATAGAAGATCATCTGCGCATCGGCCGTCGCTGGCTTGCCGATGCCATGATGCTCTTTCCTGATGCCCTGCCCGAAGATGCCCTTGCCGCCGTTCAGCGACAGAGCGGACCGCTCGCGCGCCGGTCGATCCCCCGCTATCGCGCCGATCTCCGCTATGCTCTTGCCGAGGAAATGGAGGCCGCCGGGCGGGGCGCCAGCTTCCCGACGGCCTGGGAAAAGGTCGATGCCGCACTTACGGCGCGAAAGGCAACAATCCCCAAAGAGAAGCGACGCACGTCGGCCAAAAAGGTGGTCGATGCCGCAGACGCCGAAGCAAGGGCGCTATTTTACGAACTCAAGCGCCATGGACTCAAATACGAAAATCGAATTCGATACTTGCCGCGCTCTTTGTCCTCGTGGCGGGGCATAGCGGATTCCGGCCCATCGAACTGCGGGGCGCAACATTCGACGGAGCATGGCTCACCCTTCCCAATGCCAAGAAGCGCCCGGGCCAGACGCCGACCCGCAAGCTGAATCTATCCGAGATGCACGAGGACGTCCGAGCTGGCGTCGACCTGCTCCTGCGCATGATCGACCATGATCTGAGCAAGCGCGAATTCGCCAAATGGCAGAAATGCCTGGCCGGGCAGCTCGAGCGCGCCTGCGAACGTATCGGCACTCGTGTCCTCTCGCTCTATAGCTTTCGTCACGTGGCGATTGCCTCCTGGGCCGCGGCGGGACTGTCTCCCCCGGAAATCGCGCTCCTGTGCGGGCACTTGTCGGTGCGCACCGCCCACACCCATTACGCGCGTGCCGGCGTCGGCCACAAACGCAAGGCTGTAGCCCGTGCGGTTGTCGTGCCGCAAAATGAGCCCGTTCCGCCTGCAGGCAAGCTTGGGTACGAAAGAGCGCCGAAAATGTTGTCCCCGGACCCTACCAACCCGGCGGCACCAGATCAGGAGCCAGGCTTTGTAATTGAGGACATGCCCGAACCGGTTTTCAAGCGTGATACGAGCCGTCCTGCACTATCGGCCAAAGAGGTGCGCCGCCATCTTGACGGCTTAGTTGATCCCCGGGATCCCAAGGAGATTGCAGCCAATATTGCGCGTGCGCAACGCCAGCGCGAGGCCAGGAATGCCGCCCATCGCGTTGACGACGATCGCGACGGGCCAGCATCAAAGAGCGATTGAGGTCTATACCAATTGACCCCAGTTTTGCCGGCTAGCGGTGGAGAGCTAACGCGGTGGTAGCTCAAACCCCTGTGGCGGCCGCGACTGCCGGGGAAGCGGATATTTGTATCGAGAATCCTGTTCGGTAAGGCGGTCTGGCGTGATGGCCCCCGTGGGAACTGGAGGCCAAAGAGCAGTTCGAGCACGCGTTCCGCCTGTCTTCACGAAATGTGCCAGCATGTCGGATGGCTCGCCATGGACGGAACGGCACCCAATTTTAGGCGTTGTCCACTCACACAATGAGAGGAGACCATTATGGACTGGAATCGCGTCGAAGGTAGCTGGAAGCAGATGGCGGGCAAGGTGAAGGAGCAATGGGGCAAGCTCACGGATGACGACATCGCCCAGATCAACGGCAATCGCGAGCAACTCGAAGGCAAGATTCAGGAACGCTACGGCAAGGCCAAAGATGACGTCAGGAAGGATGTTGACGACTGGTATAGCCGTCAGAACTGGTGATATTCGTACATATGTATAACACAAAGGCCCGACGTAATGCCGGGCCTTGTGCGGGTAAGGACAATGCCCAACGCCGCGACAGTTACAAGGCGGCGGGGGCTCCGATGACCGCGCAGGCGATGCGGTCGCCCGAATTGCCGGATGGGTCTGTCACCATGTCGTCAGGGCCAGCGTGCACAACCAGCGCCGTACCATCTGCATCGAAAACATAGGCTGGATCGCCTTCGGTCAATGAGATCATGTCGGTTGTGAGATCAACGGCTACGGTTCCATCTTCGGCCGCCGTGACATTGGGCAAATCTCCCGAGTGCGGGCCTTGCGGATTTTCCAGTCCATGCTGGTGATCGGTCGGATTGAAATGATCGCCTGCCGATTCAAAGGCGCTGCCCGGATCGCAATCGCCCGTCGCGTGAAAATGGAAGCCGTGTTCGCCAGCGGAAATGCCCATGAGATGGCCTTCTATGGTGACGCCGCCATCGCCTCGGGTCAGCGTCACGCTACCGACTTGGGCGCCGTCGCTGTCAATGAAGCTGGCGGTGGCGTCCTGAGCATGCGTGGGCATTGCCAGAACGAAGATGGCGGCTGGCGCCAGAACAGTCGTGATTTTCATAAGATGATGCTCCTTGATCGGATTAGGACGCTGAATGCACAACATCGGAGGGATGGCCACCGTTCCCCGGGGCGCGGTAGGACCCTTACGGCCCCCTGCATGCAGGCGCTTTCGTCGCTGCAGACGCCTCCGCCATGTTCAAGTGGCGATCCATTGCAGCCAGCAAAGACGTCGCAGCGGCATTCGCGATCAATACGAATTACTCAAGATCTCAGGCTCTCGGTAGCTCAACAGAACCCCTTCTCAGTCCAGTGTATGTGTCGCCTTGTAATGCAGAAATCCGGCTACCGCTGCTCCTGCCGCTATGCAAACCGCGATGCCGATCGCCGTATTCCCCGCCATGTATCCAATGGCGCTTCCTATAACGACGCCGCCGAGGATTCCCCAGATGAGATTGCTGGCCATGCCTCGTCCTCACTAAAGATGTTTGTCCCATTGTTCAGGGCCTTAACGAGGTTCGGTCGTCAATTGCCCTTCTGCATCAGTAACGCCTGCGCCGGCGATGGGTTCGGGAGTTTGCGATTCATTCTGATTCCCAAGACGCATTTGCCGTCAGCGCAACGTGTCGGGTGGCAGCGAATTCAATCGGCAACGTCTGCGACACGGTTTCATTGTCCATGATGGAGGACAATGCCATGGCCGGCCCTGAAGCTGCGTCAACTGGCTTGCCGTAGCAGACGATTCTATGGCGGCGTGTCGAACCACTCATGGGGCGTTCAGTTAGTGGCTCGGGATGGCCAGAAGGCCATCGGCTAATTTTTCTGCCAGCATGATGGTGGGGAGATTGGTATTGGCGCGGGGCACTCTCACCATGCTCGAGGCGTCGATGACATGCAGGTTCTCCATGCCATGCACCAGCCCCGTTCGCTCGTCCGTAACGGCGGCGGGGTCATCGGCCCGGCCCATGCGACAGGTGCAGGACGGGTGCCAGCCCACCACCGTATGCTTGTGCACCAGCGCGGTCATGGCGTCATCGTCGCGGAGGGCCAGGCTCAGGTCGTCACCGGCGGCAAACAGGCGGTCGATCACCATGTCCCGCAACTTGGATGGTCCATCGGTGAGCAAAGCCGGCACCATGGTGGCGGCCCAGTTGCGAAGATTGACGTCTCCCACCAGCTTTGCCATGGCGCCATGCGTTGCGGCGAACGGATGCGCAGCAGCAGCCTGCAGCGCTTCGGTCGCGTAGAACGCTACCATCTTGCGCACTGCGACTTTCATGCGCTCCAGGTCGCGCGCGTCGGACAGCATTTCGAGCCGCATGTCCGGCTGACCGTTCGGATTGGCCGGATCGAGCCGGATGTAGCCCTGCGAATAGGGCTTGTTGATCCAACTGAACAGCGAGCCGATGCGCAGCCCGACCGGATGCCAGGCGGATTTTGCGACGACGACCATGAACATGTCGCTCGGCCCGCAATCGGCCAGTTCGGACGAAAAGCGCAATCCCGACTGGACATGGCGACGCGGAACCGCCCCCATACGCGATCCCCGGCGGATCCAGGACGACATGGCGATGGAGGGGTGCTCCTGCAGGTTCCGGCCAACGCCCTGCAGATCGTGCAGAACCGGAACCCCTGCTGCCCGGAGTTCATCGGCCGGACCGATGCCGGCGCGCAGCAGGAATACCGGCGAGCGCGTCGCGCCGGCCGACAGGATCACCCGGCGCGCCATTACATGCTCCTTCCCGACCCTGGCCCCGACGACCCGACGGCCATCCATCAGCAATTCATCCACGACGCTGTCGGTCCTGATGGTGAGATTGGACCGCGCGCGCGTCGCCGCGTCGAGATAGCCCATGGCCGCGGAAATCCGCTGCTGGCGATTTGTGGTCAGTGAAAGCGGGAACCAGCCATCTTCGAACACGCTGTTCTGGTCGCCGATATTTTGATAGCCCTCCGCCGAAAAGGCTGCTGCCGCCGCCCGGGTGAAACCGGGCCACTGGCTTTCGGGTACCCGGCTGATGGCGATGGGGCCATCGCGCCCATGCAGGAGACCGTCATAATCCATGTCGGTTTCGAGCTTGCGGAAATAGGGCAGCACGCTTTGCCAGTCCCATCCCTCGGCGCCCAGTTCCGCCCATTCGTCATAGTCCACCGGCAGGCCGCGATTGCCGATCTCGCCATTGATGCTCGAGCCCCCACCAATCAGCCGCGGCTGAGCATAGGCCTTCAGGGGCGGCCGGTCCGGGTCATTATGCGGGACGGGCAGCAGATGCGCCTTGAGATCCTGCCACTGATAGGACGGGTTGAACGCTGCCCGATAGGGATAGACGTCGCGGATCTCGTCAGGCTCCTGCCCCGGCTTATGGTCGACACCAGCCTCAATCAGCAGTACACGATTGGCGCTGCTGGCCGACAGGCGATTGGCGAGCACGCAGCCGGCGGAACCGCCGCCCACGATGACGAAATCATAGCCCGATGTCACGGCCGGTCACCCCTAAGCGTGAACTCCTGGAAAGCCGTGCGATTGGCGAGGATATAATCCCAGTCATAGTCGACGCCGAGGCCCGGACCATCAGGCACCGGCATGCAACCATCGGCGCCGATATCCTCGAGTGCATCGCTATAGCCCGGGCCGAAGACCGGCGGCACGGGATTGGCGACGCCTGGCGCGACGAGGGACAGCTCGTACCAACTCGAATTGCGCATCGAGGCCATGCAATGGCGTTGCGCCGGGCCGGCGGCGTGAATTTCGCAATCGAGCCCAAAGGCCTCGGCCAGATGCGCGGTCTTCATCGTGCCGGTAATGCCCATGTCGTAGTCGGGATCGACGCGGATATAATCGGTGGCGCGTTCGCCTATCCAGGCCGCCTTGCCCTCCAGCCCGCGCACATGCTCGGTCAGCATGAGCGGCGTGCGGATGTTCTCCTTGAGCTGGCGGGCAGCATGGGGCGACCAGCCGGCGTCCATGAACGGATCTTCGAACCAGAGATAGCCGCCCTCGTCGCAGGCCCGGCCGACATAGATGGCGTCGGCGAAGGTCTGCAATTCGCTGGCCGCGTCATACATCAGCGCCATGCGGTCGCCGACGCGCCTGGCACAGAGCAGGAGATTGGCCGCCTCTTCCTTGGGGTCGCCTTCCCCCCAGCCGTGGATCTTGTATCCCTTGTAGCCGAGCGGCGAGGCACTCTTCGGCGAAGTCTGCATAGGCCTCGATGGAATCGAGAATGCCGTGCCGGCCGCCATTGAGCGTGCTGGCATAGGTCGGCAGGCGTTGACGATAGCCACCCAGCAGCCGCCATATCGGCCGTCCGACAGCCTTGCCGGCCAGGTCCCACAGCGCGATATCCAGCGCCGAATGGCCGATGGCCATATAGTGACGGTGAAAGCGCTTGAGCTTGTTGTAGATGGCTTCGCGCTCTTCGGCGTCCTCGCCCAGGATCTGGCTGGCCAGCGCCTTGACCTGGCCCACCATGGCGCCGTTCTTGCCGCTATGGACGCTACAATATTCTCCCCGTGCGCCGTCCTGAGTCTCGATCACCACGGCAAAGGCGGAGAGGCGGCTCTGCTCGCCCTTCATCACGCAGCGATTGCCACTCTCATCCATGCCCAGACCGTCCACGGTATAGCCGAATTCGTGGATTTCCACCTTGGCGATGCGCGAGCCGGGCCGTGCCCCAATGATTCTTTTCATTTCATCCCTTAGAATTTCTCGCTTGCAAAGAGCCAAGCTGTCTGACAGAACAATTCTAGTCAGACAACAATCTGCCCGTCAACGGATATTGGTGTCGAGGAAACATGGAAGCCGAAAGTCGCAGTGAAAGTGCCTATCGCCAGCTGGTCGCCTTCATGGGGCAACTGGATGATGGACAGCGCCTGCCCGCCGAATCCGACTTTGTCGATATGTTCGGCCTGTCGCGCGCCAGCATAAGGGAAGCGCTGGCGCGCCTGCGCGCCGAAGGCCAGGTGCGTTCCCGCAAGGGGTCCGGCAGCTATGCCGTGCACAATGGCTCGCCGGAAATGATGCGCCTTTCGGCCATCGAAACCATGCGCGACCTGGCCGAATGGCACGAGGTCCGCCTGGCGCTCGAAAGCGAAGTGGCCGCCCTTGCCGCCGACCGCCGTACCGACGCGGACCTGGCCAACCTGCAAAAGGCCCAGGCCGACCTGATCGTCCAGCTCGCCAGCAACCACGCCGACAAGGAAGACGTCGCCTTCCATTCGGCCCTGGCGGCCTGCGCACATAGCCCAAAGCTCAGTGACGCGCTGGGGAGGCTCACCTCGCACATCTTCAAGTGGAGCAGCCTGTCGGCAGAGCGCGGCTTTCTCACCCTGGCCGAGCGCCGGGAACTGATTTCACTCGAGCATGGCGGCATCGTCGATGCCGTGGCGGCCCGCGACGCAGACCGCGCCCGGGCCGAAATCCGGCGGCATCTGCTCAATGGACGCTCACGAGTCCTGAGCACGCTCGAGCGTTAGACCCCGGGAGAAACCGGGAAAATTCAAGCAATGGAGGAACTTGGAATGAGTATCGGTAAACTGGACCGCCGCACGGTCCTGAAACTGGGAGCGGCATCCGCGCTGCTGCCCGCCCTGAGCGGCATCGCCCTGGCCCAGGGCCAAAGCGGCACCATCCGCATCTGGACTTTTCTCAGTGCCGAAGGCCAGTCGCCGCGCGAAGTCGTGCTGCGCGAACTGATCGAGAAATTCACCGCGGCCAATCCGGGCGTATCGGTGGTCGTCGAGGCCCAGCCCTTCCAGGAACTCGAAACCAAGTTCGTCGCTGCCTCGGCCCAGAACCGGGCGCCCGACATCATCTGGATGCGTGACACCTTTCTCGATCTGGTCAATCAGCGCGGCGCGCTCGCCAACCTCGATGACGAATTGTCCGCCGGGTTCCAGAGCGATGTCATTCCCGATCTCTACCCGGTCTTCGCCGAAAAGTCGGTCATGGATGGCGTTCGCACCTCACTGCCTCTCTGGCCCTCGCCCGCACAAATCCTCTTCTATCGCAAGGACGCTCTCGCCGAAATCGGGCTCGATGCGCCGCCCCTGACCTGGGAAGAATTCATTCCCGTCGCCGGCAAGTTGACCAGTGGCGACCGTCTCGGTTTCGGCCTGCCGACCAATGACAACAGCGTCTCGGCCTTCATCAACATGATGACCGGTTTCGGTCCGGGCATTTTTGACGCGGCGACCGGCCAGTTCGATGTGACCGGCCCGGAAGCTGTCGAAACCGCCAATGTTGTCCGACAGCTTGTTGCCGCCGGCGCCCTGTCCTCCACCCTGCTGAACGCCATGGGCGACGATATCCAGGATCAGTTTGCCGCTGGCCGCTTCGCCATCGTCCAGGCTTTCGCGCCGCGTTTCGCCCAATACAAGTCGATTGCGGCGGCCTATGACCCCAATGACCTGGCGGTTTCGGCCTGGCCGGCCTTTGGTGATCGGCCCCCTGCCGTGCTGCTCGGGCCCTATTGGACAGTGGGTGTTTCGGCAAAATCCGAAAACAAGGCCGCCGCCACCGCCTTTGTGGAAGCGCTCTATACGCCGGAAGCCTCGATGCAATGGGCCGAAGTTGCCGGGCTCGTGCCCGATCGCCGCTCGGTGCAATCCGATCCTTTCTTCAGCACGCCCGAAGCCGAGTCCATTGCCGTGTTCAATGCGCTGCTCGACGCACCGGGGGCCCTGACCTTCCCGCCCAAGCTGCCCGATATCACCAAGGTCTTCCCGATCATGAACACCGCGCTTCAGGAACTGATCGGCACCGACGAGGACGTGGGCGCCATCCTCGAACGCGCCAAGGCAACGCTGGGTTGGTAATACGATGACGACGACGGCCATTGAGACTTCGGTGGATTCTTCCCGCGCCCTGCACTCAGTGGCCCGCAAGACCAAAATCGTGGGGTCGGCACTTGTCGGCCCCGCACTCATCCTCGTGGTGGCGATCAATGTGCTGCCGGCCTTTTATGGCTTCTATCTCAGCCTCCGGCAGGTCTTCTTCTTCGCCGATGAAGGCTATGTCGGGCTGCAGAACTATGTCGACCTGTTCCGCGACCCCTTTGCCTGGCAGGCGATCGGCCGCTCGCTGGTCTTCACCTTCGGCTCTCTGGCCATCGCCGTCCCTCTGGCGCTGGTTTCGGCCATGGGCATTCGCCGCCTCGGCAACTGGGGCAGCATCCTGCTCACCGTCCTGCTCGTGCCGTGGGCGATGAGCCCGATCGTCGTGGCCCTGCTGTGGAAATGGATCCTGGTGCCCTCGCCCGGCGGGCTTGTCGGCGCCATATTCGCAGCCTCCGGCGTGCCGCCTCAGGATCTCTTGACCGATCCAGTCCTCGCCATGCCGACGCTGATCCTCATCGGGGTGTGGCGCAATTTCGCCTTTGCCGCGATCATCCTCACCGGCGGCCTCGGGCAGATCCCGCGCGATCTCTACAAGGCCGCTGCCGTGGACGGACTGGGCGCCTGGGAAGCGTTCCGCAAGATCACGCTGCCGCTGCTGGCGCCATCGCTGCTGATCGTCATCTCCATGCTGACCATCAGCTATTTCAACGAGGTCCAGACCATTATCGGGCTGACCGGCGGCGGCCCGATCCGGCAGACCACGACCCTTGGCTATCTCCTCTACCACACTGGTTTCGTGGAGCTCGATCAGGGGCGCGGCAACGCCATCGCCATCGTCATGTTCATGATCAACATGCTGCTCATCGCCCTCTACATCAAAATCCTGGGCAAGCAGCCGGGAGCTGCCGCATGAAAACCGGAACCCGAACCTGGCTGGTGCTGGGGTGCCTGCTCGCCGCACTGGTCGCTCTCGGCCCCATCGTCTGGGCGTTTTCGACCTCGCTCAAGCCGACCAACCGCATCTTCCAGGTGCCGCCCGAGCTCATCCCCTCGGTGTCGACGCTGGACCATTATGCCCGCCTTATTTCCGAAGGCGTGCACTGGGCCTTCCTCAATAGCGGTCTCTATGCCGTCATGGCGGTGCTGGTGGCACTGACCCTCGGCACCGTGGCCGGCTATTCGCTGGCGCGCTACCCGATCCCGGGCAAGCAACTTGTTCTGGTCCTCTTCGTGGGGGCCATGGCGGTGCCCGGCTTCGCCGTGCTGCTGCCCACCCAGTTGCTCTTCGTCAATATGGGTCTTTACAACACCTACATCGCGCTGCCCCTGCTCTATGCCGGCCATATCCTGCCCTTCGCGGTGTGGGTGACACGCTCGCATTTCAGCACCATTCCGCGCGAACTCGAACAGGCGGCGCAGATCGACGGCTACTCCCGTTTCGAGGCCGTGTGGAAGGTCGTGCTGCCCGGCGCCAAGCCGGCGCTGCTGGCCGCCGCGACCTTCGGCTTCCTGCACTCCTGGAACGACTATGTCACCGCGACCACCATGGTCGACACGCCGGGCCTGCGCACCCTGCCGGTGGCACTGATCTTCTTCCAGGGTTTCCATGGCCGGGACTGGGGCGCGCTGATGGCTGGCGTCATCATCGCCACGATACCGCCCGTCGTCATGTTCCTCCTGTTCCGCAAATATCTCATCGGCGGCTTCGCTGATGGTTCTGTGAAAGGCTAATTCGGTGAACGCAGAGTTCCGCAAAGCATCGACGGCCCAATCGGTCCGCTTCATCAATGTCGGCAAGAGCTACGGCAATGTCCGGGCTGTTTCGGACGTCAATATTGCCATCGAGCCCGGCCAGTTCGTCACTCTGCTGGGGCCTTCGGGCTGCGGCAAGAGCACGACGCTCAACATGATCGCCGGTCTGGAAATGCCCACCGAGGGCCAGATCCTGATCGGGGATCGCGACGTGACCACCGTTAAGCCGGCCGACCGCGACATCGCCATGGTGTTCCAATCCTACGCGCTCTATCCGCACCTGACGCTCTATGAAAACATCGCGTTTCCGATGCGGGCGCGCCGCCGTCGCACGCCCGAAACCGAGGTGGACAACAAGGTTCGCAACGCCGCGCGCATGCTTGGCCTCGAAGCCATGCTCAGCCGCTTCCCGCGCGAAATTTCCGGCGGTCAGCGTCAGCGCGTGGCGCTCGGCCGCGCCATGGTGCGCACGCCGACCGTTTACCTGCTCGATGAGCCACTCTCCAATCTCGACCAGCAATTGCGCGTCCAGATGCGTTCGGAACTCAAGGACCTGCATCAGCGCCTCGGCGCAACCATGCTCTATGTCACCCACGACCAGAGCGAGGCCATGACCCTTTCCGACCTCATCGTCGTCATGTCGGCGGGCCGCATCGAACAGGTCGGCACCCCGCGTGAGCTCTATGACCGTCCCGCCAATCTGTTTGTGGCGCGGTTCCTGGGCGAGCCGGGCATGAACATCCTCGATGGCGAGCGCGTCGCCGATCGGCTCGTCGGCGCCGGTTTTTCCCTGCCGCTTTCCACCACCGTCGTCGCCTCCGAGAAGCGGCTCTCGGTGGGGCTGCGGCCCGAAGACATCGAAGATGACCCGTCCAACGACGCGCCGATCAAGGGAACGGTCCGAACCGTTGAATTTCTCGGCTCGCGCAGCCTGGTCCGCATCGACGTGGGCGATGCACTGGTTTCGGCCTTCCTCCCCGCAACGGTGGAACTGGTCGCCGGCCAGGCGGTCGGGTTGCGTCCGGCCGACACGAACAAGACCCGCTTCTTCGACACGCAGTCGGGCCTGGCGGTTGAGGAGACAGTGAAATGAACCAGATCGATCTCAACGGCGAAGTGGCCGTCATCACCGGCGGCGCGCAGGGGCTGGGCTTTGCGATGGCCCAGCGCATTCTCCAGTCGGGCGCCAGGGTAAGCCTGTGGGACCGCGATGGCGACACCCTGGCCCAGGCCGTCGCCGCGCTCGGCGCTGGCACCTCGAGCCAGACGGTGGACATCACCGATCTCGATGGTCTCGTCGCGGCTCATGCACGGGTGGAGGCGGACATCGGCCCGGTCTCGATCCTGGTCAATTCGGCCGGTGTCGCCGGCAGCAATGGGAGCCTCGATCAATATGATCCGGACGAATGGCGGCGCGTGGTCGAGATCAATCTCAACGGCACCTTCTACGTCAACAGGGCCGTCGTCCCCTCGATGAAGGCGCGTAACTACGGACGCATCGTCAATATCGCCTCGGTAGCCGGCAAGGAGGGCAATCCCAATCTATCCGCCTATTCTGCCGCCAAGGCGGGCGTAATCGGCCTGACAAAATCGCTGGGCAAGGAACTGGCCGGCTTCGACATCGCCGTCAATGCCATCACTCCGGCAACCGCCAAGACCCGTATCCTCGAAACCCTCACCGAGGAGTTCATCCAATATATGCTGACGCGGATTCCGCGCGGTCGTTTCCTCGAAGTGGACGAGGCCGCTTCGATGGTCGCCTGGTTGGTGTCACGAGAGAACAGCTTTACCACGGCCTCGGTGTTCGATCTCTCGGGCGGCCGGTGCACCTATTGATGAGCAGCGACTAGGTCAGAAAATGGAACTTCGCACCGCTTTCGCCCTGATCGAGGCGACCTTCGAAGAAGGACGCCGTCGCAATGCACGCCCTTTGTCGGCGATGGTGCTCGATCCGGGCGGGCATCAGATCGCCGGCGCCCGCGAGGATGGTGCGGGCTTTGCCCGCCTCGCCCTTGCGCAAGGAAAGGCTTGGGGCTCACTGGGCCTCGGTTTCGGATCGCGCGTGTTGTCCGAAAAGGCACCGCAGGCGCCTGAATTCTTCGCCGCCGCCGCCAGCCTTTTCGAGGGCAGACTGCTGCCGGCGCCGGGCGGCTTGCTCCTGCTGTCCGATGGCAAGCTGGTCGGTGCGCTCGGCGTTTCGGGCGATACCGGCGACACGGACGAAGCCTGCGCCATTTTCGCAGCGAGCCAGCTTAGTCTTGAGTATGATCGGTAGAACCAGGCACTATTTCTGGTGACACCGGGCAGGTAAGCATGTCCCTCGCACCAGCTGCAAGGATCGCAATTCGATGGCGGCGCCGCCTTCGGGCGGACCTCTCCCAGCCTTGGAGCAGCCATTGGTGGCATCGGACTCGACCTGGATGAAGTGAACCGCACCGGTTACACAATCGGCGCCGGTCTGGAGTATCGCGTTACGGAGAATATCTCCATCCAGACAGAATACTCCTACACCGATCTTGGCAGCAATTCCGTTGGTTATGCAGCAGGTGGCGGCGGTATTCCTGCCGGCACTGCCATCGATGAGGAAGTGAAATTCCACGCGGTGAAGACTGGCGTGAATTTCCGCTTCTAAGACAAGGACTGCACTCCTTGCCAACGGCTCCAGCTTACTGCTGGAGCCGTTTCTTTTGCCGTCATTCAGCTCGGCAAGGGCATGGCCCCACCCATGAAGTCTTGGCCGCAAAATGGAATGAGATAGACTCTCCGGGTAGGAGAGCGCATCCTGCAGGCCTTGCGGGAGGCCACCATGCAGGAAAAAAGCATCGTTCGAGAACTTGAAGTCTCCGACGGTTTAGAGGCCCATAAGGCCAGCTATTACGTTGAAAATGGCGTGCTGCATGCATGGATCGGCGAGAAGATGATTAGCCTGACCATGGGCGTCGATGCATCGGATGAGGCGGTCCGCCGGCTTTTGGTGGGGCATATCCAGACCAAGGCCTGGCGGCAGCGGTTCGCAGACCGATGGGCCGGAAGATTACGCTGAAACCTTTGTTGCGCCCCAGGCTTATCCCAGCACCAATGGAGGATCGACAATGACCTATGAGGACCAAGCTGAATTCGGACAGCGGCAGATGTATGCCAGGTTCATGGGGGCGTTTTCGCTGGCCATGGGCGCGCTATGGATTTTGGGCGTGCTCATCATGCTCACAGCGGCCTACAAGGGATCGACCATGAGCGATGCGGCCGTGGCGACCGTCGACACGAGCGCGCCTGCAGCGGCCACGGGCGCCACGCTGCCTGCAGAGGCACCCGCGCAATAATCATGCCTCTATAGCTGTCAGAACAGGTTCTGAGGTTCCAGCCATGAGTGAGGCATTGCCCGCAAGGTAGCGACGCGTGTCGCGCCGGTCATGGGTGGGAGCCCAGGCATTCCGGAGAGCCGGCGGTCATAGGCGTGTACCTATTTCGTCATCACGACGACGGATGGCAAATTGATAGGGCGGCGACCCCGGCTGATGAAAGTCGGGTTTCGCGCAAGCCAAACCCTTGAATTACTTTATATTTGACCCATATGTATTTCACGGGTCAGTCCGCACTTCTACATTTTCAAATATTTTGGAGCTTCTGATGGGATTAAAACCATTCATGCGGCCTATTTTTCTTCGTATGGACGCAAGTCCATCGGGGAAATACGAGGTGCGCAACGTCGCCGAAGCGATTCAGTATCTGGAATATTTCTGGTCCGCCCCCCGAACAGTCGATTACAAACGAGCCAAAGCCATTTGCCGGAGCGCGCTGGACCACCTCGTGTCGGCCGAGTCCGCGCGTCACTACGTGATAGCTGCAGCGGAGCGCGCCGGTATTCTGGATCGCTCCGCCAACCGAGCCACCGCGCTGATCGTGCCTACGCCCCCCATAGCGGCGCGGGCCTGGGCTCGCGCCACCCCAACGAGCTCCCTCACCCCCTCGCATAGGATATGAACATGACCGTCAATTATTCCGACGCCGCCGAACTCTTCCCCGGCAAGAACACGAAAAAGTCCAGCCAGATTGGATACAGGCGCTTCAGCTCGGTGGCCGAAGCAGTTCGCTTCGCCGTCGAGGACATGCCCGCGATTTTGCTCCGAGGCGCATTCCTGCAAGTGGACGAGAGACGGTTCGATGGCTCGCAAATTCGTAGCCTCTACAATGCCGAGAACTTTCCGCTTACTCGTGCTGCATAGGACCGAGCATGTCGGCCTGGCGAACTGCTCGACAATCCAGCTTGGTTCTCGTTAGCCGGAGCATTGGCGCATTTGGCAAGGGCGAAGAGTTGGCGTGCCGGCTTCTGCCTGAAGTCTCTCCATTCGCAGGGGTCAACGCGCCGACGCCAGCGAGCCTTGCTGCCTTGGGTGACGCATTTCCTCCGACTGAACCCGGCGGGCGCTCTGCATGAGAACGCTCGCGATGGATCTGAAGGCTGTCGCCGCTATCGGGCCTGCTGAACCGGTTCTTCTCGTTCAGCTCAAAGAGCTTTTCGCTGGCTTCGCGTTGACCCTTGAATCGCCTGGTTAAGCCTTCAGCGACCGCAGCCGCGGCATCCAGAACCAGAGGATGACGGCGAAGATCACGACGACCATGGCCATCGCGGCCATGGCGAGGCGTGGGCCGACCGCGGCGGAGAGAAGGGCCATGGTCGCCGTTCCCATGGGCATCAGGCCTCGGGTCATGAACAGCGAGGAGAGAACGCGGCCACGATAGGCATCGTCCACCGTCAGTTGCAGGATGGTGTTGTTGGACGAGTTGTAGGCAATGTGCATGGCCCCGGCGGTGAAGAGCGCTGGGATGGCCCAGTAAATGTTGGGTGCGGCGGCAAAGAGGATTAGCGCCAGTGCGAAGCAGGCCATGAAGATCAGCATGGTGGAGCCGTGCCGCGCATCGCGCTGCAGGTAGCTTGCCAGCAGACCGCCGCAGATCGAGCCTGCTGCAGCCAAAGCTGTCATGAAACCCAGCCCGCTGGCCCCGGTATCGAAGACCTGGGCGGCAAAGACGGCGAGGAACTGCATGTAGGGCTGGCAGAAAAAAGTCGGTACCAGGGCCACCGCCACGAGCATCAACAACACGGGCTCGCTCTTCATGTAGGTGAAGCCGCCCACCAGGCTCGCCAGCAGGGATTCGGATTTGCGCTCCACCTTCTGGTCAGGCAGGTCAAGCATCAGTAGCATGACCATGACGGCGCTGAAGCTCAGGGCATTGACGACGAAGCAGGCGGTGATGCCCAGGGTGGCAATGATCGCTGCCGAGGCGAGCGGCCCGATGATCTTGGCCATGTTGATGGTGATCGAATTGATCGATACGGCGCTCGCCATGGCTTCGCGAGGCACCAGTTGATAGACCAGCGAGTGTCGCGCCGGCAGGTTGAAGGCGACGATGAGCCCGCGGCAGGTGGCCAGCGCCATGATCAGCCAGACCGAAGCGCCGAAAAAGGCCACGGTACAGGCCAGCCCGATCGCCACCATCATGGCCAGGAACTGGGTGCAGATCAGCATGGTGCGCCGGTTGACCCGGTCCGCGATGACGCCGCCGAACAGGGCGAAGAGCATGATGGGCAGGCCACGGCCGAGATTGACCAGCCCGAGCATGACCGGGTCGTTGGTAGTGGAGATGACCAGCCAGTTGAGCGCGATCTGGTCCAACCAGTCGCCAACGAAGGAAATGGCGTTGCCACCCCAGAACAGCCGATAGTTGCGATAGCGAAGGGCGGCGAAGGTGCCGGGGTGAGGCGCCTGTTCGCTGCTGTTGATAGGGGCGTCGGAAACGGTCATCTGGCCTTGCTGCTGTTGATCTGCGGACAAGGCGACCTATTCGACCGCCGACCTTGTCATGGCACCGGCATCGAGATGGGCGTGAACTTCGTCCACCTGCCTGACGTCGGTATATTTGTGGCGCAGGCGAAGGGAAAGACCCCGCCCGGAGGCGAGGCGGTGGGGCAGGTTTATTCGGCCGCTGCCAGCGCGGTCATGCCGTGGCCCGAGGGCAGGTCGAACAGGCCCTGCGGGACGGTGTTGAGATAGTCGATCACCTCGTCGCTGGGACGCACATTGGCATATTTGGCATGCATGTCGAAGAGGTTGACGGCGTGGCTCACCTGGGTGCGGTCGAAGCAGCCATCTTCCACCACGGTGCAGCGGAAATTGAGCGAGAAGGCGTCGAGTACGGTGGCCCGTACGCAACCCGACGTCGTGGTACCGGTGACGATCAGGCTGTCGCAGCCGAGCAGTTGCAGATAGGACGCCAGCGGCGTGCCGGCAAAGCCCGAGGGTTTTTGCTTGAGCACGACGAGGTCGCGCGGGCCGGGGGCGATGTCATCGACAATGGCATTGCCGTCACGACCGTCCGCCTCGAGCAGCGGGGCTTCGGCGCGGCGCTTGGATTTCCAACTCCACGACCCCGAGTCCCAGTTGTCGGCACGGCGCATGCCGGTAGTGTAGATCACAGGAATGCCCTTGTCCCTGCAGAGCCCGATCAGCTTCTGCAGCACCGGCATGGCTTCCCAGGCGTCTTCGCCGCAGGAGGTGCGCCACTTCTTGATGCTTTCGAGGATTGGCCGGGGCTCCTCGTCGCAGAAGGCATAATTGACGTCGATGATGATGAGGGCGGGCCGTGCGCCCCAGTCGGCCAGGCCGCCGAAGCCGGATGCGGCCAGCACATCCTTGTCGCGGTCGGTCAGGAACTTGTCCCAGATACGTTCAGTCATGTCAGTCCTCCTGAGGTGGGGTGGGGATAGTGGGGGGCGTTGCGGCATGGGAAGGGCCGCTGCGCGCCATGTGGCTGGCATAGGCGGAAAAGCCGAACATGGTGGCGACCAGCACGGTGCCGCCGGCAAAGAAGGCGGCCGTCAGGCCGATGAAGCTGCCGAGGATGCCGAAAACGGCAGGGCTCACCGTCTGGGAGAAGCGGTTGACCAGCAGGCGCAGCCCCATGAGCTTGCCGCGCTGGTCCTCGCCCACCGCGTCCACCATGATCATGAGGCTGACCGGCAGGTTGACGCCGGTGGCCGCGCCCAGCAGGAAAATCAGGGCATAGGTCAGCACGATATTGGGTGCCACGACTGGGGTCAGGACCACGCAGAAGGATGCGATGAACCCGGCGCCCGCCAGGATGCGTTCGAGCGAGAACCGTCGCATCAGCCAGTTGACGATCAGCCGGCTCAGCATTCCGGCCAGGCCCTGCCATGACAGGATGGCGGCGATCTGGAAGGCGGAATAGCCGTATTGATCCAGGAACAGCGGCAGGAAGCCCATATAGAGCGCCTGGATATACATGATGACGAAAGTGCCGACCAAGCCGAACTGCACGGGCCGGTGGGCGGTGAGATCGATGCCGTGTCGATAGCTGGCAGAATAGCCGCTGAGCGAGAGGATGGAGCGGATTTCGCCCTGTGCGGGAGTGGGATGCGGATAGCGCCGGGCGAACCAGGCCAGAACGAGCATGAACAGGGCGGTGGCGATGGCCGAGACGATGAAGGTCGCGCGATAGCCTTCGGCGGGCACGGCGAAGAAGGAGGAGATCACGCCGCCGATCAGCGGTCCGACCATGCCCCCGCCGGACATCCACATCGAATAGGTGGTGATGGCCTTGTTCCGCGTCTCCCGGTCGCCATTCGACACCAGGACCTGCAAGGCGGAGGCCATGATGATGATGGCGCCGCCCATGAAGAGCTGGGAAAGCGCCAGGACCGGCACGGTCGTGGCAAAGATGGTGTTGACGAGCGAGATCAGCAGCAGGACCGATCCCCATTGCAGCATCCGCACCGGCCCCATGCTGTCGATGAGCTGGCCCGACGGCATGGCGATCACGATGGGCAACAGTGCCCGCAGGGTCACGATGAGGCCGATCTCGAGTGTCGAGGCGCCCATCTCCGACGCATAGAGGGTGAAGAAGGGGTTCGCCATGCCGGTGATGGCGAAGAACAGGCCGCCGCCGACAATCCCGAAACGCGCGTAGGAACTAGTTTGCATAGTGACAGGCCGCCTCTCTGGTACCGGAATAGGCCTGCAAGATGGGCTTTTCGGCGCGGCAGTAGTCGGTCGCCTTGGGGCAGCGCGAGGCAAAGGCGCAACCGGGCGGCAGGTTGAGCGGGCTGGGCAATTCTCCCGAAAGCGGATTCTTGACGCGCGCTTCCTCGGCAACCGGGTCGGGTACCGGCACGGCGGCGATCAGTGCCTGGGTATAGGGATGGCTGGGGTGGCGGAAAATCTCGTCGGCGGGGCCGTATTCCACCACCTCGCCCAGATACATGACCGCGATCTTGTCGGAGATGTAGCTGACCGTGAGCAGGTCGTGGGAGATGAAGACGAAGCTGACCCGCAACTGGCGCTTGAGATCGACCATCAGGTTGATGATCTGGGCGCGCACCGAAACGTCCAGCGCCGATGTCGGTTCGTCCGCCACTACCACGGAGGGTTTGATCGCGAGTGCCCGGGCGATCGCCACACGCTGCTTCTGCCCGCCAGAAAGCTGGCTGGGGTATCGTTGCGCGTAGCTCTCGTCGAGTCCTACCTGTGACAGCAGCTCGTTGACCCGCTCGGCTCGTGCGGCCCGATTGCCCCAGCCGGTCACGACCAGGGGCTCCTGGATGATGTCGAACAGGGTCATCTTGGGATTGAACGAAGACGACGGATCCTGGAACACCATCTGGGCCATGCCATCGACATAGATGTCGCCTGATGTGACCGGGTCGAGCCCGAGCAGCAGGCGGGCGACAGTGCTCTTGCCGCAGCCCGATTCCCCGACAATACCGAGCGTCTCGCCCTCACGTATGTTGAGCGAGATGCCGTTGACGGCCCGGACCGTGGGCGGCTTGCGCCAGGGTGTCAGGCTGCGTCCGACAAAGTGCTTGTGCAGGTTGAACACCTCAACCACCACCCGGTCGTCACTGTTGCGGACCATCGGAGGAATGGTTTCGGCGTCGCTATGGCGGGCCTCGCCCAGGCCCTCGGGCAGGAAACAGGCCGCACGGTGGCCGGGGCCGCGGGCACTGAGTTCGGGCGTATCCTTGAAACAATGCTCATGCGCCGCGGCGCAGCGGTCCTTGAAGGCACAGCCGACCAGGGGCAGCTTCATGTCGGGCGGAAAACCCGGAATCTGGGTCAGCTTGCGGCGCTCAGGCTGGTTGACGGGCGGAATGGTGTCGAGCAGGCTCTGGGTATAGGGATGGCAGGGATGGGCGAAGATGTCCTTGACCGGACCGAATTCCACCAGCTTGCCGGCATACATCACGCCCACCTTGTGCGCGAAGCGGGCGACCAGCCCCAGGTCGTGGGTGATGAAGATCATCGCCGCACCGGTTTCGACAGTCAGTTCCCTGAGCAGCTCGACGATCTGGGCCTGGATGGTGACGTCCAGCGCCGTTGTCGGCTCGTCGGCAATCAACAGCTTGGGTCGGCACGACAGGGCCATCGCGATCATCACGCGCTGGCGCATGCCGCCCGACATTTCGAACGGATAGGCATCGATCCGGCGCCCGGCATCGGGAATGCCCACGCGGTCGAGCCAGCCAATGGCCTCGGCGCGGGCCGTTTCCTGGTTCATCTGCAGATGCCGCATGATGGGCGGCACCATCTGGTCGGCGATCCGCATCACCGGATCGAGCGAGGACATGGGATCCTGGAAGATGGTGCCGACCTCGCGGCCGCGGATCCGGTTGAGCTGGCGTTCGCTCATACGGTTGAGGTCGCGGCCGGCCAGGTTGATCTGGCCCCCACAACCTTGCCCGGGTAGGCCAGCAGGCGCAGCAGCGACATGGCCATGGCGCTCTTGCCGGAGCCGGATTCGCCCACGATGGCGATACGCTCGCCGGGGTCGATATTGAAGGATACGCCATTGACCGCCTTCACCGTGCCGCTGTCGGTGACGAAATGGGTGTGCAGGTCCCGCACTTCCAGCAGCGCCCCGGCGGTGGGGGTAGCGTCCTCAGTCTTGATGGCGCCCGGATAATTCATGTTTTTGCTCCGTCTGGAAACTGAACGGTCATTTGCGGGAACGGGGGTCGAGCACCTGACGGATGCCGTCCGACAGGAAATGCAGGCCGATGGCGATCAGCAGGATCACCACGCCGGGCAGGGTGGAAATCCACCAGGCCTGTTCGAGATAGGACTGGCCATCCCGGATCAGGTTACCCAGCGAAGGCTCGGGCGGCATGATGCCGAGGCCGAGGAAGCTGAGACCGGCCTCCACCAGGATGGCATTGGCCGCGGCAATGGAGGCGGCCACCAGCAGTGGTGCGATGGTGTTCGGCACGATGTGGCGGGTCATCAGCCAGAACTGGCTGGCTTTGACCGTGCGCGCCGCATCGATATAGGCCCGCGTGCGCAGGGTCAGCACCAGCGAGCGCTGCAAGCGGATGAAGCGCGGCACGTCCGACAGCGAAATCGCCAGCACCACCGGCAGCATGCCGGTTCCCATCACCGAAACGAGGCCAATGGCCAGCAGCAGCGAGGGAAACGCCAGGAAAATATCGGTGATGGCCATTGTCACCCGGTCAACGACGCCGCCGAAAAAGCCGGAAAGCGTGCCCATGACCAGGCCGACCGCCAGCGCCAGCATGGCTACGGCGAAACCGACGAACATGGAAATCTGCACGCCGGCCAGGGTGCGGCTCAAGAGGTCGCGGCCCATCCGGTCCGTGCCGAACAGATGTTCGATGGACGGCGGCTGCATCATGGCGCGCAGGTTGGTATCCAGCGGCCCGGGCAGCGGCAGCACCGAGCGGAAGATGGTAAGGAAGATGATGGGCATCAGGATGGCGAGGGCAAGCTGGACCCGGCTATTGGACACCAGGCGCAGAAGACCCTGGATCGGGAGACTGCTCACATCCAGCGGACGGCGGGTGGGCAGCGCGACGATTTCCTGTGTCATGGCAGGGTCTCCAGCTAGAACTGCACGCGTGGGTCGAAGAGGCGATAGACCAGGTCTGTCGCGAAATTGATGACCACGAAGATCAGCGCATAGAAAAGGATGAGGGTCTGGACCATCTGGTAGTCCCGGCTGTTGATGCCGCCCACCAGCAGGTTGCCGATACCGGGCAGGGTGAAGATGAATTCGACGATCACCGTGCCGTTGAGCAGGTTGCCGAAGCTGAGGCCGATCACCGTAACGATGGGCAAAGCGGCATTCTTGAGGGCGTGGCGGAACAGCACGCGCAGTTCCGACCAACCCATGGAACGGGCGGTGCGCACATAATCCTCGCTCAGCACCTCGAGCACCGAGGTACGGGTGATCCGCGCCATGGTGGCGATCTGTGCCATGGAGAGCACGAGCACTGGCAGGGCGACGCGGCGCAGCATCTGGACCGGGTCGTCTATATTCACGGTGCCGCTGGCGGGGAACCAGCCCAGGGCCAGGGAGAAAATCAGCAGGCAGACCAGCGATGTCCAGAAGGACGGCATCAGGTCGAGCACCATGGCGACGCCGGTAATCGCATTGTCCAGCATCCTGTGGCCCTTGTGCGCCATGTAGGCGGCCAGCGTGCCGAGCGGGATGGCGATGAGGACGGTGAGGAAGATGGTGCCGAGGGCAATGGAAACCGTCACCGGCAGGGCATCGAGGATGAGCTGGATGATGGGCAGCCTGGTGGTGACGGTATTGCCGAAATCGAGTACCGCCAGGCCGCCCAGATAATGCAGGTACTGGAGCAGAAGGGGCTCGGTGAGTCCCATCTGTTCGCGCATCTTGTCGAGCGCAGCGCCCGCCAGGTTGTCACCGGCCATGGCCGAAATCGGGTCACCCGGTATCATGCGCATGGTGAAGAAGACGAGGGTGACGACGCCCAATACGGTTACGAAGAGTTGGGCTAGGCGTTTGAGGCTGTAGGTCAGCATGGCGGGCGCTCGCTTTCAGGCTATTCTTCGATGTCCACGTCCCAGAAGTTGACCTGCGCCAGGTAATTGATATTGACGCCATCAACGTTCTGCTTGCTCGGCCAGAAGACATTGCTCGCAGTGGCCGGGATGTAGGGCAGTTCGGTCATGGCGATCTGCTGCACCTTGGCGTAGAGCTCCAGCCGCTTGTCGGGGTCGGGTTCGGCCTGGGCTGCCTCCAGGGCGCTGGTCATCTCCGGATTGTCGTAGCGTGCGCCGTTGAGACCGCCAGGCGCCTTGTTGGCCGGGTGCAGATAGCTGAACAGAATCATGTCCGGATTGACCGCCGGCAGCAGGCGGCCGGCCATCATGAAGTCACCGGAATTGCGACGCTGATTGAAGGTCGGCGTGTCGACCAGTTCCAGTTCCATATTGATGCCGACCTGGCTGAGATAGTCGATCTCGAACTGCTGCTGCTCCGTCACGCCCTGGGCGGACGTGCCCAGCACCTTGAGGGTGAAGCCATCGGCATAGCCCGCCTCGGCCAGTAGCGCCCGGGCTTTTTCCGGGTCGTATTCGTATTTCGGGGCGGCTTCGGAATAGACGTCCATCCAGGGCAGCAGGATGGAATAGGCCGGCGCCTGCAGCGAGGGCGCCAAAGCTGCGGTGATCGCCGGATAGTCAATGGCATAGGCGATGGCCTGGCGCACCCGCACGTCGCCCAGGATCGGGTCGGTCAGGTTCGGCACCTTGATCGAGACAGCATAGTTGTCGACGTGGTTCATCTTGAAGCCTTCGGCTTCGAGCGTCTGCAACTGCTCTTCCTTGCTCTGGCGCATCAGCAGGTCGATCTCACCATTGCGCAGCGCGATGGCGGCGGTGGCGTCGTCCTTGATGATGTGGAAATCGAGCGTCTCGATGGGAGCGGGGCCCTTGTAATAGTCCTCGTGCCGCTTGAGCACGATCTGCGAGTTCACATCGATCGATTCCAGGTAATAGGGTCCGGTGCCGACCGGTTGCCAGCGCACCTGGTCGCCCGCTGCCTCGACGGCTTCCTTCTTGACGATCTGGCCCTGGTGATAATTGGCCACGGTATGCAGGAAATTGCCGTTCGGCGCGCTGAGCTTGATCACAACCGTATAGGGATCGGGCGCTTCGATGCTTTCGATGCCGGCCAGTTCGGCGGCGTAGGGAGATGCCGTGTCCGGGTCAAGAATGCGGTTGAAGCTGTAGAGCACGTCTTCGGCGGTGAACTCGCCATAGCCCTTCTGCCACTGCACGCCCTGGCGCAGGTGGAAGGTCCAGGTGATGTTGTCCGAGGTTTCCCAGGACTCCGCGAGGTCCGGGATGATTTCGCCGGTAACGCCGTCATAGCTCGTCAGCCCGCTGAAGATGTTGAAGGCGATGTTTTCGTTTTCGATGCGGAAGATATTGGACGGATCGAATCCTGCGGGATCGTCATAGAAGCGGACGATAAGGGTCTTTTCCTGGGCAAGGGCGAGGGATGGTGCCGCCACCGAGGTTCCGATCAGCATGGAACCGGCGACAAAAGCAGTCAGCCAGGATCTACGATTGATTCTCATTATTGGCATCCCTGATGCGCGGCCCGTTTCGGGGGAGGAGTAGCCGCGTCTTGTTGGGGGGGCGGGTGGAGCCTGCGCGAAGTCCGCGCAGGCACGCAGCGTCAGCCAGCCTTGCGCATCGGTTCGGCCAGGCCTTCGAAATAGGATTTGGCCATGTCCAGCGAGACGACGTCGGCATATTTGTGGTGCATGTCGTAGAGGTTCATGAAGTGCGAAGCCTCGGTGCGGTCGAAGACGCATTCCTTGACCACACCCATGCGGAAGCGGTGGGTGGCGCCATCGACCACAGTGGCCCGCACGCAGCCCGACGTCGTCTCGCCACAGACGATCACCGTATCCACGCCCAGCGCCTGCAGATGGAAGGCGAGCGGGGTGCCCTGGAAGCCGGACGGTGCTGCCTTCTCGATTACCAGCTCGCCGGCGATCGGTTTGACCTCGTCCACGATCTGCTGGCCCCTCTCGACCATTTCCTGCGGCATGGTGGATTTGGGGCGGCTGCGGCGGCCCCAATGGGCGACGCCGGTATGCAGCCCCTTGACGTGAATCACCGGGATGCCCGACTGGCGGGCGACGGCGAGCAATTCGGCCGTCTTGTCCACGGCGTCCCAGCCTTCCAGGCCGGTCGAGCCGCGCCAGGTCTTCATCGATTCAAAGATGTCTTCGCGCTTGAGGCCGAGGACGGAGTAGTAGATGTCGATAAGCACCAGGGCGGGCTTGTCGCCGAAGCCGTTCAGCTCCTTCTTGCCCCACAGTTCGGTGTGCTTCGTGTCGCGCTCGGACAGGTAGGGTTCCCAACCAAATTCCATTCGTCAAACTCCCATGTTGCAGTTTTCGTCATGGCGTAAGGCTCGATGCGGGATCGGGGATGGCGCCGGCCGGTCGGCGGCTCGCAACGCGTTTGCCTAATTTTGCATCAACCTGTGCTAATGCTAAGAATTTCGGCAGGAATGAGTCAAATTACACTTTTCATCACTTTGCATTAGCAATACTAATGCGTCATGCGCGTCCCCTCGCTCCACCTGTTAAGGGCCTTTTCGGAGGCTGCCCGGCTGGGTAGTTTCTCCCGTGCGGCGGCCTCTCTGAATGTCACCCAGTCGGCAGTCAGCCAGCAAATTCGACAATTGGAACAAGAGGTTGGCACCGACTTGTTTCAACGCGAAGGGCGCCGGATCATGCTCACCGATTTCGGGCGGGTTTATCTGAGGCTGGTCAGCGGACCGATTGCGGCGCTGGAGGAAGGGCATACGACGCTTCGCGCCATGACGGGCCGCTCCTCCATCGTGCTGCATCTGTCGCGATCGTTCGGATCGCAATGGATGGCGCCCCGACTGGCCGATTTCGGACGTCGTCACCCCGATATTTCGGTCACCGGCATGTTCCTCAATCCCGGTGACAATCCGACGAGCAATAGCGGGGATGCCTACATCACCTCAACGCGTCGGCCGGACGAGCAGGCCGAGTTCATTCTCGAACCCCTGTTCGCCACCACGTTGTGCCCGGTTGCCGCCTCGTCATTGGGGCCGGTCGACGTATCGCGGCTGGATGACTATCCCATCATCCACACGTTGCGGCGGCACGATGACTGGCGCACCTGGTGCATGATCGCCGACGTGCCGGTGGTCTCTCGCGACAAGGGGTGGTCGTTCGAAAGTTCGAGCATGTCCTACAGCGCGGCCCTCAACGGCTTGGGCATCGTCATGGCCGAACTGGAATTCGTGGCCGAGGACCTGAAGCATGGGCGATTGCAGCAGGTATCGCCGATCACCGCGCCTTCAGGTCACCACTTCCACATTGCCTATACACGCGGCCGCTACGCCCGACCCGCCCTACGCAAATTCCGGGAATGGCTCCAGGGCCAGTTATAGGAACTGAGCTCCTGCGGTGGTGATTCTTCGGCGCTGCGCCGCTCACTTGCAGGTCTGCTTTGCGCCGGCCGCGTATCAGTGGGCCCTCTCCCGCAAGGGGAGAGGGAAAAGCGGCAGGTTCAGGCGCTGTAGGCCTTCACATTCTGGGTCTGCTCGCCCATGCCCTCGATGCCCAGGCGCATGACATTGCCCGGCTTGAGCCAGACCGGCTCGGGCTTGATGCCCATGCCGACGCCCGGCGGGGTGCCGGTGGAAATGATGTCGCCCGGCTGCAGGCTCATGAACTGGCTCACATAGCTCACTACATGCGCCACTCCGAAGATCATCGTCTTCGTCGAGCCGTTCTGGTAGCGCTTGCCGTCGACGTCGAGCCACATCTTGAGGTTCTGCGGATCGGCGACTTCATCCTTGGTCACCAGCCAGGGGCCGATGGGCCCGAATGTGTCGCTGCCCTTGCCCTTATCCCAGGTGCCGCCGCGTTCGGTCTGGAAATGGCGCTCGGAGACGTCGTTGACCACGCAATAGCCGGCGACATGGTCCATGGCATCGGCCTCGTCGACATAGCGGGCCTCCTTGCCGATGATGACGCCCAGCTCGACTTCCCAGTCCGGCTTGATGGAATTCTTGGGAATGATCACGTCGTCATCGGGGCCGATAATGGCGCTGGTGGCCTTCATGAAGATGATCGGCTCGGCCGGAATGGCGGCGCCGGTTTCGGCGGCATGGTCGGCATAGTTGAGGCCGATGCAGATGAACTTGCCGACATTGGCCACGCAGGGGCCGATGCGCTGGCCGGCATCGAGCCTGGGCAGCACGCCGATATCGGTGGCGCGGATCTTGGCCAGGCCTTCCGGTGTCAGCGTCTGGCCGCCGATATCGCCGACAATGCCGCTGAGATCGCGGATCGAACCGTCTTCGGCCAGGATGGCAGGCTTTTCTGCGCCCTTGGCGCCAATGCGGAGCAGTTTCATGAAAGGGTTTCCTGTTGGCTTCGGACAAGGTCCTAACCGCTAACATGTTAGTCTGTCGAGGGCGACCTTGGTCCAATCGGTTCGCCCGGTGGATTTATGCGGGCCGGATGACGCCCTTCTTGAGCAGGATATTGCCATAGAGCCGCCGCTCGCCGGTCTGGACGATGGCATAGCCATGGCTCACCCGCTCGTAGAAGGCGAAGCGTTCCAGCGAGGCGAGGCCGATTTTCGGCTCATGCTTTTTCACGATGGTTTCGAACGCGTCCATCACCGGCTCGCGCTTGTCCGCATCGCCCACCACCTGCATGCAGAAGGCGGCGTCGTCGACGAAATCGTCGAGCGGCATCAGCGTCAGGATGGCGTCGAGCACGTCAGTGGCGCTCACCCCGTCGAGCCGCACCAGGGCAGGGCCGGCCGCATCGGCCGGGTAATTGGCATCGACAATGGCGATTTCGTCGCCATGGCCCATGGCCCGCAAGATGCCGAGCAGGTCGGGGCCGAGGATCGGCGGGATGTTCTTGAGCATTTCTGGCGGCTCCTAGCCGAAGGGGAATGAATCGCTGTCGCTGCCCAGCGTCGCGCCGTCGGCAAACAGTTCCGGATGTTCGCGGGCAAAGGCGAAAAGCTCCACCATGACCGCATCGATATGGGCGCGGATGGCGCGGGCGGCCTGCGCCTGGTCCTGCGCCAGGATGCCGTCGAAAATGGCCAGGTGCTCGGCAATGGTCAGCGCCAGCCGACGCGGGGTGATGATCATGCGGCGCGCCCGGTCGAGATTGGCGCGGGCCGAATCGATGATGGTCTTGATCTTGGTGAAGCCCATCGAGCGGTAGATGATGTCGTGGAATTCGACGTCGATCTGGTGGAAGGTTTCCGCGTCGTCGCGCTCGGCGGCTTCGCGCTGGGCGGCGATATTGGCCTTGAGCGCCTCGATCAGGCTCGGGTCGTGGCTGCCGATCAGCACGCGCAGTGCCTCCGATTCGAGGCCCTTGCGGATCAGCATATATTCGCGCACATCGGCCAGCCGCACCAGCGACACGGTGGAGCCGCGCTGCGGCGCGATATCCACCAGCCCCTCGATCTGCAGGCGCGCCAGCGCCTCGCTCACCGGAAAGCGGGAAACGCCCAGTTCGGCGCAGATCAGCGACTTGTCGATGGCGCTGCCCGGCGGCAAAGCCAGGGTGACGATGGCATGGCGGATGGCATTGGTCACTTCAGCCGTCACGTTTCCCCGCGCCAGCGCGGCAGGTCGTGTCAGAAATGAGTAGCGACTTGTATGGTTGTTCATGCTAACATGTTAGTTAGTGAAGAGGTGCTTTACAACGCCCGTCGCTGCCATTGCGGGCGCAATCTGGCGGCAAACGGCTCCGGCGTAAAGCGCAGTTGAGACCAGAGTCACGAAAGTCCCCCGATCCATGACCGAAACCATGACCCGCCCCCAGGGCCGCACCCTGCTGCTGAACGCGGAAGACAATATCGGGGTGGCGCTGGCCAATCTCGAAATCGGCACCGAAACGCCGCAGGGCGTGACCATTGTCCGCCGTGTGCCGCGCGGGCACAAATTCGCGGTCAAGCCGATCCGTGCCGGCGAGGCGGTCATCAAGTTCGGCCAGATCATCGGCTTCGCCAAGGAGGCCATTCCGGCCGGCGACTGGGTGCATGAGCACAATTGCGGCATGGGCGGCGCCGATGGCTCGTTGACCCACGACTATGCCTTTGCCCAAGGCGCCATTGCGCCCGACATGGTGCCGGTGGACCAGCGCGCCACGTTCCAGGGCTATCGCCGCGCCAATGGCAAGGTGGGCACCCGCAATTATATCGGCATCCTGACCTCGGTGAACTGCTCGGCCACCGTCGCCAAGTTCATGGCCGAGGAGATCAACCGCTCCGGCATCCTGGCCGATTATCCCGATATCGACGGCGTCATTCCCTTCGTGCATGGCACCGGCTGCGCCATGGATATCCAGGGCGAGGGTTACCAGATCTTCCGCCGCACCCAGTGGGGCTATACTGCCAATCCCAATCTCGGGGCGGCCTTGCTGGTGGGGCTGGGCTGCGAGGCGTTCCAGATCGGCAAGATGAAGGAAAGCTATGGGCTCACCGAGACCGACACGTTCCAGACCATGACGATCCAGGAGATCGGCGGCACGCGCAAGATGATCGATTGGGGTGTCGAGCGCATCAAGGAAATGCTGCCCATCGCCGCCCGCGCCCGGCGCGAAACGGTGGACGCGTCCGAACTGACGCTGGCTTTGCAATGCGGCGGCTCGGACGGCTATTCGGGCATTACGGCCAATCCGGCCCTGGGCGTGGCAGCAGACATTCTCGTGCGTCAGGGTGGCACGGCCATCCTGTCGGAAACCCCGGAAATCTACGGTGCCGAGCATCTGCTGACCCGCCGCGCCGTCTCCCGCGAAGTGGGTGAAAAGCTCATCAGCCGCATCAAGTGGTGGGAGGATTACACCCAGCGCAACCATGGCGAGATGAACAACAATCCCTCCCCCGGCAACAAGCTGGGCGGGCTGACCACCATTCTCGAAAAGTCGCTCGGCGCGGCGGCCAAGGGCGGCACGACGCCGCTCACTGCGGTTTATGAATATGCCGAGCCGGTGACCGAAAAGGGCTTCGTCTTCATGGACACGCCCGGCTTCGATCCGGTCTCGGCGACGGGGCAGGTGGCCGGCGGCGCCAATATCCTGGCCTTCACCACCGGGCGCGGTTCGGCCTATGGCTGCAAGCCGGTGCCGTCGATCAAGCTCGCCACCAATTCGGACATGTATGCCCGCATGACCGAGGACATGGACATCAATTGCGGCGATATCGTCGAGGGTGTTTCCATCGAGGCCAAGGGGCAGGAAATCTTCGACCTGCTGCTGCGCATCGCGTCGGGCGAGCGGACCAAGTCGGAAAATCTGGGCTATGGCGACAATGAATTCGTGCCGTGGCAGGTCGGGGCGGTGATGTGAGCAGCCAGCAGAAGACGGTCGACTATATTCTCGAGCAGAGCGCTGCCGCCGGCACGATGACGGCGAAGAAGATGTTCGGCGAATATGGCCTCTATTGTGACGGCAAGGTCATGGCTTTTGTCTGCGACGACCAACTGTTCATCAAGCCCACCGAAGCGGGCCGCGCCTATCTGGGCGCGGTGACCGAGGCGCCGGCCTATCCGGGCTCGAAGATGTATTTCCTCATCGACGGCGACCGCTGGGACGATGCGGACTGGCTGGCCGGGCTGGTCAAGGTGACGGCGGATGACCTGCCGGCGCCCAAGCCGAAGAAGGCGAAGACCTAAGCGGAGCCGCGCAGTGAAGCGGGCAACATTGGTGCCCCATCCCCGATCTGTTCCTCCCCCTATCAGGGGGAGGCTAGGAAGGGGTATCCACAAAAAAACCCGCAGTCGAACAACATGCAACAATTTCATTGCCTATGTTGACATGCAACATATTGGTTGCATAAATGGCCGCTATGGATGATGTCTTCAAAGCCCTTGCCGACCCGACCCGCCGCGATCTGCTCGATCGCCTGCTGGCGGCCGACGGGCAGACGCTGAACCAGCTTTGCACCGGCCTTGCCATGACGCGGCAGGCGGCCAGCCGACACCTGGCGGTGCTCGAAGGGGCAAACCTGGTCGTGGCGACCTGGAAGGGCCGGGAAAAGCTGCATCACCTCAATCGCGTGCCCCTGCAGCAGGTCTATGACCGCTGGATCGGCCATTACCATCAACCGCGCCTTGTCGCCCTGACCGGGCTCAAGCAGGCGCTGGAGAGCCAGACCATGTCCGATAACGAGTTCGTCTATTCCATCTATATCGATGCTTCTGCCGAGCGCATCTGGGAGGCGCTGACCCAGGGTGAATTCACCCGCCAATACTGGTCCGGGCGCGAGCTGCGTTCGTCCTGGGCGGTCGGCGCGCCGCTGGAAATCGTCACCGAGGACGGCACGCCGGAAGTGACCGGCAAGATCCTCGAAGCCGTGCCGCATAGCCGGCTGAGCTATACGTGGTTTTCGATCGGCCTCGACCGCGAAAGCAATGTCCTGTTCGAGCTCAAGCCCTTTGCCGGCTCGGTGCAACTGACCATAACCCATTGGCCGCTGCCGGCGGATTCGCGAGCCCGCGAGGGTTGGGTGGCTATTCTCTCCAGCCTTAAGAGCCTGCTCGAAACCGGAAAGCCTCTCGAAGCCACCAGGTCGTGGCCGCGTCAGGCCCGCAGCGCATAGACTGTGCCGGTGCGATCGGTGGCGACGCGGGCATCGCCCACGTCGCCCACTGCATAGGAGGCGATGGGCTCCAGCCGGTCCAGCGGCAGGTCCCGCCGTTGGGGATCGCCGACCAATATGTCGATCCCCGCCGCCTGGCAGCGCTGTAGAAACGGCAGCATCAGCTTTCCCACCTGGGGGTTGTAGAACACGTCGCCCGCCGCGATGAGGTCGAAGCCATCAGGCGCATCGCCTGCAACGTCCACCTCGATCAGCGGCAGCGATACGCTGTTGGCTTCTGCGTTCAGCGCAATGGCTGCCCGTCCATTCGGATCGATTTCCGCCGCGCTGGCCGTGGCGCCGGCTTTGGCCGCGGCGATGCCGACCAGCCCCGATCCCGCACCCAGATCGAGCACGCGCCTACCGGCCGCAACTTCCGGGTGTGCCGAAAAATGTCGCGCCAGCGCCAGCCCGCCGGCCCATTGATATGCCCAATAGGGCGCCGCATCGTCCGGCGTCGCCAGCCGCGACAGCCGGCTGCCGGGATGGGCGGTATAGAGCCGGATGTCGGGCAGCGACGGCACCGGCTCGAGCCGCAGATTGGCGCGAATGAAGTCGGCCGGGTTCAAGGCGTCTGCAGACCTGTCGTGCTGACATAAGTCGCCATCACATATTGGCTGCAGGTGATGAAGAGCCGGTTCCTGCGAGGGCCGCCGAATACGACATTGCTCGTTTTGGCGCCGGTCCTGATCCGCCCCAGCAGCGCACCGGCGGGGTTGTAGACATTCACCCCCAGCCCGGCGCTGGTCCAGACATTGCCCTCGATATCGAGCCGGAAGCCGTCGGGCAGGCCGGAATCGATATTGGCGAAGACCTTGGGATTGGTCAGTCGGCTGCCCTCGACATTGAACTGGCGGATATGCGCCGGCCAGTCCGGGTCATGGCTCTGACCGGTATCGGAGACATAGAGCATGGATTCATCGGGCGAGAAGGCCAGTCCGTTGGGCTTGGCGAAGTCGTCGGCGACAACGGTCAGCGAGCCATCGGCGGGGTCGAAGCGATAGACAAAGCACCCGTCCTGCTCCTGGTCCGACTTGTAGCCCTCATAATCGGAAAGGATGCCGTAGCTGGGATCGGTGAACCAGATCGTGCCATCCGATTTGACCACGACATCATTGGGGGAATTCAGCCTCTTGCCCTGATGGCGATCGACCAGCGTGGTCACCGTGCCGTCCCATTCGGTGCGCAACACGGCGCGGGCGCCATGCGAGCAGGAGACCAGCCGTCCCTGCCGGTCGCGGGTATTGCCGTTGACGTAGTTGGACGGCGTGCGGAAGGCGGTGACGCCGAGGTCGGGCACCCATTTGAGCATGCGATTGTTGGGAATGTCGCTCCAGACGAGGAAATTGCCATCGCCGAACCACACCGGCCCTTCGGCCCAGCGGCAGCCGTCATAAAGCACTTCGAGCGCGGCTATGCCGATGGTGAGGTCGTAGAATTTCTTGTCGATGAATTCGAGTGCGTCGCCACCAATGGCCATGATGCGTCTCCCGGTCGGCAGCATTTGAGGGGAAGGAAGGAGGGGATGCAAGCGCGTGCGAGCGCCGTCCGCGATAGGGGCGCGCGGAATCCGCACTTGGCCCGCGTCAATGTTAACAGTCCGCTAGCATTAAGAGGCATAGTGCGACGCGATTTCGCGCGATGCCGTGCAGCCATTGACGACTAACATGTTAGTTGTTAGGGCAGGACGACACCGGAGCTCGACATGGCCGCCCTCGACAAGATTCTCACTGTGGACGAGATGAAGACCAAGGCGCGCCGCAGCGTGCCCAAGATGTTCTTCGAATATGCCGATAGCGGCAGCTATACCGAAGGCACCTACCGGGAAAACGAGAGCGATTTCAACAAGATCAAGCTCAGGCAGAAGGTGGCGGTCAATCTCGAGGGCCGCAATCTCAAGACCGAAATGCTGGGCAAGCAGATCACCATGCCGGTGGCCATCGCGCCGGCGGCGACTGGCGGCATGCAGGTGGCCGATGGAGAGATCAAGGCGGCCAGGGCGGCCGAGAAGTACGGCATTCCCTTTACGCTCTCGACCATGGCGGTCTGCTCCATCGAGGATATTGCCGAAAATACGACGGCACCCTTCTGGTTCCAGCTCTATGTCATGCGCGACCGCGGCTTCATCGAGCGGCTGATCGACCGGGCCAAGGCGGCCAAGTGCTCGGCTCTGGTGCTGACCATGGACCTGCAGATCCTCGGCCAGCGCCACAAGGATATCCATAACGGCCTTTCGACGCCGCCCAAGTTCAATGCCTATTCCGTCTGGCAGATGATGCAGCATCCGCTATGGTGCGCGCGCATGCTGGGCACGAAACGCCATACCTTCCGCAACATTGTCGGCCATGTCGGCGGCGACCACGACCTGGCCTCGCTGTCGGCCTGGACCTCCAGCCAGTTCGATCCCACGCTCAACTGGGCCGATATTGCCTGGGTCAAGAAGCGCTTCGGCGGACCCGTCATCGTCAAAGGCGTGCTCGACCCCGACGACGCGCAAGCGGCCATCGACAATGGCGCCGATGCCATCATCGTTTCCAACCATGGCGGCCGCCAGCTAGACGGTGCGCCGTCGACCATCCGCGTGCTGCCCGAAATCGTCGACGCCGTCGGCCACAAGACCGAGGTCTATCTCGATAGCGGCATTCGCTCGGGGCAGGATGTGCTCAAGGCCATGGCCTATGGCGCCAAGGGCACCTTTATCGGAAGGCCCATGCTCTACGGGCTCGGCGCCGGCGGCGAAGCGGGCGTGACCCGCGTGCTCGACATCATCGCCAGGGAACTCGATACGACCATGGCCCTGTGTGGCGAGCGCGACATTCTCAATGTCGGCCTGCACAACATCTATTCCAACGACATTCCCAGGCGGAATGCACCTGTGGCCAAATAGCGGACTAGCCCCGATAAGGCCTTCCCGCGCCGAAGTCGCCCTCGGTCAGCTGGCGGTAGACCGAGCCGGCAACGGCCCTCATCTGCTCCTCGGGCAGGGTGCCGACCACCGTGCAGGTGATGCGGGCATTGGCCCAGTAGAAGGCCTCGGCGCCTTCATAGCTGGCGAACTGGTAAGCCGGCGCGCCATCGGCCAGGGCCGATGTCACGTAGATGGTGATGCGCTGCTTGATGGTATTCTCATACATCAACTGCGCCGCGCGCCCGCCGGCATATTCGGTGCCCGGCAGCAGGCGCCCACCGACCAGGGTGAAGCCTTCAGTCCCGAGATCGGGCATGCCGAGCGTGGTATCGAGCCGATTGGAGAGCCAGGTCGAGAGATGTTCGCTGTCATCGGCGCCGACTTCGACGGCATGGCGGTTTTCGGCGACATAGACGGCATGGGCATGGATCGCATCGGCGATCAGCGTGGCGCTGATGGGCTGCGCATCGAATAGCGGACGGGCGAACCAGCCAGCGCCGAGGCCGAGGCCGACCAGCACGATGGCAGCGGCAGCCCAGCCCCAGTTGCGGCTGCGGCGGCGCGCCATTTCGGCGGCCAGGCGACGCGGCTTGAGCCGGGCCGGCACGGTTTCGGCACCAACAGGACCGAACAGGGTCCGGATCGCGTCACTCTGGCGCTGCAGCAGCGCGACGTCGGCAGCCGCATCGGGATTGGCGGCCAGAAAGGCTTCCATGGCGGCGCGCTCGGGTTCGGGCAGCTGCCCGTCGGCATAGGCCATCAATTGGTCGCGGGTGATCTCGCTCATTTGACGGTCCTCAAATGCGGTTCGGCCGGGGCGCCGGTCAGGGCCCGCAGGGCGGTGCGGGCGCGGCCAAGCCGGCTCATCAGCGTGCCCAGGGGAATATCGAGGATGTCGGCGGCCTCCTTGTAGGCAAGGCCTTCGAGGGCAACGAGCAGCAAGGCTTCCTTTTGCTCCAGTGGCAGTGTGTCGATGGCGCGGGCCATTTCGGCCAGCGCGATATGCCCCGGCTGGGCAGCCGGGGTCGAGAGTTCGGGAACCATGTCGATATCCACGGTCTCGCCACGCCGATGCGATGCGCGCAGGGCGTTGCGGTGCAGGTTGAGCAGGATCGTGAACAGCCAGGCGCGGACCGGTCCGGTGGGCCGGAACAGGCCGCGTCTGGAAATGGCGCGTTCGAGGCAATCCTGCACGAGATCGTCGGCCAGGTCGGCATTGCGCGTCAGGGCCCTGGCATAGCGCCGGAGGGCTGGGACGCAGGTTTCGAGCTGGTCGAGGAAATCGTTCAAGTCCGCTCCTGCGGATTATTCGATGGCAAGATGCCAGACGCCGCCGACGCCGTCGCCGGAAATGTCGCCGGGTGCCGCATCCTCATACCAGTAATAGAGCGGCCAGCCCTTATAGGCCCACATGGTCGAGCCGTCGTCGCGGGTGACGAGGGTGAAGTCGCCTTCGGCTGCTGCACCGGCATCGGCGATCAGCGGGGGCCATTTCGCAGCGCAGTCGTCGTTGCAGACGCTCTTGCCGTCGCCATTGGTGTCCTTGTCGAACGTGTAGAGGGTCATACCATTGGCATCGGTCAGCACCATCTTGCCGCCGATATCGGTGGATTTGACCGCCCCGCCGAGATAGTCGGCGGCAAAGGCGGATGTAGCCAGAAGCGCGAGAGCCGTGGCACCGGCCAGAATCGAACGGAACTTCATGGGATGTCTCCCTCCATGTTGCGGGACCGTCATTGCGGTCCTCGACAGGAGAAACACCGGCGGAGCCGGAATAATCCCGATGGAGGCAAAAATTCAGTCGTCGGCCATCAGCCCGTGGTCGATGACATAGCGGGTGAGGCCCGCAGTCGTGGCGATGCCGAGCTTCTTCTTGATGTTCTTGCGGTGGGTCTCGACGGTGCGCACCGAAATGTCGAGTTCGCCAGCCACATCCTTGTTGGACCCGCCCTGGGCGAGCAACAGCAGCACGGCCTGTTCGCGCGTGGTCAGCGGCACGACCGCGCTCTGCTTCTGCCCCTTTTCGAGCAGGGCCTCGGTGACGCCGGAGGAGAAATAGGAACCGTTGGCGGCCACCGCTTCGATGGCCGAGATGATCTCGCCGGGCGGCACGTCCTTGAGCAGATAGCCGGCTGCGCCATGCAGTACCGCCGTCGAGATATATTCCCGGCTGTCATGCATGGAGAGCATCAGCAGCCGCGTTCGCGGCAGCCGCTCCCGGAACAGCTCGATGGCGTCGAGACCGCTGATCTCGGGCAGGTTGATGTCCATCAGCACGACGTGCGGATTTTCCTCCTCGGCCAGCGCCAGGGCGGCGAGGGCCGAGCGGACGGCGCCGACCACCTTTATATGATCGAAGGTTTCCACCACGGCACGAATGCCCTCAAGCACCAGCGGGTGGTCGTCGCAGATCAGGACCTTGATGGGGGAGGGGGCAATCATGCGGGAACGGGGTCGGGCTTCTGGTTGATATAGGTGGATTTGGGCAGGCGGGCCTTGAGCGTCGTGCCCTCCGCCGTGGTGCGTACGTCCAGCGAACCGCCGAAATGCTCCATGCGCTCCTGCATGTTGCGCAGGCCCAGGCCCCGGCTGCTCCTGCCGGCGGGCAGCTGGGCAAAACCCTGGCCATCGTCCTCGATCAGCATTTGCGGGCCATTGCCGGCGCTGGTGATGATGATGCTGACGCGGGTGGCATTGGCGTGGCGCTCGATATTGGTCAGCGCCTCCTGCGCCACGCGGTAGAGCGCCGTGCGCGCCTCGGGCAGGATCATGTTCTTGAAGGCCACCGACTTGAGTTCGACATCGATGCCGGTGCGCTCGGCAAAGCTGTTGGTCAGCGCTTCAAGCGCCGCGGTGAGGCCGAGATCGTCCAGCATGCCGGGCCGCAGATCGTGGGAGATGCGGCGCACTTCCTTGATGGCGTCATTGAGCCCGCGCGCGCCGCGCTCGATGACAGCGGCTGCATCGGGGGCGCCGGAACGCACCTTGGTGGCGGCCAGGTCGAGCATGTAGCGGGCGCCCACCATGGTCTGGGAAATGCCGTCATGCAGCTCGCGGGCGATGCGGGCACGCTCCTCTTCCTGCGTGTCGACGACGCGCTGGGTCAGTTCCTTGAGCTTGCTGTCGGCCAGGCGTCGCTCGCGCAGGGTGATGAGGAAGCTGGCGAGAAAGACCGCGAAGACGATGGGTACGGTAATGGCCGCCACGATGATGAAAGTCGTGTTGATATGACTGCGCAGGTCGTCCTCGGCGGCGGCGGTCTGGGCGAAGACGTCGTCCAGATAGACACCGGTGCCGAGCATCCAGCGCCATTTGTCGAGCCCGACTGCCCAGGAGAGCTTGTCGGCGATCTCGCCCGTCGATGGCTTCTCCCACTTGTACTGGTGCAGTCCGCCGCCTTCCTTGGCGCGTTCGATCAGGTTGTAGATGACGCGATTGCCGTCCGGATCGGTCATGTTCAGCCAGTTCTGGCCGTGGCGGAAGGCCTGGCGGGGATGGACGATGTTCACCCCGTCATAGTCATAGGCGAAGAAGTAGCCGTCCGGGCCATAGTCGAGTTCGGAGAGGATGCCCTGCACTTCCAGCTTGGCCGCCTCGTCATCGGCATCGGCACCCTGATAGATATCGGCAATGGCCGAGACCGCCATATTGGTCAGGTTGAGCAGCTCGTTTTCCTTGGCCCGGAGCAGGTTGCGCTCGAAGGTGGCGATGCTCGCCCGCGCCAATTGGGTGGATTGGCTGGTCACCAGCGCGGTAATGGCAAGGATGGCCAGCACCAGCGGCAGCACGGACAGCGCCAGGATTTTCTGTCTGAGATTCATGCTCGCGAGGCTCCCCCACCTCTTGAGGCCAATCTAGCACGTCCAATGATAGCTGTTCTGCGTATTAGTGGGTAGGCCGACGATCAGATCGCTATCCGCCCGATCTGCCCGTACTGGACAGGGGCCGCGGGGGGATTAGTCTGTCGCCGGCGGCCCTCGTGCCAGGTCTGGCGACGGTGGCAAGTCAAAAATCGGCGGCACCAATGCCGCATCCTGTTGGGAGGAATTATGAAAAGACGCGAGTTCTTCAAGACGGCCTCGGTTGCCACGATCGGCGCCGCCGCTGCGACTACGCTGGCCGCGCCGGCCATTGCGCAGGGCAATATCAATTGGCGTATGGTCACCACCTGGCCCAAGAACTTCCCTGGCCTGGGCGTGGGCGCACAGCGCCTGGCCGATCGCATCACCGCTGCCTCGGGTGGCCGCCTCACCATCCAGGTCTTTGCGGCTGGCGAAATGGTGCCGGGCCTGCAGGCGCTCGACGCCGTTATCGACGGCTCGGCCGAAATGAGCCATGGCGCTGCCTATTACTGGCAGAACAAGAGCCAGGGCCTCAACTTCTTTACCGGCGTGCCCTATGGCATGACCAGCCGCGAACTGACCGGCTGGGTCCGCCATATGGGTGGTCAGGAAATCTGGGACGAAATCTACGACCAGTTCGGCGTGCAGGGGTTCCTGTCGGGCGATACTGGCACCCAGGCCGGCGGCTGGTTCAAGAACGAGCTGACCGGTGTCGCCGATGTCCAGGGCCTGCGCTTCCGCACGCCGGGCATGGGCGGGCAGGTCTGGGCCAAGCTGGGTGCCTCGGTGACCAACCTCGCTGCCGGCGAAATCTTTGCCGCATTGCAGTCGGGTACGCTGGACGCCGCCGAATTCGTCGGCCCCTATAACGATCTGGCGCTGGGCTTCTACCAGATCGCCAAGAATTACTACTTCCCCAGCTTCATCGAACCTGGCCTGGCCACCGAACTCGTGGTCGACAAGGCCAAGTATCAGGAACTGCCGGCGGACTTGCAGGCCCTGGTCAAGGATGTCTGCCAGGCCGAATACGACAATGTAGCGGCTGACTTCGCCGCCAACGACCCGCGCGCCCTGCAAGCGCTGGTCAGCGAGCATGGCGTGCAGATCAAGCAGTTCCCCGAGGAAATCCTCGAGGCCGGTGCCAAGGCTGCCAGCGAAGTTCTCGCCGAGCTCCGCGAAGGTGGCGATGCCCTCACCAAGAAGACGGCCGAGAGCTTCGTCGCGGCCTTCAACGTGGTGCGCCAGAAGACCGACGGCACCGACTCGCTGTTCCTGGCGGCCCGCGAGAAATACTTCACGCTGAGCTGATCCCGCATAGTGCCAGAACTTGAAAGGCCCCGTCGCGTCGGCGATGGGGCCTTTCCTTGTGGATGGCGACAGCCGCAAAAAGGGCCCGGATGGCAATGCCATCCGGGCCCTTTGTAGTTCACCGTACCTGCCTCAGTGGTAGATCAGATCGGGCAGCCAGGTGATGAGCTGCGGGAAGATGAACAGGATGATCAGTCCCGTCAGTTGCAGGATCACGAAGGGCACGACGCCCCGATAGATCATGCCTGTCGTCACGCGGGCCGGGGCTACGCCGCGCAGGTAGAACAGCGAGAAGCCGAAGGGTGGGGTCAGGAAGCTGGTCTGCAGGTTCACGCCCACCATCACGCCCAGCCAGATCGGATCGACACCCAGGGCCAGCAGTACCGGCGCGGTGATGGGGATCACGATGAAGATGATCTCGAACGTGTCCAGGATGAAGCCGAGCAGGAACATGATGAACATCACGATGATCGTGGCGCCGATCGCCCCGCCCGGCATGGACGAGAGGAATTCATGAACCAGGTTGTCGCCGCCCATGGTGCGGAAGACGATGGAGAAGACCGCGGCACCGAACAGGATGATAAACACCATCGAGGTGATGGTGGCCGTCGAAATCACCGCCTGACGCAGGATGGTGAGGCCCAGCTTCCCGCGCAGGGCGGCCAGGATCATCGCACCGACCGAACCCACGGATGCGGCCTCGGTAGGGGTGGCAATACCGGCCAGGATCGAACCGAGCACGGCCACGATCAGTAGCAGAGGCGGCACGAGGGCAACGAAAACCTCGCGCATGAGGCCGGCCTTCTCGGCCTCCGGTACGGGTGTCGCCGGGCAGGATTTGGGGTCGGTTATCGCCTTGAAGATTACCCAGGCGGCATACAGCGCGACCAGCAGCAGGCCGGGAATGATGGCGCCGGCGAACAGCGCGCCTACCGAGACCGGTTCGGGCGCGAAATTGCCTTGCTCCATCTGCACCTGGGCATTGATACCCGAGAGCATGTCGCCCATGAAAATGAGGACGGTAGAGGGAGGGATGATCTGGCCCAGCGTGCCGGAGGCGCAGATGACGCCGGTGGCCAGCTTGGGATCATAGCCGGCGCGCAGCATGGCGGGCAGGGAGATGAGCCCCATGGTGACCACGGTAGCGCCGACCACACCGGTCGAGGCGGCGAGCAGTGCACCCACCACGATAACCGAAAGACCCAGGCCTCCGCGCAGATTGCCGAAGAGCTTGCCCATGGTGAGCAGCAATTGTTCGGCGATGCCGGATCGCTCCAGCATCACACCCATGAAGATAAAAAGCGGCACGGCCACCAGCACTTCATTGGTCATCATGCCGATATAGCGACCGACCAGTGAGCCGTAGTTTGAGGGGTCATAGACACCCAGGAACCAGCCGACGAGGCCAAAAATCAGGGCCGTGCCAGCCAGGGAAAAGGCGACGGGGAAGCCCAGCATGAGCACGCCGATAACGCCAACGAACATGAGGCCGGAGAGAAGTTCGCCAATGAGAACAGGATCCATCAGTGCGCTTCCTTGGCGTCGTTGGCGCCATAGCGCAGGTTATCGGGCAGCAGGTCCTCGCGGTTGGTCAGCGCTAGGATAGCGCGCGCACCCATGGCCAGACCCTGCAGGCCGACCAGCGCGCAGAACAGGATGATGAAGCCCTTGAGCACGAAGAGCCCCGGCATGCCGCCGAAATTGGCGGAGCCCTCTTGATAGCTCCACGAGCGCGCCACCGCGGGCCAGGCGTAGTGAAACACGACATAGATGAAGGGCAGCAGGAAGAAAGCGACGCCGAACAGGTCTGCCATGGCCTTCTTTCGCACCGGTGCGGGGCGGTAGAAAATGTCGACACGTACATGGTCGTCGCGCATCAGCGCGAAGCCAGCGACACCGGTGAACATGGCGCCACCCAGCCAGACATAGAGGTCCTGCATCCACAATGTGGATGAGTTGAAAACATAGCGCTCCACGACAACCGCGAAGCAGACCAGCACGCATCCGAGCGCCAGCCATGACAGCACTTCGCCGACGATGCGGTTCAGACCGCTGATCGTGCGGACAAGCAAAGCAAGGGCTTGCATATCATCCTCCCCTCTCCCCGCCGGGATGTTTCCCGGCATTCTTGAGCCGTTTGACGGCATCAGGCGATCAGGTGAACACGGCTGGTTAACCATCGCAAGATGCGTCCGACATATAGCCGACCGATATGGGAAAGGCGCTTGCGCCACAACGGTGCGCCTGGGAGGAAGTGGAGCCGAGCCCGTAATAGTGGGTAGGCAAGAGGATCGCGCCCGCCGGCTGGGCATATGCTCACGCCGCTGGTGACAGGCCCGGCAAAAATGCTATGTCGCTGCCGGTTGCGCCTCGGTGGCACAGCATTCGCCGGGGAGGGCATCTGCATGTTCGTGGTTGGTGGGGAAAGCCTGATCGATCTCAAGGCCGAAGTGGCGCTGCCCGATGGTGCGCTGATCGGTCGTGACGGCGAGAACCAGATCGTGATGACGGCCCATCCGGGCGGCTCGCCCTATAATTGCGCCATCGCTCTGGCCAAACTCGGCAATCCCACCGGCTTTCTATGCCCCATCTCGGCCGATGCGTTCGGCGACTACTTGCTCGGGCCGCTCGGCGAGGCCGGCGTCAAGCCCCTGCTGAGCGAGCGCGTCAAGGACTATACCACGCTGGCCGTGATCAATTTCGATGCCAATCGCAATGCCCGCTATGGCTTCTACCGCTCCGCCGACGGCGCGATCGAAGCGGAAAAAGGCATCGCGGCTTTGCCCGAACAACTCGACCTCTACCAGATCGGCGGCTTCTGCCCGATCAAGCCGGACGAGGCAGCCATCTGGCTCGATATCGTCAAGGCGGCCATCGCCAAGGGCGCGACGATTTCCATCGACCCCAATGTGCGGCCGAGCCTGGTGGACGATTTCGCCGGCTACAAGGCCCGGCTCGCTACCTTCCTCGACCTGGCCCATGTGGTGAAGGTGTCGGAGGAAGACCTCGATGCGCTCGACAGCACCAGGAGCATCGAGCAGCATGTGGCGGACCTGCTGGCGCGACCCAATTGCCAGCTCGTGGTGGTGACCCTGGGCGAGAAAGGTTCGCGGGCTTTCACCAAAGCTGGCAAGGCGCAGGCAGCGATTTATGCACCGCCAGTTTTCGGCGACACGGTGGGGGCGGGCGACAGCCTCATGGCAGGCATCCTCTCGTGGCTGCATGAGCGCGGGCTGCTCAAGCCCGGCAAGCTCGACGGGCTGGGCGATGGCGCCCTATCCGACATGCTGCGTTTCGGCGCCGTCGTGGCGGGTATCAATTGCGGTCGCAAGGGCTGCAAGCCACCGACCCGCGCCGAGGTCGACGCCGTACTCGGAAAGTAACCCGGGTTTCCGCGCCGGGCGGTCAGGCGCTGGCGCGGATCGCCAGCGCTTCCTCCAGCGCCATCGTGGTGTGGTGTTCCCAGTGCTGGTCATCCGTCTCCGGGTAATCCGTGCGGAAATGGCCGCCGCGGCTTTCGGTGCGCTTGAGTGCGGCAGCGGCGACCAGAGTGGCCGATGTGGTCATGTTGAGATAGGCGCTGGTGACCTGTTCGGCGGTGGCTTCCAGGTGAGCAATGCCACGCAGGGCCTGTCGCAGGCCTTCGGCATTGCGCTCGACGCCCACCAGGTCCGTCATGATGCGGCGCAAATCCTGCACCGCTACGGTTCCGCGCAGCACATCCTCGGCTTTCTGGCCTTCGATTTCGTCCCATTCGATGCCCATGAATGGCGCGAGTTCGCGGGACGGCTCCAGTCCGCCAATGTCTTCGGCGATGCGGGCGCCGTAGACCGTGGCTTCGAGCAGCGAGTTGGAGGCCAGGCGATTGGCGCCATGCAGGCCGGTGCAACTGGCTTCGCCGCAGACCCAGAGGCCGGGCAGGGACGAGCGGCCCCGCTCATCGACCTTGACGCCGCCCATGTGGAAATGGGCGGCCGGAGTGACTGGGATCAGGCCGGTCACCGGGTCGATGCCCGCGTCGCGGCAATATTTGGAAACGGTCGGGAAGCGGGTGAGGATGGCCTCACCCAGCACCTGCCGCGTATCGAGGAACACTTTCCGCCCGGCCTGTATCTGCCGGAAATTGGCGCGGGCGACGACATCGCGCGGGGCCAGCTCGGCATCGGGGTGGATGGCGGGCATGAAACGCTCGCCAAGGTCATTGACCAGGATGGCCCCCTCGCCGCGCAGGGCCTCGGTCGCCAGTGGCGCCGGGTCGGCGCCGGTGGCGATTGCCGTGGGGTGGAACTGCACGAATTCGGCATCGGCGATCAGCGCGCCCGCCCGCGCCGCCAGGCCCATGGCGTGGCCGCGTACGCCGGGCGGATTGGTGGTGACGGCATAGAGCCCGCCCAGGCCGCCTGCCGCCAGCACGGTGGCACGGGCGCGGATGAAGACCGGTTCGGAATAGCGATCGCCCAGCCGGCGGCAGAACACACCGACAATGCGGCCATTGTCACGGGCAAGGCTGAGGGCGGTGATGCCTTCCACCACGCGGATGGAGGGCGTGCGGCGCACCTCGGCGATGATGGCTTGCATGATGGCCCAGCCGGCGCGGTCGCCTTCGACCTTGACGATGCGATTGGCGGAATGGGCGGCTTCGCGGCCCAGTTCGTAATGGCCGAAATCGTCGCGGTCGAAGGGGGTGCCCCAGCGGGCCAGGTCCTCGATGCGGGCGGCAGCTTCGGCGGTGACGCTTTCGGCCGTGCCATGGTCGACAATGCCGGCGCCGGCCATTTCGGTATCGAGGGCGTGGGCATGGCTGCTGTCGCCTTCGCCCACCGCCGCTGCCACGCCGCCCTGCGCCCAGGCCGAGGAGGCGCCGGTGCCCAGCGGCTTGGGCGACAATACGGTCACGGGGCGCGGCGCCAGTTTGAGCGCGGTGAACAGGCCGGCCAGCCCCGCGCCCACGATCAGGGCGCCATCGGCATTGAGGGTGTTTTCGAAGGTGGTCACTGGCCGCTCCGGAGTGTTTTCAGACTTGGTAATTGTCCGTAAGGTTCTGCACGTAACAAGACCGGGACCCTGCATTATGGCAAGCGCGAATGGCGATGGCTTCGGCGACAATCCGCAAGGCGGGTTTGCCACGGGTGCGTCGCTCGATGTCTATGAAGCCGTCTATCGGCTGGTGATGACCGCCTATGGCTATCGCTGCGCTTTGACCGGCGAGCAGTTTGCGCCCGATATCGGGCTGGTGCATCCGCATCTGGAAGTGGTGGCGATCCGGCCACGCGAAGCCGGCGGGCCACTGGCGATCGACAACTACCTGGCGCTCGAAGAGCATGCGGCACGGGCCTTCAGGGCGGGCCTCTTCATCGTCGAGGACGACTATCGCGTCGTGATCCGCAATCCCGGAGCTTTCCATCCGGGCCTGCGCCCGCATGCGGATGGGCGCCTGCTGGTGCCCACCGAGCAGCTGTTCCGGCCCAATCCGGCTTACCTGGCTTTTCACCGCGCAATGCCGCCGGGCACCTAGTCGCCCTTCCGGCTCATCTCGATCATCCGTTCCACCGCCAGCCGGCCGGGCGGAATGATGTCCTCGGGAACCGTGACTTCTTCGGTCATGGTGTGGAGGCTCCACAGCACGTTTTCGAGGTTGATGCGCTTCATATGCGGGCAGATGTTGCAGCCGCGCAGGAAGTCGACGCCCGTGGTTTCGCTGGCGACATTGTCCGACATCGAGCATTCGGTGACCATGACGACGCGTGGTGGCTTGGTGGTCTTGACCCAGTCGATCATCGCCGCGGTCGAGCCGGCGAAATCCACCGCGTCGATCACTTCGGGCGGGCATTCGGGGTGAGCGATGATCTTGGCCGTGGGATAGGCGTGGCGCAATTCCGAGATATCTTCAGCCGTGAAGGTCTCGTGCACTTCGCAGGCACCGGCCCAGGTGATGACCTTCTTGCCGGTCTTCTTGGCGGTGTTCTGCGCCAGATACTGGTCGGGGATCATGATGACCGTGTCGCCTTCGACGCGATTGACGATATCGAGCGCGTTGGACGAGGTGCAGCAGACATCGGTCACCGCTTTGACGGCGGCCGAGGTGTTCACATAGGTCACAACGGGCACGCCGGGATATTTCGCCTTCATCATCAGCACGTCATCGGCCGTGATGGAGGAGGCGAGCGAGCAGCCGGCGCGGCTGTCGGGGATGAGCACGGTCTTGTCGGGGTTCAGGAGCTTGGATGTCTCGGCCATGAAATGCACGCCGCATTGCACGATCACCTGCTGCTTGACCTTGGTCGCCTCGATGGCAAGCTGCAGGCTGTCGCCGACAATGTCGGCCACGCCGTGATAGATCTGCGGCGTCTGGTAATTATGGGCGAGGATGACCGCATCCTTCTCCTTCTTCAACCGGTTGATCTCGAAGATCAGTGGGGCATAGAAGGGCCATTCGATCTCGGGAATCTTGTCGCGGACACGGTCGAACACCTTTGAGGTGGCGCGTTCCACGGCTTTGGAGAATTTGAGGTCGAAGTGATCGGCGAGGATGGCGCGCGCCTCATCAAGGGGCGTCACCGCGTTGATCGTCTGCACCATGGACTGGCCCTCCCCGAAGTCGAGGCGGAACCTAGGGATTTTTTGCCGCCATTTCAATGAACGGGGTTGCGGTAAATTTACCGCCGACCTAACCCTTGCCCCAGACAGCACCGACGAGGACAGATCATGCCACAGGACGCCGCCGCCATCCGCTCCATCCTCTCGCTTGCCCCGGTCGTGCCGGTGATCATCCTCGATGACGTGAGCCAGGCGCGGCCGCTGGCCGAGGCGCTGGTCGCAGGCGGCTTGCCGATCCTCGAAGTGACCTTGCGCACGCCCAATGCGCTCAAGGTCATGGAAGAGATGGGCAAGGTGACGGGCGCCATTGTCGGCTCAGGTACGGTGCGCAATGGCCTCCATATGAAGCAGTCGGTCGATGCCGGCTGCCGCTTCATGGTGTCGCCGGGCATTTCACCCCGCATTCTCGATGCCGCCGACGATATCGGCATTCCGCTGCTGCCCGGCATTGCCACGCCGAGCGAAGCCATGACGGCGGCCGAGCGCGGCTACAGCTACCTCAAATTCTTCCCGGCCGAAGCCAATGGCGGCGCACCGGTGCTCAAGGCGTTCGCGTCGCCGCTGGCGGATATCACCTTCTGCCCGACGGGCGGCATTGATCCTGCCAAGGCCAAGGTCTATCTCGGCCTGCCCAATGTCATCTGCGTTGGTGGCTCGTGGATCATGCCATCAGATGCGCTGGCCGCCAATGACTGGGGCCGCATCGAGGCACTGGCGCGCGAGGCCTCCGCGTTGCGGGGTTAGTCCGACATGGCCGGTATCCCCGAGTATGGCCTCACCCATCTCAGGGTTACCCTGAGCGAGGCCGCCTATATTGGGCCCGGCCGGGCGGATCTGCTTGAGCTCATCGACAGCACCGGCTCCATTTCGGCGGCCGGCAAGGCCATGGGCATGAGCTACAAGCGGGCTTGGGGGCTGGTGCAGGCACTCAACGAGGGTTTCGGGCAGGTGTTGGTCGAATCCAGCCGGGGCGGTGCCAGCCAGGGCGGGGCACAGCTCACCGAGGCCGGGCGTTTCGTGCTCGCTCGCTATCGTTCCATGCAGGACAAGACACGGCAGGCCATAGCCGAAGACGTTACGGCTTTGCGCCGGAAGTTCGATATGTCCGAACGGAAATAACGCTTGCCTGTGCGTTGCGGCTAGGCGAAAACCGGTATGGATTTCAAACCATATCGGAGCTGTTGATGAACCGCATGATCCTGGGCGCGCTGGCCGGCCTGCTGCTTTCCACCGCCGCACATGCCGAGAGCGTCAGTGTCGCCGTGGCGGCAAATTTCACCAATGTTGCCGAGGAACTGGCGCCGCTGTTCAAGGCCGAGACCGGTCATGATGTAACTTATAGTTTCGGCGCCACCGGCCAGCTCTATACCCAGATCACGCAGGGTGCGCCTTTCGAGGTATTCCTGGCTGCCGACGATGTGCGCCCCACGCAGGCCGTAGCGGAAGGTTTCGGCGTGGAGGGCAGCGTCTTTACCTATGCCATCGGGGCGCTGGCGCTTTACAGCACGTCGCTCGACCTTGCCGATGGCAAGGCCGTGCTCGAGGCTGGTGCTTTCGACAAGATCGCTATCGCCGATCCGGCCACCGCCCCTTATGGACAGGCGGCCACCGAGACTATTGCCGCTCTCGGCCTCACCGAAGCCATCACCCCCAAACTGGTGACCGGGGAGAACATTACCCAAACGCTGCAATTCGTCGAAAGCGGCAATGCCGAACTCGGCTTCGTTGCCGCCAGCCAGGTGATTGGCAAGTCTGGAGTCTGGATCGTGCCCGCCGACCTGTTCGAGCCGATCCGCCAGGATGCGGTGCTGCTCAAGACCGGCGAAGCCAACCCCGCGGCCACGGCCTATGTGGATTTCCTCAAAAGCGATACGGCAATCGAGGTGATAGAAGCGGCGGGTTACATCGTCGAGTAAACGGATAGCGGGATGAGTTTTGCCGACATCTGGACACCGGTCAGCCTGACGCTGACTCTGGCCGCGATCAACACACTCATCCTGCTGGTCATTGGCACGCCGATCGGCTGGTGGCTGGCGCGCAGCAAAAGCCGCTACCGCGAACTGGTGGGGGCGGTAGTGGCCATGCCACTGGTGCTACCACCTACCGTGCTGGGCTTTTACCTGCTGCTGGCACTCGGCCCCAATGGGCCGGGCGGCTGGATTGCCGGCTTGTGGGGGGCGCGCACGCTGGCCTTTTCCTTCACCGGACTGGTCATTGGTTCGTTCTTTTATTCGCTGCCGTTCATGGTGCAGCCTTTGCGCAACGGCTTTGCCGCCATCGGCAATGATCCACTGGAAGTGGCATCGAGCCTGGGCGCCAGCAATTGGCAGCGTTTTTGGCGCGTGGCGCTGCCACTGGCACGGCCGGGCTATATCACCGGCGCGGTGATGACCTTTGCCCATACGGTGGGCGAGTTCGGCGTGGTGCTGATGATCGGTGGCAATATTCCGGGCCAGACCAAGGTGATCGCCATCGCGCTCTACGATTATGTCGAGCGCCTGCAATGGGGCGAGGCGCATGTGATCGCGCTGGGCATGGTGATCTTCGCCTTCGTCGTCATCGCGGTGACGCTGACCATCGACCGACGGGTGAATGTGCCGATGCCCTAGCTCGCGGGCGAGGCCACGGCGCTCCACATGGCCTTGGTGATCGACTGGGTGGTGGAGGCGTAATACTTCCACGGGTCAGGTTGCTTCGCCCGCTTCACGGCGTCGGCCAGGCTGAACTGGTTGGCGGCCTTGACCGTCTCCAGTTCGTCCCAACTGACCGGTACCGCGACCGGAGCGCCCTCGCGCGAACGGGTGGACCACGGGGCGATAGCGGTCGAGCCGCGCTCATTGCGCAGATAATCGATGAAGAGCTTGCCCTTACGGCTGGCCTTGCGCGAATTGGCAGTGAATCGGTCGGGGAATTTGTCGGCCAGGCGCTGGGCAAAGGTCTTGCAGAAGCTCTTGACCTCGGGCCATTCGGTGGTCGGCTTCAGCGGCGCTATGACATGGATGCCCTTGCCGCCGGTAACGAGAGCATAGCTTTCCAGCGCCCAGGCGGCGAGTTCGGTGCGGATATCCAGGGCGGCGGCGCGGACATGGGCGAAGTCCATACCTTCATCGGGGTCGATATCGAAGACCACGCGTTCGGGCTTTTCGATATCGTCGAACCGCGCGCCCCAGACGTGCCATTCGAGCACATTCATCTGCGTGCCGGCGATGAGTCCGGCCAGGTCCTTGACGTAGAAATAGTTGTCGGTGCTGCCGTCCTTCTCGGTGATGGGGGATGAGGCCATGGCATCGGGAAAACCACCGGTATCGTGCTTCTGGAAGAAGCAGAATTTCGAGCGACCCTGCGGGCAGCGCAGCAGGCTCAGCGGACGGTTCTCGATATAGGGCAGCATGCGTTCGGCCACCGCGGCGTAATAGGCGACGAGATCGGCCTTGGTGACGCCCTGGCCGGGATAGACGACACGGTCGGGACTGGTGAGCTTGATGCCGGCGGCTTCGGCGGCGGCGATGCCGGCCTTGGGATCGAGTGGCTTTGGCTGGGTCAACACAGGTCTCCTGCCGGGTGGTGGGCGCCCTATCGCCCGCATGCTCAACGACGCGCAGTGTTCGGCGTTCCAACGCGTTGCGCTGTCCTCCTGGCGACCCTACACTCAGGCCCATGAAGTCCAAGGGAGAATCAGCGATGGAACTATTCGATGGCTTCGCGCTCGACGGGCTCAGCATCACGCTGATCGGCCTGGGTATCCTCGCGCTCCTGGTGCTGTTTGCCGGCGCCAAGACGGTGCCGCAAGGCTATAATTTCACGGTGGAACGCTTCGGCAAATATACCCGCACGCTCAAGCCAGGCCTCAACCTGATCGTGCCGTTCATCGATGGCATCGGCAAGCGGATCAACGTCATGGAGCAGGTGCTCGACGTGCCGCACCAGGAGGTGATCACAAGGGACAACGCCTCGATAACCGCCAATGGCGTGACCTTCTACCAGATCCTCGATGCGGCGGCGGCGGCCTATGAAGTGTCCAATCTGGAGAATGCCATCCTCAACCTCACCATGACCAATATCCGTACGGTGATGGGCTCGATGGACCTCGATGAACTGCTGAGCCATCGCGACGAGATCAACGAGCGCTTGCTGCGCGTGGTCGATACGGCCGTGTCGCCGTGGGGCGTCAAGATCACCCGCATCGAAATCAAGGATATCGACCCGCCCAAGGATCTGGTGGATTCGATGGGTCGCCAGATGAAGGCGGAACGCGAGAAAAGGGCGACCATCCTCGAAGCAGAGGGTCGGCGACAGTCGGCCATCCTGCAGGCGGAAGGCGCCAAGCAGGCGCAGGTGCTGGAGGCCGAAGGCCGCCGGGAAGCCGCGTTCCGCGATGCCGAGGCACGCGAGCGTTCGGCCGAGGCCGAGGCCAAGGCCACCCAGATGGTGAGCGACGCCATCGCTTCGGGCAGCGTGCAGGCCATCAACTACTTCGTGGCCAATAACTATATCGAGGCCCTGGGCAAGATCGCCACTTCGCCCAACCAGAAGGTGTTGATGCTGCCGGTCGAGGCGGCCAGCGTCATCGGTTCGATCGGCGGCATTGCCGAAATCGCCCGCGAGACATTCGGGGGTGGAGCGCCATCGACGCCCGTGCGACCGGGCCGGCCGCCATCGGCGGGTCAGCCCTAAAAGGAGCCATCCATGCAGGTCATCGACTTCATCGCGGCCAACGGACCCTGGGCCTGGATCGTGGCGGGGCTGGTCCTGTTGGCGCTGGAACTGGTGGTGCCGGGCGGATTCCTGCTGTGGATGGGCATTTCGGGTATCGTCACCGGGCTTGTCGTGCTGTTCCAGCCTATCGGCTGGCCGCTGCAATGGCTGATCTTCGGCGTGTTGTCGCTGGTCACGATCGCAATCTGGGTGCGCTGGACGCGCAGCCGGCCCGCCGCGACCGACCGGCCCTACCTCAACCGCCGCGCTGACCAGTTCATCGGCCAGGAGGCCGTGCTCGAACAGCCGATCCAGCAAGGTTTCGGCCGCGTCGTGCTGGGCGATACGGTGTGGCGCGTCTCGGGTGCCGATATGCCGGCCGGACAGCGCGTGCGCATCGTCGGCAATGAAGGCGCCGTGCTTAAGGTCGAGGCGGCCTGATCGTCACCGAGGCAAGGCTTCATTAACCATAAGATGGAAGGATCGCTGCCAGGTTCGGGCGGTGCGCCGCGGGCCGATTTTGGTTGGCGGAGAGCATCTTGCCCTTGTGGTGGCGGCAGACAGCGGGACTTGCAGGCGCCACGGCGCTCTGCGCGCTGTGCCTTGCCGCGCCTGTTCTGGCGCAGACGAAAGGCGATGGCGCAGGCACGGATAACGAGCGCCTGTTGCCCAATGTCTATCCGGCCGACCCGGTGTTAAGCAACGGCGGGTGGCTGCGCGAGCCCTATGATCCGTTCTTCGATGTGGATTGGTCGGTGGCTTTGCGCGGCAGCTATACCAAGACCACGTCAGGCGAACGTTTCGATATTCTGGTCGTGCCCACCGTCGGGCTTGAGCATATCGGCAGCCGCTCGGCGGTCAATTTCGATGCCGGTGCGGAAATCGTGCGGCCCAGCGGCGATGGCAAGATCGATGTCGGCGCGTTGCGGCTGGGACTGCAAACCGGCTACGATCTGGACAGCGTCACGCGGCTTACCGCCAATGGCAACCTGTCGCTGACCCGCGCCACGCCCGGCACGCCGGGGCTGGCCGACAATATCGCCATCGCCCCACAGACGATCAGCGGCGGGTTCGATGCCGGCATCACAAGGCAATTCGGCAAGTTCAATATTGGTGTGACCGGGGCGGCGCAGCGCCATGTCTATGGCGAAACGACGCTGACCACGGGCGCGTTGATCGACAATTCGGACCAGAATTACTGGGCGCTCGATTCCGGCTTGCGCGTCGGCTTCCAGGTGACGCCGATTTTCGAGGTGTTCGGGCGGGCAGGGCTCGGGCGCGACATTTTCGACCGGCCCTCGGCGGCGCTGCTGGCCTATCCCAACGCCACTGACATCACGCTGGAGGGCGGGGTGACTGGCCGCTGGAACGATGTTCTCGAAATCACGGCATCGACCGGCGTCGGCCTGCGGCGCTTCGACGCCGCCGGGCTCGACGAGGTGGTTACCCAGCTTTATGGTGCCCAGGTCAGCTTCACGCCCGATCCGACCTGGCGCATGACGGCCGGCTTTGCGACGACCGTGGCCCCGCCCGGTCCCGATGCCGGCGGCACGACGCGGGTGGATTACACGGCCAATGCCGAGGTTGCCTATACGGTCAATTCCTGGCTGGCGCTGCGGGCGCTGGCCGATTGGAACAGTGCGCGTTTTGCCGGCAGCACCAATACCGAAACCGGCTACGGATTGGGCGCAGGCGCCGACTACAAGGTCAATGCCCACACGGCCGTTTCGGCCGATTACGGTTATGATCACTCCGAAAGCAGCACCAATGGCATGCAGGATGCGCATCGGGTGACCGTCGGGGTCACGCTCACCCGTTAGGATTCCCGGGCCAAAGCCCTAAAGGTGATCTTCCAGATCCAGCTTGCGCAATTCCCTCACGAAGCCGTCGCGGATGTCGTCGCGATCCAGCGCATAGACGACATTGGCCGTCAGGAACCCGATCTTGGAGCCGCAATCGAAGCTCTGGCCGACATATTTGACGCCGGTGAAGCGCTGGTTGTGCATCAGCGTCTGCATGGCGTCGGTGAGTTGGATTTCTCCACCCGCGCCGCGCTGCTGGTTGGCCAGCAGGCCGAAGATTTCGGGCTGCAGGATATAGCGGCCGGAAATGATGAGGTTGGACGGAGCCTCTTCGCGCTTGGGCTTTTCCACCATGTCGGTGACTTCGAAGCTGTTGTCGGCGCCCGCGCCACGCTTGATCACGCCATAGGACGAGACCTCGCTTTCGGGCACTTCCTCGACGGCGATGACATTGCCGCCGGTTTGCTCATAGGCGTCCATCATCTGTTTCAGCACGCCCGGTTCGCCCTTGAACAGCATGTCGGGCAGCAGGAGGGCGAAGGGGCTGTCGCCGACGATGTCGCGGGCGCACCATACGGCGTGGCCGAGGCCGAGCGGCTCCTGCTGGCGAGTAAAGCTGGTGCGGCCGGCCGAGGGCAGGTCCTTGCGCAATTCGTCGAGCGCCTGGGTCTTGCCGCGGCTTTCCAGCGTGGTTTCCAGCTCGAACTGGCGGTCGAAATGGTCCTCGATCACGCCCTTGTTGCGGCCGGTGACAAAGACGAAATGTTCGATTCCGCGCTTCGCGCGCCTCATCGACCGCATACTGGATCAGGGGGCGATCGACTACGGTCAGCATTTCCTTGGGCAGGGCCTTGGTGGCCGGCAGGAACCGGGTTCCGAGACCGGCGACGGGAAACACAGCCGTTCTGACGCGCTTGGGCAAATCATGCACTCCATTCGAGGATCGACGTAAAACTATCTCAATCTGTCTAGAATATCATCAAGGCGAATAAGCGGTTGAAATACGGAGTTAATCCATGGCGGTTCTGGTAACCGGCGGCGCGGGCTATATCGGTAGCCACATGGTGCTGAACCTGACCGATGCCGGCGAAAAGGTCGTCGTGCTCGACAATCTGGTGACCGGGTTCGACTGGGCCATTGACGGGCGCGCCATTTTCGAGCCCGGCAATGCCGGCGATATCGACCATGTGCGCGGGCTGATCGACAAGCATGGCATTACCGAGATCGTGCATTTCGCCGGCTCGATCGTGGTGCCGGAATCGGTCACCGATCCGCTGAAATATTACGGCAACAACACAGCCACGTCGCGCAACCTGATCGAGGCCGCGATCAAGGGCGGAGTGAAGCATTTCATCTTTTCCTCGACCGCCGCGGTCTATGGCATGACAGGGCTGGCGCCTGTGGTCGAGACCACACCGCTCAACCCGATGTCGCCCTATGGCCGCTCCAAGCTGATGACCGAATGGATGCTGGCCGATGTCGCGGCGGCCCATCCCATGACCTATGGGGTGCTGCGTTATTTCAACGTGGCGGGGGCCGATCCGGGCAAGCGTAGCGGGCAATCGACGCCTTTGGCGACGCATCTGATCAAGGTGGCGTGCCAGACGGCTTTGGGGCAGCGGGACAAGATGGATATCTTCGGGACAGATTACGAAACGCCCGACGGGACCTGTATCCGCGACTATATCCATGTGACCGACCTGATCGCCGCCCATGCGCTGCTGCTCAAGCATCTGCGCGGGGGCGGGGAGAGCACGACGCTCAATTGTGCCTATGGGCAGGGCTATTCGGTGCGGCAGGTGGTGGAGACCGTGCGGTCGGTGTCGGGCGTCGATTTCCGGGCCGATGAAGGACCGCGGCGGGCGGGCGATCCGGCCTCGATCACGGCGACGGGCGAAAAGGTGCGGAAGTTGCTCGGCTGGGTGCCGCAGCATGACGACCTGACCGAGATCGTTGAATCGGCCTATTGGTGGGAACGCCACCTGATGACGCGGAACCGGTAAGCGGAAAGGGCAGGACATGAAGCGGCTGATTGCGCTCTTCTTCGTCCTGCTGACTGCCGCTCCGGCCGTTGGCCAACCCGTTGAGAGCTTTGACAGCTTCATCGCCAATTTCCGCAGCAAGGCGTTGGCCGCGGGGGTGAGCGGGGCGGTCTATGACGCGGCCATGGGCGGGCTGACGCCCGATCCGCGGGTGCCGGACCTGGTGACGACGCAGCCCGAATTCACCACGCCGGTCTGGGACTATATCGAGGGCCGTGTCACGGCCGGCCGCATCGAGCGCGGCAAGACGGCGATTGCCCGCAATTCGGCGCTGTTCACCGCGGTCGGCCAGACCTATGGCGTCGATCCCTATATCCTGGGCGCCATCTGGGGCATGGAGACCGATTATGGCGCGGTGCTTGATAATGACGGGCTGATCCGGCCCATCGTTCGGTCGCTGGCGACGCTGGTGCATCAGCGGCGCACGCGGCTGGTGGAGGATGAGGCCGACCTCATCGCGGCCCTGCTGCTGGTGCAAAAGGGACCGCTCGATGCGCAATCGCTGGTCGGCTCCTGGGCCGGGGCCATCGGGCACCTGCAGGTCAATCCGTCCAATGTGGTGGCGCATGGCACGGACGGGGACGGCGATGGGCGGGTGGACCTGCATCATTCGCTGGGCGATGCGCTGGCGACCTCTGCGCGGTTCCTGCGGGCGCTGGGCTATCAGCCGGGTATGGACTGGGGCATGGAAGTCGTGGTGCCGGATGGCTTCGATTACCTGCTGGCGACCCGGACGGAATTGCGGCCGGTCTCGTTCTTTGCCGAGCGGGGCATTGCGCGGGTGGCGGGGCGGCAGTTCGCCGATCCGAACCTGCCGGTCTTTCTCTATGTGCCGGCTGGCAAGGACGGTCCTAAATTCCTGATGACGCAGAATTATCTGGTGCTCAAGGGCTACAATTTCTCCGACAGCTACGCCATGAGCGTGGCGCATATGACCGACCGGCTGAAGGGAGGCGGGGCCTTTGTCGACGACTGGCCGCGCAATACCGCTTTTCCCGATCTGGCGCAGCGGCAGGCGATCCAGCAGGCGCTGTCGCGGCTGGGGCTCTATGACGGGATCATCGACGGAAGGCTGGGGCCCATCAGCCAGGAGGCCTATGCCCGCTTCCAGGCGAGCCAGGGGCAGGTGGCCGATGGCTTCATCACGCGGGCATCCTATGAGGCGCTGGCGGCAGCGGCGCGGTAACATGATGGGGACGCCGATGGCGTTGCCATAGCGGGTTTGCTAGAGGATTGGGAATGATCCGCCTGGTTGTGGCATTGCTGGTCGGCATGCTCGTCTTCATCGACGTGGCGCCCGCCCTTGCCCAGAGCGATGGCACGATCGTGGTGGCGCAGGAGCAGCGGCGGCGGACACTGTTCGACTTGCTGTTCGGTGAGCCGGAACCGGCGCCGGCCCCGGTGCAGCAGGCGCCGCGTCCGGCGGCAGCCGCCCCTGCGGCAGCCTTGCCGCCGCCCAAGCCACAGGTGGAAAAGGCGCCAGACGCCACGCGGCTGGCGGTGTTCGGGGATTCCCTGGCCATCGACCTCAGCAAAGCGCTGGAGCGGTTCTATGCGGAAGACCCCAATCTGGTCGTGGTCAACCAGGGGGTCAGCTCGTCGGGCTTCGTGCGGTTCGACTATTTCGACTGGGACAAGGCGATCACCGAGCAGATCGCGGCCGACAGTTTCGACCTGGCGGTGGTGATCATCGGCATCAATGACCGGCAGGAGATCACGACGAGTGGGGGAGCTTCGCGCCGCTGACCGAACAGTGGACCGCTGCCTATCAAGGCCGGATCACCGCCTTTCTCGGCAAGCTGCGGGCGGCGCGCAAGCCGGTGATCTGGGTGGGCCTGCCGCCCATGTCGAAGAGCGAGTATTCGGCTGCGATCAGCCAGATCAGCAATATCCAGCGGCTGGCCAGCTTTTCGGGCGGCGCGGAATTCCTTGATATCTATGAGAGATTTCTAGGCGAGGACGGCAAATATTCGTCCTATGGGCCTGACGTGAACGGGCAGAATGCGCGCATGCGCAAGGATGACGGCATCCACTTTTCCTCGGCCGGCTCGGACAAGCTGGCCTTCTATCTGAGCCAGACCATCAGGGCGTTCTATCGCGGTGGCGGTGTCACCATGGCGGTGGCCGATCCGCTGCTGGGCACCGATGCGGCGGCGATGTTGCGGCCACCCTATCAGGGGCTGGGGGCGGCGCGGCTGCTGGAAGTGGCAGGCGCTGTCATCCCGATCAGCCGGGTGCCGGCGCGGGCTACGGACCTGGTGACGGCGGCGAGCGCGCCAGCCACGGCGCCCTTCACGCTCGAGCAACTGGTGTCGGCGCCGGTGGGGCGGGCCGATGCGTTCGGCGTGGGGATCGATCCGGCGGCCGGCGCGGTGGAGAATGACGGCGGACGGTGATCCGCGGCGAACGCCTATTATGCCGCTCCCATTGTCGATGGGGATAAGTTTTTGGCTTTGCCCGGATACCCCCGCCGTTCCTCCCCCTGATAGGGGGAGGAACGGCGCGGTGGATGGGGCGCGAGGAGTGCTCAGTCGGTGAAGCGGACGGCGCCGATATGGGGGAGGTTGCGGTTGCGCTGGGCGTAGTCGATGCCGTAGCCGACGACGAATTTGTCGGGAATGTCGAAGCCGACCCAGCGGGCGGTGACGTCGGTCTCGCGGCGGCTCGGCTTGTTGAGCAAAGCGCAGACTTCCATGCGGCGGGGATGACGGGTCTCGAGGATTTCGAGGACGTGCTTGAGGGTATAGCCGGTGTCGACAATGTCTTCGACGACAAGCACGTCGCGGCCGGCGATCTCGCCGCGCAAGTCCTTGAGGATGCGGACTTCCCGACTGGATTCGGTGGAGTTGCCGTAAGAAGAGGCTTCGAGGAAATCGACTTCGACGGGCAGGTCGAGCTCGCGGACCAGGTCGGCGATGAAGATGAAGGAACCGCGCAGCAGGCCGACGACGACCAGCTTGTCGGTATCGGCATAATGGGTGGATATCTCCCGGGCGAGGGCTTCCACGCGGGCGGCGATGGCCTTGGCCGAGATCAGTTCATCGACGGTGTAAGGCTTCTGGGTCATGCGCGATTCCGGTTAGCAGAGGGGTCGAATACGCTAACAGACTGTTAGCATCGACGGGGCGGAAGCGGGAATGATTCCTGTGGGGATACCCCCTCCTAACCTCCCCCTGATAGGGGGAGGAATCCGTGTGGTGATCGTGGCGTGATCGTGCCCTGCGTTCCTATCGCGGCAAATCCGTCTTGCCCATCAGGTCGTAGTCGATCGAGCGGGCGGCCTGGCGGCCTTCGCGGATGGCCCAGACAACGAGGGACTGGCCGCGGCGCATGTCGCCGGCGGCGTAGACCTTGGGGACGGTCGTCTTGTAGCTCATCGTGTCGGCGAAGAGATTGCCGCGCTTGTCGAGCTGGGCGCCCAGTTGCTCCAGCATGCCCTCGTGGATCGGGTGGGCGAAGCCGATGGCCAGCAGCACGATGTCGGCCTTGATGACGAATTCGGTACCGGGAATGGGCTGGCGCTTGCGGTCGACGCGGGCGCATTCGACGCCCGTGACCTGGCCCTTGGCATTGCCGATGATCTTCATCGTGCCGGCAGCGAATTCGCGGATGGCGCCTTCGGCCTGCGACGAGGAGGTGCGCATCTTGACCGCCCAGTTGGGCCAGTTGGTCAGCTTGTTTTCCAGTTCCGGCGGCATGGGGCGCACGTCGAGCTGGGTGACGGCGATGGCGCCCTGGCGGAAGCTGGTGCCGACGCAGTCCGACGCGGTATCGCCGCCGCCGACCACGACGACATGCTTGCCCGCGGCGGTGAGCTGGACTTCGGACGACACATCCTCGCCGCCGAGGCGGCGGTTCTGCTGCACGAGGAAGGGCATGGCGAAGTGGACGCCGTTGAGGTCGGTGCCCTCGCTATCGACATCGCGCGGCTTTTCCGAACCGCCACAGAGCAGTACGGCATCGTGCCGGGCCTGCAGGTCGGACAGGGGCCGGGTGACGCCGATATTCTCGTTGTAGTGGAAGGTGACGCCTTCGGCTTCCATCTGGGTGACGCGGAAGTCGATATGCTGCTTTTCCATCTTGAAGTCAGGGATGCCGTAGCGCATCAGGCCGCCGGCCTTGGGCTCGCGCTCATAGACATGTACGTCATGGCCGGCGCGGGCCAGTTGCTGGGCCGCCGACATGCCTGCCGGCCCCGAGCCGACAATGGCGACGGACTTGCCGGTCTTGCTCGCTGATATCTGCGGCTTGATCCAGCCATTGCGGATGGCGCGGTCGGCGATGGCCTGTTCGACCGTCTTGATGGCGACCGGGATGTCTTCCAGGTTCAGCGTGCAGGCTTCCTCGCAAGGGGCGGGGCAGATACGGCCGGTGAATTCGGGGAAGTTGTTGGTGGAGTGGAGGTTGCGGGCAGCCTCCTCCCAGTCGCCGTTATAGACGAGGTCGTTCCAATCCGGAATCTGGTTGTTGACCGGGCAGCCGGTATCGCCGTGGCAGAAGGGAATGCCGCAATCCATGCAGCGTGCCGCCTGGTCGACGATGCGGCCTTCGCTCATCGGAATGGTGAATTCGCCGAAATGACGGATGCGATCGGAGGCCGGCTCGTACCGGGGCTCTTCGCGGTCGATCTCGAGAAAGCCTGTTACCTTACCCATTTGTCGTGCCCCTAACTGCTGCACTTGCGGTGGTCAGACCGCCATTTATTCCGATCACCACGTCATCCCCGCGAAAGCGGGGACCTCTGTTTCGCTTCTGGTTTGGTCAACAGAGGTTCCCGCTTTCGCGGGAATGACCCGGTGGGTTTTGGCCTCCCCAGCAAGGGGAGGTGAAGATTGAGGCGTTACTCCGCCGCCGCCATGCCCATGCCGCCTGCCGCCCGTTTCTTTTCCATTTCCTGGATGGCGCGGCGGTATTCGACCGGCATCACCTTGACGAATTTCGGGCGCATCTCGACCCAGTTGTCGAGGATGAAGCGGGCGCGGTCCGAGCCGGTATAGTGCAGGTGGTTGGAGATGAGCTGGTGCAGGCGTTCATCGTCGTGGCGGGTCATGTCGCCGGATATGTCGACGCGGCCATGCCATTCCAGATCCCCGCCATGATGGTGGAGCTGCCGCATGAGGGCTTCTTCCTCGGCGACGGGTTCGAGATCGACCATGGCCAGGTTGCAGCGCTGGCGGAAGGTTTCGTCCTCGTCCAGCACATAGGCCACACCGCCACTCATGCCGGCAGCGAAGTTGCGGCCGGTGGGGCCGATGACGACCACGACACCGCCGGTCATGTATTCGCAGCCATGATCGCCGGTGCCTTCGACCACGGCGATGGCGCCGGAATTGCGGACGGCAAAGCGTTCGCCGGCCACACCGCGGAAGTAGCATTCGCCCGCAATGGCGCCATAGAGCACGGTATTGCCGACGATGATCGACTTCGATGGATCGAAGCTGACCTTGTCGGAGGGACGGACGACGATGCGGCCGCCGCTGAGGCCCTTGCCGACATAGTCATTGGCATCACCCACCATGTCGATGGAAATGCCGCGGGCGAGGAAGGCGCCGAAGGCCTGGCCGGCCGTGCCTGATAGTTTGATCGAAATGGTGTCCTCGGGCAGACCCTCATGGCCATACTGCCTGGCCACGGCGCCCGACAGCATGGCGCCGGTCGAGCGGTCGCGGCTGCGGATGGGCAGCTCGATCTGTACGGGCTGGCCGCTGGTCAGCGCCGGCTGGGCCAGCTCGATCAACTGGCGATCGAGCACGGCCTCGAGGTGATGGTCCTGCGCCTCGGAGTGGTAGAGCGTATCGCCGCCGAGCGCTTCGGGCTTGTGGAACAGCTTGGTGAAGTCGATGCCTTCGCTCTTCCAGTATTCGGCGAGGTGCTTCTGGTCGAGCAGGTCCGAGCGGCCGATGAGGTCGCGCAGGTTGCGGGCGCCAAGTTCGGCCATCAGGCCGCGCAGCTCTTCGGCGATGAAGAAGAAGTAGTTGATGACGTGTTCGGGCGTGCCCTTGAAGCGCTTGCGCAAAACCGGGTCCTGGGTGGCGACGCCAACCGGGCAGGTATTGAGGTGGCACTTGCGCATCATGATGCAGCCGGCCGCGATCAGCGGCGCGGTGGAGAAGCCGAATTCGTCGGCGCCGAGCAGGGCGCCGATCAGCACGTCGCGGCCGGTCTTGAGACCGCCATCGACCTGGAGGATGACGCGGGAGCGCAGGCGATTCAGCACCAGGGTCTGGTGGGTTTCGGCCAGGCCGATTTCCCAGGGGCCGCCGGCATGCTTGAGCGAGGTGAGCGGAGACGCGCCCGTGCCGCCATCATAGCCCGAGACGGTGATGTGATCGGCGCGGGCCTTGGCGACGCCGGCCGCCACCGTGCCGACACCGACTTCGGAGACCAGCTTGACCGAGATATCGGCCTGCTCGTTGACGTTCTTGAGGTCGTAGATGAGCTGGGCGAGGTCTTCGATGGAATAGATGTCGTGATGCGGCGGCGGGCTGATGAGGCCCACGCCCGGCGTGGAATGGCGCGTCTTGGCGACGATCCAGTCGACCTTGTGGCCGGGCAATTGGCCGCCCTCGCCGGGCTTGGCGCCCTGCGCGACCTTGATCTGGAGCTGGTCGGCATTGACCAGATATTCGGTGGTGACGCCGAAGCGGCCGGAGGCGACCTGCTTGATGGCGCTGCGCAGGGGATTGCGCGAGCCATCGGGCAGGGGCTTGTAGCGGTCGGGTTCCTCGCCGCCTTCGCCGGTATTGGACTTGCCGCCGATGCGGTTCATCGCCTGGGCGAGAGTGGTGTGGGCTTCGCGCGAGATCGAGCCGAAGGACATGGCGCCGGTGACGAAGCGGCGGACGATATCGGCGGCCGGTTCGACTTCCTCCAGCGGCACGGCTTCGCCGAGCGGGCGGATATCGAAGAGGTTGCGGATGGCGAGGTAGCCGTTTTCGCCGGAATTCACCCGGGCGGCGAAGCTGTTATAGCGGTCCTGCGCGGTTTCGGCATTCTCGTCCTTGGTGCGGACGGCATGCTGCAGATCGGCCACGGCATCGGGGCTCCAGGCGTGCTTTTCGCCGCGGATGCGATAGGCATAGTCGCCGCCGACATCGAGCGCCTTGCGCAAAACGGCATCGTCGCCGAAGGCCAAAGCGTGGCGGCGCACGGTTTCCTGGGCGACTTCCTTGAGACCGACGCCCTCGATAGTGGTGGCGGTGCCGAAGAAGTACTTGTTGACGAATTCCGTGCTGAGGCCCACGGCGTCGAAAATCTGCGCGCCGCAATAGGACTGGTAGGTCGAAATGCCCATCTTGGACATGACCTTGAGCAGGCCCTTGCCGACCGACTTGATATAGCGGTGCACGACTTCGGCGGCATCCACCTCGTCGGGGAATTCACCTTCGGCATGGAGCGCGGAGAGCACTTCGAAGGCCAGATAGGGATTGATGGCTTCGGCGCCATAGCCGGCCAGCATGGCGAAGTGGTGCATTTCGCGAGCTTCGCCGGTCTCCATCACGAGGCCCGTCGAGGTGCGCAACCCCTTGCGGATCAGATGGTGATGCACGGCGGCGAGGGCCAGCAGGGTGGGGATATCGAGCCGGTCGGCGGCGATGCGCCGGTCAGAGAGAATGATGATGTTGTATTCGCCGCGGACGGCCGCCTCGGCCTCCTGGCAGATGGCATCGATAGCCGCTTCCATGCCCACCGCGCCCATATCGGCAGGGTAGGTGATGTCGATGGTCCTGGTCTTGAACTGGTTGTCCGCCATGTCACCGATGGCGCGGATCTTTTCGAGATCCTCGTTGGTGAGAATGGGCTGGCGCACTTCGAGGCGCTTCTCGCGGCTGACGCCTTCGAGGTCGAAGATATTGGGACGCGGGCCGATGAAGGAGACCAGGCTCATCACCGATTCCTCGCGGATCGGGTCGATGGGCGGATTGGTGACCTGGGCGAAGTTCTGCTTGAAATAGGTGTAGAGGAGCTTGGACTTCTGGCTCAGGGCGGAAATGGGCGTATCGGTGCCCATGGAGCCGACGGCTTCCTGGCCGGTCGTGGCCATGGGCGTCATCAGCAGCTTGATGTCTTCCTGGGTATAGCCGAAGGCCTGCATGCGATCGAGCAGCGCATCTGTCGGCTCGGGAGCCTTGGGCGGCACGGCGGGCAGGTCTTCGAGCACGATCTGGCTGCGGGCGAGCCATTCGGCATAAGGGTTCTTCGTGGCGAGCGTCCGCTTGATCTCCTCGTCGGAGATGATGCGGCCTTCCTCGAGGTCGAGCAGCAGCATGCGGCCCGGCTGCAGGCGCCAGCGCTCGACAATGTCCTCGTCGGGAATGTCGAGCACGCCGGATTCCGAAGCGAGGACGACGTGGCCTTCCTTCGTCACCAGATAGCGGGCGGGGCGCAGGCCGTTGCGGTCGAGCGTGGCGACGACATAGCGGCCGTCCGACAGCGACATGGCGGCGGGGCCGTCCCACGGTTCCATGAGGGCGGCGTGATATTCGTAGAAGGCGCGGCGCTGCTCATCCATCAGCGGATTGCCGGCCCAGGCCTCGGGGATCAGCATCATGGCCGCATGGGGCAGCGAATAGCCGCCGCGCACGAGGAATTCGAGCGCGTTGTCGAAGCAGGCGGTATCGGACTGGCCTTCATAGGAAATGGGCCAGATCTTGGTGATGTCGTCGCCGAAGAGCGGCGAGGAAACCGAAGCCTGGCGGGCGGCCATCCAGTTGACGTTGCCCCTTATGGTGTTGATTTCACCATTGTGGGTGGTCATGCGGTAGGGATGGGCCAGCTTCCAGGAGGGGAAGGTGTTGGTCGAGAAGCGCTGGTGAACCAGAGCGATGGCGCTCTCGAAATCGGGATCGCCGAGATCGGGATAGAAGGGGCCGAGCTGGTAGGCCAGGAACATGCCCTTGTAGACGATGGTGCGGGCGGACATGGAGACGACGTAAAAGCCGTTGTCGCCGTCGGATTCCGGGACGTCCCGATAGACGGTGTTGGAGATGACCTTGCGCACGATAAGCAGGCGACGCTCGAATTCATCGAGCGTTAGGCCTTCGGGGCGGGCGATGACCATCTGTTCGATGACCGGCTGGGTGGCGATGACGCCTTCGCTCAGCTTGCTGTTATCGGTGGGTACGACGCGCTCGCCGAGCAGGGTCAGGCCTTCGCGCTCGAGGCAGCCACGGACCACCGCGGCCACCCGGTCGCGCAGGCCCGGCGTGTTGGGATAGAATAGCTGCGCCACGGCATAGTGGTGCTTTTCCGGCAAAGCGAAGGGCAGGACCTTCTTGAAGAAGGCGTGCGGGGTCTGCACCAGGATGCCGGCGCCGTCGCCCATCAGCGGATCGGCGCCCACGGCACCGCGGTGTTCGAGGTTCTCGAGGATTTCGAGACCCTTTTCGACCACTTCGTGGCTGGGCTTGTTCTTGATATTGGCGATCATGCCGATGCCGCAGGCATCGTGCTCGTTGGCCGGATCGTAGAGACCCTGCGCCGCGGGACGGCCTGACGGCACGACGCGGCGGCCGTTCTCGATCAAGGTTTTGCGATTGGCGGTCTTCGTCGTGACGGGGTTCTGGGATCCGTTCCGCGCGTGTGCCATGGCATGTTCCTCGTTCGCTGGTCGTGCCCGTTACCGGGCCTTGTCGCTATGTCGTGTGCATCCTGATGGTGCCGGCGTGCGGCGGACTGGATGCGTTTCGTTCCTCTGTGGGCGCATTGTTCAGGCGGGTCGTACTATAGAGTACGGCTCGGAAGCGCAACGCGTCCATGCGTGGGGAGTGGCGCTGCATCCAAATGGCCACTCAATTCGGGCCGGTCGTCGTTTTTCGCATGATGCCGGCCTGCAAGCCAGGGTCTGCTCCGGTTCGGCGTCACGTAGCAGTCTACGCTTCGCTCCGGTTCTGGCAAACCCTGCCTTTCGGCGCGGCCTGAAGCGAATTCCTTCGGACCGTCTCAACCCCGCCTATCCGTTTCCGCTCATGCAGAGCGGGCCAGCCGGACCAGCGTGCGCGCTGGCCGCGGAGAGCGGGGCGACGCGTCAGATAGGACAGGTGTGCTGCCCTAACGCCGGCACATTTGCATAATTCAAAACTGCGAGCAAGCGCCAAAGCTGGACTTTGTGAAAAATCTATAGGAAAGGCGATATTTCACTATAGGATTTGTAGGAGTTTTGGCGACTAAATCGGCTATTTCGCCTAAATTGTGAGCACTATGAATAGTTTTTGAGCAAAATCCCTATTTTGAGCGGGATTTCGGTTGGTTTGCCTATTTTGATCTGAGTGCATCTGTAGGACTTTGATGCGTGCTGAGTCGCGAAAGCGCCGCATCAGTCGCGGCGGGCGAGGAAGTGGAAGAGGTGCCAGTGCTTGGCGGTGCCGTTGAGGGTCTGGCTGTTGGGGTCGTCTTCTTCGCGGAAGCTGAGCAGGGTGAGCGGGGCGAGGAGGGCTTCGGCCGCGGCGCGGGTGTGGAAGGTCATGCCTGATGTACCGACCCAGTCGTCGCGATCGCCGAAGAGCTGGCCGGTGATAATGGCGCCGGGCTTCAGCGCGGCGAGGATGGCGGCAAAGACCCGGTCGAACCGGTCGGGCCGGATGAAGGGCAGGGCATATTGGGCGTTGAGCAGGTCATAGGCCGCCGGCGGGAAGGCGAAATCCTCGAAGCGGGAGATGACATAGGCGAAGCGGTCGGGCGGAAGCGTATCAGCGATCTGCTGTGCGATGGGTTCGCCGTCGAGCGCGGTGACATGGGCGAAGCCGGCGCCGAGCAGGTGGATGGTATCGTTGAGGGCGCCGGCGCCGATATCGAGCGCCGCCTCACGGCCGGACGCACGGGTAACGGCTTCGACAAGCAGCGGTCGCGGCGGGCGGCCGGCGGCGCGTTCGGCATATTTGTACCAGCCTTCGAAATTGTCGGCGAACTTGGCCATGGCCCGGCTCCTTATGGCTGCCGGGCCAGCGTGGCGGATCGGACGGGCCGAGGCAAGCGGTCGATCAGGGCGTGACCACATCGACCTCGTTGCCCGCCATATCGTAGGCGACGCGGCCGCCGGTCCAGCCGTCGGAGAGTTCGGCGCGCACTTCGACGACGAGGCGATCATCTTCCGGCGTCATGAACAGGACGGAGCGGGAGATGGTGTAGCGGAAGACGCTCATGCCGGGCATGCCCATGCGCGCGATGGTGCGCTGTTCCAGGTCGGCCAGCCTGTCGGGGTCGAGCGCGGCAATGTCGGACAGGGTGAAGGCGCGGTCCAGCGTGGGGCCGAACGGGTTGGCCATGCCCATCATCATCGAATCCTGTCGCCTTATGGAATCGGCCGTGACGTAGATTTCGACGAGCTGGCCGGGATTGCGCGGGTCCTCCATCTGCACCAGCGCCTTGCTGTCATCGATGAGGATTTCGGCATAGCGCGCATTGGGGCCGAATTCCGCGCCGAGGCGGGCCAAAGTGGCCGCCACGGTGGCCGGGGCGAGCCAGGGGCCGGCTTCGACCTGCTGGCTTGCGGGCGAGATGACATCGAGCACCTGGGCATTGGCGGTGAGCAGGACCGAGCCGGTTTCGCCGCCGGAGCGGGCGAAATGCACCTCCCAGAGCGGAATGAGCTTCTTGCTGGTGCGGGTGGTCGGCATGGTGCCTTCGATCTCGGTGATCTGCGCTTCGGGCAAGGCGAAAGCGGCGATGGCCGCGCGCTTGACGGCGGGGAGGCGATCGAACGGCAGATCGGCGAGGGGGAAGGGCTCGGTGTCGCCCATGCCCATGGCGGTGAAATTGGGCATGCTGATGCCCTGGCGCACGCTCACGCCATCCCAGGAATAGTCGGTGGTCTGTTCGGGATCGGCGGCGTGGTCGGCGGTGATGAAGATGCTGTCCGCATCGATGGTGATGTCGTGGACCAGGGCAGCGCCGATCTCGTCGGCCAGGGCCTGCTGCGCGGCGGCCATGGGCCAGGTGTCGGTGGCGAGAAAATCGGCGGCGCGGGCGGCCGGCATCGCGGCGAGCAGCGCGGCGGACAGAATGAGGCAGGCAGGGCGTAGGCGAGGAAGAGGCAAGGACATGGCAAGTCTCCCGGAACGCGGACCTATTATGGCGCAAGACTGGGAGAAATGCACTGACCGGCGCATGAACAGGACGTTCAGATGCGCGAGAGGATGGAGCCGTTGGCCCTGTGCGCGTGGCCCCGCCCCACTCTTCCCTTCTCCCCTTGTGGGAGAAGGTGCCCGAAGGGCGGATGAGGGGCAGTAGACATTGAAGCATGGGATGACGCAGACCCCTCTCCCGGAAATCCGCTGGACGCGGATTTCCACCCTCTCCCACGAGGGGAGAGGGCAAGCCTGCCCATGCCTCCGAAGTCAACGCTCCCTCGGGTGGGCCCGCTGTTCCTGACGCTATTCGAGGTGGGACTTGATGAACCAGAGGTTCTTGTCGAGGTCGCGCGAAAAGGCGGTGAGGATGTCGGCGGCATCGGCATCGCCGGCCTCGTCGGTGGCGTCGATATCTTCGCGGACCTGGTTGGCCAGGGCGGCGAAGCGCTCGGCCAGGGCCGCGAGATGGTCGGGGACCTTCCTGAGATCGGTGGGATAGGGCGCGAGGGCGGTGGCCTTGGCGACGACCTGGCTGGTGCCCAGGGCGATGCCGTCGAGCTGGGCGACGCGCTCGGCGATGATATCGACATGGGTATCGATGGTGGCGCGCATGGGATCGAGCATTTCATGCACGGCGATAAAATTGGGGCCCTTGAGGTTCCAATGCGCCTGCTTGGTGATGAGGGCCAGATCGATCGCATCGGCCAGACGGGCGTTCAGGATGTCGATGACGGCCGACTTGGCATTGGCTTTGAGGGCGATGGAAGGGGTTTTCATGGGGAGTCCTTTGACGCTGGGTGGTTTTGGGACTCAACTTGCAGGGACGAGGGAGGTTCCGTTGGTGGGGCTGTTTGCCTGAAAGCGGGTACCCCCTCCTAGCCTTCCCCTGACAGGGGGAGGAACCGATCGAGCTTGTGGCACCGTTTTGCCCCAACCACTGCGCGGCTCCTCCCCTATTAGGGGAGGTTGGGAGGGGGTGCTCCACAAGCAAAAGGCGCAGCCCTTGCGGACTGCGCCTCTATCGTCACCGGGAGGTGTCGGTCGACGCGGAAGGCCGCGCGACTAGTTTACCGACTTGTCTTCGATGGTCGGCTGGGTGCCGGCACTGATCTGGATGGAACGCGGCTTCTTGCTTTCGGGCAGTTCGCGCTTCAGTTCCAGATGCAGCAGGCCGTTTTCGAGGCTGGCGCCCTGAACCTCGACATAGTCGGCAAGCTGGAAGCGCAGCTCGAAGGCGCGCTCGGCAATGCCGCGATGGAGGAATTCACGGGTTTTGTCGCCGCTCTCGGCGGGCTTGGCGCCCTTCACGACCAGGTTGTTCTCCTTGGTCTCGATGGCAATGTCGCCATTGGCAAAGCCGGCGACGGCAATCGAGATGCGGTAGGCATCATCGCCGGTGCGCTCGATATTGTAGGGCGGGTAGGTCTTGGCTTCCTGCCCGACAAGGGTATCGAGGCGGTTGAAGACGCGGTCGAAACCGACGGTGGAGCGATAGAAGGGGGAAAAATCGATGGTCTGCATGGTCACATTCTCCTGTGAGCAACGTGGATGTCCCGGTGGTCTCGGCCGAAGCTCCCTGTCGCAGGCGAGCGGTTTTCGAGGTCGGGGTTCCCGGCAATTCCGGCGAACGCATGAAATATGGGGGATGGATTTGCCGGTTCAAGGGGACAATTTCGCCCCATGCGGAACCTATTATGGGCGTTTGTCGTCACAACTCGACAGGCAACCGGGAAAAGTCTCATGAAACCATTCGCTCCGCTGCTGGCGCTCGCGCTCCTCGCGCCCGTGTCCGCTTACGCCCAACCCGCTCCGATCTGGGGCGGGCATTATAATATGGGGGTATTCGCTGCCGGGGGCGGCAGCGCGGCCGATGGCCATGTCAGCCTGGAATGTTCGGGCGATGGGCTTGCGGATGCCGGCGCCTTCTTTCTGCAACTGGAGCCGGCCGCCGCGATCGAGGCTTTCGCCGATGCGCCGCCGCAGCTCGATTTCATCGTCGATGGGGAAATCTTCACGGTGCCGGTCACCGCCGAGAACGGCGCTGTGTTCTTCTACCGGTCCGAACCTGACGATGACGCGCTGACCCTCGCGCTGATCGAAAAGCTGCGCCGCGGCCGCACCCTGACCGTATCGGCGCCCGAACTCGACATTGCCAGGATTTCGCTGCGCGGATCGAGCGAGGCGTTGATCTATGTCCAGCAATGCGTGGCCGGGAATGACTGAGGCAGGCAGAGGCCGGCTCTGGATGAACCGAATATGAACGGACGAGTCCGGTCGAGTTCAGGCTGGGGCGGCTAGAAGGGGGCATGTGTTGAGGGAGACCTCGTCACAACCCCAATGCGGCCCATCACCCGCCCCCGCATGGGCCGCAACAAGGAAGCCAGCATCCTCCGGGATGCTGGTTTTCTTTTTCTGCATCAATCTTCGCAGTCCGCCGGTCTGCAAATGGCTGTCTCTTGCGCTTCCGGTGCTCACGTACTCATGTACGCTGCGCTCCGGGTCTCAGAGCCAGCCATTTTCGACTCGGCGGGCCTGCGAATCTCGATACAGAAAATAGTGCCTACCTCACGAAGGGCCACCCATGAACGCCGTCGTCGATCCCAATGGACCCAGCCTGGTCAATATCCCGTCCAATCCCATGCCCGAAGGTGGACGGGTGGGCTTTTTCCGGACGGCTGACAATGTGCAGTTGCGCTATGCGACCTGGCCCAAGTCGGAAGGGGCGCATCGGGGGACGATCTGTCTGGTGCAGGGGCGCACCGAATTCATCGAGAAATATTTCGAGACCGTGGCCGACTTCCGCCGGCGCGGCTTTGCCGTGGCCACGTTCGACTGGCGCGGGCAGGGCGGCTCGGACCGGCTGATCGGCAATCGCAAACTGGGCTATGTCGACCGGTTCGAGGATTACTGGACCGACCTGCGCAGCTTTCATGGCGATATCCTGCTGCCGGATTGTCCGCCGCCTTATTATCTCGTCGGCCATTCGATGGGCGGGCTGGCCTCGCTCTTTGCCGGGATCAACGATCGGATGATGTTCGATCGGGTGTTTCTCTCAGCGCCCATGTTGGCGCTGGACCGGCAGCCATTGAGCATGAAGGGCATGGCACGGGTCTGCGAGACGCTGAGCTTTTTCGGGTTGGGGCAGATGCCGGTGGGACGCAAGGCGGACAAGCCGGTGTCGGAGGCGAGCTTTCCGGGCAATCCGCTGACGGGGGACCTGATCCGCTATATGCGGTCGGTCGATGTGATCAGGGAGCGACCGGATCTCGAAATCGGCGTGCCGACCGTGCGCTGGGCGGCATCGGCCTTCGGGGCCATGGCCGAGGCGGCGGAGGACAATTTCCCCGCCCGCATCAATGTGCCGCTGCTGATGCTGGCGGCAGCGCGGGACGAGGTGGTGTCGGCGCCGGCCATCGAGCAATTGGGGCTGCGCCTGCGCACCGGGCGGCATGTGGTGATTGCCGGGGCGCGGCACGAACTGTTCATGGAGAGCGATGCGATCCGCGGACAGGTGTTTGCGGCGTTTGACGCGTTTATTACGGAGCAGTCTTCTTGAGCTGATTTCTCAGTCGTCTCCCTCCCCCTTGTGGGGAGGGATCAAGGGTGGGGGTGGGGCCACGCACACCGCGTTTGCGGAACCATACCCCCACCCTGCTCGATAAACGGACTTAGCAAGGGCTAAGTCCTATCTCGCTTCCCTCCCCACAAGGGGGAGGGTGGACGACTGCGCGTTCGGGTACCTACCTTACGAGGCGTTGACCAGCGCCAGCGCCTTTTCCAGCAGTTCGGGCGTCGCAGCGGCCACCACGTTACCGCCGCCAGTGGGTTCGCTGCCGTCCCAGCAGGCGATGGCGCCGCCGGCTTCGCGGATGATGGGGACCAGGGCGGCGATGTCATAGGTGTTGAGATAGGGCTCGACCACGAGGTCGGCGTGGCCGGCGGCCAATAGGGCATAGCCGTAGCAATCCATGCCGAAGCGCTGCAGGCGCGTGGCGGATTCGATGGCCCGCCATTTGCCGGCCAGTTCGGGCGTGTTGAACAGGGAAGGGGTGGTGGTGAAAACGCGGGCGGGGGGCAAGTCGATCTGGCCGCTGGTGCGGATGGGCGTGGTGGTGTCGCCGCGGCGATAGGTGGCGCGGCCGGGCACGGCGAGGAAGGTTTCGCCGATAAAGGGCTGGCTCATGATGCCTGATATGGCCACGCCATTGTGGGCGAAGCCGATCAGCGTGCCCCAGACGGGGGCGCCGGAAATGAAGGCGCGGGTGCCGTCGACCGGGTCGATGATCCAGGTGTCATTGCTGTCGCCGGAGCTGCCCCATTCCTCGCCGACAATGGCGTGGTCGGGGAAGGCTTCGGCAATGACGGCGCGGATGACGGTTTCGGCGCCGCGATCGGCCTCGGTGACGGGGTCGAAGCCCACGGTGAACTTGTTGTCGATGGCGAGGGGGGTGCGGAAGAGGGGGAGCGTGTGGGCTGCGGCGGCTTTCGCGGCGGCGAGGAGGGTGGCTTCGATTTTGGCGAGATCGAGGGTCATGGGCGGGGTCCGTGCCACGACCTCGTGGTTCGACGAGCTCACCATGAGGTCTACTGAGGGATGGGCGTAACTAGCACAGGGTGGTGCGGGGGACGTGAGTCTTTTCTGGATACCCCCTCCTAGCCTCCCCCTGATAGGGGGAGGAACAGATCGGGGATTTGGCACTATATTGCCCCAGCCACAGTGCGGCTCCTCCCCCTATCAGGGGGAGGTTAGGAGGGGGGGTATCCAACAAGGAAAATCTATTCCGCCGCTTCCTTGTCGATGGCGGGGGTGCTGCCGACCAGTGACACCAGATCCAGCCCGATCAGGGCGAAGATCAGGCGTTCGACCAAAGCGCGGACGGCGTCGAAGCCGTCATTGCGGGCCAGGGTGACCTCGTTCATGTAGAGGTGGCGGCTGATCTCGATCTGGAGGGCGTGCACGCCGTGTTGCGGGCGGCCATAGGTGCGGGTGGCAAAGCCCCCGGCATAGGGGCGGTTGCGGGCGACCTTGAGGCCGGCGCTGGCGAATATGGTTTCGGCCAGATCGACCAGGCCCGGAGCGCAGGTGGTGCCGTAGCGATCGCCCAGGACGATATCGGGCGCGGCCTTGTCATTGGAGCGGGTAATGCGCGGCATGGAATGGCAGTCGATCAGCAGGGCCACGCCGAAGGCGGATATGGCTTCGCTGAGCAGCTTCTGCAAAGCCGCGTGATAGGGGTGGTAAATGCCCTCGATGCGCATCCGTGCATCCTCGAGCGTCAGCCTGTCGCGATAGATGGGCTTGTTCTCGGCCACGACGCGGGCCAGCGTGCCCAGGCCGGCGGCGACGCGGGGCGAAGTGGTGTTGAAGCGCTCGGACAGGGGCTCCACGAACATGGTGGGGTCGAGTTCCCAGGGTTCGCGGTTCACATCGAGATAGGCACGGGGGAAATGCGCGCGCAGCATGGGGGCGCCGAGATGGGGCGCGCGGGCGAAAAGTTCATCGACCCAGGCATCCTCGGACTGGCGGATCGAGAGGTGATCGAGCCTGGTCATGGCGAGGAAGCGCTCGGGATAGACCCGGCCGGAATGGGGCGAATTGAACACCAAAGGTGTGACCAGCCGGCGGGGCCGGATGGTTTCGAATGCCGGCTGATCCCAATAGTCGGACCGCACGATGCCTCCCCAAACAGGCGCCTTGCCAACGACGCCGCACTGATTTGCCTTTGCAGTGTCGCCCTTTGCGCCCGGCTTGTCCAGATTGTCGCAAAATTGCTGATGGGAACGGGTTGCGATTGCATGGAGGCAAACTTCGCTTAAACATCGCGCTATATAGTCCGACTCACAGCGCGGCATGCGTCGCGCTCCTGCGTCCGCGCCGGATGGAGCGATCCGGCAGCGCAAGTTGAATGCCCGGAGACCCCTGATGAAGCGAATCCTGCTCGCGGAAGACGATAACGACATGCGCCAGTTCCTGACGCGTGCGCTCAAGAATGCGGGCTACGAGGTCGTGTCGTTCGATAACGGGCTTTCGGCCTATGAGCGCCTGCGCGAGGAACCGTTCTCGCTGCTGCTCAGCGATATCGTGATGCCGGAAATGGACGGGATCGAGCTGGCGCGGCGCGCCACCGAGCTCGATCCGGACCTCAAGGTGATGTTCATCACCGGCTTTGCCGCCGTGGCGCTGAACCCCGATAGCGACGCGCCCAAGGATGCCTCGGTGTTGTCAAAGCCGTTTCATCTCAAGGACCTGGTCAACGAGGTCGAGCGGCTGCTGGCGGCCTGACCGATACTCATCCCCACCCACGGTGGTGGGGCGAGTTTCCACATGGTCTTAGAACGCCGATCCCGCCATTGGAGCGTAGCTCTCATGGCCTTCGCCGCCCAAATTGCTCCACAGGCGCAATTTGTCCCTGCGGGCGGCGTCGAAGCCTCTTGACCCCAAACCGGGTTTTATGGTCTATCCGCGCCACTGGACGGGCCCAAGCGGCTCTTCCATCCCGGAGAGATGGGCGTATAGCTCAGCGGGAGAGCACCTCGTTGACATCGAGGGGGTCACAAGTTCGATCCTTGTTACGCCCACCATCTCTCTAGTAGACTTTCGCCAATGGCGACGGGAGTATAGCTCAGCGGGAGAGCATTCGCTTCACACGCGAAGGGTCACAAGTTCAATCCTTGTTACTCCCACCATTTGCCTTCGCTTCCGGTGAAGGCGGTCTGCAAATACCTATTCCCTCCGCTTCCGGTGCTCACGTGCCGAACGCACGCTGCGCGCCGGTTCTCGGGAACGGGCATTTTCGCCTCGGCCTGACCCGAAATATGGGCAAATGGTGCCTGCCGGGGGATCGTCAGTCTTCCAGGAAAATCTCTGTATTGCCGTCGATATAGTCGTCGAAGAGGACGGTGGTGCTGTCCTGGTCGGCGATGACGAAGGCGAGCTGGCCGGGGCCGGTGAGGCGGCGCATGGGGATGTGGGGCTGGTCGACGCTGCAGGAATAGTGATTGCCTGACAGGGTGGTGAAGGGCAGGCCGCGCCAGGTGGCGGTCGAGGTCAGGTGGACATGGCCGGCAATGACCTGGCGGATATCGGGATGGGTCTTGAGCGCGTCGATGAAGGCGGCCGGCTCGAGAATACGGATATTGTCCGATTCGATATGGAGGGCGTTGGCATTGTGATGGAGGATCACGATGACGGGGCGGTCCATGGCCTCGGCCAGACGCGCATGCAGCCAGGAAATCTGGGTTTCGGTAAGAATGCCATCGACGCGGCCGGGCTCGGAGGAATCGAGCAGGATGATGCGATAGCCCTTGATATCGATGACCTTGTCGACCTTGCCGGTCTCGGCGACGAAACCATTGCCGAAAACCGCGAGGAATGACGCGCGGTCATCGTGATTGCCCAGGGTGATATGCACCGGGATGGGCAGGCGGGCGATGATGGCTTGCAGGCGCTGATAGGCGGCTGGCTGGCCCAGATCGGCCAGGTCGCCGGCCAGCACGCAGAAATCGACATGATCGTAGCGGGCGATGACGGCTTCGACCGCCTGTTCCAGCCTCGCGCCGGTATCGAGCGTGACCGACAATTCGCCCTCGGGCATGACATGCAGGTCGCTCAGCACCACGAATTTCAGGGTCATCATTGCCTCTCAGACTGGTTGAGTGGTTCTCCTAGAGGCGGCGCATGAAAGGCCTGTGACGGCCAGTCAGGCCGCGTTGCGCCGGGCGGCGTAACGCTCGCGCGCTTCGGCCACGCGTTCGCCATTGCGGACCGTCCAGTCGCTGATCGCGGCCAGCGGGCCCTGCAATTCGCGGCCCATGGCGGAGAGTTCATAATCGACGCGGGGCGGAATGATCGGCGTCACGGTGCGGTGCACGATGCCATCTTCTTCCAGCTCGCGCAGCGTCTGGGTCAGCATTTTCTGGGAGATGCCCTCGACATGGCGCTGGAGCTCGGAAAACCGCATCGGACCGCGCAGCAGCGCCATGATGATGTAGAGCGACCACTTCCCGCTGATCCGGCCCAGGACCTCGATCATGGGCACGGCTGCCCGGGTGCATTCGGCAAAGGTCTCGGGTGGTTTCGTGCGGGTGCGTAGGGTTTCCATCTGGTGCCTCAGGTGAGGAAAAAGTGCGGTCTTGCGGACGTGTCGATAGTCACGAATATAGCGTCAGTTACGTTCAGTTACCAGCGTTCGAAACGATCCTCACTTAATAAAAGAGACTGACACCATGAGCAAACCGCGTATCGGCATCATCATTTCCACCACGCGTGAAGGCCGCTTCGGCGAGCGGGCCGCGCGCTGGGTGGCCGAACTGGCCGCCAGCCGCAATGATATCGAGACCGAAATCGTCGACCTGCGCGACTATCCGCTGCCATTCTTCGATTCGGTCAGTTCGCCGCGCTTTGCGCCCATCGACACGCCGGAAGCCAGGAAATGGGCGGGCAAGCTGGCCGAGCTCGACGGCTATGTCTTCGTCACCGCCGAATACAACCATTCGGTGTCGGGCGTGCTCAAGAATGCGCTCGATTTCGTGTTTGCCGAGCCGGCGCGCAAGCCGGCCGCCTTTGTCGGCTATGGTGCGGTCGGTGGCGCCCGGGCCGTCGAGCAGTTGCGGCTGATCGCGGTGGAGCTGAGCATGGCGCCGCTGAACCGGGCGGTGCATATCAACATGGAGCCCTTCAAGGGCATGCTGATGGAGGGAAAGGACTTTGCCGACTATCCCTATCTGGCGCCGACGGTCGACACGATGCTGGAGGAACTGGCCTGGTATGCCCAGACGCTGAAGGCAGGCCGGGATGCCGCGGAACTGAAGGCGGCGTAGTCGCTACCACATGGTCTGGCGGGCCCGCTCGGGCCAGGCCTGATCATAGGCTTCACCACCCACCTCGCCAGCCGTCATGCTGGCGAGGATTTCGCCGGGCGTGGGCAGGGTCTTGGGATCAATGTGGCGGGCCGGGTTCCAGAGCTCGGAACGCACGATGGCGCGGGCGCACTGGAAATAGAGCTCGTCTATTTTCAGGACGATGACCGAGCGCGGCGGCTTGTCGTCGACGGCAAAGCTCGCCAGCAGGTCCGAGTCCACGCTGAGATGGGCCTGGCCCTGGGCTCGGAAGGTGGTGCCGCTGCCGGGCAGCAGGAAGAGGAAGGCGCAGCGCGGGTCGCGCACGATATTGCGCAGGGAATCGATGCGGTTATTGCCGCGCCGGTCGGGCATCATCAGGGTTGCATCGTCATGGATGCGCACGAAGCCGGGGCGGTCGCCGCGGGGCGAGCAATCCACGCCTTCGGGGCCGACAGTGGCCAGGGCGGCGAAGGGGCTGGCTTCGATCAGGCGCCGGTAATGCGGCGTCATGCGATGGGCGACCTTGGTGGTCGAGGCGGCGACGGGAGCGGGCGTGTAGAGCGCTTCGAGCTGCTCCAGCGAGGAAACAATGGACATGGTGGGCCTTTGGAGGCTTCAGCCCGATATGAAGCAACGGGCGCTATGGGCTGAACGTAACTGATCCTATATTCCATGCGAATAGAAGTGCGACAAAGGAGTAAATCCATGGACACCCATGCCTTCAAGGTGACCCATAGCGATGCCGAATGGCGCGCGAAGCTGACGCCGGAACAGTATCAGGTGATGCGCAATCACGGGACGGAGCGTCCCGGCTCGTGCGCGCTGCTGCATGAGAAGCGGCAGGGCACATTTGCCTGCGCCGGTTGCGATACGCCGCTGTTTCAGTCGACGCTGAAATTCGAGAGCGGCACCGGCTGGCCGAGCTTCAACGACCCGCTGCCCGGCGCGGTGGAGACGACCACCGACAAGAGCTTCGGCATGGTGCGGACGGAAGTGCATTGCGCCACCTGCGGCAGCCATCTGGGACATGTCTTCCCCGACGGTCCGCCGCCGACGGGGCTGCGCTACTGCATCAATGGCGTGGCACTGAATTTCACGCCCGCGGCGTGAGGTTTTCGGCCAATCTTTCCATGCTCTATCCCGAGCATGGTTTTCTCGACCGGTTCGACGCCGCGGCGGCCGATGGCTTCCGCGGCGTCGAATATATTGCGCCCTATGACTACCCGGCCGAGGCGATTGTCGAGCGGTTGCGGCGGCTGGGGCTGGAGCAGGTCCTGTTCAATTCGCCCACCGGCGACTGGGCGGCCGGAGACCGGGGCATGGCCTGTGTGCCCGGGCGGCAGGAGGAATTCGCCGCGGGTATCGAGCAGGCGATCAGCTATGCGCGGGCGCTGGACTGCCGGCTTGTGCATGTGATGGCCGGGGTGGTGCCTGATGATGTGGCGCCCGAGGCTGCGGCGGCGGTGCTGGCGGGCAACCTGCGCCATGCGGCCGAGCGGCTGGGGCAGCATGGCATCGTGGCGCTGATCGAGCCGATCAATGCGGTGGACATGCCGGGCTATGCCCTGGGCACGCTGGATGCGGCCGAGGCCATGCTGGCGGCGGTGGCGCATGACAATCTCTACCTGCAATACGATTTCTACCACATGGCGATGACCGGCGTGGCGCTGACGGAGAATTTTGCCCGGCTGCTGCCACGGATCGGACATGTACAGGTGGCCGATGCGCCGGGGCGGGGTGAGCCGGGGACGGGGCAGGTGGATTATGCGGCGGTGTTCGCTGCTGTCTCGGCATCCGGATATGGCGGATGGATCGGGGCGGAATATCGGCCGGTTGCGGGGACCAGTGAGGGGCTGGGGTGGATGCGCGGGCTGGTGGTGCCACGCCCTCGTGGTTCGACAGGCTCACCATGAGGGCTACTGAAGCCCGCATCATGCGGGCTATTGGCGCTAGGTTCCTCTTGGCTTGGCGCGGGCCGTGGCTGCGGCGGTGATGGGGTCGTCGGGCCAGAAGTGACGGGGGTAGCGGCCCTTCAAATCCTTGGCGACATCCTTCCAGCTGCCGCGCCAGAAGCCGGGCAGGTCGCGCGTGGTCTGGATGGGGCGATGGGCCGGGGAGAGCAGGATGAGCAGGAGCGGCACCTTGCCGCCAGCCACGGACGGGTGGCGGTCGAGGCCGAAGAGTTCCTGCACGCGGACTTCCAGCGCCGGGCCGTTTTCGGCGGCGTAGTCGATGGGCAGGTGGCTGCCCGAGGGCGCGGCGAAATGGCTGGGCAGGAGCCGGTCGATTCCCTGGCGCTGGGACCAGGGCAGAGCCACGTCGAGGGCATTGCCGAGATGGGCGGCGGTGATGGCGGCGAGGCGGGTTTCGCCGAGAATATGCGGTGCCAGCCAGGCGGGATCGGCGGCGAGGGCGGCGTCGGACAGGTCGGGCCAGGCATCGCCGACGGTTTCGCGGAGATAGAGGGCGCGGGCGCGGAGGGCCCTTGCTCCTTGCTCCAGGGCAGCGCATCGGGGCGGCGCAGGGCGGCCTGGGCCAGCAGGGTTGCAGCCTGTTCGAGATCGGAGACGGCGACGGGTTCGTCGGCCAGGCGCAGGGCGCCCAGCTGGCGCTGGCGGCGGGCGCGGATGCTGGCCGAGGCGGGGTCGAAGGCCAGTGTGGTCGTTTCGGTGATGCGGTGGGCGAAGAGGGTTTCGAGCGTGTCGCGGTCGAGCGCAGCGGCGGCGCGAATGCGGGACGTGGCGGCGGCGCCCGTCAAGTCGGTGACGACGAGGAAGGGCGAGGCGGCGAGGGCGTCGGTTTCCTCGAGGCTGGCCTGGCGGCCATTGGCGAGGCGAAATTTGCCGCGCGGACCGGCGGCCTGGGCAACGCGATCGGGATAGGCGCGGGCGAGATGGTGGCCGGCGGGCAGGTTGCCGCCCTTGCCACCCCCGGCGAGACCGGCCCAGCGCTTTGCCAGGTTGCGGGCATCTTCGGCGCGCTTGCTGCGGTCGGCGCGAAAGCGGTCGAGGCGGTGGGCGAGGTCGGTGCCCTCGCCACCCAGGCCGCGTTCGGTGATGAGGACGGCGAGAGCGGCGGCGGTGAGGGCGTCGTCTTCGGCGGCAGCGGCGACGACCATATGGGCGAGGCGGGGATGGAGCGGCAGGCGGGCCAGGGCCTTGCCTTCGGGCGTAATGCGGCTGGCGGCATCGAGCGCATCGAGGGATTTGAGCAGGGTTATCGCCTCGGCCCAGGCGGGGGCGGGCGGGAGATCGAGGAAGGGCAAAGCCGACGGGTCGGTGATGCCCCAGCTTGCGAGATCCAGCGCGAAGCCGGCGAGATCGGCGGCTGACATTTCGGGCGTATCGAAGGGGTCGAGCGCTGATGTCTGCCCCTCATTCCACAGGCGGATGGCGACGCCGGGGCTGGTACGGCCGGCGCGGCCGCGGCGCTGGTCGGCGCCGGCGCGGGGAGACGCGGCGGGTCTGCAATGTGGTGAGGCCGGTATCGGGCTCATAGACCGGGACGCGGCGAAAGCCGGAATCGACCACGATGCGGACGCCGTCGATGGTGAGAGAGGTTTCGGCAATGGAGGTGGCGAGCACCACCTTGCGACGGCCGGGCTCGGCGGGACGGATGGCGCGGTCCTGCTCCGATGGCGTGAGCTGGCCGTAGAGCGGGGCGATATCCACATTGGCGGGTACACGGGCGGCGAGGCGCTCGGCGACACGGGTGATTTCGCCCTGGCCGGGGAGGAAGACGAGGGCCGAGCCTTCGTAGTCGCGCAGGGCCGTGAGGGTGGCTGAGGTGACCTGGTCTTCGAGGCGTTGCAGGGGATCGGGTTCACGGTGGATGGTTTCGACCGGGAAGGCGCGGCCCTGGCTTTCGATGACGGGAGCGTCGTGCAGCAGGCGGGCGACGTGAGCGCCGTCGATAGTGGCGGACATGACCAGGACGCGGAGATCGGGGCGGAGCGCGGCTGCGTCGAGGGTGAGGGCGAGGCCGAGATCGCCGTCGAGGCTGCGTTCGTGGAATTCGTCGAAGAGGACGGCGGCAATGCCGGTCAATTCTGGATCGTCCAGCAGCATGCGGGTGAAGACGCCTTCGGTGACCACCTCGATGCGGGTGCGGGCAGAGACGCGGGAATCCATGCGGACGCGGTAGCCGACGGTCTGGCCGACATCTTCGCCAAGCAGGCGCGCCATCTGGGCGGCGGCCGCACGGGCGGCGAGGCGGCGCGGTTCGAGCATGATGATGCGGCCATCCTGACGCCAGGGGGCGGCGAGGAGGGCGAGGGGGGACGCGGGTGGTCTTGCCGGCACCGGGCGGGGCGACGAGGACGGCATAGGGGCCGGCGGCCAGCGCGGATTGCAGGGCCGGCAGGGCGTCGTCGATGGGGAGCGGCGGCAGGGACATGCGAAGGTCTTGAAGTATCCGTTGCCTGTGGGCAAGAGGAACAGCAGCGAGTTTGCGGAACCATACCCCCACCCTGCTCGATTCAACGGACTTAGCTTAGGCTAAGTCCTATCTCGCTTCCCTCCCCACAAGGGGGAGGGGTGGGGTCGGTAGATGTGGCATGATGTTGCCAACATACGAGGCTGTTCTCTCCTTCTTGGGTTAGGGTAGGGCGATTCAGGGAGCATTCCATGACCAATCTTCGCATCGGCAATGAGCAAGTGACTGTCGAGGTGTCCCCGCTGGGCGCCGAGATGCAGTCGATCGTGACCGGCGATGGGCAGGACTGGTTGTGGGAGGGCGATGCGGCGTTCTGGGGCGGACGGTCGCCGGTGCTGTTTCCGATCGTGGGCAAGGCGCCGGACGATCATGTGCGGATCGAGGGTTTTCGCTATCCGATGGGGCAGCATGGCTTTGCCCGGCGCAGCGAATTTACGCTGGTGGAGAGCGGGGCGGATTTCTGCCGGTTCGCGCTGCGGGCGGGGCAGGCGAGCCACTCGATCTTTCCGTTCGATTTCCTGCTGGAACTGGAGCATCGCGTCACGGGGCGCGGGGTGAGTGTCACGGCGGAGGTGACCAATCGGGATCATCGGCCGATGCCGTTCGGCATCGGGTTTCATCCGGCTTTCGTGTGGCCACTGCCTGATTGCGAGGGGCTGGAGCATCGCGTGGTGCTGGACAATGGCGGTGAGCCGGAGCTGGTGCGGTTATCGGGTGGACTGGTGAAGCCGGAGCGGCAGCCCTCGCCGTTCACGGCCGGGGAGCTGGTGCTGAACCATGACCTGTTCGCTGATGATGCCATGCTGTTTCCCGAAGGGGCCGGGGCCGGGCTGACCTATGCGGCGGGGGAGAGGGCGGTGCGCTTTACCTGGGAGAATTTGCCGAATTTCGCGATCTGGTCGAAGGCGGGGGCGGGATTCGTGTGTCTTGAGCCGTGGCATGGGATGGCGGCTGAGGTGGGCGGCAGCGATGCGCTGGAGGAGCGGCCTTATGGGGAGGTGCTGGGGCCGGGGGCGACGGGGCGGTATTCGTTCAAGGTGGAGCTGGTGGGGTAGGCCGTTCTTCCTTCTCCCCTTGCGGGAGAAGGTGCCCGAAGGTCGGATGAGGGGGCTACTGTGCTATCCGCCCACATCGAAGCATGGGGGGGCGCAGACCCCTCACCCGTAATTTCTTCTGAACGAAGAAATTACCCCCTCTCCCGCAAGGGGCGAGGGGTGGTCCGGTGGGTGGGGCGCTTCGGTGCTTATCGCCGCACGCCCAGCCGCGCCATTTTCTCGCTTAGTGTTCGCCGTGGCACCTGCAATGCATCCACCACTGCCGCGATGGAATCGCCATGTCTCGCCAGTTCGGCTTCGATGACGTGGCGTTCGTAGGCGGCGAGGCGGTCGGCGAGGCTGGCTGACGAGGGGAGGGGGCTTGGTCCTGGGGCCGAGTATGGCGTCGAGGGAGCGGCCGGTGGCGTCGAGGCCCAGGGCGAAGCGGTCGGCGGCGGCCTTGAGTTCGCGGACATTACCCGGCCAGGTGTGGACGAGCAGGGCGTTGATGTCGGCGGGGTGCAACTGGGGTGCGGGCTTGTTGAAGCGCTGGGCGGCCAGGCCCAGGAAATGGTGGAACAGCAGCACGCTGTCCTCGCCGCGGTCGCGCAGGGGGGCGAGCTGGATGGTGGCGAGGTTGAGCCGGTAATAGAGATCGGCGCGGAAGCGGCCAGCCTCGCTTTCGGCGGCGAGATCGACCTTGGAGGCGGCGACGATCTGCAGGTCGAGCGGGATCTGCTTGTTGGAGCCGACGCGCTCGACCACGCGCTCCTGGATGACGCGGAGCACCTTGGCCTGGGCCAGCAGAGGCATGGATTCGATTTCATCGAGCAGGAGCGTGCCGCCATTGGCGAATTCGAACTTGCCGACGCGTTGGCCGGAGGCGCCGGTAAAGGCGCCGGCCTCGTGGCCGAAGAGCTCGGATTCGATCAGCTCGGCCGGGATGGCGGCGCAGTTGACGGCGACAAAGGGGCCTTTTGATCGGGGCGAGAAATCGTGGAGGCACCGGGCGACGACTTCCTTGCCGGTGCCGGTTTCGCCCAGGATGATGACATCGGTGGGAATGGAGGCCAGTTCGCGCACGGCGCGGCGCAAATCCTCCATGACCTGGGAGGAGCCGACCAAGCGGGTGGCGAGCTCGGCTTCGCCGCCATCGAGCCTGCGGCGCAGGTCGGCGACTTCGCGCTTGAGGCCGGCCTGTTCGGCGGCACGGCGCAGGGTCTTGACCAACTGGTCCGGTACATAAGGCTTTTGCAGGAAATCGAAGGCGCCTGATCGCATGGCTTCCACCGCCATGGGCACGTCGCCATGGCCGGTGATGAGGATGACTTCGCTGGCCAAAGCGCGCTCGTGTACGGTGCGCAGCAGGTCGAGGCCGGAAAGGCCCGGCATGCGGACATCTGACAGGATGACCTGGGGATGGATATCGTCGAGCATGACCAGGGCTTCGGTGGCGCTTGACGCGACATGGGTCGTAAAGCCCGACAGGCGCAGCCATTGGTCGAGGGCGGTGCGCACCATTTCCTCGTCATCGACGATGAGAACGCTCGGAGTGGTCATTGCTTTGATCTTTGCGTGATTGTGGTTTCGACCACGACGTCATTCCCGCGAAGGCGGGAATCCATTGTTGTATCGGACTGGGAGCCGAAGAGTGGATTCCCGCCTTCGCGGGAATGACGCGGTGGTTGGGGGGATGGTGAGGAGCCCGGCGCAGCGTGGGCAAGCGGCAGGCGCACGGTAAAAGTGCTGCCCTTGCCGGGACGGCTGTCGACGGTGATGGCGCCGCCGATATCGCGGACGAGGCCGTAGGAGATGGAGAGGCCGAGGCCGAGGCCCCGCCCGGCCTCCTTGGTGGAATAGAAGGGGTCGAACAGGTTGGAGAGTTCGGCCGCGGCAATGCCCGAGCCGGTGTCGGATACGGCGATTTCGACGGTGCCGGTCGCCTTGACGACTCCGATGGAGAGCACGCGAACGGGGCTGTGCTCCATGGCGTCGGCGGCATTGGCGATGAGGTTGATCAGCACCTGTTCGAGATGCACGGGATTGCCCGAGACCAGGATGGCGCGCGGGCGGCGATATTCGACGTCGATGCCGAAGGCCCGCAACTTGTGATCGACCAGATCGAGGGCATTGGCGATGACCGTGGCGAGGTCGGCCCGCATTTCGACGCGCGTCTCCTTGCGGGCGAAGGTCTTGAGGTGGCTCGTCAGGGCCGAGAGGCGGTCGACCACCTTGTCCATGGTGGAGAGGATGGCCGTGACTTCGGCATCGTCCTGGCGGCTGGCGATGAGCTTGGCGCTGGCGAGATGGGTGGTGAGTGCGGCGACGGGTTGGCTGACCTCATGGGCGACGCCGGCCAGGGCCTGGCCGAGGCTGGCCATCTTGGCGGCCTGCACCAGGCCGTGCTGGGCTTCGCGCTCGGCCTTTTCGGCTCGGATGCGCTCGGCGATTTCCTCGCGCAGGGCCTCGTTGGCGATATGGAGGTCTTCGGTGCGTTCGGCGACGCGCTGTTCGAGCCGTTCATGATCGGCCAGGCGCTGGGCGACGATGCGCTGGCGCTGCACCAGCAGCACGATGATGAGCAGCAGGGCCGCGGCGCCCAGGCCAGCGGCGGCGGCGGCCGTCCAGGCGACGCCATAGAGCGGAGTGAGCGGGGTGAAGGACAGCAGTTCCCAGCCATGCTTGGGCAGGCGCAGTTCCTGCAGCACGAAATAGCCCGAGGTCTCGGGATCACTGCCCGCCAACAGCGCGAATTCGGCGCCGCGGGAGAACCAGCGGTCGGTGATGATGCCGGCATTGTCGACGCCGTTTTCGCCATAGCGCAACTGGCTGGAAATGGCTTCGACGCGCGAGCGGGGAATGGTCTGTAGCGGCCGGTAGCGCCAGTCGGGGCGGGTGGAGAGGATCACCACATCGTTGAGATCGACAATGCCGATGAGCTCGCCCGAGCGCCACCAGGTGGCTTCGATCTCGCCCAGATTGATCTTGGTGACGGCCACGCCCAGGGGGCCATCGGGGCCATCCACGCGCTGGGAGAGGAAATAGCCGGGCACGCTGGTGGAAATGCCGAAGGCATAGAATTGCGCCCGGCCGAGCCGCATGGCGTCGGCGAAATAGGGGCGGAAGGAATAGTTGGTGCCGACCAGGCTGGTCAGCGTCCACCAGTTGCTGGCGGCGACCACCGCGCCATCGTCCTCCATGAGGAAGATCTCGCCGGCGCCGGCGGTTTCGTTGAGCTTGGAGAGGAAGCCGTTGGCCTCCTCGACGGCAGCCGGATCGTCTGGATTGGTCAGCGCCGCGCGGGTTTCGCGGGCCTGGGAGATGGCCACGGGCAGGTAGTGGAAGCGCTCGATGATGGCCTCCAGCGTGCGCTCGAACAGCGCGAGGCGCCGCTGGGCCTGTTCGCGGGTATCGAGAATGGTGGCGTTGAGGGTCATCTCGAAGGAGGCCCATGCCACGAGCAGCACGACGAGCAGGCCGATGCCCGCGGCGGTCAGGTGGCGCCGGCCGAACCAGTTCCGCAGGGGCGTTCTTATCGTCACAGGCGCCTTTCCCGGCCACGACAAGGCCATTGGCAAGAAATTGCCGATGGCCGACGGTGCGATGAGCAAGTTCTTGCCCAAACGCTTAGCATGGTCGCGGAAAATAGCATATCAGCCTTGCGTATGGTGCGTGGCACGCAGTTTGCATCACAGGTTCGACCCGGCCGAGAAGCCGGGGTCTAAGCAATATGGGAGGACAGACTCAATGAAGAGCTTCGTTAAAATCCTGGCTGCGGGCCTTGTGGCCGGTTCGGCGCTGACTGCGGCAGTGGCCGTGGCGCAGGACTACCCGAACCAGCCGGTGACCATTGTGGTGCCGTTCGCGGCCGGCGGCCCCACCGATACGGTGACGCGCCTGGTGGCGGCCGCGATGAGCGAGGATCTGGGCCAGCAGGTCGTGGTGCAGAATGTGGGCGGCGCCGGCGGCACGCTGGGCGCTGGCCAGGTGGCTGCGGCCAATCCGGACGGCTATACGCTGCTGCTGCACCATATTGGCATGTCGACCGCCCCGGCGCTCTATGCCAGCCTGCCCTTCGATCCGATCACCGACTTCGCCCCGATCGGGCTGGTGACCGAAGTGCCGATGACGATCGTGGCGCGCCGGGACTTCGAGCCGGCGACGCTGGAAGACCTCATCGCCTATGTGAAGAAGAATGGCGAGGACATAACCTATGCCAATGCCGGCATCGGTGCGGCCAGCCAGCTCTGCGGCCTGCTGTTCATGGATGCGCTGGATACCAAGATGACCGAAGTGCCCTATCAGGGTACCGGCCCGGCCATGACGGATCTGCTGGGCAGCCAGATCGACATGATGTGCGACCAGACCACCAATACGACGAGCCAGATCCTGGCCGGCGAGATCAAGGCCTATGCCGTGACCACGCCCGAACGCATCGCCGTGCTGCCCGACGTGCCGACCATGGCCGAGGGTGGCGTGGAGAATTTCGAGCTGGGCATCTGGCACGGGCTCTATGCCCCGGCCGGCACCGACCAGGCCATCATCGACAAGCTGACCCAGTCGCTGCAGAAGGCGCTGGCCGACGAGATGGTGGGCAACAGCTTTGCCGAACTGGGCACCTATCCGGTGCAGGCTTCCGATGCGACCCCTGCCGCGCTGGCGCAGAAGCTCGAAGGCCAGATCGCCCTCTGGGCCGAAGTGATCGCGGCCGCCGGCGTCGAGGCGCAGTAGGCGGGTAGCCTGACCCCGGCCGGCTTTGGCCGGGGTATGCGCTTGGTCAACTACCGCTGTCCCAACCGACACTCTCCCCTTGCGGAGAGGGGTCGAGGGGGGTGTCTGGTTCCGGTATCGGGCCTGCCGACACTCCTCCCAGCCTCCCCCGTCGAGGGGGAGGTGCCGTCCGGTGGGTATGGCGATATCGAGGAAGAATATGATGGCAGTCAATGCTTCGCGGAACGACTTTGCCTCGGGAGCAATCTTCGTCGCCCTGGGCGGCTATTTTGCGCTCGAGGCCATGAAATACGACTTCGGCACGCCGTTCCGCATGGGGCCGGGCTTCATGCCCGTCGTGCTGGGCGGCGTCCTGGTGGCGCTGGGCGTGGCCGTGGCGGCCAAGGGCATCGGCAAGCCGGATGCCGAGGCACCTCCGGCCTGGCCGTGGCGCGGCATCGTATTGGTGCTGGGCACGATCCTGTTCTTTGCCGCGACCATACGCGGGCTGGGCTTCATTCCCGTGGTGCTGATTTCCGGGCTGGCGACGGCGCTTTCGAGCAGCCGCAACTCGCTGCTCTCGTCGCTGGTGATCAGCGTGGGACTGTGCGTGCTGTGCATGTTGATCTTCGTGGTCGGACTGGGGCTGCTGGTGCCCTGGGTCGGTCCGTGGCTGCGCTTCTAGGCCGGGAGACCATAGATGGACCTCATATCCTCTCTCGCTCTCGGCTTTTCGGTCGCGCTCGATCCGGTCAATATCCTTTACTGTTTCATCGGCGTGCTGCTGGGCACGCTGGTGGGCGTGCTGCCCGGCATCGGGCCGACGGCCACCATCGCCATGCTGCTACCCATCACCTTTTCGCTCAATGCGGAAACGGCGCTGATCATGCTGGCAGGCATCTATTACGGCGCCCAGTACGGCGGCTCGACCACCGCCATCCTGATCAACCTGCCTGGGGAAAGTTCTTCGGCGGTCACGGCCATCGACGGCTACCAGATGGCCCGCAAGGGCCGCGCCGGCGCGGCTTTGGCCACGGCGGCCATCGGCTCGTTCTTCGCCGGTTCGGTAGCGACGCTGCTACTGGCCTTCTTCGCTCCGCCGCTGGCGCGGGCGGCGCTCAATTTCGGGGCGCCGGAATATTTCTCGCTGATCGTGCTGGGCCTGCTGGTCTCCATTGCGCTGGCGCATGGTTCCATCCTCAAGGCGCTGGGCATGATCGTGCTCGGACTGCTGCTGGGCATGGTGGGCCAGGATATCTATACCGGCACGCCGCGCTTCACCTTCGGGGTGCGCGAATTGTTCGGGGGCCTCAACTTCGTGGCCGTGGCGGTGGGCGTGTTCGGTATCGCCGAAATCCTGCGCAATCTCGAAAACGAGAAGGAGCGCGAAGTTGGGGTCAAGGCGGTGACCAACCTCTGGCTCACCAGGGATGACGTCAAGCGCATCGTCATGCCCATCCTGCGCGGTACAGGGCTCGGCTCGATCCTCGGCATCCTGCCGGGCGGGGGACATATCCTTTCGTCCTTTGCCTCCTATTCGGTGGAAAAGCGGCTCTCCAAAACGCCCGAAGAGTTCGGGCAGGGGGCCATCGAGGGCGTCGCCGGACCGGAATCGGCCAATAATGCGGCGGCACAGACCAGCTTCATTCCGCTGATGACGCTGGGCATTCCGGCCCATCCCGTGATGGCGCTGATGATCGGGGCGTTCATCCTGCAGGGCATCACGCCCGGCCCCAATGTCATCAATGAACAGCCGGCCCTGTTCTGGGGCATCATTGCCTCGATGTGGGTGGGCAACCTGCTGCTGGTCATCCTCAACCTGCCGCTGGTGGGGCTGTGGGTGAAAATGCTCTCCATCCCCTATCGCGTGCTGTTTCCGGCCATCGTGCTGTTCGCGTGCATCGGGACATTCTCGATCAACCAGAACATCTACGACATCTATGCGATCGCCTTCTTCGGCATCCTCGGCTACCTGCTGATCCGCTTCGGCTGCGAGCCGGCACCGCTGTTGCTGGGCTTCGTGCTGGGGCCGCTGCTGGAAGAGCATCTGCGGCGGGCGATGATCATTTCGCGCGGCGATCCGATGATCTTCCTGCACCGCCCGATTTCGGCGACGCTGCTGGGCCTGGCCCTGTTGGCGGTGCTGATCGCGGTGCTGCCGAGCATCAGGCGGAAGCGCGCGGAAGTGTTTGTCGAGGACGATTGATTTCTCCGCACCGTCCCACACAATCGCCACCCTCGGGCTCGACCCGAGGGTGTTTCACTTTGTGCGTTCGGTAAGTGCAGAGCCCTCGGGTCAGGCCCGAGGGTGACGGCTGGTGGGTGGGGAGATGGCGCCACGCCATCCCGGCAGGATCATTCTGCCGCGCCGCGTTCTTCCACCAGGGCATCGGGGCCGTTGGGGTCGCCGGGGGCGGTTTCGGCTGATAGGTCGGGGAAGGCGACGACGCGGTTGTTGCGGAAATCGAGGCGCACGACCAGCAGGCCGCGTTCCTCGAACCAGGTCAAAAGGCGCCGGGCGCGGCTGGCCGAATGGGTGCCATAGAGGCGAGCCAAGGTGGCGTCGGAAGGGCAGGGGGCTGACGTGAGCGCGGCCTGGGCGAGGACGAGGAAGACGCCCTGCACGTCGTCGGTGAGGGTTTCGGAGAGCGACAGGGCCTGTTGCCAGCCGTCGGACTGGGCGACCTCGGTATCGGGGGCGACGCGGGCGACGGCGAGGCGACGTTTGAAGGCCGGTAGAGCGGGCGGCTCGCCGGGGACGCGGCGGATGCGGCAGCGGACCAGGAAATCCTGATAGAGCACGGCGACGGTGCGGAAGCTGGCATCGGGGTCGCCGAGCAGTTCGGCCATGATGGCGTCGATCTGGCGGTCGCGCTCGGCTTCGTCGATCTCGGGAAAGAGGGTCTGTGGGGTCTCTTCGGCCGGCGGGCGGGCGCGGGAAAGCTGGGCCAGCAGCTCATTGGTCGAAGGGGGCGGAGGCGGCGCCGGGCGGCGGGTGACGGGGCGGGCCTGTTCTTCGGCCGAGGCGGAAAAGATCAGCTCGGCGGCATCTTCAGGGGCTTCCGGCAGGGGCGTCAGCTTGGGACTGGTGGAGCGGGCCGAGGTTTCGACCGGGCCGATGGTGACCGGTAGCGGGCGGCGGGAAATGGCGGGGCCGAGGGCGACGAAGTGGCCGCGGGCGAGGTCGCGGAACTGCTCGGCCTGGCGCTTTTCCATGCCGAGAAGATCGGCGGCCCGGGCCATGTCGATATCGAGAAAAGTGCGGCCCATCAGGAAGTTACTGGCTTCGGCCGCAACGTTCTTGGCCAGCTTGGCGAGGCGCTGGGTGGCGATGACGCCGGCGAGGCCCCGCTTGCGGCCGCGGCACATGAGGTTGGTCATGGCGCCGAGCGACAATTTGCGTGCTTCGTCAGACACTTCGCCGGCCACCGATGGGGCGAAGAGCTGAGCTTCGTCGACGACGACGAGGACGGGATACCAATAGTCGCGGTCGGCATCGAACATGCCGCCGAGGAAAGCGGCGGCGGCGCGCATTTGTTGTTCTACATCAAGGCCTTCAAGGTTGAGCACGACCGAGACACGATGCTGGCGGACGCGGGCGGCGATGCGGGTCAGCTCGGCCTCGGTGCGGGTGGCGTCCACGACCGTGTGGCCGTAACGCTCTGACAGCGTTGTGAAATCGCCCTCGGGATCGATGATGCATTGCTGCACCCAGGGGGCGGATTGTTCGAGCAGGCGCCGCAGGAGATGCGACTTGCCGGAGCCCGAATTGCCCTGAACCAGGAGACGGGTGGCCAGCAGCTCCTCGAGATCGAGCGTGGCGGGCGCGGCGCCCGTCGTTGCGCCCATGTCGATTGCTACCTTCATCGGGTCTCCGATTGGCGGGTTTCGTCCCGGTCAATCGGGAGTCACGCGAGGGTCGAATTGGTTAGCAGACTGTTAGCACTGACGGAGGCGATTCGTGAAAGGCGTGGTGGTGTGAACCGGGTGTTTCAGTCGACTCCCTCTCCCTTTTGGGGAGGGATCGAGGGTGGGGGTGTCACACGCACCAGACTCGCGGAGAGAACCCCCACCCGGCCCCTTCGGGGCCACCCTCCCCACAAGGGGGAGGGAGGGGCTCCACTCTAGCCATAGCTTGGTGTCACCAAACTGGATTCGCGGGTGCTTGTGAGGGTGCCGTTTTGCAGCGTCACGACTTCGTTGGGGCCGATGGAGATCGGGATTGGGCCAGTAGGCGTTTCGATCGTGCCCGTCACTGATCGGGCGACCATGCCGATGAGGCTGTGCAGGTTGCCTTCGCGGGTGGCGACGAGGCGGGTGCCGTGGGGGAAGGTGAAGCGCTTTTCGCCGTCGCGGTAGATGGTGGCTGATATGCCGTCGTTGAGCAGCTCGAATGTGTGGCTGTCGACCTTGCGGCGATAGGCGGTGTGGTGGTCCTGGTATCTGTGGATGACTTCGCGGGGGACGAGGCCGGTGAACCAGAGCGTGCCGTCGGGGCGGGGGAGGATGCCGCAGAGGCGTTCGACCATGTCGAGGAGGCACAGGATCGCGGGGGAATAGCTTTCGGTGTAGCCGGGCGCGCCGGTGAAGGGGCTCAGGGTCTGGGGGAAGGTGTCCATGGCGAAGAGGGCGGCGAGGATCGGCATCTGCGCCCAGGTCAGTTCGACATGGCGGCCATGGTGCTCGAAGGCGTGGGCGGCGCGGATGATGGAGAGGAAATTGGACGGGCCGGACCAGGAGTTCTGGCCGAAATTGGGGTCGAAGCGCGGATCGTCCAGGGCGACTGACGTGAAGGGGTATTTGGCGAAGAATTTCGAAGTGTTCAGCAGGTAGCGGCTGAGGGCCTCGGCGAAGAAGGCGTCGTCGCCGATCTCGCAGGCGAGGACGCGGAGCAGGACATCGGCCTGGACGCGGACCAGATTGCCGTTGCGGTCGCGGTCGTAGAAGAAATGGTCGTCCGGGTCGTAGCAGTGGGCGAACAGGGCCTTGAGGCTCGACTGGGCCTTGTCGCGCCAGGGCTGGGGGTCTTCGCCCAGTTCGGCGGCGATGCGGGCGAGGTAGAGGCGCTGGCAGATGACATTGGCCGTGAGGTCCGGCGCGATGAAGGGCAGGACGGGGCTATCAGGGTCGCAGCGGGTCGGGTCATTGCCGAAGGGGCTGTCGGGGACGTGCCAGAAGCGGGCGGAAAGGTCGTGGCCGGTATCGTAGGTGCAGAAGGCCTCGACGGCGCCGGTGCCGCGCGTATCGCGGTATTGGGCCAGCCAGGCGTCGTAGCGGGCCATGGCGGCGTATAGGCGGGCGAGGAAGGTGCGGTCGCCGTTTAGGCAGTAGTGGTTCCAGACGGAGCGGGCGAGGGGGGTGACGAGCTGGATCTGGGCGAAGGCGGGGCCGGTCTGGGTGATCTTGTAGGGGATGAGGCCGTCTTCGCGCTGGTGGGTGGCGAAGGCGGCATAGGTTTCGGCGGCGATCGAGGGCAGGAAGCGGGCCATCAGCTCGGTATTGATGGTGCCGGTGCTTTCGAGCCAGCAGCCGTGATAGACGCCGCCTTCATGCAGGATGGGGCCGGTGACGTCGGTGGGCTTGATGCAGTCGAGGAGTTCGCTGACAGCCTGGTCGTAGCGGGCTTCTAGGCGGGGGGTGGAGGACGCGAAGGCGACGTCGGCGGACTGCCACTCAGCCAAAGCGGGGTGGTCGCGGCCGAGGCGGGTGGCGAGGTTGGTGGTGCGGAGGCGGGTGAGGAGGTCGGGCTGGCTGATCATGATTTATGTGTTCTCGGCGCGTTCAAACCCCCACCCTCATTCCCTCCCCACAAAGGGGAGGGAAGCCTGGCCGGTGGACGGGGCTACATTGGACCACTGGCGTTTGGCGTGCGCCTCCCTCCCCATGATGGGGAGGGAATGAGGGTGGGGTGACGGGAGCCACGGAATTACGCCTCGCCCGTCTTGGCGAGGCGCTGGCCTTCGGCGTCGAAATAGTGGGCGTCGTCGGGGTGGAGCGAGACGGTGAGTTTTTCGGCGTTCTGGTGGGTGGACTTGCCGGGGGCCTTGACCAGGATTGTCTGGCCGGTGTCGAGGCGGAGGTAGATGAAGACTTCCGAGCCGAGATATTCGACCAGGGTGATGGTGCCGGAGACGGTGAGGGGGCCCGAGGCGTCGATGGTGAGCTGTTCGGGGCGGAGGCCGATGGTGAGGGGGCCGGTGGCGGTGACGCCTGGGGGCAGCGTGATGCTGCCGAGGCCGGTTATGTCGGCCTTGCCATCGGCGGCGCTGGCCGTGAGCAGGTTCATGCGGGGGGAGCCGATGAAGCTGGCGACGAAGAGATTGCGCGGAAAGTTGTAGAGCTCGAAGGGGGTGCCGACCTGTTCGACATTGCCCTTGTTGAGCACGACGATGCGGGTCGCCATGGTCATGGCCTCGATCTGGTCGTGGGTGACGTAGATCATGGTGGTGCCGAGGCGCTGGTAGAGGCCGGCGAGTTCGACGCGCATCTGGACGCGGAGTTCGGCATCGAGATTGGAAAGCGGTTCGTCAAAGAGGAAAAGCTGGGGCTCGCGCACGATGGCGCGGCCGATGGCGACGCGCTGCTTCTGGCCACCGGAGAGCTGGCGCGGCTTGCGCTCCAGCAGTTCCTCGATCTGCAGGATGCGGGCGGCGTCGGCGACGCGGCGGGCGATTTCATCCTTGGGCATGCGGAGATTGCCCAGGCCGAAGGCGAGGTTCTTGCGCACGCTCATATGGGGGTAGAGCGCGTAGCTCTGGAAGACCATGGAGAGGTTGCGCTGGGAGGCGGGCAGGTCGTTCACGATGCGGTCGCCGATGGAAATGGTGCCGTCGGTGATGTCTTCGAGGCCGGCAATCATGCGGAGCAGGGTGGACTTGCCGCAGCCGGAGGGGCCGACCAGGACGAGGAATTCGCCGGAGCGGACGTCGAGATCGATACCGTGGATGACCTCGAAGCCGGAATAGGCCTTGCGGACTTCGCTGAGGGTGACTGAGGCCATTTCTACTCCGGTCGAACGTGCATTAGTGACACGACCTCGTCCTTCGACAGGCTCAGGATGAGGTCTACTGGGACATGGTGAGCTTGTCGTACCACGAGGGCGTGGCGAGATCGCAGACCCCTCATCCGCCCTTCGGGCACCCCGGATCGCGTCCGGGGCAGGCTCTTCTCCCGCAAGGGGAGAAGGGGGGCTCGGTGGTTGGGGCGCCTGCTCATTTCAGCCCGCTCATGGCTATGCCGCGGATGATGAGGCGCTGGAAGATGATGAAGAAGAGGAAGATGGGCAGGATGGAGAGGATCGACATGGCGAACATGGGGCCATACTGGCTGGCGCCGTCCTGGCTGAGGAACATGCGCAGGGCCAGGGGGACGGTATAGTCCTCGACCTTGTTTAGGTAGACGAGCGGGCCAAGGAAATCCTCCCAGGTCCAGATGAAGCTGAAGATGGCTGCCGTGGCCATGGCCGGCAGGCTCAAGGGCATGATGATGGCCCAGTAGATCTTGAAGGGCGAGCAGCCGTCGATCATGGCCGCTTCATCGAGTTCGCGGGGGAGCTGGCGGAAGAACTGGATCATGAGGAAAATGAAGAAGGCCTCGCCGGCGAGGAATTTGGGTACGATCAGGGGCAGGTAGGTGTTGACCCAGCCCAGGTTGAGGAAGAGCAGATATTGGGGGATGAGGACGACGTGGTAGGGCACCATCAGCGTCATCATCATCAGGGCGAACCAGATATTCTTGCCGGTAAATTCGAGGCGGGCAAAGGCATAGCCCGCGAAGGAGCAGGAGATGACATTGCCGATGACCGAGAGCACGGTCACCAGCGTCGAGTTGAGGAAGAAGCGGGTGAAACTGACCGAGAGGGCATTCCAGCCCTGGCCGTAATTGTCCCAATCGAAGGTCTGGGGCCAGAGCGAGAGGCTGCCGAAAATCTGGTTGTCGGGCTTGAAGGAGGCCGAGATCATCCAGATCAGCGGGTAGATCATGATGAGGGACGTCAGGATCAGGAAGATGTGCTTGAGGAGGCCGGCGCGTTTGGCGCGGCGGGCGCGAGCCTCGCGGTAGGCCCGGGCAAGGGCGGCGGTGTCGGTTGAGGCCGGCCTGGCGGCGATGGTGGTGGTGACGGGGTTTTCGGTCATTGGATGTCCCCATCGGTCCGGTGCGTGGGACTCACCCCCACCCTTGATCCCTCCCCACAAGGGGGAGGGAGACGATGAACACGGGCGTCAGCGCTGGCGCCTCCCTCCCCTTGATGGGGAGGGATTGAGGGTGGGGTGACGGGAGCCACAGAAGTCATCGTCATCACCCCCGCTCGTTTTCGTAGTGGACCCAGTATTTGCTGGTCCAGAAGGCGATGGCGGTGAAGGCGGCGATGATCAGGAGCAGCACCCAGGCGAGGGCGGAAGCGTAGCCCATGCGGAGATAGGAGAAGGCTTCGTCGTAGAGATAGACGGTGAAGAAGAGCAGGCTGTCGAGCGGGGCGCCGCTGCCGCCGGAAATGATGAAGGCGCCGGAGAAGCTCTTGAAGGCCTCGATCATCTGCAGGACCAGATTGAAGAAGATGACCGGGGCGAGCAGGGGCACGGTGATGGCGAAGAATTTGCGCACCGGGCCGGCCGCGTCGATCTCGGCGGCCTCGTAGAGTTCCTGCGGAATGGCGCGCAGGCCGGCGAGGAAGATCAGCATGGGCGAGCCGAACTGCCAGACCGCAAGGACGATGAGGGTCCAGAGCGAATATTTGGGATCGGCCAGCCAATAGGGGCCATCGAGACCGACAAGGCGCAGGGCGGAATTGACCACGCCGTCATAATTGAAGAGCTGGCGCCAGAGGATGGCGACGGCGATGGAGCCGCCCAGGATGGAAGGCAGGTAGAACAGGGCCCGATACCAGCCGATGGCGCGGATGCCCTTGTCGAGCGCCATGGCGACGCCGAGGGCGAAGATGAGCTTTGCCGGCACAGAGATGACGACGAAGGAGAAGGTGACCTGCAGGGCCTTCTTGAAGCGGTCGTCGAACTCGAACATGTAGATATAGTTGTCGAGGCCGATCCACTGGGGCGGACGGACGATGTTGTATTTGGTGAAGCTCAGCCAGAGCGAGGCCAGGATGGGGCCGATGGCGAGCAGGAAGAAGCCGATGAGCCAGGGCGCCAGGAAAGCATAGCCGGCGAAATTGCGTCGGAAGAATTTTTCCATGGCGTAAGGCCCTTCAGTAGTCCTCATGGTGAGCCTGTCGAACCATGAGGACGTGGCTGGATGGTGCCACGACCTCGTCCTTCGACAGGCTCAGGATGAGGTCTGTTGAGACCTCATCCGAAGTGTGTCAGGCCCGGGCCAAAATCGCCTTGGCCTGGGCCAGGAAGTCGGTGGCGACTTCGGGGATGGATTTTTCGCCCAGCAGGACGGACACCGCGACGCGCTCGAAGGTCTGTTCGACTTCGTTGCTGCCACTGGGGGGCGGGGGATCGAGAGGCGCCGTCTTGCCCTGGATGCCGGCGAAGAACTCGACCGAGAGGGCTTCGGCAGGCGAGAGGTTGGGCTGCAGGGCCTCGCGGACATCGACCTGGCTGGGAATGCCGCGTTCGAGGCCGAGAATGGCCGTGATGTCGAGGTCGTTGACGAAGGCGCTCATATAGGCGGTGGCGGCTTCGGGATCGACGCTGTCGCGGGTGAGGCAGATGAACTGGCTCGGCTGGACGATCGAGCCGGGGACCATGGCCGGCGTATTGGGGTACATGGCGACGCCGAGCGTGTCCTCCATCAGGCCCTGGGCGCCGACGAGCTGGTTGCTCCAAAGGTAGGACATGGCGGACTTGCCGGTGACGACGCCGAGCTGGCTGAGATCGGCCACGCCGGCCAGGCCCGCGGATTCCGGTCCCGGAGGGGTGGCGCCGGCATCGCGGATGGTCTGCCAGATGGACCAGTATTCCTCGACGATTTCCTGGGTGGCGCCATAGGTGCCGTCCGGGTTGAACATCTTGACGCCCTTCTGGGCGATGAAGTCGGAGAAGTTCTGGTAATCGGCGGTGTTGTCGTCGGTGCCGGGGACGCCGGTGGCTTCCTTGACCTGGGCGCCGATGCGGGCGAGGTCGTCATAGGTATAGCCATAGGGGTCGAAATCCTCGCCGGGGACGATGCCGGCTGCCTCGAAGAGGCGGGAATTGTAGATGGCCATGTGGGAATTGGCGCCGATGGAGAGGGCATAGAACTTGCCGTCCACGGTGCCGGCATCAATGGCCGACTGGTCGATCTTGCTGATATCGAGGCTGTTGCCGACATAGTCGTCGAGCGGGACGACGGCGCCATTGGCGATATATTCGAATAGCACGCCATAGCCCTGCTGGATCACGTCGGGCATGTTGCCGCCGGCGATCTGGGTGGTCAGCTTGGTGAAATAATCGTCAAAGCCGAGGGTTTCGCCTGACACGACCGTGCCGGGATTCTTGGAATTATAGAGGTCGATGACGGCGAAGGTGCGCCTGTCGCGCTCCGGGTTGCCCCACCAGAAGTGGCGGACCTGCTTGTCCTGGCCGAAGGCCTGGGGGCCGAGGGCCGAAAGCACGGCGACGGAGCCGGCGGCGGCGCCCGCCTTGGTCATGAAGGTTCTGCGATTCAGTCTGCTCATATGGTGTCCTCCCTGTTGAGCATTGCTGGCAGTGCTGCGGTTCCCTCCCCCTGCGCTGCCGACTTACGTACCTCTTTGCCTCCCGAAGGCTGATATCAGTGGCCGCGCCGGACCCGGGAGAGATGCCTGGAGACTGCCCGGCGCGGCAGCCTGCGGAGTGACAGGCTATGGGTTATCAGTCATGCGTTGGCCACCATGGGTGGCTGGTGCGGCATGACGATCTGGCGCTGGCGGGGCGTCAGCCGGGCGAGCAGTTCGGGGCTGGGCACGAAGCGGTGGCGGAAATAGCCCCAGCTCGGGCCGTAGCGATAGACGGTCATGCGGCGCTCGCCCGGATTCACGCGGCGGGCGGCGCCATGCATGATGGCATCGACGAAAATCAGTGCATCGCCGGCCTTGAGATGGACTTCCACGGCGCCGACCACACCATCGACCGAAGTCTGTTCGTCGCGCTTGTCGAGGGCGACGGTCTGGGGGTGGCGCAGGTTGGATTTGTGGCTGCCGGGAATGACCATGGTGGCGCCATCGCCGGGGCCGATATCGTTCAGCGCGATGAGGACATTGACCTGGCCGCAATGGAACTTGCCGGCATGGAAGCGGTATTGCGTGCGGATGGTGCCCATATGGCCGCCGGAATGCAGCCGCAGGGCCTGGCCGGGACCGCGAATGGTGGCGAAACATTCGTCGATGAAGGCAGGGCCGTGATGGCCGTCGAAATTCTCGGGGTCGTCGGCGCCGATGAAGTGGACGGCCTTGGCGAACCAGGAGGGGTGGTCGATCATCTTTTCCCAGACGGTGCCGGCTTCGTACATCTGCTGTAGCATGATGCCTTCCTGGCGGGCAGGATCGTTATGCAGGTAGACATGGCCGCGGAATTCACTGCCGACGAAGTCCTTGCAATCATCCAGGGTGGCGTTGCAGGCGGCGAGTTCTTCGGCGGAAAGGGCATTGGGGACGACGAGATAGCCGTTCAGATCGAACAGATAGCGTTCCATATCCGTGCATGGCTGCTGGTCGTTCATATTCGCCTCCCGCGTGCCCGGTTTCCGGGTCATCGTGCGGAGAAGCTGGGGTGAGGGTGAAGACCGTCCCGCCAACCGCGACCGCACGGTTGAGATCGATTTTGCGGGTCTCTCAGAAGGTCGATACGAGCATCGGTCCGTTGGTTGAACGGTCAGACCGAAGACATACCGCGTAGCTCACGCTTGACCACATACCCTGGCTGGGCCCGCGGGCCCATGACGTGTCTCCGGCCGATCCTGGGGGATTGTTCCCGCTCAGATGGCGCAAGATTGGCAAGCGCGGGGAGCGGCGTCAATCATAAAATTTGGGATGCGGAAATAATGATGGATGGGCAAGGGGTTAGGATGGAGGTTCTTCCATACAAGACGGAATTTGTTAGGGTTTTGGGATGATGAGCGCTGAAGCTGCAGTCGTCTCCCTCCCCTTGTGGGGAGGGATCAAGGGTGGGGGTGGTCTCTCAACCAGTGCGTATGTGGAGAGATACCCCCACCCTGCTCGATTCAACGGACTTAGCAAACGCTAAGTCCTATCTCGCTTCCCTCCCCACAAAGGGGGAGGGTGGGTTCCACTCTTGTGGAACCATCCTACAAATCCCGGAGCAGTCTCGCCGGTCGGGCCGAAGCCGCGCGCAAAATGGTCAGGGCGCCGAGCAGGGCGGTGATGGCTATGGCGACAGCCATGACGACGAGGAGGGCGTCGAGGTTGAGGGTGAAGTCGACATTGAGCATGACCATGCTGACCAGCCAGCCGAGGCCAATGCCGAGGAGGATGGCGGGGATGGCGGCGAGGAAGGCCAGGATCAGATATTGCGTGAAGGCGGTGGCCATGAGCTCGAAGCGGGTGGCGCCGAGGACCTTTGATATGACGGTATCGGCCTCGCGCTGACGGCGGCCGGTGGAGAGGCTGCCGACGAGGACGAGCAGGCCATTGCCGACGGCAAGGCCGCCGACCAGGACGGCGGCGAAGGAGAGCTGGCTCAGTGCGTCGGTGATCTGCTTGAGGGTATCGCCGATGGCGATGAAACGCAGGTCGGGGAAGTCGGCGGCGAGCTGGCGTTCGACGGCCTCCTCGCGGCCGGGTGCGGCCGTGACGGCGGCGAAGAGCGTGGTCGGATAGCTCTCGATGACGCCGGGGGAAAAGGTGGCGAGGAAGTCGATGCCGCCCTGCCAGGAGTAATCGCGGAAGGAGGCGATCGTGGTGGCGACCTCTTCGCCGAAAATGGTGAAGGTCAAGGTGTCGCCGAGATCGACGCCGAGGCCGGAGCGCAGGCTCTGGTGCAGGGAGACGAGGCCCGGGCCGGCATAGTCCGATGGCCACCATTCACCCGAGGTGACGCGGGAGGAGGCGGGCAGCTCGGCGCGGAAGGTGAGGGGCACTTCGCCGGCCAGCAGGAAAGTGGCTTCGGGGCCGTTGGTGCGGACGGTTTCGGCGGGCTGGCCGGCAATTTCGGTCAGGGCGCCGCGCAGCATGGGGGTGGCGACGAAGCGGACAATATCGGTGCCTTCGCCGGCAATGGCGGCGAGGGACTCGACTTCGTCCGGGAAGAGGTCGGAGGCGACCAGGGTCGGCACGTCGAAGGCCGAGGCGCCGAGGAATTCCTGGCGCAGATTGGCCTGCAGGACGAGGACGACGACGAGCATGGCCAGCGCCATGCCAGCCGAGACGACGACCGAAGCGGCATTCTGGCCGGAGCCGGAAATGGCGCGCAGAGCATGGCGCGGAATGCGGGCGCGCGGCTCGGGCAGGCGGGCGAGCGCGAGCTGGATGGCGCGGATGAAGAGTTGAAAGACCACGGCGGCGGCGGCGGCGGCGAGGCCGAAGGCGGCGACCAGCACGGCATCCCCGGTCATGAGCCAGGCGAGGAGGAAGAAGGCCAGGGCGGCGGCGATGAGCGGGACGACCTGCCAGGAGAGGAGGAGCGCGGCCCAATCGACCGGCGGGGCAGACAGGCCCTTGGAGCGGAACAGCAGGACCGGGCGAATGGTCTGGGCCTGCTGCAAAGGCAGATAGGCAAAGGCGAAGGCGGTGACGAGGCCTGCCGCAGCGGCCACGGCGAGGGCTTGGACATGGATGGTGGCGGCGAGGTCGATGCCCACGGCGCGGCCGATAATGGGCAGGACGGCGAAGGCCGCGCCGCCCCCGATGACGAGGCCAATGCCGACGCCGACCGCGGCGAGGGCGGCGACCTGGGCGAAGAAGTGGATGAAAATGCGCCCTCTCGTGGCGCCCATGGAGCGCAGGATGGCGATGACGCTGGCGCGCTCGGCGATATAGGCCTGCATGCCGGTCCAGACGCTGACCCCACCGATGAGCAGCGAGCCGAGGCCGACAATGACCAGGAAGCGCATGAAGAGATCGTAGTAGCGCACCATGTCGCCTAGCCCATCGCGGGCGGAGCGGACGGTCCAGCCGCTATCAGCGAAACCGGATTCGAGCGCGGCCTTGCCGGCTTCGGCATCCCGGTCATTGAGCAGGAGCTTGTAGCGGAACCAGGTGCCGAGGCCCGGCAAAGGCGAGGTGCGGTCGGAGACGGCGGCGAAGCCCTGGTCGGTGACCAGCGCGGTGAGGCCGAGGCGGAAGCCGCGCACCGGGCCGTCGGGCAGTTTGGTCAAGGTGCCGCGCACCTCGAAATCGGTGCCACCGAGGCGGAAGCTGTCGCCGATGGCGAGGCCAAGCTGATCGAGCAGGATGGGATCGAGCAAGGCGCCAGGCATATCGTCACTGGTGGCGAGGCGGTCGTAGAGCGAAGCACCGTCCGGCAGTTGCGGGCTCAGGACGCGGCCGAGCAGGGGGTAGGTGGGGCCGATGGCGGAAAGATCAACAAAGGCGTCGCCGGCGGGGGATTCGGCGCGCAGATTGGTATCCACAATGGTCGAGATGGTGCCGAAACCGGCCATGGTGGCCAGTTCGTCCGATGTGGCGAGGCGGTCGGCGCGGGAGAGTTCGACATCGCCGCCCATCAGTTCGGCAGCGCCGTCATCGATGGCGCGGGTGATGCTCGATCCGACGGAATTGACGCCCGAGATCAGCGCGGTACCGACGGCGAGGCACACCACGAGCAGCAGGAAGCGGCGCAGGTCGCCGCGCATATCGAGCAGGCCGATGCGGACGGCGCCCCAGAAGGCGCCCATCACTTTTGCCCCGTCGTTTCGGTCAATTCACCGGCTGTCATGGTGAAGACGCGGTCGGCGCGGGCGGCAAGGGCCGGGTCGTGGGTGATAAGCAGGACGGCGGTGCCCTGCTTGCGGGCGAGGTCGAACATCAGTTCGACGACGAGGGCGCCGGTCTTCTGGTCGAGATTGCCGGTGGGTTCGTCGGCCAGCAGGAGCGGCGGATTGGCGACCATGGCGCGGGCGAGGCCGACGCGCTGCTGCTCGCCACCCGACAAAGCCGAGGGGCGATGATCGAGCCGGTCGGCCAGGCCCACGGCGGCGAGGGCGGCGGCGGCCTTTTCACGGATCTGCGCCTGGGTGAGTTCGGGCGCGGCGATTTCAAGCGCGAGGCCCACATTGTCATGCGCGGCCAGCGAGGGAATGAGGTGGAAGCTCTGGAAGACGATGCCCAGCGTCTTGCGGCGGAAGCGGGCCAGGTCGTCTTCGTTGAGGGTGCCCAGCTCGGCGCCATTGACCGTGACCGTGCCTGACGTGGCGCGTTCGAGCCCCGCCAGCAGCATGAGCAGCGATGTCTTGCCGCTGCCCGAGGGGCCGACAATGGCGACGACCTCAGCCGGCGCGACGCGCAGGCTGACGCCCTTGAGGATGTGGAGCGGACGGCCGGCGACCTCCAGGCTATAGGTCACGTCCCTTGCATCAATGATCGGTGCGTCCGTAGTCACCCAGTCCCCCTTTTGGCGTCGATGAGCCCGACTGCCCATTGGCCGTGATTTGTAACGCCCAGTCAGTAGCGAAATCGTAACAACTGCGTCAGATGTGTCAGATTTCTATTGGCTTCGATATCTCTGCACTGGCAGACATAAACAGAATCTGATGTCACGGGGCAGCAGGAGGGTGCTTTTTGCGATGAAGACGTGGTGGGGAATAGGCGTCGTATTGTTGTCGATGTCATTCGGGGGGCTGGCGCCGGCACAGGCGGCCGGAGAAGTGGCCTTGCTCGAATCCTATATCGGCAACTGGCAGGGCGAGGGCGCGCTGGTGGGCGGGGACAGGCCCGAGCCGTTCCGCTGCCGACTGACCATCGCCAAGGGCAACCAGGCCAAGGTGAACTATACCGGGCGCTGCGCGCTGGTGAATGCGACGCTCTCGATCAGCGGCACCATCGCCTATAACGAGGACGCGAAGCGCTACGAGGCGGCGATGAGCTCCAATGCCGGGTTTACCGGGTTGGCCATCGGGCAGCAGCGGGCGGGGCAGATCAGCTTCGACCTCAAGGAACAGCAGAAGGACCGCGGCGGCAGCGATGTGCGCATCGGTTCGCGGATCTTGCTGGTCAACGGCAATATTACCGTGGACTTCGAGGTGGAGTTCAACAATTCGGGCAATGTGCTGACGGCGTCGGTGCCGTTCGCGCAGTAGGGGCTTCCGAGACTTTCGAGTGTGTGGCCCCACCACACCCTCGGTCCCTCCCCATCATGGGGAGGGAGGCGCATGGGCGCATTTCGAGTTTCATTCGATATCATCCTGCGCTGAGCGCCCTCCCTTCTCCCCTCGTGGAAGAAGGTGCCCGAAGGGCGGATGAGGAGGCGCCGAGTTTCCTGCCTGCATTGAATCATAGGTGAGCGCAGCCCCTTCGCCCGGAAATCCGCTGAACGCGAATTTCCACCCTCTCCCACGAGGGGAGAGGGGCAGAGGGCTCATGCATTCAACACTCCCCTTGTGGATGGGGAGACGTTTTGTGGGCGGGGTAAGTGTAGAGCCCTACAGCTTGACCAGCGTCTTCACATCCACCGGCAGGCCGGTGGCGAAGGACTGGTTGGCGGCGATGCCGGTCAGGATGGAGAGGGCGCCGTCGCGGTGGTTGGCGCCGTAGCCGGGGCGCGGGGTGGCGTTGCCGAAGATTTCCTCGAGCATGATCTTGTCGCCGCCGCCATGGCCGCCTTCGCCGGCCTTGATCGGGACGACGCGCGCTTCGCCATGCAGGGGGAAGTGATAGAGATCGACGCCCTTGGCGGCGCCTTCGGCTGTCGAGGTGGAGCCGGCATTGATGTAGGAGGTCTCGCGCACCATCAGTTCGAGCCGGCCGCCGGTGCCGTTGATGGCGACGTTGAAGCCTTCCCAGGGGGCATAGGCATAGAGCGAATAGGTCATGACCGCCTTGTTGCGGTAGCGGACCATGACATTCATCGTATCCTCGATGGAAATGCCGTCGCCGAAGACGTTCTGGTCGCGCTGGTAGCCGTCTTCCTTTTCGCCGTCCCAGTAGAGGCCCTTCTGCACGGGGTTGGCGGTCAGGTCGATGGCGAAGTGGTCGTTCTTGGCGGCCTCGACGCCGGTGGTACGCGTATAGGGCGTGAAGACGCCGCGCTCCTCGGCATTGGCGCGGCCGTAGAATTTGAGGTCGCCCATGGCGAAGACCGTGTCGGGCTGGCTGCCGAGCCAGAAATTGACCAGGTCGAAATGGTGCGTGGACTTGTGGACCATGAGGCCGCCGGAATTGCGCTTGTCGCGGTGCCAGCGGCGGAAATAGTCGGCGCCGTGGCGGGTATCGAGCAGCCATTCGAAATGCACCGAGGTGGGGGTGCCGATGGCGCCTGACGCGACAAGCTCGCGCAGGGCGGAATTGTGCGGGGCGTAGCGGTAATTGAAGGTGACGCGGACCTGCTTGCCGGTGCGTTCGACGGCGTCGAGGATGGCCTGGCACTTTTCGGGATCGGTGGTCATCGGCTTTTCGGTGATGACGTCGCAACCGGCTTCGAGCGCGGCAATGATGTATTTGTGATGCGTGCGATCGATGGAGGTGACGATGACCGTGTCGGGTTTCGTTTCGGCAATCATGGCGGCGAAATCGGCGGCCTTGTAGGTCGGGACCGGCTGGCCGGACAGTTCCTGCTCGATGACCCGGTTGGTGTAGTCCATGCGCACCTGATTGGTGTCGCAGAGCGCGACGAGACGGGAATGTTCACGATGCGGCCCCAGGATGGCCTGATAGAACATCCGTGCCCGACCCCCTGTTCCCACGAGCGCGTAGGTCTTGGCCATTCGATCTTTCTCCGGTCTCGATGCAATAGCGCGCCCATGGACGAGCGCCGAGAATGCATCTACCATACAAGATTAGCGGAAGGCACTATTTTCTTTCGGTCACCGCATCAAGGGGTGGCGGCCGGGGCTTCCGGGGCAGATTCCTGTGGAAGTTGGCAAACTACAGGATCAGTCGAACAGATATCCGGCACATGGTCGGGGAGGGGAATCAGGAGAAGTGGCCAGCGTGCTCGAAGCGAGTGAGGAGACCATGGCGCTGCGCGTCGTCGGCGCGCTGCGCGACGATATCGTGACCATGGCGCTGAAGCCCGGCGACGTGATTTCCGAGAGCGATATTGCCGGCCGCTATGGCGTGTCGCGGCAGCCCGTGCGCGAGGCCTTCATCCGGCTGGCGCAGCAGGGATTGCTGCTGATCCGGCCCAAGCGGGCCACGGTGGTCAAGAAAATCTCGCCCGAGGGCGTGCGGCAGAGCCGGTTCATCCGGGAGAGCATCGAGGTCGAGATCATCCGCCGGGTGGCGAGCCATCCGGGCGAGGCCAAGGCGGTGCTGGGCGAACTCATTGCCGAGCAGGAAGCGGCGTCGAATGCCAATGACAGCCGGCGCTTCCATACGCTGGACGAGCTGTTCCACCGCACGCTGGCGCGGCTGGCGGGGGTGGAATATGCGTGGCAACTGATCGACGACCACAAGATGCAGCTCGACCGGGTGCGCTACCTGACGCTGGGCGTGTCGTCGTCGCAGGTGGCGATCAGCGAGCACAAGGCGATTGCCGCGGCGGTGGCTGATGGCGATGTGGCGGGTGCGGAGGCGGCGATGCGGAGCCATCTGGCGCGGGCCGAAGTGTTGCTGACGCAGACGATCGACGATCATCCCGATTATTTCGAATAGGTGATGCCGACGTAAGGGCGATGCCGTTGCTTCCCGTAGGTGAGGCTTGCCTCGGTTCTGTGGCTCCCGTCACCCCACCCTCAATCCCTCCCCATCGAGGGGAGGAAGGCGCCGGCTGAAGCGCTGGTGTTCATCGTCTCCCTCCCCCTTGTGGGGAGGGATCAAGGGTGGGGGTGGGCCGAACGCGCCGGCGATAGGTGCACGCTAGGCCCTCAACCCTTCCACCATGGCGGCCATCGCCTGCTGGAATTCTGCCTGTCGCTCCACCGGAGCCAGTGCGGCGCGGTCGAAGAGGGCGCCGAAGAGTTGCGCCAGGGGCTCGACGGGGAGGCGGCGGATGGCGCCGGCATCCATGGCGTCGCGCAGGCCGCAGACCAGGGTTTCCAAGCCATGGCGCGCGTCGATCTCGTCCAAAGCGGCGCGGCCGAGCACGGCGGGGGCATCTACCAGCAGGATGCGGCGCCGGCCCTCGTCGCGCATGGCGGCGAAAAAGGCGTTGCCGCCAGCCAGCAGGGCGGCAACCGGATCGGTCGGCATGGCGTCGCCGGCGGCTTCGATGCCCTGGGCTACGGCGGCGTGTTCGGCCTCGACCACAGCGGCGAAGAGGGCCGTCTTGTCGGCGAAGTGGTGGTAGAGCGCGCCGCGCGTCACCCCGGCCGCGGCCACGATATCGGGCGTGCCGGTTTCGGCAAAACCGCGCTCGGCAAAGAGCTTTCGCGCTGCCGTCAGGAGCAGGCCCCGCGTCTCGGCGCGACGCTCGGCCTGGGTTCGTCTCGATTCTACTTGCATACATACAGCCTGTATGTTAATTCAAGATACATACATGCAGTTTGTATCTTGAATGTGAGCGCGAAACAAGGAGTTTCCCATGCAGACCAGCAGCCTTTATCCCCTCATCCAGGTCGGTGACGTCGAGGCCACGGCCCGGTTCTACGAAACCATTCTGGGCTTCACCCGCATCTTTTCGAGCGACTGGTATGTGCAGTTGCGCGCCGCCTCGGAGCATCCGTTCGAGATTGCGCTGATCCACCAGGACCACGACTCGATTCCGGAGGCGGCGCGCGGCCCCAGCCGGAATGTGATCCTGAGTTTTTATGTGGAGGATGCCGCGGCCGAATATGCCCGGCTTTCGGGTGGGACGCTGGCCATTGCCCAGCCCTTACGCGACGAAGTCTTCGGCCAGCGCCACTTCATTGCCAGCGATCCCAATGGCATCCTGCTCGACATCATCACGCCGATCGAGCCCGATCCGGCATGGTTGGCGGCAAATTCTGCGTGATCCAAATAAATTGGCCTGACCGGCTGGTGCGGCGCGATTCTCCTCGCTAGTTTGCAGTACGTACGTCAGGGAGGATCGCGCTGTGACCACCAAGCGCCTCGGTGTCGGCTTCATCGGCACCGGCAACATTTCGTCGGCCTATCTCAGGGCCATGCTGGGCCACGAGGCCATGGCCGGCTTCCCCGTTCTCGATATCAAGGGCCTGGCCGATATGCGCCCCGAGGCTGCGCAGGCGCGGGCCGGTGAATTCGGACTCCAGGCCATGAGCATCGACGAGATGCTTGGCAGTTCCGAGATCCAGCTCATCGTCAACCTGACCATTCCGCGGGCGCATGTCGATGTGGGGCTCAAGGCGCTGGCCGCGGGCAAGCATGTCTATTCCGAAAAGCCGCTCGGCATCACCTATGCCGAAGGGCGCAAGCTGCTCGATGCCGCCAACAAGGCGGGCCTGCGCATCGGCTCGGCGCCCGATACGTTCCTGGGCGGATCGCACCAGCAGGCGCGGGCGGTGGTGGATAGCGGCGTGCTCGGGCAGTTGGTCGGTGGCACCGGCTTCTTCCAGTGCCCCGGCCATGAAGCCTGGCACCCCGATCCGGCCTTCTACTATGATATCGGGGGCGGGCCGGTGCTCGATATGGGGCCCTATTACATCACCGACCTCGTGAACCTGCTCGGGCCGGTGGCGCGCGTTTCGGCCATGAGTTCGCGGCTGCGCAACCAGCGCCCGGTATTGTCCGAGCCCAAGAAGGGGCAGGTGATGGATGTGCATGTCGATACCCATGCCACCGCTTCGCTGGGCTTTGCCAATGGCGCCATCGTGCAGGTCACGCTGTCATTCGATGTGCCGGCGCACAAGCATGTGCCGCTCGAACTCTATGGCACCGAAGCCAGCCTGATCGTGCCCGATCCGAACTTCTTCGGCGGGGATGTGGAAATCCGCAAGCGCGGCAAGGACGAGGAATGGACCAAGGTTGAGGTGACCCAGCCCTATGCGGATGGCAATTACCGCTCGCTCGGGGTGGCCGACATGGCGCAGGGCATTCTCGACAATCGGCCGCACCGCGCCAATGGCGATCTGGCGCTGCATGTGCTCGAGGTGATGGAGGCGTTTGCCACGGCTTCGGCCGAGGGGCGGACCGTGGATATCAAGACGCCGGTGACGCGGCCGGAGCCGCTGGCGACGTCATTGCGGGATGGGCGGATTTAGGGTTTTCGTTGGATACCCCCTCTAGCCTCCCCCTGATAGGGGAGGAACAGATCGGGGGCTTGGCGCGATGTTGCCCTGCCCCTGCGCAGGACCCCTCATCCGCCCTTCGGGCACCTTCTCCCGCAAGGGGAGAAGGGAAGAAAGAGATGCCTCACCACCGCCAGGAGAGGCCGGCGGCGTCTTCGGAGTTCATGTGGAGGGTGACTTCGACGTCGCGGGTTTCGTCGTGGACGCCATCGACATATTGGCGCTGCAGCAGGGTGATCTGCTCGTAGTCGGGGTCGGAGCGCAGGTAGAGGTAATCGAAGCAGTTCTGGATGTCGCCGGCGCGGATGGCGTAGATGTCGGATTTGAGGTCCCAGAGCAGGCGGCCGTCGATGGTGCTGCCATCGCTGCGGCGCGTGGCGCGGACGCTGGGCACCCAGTCGTGATCGGTTTCGCAGATATAGCGGTCGTCCTCGAATACGCCCTGGTCGGTGAAGACGATATTGGTATCGGCATCCCAGGCATTGCCGATTTCGAAAGTGGCGCCGGTATCGGTGACGTCGAGATAGATGTCGGTCCAGGCGCAGGTGTGGTCCTGGTTGAGGTAGCACCATTGCGCGCTGGAGCGCATCAGCGTGGCGACGTCATTGATAGCGACGAGCTTGCCGGATTTGTGCCGGTCGATGATGGCCTGGGTATCGGCGTCGAAGGCCAAGGCGGCCGAGCCGGTTGCCATTGTGATCAGCATGGCAGCAAGCAGCGTCTTCATATTCATCCTCCCGGTCGACCGCAGATGGGGCCAACATAGCATCCCGTCCGTGCGGCGAAAGCGCGAAGCAGGATCAGGGTTGACAAGCTCGAGCAATGTAACAATAAAAGTTACATGAAACGTTCCAGCCGCCTTTCGCTCGCCCTTCATGCGCTCGTCCATCTGCACAAGCAGCCGGAGGAGGCGATCACATCAACCACCCTTGCCCAATGCCTGATGACCAATCCGGTCGTGGTGCGCCGGGTGCTGGGCACATTGCGCGAGGCCGGCATCGTCGCGGCCAGCAAGGGACATGATGGCGGCTGGCGCCTGTTGCGGCCCGCCGCCGAGATCAGCCTGCGCCAGGTCTATGCCGCCATGGGGGAGAGCCTGCTGATCCGCACCGAAAGCGATCCGGGCGATATCCAGTGTGGCATCGTCCGCACGGTCAATTCGGTGATGGGCGACTTCCTGGCCGATGCCGAAGCGCTGCTGGCGGCGCGGCTGGAGCGGGTGTCGCTCGACGATATCGCGCGGCAGGCCACGCCCAATCCCCTTCATCCACATCACGGAGCCCATCATCATGGATGACGTCATCATCATCGGCGGCAGCTTTGCCGGCCTGGCCGGTGCCTTGCAGCTCGGCCGCGCCCGGCGCAAGGTCACGGTGCTCGATACCGGATTGCCGCGTAATCGCTTTGCCGGGCATTCGCATGGCCTGCTCGGGCATGACCACAAGCCGCCGCTGGACATCCTGGCGCAGGCGCGCCAGCAGTTGGCGCGCTATCCCACGGTCAAGCTGGTCAAGGCCCGAGCCGACAGCGTCAGCGGGGCGCTGGACGATTTTTCGGTACTGACTGATGACGGGGAAAGCCTCGGGGCGCGTCGCCTGCTGCTCAGCTATGGGGTGAGCGACCAGATGCCCGACATACCGGGCTTTGCCGAATGCTGGGGCAAGTCCATCGTGCCGTGCCCCTATTGCGACGGGTTCGAAGTGGCGGGGCAGCATTGGGGGGCTGGTCTATGGCGGGCCGCAGAGTCTGCATGCGGTGTCGCTGTTTCATGACTGGACCGACCGGCTGACGCTGTTTGCCGATGGGCATGAGATTTCCGCCGACGAGCGGGCGGACCTGGCGCGCCGCAATGTGCCTGTTGTCGATGGCAGGATCAGCGAAATTGCCCATGTGGAGGGGCGGCTTTCCAGCGTCAATCTCGATACGGGCAGGGCCGTGGCGGTGGATGTGTTGTTTGCCCGTCCACGTAACCGGCCCTCGGCGAACCTCCATGAGGCTCTGGGGCTGGAGGTGGTGGATACGCCTGTCGGCATTGCGCTCAAGGTGGATGACCGACGCGAGACCAGCGTGAAGGGCATTTATGCGGCGGGAGACCTGGCCAATCCGATGGCGTCGGTGACGCTGGCGAGTTCGCATGGGGCGATGGCGGCGATCTTTGCACAGCAGTCGATGCTGGTTTAGTTGCCTTCCTCCTCCTCGCGGAGCGTGTGACTTTGGATGCATGAGGCGGTCCGACCCTCTCCCCTTGTGGGAGAGGGTGGAAATCCGCGTTCAGCGGATTTCCGGGTGAGGGGGCTGCGCTCTGTCATGCTTCAACGCCAGCGGATAACTCGGCGCCCCCTCATCCGCCCTTTCGGGCACCTTCTCCCACGAGGGGAGAAGGGAAAGAGCCCGGACATCCGGCTGGGGTTCGCCAACCCCTTCTTGCATCACGCACTCTTGCCAACACATTAGAATGGTTCTAATAATTGTTTAGAACCATTCCAAAGTGTGAAGCGCCATGTTTTCTCTCCGCCCCGATGCCCGCCGCGCCTTTTCTTCCCTGTCCGAGCGGGAAATCCTGTCGCTGGCGGTGGCGGCCGAGGAGGAGGATGGGCGCATCTATTCCGAATTTGCCACGCGGCTGGCCGAGACCTATCCCGGCTCGGCGGCCTTATTCGAAGCCATGGCGGCCGAGGAGGACGAGCATCGGCGGCGGCTGCTCGATCTTTATGTCGAGCGTTTTGGCAAGCGGCTGGTGCCCATTCGGCGCGAGCATGTGCGCGGTTTCGTGCCGCGCAAGCCGCTGTGGCTGATGAAGACGCTGACGCTCGAAGCGGTGCGCCAGCAGGTGTGGGAGATGGAGGAGGGGGCCTATCGCTTCTATATGGAAGCGGCCAAGCAGGCCACCGATGCCGGTATCCGCAAGCTGCTCGGTGACCTCGCGGCGCAGGAGCGCAAGCATGCCGATGCCGCCGACAAGATCGATGCCAGGGTGCTTGGGGCCGAGGGGCGTGACAGCGAATCCACCGAGGCGCATCGGCAATTCGTGCTGACCTATGTGCAGCCGGGGCTGGCCGGGCTGATGGATGGTTCGGTGTCGACGCTGGCCCCGGTATTTGCCGCGGCCTTTGCCACGGGCGATACGCACCAGACATTCCTGGTCGGGCTCGCCGCGGCGATCGGCGCCGGCATTTCCATGGGCTTTACCGAAGCGGCTTCCGACGACGGCAAGCTGACCGGGCGCGGCTCGCCCATCAAGCGGGGACTGGCCGCCGGCATCATGACGGCGATTGGCGGGCTGGGCCATGCGCTGCCCTATCTCATCGCCGACTTCACCACCGCCACCACGGTTGCCATCGCCATTGTTCTCGTGGAACTGTGGGCCATTGCCTTTATCCAGAACCGCTACATGCAGACGCCATTCTGGCGGGCCGTGTTGCAGGTGGTGCTGGGGGGCTCACTGGTTTTCGCGGCGGGAATTCTCATCGGCAATGCATGATCTTCAGGGCGCGTCCGGGACGCAGCACCGTTTCGCAGCGGGTGACGGCACCAGCCTGGCCTATCGGGCATTCGGCGAGCGCGGCGCTCCGGTAGTGGTGCTGTGTCATGGACTGGGCGCCAATGGCCGCCAGTTCCTGGCCGATGCGGCTTTCTTCGCCGGCCAGGGTTTTCGGGTGCTGGTGCCGGACCTGCGGGGGCACGGATTGTCGGCGGCGCCGACGGGGTATCCCGCGGAGGGGTTCACTATTGCCGTGATGGCTGATGATCTGGTGGCGCTGCTCGATCATGCCGGGGCCGAGCGCGTGCATTGGGTGGGCAATTCGCTGGGCGGCATCCTGGCGCTGCATATGCTCGCGGACCATGGCGCGCGCTTTGCCACGTTCAGCACCTTCGGCACGTCCTGGTCGCTCGACCTGCCGGCCATATCCGGTCCGGCCGTGACGCTGCTCTATCGGCTGTTCGGGGCCAGCCTGCTGGCGCGGATGACGGCGGCGGGCACGACGCGAAATAGCCCCGCCCGGCCGCTGGTGGCCGATATGCTGGCCGGTTTCGATCCGAAGGTGGGGAGGGTCATCTCCGATCAGGTGCGCCGCTACGATTTCACTGCCAATGCGCTGGCTTTTGTCGGACCCATGCTGGTGCTGGTGGGTGGGCGTGACAGCGCGGTCAATCGCCGGCTGCGGCCGACGCTGGCGCGGGTCGGGTCGCGGCCGAATCTGAGCGTGGTCGAATTGCCCGAAGGCGGACATATGGCCAATCTGGACGCCACCGACGCGTTGCGGGCCGCGCTGCTGCAATTCTGGGCGGCCAATCCGGCAATCTCGTAGCCGTCAGGCGGCGCCCTTGAGCGCCTCCAGTCGGTTGTCCACGATCACGCCGACGCTTTCGCATTCGCGGGCGATCTCGGCGACGAAAGCGGCCAGCATGGGTCGTTCAAGCGCGGCCGGGGAGCGCACGACCATGGCGGTGTCGCGGTGCAGCGGTTCGAAATCGACCGGGGCGATTTCCACCAGCCGGCCGGCCTTCACGTCGTCGGCCACGGCGGAATTGACGAAGAAACCCAGGCCCTGGCCCTTGATGGCCAGACGCCGCGCCGGGCCGGTGGGCAGTTCGACGCTGGTTTTGGCCAGGCGCACCAGGGCGGCGGCCGTTTCGGGCTCGGCCTGCCACCAGCGCAGCGAAATCACCCGCGGCACCAGCGCCAGCACTTCGTCGATGCTGGGCTGGACAGATAGCTGCGCCGCGATTTCGGGGGCTACGACGAGCGGCACGCGCTCGCGCATGATGACCAGCGGCACCAGATCGACCACGAGCGGGTCGATATTGGGCCAGCAGAGGATGCCCATTTCGACGTCGCGTTCATGCAGCATGGCGGCGATCTGGGACTGGCGGCCCTCGCTCACCACGACATCGACGCCGGGATACTGTTCCTGGAAGCGCAGCAGCGGTTCGGTGATCAGCGGCGAGACCAGGCTGCGCAGCGAGGCGATGGCGATGCGGCCGCGCTCCACCCGCCGCAGGGCCTCGCGGCCCTCCTGCGCCGTGCCGATGATGCGCCGGGCAAAGGGCAGGAAGGTCATGCCCTGGTCGGTCAGTGAGAGCGTGCGGCCGCGCCGAAACAGGGATACGCCGAGCAGGTTTTCCAGCGCCCTGATCCGCATCGAGGCCGTGGCCTGCGTGATGTTCAGATAGGCGGCCGCACGGGTGAAGCTCTGCTCCCGCACGATGCGGTCAAAGGTGCGAAGCTGGTCGAGGTCCATCGGTTTGGCTTATGATGCTAGGCAAATTCACGGAGGAATTTCAGCCTAGCATCGACAATTGCAATGGGGAAGGCCGCTTACGCCGCCAGGGGCGCCGGCGCCAGCATTACGCGCAGGCGCAGCACGGTGCGGGTAACCAGCATGGCGGTATTGAAGGCCGAAAAGGCGCCCATGACGACCAGGAATGGGGCGCTGGCGGCCAAAGCGGGCGCCATGATGCCGGCGACGATGCGGATATAGCGGGTCGCGAACACCACGAGAATGACGAAGAGCGTCGTCCATTCGCCCGGCAGCCTGATGCGGCCATTGCCCAGGTTGATGGCCGGGTTGCGATGCTCCAGCGCCAGTCCGGCGGCAATGCCGGCCAGCACGCCCAGCATCAGGCCCGCCAGAATGGCGGTCGACAGGCCCGAACTCAGCACCGACCACAGCGTCAGGCACAACAGCACGCCCGGCATCAGCAGCAGGCGGGTAAGTCCCGCATCGCGCGGAACCGTGCTGCCCAGTCCGCGCCAGATGAGGAACAGCAGGATGAGCCAGACCCAGAAGGGGGTATTGGCGAGGATCTGGGCGAGGGTGGCGAAAAGATTGGTCATGAAGGGCTTCCTTTGTTATGGCCGCCAGTCGTGGCGGGCTTGCCGGAAGCCGGTGTGGCGCTATGCTCGCGCCGCCTCAAACGACAATGCGCCAAAGGACGGTTGCCTACGTGAACGGATCGCCCCTGCATTCTGCGCTGCGTGACATGCAGGCCAGCCTCACCTCGCCGCGCGTATTGACCGGCATGGCCGCCGCCAGCCTGGTTCTGGGCGTGTCGGGACCCTTTGAAACCATGAGCCAGTTCGACCTGCCGGGGCGGCTGCTCTACTGGCTGGCAATCGTCGTGCCGAGCTATGTCGGCAGCCGCGCCGTCGCCCGCGTGACGCTCGATCTGCTGGCCGGCCGCGTCGCCGCGCTGCCCCAGCGCATCGTCATCGCCACGCTGGCGGCCAGCATCCCGTCCTGGCTCGTGGTCTATGGCGTCGTCCTTTTCGCTTCAGGCGGCATGCCCGTGCCCCCGCAGCGTATCTGGCTCTATTGCCTGGTCGTCGCCGGCGCGATCGTGGTCATGACCGTGGTCATGAAACGCACCGCGCCCGCTCCCGAAGCCGCTGCGCCGCCGCCGGCGCCGCCAGCCGTGCTCGAACGCGTGCCCCATCCGCAGCGCGGCAAGCTGCTCCACCTGTCGGTATCCGACCACTATGTCGATGTGGTCACCGACCGTGGCCACGCTTTGGTGCTGATGCGCCTGTCCGATGCCATTCGCGAAACCGGCGCGGTGCCGGGCCTGCAGATACACCGGGCCCATTGGGTGGCGCTGGATGCCGTGCGGCAGGTTCATCGCGGCAATGGCAAGGTGGCACTCGAACTGACCAATGGCACGCGCCTGCCGGTCAGCCGCAGTTTCATGCCGGCGGCCCGGCAGGCCGGGCTGGTGGTCTAGTCTTTGCGAGCGCGCTCGCGGTCGGCCGTGCGGCGGGCCAGCTTGGCTGCCTTGTTGCGGGCCGCGATGTCGCTGGCAGCATCGCCCAGATGCGCCTCGCCGCGCCGGGCCGCCAGTTCCATCTGTCTGGCGCGCTCCACGGCGGCACGACGTCTGGCCCCGTCTTCGGCGCAATGGGGGCAACTGATGCCTTCGACATAATCAGGGGCGGCGCGGTCGGCTGATGTCAGCGGGTGGCGGCAGGCGCGGCACAGGGTGGCGTCGCCTTCGGCCAGGCCATGGGTGACCGAGACGCGCTCGTCGAAGACGAAGCATTCGCCGCTGAAGCGGCTTTCGCTTTCCGGCACGGTTTCGAGATATTTGAGAATGCCGCCCTTGAGGTGGAAGACTTCCTCGAAACCCTGGCTGAGCAGGTAGCTCGATGCCTTTTCGCAGCGGATGCCGCCGGTGCAGAACATGGCGACCTTCCTGTCCCTGACAGGGTCGAGATGGGTGGCCACGTAATCCTTGAATTCGGTGAAGTTCTTGGTCGCCGGGTCCAGCGCGCGCTGGAAGGTGCCCAGGCCGACTTCATAGTCGTTGCGGGTATCGACCAGTACCACGTCGTTGCGGGTGATGAGGCTGTTCCAGTCCCCGGGCTCGACATAGGTGCCGACTGTCTTGGCCGGGTTGGCCTCGGGTGCGCGCAGGGTGACGATTTCGGGCTTGAGCCGCACTTTCATGCGCAGGAAAGGCATGGTGCTTGCGGTGGAATATTTGACTTCCGCGCCGGCGAGGCGACCGGCGAACAGCGCGCCCGACAACAGCATGCCGGCCAGTGCGTCGATGGCCTCCGCGGTGCCCGCTACCGTGCCGTTGATGCCTTCGGGCGCCAGGATCAGCGTGCCCTTGATGTCGCGGGCGCAGCAGAATTGGGCCAGCACCGGCCGGATGGCTTCGGCGTCGGGCAGGTCGGCGAATTTATAGATTGCCATCACCTTGTATGGCTGGATGGCTTGGGGCAGATTAGCGTTCATATCGCGCGTCGGTTTCGTCATCGGCCCGCTCATATCATTGCCCGCCCACCGGGCCAAATCGAGAAATCGTTGGGAGACCACCATGACCTATCGGGCCGATACGGCGCGCTATGACACGATGCAATACCGGCGCTCGGGCCAGTCCGGCCTCAAGCTGCCAGTCATCAGCCTAGGCCTGTGGCAGAATTTCGGCGGGACGCGCGACTATCCCAGCGCCATGGAAATCCTCGGCTATGCCTTCGACCAGGGCATTACCCATTTCGATCTCGCCAACAATTACGGGCCGCCGGCGGGTTCGTCGGAAGAGCTGTTCGGCCAGGTCATGGCGCGCGATTTCCGCCCCTATCGCGATGAGCTGATCGTTTCCACCAAGGCCGGCTACAATATGTGGCCGGGGCCCTATGGCGAATTCGGCAGCCGCAAATATGTGCTGGCCAGCCTCGACCAGAGCCTGAGGCGGATGGGGCTCGACTATGTCGATATCTTCTATTCGCACCGCTACGATCCCGAAACGCCGCTCGAGGAAACCATGGGGGCGCTGGCCCATGCGGTGCGATCAGGCAAGGCGCTCTATGTCGGCATTTCAAGCTATCCGCAAGCCGAGACGCGTGAGGCCCATCGCATCCTCAAGGAAATGGGCGTGGCGACCACGATCCATCAGCCCAGCTATTCGATGATCAACCGCTGGATCGAGAACGACCATACGATCGATGCCTGCGGGGAATTGGGCATTGGGATGATCGCCTTTTCGCCGCTGGCGCAGGGCGTGCTGTCGGGCAAGTATAATTCGGGCGACAGATTGGGCACGCGCGGGGAAAATCCCAATGGCTCGCTGCGCGCCAGCCATATCGAGCCGCGCGTGCTCGCCGCCGTCGACAGGCTGGGCGACATCGCCCATAGCCGTGGCCAGACCATGGTGCAGCTTGCGCTGTCCTGGGTGCTGCGGCGACCGGAAATGACCTCGGCACTGATCGGGGTGCGCAATCTCGACCAGCTCAAGGACAATCTGGGCGTGCTCAACAATCTGAGCCTGTCGGAGGAGGAAATCGCCGCTATCGACGAAGCGACGAAGGATGGCCAGATGGAACTGCATCCGCGCCCCACCGGTTGGCTGCGCTAAGGACCAGTCGGCATTCAGCTGATGCTGGCCTGCAAATTGCCGGTTCTCTGCGCTTCCGGTCCTCACGTACTGATGTACGCTCCGGTCCGGTTCTCGAGAAACAGCATTTTCGGCTCAGCCTGAGCTGAATGTCGACCGGTCCTCGGTGGATAGGTGGTGCGGCATAAGGAGAACAAGATGAAGACGCGGTTGCTGGGCAAGACGGGTTATGAGGTCAGCGAAATCGGGCTGGGCTGCTGGCAGCTTGGCGGGGATTTCGGGCCGGTGGGGGACGAGACGGCGGGGGCCATTCTCGATGCGGCCAATGCGGCGGGCGTCAATTTCTGGGATACGGCCGATGTCTATGGCGGGGGGCTGAGCGAAAGCCGGATCGGCGCGCATGCCAAGGGGCCCGGCGTGCATGTGGCGACCAAGCTGGGGCGGGGCAGCGGACTGTTTCCCGACAAATATTCCAAGGACGGCATTCGCGCGAGCCTCAAGGGATCGGCCGATCGGCTGGGCGTGGCGGCGCTGGACCTGGCGCAACTGCATTGCGTGCCGCGGGCCGTGCTGGAGGATGGGGCCATCTTCGGGTGGATGGATGAGCTCAAGGCGGAGGGGCTGGTGCGGCATTGGGGTGCCAGTGTCGAGACGATCGACGAGGGGCTGATCTGCCTGGAGCAGGCGGGCTGCGCGACCCTCCAGATCATCTTCAACCTGTTCCGGCAGGATGCGGCCAAGGAACTGCTGCCGAAGGCGGCGGAGAAGAATGTGGGCATCATCGTGCGGCTGCCGCTGGCGAGTGGGCTGCTGAGTGGGAAATTCGACAAGACGACTCGGTTCGAGGCGTCGGACCACCGCAATTACAATGCCGATGGCCAGGCTTTTTCGGTGGGCGAGACGTTTTCGGGCATCCGCTTCGAGCGTGGCGTGGAGCTGGTGGCCGAATTGCGCGGGCTGGCGCCCGAGGCGCTGCCGATGAGCCAGTTCGCACTGCGGTGGATACTGGATCATCCGCAGGTAAGCACTGTCATTGCCGGGGTGAGCAAGCCGGAGCAACTGGCGGACAATGTGGCGGCCAGCGAACACAAGAGCCTGTTCCCGGCGCTGATGGGGCAGTTGGGGGAATGGTATGAGAAGGAAGTGAAGCCGGAGATCAGGGGCGGTGTCTAGAATGCCCGACCTCGTGGTTCGAGGCTCGCGAAGAGCTCGCACCTCACCATGAGGTCTCAAAACACGCTGTGGCTCCAGTAGCCCTCATGGTGAGGTGCGCCCGCTTGGGCGCCTCGAACCACGAGGGCGTGACGCCCCTAGCGCATTGCGCCTGCCATCCCTACCTTGTCCTGAACAACAAGAACCCGCCCGAGTAGTCCCATGTCCCATCCCGCTTTCGAACTCATCCGTGACGAACAGATCGCGGAGGTGAACAGCCAGGTGCTGCTCTATCGACATCGGAAGACCGGGGCGGAAGTGCTCAGTCTCGTCAATGACGATGAGAACAAGGTGTTCGGCATCACCTTCAAGACGCCGCCGGAGGATTCGACGGGCGTTGCGCATATTCTCGAGCATTCGGTGCTGTGCGGGAGCCGGAAATATCCGGTGAAGAAGCCGTTCGTGGAGCTGATCAAGGGGAGCCTCAACACCTTCCTCAATGCCATGACCTTTCCGGACAAGACGGCCTATCCGGTGGCCAGCCAGAATCTCAAGGACTTCTACAACCTGGTGGATGTGTATCTGGACGCGGTGTTCTTTCCGCTGATCAGCGAAGACACGTTCCGGCAGGAAGGGTGGCACTACGAGCTGGAGGATGCGGGCTCGCCGCTGGTCTACAAGGGCGTGGTGTTCAACGAGATGAAGGGCGTGTTTTCGTCGCCCGACGCTGTCATGCGCGATATTTCGCAGCGCTCGCTTTATCCGGATGTGACCTATGGCAAGAGCTCGGGGGGCGATCCGAAGGTCATTCCCGCGCTGAGCTACCAGCAGTTCAAGCGCTTCCATCAGACCTATTATCATCCGTCCAATACGCGGGCCTTCTTCTCCGGCGATGACGATGCGGGGCAGCGGCTGGCGATACTGGACGAGTATTTCTCGCAGTTCGAGCGGGCGCCTGTGGATGCGGAGGTCAAGCTGCAGCCGCGGTTCAATGCGCCGCGGCAGGTGGTGGCGACTTATGCCGGGACCAAGGATGCGGGCAAGGCGCGGGACGGGATGGTGTCGGTCAACTGGATGATCGATCCGCCCGCGGACCGGACCGAGGCGCTGAGCCACGGCATGCTGAGCTACCTGCTGGCGGGCAATCCGGCGGCGCCTTTGCGCAAGGCGCTGACCGAGAGCGGGCTGGGCGAGGGCATGACGGGCGGCGGGATCGGCAACGGGCTGCGGCAGCCGATGGCGAGCTTTGGCATGAAGGGCATCGACCCCCAGGATGCCGGGAAGGTCGAGGCGCTGATCCTGTCGACGCTGGAAGAGATTGCCAGCAAGGGTTTTGTGCCCGAGCAGCTCGAGGCAGCGGCCAATACGTTCGAGTTTTCGCTGCGCGAGAACAATACCGGGTCCTATCCACGCGGCATGGTCTACATGTTCAACGCGCTGGGGACGTGGCTGCATGAGGGCGACCCCCTGGGGCAGCTCAAGTTCGAGGACGCGCTCGCCGACCTCAAGGAGAAGGCCGGCAAGGGGCATTTCACCAGCGAAATCCGGCGGCTGTTCCTCGACAACACGCACCGTACGACGGTGACGCTCAGCGCCGACCCGGAGCAGGGCGCGCGGGAGGCGGCGAAGGAAGCCGAGATTCTGGCCGGCGTGCGAGCGGGGCTGGATGAGACGGCGCTGCAGGCCGTTGTGGCCGAGACGGACAGGCTCAAGGCGTTGCAGGAAGAGGTGGACGACCCGGCGCTGCTGGCCAAGATTCCGACGCTTGGTCTGGGCGACCTGCCGCGCGAGAGCAAGACGGTGCCGATCGAGATCGGCCGGATGGGCGCGGCGCGGCTGTTCTACCATGACCTGCCGACGCTGGGGATCGTCTATCTCGACCTGGGCTTCGACCTGCATGTGCTGGACAAGGACCTGCTGCCCTATCTGCCGCTGTTCGGGCGGGCGCTGCTGCAGACGGGGACGAGCAAGGAAGATTTCGTGAGCCTGACGCAGCGCATCGGGCGCGCGACGGGCGGCATTGCGCAGCATCGGGGCCTGTCGGCGCGGCAGGGCAGCGATGGCAGCGCGGCGTGGTTCTTCCTGTCGGGCAAGGCGGTGCCGGATAGAGTCGAGGAAATGCTCGCCATCATGGGCGATGTGCTGCTCGATGCGCGATTGGATAACCGGGCGCGGTTCAAGCAGATGGCGCTGGAGGAAAAGGCGGGCTTCGAGGCGCGGCTGGTGCCGGGTGGTAATGCTATCGTCAATACGCGGCTCAATGCCGGGCTGACCGAGGCGAGCTGGATCGCCGAGCAGTTGGGTGGGGTGAGCTATCTCAATTTCCTGCGTGAGCTGGTGCAGCGGGTGGAGAGCGATTGGGACAGTGTCGAAGCGGCGCTGAAGCGCATTCGCGATACGCTGTTCAATCGTGGGCGCATGGTGGTGAATGTCACAGCCGATGGGACGCTGTGGGAGCGGGCGAAGGGCGAGATCGAGGGATTCCTCGGGCGGCTGCCGGATGGGGACTTTGCCTTTGCCGACTGGGCCATCGATTATGCGCCGAAGTCGGAGGGGCTGATCATTCCGGCGCAGGTCAATTATGTGGGCAAGGGAGCCAACCTGCGGGCGCTGGGTTTCGAAATGACCGGCGCTTCGGCAGTGGTGCTGAAATTCCTCAACACGACCTATCTGTGGGACAAGGTGCGGGTGCAGGGCGGGGCCTATGGCGGGTCGAGCCGGTTCGACCTGACGAGCGGGAATTTCAGCTTTTTGAGCTATCGCGATCCGAACCTGCTCAAGACGCTGGACGCCTATGACGGGGCGAGCAAGGCGCTCAATGCCGGGATCGGGGAGAATGACCTGACGCGCTCGATTATCGGGGTGATCGGGGATGTGGACGGGTATGAATTCCCCGATGCCAAGGGCTATTCCTCGATGTGGCGGCAACTGACCGGGACGACGGATGCGATCCGCCAACAGCGACGTGACGAGATTTTGGGGACATCGGTGGCTGACTTCAAGCGCATGGCTGAGGCGGTGGATGCCGTGGCACGGCATGGGTATGTCGTGGTGCTGGGCGGGGAAGCGGCGATATCGGCGGCCAACGAGAAGCGGCCGGGATTGCTGGAGGTGAGCAAGGTGATGTGAGGCTGGCTCCTGCGCCTCCCTCCCCCTTGTGGGGAGGGATCGAGGGTGGGGGTGTCAGCGCACCGAGTCTGCGGAGAGATACCCCACCCGACCCCTTCGGGGTCACCCTCCCCACAAGGGGGAGGCAGACGCCGACTGATGGTGTGGCGCCTGGTTCAGGCCGTCTTATCGATAACCTTGCCGGTATCGGTCGACGCCTGCAGGGCTTCCATCATGCGGCGCTTGATTTCGCCCTCGACGACCTGACGGTCTTCGGGGGACATGGCGGCGATGTCCTCTTCGCTCATCTTCATGTCTTCGAGGATCTTGTCGCGCAGGCGTTCGAGGGGCGACTTTTTGGCGATTTCGAGGAATTCTTCCTCGGCGCTTTGGGGCCTGAGCTTGCTGGTGGCATCGGGGCCGAGCAGGTTGCCCAGCGGGAAGGAGCGCATATTGGCGGAAACGGAGAAGGACATGGGCGCCTCGGCAATAAACTGCCGCTGGTCATCCAATTTTCATGCCATTGCCACGGGGCCGGATTTGCGGAATTTTCCGGGCTGCTGACAGGGACTGACGCTGCCGGCAGGCAGTTTGTGCCGGCTCGAACCTGCCCACTCAGGACGCTCGAAGCATAGGATGACGCAGAACCCCTCACCCTCGAAAATCCTCTGGACGAGGATTTTCTATCCCTCTCCCACAAGGGGAGAGGGGGAATATGGCGGCTCCGGTGTGAACCTGTCCTGAGCAATTGCGTTAGGGAATGCCATGGCCAGTCCTATCCTTGACCGTAACCTGCATATCCGCGCCATCGACGCTTATATCGACCCGTCCGTGCCGCGGGAGCGGGCGATCATTACGCATGGGCATGCCGATCATGCGCGGAGTGGCCACAAGGCGGTGCTGGCGACGCCGGACACGATCGCCATCATGAAGGTGCGCTATGGCGAGGATTGCGCCGGCAGTTTCGAAGCGCTGGATTTTGGCGTGCCATATCGCATCGACGATGTGACCATCACCTTTTATCCAGCCGGGCATATATTGGGTTCGGCGCAGGTGCTGGTGGAGCAGGGCGGGCAGAGGGTGGTCGTGACCGGCGACTATAAGCGGCTCGCTGATCGCACGGCGCAACCGTATGAGCTCGTGGAATGCGACCTGCTGGTGACCGAGGCGACGTTCGGGCTGCCGGTGTTTCAGCATCCGCACCCCAGCGTGGAGATTGCCCGGCTGCTGAAATCGGTGGCGGACCAGCCCGAGCGGAGCCATCTGGTGGGGTGCTATGCGCTGGGGAAGGCGCAAAGGGTGATCGCGCTGCTGCGGGATGCGGGGTGGGACGCGCCGATCTATCTGCATGGGGCGATGCTGCGGCTGTGTGCGCTATATGAGGAATTGGGGGTTCCGCTGGGCGCGTTGCGGCCGGCGCTGGATGTACCCAAGGCGGAACTGGCGGGGCAGATCGTCATCGCGCCGCCTTCGGCGATCCGCGACCGCTGGAGCCGGCGGTTTCCCGATCCGGTAACGTGCCAGGCCTCGGGCTGGATGAGTGTGAAGCAACGCGCCAGGCAGGCGCTGGTGGAATTGCCGCTGGTGATTTCGGACCATTGCGACTGGGGCGAATTGCAGCAGACCATCCATGAGACCAAAGCCGAGACCGTGTGGGTGACGCATGGGCGGGAGGATGCGCTGGTCTACTGGTGCCGGTCTCAAGGACTCCAAGCCGAGCCGCTCAATATCCAGGGCTTCGAGGACGATGGCGGGGAGGGCGAGGCGGAATGAAGCGCTTTGCCCAATTGCTGGAACTGCTGGCGCTGACGCCGTCGCGGACGCGCAAGCTGACGGCGCTGACGCAGTATTTCCGCGAGGTGCCGGACCCGGATCGCGGCTATGCGCTGGCGGTGCTCACCGGGGCGCTGAGCTTCCGCAATGTGAAGCCGGCTTTGCTCAAGGAGACGGTGTTGCGTGAGGTGGACGAGACGCTGTTCGCCATGAGCTACGACTATGTCGGCGACCTGGGTGAGACGATTGCGCTGATCTGGCCGCATCACGGGCAGCAGGGGGATTTGCCCTCACTGACGGAACTGATCGAGCTGTTCAACACGACATCCAAGTCGGACTTGCCGAAGCTGATTGCGGCCTTGCTGACGCAGGCCGGGATCAACGAGCGCTGGGCGCTGGTGAAGCTGGCAACGGGGGCGCTGCGGATCGGGGTTTCGGCGCGGCTGGCCAAGACGGCGCTGGCGGAAATGAGCGGGGTTGACGTGCAGGAGATCGAGGAGGTGTGGCATGGGCTCAAGGTGCCGTATCTCGATCTGTTCGCCTGGCTGGGTGGCAAGGCGGGGCGACCGGATATCGACCAGTCGGCGCGGTTTCATCCGCTGATGCTGAGCAATCCCATCGACGAGGAGAAGGATCTGGCGCGGCTCGATCCGCGGGATTTTGCGGCGGAGTGGAAGTGGGACGGGATACGGGTGCAACTGGTGCTGGGCGGGGGCACGGTGTCGCTGTTTTCGCGCACGGGGGATGATATCGCACCGGCCTTCCCTGACATTGTCGAGAATGTGCATGGGCTGGGCGTGCTGGATGGCGAATTGCTGGTGGGTCGGGATTTCGAGGCGGGTTCGTTCAACGATTTGCAGCAGCGGCTGAACAGACGCGTGGCGAGCGCCAAGCATCTGAAGGAGTCGCCGGCCTTTATCCGGGTCTATGACATGCTGTTCGATGGGCGCGAGGATATAAGGGCGCTTGAATGGACCGAGCGGCGGGCGCGCCTGGAAGCGTGGTTCGTGGGCAATCCGCAGAGCCGGCTCGATCTGTCGGAAGTGCTGCCGTTTGCGGACTGGGACGACCTAGCGCGGCAGCGGCGGCAGGGGGCGGACGAGCATGGTCATGAAGGGGTGATGATAAAACTCAGGACCTCGCCCTATGTGCCGGGACGGCCCAAGGGCTACTGGTTCAAGTGGAAGCGGGACCCCAATGTGGTCGATGCCGTGCTGATGTATGCGCAAAGGGGGCATGGCAAACGGTCGAGCTTCTATTCGGATTACACGTTCGGCGTGTGGAAGGGGAATGAGATCGTGCCCATCGGGAAGGCCTATTTCGGCTTTACCGACGAGGAGCTGAAGCTGCTCGACAAGTGGATCAGGGCCAATACGGTGCAGGCCTTCGGGCCGGTGCGCGAGGTGAAGAAGGAACTGGTGTTCGAGGTGGCTTTCGACTCGGCGCAGGAGAGTACGCGGCATAAGTCCGGGGTGGCACTGCGGTTTCCGCGGATCAATCGGATACGCTGGGACAAGCCGGCAAGCGAGGCGGCGACGCTTGAGGATATGATGGTGTTTATAGGGGCGACTTAGCCACCGAAGATGCAGTCGTCTCCCTCCCCTTGTGGGGAGGGATCAAGGGTGGGGAGTCACGGGCACTGTGTTTGCGGAACCATACCCCCACCCTGCTCGATTCAACGGACTTAGCAAGCTAAGTCCTATCTCGCTTCCCTCCCCACAAGGGGGAGGGTGGGTCCTGTGAATGCGGAGAGTATGATGTCATCACGATCCATTCATGAGCGCCTGGTGTTGCTGGAAAAGCAGATGCAGGCGGCGGCGGAGGCAATGGATTTCGAGGCGGCGACCGCGTTGCGCAACGAGATGGCGCGGATCAAGGGGGAGGCGCCGATACAGGAAGGCGATCCCGATACGGTGACGGTCAGCCAGCCGCCGCCGGGGGCGATGGGGCTGGGGACACAGGTGCCGGTGCGGCAGCCGCCCAAGGGCTGGGTGAAGCCGAAGAAGCCGGATCTGATGACGAAGAATGTGAAGGGGCGGAAATAATCAGCGGCGCTCGTAGTGGAAGCGGCACTGATTGATCCAGAGCACATCGCCTTCGAGCCGATAGACCAGGCGGTGTTCCTTGCTGATGCGGCGCGACCACCAACCCTTGTGATTACCCTTCAGCGGCTCCGGTTTTCCCAGGCCCGAAAATGGTGAGCGCCGACAGTCCTTGATGAGGGTGTTGAGCTTTCCGAACAGATCGGGGTCATTGGCTTGCCAATATTGGTAGTCTTCCCAGCCCGGCTCGGTGAAGAGCAGCTTCATTCCGGCCAGTCGGCCGCAATGCCGCGCCCGGCTTCAAAATCCGCATTGCCCCGAGCCAGACGCTCTGCATTTGCCTGGGTGCTCGAGAGGTGGAGGGTTTCCTTCCAGGATTCGAACTCTGCCAGGGACACGACAACGACAGGCTCCTTGCCGCCGGTCCTGGTAACGATCAGCGGCTCCATATCGGTCACGACGGCATCGATATCGGCGGCGATATTCTTGCGAAAGTCGGAAATGGATTTGGCACGCATGGGTTATCTCCTTGCCAGACTACGTACGCTCTTGCGTACAAGAATTCAAGGCTACCCCGCCTTGTCCAGGCGCTCGTCGGCCAATTTCCGGATTTCCTTCAGTTCAGCGATGGTGGTCTGCAAATCCTGGAGCTGGGCTTCGAGGGAGGCGAGGCGTTCGTCGACCTTGGCGGTGAGGAGGTGGACCTGCTGGCTGCGGTTGGCGTCGTAGAGGCTGAGATAGTCGGAGATGTCGCGCAGCGAGAAGCCGAGGCGCTTGCCGCGCAGGATGAGGATCAGGCGAGCCCGATCCCTTCTGCGGAAGATGCGGGTGGCGCCGACGCGTTCGGGGGCGAGCAGGCCCTTGGCTTCGTAGAAGCGGATGGCGCGGGTCGAGATGCCGAACTCCCTGGCGAGATCGGCAATGGCGAACAGGTCGCGGTTTTCGGGCACGGGACGGTTCACTTCCTGGCTCTCGTCTGGGCGTATTCCTCACGCAGCTCTTTCTTGGAGAGCTTGCCGATGAGGGTCTTGGGGAGGGCATCCTTGAAGATGATTTCCCTGGGCATTTCGATCTTGTTGAGGCGCTCGGCAACAAATTTCTTCAAAATGTCCTCGGTGGACGAATGGCCGGCCTTGAGCTTGACATAGGCCACGGGCGCCTCGCCGCGATATTCGTCGGGTACGCCGATGACATTGGTTTCCTCGACGGCATCATGGGTCATCAAGGCTTCCTCGATGGTGCGGGGATAGACGTTGAAGCCCGAGCAGATGATGAGGTCCTTGATGCGATCGACCAGGAAGACATAGCCCTCCTCGTCCATGTGGCCGACATCGCCGGTGCGCAGCCAGCCATCCATGAAAGCGTCGCGGGTCGCATCCGGATCGTCATAATAGCCGACCATGACCTGGGCGCCCTTGACCTGCAATTCGCCATCCTCGCCTGTCCCGACCGGCTTGCCGCTATCGACGTCGACGAAGCGGATATCAGTGGCGGGGAGGGGCTGGCCGATCGACATGTCCTTGTTCACGCCGTGGAACTGGCCGCAGCAGACCACCGGGGAGGCCTCGGTCAGCCCGTAGCCCTCGATCAACTGCGCGCTCGATTTCTTGCCGAAAGCCACGCGCAATTCGCCGGGCAGGGCGGCGCCGCCGGAGACGATCAGCTCGATGCTGTCGAGCTGCTCGCGGGTCACGGTGTCATTATTGGCGAGGGCCGAGATCAGGGTCGGCACGGCGGGCATGAGATTGGGCTTGGCGCGCACCAGCAAAGCGAGGAAGCCTTTGAGCTCGAAGCGGGGCAGCATGTAGACCACCATGCCCGAGCGCAGGGGCATGTTGAGGCAGGTCGTCATGGCGAAGATGTGGAAGAAGGGCAGGACGGCGATGGCCTTGTTGCCCGGCTTGAACATGGTGGTGAACCACTTGGCCGACTGATCGGCATTGGCCGCGATATTGGCGTGGGTGAGCAGGGCGCCCTTGGGAATGCCGGTGGTGCCGCCAGTATATTGCTGGACGGCGATATCGTGCTGGGGATCGATGACCACGGCATCGGGCGTCTCGTTGCGGTCGATCATGTCGTGGAACCAGGTGATCCGGTCGCGGATCGGGGAGGCGTTGAGCCGGGCCAGGTCCTTCCGCTTGGCCACGGAGAAGAGGATTTTCTTCAGCAAAGGCAGCGCATCGGGGAAATGGCAGACCACGACGGAGCTGACATGGCCGGCCGCGACCAGCTTTTCGGCCTTTTCGTAGATCTGCTGCAGATCCAGCGTGATCATGATGTCGGCACCGGCATTGGAGGTGATGTGGCCAAGCTCGGGGACGGTATAGAGCGGGTTGCAATTGACCACGGTGCCGCCGGCGCGGAGCACGCCGTAATAGGCGATGGGGTAGAAAGGCGTATTGGGCAGCATCAGCGCGACCCTGGAGCCCTTCTTGACGCCGAACTGGTGCTGCAGGGCGCCGGCAAAGGCGATGATCTTTTTGGCGAGATCGCCGAAGGTGGTGGTGCCGCCCAGGAAATCGAGGGCGATGGCGGAGGGGGTCTTGGCGCAGGCGGCGAGGACCTGTTCATGCATGGGCCGCGTATCGACCTCGATATCCCAGACCATGCCTTCGGGATAGTTGGCTATCCAGGGACGGAGCGGGGCGGCGGTATCGGTCGTCGTCATGGCTATGGTTCCTCCGGAATGTGCCGATTCTGGCACGGGCTTTGGCGCCCATTTGTGTGACGAATATTTCATGGCTTTACGTTAGCGTCAAACGGCTGCCCGAGCCTGTGGATCGGTTGGGGGTTGGACGTATGGGGCAGGGGAGCGGTGCTGCGGAATTCGCAGTCGTCTCCCTCCCCCTGTGGGGAGGGATCAAGGGTGGGGGGTGAGTCAAGCACACTGGACTCGCGGGGAGATACCCCCACCTGACCCCTTCGGGGCCACCCTCCCCACAAGGGGGAGGGAGACGCCCGCTGATGGATTGGAGCGGAAGACGTAATCGGCATTTAGTTGACGTATACGTAAACCTTGCTAGACTGGCCTCAACAATCAGGGCCGGTCGCGCTATGATCCCGGTGCGACGGGCCGATCGGCCGAACGATTCGGCGAGGTCTGACGTTCCGGGGATTGAGTTGCTCGGCCCTGCTGGCGCGAGCGACGCCATGGAGGGCATGTCGTGATCTTTGCGCTTATCGCCATCAGCCTCGTCGTCTTCGCCGTTCTGGCCATGCGGGAAAGTCCGCTATGGCAGTGGGGGTTGGCCGTATTGGCCATCGGCCTGTTGTCGGGGCTGGGCTTTCCCGAGAGCGGGATGGCCTATGGGCTGGGGGCGGGCAGCTTTGTGCTGCTGGTCATCGGCGCGGTTCTGCTGTTGCTGAGCGTCGCCGTCATCCGCAAGCCGCTGCTGATCACGCCCATCTACGGGGCGGTCAAATCCATATTGCCGCGCGTGAGCCGCACCGAGCAGGAAGCGCTCGATGCCGGGACGGTGGGCTGGGATGCGGAGCTGTTTTCCGGGCGGCCGGACTGGAGCAAGCTCACCGCCATCCGCCCGCTGACGCTGAGCGCGGAGGAGCAGGCGTTTCTCGATGGCCCGACCGAAGAGGTCTGCGCCATGATCGACGACTGGGACACGCGCAACAATCGCGCCGATCTCAGCCCCGAGGTCTGGCAGTTCCTCAAGGACAAGGGTTTCCTCGGCATGCTGATCGCCAAGGAACATGGCGGGCTGGGCTTTGGTGCGCAGGCGCAGTCGATGATCGTTTCCAAGATTGCCAGCCGCTCGGTGGCGGCGGGGATCACGGTGATGGTGCCCAATTCGCTCGGGCCCGGTGAGTTGCTGGAAAAATATGGCACGGCCGAACAGAAGGAAAAGTATCTCGGCCGGCTGGCCAAAGGGCTGGAAGTGCCGTGCTTCGCGCTGACCGGTGTGCATTCGGGGTCGGATGCTGGCGGGATGCGCGATATCGGCGTGGTCACCAAGGGGACGCATCAGGGCAAGGAGGTGCTGGGTGTGCGCCTCTCCTGGGACAAGCGCTATATCACGCTGGCGCCGATCGCCACGCTGGTGGGGCTGGCCTTCGTGCTCAAGGACCCGGACAATTTGCTCGGCAAGGGCGAGAATATCGGCATCACGCTGGCTCTGGTGCCGCATGACCATCCGGGCGTCGAGATCGGCCGCCGGCATTTTCCGGCGCGACAGGCTTTCATGAACGGACCGACCAGCGGCACGGACGTGTTCATTCCGATGGAATTCCTGATCGGGGGCACCGACTATGCCGGGCAGGGCTGGCGCATGCTGATGGAGTGCCTCTCCACCGGGCGCGCCATTTCACTGCCGGCTATCGGTTCCATTTCGATCAAGCAGAGCCTGCGGGTCACCTCGGCCTATGCGCGGGTGCGGCGGCAGTTCGGCATTCCGGTCGGTATCATGGAGGGCGTGGCCGAACCGCTCGGCGAGATGGTCAAGCGCGCCTATACCTATGAGGCGGCACGGCGGCTGACGGCATCAATGGTGGATGAAGGCCAGCGGCCGGCGGTGATTTCGGCTCTGCTGAAATATCGCACGACCGAAGCGATGCGCGACAGCGTGGATGATGCTTTCGACATTCATGGTGGCCGGGCCATCCAGGACGGGCCGGGCAATTACCTGTTCGGCGGCTATATGGCGACGCCGGTGGCCATCACGGTGGAAGGCGCCAATATATTGACGCGCACGCTGATGACCTTTGCCCAAGGCGTGCTGCGGGCGCATCCGTTCCTCTACAAGGAAATCGAGGCGGCGCAGAATGCGGATCGCAAGGCGGGGCTCGACCAGTTCGATGACGCGTTTGGCGGCCACACGAAATTCATGCTGCGCAATATCGTGGCCAGCTTCCTGCATGGTCTGACCAATGGCGCCTTTGCCTCGACGCCGAACCAGGGGGTGATGGCCGGCTGGTATCGGAAGCTCCATCGCTATGCGCAGGCCTTTGCGCTCACGGCCGACTGGACCACGGTGTTCCTGGGCGGGCAGCTCAAGCGCAAGCAGAAGATTTCCGGCCGCATGGCCGATATTTTGAGCGACCTCTATCTCATGTCGGCGACCCTGCGCCGCTTCGAGGACGAAGGGCAGATTGCCGAGGACAAGCCGCTGGTCGACGCCATCATGGCGGACCGGATCGCGGCCATTGAAGCAACCTTTGGCGAAGTGTTCGCCAATTTCCCCAATGCGCTGTTCGCCTGGGCCATGCGGGTGTTGTGCTTTCCGCTGGGGCGGCATGCCAAGCCGGCTTCGGACCGGGTGAACTATCGCTTTGTACGAGCGGTACTGCGGCCGGGCGCTTTCCGCGACAGGCTGACGACGGGGACCTATGTGTCCATGGACCCCGATGACGTCACGGGCGTGCTGGAAGATGCCTTCATCAAGGTGACCGAAGCGGAAGAGGTGGAAGCCAAGTTCGTCAAGGCGGCACGCAAGGGCGTGATCGAGAGGCGGCTGGATCGGGATGCGATCGACGATGCCGTGGCGGCGGGTGTGCTAAATGGGAATGAGGCCGGAATCATGCGGGCGGCGGATGAGGCGACCGACCGGGCCGTGGCAGTGAACGATTTCGCCATGGATGAGTTGGCTGCAGAGGGAAAGCACAAGGCGGCGGCGGAGTAGGGGCCACGCCCTCGTGGTTCGAGGCGCGCGAAGAGTTCGCACCGCACCATGAGGGCTACTTTGAGATCGAAGAGCTCCGATGGGGCTTTGAAACGGTGCTCCCAGTAGCCCTCATGGTGAGGCGGGAGCGCAGCGACCCTCGAACCACGGGGGCGTGGCGAGAGGAGCAAACATGATCCAGCCGCAGATGCCCGAGACCAGGAACTGGCGTTTCCACCGCGATGTGGAGAATCTGGGCTGGCTCACCATGGATACGCCCGATGCGCCGGTGAATACGCTGAGCCGGCAGGCGATCATGGAGCTCGAACAACTCGTGGAGCGGTTCGAGGAACTGGCGCAGACCGGGGAGCTTGATGGTGTGATCCTGCTATCGGGCAAGGATAGCGGTTTCATTGCCGGGGCCGATGTTTCCGAATTCGATGCGATGAGCGACTTTTCGGTGCTGCCGGAGGCGCTGAAGCGGACGCATGCGCTGTTCGCGCGGATCGAGGCGCTGAAGATACCTGTGGTTGCAGGGATACACGGCTTCTGCCTGGGCGGCGGGCTCGAACTGGCACTGGCCTGCCACTATCGGGTGGCGGTCAATGACGACAAGACGCGTATCGGTTTTCCGGAAGTCAATCTTGGCATCTTTCCCGGCTTTGGCGGCACGGGCCGGTCGATCCGCCAGGCGGGGCCGGTCGATGCGATGCAGATCATGCTGACCGGGCGCATGCTCAAGGCCGGGGCGGCCAAGGGCATGAACCTGGTCGACAAGCTGGTGCGGCACCGCGACATGTTGCGCTGGGAAGCGCGCAAGGCGGTGTTGCAGAAGCGCAAGGCGGTGGGCGCGGCGCCGTTCCAGAAGCTCATGGCGATGGGGCCGTTGCGCAGCTATGTGGTCGGCAAGATGCGCGACCAGGCGGGCAAGAAGGCGCGGAGGGAGCATTACCCGGCGCCGTTTGCACTGATCGACCTGTTCGAAAAGCATGGCGACGACTGGCAGGCGATGATCCGCGGCGAGATCGACGCTTTCGTGCCGCTGATGGGGAGCGATACGGCGACCAATCTGCGGCGGGTGTTCTTTGCTTCCGAGGCGTTGAAGAAGCAGGGCACCAAGGGCGCTAAATTCGCGCGGGTGCATGTGATCGGCGCGGGCGTGATGGGCGGGGATATCGCCGCGTGGTGCGCCTTGCGCGGCATGAGCGTGACGCTGCAGGATCTCGACATGGAGCGCATCCAGCCGGCGCTGGATCGCGGCAAGAAGCTGTTCAAGAAGCGGCTGAAGAAGAAGCATGAGGTCGATGCCGCGGTACTGCGGCTGGAGGCCGACCCCGAGGGCAAGGGCGTCAGCCGGGCCGATGTGATCATCGAGGCGGTGGTGGAAAAGCTCGAGGTCAAGCAATCGATCTTCGGGGGGCTGGAAGACAGGCTGAAGCCGGGGGCGATCCTCGCGACCAATACATCATCGATCGAGCTGGAGCGGATCGCGGAGAAGCTGATGGCGCCGGAGCGGCTGATTGGGCTGCATTTCTTCAACCCGGTGGCGCAATTGCCGCTGGTCGAGGTGATCCGGTCGAGTTTCAACACCGATGCGGAAATCGGCAAGGGCGCGGCGTTTGCGCTGGCTATCGGCAAGAGCCCGGTGGTGGTGAAATCGGCGCCGGGGTTTTTGGTGAACCGGGTGCTGATGCCTTACATGCTGGGCGCGGTGCAGCGGGTCGAGCGGGGCGAGAGCAAGGAATTGCTCGATGCCGCCGCCGTGGCCTTCGGCATGCCGATGGGGCCGATCGAATTGATGGATACCGTTGGCCTCGATGTCGGCATGTCGGTGGCGACCGAGCTGGGCCATGCCGTGCCGGCCGAGAGCAAGTTTGCCGGGCTGGTGAGCGCGGGCAAGCTGGGCCGCAAGAGCGGCGAGGGCTTCTACAAATGGGTCGACGGCAAGGCGCAGAAGGGCGAGACGCCCGCGCATGCCGACCTGGCCGGGCTGGGGCGGGAACTGGTGAAGCCGCTGGTCGACATGACCGAAGTGGTGGTGGAAGAGGGCGTGGTTGCCAATGACGGGCTGGCCGATATCGGGGTGATCCTGGGGACGGGCTTTGCGCCATTCCTGGGTGGGCCGCTCAAGGCAAGAAAAGACGGGAAAGCGTAAGATGACTGAACTTCGCAAGGTTGCCATTGTCGGTTCGGCACGCATTCCGTTTGCGCGGGGCAATACGGCTTATGTCGCGGAAACCAATCTCTCCCTGCTGGGTACGGTGCTGGCGGGGCTGGCCGATAAATATGGGCTTAGGGGTGAGAAGGTGGATGAGGTGATGGCGGGGGCCGTCATCAACCACTCCAGGGATTTCAACCTGGCGCGCGAGGCGTTGCTGGATGCCGGGCTGTCGCCGCGCACGCCGGGGACGACGATGCAGATTGCCTGCGGGACGAGCCTGCAGGCGGCGCTGACGCTGGCGGCCAAGATTGCCGCGGGCGAAATCGACAGCGGCATTGCCGCCGGCTCGGACACGGTGAGCGACAGCCCGATCGTCTTCGGCAACAAGTTCCAGCACCGGCTGCTCGATGTGAACAAGGCGCGCAGCACAGGCGAGAAGTTTGGGGCGTTCAAGGGCTTTTCGTTCGGGGAACTGACGCCGGTGGCGCCCTCGGTCAACGAGCCGCGCACCGGGCTTTCCATGGGCCAGCATTGCGAATTGATGGCGCGCGAATGGGGCATTACCCGGCAGGCGCAGGACGAGCTGGCGGTGGCGAGCCATCGCAATGCGGCCAAAGCCTATGACGAGGGGTTCCACGACGACCTGCTGGTGCAATGCGCGGGGCTGGTGCGGGACAATAATGTGCGGGCCGATGCCAATATCGAGAAGATGGCGACGCTGAAGCCGGCTTTCGACAAGTCGAGCGGCCATGGCACGCTGACGGCGGGCAATTCGACGCCGCTGACCGACGGGGCCTCGGCGGTGCTGCTGGCCAGCGAGGAATGGGCGAAGGCGCGGGGACTGCCGGTGCTGGCCTATCTCACCACCGGGCGGGTGGCGGGCAATGACTTCGCGCATGGCGAGGGACTGTTGATGGCGCCGACCATCGCGGTCAGCGAGATGCTTGATCGCCACAATCTGGGCTTTGCCGATATCGACTATTTCGAGCTGCATGAGGCGTTTGCGGCGCAGGTGCTGTGCACGCTCAAGGCGTGGGAGGACCCGGCCTATTGCAAGACGGTGTTGGGACGCGATCAGGTGCTGGGACCGGTCGACCCGGCGAGGCTCAACGTCAAGGGATCGAGCCTGGCCTATGGGCATCCGTTTGCTGCGACCGGTGCGCGCATCCTGGGGCTGACGGCCAAGATGCTCTCGACGGAGCCGGGAAAACGCGCTTTGCTGAGCGTCTGTACTGCCGGCGGCATGGGTGTCGCTGCATTGGTTGAAAGCGCTGCATGAGCGACAATGTCGTCAAATTCCGCCCGATCGAGAAGAAACCGGATCCCAACAAGCCCAAGCCCGGCATGCCGGGCTGGTTGCCCTGGGTGGTGCTGATCGCCGCTGCGGTGGCGATCACGGCCGTGCAACGGGCTGGCTGGTTCGGCGGCTGAATTAGCACGCTGTTCCGCGGATCGTGATCGGGGTGCAAAGCCATTCCGGGTTTTTTGGTGTGCACAGTGTGTTAATAATCCGGCCAGCCTTGACGCTTAGGTCAATCTTTTGCTTGTCAGTGGACGGAATTGCGTAATACCGTCCAGCAATCTTGACCGGGGGATAAAAAATCCGCCGGCCGCAAGAGCTTTTGAACTCCGCGGCGCCTACGACCGCGGGAAAAAGACGATTTCGGGAATTCCACAAGGAGATGGGACAGACATGAAAATCACGCAAACCCTGACCGCGGTAGCGACCGCCGGCGCCCTGGCGCTGCTGATGAGCAGCACCGCTTCGGCCGTAACGCTCAACATGATGAACGGCTCTGAGCCCGGTTCCATCGATCCGCATCAGGCGTCGGGCGACTGGGAAAACCGCATCATCGGCGACTATATCGAAGGCCTGATGACGGAAGACGCCAATGCCGAGGCCGTTCCCGGCCAGGCCGAAAGCTACACCATCTCCGACGACGGCCTGGTCTATACCTTCACCCTGCGTGACGGCATCCAGTGGTCTGACGGCACCCCGGTGACGGCTGGCGACTTCGTGTTCGCCTTCCAGCGCCTGTTCGATCCCAAGACCGCTTCGGACTATGCCTATCTGCAGTTCCCGATCCTCAACGGTTCGGAAATCGCCGAAGGCACCGTGACCGATTTCAGCGAGCTGGGCGTCAAGGCGCTCGACGACAAGACCGTCGAAATCACCCTCGAAGGCCCCACCCCCTTCTTCCTGCAGGCGCTGACCCACTACACCGCCTATCCCGTGCCGAAGCACGTGATCGACGCGGTCGGCAGCGACTGGACCAAGGTCGAGAACATCGTTTCGAACGGCCCCTACACCCCCACCGAGTGGGTGCCGGGCAGCTACATCAAGTCGGTCAAGTCCGAGACCTACTGGGATGCCGCCAATGTCCAGATCGACGAAGTGAACTACTTCGTGCAGGACGACCTGGCCGCCGCCCTCTCGCGCTACCGCGCCGGTGAATATGACATCCTGACCGACATTCCGTCGGACCAGGCCGACTGGATCAAGGAAAACCTGCCGGGCCAGGACTATTTCGCCCCGTTCCTGGGCATCTACTACTACGTGATCAACCAGGAAAAGGCGCCCTTCGACAATGCCGACGTGCGCAAGGCCCTGTCGATGGCGATCAACCGCGACGTGATCGGCCCCGACGTGCTGGGCACCGGCGAATTGCCGGCCTATGGCTGGGTGCCGGAAGGTACCGCCAACTATGAAGGCGTCGAGCCCTACCAGCCCGAATGGATCGGCCTCTCCTATGAAGAGCGCGTGGCGGAAGCCAAGTCGATCATGGAAGGCCTGGGCTATACCTCGGCTTCTCCGCTGGCCGTGCAGCTCAAGTACAACACCAATGACAACCACCAGCGCATCGCCGTGGCGATCTCGTCCATGTGGGAGCAGATTGGCGTGAAGACCGAGCTGTTCAACTCCGAAACCGCGGTTCACTACGACGCCCTGCGCGCCGGTGACTTCGATGTCGGTCGTGCCGGCTGGCTGCTGGACTATTCGGACCCGTCCAACACGCTCGACCTGCTGCGCACCGGCATCATGCAGGACGGCGCGATGAACTGGGGCAACAACTACGGCCGCTACTCGAACGAAGAGTTCGACGCGCTGATGGACCAGGCCACGACCGAGCAGGACCTGGCCGCTCGCGCCACTCTGCTGGGCCAGGCCGAGACGATTGCGATGGATGAAACCGCCGCATTCCCGATCTACTGGTACATCGCCCAGAACGTGGTCAGCCCGACGGTTACCGGCTTCGTCAGCAATGCGTCGGACATTCACCGTACGCGCTGGCTGTCCAAGTCCGAGTAATCGCCTAGAACCGGCGGCGTCGCCCCTTGGGAGGGGCGGCGCCGTATTTTATCCACCTGACGGCGCATGCGCTGGCGATGGGGTGGATGTGAAAGGTCCGAATCCATGTTTGGATATGTGACGCGGCGCGTGCTGTCGGCGATTCCGATAGCGCTGATTGCCGTTACTGCCTGTTTCTTCATTCTGCGGCTGGCGCCCGGCGGTCCCTTCGACGGTGAACGCGCGCTGCCTCCCGTGACGCTGGCTAACCTGCGGGCGCATTACAATCTCGACCTGCCGCTGATCCAGCAATATTTCATCTATGTCGGACGGCTGCTGCAGGGCGATTTCGGCCCCTCGATGGTCTATAACGACTTCACCGTGGCCGAGATGATCTGGATCGGCCTGCCCTTCACGCTGATGCTGGGCTTTTCGGCCTTCATCATCGGTACGGTCGTCGGCCTCGTCGCCGGCGCGCTTTCCGCCGTCAACCAGAACAAGTGGCCGGATTACATGCTGGTCTTCCTGGTGATGATCGGCCTGGTGGTGCCCAACTTCCTGATGGCTGCCCTCATGCAGCTGGTGTTCGGCGTCTATCTCGACTGGTTCCCGGCCGGCGGCTGGCGGAACGGCTCGATCGCCCATCTGGTGCTGCCGGTCACGGTGCTGGTGCTGCCCCATGCCGGACGCACGGCGCGGCTGATGCGCGGCTCGATGATCGAAGTGCTGGGCACCAATTACGTGCGCACCGCCAAATCCAAGGGCCTCGGCCAGCGGTTGATCCTGGCGCGGCATGCCATCAAGCCGGCTTTGCTGCCGGTGGTGAGCTATCTCGGGCCGGGGCTGAGCTACCTGCTCACCGGCTCGCTGGTGGTGGAACAGGTGTTCGCCCTGCCGGGGATCGGCAAGTATTTCATCGGCGCCGCGCTCAACCGTGACTATGGCCTCGTGCTGGGGACGACCATTCTCTACATGTTCATCATCCTGGCGGTGAACCTGCTGGTCGACATTCTCTATGCCTGGCTCGACCCGAAGGTGAGGTACCGCTGATGGCCGGCATTACTGGCAAGGACGCGGTGCTCACCGAGTATGCGCGCAAGCTCGAAACCCTCGACGCCCCCAAGGGCCGCTCGCTGACCCAGGACGCCATGCGGCGCCTGGTGCGCAACAAGGCGGCGCTGGTCTCGATCTTCGTCGTGCTCTTCATCGTCCTGTTCGCATTCGTGGGGCCGTATTTCCTGCCCTGGACCTATGACAAGATCGACTGGAGCGGCATCCGCAAGCCGCCCAATTTCGAGGCCGGCCACTTTGCCGGCACCGACCAGAACGGCCGCGACATGCTGGCCCGCATCATGCAGGGCACGCAGATGAGCCTGATCGTGGCCGGCGTGGCGACGCTGGTCTCGGTGTTCATCGGGGTGTGTTACGGGGCCATTGCCGGCTATTTTGGCGGCAAGGTCGATGCGGTCATGATGCGCTTCGTCGATATCATGTATGCGCTCCCGTATATCCTCTTCGTGATCATTCTGGTGGTGATCTTCGGGCGCAATCCGGTGCTGCTCTTCGTGGGTATCGGGTGCCTGGAATGGCTGACCATGGCGCGTATCGTGCGCGGGCAGACGCTCTCCATCAAGGAGCGCGAATTCGTCGAGGCGGCCAAGGCCGGCGGCGCCAAGCCCTGGACCATCATCTTCCGGCATATCGTGCCCAATCTCACAGGCCCCGTGGTGATCTATGCCACGCTGACCATTCCGGAAATCATTCTGACCGAGAGCTTCCTGTCCTATCTGGGCCTGGGCGTGCAGGAGCCGCAGACATCGCTCGGCACGCTGATCAGCTTCGGCTCGCCCGTGGCCGAGACGCTGCCCTGGATGCTGATCGGCCCCGCCGTGGTGCTGGTGAGCCTGCTGCTGTGCCTCACCTATATCGGCGACGGGTTGCGCGACGCTCTCGACCCCAAGGATCGCTGACATGAAAGAAGTCCTCAAAGTCGAAGACATGTCGGTCACGTTCGAGCTGCATCAGAGCGAAGTGCATGCCGTGCGGGACATGAATTTTTCCCTCGCCGAGGGCGAGACGCTGGCCGTGGTGGGTGAATCGGGCTCGGGCAAGAGCCAGGCCTTCCTCGCCATTATGGGCCTGCTGGCCAAGAATGGTCGGGCCGGTGGCCGGGCCATGATGGGCGACATCAACCTGATCGGCATGCCGGCGGGGCAGTTGGACAAGCATCGCGGCAAGGATATCGCGATGATTTTCCAGGACCCGATGACCAGCCTCAACCCCACGCTGAAAGTGCGGACGCAACTGGCGGAAGTGCTGGTCAAGCATCGCGACTTCGACAAGCAGAAGGCGACGGCGGCGGCCATCGAGATGCTGGAGCGGGTGGGTATCCCCGAACCGGTGAAGCGCGCCAATGCCTATCCGCACGAGCTTTCGGGCGGCATGCGGCAGCGCGTGATGATCGCCATGGCCTTGCTGTGCCAACCCAAGATCCTGATCGCGGACGAGCCGACCACGGCGCTGGACGTGACCGTGCAGGCGCAGATGCTCGATCTGTTCAAGACGCTGACCGAGGATTTCGGCACGTCGCTGGTGCTGATCACCCATGACCTGGGCGTGGTGGCTGGTGTGGCCGACCGGATGATGGTGATGTATGGCGGGCGCGCGGTGGAGAAGGGGACGGTCGACGACCTGTTCTATGATCCGCGCCACCCCTATACGCTGGGCCTGCTGCATTCGACGCCGCATATCGCGCATCGCGCGGCGCGGCTCGACCCGATCCAGGGGCTGCCGCCGAGCCTGGAACACCTGCCCAAGGGCTGTTCGTTCAATCCGCGTTGCGCCTTCGCGTTCGACCGGTGCCTGGTCGAGCGGCCGCCGCTGACCGAGACCGGCAATGGCCGCGAAAAGGCCTGTTTCTATGAGGGTCCGATGGCCTATGGAAAGGTCGCCTGATGGACCAGACCCCGATCAACCTGCTCGAGATCAAGGACCTCAAGAAGACGTTCTCGCTGACCGGCGGCCTGTTCAGCCGGCGGCTGACGCTGACGGCGCTCGAGAATATCAACTTCAACATCCGCCAGGGCGAGACGCTGGGCATTGTGGGCGAAAGCGGCTGCGGCAAGTCCACGCTGGGCCGCTGCATCCTGCAATTGCTTGCTCCCGACGAGGGGCAGGTGCTGTGGCTGGGGCAGGACCTGACCAGGCTGCCGGCCGAGGAGATGCGGCAGCGCCGCGCCGACCTGCAGATCATCTTCCAGGACCCGCTGGCTTCGCTCAATCCGCGCATGACTGTCGGCGAGATCATCGCCGATCCGCTGCGCACCTTGCGGCCGGAACTGAACAAGGACGAGCGTCGCGCCCGCGTGCTCAAGACCATGGAAGCGGTGGGCTTGCTGCCCGAAATGATCAATCGCTATCCGCACGAATTTTCGGGCGGGCAGGCGCAGCGCATCGGCATTGCCCGGGCGCTGATCACCGAACCCAAGCTCATCGTCTGCGACGAGCCGGTTTCGGCGCTTGACGTGTCGATTCAGGCGCAGATCCTGAACCTGCTGGCCGAGCTCAAGGACGAATTCGGGCTGACGCTGATCTTCATCTCGCACAATCTGAGCGTGGTGCGGCATGTGTCGGACCGCATCCTGGTGCTCTATCTGGGGCGGATCGTGGAGCTGGCCACGGGAGACGAAATCTACGAACAGCCCAGGCATCCCTATACGCGGGCGCTGCTGACGGCGGTGCCGATTCCCGACCCCAAGCTGGCGCGACAACGCAATATCGACGCGCTCAAGGGGGAAATCCCCTCGCCGATCAATCCGCCTTCGGGCTGCACGTTCCGCACGCGCTGCCGCTTCGCCAAGCCCTTCTGTGCCGAGACGCGGCCGCCGCTGGAGACGATCGAGGATGGGCGACTGGTGGCCTGCCACCGCTGGCGCGAGATCGAAGTGCCGGAAGAGGCGGTGCTGGGGGAATAGGACGGAAAGGCCCGCTTTGGCGGGCCTTTTGTTTTGGTGGGGTACCCCCTCCTAGCCTCCCCCTGATAGGGGGAGGAACAGATCGAGCTTGTGGCATGATCTAGCCAATCCACTGAGTGGTTTCCTCCCCTATCAGGGGGGTCAGGAGGGGGTATCCGCTAACTTGCCTTGCCGGCTTCGCGCCGGTCCTCACCGACATCCACGGTCCGACGGCGGCGGTCGGGGCCTTTATATTGCTCGACTTCGATGAAGGAGCGGGGATTGGTTTCGATGCTGGTGAGGCGGGCGAGCAGGTGGTTGGCGGCGAAGGGCTTGCGCAGGAATTCGGTGACGCCGGCGTCGCGGGCCTCGGCGATGCGCTTGGCGTCGGGCAGGGCGCTCATCATGATGATGGGCACAAGCCGGTTCTGGCAATCGGTGTTGGCGCGGAGCTTGCGGGTAAAGGCGACGCTATCCATGCCGTCGAGCGCATCATCGATGATGAGCACGTCGAAGACGCGGCGCTTGAGCTCGGTCATGGCCTTGCTGGCGTCATAGGCCTCGCGGATGTCCTTGCGGCCCAGGCTGCGCAGCATGACGGCGACAAGCGCGGCCATGTTCTGGCTGTGATCGGCGATCAGGACGCCGCGCTTGGTGATTTCCTCGTTGGCCATGCGGTTTCGCTTTGTGCGCTATTTAACAGGGACTACAGTAACTTAGCTTTCGCTACAGGACGTTAATCGCCGCGGTGCGATCCCGGCGCGGGAAAGCGGTGCGGGACCGCAAATTCCCGCCCCCTTGCGCGTTGACAGGCCGAGGCAATTTCCATATGTATGCCCCCAAGTTTCCGGGCGCGCAGGCGCCCATTTTGTTTGACTGAGGATACAAGAGATGAAGATCCGCAACTCGCTGAAGGCGCTGATGACTCGCCACCGCGCGAACAAGCTCGTCCGCCGTCGCGGCCGGGTTTACATCATCAACAAGGTGGACAAGCGCTACAAGGCTCGCCAGGGCTGAGCGCAATCCAGCATCGAATTGATAAAAGCCCGCGCAAGCGGGCTTTTGTTTTCCGGCAGTTGGTTCTGGTACGTCGTCGCCCTGATGCGTGGCAGCGCTTGTGTCAGATAGTGAACACGATGCGCCTGCCGTCGTCCGGGGCATTCCAGACCTGATCGAGCTGGGCCAGGGGCGCGGACCTGGTCGCCATGGTGAAGCCAGCGGTGGCGGCGGCCTGCAGCAATTCGGCCACCGAGGCGATGAGGCTGTCCAGCGGAATGCCGCCCAGCCCGCTGCCCATCAGCGTGATGGACGATGAGCGAAGCACGGCGCTCGGCAGCGTTATGCCCGGTCCGCTGATCGAACCGACCTGGACGAAGCGGATCGGCACGCCCTCGATGCCGGCCCGGGCAGCCGCCATCAACAGGCGTTCCGCGCTCTGCCCCCACAGATAGTCGATGACGACATCCACGCCATTGGCGAATGCGGATTGAAAGCGCTGTTCCAGGGCATCCTGGTCCTGGGTGAGCTGGATGGTTTCGTCGGCACCGAGCGACTGCAACGCCTCGGCATTGCGGGCGGTGGCAATGACCTTGCCGGCGCCGAGATGGCGGGCGACCTGCACAGCGAGGCGGCCGGACGTGCCGGTGGCGCCATTGATCAGCACGGTTTCGCCCGGCTTGAATCCGGCGCGCAGCCGGAGGGCGGCCCAGGACGATACGCCGGGATTGGCAATGGCGGCTGCGAGGACATCATCCAGCGCGTCGGGAATTGTCACGCACTGGCCGATGGGCACGACGGTAGCTTCGGCCATGCTGCCATAGGGCTGGCGCGAGCCAAAGAAGAGGACCCGGCGCCCGCCATCGAGCCGGCCAACGCCATCGACGCCCGCAATGAAGGGGTAGGTGCCCGGGGCGCTGTAGTGCTTGCCGGCGGCCCGACCCCTGACGACCGGACTGAGCGCGGCGGCGATGATTGTTACGCGTTCTTCACCCGCTTGCGCTTCGGGCGGCGGGAAATCTCCATAGATCGGCGCCTGACCGGCGCCTAGTACGATTGCGGCTTTCATCGCGGGGCTTTCTCAATATGTTATTATGTGTAATATGCACATAAATAGGGCTATCAAACATGTCAAGAGAAAGTGTGCAAAATACACATATCAAAAGTCAGTTGCGGCAGTTGCACGGGGCTTTGCTCGATATTGTCAGCGTGATGAATCGGCCGCAGCGCGACGATGCACTTATCCATGCGGCCGGCATAAAGCTGGATCGGGCGCTGTTTCCGTTGCTGGTGGGCATCGGTCGCCTGGGCCCGGTGGGCGTCGTGGACCTGGCCGACAGGGTCGGGCGGGACTACACCACGGTCAGCCGGCAGATCGGCAAGCTCGAAATGCTGGGACTGGTGTTGCGGCAGGAAAGCGCTACAGACCGGCGCGTGAAGGAGGCTGTGGTGAGCGCCCAGGGCCGGGCAATGCTCGATGCCCTCGATGCGGCGCGTGAGCGCATGGGCAGCGTCGTGTTCCAGAATTGGCCGGAAGAGGACCTCGCCGAACTGGTCCGGCTGATGCGCAAATTTGCCGATACGCTGCTGGCAGAAGCGGATTGAAGCAAAAGACCCGCCGAAGCGGGCCTTCCATATTCCGTCTTGCCGGCTAGCTCAGCTCGAGCCGGCGCCGTCCTGGCGGACGAAGGCGATGCGCAGCATGTTGGTGGCGCCGGGCGTGCCCAGGGGAATGCCGGCGGTGATGGCGATGCGGTCGCCGGGGCGGGCAAAGCCTTCCTGATAGGCAATGACGCAGGCGCGATCGACCATGTCTTCCAGCGACACGGCATCCTCGGTCTGCACGCAATGGACGCCCCAGACCACCGACATGCGGCGAATGGTGCGCATATTGGGCGAAAGCACGATGATGGGCTTGCTGGGCCGCTCGCGGGCGGCGCGGATGCCGGTGGAGCCGGAGGCGGTATAGGTGACGATGGCAGCCAGATCGAGCGTTTCGGCGACCTGGCGCGTCGCCGCCGAAATGGCGTCGGCGGCGGTGGCTTCGGGCTCGGTCTGGGCAGCGCGGATGATGCCACGGTAATTGGCATCGCCCTCGACGGCCACGGCCACCTTGTTCATGGTCGAAACGGCTTCCACGGGATACTGGCCGGAGGCAGATTCGGCCGAGAGCATGATGGCGTCGGCGCCTTCGAACACGGCAATGGAGACGTCGGAGACTTCGGCGCGGGTGGGGACCGGGGCCGAGATCATCGATTCCAGCATCTGTGTGGCGACGACCACCGGCTTGCCGTAGCGGCGGCACATACGGATCATGCGCTTCTGCAGGCCCGGCACGGTTTCGAGCGGCAGTTCGACGCCCAGATCGCCGCGGGCGACCATGATGGCGTCGCAGAGCTTGACGATTTCCTCGAGGCGATCGATGGCCTGGGGTTTTTCGATCTTGGCCATGACGCCGGCGCGTCCCTGCACGATCTTGCGGACATCGATGATGTCTTCGGGGCGTTGCACGAAGGAGAGGGCAATCCAGTCGGCGTCGACGGCAAGGCCCGCGAGCAGGTCGGCGTGATCCTTTTCGGTCAGCGCGCCGGTGGGCAGGAGCGTATCGGGCAGGGAGACGCCCTTCTTGTCGGAGAGGCGGCCACCATAGATGACTTCGGTCTCGATGGCGCCATTGCCGACCTTGGTGGCCTTGAGGGCCAGCTTGCCGTCGTCGAGCAGCAGGCGGTCGCCGACCGAGACATTCTCGATGATTTCGGGATGGGGCAGGTAGACGCGATCAGGCGTGCCGGGCATGTCGGCATTGCTGTCGAGGGTGAATTTCTGCCCGGCGACCAGGTTGATGGCGCCGTCGGCGAACTTCCAGACGCGGAGCTTGGGACCCTGCAGGTCGACCAGTACGCCCAGGGGATGGTTGAGACGCTTTTCGACAGTGCGGATGCGCTCGACGGTCTGCTTGAGCAGGTCGTGGCTGGCATGGCTCATATTGATGCGGAACACGTCCGCGCCGGCCCTGGCCAGTTCCTCGATCATCTTTTCTTCGTGGCTGGCGGGCCCGAGGGTGGCGATGATCTTCGCGCGTCGCATGCGTCTCATTGCGTGTCCGTTTCCTGCGTATCTATGTCGTCCTGCGGGACATCGATCGTGACGTCATCGGGATCGACAAGGAATGTGGGGTCTTCGAGGTCTTCGCTGGCATCAGGACCGACAATGGCGGGACCATCGGCGTTCTCGGTAAGCTGCAAGGTCCAGTCGGTGCGGTTCTGGGTATCGATTTCAAAGAAACCGGTGCGCTCATAACCGCGGGCGAGGCAATCCTCAACCCCGAATATTGTGAAGGTTTCGTCACGCGTGCACATGAAGACCGAGCCGTCCCAGGCGCCGCCGCCAATATCGTCCACCGCGTAGATGTAATAGAAGCGTCTTTCCAGGTCTCCCTGGTAGAGGGTGCGGCAATCACCGGGCGGGGTGGCCCACCAGCCTTCGCTCATCCAGCCGCGCTCGGCGCGATAGCCGAGCGAGACCGAAACCAGGTTGCTGGTTTCGTTGCAGATGCGCAGATCGGCATGAGCAGGCGTGGCGAAAAAGGCGAGGCTTGCGAGCATCGCGCCGATCAGGGTCATGCCGAGACGGGGGATATGCAATGTGGTGCCAGCAAACATCGGAAAAACGTGCCTTCTTTGAGCCCATGGTGACGCATTGGTCAATGGCAAAAGGGGCGATTTGACGGAATTGCGGCCATGCAGCGACGCAGCGATGTGGATTGACCCATAAAGGGGTTGAACCGGGCTTCGCGGTGCGATTGAACGGGGCCACGAAACCAAAAGGAAGTGCCATGGCCGTCGAAGACAGCGTTGCCCAGGATCAGCTCAGGGCGTTCATCGAACGTATCGAGCGCATGGAAGAAGAAAAGGCCGCCATCGCCGCCGATATCAAGGAAATCTACGCCGAAGCCAAGGGCAACGGTTTCGACACCAAGATCCTGCGCAAGATCGTGACCATCCGCAAGCAGGATGCCAATGAGCGCATGGAGCAGGAAGCCCTGCTGGAACTCTACATGTCGGCACTGGGCATGGTGGCCGCCCCGCCCGAGGATTGAGGTGATGCCGGCCGGGAGTCGGCGCGCTCAACCTTGACGCAGCGCGTGTGACTCCAGCCGCCTTCAGTACTCGACCCTACCTGTCGGCTTGCTGCCGGCCGGGTGTCGGGCCGTCATAGTTGGGGCGGCCTTTTACTATGCCGGTTTTGGTTGTTCGGCACGGCGCTTGGTGTCGGACTGCGGATATCTGAAGCGCGTGTCGGTCAGACCGGCAGCATCCTGCATCTCGGCGACAATCATCTGGATGGCCACGATGGTGGCGACTGCGCGGGCAATGGGATTGGCGACTGCCGGCAACTGCATGTGGGTGGCTCCCGAAGGGACGGGCGGCTGGCTGGTCAGCAGAATGCTGGTGCAGCCAAAAGCGGCGGCCTCGGCGGCAATCCGGGGTTCATCGCCATCGCCCAGCGCGATAAGGCCGGTGCGATTGTCCTGCGATTCCATAGGACCGTGCAGATAGTTGCGGACTTCCCACGCAAAGGCCGGCAGTCGTACCGCCTCGCGGATCAGGATGGCGCCTTCACCTGCCGTTGCCAGTTCAAGTCCGCCGCCTACCAGATCGATGGCGCTGCAATCGGCAAGGCGCCGGGCTGCCTGAATCGACGGCTCGACATTGTCGTGCAGCAGGCCGGCGATCGTCCGGGGCAGGGTGGTCAGTTCGGACGGGATGCCGGTGCCTGACAGGGCATGCGCCAACAGGGCGATGGCCAGTAGCATGCCAGTATAGCCTGTGGAGCTGGCGCCATTGTCCGCACCACTTTCGGTGGCGATCATGATATCGGCCTGTCGGGCCAACGGATTGTCTGCCGCACGACAGAGTGCCAGTCGGGGCAGGCCGGCGCTGAGCGTTGCGGCATCAAGAATTTCGGCGCTTTCGCCGGAGGCCGACATCAGCATGATGCCGCGATAGAAGTCACCCGCACTGGTATCAAGTTCAGCGGGATACAGCGCGTGGGCCGAAATGCCGGCCTGACGCAGATATTGCGCCCCGGCCAGCGCGACCTGATAACTGGCGCCGATACCCACGAGCGCCAGCGGCCCCTGGCGGAATGACGCCAGCCTGGAGTCGTTGGCCAGCTCGGAGAGAGTGGAGAGGCAGGTGGCGAGACTCTCCGGCTGGCGGGCGACTGCAGCGCGGTAGCCAATGCGTTCCATGATGTCCTCGGATCAGTGAATTGGATCGGTCGTTGTCAGGCGACGGGCGAGGGCCAATGCCCCCTGCACCGGAGCGGCCTGCAACAGAAGGGTGTGGCTTGAGGGATTGCGTGTCGCCATGGCGGTGCGAAAGGCCTGCATGAGGCGCGGTTGCTGGGCGATCACTCCGCCGCCGGCCACGACATGAGTCGCATCGGCCCCACGCTCGATGAGGATGGAGACCAGGCTGGCCAAGGCATCCCCGGCGCGGTCGATGACGGCGCTGGCCACGGCAGATCCGGCCTCGGCGGCCTCGAACACCACCGGTGCATGCCGGCCCCAGGCCACGCCGTCACCCATTTCATGCAGGCGTCGGCCCAACTTGATCGGATCTTCCAATCCCAAAGCGGCGAGCAGCATGGGGATAAGGGGGTCGTTGTGCTGCCCGTGATCCAGCGCCGACCGAACTGCGCGCGCGGCGTCGCGGACCAGGGTCGGCGCGCTGCCCTCGTCGCCCAATAGCCAGCCCCAACCGCCCGCGGCCAGCATCCGGCCATCGGCGGAGCGGGCCACTGCGATGGATCCGGTTCCCGAGACGACGCCGATTCCATTGCTGAATCCGGCAGCGGGGACCAGCAGTTCACAGTCGTTGACCACCAGAACCGGACAGACAATTTTGTCGGAAACCGCGTCCTGCATCTGGCGGCAGTGCAAATCCGTGTCGCAGCCATGGGCGCCGATGGCCAAGGCGGCTGGAGCCTGACCGGCGCAGAGGATGGCGACCATATCGGCCAATGCGGTCGCATTGGCCGCCAAGTCGGTGCTGCGCCAGTCGGCTGTCTGCAAAATGCGTTCGGCCAGAAGATGGCTGCCATGCGCCGCGACGAGATGGGTTTTGGTGCCACCGATATCAACGCCAACGACAAGCTGGTTATTCATCAGGCGTCCTGTTCGGCCCAATGCGGGCTAATAGTCTGCGGCCAGTCGGCCTTATCGTTGAATTTCAGGAGCACCTTAGCGAGCTCTCCTGTTGATCGCAAGTTAGTTCGGAATTTTGCCGAACTAACTAGCCAGCGCTTAGAAACTATGATTTGGTAGCGGCGTCAAGGCTTGATGGAAAGCGACTTGCTGGCCTGCTGCGGACACGGATAAGGCTGACCCCCAGAAGGGAAACGGGTGTGACATGCTGAGACTGATCATGGGGCGGGTTCTGGACGCTGTACCCACCATTTTGCTGATCTTGACGCTGGTGTTTGTCGCCTTGCGCCTATTGCCGGGTGACCCGGCCCGCGTCGCCCTGGGCGACTATGCCACCCAGGAGCAACTGGCGTTGTTCCGGCAGCAAATGGGCCTCGACCTGCCGCTGTGGCAGCAATATTTCGTCTTCCTGTGGGATATGGTGCGCTTCGATTTCGGTCGTTCACTGACCTCCCAAACCCTGGTGTCCGAGCTGATCGGGCGGAACCTGCCCTATACTATCGAGCTGACCTTGAGCGCAGTTGCCCTTGGGGTTCTGGCGGGGATTCCGATGGGTGTTCTCGCCGCGGTCAAACGACGCAAACTGGCCGATTCCGGGGTGCGGGTATTTTCTCTGGTCGGCTATGCCATTCCGGATTTCTATCTCGGAGCGGTGCTGTTGATCGTGTTCTCGCTCAATCTGGGCTGGTTCCCGATCAATGGTGCCGGGACCGATCTGTTGAGCCGCCTGCATCACCTCGTCCTGCCGGCGGTCACGTTGGCCTGTATCAAGGCCGCATTCGTCGCCCGGCTGACGCGGACGTCGCTGCTCGAGGTGCTGGGCAAGGACTATGTCCGCACCGCCCGTGCCAAGGGTGCCCGCGAACCGCGCGCCATTTATCGTCACGGCCTTCGCAACGCCATGATGCCGATTGCCACCGGCATCGGCCTCAGCCTGTTGGCCACCCTGTCGGGTTCGGTGGCGATCGAGCTCGTCTTCAACCGTCCCGGCATCGGCGAAATGCTGATCAGCGCCATCGCGCGCCGGGACTATCCCGTCATTCAAGGGGGTGTCGCCGTGTTTGCCTTTCTCGTGCTGCTGGTAAACCTGCTGGTGGACCTGGCCTATGTCGTCATCGATCCGCGGGTGAGGGTAAGCCGATGAGCGAGGTTGTCCAAGTGGCCAGCGAGCCACCCCGCCGCGCGGTGATGCGCGAACTGCTTTCTGGCAATGCCACGGTGCTGGGGTCCGGGCTAGTCGTCGTGCTGATGGTGCTGATCGCGCTGTTTGCGCCTCTGCTGGCGCCGATGGACCCGTTGACCCAGAGCGTGTTCAAGATCAACCAATATCCGTCCGCCGAGAACTGGCTGGGAACCGACCAATTTGGTCGGGACGTGTTGTCGCGCCTGATTTACGGCTCGCGCAACTCGCTGGTGGTCGGGCTGGTCTCGCCGATCATTGCGGCGCTGATCGGTACTACCCTGGGCGTAGTGGCCGGGTACTATGGCGGCATTGTCGATCGGCTGCTGACCCGGCTCAACGACGCCATGCTGTCGTTTCCCGAACTGCTCCTGGCTATCATGATCGCCTCGGTCCTTGGGGGCGGCTTCTGGAATGTGGTCGGCGTTATCGCCCTGGCCTTCATTCCCAGCTTCGCCCGTGTGGCGCGCGCCTCCACTCTATCCGTGGTGCAGGAAGCCTATGTCGAGGCGTCGGTCGCAGTGGGGCTGAGTTCACCGCGCATCATCATTCGCCACGTGCTGCCTAATATCGCCGCACCCATCCTGGTGTTGCTGACGCTCTGGGTGGCTTCGGCCATCCGGCTGGAAGCCTCGCTGAGCTTTCTCGGCCTGGGCACGCAGGCTCCGGAGCCCAGTTGGGGCAACATTATCCGCGATTCCCTCAACAACATCTTTGGCTCGCCCTGGCCAATCATTGGCGCCGGCCTGCTCATCACCGTGGTCGTGCTGTCATTCAATGTGCTGGGTGACGCGCTGCGCGACGCGCTCGATCCGGAGACGCAATCGTGACCCCGCTGCTCAAAATCGATGACCTGGCGGTGGACTTCATCAGCAGGGGGCAGGTTACCCGCGTGGTCGATGGGGTCAGTTTCACGGTGAATGCTGGCGAGGCGGTTGGTCTGGTCGGTGAGTCGGGCTCGGGCAAGTCCCTGACCTCGCTGGCTGTCCTGCGCCTCATCCCCGTGCCGCCGGGCCATATTGCGCGCGGCCGCATCGAGCTCGATGGCGTCGACCTGCTGCAACTGCCTATCGACCAAATGCCTGAAATCCGAGGTCGCAAGATCTCGATGATCTTTCAGGAGCCGATGAGTTCGCTGAATCCGGTGATGACCGTGGGCGATCAGGTGGGCGAGGCCATCCTGTTGCATCAGCGCATGTCGAGGGAAGAGCGACGGGCACGGGTCGTCCAACTGTTGAAGATGGTAGGAATTCCCGATGCCGAGGCGCGCCTGCGGGCCTATCCCCACCAGTTTTCCGGGGGAATGCGCCAGCGGGTGATGATCGCAATGGCGCTGGCCTGCGAACCACGACTGCTGATTGCCGACGAGCCGACCACGGCGCTGGATGTGACCATTCAGGCGCAGGTGCTTGGGGTGATGAACACCATCCGCCAAGAGACCGGCACGGCCATCCTGCTGATTTCGCACGATCTGAGCGTGATTGCCGAGGTCTGCGATCGGATCGTCGTCATGTATGCGGGCCGGGTGGTTGAGACCGGTCCAGTGGCCGCCATCTTTGATGCGCCGGCTCACCCTTATACCGATGGTCTGCTGCGCTCGATCGTGCGGGCCGGACATGAGGCGCGCCGCCTCTATCAGATTCCGGGATCGGTGCCGCCGGCCGGCACGATCAAGGCGGGCTGTCCGTTCGAGCCGCGCTGTGCGCGCAAGGTCTCGCGCTGTGCGGTGGAGATGCCGCCAATGTTCGACCACGGCTCGGGGCATGGTGCGGCCTGCTGGGTTACGGCGCCCGCCAATGCGTCCGATGGGGAGGTCCGGTGATGGCCGAAAATTTGCTGCGGGCCGAAGGCCTGGGAAAGACTTTTGGCGGTGGGCGACGGTTTGGCAAGGAGGTGCCCGGCGTCCGCGCCGTCGATGATGTCTCCTTCGACATAGCACGTGGGGAAACGCTGGCCGTTGTCGGCGAAAGCGGGTGCGGCAAGTCTACACTGGGACGCCTGCTGCTGCGCCTTATCGAGCCGACCAGCGGCACAGTTCAGCTCGACGGAATTGATATCACGGCCTTGCCACGCCACAAGTTGCGCGCGGTCCGGGCCAAGGCGCAGATCATTTTTCAGGATCCTTATGGCTCGCTGAGCCCGCGGCGGCGCGTCGGAGATATCGTTGGTGAGCCGCTCGAATTGTTCGAGCCCGGCCTTACCGGCGCGCAACGGCGCGAGCGCGTCGCCGGCCTGCTGGAGCAGGTCGGGCTCTCGGCGTCGATAATGGACAAATATCCCCGTCAGTTTTCCGGGGGGCAGCGCCAGCGCATCGGCATTGCCCGGGCTATCGCGCTCAATCCCGCCTTCATCGTCGCCGACGAGCCGGTTTCGGCACTCGACGTTTCCGTGCAGGCGCAAATCGTCAATCTGCTGCAGGACTTGCAGGAGCAGCACGGCTTTTCCTATTTTTTCGTGGCGCATGATCTGGCGGTCGTGCGCCATTTCGCCGACCGGGTCATGGTGATGTATCTCGGACGCGTGGTCGAGATCGGCCCCAAGCGGGCCGTCTACGATACACCGCACCATCCCTATACGCAGGCGCTGCTATCGGCTGCGCCACAACCCGATCCGCACCGCAAGGCGCGAGCCATTGTGCTCAAGGGCGACGTGCCGAGTCCGCTCCGCGTACCCCCCGGTTGCCATTTTCATACGCGATGCCCGTTGGCACAGCCGGTGTGCCGCGTGGAGAGACCGGCCTTGCGCCAGATCGCCGAGGGTCATCAGGCCGCCTGCCACTTTGCCGCCCCCAATCCCATTCCTCTTGTGTCCTGAGCGTCAGCCATGAAAATCACTGCGATCGAAACTTTCCAGCTGGAGTGGCAGGAGCCGGGGCAAGGGGTGCGCAGCGCCTTCATCCGCGTTCAGGGCGAGGATGGCCTGTTTGGCCTGGGCGAAGTCTCGCCGATGCAAGGCGGGCTGGCGTCGCTCACCGTTATCGCCAATGACATGATTTCCGACCTTGTGGGCCATCATGTGCTCGACCACGCCGTGTTGCTGGATCGCCTGCTGCACAAATGCATCAAGCTTGGTCCGGAAGGCGTGGTGACCGGTGCTATTGCCGGGCTGGACATTGCACTGTGGGATCTCAAGGGCAAGCTGCTGGGCCTGCCTGTTTACAAACTGCTGGGCGGCGCCTGGCAGGATCGGTTGCCCTGCTATGCCTCAATGGGCGGCGGCGCGGCCAAGAGCGCCGAATGGCTGGTCGAACACGCCGTGCGGCGGATCAAATCGGAACGTCCGGCGGCACTCAAATTGCGCCGTGATGGCGACCGGACCCGCCAGGATCTGGATATTGCCGGCGATATTGCCAAGGCCCGCGCCGTGCGCGAGGCGGTCGGCGATGACTTCCCGTTGGCGTTCGATGCCAACAACGGTTACTCGTTCGGCGCTGCCATCCGGGTAGGGCGGGCGCTGGAAGAGCTGGGCTATATCTGGTTCGAAGAGCCGTTGCAGCATTACAACGTGGCGGCGACGGGCGAGCTGGCGCGCCGGCTCGACATCACGGTTTCGGCGGGCGAACAGACTTATACGTTGCAAGGCGTCAAGGATCTGATCGAAGCCGGCGTCCGCATGGTGCAGCCTGACATCATCAAGATGGGAGGCATTACCGGCCTGATGCAATGCCAAGCAATCGCTGCCGCGCATGGCGTCGAACTGGTGCCGCACCAGACTCAGCCCAGCATTGGCCACATGGCCAATGTCCATATGCTGTCTACCATCATGCTGCGCTCCAAGCCCATCGAGTTGTGCGATGGCTGGGAACGCGCCGATTCAGTTTTCCGCAACCCCTCGCGGCCAGTGGATGGCCACTTCATCCTGCCGACAGCGCCGGGATTGGGGCTTGAATTCGACGCCGCCGAAATGGCGCGTCGTAGCATTCCAGTGCGGGCACAATAGTCCCGCGTCTAACAAAGAGGAGCAGCAAAATGGACTATCGTCAGTTGGGCCGCAGTGGCCTGCGTGTGTCGGAATTATGCCTAGGCACGATGATGTTTGGCAATCAGACCAGCGAACAGGATGCCATCGAAATCATCGCAGCCGCCAAGGATAGCGGCGTGAACTTCATCGACAGCGCCGACGTCTATAATGGCGGGGCTGCCGAGCAGATCGCCGGCAAGGCGATCAAGGCCAATCGCAGTGACTGGGTGCTGTGCTCCAAGATGGGCAATAATCTGGGTGGCAATCCCAACAGCCGGGGGCTGTCGCGCCATTGGGTGCTCGAGGGTACTGAAGCCTGCCTCAAGCGCCTCGATACCGACTATCTCGACGTGCTGTGCCTGCATCGGGAAGACCGCGACGTGCCGCTGGAAGAAACCATGCTGGCCGTCGCCACCCTGGTGCGCGAAGGCAAGGTCCGCTATTTCGGCCTCTCCAACTTCCGGCCCTGGCGCGCCGCCATTATCTGCAAGATGTGCGATGATCTGGGGATCGACCGGCCGGTAATGTTCCAGCCGCAATACAACATGCTCAACCGTACCGCCGAGTATGATCTCATTCCGCTCGCGCTGCATTATGGCGTTGGCCTGGTACCCTACAGCCCATTGGCGCGTGGCGTGCTCACCGGCAAGTATAGGCCCGGTGTCGAGCCAGATCCGGATAGCCGTGCCGGCCGCAAGGACGCGCGCATGCTGGCGACCGAATGGCGCGAGGAATCGCTGCGCATCGCCGAGGACGTCGCCGCCTATGCAGACAAACGGCAGACAAATTCGGTCACGCTCGCAACGCAGTGGGTGCTGGCCAATGCCTCGGTCTCCTCGGTCATCGCGGGCCCACGGACGCTGCAGCAATGGCAGGGCTATGTTCAGGCGCTGGATTACGACTATACCGCGCAGGACGAAGCAACGCTGAGCGCCATGGTGCCGGCCGGGCACGACTCCACCCCGGGCTATATTGATCCGGCTTACCCTGTAGAAGGTCGCGTGGTCCGCTAAGCGTCAGCTCCTGCGCTGCCGGGTTGTCGGCAGCACAATTGCCGTAGTGGGATCGCCAGTCAGTTGGGCAAGCCCGTACTGGCTGGCGATGCGCATGGCGCCTAGTGCAGTGGCATCGTCGCCGAGCGTGCCGACGGTGATATCGCTCGGCCAGGTCAGCTCGCGCACCACGCGACTGACCTCGCCAACCAGCATTGGATTTTGCCCCACGCCACCACCCAGGACGATACGACCTGGATCGAACATGCCGATGCACGCGGCCATCAACCTGCCAATGTCGCGGGCATGCCTGTCCACCCATGAGCGTGCGGTCTCCGAGCCCGCGGCGGCCAGCTCAAACAGCTCCCGAGCGCTTGGTGGCGGTGCGCCGGCATCCGCCGGCCAGCCTGCGGCAACACGCGCCATGAAGGCGGTAGCGCCCAGATAGTGCTCCAATGCCTCCCGCGTCGGAACCTCGCTCTCCGACCAAGGAAAGGGGATGCGCCCCACCTCACCGGCAAAGCCACCGGCACCGCGGAACAGCTTGCCACCGATAACCAGTCCGAGGCCGATGCGAACCCCCACCTGCAGGTAGGCAAAGACATCGGCCTCGCGTGCCGCGCCAAAGCGATGTTCGGCAATGGCGGCGCAATTGACGTTGTTTTCCAGAATGATCGGCGCCCGCAGCCGCTTGCGCATTGCAGACAAGACGTCCTGCAGCGGGGCCAGCGTGTCTTTCAGCCGGTGCTCGGAAATACTGAGAGGCACAGCGACGGCAATGGCGCGCAACGGGCCGGGATGGCGTCGCGCTTTCGGCGTCACCTGCCGCATCACCTCGTCAACTACGCCGGTCAGCCTATCGTTGGCGGCAATGTCGGCGGCCGCGATAGGGTGCGTCGAGGCGCCCAAGCGCTCGTCATCGAGACCATAGGCGAGGGCCCTTACCTGGGTCGCACCGATATCGACGCCCACGACATAGCCCGCGCCGGGGCCAAGACCATATATTTGTGCCGATCGGCCGGTCGCACCCTTGTGGACACCCTTGGCGGCGACCAGCCGAAGCGCGTCCAGTTCGGCGACCGCCGCCGACATGGTGGGTTTGGACAGTGCCAGCAGTGCCCCCAGTTGCGGGCGGGTGACCGAGCCATATTCGGCAATGGTACGCAGCACGGCTCTGGCGCTCTCGGTCAGCGGCGGCGAGGCCTCCTTGGTCGGAGTTTTCATCGTCCGCTGTTCGTCGATTGCGCGGCGCAGCATGCGCTTCTCCATCAGTCCGTTCGGCGCACCATAGCCAGATTTAGGGGCAACTCAACCACCCCGGGGGAGACTGCGGTGCGGCCGGAATATCCAGCAAGACAGGAACAATGTCTTGTCAGGTAACGACAAATCGCGCAATCTGGTTTAGTTAGGTATTTTTACAAACTATACCCGTGACTGCGGGGCGGCGGAAAGCCCCGGCAGATCGGAGCGGCCATGGCCAACAAGCTGACGCACCGCCATATCGAGGTTATTCGAAGCGTGATGCTGACTGGCTCCGCTACCGGTGCCGCCTCGAGCCTGCATGTTACCCAGCCGGCGGTCAGCCATGTTCTCCGCGATATCGATGGGCTGCTGCAATTTCCGTTGTTTGACCGCCAGCAGGGGCGGTTGGTACCCACGGCGCGTGCCAACATACTGTTTGCTGAAATCCAGCGTGCTTTTGTCGGTCTGGACCGGATCAATGATGTCTGCCTGCAACTGCGGGACGAGCCGGAGGCGATCATTTCGGTGGCGCTGCTGCCGGTATTCGCCGTCGCTGTGCTGCCCCGGGTAATCGCGCGCTATCACGAGCAGATCGACCACAGCTATTTCCGGGTTGCGGCTGCCAGCAACGAGCAGGTGCTGGGACAGGTGTCGTCCCGCCAGGCAGATATCGGCTTTGCACTGACAACCACAGATGTTCCGGGCGTCAGCCGTGTGGTGTTGCGGAGATTCGATGCCTATTGCCTGCTACCGGCGCGCCATCCGTTGGCTGGCCAGACTGTGGTGCATGTCAATGAATTGGATGGGTTCGACATGATCAGCGTGCCACGGGCCGACAGGCTGGTCGATCCTGCCGCTGCGGTATTTGCCCAACACGGCGTCCAGCAGCGGCAGGTGATCAAATGCCCCAGTGCCATGGCGGCATGCGCCATGGTCGAGGAGGGGCTGGGTTTCGCTATTCTCGATCCGATTGCGGCCCACCCGTTCCGCCGCTCCGGCATCTGGTTTGCCCGGCTTGAACCGGCAGTCAGTTTCGAGTTTTGTGCCTATTGGACCGAGGGCCATGCGCCGGGTTTCAACCGCGAGCGGCTGGTTCAGTTTGCCCGCGAGCGCTGCGCGGAAATTGCCGACGCGCTGCTACCACCGGCACCCGACTTTCTGCCAGCCTAGAAATAGCGGCGTTCGGGAGCATAAAGCCCGGGGTCGATCTCCGGCGTCCGGTTGCCGATCAACTCGCAGATGAGCCGCGCCGATCCGCAGGACAGCGACCAGCCCAATGTGCCGTGACCCGAATTGATCAGCAGGTTATCCAGCCTGGTTCGTCCGACCACCGGCACGCCATCGGGCGTCATCGGTCGTAATCCTGACCAGTGCATGGCGTCTGCCGCACCGGGGCAGAAAGGAAACATTTCCAGCAGCCCATCCAGCAGGATTTTGCCCCGGTCTGCGTCCAATGTCGTCGAGTGGCCGGCAAATTCGGCGGTGCCGGCAATCCGCAGCCGGTTGCCGAGGCGTGAGAAGCCCATTTTGCGAGAGGCATCGATCAACGAAATGGTGGGAGCGCCGTCCCAACCATCGACTGAGACCGTGGCTGAATAGCCTTTCACGGGATAGATCGGTAAATCGATGCCGACCTGGCGGCTCAACAGCGGAGAGTAGCTGCCGAGACACATCACGTAGCGATCTGCCTGCAGGCGGCCTTTGTCGGTCACCACGCCGGTGATCGACCGGCCGTTCGAGGTGATGGATTCTATGCGGGTTTGGTAGTCGAAGGTTACGCCGAGCCGCAGGGCCGCGGTGGCAAGGGCCTGCGTAAAACTCAGGCAGTCGCCGGTGCGGTCCGCTTCGGCATAGATGCCGCCGGAAATTTGGTGGCGTTGATGAGTGAGCGCCGGCTCAAGGGCTATGCAGGCTTCGGCGTCGACGGCGTGTTTGCGCATGCCGGCCGCGTTCTCGACCGCGACATGGGCCGCAGCGGCGTCAAAGGCCTGCTGACTTTTATGCACCACCAATATGCCCTTCCGGAGCTGGTCAAACTCCAGGCGCTCGTCGGCGACAATGCGGTCGAGTTCGCGGATGCTCGACATCGCCAGATGGTGCAGTGAAATCGCGTTGTGCGTCCAGCGGGCCTGCGTGCAATTGAGCAGGAATTGCGGCCCCCAGCGCCAGAGACCGGGGATGGCAGATAGCCGGAGCATAAGCGGAGCATCCCTGCGCCCGAACCATTTCAGCAAGTTGGTCGGCACGCCCGGCGCGCTCCAGGGGCCCCCGCCGTGAGCGACGAGCTGGCTGCCATTGGCAAAGCTGGTTTCAAGACCGGCCGCCGCCTGCCGCTCGACAACCCTGACCGTGTGACCTTCCTGCGCGAGGCAATAGGCCGTGGCTACGCCGACAATGCCGGCGCCCAATACGATGATGTCCATGTCTGTCATCCTTGCGGAGGTGAAGCCGCAACTGCCTCAGTCAATCGGGCTGCTGATGCCGATATGGGCCTGGGCGACGATCTCGATGAGGCCGCCTGGAATCAGATTGCCCGCAACCAGTGAGGCTCTGTTGGGGTAGGGGCTCTTGAAGTAGCCAGCATATACCTCGTTCATGGCTTTGAAATTGCTGGCATCGGTCAGATACACCTGAATTTGCACGACATCGTCGATGCTTCCCCCGGCGGCCTCGAGCGCGCGTTTCAGATTGTCCAGCGTGACCTTGGTCTGCTCGGCTATGCCGCCCTTGGCGCAGGTCCCGTCGGGCAGGCAGGCCCATTGAACGGTATACAGGATGCCGTCTGCCTCGATGGCCCAATCGGAGGGAACTTTTGAATCGGGAAGTCCGAATTGTATCTTCTTTTTCATTTGCCGCTCGCTGTGCTGATTTCGATAGGGAGTACGGGGCTGGCGGCCATGCCGACAAATGAGATTTTCTAATGCCGCATCGAACAAACTCATGTGACAGCTATCGCGGCGCTGTGGTTTGATCCGGGCCGGACAGTCGGCAAATGACGACCGCGTCACTGGTGTGAAGCAGGGTGTGGCAAGCTCTTGATTGGAGCGTTTTCCGCTCGCTTTGGCTATGCCATAACTTACTGAATTAGTTAGATAATAATGCCAAAATGACTGATATCTAACTTAGTTCGGAATTTTTACAAACTAACTAGCCAGCCGCATTGAAATGTGATTTCCTGTGATTGGGATCGTAGCGGTCCACCGGGATAGAGGGGGCGGCGCCATGCGCGCTGCATGGAGAGGAAGGAAGGTATGACTATGGGTACTTCACGTCGCGAATTTCTGCTGATGTCGTCAGCGGCAGGGCTGGCCGCCAGCTTCGGCCTGGCACCCTACAAGGTGCTGGCTCAGGACAGCGGGAGGATTGTTCTGGCCACTGCCGCGCGAGCGCCGGTCACGCTCGATCCGTATCGTTCAGCCAGCACGACGGGAGATACATGGGCGATCTATCATCTGTATTCGTCGCTGGTTGGTCCCGCAGATGGTGCTTTCGGGCTGACGCCAGACGACTTCCTGCCGCTATTGGCCGAGAGCTACGACACTTCGGCCGACGCCATGACCTGGACCTATCGGCTGCGTCACGGGGTGCAGTTCCACAAGGGTTATGGCGAGCTGACCGCCGAAGACGTGCTGTTCACCTTCGGGCGGATTCTCGACCCGGAAATCATCGTGCCGGACAAGGTTTTGTTTGCGGTCATCGACAGCGTCGAAGCGCCCGATCCGTACACGGTGGTATTCACGCTCAAGCAGCCGGACCCGCTGTTCAATGCCATTATTTCCAAGACCACTGGCGTCATCCTGTCGCGCAAGGCCTATGAGGAGAAGGGCGAGGCGTATAATTTCGATCCGATCGGCACAGGTCCGTATCAGCTCGAAAGCGTCAGCGACACCGACGGCGTCGTGCTGGTCGCCAATCCCGACTATTTCGGCGAGAAGCCGGCCACCGAGCGTCTGCACATCACCTATGTTGCCGATACCACGGCGCGGACGCTGGCCTTCGCTTCCGGCCAGGTCGATATGATGGAAGGCGTGCGGGCGCCGGGTTGGGTCGACACTATGCTGCAGCGCGACCCGAATACCGTGTTCGATACCACCGAGCCGGGGGCTTCGGTCTTCCTGTTCCTCAATCTGACGCGCAAACCACTTGACGATCTGCGCATTCGCCAGGCGTTCCGCTACGCGATCAATAACGAGCAGATCGCCGCGGCCTATCAGGGCATTGCCACACCGATGGTGGGGATCACCGCACCACCCTTCCCGGGCGCCGTGCACCGCGAAACCCTGCCCGAGGAGCTGCGTTACGACTACGATCCGGAGCGGGCCAGGGCGCTGGTTGCCGAGGCGGGCTTCCCTGACGGCGTCACCATCCCCTGTTACACCAGCCAGCGCGAAGATTACGCCGCCATCATGCTGATGATTCAGGAGCAGCTCCGCGCCGCCAATATTCATCTCGACCTGAGCATCATCGATCACTCGACCATGCATGCCCAGAACGCCCAGGATATGAACGCGCTGACGCTCTATATCACCAGCTTGCCGCCGGTGCCGACGCGCGCATTTGTCAGCCACCTGGTGTCGGCATCCGACGTCAAGCCCACGGGCGATGGCGGCGTGAACTACGCGCATTACGGTGTCGCCATCCCCGGGGTCGACGACCTGATCGACAAGGCCATGGTGGAGGCAAATTTCGAAACCCAGGTGGCGCTGGTCGAAGAGGCGGAGCGTCGAGTTCTTACCGATTTGCCGATGCTTGGCATTGTCACCCTGTCCGCCATCCTGGCGCGCAATCCAAGGGTTGATCTCGGTTACGACCTGCATTCGGGCTATGCCTACTGGTCGCTCGCCAAGGCCCGCCGGGTTTAAATTTCGGTGCCTGGGCCAGAGGCGTCCGGGCACTTTCCATAACGCTGAGGAAAACGCCATGAAGTACTGGCACGCCATGCTGCGCATCTCAAATGTCGAGGACAGCCTGCGATTTTTCTGTGAGGGCCTCGGTCTGGTCGAGACACGTCGCCAGGAGGTTGAGGCGGGGCGCTACACCAATATTTTCGTCAATACGCCGGGCGATACCTCCGCCCAGATCGAGCTGACCTATAACTGGGACCCGCAGGACTATCCGGGTGGGCGCAATTTCGGTCATTTGGCGTTCTGGGTCGATGATGTCTACGCCATCTGCCAGCACCTGACGGAAATGGGCTACACCATCAACCGGCCGCCGCGCGACGGCTACATGGCCTTTGTCCGTTCACCCGATGGCATCTCGATCGAGCTGCTACAGCGCGGCGAGCGTCTTGCGCCCCAGGAGCCCTGGGCATCGCAGCCAAATACCGGCTCCTGGTAGCCGCCGGCCAATCCACCAATATCGCCGATCCTTGCAGCCCCGCCCCGCGGGAACGGGATCGCTTGTCTCGGAGACTCCTGATGTCCAGCACTTTGAACTCACTTGCCAGCCGCGCCAAGGCCGCTGTTCTGCTCCCCTATTCCGATCCGCTGACCGAGGTGGATCCACTCGTCATGGAGCGTGGCGAGGGCATTCGGGTGTGGGATAGCGAAGGGCGCAGCTATATCGACGCGATGGCCGGTCTGTGGTGCGCCTCGCTGGGTTTCAACAACGAACGGCTGGCCCGCGCTGCCCATGATCAGATGGTGTCCCTGCCGTATTATCACGGGTTCACCGGCAAGGCGCATGTGCCGATGATCGAGCTGGCCGAGAAGCTGCTGGCAATGGCGCCGGTGCCGATGAGCAAGGTGTTCTTCGCCAATTCCGGTTCGGAGGCGAATGACACGGCAATCAAGCTGATCTGGTACTACAACAACGGTCGTGGCAAACCGGAAAAGAAGAAGATCATCGGCCGGCTTCGCGGCTATCACGGCATCACCCTGGCAACCACATCAGTGACCGGGCAAGTGGTAAACCACACCTCGTTTGACGTGCCGTTGAATGATCGTTTTTTGCATGTGCAGACCCCCGATTTTTATCACAACGGCCTAGGGGGAAAGCGAGGAAGACTATGCCTCGCGCTGTGCCGCCGAGCTGGAAGAACTGATCCTGCAGCAGGGACCCGACACGGTTGCGGCCATGTTCATGGAGCCCATTTTCGGTGGTGGCGGGCTGATCGTGCCGCCGCGCAGCTATTACGAAAAAATCCAGGCCGTGCTGCGCAAGTATGACGTGCTGGTGGTGGCCGACGAGGTGATCTGTGGCTTTGGTCGCACGGGCAATGTCTGGGGCTCGACTACCATGGGCATCCAGCCGGATTTGCTGACCTGCGCCAAGGCGCTGACTTCGGGCTATCTGCCGCTCAGCGCCTTGATGATCTCGCAGACCGTTGTCGACGGCATCGCCGCCGAGGCGCACCGGATCGGCGTTCTGGGACATGGCTTCACCTATTCCGGTCACCCGGTACCGGTTGCGGTGGCGCTGGAAACGCTGCGCATCTACGACGAAATGGACATCATCTCCCATGTGCGCACGGTTGGTGCGCACCTGTTCGAGCAACTCAATGCCCGGGTCGGGAGCCACCGGCTCGTCGGGCAGGTTCGTGGTGCGGGCTTGTTGGCCGGTTTTGAGATTGTCGCTGACAAGGCCAGCCACGGCAATTTCGCACCGGCGCGCAAGGTCGGCCCCACCATGGTCAATCTCTGCCAGAAGCAGGGTCTGATTGTCCGTGCCTGCCCCAACGATACCATCGTCATGTCGCCACCGCTCATCATCATCGAAAGCGAGGTTGATCAGGTGGTTGACAAGTTTGTCGTCGCGCTCGACGAGCTGGAAACGACGGCCGCAATCAAGGACTGATCCATGACCATACCATTGCGCATTCTGCCGTCCTTGCCGCCAGCGCCGGCAGAGCTGATCGAGGGCTTCCGGCAAATTCCGGTGGCCAATATCAGCGACAACATGAACCGGCTGTTTGCCGCCGGGGCAGCGCTACGGCCCTTCCATGACGGCACCGTGATGTGCGGCACGGCGCTCACCGTCCGTACACGGCCGGGTGACAATCTGCTGGTCCACAAGGCCCTGGACATGGCGCGGAAAGGCGATGTGATCGTCGTCGAGGCGGGGGGCGACCTCACCAACGCGATCATCGGCGAAATCATGCTGCGTTACGCCGCAAGCCGGGGTGTGGCGGGGTTCGTGATCGACGGGGCGATCCGCGATCTCGAGGCCGTGCAAGCAGGCAACCTGCCGGTATTTGCCGGCGGGGTCAGCCATCGTGGCCCCTACAAGGACGGTCCCGGCGAGATCAATGTGCCGGTGGCGATTGGGCAGACGGTGGTCGAACCGGGCAGCATCGTCGTTGGCGATGCCGATGGGGTAGTGGCCATTCCACCTGTGCTCGCCGAGGCGGTGCTCGTAGCGGCGCGGCGCCATAACGCCATGGAGCGCGATATCTTCAAGGCCATAGCCGATGACCGCTTCGACCGCAGTTGGGTGGATGCCACCCTGCGTTCGCGTGGTTTCATCGCATAGAAGGGAAACTGCCATGGCCGCCAAATGGCGTGTGCTGGTCACGACGCGGTTCTTCGATGACGAGGCCGTCGCGTGGCTGGAGGCGAATGACTGTATTGTGGAGCGGGCAGGGCTGCAGCCCGAACAGGCCGATGGCCATCTGGGGCCGGATGAGCTGGGTCCCATCCTGACGGAAACCGACGCCTGGATCGTCGGTGCAGCACGGGTTACGCGGGAGGTCTTGGCCCGGTCGCCGCGTCTCAAGATCATTGCCCGTCGCGGTGTCGGCTATGACCTAGTCGATATTGCTGCAGCCAAGGAACTGGGCAAGGTGGTCACCATCGCGCCCGGCGGGAACGAACCGGCGGTGGCCGATCACGCCATCGCGCTGATGCTCTCGGTTGGCATACGTAGCCCGCAGTATCAGGCCCGCATGAGGGAGGGGGACTGGCGCGCCGTTCCCGGCCTGGAACTCAACGGCAAAACCATCGGCCTGATCGGTTTTGGCCGCATCGGGCGACTGGTCGCGCATCGCCTGGCCGGCTTTGATGCGCGTATCCTGGTCCATGACCCGCTCCTCGACGCCGATACGGCGCGCCAGTTCGGGGTTGAGGCGGTCGGGCTGGACGCGTTGCTGGCCCAGTCCGATTTCATCAGCCTGCATGTGCCGGTCGGTGTGGCCACCCGCAATCTGATCGGCACAGCGCAACTGGCAATGATGAAACCCACCGCCATTCTGGTGAATACCGCCCGGGGTGCCCTGATTGACGAGCAGGCCCTGCTTGAGGCGCTGGATGCGGGCCAGCTCTGGGGTGCCGGGCTCGATGTCTTTGCCGGCGAGGCGGGTAGCGATCCACGGACCCTGGCGCTGGTACGCCATCCGCATGTGGTGGCGACGCCTCATATTGCGGGTAGCAGCCGCGAGGCTCTGGTTCGCACCAATCTCATTGCTGCCCGCTGCATCCACGATCTGCTGGAAGGGCGTGCGCCGTCGGTCGGACAGATTGTGGCAGATGGCCGTGAGCACGGTCGCGGTTAGTGGGCGATAGGCCTGAACGTTGCAGACTGCTGCAGCGCTAGCGGTCGGCTTTTTGCGTCGACGGCATCGGCCGGGATATCGGCGGTCAGGCCACCACGAAATCGTTGAACGACACATCGCCGTGGGCGGCGGTCATGACGCTGCCTGGTGGGACCGGGTGCCAGGTATCGCTGGTGTCGCCGAAGGGTTCGGAGGCGATGGCGATGCCGGTATCGAGCTGCCGCCAATAAAGCGAGGGCGGGTGGTCGTCGCTGGCCCAGCGGATGGCGATGAGGCTGTCGCCGTCGGCCAGGATGGTAGTGAAGCGCAAGGGCAGGGGAATCGCATTGGCGTGCATCATGCGGGTGCAGACGGCCAGCGTGCGGGCGAGGGCCGTGACCGGGTCGGCGTCGAGACCGTGGCCGAGGGCGGCGAGGAAGAGGGCTTCGCTGTCGCCATTGCCGCGGCGGCGGGCATAGAGATCGTCGGGGATCATGGCTTCGACGGAGCGGCGGATGCGCTCATAGCCGCCGATCTGGCCATTATGCATGAAGAGGTGCCGGCCGACGGCGAAGGGATGGCAATTGGCCATGGACACTTCGCCCGAGGTGGCCGAGCGCACATGGGCGAGAAACATGGGCGCCTCGACCTGATGGGAGAGCGAGGCCAGATTGGCATCGGACCAGGCCGGCAGAGTGCCGCGATAGACGCCCGGCTCGGCGCGGGCGCCATACCAGCCGACACCACAGCCATCGCCATTGACCAGGGTCTTGGCCTCGCGGGCGGCGAGGGACTGGCTGACCAGCGAGGAGGCGGGCTCGATCAGCAGCGTATCGAGAAAGACCGGTTCGCCGACATAGGCCAGGAAGCGGCACATTTCAGGCGGCGCGCTCCATGTCGTCGCTGAGGGCGAAACGGACGGCGGCATCGGCATGGATGGCCGTGGAATCGTAGCCCGGCAAAGGCAGGGTGTCGGGATCGACCAGCAGCGAGATTTCGGTGCAGCCGAGGATGACCGAGTCGATGCCCTGGCTGCGGGCCGCCTCAATGATGGCGAGGTAGCGGGCACGGGAGGCGTCGCGGACCTGGCCCTGGCAGAGTTCGTTGAAGATGACGTCATGCACCACGCCGCGATCCTCGTTTTGGGGGGTGACGACGTCCAGCCCGTGGCGGGCCATGCGCTCGGTATAGAAGCCGTGCTCCATGGTGTAGCGGGTGGCGAGCAGCAAGGGCTTGCGGCGACCATCGGCGCGCAGGGCGCGGGCGGTTTCATCGATGATGTCGATGAGGGGCACGCCGCTCATGGCGGCGACGGGATCGGCAACCAGATGCATGGTATTGGTGCAGATGAGCACGCAGGCGGCGCCTGAACGGGCCAGGCCGGCGCCGGCTTCGCCGAGCAGCTTTCCTGCATCGTCCCAGCGGCCGGCCTTCTGCAATTCGACGACATTGACGAAATCGAGCGAGCGCATGGCAATTTCGGCGGAATGGAGACCGCCGCGCTGGCGGCGCACTGCCTCGTTGATGAGGCGATAATAGGTGGCGGTGGATTCCCAGCTCATGCCGCCGATCAGGCCGATGGTCTTCATCAAGATTCTCCTGTGCTGAAGACCAGTGTGCTGCAAGTCGTATGCAAGCGGCGTGCGAAATTGTGTTTCGTGTGGTTTCTGGCTGCAATTCGGCGGCGCAGTTTTGGTTAGCCATGCGTCTGGATTGCGCGATGATAAAAAATCATGCAGAAATAACTCATGCTTGACGAGCGCGACCGCAAAATCCTCGACCTGATGCAGGCCAATGCCGAGATGGCGGTGAACGATGTCGCCGATGCGGTGGCGCTATCGGCATCGGCCTGTTCGCGGCGGATCGCGCGGCTGCGCGAGGAGGGCTATATCGCTCGCAGCGTGGCGGTGCTGGACCGCAGGAAGGTGGGGCTGCCGACGACGGTTTTCGTCATCGTGCGGACAGGCAAGCATGAGGCGGGGTGGCTGGACGAGTTCCACGCTGCGGTAAGCACCATTCCTGAAATCGTCGAGGTGCACCGGCTGACCGGCAATTTCGACTATATCCTCAAGCTCGTGCTGCCCAATGTGGAGCATTATGACGTGATCTATCGCCAGCTTGTCAGGCGGGTCGAGCTGTTCGACATGTCGGCCTATATCTCGATGGAGACGGTGAAGTTGGCGACGGGCGTGCCGACGCATTACGTGGAGTAGCGAGCCGATGTCGAAGACATATCTTGCCGTATCATACCTTATCGGCATCGCTTTCCTGGCCGGCGCTGCATGGCTTGCCTGGGAATGGCACTGGGCGATCAAGGTGCCGCTGCTGGCCTATCTGGCGCTGGCGACGATGGTGTTTCCCCTGGCGCGCCTGCCCGCAGACCTGGTGGTCCATTCGGTGGCCATGTGGTCGCCAGTGGAAATCTATGGGGTGATCGTCTGGCTGGCGCTGGCGGTCTTCTATTTCGTGGTCTGGGCGTTGGCCGTGCTGTTCGCACCGATCGGTGCGATCATGCATTTCGCGGCCCGGAAAGCACGGGCGGCCGATGCTCCAGCGGGCGAACAGCCCTAGCTGATCGCGCTCAGGGCCTTGGCCATGGCCGCCTCGTCGTAACCCAGCGTGGTGAGGGCGGTGGCGACGATGCCTGACCGGTCGAGGCCGGCATCGGCATACATGTCGGCCTGGCTGGCATGTTCGACGAAACGATCGGGGATCATCAGCGGGCGGAAGCGCAGCTTGCCGTCCAGCAGTCCGTTGCTGGCGAGGAAAGTGGCGACATGGCTGCCGAAGCCGCCGATGGAGCTCTCTTCGGTGGTCAGCAGTACGTCATGCGTAGCGGCCAGTTTGGCGATCAATTCCTCGTCGAGGGGCTTGAGGAAACGGGCATCTGCCACGGTAGGGTTGAGGCCCAGGGCGGCCAGCTTGTCGGCGGCGGCGAGGACTTCGCCCAGGCGCGTGCCGTAGCTGAGGATGGCGATAGTGGCGCCCTGCCTCACGATGCGGCCCTTGCCGATGGCGAGTTTTTCGCCGCGGGCGGGCATGTCGACGCCCATGCCGTCGCCGCGCGGATAGCGGAAGGCGATGGGGCCGTCGTCGTAGGCGGCAGCGGTGGCCACCATGTGGCGCAGTTCGGCCTCGTCCGATGCGGCCATCTGCACGATGCCGGGAATGGCGCCAAGATAGGCGGCGTCGTAATTGCCAGCATGGGTGGGGCCGTCGGCGCCGACATAGCCGGCGCGGTCGATGGCGAAGCGCACCGGCAGGTGCTGGATGGCCACGTCATGCACGACCTGGTCATAGGCGCGCTGCAGGAAGGTCGAATAGATGGCGCAGAAGGGGCGCATGCCCTCGCTGGCCATGCCGGCCGCGAAGGTCACGGCATGCTGTTCGGCAATGCCGACATCGAAGATGCGTGTGGGGTGGATTTCGGCGAATTTGTCGAGGCCGGTGCCCGAGGGCATGGCGGCCGTGATGGCGACGATGCGCGGATCGTCATTGGCTTCCTGGATCAGCGTTTCGGCGAAGACGGACGTGTAGGACGGCGCGTTGGAGGCGGGCTTGGCCTGGGCGCCGGTGATGACGTTGAACTTGGAAACGCCGTGATATTTGTCGGCGGAATGCTCGGCGGGGGCGTAGCCCTTGCCCTTCTGGGTGACCAGATGGACGAGGATCGGGCCTTCGGCGGCATCGCGGACATTGTCGAGAATGGGCAGCAGGTTTTCCAGATCGTGCCCGTCGACCGGGCCGACATAATAGAAGCCCAGCTCCTCGAACAGCGTGCCGCCGGTGAAGAAGGAGCGCGCGAATTCCTCGGTTTTTCTTGCTGGTTCATGCAGGAAAGAGGGCAGCTTGCTGACGACATTCTTGGCCGCCTCGCGGGTGCCGCGATAGACGGGGCCAGAGACGAGGCGGGCGAGATAGGTGCGCAGTGCGCCGGTGGGCGGGGCGATGGACATGTCATTGTCGTTGAGGACGACGATGAGGCGGGCATCCATGGCGCCGGCATTGTTCATGGCCTCATAGGCCATGCCGGCCGACATGGCGCCATCGCCGATGACGGCGACGACATTGCACGGCTTGTCCTGCAACTGGCTGGCAACGGCCATGCCGAGGCCAGCGGAAATCGAGGTGGAGGAATGGCCGGCGCCGAAGGGATCGTATTCGCTCTCGGCGCGGCGGGTGAAGCCGGAAAGGCCATGCTTCTGGCGCAGGGTGCGGATGCGGTCGCGGCGGCCGGTCAGGATCTTGTGGGGATAGGCCTGGTGGCCGACATCCCAGATGATGCGATCATGCGGGGTGTCGAAGACGGCATGGAGCGCGACGGTGAGTTCCACCACGCCGAGGCCCGCGCCGAGATGGCCGCCGGTGACCGAGACGGCGTCGATCATCTCCGCGCGCAGCTCGTCAGCCAGTTGCCGCAGGTTTTCGCGCGGCATGGCGCGCAGATCGGCAGGCGACTGGACAGTATCGAGCAGGGGCGTGGAGAGCTTGTCGGCCAAGCGAGCGGTCCTTTGCCAAACGGCGGGGAGCGGAAGCCGCCCCATTTCTACTATGTTGCGCCTCCGAACCGGAAAACCGCTAACGCACTTTTCCTGGAAGCGCTTCTATCAATTCTTTAGGCCGCAGGCCTGTGGTTTGCAACAATACCACCTGCGCCAAACTGCGGCAGGGGAGTGCTAGGAGTGCAAGGGGACTGAATTGAGGCGGGTGTTCAGTCGCCTCATGGTGAGCTTGTCGAACCATGGGGCGTGGCACGACAGCTCCACTCATCCGACCTCGTGGTTCGCCCTTCGGCAGGCTCAGGAGGCTCACCATGAGGTCTCAGGGATATGCGGCTCGTCAGTTCGAAGCCAGGGCCACGGGGCGGGCGGTGACGAAGCGGGTGTGGGACAGGCCGGTGGGGAAGTCGCCGACGCCCATGACGGTGACGTAGCGGCCCATTTCGGCGGTGGGGTCGAAATCGGCCTCGTCGTGATCCCAGACGTTGGCGAAGTGGGACGAGGTCATCGCCGCGGGGGTGATGAAGACTTCGGCAATATGCTCGAGATCGGGGGCGATCAGGTCGGGACTGCGCATGGCGCCGGGTTCGGGACGCCTGGCGATATGCTCGGCCAAAGCGGCGGCGACGGGCTCATTCTGCTGGGCGGCGCCAAAGGTGCCGCTGAACAGGCCCACCAGATCGCCACCGAGTGAGGCGGTGCGCAGGCCAGTGGCCGCGGTGAGCGGGGGCAGGATGGCGGGGCGCGCGGCCGGTGTTTGCGGCGTTACCATGGCCGTGGTTTCGCGCTGGATGATCATTTCGAGGGCGCGCTGCGCCTCGGGGTCCGGCGCAGTCGCGGGCAGATAGGCGGTCATGGTTGCCGGCTGGTCGGTCATGATGAGCCGCGGCTGCGGCACCGGCGCGGTCAGGGCGGCCAGCGCAGTGACGGCGTCGTTGGCGGGCAGGGCGGCGGCAGTTGCCAGTTGCAAGGCCTCGGATTTCTGGACCGGCAGGGGGGCAATATCGGCCGTCGCCAGTTCGGATGGATCGAGCGGGGCGCTGCCCTCGGTCGAGAAGGGAATGGCGCCCATGGCCGGGGCGGCCGCGACATCGACCGAAGCGGCCGCGCCGCCCAGCGAGGCGGGGCGCAGTGCCGGGACGGGCGCGACCTGCGGAGTGGCGGGCTGCGGCGCGACGGCGGCGACCTGCATCGGGGCGGGTGCGGCGGCGCTGGCGGAAGGCTGATTGCCATTGCCGCCGAAGAACAGGTCCATCAGCGTGCGGCCGCTGCCGCCGCTTTCGGCAACCTGGGTGCCCGACGAGGAGCTGCCATTGCACGGATAGGCGTGGCATTTCTTCCACTCGGCCAGGGCGATCTGATAGCCCTCCTGCGACAGCGGCTTGCCATCGGTGGGGACGTGCATGGTCTTGCCGTCGGGGAAGATTTCCTTGAGCTGGGCGCGGGTCATGCGCGGCCAGGCGCGGACCGAGCCGGTATCGAGGTGAACGAACGGGCTGCCCGAAGTGGGGTAGTAGCCGACGCCGCCGACCTGCTTTTTCATCGCGGTGGCGCGGAGCCGGGCCAGGGGCACGCCGGGAATGAAGAAATCCATCGCCGTGCCGCGCATATGCTGGGAATTGTCGGCGACGCCGGAGGATGTGGCGGCGAGCATGGCGTTGGTGGCGGGCGAGCGATAGGCCGAGACCACGTTGACCGGCTGGCTGGCGCCGACCTCCTGGTAGACTTCCCAGATCAGGTCGAACAGGCGCGGGTCCATCTTGGCGGGCTCGTTGCGGCGCCAGTCGCGCAGGAACTGATTGAGCTCGTTGAGGCCCGACTGGACATATTGCCCGTTGCGCTTGAAGACGATGCGGGCCGTCTCCTTGGTGTGGGTGTAATAGAGATAGAGCGCGCGCTCGGAGGCGGCCGCGGCCGGCACGATGGCCTGCGGCAGGATAACGGTGATGCTCATAAGGGCGGCAACGAAAAGCCGCACGATATGGTGCCGTATCAAAAGGTAAGTCCCCGTCACGCCAAACTCTGCCCGGTAATTGCCAGTTGTCGTCGGACGTTAGCGCGAAAAATCGTCGAATTGATTAACGCTAACGAGATCACAACCACATGGAGCCGGACCCCTCACGCATATGTTATTACGGGCAAAAGCGGGCGCAACCAAGGCGAAATTGTAAACGTGACGTTAAGGGGGCGCTGGCCCGATGCCTTGGGTATCCATGGTGTCATTCCGGCGCAGGCCGGAATCCAGCCTGAGATGACTGGGCCTGCCGTAGCGCGGAAAGATGTCAGGATGGACCCGGCCTTCGCCGGGGTGACATCGGAAGGTGTGGAGACGTGTGCCCCGTCAGGGGGACAGTTCGTCCACGACGGGTTCGGCGTCGGCGATGATTTCGCGGGCGAGTGCGGGCTTGTCGAGGCCCATGGCCGATATCAGCTTGGCATTGTGGCCATAGACGTCGCCGAAGGAGCGCAGCGCGCCGTCGGCTTCGACGCGGATGGTGAAATAGGCGATGTGGACCGGGATCTGGTGTTCCGGATTCACCCAGCGTTCGGAGGGGCCGAACATGGCTTCGAGCGAGGCGCGCGAGATATTGGGCTCGTTGGCCATCAGCGCCTCGGCGAATTCCATCGGGTTCTGCACGCGCACGCAGCCATGGCTATAGGCGCGGAAGGACCGGGCGAACAGCGACTTGGACGGCGTGTCGTGGAGATAGACGTCGTGCTTGTTGGGGAACAGGAACTTGATCTGCCCAAGGGCATTGCCCGGACCGGGGCGCTGGCGCACGCGGAACGGGAAATTGGAGGTGGAGACCTGGGTCCAGTCGACCTGCCAGGGGCTGACCGGCGTGCCGTTATAGAGCAGGTCCATATTCTGGTTGTCGATATAGCCGGGATTGCGCAGCACGGCGGGCGCAACCTCGCCCTTGATGATGGATGACGGCACGTTCCAATAGGGGTTCACCACGATGTGGCGGATATTGTCCGAGAAGATCGGCGTCTGGTTCTTGGTGGTGCCGACGACGACGCGGGTGGTGTATTCCTCGCGCCCGTCCCTGACGATGGACAGGCGGAATTCGGGAATGTTGACCATGACATTGAATTTGCCGAGTTCGCGCGGCATCCAGCGCCAGCGCTCCATATTGGCAAGGATATCGGCACGGGTGACCGGCACGCCACCATTGAGCGCGGCCAGGGTGGCCGGGCCCATGACACCGTCGACATCGAGATCGAGCGTGGCCTGGAAAGCCTTGATCGCATCGACCAGCACATCGTCATAGACGAGGCCATCGGTGGCCGGCACGTCGAGGCGGGCACGCAGCAGGGGGACGCGCGGATCGCTCATGCCGGGGCGCAGGGTGGGGCCCTCGGCGATGGGCGTCGGCCGCTCCAAGCTGGCATCGTCGAACGTGGCGAGCGCGGCCTTGAGCGCCAGGAATTCGGGATGGGTCGGCTCGAGCGCGGTCAGGACGGCGACCGGATCGGCACTGGTGGCGAGTTGGACCAGCAGGGACGCGGTATCGAGCGGCTTGGGCGCAATGTCGAGATTCTGGCTGACCGATTGCGGCTTGATGCGGCCATTGTAGATATGGTCGGCATAGCGCAAAGCGGCGCCGGAAAAGGCGGTTTCGAGCGCGGCCATCTTGATCGGATCGCCCTTGGCGCCGGCCGGGTCGAGATCGGGCGTCAGGTAATCTGAGGGGCGCAGGCCTTCGCTGGCGGCATTTTCGAAGAGCTTGAGGATTTTACGGGCGGGTTCGGAGAACACCACCTCGCCATTGGCGGCTTCGTCGAGCCAGATGGGTTCAAAATGACGGCTGCCATAGAAGAAATAGAGCTTCTGGGCTTCGTTGTAGGCGGCGCTGTCACGCGAGGCGCTGTAATAGACGGCGCCGAGGCCGGATTTGATGGTCTGGGCCAGGGGGTCTGGGGCGGCGCGATGATGACCGGGCCGGCAGCAAGACCGGCGACATCCTGCGCCAGGGCGGGCAATGCGCTACCAGCGCCGAGAAGGGCGGCGACCAGGCAGACCAGGATCTTGTTCATCTGAGCTCCATGCACGGCAACGCTGTAGCGGCCTCTCCACCACGTCAATTGCACCAGACTCGGCGGGCCGCACCGCACTAAAATGCAATACTCTGCAAACCTTAACGGGAGCAATCGCTCGCAAAGTTGTGAGCAGATTTTGTGGTGTGGCTGCAACGGCCGGATTGCTCCGGGTGATCAGAAAAAGCGGGAGCGGGGGATGGTCAGCCAGGGGAGGAGGCGGAAGGGGCGGGTGCGATAGATGACGCGGACGCCATGGGCATCGGGTTCGAAGCGGGATGTGCCGATGACGGGAATGCGGACCTCGTCGCGGCGGACCGAATTACCGACGCGATAGGCGATGCGCACGACGAGCGTGTCGTGTTCATGTTCCAGATCGACCTGCTTGTGCATCTGCGGGTCGATCCTGAACTGATAGCTGGATTGCATGGGGCCCCTCCCACGGAATGGCGCGCAAGATCGGTCGGGTCCGCAGCGATCACAATTGGGACAAGTCCCATAAGGGAAAATGCGTAGTTCCGGGCGATCTAGCCGCCGGCGCCCTGGTAGCGGCTGAGCGCGTAGCGCCAGTGGGCGATGGCGATCAGGACGAGGACAGGGCCGGCCAGCAGGGCGACAGGCGCGGCGAAATCGCCGAGCAGCGGCACGGGCTTGCCGAGCAGCACGGCCACCGGCACGGCGCTGATATAGGCCAGCGGCACCACAGTCAGCATCACGACCTGAATGCCTGATGGAAAGATGTTGAGGGGATAGCGCGTCAGTTCCCAGAAGCCGAAGAAGATGGAGAACAGGTGGTTGGAGCGCACCCAGATCAGGGCGGTGGCGCCGATCATGGTGATGACTGATCCGGTGACCATGGTGGCGCTCAACAGGCTGAAGACGAAGAAGAGCGCGGTGCCGACCGACCAGTTCACCTGCGCGGCGATGAGCGCCCAGACCAGCACGGGAATGGCCAGGATGATGTGGCCGGCATAGCCGATATTGAGGCCGGAAAAGATCAGGTAGGCCCAGGTGTTGATGGGCTTGGTGAGCAGGGTGTCGATAGTGCCCAGGCGCACCAGTTCCTCGAGGTCGCGCAATTGGGTGAAGCTCACCGAGGCGCCCATGGCATAGGCGAGGAGCTGGAAGGAAAACAGCAAAGCCAGTTCGGGCCAGTTCCAGCCGCCGAGCAACTGGAACTTCTGCAGCAGGATCCAGATGGTTAGGAGCACTGCGCCATAGGAAACGATCTGCGCCAGCCGGTCGAGCCAGAAGGCGCCGCGATATTCCATCTGCGACTTGACGAACATCTGGACCAGCAATGGCAGGATGGAGAGGCGATGCAGCATGGTCAGCCCCCTGCACGGTGATGCGGGAAGAGGCGCGATGCCAGAGCATGGCCAGCGCCGCAGCGAGCAGGGCGGTCCAGACGAGGCCGAGGCCGAAATAGAGCAGGGTCTGGCCGACATCCAGACGGCCCAGCCAGACCGCCGAGGGATAGTAAACCAGCCAGGCCAAAGGCTGGTGGCTGGCAATGGCGCCAAATGGTTCGGGGAAGAACCAGAAGGGCACGAGCAAGCCGGACAGCAGGGCAATCAGGCTTTGCAGCAACCATTCCAGCGAGAAGACGGTCATCAGCCAGAAAGCCAGCACGCCGAAAATGGCGGCGCAGAAGAAGTGGATGAGGAAGGCCAGCGCACAGAAGGGCAGGAACATCACGGCGTGAAACAGGCTGGCCGGCGGCTGCATGCCATAGATCAGCGCCACGACTACTATGGTGGGAATGACGGCGAGCAGGAACGTGTAGGCCGACATGCCGGCTTCCACCGCCAGCAGGTAAAGCGGGTAGTGGACCGGCTTGAGCAGCCAGACCGCGACATCGCCGGTATTGAGGGCCGTGCCGACGGCTCGCACGATGCGGTCATAGCGCGTGGCGCCCATGACCACGCCACCCAGCAAGGCATAGGTGATCATGTCGGTGATGCTGATGCCGTCGACCGAGGTGACACCGGCATAGACGGCGAGCCAGATGGCGACGCGGGCAAAGACCTGCACCAGCTTGCCGAAAATATTGGCCCAGACCTCGTTGCGATAGGCGAGGCTGGTGAGGAAGCCGCTGCGGGCAAAGGCGGCATAGGCGGTCATGAGACGGCCGCGGCCGCATTGCGGCGCTGATAGAAGGTGCGGATCACCTCCTCGATGTCGGGCTCGTGCAGGGCGACATCCTTGAGGCCGCGATCGCCGCCGACTTCGCCCAGGACCTGCACCAGCGACACGTCCTCGCGCTCGAGCAGGTAATGCTTGCGCAGGCCTTCATCCGATGTGAGCGTGGCGGTCGACAGCGGGAGCGGGCCGGGATCGGCGGAAAATTCTAGGGTCAGGCGGCGGGCCGAGCCGAGCGCGGCGCGCAGGCGGCGCAGTTCGCCATCGAAGATCAGCCGGCTGTGATCGACCATGATCAGGCGCGGGCAGATGGTCTCGATATCCTGCAGGTCATGGGTGGTGAGGATAATGGTGACGCCGCGCTCGCGGTTGATCTCGGCAAGGAATTTGCGCACCGCATCCTTGGCGACGACATCGAGGCCGATGGTCGGTTCGTCGAGGAACAGGATCTTGGGATCATGCAGCAGCGACATGACGATCTCGGCCCGCATGCGCTGGCCGAGGCTGAGCTGGCGGACGGCACGGTCGAGGAAGGGCGTCAGATCGAGCAGGGTGCTGAAGCGCTTGAGATTGTCGGCGTAGCGGGCTTCGGGAATGTCGTAGATGCGCTGGTGCAGGGTGAAGCTGTCGATGACGGGCAGATCCCACCAGAGCTGGCTGCGCTGGCCGAAGACGACGCCGATCTCGCGCGCATTGGCCATGCGCTCGAGATGCGGTGTGCGGCCGAGCACGGAGAGCGTGCCGGCTGACGGCACCAGGATGCCGGTCATCATCTTGATCATGGTGGATTTCCCGGCGCCATTGGGGCCGAGATAGCCGACGGCTTCGCCGGCAGCGATATCGAAGCCGATATCGGAAACGGCGGAGACTTCGGTATATTCCGATGTCACCAGCGTCTGGAAGGCGCCCAGCAGGCCGGGAAACCTCTTGTGTTGCCGGAAGCGCTTGGAAACGCCCCGAGCCTCGATCAACGCTGTCATGACTGAGCTCCTGCCCCGGGCCGAACAGTAGCCGATTCGTCAGCGATGGCAGATGGATGACGGGGCGCTCAGGCCGCGTCGTTGATCAGTTCCTCGGCGAGGCCATATTCGTGCAGCTTGCGGTAAAGCGTGGAGCGGCCGATCTTGAGGGCTCTCGCGACGCGCGACATGCGGCCGCCGTGATGGGCGATGGCGAAGACGATGGCGGCGCGCTCGATTTCGGCAAGAGCGGCGACTTCGCCTGTCGGGGCGAGGAAGCGATCGGGGGCGGGCGTTGCTTCCACCATGGTGCGCTGGCGGGCCGGTGCGGTGTCGATATGAACGGGACCGGCAGGGACCGGAACCTGTTCGATGGCCTTGATGGCGCTCTCGCGGCCGGCCGATTGGGCGACGATCTGTGGGAAATCGACGGATTCGAGGAAGGCGCCGTCGGTGAGGACGATGGCGCGATAGACGGCGTTTTCGAGCTGGCGGACATTGCCCGGCCAGTCATAGGCCATGAGCAGGTCGAGGGCAGTAGGCGAGATTCCGAGCACGCGTTTGCCGGCCTCGGCCGAGAAGCGGGCGATGAACATGGTGACCAAAGCCGGCACGTCTTCCATGCGCTCGCGCAGAGGCGGGACATAGATGGGGAAGACGTTGAGACGATAGTAGAGGTCTTCGCGGAATTCGCCGGATTTGGCGAGGTTGAGCAGGCGGCGATTGGTGGCGGAGATGACGCGGACATTGACGCGTTCGGGCTTGCTCGCCCCGACCGGCTCGATCTCGCCTTCCTGCAGGGCGCGCAGGAGCTTGACCTGGGTGTCGGGCGGCAATTCGCCGACCTCGTCAAGGAACAGCGTGCCGTTATGGGCTTCGGCGAACTTGCCGGGCTGGTCAGCGATAGCGCCGGTAAAGGCACCCTTCTTGTGACCGAAGAGGACGGACTCGACGAGATTGGGCGGGATGGCGCCGCAATTGACCGTGACGAAAGGCTTGCCGGCGCGATCGCCCGAGCCCTGGATGATGCGGGCGACGAGTTCCTTGCCGACGCCGGTTTCGCCTTCGATCAGCACGGGAATGGTGGATTTGCCGGCCTTGGCGCAGAGGGTCAGCACGCGGCCCATGGCGGGAGCCTTGGCGATCATGTCGTTGACCGTGAAGGTGCCGGTGCGGCGGGCGCGTTCGGAGCGGATGGCGGCTTCGAGCGCATCGAGCTTCATGGCATTGCGCAGCGAGATGACGAGGCGCTCGGGGGCGACGGGCTTGACGAAATAGTCGGCGGCGCCGTTGCGCATGGCCGAGATGACGGTTTCGAGCGAGGCATTGGCGGTCTGGATGATGACCGGGGTGGTGAGGCCTTCGCGGCGCATGGCATCCATCACGCCCATGCCGTCGAGATCGGGCATGATCAGATCGAGGATCATGGCGCCGATATTGCGGTCTTCGCGCAGGATGGACAGCGCCTGTTCGCCGCCAGTGGCGGTCAGCGGCTTGAAGCCGGCGCGGTTGGCGACCTCGGCGGTGAGACGCAACTGAACCGGATCATCATCCACAATGAGAACACGCGTCATGCCAACTCCGGTCTTTTTGCTGCGGCATCGAATCGTGTGCCGTTTTGGGAGAAGGATGCCGGGGGGGGTGTTAAGGGGGAATTAATCATAAGGAATTGGCGGCAGGAAAGCTGGCGGCGGATATAACTTGATACGGTGGATCATATTATATATCGGCATCGAGACGGGAGCTGGAGGCAGCGCCACCATTGATGGAGAATTCGATGTCATTGCTTCGCCGAATGACCGTATTGATCGCCGTGCTGGGAAGCATGGGGGGCGCAATCGCCCAGGAGTTTCCGCAGGTCTTCGAGCACCGGTTCGGATCGACCACGCTGGAGACCAGGCCGGAGCGCGTGGTCACGCTGACATTCAGCGGTCAGGACCATTATCTCGCAGTGGGCGTCACGCCGGTCGGCACGCGCGACTGGTATGGCGATTTTCCGTTCGCCGCCTGGCCGTGGGCGCAGGACGCGCTGGGCGACGGCCAGCCGGTGCTGTTCAAGGACATTGTCTATGAGCAGATTGCGGCGCTGGAGCCCGATGTCATCGAGGGGATCGGCTCGGGCATGACGCAGGAACAGTATACGGAGCTGTCCAAGATCGCGCCGACCATCGCAGCCGAAGCGCAATATACCGATTACAGCACGCCCTGGGCCGTGCGGGCGCGCACGATCGGCCGCATTGTCGGGGAGGCGGACAAGGCCGATGCCATCGTTTCGGCACTGGAGCAGCGCTTTGCCGATGTGGCGGCCAGCCATCCCGACTGGGCCGGTATGGAAGCGGCGGTGGCATTCAACGTCACCGAGTTCGGCGTCTATCACTCTATCGACACGCGGGCGCAGATTCTCGGCCAGCTCGGCTTCAAGACGCCGGCGGCGATCGACGCGGCAGGCGAACCCGATGCATTCTGGGTGCCGCTGTCGGAAGAGCAGATGGCATTGCTGGACACCGACCTGGTGGTATGGATCGTCGGGGCGGGCGACCCGGCCAGGATCGCTGATATGCCGATGCGCGACCACCTGGACGCGGCCCGGCAGGGCCGCGAGGTGGTGGCGGATTTCCCGCTTTCGGGCGCGTTCTCCTTCGCGACGCCGCTGAGCCTCAACTATATGCTCGACCGGCTGGTGCCGCTGATCGAAGTGGCGGTGGACGGCGATCCCGCCACCGTGGTGGAGACGAGTCGCGAGGCGGGCCTGCTGGACTGACGAATTGACAGGATCGTCCTTCACAGGGCGATCCCCACTGGCTAAGGTCCGCCGCACTTGACCAGCCGGAGACTCGCCGATGACCGCCACTGCCCAGAAAGGCCATAACCAGCTCGGCAATCTGCCGGTATGGGATCTCGACGATCTCTACCCCGGCAAGGACAGCCCGGAATTCAAGGCGGGACTGGACGAGGCCAGGGCGCTCGCGACGAAGTTCGAGGCGGACTACAAGGGCAAGCTGGTCGACCTGACCAGGGCCGGCAAGCTGATCGAAGCGATCAAGGACAGCGAGACGCTGGGCGACCTGAGCGGCCGCATTGGCTCGTTTGCCTTCCTGCAATATGCGCAGAAATCGACCGACCCGGACCGTGCCAAGTTCATGGGCGACACCAATGAGGCGCTGACCAACCTGTCCACCAAAGTGCTGTTCTTCGAACTGGAGCTGAACCGGATCGAGGATGCGGACCTGGAAGCAGCCTTCGCCAAGGATGCCGAGCTGGCGCGCTATCGCACCTGGTTTGCCGAATTGCGCAAGGCCAAGTCCTATCAGCTCGACGACAAGCTGGAGGAACTGTTCCACGACAAGTCGGTGACATCATATTCGGCCTGGAACCGGCTGTTCGACGAGACGCTGTCGAGCCTCGAATTCGAGGTGGATGGCGAGACGCTCAATATGGAATCGACGCTGCATCTGCTCAGCGAAAAGGATGAGAAGAAACGCGAAAGCGCCTTTAGGGCATTGGGCAAGACGCTGGCCGAGAATAGCCGGCTCTTCACCCACATCACCAATGTGCTGGCCAAGGACAAGGAAATCTCGGACCGCTGGCGTGGCTATGAGGACATTGCCGATTCCAGGCACATGGCCAATTCGGTGGAGCGCGAAGTGGTCGATGCGCTGCAGAAGGCGGTGGAAGAGGCCTATCCGCGGCTCAGCCATCGCTACTACAAGATGAAGGCCAAGTGGTTCGGCAAGGACAAGCTCAATGCCTGGGACCGCAATGCGCCGCTGCCGACCAGCGACGAGCGGACCTGGGACTGGGACAGCGCGGTTTCGACCGTGATGGAGGCTTATGGCAAGTTCTCGCCCAAGCTGGCGGAAGTGGCCGCGCCCTTCTTCCACTCCGGCTGGATCGATGCACCGACCGGGGATGGCAAGCTGTCGGGCGCCTTTGCGCATCCGACCGTGCCGAGCGCCCATCCCTATCTCATGCTCAACTATCTCGGGCGGTCGCGCGATATCATGACGCTGGCGCATGAGCTGGGCCATGGCGTGCATCAGCGGCTGGCGGCCGACCAGGGGCCGATCCTGGCCAATACGCCGTTGACGCTGGCCGAAACCGCGAGCGTGTTCGGGGAGATGCTGACCTTCCGGCACCTGCTCAACAATACCACCGACCCCAAGCAGCGCTTCGCCCTGTTGTCGAGCAAGGTGGAGGATATGCTCAATACCGTGGTGCGGCAGATTGCCTTTTACTCGTTCGAGCGGCGGGTGCACACGGCGCGCCGGCACGGGGAGCTCAGGACCGAGGAAATCAACCAGATCTGGCTCGATGTGCAGAAGGAATCGCTGGGCGACGCCATCATTGCCAATGAGGGCTATGACATCTTCTGGGCCTATATTCCCCACTTCATCCACTCGCCCTTCTATGTCTATGCCTATGCCTTCGGCGACTGCCTTGTGAACTCGCTCTACGCACAGTATGAGAAGTCCAGTGAGGGCTTTGCGGAGCGCTATTTCGAGCTGCTCAAGGCCGGCGGGAGCAAGCACCATTCCGAACTGCTGAAGCCGTTCGGGCTGGACGCCAAGGACCCGCAATTCTGGTCGCTGGGTCTGTCGATGATCGAAGGGTTGATTGACGAACTGGAAGCGACCGCTCCCTGAGGCCGACTTTCGGCTGACAGACTTTGTGCGAATGGACTTATTGAGGACGACATGGCCAAAACCCGCCCCGAACATCATTCCGAGCTACAGGTTGAATCGCCGATGGATTACGCCCAGCACGAGGCGACCTACAATGGCTTCCTGACTGCGATCAAGTGGACGATCATCGTTGCGGCGGTATCGACGATCATCCTCTATTTCCTCGTCAATCCCTGATCGCGCAGCGCATACAGGCAGCTAAATCGAGCCTGTCCGTCGGGCAGGCGGGCAGGAGACTTTCATGAAAATTGCGATCGTCCGCGAGCGTTTCGAAGGAGAGAACCGCGTTGCGGCAACTCCCGAAACGGTGGGCAAGCTGATTGCGCTGGGCGCCAGCGTTGCGGTGGAGAAAGGCGCGGGCCTGGGCTCGCGCATTCTCGACAAGGATTATTCCGAAGCCGGCGCGACCATTGCGGCCAGTGCCGATGCGGCGCTCAAGGGCGCCGATGTGGTGCTGACGGTGCGCCGCCCGACGGCGGCCTCGCTCGGTGGCGTCGCCAAGGGCGCATTGGTGATCGGCGCGCTCGACCCCTATGGCAATGACAAGGATGTGGCTGCTCTGGCCAAGGCCGGGGTCACTGCCGTTTCCATGGAATTCATGCCGCGCATCACGCGTGCGCAGGTGATGGATATCCTCTCCTCGCAGGCAAACCTGGCCGGTTATCAGGGCGTCGTCGAAGCGGCGGCCGAATTCGACCGCGCGCTGCCGATGATGATGACGGCGGCCGGCACGGTGCGTCCCGCCAAGGCGTTCGTCATGGGCGCGGGCGTGGCGGGGCTGCAGGCTATCGCGACGGCCAAGCGTCTGGGCGCGGTGGTGTCTGCCACCGACGTGCGGCCGGCTGCCAAGGAACAGGTCGAGTCGCTGGGCGGCAAGTTCATCGCCGTCGAGGACGAGGAATTCAGGCAGGCGGAAACCGCCGGCGGCTATGCCAAGCAGATGAGCGCGGAATACCAGGCCAAGCAGGCCGAACTGACCGCCACCCATATTGCCAAGCAGGACATCGTCATCACCACCGCGCTGATCCCGGGGCGTCCGGCGCCGCGGCTGATCACCAAGGCGATGGTGGAATCGATGGCGCCGGGTTCTGTCATCGTCGATCTCGCCGCCGAGCGCGGCGGCAATGTCGAATTGACCGTGCCGGGCAAGGTGATCGAGCATAACGGCGTCAAGATCATCGGTTATACCAATGTGCAGGGTCGCATCCCGACCACCGCCAGCCAGCTCTATGCGCGCAACCTGCTCGCCTTCCTCACCACGCTGATCGACGCCAAGGAAAAGAAGCTCGCCATCAACTGGGATGACGAGCTGGTCAAGGCGACCGTGCTGACGCGCGACGGCAAGGTGGTGCATCCGAACTTCGCGGCGCCCGCTCCGGCGGAAGCCAAGCTGGCTGCCGTAGCCAAACCTGCGCCCAAGGCGCCGGCCAAGATTGTCGAAGCCAAGCCGGCTCCGGCCAAGACCGGGACGACTGGCAAGGCCGCACCGGCCAAGAAGCCGGCGTCCAAGAAGGCCGTGGCCCCCGCCATGGCCGATGCGCCGAAGAAGGCCGAGCCGGGTGTGGAGCAGTCCATTCCGGCTGCTGCGAAGGCACCGGCCCCCGCCAAGCGCGCCGCGACCAAGAAGGCAGCAGCGGTGATCGATGCGGCGGCTGCCGCGGCTCCGGCTGCGGCCAAGAAGCCGCCCGCCAGGAAGCCCGCTGCGCCCAAACCTGCCGTAGCCAAGCCGGCAGCAGCCAGCAAACCTGCTGCCGCCAAGAAGCCCGCCGCACCCAAGGGAGCCAAGTAAATGGAAGCGATCGACCCCTTCACTTTCCGCCTCGCCATTTTCGTGCTGGCGATCTTCGTGGGCTATTTCGTGGTCTGGTCGGTGACCCCGGCGCTGCATACCCCGCTGATGAGCGTGACCAACGCGATTTCCTCGGTGATCGTGGTGGGCGCGCTGCTGGCCGTGGGTGTGCATCTGGCCGCCGATGGCAACTGGGTCTCGAAGCTCTTCGGCTTCATCGCCCTGGTCTTTGCCAGTGTGAACATCTTTGGCGGGTTCCTCGTCACCCAGCGCATGCTGGCCATGTACAAGAAGAAGGGTTGAGCCGATGATTTCTGCAGATATTGCAGCCCTTCTCTATCTCGTTTCGGGCGTGCTGTTCATCCTGGCTTTGCGCGGGCTTTCGAGCCCCAGCTCGTCGCGCCAGGGCAATATGTTCGGCATGGTGGGCATGGGCATCGCCATTCTCACCACCCTGGCCGTGGCGGCGCCGAGCGACTGGATCAGTTGGGCGCTGATCGTCGGCGGCATTGCCCTTGGCGGCGGCATCGGCGCCTATATGGCCCGCACCGTCAAGATGACCGACATGCCCCAACTGGTGGCGGCATTCCACTCGCTCGTGGGCCTGGCTGCCGTGTTCGTGGCGGCGGCGGCGCTCTATGCGCCGGAAGCCTTCGGCATCGGCACGCCGGGGCATATCCATGCACAGGCGCTGGTCGAAATGTCGATCGGCGTGGCCATCGGCGCCTTCACCTTCACCGGCTCGGTCATCGCCTTCGCCAAGCTCAACGGCAATATGAGCGGCAAGCCGATCATCCTGCCGGCGCGCCATGCCATCCATATCGTCATGGGCGTGGCCATCGTGCTCTTGGTCTGGGCCTTCACCACCTCGGCTGACCCGTGGCTGTTCTGGGCCATCACCATTCTTGCCCTCGTGCTGGGCGGGCTGATGATCATCCCGATCGGCGGCGCGGACATGCCGGTCGTGGTCTCGATGCTCAACTCCTATTCGGGCTGGGCGGCGGCGGGCATCGGCTTCACGCTGGGCAATACGGCGCTGATCATCACCGGCGCTCTAGTGGGCTCTTCGGGTGCGATTCTGAGCTACATCATGTGCAAGGCGATGAATCGCAGCTTCATCTCAGTGATCCTGGGCGGGTTCGGTGGCGATAGCGCCGCTGCCGCTGGCGCCGCCGAGGATGACCGTCCGGTCAAGCAGGGCGCGGCGGAAGACGCGGCGTTCCTGATGAAGAATGCCGGCAAGGTCATCATCGTGCCGGGTTACGGCATGGCGGTGGCACAGGCGCAGCATGCTTTGCGCGAAATGGCCGACCTGCTCAAGGCCGAAGGCGTGACGGTGAAGTATGCCATCCATCCAGTGGCGGGCCGCATGCCGGGGCATATGAACGTGCTGCTGGCGGAAGCCAATGTGCCCTATGACGAAGTGTTCGAGCTGGAGGATATCAATTCCGAATTCGCCCAGTCCGACGTCGCCTTTGTCATCGGCGCCAACGACGTGACCAACCCCTCGGCCAAGACTGACAAGACCTCGCCGATCTATGGCATGCCGGTGCTGAACGTCGAGGATGCCGGTACGGTGCTGTTCATCAAGCGCGGCATGGCGGCCGGTTATGCGGGCGTGCAGAACGAATTGTTCTACCGCGACAACACGATGATGCTGTTCGGCGATGCCAAGAAGATGACCGAGGACATCGTCAAGGCGCTGGGGCACTAGCGCGGATGGGAGCTACCAAGGCCGAACGCTTCGACTGGAAGCTGAGACTTCTGTATCTGATCCCCGCGCTCATAGTGGGTGCGTTATCTGTCCAGCAGTTTGTTCCAATAGAAGGCCTTGGTGGCTCTCCATTGATGGGGCTTTGGGGGCTAGTCGGAGCCTGCGCGGCTGCCGTATTTCGAGAAGTCTATCGGACGTTGAAGAAGCTCCGCGAAACACCTGGGGAGGAAAAGGTGCTAGCGGAGAAGACCAAGCTCCTAGCAGCTACTGTAAATGTGCTGGCCGTTGTGTGCATTGGTGCTGCGCTAGCGGAGCCGCTCAGGGGAATCCACCGCTCTCCCCATTGACCGTGGCACTCTTTTTCTTGGCAGCGTTTGCACACATCGGCGCCCAGCGGTTCCTAACATTGCTGCCAGAAACCTAAGCTCCTTTATTGGCCGCAACCGCGGCGCCCTCAATAATGCGGCGGCGGGGGCTCGGTGGCCGGGTCGGCGATGTGGACGCCTGACCGAACCTGCTCTTCCATCTGCTCCAGCTTGCGGGTCAGCAGGTCGATCTGGCGCCATTGCGCGGTGATGGTGGCGTTGAGGTCCTCGATGGTCTGGTCCTGGAAGGCGATACGGGTTTCCAGTGCCTCGAGGCGAGCGGCCAGGTCGGGCATTATGGGCATGACAGGCTCCATTTTCGGCCGGTTCTAGCGCAAGGCGGCGGCAAAGCACAGTGTCCCGCTTGTTGACGTTAACGGAACCCTTTTGCCGTTTGCGCTGTTGCTCTGGAAGGCAATGGCAAGAACGGGAGCCAGAAAATGGCGACCATTACAGCAGTTTCAAAATCTCCCTTCGCGATCCTTGACGTGGATCGGCAGAACGGACTCGGGCTGGTGCTGAGTGCGGCTATGCCGCTGGCGGTGTTTGTCATTGCCAATGGCATTGCCGAACTCAACGGCCTGCTGCCACTGTTCTTTTCGCCGCTGGGCCTGCCCGGCTGGATGGGCGCGGTGCTGCATCTGGGCTGCCTGCCGCTGTTCGGCGTGGCCCGCTGGATGGTGGCTGGGCGTGGGCTGGCCGGACAGCGCGCCGGCTGGTGGATCGTGGCGCTGATGGCCGGCATGATCGGCTTCCCCTTCGTGGTCGCGCCGCTTGATTCGATGACGCTGAGCATGGTGGCCTTTGCCCTGCTGATCCTGGGGCTTGGCGCGATGATCCGCGCTGGCAATGTGGAGCCCAGGGCCGCCATGATGATGGCGCCGGGCATGGCCTGGATGGGGTTCAGCGCCTTTGTTGGCCTGAGTTTCGCGGCTGCCTGGTCGCCGCCCTTCGCCGTGACCAACAGCCATACCGGCGGATAGGTTACCTCCGCGTGCGTTCTTGCGATGGCCGCCATTCCGCGCCATGTGAGAGGCAACAAAGGATGTGACCATGGCCAAGCTGCTCAAGATCGATGTGTTTACCGATGTCGTGTGCCCCTGGTGCCTGGTCGGGTCGGCGCGACTCGACAAGGCCATCGCTGACCTGCCCGACGATGTCGAAGTCGTGGTGGAGAACCACCCCTTCTACCTCGATCCCAATACGCCGGCCGAGGGCGTTGTGGTGGCCGACATGCTGCGCGAGAAGTATGGCAAGGAGCCCAGCGAAATGTGGGCGCGCGTCGAAGGCGAGGCCAAGAAAGCCGGGGTCGATCTCGACCTGAGCCAGCAGCCGCGCATGTTCCCGACCAAGAAGGCGCATACGATCACGCGGCTGGCCAAGCCGCTGGGCATTCAGCATGAATTGGCCAATGCCATCGCCAATGCCTATTTCCTCGAACACCGCCAGATCAACGACGACAATGTGCTGGCCGACATTGCGGTGGAATATGGCTTTGACCGCGGCGACGCGCTCGACGCGATGAATGACGAGAACGAATTGGCCATTACCGAACAATTGGCCAATGACGCGGCGGCGCAGGGCATTCGCGGCGTGCCGTTCTTCGTATTCGGTGAGAAATACGCCCTGTCGGGCGCGCAGCCGGATGAAGTGTTCGAGCGGGCGCTGCAGCAGACGATCAGCGAGTTGTAGGGCGGCGGTATAGGCGCTAACGGCAATTGGTGTAGGCTCGGGGCGAATCCTTGCCCGAGGTCCGTGCCGTGAAGCTCCTGCGCCGTATCCTGCTTGCTCTCGTGATCCTGCTTGTCGTCGCCTATGCCGGCGTCGTCGGCTACATGTATTTCAACCAGCGCGCGTTGCAGTATGACGCGCAGGGCGAGATCACCGACCTGGCCGATACGACGCTCAGCGGAGCCGAGGATATTGCGGTGCCATCTGACGATGGCGTGGTCCATGGCTGGTACCAGGCGCCACAGGCAGGCAAGCCTGTCATCGTCTATTACAAGGGCAATTCGGGCAGTTTCAGCGCCGAGCATGAGCGCTTCGAGCAGTTCGTGGCGGACGGCTATGGCTTCGTGGCCTTCGACTATCGCGGCTTTCCCGCCTCGCCGGGCAGCATCAGCCAGCAGGGCATTCTGGATGATGCCACCACCATGTTCGACTGGGCGGCGGACAAGGGCTTCCCGCTGGTCATCTGGGGGCGCTCGCTCGGTTCGGGGCCGAGCACCTATGTCGCCAGTGTGCGCGATGCCGAGGCGCTGTTGCTCGAAACGCCGTTCCTGTCGGCGGTGACGGTGGCCGGGGAGCGTTATCCCTACCTGCCGGTGGGGCTGGTCATGCAGGACCAGTTTCCGGTGAACCAGTGGATAGCAGATGTCACCGAGGCGGTGCTGGTGGCGCATGGTACGGGTGATGTGACCATCGATGTGAGCAATGGCGAGCGCGTCTATGCGCTGGCGCCCAACAAGGACGAATTGTGGATCGAGCCGGGGGCTGGGCATAGCGATCTGTGGGATCGCGGGATCTGGAGCCATGCCGAGCCGTTCTTCGAGCGGGCGATAGCAGACTGACGGAATTGGTTAGCAGACTGTTAGCATTGACGCGCAGCTCGCGTGAATCCAGCCAGCCTATAAGCCAAACAAAAACGCCGCCCCGAAGGACGGCGTTTTTAAAACTGATGGCAGCCGGCGCTTAGGTGCGCGGAGTGGCAGCCGCGGGACGACCGGCCTGGCCGGGACGCGCGGTCGTCGTCGGGGCGGGCAGACCGCCTTCGCGCTGGGCGCGCTTGCGAGCCAGCTTGCGGGCGCGGCGAACGGCCTCGGCCTTCTGGCGAGCCTTCTTCTCGGAGGGCTTCTCGTAGTAGTTGCGCAGCTTCATCTCGCGGAAGACGCCTTCGCGCTGCAGCTTTTTCTTCAGCGCGCGCAGCGCCTGGTCAACGTTATTATCGCGAACGACTACTTGCAAAGGTCAACCGCCCTTTCGAAGCTTAGACATGTGGGTTTGGATGATAGCGCCGGAGCCAAAAAGCGCCGTCGCCGACCAGCAGGGCCGGTCACCGTGGGCCGCTCTATAGCCCAGCTGTGCGGGCTTGTCCACTGTGCCGATGAGAAAAACCGCGGATTTGGCCTGCGCGGCCTTGCTCTTGGGCGCGTCGAGCGGAACAGTCGAGCCCGATGATTTTGCCACCGGGAGACCGACATGACAAGTGAACTGCTGCTGCTGCCGGGGCTGATCTGCGACGAGCGGCTGTGGCGCGACGTGATCGCGGGACTGGACGCCCGCTCCACGGTCGCCGACCTGACGCAGGACGATTCCATCGCGGACATGGCGGCGCGGGTGCTGGCGGCGGCGCCGGCCCGATTCGCGCTGGCGGGGCTCTCGATGGGCGGTTATGTGGCGTTCGAGATCATGCGGCAGGCGCCGGAGCGGGTGACGCATCTGGCGCTGCTCGATACGTCGGCGCGCGCCGATGACGAGGCACGCAAGGAGACGCGGCGCAAGGGCATCGAGATGGTGGGGCAGGGCAAGTTCATCGGCGTGTCGCGCGGGCTGCTGGGCAGCCTGGTTGCGCCGCAGCATATGGGGACTGATGTGGCCAGGGACGTGCAGGCCATGTCGGAGCGGGTGGGGCAGGCGGCCTATCTGCGCCAGCAGGTGGCGATCATGAACCGGGTGGATTCGCGGCCGGGGCTGGGCGAGATCAAGGTCCCGGTGCTGGTGGGCGTGGGCGAGATGGACAAGATGACGCCGCCCGAGCTGGCCGAGGAAATCGCGGCGGGGATCAAGGGGGCGGAACTGGTGCGCTTTGCCGACAGCGCGCATCTGCCCACGATGGAAAATCCGGGGGCGGTGGTCGAGGCGATGAAGGGTTGGCTGGGGCGGTAGTGCCACGCCCTCGTGGTTCGAGGCGCGTGAAGAACGCGCACCTCACCATGAGGGCTACTTATAGCTCCGTATTCCAGTAGCCCTCATGGGAGCGCAGCGACCATCGAACCACGAGGGCGTGGCGCTACCGCCGCACAACCCTGTTCACATGGCCCATCTTCCGCCCAGGCCGGACCTCGGTCTTGCCGTAGAGGTGGGGTTGCGTGTTCCCGTCCAGCCCTGACGGCACCATGCCCACTTCGTCGCCGACGAGGTTTTCCATGACCACGTCGGCCATGCGAGCCGGGTCGCCCAGGGGCCAGCCCAGGACGGCGCGGATATGCTGCTCGAACTGGTCGGTGAGGCAGACGGCCTCGGTCCAGTGGCCGGAATTGTGGACGCGCGGGGCGATCTCGTTGACGACAAGCGTCGGGCGTTCGCCGGGAATGACGAAGAATTCGACGCCGAGCACGCCGACATAGTCGAGCGCCACGACGATGACCTTGGCCAGCATGGCGGCATGCTTTTCGACGCCGGGCGGGATATCGGCCGGCACGGTGCTGGTGAAGAGGATGTGGTGGCGGTGGACGTTTTCGGCGGCGTCGAAGGCGCGGACTTCGCCCGAGGCATTGCGGGCGACGACAACCGAGATTTCCTTGTCGAAGGGCATAAAGGCTTCGAGCACCAGCGGCTTGGGGCTGAGCGCGGAAAAGGCGGCTTCGGCCTCACTGCGCTCGCGAATGACGCGCTGGCCCTTGCCGTCATAGCCCAGCCGCGTGGTCTTGAGCACGGCGGGCAGGCCGAGTGTGTCCATCGCGGATTCGAGGTCGGCCATGGTCTCGACGGGGCGATAAGGCGCGACGGGGATGTTCTTGGAGGCGAGGAAGCCTTTTTCGGCGAGGCGATCCTGCGAGACGGCCAGTGCATTGGCGCCGGGGCGCAGGGGCTTGCGGGCGGCGAGGAATTCGGCCGTGGCGGTCGGGACATTCTCGAATTCGTAGGTGATGACATCGACCGCATCGGCGAAGGCGGCGAGGGCCGCCTCGTCGTCATAGGCGGCGACGGTCTTGTGCGGGGTGACATCGAAAGCCGGGCTATCAGGATCGGGACAGAAGATGTGGGTGCGCATGCCCAGCCTGGCCGCGGCCAGTGCCAGCATGCGGCCGAGCTGGCCGCCACCGAGAATGCCGATCATGCTGCCTGGCGGCAGCGCGGAATTGTCGTTTGCCAAGGTCTACTCGGTATCTGCGGGAAAGAGCGGGACGGTCGCCGTCTGGCGGGCGCGATAGGCGTCGAGCCGGTCGGCCAGGTCATCGTCGGACAAGGCCAGTACGGCGGCCGATAGCAGGGCGGCATTGATGGCGCCGGGCTCGCCGATGGCCAGGGTGCCGACGGGAATGCCGCCGGGCATCTGCACGATGGAAAGCAGGCTATCCTGCCCGTTGAGTGCCTTGGACTTGACCGGCACGCCGAAGACCGGCAGCGGCGTCATGGCGGCGATCATGCCCGGCAGGTGGGCGGCGCCGCCGGCGCCGGCGATGATGACCTTGAAGCCCTCGGCCCGCGCATTGCTGGCGAAATCGACCAGGCGTTCGGGGGTGCGATGGGCGGAGACGATGCGCGCCTCGTATTCGACCTCGAGCGCTTCGAGCGTTTCGGCGGCGAGGCGCATGGTGGGCCAATCGGACTGGCTGCCCATGACGATGGCGACGAGTGGTTTTGTGAGCACGGCCGATTCCCCTATCGGTCTTTGCAAAGCGCGGAACTAGCCCAATTGTCGCCACACATCAAGGCGGTGGACCCATCAGGCGATGATGTCGGGCAGCAGAATATTCTCGAGCTGGACGATGCGATCCTTGAGCGCCAGCTTGCGCTTCTTGAGACGCTGGATGAGCATGCGATCGGCCACATGCGAGCTGGTCAGCGTATCGATGGCCGCGTTGAGGTCGCTGTGTTCCTGGCGTTTGGTGGCCAATTCCAGACCCAGGGTGGCTTCCTGTTCCTTGGTGAGCGAAAGCATGGATTCCCGCGTACTCCCGACGCCTCAGCCGTTACCTCTGGTTAACCGATCACGGGGAGTTTTGCACCAGATTTCAAGAGCCCTCCGGAAGGCAGTCGACAAGTCGTGAATTATTTGTGACGATCACTTCGTCCACATAGGCTTTCAAGGAGTTGTCATGACGACTGAAGGGCATATCGCGGCGCTCGAACGGCGCCACCAGGAGTTGGACCGCCAGATCCAGGCAGAACTGCAAAGCACCCGCCACGACGATCTGATGGTCAGCGCGCTGAAGCGCAAGAAACTCGAAGTGAAGGACCAGATCTACAAATTCAGTGCGGTTTCCCAGTAAGAGCGGCAGCAAGCCGCCCATCTGGGTTTTCGAAGGGTCACAGCACAGGCTGCGGCCCTTTTTTGTTGGGGGTTTCGTCTGCGTGTGGTGCGCTCGAAAGACCCTCACCCTCATTCTCTCCCCACAAAGGGGAGTGTTTACACTTGGCGCTTCATTCATGCGCGGGAGCCACGGTTCTTTCTCCTCCCTCCCCTTGAGGGGAGGGATCGAGGGTGGGGGTGTCGGAGGTTCCGCAAGCGCTGCGTTCGAGGAAGCCCCGACACCCCCCACCCCAGCTTCCGCTACGGTCCTGCGGACCGAGCTTCGCTACCCTCCCCTCAAGGGGGAGGGTGGGCAGGAGCCGATAGCTGGTGCAGCTAACTAGCGTCCAAAGTGAACACTCCCCTAGGGGGAGGGAAACCTGCTCCGTGGTGCGGAGGCATCGAATGACTCTCGGAATGCTGTTATGCGCTTCACAAGCCCCAGAATACCCCTCGCGCCCCGTCCCAGACCAGCTTGAGTGCAAGCAGAAAAACCAGCCAGTAGGCGATGCGGTAGAACCATTTCATCGAGATGCGGCGGACCAGCCAGACGCCGGCCAGCACGCCGACAATGCCGACCGGGATCAGCGCGGCGGATAGCTGCAGATTGTGGACGTTGAGCTGGCCCAGGAAAAAATAGGGAATCAGCTTGGCCGAATTGACGATGGCGAAGAAGAAGGCCGAGGTGCCCGAATAGATGGCCGGGGTCAGGCGCTGGGGCAGCACATAGATCTGGAAGGGCGGGCCGCCGGTATGACTGATGAAGCTGGTGAAGCCGGCAAAGCCGCCCCAGAAATTGCCCCAGAGCCGGGATGGGGGCAGGCCTTCGAGCTTCTTGCGCAGGGGCAGCAGGGCATCGAGGATGAACAGCAGCGTCACCACGCCGACAAAGAGCAGTACACCGGCATCTGATACGACCGACCACAGCGCCCAGCCCAGCAGCGTGCCCACGGCCGCGCCGGGCAGCATGATACGCAGGATGCGCCAATCGACTTCCTTGCGATAAGTCCAGACGGCGATGACATCCATGGCCAGCAGCACCGGCAGCATTATGCCCGCCGCGTCGCGCGCCGGCATGACCAGGCTCAGCAGCGGCACGCCGACCATGCCCAGGCTGCCGAGCAGGCCGGCCTTGGACAGGCCAACAACCAGCACGGCGATCACGGCGACCGTGACGAAATAGGGATCGAAGATGGGCATGGATTTGGTCCGAAGGCGGGAAGAGTCAGTAGACCTCATCCTGAGCCCGTCGAAGGACGAGGTCGTGGCACGGACTGCGCGCCCGCCCTCTTGGTTCGACAGGCTCACCATGAGGGCTCAGGAAGTGTCGTACTACTCGGTACGCTTCGGGGCGGGCTTGTCAACTGGAATGGTAGATGGGGTGTCGCCGCGCATGGCTTCGTTGAGCAGGTCCATGGAATTGCGCACCATGCCGATATAGGCATCCTCATCGTGGCGCACCGAGAAGCTGTCATGCAGCAATTCGTTGTCATGGCGCTCGAAGGCCTGGGCCATATGCATGGCGTCGTTGGGGGCCACGCCGAGCTGGGTGAGCACCTTGGCGCCGAGGCTGATGGCGGAGAGGAAGGTTTCGCGCTCGAAAATCTCGACGCCCATCGCCATCAGCTCGTGGGCATGGCCGCGATCGACGGCGCGGGCGGCGACGGTGACCGAGGGGAAATGCTTGCGCAGGTTGCGGGCGATGGCGAGGATGCGGTCACGGCCACCCACCGCGATCACCACCAGTTCGGCCTGGCCGACGCCGGCGGCATGGAGCAGGTCGAGCCGCGAAGCATCGCCGTAGAACACCTTGACGCCGAATTTGCGCACCAGATCGATCTGGGCGGGATCGTCGTCGATCAGGGTCATGTCGAAGCCCTGGCTGCGCAGCATGCGGGTAACGATCTGGCCGAAGCGGCCATAGCCGAGCACGACGATGCGGCGATGCTCATCGATCGTGTCGTTCGGGCGGTCGTCCTGGCGGCGCGCATCGATGCGTGGGGCAATCAGGCGGTCGAAGGCCAGCAGCAGCAGGGGCGTCGTCGCCATGGAAAGCGCAATGGCAACGGCCAGGAAAGCGTGATCCTCCGCGCCGATGGCACTGTTGTTCTGGGCGAATTGCAGGATGACGAAGGCGAATTCACCGGCCTGGCTCAGCAGGATCGCCACCAGCAGCCGGTCGGCCAGGTGCATGCGGAACAGGCTCGCCAGCACGAACAGCACGGCGATCTTGATGCCGACAAAGCCGAGCACCAGCGCCAGCAGTCGCAAGGGCTCGGACCACAGGATGTCGAAAGCGATCGACATGCCGACGGAGATGAAGAACAGGCCAAGCAGCAGGCCCTTGAAGGGGTCGAGATTGCTTTCGAGCTCGTGCCGGTATTCGCTGTCGGCCAGCAGTACGCCGCCGATAAAGGCGCCCAAAGCCGGCGAGAAGCCTTCGAACTGGGCCAGCAGGGCCGCGCCGAAGACGATGGCGAGCCCCAGGGCGGTGAAGGCTTCCCGCACCCCGGTCAGCGCGACGAAACGCAGCACCGGGCGAACGAGGAAGCGGCCGGCCAGAACCGCGCCGATAAAGGCGCCGATGATAATGGCGGGGGTGAGCCAATCCATGGGATTGGCGATGGACTCGACGGCATTCACCACTTCATGGTCGAGCGCGGCTTCGGGCATGGCCAGGAGAGGAATGGCAGCCAGGATGGGGATGACCGAAACATCCTGCACCAGCAGCACCGCCAGGCTCGCCCGCCCGGCATCGGTGCGGGTGATGTCGCGCTGCTGGGTCGATTGCATGGCGATGGCCGTGGAGGACATGGACAGTGCCAGCCCGATGATGACGGCGACATTGAGCGCGAAGCCGGCGGCCAGCAGCGCCAGGGCAATGATGACGGAGGTGAGGACGAGCTGGGTGACGCCGAGGCCGAGGACCTTGTGGCGCATGCGCCAGACTTCGCTGGGCTGCAGGTCGAGGCCGATGAGGAACAGCATCATGACGATGCCGAATTCGGCGATCTGGCGGACCAGATCGCTGTCGGAAACCAGCCCCAGGCCATAGGGGCCGATCAGGATGCCGGCGGCGAGATAGCCCAGCACGGTGCCAAGGCCCAGCGCCTTGGCCAGCGGCACCAGCGCGACGCTGGCTGCCAGGAGTACGAAAACGGCCAGCAGGAGGTTGTTTTCCATTCCGCTGGCCGTTGCCTCTTAAGCGTCGCTATCGTTGTTGAGCGACTTGAGCTTGGAGAAGACCGAGTCGGCGTCGAAATCGTCCTGCGCCTCGGCGGGGCGATGGTCGTTGGCGGCGAATTCGTTTTCTTCGCCTTCGGCATGGCCGCGGCCGCCTGACCGGGCCAGGGCCTCTTCCGCCGTCATCAGCATGGTGCCTTCCTCGGCTTCATCGATACCAGGCGCGCCCTTGGAGGCGCGCTTGACCTCGAGGTCGAGATCGATCTGGCTGCACAGGCCCAGCGTTACCGGGTCCATGGCGGTCAGGTTGGCCGAGTTCCAGTGGGTCGAATCACGCACCGAGTCGATGGTCGACTTGGTGGTGCCGACCAGACGCATGATCTGGGCGTCCTTGAGTTCGGGATGGTTGCGCACCAGCCACTTGATGGCATTGGGGCGCTCGTTGCGGCGCGAAATCGGGGTGTAGCGCGGGCCCTTGCGCTTGGCGGCAGCGACGCGAACCTTGGGCTCGCTCAGTTTCATGCGGTAATTGGGGTCGGCCTCGGCCTTCTCGATCTCCTCGCGGGTCAACTGACCGTTCTGGATCGGATTGACACCCATGATGCCGCCGGCGACGTCGCCATCGGCGATGCCCTGAACTTCGAGCGGATGCAGCGTGCAAAAGGCAGCGATCTGCTCGAACGACAGCGCAGTGTTGTCGACGAGCCAGACAGCGGTCGCCTTGGGCATCAACAAAGGCTGGGTCATGATAAAACTCTCCTGCAGGCGCGGCCGGTTTTCCTCCGGGCCGCTCCGCCTCTTTGCTTCATGCTGAGGGGGAACAGGCCACAATATATGGGTTTGGCGGGCGATCCGCAATGGCGATGTAGGTTTTTTACCGCCCCTTCAGGACGAGGTATCGGCGCCGAACGATGTGATCAACACGATTTTACCCATGTGGCGGCGAGCTTCCATGGCGCGGTGGGCCTCGGCGGCCTCCGCCAGCGGAAAGCGCGCCACTGATGGTCTGATGAAGCCGGGCCGCGACAGGGCCGGCAGCAAGTCGGTGCGGATGCGGTCGGCAATGGCGGCCTTGGTGGCCGAAGTCTGCGGGCGCAGGGTGGAGCCGGACAGGGTCAATTGCTTGGCCATGATGGCGCGCAGCGACAGGCTGGCTGTGCTGCCGTCGAGTGTCGAGACCTGGACGATATGACCGCCCCGCGCCGAGGCGGCGATATTCTGTTCGGCCATCTTGCCGCCGATGATGTCGACCACGCGATCGACGCCCTTGCCGTCGGTCAGGGCCAGGGCCCTTGTGGCGATGTCCTCGCCGGTATGGTCGATAGTGGCGAAGGCGCCGAGCCTTGCCGCATAGTCGGCCTTGTCCGGTGACGAGACGACGCCGATGGCGCGGGCGCCGAGAATGGCTGATATCTGGATGGCCGCGCCGCCGATGCCGCCGGAGGCGCCGTGAACGAGCACGGTCATGCCCGGCTCGAGCCCGGCCCGCATCACCAGGGTCTGGGTGACGGTGAACCAGGTTTCGGGCAGGGCCGCCGCTTCGGCAAAGCTCCAGCCATCGGGGATGGGCAGTACCTGACCGGCCGGCACCGCCGCATATTCGGCATAGCCGCCGCCATTGGTCAGCGCCATGACGCGATCGCCGACCTGCCAGGTGGTGACGCCCGTGCCGAGCGCCGCGATTTCGCCGGCGACTTCGAGGCCCGGCAGCGGCGAGGCATCGGGCGGCGGATCGTAGTGGCCGCGGCGCTGGGCCAGGTCGGGACCGTTGACCCCGGCCGCGGCAACGCGGATCAGCACCTCGCCATCACGGCAGGCGGGCCTGGGCAGGCGCTGGAGTTCGAGGGCTTCGGGACCGCCCGGACGGGCGATGGCAATGGCGTGCATATCGGTAAGTGTCATGCCACCATGCTGGCCGATGCGGATTTGCTCGGCAAGTCTTTCGCGCTAAGCTGAGCGTTCAACCCTGGCGCAGGAGGCTGAAACAATGTTCGACGAAGAGATCAAGAAGCCCAAAGGCCATGAAGTCGGCATGACCATCGACACCATGTCGGTGGAAGAATTGCACGAGCGTATCAACCTGCTCGAGGCCGAGATCGAGCGGCTCAGGGCCACGATCGAAGCGCGCGGCGCCACGCGCAAGGCCGCGGACGCCGCGTTCAAGCTCTAGGCCCTTATTCTGTCGCGTTTCCGAACCGCAAAACCGTCTCCACTTTTGCTGGAAACGCTCTAGCCGTGCCCGGCCGGCTTGACCGAGCCGTCACCGAAAACCTTGGGCGGATCGGGCTGGGGGTCGAAACCGCGCGCCTCATGGGGCGGGTCGGGCTGGGGATTGAATCCCCTGATCGTGCCGGGATGGACGAAATTCCCGGCCTGGTTCGCGGCGGGCACCAGTTCGGCGCCATAGCCGTCGCTGGTCGACAACACCATGAGCGCGACCAGCAAACCGGCAGCGGCTCCAGCGGAAATAGTGGTCATCGTTTCCTCCTCATTGCGTGAGGACTCCGGCTTAGCGCGCGGGCGATGAGCGAAACCGGAACGGATCATTCAGAATCCATTCAACGGGGGAGGTCCGGCATTATTTTCCCCAGCCGAAAGGTATCGCGGTTTAATACACTACTAAATTGATAGACATTTTAGGCGAGGAGCGTAATTTTCGTGTGCCGGCGACGGGGGAAGGAGTTCGACATGGCACGCAACATCACCGGATCGAGGAATTCCGAAGGCGGGCTCGGGCAAAAGCCGGATGCCATCCCCAATGGCTTGCTGATCCTGCTTCTGGGTGCAGCGGCCTGGGTCGTGGTGGTCCTGCTCGGTTCGGGCGCCTGGCAATTTCTCGTGGCGACCCTGTTCCAGCCTCCCGCTTGAGTATGGAACGGACTGACAGGGTTAAGAAATCGACTCCTGTTAACACACAATTAATCTCTTGGCGGTAACCTTAGATTATTCAGATTGTTCTGGATTTGCAGAGTGGTTTCTCCCTCTGTTTGACGCCTCCCTGTTAACTTCGAGAGCGGTTCTTACCGCTCTTTTTCTTTTCAGGCGTCCTGATGGCCTTGGTATGGCCCTGATCTTAAAGCTCTTTTTAGCTTGATGGACCGCAAGGGATGACGCCTTGCCGGTTTAGGCCTAGCATGGCCATCGCCAGGGAGCATGCGCTTGACGGATTTGAAAGAGACAGGACCGGCAATCGCCATCGGGCCACGCATCGTGGCATCGGGCGGATTCGACCTGCTCTATCGCGAAGGCATGGGCCTGATCGAGGACGTGGCGGCCTATCTCGACGGCGAGGGGCGCAACGAGAGCCGCATCCTCGGCCGCGAAGCCTCGTTCCTCTACGCCACCGAATCCATGCGCCTGACCACGCGGCTGATGCAACTGGCCTCGTGGTTGCTGTTGCAGCGCGCGGTCAACGAGGGCGAAATCACACGAGAAAATGCCCGCTCCGAAAAGGAGAAGGTCAAGTTCTCGGCCACGCCCTCGGAGCGCGGCGGGCCGGGCTATGACCAACTGCCGGAGACGCTGCGCGCCTATATCGACAAGGGCGACCGGTTGTTCGAGCGGGTGATGCAGTTCGATACGCTGGAGCGTGGCCGCATGCCCGAACTCGATCCGGGTACGGCCAACGGCATTGCCGACCAACTGGCCCGACTCAAGGCGGCATTCGGCCGGGCTTAACCGCGCGGCGCGAAGAAAATCACCGCCGCCCCCAACAGACAGATCGCGACGCCCGCCAGATCCCACGCATCGGGACGGACACGCTCGATGCCGGCCATGAAGGCGACTGACGCGGCGATATAGATGCCGCCATAGATGGCAAAGGCCCGCCCCGCGCTTTCGGTGCCGGTCAGGGCCAGCAGCAGGCCGAACAAAGCCAGGGCGACGATAGCGGGTGCCCAGAGCCAGGGCTGTCCCTGTCGCAAAGCCAGCCAGATCAGGTAGCAGCCGCCAATCTCGAACACTGCAGCGCCGAAGAAGAGAGCAAATTGCAAGGGCGTGGCTCTGGTTGGATGATGACGAGGTAGGTCTTTCATACCACGACGTCATTCCCGCGTAGGCGGGAATCCATTCTTGTCCTGCGGTGGTTTTGAAGAGAAGAGTGGATTCCCGCCTGCGCGGGGGCCATGCTCCACAAACAAAAAGCCCGGCACAATGGCCGGGCTTTTCGAATTCATCGCGGATCGGCTTAGATGCCGAGACCCTTGAAGCGCTCCTTGAAGCGCGAAACACGGCCGCCGCGGTCGAGCAACTGGCCCGTGCCACCGGTCCAGGCCGGATGGGTCTTGGAGTCGATGTCGAGCTGCAGGGTGTCGCCGGCCTTGCCGTAGGTCGAGCGGGTTTCGTAAGTGGTGCCGTCGGTCATGACCACAGTGATGGTGTGGTAGTCCGGATGGATATCAGCCTTCATCGGTATCGCCTCAAATCAAACGGGCGCCGTGGCGCCCGGAGAGCATCTAAAACTGGTGTTGCCGGCTTCATACAGAAAGCCCGGCTTCTCCGCAAGGGCGCGGGCGCGACAATTTCGCACCGGACAAAGCTGTTGCCGCCCCGCCAGGCAGTGCCTATATCCAAGCACCAATCCAGCCTTTCCCCAAAACAGGTGGCGTAACCTCGCGATGACAGACCAGGCCGCCCCGGCTCAGGCTGACGCCGAAAAGATCGTAGCGACTCCGGTCGTCAACCCCCGCAAGCTGCAGCCATTGCGCAAGCTGGTGCCCTTCATGCTGCGCTATCCGGTGCGGCTGGCGCTCACCGTGGCCTTCCTGCTGGTCTCGGCCGTCGCCTCGCTGGCCATTCCGGCGCTGCTGGGCGGGGCCATCGACCAGGGCTTCATTACGCAGAACCTGGAAAATGTCGGCCGCTATGGTTGGCTGATCGTGGGTGTCGCGGCCATCATGGCGGTGGCGAGCGGGGCGCGGTTCTATTTCATCTCTGTCATCGGCGAGCGCGTGCTGGCCGATCTGCGGCAGGCGGTGTTCGCGCACCTGCTGGGGCTGGATGCGCGCTATTTCGATACGCATCGCGTGGGAGAACTCACCAGCCGGCTCAATGGCGACGTGGCGATGATCCGCGGCGCGGTGGGGTCGAGCTTCTCGCTGGCCTTGCGCTCGATGGTGACCATTGTCGGCGCGCTGACGATGATGCTGCTGACCAGCCCCATCCTCACATTGGCCGTGGTGATCGCCGCACCGGCTATCCTGTTCCCCGTCATTACCTTTGCCCGGCGGCTGCGCGGCATGTCGCGCCGGACGCAGGATGCGCTGGCCGACCTTTCCGCCATGGCCACCGAAATGCTGGGCGCCACCCGCACGGTCAAATCGTTCACGCAGGAGCCGGTACAGGCTGCCAATTACGATGAGCGCAGCGAAGCCAGCTACAGCGCCGAAGTGCGCCGGCTGCTGGCGCGCTCAGTGCTGGTCGGCATGGTGATTTTCCTCGGCACGGCGGCTTTGGTATTCCTGGTCTGGTGGGGTGCCCGCTCGGTCTTCGAGGGCACGGTGACAGCCGGGCAGTTGGCGCAATTCCTCGTCTATGCGCTGATGGCTTCGGGCGCGCTGACCAATGTCAGCGAAGTGCTGGGCACGCTGCAATCAGTGGCCGGCGCCACCGAGCGGCTGACCGAAATTCTCGATACCGAGCCGACGATCCGCGAAGCGGCCAAGCCGGTGGCGCTGCCCAAGCCGGCTTTGGGCACGGTGGCGTTCGAGAACGTCAACTTCTCCTATGACGGGTCCGAGCCGGTTCTGACAGGGCTCGATTTCGCTGTGGGCCGGGGCGAGACCGTGGCGCTGGTTGGGGCTTCGGGTTCGGGCAAGTCGACGACCCTGTCGCTGCTGCAGCGCTTCTACGATGTCAGCGGCGGGGTGATCCGCGTCGATGGCGTCGATATTCGCGATACCAAGCTGCGCGAATTGCGGCAGCGCTTTGCCTATGTCGAGCAGGAGCCGACCATCTTTGCCGGCACGATTGCCGAGAATATCCGTTTCGGCAAACCGGAGGCCAGCGAGGCCGAAGTTGAGGCGGCTTCACGCGCCGCTTTGGTGCATGATTTCGTCATGGACCTGCCGCTGGGCTATGACACGATGGTGGGCGAACGCGGCGTGACGCTGTCGGGCGGGCAGAAGCAGCGCCTCGCCATCGCCCGCGCCATTCTCAAGAATTCGCCGATCCTGCTGCTGGACGAGGCGACGAGCGCGCTCGACGCGCAGAGCGAGCGGCTGGTGCAGACGGCGCTGGAACACCTGATGGCGGGCCGCACCACGCTGGTCATTGCCCACCGGCTGGCCACCATTCGCGACGCCGACAAGATCCTGGTGCTCGATGGCGGCCGCATCATCGACCAGGGCACGCATGACGAGCTGGTTGCCAAGGGCGGACGCTATGCGGAGCTGGCGCGGTTGCAGTTCCGGCTGGAGGATGCGGGTTAGCATTGTGGCTCCCAGGCGCTGGTCCGGGGTCTCGCAAGGCTCGACCGTGATCGGCTCAAATCGCTCCACCGGAGCGATTTGTCGGCGCGTTGCGCCGTCGCCAATCACCCCTCCGTCAGTTTGAACTCGATCCGGCGATTTCGCCGATAGGCTTCCTCGGTATTGCCCGGATCGAGCGGGGTGAATTCGCCGAAGCCGGCGGCGACCAGCCGGTTGGGCGAGACGCCCTTGCTCACCAGATATTGTGCCACGGAAATGGCGCGGGCAGCCGAAAGCTCCCAGTTCGACGGGAAGCGGGCATTGGAAATCGGCCTGATATCGGTGTGGCCGTCGACGCGCAGAACCCAATTGATGTCGGGCGGAATTTCGGTTTCGAGCTGCAGGATGGCCTCGGCCAGTGCGTCGAGATCGGGCGTGCCTTCGGGCGAGATATCGGCCTGGCCGGCCGCAAACAGCACTTCGGACTGGAAGACGAAGCGGTCGCCCACGACGCGGACATCGGCCCGGCCTTCGAGGATTTCGCGCAGGCGGCCGAAGAAGTCGGAGCGATAGCGGCTAAGGTCCTGGACGCGCTGGGCCAAAGCCAGGTTCAGGCGGCGGCCGAGATCGGCAATCTGGGTACGGGATTCGGTGTCGCGGGTTTCCGAGGCCTCGAGGGCGGCTTCCAGCGCGCCGATCTGGGTGCGGAGCGCGGCAAGTTGCTGGTTCAGCAGGGCGACCTGGGCATTGGCCTCGTCGGAGAGTTCCTGGGCCGCCATCAGATCGTCTTCGAGCCCGGCAATGGTGCTGTCCTTGTCGCCGAGGCCGGCGCCAATGCCGGCGAGCTGGCTGGTGAGGCTGGCATTGTCGGCCTGGGCGGCGCCCAATGTGGCGGTGAGCGTGGCGATCTGGGTGGTCAGGTCGTCGGAATTGGCGCGTTCGAGCTGCAACAGGTCGGTCAGTTCGGCAATCTGGCTGTTGAGTCGCGCCAGCGCGGAGTCGCGGCCCTGGATTTCCCGGCCCAGGAAGAACTGGGTCAGCATGAACAGGCTCAGCATGAAGATGATGACAAGCAGCAGGCTCGACAGGGCGTCGACGAAGCCGGGCCAGTAATTGGCCTCCTGCCGCCTGCGGCTACGGGCTCCCGGCATGGGTCAGTTCCGCCGCTCGTTGTCGCCCTGCGATAGTACGGCGTCGATCAGTTCACGCAACTTCTGGTTGGTTTCGCCCTGCTCGGTGATGTGCTTGCGCAAATCGTCCTGTTCGGTGCGGATATGCTTGACCAGCCCGTCGATGCCGCGGGCCAGCTCGGCCATGGCGCGGATGGCATTCTGGCTGGAATTCTGGTTCTGCATGCTGTCGCCGAGCTTGTCGAACATGGCCTGCATTTCCGGGCCGCCGGCGCTGGCCTGCATGGCGCTGACCGGGTGGTCGAGTTCGGTCATCGAGGTCATCCAGTCCTCAAGATCGGTATAGAAGGCGTTCTGCGCCTGGCTGGTCTGGAGGTCGAGGAAGCCGAGCACCAGCGAACCGGCAAGGCCGAAGAGCGAGGACGAAAAGGCAGTGCCCATGCCGCCCAGTGGCGCAGCCAGGCCTTCCTTGAGATTGCCGAAGAGCGCGGCGCTATCGGACGAAGTCACGTCCAGTGCGTTGATGACGCCGGCTACCGAGCCCACGGTCTCCAGCAGGCCGTAGAACGTGCCCATGAGGCCGAGAAAGACCAGCAGGCCCGTGAGGTAGCGCGAGGTGTCCTTGGCTTCGTCGAGGCGGTTGCCGACGGAATCCAGAATGGAGCGCATGGAGGAGGGCGTGATGACAGCTTCCCCGATCCGCTCGCGCAATATGCCGGCGACGGGGGCCAGCAGGATGGGTGGGCGCACATTGGTCGAGGTGCCGTCCTGCAGGGAATTGACCCACTTCACCTCTGGAAACAGGCGGATGACCTGGCGGAAGCTGAGGAAGATGCCGATGAACAGCGAGAAGAAGATCAGCGAATTGATGAAGGGGTTGGCCCAGAAGAAGGTGACGATATTGGTGAACAGGATGGCCGCGACCAGCGCCACCAGCACCAGGAAAATCACGATCTTGACGAGGTAAACGGTCGGGCTGGCCAGGTGGTAGGGATCATAGCCTTGCGTCATCTGCCTTAAACCTTGCCCCTTACGCGCAAATCACAGGCCGCCAGACTAGTCAGCGCGGGCGGAGGGGGCAATGAGAAAGGTTAATGGATGGTAGAGGCGTGATCGGCAGCGCCACCGATCAGTCGGCGAGGGCAGCGCTGAACCGGGGCAGCAGATTGTCCAGTGCATAGGGGATGGAAACCACCGAGGCGCTGGAGAAGGCCAGGTCCTGCAGCACGAAGGCGCGTCCGTCTTCGACCGAGGGCAGGGTGGCCAGGGTCGGGGTTTCGGCGATCAGCTCATCGAGGCTGCGTCCGAAGGGATAGATCAGCACGATATCGGCGTCGTAGCTCGCCAGCAGTTCGGCCGAAACGCTGATCGAGGACTGGCCGGCAGGTACGTCAAGCGCGCCGGCAATGGGCGAGAAGCCGGTGGCATAGAGCATGCCGTTGACGATGTGATTGGCGGAATAGCTGGAAATGCCGCCCGGATAGATGTCGAGATAATTGACCGTCCTGCCGGCAAATTCGGGATGGGCCGCCTTCTGCGTGGCCAGGTAGGCATCGAGATCGGCGATCAGTTGTTCGCCTTCCTGTTTGCGGCCGAGGGCTTCGGCGATCAGAAGGGTGGTCTGGGCGGTGGTGGCCTCCCAGGGATTGGCGCCCCTGGGCAGGGCGATGGTTGGCGCTATCTGGCTCAGGCGCTCATATTCGGCCGCGTCGCCGCCCGAAGTGGCAAAGACGATGAGGTCGGGATCGGCAGCGGCGATGGCTTCGAAATTCAGCTCGCGGCCCTTCCACACGGCCGGCTCGGTGGTCAGCAGCGGCTCCGCCCAAGGTCCGACGCCGGCATCGAAATTGTAGTTGGAGCGGATGCCCACCGGCTGCACGCCCAGCGCGAGAACCGTGTCGGCATCCCGGTCGATCAGCGCCACGACGCGTTGTGGCTCGGCGGGAATGGTGACCGTGCCGAGAGCGTGTTCGAGCGTGATGGGGAACGCCGCGTCCTGTGCCATGGCGGACGGCGCGGCGAGCAGGACAGCCAGCAAGGGAAGGACGCGGACAATCGACAGCATGAAAGCTCTCCAGCGGGAATTGCTGGAGAGCTACATTTCATGACTTACACAGTCAAGTTACTGAATGCCCTTGAGCTGCTTGAGCAGCGCCGCCTGCAGGCTTTCGTTACCCGCTACGATCTGGCCGTTCCAGACCGAGCCGGGGCTGCCGGCGAAGTCTGAGACGAAGCCGCCGGCTTCCTTGACCATCAGCAGGCCCGGCGCCACGTCCCAGGGGGCGAGGCCGGCTTCCCAGATGGCGTCGTAGCGACCCGAGGCCAGCCAGGCCATGTCCATCGAGATGGAGCCCGAGCGGCGGATGCCGGCCACGGCCGGGTTGATATGGGCGAGCTGGCGCAACTGCAGCGCGTCATTGGCCGTGCCCTGGGTCTTGATGCCGGTGCAGACCACGGCATCGGCCAGCGACTTGCGGCCGGCCACGCGCAGGCGCTTGCGGTCATTGAGCCAGGCGCCGCCGCCCTTTTCGGCGGTGTAGAGCTCGTCGAGCACCGGATTGTAGATCACCGAGGCGACGATCTCGTTGGCGCGCTCCAGCGCGATGGCGCAGGCAAAGAGCGGGATCGAATGCAGGAAATTGGTGGTGCCGTCGAGCGGGTCGATCAGCCAGCGATGCTGACCGTCGGTGCCGGCCACTTCGCCACCTTCTTCCATGAGGAAGGCATAGGTGGGACGGGCCTTGAGCAGTTCGTCATAGACGATCTGCTCGGCGCGGAGATCCGCCTTGGAGACGAAATCGGCCGGGCCCTTGCGGGAGACCTGCAGGTTTTCGACTTCGTTGAAGTCCTTGGTCAGCGACTTGCCGGCCTTGATGGCGGCGTTGACCATGACATTGAGGATTGCTGAACGGGCCATGGCTTAGTCCGCCCGACGCATATAGGTGGCTTCCGTCGTGTCGACCACGATGCGCTCGCCCACGGCAATGAAGGGTGGCACCATGACCCGCAGGCCATTGGCCAGGATCGCCGGCTTGAACTGGCTGGACACGCTCTGGCCCTTCTGCACCGGATCGACCTCGGTGACTTCGAGCACGACATTGGGCGGGAAGCGGATGCCGAGCGGGGTTTCCTCGTGCATTTCGAGGGTAATCTTCATGCCGTCCTGCAGGAAAGCGGCGCGCTCGCCGACGAAGTCCTTGGCCAGTTCGACCTGCTCGTAGCTGTCCTGGTCCATGAAGACGAGGCTGTCGCCCTGCTCGTAGAGATAGGTGAAGTCACGAAATTCGAGTTCGACTGTCTCGACCGTCTCGGCCGAGCGGAAACGCTCGTTGAGCTTGGTGCCGCCGAGAATGGCCTTGAGTTCGACCTGGGCATAGGCGCCGCCCTTGCCCGGCTTGACGTGATCGACCTTGACCGCGACCCACAGGCGATCCTGGTGGTTGACGACATTGCCGGGGCGGATTTCGTTGCCGTTGATCTTGGCCATTGCGTTGCTTTCGGGCGTGAATTGTCGGTTCGGGCCACGCGCGCCGGATGCGGCTGACCTGACGTTGATGGGGCTTTATGGGCGTGGCGCGCTTATTGCCTCAGAACGCCCGCTGGTTCAAGGGTCTTGCGCTGTGGTGCCGATTGGCGCTTCGCTGGCATCGGTGGGCGCGGGCAGGGCCTGACCCTGTGGCGTTGCGCCCACGGTCGGGATTTCCAGCACGGTTTCGACGCTTGATGGCGTCGAAGGCCAGAAGCGGGCGCGTTCCTCGGCGCGGGCCAGTTCATCCTCGGGAATGGACACCAGCAAGCGGTCGAGCGAGGGATCGCTGAGGCCCTGACGGCGCGCCAACGCGCGCCACATGGCGGCATCTTCAAGATTGAGCGTCACGCCCTCGCCGACGGCGAGCAGCTTGGCATAGCGGTTCTGCGCCACGGCATTGCCGGCCTCGGCAGCGCGGCCATACCAGGTCGCGGCTGCGGCGACATCCTTGTCCACGCCCTGGCCGAGATAGAGCAGGGTGGCGTAATCGACCTGCGCCGGCACCAGATTCTGTTCGGCGGCCAGCCCGATATAACGGGCGCCCTCGGCTGGATTGGGGGCGACACCCGCGCCTTCGATCAGCATGGAGCCGTAGTCATACTGCGCCTCGGGCAATTCGGCGTCGGCGGCTTCCTTCATCAGCTCGGCGGCCGTCACCAGGCTGGGCGAGGCATAGACGCCTTCGACATGCAGCAGGGCCATGTTGTATTTGGCCGGAACATAGCCGGCCTCGGCGGCCTTGCCGAAGAGTTCGGCGGCGCGGTCGCGGTTCTTGGGCACGCCGATACCGTCCTGATAGGCCAAAGCCAGCGCGAAGGTGGCGAGATAATCGCCGTTATTGGAGGCCAGTTGATACCAGCCGGCGGCGCGCTGGTCGTTCTGGGACACGCCCAGCCCCTTGGCATAGAGTTCGGCGATGAGTGTCTGCGCGGCAGCATCGCCCTGTTCGGCACGGGGCAAAGCCAGCTCCAGCGCCGTGAGGAAATAGCCGCGCTGGAAGGCGCCGAAGGCGAAGTCGGTGGGTGCGCGCGGTCCGAAAATCTCGTCGGAAATGGCTTCGGCCGGACTATCCGGTGCATCCTGAGCCATGGCGAGTGCTGGCGTCAGCGCCAGAAGGATTGTCAGCAGGAAGCGCCGCATCATGCAGAAACTCCGAGCCCGGCGGCGATGGCCTGCATGGCTTCGGCCGGCGCGGCGGACGACCACAGGCTGTGCGACACAGCGAGGAATTCGGCGCCGCGCGCATCCGCATTGCCGGGGGCCGCGCCGGGCAGGCTCAGCACGGCGGGGATTTCGAAAGTCTGTGCCCACCATTCGGCCAGGTCGGCCGCCTGGGGATCGGGTTTGCCGTCGGTGCCGCCGAAGAACACATAGTCGATATCCATCTCGCCCGCCGTCATGGCGTCGTGGCGGGAATGGAGGTTCCCGGCGCCGACGATCATGGCGGGCTTGAGCGCTGATATGGCGGCCCTGAGCGCAGCCGGATCGCCGGTCACATGCACGCCATCGGCGCCCAGGCGCTTGGCCAGGGCGACATCGTCCTCGATCAGTACGGCGCAGCCGGCGCCCTGGCCGATATTGACCACAATCGTCGCCAGGGCGGCATAGGCCGCATCATTCATGGCGCCGCGCGCCACCAGCAGCGCCGAGAATTCGGCGGCGTTGAGCACGGCCATGAGCGCGGCGGGGAAGCTGGCCGGATCGGCATTGGCGGGGGTGATCAGATAAAGCTGGGGAGCCATGACTTCCGGGTACTCGACACTGGATATCCTTCTGTCTGCCCATTTTGGCGACAAGAGGACGCCTTTCCAATAGGCGAAGCCCCCGGCAGGCGCAAAGAAAATGCGCGCCCTCTGGGAGGAGAGCGCGCATCAAGGTGTGACGTTGGGACGTCAAGGTAGAACCGTGTCGATCTTCGCGCCATGCCGGTCTGCAAATGCCGGCTTTCTGCGCTTCCGGTGCTCACGTACTGATGTACGCTCCGCTCCGGTTCTCGAAATCCATCATTTTCGACTCGGCCTGCCGCGAACCTCGAAACGGTTCTCTAGGCGGCGCGGTCGAGCTCGCCGGTCCAGGTGCCCAGAGCGGCCAGCGAGTTCATGCGGGCGCGGTGGGTGAAGGCGACCTGCGCCTGCGGGAAATTCTCGCGGCGGCCGGCCCAGGTGCGCAAGGCGACATTCTGCAGCGCGCGGCCATAGGAGAAGGTCAGCGGCCAGGGCTTGCCGGATATCTGGTTCATGGCCGAGAGGTGGGCGGTGGCCTCCTCGTCGGTCTGGCCGCCGGAGAGGAAAGCGATGCCGGGCACGGCGGCCGGCACATGCTCGCGCAGCACAGCAACGGTGCGACGGGCGACATCCTCGACGCTGGGGCGTTCGCGCGAATTGATGCCGGGCAGCACCATATTGGGCTTGAGAAGCATGCCGCCGAGATCGACGCCGGCCAGGCGCAGTTCCTTGAAGGTGTTTTCCAGCACGTCGCCGGTCACCGCGGCGCAGCGCTCCATCGAATGGTTGCCGGGGTCGCCGTCGCCGACCACTTCCGGCTCGACCACCGGCACGATGCCGGCTTCCTGGCAGAGAATGGCATAGCGGGCCAAAGCATGGGCATTGGCGCGGATATTGTTGCGGGTGGGTGCCACGTCGTTGATGGTGATGACGGCGCGCCACTTGGCGAAGCCGGCGCCGAGGCTGGCATAGCGTTCGAGGCGCTGGCGCAGGCCATCGAGGCCCTCGGTGATCTTCTCGCCATTGTCGCCCGGCATGGGGAAGGCGCCGCGATCGACCTTGATGCCGGGAATGACATCGGCATCGGCCAGGATGGCGCGGAAGGCGGTGCCGTCGGCAGCATGCTGCTCCAGTGTTTCCTCGGTCAGGATGACGCCGGAAATGTAATTGGTCATCGCCTCGGTCGAGCGGAACAGCATCTCGCGGTAGTCGCGGCGCAGGTCGAGCGAATTGGGCAGGTTGATCTTGGCGAAACGCTTGGCGATCGTGCCCTCGGACTCGTCGGCGGCCAGGATGCCCTTGCCCGGTTCCATGAGTTTCTGGGCGATGGCGTTCAGCGATTTCGTCATGGACCTGCCTCGGCAATTGGGATTGCCGGCAGATTAGACTTTCGTTTTTGCCGCCGCGATTAGACCTGTGGTTATGCGACGAAAGGGGAGGAACCTATTGCAGCGTCGCCAGCGCGCGCTCCATTTCCAGCACCAGCCGGTCGAAGCCATGGCCCGTGCCCGCGCGCCGCTGCGCCGTATCGCCGGCCAGCATGGTCAGTTGCTCGGTATAGACCATGCCGGTCGCCTCGCCTTTCGGCATGAAGTCGATGGTCACCAACGAGGCCGAGAGTGGGGTGGCGTCGAGATGCATCGTATAGGCATAGAGAATCCGCTGCGGTTGCAGCAGGTCGAGATAGCGCATGTCCACGCTGTGGATGGCGCCATCCGTGTCGCGCATGCGGCTGAAGTCGCGCCCGCCGGTTTGGAAATCCTGGATCTGTTCCAGCATCGTCCAGTCCGGATGGCAGCCGGACCATGCCTGCTTGAGCACGGGATCGGCCCAGAAGCGCCAGGCATGGGATGGGCGGCCGGGCAGGATGCGCTCGATAGTGAAGGTGGAGTGGCGGTCCGACAGGGCGGTCATGGCTGTTTCTCTTCGGGCGTGGCCCGCATCAGGGCTTCGAGGCGGTCGAAGCCGGCATTGAGCTGGCGCTGATGCTCGGTCAGCCAGGATTGCATTGTCGCCAGCCCTTGCCGGTCGATGGCGAAAGTGCGGACGCGCCCCTGCTTGCTCGAGGCCACCATGCCCCCGTTTTCGAGCACCTGCAAATGCTTGAGGGTCGAGGGCAGTGCGAGGTGAAGCATGGCGGACAGTTCGCTCATCGAGGCCGGGCCTTTGACGAGACGGGTCACCATGGCGCGGCGATATGGGTCGGCCAGAGACTGGAAAAGCCGGTCGAGTTGGGCTTGTTCGGTTTGCAGCTTCACCTCCGTCAATCGGCCAGGAATCGCGCCGGCATAGCCTCCCGATAGGGGAACATGTCGAAATAGGGCCGGGCCTCGGCCAGGGCCCTGGCCACGCTGGGCCGTGCCAGGAGCCGTTCGAAATAGGCCGCCAGATTGGCATATTCTGCCGGGAAAGGCTCCACAATAGCGGCAAAGAACAGGCCGGGCGCGGCGGCGCAATCGGCCAGGCTGAAGCTGTCGCCCATGGCCCAGTCGCGGCCGGCCAACTGGCCATCGATCATGGCATAGGCCGTGCGCAAGGTGTTGCGCGCCTCAGCCACGCCATGCGGATCGGCAGCGCCCGGCGGCCTGATGTGGTCGGTCACGATCTTCTGCATGGGCACCTGCACATATTGATCGAAGAAGCGGTCCCAGAGGCGCGTGTCGAGCGCCGCTTCCGCCTCGTCCGGCAGCAGTTTTGCCGGGCCGGGATAGTGGCGTTCGAGATATTCGATGATGATGCTGGTTTCGGGGATGACCCGGTTGCGGGCCCTGTCCTCAAGCACGGGTATCTTGCCGACCGGCCAGCGGTCGGTCACCTGTCGGGCCGAATCCGGATTGCCCAGATCGACGATCTCGGCAGTGAAGGGCGTGCCGTTCTCATAAAGGGCGATCAGCACCTTGTGGCAGAACGAGGCCAGCGGGTGCAGGTAGAGCGTCAGGGACACGATGGAGCTCCAGATAGTTTCTTGATATGGAAACTATCTGGGCCAGACTAGCCTGACAAGAGAAAGTTTCACAATACGGAAACTATTTCTTCAGCGCCTCGACGCCGGGCAGGGGCTTGCCCTCCATCCATTCGAGGAAGGCGCCGCCGGCGGTGGAGACATAGGTGAAGGCGTCCTTGACGCCGGCATGGGCCAAGGCCGCGACCGTGTCGCCGCCGCCGGCCACCGAGACCAGCTTGCCGTCATGAGTGCGTTTGGCGACATGCTTGGCGATGGCCACGGTGCCGGCGTCGAAGGGGTTCATTTCGAAGGCGCCCAGCGGGCCGTTCCACACCACGGTATGGGCATCGTCGATGGCCCCGGCGATACGCTCGATGGAGGAGGGACCGATATCGAGGATCATGCCGTCGCCGTCGATGGCGTCGACACCATAGAGGCGGGTGGGCGTATCGGCCTTGAAGTGCCAGGCAACCACGGCATCGATGGGCAGGATGATGGCGCAGCCGCTATCGACGGCCTTGTCCATGATGCGCAAAGCGGTTTCGGCCAGGTCCTTTTCGGCCAGCGACTTGCCGACGCTGTAGCCCTGGGCATGCAGGAATGTATTGGCCATGCCGCCGCCGATGACGAGGCCATCGACCTTGGTCACGAGGTTTTCCAGCAGGTCGATCTTGGACGAGACCTTGGCGCCGCCGACAATGGCGATGACCGGCTTTTTCGGCTTGCCAAGGCCGGATTCTAGCGCTTCGAGCTCGGCCTGCATGGCCAGGCCCGCGGCCGCGGGCAGCAGATGGGCCAAAGCCTCGGTCGAGGCATGGGCGCGGTGGGCGGCCGAGAAGGCGTCGTTGACATAGACATCGCCGAGGCTGGCCATGCGCTGGGCCAGTTCGGGATTGTTGGCTTCCTCGCCGGGGTGGAAGCGGGTGTTTTCGAGGATCAGCACCGAGCCCGGTGGCGCGGATTCGATAGCCTGCTGGGCATGGGATACATCGGTCCAGTCGGTGGCGACGAAGCCGACGGGATGGCCGGTTTCATCGGCAACCGCCGCGCAGACCTGTTCCAGCGAAAATTGGGGATCGATCTTGCCCTTGGGCCGGCCGAAATGGCTCAGCAGAATGGCCTTGCCATCATGCTTGACGATTTCGCGGATGGTGGGGACCAGCCGTTCGATACGGGTGGCGTCGGTAACCTTGCCGTCGGCGACCGGCACGTTGAGGTCGGCCCGGAGCAGCACGCGCTTGTTCTTGAGGTCGAGCTCGTCGAGGGTCTTGAAGGTCGCAGACATTGGTTGCCTCCCGGTGGTCTAAAGCGTTTTGCGGTTCGAAAACGCGACAAAACAGGTCGTCGCCGTGGCGTAGCAGAGCGGCGCGAAGGGGGGAAGCGTAGCCGACAAAAATCTGCCGGTCAGGACTGCGGCAAAAGCTGGCGCAGTAGGTCGCCGAGGAGGAACAGCGGCAGGCCGAGCAGGGTGATGCAGACCAGTCGTCCGAGGTCGTCCACCAGCACATGGCGGGCAAAGCCGTCACTGGGCCAGGCGCCCTGGCCCACCCTTCGGCGGATCAGCCGGTCGCGCAGCAGGACCAGGGCCGCGGTCAGCGCCGGCGGCAGCGCCAGCAGGGCAGGCTGTCCGGCCAGGCCGATCAGCACCGAGGCAATGGGCAGACCAGTGAAAATAGGCCGCATGATCTGGAACATGACTGGACCCGGCACAGGTGAACGGCGCCGCTTGTAGGCTGATTTGATGACTCGCGGGTGACAGGCCGCTAATCCTGGCGCGCGAAGAGCCCCGGATAGTCGACCACCAGAAAATCGGCGTCGACCTCGATCACGCGCTCAAAACCCTCGGCGCCCTGGAAGCGGAAATGGGTGGCGTCGAGCTGCGTATAGATCTGTTCGCTGCGTTTGACCGTCATTTCGTCGCCGTCGATCCAGGCCATGGCGAAACGCTGTGGCTGGTCGATGGTCCATTGGCAGCGCCAGAGCGGCAGCGAATTGGTGAGCGGCGTCGGCCAGATGTCGATATCGAGGCAGTGGCGCAGAGCCGGCAGCGGCTCGGCCCGGTCATCCGACCAGTCCCCGGCGCCGTCGGAGAACAGTTCCAGCACCTTGCCGTCCGTGCGTTCGAGGCGGACCATGCGCACATGCTCCCTGTCATCGAGCTTGATGCGGTAGAACAGGCCATAGTTGGGCGTGATGATGGTGCCACGGATACGGGTATCGCGCTCGGTCGAAATGACGTGGCAATGTTCGAGACTGACAGGGTCGAGCCCGCGCCAGCGTATGGTTCGGTCGAGACTCATGATGGCTCGCTGTCCGCATGTTCACGCAAGGAAATATGAACTGTTCGGCCCGGCTGGCAAGCGGTCAGGCCGGGCGTACCGGCTGGCGCAGGATGGTCCGGAGCTTGTCCGGCGCGGCGCGGCGGGCGTCGCTCAGGTAAATCTCGTGGTGGTGGCCGCTGAAGGTCAGGCCGCGGGCCGGCATTTCGACATCGTGCAGTTGCGCGAGAACCGGGCCTTCATCGTCGTAGCTGCCGACATGCAGCACCTGCAGGCTCCTGCCCTCGGCATAGCGTTCCAGCCGCAGCGTATCGGGTGCGGCACCGAGCTTCCTGCCGGCCTTGGCGATAGCCGCGGCGAACATGGCCTCGGTCAGGAAATCGGGCGCCATGATCATCATGGTCCAGCGCCAGTTATCCTTGCGGCGGGCGGTGAAGTCGGCCGGGTTATCGGCCCACCACAACCCTTCGAGCGGCGGCACGACATAGTCGGTACCCAGCGCGGCCTTGGCGGCGAATTTCAGCGCATAGCTGGTCGAATAGAGCCATTCGATGGCGCCCTGATAGGCCGGCGTGGTGTTGGGATTGCCTGCGCCATCCACAATGACGAAAGCCATTTCCGGGACGTCGATCTCCTCGATCGTCCTGGTCGCCTTGTAGTGGCCGAGCGTGCGGCGAAAATCGATCTTGTCCATCCTGCTACCTCTTACGCGGTGCGTGTGGCCCATCCCCACCCTTGATCCCTCCCACAAGGGGGAGGGAGACGATGAACAATGACCTCTGAACTGGCGCCTGCCTCCCCATGATGGGGAGGGATTGAGGGTGGGTAGGTCGCCACTCTGACAGATCGCGTCAGCAAACAAAAAAGCCCCGCCGCGGAGCGACGCGGCTTTTGCATTGCGCGATGCGCGAACTAGAGCGTCTTGCCCAGGGCCACGGTGGTGTCGGCCATGCGGTTGGAGAAGCCCCACTCGTTGTCGTACCAGCCCATGATGTTCACGAAATTGCCGCCGATGACCTTGGTCTGGTCGAGCAGGATCGTGCAGGAATGCGGATCGTGGTTGAGGTCGCTCGAAACCAGCGGATGGGTCGTATAGGTCATCACGCCCTTGAGCTTGCCATCGGCTGCGGCGATCAGCGCGTCGTTGACCTCCTGGGCCGTGACCTCGCGGCCGGCCAGGAACTTGAGGTCGACCAGCGACACGTTCGGGGTCGGCACGCGGACCGAGATGCCGTCCAGCTTGCCCTTGAGCTCGGGCAGCACCAGGCCAATGGCCTTGGCGGCGCCGGTCGAGGTCGGGATCTGGCTCAGCGCGGCGGCGCGGCCGCGATAGAGGTCCTTGTGCATGGTGTCGAGCGTAGGCTGGTCACCGGTATAGGAATGGATCGTGGTCATCATTCCCTTCTCGATGCCCACGAGATCGTTCATCACCAGCGCCATGGGCGCCAGGCAGTTGGTGGTGCAGGAGCCGTTGGAGATGACCACGTCGTCCTTGGTGAGGCTGGCATGGTTGATGCCATATACGATGGTCTTGTCGGCGCCGTCGCCGGGCGCGGAAATCACCACCTTCTTGGCGCCGGCCTTGAGGTGGGCGCTGGCCTTTTCCTTGGAGGTGAAAATGCCGGTGCATTCGAGCGCGATATCGACCTTGAGCGCCGCATGGGGCAGGTCTTCGGGATTGCGGATCGCCGTCACCTTGATGGGGCCGCGGCCGGCATCGATCGTGTCGCCATCGACCTTCACCTCATGGGGGAAGCGGCCATGCACGCTGTCATAGCGCAGCAGATGGGCATTGGTCTCGACCGGGCCGAGATCGTTGATAGCCACGACCACGATGTCGGTACGGCCCGATTCGATGATGGCGCGCAGGATGTTGCGGCCGATGCGGCCAAAGCCATTGATGGCGACGCGGATTGCCATGAAAAGACGCTCCTTGGGAGGGGTTAGGAGAAGGGAGGCAGAGCCTCCTTACAACTGTGCGGTCACCGCTTCAACAACGGCCTTTGGCGTAATGCCAAAGTGGGCATAAAGCGCCTCGATCGGGCCGGATGCGCCGAAGGAGTTCATGCCGACAAAGCGGCCCTTGTCACCCAGCAGCTTGTTCCAGCTCATCTCGATGCCGGCTTCCACCGCGACGCGCGCCTTGGCCTTGCCGAGCACCTCGGCCTTGTAGGCGTCGGACTGTTTGGCGAAGAGCTCCATCGACGGCACCGAGACGACGCGGGCCGAAATGCCCTTCTCGGCCAGCTCCTTCTGCGCCTCGACGGCAATGGCGACTTCCGAGCCGGTGGCGAAGATCACCGCATCGGCGTCGGCTGGGCCGACCAGGCTATAGGCACCCTTGGCCGACTTGTTCTCGGCCGAATATTCGGTGCGCACAGCCGGCAGGTTCTGACGGCTGAGGGCCAGGATGGAGGGGCGGTCGGCCGTTTCCATCGCCAGTTCCCAGCATTCGGCGGTTTCCATGGCGTCGGCCGGACGGAAGACCAGCAGGTTCGGAATGGCGCGCAAAGCCGAGAGATGTTCCACCGGCTGGTGGGTCGGGCCATCTTCGCCCAGGCCGATGGAATCGTGGGTCATCACATAGATGACGCGCTGTTCCATCAGGGCCGAGAGGCGGATGGCCGGGCGGGCATAGTCGGTAAAGACCATGAAGGTGCCGCCATAGGGAATGAGCCCGCCATGCAAAGCCACGCCATTCATGGCGGCGGCCATTTCATGCTCGCGGATGCCATACATCATGTAGCGGCCGGTGCGGCTGTCGGCCTGGAAGGGCAGGGTCTCGGGCGTATTGGTCAGGTTCGAGCCGGTGAGGTCGGCCGAGCCGCCCAGCGTCTCGGGCACAATCTTGTTGATGACTTCGAGCGCCATCTGGCTGGACTTGCGGGTCGCGACCTTGGGCTTGTCGGCAGCCAGCTTCTGCTTGTACTCGGCCATGGCGGCGGCAAAGCCGGCCGGCAGCCGACCTTCCACGCGGCGGGTGAACTCGGCCTTCTTGTCGGAGGCGGCGAGGCGGGATTCCCACTCGCCGCGCAGGTTCTGGCTGCGCCTTCCGGCAGCGCGCCAGGTGTCGAGAATATGCGCCGGGATTTCAAAGGCCGGATAATCGATGCCGAGCGCCGCCTTGGCGCCGGCCAGTTCCTCGGCGCCGAGCGGGGAGCCATGCACCTTCTCGGTGCCGGCCTTCTTTGGCGCGCCGAAGCCGATCGTGGTCTTGGCGGCGATCAGGGTCGGCTTGTCGGAGGCCTTGGCGGCCAGCAGCGCCTTTTCGATGGCGGCCTGGTCGTGGCCGTCGATTTCGATCGTGTTCCAGCCCACTGCCTTGAAGCGGGCGATCTGGTCGGTCGAGTCGGCGTTGGACACCTTGCCGTCGATGGTGATGGAGTTGTTGTCCCAGATCACCGTCAGCTTGTTGAGCTTGAGATGGCCGGCCAGCGAAATGGCTTCCTGGGAAATGCCCTCCATCAGGCACCCGTCACCGGCCAGCACCCAGGTGTGGTGATCGACGATATCGCTGCCGAACTCTGCGGCAAGCTTGGCTTCGGCCACGGCGAAGCCGACCGAATTGGCCAGGCCCTGGCCCAGTGGCCCCGTCGTGGTCTCGATGCCGCTGGCATGGCCGAATTCGGGGTGGCCGGCGGTCCTGGAACCGAGCTGGCGGAAATTCTTGATCTGCTCGATGGTCATGTCCTCATAACCGAGCAGGTAAAGGCTGGAATAGAGCAGCATCGAGCCGTGGCCGGCCGACAGGATGAAACGGTCGCGGTCGGCCCACTTGCTGTCGGCAGGATCGAACTTCATGATCTTGGTGAACAGCACCGTGGCGATATCGGCGCAGCCCATGGGCAGGCCCGGATGGCCGGAATTGGCTTTCTCGACCGCGTCCATGGACAGGGAGCGGATCGCATTGGCCAGTTCGTTCTGCTGGGCTGTGTTCGTCATCGGGCTCGCGCTTTCATCAGGCTGGAATTCTGGGGAGAAGAGGCGCCGAAAGCCTCCTCCCAAAGGCGGGTCTAGGGCATAACAGGTTCGCCTATCGTGTCAATGACGGCGCCATCACGTCGGATGGTCGCATGGTTGCATTGCTGACGGCGCTGGGGCACGCTGCACGCGCTGGAATCGCCCATGGGCAGAGGACCGTAACAGCAATGAGTGACACGGAACTTGAAGACGGGCTGACATCAGCCAATGCGCGGTTCGATCGCGCCATGGCGAGGCTGGATCAATCGGTGCGCAACCTGGGCTCACGGCTGCGCCAGCAGAACCGCATCGAGGTCGATACGCAGCGGCTGGTGCATGAGCGGGCGCGCCTCGCCACTGAACTCGACAAGACCGCTGCCCGCGCCAAGCGGCTCGACGACAGTGCGCATGACGTGTCGCGCCGGTTGGTCGAGGCGATGGAAACAGTCCGCGAAGTGCTGGCCAAGGCGGAGTAGCGCAAGTGCCCGAAGTCAATGTCGAGATCAATGGCCGCAAATATCGCATGGCCTGCGAAGAGGGCCAGCAGCAGCACCTGATCGGGCTGGCCGAGCGGCTCAACAACCATGTGGAATCGCTCAAGGGCGCCGTGGGCGAAATCGGCGATAACCGGTTGACGGTCATGGCGGGTATCGCCGTGGTCGATGAGCTGGCCGAGGCCGAAAAGCGCATCAAGGCGCTGGAAGAAGAAGTGCTGGTGCTGACCCGCGCCGGCCAGGAAGTGGCTGCCGAGATCGAAGCCCTGGAGGGCAAGTTCGCCGCCAAGCTCACCGATGCCGCCAAGGCGCTGGAGGGCGTTGCCGGCGCCCTCGACGAAGCCGCGCCCGTGACGCCGGGCTAGGCGTTTCCTCACTTCTTCCTTCGGGGAGTGTTCACTTAGACTTTCGTGGCTCCCGTCACCCCGCCCTCGATCCCTCCCCATCAAGGGGAGGGAGGCGCCAGCTCTGCAGCCCGTGTTCATCGTCTCCCTCCCCCTTGTGGGGAGGGATCAAGGGTGGGGGTGAGTCACGGACACAGGGTGCGGTGCTTAGAGAAACCGACCCGAAACAGCTTCACGCCTCCTTGCCAAGACTGTCCATGAAGGCCTGTTCCAGGTCCATCTGCTCGAGCATGTCGCGCAGCACGGTATCGTCCAGCTCGCGGGCATCGCGTGCGGCGATGAGCTGCTTGCGGCGGGCCTCGAGCAGGATATTGCCCAGGGCCAGGGCCTCGGCCTGGTCGAATGGGGGTATGGCAGGTTCGGCCTCGGCATTGTGGGTCGCTCGCTTGGCCATCATGTCCACCAGCCGGCGCGACGATGGCGCGTCATGCGTGGTCCGATATTCGGCCAGCGCATCGAGGGTTGCCTTGTCGGCAATCTTCACCGCCAGAGCGTGCTGTTCGGCCAGGTGCTTGCCGTCATCGGGATTGGTCAGGTCCAGCCATTTGATCAGCCAGGGCAAGGTGAGCCCCTGGATCAGCAATGTGGCGATGGTGACGAGGAAGGCCAGCACCAGGATGGCTTCGCGGTCCTGGAAGTCCGCACCGGTCGCGGTGATCAGCGGCACACCGGCCGCGGCGGCCAGTGTCACCACGCCCCGCATGCCGGTCCAGGAGAGCACGACATTCTCCTTCCAGGTCAGCGGTGGCGGGGAAGGCGGCCGTTCCCGGCGTCCGGGTCGCGCGACCCTGGCCGGGCGTCGTGCCGCCGCGGCGCGGCGGCGGCGGGCGATGAAGGCCGTGCCGAAGACCCAGCCGAAGCGGATAGCCACGGTCGCGACGAAGATAGCGGCGGCTGCGGCGGCCAGTTGCCACATGTCGTAGCCGGCCTCGATCGCATCGGTGATGACGAAGCGCAGTTGCAGGCCGATATAGGCAAAGACGAAGGTTTCGAGCAGCGTATCGATGGTGCGCCAGAACTGCCGCTCCTGGATGCGCTCCTCATAGCCCGACTCGGCCGAATGGTGCCCCAGCGCGAAGCCGGCCGCCACGACGGCGAGCACGCCGGAGGCATGGATTTCCTCGGCCAGCAGATAGGCGGCGAAGGGCACGATGACCGATACTGCGGTGGCCAGCGATGGATTGCCCAGCTTGCGGCGCGCCAGTTGCGCCAGGTTGCCGATCAGCATGCCGAGGATGATGCCGACCACGGCCGCATAGAGGAAGTAGAGTGGCGTGTTGTCGATGAAGGCATGGGTGCCGGCGGCGGCGGCAACGGCCACGGCAAACAGCGTCAGCGCAGCGGCATCGTTGATGAGGCTTTCGCCCTTGAGCACGGTCATCAGCGCCACCGGCAGGCCCGCCTTGCGGCCGATGGTGATGGCGGTCACCGCATCGGGCGGGGCGAGCACGGCGCCCAGCACCAGTGCGGCCGCGGGGGTAAGGCCAGGCAAGGCCAGCGAGGCGACGATGCCGACCAGGGCGGTGGTGCCGAACACCATGAAGACCCCGAGATTAACGATAGAGCCCAGGCGCTTGGCGAAGCTGGAAAAGGAGAAGTCGCTGGCGGCCGAGAACAACATGGGCGGCAGCACGATGCCGAGGATGATCTCGGGCTCCAGCTCCAGCCGCGGCATGCCGGGTATGAACGAGGCGGCGAGGCCGACTATGGCCACCAGCAGCGCCGGCTGCACGTTGCGCCGCTCGGCCAAGGCAGTGATGGCAATGGCGATGATGACGACGATGAGAATATGGGCGAACATCGGTTGTCTCCAGACAACACGATATTGGCGATCAGCCGGGCCGGAAACAAGCCGCGCCGGACCGATTGAGCCGCCGCCCTCGGGCGACGGCTCGGTTGAATGGCGTCAGACGGCGATCTTGCCGCCGCCCTGCCGGGTGATCACCACCACGGAAGGCCGTGTCGGCATGGCGTCGTCGAAGTCGGGCCAGCGCGTCGAGAGGTCCTCGTAATAGGAGACCCGGCCGAAGCCTTCCCAGTCGTCGCCGCCATCGGCGGGGTGCTGCACGGCCACGAAAGCGGTCTCGTCATCGGGCGTGAACAGCGGGCCGCACATTTCGGCGCCGACCGGAACGCGGAAAAACAGCTTGGACGTGGCGCGGGCGCTGCCTTCGGTATCGACGGCCCACAGACCGTCGGTGCGGCCGGTGGCCGACGGATTGTTGCCATCCGTCGAGACCCAGAGCCGGCCGAGCGAATCCACCGCGCAATTGTCCGGCATGCCGAACCAGCCATTGACCGTGGTATCGGTCGAGAAAGTGGCGCCCACCTCGGCGATAGCCGGGTCACCGCATTTGAGCAGGACTTCCCAATTGCCTGACGTAGCGGCGAAATCGCCATCGGCCTCGGCGATCTCGATGATGTGGCCGAAGGCATTCCTGGCGGTCGGGTTGGCGGCATCCACCTGCTCGGCGGCGCGAGCGGTATTGTTGGTCAGCATCACATAGACCTTGCCGTTGACGCGATTGGGCTGGATGTCTTCCGGGCGGTCCATCTTGGTGGCGCCGAGCAGGTCGGCGGCGCGGCGCGTCTCGATGACCACGTCGGCCTGCGAGGCAAAGCCGTTCTCTTCCGTCAGCGGACCCTGGCCCTGCACCAGCGGCAGCCATTCCATGGAGCCGTCCTCGGCGAACCTGGCGACATAGAGAATGCCGTCATCGAGCAGGTCCATATTGGCGGCACGGTCGTCGGGATTGTAGGTGCCCGAGGTGACGAACTTGTAGACGTAGTCGAAGCGCTCGTCGTCGCCGAGATAGAATACGACGCGGCCATCCTTGTTGACGATGGATTCGGCGCCTTCATGCTTGAAGCGGCCCAAAGCGGTGCGCTTCTTGGGCACCGAATTGGGGTCCATCACATCTACCTCGACGATGTAGCCGAAGCGGTTGGGTTCGTTGGGCTCCTTGGAAATGTCGAAGCGGTCGTAGAAATTGGCCCATTCATAGGAGCCTTCCGGAATGCCCAGGCGATCGTAGTTGGCGGTTTCGGGATGGTCGGCCGGCAGTTCGCCGGCGAAATAGCCGTGGATATTCTCTTCGGCCATGATGTAGGTGCCCCAGGGCGTGACGCCGCCGGCGCAGTTGTTGATGGTGCCGAATACCTTGGTGCCGGAGGGATCGGCCGTGGTCTGCAGGCGGGCATGGCCCGCGGCCGGGCCGCTCAGGGCCATTTCGGTATTGACGGTGATGCGGCGGTTGAGCGCGCCATCCTTGACCACGGCCCATTTGCCGTCGGTCTTGACGATCTCGACAATGGTGCCGCCATGCGCGGCCAGTTCGATATCGACCTGCTCCTTGCTGAGCGGGTTGAGTGTCATCGCGCCCTCGGCCAGCGTCACGATGCCGGGGAACATCAGGTGCGGGTTGGTATATTCGTGATTGACGACCAGCAGGCCATGCTCGGACGAGCCGTCGAGCGGAATATAGCCGACATAGTCGTTGTTGTAGCCGAACTGGCGTTCCTGGGCCGCCGCGGTCTGGGTGGTCGGGTCGAATTCGGGTGCGTCGGGGAACAGGCCATCGCCCCAGCGCAGCAGGATGTCGGCATCATAGCCCTCGGCAACGTGATGGTTCTCGTCGATGCCGGCCTCCACTTCGGTGAACGAGAAGGCCGAGCCGCCGTCCTGGGCGCGGGCATCGCGGGCGCTGAGCAGAGCCAGCGGGCTCACGGTGGCGGCAATGGCCGATACGGCGAGCGAACCCTGCAGGAACCCGCGGCGCGAAAAGCGCGCGCTGATCAGTTCGCCCATGGTGGGGTTATCAGTGGCATTGCGCGGCTCGGCATCGGCCGCTTCGAGTTGGGAAGTCTTGAATAAGCGGGATTGGTCGGTCATCTGGATTGCCCCTTCAACAGCAATGGATGGCGTCGTTCTCCTTGGAACGGTTCCAGCCTAGGCAGGGGCGATGACGGCCCGATGACGTGGATTATTGGCAAAGATTGCCAAAATGGTTATAGTGGTGGCGATAAGAAGGAGACCAGCCATGGCCACGATGAATGTGTCGCTGCCCGACAAGATGAAGCAATGGGTGGAAGACCAGGTGCAGACCGGGCGCTACGGCAATGCCAGCGACTATGTCCGCGATCTCGTGCGCCGCGACCAGGAGCGGGCGGAAGCGCGGGAGAAGCTGCAGCAGATGGTGGACGAGGCTCTGGCGAGCGGAAGAGTCGAAATGGGGCGTGACGAACTGCTGGCACGCATGCGTCTCAAGGCCAAGGCCGCAGTCGAACAGAAGAAGAGCGCATAGAGCTTGGCCTGGATATTGACCGCCGCGGCTGTAGCAGATCTCGATCATATGGCCGCCGATGGCGCCATCCGGTTCGGATTTGTACAGTCTGAGGTCTATGAACAGGACATGGTTGCAGCGCTCGATCGATTGGCCGCGATGCCTTATATGGCCGCCGAGCGGCAGGCTTCGGAGAGATCGGTCCGCCTCATGCCGTGTGGCTCGCACAATATCCTCTACGTCGTTGAAAACGAGGATGTGATCGTCCTCCGTGTTCTGCACGGCCTGCAAAACTGGTTCGATCTCCTCTAACGCACCCTTTGCACCGTCGGCCAAAGCGCCTATATCTTGGCTGCTGCCCGGTGCGTGATGGATACCAATATCCCCGGGGCCTTATCGATCCTAAGGGAGCTGTCCCTGACCGGGCCCGTGGGCTCGGACAAACGGCGCCCACCTGCGTAAAGTAGGTTCCCGGGATCGCATATCCCACGGCCAGGGCGGCACCTTATTGTCTGAGCAGGTTGCGCGCGCCCATGGTTGACGAACTGATCGAGGAAACCAAGGCGGCACTGCGGATGAGGGCCAGGGTGGCGCGGGCCTTGCTCGATCATGAAGAGCGCGCCGAGGCAGCCAGGGCGGCCGCCCGCCACTTCTTCGACGGTATCGTGCTGCAGGCCAACGACGTGGTCGCCGCCTATTGGCGCATCCGCGACGAGCTCGATTGCCAGCCTATTCTGGTCAAGCTGATGGATAGCAACCAGACCGTGGTCCTGCCGGTGGTACTCGGTCCCGAACAGCCGCTCGACCTGCGCATCTGGGAACAGGGCGCCTCGCTCTATGAATCGGGCTTCGGCACGCTGGCCCCGTCCGAACTGGCGCCCAAGGCCGAACCCGATATCGTCATCATGCCGCTGCTGGGCTTCGATGGCCGGGGCACGCGGCTGGGCTATGGCGGCGGCTATTATGACCGGACCCTGGCATCCATGAGCAAGAAGCCGAAGCTGGTGGGCCTGGCCTTTGCCGCCCAGGAACTCGACAGCATTCCGCGCGAGCCGCATGACGTGCCGCTCGACGCCATCGTCACCGAAGCCGGTGTGCGCCATTTCGGCTCCGGCGCATGAGGTTTCTGTTTCTGGGCGATGTCATGGGCCGCGCCGGGCGCGACGCCGTCACCGAACGCCTGCCAGGTCTCATCGAGCGCTACCGGTTCGACTTCGTCGTCGTCAACGGCGAGAATGCCAGCCATGGCAAGGGCCTCACAGAGCCGCATTTCAACGCCATCCGCAATGCCGGCGCCGATATCGTGACGCTGGGCGATCACGCCTTCGATCAGCGCGAGGCGCTGACCTATATCGAGCGCGAGACCACGCTGATCCGTCCCATAAACATGCCGCCGGGCACGCCGGGGCGCGGGGCCATGTTCGTCGAGGGGCGCAATGGCCATCGCGTGCTGGTCATCAATGCGCTGGGGCGGGTCTTCATGCCGCCGGTCGATGATCCGTTTCGCGCGGTTGAAGCGGCGGTGGCCGCCTGTCCGCTGGGCGAACAGGCCGACGCGATCATTGTCGATTTCCATACCGAGGCGACGTCGGAAATCCAGGCCATGGGCGTGTTCCTCGACGGCAAGGTCAGCCTTGTCGTGGGTACGCATACCCATATTCCCACCGCCGATCACCGCGTGCTGCGCGGGGGCACGGCGCTGATGGCCGATGCCGGCATGTGCGGGGATTTCGACTCCATCATCGGCACCGAAAGCGACGAACCGCTCAACCGTTTCCTCACCGGCATTCCCAATGGGCGCTTCACCCCCGCCGAGGGCGAAGCCACGCTGTGCGGCGTGGCGGTCGAGACTGATCCGCGTACCGGGCTCGCCGCCCGGGTGCTGCCTGTCCGCATCGGCGGCACGCTGGCCCAGGCCGAACCTGATTTCGGGGAAGGCTGAGATGCGGCGGCTGCTTGGGCCTGTGCTGGCGCTGTTGCTCTCCCTGCCGGTTCTGGCCGCCGATATTACCCTGGCCGTCGACAAGGCCGAGCTGCGGCCCGATCCCTTCAGCGGCCAGCCGACCGTCATGATCACACTGACGCCGGATGGGCGGAAAGACTTTGCCAAACTTACGCTGAAACATCTCGGCCAGGTCATCGAATTGCGCGTCGCGGGCGAATTGCTCACGGCGCCGGTCGTGCAATCTCCCATCCTCGATGGTGTCATCATTGTTTCCGGCGCGATGACCCAGGACGATGCCCGCAGGCTCGCGGAACGGATCGGCGGCGAGGCGGGCGAGATCGTGCTCACGCCAGTCGAGCACGAGTGAGCGCTTCACAAGTCCCGCTCGCTTGCCTATAACGCGCCACCACAATCCAGCATTCCAGCCCGAGGGGAGTGACCGATGGCCGGCCATTCACATGCCAAAAATATCATGCATCGCAAAGGCAAGTCCGACGCGGTGCGTTCCAAGATTTTCTCCAAGCTGGCGCGCGAAATCACCGTCGCCGCCAAGCTGGGCATGCCCGACCCGGCCTTCAATGCGCGCCTGCGCCTGGCCGTCACCAATGCCCGCGCCCAGTCCATGCCCAAGGACAATATCGACCGCGCCATCAAGAAGGCGATCGGCTCGGACGGCGATAATTATGACGAGATCCGCTACGAGGGTTATGGCCCCGGCGGTGTCGCCATCATCGTCGAGACGCTGACCGACAACCGCAACCGCACCGCCTCCAATGTCCGCTCCTATTTCTCCAAGAATGGCGGCGCTATGGGTGAAACCAATTCGGTCGGCTTCATGTTCGACAAGGTCGGCGAGATCACCTATCCGCTGAGCGCCGGTTCGGAAGACGCCGTCATGGAAGCCGCCATCGAGGCGGGCGCCGAGGATGTCGAGAGCGACGAAGAGGGCCACTACATCACCACGACTTTCGAGGGCATGGTGGACGTGGCGGCGGCACTGGAAAAGGTGCTGGGCGAGGCCGAATCGGTCAAGGCGATCTGGAAGCCGCAGACCAATACGCCGATCGACGCCGAAAAGGGCGCGACGCTGATGAAGCTGATCAATACGCTCGAGGAAGACGATGACGTGCAGAACGTCTATTCGAATTTCGAGATGAGCGACGAAGACGCGGCCAAGCTGGACGCGTAGCCGTTCAGTAGCCCTCATGGTGAGCTTGTCGAACCACGGGGGCGTGACTGGGTGATGCCCGACCTCGTCCTTCGACAGGCTCAGGATGAGGTCTACTGATTGTTTGGAGGCGGTGCCGCGTGGCGCCGCCTTTTTCATGCGCTGCGCTTGAGGTCGATGACCGGGTGGTCGGCCACATGCACCACGGCGACGCGGTTGCGGCCGGTCTGCTTGGCGCCATAGAGGCGCTGGTCGGCAATGCGGAACAGTTCGGAAAAACTGGCCGAGCCCTCGAAGGCCACGCCGCCGATACTGACCGATAGCGGGCGCTGCTTGCCCTCGGGTGCGAAGATCGCCAGGTTTACCGAGCGGCGGATACGTTCGGCCACGGCTTCGGCGCCGCGCTGATCGACATCGGGCAGGTAGACGCCGAATTCCTCGCCGCCCATGCGGCCCACCAGGTCGCCGGCCCGCAAGGTCGTGCGGATGGAGCGGGCGATGATGGTCAATGCCTCATCGCCCGCATCGTGGCCGAACAGGTCGTTGATCGCCTTGAAATTGTCGGCGTCGATCATCAGCAGGGCGCCGCTGGTGTCGCGTGCGCGCTGGGCCAATAGCGTGCTCACTTTACCGGTGAAGGCACCGCGGTTGAGGCAAGCGGTCAGGCTGTCGGTACGGGCCACAAGGCCCAGGCGCAGATTGGTGATGGCGAGCCCGCGCACCCGCATGCTCATATAGAAGAACAGCGGCACGCCCAGCAGGATGGGCAGCACAGTGGCGCTGATGACGGACCGCCGCAGCGCCTCGGCTCCCAGATCCCCGAACATCAGGGCGTTGAATCCCACCGAGACCAGGACGCAGGCCATCGTGCCGAATAGCGTCCAGCGCCCGACGCTGGACCAGCTTTGCAGGGCAGTCAAAGTCTTGGACGGCATCATTGCATACTCTCGGTTTGAAATGGCAGGTTCGCCACCCTGCAATGGCAGGGCGGCGCTGGCGCGGTGGCAATGAACGAAATATCAGGCGGCCGGCGTCTCCATAATCAGGCGGCCTGCATCATGGCGACGCGATCGCGGCCCGTATTCTTGGCTTCGTAGAGGTGCTGGTCGGCAAGGCGATACAATTCGGCGAAGGGGGCGCCGGGAGCATAAGTGGCCCCGCCGATGCTGACCGAAAGCGGGCAGGGTGTGCCGCCGGGCGTGAAAGCAAGCACGGAGATCGAGTGGCGGATGCGTTCGGCCACTTGGTCGGCGGTGGTCACGTCTGCTTCGGCCAGGAACACGCCGAATTCCTCGCCGCCCAGCCGCCCTACCAGGTCGGTGCCACGCACCGCCTTGCGGATGGCGCGGGCGATCAACTGCAGTGCCTCGTCGCCGGCATCATGGCCGAAGCGGTCGTTGACGCTCTTGAAGTCATCGGCATCCACGATCAGCAATGCCCCGCCAGGATCCGCGGGCGCGCAGCGGTCGAGATGGCGGCTGACGGCTCCGGTAAAGGCGCCACGATTGAGACAGTCCGTCAGCCAGTCGGTGCTCGCCAGATGTTCGAGCTGGCTATTGGCGTGCCGCAACTGTTCGTGTTTCAGCAGCAGGAACCAGATCATCGGCCCCCCCAGCGCCAGCGGCATGAGGATCGAAACGGCGAGGCCCTGCACGTTTATCCCGGCCGAGAAGGTCTCCATGATCATGTTGGTGAAGATTACCGACAGCACTACCGAGATGAGAGTGATCGCCCCGGTGACGCGATAAATACGCAGCCACGCGCGCTTCGGTAGGTTCCGGCCGATTTCCGTCATGCTTTGCCCCTGCATTCCCGTGGCGGAACCTAGGGCTGCGGCTTGAAGATGGTGTTTGCGTGATGGGTAGGATTTTATCGATTGTTGGGTTTTCCACCGGCTCTGTTGCCTATTTGTTCACATTGGCCTTGGTAGGCTGGCCCTGCGTCGTTAAGGATTGGGCCATGAGTGCTGCCACCCGAATCATTGGAATCGATCCCGGCCTGCGCCGCTGCGGCTGGGGGGTCATCGAGACATTGGGCAACCGGCTGACCTTCGTGGCGGCGGGTACAGTGACGCCTGATGTCGATGGCTCGCTGGCCGAACGCCTCGCTTTGTTATTCACAGGGCTGGGCGAGGTGCTCGATCGCTTCATGCCCGAGGAGGCGGCGGTGGAAGAAACCTTCGTCAATGCCGGTGCGCGCTCGGCGCTGATCCTGGGGCAGGCGCGGGGCGTGGCCTTGCTGACCCCGGCGGCGCGAGGCCTGCCGGTCGCCGAATATGCCGCCAACCTGGTCAAGAAATCGGTGGTCGGCACCGGCCATGCCGACAAGGGACAGATCCAGCTCATGGTCAAGACATTGCTGCCGACGGCAGATTTCAAGGGAGCAGACGCCGCCGATGCGCTGGCCATCGCCATCTGCCATGCCCATCACCGGGTATCCAGTCAGCGGCTGAGGGCGCTGGCATGATCGGCAAGCTCAAGGGGCTGGTCGACAGCTTCGGCGACGATTTCGTGCTCATCGACTGCGGCGGCGTCTGCTACGAAGCCTTCTGCTCCAGCCGCACATTGCAGGCTTTGCCGCGCGTCGGCGAGGCTGCGGTGGTCTTCATCGAAACCATTGTCCGCGAAGACATGATCCGGCTCTATGGTTTTGCCAGCGAAGCCGAGAAGGGCTGGTTCAACCTGCTGATGACAGTACAGGGCGTCGGCGCCCGCGTGGCGCTTTCCATCCTCTCCGTGCTCTCGCCGGCCGAACTCTCCAGCGCCGTGGCCTTGCAGGACAAGGCGATGATCGGCCGGGCCAATGGCGTCGGCCCCAAGCTCGCCGTGCGCCTCGTCACCGAACTCAAGGGCAAGGCGCCCACTGGTCCTGGCATCGACGCTGGCACGCTCGGCCTGCAGGCTGCCCTGGGCGAGGGCGTGGCGCCTTCCGCCATAGCCGACGCCGTCTCGGCGCTGGTCAATCTCGGCTATTCGAGCGCGCAGGCTTCCTCTGCCTTGGCCCGCATCGTGGCGCGCGAAGGCGATGGCGTGCCAACGGAAAAGCTGATCCGGCTGGGTTTGCGGGAGCTGAGCAATTGAGTAGCGATCTGCAACGCCAGCTAGATACCGCGACTGCATTCTTTCTGGCGGGAGAACGCTGCGCTCTGGAGCTAAAACTTGGCCGATACGGGTTTCATACAGTGTCGGCTCCCACCATCACAAATTATGCGCTGGCCGTCGAATTGGCGCTGAAGCTTATTAATTTGCTGTCGCGTGACACCGCAGAGACGGGCCACAACTTGGAAGCGTTGTATTTTCGGCTTCCGGCCGATGTTCGCCAGAATCTTATGCATCTGTCTGAACATGTGGCCGAGATCGCACGATATTTTGTAGATTGGCGCTATCCCTTCGAAAAGGATCTGTTGCTTGGGGACTATGAAAATCCTCGACGCGCATTCATCGAATGCTACCGCGAGATCAAACGACTACGACCTCAGCTAGCATCAGTATACGAAAATTTGTGGGGCGGATTCGATCCTGAGTGGATTCAATCGTGGCTCACGGAGCAACCGCGATGGGAGTTGAGGCTCGTTGGACGCTAATTTAGAGCGTTTGTGGAACCTTTCTGGTGAACATGATGACGTCTTTTGTCGAGCAGATTGAGAAATTAGGCCTGCCAAAGGCAAAGCCACCTGCGACGCCTGAACTGGTGCTCGAAGCTGCGGAGCGCCTTGGCCTAATGCTAAAGCTGACCTCGCCTTCGGTTCCAGAGCAGTACGAGGTTTTGAAGTTAGATGAGTTGTCCGGCTACATCAGAGCTCGTCACGGGGGTATGCAAGTGATTTATCCCGATGCTGGCGGAGAAGATATCTATGATGGACCGATCGACGGGTTCGGGGGCTTCACTGATCATGAGCGGGAAGCGAAGCTGCTTTTTGCACTGACCCTGATTGCAGCTCGGATGCTCGCGTGACCGATCTTACCTCTCCCGCCGCCGGCCGCGACGATCCGCTTGACGTCTCCCTGCGCCCGTCCGGGTTTTCCGAGTTCGTTGGGCAGGCGGCTGCGCGGGCCAATCTCGAAGTGTTCATTGAGGCGGCCAAGAAGCGCGGCACGGCGCTGGACCACGTGCTGTTTGTCGGTCCGCCGGGCCTCGGCAAGACCACGCTGGCGCAGATCATTTCGCGCGAGCTGGGCGTCGGTTTCCGCGCCACGTCCGGTCCGGTCATCGCCAAGGCTGGCGACCTCGCCGCGCTGCTGACCAATCTCGAAGAGCGCGATGTGCTGTTCATCGACGAGATCCACCGGCTCAATCCGGCGATCGAGGAAGTGCTCTATCCGGCGATGGAGGATTTCCAGCTCGATCTCATCATCGGCGAGGGCCCGGCCGCCCGCTCGGTGCGGATCGATCTTGCCAAGTTCACCCTGGTCGGCGCGACCACCCGCGCCGGCCTGCTAACCACGCCCTTGCGCGACCGCTTCGGCATTCCGGTGCGGCTCAATTTCTATACGCCCGAGGAGCTGGTGCAGATCGTGCAGCGCGGCGCGCGGCTGCTGGGCATGCCGATGGCGCCGGACGGGGCCATGGAAATCGCCCGCCGCTCCCGCGGCACGCCGCGCATTGCCGGGCGCCTGCTGCGCCGGGTGACCGACTTCGCGCTGGTCGACGGCTCGGGCGAAATCACCCGCGCCATCGCCGACAAGGCGCTGCTGCGGCTCGATGTCGATGCGCGCGGGCTCGACCAGCTCGACCGGCGCTATCTCACCACTATTGCCGATTTCTACAATGGCGGTCCTGTTGGCATCGAGACCATCGCGGCGGCGCTGAGCGAGCCGCGCGACGCGATCGAGGAAATCGTCGAGCCCTATCTGATCCAGCAGGGCTTCATCCAGCGCACGCCGCGCGGCCGCATGCTGACCGGCACGGCTTTCCAGCATCTGGGCAAAGTCGTACCGCAGGGCTTTGTCGGCCTGCAGGCCAGCCTGTTCGAGGAGCCGGAGGCGGAATGAACGAACGCATCCTGCTCAGCTTTCCGGTCGGGGGCACCTGCTTCAACTATCGCGTGGCCGGGGTGGCCATCCGCGACGGGCATGTGCTGGTCTGCCGCGAGGACGATGACAGCTATTGCATGCTGCCGGGTGGGCGCGTCGAGATGGGCGAGCCCAGCAATGTGGCCCTGGTGCGCGAAATGGCCGAGGAACTGGTCATGCCGGTCGAAGTCGGGCCGCTGCTCTTCACCTCGGAGAGCTTTTATGGCCGCGAGGGCGACCGCTACCACGAGCTCGGCTTCATCTATGCCATCGAACTGCCCGAGCATGTGGGACCGGGCGGTCAGCAGCCTTTCCTCGTACGCGAAGATGAGGGGCATCTGCTGCAATTTTCCTGGCTGCCGCTCGAGGGATCGGCGCTGAAAGACGCGTGCCTGCTGCCGCCCTGGCTGCCGGCGCGGCTACGCTCGCTCTCCGGCGCGCCGGAGCATGTCGTGTTCCACGAAGGCGAGGCGGTGGAATGAGCCCCGCCGGCATCCGAGGATTGAACCGTCGGATTCCCTGGCTGACCATCGTCGTCCTGGCGGCGACGGTCGCTGTCACTATGGGGCAAGCGGTCATGCCCGAGCTGCTTCCGGCATTGCGTCGGCAGCCCTCGATGGTGGTCGATGGCCAGGTCTGGCGCTTTGCCACGGCATGGCTGGTCCATGACGAGGGGTTCAAGCAGATCGCGGTGAATTTCCCGCTGCTGGCCGTGGCCGGAACCTTGGCCGAGTGGGTTTTCGCACCTTGCATCTGGCTTCTCGCCTATGTCCTGGCGGGGCTTGCCGGTGAAGTCGCCGGGCTGTTCTGGCAACCGGTCGGTGCGGGCAATTCTGTCGCCACATTGGGGTTGGTGGGGCTCGTCGTGGGCTGGTGGAGCTACCTGTCGGGTGGGCCTGTGCCGCAGCGCGTCGTCACTGCACTGGCAGTGCTGGCCCTGGCCATATGGCTGACATTTGCCCACGATATCCACGGCCCGGCGCTGCTGGTCGGGCTGCTGGTGGGGCAGGTTGCCGTGCGGTTGCCCCGCCGAGCTGGAGGCAGGGTATGACCCGCCACAGCTTCCCCGTCCGCATCTATTACGAAGACACCGATTTTTCCGGCAATGTCTACCACGCGGCCTATCTCAAATTCTTCGAGCGTGGCCGTACCGAATTCCTGCGCGACGCAGGCATCCACCATTCCGAGCTGGCGGCGGAAGGCATTGCCTTTGCCGTCCGTTCCATGGAGATCGCCTTCGATGGCGCCGCCCATATCGATGACCTCCTTGATGTCACCACCGAAATCGCCGCCGTCAGCGGTGCACGGCTGACGCTGTCGCAAGCAATTCTGCGTGATGGCGTGGTGCTGACGCGCGCCGGCGTGATCGTCGTGGCCATCAGGACCAGCGGCGGCGCAGCGCGGATGCCCGCCGCCATCAGGGCGCTTGCCGACAAAAAGGGGACCGCCTGACGGTCCCCTTTTGGGCTACATGGCTGCAGCCGTCACCTGGCCGCGGATTTCGCCGTCGGGATATTCGGCGGTGTGGACGTTGAAATACCACATGCCATCCTGGAGCTGGGTCGCCTGTTCTTCGGTCAGCGTGGCCGAGCCTTCGATCGGGCTGGCGAGATCGCCATCGATCGGGACTACCGGGCCGGCAGTGGCGTCGGCAGCGGCCGGGCCGTGGAAATGCGCGGCGGTGGCATCGCCGGTCAGGCCTTCATAGTTGACCGTCCAGGTGAACATCATGGTTTCGGTGTCATAGGTGGCTTCGAGCGTGCCCGTGCCGGCGGAATCATTGGCGGGAACCTCGGCGGCGCCGGTGAGTTCGGCCGTCATGTTGAGCATTTCGGCATAGGCCGGGGCAGCCAGCAGCATTGCGACCGACGTGATGGCGGCCAGGGACGCGATACGGATCGTCATGAGAATCCTCCTGTGGAACGCGCCGGGATCGGCGCCTGCCGCTCAACGGGCTCCAGGGGATGACGTTCCTTCACAACTTGTTGCCCCGACTCTCTTTCTTAACCTCTTCTTGACCATAATTGCGGCAAAGCGGACACGTGTCCGGGAGCCACCCAGCAAAGGGCCGGTTTCGCGGGCATTTCTCTTAATTTTGACAGATTTCGACCCCATCGCCTGATGCTTGAGGGTCGGGTGCGCGAACCGGGCCGAAAGGGATCACGACATGGAAGCCATGGACGCTGTGGGGGCGGTTGCCCCGCACGCCGATTTATCCATCTGGGGGCTGTTCTGGGCTGCCGACCTGGTGGTCAAGGCGGTGATGCTTGGCCTGCTGGGCGCCTCGATCTGGTGCTGGGCCATCATTGTCGACAAGACCATCACCTATCGCCGCACCCAGGCGGAGATGAACCGCTTCGAGCGCGTCTTCTGGTCCGGCCAGTCGCTGGAAGAGCTTTATCAGCAGCAGTCCGAACGGGCGACGGGGGGCTGGGCGCCGTCTTCGTCGCCGCCATGAAGGAGTGGAAGCGCAGCCACGAGCAGAATGCCGCCAGCTTCGTGGGCATGCAGCAGCGCCTCGACAAGGTGCTCGATGTCGCCATTGCCCGCGAGAGCGAGCATCTGGAAAAGCGCCTCGGCTTCCTGGCCACCATCGGTTCGGCCGGGCCGTTCATTGGCCTGTTCGGCACGGTCTGGGGCATCATGAATGCCTTTACCGCCATTGCCGCCTCCTCGAGCACCAACCTGGCGGTGGTCGCCGGCCCCATCGCCGAGGCGCTGTTCGCCACGGCCATCGGCCTGGTCGCCGCCATTCCGGCGGTTATCGCCTATAACAAGCTGAGCTCCGATGCCGGCAAGATGATCGGGCGGCTGGAAGGCTTTGCCGACGAGTTCTCGACCATTCTCAGCCGCCAGCTCGAAGCAAGGAACCGCTAGCATGGGCATGGGTGCCGCAGCAGGCGGCGGAAGCGGCGGCGGTCGCCGCCGGCGCCGCAAGAGCCGGGCGATCATGAGCGAGATCAACGTGACGCCGATGGTCGACGTCATGCTGGTGCTGCTCATCATCTTCATGGTGGCCGCGCCGATGATGACATCAGGCGTGCCGATCGACCTGCCCAAGACCGCCGCCAATGAAATGCCGAGCCAGAGCCAGCCGATCACCGTCGCGGTGACGCCCGAGGGCGTGATCTATGTCGACGAGGACGTGGTGGCCGAAACCGATCTGGTCAACACGGTTACCGCCAGGGCGGTCAACGGCACCGAGGATCGCATCTTCCTGCGCGGCGATACCAGCGCCAATTATGGCTCGGTGATGCGCGTCATGGGCATTCTCTCGGCGGCCGGCTTCACCAAGATCGGGCTCATCACCGAGCGGGAACCGGGCTAGTCCAGTGCGCACCGGCCTTTCGGTATCGATCGTCGCCCATATCGTCCTGCTGACAATCGGCCTCATCAATCTGGGGTTTACCGAGCCGTTGACGCCTGCCGTGGAGTCGATTTCGGTCGATCTCGTGCCGATCGAGGAATATTCCAATATCCGCGCCGGCCAGCTCGACAGCGAAATCGTCGAGACCAATACGCCCTCCATCGTCGAGGACGACAGGCAAGCCGAACTCGCCCAGCCCACGGGCAATACCGAAGAAGACCAGGTCACCCCGTCGCCGGCAGATGTTCCGACGCCGGCCCCGGTGACCAATACCGCCCCGGCGCCGGAAACCGCGCCCGAACCCGAGCCAGAGCCGGAACCCGAGCCGGCTCCCGCGCCCGAACCCACACCGGCCCCCGAACCCGAACCGACGCCCGAGCCAGTGGCGCCGCCGGTCCCGGCCACGCGGCCCGTGCCGGCGCCCGAGCCTGAGCCCGCTCCGGCTCCGACGCCTGAACCTGTCCCCGAGCCGGAACCCGAGCCCGCGCCGGAACCGGAGCCCACGCCCGAGCCGCCCACCCCGCAGGTGGCAGCCCCGGTGCCGGCGAGCCGTCCGACCAATCTGGAACAGAAGCGCCAGCAGTTCGCTGCGGCCGAAGCCGAGCGCAAGAAGCGCGAGGAAGAGGAGCGCAGGCGCCAGGCCGCGGCGCAGCAGGCCCAGCAACAGCAGCCGACGCCGCAGCTCGATGCGTCGCTGGCCGACGATATTTCTGCCATCATCAACAACGACAACACCACCGGCGGTACGACCGGGCAGGGCGGCACGCCGACACTGGGTGATACGTCAGGTACGTCGGCGCGGCTCAGCCGGTCGGAAATCGACGGGCTGGTGGGCCAGATCAAGCAATGCTGGAACCTCTTGCCCAGCGACATCAACAGCGGCCTCAATGTGCGGCTGATGGTGAGCCTCAACCCGGATGGCTCGGTCAATGGCACACCGGCCATCATCTCGGCCGATGCTTCGGCGGCCGGCGGGGCGATTGCCCGGGCGGCGCAACGCGCCGTGGTGAATTGCGGACCCTACCGCCTCACGGCGGCTGCGTATGACGAATGGCGGCAGATCGACGTGGAACTGCGGCCCTGATTTTGAACTTGATGCGTCGCGTGGCCAGAATGGCCCCGGCGGAGAATGGAGACGAACATGACCCTGATCACAAGGCGCAATGCGCTCAAGCTCGGCCTGGCCGGCGGGGCCCTGCTGGCCGGCTCCTCGATGGCGATGGCGCAATTGCGTATCGTGGTGGAGGGCGCCAATTTCCAGCCGCTGCCCATCGCCATTCCCGATTTTGCCTCGTCCGACCCGGCCTTCGGCAAGGAAATCGCCGATATCGTGCGCAACAACCTGCGCCGCTCGGGCCTGTTCCTGCCGCTCGATCCGGCTTCGCTGCCGGTGCAGGTGGGCGATGTCAACAACACGCCCGATTTCAACACCTGGCGCACGGCCAATGTCGATGCGCTGGTGATGGGCGGGGTCGAGCGCGGCGGGCAGATTTCCTCGTCGGTGCGCGTCTGGGACACTCAGCAGGCGGCCCAGGTGGTCGGCAAGAGCTACAATACCGATCCCAATTCCTCCCGCCGCGTCGCCCACATCATTTCCGACGCCATCTATGAATCGCTGGCGGGCAGCACCGGCTATTTCGATACCCGCGTCATCTACACGGCCGAAAGCGGTCCCAAGGCCAACCGCGTGCGGCGCCTGGCCATCATGGATCAGGACGGCGCCAATGTGCAGTATCTGACCGATGGCAGCACCATGGCGATGACGCCGCGCTTCGCCCCCAATGGCGACATGGTCACCTATATGAATTTCGCCGAGGGCAATCCGCAGGTCTACTTGCTGCAACTGTCCTCCGGACGCCAGCAGCGGCTGGCCAGCGTCGGCGCCATGACCTTTGCCCCGCGCTTTTCGCCCGATGGCGGCACGGTGGCCTTCTCGGTGGAGCAGAATGGCGCCACCAATATCTATGCCGTGGGCACGGGCGGCGGCACGCCGCAGCAGCTCACGTCGGGTGCGGCCATCGATACCGGCCCGTCCTATTCGCCCGATGGCAGCCGCATCGTCTTCGAATCCGACCGGGGCGGTTCGCCGCAGATCTATATGATGGGTTCGGGCGGCGGTAATGCGCAGCGCATCAGCTTCGGTCAGGGCCTCTATTCCACGCCGGTCTGGTCGCCCAAGGGCGATCTCATCGCCTTCACCCGCCAGTCCGGCGGCCAGTTCAATATCGGCATCATGAACCCGGATGGTTCGGGCGAGCGCATGCTCTATTCCAGCTTCCACGCCGAAGGCCCCACCTGGGCGCCCAATGGCCGCGTCATCATGTTCTTCCAGGATCCGGGCGGCAATGACGGCCCCAAGCTGATGAGCGTCGATATCTGGGGCCGCAACCTGCTGACCATCCCCACCGAGAGCTATGCCAGCGACCCGGCCTGGTCGGGGCTGCGGGGGTAGAGGCCCGCATACTCGATCGTCACCCTCGGGCTTGACCCGAGGGCTCTGCGCTTGCGGAGCGCCGGGCAAGGTGAAGTCTCCTCGGGTCAAGCCCGAGGATGACGGCCGGTGGAAAGTGACTGCCTGACCACCCACTTAACCTTAATGTGATCGCCTCACATCCCTGTGGCAAACCGGCACCATCACAAAAAAGCCCGGTTTCCCGCCACATTCACGCCCGAATAGCACAAGATTAACCACGCTGGAAAACCCGGCCTTAAGATTAAGCGCGGTAAATGCCGTGCTTAAGATTGTTGCCTTTCAGGAGCCTCCCCGTGGTCATCACCGCACCTCTCAACACCGCGTTGCGCGCCGTCGCGATGCTGCTTTTCGTGGCGGTCGTCGCGGCCTGTTCGCGCACGCCCAACACCATGCCGACCGGCGTCGGCAATCTCGGCCCCGGTGGCGGTGCGCCGGGCAGCCAGCAGGAATTCCTCGTTTCGGTCGGTGACCGTGTGTTCTTCGAAACCGATTCGAGCAGCCTGACTTCCGAAGCCATGGCGACGCTCGACAAGCAGGCGGCCTGGCTCAACCAGTACCAGAACTACCGCATCATGATCGAAGGCCATGCCGACGAGCGCGGTACCCGCGAATACAATATCGCCCTGGGCGCCCGCCGCGCTTCGGTCGTCGTGAACTATCTGGTGTCGCGTGGTGTCAATAATGGCCGCATCACCAGCCAGTCCTTCGGCAAGGAACGTCCGGTGGCGATCTGTAACGACATTTCCTGCTGGAGCCAGAACCGCCGCGCGGTTACCGTCGTTCAGTAAGAAACATCGGCCTGAGGGCCAAGAGAATCCAGTGCAAACTGGAGGCAATAGCGCCCGGAGCCAAGTATTTGGCCCGGGCGCTTTCTTTTCACCAAAATTGCCCTTTATCCGCGGCTGCATCGGCACCATGTTGGTGCGATCAAGTCCAGCGCGTTGGAGGCGTCGTTTGAAGTTATCGGCCATTCTCAAAGGGGGCGGACCGCATTATGCACGGTCGCAGTCGCCCTCGGCATCACCGTTCCGGGCATGGCGGCACAGACGACGCCCATGCCGCCGGCCGAACTGGGCGGGCTGACCCTCACCAATGCCGCGCCGCCGCGCATCCATGTCGCCCAGGCGCAGGATACAGCGCAGCTCATGGTGCGCATCCAGCAGCTCGAAGAGCAGTTGCGCCTGCAGAACGGGCAGATCGAGGGCCTGACCTTCCAGCTCACCCAGTTGCAGGAAATCCTCAATCGCATGCAGGAAGACAATGAATTCCGCTTCCAGGCGCTGGAAGGCGGTGCTGGCCCAAAACCTGAGGCGGCAGGCCAAGCGGGCGGCGTGACGCAGCCCGAGGCGCTGCCGCAGGACCCCAATGCTGTCCCCACCGACGCCAATAGTGTGCCCGTGGACGCCAACGGCGTTCCCCTCACCGATATTCCCGAGCAGGGCGTCCAGCCCCTGCCCGGCGAGGCGGAGTTCGACCCTACTTTCGATGATGGCAGCATGCCCCCGGGCGACGAGCTGGGCGAATCCGCCGATCCGCTGGTGGGCACCGGCTCGACCGGAGGCGTCGACCTCACCACCGGCCAGCCGATGAATCTGAACTTCGATCCGACGGCTCCCAAGTCCGGCAATGCCGATGCCGACGCTCAGTTCGCGGCTGGCTACGAGGCCTTTACTTCGGGCGATTATGCCTTTGCCGAGGATCAGTTCAGCCAGTATCTGTCGCTCTATCCCGATAGCGAGCAGGCCCCCGACGCCGCCAATTTCCTGGGCGACGTGCTGATCCAGCGCGCCGCCTATGACGAGGCGGCCGAAGTGTTGCTCGCGGCCTTCCAGAAGACGCCGGATAGCCCGCGTGCGCCCGATCTGCTGCTCAAGCTGGGCATGTCGCTGTCAGGCGCCGGCGAGCGGGAAACCGCCTGCCGCACCTTTGCCGAGATCGACAAGCGCTACACCACGCTCGCGCCCGCTTTCGTGACGCGGCTGGGCGAGGAGAAGACACGGGCCGAATGCCCGCCCGCCTGACACCCGCCATCGATGATACGGCAGGGCTCAACGCCCTGTTCACAGCAGTGGCCGGTGAGCCAGTCATCGCGCTTGCCGTATCGGGCGGGGCCGACAGCCTCGCCCTGATGGTGCTGGCGCAGCGCTGGGCGGCGGGCCTGTCCGGCGCACCAAAGCTCATCGTCTATTCGGTCGATCATGGCCTGCGTCCGGAAGCGGCAAGCGAAGTCGCCATGGTGCTGCAGGCAGCCAAGGCGCTCGGCCTGGCTGCGCGCGGCCTCGCCTGGACCGGCGCCAAACCCGCAACCGGTGTGCAGGAAGCCGCCCGTATCGCCCGCTACCGCCTCATGGGTGCTGCCATGGAAGAGGATGGGGCGACGGTGCTGCTCACCGCCCATCATCTGCAGGATCAGGCCGAGACGGTGCTGATGCGCATGGCGCATGGCAGCGGCATCGAAGGGCTCAAGGGCATGACCGATATGGCCGAGATCGAAGGCGTGCGCGTGCATCGCCCATTGCTCGATGTCGATCCGGCCGCCCTGCGTGCCGTGGTCGATGGGGCAGGGCTCGTGCCCGCCGAAGACCCTTCCAATACCGACCCGCATTACGAGCGCGTGCGCTGGCGCCAGGCCATGCCGCAACTGGCGGCATTGGGCCTCGATGCCGGAGCGCTGGCCTTGTTTGCCGACCGCATGGCCGAGGTCGACGCCGCCATCGCCCAGATGGCCGATGGCTGCTTCACCGAAATCGTGCGGCTCGACGGCTTCGGCGCCGCCCGGATCGAACTGGCGCCGTTCATCGGCCTCAGCCCCGCCATTTCGACCCGCCTGCTCGGCCGCGTGCTCAATATTGTCGGCGGGCGGCAGAAGCCGCGCGCCCTGGGGCAGGTCGAGCGCCTGCGCCAGACCATTGCCGAATCCGGCCTTGCCAAGGCCACCACCGTGCTCGGCTGCGTCATCCGCATCAAGGACGATGCCATCGCGGTCGCCCGCGAGCCCGGCCGCTCGCTGCCAGCAGATGCCGTGCTGGCCCCGCATGGCACCCTGGTCTGGGATGAGCGCTTCCGCATCGTCAATGCCTCGTCGGAAGCCGGCCTCACCGCCAGCGTCGCCGATTACCTGCCACGCCACCGGCTCGAAGAATTCCTGGGCTTCAAGGTCACTGCCCCTGCCGAGGCCATCCGCACCGCCCCAATCGTCCGCGACGCGGAAGGTGGCGTGCTGTCGCTGGGCGGTTGGTCCTTCGACGAGCGCATCAAGGTGCAGTTGCTGATCGATTGATCGGCGCGTGGAACCAACCAAATCCCCACCGCGTATTAACCCAATCGCGACATTATGACTGGACGGGACACCCAAAGGACAGCAGGTCTTGCCCTTGTAACGCCCTAATGCCGGACATACATTCGGCACACGCGCCGCGCTCCCTTGCGACGGCTTCTCCGGGACAGGATTGATGAACGGAAATTTCCGCAACTTCGCCATCTGGCTGGTCATACTTTTCATGCTGATGGGCCTGTTCCAGGTCTTTCAGTCCTCGACCCGCTCGACGTCGGTTTCCGACAAGAGCTACAGCCAGTTCGTCACTGACGTCGAAGCCGGCAGCGTCACCAGCGTAACCATTACCGATAATGTCGTGTCCGGCGCCCTGCGCGACGGTACGCGGTTCCAGACGGTGTTGCCTGCTGGCGCCGACGTGATTTCCCGCCTTGAAGACAAGGGCGTGTCGATCACCGCGCAGGCTCCGGAATCGAGCCCGTTCTGGTCGATCCTGCTTTCGTCCTGGCTACCCTTCATCGTCATCATCGGCGTGTGGTTCTTCTTCATCCGCCAGATGCAGGGCGGTGGCCGTGGCGGCGCGATGGGCTTTGGCAAGTCGCGCGCCAAGCTGCTCACCGAAACCCATGGCAAGGTGACGTTCGAGGACGTGGCCGGCGTGGACGAGGCCAAGCAGGACCTCGAGGAAATCGTCGAATTCCTGCGCGATCCCGGCAAGTTCCAGCGGCTGGGCGGCCGTATTCCGCGCGGTGTGCTGCTGGTCGGCCCTCCGGGTACCGGTAAGACCTTGCTGGCCCGTTCGGTCGCTGGCGAAGCCAATGTGCCCTTCTTCACAATTTCGGGTTCGGACTTCGTTGAAATGTTCGTCGGCGTCGGCGCCAGCCGCGTCCGCGACATGTTCGAGCAGGCCAAGAAGAACGCGCCCTGCATTATCTTCATCGACGAAATCGACGCCGTCGGCCGCCAGCGTGGCGCCGGTCTTGGCGGCGGTAACGACGAACGCGAACAGACCCTCAACCAGCTCCTGGTCGAGATGGATGGTTTCGAGGCCAATGAGGGCATCATCCTCATCGCCGCAACCAACCGCCCCGACGTGCTGGACCCGGCTTTGCTGCGTCCGGGCCGCTTCGACCGCCAGGTCGTCGTGCCGAACCCCGACGTCTCGGGCCGCGAAAAGGTGCTCAAGGTCCATGTCCGCAAGGTGCCGCTGGCTCCCGATGTGGACCTCAAGGTGCTGGCCCGTGGTACGCCCGGTTTCTCGGGCGCGGACCTGATGAACCTCGTCAACGAGGCAGCCCTGATGGCGGCGCGGCGCAACAAGCGCTTCGTCACCCATGCCGAATTCGAGGACGCCAAGGACAAGATCATGATGGGCGCCGAGCGCCGCACCATGGCCATGTCTGAGGACGAGAAGAAGCTGACGGCCTATCACGAGGCCGGCCACGCCATCATCGCGCTCAAGGTTGCGGGCATCGACCCCATCCACAAGGCGACGATCATTCCGCGCGGCCGGGCGTTGGGCATGGTGATGACCCTGCCCGAAAGCGACTCCTATTCGTTCTCGCGTGAAAAGGCTTTGGCCCGGCTGACCATGCTGTTCGGCGGCCGCGAGGCCGAGATCATCAAATTCGGTCCGGAAAAGGTCACGTCAGGCGCTTCCGGCGATATCCAGATGGCGACCAACCTGGCCCGCTCCATGGTCATGGAATGGGGCATGAGCGAGAAGCTCGGTCGCGTGCGCTACAAGAGCAACGACCAGGAAGTGTTCCTCGGCCATTCGGTGACGCAGAGCCAGCATATGTCCGACGATACGGCCCGTATCATCGACCAGGAAGTGCGCAAGCTGATCGAGGATGGCGAGGCTTCGGCCAAGGAAATCCTCACCACCTACCACGACGAGTGGGAAGCGATCGCCCAGGCACTGCTCGAATACGAGACGCTGACCGGTGACGAGCTGCGCGCCCTGATGGATGGCCAGCAGCCGATCCGTCCGGACGATAGCGGCCCCAGCACCAAAGCCAGCGGCGTGCCGTCGGCCGGCAAGTCGAGCAAGAAGCGTCCCGATGCACCGCCCGAGACGGGCATGGAGCCGCAGCCCAACAGCTAGGCTGGGGAAAAGTATTAGAGGGGCCGCCCACAAGGCGGCCCTTTTGCTTGTCGGGAATCTCCGTTATTTCGCCCGAAAGTGGTATTATCCGACGCAACCGGAATCGCAGGCTCAGGGGACGAACAGCTATGGTACGCAAGTATTTCGGTACGGACGGAATTCGCGGTCTGGCCAATGGCGCCAAGCTGACGCCGGAACTGGCCTTGCGGGTCGGCATGGCAGCCGGGCAGAAATTCGTGCGCGGCGACCATCGCAACCGCGTCGTCATCGGCAAGGATACGCGCCGATCGGGCTATATGCTCGAACAGGCCTTGACCGCCGGCTTCACCGCCGTCGGCATGGATGTCTATCTGCTCGGCCCCATGCCCACCCCGGCCGTTGCCATGCTGACGCGCTCGCTGCGCGCCGATCTCGGCGTCATGATCTCGGCTTCGCACAATCCCTTCGAGGATAACGGCATCAAGCTGTTCCGCCCTGATGGCTACAAGCTGAGCGACAAGGTCGAAGCCGAAATCGAGCGGCTGATCGACAGCGACATGTCCAGCTTCCTGGCGCATGGCCGCGATATCGGCCGGGCCCACCGCGACGAGGAAGCGCGCACCCGCTATATCGAATATGCCAAGCGCACCCTGCCGCGGAACACCGACCTGGCGGGCCTGCGCGTGGTGCTCGATTGCGCCAATGGCGCGGCCTACAAGGTGGCCCCGGTGGCCCTGTGGGAGCTTGGCGCCGAGGTCTTCACCATCGGCAACAAGCCCGATGGCTTCAATATCAACGACAAGGTGGGGTCCACCGCGCCCGAAGCGGTCTCCGCCAAGGTCAAGGAAGTGCGCGCCGATATCGGCATAGCGCTGGATGGCGATGCCGATCGCGTCATCATCGTCGACGAGAAGGGCGAAGTGGTCGATGGCGATCAGTTCATGGCTGTCATCGCCCAGAGCTGGCTGGAGCGGCAGATGCTTGTCGGCGGCGGCATCGTCGCCACCGTCATGTCCAATCTCGGGCTCGAGCGCTACCTGACCTCACTGGGCCTGACGCTCGAGCGCACCCAGGTCGGCGACCGCTACGTGCTCGAAGCCATGCGGAGCAAGGGTTTCAATGTGGGCGGCGAACAGTCCGGCCACATCATCCTCTCCGATTTCACCACGACGGGCGATGGCCTGGTGGCGGCCCTGCAATTGCTCGCAGTACTCAAGCAGCAGGAGCGCAGTATTTCCGAGATCTGCGCACGCTTCACCAAGGTTCCCCAACTGCTGCGCAGCGTCAAGTTCAAGTCGGGCAAGCCGCTCGAGGACAGCCACGTCATCCAGGCCATCGCCGATGGTCAGGCCATGCTGGGCAATGGCGGGCGCCTGGTGGTCCGTGCCTCGGGCACCGAGCCGGTCATCCGGGTGATGGGCGAAGCCGACGATGCCTCGCTGGTGACAACGGTCGTGTCGCAGATCGAAGCCGCCATCCGCGACGTGGCCTAGGGCAGGGCATCAGCAGATCTGACGGACTCTCGGATATTTACTTACGGTTAACTATGATGGGGCCGTTCTGTTCTCGTTAGGGTTAAATATTTAGGTTAAGCGGCCTTTAAGGAAATTCGTCGATACTGGGTTGCATCAACTGGTGCCGTGGCAACCCAAAGGACGTTTCACATGCGTAAGTTCATCGCTGCGATGATGGTGGCGGGTGCCGCTATTGTCGGTGGGCAGGCGATCGCTGCCGATCTTCCCTACTATCCTCCGATCATCGAAATTCCCGACGTCGATTACGGCGTGTCCGGCTCGTTCTACCTGCGCGGCAGCGCTGCGGGGAACCTGCTCTGGGCCAAGGACTATGTTCCGGCCTGTCCGCTGCTTTGCGGTGGCGGCGGCAACAACCTGACCATTGCCGGCTACGGCTATTCCTTCGGCGCAGGCTTCGGCTACGAAACCGGCACCGGGCTGCGTGCCGATCTCACGCTCGACTACAGCAAGAATCACGGCCTGTCGGACGGGACCTATACTTTGGGCCTGCGCTCCACGCTGCTGCTGGCGAACGCCTATTACGACTTCTCGTTCAGCGACTATGGTTCGGCCGCCGGCGGGTTCGGTGCCTATGTCGGCGCTGGCCTGGGTGGCGCTTACAACCAGACCACCGTCACCGGCCCGCTCGCGACGCCGGATGGCTCGTCCTGGGCGCCGGCTGCCGCCGTCATGGCAGGCGTGACCTACGACATGGGTGCCCTGGTCGCCGATCTCGGCTATCGCGGCGTCTACATGCCGCAGATCAGCAATGCGCAGGTGGGGCCGAATACCTCGTTCTACCTGAACAGCCCGATGACCCACGAATTGCGCACCACCCTGCGCTATCGCTTCAACTGATCGGGGAGCGGGCGAGCCACGAGCCCGCTCTGCTATCGGTATCAAATCGGCGCCCTTGATGGCGCCGATTTTCTTTTGCCGACTCTGATGGTGACGTTACGCTCCCTCCCGAACGCAGACCGGGGGAGATGACATGAAGGTTCTGGTGATCGGCGCGGCCGGCATGGTGGGGCGCAAGCTGGTGGCGGCGCTGCTGGCTGCAGGGCAGGTCGGCGGGCAGCCGATCGGCCAACTGACCCTGGCCGACGTCGTCGCTCCGGTTCCTCCGGCTTCGACAATCCCGATCACCGCGCTGGCGGTCGATTTGTCGGCGCCGCAGGTTGCCGAACAGCTCGTGGCGGAACGCCCGGACCTGATCTTCCATCTGGCGGCCATCGTCTCGGGCGAGGCCGAGGCGGATTTCGAGAAGGGCTATCGCATCAATCTCGACGGTACGCGCCACCTGCTGGAAGCGATCCGTTTGGCGGGGCAGGGCGCACCGTATCGACCACGCCTCGTCTTCACCTCGTCCATTGCCGTTTTCGGCGAGCCGCTGCCCGAGATCATCGGCGATACGCATCACCATACCCCGCTCACCAGCTACGGCACGCAGAAGGCCATCTGCGAATTGCTGCTGGCCGACTATTCGCGGCGCGGTTTCGTCGATGGCGTGGGCATTCGCCTGCCGACCATCGTGGTGCGCCCGGGAAAGCCCAACAAGGCCGCCTCCGGCTTCTTCTCCGGCATCCTGCGCGAGCCGCTTTCGGGGCAGACGGCCATCCTGCCGGTCGCCGATAATGTGCGGCACTGGTTCGCCAGTCCACGCGCCGCGGTTGGTTTCCTGCTGCATGCCGCTGCCATGGATACGGCGCTGCTGGGCGATCAGCGCAACCTGTCCATGCCGGGCCTTGCTGCCACTGTTGGCGAAGAGATTGCCGCGCTGGAGCGCGTCGCCGGCCCCGAAGCCACGGCGCTGATTCAGCGGGTGCCTGACGAGACCATTGTCAACATCGTGGCCGGCTGGCCCAAGGCCTTCGAGGCCAGCCGCGCAAAGTCCCTCGGCTTTCGCGGCGACGCCAGTTTCGACGACATCATCCGCATTCACATCGAGGACGAACTGGGCGGACGCGTCGGCTAGCCGCATCTGCAAAAGACTCATTGACGGCCACGGCCCGTTGGGCGTATCTCCCGCCTCAGGACATCTCGCCCTAACGCGAGACGCATAGACCTGGGAGGGTCGCTTAAGATGGCTGCAATGCCCCTGACCGCGCCGGCGGTGAAACCGGCTAATCCGAATTTTTCGTCGGGCCCCTGTGCCAAGCGTCCTGGCTGGACGGTTGAAGCGCTGGCCAATGCCTTGGTCGGTCGCTCGCACCGCTCCAAGCCGGGCAAGGCCCGCATCCAGCGCGCCATCGACCTGACCCGCGAATTGCTCGAAGTCCCGGCCGATTACCGCATTGGCATCGTCCCCGCTTCCGATACGGGCGCGGTCGAGATGTTCCTGTGGAGCGCGCTCGGCGCCCGCGGCGTCGACATGCTGGCCTGGGAATCGTTCGGCGCCGGTTGGGTCACCGACGTGCAAAAGCAGCTCAAGCTCGACGACGTGCGCGTGCTCGACGCCCCCTATGGCGAATTGCCGGATCTCGCCCAGGTCGATTTCGATCGCGACGTGGTCTTCACCTGGAACGGCACCACGTCGGGCGTGCGCGTTGCCAATGGCGACTGGATCGCGGCCGACCGCAAGGGCCTCACCATCTGCGACGCCACCTCGGCAGCCTTCGCGCAGAACCTCGATTTCGCCAAGCTCGACGTCGTCACCTTCTCCTGGCAGAAGGCTTTGGGTGGCGAAGCCGCCCATGGCGTGCTGATCCTCAGCCCCCGCGCCGTGGAACGGCTCGAGACGTTCAAGCCCGATCGCCCGCTGCCCAAGATTTTCCGCCTCACCAAGGGTGGAAAGCTGCTCGAGGAAGTGTTCCAGGCGGCCACCATCAACACGCCCTCGATGATCTGCATCGAAGACGCCATCGATGCGATGGAATGGGGCAAGACGGTGGGCGGCCTTGGGGGTATGCAGGCCCGCGCCGACGCCAATTTCAAGGTGCTGGCCGACTGGGTCGCCAGGACCGACTGGGTCGATTTCCTGGGCAAGAACCCGGCCAACCGCTCCAATACTTCGGTGTGCCTGTCCATCGTCGATCCCGCGGTGACGGCGCTCGATGCCGACAAGCAGGCCGCCTTCGCCAAGGCCATCGTCTCGCGGCTCGACAAGGCCGGCGTCGCCTATGACATCGGCGCCTACAAGGATGCTCCCTCGGGCCTGCGCATCTGGGCCGGCTCCACTGTCGAAGCCTCCGATCTCGCGGCGCTGGTGCCGTGGCTGGATTATGCCTTCGCCGAAGAGCTCAAGGCTCTTACGGCTGCCGCCGCCTGATCACGCGATCTCGCAGTCACCCTCATCCTGAGACTGTCGAAGGACGAGGGTGACCTGCACCGAACCCGGCCTCGTCCTTCGACAAGCTCAGGATGAGGCCTCACCCAGTTTCATGCAGGTCGCAGGTTCAAATCTTGCTCCCGCAACCAAATTCAGGAGGGCTTCCAATGCCCAAGGTTCTCGTTTCCGACAAGCTCAGCCCCACCGCCGTCCAGATCTTCAAGGACAATGGCGTGGAGGTCGATTACCTGCCCGATCTCGGCAAGGACAAGGACAAGCTGCTCGAAGTCATCGGTCAGTATGATGGCCTGGCCATCCGCTCGGCCACCAAGGTGACCGAGAAGATCATCGCTGCCGCCACCAATCTCAAGGTGATCGGCCGCGCTGGCATCGGCGTCGACAATGTCGATATTCCGGCGGCGACCAAGAAGGGCATCATCGTGATGAACACGCCCTTCGGCAATTCGATCACCACGGCCGAGCATGCCATCGCCATGATGTTCGCGCTGGCCCGCCAGTTGCCCGAGGCCGATGCCTCGACCCGCGCCAGCAAGTGGGAAAAGAACCGCTTCATGGGCGTCGAAGTCACCAACAAGGTGCTGGGCCTGATCGGCGCCGGCAATATCGGCTCGATCGTGGCCGACCGCGCCATCGGCCTCAAGATGAAGGTCATTGCCTATGACCCCTTCCTCACGCCGGAACGCGCCCAGACGCTGGGCGTCGAAAAGGTGGCGCTGGAGGATCTGCTGGCCCGCGCCGACTTCATCACGCTGCATACCCCGCTGATCGACGCCACCCGCAACATTCTCAATGCCGAAAATCTCGCCAAGACCAAGAAGGGCGTGCGCATCATCAATTGCGCCCGTGGCGGGCTGATCGACGAGGCGGCGCTTTATGAGGCCCTCAAGTCCGGCCAGGTTGCCGGCGCGGCGCTCGACGTATTCCTGCAGGAACCGGCCGAGAACAATCCGCTCTTCGAGCTGCCCAATGTCATCTGCACGCCCCATCTTGGTGCGGCGACCACCGAAGCGCAGGAGAATGTCGCGCTGCAGGTTGCCGAGCAGATTTCGGCCTATCTGATGAGCGGGGAGATCACCAATGCGCTGAACTTCCCGTCCATCTCGGCCGAGGAAGCGCCGATCCTGACCCCGTGGGTGAAGCTCGCCGAAAATCTCGGCCTGTTTGCCGGCCAGCTCACCGAGACGGCGATCAAGGGCATCAAGATCGAGTTCGAGGGCAATGTCGCCAATCTCAACGTCAAGCCGATGATCGCGGCCGCCGTCAATGGCGTGCTGAAGCCTTCGCTGGGCGACGTCAACATGGTCTCGGCCCCCCAGGTCGCCAAGGACCGCGGCATCACGGTGGAAACCACCACCCGCGACCAGCAGGGCGCTTATGAGGGCTATATCCGCCTGACCGTCACCACCGAGCGGCAGGAGCGCGGCGTCGCCGGTACGCTCTTTGCCAACGGCAAGTCGCGCATCATCCAGGTCAAGAACATCAACATGGAGGCCGAGCTGACGCCGTCCATGCTCTATGTGACCAACGAGGACAAGCCGGGCCATATCGGCCGCCTCGGCACGCTGCTGGGCACGCTCGGCATCAATATCGCCAACTTCAATCTCGGCCGTGCCGAGGTCGGGGGCGACGCCATCGCGCTGGTCTCCATCGACGGCACGCTGACCGAGCCGCAACTGGGCGAAATCGCCGCGCTGGATGGCGTCAAGCAGGCCAAGACGCTGCGGTTCTGATCTCGGGTAATTCCTGAAATGCGAGGGCCGGCCCATCGGGCCGGCCTTTGTTCATGCCGCCGGCGGAATGTTCTGGTTCCGCCGGAACACATTGTCCGGGTCATATTGCCGCTTGATGCGGCGGAGGCGGTCCCAGCTTTTGCCGGGATAGGCGTTGCGGGTGCGGGCCGCGCCTTCGTCGCCGAGAAAGTTCACATAGACGCCCTCATTGTCCTGGCGCAGGGCCGACATCAGGTCTTCCACCCATTCCACGCGCTGGGGCCGGTCGGCCTGGTCGCTGTAGAAATTGGCCAGGAACAGCATGATCTGCGCATCGCGATGGGCATAGGCGGTGTCGTCCGCCGGAACGCGGTTCACCGCGCCGCCCAGCACGCGGATCTGCACCATGCGCATGGCACTGTCCGACTCGGTCAGGAAGCCGGCAATGGTGCGGGCGTCGTCCTTGCTGATGCGATCGACAAACAGCGTCCGCGTTTCGGGCAGGCCGGGTGGCTCGCCGCCCGGCCCCTCATAGAGGTCGAGGAACGGGCCTGGCTTGACCGTATCGAGAACCAGGCCGAGCGCACGGAAGGGCGCCAGTGCCGCACCGGCCATGTCGTCGGGGCCGGCATAGGCCATGAGCGCGAAGATGATCAGCTGGTCGCGCATCGCTTCGGGGATGAAGGGCGCAGGTGGTGCCGGCATGACCATGGCAATGGCCGATAGCGCATCGGGCGCCGTCTGGGCGGCGGCGGCAAAGGCTGCGATGGCCTCGGCGGTGCCGGGTAGCACCAATAGCCCACCGGTAAAGGCCGGCAGTTCCCGCGCCTGGAACCGGATACGCGTCAGCACGCCGAAATTGCCGCCGCCACCCCTGATAGCCCAGAACAGATCGGGCTCGCTATCGGGGCTCGCCATGACCACGCGGCCATCGGCCAGCACCACTTCGGCGGCCAGCACGGAATCGACAGTGACGCCATGCAGGCGCGACAGGTAGCCCACGCCACCACCGGTGACGATGCCGCCCACGCCCACATCGCCCGAATCGCCGAAGCCGACCACGAGGCCATGCGGCTCCAGCGCCTTGAGCGTGGCGCCGACCGTGGCGCCGCCACCGACCCACACGGTTTTGCTGGTCTGGTCGACCGAGACCTCATCGAGATTGCGCAGGTCGATGACGATGCCGCCATCCACCGTGCCATGCCCCGATGAACTGTGTCCCCCACCGCGTATGGCGATGTCAAAACCGTGTTTCCGGGCGAAATTTATGGTCTGGGAAACGTCGTCCGCGCTGGCGACGCGGGCCAGGGCGGCCGGGCGGCAACCGGCAGGGTCGAAGAGCACGGCGCGGCTCTCGTCATATTCTGGATCGCCCGGCAGCGTGACGCGGCCCGCCAGGGTCCGGGCAAGGCTTGCAATGTCCGGGCGGGGGGAAAGATGGGTATTCATGGAGTCCTCTCTCCGTGAGTGGTCACGGCTTCGTGACCGGAGAGTGCTACATGGTTACATGGATGTGCCCTGCCTAGGCCTGGGCGGATATTTTTCGACGGGCCGCCCATTCGGCCAGCACGATCCCGCTGATGATGATCACTGCGGCGAGGTAATGATAGGCTTCCAGCCGCTCGCCCAGGATGATCACCGAACCCAAAGTGCCGAAGACCGGAATGAGATTGTGGCTCGGCGCGGCGCGATTGGCGCCCAGCAGTTCGACGCCGCGCGCATAGGAGACCTGGCTGAACATGGAGGGGAAGATCGCCACATAGGCGATGACCGCCCAGACGGTGGGCGAGGCATCAGCGAGCGAGGCCACCTGGCCCAGTCCGCTGCCCGAGAAGGCCAGCATGATGACCCCGGTGACCGCCGCGCCGAAGAAGGAGACGGCCATGAAGCTCATGATGTGCATCTTGGGCCGGAAGCGCAGGCCCAGAGTATAGGTGGTATAGGCCAGGCAGGCGAGAATGACGAAGCCGTCGCCGACATTGATGTCGAGCGTCAGCAGCCGCGCCGGATCGCCATGGGTGGCGGTGAGGATGACGCCTGATATGGCGAGCAGCACGCCCACGATCTGGATCAGCCGGGCGCGGACCCGGAACACGATGAAATTGGCGCCCAGGATCAGCATGGGCAGCGAGGCCTGTTCGATGGCCGAATTGACCGCCGTGGTGGTGGTGAGGCCGATATAAAGAAACACGTTGAACAACGCATAGCCCACCGCACCGAAGGCCATGAGCACCAGCCAGTGCCGGCGCACGACGGCCCAGTCGGCCAGCAGATGGCGCCAGGCAAAAGGCAGGATAACGGCCGTCGCCAGCACGCAGCGGCTGGCCAGCAGCAGGACGGGGTCGATTTCGCCGACCACCAGCTTGGCCGCCACCACATTGCCGCCCCAGAACAGGGGCGCCAGAATCAACAGCAGATAGGGCTGATCGAGCATCCGGGCAAATATGCCGCGATTTTGGTTCTCTAGCGGCTTTGTCATCGTCTTCAGGGTGATGTAAGGACATCGGGACTTAGCAGTTATTCGGCCGCGTTCAAAATTTTACCCAAGGTGGCCGGAGGGACAGTCGTCCAAGGGAAGAAGGGGTGCGGCCGTGGCGGCCGGGGCCCTTGTGTCGGGCCTATCCTGGAGAAGGTATTTCTATGGCTAATGTGGTTGTCGTCGGCTCGCAGTGGGGCGACGAGGGCAAGGGCAAGATCGTCGATTGGCTTTCCGAGCGCGCCGATGTGGTGGTGCGCTATCATGGTGGCCACAATGCCGGCCACACCCTAGTCATCGAGGGGGTCAGCTACAAGCTGGCTCTGCTGCCCTCGGGCCTGGTGCAGGGCAAGCTCTCGGTCATCGGCAATGGCGTGGTGGTCGATCCGCACCATTTCGTCACCGAGATGGAAAAGCTGCGCGGGCAGGGGGTGACGATCACTCCCGAAGTGCTGCGCGTCGCCGACAATGCGCCGCTGATCCTGTCGCTGCATCGCGAACTCGATGCCATCCGCGAGGATTCCAATTCGGGCCTCAAGATCGGCACCACCAAGCGCGGCATCGGCCCGGCCTATGAAGACAAGGTGGGTCGCCGCGCCATCCGCCTGATCGACCTCAGCGAGCCCGATACGCTGATGGTCAAGATCGAACGCCTGCTCAGCCACCACAATGCGCTGCGCCGCGGCATGGGCCTGGTCGAGATCGAGGCACAGAAGATCTACGACGAACTGACTGCCGTCGCATCAGAAATCCTGCCCTTCATGGACCAGGTGTGGAAAGTGCTGGATGACCAGCGCAAGGCTGGCGCGCGTATCCTGTTCGAGGGCGCACAGGGCGCGCTGCTCGACAACGATCACGGCACCTATCCCTTCGTTACCTCGTCCAACACGGTGGCGGGACAGGCGGCGGCCGGTTCGGGCCTGGGGCCGACGGCCATCGGCTATGTGCTCGGCATCACCAAGGCCTATACGACCCGCGTCGGCGAAGGCCCGTTCCCCTGCGAACTGGATGACGAGATCGGCCAGCATCTGGCCACGGTTGGTCGCGAGGTCGGCGTCAATACCGGTCGGCCGCGCCGCTGCGGCTGGTTCGACGCCGTGCTGGTGCGCCAGACGGTCAAGACCTCCGGAATCTCGGGAATCGCGCTGACCAAGCTCGACGTTCTCGACGGTCTCAAGGAGATCAAGGTATGCGTCGGCTACGAGCTCGACGGATCACGGATTGATTATTTGCCTGCCTCAATGGGGGCACAAGCCCGCGTTAAGCCGATCTACGAGACGCTTGAAGGCTGGTCGGAGACCACGGCAGGCGCCCGGAGCTGGGCCGAGCTGCCGGCGCAGGCGGTCAAATATGTCCGCTATATCGAGGAGCAGATCGGGGCGCCGGTTGCCATGCTGTCGACGAGCCCGGAGCGAGTGGATACCATCCTTGTCCATGACCCATTCCAAGATTGAGATTTTTTGTTACAACGTGTCGCTGCAATTGTGAGTACCAACTAGCCAATGGCGGACTACAAGGAGCTGTTGCGCCGCGCCATCACGGCGCTGCCGGAGAATAATGGGGCGGCCCGGCGGGCCGTCTACGAGAAGGCGCGTTCGGCCCTGGTCGGACAGTTGCGCGCCATCACGCCCCCATTGCCGGCGCGCGACATCACCCAGCACCGCCTGCAGCTCGAAGATTGCATCCGCCAGGTCGAACAGGAAGCCAGCGAGGCCGTCATCACGCTGGGGCGTGAACAGGGCCTGACGCCGCCCCGTCCGCCTGTCGAGCCGGCCAAGCCCGTCGAGCCGGCCTCCGCGCCGGTTGCCGAAGCGCCGAAACCCGCTCCCGCTGTCGTCGAGCCTTCCGAGCCCGCGCCGAAACCGGCCGAAACCGGCAAGATGTCCATCGAGGACATTATCAGCGAGGCTTCTGCGACGTCAGGCGCGTCGGTCAAGCCGGTGGATGCGGCTGAAGCCACGCCCGAAGCGGCGCCGGAGCCCAAGCCGGAAGCCAAATCCGAGCCCGAGCCCCGGCCAGTCCCGACCATTGTGGGCCGGGTCCATGCGCCCAAGGCCGGGCCGACATCGCCGGTTCCCCCGGCCTCCAATATCCGCCCGATGGATGCCCCGCTCAAAGGCCCCAGCTTCGAGCCGCGGCGTGATGCCATTCCGCTGGCGGCCAATTCGACCAACGAGCCGGTGCGCGTCAGCGGCCGGATCGAGCCGTCCATGGGCCATCACGCGGTGGCCCGCCAGCAGGTGACGGTGCCTGCCTCGGTGGCCGCGCCCGTACCGGTCGAGACCGCCCTGTCCAGCGTGCGCGAAGTCGATGTCGAACCCGATGCCAGCGAAGCGCAGGACGTCATCGAGCGCGCCATCGAGGTGCTCGACCGCGAAGCGCGCGGCGAATCCACGCCGGCGCTGCCCGATCCGGTTGCGCCGCCGCCCGCCATGGGCCGCGAAGAAAATGACGATGCCGGCTTTGCCGATATGCAGCCGCCGCGCGGCGGGGCGGGCCTGACGATTTTCCTGGTGGTCTTCGCCATCCTGCTTGCCGGTGTCGGCGGGGCGGGTTTCTGGGCCTGGCGCGAGGGCTATGTCGATCTCGACCAGTTGTTCGGCCAGGCCACGGCGCCGGTGACCACGACGGCCGAAGTGACGACGCCCACCACGCCGACGCTCGATCCGGTGCCCCTGGCGGGAGCCGCCGAGGGACCGGGCAATACTACGCCTGCGGCCAATAGCGGCCAGCCCAATGCCGAACTCAGCGGGTTGCAGATCGAAGACCGGCTCGAGCCGACGCCGGAGCCGGTGCAGCCGACCGGCAATGAAACCGTGCTGCCCGACGTCAATTCCGGCGAGATCAAGAGCGAGGAACGCCTGCCTGGCGAAGAGGCGCTGGCCGCTGCCGATCCGACCGCCTCCGTCGATCCGGCGGTGCTGGCCGGCAGCCAGTCGTTGCTGCTCGAAGCCAGCCAGGATGGCGCGACCGGTGCGGTGCCTTTCTCGGGCACCGTGTCCTGGAGCGAGGGCGTCGACGAGCTCGGCCTGCCGACGCTTGTTGGCACGGCCAGCATTCCGGCGCGCAACCTGGGCGTCGATCTCACCATCCGCAAGAATTCCGATCCCAGCCTGCCGGCCAGCCACCTGATGGAGGTCGACTTCAAGGTGAGCGACACCTTTATCGGCGGCAATATCTCCACCCTGCCGGGCGTGCTGCTCAAGGATCAGGAACTGGTGCCGGGCACGGCCCTGGTCGGAGCCTCGGCCCGCGTCGTGGGCAATTCGTTCCTCTTCGCGCTGAGCGCCACGCCGGCCGATGCCGAAACCAATACGAACCTGCTGGAAAGCCGCCGCTGGATGGATCTGGCCGTAGTCTATGGCACTGGCCGCAACGCCATCATCACCTTGGAAAAGGATGAGGATGCGCAGGCCCTGTTCGAAAAGGTCTTCACCGCCTGGGCGGAGTGACACCCCTCCCAACCTCCCCCTGACAGGGGAGGAGCCGCGCGGTGGCCGTGGCAATACAGTGCCTAAAGCTGGATCTAAACACTCCCTCCACAAGGGGGAGGCTAGGAGGGGGTATCCCTCAAGGACTCCAGCCGCCCCTCCACCAGCAGGTATTTCCGCGCGGCCAGCGCCTCCACATCGTCGGCATGGTGGCTGACCAGGATGGTGTGCCAGCCGTGGCGGATGGTGAGCACCCGCACCAGTTCGCGTACCGCGACCCGCGTCTCGTCATCCAGCGCCGAAAAGGGTTCGTCCAGCAGCAGCACCGGCCGTGCCCGCAGCAGTGTCCGGGCCAAAGCCACGCGCTGCTTCTGGCCGCCGCTCAGCGTGCTGGCGAGCTGGTTGCCGATCCCTTCCAGCCCTACTTCGGCCAGGGCTTCCCCGATCTGTCTTTGCGCCTCTGCCCTGGGCGTTCCCGCCGGCAGGCCCAGGGCTACATTCTTCGCCGCGCTCAGATGCTCGAACAGGCTCTCCGACTGCAGCAACAGCGAAACCGGCCGCGCCTCCGGCGGCAGCGGCAGCAGGTCGCTATGGTCGAGCTCGATGCTGCCAGCGCTCGGCGTCAGGAAACCCGCCAGCAGGTCGAGCAGGGTCGATTTGCCCGAGCCGCTGGCGCCAGACACGGCGGTGACCTCGCCTTCATGGGCCACCAGCGAGAAGGCATAGGGCGTCGCCTGGCCGGGATGGGCAAAGGTCAGGTTCTCAACGCGCAGCATCGGCGATCCTTTCGAACAGTCTGGGCAGGCCGACAAAGGCCACGATCGTGCCGACAAGCAGGATGGCCGCAATGGCCGCCGCGTCATTGCCGCGATAGGAGCCCAGCGCCCGGAACATCATCAGCGGCAGGGTCTGGAAATCCTGCGTGCCGAACAGCGCGATGACGCCGAGATCGCCGAGCGAGAAACAGAAAGCCAGCGCCAGCATGACGCCGATATCCCGTCCGAGCAGGGGATATTCGACGAGAGTGAATTGCCGCCAGCCGGAAAGTCCGAGCGAGCGGATCAGCTTGCCGCGCGAACGGGCAATGGCCTCAAGCGGCGGCCCCAGAGTCGCCATGGCGAAGGGCAAAGCCAGCAGGCTATTGGCCAGGATGACCACGAAGGGCGCCGCCGTGGCCGGGGCAAAACCGAGCTGCCGCACCAGCAGGAAGAAGCCGAGCGACAGCACCACGGCCGGCACGGCCAGATAGGCAAAAGCCGGCATGCCCAGCAGTGTGCGCAACAGGCCATTGCCGGTGGCGCCGCGCCCCAATGCCAGCGCCAGAGCCAGCAGCAGCGTCAGCAGCGCCGAGGCGGTGCCGATGACGAGGCTGCTCGTTGTCGCCCACCAGAAGGCGGGCTGCGCCACCACGCGCCCGATGCCGGCGCCCAGCCCGTCGATCAGCACCGAAAGCAGCGGCAGCACGAAGCCGATGGTGCAGAGCATCAGCACGAGCATTTGCAACAGCCGCGCCAAACCCCGGTCCCGCCAGCGCGGCGCGGTCGAGGCACCGAAGCTGGTGGGAATGGGCGCCAAAGCCGAAGCGGCAAGGATCACCAGCGAGCAGACCGCGATCTGTGTCGCCGCCAGCCGTACGGCGCCGGCCAGGTCGAAATCCTGCCGCACGGCGGCATAGATGGCCACTTCCAGCGTCTGGTTGGCCGGCCCGCCGCCCAGCATCAGCACGATGGGAAAGCTGGTAAAGGCGAGCAGGAAGATGATCGCCGCCAGTCCCGGCACGGTGCCGCGCAGGGAAGGCCAGTCGATGATGGCAAAGCGCTGCCAGGGTGTCAGCCCCAGCGACTGGCCGGTCTTGAGGCGCGGGGTGGGAATGGCGTCGAGCCGGGCCAGCATGATGCGCGCGGCAAAGGCGCCGTCGAGCACGACATGGGCGAAGAGAATGCCGGACAGGCCAAAGGCGGGATTGCCGATGGAAAAGCCGAACAGTGCTTCGCTCGCCTGATTGATCCAGCCATTGCGCCCCCAGATCGACAGCAGCCCGAAAGCCACCACCATGCCCGGCGTGACGATGGCCGAGGCGAACAGCCCGACCACCAGGTCGCGGCCCGGAAAACGCAGCCGGTTGAGCGCCCAGGCCAAAGCCATGCCGACGGCGATGGAGAGCACCGTGGTCAAGCCCGCCTGGATCGAGGTCATGCGCAGCAGGTGCGGAATGTCGATGCGCGACGCGCTGCCCTCGCTGCCGGTTGCGGCGGCAAGGATGGCCCAGAGCACGAGGACGATGAGAATGGCGATACCCGCGGCCAGCGCGATGGCGGCGGCAATGCGCAGCGGGCGATGGGGCAGGGTCAGCATGGAGCCATCCGCCGGTCAGTGGTCAAACAACCCCCACCCTTGATCCCTCCCCACAAGGGGGAGGGAGACGCCAGACCAACCATCGTGGAACAGATTGCGTTCTTGCGCCGGGCAGGCTTCCCTCCCCCTTGTGGGGAGGGAATGAGAGTGGGGGTTCTCACGACAGCGGACCTACTGCACCGCCGCCAGCATCTCATCGATCCAGCGCTGGCTGTTCGCCGCGATCTCCTCGTCGCTGAGCACCAGCGTCTTTTCCGGCTGCGGCAGCGTGGCGAAGGCCGGGTCGATATCGGCGCCCAGGTCGATGACCGGGAACATCCAGTTGGTACTCGGGATCACCTTCTGCCCATCCACCGAGGCCAGATAGGCGAGAAACTGCTTTGCCAGTTCCTGCTTGTCGGAGGATTTCAGAATCCCCGCCACTTCGGTCTGCGCCAGGTGGCCTTCATCGAACATGGCGGCGTGGATCGTGTCGTCGCCTTCGGCGATGATGTGATAGGCTGGCGAAGTCGAATAGCTCAGCGCCATGTCGGCTTCCCCTTCGAGGAACAGGTTGTAGCTTTCGCTCCATTCCCGCGTCACCGTCAGGATATGCGGCTTGAGCCCGGCCCAGATTTCGGGGGCGCGATCGCCATAAGCACCGGCGATCCACAGCACCAGGCCCAGCCCCGGCGTGGCCGAGCGCGGGTCCTGCACGACGATCTTGAAGTCGTCGGGCAGGGCGATCAGTTCCTCGAAGCTCTTGGGCGGCGTGGCGACCGTGTCGGTGTCATAGACGAAAGCGAAATGGGCATAGTCGAAGGGCACGAACTGCGCGTCCGTCCAGGGTTCGGGCAGCTTCAGGCCCGACAGGTCGAGCCCGTGATCGGCGAACAGGCCCGTCGCGCGGGCTTCGCCGGCAATGGCGGTGTCGAGGCCCACGATTATGTCGGCTTCGGTCGTCTCGCCTTCGAGCTGCACGCGGCGCAGCGTGCCGATGGACGAGTCGGCCGCGATCCATTCCACGACGCAGCCGCCGCAAATGGCCTCGAAGCCCGCCTTGATGCCGGGGCCGGGGCCCCATTCGGCGGCAAAGCCGTCATAGGTGTAGATCTTGAGGATCGGCACTTCTTCTGCGAATGCCGGTGCAGCGACCAGCCCGGCAAGGACCGCAAGCGCCAGACGAGTGGATTTGACCATGGGTCATTCCCTTCAATGGTGTTACGGCCATGAGTGAAGGGATTGTGTCAATGGTGAGGGTATCGAGATGCCCTTGCCATCTCGAACTTCCTCCGCCAGCATGACCTGGTTCAGGTTCAATGGGTAACTCTCAGCTCCGGTTTCCCGGAACACCCCAGCGAGACGCCCCACACTTAATGAGAGCTTTGTGACAGTGCAAGACACTTCCGTAGCCAGGGCGGATGCGCCAATGGTCGTATTCGACACTCCCATGGCCGTTGTCGGCGGCGGTGCCGTCGATCCGGCTCTGCTGGTGGAGCTGGCCGGACGAGGCGTGGCCTTGGTGGGCGCCGATGGCGGCGCCGATGCCATCGGCGATGCCGGCCTCACGCCTGCAGCCATTATCGGCGATCTCGATTCGCTCCATGACCGGACCGCCTGGCAGGCGCGCACCCGCGTCATTCATATTCCCGAGCAGATCACCACCGATTTCCAGAAAGTGCTCTATTCCACCCGCGCCCCGGTGACTTTGGCGCTGGGCATGACCGGCAAACGCCTCGACCACACACTGGCCGCCCTCAGCGCCGTGCTGCAATACGCCCCGACGCGAAAACTGCTGCTGGTCGATGAGGTCGACGTGGCGCTGGCCGTGGTGGGGTCCATCGCCTTCGAAGCCGCGCCGCGCGAACGCGTCTCCATCCATCCGCTGCTGCCCATCAGCTTCGTCCGCTCGACCGGACTGTTCTACCCGATGGATGGGTTGACGCTGGAGCCGGGTGGGCTGATCGGCACGTCCAATGAGGGCATTGGCGGGCCGGTGGAGGTGGTGCCGGCCGATGACACGCCATGGCTGCTGATCCTGGGCAAGGAGCGGCTGTGGGATTTGGTGGGATACCCCCTCCCAACCTCCCCCTGATAGGGGGAGGAGCCGCGTAGCGATCGTGCCGATATAGTGCCACAAGCTCGATCTGTTCCTCCCCCTATCAGGGGGAGGTCAGGAGGGGGTATCCCCAAAACAAAAAAGGCGGGCTCAAAGCCCGCCTTCCGCATTCTCTGCCATTACTCAACCGGCCCGCGCCGCTTCCTTCACGGCATCCTGCACCTTCTCGAACGCCCGCACCTCGATCTGGCGGATGCGTTCGCGGCTGACGTCATATTGCTGGGCCAACTCCTCGAGCGTGGACGGGTTGTCCTGCAGGCGGCGGGCCTGGAAGATGGCGCGTTCACGTTCGTTCAGCACGTCCATGGCGTTGTTCAGCAGCCCCATGCGCTCGGAAAATTCCTCGCTTTCGCCCAGGGTGGTTTCCTGGCTCGGGGTGTCGTCCACCAGCCAGTCCTGCCATTCCGAGCTGCCTTCATCGGCCCGCATGGGCGAATTCAGCGACGCATCGCCCGACAGGCGCGCATTCATCGAGACCACGTCGTCCTCGCTCACCTTGAGCGTGGTGGCGATCTGCTTGATCTGGTCGGGATGCAGCGCACCATCGTCCAGCGCGGCGATCTGCCCCTTCACCTTGCGCAGGTTGAAGAACAGACGCTTCTGGGCGGCGGTGGTGCCGATCTTGACCAGGCTCCAGCTACGCAGCACATATTCCTGGATGGCGGCGCGGATCCACCACATGGCATAGGTGGCCAGGCGGAAGCCCTTTTCGGGTTCGAAGCGCTTCACCGCATGCATCAGGCCGACATTGCCTTCCGAAATGACTTCGGAAATGGGCAGGCCATAGCCGCGATAACCCATGGCGATCTTGGCTACGAGGCGCAGATGGCTGGTAATCAGCTTCTGCGCCGAGCCGGGATCCTGATGTTCCTTGTAGCGTTTGGCCAGCATGTATTCTTCATCCGGTTCCAGCATGGGGAACTTGCGGATTTCCTGAAGATAACGGCTGAGGCCCCCTTCGGCGGAGAGGACAGGAAGATTGGTCTGGGCCATGGCGCACCCCTTTCTTTTCCCCCGCATGGCGCGGGCGGACATGAATCTGCGATGACCATTCGGCCCATCGTCAGACTACGATGGATATATAGGCCGCAATTTGGCGATTGTAAGGGCGGTGAATCCTTACAAATGCGAAATGTTGGCGAAAGGTTCCGCCTTTCGTGCCACGCCCTCGTGGTTCGAGGCTCGTGAAGAACTCGCACCTCACCATGAGGGCTACTTCTAACGCGGTATTCCAGTAGCCCTCATGGTGAGGCGGGAGCGAAGCGACCCTCGAACCACGAGGGCGTGGCACTTACCGCGCAAATGCCTTGTCATATCCCTCCAGCGCATCCTCCAGCGCCTGGAGATCATCGGGCAGCGGCGCTTCGAAGAACATTTCTTCGCCTGTCACCGGGTGTTCGAAGCCCAGTTCGGCGGCATGCAAAGCCTGCCGCCCCAGTGCCTGGATTGGCCCCGCCACATCTGCTGGCAGCCGGTTGATCTTGGTGGCGAAGCCGGGGGCATAAACCGCGTCGGCGACCAGCGGATGGCCGATATGGGCCATATGCACGCGGATCTGGTGGGTGCGGCCGGTTTCGAGGTGGCATTGCACCCGGGTAATGTCCCAGCCCTCGCCGCCGAAACGGGCCTCCACGAAATAGTGCGTGATGGCCTCGCGCCCGTCCTTGCGCACGGCCTGTTTCAGCCGGTTGTTCTGGTCGCGGCCCAGCGGCGCGTCCACCGTGCCCTTGGCCGTTTCGGTCGAGCCCCAGACGAAGGCGATATAGGCGCGGTGCAGCGGGCCGGTGCGGCCATGGTCGGCAAATTGCTCGGAGAGGTGCTTATGCGCCGTCTCGGTCTTGGCCGCGACCATGACGCCTGACGTGTCGCGATCGAGCCGATGCACGATGCCCGGGCGCCTGACGCCGCCAATGCCCACCAGGCTCTCCCCGCAATGGAACAGCAGCGCATTGACCAGCGTGCCGTCGGGCGAGCCGGGGGCAGGGTGCACCACCATGCCCACCGGCTTGTTGACCACGATCAACTGGTCATCCTCATAGAGGATGTCGAGCGGGATATCCTGCGGCAGCGGTTCGGCATCTTCGGGGGGTGGGGCAAGAAGGGTGATTGTCTCGCCTGCCGTAAGCCGGTATTTGGGCTCGCTGACGGCTTTGCCGTCGATGCTGACGGCGCCGCCAAGGATCAGGTCCTTGATACGGTTGCGGCTCAGCACGGTGTGGGCCCTGGCCAGCGTGGCGTCGAGCCTGCCGCCGGCCATGTCGGCATCGACGACGACCACGACCTGGACTTCGCCTTCCTCGCCCTCGAACTCTGCAGCGGTATTTTCGACCATGAGCGATCCTGATGAGACTGGACAGAAGCCCGATGCGCCATTGACGCCGGAAGCCCTTGCCATATTGGGGAAGGCGCGCCGTTCCTTCGCGATTTCGATCGGCGTGCTGTTGCTGGGCTTTATGGCGATTGGCTTCGCCCTTGTCTATCGCGCCATGCGCGACACCCCGCCACCCACGGTGGCCGAGAACGTGGTTCTGCCGGCTGGGGCCGAAGTGGTTTCGGCGCTGGTGAGCGATGGCGCGATCAACGTGACCTACATCGTAGGTGGGGTAACGACGTTGGCCCTGTTCGACCAGGCGACGGGTGAGATGACGCGGGCAGTGGTGCTCGGGGAGTAATAGGGAAGCGGCGAAGAAGAGCCCTTCCTAGGATACTCCCACCTAGCCTCCCCCTGATAGGGGGAGGAACAGATTGAGTTTGGAGCGCGATCCAGCCACATCCACTGCGCGGATTCCTCCCCTGTCAGGGGGAGGTTAGGAGGGGGTATTCGCTAAAACCTACCGCCCCTGAATCTCCCGTAGCGCCGCCATCCGGTCGGTCACCGACCCGCCCTTGCGCTCGCCTCTTGCCGGTTTCGCTGGCAGGGTGTCCTCGCCTTCTCCGTCATCGGCAAAGCGCTGCACGCGGTCGAACAGGCTTTCCTCGGTGCTGGCCACGACAGGGGTTTCGGTGTCCACCGCATAGACCAGCCGGCTCACGCTGGCGGCGATGTCGTTGAGCTTTTCGCGCAGATAGGCCTCTTCCAGCCGCTCGGTGTCCCAGTCGGCGAGAATGGTGGATTCGACGCTGCTCACCTTCTTGCGCAAGGCTTCCACCTCGGCTTCGAGGCTCAGCTTGTCGGCCAGCAATTGCTCGGCCCGACCTTCGGATTGCTCCACCACCTGGCTGGTTTCGGCCAGCAGGGCATTGAGCCGGTTTTCCGCACTGGCAATGCGCGCTTCGGCCGCGACGAGGTTTTCCGCGTCGGCTACCTTCTTGTCGTCCCTGCCGGCCAGCGCCTCGCGCATCTGGGCAATGGCGGCCGTGGCCTCGGCGCTGCGGCGGTCCGAGCTTTCGAGCCGTGTGATCAGGCTTTTCGCCTGCTCTTCGAGGAAGCTGGCGCGCTTGCGCTCGATGGCGAGTGCGGTGGTCAGCCGGTCCACATCCTCGTCATAATCCCCGCTCAGGGGCGTGCCGTCGGCATCGGTGCCGCGCGGCAGGCCGCCCCGCACCGTGTCGCGCAGCTTGCCGAGTTCGTCGCCGCGCGTTTCCAGTTCCCGGTCGCGCATGCGCAGGCGCTGTGCCAGGTCGGTGCCCTCGCGCTCCAGCTCAGCGACCCGCGCGCGCAATTCTTCCTCGCGCTGCTCCAGTTCCTTGACAACAAGCAGATGCTGGTCGCGTTCGGCCTTGAGCAGGCCGAGATCGCTGCGCTTCTGGTTGACGTCGCCCAACTGCTCGGCCAGCCGCTTGCGCAAAGTCTCGACATTCATTTCCAGCCGGCGGGTCGAGAGGGCGAATTCGGCGCGCAACTGGTCCTTGTCGGCACGGAATTCGGCCATGGTAATAGGCGTGGCGGCCTCGATGCGGCGCTTGGTCAGGCGCACGGCGCGCTTCCACACGGCAGGCAGGATGATCAGCGACACCAGGCCGGCCACCAGCAGGCCCAGCGCGAAATACATGATGTTCTCGATGACCATCGGCCAAACTCCAGACCGCATCGGCACGCAATACGGGCAATCCCTTATCCGGCAGAGGCAGCGGCGCCGCTACCTTTGCCGGACATTAACCCTAACGGGTTTGACGCCCGCCGTCACCGGCCGGTGGCGGGGCGGATCGCAAGTGTGATCGCCGTGCGACGTTCCCACGGGAAACGGAGGTTCCCGCTTTCGCGGGAATGACACCGTGGATGAAAATGACGCTGTGGTGGGGGATTGAGCCCGCCCTCAGAACGGGTTCCAGGTCGGCTGGTTGGTGAATTTGAGGTAGCCGATATTGACGCCCAGGCGCGCACCGACGCCCGAGCGGATCGGCACCACCACGATATTGGAGCGTTTGATGACCGTCATGCCGAAGCCGCCCACGATATAGGCCGAGCCATCGACGCCGACGAAGCGCCCGAGCACGTCCTGGATCTGGTTGAGATTGTAGACCAGCATCATGACCTTGGAGCCGTCACCGCCCACGTCGAACCCTACGGAGGGGCCCTGCCAATAGACATTGTATTCGCCGGCATTGCGGGTATAGAGCACGCCCTCGCCGTAACGGGCGCCGGCAAACAGGGCGCCGCCGGCATCCTCGCCCAGAATGTAGCCGTTGGGCAGCCCGAACTGGCTGACCGCCTGCTCGACCAGCGAGGCCAGCCCCTGGCTAGCCGAACCGAAGAAGGCCTTGCCGCTGTCGATCAGGTCCTCGCCTTCATAGGTATCGCTGAGCGAGCCCTGCGCGAAGGCTGACGGCACCGGCACTGCCAGGGCAGAAACAAGGGCGATGAGGAGGGCGAGGCGCTTGAACATCAAAATCTCCCGGGCGAGGCAGAGGCCGGCGGTTACGGAGTCGTTAAGGCTTGAACCGTAGTTTTGCACGACAGACTGGGTCGCCGGCACGCCGATCATTTGGGTCGATGATGAAGCAAACCTCTAAACAAATCTTAACCATGCTTGCCTTTGTTTTGCCGCTATTGGGCATGGTTTCGCTCGCCGTTCTGCCGGTGCGGGCGCAGTCGGTGGTGACGCTCATCGTCACCGATCCGCTGACCGGTATCGGTATCTACGGCATGGACCCGGTCAGCTATTTCACCGAGCCCGAGCCGCTACGCGGGCGGGGCGATTTCGAATTCATCTGGAACAATGTGCCCTGGCATTTCGCCAGCGCCGCCAATCGCGACATCTTCAAGGGCGCGCCCGAAATCTACGCCCCGCAATTCGGCGGCCACGGCGCCATGGGCGTGGCGCGCGGCTATGTGTCGGACAGCGACCCGGCCATGTATGTCGTGTTCAAGCAGCGGCTCTACCTCTTCTATTCCGCCGCCAACCGCGAAGCCTTCCTGCTGGCCCCCGACGATGCCGCTATCGCCGCCGAGGCCAACTGGGTCGAATTATCCAAGGACCTGTCGATCCGGTAGGGCTGCCTTCTTCCCTCTCCCTCAAGGGGAGAGGGAAGAAGGAGCCGAACCACATACTGGTGCCTGGCCCTCAAGCCGACTTTGCTTCGACCACCGGCCGCGACTCCTGCACAAACTGCCGGGTCATGCCGTTGACCCGGTTCCACAGGTTGATGCCGGCAATGCCCAGTACCAGTGCGGCGAGTTCGGCCTCGTCATAGTGCCGGGTTGCTTCTTCCCAGATTTCATCGCTCACCGCTTCGGGGCGGTCGGCAATCCTGGTGCCGGCTTCGGCCAAAGCCAGTGCGGCGCGTTCGGTCGGGGTGAAGAACGGCGTTTCGCGCCAGGCGCCGACCGCGAATATCCGCTCGTCGGTTTCCCCATGCTGCCGCAGGGCCGCACTGTGCATCTGCACGCAGATGCTGCAGCCGTTGATCTGGCTGGCGCGCAAGTTGACCAGCTCCAGCAATTGGGCGCTCGGTCCCGCTGCCGCCGTTGTCCTGCCAAGCGTCTGCAAGGCCTGCAGGGCTTCGGGAATTACAAAAACGGGGTGTTTCATTCGGGCTTGCATTTTGTTGTCCTTCGTCGGTTATCGACGGTTCGTGCCCGGCCGTTGTCACATCGGCGCGGTTGCATCCGTCAGTGAGGTGACGAAACGCGACGAAGGAATGTGACCGATGGACGAAGAAAGTTTTCTGGCAAGCCGGTTCGAGGCCAGCCGGCCGCATTTGCAGCGCGTCGCCTACAGAATGCTCGGCTCGCGCGCCGAAGCCGACGATGCGGTGCAGGAAGCCTGGCTGAAGCTCAGCCGGACCGGCGCCGACGGCATCGACAATCTCGGCGGCTGGCTGACCACCGTCGTCGCCCGGGTCAGCCTCGATATGCTGCGCTCGCGCAAATCGCGGCGCGAGGACCCGTTCGAGCCCGATGCAGCCGAGCCCATGGTCGAAGGGGGCGGCCCGGAACAGGATCTGCTGCTGGGCGATGCGGTCGGCGTGGCCCTGCTCGTCGTGTTGCAGATGCTCGATCCTGCCGAGCGGGTCGCCTTCGTGCTGCATGACATGTTCGATCTGCCCTTCGACGAAATCGCCCCGATCGTCGGGCGCTCCTCGGCGGCGGCGCGGCAACTGGCCAGCCGGGCCCGTCGCCGCGTGCAAGGTCCCCCCAGGCTCGATGTCGATCTCGCCAGCCAGCGCCGCGTGGTCGATGCCTATCTCGCCGCCTCGCGCAGCGGCGATGTGCAGGCACTGCTGGCTGTGCTCGATCCCGATGTGGTTCTCCATGCCGATGCGGCGTCGACGGGCGGGCAGCCTCTGCAGGTGCGCGGCGCCCAGGTGGTTTCGCAACGGGCGCTGGCCGGTGCGCGCGGCCAGGTGGCACAGCTTGTCCTCATCAATGGCACGATCGGCATCGTGGCTGCGCCGCTGGGCCGCCCGACAGTGCTCGTTTTCAGGATCGAGGGGGGCAGGGTCGCGGAAATCGAGGTCATTGCCGATGCGGAGCGCCTGGCCGGGCTCGATCTGGTCGTTCTCGACTGAGGCGTAAATCATCTGTCCATTTTTACCGATCACCCTCTAATGTCGGCGGAACTGATTCTTACGGAGACCCACGGATGGACATCATCGAGCTCAAGGCAACCGACCTGGCGGCCATGCTGTGCTCCAGGGTCTGCCATGACCTGATCAATCCCATCGGGGCCATCGGCAACGGGCTCGAAGTGCTTGCTGATCCCAATCAGACCGAGATGGCCGAAGGCGCGCGCGACCTCATCGCCAGTGCTGCCAGGCAGAGCCGTGCCAAGCTCGAATTCGCGCGGCTGGCCTATGGCGCCTCCTCGACCTCGGGCACCGATATCGACACGCGCGAATGCGAGCGCGTGGCGCGCATCCTGTTCGAGATCGAAAAGGCCGACCTCGAATGGAATGTGCCGCTGATCCTGCTGCCCAAGCACAAGGCCAAGCTGTTCATGAACCTGCTGCTGATTGCGGCCATGTCGGTGCCGCGTGGCGGGGTGGTGACGGCCTCCATCACCGGCGATGCCGGCAATGAGAAGTTCGAGTTCACTTCGAAAAGCGATCCCGAAAAGCGGCAGAAGACGCTGGTGCCATCAGGCTCGGCCGGCCTGCTCGCCGGCACGCCGGAAGAGGGCTTTGTCGATGCGCGGGGCATCCAGCCCTTCTATACGGGCCTGCTGGCCCGCATGACCGATATGGAGGTCGATATCGGGCTCGAGAACGACATGTTCTTCCTCACCGCCACGCCCAAACCGGCAGCGGCCTGAGTCACGCGTGTTCCACGTCAATGTTAGCAGTACGCTAACGAATTCCTAGGAAGTGTGACCGCATAATCGGGGCGAGCGTTTGCCCCTGCGGAGCCTTCTGGCAATGAAATCCTGCCTGATCGTCGATGATTCGAGCGTGGTGCGGAAAGTCGCGCGCCGCATTCTCGAAGACATGGACTACATCGTCGAGGAAGCCGAAGACGGGCAGGATGCCTTCGACAAATGCCGCCAGGAAATGCCGGACGCGATCCTGCTCGACTGGAACATGCCGATCATGAGCGGGCTGGAATTCCTGAAGCTGCTAAGGGCTTACGTCGGTGGCGAGAAGCCGCACGTGGTCTATTGCACGGTCGAAAACGACATCGGCGCCATCGCGCTGGCGCTCAAGGCCGGCGCCAGTGACTACATGATGAAGCCCTTCGATCGCGCCATTCTCGAAGCCAAGTTCGATCCCGGCGCGTCACTCGCCGCCTGACTTATCCCCATGCTGACGCCGCAGGCGCATAATGGCGCCGCGACCTAGACCGCTTCATCGGCGCGGCCGAGCAGATAGGCCTTTTCGCGCTCGTTGCGGGTCAGTTCTGCCGCGCGGCGGAATTCGAGCATGGCTTCGGTGTGCCGGCCCAGCTTGCTGAGCATGTCGCCGCGCACGCCATAGAGCAGGTGGTAATTCTTCAGCGCCGGATTGTCCTTGATGGCGTCGATCAGCACCAGCGCCGCTGCCGGCCCGTCGGCCATGGATACCGCGACCGCGCGGTTGAGCTCGATCACCGGCGATGGCGCCACCTGGGCCAATGTTGCGTAAAGCGCTGAAATCCTTGCCCAATCCGTGTCGGCGCCCTTGCGCGCACGGGCATGGCAGGCGGCGATGGCGGCCTGCAATGCATAGGGCGCATTCTCGCCGCCCAGGGCGATGGCGCGGTCGAGCGCCGCCAGCCCGCGACGGATCAGCAACTGGTCCCAGCGCGAGCGATCCTGGTCGAGCAGCAGCACCGGCTCGCCCTGCTTGTTGGTGCGGGCACTGGTGCGCGAGGCCTGGATTTCCATAAGCGCCACAAGGGCATGGACCTCGGAATCGTCAGGCGACAGCCGCGCCAGGATACGGCCGAGGCGCAGCGCTTCCTCGCAGAGCTGCGGGCGGATCAGGTCGTCCCCGGCCGTGGCCGAATAGCCCTCGTTGAAGATGAGATAGAGTACGCCCAGCACCGAACTCAGCCGCTCCTGGCGTTCCTCGCCACGCGGCACTTCGAAGGGAATGCCGGCATCGGCAATGGCCTTCTTGGCCCGCACGATGCGCTGGCCGATCGTCGGTTCGGCCGCGAGGAAGGCGCGGGCAATCTCTTCGGTGGTGAGGCCGCCCAGCAGGCGCAGGGTCAGCGCCACCCGCGATTCCGCCGGCAGGATGGGGTGGCAGGAGGTGAAGATCAGCCGCAGCAGGTCATCGCCGACATCGTCGTCCATCGCCTCGATGATCTCGGCCTCATGGTCGGGCGCATCGTCCTCGATGGTGCGGCCGACCTCTTCCAGCTTGGTGGCGGCCATCTTGCGATGGCGGAAATAGTCGATGGCGCGGCGCTTGGCGGTCTGCATCAGCCAGGCGCCCGGATTGCGCGGCACGCCGGATTCCGGCCAGGTCCTGAGCGCGATGATCAGCGCATCCTGCGCCAGTTCCTCGGCCAGCGAGATGTCGCGGACCATGCGCGTCAGCCCCGCTATCAGGCGGGGCTGCTCGATTTTCCAGACGGTGTTTATCGCGCGGTGGGTTTCGGACTCGGTCGTCATGGCGGGGGATGAAACCAGCATCGGCCGTCCCCCGCAACTGCTTCGTACAGCTATTCGCCCATGAAGCCGACTGGCGTCTCGCCCTGCAGGAAGGGCTCGATAAAGCCATAGAGCAGGTCGGTCTGGCCGATGACGGCGGTGTGCGACGTGGCGGGCAGCACAGCGAAGCGCGAGGCGGGCAGGGGCACGCCCATATCGCCCATTACACCGCCACCCAGCAGGCGGAACAGCGCCAGGTTGTGCTCCAGCGTCGACACGTCGGCATCGCCGGCGATGATCAGTATCGGGGTGTTAAGCGCCTTGACCTCGTCTTCCCAAGCCATCGGCTCTTTTTCGAGCGCGATGAGCTTGTCGACCAGGGCCGGGAAGCCGTCGGGATTGGCGGCCAGCTTCTTCCACTCGTCTTCCATTGGCGTGCCGACGAACATTTCCGGCACCATCTGCGGGATGAAGTCCTGGAAGGCCTGCTGCCAGCCCGTGGCATCGTAGGCAACTGAAGCCGCGACAAGCTGATCGACCTTTTCAGGATGGTCGATGGCCAGCCGCAGGCCCGTGGCGGCGCCCATGGAATAGCCGAACACGTCGGCCTTTTCGAGGCCCACTTCGTCCATGAAGGCGGCGACGTCACTGGCCAGGTTGGGATAGGTGATGGGGCGGTCGATATCGGTGGTGCGGCCATGGCCCTGGAATTCAAGGACATAAACCTTGTGCGTCTCGGCGAGCCTGGGAACGATCTCGCCCATGGACGGGATGTTCATATAGGCGCCGTGCAGCACGACCAGCGGGTCACCCTCGCCGGACACTTCGTAATACATCTGCATGCCGTTGACTTCGACAGTGGCGCCGACAGGCTCGGATTGGGCGAATGCGGTGGTGGTCATCAGCAGGGCTCCGGCAATGATTGCGGTGCGGAACATGGGTCGTCTCCTCGGGTGGGGCGCAGCGTCCAACTGCGCTTCTGACCTGACGACGAGCGATGCGGGCCGGCTTCGACAAATCGGGTGGAGGATTTTTCGTGCGTTTCGCGTTTGGCGTGATCGGAAGCCGCATAAGTCTATGGGGCCAAAACAAAAAAACCCCGCAACGATGTCGCGGGGTCTTGTGACGGTGGAGCCTGACGGATCAGGCGACGTTTTCGTTGTAGACTTCGCTCTCGTCGGGCTCGCGCAGCACATAGCCGCGACCCCAGACGGTCTCGATGTAGTTCTTGCCACCGGTGGCCACGCTGAGCTTCTTGCGAAGCTTGCAGATGAACACGTCGATGATCTTGAGCTCGGGTTCGTCCATGCCGCCATAGAGATGGTTGAGGAACATTTCCTTGGTGAGCGTGGTCCCCTTGCGGAGGGAGAGCAGCTCGAGCATCTGGTATTCCTTGCCGGTGAGGTGCACCCGCTGGGTCTGCACTTCGACCGTCTTGGTATCCAGGTTGACCGTGAGGTCGCCCGTCGAGATGACCGACTGGGCATGGCCCTTGGACCGGCGGACGATGGCGTGGATGCGGGCCACGAGTTCGTCCTTGTGGAACGGCTTGGTCATGTAGTCGTCGGCACCGAAGCCGAGGCCACGAACCTTATCCTCGATGCCGGCAAGACCGGATAGAATGAGAATCGGTGTCTGAACCTTGGCGACGCGCAGGGTGCGGAGCACCTCGTAGCCGCTCATGTCGGGCAGGTTCAGGTCGAGAAGGATGATGTCGTAATCGTAGAGTTTGCCGAGATCGACGCCCTCTTCACCGAGATCGGTGGTGTAGACGTTGAAACTTTCGGACTTGAGCATCAGTTCGATGCTCTGCGCTGTCGCGCTGTCGTCCTCAATAAGGAGTACCCGCATTATATTCCCCTTGCCATTCGTTCCTGCTGGAACCCGTGAGGAGCGACCAGGACGCTCTTCTCACTCCAACCCTACTGGATATGACTGAACCCTAAGCCCAAATAGTTAACAAAGTTTAATTCGGTTCGGCAATACGCAAACGGCGTTAGGATGAATTTAGTCTAAGTCATTGAAATTTAAAGGTTAATCTTATCAATTTTTCTTAAGAAAATGGTTTAAGAAGCCGTTTCAACCGACTCTTTCGACTCAAGCAATCGTGGCTATGTCAGGGGTTTGGCGGGAAGTCGACGCAATGCTGCGGACAGACCGGCCCAACCCCTCAAATAGCGCCTTTTGCTTAACGATCGGTTACGATGTGATTCGTGGTTCAACGCGATTCGACCGGCGCGGAAACCATAATTGCGATCCCGCCAATGGGGATAGGTTACCGATGAAAGCGCTGATATCGGCTATCGAGGCGATCGACGACATTGAGGTGTTCGGCCGCGTCAAGTCGGTGCAGGGCCTGTTGATCGAAATCGTCGGGCCGGTGCGCGAACTGCGCGTGGGCGGGCGCGTGCAGATCGAGACGGTCAACGAAGACCTGCTGGCTGCCGAAATCATCGGCTTCAAGGATGGGCACGCGCTCTGCCTGCCGTTCGGGCAGCTCTCGGGCGTGCGGCTGGGCTGCAAGGCGGTGTTCCAGCGCCATGACGGGGCGGCCTTTCCCTCCGAAGGCTGGCTGGGCCGCGTCATCAATGCCAATGGCGAGCCGATCGACGGCAAGGGCCCGCTGCCGCGCGGCGCCACGCCTTATCCGCTGCGGCAGAACCCGCTGCTGGCGCATGACCGGGTGCGGGTGGGCGATCCGCTGGATCTGGGCGTGCGGTGCCTCAATACCTTTACCACGGTCTGCGAGGGGCAGCGGCTGGGCATCTTTGCCGGCTCGGGCGTCGGCAAGTCCGTGCTCATGTCCATGCTGGCGCGCAATACCAATGTGGATGTGACCGTCATCGGCCTCATCGGCGAACGCGGCCGTGAAGTGCATGAATTCATCCAGGAATATCTGGGCGAGGAAGGCCTGCGCCGGGCGGTGGTGGTGGTGGCGACATCGGACGAGGCGGCGCTGATGCGACGGCAGGCCGCCTATATGAGCCTGGCGCTATCGGAGTATTTCCGCGACCAGGGCAAGCGCGTGCTCTGCATGATGGACAGTCTCACCCGCTTTGCCATGGCGCAGCGCGAGATCGGCCTGGCCATTGGCGAACCCCCGACCGCCAAGGGCTACCCGCCCACCGTATTCACCGAACTGCCGCGCCTGCTCGAACGCGCCGGACCGGGAACGCCGACGACAGGTTCCATTACCGGTCTATTTACCGTTTTGGTGGAAGGTGATGATCACAATGAGCCCATTGCGGATGCCGTGCGCGGCATTCTTGATGGGCACATCGTGATGGAGCGCGGAATTGCCGAGCGGGGACGTTACCCGGCGGTCAATGTGCTCCGGTCCATCTCGCGCACCATGCCAGGGTGCGTTCCGGTCGATTTCCGGCCGGTCCTGGTCAAGGCGCGAGAGCTCATGTCCATCTATTCGGACATGGAGGAACTGATCCGGCTGGGGGCTTACCGGAAAGGGTCAGATCCGAAAGTGGACCGCGCGATCGCCATCTATCCCGCGCTCGAGGCTTTTCTCGGGCAGGAGCGGGAAGAAACGACCGGTATCGCCGAGGGCTATGAAATGCTCGAAGCGATCGTGGCCGAGGCGGGTGCGGCAGACTGATGGGATCGTGTGTTGATCCCGGAACTGACTTGATGTGTAAGGAGTACAGGTCTTGAAATCGCGCAGCGAGAGCCTCATTCGGCTCAAAAAGTTCCAGGTGGACGAGAAGCGCCGTCAGGTTGCGCAGATCGAGATGATGATTGCCGATTTCGAGCGCATGGCGTCCGAACTCGACCAGCAGATCGAAATCGAGCACACCAAGACCGGCATTTCCGATGTGGCGCATTTCGCCTATTCGACCTTTGCCAAGGCCGCGCTGACCCGGCGCGACAACCTGCTCAATTCCGCCAATGACATGAAGAGCAAGCTCGAAGCCGCCCAGGATGGCCTGGCCGAAGCGCTCGAAGACCTGAAAAAGGTCGAACTGCTGGATCAGCGCGAGCATCAGCGCGAAGCGGCCGAGCAGCTCAAGGTGGAACAGGCCGAATATGACGAGATCGGCCGGCTGCGCTTTTCGCGGCAGTAAGGTCCGGCAACAGGATTTTTGAAAGGCCCGCTGACGCGGGCCTTTTGTTTAGGGCGTGATGATGGTGCGCTGGCTTTGCCGCTCCGCGGCATAGGTGGCCGGATCGTAGGCCGGCTGGCTTTCGAGCTGTTCGCGGGTGGTGTTGAGGAACAGGTACCGATTGCCGAAGGTGTCGGCCGAGAACACCAGGTTGTCGGAGGCGACGGCGACCGGCCTGGCGCCGAGGCCCAGGAAGCCACCGACATCGACGATGACGGCGTCGAACCCGCCATCGGGGTCGATGAGGACGTCGCTGATGGCGCCGATCTGCTCGTCATTGATGCCATAGACGGCGATACCGCGCAGCTCGTCCGCGGTCAGGCCGGTCTCGTCGAATGGGCTGAGGCCTTCGCGATCCAGCGGCGTGGTGATGGTCTGTCGTTCGGGCTGGTCGGTGGTGAGGGCGGGATCGATGGTGGTGTCATTGGGGTCGCCATCGACCAGTTGATCTTCCTCCTGCTGCGGGGTTAGCGCCGGCTGGCCGGTCGCCTCCTCGCTGTCGGACCAGATGAAGGCGGGCGCGGTGGACAGGGCGTCCGCGGTGGTGGCCAGCACCCAGCGGCGGGAGCCGTCCTGGCGGGTGGCCCATTCGAGCTGGGCAAAATCGACCGCGACTTCCTTTTCGCCGATACCCAGAAAGCCGCCGACACTGATGACCACGGCGGAAATGCCCAGCCCTGAGGTGACGACCATATCGGTAATCGTGCCGATTTCTTCGGCCGGGTCTTCTACCGCGGCGTAGACGGTTTCACCCAGCAAGGTGGTCACCAGCACGTCTTCGCCGCCAGTCGTATAGCCTTCCGAGAGCAGCGTGGGGGGCGTCAATCCACTCTGTTCAAGCTCGCTTGGGGCAACCGTGACGGGCGCCTGGCCCAGGGCCGGCACCGAAAACAACAAGGCCATTGTCGAGGCGGTGAAAAACGGACGCAGCATATCGATCTCCTGTGACGCAAAGGGCCGGCCCGCAGGCCGGCCCTCCTAGAAATAATCCGCGAGGGATCAGTTGGTTGCCGGGGCAGCCGGTTCGACCGGTGCCATGGGATCGGCCGGGGCCATGGCCGGGTCGGTAGTCACATCGACCGGCTCATCCTCCTCCCAGACAAAGTCCGGGGCGGCAGTCAGGGCATCGGCCGTCGTGGGCAGGACCCAGCGTTCGGTATTGTCGGCAGCCAGGGTGAATTCGAGCGACTGGAAGTCCACCGCAACGGCCTTTTCGCCGATGCCGAGGAAGCCGCCAACACCGATGATGACAGCGGTGATCTGGCCGTTTTCATCGAAGACCAGGTCGGAAATCGAGCCGATTTCCTCGGCATCGTCACCGGCGCTGGAATAGACCGGCTGGCCGATCAGGCGCGAGCCGAGATTGTCGGTATCAGCGGCGATATAGCCAGCCGACAAATCCCAGGGTTCGTTGACCTCGGTCTCTTCCACGGCGCCGGATTCGACATCACCGGCGGGGGCAACGTCTGTGGCGGCGGGAGCGGCGGGCTCAGCCGGCGCGGCAGGTTCGGCCGGCGCAGCAGGATCGGCGGGTGCCTCGGTGGCGGGCGCAGCCGGATCGGCAGGCGCGGCGTCCTGGGCGATGGCGCCGGTGGCGAGCAGCGCAGCGAGGGCCGTAGTGGCCAGAAGGGTGCGGATCATAGTAGGCTCCATTGGTTCATCGTTGAGGTGAACGGGCCGTGCGGTGCAAAACTTGCAGGTGGCGCACCGTGCGGCCCATGATGGTTCGACAACGCAGCGACAAGCGCAGACGTTCCGGGCCGATTTGTCGCGGTGGAATTGAAAAGGCCGGCTCTCGCAACGAGGCCGGCCTTCTCCGCCTCCCTGGCGGTATTGATCTGGGCGCCGCGCAACATGGTGCGCAGGCCTCCCGACATCGCCGACAATAGCGCAATTGGCGGGGCAGGTGATGGCTGTCCGCGAGTCAGGCTTAAGAGGCTGCTAACTGGTTAATGCAGCGGTGTCGCGGTCATAGCTGCGCATGGCGCGGTGGGGCATGCCGCCATCCTGAAATTCGGGGCCGAAGGCGACAAAACCAAGCTTCTCATACATGCCCAGCTTGTCGGACTGGGCAGTGAGGTAGAAGCGGTCGCGCCCCTGGGAGCGGGCATGTTCCATGGCGGCCAGCATCATCTGCTTGGCAATGCCATGGCCGCGGAAGGCCCGCCGCACGGCGACGCGGCCGATCTTGACGTGTTCCGGCTTGTCGATGAGGCGGAGCGTGCCGACCACCTCGCCTTGGGCAATGGCCACGAAGTGGATGGCGGTGAGGTCGTCGGCGTCGTTCTCTTCCTCCTCGGGCACTTTCTGCTCCCAGACGAAGACTTCGCGGCGTAGCGCGAAGGCGGCGTTGCAGAGCGTGGAGAAGGGCGGGACGATGAGGATGGTGGCGAGCATGGCGGCGAAAATAGCCAGCCCGCGCCCGGCTGCATAGTGCCATCCCGCATGGTTCACTTCGGTCGTCATGCGCGAGGATATGGTTGCGCGAGCCAGCGAAGGGCGGGCAAATGGTGTGGCCGCATGCGCGGTCTGATCTGGAGGCAGGCATGAGCATCGAATTTCTCGTCACCACGCTGATCGTGGTGGTATCGCCCGGCACCGGCGCACTCTACACGATTGCCGCGGGGTTGAGCCGGGGCCGCCGGGCGAGCCTGTGGGCGGCATTCGGCTGCACGCTGGGCATCGTGCCGCATATGCTGGCGGCGATCACCGGGCTGGCGGCGATCCTGCATACGAGTGCACTGGCCTTCGAGATCATCAAATATCTCGGCGTGATCTACCTGCTCTACATGGCTTGGGCGACGCTCAGGGAGAGCGGGGCGCTGAGCGTCGAGGCGGACAGCCAGGAGAAATCGGCGGGCCAGGTGATCGTCGAGTCGATCCTCATCAACATCCTCAATCCGAAGCTCTCGATCTTCTTCTTCGCCTTCCTGCCGCAATTCGTGCCAGCAAGCACGCCCAATGGGGTCATGCGGATGCTGGAGCTCAGTGGGGTGTTCATGGCGGTGACCTTTGTGGTGTTTGCAGCATACGGACTGTTCGCTGCAGCCATCCGCGGACAGGTGATCTCACGGCCGGCAATCATGCTATGGATGCGCCGCGCATTTGCCGGCGCCTTCGTGCTGCTCGGCGTGAAACTGGCTTTGACGGAGCGATAGACCTATGGCCGACCTTTCGGGCTTTCCCATTACCAAACTCTGGCCGGCGGCCGATCCTGACGTGATCCAGCTCTATTCGCTGCCGACGCCCAATGGAGTGAAAGTCTCGATCATGCTGGAGGAAACGGGGCTGGCCTATGAGCCGCACCTTATCGACATCACCAAGAACGAGACCTGGGGTCCGGAATATCTGGCGCTGAATCCCAACGGGAAAATCCCCGCGATCATCGATCCCAACGGGCCTGGCGACAAGCCACTGGCTCTGTTCGAGTCGGGCGCCATCCTGATCTACCTGGCCGAAAAGACCGGCAAATTCCTGTCGGCCGATCCGGCGCAGCGCTACGAGACCATCCAGTGGGTGATGTTCCAGATGGCGGCGATCGGGCCGATGTTCGGGCAGCTCGGCTTCTTCCATAAATTCGCCGGCGCGGCCTATGAGGACAAGCGCCCGCGCGATCGCTATGCGGCCGAATCCAAGCGCCTGCTCGGCGTGCTGGAAGGCCGGCTGGATGGCCGCGACTGGATCATGGACGACTATTCCATCGCCGATATCGCCACGCTCGGCTGGGTGCGCAATCTCATCGGCTTCTATGGCGCAGGCGAACTGGTGGACTATGCCAGCCTCGGGAACGTGCCGGCCTGGCTCGAGCGCGGGCTGGCGCGGCCGGCGGTGCAGCGCGGGCTGGAGATTCCGGCGCGCGGCTGATCGATCGGCCGCCGAAGGTCGGCAGCGGTCTACTGGTTGTTGACGTCCTGCGTGGTGGCCAGCCACCAGGTGATGCCCGATGGGTCGGTGACGCCGCCGCGCTTGTCGGGATCATCCTTCTGCACCGGCTCCTGCACAACCTTGCCGCCCGCGGTTTTGGCGCGGGCGAAGCTGTCATCGACATCGGGTACATAGACGTGGACATGGGCGCCGGTGGCGCCGCCCGGCATCTGGCCGACCATGAGAATGGTATCGTCTATGCGCACTTCGGCATGGCCGATACTGCCATCGGGCATGCGATGGACCATTTTGGGCCTGGCGCTGAACACGGCGTCGATGAAATCCAGCGTCACCTGGGCATTATCGACAATAAGATAGGGCGAAAGGCTGTTGTGGCCGGCGGGCTTGTACATGGGGAACCTCGTTGGTTTTGGGCAGAACGCGACGTGGACGGCGCGGTTCCGCAACCAGAGCCGGACCTGCGCCGTTATGACTGGTCATGGAGGAGATCAGCATGCACACACCACACGAGAATGACATCCGCGCCCGTGCCTATGCCCTGTGGGAGCGCGATGGAGCACCGGAGGGGCAGGATCACGCCTACTGGTACCGTGCCGAACGCGAACTGAGCGAAGAGGCGGACGTCGATACGTCAGAGGAAGCGGCAGAAGTCGGTCAGCCCACACCGCCTGCCGGGTTGCCGACGCACTGAAAAGGGCAGGCGTATGCGGCTTCGCTTTTGGCCGGCCTGACCCGCTAGCGTTCGGTGCGAACAGTATAATGGCGAGGCAGGCCGGCCGTTACCTCGGCCCAGGCAGAAGTTTGGACGCGCGCCTGGTGCGCGTCGAAGGCGGTCTGGTCGCTGAATATTTCGGAAACGCGGAAGCGGCCGTCGGGGCTTGGGGTGACGTCGAAGGCAAGACAGCCCGGCTCGGCGCGGGTCAATGCGATATGGGCAGGCAGGGCGTCGGTAACCGCCGCGAGCCGTTCGGGCGGGACTTCCATATAGCCCTCGAGAAAGACGCGGCCGGCCAAATCAGCCGCCTTCCGCTTGGGTCAGCGCTTCCGCCACGGTCAGGAATTCCCTGCCTTTCTCCACCTCGCCCAGTTCCATGAGATGGAGCCCGGTGGAGATGCGCTCGATATAGCCCCATTGCCAGATGGCTTCGGCGGGAACCTGCGTGCGGCTGGTGAGGTGCCGGGCATGGCTGCGGGCGATGTCGTGGGCGTGGCGGCCGGCCACGCCTTCATGCCAGGCGCGCAGCAGCACGCCGAGATCGTAGGCCGGCTCGATGGCGAGGCCATCGGGGTCGATGAATTTCCAGCGCCGTCCCTCGGTCTCGGGCACGTCGAGAATATTCGCCGGATGCGGGTCGCCATGCGCAAGCACGGCATTTTCCGGGCGCCAGGCGGCGGCGCGATCGCGGCAATACATCAGGGCCATGTCGAGCACGGGTTGCGAGCAGGGGCGGCCGAGTTGCTGCCACTTCTCCAATATGGCCATGGCGAGGCTGTTGGCCTTGTCGGCGCCGGTCGTGTAGGCGCCGCCTGCTGGTGCCGGCATCCAGGCGTCGAGCAGGGTGCCGCACATGATGTCGATCTTGTTGCGGTAGGGCATGTCGTGTTCGTGGAGCGGTGTGCCGAGCCGTTCGAGCAGCATGGCGTGGCGCGCGCGATCGTGGCGCAGCAGCCGGACATAGCCCTTGCCATCGGCCGCGGTCAGCACATCGGCTTCGCGCCGGCCGATTTCGCTGCCTGGGGTCGAGACCTTGATGACGAAGACCGCCTCGGCCTGGTCGGTGACTTCGGCGACAAAGGCCGTGCTGCCGCCCGATATGGCCGGGCCGATGGTCAGGCCCCAATCCCGCTCCAGGCTGGCCAGGACCTCATCGAGCGAGGCCAGCCAGTCCAGCCCGACCTGGCCTTCGGCAGTGGCGCGGCGGCGAACAAGGTCGGGAACGGGGTACCAGGCCTTGTCAGCCATGTCAGACACTCCCGACTGTCTTGAGGCGAATGCGCGGATGAACTTCGTTCTGGCTCATGACCACGGTCTGCGGGCGGAAGCGCTCGATGATGGAGCGGACATGGGGGCGGATCGAGGGCGAGGTGATGAGCACAGGCAGTTCCCCCTGCTGGGCGGCACGCTCATAGGCGGTCTGGATGGCGCCGATGAACTGCTGCAACCGGCTGGGCGCCATGGCCAGGTGCCGGTTGTCGCCATCGCCGACCATGGCTTCGGCAAAGTCGCGCTCCCATTGCGGGCCGAGGGTCAGCAAAGGCAGATTGCCATCGGGCCCGAGATTGGCGGCGCAAAGCTGGCGGGCGAGCCGGCTGCGGACATGTTCTGATATCATCTGCACCGAACGGCCGGGGCCGGCCACTTCGGCAATGCCTTCGAGAATGGTCGACAGGTCGCGGATGGAAATGCGCTCGTTGAGCAGGGTCTGCAGCACGCGCTGCACGCCGGAGACCGAAATGAGGCCAGGCACGATATCTTCCACCAGCTTCTGCTGATCCTTGGGCAGGCCCGAAAGCAGGGACTGCACATTGGCGTAGTTCAGCAGGTCGGCGACATTGGCCTTGAGCACTTCGGTCAGATGCGTCGAGATGACGGTCGAGGGATCGATGATGGAGAGGCCGCGCAATTCGGCCTCGTCGCGCAGAGCCGGCTCGATCCAGGTGGCGGGCAGGCCGAAAGTGGGCTCGGTCGTATGGGTGCCGGGCAGGTCGATCTGGTTGCCATAGGGGTCCATGACCATGAGCTGGTTGGCGTAGATCTCGCCGGTCCCGGCTTCGACCTCCTTGATGCGCACCTTGTAGACGTTCGGCTCGAGCTGCATGTTGTCGAGGATGCGCACCGGCGGCATGACGAAGCCCAGTTCGAGGGCAAGCTGGCGGCGCAGGGCCTTGATTTGTTCGGTGAGGCGGTCCGAGCCGTTCTCGTCTTCCTTGACGAGGCTCAGCAGGCCATAGCCGAGTTCGAGCTTGAGTTCGTCGATCCTGAGGCTGTCGGTGATCGGCGCTTCCGCCGTGGCGGCGCTGGGCTGGCTGATTGCCGCATCCAGTGCGGTCTTGGTCGCGGTTTCGGCATCGCGAACATCCTTGGTTCGTGCGGCGCGCCAGGCCACATAGCCGACGCCGCCGGCCAGAGCCAGGAAAGGCAGCATCGGCATGCCGGGCAGGAAGGCTAGCGCCCCCATGACGGCCGAGGACATGCCCAAAGCGCGTGGATAGCCGGTGAACTGGCTGGAAAGCGCCTTGTCGGCCGAACCGGTGACGCCGGACTTGGAGACCAGGATACCGGCGGCGGTGGAGACGATCAGCGCCGGAATCTGGGAAACCAGGCCATCGCCGATGGTCAGCAGCGTATAGACGCTGCCGGCTTCCTGGACGCTGAGGCCCTCCTGCATCATGCCGATCAGCATGCCGGCGGCGACATTGATGAAGGTGATGATCAGGCCGGCAATGGCGTCGCCGCGCACGAATTTGCTGGCACCGTCCATATTGCCGAAAAAGGCGCTTTCGCCTTCTAGATCGGCGCGGCGGCGCTTGGCGGTGTCTTCGTCGATCAGGCCGGCCGAGAGGTCGGCGTCGATAGCCATCTGCTTGCCGGGCATGGCATCGAGGCTGAAGCGGGCGGCGACTTCAGCGATACGGCCGGAACCCTTGGTGATGACGATGAAGTTGACGATGACAAGGATGATGAAGATCACCGTGCCGATGACGAAATTGCCGCGCGTGACGAAATTGCCGAAGGCCTCGATGACGTGGCCGGCGGCGGCAGTGCCGTTATGACCGTCCGAAAGAATGAGACGGGTCGTGGCTAGGTTCAGGCCCAGCCGCAGCATGGTGGCGATCAGCAGCACGGTCGGGAAGGACGAGAATTCGAGCGGCTTCTGGATGAACAGGGCCGTCATCAGGATCATCACCGAGAAGACGATCGAGATGGCCAACAGGGCATCCACAAGTAGCGGCGGCATCGGCACGATGAGGATGACGATGAGGCCCATGACGCCTGCGGCCAGGGCGATGTCGCCCGAGCGCAGGAGATCGAAGACCGATGCCGGGGTCGGGATCTTGAAGGATGGGCGGGCCGGGCCGCTGGTGGGCAGGTCGGTCATGGGTAGTGCTCTATCCGCGAAGTAGACCTCATCCTGAGCTTGTCGAAGGACGAGGTCGTGGCACCAGCGGCGGCACGCCCTCGTGGTTCTACAGGCTCACCATGAGGGCTACTGAAAAACATCCGTCACGCCACGCTTCTGCGTTCGCCGGGTTCGGGCACATGCGTTCCCTCGTCGGCATATTGGTTGAGCTTGTTGCGCAGGGTGCGGATCGATATGCCCAGGATGTTAGCCGCGTGGGTGCGGTTGCCCAAAGTGTGGTCGAGCGTATCGAGGATCAGGTCGCGTTCGACATCGGCCACGGTGCGGCCGACCAGCGCGGCGGACATGGTCTGCGCGGTCTGGGCGAGCTGGGCGGAGAGCGAATTGGCCGCAGCGGCCTCGGCCAGCCCCATGCCGTCGGGCAGCACGATGGCTTCGGGGCCGATAATGTCGCCTGATGACAGCAGGACGGCGCGATGCAGGGTGTTTTCCAGCTCGCGCACATTGCCGGGCCATGGGGCCTTGAGCAGGGCGGTGCGGGCTTCCGCCGAGAGTTCGCGCGGCGGCAGGCCATTGGCCTTGGCGTATTTGGTGACGAAGTGTTCCGAAAGGGCAGCGATGTCGCCAGGGCGGTCTCGCAGGGCCGGCAGCTTGAGGTTGACGACGTTGAGGCGGAACAGCAGGTCTTCGCGGAAGCTGCCTTCGCGCACGGCTTCGGAAAGGTTGCGGTTGGAGGTCGCCAGGATACGGATATCCACCGGCACCGGTTTGCCGCCGCCGACGCGGTCGATCAGTCGCTCCTGAATGGCGCGCAGGAGCTTGGCCTGCAGGCGCACGTCCATTTCGCTGATTTCGTCGAGCAGCAGGGTGCCGCCGGTGGCTTCCTCGAACTTGCCGATGCGGCGAGCGATGGCGCCGGTAAAGGCGCCCTTTTCATGGCCGAAGAGTTCGGATTCGAGCAGGGCCTCGGGAATGGCGGCGCAATTGACCGAGATGAAGGGCTTGTTGGCGCGCTTGCTGCGAGCGTGGACGTATTTGGCGATGACTTCCTTGCCGGTGCCGCTCTCGCCGGTGATGAGGATCGAGGCATCGGAACCGGCGATCTGGTCGGCCATGCGGACGACGCGTTCCATGGCCGGGTCGCGGAACAGGAATTCCGAACTGTCGCGGGCCACGGCGGCGATGACGGCGGCGATCAGCTCGGCATCGGGGGGCAGGGGGATATATTCCTTGGCGCCGGCGCGGATGGCGTTGACGGCCGCCGCCGCATTGGCCTCGACGCCGCAGGCGACGACGGGAATGGCGATGCGCTCTGCTTCGAGTCCGGCAATCAGCCCGGCAATATCCATGACGACATCGACCAGCAGCAGGTCGGCGCCGCGGCCGGCGCGCAGGGCGGCCAGCGCGATCTCGACGGATGGCGCGTGGGCGACCTTGGCGCCGCCGTTCATCGCCATCTTGGTGGCGGTGCTGAGTTGGCCCTCGAGGGCTCCGATGATGAGCAGACGCATCCTGGCCTCCCTTACTGTGGTTTGATGATTTCGGTCATGGTGACGCCGAGCTTGTTTTCGACCAGCACGATTTCGCCGCGGGCGACGAGGCGCTCGTTGATGAAGATCTCGACCGCTTCGCCGACCTGACGGTCGAGCTCGATGACGGTGCCGGTATCCAGCCGCAACAATTCGCTGACCGGCATCTTGGTGCGACCGAGCACGACCGAGATGCGGACGGGAACGTCGAACACTGCTTCGAGGTCAGCGGCGCTGCGTTCGATATGGGCCTCGGGACTGTCGTCGCGTTCAGGTGCCAGCATTTCCTCGAAGGAGATGCTTTCCTGGGTGGTGATGTCGTCGTCGCCGGGTTCGGAAGCGCTCATTGATCGCTCTCCTGCTGTCTGGACTGGCCGCTGCGGGCGGCGAGATAGGCTGAAATCTTGAGGTCGATATCCTTGGCGATGGCGCCGATATCACGCACCAGCCCGCCATCGACCCATTCGAGCCGGCCATCGCCGAGGCGCTGCTCGGGGTCGCCCATCACCACCAGCCGCCCGGCAAAGCCGGATGTCTGCATGTGGGCGGTGGCGATGTCGCGGATGCCATCGGCGATGTCGGGGTGGCAGCGCACCACCAGATGCGGCACGCCATTGAGGCTCTGCATGCATTCGGCGATGAGCGCGTCGAGTTCGACCGTGGGGTAGCGCGCCAGCAGGTGCAAAGCCAGCTTGCGGCCGATGCTGGCGGCCAGCTCGACCGCTTCGCGCTGTGCCTGTTCGGCGGCGGTGTCGAGGGCGGCGGCCATTTCGGCGCTCTGGGTGGCCAGGGTCGCGGCGGCGGCCGCCAGGGTCTGGGCGGCAATCGATGTGGCGTTGCGCTCACCGGCGGCCAGGCCTTCGGCATAGGCTTCCTCGCGCGCCTGGGCGAGCAGTTCGGCGACCAGGCGTTCGGGCATGGTCGGCTCGGGCGGCGCGGTGGGGCGGGTGCGCTTGCCGAGGTCCAGGTCGAAGGTGAAGCGGGCGGGGGCAGGGGTCATGACTTATGCCACCATCTGATCGTCGGCCTTGGACTTCATGATCAGGATTTCGCCCTTGGCTGCGAGATCCTTGGCGGTGGAGACCATGCGGCCCTGCGCCTCGTCGACGTCCTTGAGGCGCACCGGCCCCATGACTTCCATATCGTCCTTGAGTAGCTTGGCGGTACGGCCCGACATGTTCTTGAAGAAGGTTTCCTTGACCGTTTCGTTGGCGCCCTTGAGCGCCATGGCCAGTTCCTTCTTGTCCATCTTGGTGAGCAGGGTCTGGATGGCCGAGGATTCGAGCTTGGCGAGGTCCTCGAAGGTGAACATCAGCGCCTTGATGCGCTCGGCATCGTCGCGGTTGTGCTCTTCCAGCGTCGTGATGAAACGGGCTTCGGTCTGGCGGTCGAAGCTGTTGAAGATTTCGGCCATCTGCTCGTGGCTGTCGCGGCGCTTGGAATGGTTCAGCGTCGACATGAATTCGGTGCGCAAAGTGGTCTCGATCTTTTCGAGGATTTCCTTCTGCACGGGGTCGAGGCCGAGCATGCGCTGCACCACATCCATGGCCAGTTCCTCGGGCAACACGGCCAGGACCTTGGACGCATGGTCGGTGGCGATCTTGGAGAGCACCACGGCGATGGTCTGGGGATATTCGTTCTTGAGATAGGCGGCGAGCACGTCGGCCTGCACGTTGGAGAGTTTTTCCCACATGTTGCGGCCGGCAGGTCCACGGATTTCTTCCATGATCGCATCGACCTTGTCCTGGCTGAGGAAGCTCAGCAGCAGGCGTTCGGTGGAGTCGGTATTGCCCGACAGCGAACCATTGGACGAGATGGTGGTGACGAATTCGATCATCAGGTCGTCAAGCATTTCCTGGGTGATCGGCCCCAGGCGCACCATGGCGCGGCTGAGTTGCTTGACCTCGAGTTCGTCCAGTTCGTCAAAAATCGGCCGGCCATAATCGGGGCCGAGTGCCAGCAGCAGCGCGGCGGCCTTTTCGTCGCCCTTGAGGATGCGCTGGCTGGCGGCGTCGCCGACGACGAGCTGCTTGCCTGAAGCGACCGTGGTCGGCAGGTCGGATGGTTCGGTGGATTGGGAAACGATGGCCATGGCGGTTATGCTGCACTACCCAGCCAGTCGCGCACGATCAGCGCGGCCTGCTTGGGATTTTCTTCGACAAGGGTGCCGACGGTCTTGAGGGTCTGGAGCTGCGTCTCGCCCATCGACTTGGCATTGGCGACCCAGGCGGGGGTCTTGTCGCGCGGCTCGTCCAATTCCTCCGATATGACCTGGCCATCGGCGGCGAGCACGCCGTGGTGGCCGAGTTCGGCGCCGCTGGGCAATGCCAGCGCCTGGGTCTCGGGTGTCAGTACCTTCTTGAGCAGCGGGCGCATGACGAAGAAAACCAGGGCCAGGGCGATGAGCAGGGTGACGGCCATTTCGGCGCCGTTCATCAGGTCGTCGCGGGTGAAATCGAGCAGGCCGCCAGCCGCGTCCGTGCCCGGCACGGCAAGCTCGGGCCGCTCGGCGAACTGCATGTTGACGACTTCGACACTGTCGCCACGCGCTTGGGAATAGCCGACGGCGGAACGCACCAGGGTCAGGATCTGGGCGATTTCGTCGGCGCTGCGTGGCGTATAGACCGGATCGCCATTGGGTGCGGCGGCGTAGACGCCATCGACAACCACGGCGACGGACAGCCGCTTGATGGCACCGGCCTCGGTAACGGCGGTCTGGGTGGTCTTGGAAATCTCGTAATTGGTGACTTCCTCGCTCGACGTGCCCTGTTCGGTCGGGCCGGCCGCGCCATTGTTCTGGCTGGCGCCGGGGAGTTCATTGGCTACGGTAACCTGGCCATTGGCGCCGGCGCTGAGATTCTCGGTTTCGCGAATCTGGCTCGAACGGACGACCTGGCTCTCGGGGTCGAAGATTTCCTGGGTAGTGGTCGAGCGGTTGTAGTCGATCTCCGCACTGACCTCGACGCGGGCCCGGCCGGCACCCACGACATTGGCCAGCATGTCCTCGACACGGGTGCGCAGGCGGTTTTCGAAGCTCAGCGTGCGTTCGGCGGCTTGTCCGGCCAGGGCGCCGTCGACATCGTCGCCACTGCCCGAGGCAAGCAGGTTGCCCTGATCGTCGACGATGGAGACGCGGGTCGGCGTCAGGCCTTCGATGGCGGCGGCCACCATGTGCTGGATGGCGCGGATTTCGCCGGAGGAGAGTTCGCCACGGACCGACAGGACGATGGAAGCGGATGGGTCGGTGCGTTCGCGACGGAACAGTTCGCGCTCGGGCAGCACCAGATGCACGCGGGCCGACTTGATGCGGGTGAGCGAAGCGATGGTGCGGGCCAGTTCGCCTTCGAGCGCGCGGACATTGTTGATGTTCTGCACGAAGCTGGTGGCGCCCAGCGTCGATTGCTCGTCGAAAATCTCGTAGCCGACCTGGCCGCGCTGGGGCAGGCCGGAACCGGCCAGGGTCATGCGGGTAGTGGTGATCTGGTCGCGGGGGATGAGAATGGTATCGCCATCGCCACGCAGCTCGTAGGGCACGTTGAGCGTCTGCAGTTCGGTCACAATTGCCGAAGAGTCTTCGAGGCTGAGGCCGCTATAGAGCGGCGACAGATTCGGGGTCTGCGCCCGCATGACGAGGAAGCCGAAGAAGCCGAGCATGAGTATGGCGACCACCGCCATCGCGGCCAGACGCGGCAGGCCTATGCGGTTGATCAGCTGGGTAAGATTATCCACGCCGGCACTCTATTCAGGGGTGGCCATGCCGACGCGAACTGCGTGGCGACCGCTGGGCAAAAATTACCTAGCGGATGGTAAAGATTGTCTTAACTCCCGGTTGCAGTTTGCAAATTCCGGCAGAAAATGCCGGGCGGGGTAAAGGAAGGATGAATTCATGCTGAGAGTGCTGGGGCGGGTAACGTCCATCAATGTGCGCAAGGTGCTGTGGGCACTCGATGAACTGGGCCTGGCCTGGGAACGGGAAGATTGGGGTCTGCCGTTGCGCGACCCGAAAGTGCCCGAATTCCTCGACCTCAATCCCAATGGGCAGGTGCCGGTGGTGGTCGAAGGCGACTTCGTGCTGTGGGAGAGCAACGCCATCCTGATCTATCTGGCCGAGCGCGAGGGCGGGTTGTTGCCCGAACAACTCGAATTGCGGGCATTGGCGCTGCAATGGCTGGGTTGGCAGGCGAGCGAACTCAATCCGCCCTGGGGCTATGCCGTCAATGCGCTGATCCGCAAGACGCCCGGCTATGACGATCCGGCAAGGATCGCGGATTCCATGGCCAGGTGGACGGTCAAGATGGACATATTGGAAGCCGCCCTGGCGGGCGCCAACACCGGCTATATCGGCGCCGGCTTCTCCATCGCCGACATCGCCCTGGGCCTGTCGGTGCATCGCTGGATGTCGATAACGGTCGAAAAGAAGGAATTGCCTGCCGTGGCGGATTACTATGAGCGGCTGATGAGCCGCGAAGCCGGGGCCAGGTGGATGGCGCCGGAGACGCCATAGCGACTACGATATCGCGCACTGGTGATGCATTCAGCTTCCGACCCCGGTTCGGCCGTTGAACCCCAATCAGTTAGCCCCCGAAAAGCGGACGTTGCGGGGTGTCAAGCGTTGCGGAACCGGGCTGAGCGATAACTGAATTGTTAGGGACGCCAAGCTCTTAGCGGAAGATTAAGCCTCAGACAGCGGCTTACCCTCCGGCTGCTGTGAAGATATGCGAAGCCGGTCGATGATTTTGGGCTCACTGTCTCCCATTTTCACCTTCACCTCGATACGCGTTTCTTCCTCGAAAATTAGCGGAGCAAATTGAACGTTGAAGCGTGAGACGAGAGCCTTTCGCTCGTCAGTCTGGTCCTCGAACGAAAAACGGTGACGGAAGAATTGAATGTCCTGGCTAGGCGGATGAGTGGCCGTCCATAGCACATTTCTCCCCGACGCTGTCTGCGTTTCAATACTGATTGTGACCTCGGGCACAGGCATCACTAGTGGCTCTCTCAGCACTATGTGTACCGAGAACGTCGGCAGCGCCCACGGGGCCGGGGCCTCGAAGAACATGCTGTCCTGATAGACGCCGACAAAGAAGTTCTTGCCGTTTGCTTCCGAGCGAACGTCATCACAAAAGACCGCATAGCTATGCAACTCCTGCACGCGAACCCCCAATAAGCGCAATGACCTGACCATCAAGCTGTCGTCCGTCTACGACCGCGCTCGACTGTGTAAAACGGCACTTCGTCATTGTTATTGCCCCACGGTCTTGCATGAAGGCAAAGTCCATCACCGTGTAGTTGAAGGTGGTAGCGTGGGAGCGAGCGGGCGTGACGACCTTCTCGACGCCTGAGGGCGAGTGGACGAGCCCCGTATGCTTGTCGACGACAGAAATCCGCAGCTCGCCGTCCATGGCCTCGCACAGGTCGTACAGTGACGACACGCGCCAATTGGGTGTTGAGTCTCCATTAAACCAACGCGACAGCTGAGATTTGTCCATGCACGCGTCATCGGCGAGCGTCTGCATGAGGTACTTTTCACCGCGAGCGGAAGCCTGCTTCTTCCTTGCGGTAAAAAGCGAATAGAGCATGCTGACGATGCCGCTCTTAAAGACCTCAAGCTGGAGGTTTTCCGACTTCTTTGCGTTACTGTTCTTCATCGACATCATTCACCACTCCACCCAGATACGCCTCACACGTCTCCGCGCGATAGCAGTCGTGGTTGCCAAACATATGCTGCCAGGCTTCTAGGAACGCCTGAACGGCCACGTTGTATCCTTCACCTTCGAGAGACTTGCGGGTCCGCCCAAAGAGAACGACAAACTCGCCCTCCGCAGTGAATCGCCCGAAAAAGCGATACTGCTGCGACCGCGGTTTCCGGCAGCAAAGCATCCATATTTCGTCGTAGGTATGGAGAAGCTCAAAGTCCGGTTTCTTCGCTGTTGGGTCGCCGAGTAGACTAACCCGCATGAGGAACCCGAGGATAAACATTTCGACCACTCTGGAAAAAGCGAAGGCCGGGAAGAAGGCATCGGATTCTCCGTTTAGTAGCTGGTACGCAGATGGTGTCATCCAAAGCTGGCGCTTTTCATTTCCACCGGTCGCCGCCTGAACACGAACGAGTCCGTGTGCTACGGCGATTTCTGCTAGAAGGGGGGAAGTTGCGGGAAAAGTCAACTTTTCTTCGCTCCAACGTTCGCGGGGGACTCATGCGAACCGCTTTGTGGTTAAGTCGGAGCTAATTAGTAATACCGTCGATTTTGATTTGGATACTGCCTTATCTGCAAAAGGGGGCTTGACTCTGAGGGAGCCAATTTGCGCTCCACACCCCTTCTGGATCAGCACAAACTAACCTCATGCAATTGCACGCAGATTTCCGTCACAACGTTCAAACAACAGGCAAAAAATTTATTTCAGACGTTATGCACAGTCCTGTGGATGGAGCGGAACCGGCACAAGCCAAGATACACACACCGGGTTTCTCAGGCCGCCGAGCGAGGCGCCTGCTTTTCAACCAAAGAAGCCGCCATGCTGTGGTTACGCGCAGGTGTACCGGCCGCAATTAATCTGGCTTCACAGATGGATCCATTGGGAAGGCCGACCATCGGTACCGCTGCGGTCGACCCTAACACAGTCCACTGGTAGTTAGGATCGGCAGCTTTTGGCACCCAAGACTACCGAAAGCAGCCCGTGCGCAACCCACCCAAAACAGCCATAAGCCACGTTCGTGCGGGGGCCGTCCGGAACCGAAGCGACAGGATGTGCGGAGGATTGAACAGACGTTGGCGGGTTCTGCCTCGATTATGTTGAACTGGGCGCAGCGCTCTCGAGATTTCGGGCGAGTAGGGCTGCGCTTAGGGCAACGGTCGCTGAGGCTAACATTACGAGGAACAGGCCAGGCTGAGCATTCTCTTCGGTCAAAACCGCGCCCGCGAACGCAGCCATGGTGGAGGCACCAGCGACCGTAATCGCACCGGCCAAACCAGCGGCACTTCCCGTCTGGGTCGAGCGCACAGAAATCGCTCCAACGTTAGCGCTCGGTTGCGTAAGGCCGTTCGACACACCAACAAACAGGCAGGGCCCGAACAATGCCAGTACATGCCCGATGCCCGCAACATACAGGACGAGGCCGAATAGCAGGCCGGCGCAGGCCACGATTCGTCCGGCAACCAATATGGTGGTCATGGGTATCCTGCCGGCAAGCCGCCCGGCGAGAAAGCTGCCGGCCATGAAGCCACCGGTAATCGAGCCCATGTAAAGACCCAGAACCGCTGGCGACAGATCAAAGGCCGAAGCGGCCAGCGGGGCACCGGCAAGGAAGGCGTAGAAGGCGCCAACCGAGAAGGCCATGCAGATGCAGTATGCCCAGAAGCGCTTCGAGCCGAGAAGTTCAGGATAGGCCCGATACTGTTCGGCCATCGTGTTTGAGGGCGTATGGTTCGTTTCGTTCAGATCGGTCCAGCACAAGACCAGAACCGCAGCTCCGAAGCATGCGAGCATATAGAAGCTGGCTCTCCAGCCGAACGCCTGATCCAGCAGTCCACCAACCATTGGCCCGAGCATGGGCGCTATGGCCCACGCCATGGCCAGATAGCCAAACTGACCTGCGGCCTGCTCCCTGCTGGTGGTGTCGCGGATAGTGGCAAGCGACACCGCATATGTCGGGGCAATTATGGCCTGGACCATCCGGCAGGCGAGGAAGGTCCACGCATCGGGAGCCATGGCGCATCCGATCGTCGCGACGATGAAAATCGCCAGTGCCCAAAGGATCACCGGGCGGCGACCGAGCCGGTCAGAAAGCGGACCAAGAACAAGTTGAAGGCACGCCGACACCCCAGCATAGGCTGCCAGGGAAAGGCCCATGATCCCGTAGGGAACATCGAACTCGGTGGCCATGCCTGGCAGTGACGGGAGAAAGAAATTGATCGGTAGAATGGCGAGTGCCGACAACAGGATCAGTGTCGAAAGACGAGGCTTGGATGATGCAGTTCGCACAATGATGACCGCTAAACTTGAAGAGTGGACGGGCAATAAAAAAGCCCCGCTTGGGGCTGGATTTATCGCGCATGGGTGCTTTCGCCTGACAGCTACGCTGCCGTGCCCATGCGCCCACCTACTACAACAAGGCCTTTTTCAATCTTCATGCAGCAATTGGTAGGCCGTCACCTGTATCTGGTCAACATAGGCTTTTGGCGAGAAGGGCAGGCTACGGCTCATCTACGCCAGAACCAGACAGTTGCCTTTCCTCCCCCACCGCCAGTCCAATGTTGAAAACACAAAGCCCGCCGAGTTTCCCCGGCGGGCTTTGAAACTATACTGAATTCGGCTACCGGCCCTTCGCAAGGCTCAGGGCGTTCGACGCTCAAATCGTTCCACCGGAACGATTTGTCCCTACGGGCCGCGCCTCACCCTTCGCGGTAGTGCTGAATCCAGGTGGTCCGCAGACCGGCAAGGCCATGTTTGTCGATGGCGGCCTGCCAGTTGAGGAATTCGTCGACGCTCAGCGTATAGCGGTCGCACGCCTCTTCGAGGCTGAGCAGCCCGCCGCGCACAGCAGCGACGACTTCGGCTTTACGGCGGATGACCCACCTCCGCGTATTGGCGGGAGGAAGGTCTGCAATCGTGAGCGGACTACCGTCCGGTCCGATAACGTACTTAACGCGAGGTCGCATCTGTACGGTCATTTTACTCTCTACTCAACCTGACCATATGAGGAAGAGAGTAGGCCAACGGCCTTAAAATTCGACTAAGGGGAAACTTACAACAGGTTAAGAATGGTCTTGGATTTCAAGGCATTGAATCGACTTGTCCGAAGACTGCCGTCGGCCGCCCGATGATCAGGTCGCCTCTTCATCCAGTTCCGGATCCACCGGCGCGGTCACATCGGGGATACGCACGTCGGTCACGTCGGTAATCGCCACGCGGCGTGAGCCCACCGTCAGCAGCGGCACGTCGCCGGTGAAGTCGACGGCGGTCACGACGCCGATCGAAGCGGTGCTGATCCTGACGATCTGGCCGTTGGCATCTGTGCCCTGGATGTCGATCGTATAGACGCCGTTCGGCTTCAGGTTGCCGTCGCTGCCCATGCCATCCCAGCGGAACGTACCGGGGCCGGCGCTGAGGGGGCCGGTCTCGGTATAGACGGTCTGGCCGGTGGCATCCTTGATGGTGACGGTGGCGTTGGCGGCATTGGCTGCGGCGCTATAGGCCCAGAATACGGCATTGGCCTTGGTGAGCTCGCCCGTCCGGCCCGATGACGTCACTTCCTTGCCGATATAGGAGACGGCGTCGGACTTGGCGGTATTCTGGCTCGACAGCATCAGCGTTTCGAGGAAATCGTTGGTCTTGAGCTGTTGCTCGACGCCGGTGAACTGCACCAGTTGGGCGGTGAACTGATTGGTATCCAGCGGGTCCAGCGGATTCTGGTTCTTGAGCTGGGTCGTCAGGATGTTGAGGAACGTGTCGAAATTGTCCGCGATGGTCGAGCGCGAACTCGCCATCTGGCTGGTGCTTGAACTGCCCGAAACGCCATCGACTGCCATGGCACCTGCTCCTTACGCGATGATGTTGACGCCGCTGGCACTGAGACTGCCGCGGTAGAGGTTGACTGTGGGGGGCGCAATGTCGTCGGCCTCGGCCGAGACCTCGTCGCCGAAGAGCGGGGTACGGCCATCGCTGCCGTCCTGCCCCTGTTGCCCGCTGAAGGGGTTCTGCTTGAGCGAGAATTCGAGATTGGTCTTGGCGCCGTCGAGGCCGGCCTGCTGCAGGGCGCGTTCCAGGCCGCGCTGGTCGCGCTGCATCAGGTCGAGTGTTTCGGCCTTTTCCACGGTCAGCCGGGCATGGACCTGGCCTGATTTGTCGATATCGAGCTTGACGTCGATGCGGCCCAGTTCGGGCGGATCGAGACGATCTGGAAGCGGGTATTGCCATCATTGACCTGGCGGACGATCTCGAAGGCCAACTGGGGCAGGTTGAGCTGCTGCTGGCTGGTCTGGTAGCCGGCCTGCACCACGCGCGGCGCGGCCACGATATCGACGCGGGCCGCCTGGACCGGCTGTGGATTGGCCTGCGCATCGGGCTGCTTGTCGACCGTAGCGGCGAGCGGACGGTTGTCCGCCGGCTTCCTGTCATTGGGCGCCGTGTCGCCGCGATCGGCAGGTTTGCCGCCTGTATCGGCAATGGTCGAGGCCGGCTTCGGTGCGTCGGGCGTTTCGGCAGTGTCCGGTGTGGCGCTGGCCTTCCCGGTCAGGGCGGGTTCGGTCAGCTTGAGTTCGGGCGTAGCCAATGCCGGCGCGGCGGCGCTGGCATCGACGGTGACCGTAGGCTTGAGCAGTCGGGCGAGGGCAGCTTCGAGGTCGGTATCGGCATTGGCCGCGAGTTCGAGCTGCGCCATGCGATCGGCTTCAAGCCCGCCATTGTTGAGTGAGGAAAGCAAGGCAGCGAGCTTTTCGCCGATCGATTTGATCAGCGCCGAGAGGTCCGCATCCGCCTCTGGCGCAGCCGAGCCGCTGAACAGGGTTTCGGCAATAGGCCCGAAGGCGGCGGTCAGGCGCGCGGCAAAGCTGGTGTCATCGGGCTGGATATCGGTGACGAGCGCGGTGAGGTCATCGAGCGAGGGTAGGGCATCGAGATCGATATCGAGCGTCGCGGCCAGGTCGGCCAGCGCGGCTTCGAGCTGTTTCAGCGTTTCGGGATCGAGCGCTTCGCCGGCATCGAGCCTGGCCTGGAGGTCGGCCAGGGTATTGGCGATGTCGGCGAGAGCAGGTACGGCCTCCATCGCGCCCGGGAAGGGCACGACCGCGTCGATGGCGGCGGCCACGGCGTCGGCAGACTCCTGCTCCTGCTCGCCTTCGTCCCCGAAGCCGAGCGACAGATTGACTACGTTGCCGAGCCCGAGGCCGGCTTCGGAGGATTTCGGTGTTTCCGTATTCGTCTTGGGGGCGGCGGTGCCGAGCAAAGCTGCAAAGACGTCGGTCGGGCCTTCGGCGCCGGCAGAGGCGCTGAGGCTCTTGCTGTTGCTGACGCCGGCAGTGGTGGTCGTAACGGTCAGATGTGATGCCACGAAGGCGCCCCATAACAAAGAGACTAATCCGACAAGAGTGATGCAAGCCCGGTGCCAAGTTGGCGCTGATAGAAAAATCGTTATAATTCAATTGCTTGGTTCTGATCGAGCTCGGCCTGCCGAGCGGCTGGCAGGCGCAGGCGGCAAAAGCTGCCGGGCAAATGTTGCGAGGGGCGAGGGAAAGGCGTAGAAGCCCGAATTCAATTCGTCCGCTGGCCCTTGAACCCAACCGGATACTGGAAAGATGCTGAACTCGCTTGATATTGCCAAGCGTCCCGAAGACACGCGCGTCGTCGTCGCGATGTCGGGGGCGTGGATTCCTCGGTCGTTGCCGGCCTGCTGGCCCGCCAGGGCTATGACGTCGTCGGCGTCACCCTCCAGCTTTACGATCATGGCGAGGCCATCCACCGCAAGGGCGCCTGCTGCGCCGGGCAGGATATCCACGATGCGCGCCGCGTGGCGGCGGCTTTGGGCATTCCCCATTACGTGCTCGACTACGAAGAGCGCTTCAAGAAGAGTGTGATTGCGCCTTTCGCCAATGCCTATCAGCAGGGCGAGACGCCGGTGCCGTGCATTGCCTGCAACCAGTCGGTCAAGTTCGTCGACCTGATGGAGGTGGCGCGCGACCTCGGCGCCGACGTGCTGGCCACCGGCCATTACGTCCAGTCCCGGCTGGGCGAAGACGGCAGGCGGCAGTTGTTCCGCCCGGTCGATGCCGAGCGCGACCAGACCTATTTCCTGTTTGCCACCACGCAGGAGCAGCTCGACTATCTGCGCTTTCCGCTGGGCGGCATGAGCAAGGTCGAGGTGCGCGAACTGGCCCGCGACATGGGGCTCGAAATCGCCGACAAGCACGATAGCCAGGACATCTGCTTCGTGCCGCAGGGCAAGTATGCCGACATCATTCGCAAGATGCATCCAGAGGCGGTGGCACGTGGCGAGATCGTCCACCTCGATGGCCGTGTGCTGGGCACGCATGAAGGGATCGTCAATTACACGATCGGTCAGCGCAAGGGGCTGGGCGTGGCCGCGGGCGAGCCGCTCTACGTGGTCAAGCTCGAGCACAAGACGGGCCGCGTGATCGTCGGTCCGCGCGAGGCGCTCAAGACCCATACGGTGCGCCTGCGCGACGTGAACTGGCTGGGTGCCAGGCCGCTCGGCGAGATGAGCACAGGCAACGGCGCCCCGGTCGAGGTCAAGGTGCGTTCGACCCGCGGGCCGCAGCCGGCGGTGATCCAGAGCCGGGATGGCGAGGTGTTCGTGACCCTGGTATCAGGCGAATACGGCATTTCGCCGGGGCAGGCCTGCGTGTTCTATGCCGACGATACCGCCACGTCCGAAGTGTGGGGCGGCGGCTTTATCGCCGAGGCCGTGCCGCAGGTGTTTGCGGCGTAACGCGCCACAGCCACCATGCCACCTTCTCCCCTCGCGGGAGAAGGTGCCCGAAGGGCGGATGAGGGGTTATCTCCAGGTGTATTGAAGCATGGGAGGGCGCAGCACCCCTCACCCTCGCAAATCTGCTGAACGCAGATTTTCTATCCCTCTCCCCGCAAGGGGAGAGGGGAAGCCCGGACTATTGTGCTGATGTCTCTGCTTGCGCCGCGGCGCTGGCTTCCTTGAGTTCCTGATAGGAAGACAGGCCGCCCATGGCTGTCGAGATGGCGATCAGCACCAGGATGGCGCCGAGCACCAGCAGGACGATGCGCGAGCGGGTCAGCGCGAAAGGGCTCAGCTTGGGTTCGTCCATCATCGGCCTCAAAAATAAATCTGCGCATACGACCCAAGGATCGCGTTTCGGGCGCCGTCTTACCATTACAATAGCGCCAAAGGTAGGCACGGGTGCATGGCTTGGTGATGGGACTGACTGCCGCAGCTCCGATCGAGGCGGCGCAGGCGGTGACGCGGGCGCTGGTCGCGCGCGCGCAGAATGGCGATGCCGAGGCTTTTGCCGAGCTGATCGAGGACCACTATGACCTCATCCATCGCACGGCCTGGAAATGGTGCGGCAACCGCACCGATGCCGAGGATGTCGCGCAGGATGTCTGCGTGAAGCTGGGCAGCGCCATATCAGGCTTCGATGGACGCAGCGCCTTTTCGAGTTGGGTCTACCGGATCACGCTCAATGCGGTGCGCGACATGCAACGGGCCGGCAAGAGGCGGGGCAAATATGCCGATGCCTATGCCGAGATAGTGCCCGAGGACCAGCCGGCCGAGCAGGAAGAGGCGGCAACCAGTCGCCAGCTCTGGGCGGCGGTGCGGCAATTGCCGGAAAAGCAGCGCGACGCGGTGCTGCTGGTCTATGCGGAGGAATTGAGCCATGCGGCGGCGGCCGAAATCATGGGCGTGCGCGAGGCCACGGTCTCCTGGCACGTGCATGAGGCGCGCAAGACCCTGAGGGGGCTGCTATGAGCGATGACAATATGCATGACGATCCACTGAACAGGCTCAAAGGCACAGCCGCGCCCGATCCGCGCGCCGAGGCGAAAAAAGCGTGCGCTGGCGGCTGGTGTGGCGGCCTTCGAGGCCGCGCAGAAAAAAAAACGAAACCGCGTCCCAAGGAAATCACTGGGGCCAGCGTCTCACGTCCATCATCACTTCCTGGAAAGGGAAAACGATCATGGACATGCGTCTCCCCATCGGCACTGCCGCCATTGCCCTGCTGGTCCTGCCGCTTGGCTATCAGCTCTATTCGACCACCTCGATGACGGCGCCGACCGGTGTCGCCGTGCAGCAGCCGGCACTGGTCGAGCCACCAACCGAACTGGCCGCGACCGAAGAGCTGGCTGAGACGCCCGCGACCAGCACAACTGTCACTGCGCCGGAACCGACGCCGGTGAATGATAGCCTTGCCGATAGCGATATAGCGCGGGATGCGGTGGCGCCCCAGGCGGGCGGCAATGCCGGTATCGTTCCCAAGCAGCAGATGTCGATTGGCGCGGCCCCTGCCGCCCGGATGGCGGAAAGCGAGGCGCTCTACATGCCTTCGCCCGCGCCGATGCCGTCGATCGCCATGCAGCCGCAGCCCAGCGGCGACGCCTTTACCAGCTTCGACGAACAGCGCCTCAAGGCGGTGGCCGAGGAGCCGGTTTCGACCTTTTCGATCGACGTGGACACGGCCAGCTATTCCTATGTGCGCCGTATGCTGGAAGATGGCTATGTGCCCGAGCCCGATGCGGTGCGCATCGAAGAGATGATCAACTATTTCCCCTATGCCTATCCGGCCGCCGACAGCGCCCAGGTGCCGTTCAAGCCGACGATTGGCGTCTATCCGACGCCGTGGAATCCGAAGACGCAATTGCTGCAGATCGGCATCAAGGGCTATGTGCCCGATGCCGGCGAGGACAAGCCGAGCAACCTGGTCTTCCTGATCGATACGTCAGGCTCGATGGACGAGGCGGACAAGCTGCCGCTGCTCAAGCGTGCCTTTGGCCTGCTGGTCGACCAGCTCTCGGCCAATGATACCGTGTCCATCGTGGTCTATGCCGGCTCGGCCGGCGTGGTGCTGGAGCCGACCGTGGCGACGGAAAAGGCGAAGATTCTCCGGGGCGCTGGACCAGCTTGCGGCCGGCGGCAGCACGGCGGGCGCGGCGGGGATCGAGCTGGCCTATCGGCTGGCCGAGCAGGGTCGGGTGGCCGGGGGCACGAATCGCGTGATCCTGGCGACCGATGGCGATTTCAATGTCGGCATCGACAACCCCGATGACCTCGAGGACTTCATCAAGGCCAGGCGCGATAGCGGAACGACGCTGTCGGTGCTGGGCTTCGGCCGCGGCAATCTCGATGATGCGACGATGCAGGCGCTGGCGCAGAACGGCAATGGCAATGCCAGCTACATTTCCAGCTTCCGCGAGGCCCAGAAGGTGCTGGTCGAGGAAATGGGCGGCACGCTCGACATGATCGCCAAGGATGTGAAGATCCAGGTCGAGTTCAACCCGGCCGCAGTCAGCGAATACCGGCTGATCGGCTATGAGACCCGCGCGCTCAACCGCGAGGATTTCAACAATGACGCGGTGGATGCCGGCGATATCGGCGCTGGCCACACGGTGACAGCGATCTATGAGATCACCCCGGTTGGTTCGGGCGGCGAACTGATCGACCCACTACGCTATGGCGCCCAGGCTGATACCGGCAGCGATGACGAGATCGCGTTCCTGCGCATGCGCTACAAGCTGCCGAACAGCGATGTCAGCCAGTTGATCGAACAGCCGGTAACGCCGGAAGTGGTCTACGGCGATATCGGCGAAGTCAGCGACGACATGCGCTTTGCCGCGGCCGTGGCCGCTTTCGGGCAGAAGCTCAAGGGGTCCAATTATGGCTCGGCCATCGATTGGGACGAAATCGAAGCCCTGGCCCGTTCGGGCAAGGGCGACGATGAGAGCGGCTATCGTGCCGAATTCATCCAACTGGTGCAGACGGCCAGCCTGCTGAAGCCGGATACGGCTAGCGATCGGTGCGATGTCAGCGCGAGTAGTGAGGCGTGCGAGTAGGCAGAGCTTAGCCACAACATGAGGCGTGGTAGAAAGGCCGGGATTGCTCCCGGCCTTTGTTTTTAAACCAGCGGCTTCAAACCCGCCTCGATACTCGCCCGACGCCCTTCGAGGAAAGGCGGTAAAGCCAGGCTCTCCCCGAGCGTTTCCATCGGCTCGTCAGCGGCAAAGCCGGGCACGTCGGTGGCAATCTCGAACAGGATGCCGTTGGGCTCGCGGAAATAGAGCGAGGTGAAGTAGAAGCGCTCCACCTCCCCACTATTGCGCAGGCCGGCGCGGCCGACCCGCTCGATCCACTGGCGCAGACTGTCCTGGTCCGGCGTACGGAAGGCGACGTGATGGACGCCACCGGCGCCGGGTCGGGCCGGAGCCAGGGCAGGATCGACCACCACATGCAGTTCGGCGCCGGGGCCGCCGGGGCCCATTTCGTAGACATGGGTCTCGGGCGTATGGCTGGTCATGGTATATTCGCGCACCTTGCGCATGTTCATGACCTCGGTCAGCACGCGCTCGGTGCGGTCGAGCCGCGGCACCGACAGGGTGATCGGCCCCAAGCCGATGATCTGCCGCTCTGCCGGCACGGGCGACTTGGCCCAGGGCACGACCTTGTTGGCGCTGTCGATCACCATGCGGAAGCGCTGGCCTTCGAAATCCTCGAAATCGAGCGAGAGCTGGCCATTGCGTTCCTTGATGGCTGACGTGCCGACATTGTGCTCCTGCAGGTGGTTCTTCCACCAGTTGAGGCTGTCCTCGCTATCGACGCGCAGGCCGGTGCGGCCGACCGTGTGGTTGCCGCGCTGTTCGCGGGCGGCGGGGAAATCGAAGAAGGTCAGGTCGGCGCCGGGCGAGGCCACGCCGTCGCCATAGAACAGGTGATAGGCCGTGGTGTCGTCCTGGTTGACCGTCTTCTTGATCAGCCGCATGCCCAGAGTCTTGGTATAGAAGGCCAGGTTCTGCTTCGCCTCTGCTGTAACCGCTGTGAGGTGATGAATGCCTCCGAGTTCGATGGTCATGATCGTGTCTCCTGAAGTGGCGCTGGTGTCGCGCCTTGTGTTGACCAAAATGTAATGGACCCACGACGGATTTGGCAGCGCTACAATTCCGACAGACTGATATCGATTCGTGAACGATTGACGTGGATCACGGCAACGCAACCGCTACCGCTCGGAAGTCATTGCTTGTCATGAAGCGATGGAGGCGATGATGACCGTTCACCCCGAAAAAAACCAGCAGGTCGCGCGCCGTCGGCGTGGTGCGACCATTGCCGAAGAGGACTATGAAGACATTGCCAGCCTCGCCGAGGCGCGGGCGGCTGTGCAGGGCTGCCGGCGCTGTCCGCTCTACAAGGATGCGACGCAGGCGGTGTTTGGCGAAGGGCCGGAGCGGGCCGAAGTGATGTTCGTCGGCGAACAGCCCGGCGATCGGGAAGACCTGGCCGGAAGGCCCTTTGTCGGGCCGGCGGGACGCGTGCTGGATGAGGCGGTGGAGAAGGTCGGTATCGATCGCGCCCGTGTCTATGTCACCAATGCAGTCAAGCATTTCAAATTCACGCCACGCGGCAAGCGCCGACTGCATCAGCGACCAGATGCCGGCGAAATCCAGGCCTGCAAATTCTGGCTCAACCTCGAGGTCGGTTTCGTGCGGCCCAGGGTCATCGTCGCGCTGGGCGCCACGGCTGCGCAAAGCCTGCTCGGCAAGGGCGTCACCATCGGCAGGCTGCGCGGGACACCGATGACGCTGGCGGACGGAACCACGCTTTTCGTCACCAATCATCCATCCTATCTGCTGCGTATCCGCGACCCCGAGGCGCGGGCGCTGGAACAGGCAAAATTCGAGGCCGATCTGGCAATGGTGCGCGATGCCGTGGCCAGCCCTGCCGGGCGACGACATTGAGGTCCTCTGGTGCTTGACACCGCGCCGCGCTAAACTTAGTTAGTGCGCGTCGCTCGGGGAAACCCGTGCTGCCCCTTGGGGCGGAGTAGCTCAGTTGGTTAGAGCAGCGGAATCATAATCCGTGTGTCCCCAGTTCAAATCTGGGCTTCGCTACCATTTTAAACCCCCGGGAAACCGGGGGTTTTTGTTTTTCAGGCATGCGTCAGTTGTCGTCGCGGTTGACCGGTTCGATGGCCGGTATGCCGTCATTTCCCTCCGCCCTGTCGCGATAGAGCGCCGAGCGGGCGAGAAGCATCAGGGTGATCGGGGTGGTGACGATGATGCATGCGAAGATCAGTACTTCGTGCAGCATGGGCCGTGCGAGCGCGATCGAGAAATACAGCGAGGATGCGAGCAACACTAGCGCGGCGCCCAGGCTACTGCCCAAGGTCGGCGCGTGGATGCGCATGTAGAAGGTGGGGAACCGGATCAGCCCGACCGTGCCGATCAGGGTGATGGCGGCGCCAGCCAGGACCAGTATCGCGACCAGTATCGCCGCCCATTCGGGAAGTGCCGACAATGCGCTCATTCGATCACCTCGCCGCGCATGAGGAACTTGGCTAGCGCCACTGTGGAGACGAAGCTGAGCATGCCGATCACCAGGGCGGCCTCGAAATAGAACAGGCTTTCGGTGCGGATACCGACCGTGACCAGCAGAAGCATGGCGCTGAGATAGAGGCTGTCCACGGCCAGCACGCGATCCTGCGCGCGGGGGCCGCGCAGCAACCGCCAGCAGGCCGCCGCCATGGCCAGCGCCAGCATGACCTGCGCTGCCGATACCGCCCAGAAGATGATGCTCGCACTCATTGGAAAATCTCCACCAGCCGCTGTTCGTAATCGCGTCTGAGCGTTGCGGCCCAGGCCTCCGGATCCTCGGTATCCAGAATATGGATCGTTACGCTGTGCAGGATCGAGTCATAGTGGATCCAGGCGCTGCCCGGTGTGGCGGTGACGATGCCTGACAGGATGGCGAGGCCGTTCGGGTCTTCCAGATCGAGGGGGATCGTCACGAATGCAGAGCGCGGCTGCCGGCCGCTCAGGATCAGCCTGAGCACGGCAATGTTGGACACCACGATATCGACGATTAGAGTGCCGATCAGCCGCAGGATAGTGCCCGGCCGGCGCATGCGCGCCTTGGGCGGATCGAGCAGCACAACGGCCCGGCAGGCAAGGGTGGCGATAATGGCGCCGAGCAGTATCTGTCCCGGTGCGAGGCTGCCGGCGAGCAGCAGCCACATGGCAAAGAGGCCGGCCCAAAGCAGGGGATAGGGCAGCAGGCGTCTCATGGCATGCCCCCCTCACCGAGCAAGGCGCCGACATAGTCGGTCGGCACGTGCAGATATTGCGCAGTGGCCTGCATATAGCCCATGGCCGGGCCGGCCAGCACGGTCAATATCACGCAGAGCCCGAGCAGCAGCAGAACCGGCAGCATTTCTGCAATGCTGACGCGCGGCACTTCGCCGTCGAATGTTACCCAGAAAATATTGATGCCCGCACGCAGCATGGCGATGGTCGCTGCCAGCCCCGAAATGATCAGCAGCGCCACCAGCACCCAGCTCGTGATGGAGATGCCGACGCTCGCGCCCAACCCCTGCGGATTGAGCACGGCACCGATCATGGCGAATTTGGCGATGAAGCCCGAGAATGGCGGCATGCCGGCAATCACCAGCGCGCAGCACAGAAAGGCGATGCCCAGCATGGCCAGGGTCAGCGGGGTGGCAATGCCGATCTCTTCGTCGTGAGCCGGCTCCTCGTCGTCACCGAATGCCTCGAGCGTCACGGCCAGGACGTCCGCTTCGCTGCTGCGGCCGCGCTCCACCAGTTCGGCAAGGAGAAACATACAGGAAAGGGCGAGCGTCGAGCTGACGAGGTAATAGAGCGCACCGGCGGTCACCCCGGCATTCTCGTAGCCGATCATGGCCAGCAGCGTGCCCGACGATACCAATACGCAGAACGCTGCCATGCGGGCCGTTGCCTGCGAGGACAGCACGCCGACAGTGCCGAAGGCTATGGTCGCTATGCCACCATAGAGCAGCCATTGTTCGCCCGGATGCGCCGCTGCGCCTTCGCCGAACAGCAGCAATGACAGCCGCAGCACCACATAGATGCCGACCTTGCTCATGATGGCGAACATCGCCGCCACCGGCGGGCTGGCCGCCGCATAGGTGGTCGGCAGCCAGAAGCTCAGCGGCCACATGCCGGCCTTGACCAGGAAGGCGATGCCCAGGATCGCGGCGCCAGCCTCGAACAGCATGCGGCTCTCTTCGGGGATCAGCGGAATGCGGTGCGCCAGGTCGGCCATGTTGAGCGTGCCGGTCACCCCATAGATGAGGCTCACGCCGATCAGGAACAGCGACGAGGTGGCCAGGTTGACGGCGATATAGTGCAGGCCAGCCTTGATCCGCACCGTACCCGAGCCATGCAGCATTAGGCCGTAGGACGCGGCCAGCAGCACTTCAAAGAACACGAAGAGATTGAACAGGTCGCCGGTGAGAAAGGCCCCGTTCAGCCCCATCAGCAAAAGCTGGAACAGGCTGTGGAAATGCGAGCCGGCGCGGTGCCAGCGGGCGACCGAAAAGACGATCGTGCTCAGCGCCAGGATAGCGGTCAGCAGCACCATGAGCGCGGCCAAAGGATCAGCCACCAGCACGATGCCGAACGGCACCGGCCAGTCGCCGAGCCGGTAGGTGCTGAGGTTCGGTCCGCCATTGTTGACGTTGACCAGCAGCGCCAGCGCCACGACAAGCAGCAGAACGGTGGCGACGATATCGATGACCAGCTTGGTCCGGTGATGACGATCTTCGATCAGCACCAGCACGATGCCGGCCAGCATCGGCAGCACGATGGGCAGGATGGCGATGTGGGCGAACAGGCTTTCCATCATCAGCGTTCCTGCCCGTCGACATGGTCGGTACCGGTCAGGCCGCGGGCGGCGAGCAGTACGACGAGGAAAAGTGCGGTCATGGCAAAGCCGATGACGATGGCCGTGAGCACCAGCGCCTGCGGCACCGGATCGGCATAGGCGGACGCATCGGCAATGCCATCGACGATGGGCGCCGCGTCAGTCTTCAGCCCGCCCATGCTGAAGATGAAGAGATTGACCGCATAGGATATCAGCGACAGCCCGATAATGACCTGGAAGCTGCGGGGGCGCAGCAGCAGCCACACGCCCGAACCGGCGAGGACGCCGATACTGATTGCCAGGATTGCTTCCATCACTCGGCCTCCGCATTCGTGGCGGGCGGGGTGTCGACACGCGCCGGCCGCAATCGTGCAGGCTTGGCGCCGCGGATGGATTGGTGGGCGATCGCAACGAGGATCAGCACGGTTGCGCCAACGACGAGGATGAAGACGCCGAGGTCGAACAATAGTGCCGTCGCCATGGGTATCTTGCCGAACAGCGGCAGGTCGAGATAGCGGAAGCTCGTCGTGAGGAACGGATAGCCGAACAGCCACGAGCCGAGGCCGGTGAGCAGCGCCAGCAACAGGCCGGCGCCGATCCAGTAGGTAGGCAGGATACGCAGCCGGTCTTCGACCCAGCGCGTACCGCCGGCGAGATATTGCAGCACGAAGGCGATCGACATGGTGATTCCGGCGATGAAGCCGCCGCCCGGCTGATCGTGCCCGCGCAGGAACAGGTAGATCGCCAACACGATGATGACAGGGAACAGCCAGCGCATGATGACCGATGGCACGAACAGGAAATCGGACAGGATCGTGCCTTCGGCATCGGCGCTGCGCTGTCCCTCGAAACCGCTCTGGATGACCTGCTGCTCGGGACGCTCGATACTGTCCGCCGCGGGGCGGAAGCGTCGTAGCAGGGCGAATGTCGTCAGTGCCACGATACCGAGCACGGTGATCTCGCCCAAAGTATCGAAGCCGCGGAAATCGACGAGGATGACGTTGACCACATTGTGCCCGCCGCCCAGCGCATAGGCATTTTCCACGAAGAAGCTGGCAATGCTTCGGGGAGCGTCACGGGTCATGACCGCATAGGCCATGAAGGCCAGGCCGGTACCCGACATGATGGCGAGGGCCACGTCGCGGGCGCGCCGGAACCGGGCCCCGCGCGATTTGGCCACGTCGATATTGGCATCCTGCCGGCGCTTGGGCAGCCAGCGCAGGCCCAGCAGGATCAGGACGGTGGTGACGACTTCGACCAACAATTGGGTCAATGCCAGGTCGGGCGCCGAGAACCAGACGAAGGTGATGCAGGTGGCCAGCCCGGCGCCGCTCATCAGCATAAGCGCGGCCAGCCGGTGATATTTTGCCTGAATCGCGGCGCCAATGGCGCAGGTCGTGCCGATCACCCAGACCAGCGCCAGGGCCAGATCGGCGCCTTCGAGCGAGAGGCTGACCCTGCCGGAAGCGCCAAGGAATGGGGCAGCCCCGGCCACGACCGCAATGCCGACCAATATGGCCAACTGCGGCTGCAGCCGCCGCGTACCGAAGACGCGTTCGAGCGTCTTGGCCCAGCGCACCGAGAGCAGGATGAGGAGGCGCTCGAACGTGCGCGGGCCGATCAGGTCGTCGATCAGCGGCGCTCCGTCGATGCCCCGCGCCAGGTATTTCTGCAGCAGGAAATAGAGCAGCACTCCGCCGACAAGCGCCACCAGGCTCATCAACAGCGGCGTGGTGAAGCCGTGCCAGATGGCGAGGCTGTAATATGGCGCCTCCGGCCCCAACACGGAGAGTACTGCCGCGCCGAGATAGGGGCCGATGGCAACGCCGGGAATGATGCCGACCAGAAGGCAGATCAACACCAGGATTTCGATGGGCCGGCGCATCAGGGCCGGCGGCTCATGGGGTACGCGGTCGAGCTCGGTCGGCGGCGGGCCGAAGAAGACGCCATGAATGAAGCGCAGCGAATAGGTGACCGCGAACAGGCTTCCCAGGACGGCGGCGAAGGGCAGGGAGACATCGACGAAGGGGTTGGTGTTCTTGATGGCGGTTTCGGCGAAGAACATTTCCTTGGACAGGAAGCCGTTGAGCAGCGGTACGCCCGCCATGGCGGCCGCGGCGACCATGGCCAGGGTCGCGGTAAATGGCATGAAGCGGAATAGCCCGCTGAGGCGGCGGATATCGCGCGTGCCGGTTTCGTGGTCGATGATGCCCGCCGCCATGAAGAGCGACGCCTTGAACGTGGCGTGGTTGGCGATATGGAAAATGGCGGCCACCAGGGCCAGCGGCGAACTCATGCCGATAAGGGCGGTGATGAGACCGAGATGGCTGATGGTGGAATAGGCCAGCACGCCCTTGAGGTCCTGCTGGAAAATCGCCGAATAGGCGCCGATCAGCAGGGTGGCAAGGCCGGTATAGGTGACGATCAACTGCCAGGCCTGGGTTCCCGCCATGACCGGCCAAAGCAGGACCAGCAGGAAGACACCGGCCTTCACCATGGTGGCCGAGTGCAGATAGGCCGAGACCGGCGTCGGCGCCGCCATGGCCCGCGGCAGCCAGAACTGGAAGGGAAACTGAGCGCTCTTGGTGAATGCCGCCAGCAGAACCAGGAGCAGTGTCGGCAGGTAGAACGGATGGTCGCGGATCGTGTCGCCCGAAGCCAGCACCACATCGAGGTCATAGCTGCCCACGATATGGCCGATGAGCAGCATGGCCACCAGCAGTGCCAACCCGCCCGTGCCGGTCACGATCAGCGCCATGCGCGCGCCGTCGCGCGCACCCGCATTGTGGTGCCAGTAGCCGATCAGCAGGAAGGAGAAGATGCCGGTCAGTTCCCAGAACATCACCAACTGGATCAGATTGCCCGACAGCACGATGCCGAGCATGGCGCCCATGAAGGCCAGCAGGAAAGAGAAGAAGCGCGGCACCGGATCTTTTGGTGACATGTAGTAGCGCGCATAGAGCACGACGAGAAAGCCGATCCCGGTGATCATTATGGCGAAGAGCCAGGAGAGCCCGTTCAGCCTGAGAACCAGGTTCAGCCCCAGATCGGGCAGCCACGCAATGTCGTGGCGGACGACCTCTCCACCGGCAATGCCGGAATAGCTGAAGACCGCCAGAGCAAGACAGACAAGTGCAACCAACCCGGCCAGGATCGCCGCCCCGGTGCGCGCGCCCGACGGTAGCAGTGCTGCAATCACGCTACCGAGAAACGGCAAGCCAATCAGGGCAATAAGCATCATGTCATCGAATTCCAGCGTTCAGTTCCTCATGTTTTAGAATCAGCTTTCTGCCATGAAGACATCATCGCAGGCATGATGACGAATATGAATGATTCCTCGTCAGCGGCAGGTGTATCTCATTGTCGCATTTGCGGTCTACCGGCAGAAAGGGCGAATGCGGCTGACAATAAGACTCATGCCGCAATTGTCATGCGGAAGCGCGCCGGACGAGTTCAAATCCCACGTCGTGAACGGCGTTCAGCGTCGTGCCGATAGCGAAGCGATCCACCAGGGCATTGGCGGCCAGTTGCCCCAGTATCTGGCGGTCGATGCGGATACTGGTCAGGGATGGCTCGGTATAGGCGGCAAATTCCTGGTCACCGAAACCGATGACCGCGATATCCCGCGGCACCGACAACCCGCGTGCAGCCGCTTCCGCAAGCAAACCCTGGGCGAATTGGTCGGAACTGCAGAACAGCACCGTGCCGGGCGATACGCCCTGTTCCAGAACCCGGGCCAGTGCCTGACGTCCGAGGCCAAGCGAGGCGGAGGTGTCGAAATCCACCGCCGGCACTTCTGTCTGCGACAGCTTGGCGAAGCGGGTGGTGAAAGCGTCGCGGCGACGGCGGGCGCGTTCGTCGCCGGCGGTGATGGTGACCGCATGCCGATAGCCCGCCCCGATGGCGAAGTCCGCTGCGGCGATGCCGGCGCCGGCATGGGAGAAGCCGACGCAGCAATCGATCGGGGTATCGGTGATGTCCCAGACTTCCACTACGGGAATGCCGGTATTGACGAGCATGCGCCGCGCGCCCGGACTATGGTGTATACCGGTGAGCAGCATCGCATCGGGACGACGCGAGAGATGGGTGGCAATCGCCTTTTCTTCGCGGTCGAGATCGAAGCCGGTCTCGGAAAACATGATCTGGTAGCCGTGGCCCCACATGATGTCCGAAAAGGCATGGAGCATGCTGGAATATACGATGTTGGTGACCGAGGGCATGAGGGCGGCCACGAGATTGCTCTTGTTCGAGGCCAATGCGCCGGCCACGGCATTGGGCACATAGCCCGTCTGGCGGATAGCATCCTCGATGCGCTGCAAGGTCTGGGGTGACACCTTTTGCGGCGACGAGAGGGCGCGGGAGACCGTGACCTGGGAGACGCCGGCCAGGCGCCCGACATCGGTCATGGTGACTCCGCTGCTGCGGCGAAGCTGATCGGTGGCCTTAGTGCGATCGGTCATGGAACGCTCTTACCCCAGCGTCAATGAAGCGCCAAGCACCGGCGGTTTTCGACATCGGAAAGCGAATGGTGAAGTCATCGGGAGCAGAATTGTATGCGCATCCATTTGATGCGGCATAGCGGCGTCATCTGTCAACGTTGAGAACTCTGGTTCCAATCGCCTGTCGTCTTGACAGTATAAAATGTATGCGCATACACAGAGGCCGACGACGGAGGAGAATGATGGTCAAAACGGCAGCAGACCTGCGGTCGGCCCGGTGGTTCGCGCCGGATGATCTGCGCAGCTTCGGGCATCGGTCGCGGCTGATGCAACTGGGCTATTCGGAAGAGGATTTCATGGGCAGGCCGGTAATCGGCATCCTCAATACCTGGTCCGAGCTCAATTCGTGTCACAGCCATTTCCCCGAGCGTGTCCAGTCGGTCAAACGCGGTGTGGCGCAGGCCGGCGGATTCGCGGTCGAGCTGCCGACGCTGTCGGTGGATGAGAGTTTCACCAAGCCAACCTCCATGCTCTATCGCAACCTGCTGGCCATGGAGACCGAGGAGATGATCCGCTCCCACCCGCTCGATGGCGTGGTGCTGATGGGCGGTTGCGACAAGACCACGCCGGGGCTGGTGATGGGGGCGCTCACTGCCGGCATTCCGATGATCTTCCTGCCGGCCGGCCCCATGCTGCGCGGCAACTATGCCGGCACGGTGCTGGGGTCGGGGTCCGACGCCTGGAAATTCTGGGACGAGCGGCGCGCCGGCAATGTCAGCGACGAACAATGGCGGGGCCTGCAGGGCGGCATAGCCCGTTCGGCCGGCGTATGCATGACCATGGGTACGGCATCCACCATGACGGCCATTACCGATGCGCTGGGCCTCACCCTGCCGGGCGCCTCCTCGATCCCGGCGGTGGATTCGGGACATTCCCGCATGGCAGCGGATTGTGGCCGGCGGATTGTCGACATGGTCTGGGAGGATCTGACGCCGGCCCGCATCGTCACCGCGGAGTCAGTGCGCAATGCGGCTATCGTTGCCATGGCGACGGGCTGCTCGACCAATGCGGTGGTGCATCTGATAGCGGTGGCGCGCCGCGCCGGTGTCGATCTCGGCCTCGACGAGCTCGATGCGCTGGGCCGGGTAACCCCGCTGCTCGCCAATGTCCGGCCGTCGGGTAAGGACTATCTGATGGAAGACTTCTACTTTGCTGGCGGGCTGCGGGCATTGATGAAGCAGATTGCCGACCGGCTTGATACGTCCTGCCTCACCGTCAACGGCAAGACGGTGGGTGAAAATATCGCGGATGCCGTGGTCTATAATGACGATGTCATCCGGCCGCTCTCGAATCCGGTCTATCACGAGGGCTCGCTGGCGGTCCTGCGGGGCAATCTCTGTCCCGATGGCGCGGTTATCAAGCCGGCGGCCTGTGACGTGAAATTCCACGTTCACCAAGGTCCCGCGCTGGTCTTTGACAGCTATCCCGAGATGAAGAATGCGGTGGAGGACGAAAACCTCGACATCACGCCGGATCATGTTCTGGTGCTGCGCAATGCCGGGCCGAAAGGCGGGCCGGGCATGCCGGAATGGGGCATGCTTCCCATTCCCAAGGCGCTGATCAAGCAGGGGCACCGCGATATGCTGCGCATTTCCGATGCCCGCATGTCCGGCACGTCCTATGGCGCCTGCGTGCTGCATGTGGCGCCCGAATCCCATGTCGGCGGGCCGCTGGCCCTGCTGAAGACTGGCGATATCGTACGCCTGGATCTGCCCAATCGACGCCTCGACATGCTGGTTGCCGAGGACGAGCTGGAGCGGCGCCGCGCGGCCTGGTCGCCGCCCGGGCCCCGTTTCGAACGCGGTTGGGGCTGGATGTACAGCCAGCATGTCACCCAGGCCGACAAGGGCTGCGATTTCGATTTCCTCGAACGCGATTTCGGCGCTGCCGCCGGCGAACCCGATATTTTCTAGCTATCAAGGTCCATTCCCATGCTGTCCCTCGATCAGGCGCTGACCGGCATTTCCGGCATTCTCGTCACTCCCTATGATGCCAAGGGCGATATCGCGCCCGCCCGCCTCGCTCCCATTCTCGACCGCGCGCTCGGCGCGGGCCTGCACATGCCTGTCGTCAACGGCAATACCGGCGAATTCTATGCCCTCACCACCGATGAAGCGGCGACCATGGTGCGCGAGGTGGCCGGGCTGGTCGCTGGCCGCGCGCCGTTGCTGGCGGGAATTGGGCGCGGGCTGCGCGATGCCTGTGCCCTGGCGAAGGCCTCCGCGGCAGCCGGTGCATCTGCGCTTATGGTGCATCAGCCGCCCGATCCTTTCGTCTCGCCGCGCGGCATCATCGACTACGTGAATGCCATTGCCGATGCGTCGGGCGGACTGCCCATGATGCTCTATCTGCGCAATGATGCCATCGGCACCAAGGCCATCGCCGAGCTTTGCGCCCGTCCGGGCGTCAAGGGCGTCAAATGGGCGACGCCCAACCCGCTCAAGCTCGCCGAGGCGATCGCCGCCTGCGATCCGGGCATCGTCTGGGTCGGGGGGCTCGCCGAAGTCTGGGCGCCGACCTTTTATGCCGTGGGCGCTCGTGGGTTTACCTCGGGCCTCATCAATGTCTGGCCCGAACGCTCGTTGGCCATCCATGCAGCGCTGGAGGCGGGTGATTACAAGCAGGCCAACCAGCTCATCGCCGGTATGAAAGCCTTCGAGGACATCCGCGCCGAGGAGATGAACGGCACCAATGTCACCGGGGTCAAGGCGGCATTGCTGGCGCTGGGTCGTGATTGCGGGCCGACCCGACCGCCCTCGGCCTGGCCGCTGACATCAAGCCAGCAGGCCAGGCTCGACGCCTTCATCGCCGCCAACCAGCTCACCTGACCGATCGAGGAATGTCGCCATGAATGAAATTCTGCGTGAAAAGCTGGCGACCGTTTCCGTCGCCACCCTGGCCACGGCCCTGTTCAAGCGTGGCTTGCGCAACCAGGTGATCCAGGGTGTTCACCCGGTCAGGGCCAAGGGACGGAACATGGTCGGTCCGGCTTTTACTCTGCGCTATATTCCGGCCCGGGAGGACCGCAACCAACTGGCCGAATTCCGCAATCCCGAACATCCGCAGCGCGTTGCCGTCGAAACCTGCCCTCCGGGCCATGTGCTGGTAATGGACAGCCGCAAGGACCCACGCGCCGCTTCGGCCGGCGATATATTGGTCACCCGCCTCATGGTGCGCGGGGTGGCGGGGGTCGTTACCGATGGCGGTTTTCGCGATGCCGCCACGATCGGCACGCTCGATATTCCCGCCTATCATTCCCGTCCCTCCAGCCCGACCAACCTGACCCTGCACGAAGCGCTCGACCTCAACATGCCGATCGGCTGTGGCGATGTGGCCGTGTTCCCGGGCGACATCGTGGTGGGCGACGACGATTGTGTGATCGTCATTCCCCAGGCCATTGCCGAAGAGGTCGCCGACGAGGCGGTCGAGATGACTGCCTATGAGGATTTCGTGGTCGAGCAGGTCAAGGCGGGCACGCCGATCATCGGCCTTTACCCCAGGACGCAGGAACGTTTCACCGCAGAATTTGCCGCCTGGCGACAGCGCGAAAAACGCTGAGCAACGTCTGGACTTCATCGCTTGGTCGGTATTTGCGATGGCCGAAGCCGATTGGATAGACTTGAGCCGGTTAGGCTTAACGGGTTGTTTTTCTTGGGGTAGTGGCGCATCCGACTATATTTCACGGCAATTGATTTGGGGGACTTGCTGTGAGTTTAGGCCTGTTGGCGAGCGCGATCTTTCTGGTGACCGGCGGGGCCTATTACCTCGAATGCGCCATGCGCGCCGCGCTGCGCGTCGAATTCCAGCCGGCCGCACTGGGGCCGGCGCAATCGCCGGTGGAGCTGGCCTGGTACTATCGTCCAGCGGAAGTCTTCCTGCGCCAGGTCATCAATGTCCGCAGCCAGCGCGGGTTCTGGCACGGCTAGGCTTCGCCTGATCCCGCCTGTGCGGCGGGATTCAATTCAACTGTCCACCACCATCTTAAGCCTTGTGGCATGACCCGGCCGGCATGATGCAACCGGGCGTAAACCCATGGGTAAACCGGCTGTTAAGGTAAACCGACCGATAATGCCGACCTGGAAACGATGTCGTCCACAAGGTGAGTTTCAGGTCTAATGCGTCTTCTAATCGGCATCCTCATCGTCGTGGGCAGCGTCATCGGCGGGTATATGGGGGTCGGCGGGCATCTCTATGTGCTGTGGCAGCCCTTCGAATTCGTCATCATTCTCGGCGCCGCCCTGGGCGCCTATGTCATCGGCAATACCGGGCCGGTGCTGAAGCAGACGCTGAGCGTGTTCGGCACGCTGTTCAAAGGCCCGAAATACAACAAGGCGGCCTATGTCGAGCTGCTGGGCATGCAGTTCAGCCTCTACAAGCTGGTGCAGTCCAAGGGCATCCTGGCGCTGGAGCAGCATATCGAAAATCCGCATGAATCGACGCTGTTCGCGCGCTTTCCGACCTTCGCCAACAACCACCACGCGGTGGAATTCGTCTGCGACTACCTGCGCATGGTGACGCTGGGCTCCAACAACGTCCACGAGATGGAGGCCCTGATGGACGAAGAACTGGAAACCCATCACCAGGAGAATGAGCGCGTCGTTAACGCCATGCAGGCGCTGGCTGACGGAACGCCGGCTTTGGGCATCGTGGCGGCCGTGCTGGGCGTGATCCATACGATGGGCGCCATCAGCGAGCCGCCCGAAGTGCTGGGCCACATGATCGGCGGCGCCCTGGTCGGTACCTTTTTTGGCGTCTTCGTGGCCTATGGCTTCTTCGGGCCGTTCGCGCAGTCGCTGCGCAATATCTACGAGGCGGAAGACAAGTATTTCCTGTCGCTCAAGGTGGGGCTGCTGGCCCACATTTCCGGCCAGGTGCCTGTGATGGCCATTGAATTCGCGCGCAAGGCGCTGATGTCGGAAGACCGGCCCAGCTTTGCCGAAATCGACGAGGCGACGGCGAACCTGCCCGCCGCGACATAGGCCCGACTTTAGGAAGCCAGAATGGCGAATTTCGACCAGCCGATCATCATCAAGAAGGTCAAGAAGAGAAAGCACGCCCATCACGGCGGCGCGTGGAAGATCGCCTATGCCGACTTCGTGACTGCCATGATGGCCTTCTTCCTGCTGCTGTGGCTGATCAGCATGACCACGCCCGAGCAGAAAGAGGGCCTCGCCTCCTATTTTGCGCCACCCAATATCAGTCCGACCACCAGCGGCTCGGGCGGGTTGATGGGCGGTACGGCGCTGGATAATTCCGATGCCCTGATGCAGGGCTCGACGCCTGAGGAACGGGTGGATGCCTCGGTGACGCCCAAGGGCGAGGAATTCGGCACGGTGACGGGCGCGATGAGCGGTCGCGACCAGCAGCAGGGCAATGAATTCCAAACCACCAATGAATCGCAATACGATCTCAAGGCCGATGACGATCAGGGCTTCCACAGCGCCGCGGCGAGCATCCGCCAGGCCTGGCAGGCCATGCCGGCCATCACCGAAATTGCCGACAACCTGATTGTCGAGGAGACCGAGGAAGGCCTCAATATCCGCATCATCGACCAGGAGGGGCGGCCGATGTTCCCGGAAGGGTCGAAATATCCCAACGAGGTGACGCGAAAGGCCATCGCGGCCATTGCGCCGATCCTTCAGAAATTGTCGAATCCGGTGCGGATTTCGGGCCATACGGCGGCTGGCGGGGTCTATGCCAATCCGCGCTATGGCTCGTGGGAACTGTCGGCCGATCGCGCCAATACGGTGCGGCAGATCCTGGGTGAGTTCGGGCTGGCCGATGACCACGTCAATTCGGTGGTGGGCCGTTCGACGGCCGAGCCATTCTTCCCGAACGACCCCTATATGGCGGCCAACGAGCGGATCGAGATCACGCTGCTCTACGAGACCCCGCCGGTGCCCGCCGGGCTGAAACCATAGGAATTTTCGCGTGCTATCTGGCATGACCGGTTGCCCCGGTGCATGGTCGCGCCGGTGATTTGCGAGGAGTCCTGCCGTGCCCTTTCCCGACCTGATCCAGCCCGAACTCGGCGCCTATCAGAGCAATGTCCAGATGCCCGGGGATTTCTCGGCATTCTGGGAAGCGACCCTTGCCGAGGCGCGGGCGATCGGGGGCGAGGTCGGCATCGTCAAGGCCGAGACCACGCTGAAGGCGGTCGAGGCGTTCGATGTGACGTTTCCGGGTTTTGGCGGCCATCTGATCAAGGGCTGGCTGGTGCTGCCCGCGAACCGCACGGGCCGCTTGCCGCTGGTGGTGCAATATCTGGGCTATGGCGGCGGGCGCGGCTTTCCGCATGAGCAATTGCACTGGGCGGCGTCGGGCTATGCCTATTTCCGCATGGATACGCGCGGGCAGGGCAGTGGCTGGTCCATGGGCGGCACGGCCGACCCGGTGGGCACGACGCCCTCCATTCCCGGCATGATGACCAAGGGTATCCTGGACAAGAACGATTACTACTATCGCCGCGTCTTCACCGATGCGGTGCGGGCCGTGGATATGCTGGTGGCGCAGGACTTTGTCGATCCCGACAGGATCGCGGTTTGCGGCGGCAGCCAGGGCGGCGGCATTTCGCTAGCCGTGGCGGGGATCGATGCCAGGGTCAAGGCGGTGATGCCCGACGTGCCCTTCCTCTGCGACTATCGGCGCGCGGTGCAGAAGGCGGCGCGTGACCCCTATCTCGAGATCGTGCGCTTCCTGGCGCAGCATCGCGACAAGAAGGCCACGGTGTTCGAGGTGCTCAACTATTTCGACGGTGTCAATTTCGCGCGCCAGGCCAAGGCGGCGGCGCTGTTCTCGGTGGCGGTGATGGACGAGACCTGTCCGCCCTCCACGGTCTACGGCGCCTACAATGCCTATGCCGGCGCCGACAAGAGCATCGAAGAATACGAATTCAACAACCATGAGGGCGGGCAGGCCTTCCAGGACCGCGCGCAGATGGTTTGGCTCGGCAAGTTGTTTGGATGAGGGATAAATCTGTCGAGGGACTTGCGCTACTCAAAAAACGCAAATATTGCGTAGATGAGACAGCGAGGCAGACCCGTGGCGACCCAAAGACGTGCAAACCAGGCCGATATCGCGGAACGCCTCGGCGTTTCGGTGAGTACGGTCTCGCGCGCGCTGGCTAACGAGATCGGCATCAGCGATGCCGTGCGGCGTGACGTGCAGCGCATGGCGCGCACGCTGGGCTACAAGAGCAAGCACAGCCTGGCCGCGGTGGGCGGGGACAAGAAAGCCGTGGCGCTGGTCCCGCTGGGCAGCGCGACGAGCGGCTTGTCCGGCTTCTATTTCGGCATTGTCGAGGGCATGCGGTCGCAGGCAGAAACGGCCGGCATGGCGCTCGACGTGCGGTTGGTCAATGAATCCTCGGTGACGCTGGACCTCATCAAGAAGCAGATCGCACAGGCCGATGCCGGCGGCGTGCTGCTGGCGGGGATCGATGCCTGGGATGAGCTGGCGGCCTGGTCGACCGAGGCGGAAGTGCCGGTGGTGCTGGTCAATGGCAGCGACCCCAACATGCGGGTCAGCTCGGTGTCCCCGGCCAATTACTACGGTGCCTTCATGGCCACGCAGCGCCTGCTCGATGCCGGGCACCGCAAGATCCTGCACTATACCCATCGCTATCGACCGACCATAAGGCAGCGCCAGCGCGGGTTCGAGCAGGCCATCGCCAGGACGCCGGGCGCGGTGGGCACCATCGTCAATACCGACGAGCGACATACCAGGGAATTGCTGGAGGATCTGCTGGCCGGCAAGCATGACGTCACGGCTGCCTTCATCTGGAACGACATTGCCGCGGTGGAGATGCTCGAGGGCATCTATGGCGCCGATAGCCCGTTGCCACGGAACTTCTCGATTGTCGGCTTCGACGATCTACCACTGGCCGGCATGGCCACGCCGCGATTGAGCACGACGCAGGTCGATCGCGAGGCGATCGGGCGTGGGGCTGTGCGGCTATTGGCCGAGCATATGGATGGCGAAGCGGCGGTGCAGCAGCTCGAGATCGGTGTGACCATGGTCGAGGGCGAGACGGTCTGGACGCTGGAATAGGTCTCAGGCGGACCCCAGCGAGACATCGGCAACAGGCTCGCCCGGCGCGGTGGGCAGTCGGTAGACGGCGCGCCGGCCTTCGACATTGGACGTGAAATACACGAACCTGCCTTCGGCATCGGTGATCGGGTGGGGATGGCTGTCCTGGCTGTCCCAGTTGGAATCCGAGCGGCCGAGTACGCGCCAGCGGATCGCTCCGCCCGGCCAGTCGAGGTCGAGCCGCGAAATCCAGGGCGATACCTTGATCTCGTCATTCGCCGTGCTGCGATAATAGCCGTCGGTCACCAGCATGGTTTCGTCCGGGCCAACGGTGAAATGGCCGTATCGGGTCCAGTCGGAGGGCAGGCGGATTTCGATCGGTTCGCTGCCATCGACCGGCGCGCGGCCGACATAGGCGGTGCCGTCGGTATAGAGGCCGTGATAGATCACGGCATTGCCGTCGCGCTCCCACATTTCGTGGCAGGTCCAGTCGAGACGGCTGCGGCCTTCGCCTTCCTGGCGCAGCCTTGTATGCTTCTCGCCGTCCCACAGCCAGACCCGCCGGATGCCGCAATCTGACGGCCATTCGTGATTGTAGAGGATCACGCTGGAATCGGTGGGGGAGAACTGGACATGGGTGACCCAGGCGCTGGGCACCGGCTCGCACAGCACCTGCTCGCCCGTCTCGGTAGAAAAGACGCGCAGATAGGAATTCAACCCGAGCCGCCGCACGCGGGCGTCGATCCCCTTGTGCCGCTCAGTCCAGGCTTCGTCCTCGGTAAAGGCCGCTTCGTCGGTGGTGGGCACGCAGATCAGCTTGCCATCGGCTGATACGTGGGTGAAGGCGGTCACCTGGTCGTCCGGCAGCTCCGCCAAGACGCGCTCGCGGCCGTCGAAATCGACGGCGCGAAGCTGGCGGCCCTGCAGGTAATAGAGCGTGTTCCGCCGGGCATCGAAACTGACGCTGGCCTTGGCGAAGCCGCGATAGGGCGTGCCGTCGAAATAGACGTAGGACCGCAGCCAGCCTTCGCTATTGTGGGTCAGTTGCGTCACGGCCTTCGTCGCGAGATCGATGCGGAACAGGTTGGGATTGCCATCCTGTTCACCAATGGCAGCGAGGCTTTTGCCGTCCGCTGACAGGCTCGTGCTGGTGAAATACAGCAATTGCAGATCGATATCGTTATGGCTCGCAACCTTCTCGGCCATTGTCATTCGGTGTTCCCTCGCTCCTGCCGGGCGCAATAATCCACAGCCCAACGCCTTCATTGCAAACGCAAATTCACGCAAATTGCGTAGTTTTGGGAATTTTGACGCAATACTTGCGTTAGCGCAAGTGGTGTTCTAGGCTCCTTATGCGTCGTGAGGAGGCGCACACACCTTGTTTGCGTTTTCTGGGAGGAGAAACCCGATGAGAAAATCGACTGGAGGCCGAAACAGGCCGACACTATGGGGCGCCACTGCCCTGGTGAGCCTGATGGCCCTTGCGGGCACGGCTCATGGCCAGCAATACCAGCAAGCGCCCATGCTTGACGGCACCGACCTTCCACCCGTCGAAGAGCGCCTGCCGGCAAATCCGCTGGTCGTGACGCCGGTGGAGAGCGTGGGGACCTATGGCGGCACCTGGCGCTCGGCGCTGCGGGGTGGCCTCGACAATGCGTGGATCGCCCGTACCGTCGCCTATGACGGCCTGGTTCGCTATGACCGGGAATGGAAGACCATCGTGCCGAACCTGGCGGAAAGCTGGGAAGTCAGCGAGGACGCCCGCACCTATACGTTCAAGCTGCGCGAAGGCCTCAAGTGGAATAACGGCACGCCATTCACCAGCGCCGATATCGCCTTTGCCGTCGAACTCTTCAGCGAGCCCAGCTATGGCGTGGGCAGCTTCATGAAGAACAAGAACAACCCGGTCACGGCCGAAGTGGTCGACGATACGACGTTCAAGCTGATCTTCGAGAATCCCAACGGCATCATCATGGATGAGCTGGCCAGCGTGAACGGCTTTACGCTCGTCTCGCTCAGCAAGGAATATTGCAGCCAGTTCTATCCCAAATACAATCCGAATGCCGCTACGGAGGCCAAGGCCGCCGGATTCGAGACCTGGGAATTGTGGATGACGGACCGTTGTTCGTGGGCCACTGAAACCATCCGCTGGGCCAATCCGGACCTGCCGATGATGAATGCCTGGATGATCGACCAGCCGCTGACGGGCGATGCCAGCCGGACCACTTTCGTGCGCAATCCCTATTACTGGAAGGTCGACACCGAAGGGAACCAGTTGCCCTATATCGACCGGCTCGACATGCGCGTCTCGGACTCGCTCGAAGAACTGACCCTGATGGCGCTCAACGGCGAGATCGACTTCCAGGATCGCCATATCGCCACCGTGGCCAACCAGCCGCTGTTCTTCGACGGGCAGGAGGCCGGCGACTATCGCCTGGGTGCCAATATCCCGTCCAACATGAACACGATGGTGATCCAGTTCAACTTCAACCATGTGGACGAAAAGCGGCGCGAGCTGTTCCAGAACAAGGACTTCCGCATCGGCATCAGCCAGTTGCTCGACCGGCAGGAAATCATCGATGTGGTCTTCACCGGGCAGGGCGAGCCGTTCCAGGCCGCGCCGCGTCCGGAATCCCCGTTCTATGACGAGGAACTGGCCAAGCAGTATACCGAGTTCGATCCGGAAGCCGCCGCGGCCGCCTTTGCAGCTTCGGGCCTGCTGGGCGAACGCAATGGCGATGGTTTCTATACCTTCGCCGACGGTTCGCCGCTGGTCATTACCTTCGACATGATTTCCACCGTGCGGCCCGAATGGATCGACATGATGGAACTGCTGCAACTCCAGCTCGAAGCTGGCGGCATCGATGTCGAGCTGAACAATATCGATCGCACGCTCTATTACGAAAAGCGTCCGGCCGGTGACTACGACGTCCAGATCTGGCAGGGCGACGGCGGCCTCGATGTGATCCAGGAGCCTCGCTACTACATGGCTTCGGGCGACGAGTCGGTCTGGGCCTATCGCTGGTCGCAGTGGTATATGGGCTCGCGTCCTGAAATTGCCGAGGAACCGACCGGCTGGGCCCGGGAGCAGATGGATCTGATGAACCAGTTGCGCGCCGAAGGCGATCCGGCCAAGCGGGACGATCTGATGAAGCAGATCCTGGTTCTCGCCAAGGAGAACTTCCCGGTCATCGGCATCAGTCTGCCGGGCGATGGCTACTACATTGCCAGGAACAATATGCGGAACATCGCCGAACCCATGTTCCATGCCTACCTGTTCCCGACCCCGGCTCCCTATGATCCGTTCCAGTGGTATTTTGCGGCTGAATAGCGGATCCCTCCCGCCCTCCGCGGCGCTCCCCGTGCCGCGGAGGGTTGAATTGGGTGTCCCCGAATTCGGGGACCCGATAGGCGGGGCCAGCACCCTGCACTGACTTCAGTTTTCAGGAGACGCCCATGCTGCGTTTCATTACGGGCCGGCTGATTGCGATGGTCCTGACCATGTGGGCGGTAAGCTTCGTGGCCTTTGCCATCATCCAGCTGCCGCCGGGCGATTACCTGACTACATATATGGCCACGCTGGCCGCCAATGGGGACCGGGTGGACCCGGCCGCCATCGAGGCTTTGCGGCAGCAATACGGGTTCGGCGAGCCCTATATCGTGCAGTATTGGAAATGGATCACCGGCATCGTGACGCGCGGCGATTTCGGGCAGAGCTTCGAATGGAAGGCGCCGGTGACGACGCTGATCTGGGGACGACTGGGCAATTCCATCCTGCTCGAAGGCGTCGCAGTCATCGTCATGTGGCTGGTTGCCCTGCCCATCGGTATCTATGCGGCGGTGCGCAAATATTCGCTGGGTGATTACCTGGCCACCATTGGCGGCTTTATCGGCCTGGCCATTCCCAATTTCTTCTTCGCGCTGATCCTGATGTATCTGAGCTTCGTGTGGTTCGGGGAAACCCTGGGCGGGCTCTTCTCGCCCGAATACGAGATCGGCGCGCTGGAGCCCCGCCCGTGTGTGGGACTTCCTGAGCCATGCCTGGGCGCCCATCCTGGTGCTGTCCATGGCGGGAACGGCGGAGCTGATCCGTATCCTGCGGGCCAACCTGCTCGACGAGCTCAAGAAGCCCTATGTCACGACGGCGCGGGCCAAGGGCCTCAGCGAATTCCGCACCATCATGAAATACCCGGTGCGGGTGGCGCTCAACCCACTGATCTCCACCATCGGCTGGCTGCTGCCGGCGCTGGTGTCGAGCTCGGTGCTGGTGTCGGTGGTGCTGAACCTGCCCACCGCGGGACCGCTGCTGCTGCGTTCGCTGACATCGCAGGACATGTATCTGGCCGGGGCCATCATCATGCTGCTGGGCATCCTGACCGTCATCGGCACGCTGATCTCGGACCTTCTCCTCGCGTGGATCGACCCGCGCATTCGCTACGGGAGCAAGTAAGTGGCCGTGGACACAATGACCGATAATTCAGCCGCCATCGATATTCCCGTGATCCGTGCCAAGCGCGAGAGCCAGTTCGGGCTGATGTGGCGGCGCTTCAAGCGGCACCGGCTGGCGCTGGTCAGCCTGTGGATCGTCATCGCCTTCTATCTGGTGGCCTTGCTGGCCGAGTTCCTGGCACCGGCCGATCCGGCGGCCTATAGCGCGCGCTACACCTATGCGCCGCCGCAGGGCATCCAGTTTTTCTCGACCAACGAGGATGGTTCCTGGCAGTTCTTTCCGCATGTGAACGGCTATGCCACCGAAATCGACCCAAAGGCGATGCGGCGGACATTCGTGCTCGATCCCGAGGTCGAGATCCCGGTGCAGTTCTTCGTGCCGAGCGACCCGTATCGGCTGGCTGGGGTGATCCCCATGTCGGTCAAGTTCATCGGGGTGACCGAAGCGCGGGCGCCGTTCTTCGTGCTGGGTGCCGACCGGCTGGGGCGGGATCTCTTGAGCCGGTTGATCCACGGCACACGGATTTCGCTGTCCATCGGCCTTGCCGGCGTGACGCTGAGCCTGTTCTTCGGCATCATTATCGGCGGTTTTGCCGGCTATTATGGTGGCTGGTTCGATAGCGCGGTGATGCGCGTGGTCGAGTTCATCCGCTCCATGCCGACCATTCCGCTCTGGCTGGGGCTGGCGGCGGCCTTGCCCAAGGACTGGAGCGCGCTGCAGACCTATTTCGCCATCACCATCATCCTGAGCCTGATCGGCTGGACCGAGCTGGCGCGCGTGGTGCGCGGGCGCTTCCTAAGCCTCAGAACCGAGGATTTCGTGACGGCGGCACAGCTCGACGGCGCCAGCGACTGGCGCATCATCACGCGGCACATGGTGCCCAGCTTCATGAGCCACATCATCGCCGCGGCGACCCTCGCCATTCCCGGCATGATCCTGGCGGAGACGGCCTTGAGCTTCCTCGGCCTCGGCCTGCAGGCGCCGATCGTCAGTTGGGGCACGCTGCTGCAGGACGCCCAGAATATTCGCACACTGGCCAGCGCGCCATGGCTGCTGACCCCGGGCATCTGCGTGGTGGTGATCATCTTGAGCATGAACTTCTTTGGAGACGGCCTTCGTGACGCCGCTGATCCCCATGGCCGATAAACCCATCCTCACCATTTCCGACATGTCCATCACCTTCTCGTCGCCCGACGAGGCCGATATCGAGGCGGTGCGGCAGGTGGACCTCACGCTGACCCCTGGCAAGACGCTGGCGCTGGTGGGGGAGAGCGGCTGCGGCAAGTCGGTTACCGCAAGGGCCGTGCTGCGGCTGCTCGACAAGAATGCCGAAATCCGCCGCGGTTCGATCCTGTTCGAGCCCGAGGGCGAGGCGGCGACCGATATCGTCAAGCTCAAGCCGGACAGCCTGCCGCTCCGGGCCATCAGGGGCAACCAGATCTCGATGATCTTCCAGGAGCCGATGAGCTCGCTGTCGCCGGTGCATACGGTCGGCGACCAGATCGACGAGATGGTCATCATCCATGAGGGGTTGAAGTCCAAGCAGGCGCGCGAGCGCACGGTGGCCTTGCTCGACCAGGTGGGAATTCCCGGCGCGCGGGAGCGGGCAGATGCCTATCCGTTCCAGCTATCGGGGGATTGCGGCAGCGCGCCATGATCGCCATGGCGCTGGCCTGCACACCCAGGCTGCTGATCGCGGATGAGCCGACCACCGCGCTTGATGTGACGACCCAGGCGCAGATTCTGGACCTGCTGCGGCAGTTGCAGGCCGATTTCGGCATGGCCATGCTGTTCATCACCCATGATCTCGGCGTGGTGGCTGAGATCGCCGACGAAGTGGCGGTGATGTATCTGGGTGATGTGGTGGAGCAGGGCAATGTGCACGACGTGTTCGCCCGACCCAGCCACCCCTATACGCAGGCGCTGATGGCCTCCATTCCCAAGATGGCGCGCAAGGCCGACCGGGTGCGGCTTTCGCCCATCAAGGGCACGGTGCCAGCGCCCAAGGATCGGCCGGAAGGCTGCGCCTTTACCAGCCGCTGCCCCTATGCTTTCGAGCCCTGCGCCACGGTGCGGCCGGAGCGGACCGCGGTGGGCAATGGTCACCATGCGCGCTGCCACCTGTTGACCCGTCAGGCCGCGGAGGCGGTGGCATGAGCACGCTGCTGACTGTCGAGCATCTCTCCAAGCATTTCACGCTCTCCGGCGGCTGGTTCGGGCCGGAACGGCGGCTGGATGCGCTGACCGATATCAACCTGACGGTGGAAGCCGGCGAAACGCTGGCCATTGTGGGCGAGAGCGGCTGCGGCAAGACCACGTTGGGCCGCTGCATCATCAAGGCGCAGCCGGTGAGCGAGGGCAGGGTGGTCTATCACCCCAAGTCCGGTGGTGATGTGGAACTGACCGCGCTCAGCAAGCGGGAGATCAAGCCGTGGCGGCAGGATATCCGCATGATCTTCCAGGACCCGATGAGCTCGCTCAATCCCAATATGCGGGTTTTCGACATCGTGGCCGAGCCCTTGCGCATCCACAAGATCTGCAAGGGCAAGGAACTGGAAGAGCGCGTGCTGACGACGCTGGAAAAGGTCGGCATTCCAGCCGAGGCGGTGGGCCGCTATCCGCATGCCTTTTCGGGCGGACAGCGACAGCGCATCGGCATTGCGCGGGCGCTGGTGCTCGACCCCAAGCTGGTGATCGCCGACGAGGCGGTCTCGGCGCTGGACGTTTCCATCCAGGCGCAGGTGCTGAACCTGCTCGAAGACCTCAAGGCCGAATTCGGGCTGACTTACATCTTCATCAGCCATGACCTGGGCGTGGTGAACTACATCGCCGACCGGGTAGTGGTAATGTATCTCGGCCATATGGTGGAGAATGCGCCCACCGAGATGCTGTTCGAGCGGCCGCGCCATCCCTATACCGAATTGCTGCTGGAAGCGCTGCCCATTGCCGACCCGACGCGGCGCAAGGGGCGGAAGAAGGAAGTGCGCGGGGAAATTCCCTATCTGGGCAATCGCCCGGTGGGCTGCCCGTTCCACACCCGCTGCAAATATGCCGAAGACCGTTGCCGCACCGACAAGCCGGTGCTGCGCCCCATCGAGGGGACAGCGCAGGAAGCGGCCTGCCACTTTGCCGAAAAACTCAATTTGAAGGGCGCCTATGAAGACGCGCCGAACGAGGTTTTTGCCTGAAATGACCTATGATCCGGTGAGCGCCAACCCGCTACATGGCAATCCGCTCAAGACTCGCGCCGATGTGGAGCGGGCGCTGGGTGACCTGTTCAATCCGCTGCTGCCCTATTTCTCGGAAGGCGCGGCGCGCGTGCGGCTCGACGGGGCAGGCGCGCATTTCGACCGGGCGGCGGCAGACCTCGAAGGCTTCGCAAGGCCGCTCTGGGGGCTGACGCCGCTGGCGGCGGGCGGTGGAAAATTCGACCATTGGGAACTCTATCGGCGCGGGCTGGCCAATGGCACCGACCCGGAGCATCCCGAATATTGGGGGCAGGTCAATGCCACCGACCAGCGCATGGTGGAACTGGCAGCCATCGGCTTCACCATGCGGCTGCTGCCGCATCTGGTGTGGGAGCCGCTGGAGCAGAAGGCCAAGGACAATCTCGCCGCCTATCTCAAGCATGCGCGGCAGTTCGACTATGCCGACAATAACTGGAAATTCTTCCGCATCCTGGTCGACCTCGGTCTGGAGGAATGCAGCGTCGATTTCGACCGCTCGCTGACGGAAAAGTATCTCGAAGAACTCGACGGCTTTTACCTGGGCGATGGCTGGTATCGCGACGGCAATGTGCGGCGCATCGACCACTACATTCCCTTCGCCATGCACTTTTACGGGCTGATCTATGCCCAGCTGGCCAAGGGCGACGAGAAGCGGGTGGCGGCTTATAAAGAACGGGCAACGCTGTTCGCCAAAGATATCCGCCATTGGTTCGACGCGGATGGCGGGGTGCTCGCCTTTGGGCGGAGCCTGACCTATCGCTTTGCCTGCGGCGGCATCTGGGGCGCGCTGGCCTTTGCCGATCTCGAAGCCCTGCCCTGGGGCGAGATCAAGGGGCAGTTCCTGCGCCACCTGCGCTGGTGGGCGGATAAACCGATCGCCAATCGCGATGGCGTTCTCTCCATCGGTTACGGCTATCCGAACCTGTTCATGTCCGAGAGCTACAATTCGGCGGGCTCGCCCTACTGGGCGCTCAAGGCTTTCCTGCCGCTGGCGCTGCCGGCCGATCACCCGTTCTGGACGGCCGAGGAAACGCCGGCGGTAGTGAGCAAGAAGCCGGTGCCGCTGAAACATCCCGGCATGGTGATGATGCATACGCCGGGCAATGTGGTGGCTTTGTCGAGCGGGCAGCAGAACTGGCAGATGCGGGCAGGCACCGAGAAATATGCCAAATTCGCCTATGCCAGCCGCTATGGCTTTTCGGTCGAGGTGGACGAGCGCGCCTATGGCCAGGGGGCGTTCGACGGAGCCTTGGCCTTGTCCGATGACGGGCGGCATTACCGGGTGCGCGAGAGCAACGAGGTCGCGCAGATCGCCGAGAATACGCTGTTCGCGCGGTGGAAGCCGTGGAGCGATGTTGTTGTCGAGACCTGGCTGATCCCGGCCAATCTCTGGCATATCCGCGTGCATCGCATCACGACGCCGCGGGCGCTGCATGCCACCGAGGGTGGGTTTGCCATTGCACGCGCCGATCTCAATGCAGACACCTATATCGACGAGGTCGGCCGCGCCGTGGCCAAGAGCGCTGATGATGTGAGTGCCATTGTCGATCTCGTGGGCAAGCGCGAAGGGCGGGCGCATCGGGCTTATCCTAATACCAACCTCATCGTGTCCAAGACCATCGTGCCGCAACTGCGCGGCGATATTCCGGCCGGAACCACCCTGCTGGTAACGGCGGCGATGGCACTACCCGCAGGGGCGGAGGCCGAAGCGGCTTTGGGGCAGGTGCCGCATGCGCCGGATATGGAGCCCCTCGAAGCCATGTTTGCCCGCGAGGGCGTTGATGTCAGCGCCATCCTGGTGCCGGAGCGGTTTTGATGGTGCCCAAACTCGCCTTCGCCATGGCGGCGGACAAGACCAGGCATGTGTTTGACGAGGAGGCGCTGGCGCGGCTGGCGCGAACCTGTGACATCGTGCGCGCCGTGCCGCTGGAGGAATTTTCCAGTGCCGCGGCGCGGGCAGTGCTTGAGGAGATCGACATTCTCGTCACCGGCTGGGGCTGCCCCATGGTGACGGCGGAAGTGGTCAAGGCTGCGCCGCGGCTCAGGCTCATCGCCCATGCGGCGGGGACGGTGAAATTCACGCTGGACCCGGCGGTCTATGATGCGGGCATCAGGGTGACGCATGCGGCCGATGCCAATGCGGTGCCGGTGGCCGAGTTCACGCTGGCCTCGATCATCTTCGCCAACAAGCGCGTCTTCGAATTGCGCGATCGCTACCGGGCCGATCCGGGGCGGCGATCGAGCTATGCGCTGATGGACGAGCCGATCGGCAATTATCACCGCACGGTGGGGCTGGTGGGCGCCTCGCGCATCGGGCGCAAGGTGGCGCGGATGCTCATGGACTTCGACTTTACCGTGCTGGTGAGCGACCCGTTCGTGAAGGCCGGCGACCCGGTGCTCGATGGGGCGGAACTGGTGGACCTCGATACGTTGATGGCGCGCTCGGACGTGGTGTCGATCCATGCGCCGTCGCTGCCATCCACCCGTGCGATGATCGGCGCGAGCCAGCTTCGCCTGCTGAAGGATGGTGCGTGCTTCATCAATACGGCGCGCGGCGCGCTGATCGACGAGGCGGCGCTGATCGCCGAGCTGCAATCGGGGCGCATTCATGCCGTGATCGACGTGACCGACCCCGAAATACCCGAACGCGGCTCGCCGCTCTACGACCTGCCCAATGTGTTCCTGACCCCGCATGTGGCAGGGGCGGTAGGCACCGAAAGGCTGCGGCTTGGGCAGATGGCGATCGAGGAAATCGAGCGTTTCGTGGCGGGTGTGAAGATGGAATTCGAGATCGAGCCGGCGCTGCTGGAGCGGTTGGCTTGACCGGTGAGGATTGCATGACGTCGTTATCCACCAAGCCATCCGACCAGTTCGATCCCGAGCATGAAGCGCGTCTGCAATTCCTGACCTGGGATCGCACGCCCGCGGATATCGACTCGCCGGCGCATCGGGCGCGGCTGGCGCGCTGGACCGCCGTGGCGGGGGCGACGTTTCACCCCACGGCCTATGTGGCGGCTGAGGCGGCGATCTTCACCACCCATCTGGTGCTGGGGGCGGATAGCTGGATCGCCGGCGACGCGCTGGTGCGCGGTGACGTAGAGTTCGGCGCGCATTGTACGGTCAATCGCTACGCGATGATTTCGGGCAAGGTGCGCTGCGGCGACGGCGTGCGGATTGCCAGCCATGTGTCCATCGTGGGGTTCAATCACGGGTTCGACGATCCCAGCGTGCCTATTCATATGCAGAAGCATGAAAGCCTGGGCATCACTATTGGCGATGATGTGTGGATCGGGGCCAATGCGGTCGTGCTCGATGGGGTCAATGTCGGCAAGGGCGCGGTGATCGCGGCCGGGGCGGTGGTGAGCAAGGATGTGCCTGATCTGGCCATCGTCGGTGGCGTGCCGGCGAAAGTGGTGCGCTATCGCGGGCAATCGAGCCGGCGCGATACTGCCGGGGCGCTGATGCGGCTGGGAGAAGCGGCGGCGGCGCAATGGCCGGAAATCCTGGCGCGATTCCGCGAGGACGGAGAGTATGTATCGCGCGAGGCGGATGGGACCGTGCGACGCAGTGCGCGGCACCTGAACGACGCGATCGAGATCGCGGCGGGGTTCGGCGCATTGCCCGAGGGGCTGGATGTGGCGGTGACGCTCGAGCAATTGCAGGCCTTGCAGGACCCGGTCACCGGCCTGTTCCCCGATCCGCATCAGCCGCCTGCTGCCGGGCAGGCCCAGCGGGACAATGGGCTGGCGCTCTATAATGTGCTGTCGGTGGGTTATGCCATCGAGGTGCTGGGCGGGCAGACGCCGCACAGGGTTTCGGCGGTGGAGCTGGGGGCGAGGGCGCTGTGCGACTGGCTCGATAGCCTGTCCTGGCGCGAGCGGGCCTGGGGCGCGGGGGCGGCCGTGGACGCCATCGGCACGGCGCTCTATTTCAATGCGCGCTATTTCGAGACGGGGCGGGCGCGCGAGACCCTGTTCGGCTGGCTGGCGCTGAAGCAGGACCGCGTGACGGGGCTGTGGGGTTCGCCGACACCGGCCGAGGGTCTGTTGCAGCCGGTCAACGGCTTCTACCGGCTGACGCGGGGTACCTATGCGCAGTTCGGGGCTGCCGGTGCCCAATGCGGAGCGGGCAATCGACTCGGTGCTGCTCAACTATCGCAATCATGGCGGGTTTTCGGGACGGACCTATACGGCCTGCAACCTGCTCGATACCGTGCATCCATTGCTGCTGTGCCTCAAGCAGACCGATCATCGCCGGGCCGAGGCCGAGGCGATTGCGCGTGCCGTGATCGGCCGGGCCGGAGAGCGCTGGGTGGCGGGTGCGGGCTTTGCCTTTGCCGACGGCCAGGAAACGAGCTTGCAGGGCACCGAGATGTGGCTGAGCGTGGTGCACCTGGCGGCCGAGCTGCTGGGAATTGCGGGTGAATTCGTCTTCGTGCCCAAGGGTGTGCATCGAACGCAGGCAGTAGGATTGGGATTATGAAGAAAGCCCTCGTGGTCTGGGGCGGGATGGAGCTGCATACGCCGGAGCGGAGCGCCAATGTCGTGCGCGAACTGCTGGAGGCCGAGGGCTTTGCCGTCACGGTGACGCCGGACTACGAGGCGCTGGGGGCCGAGGATGTCGGCAGCATGGATCTCGTCGTACCCGTTATCACCGATGGCGTGCTGGCGCCCGAAAAGATGGCCAACCTCGTCGCGGCCATTCGCGCGGGGACCGGGCTGGCAGGGTTCCATATGGGGCTGGCGACCAGCTTCCGCAGTTCGGTGCCGTTCCGCTATGCGGCCAGTTGCTACTGGGTGCAGCATCCGGGCAATATCATCACCTACAGGGTGGATGTGACGCGGGGCGACCACCCCATCACGGCCGGTATCGGCAGCTTCGAGCACACGAGCGAGCAGTATTATCTCAATTACGACCCGGCGGTCGAAGTGCTGGCGACGACGACCTTTTCAGGGGAGTTCCACCCCTGGCGCAAGGATGTGGTTATGCCGGTTGTCTTCACGACCATGCATGACCAGGGGCGGGTATTCTATTCGTCGCTGGGCCATACGGCCGACGAGCTGGTGGGGCCTGTGCGGGAGATCCTGCGGCGCGGATTGGTGTGGGCCGCGCGCTAGGTTTTGAGCGGCCTAGAATAAGCCCGTCAGGGTATTGCCCCGGAAGTGAACGGAAACACCATGCCGGGGGCGGAACCCGTGGGCAAGACGGAGAGTTGCGGCAGCAGCGTCAAACCATTTTGGAGATGACACATGGCTACCGAAAAAACGCTCAACGACCTGTTCCTCGATACGCTCAAGGACATCTATTACGCCGAACGCCAGATCGTGAAGACCCTGCCCAAAATGGCCAAGGCGGCCAGTTCGGCTGAGCTCAAGGCCGGGTTCGAAAAGCATCTCGAAGAGACCGAGGGCCATGTCGAGCGGCTGGAGCAGATTTTCGAACTGCTGGACAAGCCGGCCCGCGGCAAGACCTGCGACGCCATTCTCGGCATTATCGAGGAAGGCAAGTCCATCATGGACGAGTTCAAGGGCACGGCGGCGCTCGATGCCGGGCTGGTTTCGGCGGCGCAGGCCGTGGAGCATTACGAAATCGCCCGCTACGGCACGCTCAAGACCTGGGCACAGCAACTGGGGCTCACCGAGGCCGTTACGCTGCTCGATGCGACGCTGCAGGAGGAAGTGGCGACCGACAAGAAACTGAGCCAGGTGGCCATGGCCAATGTGAACCTGAAGGCGGCATGATCCCCGGGCGCAGGGAAACCTGCGCCCCCGAGACCGGTTGCGGCGATGCGGAAGAATTCAGATGTGGCCGAGCAAATTCGGCGGACAGCCTATTTCCTGTGGGAACAGGATGGTCGGCCCGAAGGAAGGCCGTTCTATTATTGGCTGCGCGCCAAGGAGATGCTGGTGCGCCAGATGGCCTATGACAAATGGCTGGCCGAGGGCACGCCGGTGGACCGCGCCGAGGAACACTGGCGTGACGCGGCCGGCGAGATCGAGGAGAAATGAAAACGGGCCCGAAAGGGCCCGTTTGTTTTGCATTGTGCCGTCGGAGAGCGTGGGCCCTGCGAGCATAGCTCTCCAGGCCTGACCGCCTAAAATCTCCCCACCGGGGAGATTTTGCCGCCAAGAAGCGGCCGGCGATCAGTCCTTCGCGCGCTCTACGTAGGAATTGTCCTCGGTCAAAATCACGATGCGGGTGCCGGCGCCGATATGGGGCGGGACCATGACACGCAGGCCGTTATTGAGCACGGCGGGCTTGTAGGACGAAGAGGCCGTCTGGCCCTTGACCACCGGTTCGGTCTCGACGATCTCGAAGGTCAGGCGCTGGGGCAGTTCCATCGAAAGGGCGGTGCCCTCGAAGGTCTTGAGGTGCACCTTCATGCCATCGACCAGATAGGCGCGCTGGTCGCCGATGACATCGTCGGCCACGGTGATCTGCTCGTAGCTGACGGGCTCCATGAAGTGGTGGCCCTCGCCGTCCGAATAGAGATAGTCATATTCACGGTCGTCCACATCGGCCTTTTCGACCATTTCGACAGTGCGCCAGCGGCCGACGACCTTCACGCCATCGGAAATGCGGCGCATGTTGACGTTGGTGATGGAATTGCCCTTGCCGGGATGGACGTTTTCGGCCGTCAGGATGACATGCAGATTGCCGTCCTGTTCGACGACGTTGCCCTTGCGCAGCGAAGAGGCGATGACCTTGACCATTATTCTTCCTTGTTCAATCGGAAAGCGCGTCGTAGAGGCAGGGCCGTGTTGAGACGGCCAGTCTTTGGCGCCAGAATAGACTTTTCGTGCGCCCACTACCCTATCTTGGCGATTTTCGCCAGCCCGGCCGCAATAAAGGTCACATGAGTCAGCCAGTTTCCCAGCCTTCCCCATGGTGGTCGCGTCAGGTCCATGCCGACCGTCGGCCGATCCTGCTGGCGCGCGGACGGATCGAGGCGGGGGTGCGGGCCTATCTGGCGAACCACGATTTCCTCATCGTCGATCCGCCGGGGCTGCAGCGCTCGCCGGGCAACGAGACGCACCTGCATGCCTTTGCCACCACCATGATCGGCAATGACGGGGTGGGAAGCCCGATGTATCTCCACACCTCGCCCGAATTCACCATGAAGAAGCTGCTGGCGGCCGGGGAGCGGCGGATTGCCAGCCTGCAGCATGTATGGCGCAACCGCGAGCGGAGCGCGCTGCACCACCCTGAATTCACCATGCTGGAATGGTATCGGGCCGGGGAGGATTATGGCGCTGTTATCGCCGATTGCGTGGAACTGCTGCGCATCGCGGCGCGGGCGACGGGCGTATCGGTGCTGCGGTTCAGGGATCGGGAATGCGATCCGTTTGCCGAACCGGAGCGGCTGAGCGTAGTCGACGCTTTCCAGCGCTACGCTGACATAGACCTGCTGGCCAGCATGGACAGCGAGGGCGTGCTCGATGGCGAACAACTGGCCGGACAGATGCTGGCTCTGGGCCTGGATGTGCCTGACGATCGGAGCTGGAGCTACCTGTTCAGCCGTATCCTGGTCGAGAAGGTGGAGCCGCATCTGGGCATGGGACGGGTGACGGTGCTCGATCGCTATCCGGCGGCCGAGGCGGCCCTGGCGCAGCGGGCGGCGGATGACCGGCGGGTGAGCGAGCGCTTCGAACTCTATGCCTGCGGGGTGGAACTGGCCAATGGCTTTGGTGAACTGACCGATGCCGAAGAGCAAAGGCGCCGCTTTCTCGCGGAAATGGCGGAGAAGCAGCGCATCTATGGCGAGCGCTATCCGCTGGACGAGGACTTTCTGGCGGCGCTGGCGATCATGCCGGAGGCGAGTGGCGTGGCGCTCGGTTTCGACCGGCTGGTGATGCTGGCGACCGGCGCGCCGCGCATCGAGGCGGTGCTGTGGGCACCGGTGGCGGAATGAGTGCGGCCATCAAGACGGTAGAAGCGCTGGTCGAAGCGGGCCTGAGCAATGGCCGGGGCCTTGACGCTGTCGCGGCCAGATATGCCATCGGCATCACGCCGGCTGTGACGGCGCTGATCGATGTAGCGGACCCCGATGACCCCATTGCGCGGCAATTCGTGCCTGATGCAGCCGAACTGGTGGCCACGCCGGAGGAACGGGCGGACCCGATCGGGGATCTCAGCCATTCGCCGGTCGAGGGTATCGTGCATCGCTATCCGGATCGGGTACTGCTCAAGGCGGTGCATGTGTGTCCGGTCTATTGCCGCTTCTGCTTCCGCCGCGAAATGGTGGGGCCGCAGGGGCTGGGGACGCTGACCGCGCCTGAGCTCGATGCTGCCATCGCCTATATCGCGGACCATGCTGAAATCTGGGAGGTCATCCTCACCGGGGGCGATCCGCTGGTGCTGTCGCCCCGGCGTTTGCGCGACATCATGGAGCGGCTGGCAAATATAGATCATGTGAAGATCGTGCGGTTCCACACGCGGGTGCCGGTGGTGGAGCCGGAGCGGGTGGATGGCGACATGGTCGCGGCGCTCAAGGCCAGCGGCAAGACCACCTATCTGGCCGTGCATGCCAATCATCCGCGCGAATTCACACCGGAGGCCCGGGCCGCCCTGGCGCGCCTGGCGGATGGGGGCGTGGCGCTGGTCAGCCAGTCGGTGCTGCTCAAGGGCGTCAATGACGATGTCGAGACCCTGGCTGACCTGATGAAGGCTTTCGTCGAGAACCGGGTGAAGCCCTACTACCTGCATCACCCGGACCTCGCGCCCGGAACGAGCCATTTCCGCCTGGGCATCGAAGAGGGGCAGCAGTTGGTAACGGCCCTGCGCGGGCGGATTTCCGGGTTGGCGCAACCGACCTATGTGCTCGACATTCCAGGCGGGCACGGCAAGGCGGAAATCGGGGCGAGAGCCATATCAGGCGGAGACGGGTGTTTCACCGTGCGCGACTGGCAGGGCGGAGAGCATCGCTATCCGCCCGAATGATGATAGTCGCTATGCCTCTTCCAGCGCCCGTCCGGCAGGGAAGACGCCGGACATGACCGTGAAGCCCGGGATACGCCGCACCCGGTCGGTCCAGCGCCGCAGAGCCGGATAGTCCTGGCGGGAAATGCCGCCTTCCTCGCTCAGCATGACATAGGGGAAGCAGGCGATATCGGCCGTGGTGGGATGCGCAGGGCCGCACAGCCAGTCGCGGCCTTCGCGCTCGCCGAACCACAGATGCTCGTCCATCAGGCGGAAAATGCGGTGAGCGCCCTTCTGGGCCTTTGCCACGTCGAAATCGTAGAAAAAGCCCAGCGCGAGGCGGGCGGCCGAGGCGGTTGACGTGATGTCGTCGGCTACGGCGTGCCAGCGTAGCACTTCGGCCGTGATGGCCGGATCGTCCGGAAACCACAGGCCGGTATCGTCGTATTTCCTGGCGAGATAGGCGAGGATGGCGCCGGAATCCGAGAGCGTCAGGTCATCGTCCTTGAGCACAGGGAGCTGGCCGAACGGATTGAGGCGCAGGAACCAGTCGGCCTTGTGCTGGCGTCCGGGATAGAAATCCACCGGCACGATGTCGTAGCGGAGCTTGAGAATGCTCATCAGCAGGCGGAGCTTGTAGCAATTCCCTGACAGCTCGAAGTCGTAGAGAGTGATGGCCATGGTCAGATATCCAATACCAGTCGCGCCGATTTCGCACGGCTGACGCAGGTCATCATGCAGGAATTCGCGCGTTTTTCGCTGTCGTTGAGATAGACGTCCTGGTGATCGACCTCGCCTTCGATAACCGTGGTGAGGCAGGTGCCGCAGGCGCCCTGTTCGCAGGAGGAGGGCACGGTGAGGCCGGCTTCGCGCATCACTTCCATGATCGACTTGCCCGAGGGGACATGCAGTGTCATGGCCGAGCGGGCGAGCTCGACATCGAAGCTCGATGAGCTGTCGATGATCTTGTCGTTCTTGAAATACTCGAAGTGGATCGACTCGTCCGGCCAGCCCTGTGCGGTGGCGGTGGCGCGAACGGTTTCGAGCATGGGGCCAGGGCCGCAGACATAGACATGCTGGGCCATGCTCCACTGGCCGAGCGCGGCGGCGATGGTGGTACCGATCTCGCTGCGGGGCAGGCCGGTATGGAAGATCACCTTGCCATGCAGCGCTTCAAGCTCGCTACGGAAGGCCGTGGTTTCACCCGCGCGGGTGAAATAATGCAGCTCATAGGGCAGGGCGGATTTGTCGAGGAAGCGCGCCATGGAGAGCAGAGGCGTGATGCCGATGCCGCCGGCAATGAGCACGGTGCGGGTGGCGTCGCGGCGCAGCGGGAAATTGTTGCGCGGCTCGGAAATCGAGAGCAGGTCGCCCTCGCGTACGGTTTCGACAAGCACCTTGGAGCCGCCCTTGGAAGCGCTCTCCTGCTTGACGCCGATGATATAGCTCATCAACTCGCCGGGGCCGTTGGTGATGGAATATTGCCGTGTCATGCCATTGGGCAAGTGAAGGTCGATATGGGCGCCGGGCTGGAAGGTCGGCAGGTGACCATCGCGGGCCGCCAGCTCGAAGCCGATGACGCCATCGGCGCTGGTCCATTTGCGCTTGACCACGACGGTAACGGTGTTGCCGCGCGGAATGGCGATATCGGGCATGGTGGCCAGATCGGCCGAGACCTTGTCATAGGCCGGCTGCAGTGGCTCGGGCGCCGGCTTGCGGGAGGCTGATCGTTCGAGGCGGTCGCGGAGCTTGGACAGCAATTCGTTATAGTGGCGGAGCGCTGCCACGGGGTCGGCCGGCCGCTCGCGCAGGAGGCCACGGATCACGGCGCGTCCGGCATCGACGGGCTGGACGAAATAATAGGTGCCGCCGAAACGGACGGCGAGGCCGGGCAGCAGATCGGCCGGCTGGTCGTCGGGCGCGAGGCCCACCAGGGCGGCCAGTACATCCTCCGGCGCAGCATTGACCGGCATGGGCCGCAGCGCGAACCAGTCATGCCCTTCGGCGCCGGCAAAGGGGCGGAAGGCCTGCTGGTCATTGGCTGACGACCAGATGAGGCCATAGGCCTCGCGCACCGGATAGGTGCGGTTCTGGATGCGGCGGGCGGGAGCATCGGCCGGGTGGGCGGGAATATAGGTGCAGCCGGCCGACCGGTTGGCATAGCGCCAGCCGTGATACTGGCATTTGAGCTCGCCGCCCTCGTTGATGCCGATGGAAAGGCGCACGCCGCGATGCAGGCACCGGTTTTCCCAGACATTCACATTGCCGTCGTCGGCCCGCCAGACGGCGAGTTCGCGGCCGAGCAACTGCCCCTGATAGACGTGGCGGTAGGGCAGGTCCTCGCTCGAGGCGATGGGATACCAGGTGGGGTCGGACAGGGAGAGGGTCATGCGGTCATCCGAGGATAGTCAGGGATCGCGCCACGATCGGATGAGGTCGTTGCCGAAAGTCCTGGCGTACGGGACCTTCCATTTTCACGGTGTCATTCCCGCGAAAGCGGGAACCTCCATTGACGATGCGGGTGCGAAACACAGGCTTTCCCGCTTTCGCGGGAATGACATTGCGGTGGTGAGAAATTCCGGGCCATCGTCAGCTCGCCATCGGGATCACGCCATAGGTAATCCCCTTCTGGCTCAGCCAGCGGCGATAGGCGATGGCGCTCTTGTCGGCGCGGATGGGCGTCTCGGCACGGGGGTCAAGCGGCAGGCGCTTGGGATACTGGTTTTCGAGGATCGGCTTGTCCTGGCCGAAAATGGTCTGCTGGAAACGGCGCAGGTCGGTGATGGTGGAGGTGGAATCGATCATCGACTGCAGCAGGTGGGCGCGGCAGCGCTCCTCCGTCATGGGCTGGAGGAAAATGGCGATGACATCGCGGCGGTTCTCGTCCTCGGGGCAGCTCTTGTAGAGCACCGAGCAGAAGGGATGTGGCACGCGATAGACATATTCGACTTCCATGGCTGACGTGGCCGACTTGGCAGCCTTGGGCTGCATGAAGCGGCAGCGGGTGGCCAGCACTTCGTCGCGTTCCTCGGACACTTCGACGTCGTATTCCTTGACCTCGGTATGCGGCTCGGCGCCCAGGATGTCGGTATGGACATAGGGGAAGTGGCCCATATCGAGGAAGTTTTCCACCGCGCGCGGGGCCGAGACGGCCAGGCCTATGGAGCCGCAACTCATATTCTTGCGGTCGGCTTCGGCATATTCGGGGATGGGGAACAGTTCCCTGGGCGGGTTGCCCAGGCTGGTCCAGACATAGCCATAGCCGGTGATGGCCGGCAAGCGATCCATGATGGTTTCAGGGTCGATCTCGTCGCCCTGTTCCTCATCGGTGCGGCGCCAGACGACCGGATTGCCGTCATTGTCGCGGGTAAGGGCGAGCCTCACATCGAGCAGCATGGTGGTCTCGACCATGCCGACAGGCACTTCGTCGGTGGCTGATATGACCTGCCAGAGGTCGCGGGTGGTGGGGTCGATGGAAGTCATTGAAGGTCTCAGCTGTTGGGGTGAGCATAATCCGCCCGATCCACGGTGTCATGTCTGGTCAGCGGGAATCTCCGTTGTGTGAATGACGGATGAGGTCTTGGCAGCTAATGTTCCACCACACATTGAGTCATCCCCGCGAAAGCGGGGACCTCTGTTTTCGCGGGAATGACATCGCGGCTGGGCTGGTGTCGGGGAGATTTGGATTTGGAAAGTTCATCGCAGCGGTTTCCGGCGACGCTCCTGGAACAGAAGGTCGCCACGCGGTTGCGTGAAGCCGGCGCGAGCGAGGCGTCGCTGACCGCCGCCGCCAGGGCCATGCTGCATGCCTCGCTGGTGGGTGTGGACAGCCATGGCGTGCGGCTGACGGAACACTATTGCAACATGCTGGGCGGCGGGCGGCTCAACAAGTATCCGCAGCTCAAGGTGGATATCCGCGCCTCCGGCAGCGCCATGGTGGATGGCGATGACGGGCTGGGACATTACGCGGCCTACAAGGCCGTGGACGTGGGAATCGAACTGGCGCAACAGGCGGGCGTGGGCGCAGTCGGCATTGCTCACTCCTCTCATCTCGGCGCGGCGGGGGCCTATGCGCTTGCTGGCGCGGAACGGGGTTTTGTCACCTTCGCCACCACCAATACGGATTCCATGGTGGCGCTGTTCGATGGCGCGGCACGGTTCCATGGCACCAATCCGCTGGCCTTTGCCGCGCCGGTACCTGACAGCAAGCCCTGGCTGCTCGATATGGCGACCTCGTCCATCCCGATGAACCGGGTGTTGCTGCATCGCTCGCTGGGGCTGGAACTGCCACCGGGCGTTGCGGCGGACAAGCAAGGCGGGGCGACGACGGACCCCGATGCCGCCGACATGCTGCTGCCGCTGGGCGGGGCCGAATATGGCTACAAGGGCGCGGCCCTGGCGGGGGTGGCGACGCTGTTTTCGGCTCTCTTGACCGGCACGACCCTCGATACCGATTTCATCCCCATGTATGGCGGCGACGATATTTCGACGCCACGGAACATGGGCCATTTCGTGCTGGTGATCGATCCGGACAAGTTTGTCGGGCGCGAACTGTTCGGCACGATGATCACGCGTTACCTCGCCAGCCTGCGCAGCGCGCCGGTGCGACCGGGTGCCGACCGGGTAATGGCGCCGGGCGACCGCGAGTGGGAAGAAATGGCGCGCCGGCAGCGAGAGGGCGCCCCGGTCGACCCCGATACGATCAGGTTCCTGGGACTATAGGCGCGGCTCGTCACTGATTTGCATGCATGTCGTCGCGGCCCGGCAGCGGCGCGGCACGAATATCGGCTGGCAGGAACAGCAGGACGCCCATGATGGCGACGGCGAGAATGATCAGGACGGTGCGCAGTTTCATGGGTCTTCTCCGGCAGTTGCGGAGAATGGCCCAGTTGAGCGCGAGGATCAGCCCCGGTTCGGGGGGAGCCTAAGCCAGTCCTCGCTTCACCGCTTCCCTTGTCGCCTCTGCCCGGCTGGTGACGCAGAGTTTCTGGTAGATGACCTTGACATAAGAGGCGACGGTCTGGGGTTGCAGGCCCAGGCGCGCTGCGGCTTCGGAGACGGTCATGCCGCGGGCGAGCAGGGTCAGCACTTCGGTTTCGCGCGGGCTGAGGCCGGCTTCGTCCTTGACCACTGTGGGGGCGCGGAAGTGACTCAACATGCGGTGGGCAATGGAGGGCGAGAGGGGCGGCTCCCCCCGCTCGATACGGCGGAGATAGTTGACCAAGAGGTCGGCTTCCTCGTCCTTGAGCACATAGCCGCGAGCACCAGCAGCGATGGCTTCGAACAGGTGGGCGTCATCGTCATAGATGGTGGCGACGACGGACAGCACGTCGGGGTGCTCTCGGCTCAGGCGACGCACGATATCGACGCCCGAGCCATCGGGCAGGCCGATATCGATGATGGCCAGCCAGAGATCGGCGGCATGGCGATCGAGCCAGGCATGGGCGGCTTTGAGCGTGCCGGCTGTTTCGATGCGCAGATCGGGAAAGGCCGAAGCCAGTACGGCCAGCATCCAGTCGCGGGTGCGGGGTTGGTCCTCGATCAGAAGGCACAGGCGGGCAGCGGCGGGTTCGGCACTCATGCTGGTGAGTTAAGCGGATCGGGCGGCTCCAGCACCCCCGGTTCTGGGGTGTGGGGCGTGAGGACCAGTGGAATATCCAGCGTGATCGTGGTGCTGCCGGCTTGGGCGGCCAGCGTCAGATGCCCGCCGATATCCTCGATGCGGTGGCGCAGATTGCGCAGACCGAAGCCCGCGGTTTCCCCGGCCAGCGCCTCTGATGGCATGCCCTTGCCATTGTCGGCGAAATGCAGCGCCAGGTGCCCGGGCGAGAGGCCGGCCGTCACCGTGAAGCGGCTGGCGCCGGAATGGCGGATGGCGTTGGAGACGATTTCCCGCACGGCCGAGGTCAGCGCCTTGTGCAACCGATAGTCGAGCTGAATGGCTTCGATCTCGGCTTCGGGCAGGGGCCAGTCGAGTATGATTTCCGCCGCTTCTAGGCGTCGTGCCGCCTCATGGCGGGTTTCGGCCAGCACGCGATCGAGACTGGCCTCCTCGCCGGACAGGCCGCTGACAATGGCGCGAATGTCGCTGAGCGCCGCTTGGAGCGTGGGGCGGGTGGTCTCGTCGGCGGTGTGCAGCCCTGTCAGCAGGCGGGCGCCGACATCGTCATGCAGGTCGCGCGCCATGCGGCGGCGCTCCTCGCCCACCCCGCGCATATAGGCTTCGCGGCCCTCCTCGGCGCGCTCGGTCAGCGAGACAAGGTTGGTGGCGAGCTTGAGGTGGTTGGGCGAGAACAGGCCGCGCCCGGCAAAGGGATAGGTCAGGCGCAAAGGCGGAGCGCCGGCCACGGCGGGCAATTGCATGGAAAGACCATCCTCACCCATTTGAGGCTGCGAGTCGGCCGGACCGGTTTCGATGATCTGCAGCGGATCGAACAGGCGCCGCAAAAGGGCCTGCCAGCGCGCCGCGCTTTCCGCCGGGGAGGGCGCGAAGGCTACGTCGAGTGCGGCGGAGAACAGCTCATCCTGCGCGATGGCCCGGCGAGTGGTGGCGCGGCGCCAGATCCAGTCGCGGATGGGCAGGTAGACGAAGGCGACCAGCAGCAGCGAGATGCCGAGGGCGGGCGCGGCGTCGATATTGAGCAGGTAGATGACGCTGGCATCGAGTGCCAGCAGCACCAGGGCGCCCACGGTGTAGAACAGCACCCGGTAGGACCACTCGCCCAGGTCGAACAGGCGATAGCGGCTGAGCCCCAACGCGAGCCCGGCATAGATGACGACGAGCACGCTGGTGACATGGCTCTGCGGCAGCGAGAAGGGCGTGTCGAGCAGGATAGGCGCGGCGCCCAGCAGGGTATAGGCGCCGGCCCCAGCCACCACGGAAAGACCCAGCCAGCCCAGAGCCGCCCGGTCCGGCGGGTTGCCACGCGTGGCGCGCCATTGCAAGGCGATGGCGGCGAGAATGCCCAGCATGGCCAGCGCGATGAAGACATAAAGCTGGGACGGGCCGAGACCCAGTTCGACATGGCTGGTATCGAAAACCGTATAGGCGGCGCCGATGACCGGCAGCAGCCAGAACCAGCGCGGGCGGACCAATTGGCGCGGATAGCTCAGTAGCAGACCGATCATGGCCAGCGCAAAGACGACAACGCCCAGATGGTTGATCGGCACCAGCACGGCATAGAGATCGGCCGGCAGCGCCAGTTCGCGATTGGCGTAGATGGCCGAGGTGGCGGTGGACAGCGTCAGCCCGATGGCGCTGATCATGAACATGATCGGCCCGACATGGCGCGGGCGCAGCGCCCATACCCAGCCGGCGATCAACAGCGAGGCGACCCCGGTCAGCAATTGCAGCCAGAAGCCGTCGGTCAGCGTGGTGACGTCGCGATAGTCGGTATGGAGGACCGAGGTGAATTCTTCCTGGGTGAAGATGTCCTGCAGGTAAAGCTCGACGGCGTCCGCCGCGATGACATCGGCCAGCGCCGACTGGCGCGCGAGGAAGGCGTCGTATTCTGCATAGCTGGAAAGGCTGTCGGGCTCGGGCAGCAGGTCCGCGCTGGTGATCGGTATGGGCGCGGGCCAATCGGCCGGGCGTCCGGCGCCCGGCGGGGCAATGCCGATGGCCTTGAGCACGGTGGCCCAGCGGGGGCCAGGCTCGGAAAAGAACGCGCCGTCATGGACATGGGTGATGAGCACGGCATCCCGGTCGGTGGGCATGAGGCGCAGCGACAGGGCGTTGAACGAGGTCGCCGCGACCAGCACGCCAAAGGCCAGCGCCACGCAGAACAGCGTGACGGCGACAAGCAACAGATTGGGCGTGGCGTGGTGCGGCCTCATGGCCGCATAGAACGAGGGAAACCCCCGCAGCGCAATATTATAGTTACTCTAGACTTAACGTTCGCGGTGAATATCGAACGGGCCGAAGGCCTGGGTGGTGGCCATCAACTGTAACCGGTTGACATTGACATGCTCGGGCAAAGACGTGGCCCAGAAGATCGACTCCGCAATATCGTCGGCATTCATCGCCGCGGTGCCCTCATAGGGCTTGGCCGCCTTGCCCTCGTCACCCTTGAAGCGAACCAGCGAAAATTCGGTTTCGGTCAGGCCCGGCTCGATATTGGTAACGCGGATATTCTTGCCCTGCACGTCCGAGCGGATGTTGAGCGCGAACTGCTTCACGAAGGCCTTGGTGGCGCCGTAGACCGAGCCGCCGGGATAGGGATAGTCGCCGGCCACCGAGCCCAGTGTCACCACATGGCCGCCGCCGCGGGCGATGAGGCCCGGCAGCAGCGCGCGCACCGTATAGGCCAGCCCTGTGACATTGGTTGATATCATCGTCTCCCAGTCGGTGATGTCGGTTTCGGCGGCGGGCTGCAGGCCGAGCGCCAGGCCGGCATTGGCCAGCACGATGTTGATGGCGTCGAACGGCGCCGGCAGTCCGGCAATGGCCGCGTCGATGGCGGCGCGGTCGCGTATGTCGAGGGTGACGATGTGGCAGTTTTCGGCGCCCAGCTCCGCCTGCAGCTCCTCGAGGCGCTCCTTGCGGCGGCCGGTGGCGATCACCTTGCCGCCGGCGCCGACATAGCGGCGCGCCGCAGCGGCGCCGAAGCCGGAAGTGGCGCCGGTGATGAAGACGACGAAGCGGCTGGGATCGAGCAGCGAATACATGGGTGGACAGTCCTGGAGTCAGTGGAAGACCGGCAGGGTGGACCGGGCAGCGCGGGGAGGTCAACCGTCCTTTGCGGTGACGCCTGGCGGGTTACCGGCGGATTACCGAAAGCTATCCGAACCTTACCAAGTCCTAACGTGATCCGGGCGGTCGGGCGCATTATGTTGGGGCGAACTGATATCAGGGGATAGTGCGGCTTGAAGACATTGGCGAAATGGCTGGTGATGCTGGTGGTGCTCGGAGGTGCCGGCTTCGGGGCCTGGTGGTATTTCCTGGCGGCGCCGGAAGCGGCGACCGTGCCCAATACGGTGGTGGTGGGGCGCGGCGATATCGAGCGCACGGTGCTGGCTTCGGGCGTGCTCGAGGCCAATTCGCTGGTCAGCGTCGGCGCCGAAGTCTCCGGCCGCATCGAGGCGGTGCATGTGGCGCTTGGACAGGACGTCAAGAAGGGCGACCTGATCGCCGAGATCGACAGCCTCGACCAGGAGAATGCGGTCAAGACCGCGCAGGCCGTCCTGGCCGGCATCGAGGCGCAGAAGCGCAGCCAGGAGGCGAGCTTGCTCAAGGCGCAGGCCGCTTTGGCGCGCAGCCAGCAGCTCAACGCCAATAGTCTCGTGTCGCAGACCGATCTCGAAACCGCCCAGGCCGCCGTGGATTCGGCGCAGGCGCAGATCGACCAGCTCGATGCGCAGATCGCCCAGTCCCAGCTCAGCGTCGAATCGGCCGAACTCAACCTGGCGCGGACGAAGATCGTGGCACCCAATGACGGCACCATCGTCGCCCTGATGGTTGATGAGGGGCAGACGGTCAATGCCAGTTCGAGCATTCCCACCATCGTCAAGATCGCCGATCTCGACACGATGGTGATCAAGGCCGAGATTTCCGAGGCCGATGTGGTGCGGGTGGCGGCGGGGCAGCGCGTCTATTTCACCATTCTGGGCGAGCCCGATATCAAGATCGACGCGACGCTCCGCGAAGTCGAGCCGGCGCCGACCTCGATCAGCTCGGACACGGCCGCGAGCGACAGCGCGGTCTATTACAATGGCCTGTTCGACGTCCCCAATCCCGATCACAAGCTGCGCATCTCGATGACGGCGCAGGTGACCATCGTGCTCGACGAAGTCGAGGATGTGCTGGTGCTGTCCTCGGGGCTGGTGTCGCGCAAGGACCCGCAGGGCAATACGATGGTGGCCGTCTACGATCCGGCGACCGAAACGATCACGCCACGGCGGATCGAAGTGGGTCTCAACAACAATGTCATGGCCGAGATCAGGAGCGGGCTCAGCGAAGGCGAGCAGGTGGTGAGCGGCGGCGCGACGATCGTGCGACCGGCCGGCGGCCAGCAGGGTGGTCCGGGCGGCGGTGGCGCCATGCGTCTCGGCGGCCCCGTGCGCTTCGGCGGCTAGACATGAGCGATCCGATCATTTCGCTGCGCGGGCTGACCAGGCAGTTCCAGACCGGCGCGGAGACGGTGACCGTGCTCAGGGATATCGATCTCGATATCTTCAGGGGCGAGCTGGTTGCCATCATGGGCCAGTCGGGCTCGGGCAAGTCGACGCTGATGAATATCCTCGGCTGTCTCGATCGCGCGAGTTCGGGCAGCTACACCTTCGCCGGACGCCCGGTTGGCAAGCTGGCGCCCGATGCTTTGGCCGAGTTGCGGCGCGAGCATTTCGGCTTCATCTTCCAGCGTTACCAATTGCTGCCCGATCTCGACGCGGTCGAGAATGTGGAAATTCCGGCCATCTATGCCGGTGTCGATGGTGGTGTGCGGCGCAAGCGGGCCATCGACCTGCTCACGCGGCTGGGGCTGGGCGAGCGGCTCGACCATCGGCCCAACGCCCTGTCTGGCGGCCAGCAGCAGCGCGTCAGCGTGGCGCGGGCGCTGATGAATGGCGGCGAGGTGATCCTGGCGGACGAGCCGACCGGCGCGCTCGACAGCAAGAGCGGCAAGGAGCTGATGGCCCTGCTGCACGAGCTGCACAAGGATGGTCATACGATCATCATCGTGACGCATGATCCGCTGATCGCCGCGCAGACCGAGCGGGTGATCGAGATTTCCGACGGTGTCATCATCGGCGACAAGCGCAGCGACGTGGATACGCGCGTCGACAAGGCGAGGGAGAGCATGCGCCGGGCCGCGCGCTGGCGCGAATGGTTCGACAGCGGCCTCGAAGCCCTGCGCATGGCCCTGCGGTCCATGGTGGCGCACAAGCTCCGGACTTTCCTCACCATGCTCGGCATCATCATCGGCATCGCCTCGGTGGTGAGCGTGGTGGCTTTGGGGCAGGGCAGCCAGCAGATGGTGCTGGAAAACATCGCCTCCATCGGCACCAACACGATCAACATCTATCCCGGCAGCGGCTTCGGCGACCGACGAAGCAGCCGCATCCAGACCCTGTTGCCGTCAGATGCCGAGGCGCTGGCCGCGCAGGATTATGCCGACAGCGTCTCGCCGCAGGTCAGCTCCAACGCCACGGTGCTGTTCCGCAATACCTCCTCCAATGCCTCGGTTACCGGGGTGGGCGAGGGCTATTTCCAGGTCAATGGCCGCACCTTTGCCGAGGGCGTGGGCTTCAACGACACCAGCATGACCGAACGCACGCAGGAAGCCGTCATCGACGGCAATGCGCGCGACGCCATTTTCGTCAATGGCGAGGACCCGGTGGGGCAGGTCATCATGCTGGGCAAGGTGCCGGTGCGGGTGATCGGCGTGGTGGAAAATGTCACCGGCTTCGGGCCGGGCGGCAACCAAGCCAATGTCTATGTGCCCTATACAACGGCGATGGACCGCATATTGGGCCAGTCCTATCTCGGCTCGATCGCGGTGCGGGTGAGCGATGATTTCGACATGGCGCAGGCCGAAGCCGAAATCACCGAACTGCTGACGCGGCTGCATGACGGCAATACCGATTTTTTCCTGCAGAACACGGCAACCATCCGCGAAACCATCGAATCCACCTCGGCCACGCTGACGCTGCTGATTTCCACCATTGCTGTCATCTCGTTGGTGGTGGGCGGCATCGGGGTGATGAATATCATGCTGGTCAGCGTCTCCGAGCGCACCAAGGAGATCGGCATCCGCATGGCCGTCGGCGCGCGGCGGGGCGATATCCTCCGGCAATTCCTCATCGAGGCGGTGCTGGTCTGCTTTGTCGGCGGCGCGGCCGGGGTAGGGCTCAGCTTTGCCCTTGGGAGCCTGCTGACCACGCTGGTGAGCGGGGCGCGGCTGGCCTATTCGGCGGAATCGATCATGCTGGCCATTGCCTCGGCCAGCCTGATCGGGGTGATTTTCGGTTTCATGCCGGCCCGCTCGGCGGCCAGGCTGGACCCGGTGGAGGCGCTGGCACGGGAGTGATGTGCCACGCCCTCCTGGTTCGGGGGGCGCTGTGCTCTCGCCGCCCATGAGGCGTGGCACCGTTGCCCATCGGCCACGATCCATAAGCGCAATTCGCAACAAATGTGCCCAAAGGTTGTCCCTGCCATCGGGCAGCCCTAAACTGGCCATGAAATGTCCGCCTGTTGGGCAGGCGTGCAGCGTCGGCGCGGCGGGGGCGAAAGAGGCTTAACCGAATCTTTCCGCTCCACAGGGCAAACTTCTGCTTCTGCCTCAATTGGTTGAAGCGTAACGGGCGGGAACGGGTCACTGCATATCGCGCGTCTGGTAACGAGTTTTAGCGCCTTGTGCGTTGCCGCCTGTCTGGCGGTGGCGCCTGTTTCTGCATTCGAAATTTTCGGGCTGAAGTTCTTCGAGGATCAGAGCGAGGAAGATGCCGCGGCGGTGATCGCCGATCCGCAGCCCTATACGGTGGCCATCACCATCAATGCCACGGGCGCGGTCGAAAGCGCGGTGCGCAATGCCTCGGCGCTGGTGGCTGATCAGAACGAGCCGGCCTCGGGCGCGGCGGGCCTCCTGGCCAAGGCGCGCGGCGATTATCGCCGCATCGTCGCGGCACTTTACAACGAAGGCTATTACGGCGGCACGGCCTCCATCCGTGTCGGCGGCGTCGAGGCCGCCAACCTGGCGCCTGACGTCAACCTGCCCGACCCGGTGGATGTGGCCATCGTTGTCGATCCCGGCCCGCAATTCCGCTTCAACAGTGTCAATATCGTCAACCAGGCGCTGCCGACCTCGGACCCCTATGACTATGTCGAGCAGCCTGCCCATGCCGGTTTCGGCGTAGGAGAGATCGCCAAGTCGTCGGTGATCCTGAAGGCCGAACAACTGGCGCTGGAGGCCTGGCGGCAGCAGGGCTATGCCAAGGCTGTCATCGTCACCCGCGATGTGGTGGCAGATCATGCGACGACCACGGTGGACGTAACCATCACGGTCAATCCCGGCCCCAAGGCCGCCTTCGGCGCGGTCACGGTCAGCGGCACCGAAACGCTCGATCCCGAATTCGTGCGGCGGCAGACGGGCCTGACCGAGGGCGAGGAATACGACCCTGACGAGCTGGCATTGGCGCAGAAGCGCCTGGACCGGCTCGAAGTGTTCCGTGCGGCGCGGCTGGAAGCGGGCGACGCGGTCGGCGCCGATGGACTGCTGCCCTACAATCTCATCGTGCAGGAACTGCCTGGACGCCGCTTCGGCGTCGGCGCCACCTATTCGACCATCGATGGTCTTGGCCTCGAAGCCTTCCACCTGTGGCGCAACCTCTTCGGCCAGGCCGAGCGGCTGCGCCTCGATGCGCGCGTAGCCAGCATCGCCTATCCCATCGATACGGCTGAATTCGACTATTTCTTCGGCGGCACTTTCACCAAGCCGGGCGTCTTCACGCCCGATACGGACCTCGTGGCCGCTGTCTCGGCCGAGCGGACCATCTACCCCACCTTCACCGAAACCTCGGCCAGCGGGCGGGTGGGGCTGAGCCATATCCTCTCCGACCAGATCACCATCGAGGGCGGGGCGCAGTTCGAGCTCAACCGGTTCGATGACGATTTCGGCACGCGCGACTTCAAGACCGCGGGTCTTTATGCCGGGGCAACGCTGGATTTCCGCGATGACAGCGTCGACCCGACCGAAGGCTGGTACGGGCAGGTCAATCTCGAGCCGTTCTACGAGCTCAATTACGGCAATGCCGGCGCCAGGCTGACTGTCGAGGGCCGCACCTATTTCGGCTTCGGCGAGGACGATCCCTTCGTGCTGGCTGGCCGGCTCAAGGCGGGGGCATTGCTGGGGCCGGATCTGGCGGAAATTCCACCCGACAAGCTGTTCTTCGCCGGCGGCGGCGGTTCGGTGCGCGGCTATGGCTTCAAGTCCATCGGCGTCGACGATGGCAGTGGCGTCATTACCGGCGGGCGCTACCTACTCGAAGCCTCGCTCGAGGCGCGGATGAAGGTGACCCAGGATATCGGCGTGGTCGGGTTCGTGGATGGCGGTTATGTGGCGGCCGACGTGTTCCCCGCGCTGACCGACCTGCGCGTCGGGGCGGGTGTCGGCGTACGCTACTATACCGGGCTCGGGCCGATCCGCGCCGATTTCGCCATTCCGCTCAACAAGCGGCCGGGCGACCCCGATTATGCGCTTTATGTCGGTATAGGGCAGGCATTCTGATGGCCCGGCTGATGTCTCTCCCGCGGCGCTTCGTCGTCCTTATCCTCGTGCTGTTCGGTCTTGGGCTGGCCGTGCCCGCCGTCCTCGTCGCGCAGGATGTGCTGACGATGGACAATGAGGAGCAGAAGGATTGGCTGACCAGCTTCGTGCAGGATCGGCTCTCGACGCCCGAGCGGCAGATCCGCCTCAGCAATATCGATGGCGCGCTGGGCTCGGATGTGTCGATCCGCGAGATTACGATTTCCGATGCCGAGGGTATCTGGCTGCGCGTCAACAATGCGCGGCTCAACTGGAACCAGGCGGCCTTGTTCACTGGCCGGCTGGAAGTGCGCTCGCTGGCGGCAGATTCTATCGAATATATCCGCAATGCCGTGCCGGTCGAAGGCGCCGTGGACCTGCCTTCGCCCGAGGCCGGCGGCGGTTTCCAGGTGCCCGAATTACCGGTGGCGGTCATTCTCGAACAGCTCAGCGTGCCCAGGGTAACCTTTGGCGCGGGCGTGTTTGGGTTGGGCTCGGAGATTTCGCTTGATGGCGCGATGACGCTGGATGGCGGCAATCTTGATGCCAATCTCGCCATTGTCAGGCTCGACGGACCGGGGGGCACGCTCGATCTCGACGTGGTGTTCCGCAACGACGATGACAGCATCGAGCTGGGCCTGGCGCTGGTCGAGCCCGAAAATGGCGTCATCGCCAACCTGCTCAATATCGAAAACCGTCCCGCGGTCACGCTGACCATCAATGGCAGCGGCCCGGTGCGGGATTTGCGGACCGACCTGACTCTGCAGGCCAATGGCCAGACGGCTTTGTCCGGCGTGGCGGTGGTGAACCAGCAGGCCGAAGGTGTTGCCGTGGCTGCCGATCTGCACGGCCCGCTGGCCACGCTGATCGCCGAGCCCTACCGCCCCTTTTTCGGCGCCGAGACGGCGCTGGTGGCCAATGCGCTGATCCGCACCGAAGGTGGCATTTCCGTCACCGGGTTGCGGCTCACCGGCGGGCAATTGTCGCTGGACGGGTCGGCCGAGACGACACCGGACAATTTCCTCAAGGCGCTCGATCTCAACGCCGTCATCGCCGATCCGGCAGGCGGGCAGGTCATCCTGCCGGTGCCGGGCAGCGCCACCCGCGTCGGTTCGGCGCAACTGGCCGTGAGTTTTGGTGGCGAGGCCGATGAGGACTGGACGGCCAGGCTTGATGTGGCCGAATTCCAGACCACTGGCTTTGCGGCGGAAAATCTTGATCTGACCATGGGTGGCGTTGCCGCCAATCTCAGCGATCCCACGACGCGGCGGGTAACCTTCAATGGCGATGGCACGCTGTCGGGCATTTCCGGCTCGGAAGAGATCGAGGCGGCTCTGGGCGACGGTATTGGTCTCGGCATTGCCGGCCTGTGGAATGCCGGCGAGCCGGTGCAACTGGCGGAATTCCGCGTGGCGGGACAGGCGCTTGTGGCCGCGCTGAGCGGGCAGCTCGACGGACTGGATTTCCACGGCGATATCGGGCTGGAGACATCAAGCATTGCGCCCTTCTCGGGGCTGGCGGGGCGCGAGCTCAGGGGGGCGCTGTCGCTCAAGGCCAATGGGGCGATCATGCCGCTGAACGGTGGCTTTGACCTGACGCTGGATGGCACGGGCACCAATCTGGCCATCGATGACGAGATCGCCGACGGTTTGCTGGCCGGAACGGTCGACCTGTCCGGCCGCGTGGCCCGCACCGAGGCCGGGCTGACGGCAGAGAATTTCCGCATCGCCAACGACCAGGTGCAGATGCTGGCCGATGGCACCTATTCCAACGCACTGGCCGACTTCGCCTTCAATCTCGACCTCAGCGACCTGGCCCTGCTGTCCGATCAGGCCAGCGGCGCTCTCAAGGTCGTGGGCACGGCCAAGGGGCAGGAAAGCGTCATCGATCTCGATCTCGATGCCACCGTGGCCAGTGGTGAACTGGCCGGACGGGCCTTGCGCGATGCCGCGCTGAGCTTCGACGGACGCTACGATACCGACCGGCTCGACGGCAATATTTCCGGCGCGGCGGCGCTCGACGGCTATCGCACCACGCTGGCCGCCGATGTCAGCGTGACGCAGGAGGCGCAGAGCCTTGCCGATCTCGATTTCCAGGCGGCGGGCACGCGGATCACTGGCGGGCTGGCGCGCGCGGTGGAGACTGGGCTGATCGATGGCGGGCTGACAATTGTCTCGCCCGACGTATCGGTGCCGGCGGCCCTGGCTTTGCTCGAAGCGTCCGGCACGATCAATGCCGAGATTGGGCTGAGCAGCGAGGGCGGGCGGCAGTTGGCCTCGATAAGGGGCGCCGTGCGGGCGCTTGATGTCAACGGCATCACTGTTGGATCGGCTGATATCGAAGGGGCCGCGCAGGATCTGTTCGGCGTACCGGCAATCACTGGAACGATCCGCGCGAGTGATGTGGTTGCCGCGGGCACGCATATTGAAACGCTGAACGCAGACGCGATCCAGAGCGCCGGGACGACATCATTCGACGCGCAGGCAGCACTTGCTACCGGCACCGATATCGACATTGCCGGCGCGCTGACGCCGGTGGATGGTGGCTATCGCCTGGCCGTGGACAGGGCGCAGTTGCAGCAGGGCCAGCTCTCGGCGCGGCTGGCACGTCCCACCGTGATCCAGGTGGCAGGCTCCAGTGTAGCGCTCGACGCGGTGCGGTTTGATGTCGGCTCCGGCTCGATCACCGCCACCGGTTCGGCCGGCGAGACGCTTGATATCGCGCTCGATATCAATGCCCTGCCGCTCTCCATCGCCAATGCCGTCATGCCCGATCTGGGCCTGGCCGGCACGGTCAATGGTCGCGCCAGCATTTCCGGCACGGGCAGCGATCCGCAGGTGAGCTTCGAGGCGCAGGCGCAGGGTATCAATGCGGCGGCCATCAGCGACTTCGGCATTGCGCCGCTGGGCCTGACGGCCAATGGCAGCTTCCGCAATGGCACGGTGAACCTGGCCTCGCTGACGGCCAATGGCTCAGGCGGGTTGACCCTGCGCGGTTCGGGCACGGTTCCGCTCGAAGGCAACGGGCTCAATATCGCCGTGACTGGCTCAGCGCCTTTGGTGCTGGGGAACCGTTTCGTCGCCGATCGCGGCGGCCAGTTGAGCGGCGTGGTGACGCTCGATGCGCGGGTGAGCGGCAGCCTCTCCAGCCCGCAATTCGGCGGCAAGGTCTCGACCAGCAATGCTGGCTATATCGACCCCGAACTCAATCTGCGACTGCAGGGCATAACCGGTTCGGCCAGCCTCAATGGTACCAATCTGGTGATCGACAGCCTCTCGACCAATCTGGCTACCGGCGGCTCGGTCTCGGCTTCGGGCTCGGTGGGGCTCAATGGCGGCTTCCCGGCCGATATTCGTGTCGCGCTCAATTCGGCGCGCTATGCCGATGGCAATCTCTTCGTCGCCACCGTGTCGGGCAATCTGGCGCTGACGGGCAATCTCACCGGCTCGCCGCTGCTGGCGGGCGATGTATTCGTCGAAGAAGCCAATATTTCCATTCCGGAGAATTTCGGTGGCGGGGCGCAGTTGATCGATGTCGATCACGTCCGCACGCCGCCGGCCGTGGAACAGACCTTGCAGCGCGCCAAGATCGATGACCGCAGCGGCGCGCCGATCCCGCAGACGCGGCCGGCCGGCGTGGTGCTCGACATCAATGTCGATGCGCCCAACCAGATCTTCATCCGCGGACGCGGGCTCGATGCCGAAGTGGGCGGCTCGGTGCGTCTCACCGGACCGATCAACAATATCCAGCCGGTGGGTGGCTTCGAACTCAATCGCGGGCGCCTGGCCATTCTCGGCCAGCGCGTGACCTTCGAAAGCGGCACGGTGACGCTGGTGGGCGATCTTGACCCGTTCCTCAACTTCGTCGCACGCACCGAGGGCGAGGGGATCACTGTGTTCGTCACGGTTTCGGGCCGTGCCTCTGATATCGATGTCAGCTTCACCTCCAGCCCCATGCTGCCGCAGGACGAAGTGCTGAGCCGGCTGATCTTCAACCGCTCCATGGGCGAACTCTCGCCCCTGCAGCTGGCCAAACTGGCCGGCGCCGCGGCCGAGCTGGTGGGTGGTGGCGGCAATGGCCTGGTCGACAGCCTGCGCGGCGCGGCAGGCCTCGCCGATCTCGACCTCGTCACCGACGACAGCGGCAATGTCGCCGTGCAGGCGGGGACCTATATCCAGGACAATGTCTATCTGGGCGTGCAGGCCGGGGCCAACGGCCAGAGCAAGGTGACCATCAATCTCGATGTCACCAGCGACCTCAAGGTCACCGGCGCCACCAGCCAGGACGGAAATTCGAGCCTGGGTGTGTTTTACGAGCGGGATTATTAAGTCTTGTGCCACGCCCCTCGTGGTTCGAGGCTCGCGAAGGGCTCCCGCCTCACCATGAGGGCTACAGAAACACCGAGCTAGCAGTAGCCCTCATGGTGAGGTGCGCGTTCTTCACGCGCCTCGAACCACGAGGGCGTGGCACCCCTACCGGCTCGCTCCGCCCGTCTTCGCTGCCTTCTCCGCATCCCACCACCAGATCGTCGGGAACCCGCTCGAAAAATCCGGCAGGTTTTCCGAGTGGCTGAAGCGGTTCCAGTGGGCGATGCGCGAATTGCGCAGGCTGTAGCTGGGGACCATGTAGTAATTATGCAGCAGCACGCGGTCGATGGCCGCGGTGATGGCGAGCTGGGTGTCGCGGTCGTCGGCCACCACCAGCTTGTCGATCAGCGCATCGATCGCCGGGTTGGCAATGCCGGCATAGTTCTGGCTGCCTTCCTCGTTGGCGGCGGCGGAGCCGAAGAAGAAGCGCTGCTCGTTGCCGGGTGAGAAGCTCTGTGCCCAGCCGGTATAGATCACGTCGAAATCGAAGCTGCGCGCACGGTTGATATATTGCGGGCTGTCCACCGAGCGGATGGTCGCCGCCACGCCGATCTGGGCGAGGTTGGTGACAAGGTTCTGCGCCACCGGCTCGATGGTGGGGCCATTGAGCAGGATTTCGAAAGTGAATTGCTGCCCGTTGGCGTCGACCAGCCGGTTGCCGTCGAGCGTATAGCCGGCCTCGTTGAACAGGCCCAAAGCCGTGCGCAGGTTATCGCGCAGTTTGGCCGGATCGCCACTCACCGGATTGGCATAGGGTTCGGTAAAGACGCTTTCGGGCACGAGGTCACGCACCGATTCCAGCACTTCGAGTTCCTCGCCCTCGGGCAGGCCGGTGGATTTGAAGGGCAGGCCGAAGAAGTAGCTGTCGATGCGCTCATACTGGTTGTAAAACAGCGTGTTGCTCAATTCCTCGAAATCGAAGGCGTAGTTGAGCGCCTTGCGCACGCGGATATCCTGGAATTTTTCGCGCCGCAGATTGGGCACGAAGCCGAGCCCGATGCCCGAGCCTGCATAATCCTGGGGGAAGAGTTCGAGCACGATGCGGCCCTCGTTCACCGCCGGGAAATCGTAGGCAGTGGCCCAGCGGCGGGCGGTGTTTTCCCACCACCAGTCGAACTGGTCGCCCTTGAAGGCCTCGAACTGCACCGTCAGGTCGAGGAAATATTCGAGCCGGTATTCGTCGAAATTGTTGTGGCCGACCTGCGTCGGCTGGTTCTCGCCCCAATAGTTTTCCACGCGCTTGTAGGTGATGGAGCGGCCGGCGTCGAAGCTTGCCAGTTCATAGGGCCCCGAACCCAGCGGCGGCTCGAGCGTGGATTGGGCGATATCGCGCTGCCTGCCATTGGCATCGGTGCCCTCCCACCAATGCTGGGGCAGCACCATGAGCTGGCCGAGAATGAGCGGCAATTCGCGATTGCCGGTCTGGTTGAAGGTGAAGGTCACTTCGCCCGGTGCCGTCACCTCGGCCTTTTCGATATTGAGGTAATATTGCTGGCGGTCGGGATTGACCTCGATCAGCTTGTTGAAGGTCCAGACCACATCCTCGGCGGTGACAGGCTCGCCATCGTTCCAATGCGCTTCGGGGTCGATGCGGAAGGTGACGGCGCCATAATCGGGCGCGATCTTGAGCTCCTTGGCGAGCAGGCCGTAATAGGTGTTCTGCTCGTCCATCGAGGGCGTCATCAGCGTTTCGTAGAGCAGGCCGATGCCGCCGGCCGTCTCGCCCTTGGGCAGGATGGGGTTGAACGTGTCGAACCCGCCGAGTGCGCCCTGACGCACCACACCGCCCTTGGGCGCATCGACATTCACATAGTCGAAATGGGTATAGTTCGAGCCGTATTTGGCCTCGCCTTCCAGCGTGAAGGAATTGCTCCACACATCGGTCGGGGTCTGGGCCAGGGCGGGAGCCACAAGGCCGAGCAGCAGGACGGCAAGGAGGGGTGCGAGTTTCATCGGACGGCTCCGAAATTTACAATGTGTGACACGAGGCTAGACCGTTTCGGGCTTTCCCGGAAGCATTGGTTCGGCAAAGGCCGCTGCCAGTAACGCTCTGGTATAGTCCGATTGCGGGGCGGCGAAGATATCGGCCGCGGCGCCCTGTTCGACGACGCGCCCGTCGCGCATGACGATGAGCTGGTTGGCGAGCGCGCGCACCACCTTGAGATCGTGGGAAATGAACATATAGGTCAGGCCGTGCCGCTGCTGGATATCGCGCAGCAGGTCGATCACCTGCGCCTGTATCGACACGTCGAGCGCCGAGGTGGGCTCATCCAGCACCACGAATTTGGGTTCCAGCACCATGGCGCGGGCAATGGCGATGCGCTGGCGTTGGCCGCCGGAAAATTCATGCGGGTAGCGGAAGCGGGTTTCGGGCGCCAGGCCCACTTCCTGCAGCGCCTTGACCACGCGGGCATCGCGTTCCGCCGCGCCGATTTGGGTTGCATGGACGGCCAGGCCTTCGCCGATAATGGCATCGACCGACAGGCGCGGGCTGAGCGAGCCGAACGGGTCCTGGAAGACGATCTGCATGTCCTTGCGCAGAGGCCGCATGGCCTTCCACGAACGGGACTGGATTTCATTGCCCAGCACGACGATGCGTCCGTCCGAGGGGAGCAGGCGCAGCAGGGCATAGCCGAGCGTCGATTTGCCCGAGCCGCTTTCCCCGACCACGCCCAGCGTTTCGCCGCGACGGATGGAGAGGTCGACCCCATCGACGGCCTTGATATGGCCCACGGTACGGCGCAGCAGCCCGCGCCTGACCGGGAACCACACCTTGAGGTTGGCCACATCGACAATGGCGGGGGCGGCCGGGTCCGATGGCGGCGGGGCGCCGCTTGGTTCGGCGGCGAGCAGGTGTTTCGTATAGGCGTGCTGTGGATTGGCGAAGATGGTTTCGACCGGGCCGGTCTCGACGATCTCGCCCTTGGTCATGATGCAGACGCGGTCGGCAACGCGTTTGACGATGCCCAGGTCGTGGGTGATGAACAGCATGGCCATGCCGAGCCGGCTTTGCAGATCCTTGAGCAGGGTCAGGATCTGCGCCTGCACGGTCACATCAAGCGCCGTGGTCGGCTCGTCGGCGATCAGCAGGTCCGGCTCGTTGGCCAGCGCCATGGCGATCATGACGCGCTGGCGCTGCCCGCCGGAAAGCTGGTGCGGATAGGCGCCGAGCCGGCTGGCCGGGTCGGGAATGCCGACGGCATCGAGCAGTTCGAGCGTGCGCTTGCGGGCGGCACTGGCGCGCAGGCCGCGATGCACGGCCAGCACTTCCCCGATCTGCCGCTCGATGGTGTGGACCGGATTGAGCGAGCTCATCGGCTCCTGGAAGATCATCGAAATGTCATTGCCGCGCACGGCGCGCAGTTCGGCCGGCGGCGCGGTGACGAGGTCCTGCCCCTTGAACAGGATTTGCCCCGACAGCGCCGCGGTCGTCGGCAGGAGTTTCAGCACCGAAAGCGCGGTGACCGACTTGCCCGAGCCGCTTTCACCCACCAGGGCCACGGTCTCGCCCGGCGCGATATCGAACGAAATGCCATTTGTCGCCGCGTTGGCGCCGAAGGCGACGGTGAGATCGCGGATGGAGAGCAGGGGCGTCGTCATCCCATCGCCTTCCGTGGATCGAAGGCGTCACGCACGGCTTCGCCGATGAAGACCAGCAGGGTCATCAGCACGGCGATGGCGAAAAATCCGGTGAGGCCGAGCCAGGGCGCCTGCAGGTTTTCCTTGCCCTGGTAGAGCAGGTCGCCCAGCGACGGCGTGCCCACTTCGAGGCCAAGCCCGAGCAGGTCCAGCGAAGTCAGCGTGACCACCGAGCCGGAGAGAATGAAGGGCATGAAGGTCAGCGTCGCCACCATGGCATTGGGCAGCAGGTGCCGGAACATGATGGTGATGTTGGAAACGCCGAGGGCGCGGGCGGCGGCGATATATTCGAAATTGCGCCCGCGCAGGAATTCGGCGCGCACGATCCCCACCAGCGACACCCAGGAAAACAGCAGCAATATGCCCAGCAGCACCCAGAAGCTGGGCGCGATGACGCTGGAGACGATCAGCAGCAGATAGAGCGCTGGCACCGACGTCCAGATTTCGATGACGCGCTGGAAAACGAGGTCGACCCAGCCGCCGAAATAGCCCTGTACCGCCCCGGCAACCAGCCCGATGACCGAGGAGAGGATGGTCAGCGTGAAGCCGAACAGGATAGAGATGCGCACGCCATAGAGCAGCCGCGCCAGCACGTCATGGGCTTCCCCATCGGTGCCCAGCCAGTGGGCATTGCCCCAGTTGCAGCCGGGATCCGCGGCTTGCAGCGGATAGCGGTCACAGGCCTCGTCGCGGGTGAGCAGCCAGGTTGGCGGCGTCGCGCCCGAGCCGGGCTGATAGCGGTCGACCGTGTTGTAGCTGAAATGCACCGGCGGCCACACCATCCACCCATTGGCGTCGATCTCGGAGGCGATGAAGTCGTCGCGATAATTGGTGGTGGCGAGAAATCCGCCGAACTTGGCTTCGGGATAGTTGACGAAGGCCGGGAACAGCAATTCGCCCTTGTAGGAGGCGATGATAGGGCGGTCATTGGCGATGAATTCGGAGCCCAGCGCGGCGAGGAACAGCACGAGAAAAATCCACAGCGACCAGTAGCCCCGCCGGTTCCGGCGGAAATTGTCGAGCCGCCGTCGGTTGAGCGGGCTGAGCATGGGACGGCGCGAAGCCCCGATTGCTGCTTCCTGCTGCATCAGCTCGCTCATACTTCGCGGCTTTCGAAATCGAGGCGCGGATCGACCCACATATAGGCGAGGTCGGAAATCAGCGCGATGACGAGGCCGAGCAGGCTGAAAATGTAGAGCGTGGCGAACACCACCGGATAGTCGCGGGTGCTGACCGACACGAAGCCGAGCAGGCCTAGCCCATCGAGCGAGAAAATGGTCTCGATCAGCAGCGAGCCGCCGAAGAAGGCGCCGATGAAGGCGGCCGGAAAGCTGGCGATGATCAGCATCATGGCGTTGCGGAAGACGTGGCGGTAGAGCACCTGGTTTTCCGTCAGGCCCTTGGCCCGGGCGGTGGTGACATATTGCTTGCCGATCTCGTCGATGAACGAATTCTTGGTGAGCAAGGTCGTGGTGGCGAAGGCGCCCAGCCCCATTGAGATGATGGGCAGCACCAGATGCCAGAAATAGTCGAGCACCTGCCGCCACCAGGGGAAGCTGTCAAAGCCCGGCGAGGTCAGCCCGCGCAGCGGAAACACCGACCAGAAACTGCCGCCGGCAAACAGGATGATCAGCGCGATGGCGATCAGGAAACCGGGAATGGCATAGCCCATGATGACCACGGTCGAAGTCCAGACATCGAAGCGAGAGCCGTCGGTGACGGCCTTCCTGATACCGAGGGGGATGGAGATGCCATAGGCGATGAGCGTCATCCACAGGCCGAGCGAAATGGAGACCGGCATCTTCTCCTTGATCAGGTCGATGACCGAGATATCGCGGTAATAGCTGTCGCCGAAATCGAAGCGCAGATAGTTCCAGATCATCATGCCGAAGCGCTCGAGCGGGGGCTTGTCGAAGCCGAACTGCTTTTCGATGCGCGCGACCAGTTCGGGCGACAGGCCCTGCGATCCGCGATAGGCCGATTTGTTGCCGCCCTGGCCGGGCTGGGCGGCAAAGTCGCCCGCCGCATCGCCGGTAATGCGCGTGGCCATTGAGACGTTCTGGCCCGACAGGTTGGCCAGCGCCTGTTCCACGGGGCCGCCGGGGGCGAATTGGGTGATCAGGAACGAGATGGCCATGATGCCGAACACGGTCGGGATCATCAGCAGCAGGCGGCGGAGAATATAGGCGCCCATCGGGTCTCCGGGCAGACGAGTTTGCGTGGAGTTTAGGCGCTGGGCCGTCCGGGCCGGCAAATCACCATGAAGTGAAGCGGCTTGGCTGAGTGCAACACTTTGGTGACGGCTTGGCAAGGGTGGGGGGTGATCGCACGCTGAGCGCTTGCGGGATCGGCTGCGTGCAGTCAGGATCGTCCCTCAATCGCGGGGAGTTGCCCATGACCTACCAGATCATCGCCCATGTCAAAAATCCGTCGCAGGCGCGGGCGCTGGTGGTGGCGCTGCGGGCCTATGGCTTCAATCCGCTGGAGCAGGGCGATGGCGGCCTGCCGGGGATGACGAATCTGTTCGGGCCTGAGGGTGTTCCGGTGCAGGTGCCCGAAGAAGAAGCGCGCGATGCCACCGCCCTGGCGGAAGACTTGTTGAAAGAAATGGCGGCCTCCGACCGCTAAAACGCCACATTGCTAAGTCCTGCTGACAGTGCGGGCCGGGCGGTTGAACGCAGCGTGGTGTTTGGTTATAAGCCAACCAAGCTGTTAACCTTTGTTAAGCCCCCTGGGGCAGGAGCGGAAACCTATGACGGATTGGATGCGCGGATCGTTGTCCGCGGTGGGCGTGGCGGCAATCGCCGTTGTGCTGGCCGCATGCCAGTCCACCGGGTCCAATACGGCCAATCTCAACACGATTGGTCAGCCCCAGCAGTTGCAGCCGGTGCAGAACTCCACAGTACAGCAGGGCACTTTGCCTGCCATCGGCGCGACCGGTACGCCGGCGCCCGGCCTTTCCGGCCAGCCGGTGCTGGGCGGTGTTCCCGCTACGCAGACGGCCGCGACCGCGCCGGGTACTTTGCCCTCCATCGTTTCGCTCGATCCGCTGGCCCAGCCGGTTGCGGGCGGCATGAGCGCCGGTCCGGAAGGTGTGTGGAACGTCGTGGCGGGCGCCGCGACCTGCCGCATCAACCTGCCGATGACCGCCAAGACCGGCACCAGCTACTACCGCGCCTCGGCGCCGGGCTGCACCGTGCCGCAGATCGCTTCTGTCACCGGCTGGCAGCAGGTGGGCAGCCAACTCCAGCTCTATGATGAAAACGGCAATATCGCCGCCTTCCTCGCTCCGTCAGGCGGCCGCTATATCGGCACGATGGGCGGTGGCCAGGCCATCTCGATGTCCCGCTAGGTTTTCGGTGAAGCCGGCCCGCAAATGGCCGGCTTCTATTCTTTCCGGCTATACCACAATTTCCGAGACCTCATGGTGAGCCCGTCGAACCACGAGGTCGGGCATGCCGATCTTGCCACGACCTCGTCCTTCGACAGGCTCAGGATGAGGTCTACTTTGAGAATACGCGTCACTTGAGCTCCGAAGTTTCCAACCAGATCAAAACCGGCCCCGTCACCTCTGCCTATGAGGAACTGGCGGCGCGTGGCGTGCTGGTGGCCGATCCGGCGCAGCACGAGGCGGCGATGCTGCTCGATACGGTGCTGGCCGAAGTTTCTGCCGAACGTCCCAAGGGCCTGCTGGGCAAGCTCTTCGACAAGGGCGAGCCAGTGCGCGGGCTCTATCTCCATGGCGAGGTGGGGCGCGGCAAGACCATGCTGATGGACCTGTTCTTCGCCGCCGTGCCGATCAAGCAGAAGCGGCGCGTGCATTTCCATGAATTCATGGACGATATCCATGCCGGCATGGCCGCCTTCCGCAAGAGCAAGAAAGGCAAGGATGCCGACCCGGTCGAGGCGGTGGTCAAGCCCATCGTCAAATCTGGCCTGCGCCTGCTCTGCCTCGACGAATTCCATGTGCATGACATTACCAATGCCATGCTGCTCTATCGGCTGTTCGACAAGCTCTTTGCCAATGGCGTAACGCTGGTGGCGACGTCCAATGTGGTGCCCGACGAGCTTTACAAGGACGGCCTCAACCGCCAGCTCTTCCTGCCTTTCATCGACCTGCTCAAAAGCCATGTCACGGTTGCGGCCCTGCCGGCGGCGCGCGACTATCGCCGCATGAAATTTGCCGGCCAGCATGTCTATGCCTTCGGCACGGGGCCCGAAGTGCGGGGCGAGATGGATCGGCTCTGGCTGCGTATCACCGGGGGTGAGCCGGGCCATCCCGGCGTGGTGGAAAGCATCGGGCGGGAAATCCCGGTGCCCTCAATGGCCATGGGCGCGGCGCGCTTCGGCTTTGCCGATCTCTGCCAGAAACCGCTAGGTTCGCGCGATTTCGTGCGCATCGCCCATCAGTTCGACTCCATCATCATCGACGACGTGCCGCAGATGGGCCGCACCATGTCGGACGCGGCCAAGCGGTTCATCCTCCTGATCGACAATCTCTATGATCGCGGCGTGAAACTGGGCGCCAGCTTCGCCGTGCCGCTGGAGCAACTGGGCAAGGACGACAGGACAGCCTTCGAATTCCAGCGCACCGTGTCGCGGCTCGATGAGATGCAGTCCGAGGACTATCTGGGCAAGGGCTTGCGAGAGGTGGAGAGCGAAGCTGCAGGTTAGGGCGTGCACTTGCCTATCCGGCACCACCCCTTCGCCCATCAGCAAGGGCCAAATCCGCTTTACGACGAACGGTTCACTTGCCCCTCCCGACCGACAGGGTTAAGACGTGCGCCAATTCAACGCAGTCTGGGATGAGGACTAATGGCGCGCAAGAAGATCGCTCTTATCGGCTCGGGTCAGATCGGTGGGACGCTCGCCCATCTGGCGGCTCTCAAGGACCTCGGCGACATCGTATTGTTCGATATTGTCGATGGCGTGCCGCAGGGCAAGGCGCTCGATATTTCCCAGTCGGCGCCGGTGGAAGGCTACGATGCCTCGATCACCGGCACGTCCAAATATGAAGACCTCAAGGGCGCCGATGTGGTCATCGTCACCGCCGGCGTGCCGCGCAAACCGGGCATGAGCCGCGACGACCTGCTGGAAATCAACCTCAAGGTGATGGAGCAGGTGGGCGCGGGCATTGCCAAATATGCACCCAAGGCCTTCGTCATCTGCATCACCAACCCGCTCGACGCCATGGTCTGGGCGCTGCAGAAGTTCTCGGGCCTGCCGACCAACCAGGTCATCGGCATGGCCGGTGTGCTGGATAGCTCGCGCTTCGTCCACTTTATCGCCGATGAGCTCAAGGTGTCGGTCGAAGACATCAACGCTTTCGTGCTGGGCGGCCATGGCGACACGATGGTGCCGCTGGCGCGCTATTCGACCGTTGCCGGCATTCCGCTCACCGACATCGTCAAGATGGGCTGGATGAGCAAGGAAAAGCTCGACGCCATCATCCAGCGCACCCGCGATGGCGGCGCCGAGATCGTCGGTCTGCTCAAGACCGGTTCGGCCTTCTATGCGCCGGCCACGTCGGCCATCGCCATGGCCGAGAGCTATCTCAAGGACAAGAAGCGCGTGCTGCCCGCCGCGGCCTATCTCGACGGCCAGTATGGCGTCAAAGGCACCTATGTCGGCGTGCCCGTCGTCATCGGGGCCGGTGGTGCCGAGAAGGTCATCGAGATTTCACTCAATTCTGCTGAACAGAAAGCGTTCGACAAGTCGGTCGGCGCCGTTGAAGGCCTGATCGAGGCCTGCAAGAAGATCGCGCCGAAGCTGGCTTAAGACTATCAGTAGACCTCATCCTGAGCTTGTCGAAGGACGAGGTCGTGGCAACATAGTGGTACGCCCTCGTGGTTCGACAAGCTCACCATGAGGGCTACTGTTCTTTCGGCCCCGGCCGAACACCCATCCAAGGGGACCAGACATGAATATCCATGAACACCAGGCCAAAGAGCTGCTGAAAGGCTATGGCGCCCCGGTTGCCGCGGGCGTCGCGATTTTTTCGGCCGATGAAGCCGAAGCTGCGGCGAAGTCGCTGCCCGGCCCGCTCTATGTGGTCAAGAGCCAGATCCATGCCGGCGGGCGTGGCAAGGGCAAGTTCAAGGAACTGGGTCCCGACGCCAAGGGCGGCGTGCGCCTCGCCAAGTCCGTCGCGGACGTCGTGGCCAATGCCAGGGAAATGCTGGGCAACACGCTGGTGACCAAGCAGACCGGCGAAGCCGGCAAGCAGGTCAACCGCCTCTATATCGAGGACGGCGCCGATATCGCCCGCGAGCTCTACTGCTCGCTGCTGGTCGATCGCACTACCGGCCGGGTTTCCTTCGTTGTCTCCACTGAAGGCGGCATGGATATCGAGGCCGTGGCGCATGATACGCCCGAAAAGATCATCGCCGTCGATATCGATCCGGTTGCCGGCGTCACCGAAAAGGACGTGGCCGAGATCGTCGCCGCGCTCAAGCTCGAGGGCGATGCCAGGGCCGATGCGGCCAAGCTCTTCCCGATCCTCTACAAGGCGTTCACCGAAACCGACATGAGCCTGTTGGAAGTGAATCCGCTGATCGTGATGACCGACGGCCACCTGCGCGTGCTCGATGCCAAGGTCAGCTTCGACAACAATGCTGCCTTCCGCCACGAAGAACTCAAGGACCTGCGCGACCTCTCCGAGGAAGACGCTAAGGAAATCGAGGCGTCCAAGTTCGACCTCGCCTATGTGGCGCTCGACGGCAATATCGGCTGCATGGTCAATGGCGCGGGCCTGGCCATGTCCACCATGGACATCATCAAGCTCTACGGCGCCGAGCCGGCCAATTTCCTCGATGTGGGCGGTGGCGCCTCCAAGGAAAAAGGTCACGGCCGCCTTCAAGATCATCACAGCCGATCCGGCAGTGAAGGGCATTCTGGTCAACATCTTCGGCGGCATCATGCGCTGCGACGTGATCGCCGAAGGCGTGATCGCCGCGGTCAAGGAAGTAGGCCTGCAGGTGCCGCTGGTGGTTCGCCTCGAAGGCACCAATGTGAAGGAAGGCAAGGCCATCCTCGACCAGTCCGGCCTCAACGTCATCTCGGCCGACGACCTGGACGATGCCGCCCAGAAGATCGTCAAGGCGGTGCAGGGCTAGCGCGATGCGCGCCGGTCTCGCCCTCATCGCTGCCCTTGCGCTCTGCGCCACCCCGGTGGTGGCGCAGGGCAAGACCAAGCCGGGCGTCGAGCCGCAGAGCGTGCAGGCGCTCGAAATGTGCGAGACCTTTGCTGCCGGCGATGTGCTGGCGGTGGAAGCGGCCATCGAGAAGGGCTGGGATGCCTATGACGATGGTGGGGAAAGCCCCTATGTGCGCGCCTATTCGGGCAGCAAGGACCTGCCGGGCATCGGCTATGCCTCCATGTTCGCCCTGGTCGAAAGTTACCCCAACCTCACCTTCGGCTATTGCCGCATCGATGTCAGCGATGTCACCGGCAATGCCGATGGCCAGGTGCAGGCGCTCCAGAATCTGGACCGCTACGAGGGCGAGGCGATCCAGAACGGCGACGGCACCTTTGCCAGCCTCACCGGCACTACCGACAAGAACCGGCTGCTATTGGCCCACCTGGCCCAGGATACATTCGTGATCCAGCTATCCATCATCACACCCAAGGCCACAACGGCCGACTAGTTCAACGGCGCCTTGCCCCGGCAGGCGAATGGCGCCGCGCGCCCAGAGACGAAAGAGAAATAGATGTCCATCCTCGTCAACAAAGACACCCGCGTTCTCGTACAGGGCCTGACCGGCAAGACCGGCACGTTCCATACCGAACAGGCGCTGGCCTATTACGGCACCAAGATGGTGGGCGGCACCCATCCCAAGAAGGGTGGCGAGACCTGGTCCTCTGGCGTGGATGGTACGGAGCTTCCGATCTTCGCCTCGGTGGCCGAGGGCAAGGAGCGCACCGGCGCCAATGCCAGCGTGATCTATGTGCCGCCGGCCGGCGCCGCTGCTGCCATCGAGGAAGCGATCGATGCGGAAATCCCGCTCATCGTCTGCATCACCGAAGGTGTGCCTGTGCTCGACATGGTTCGGGTCAAGGCCAAGCTCGACAAGTCGAAGTCGCGGCTCATCGGGCCGAACTGCCCGGGCGTGCTGACGCCGGAAGAATGCAAGATCGGTATCATGCCGGGCTCGATCTTTTCCAAGGGCTCGGTGGGCATTGTTTCCCGCTCGGGCACGCTTACCTATGAAGCAGTGTTTCAGACCACCAATGAAGGCCTTGGCCAGACCACTGCCGTCGGTATTGGCGGCGACCCGGTCAAGGGTACTGAGTTCATCGACATGCTTGAAATGTTCCTCGCCGACGAAGCTACCAAGTCGATCGTCATGATCGGCGAAATCGGCGGTTCGGCCGAGGAAGACGCAGCCCAATTCCTGATCGACGAGGCCAAGCGCGGCCGCAAGAAGCCCATGGCCGGGTTCATCGCCGGCCGCACGGCCCCTCCGGGCCGCACGATGGGCCATGCTGGCGCCGTAATTTCGGGTGGTAAGGGCGGCGCCGAGGAAAAGATCGCGGCGATGGAAGCGGCCGGGATCTGCGTCTCGGCCTCGCCGGCCCGCATCGGCGCGACGCTGGCGGAAGTGCTGAAGGGCTGAAAGCCGTGGAAACCTCATGGTGAGCTTGTCGAACCATGGGGTTGAGCGAGTGGAGGGCAGTGTGCCACGACCTCGTGGTTCGACAGGCTCACCATGAGGTCTACTGCAAGCAGCCTGCCCACAATGCGACCAATGTCGGTCGCGCTTCGGACACAGAACGGTGCTACCCGTTCAATGTCTGCGGTGGGCAACACAATCGAGTGAGCCGCGGCGCCAAACAGCGCTGCAAGTCTTAACAAGATACAAAGGAAAAGCGGTCAATATTCTCGGAACTTTGACCGCCCATGAGACCGGACCCGACGTCCGGTTCGTTGAGAAGGATGGCGAGGCGTGGGCCTCGCGACAAAAAGCGATGACACGACAGGAAAAGAACGACACGTTCTTGCTGACTTCGTTCCTCTATGGTGGGAACGCCGACTACATCGAACAACTCTATTCCCGCTACAAGACCGACCCTTCCAGTGTCGACGAGACGTGGAAGAGTTTCTTTTCCAAGCTCGACGATGGCGAAGGTGTCGCCCAGCAGAATGCCGAAGGGCCGAGCTGGAGTCGCAAGGACTGGCCGCAAAGCGCCAATGGCGAGCTGGTCAGTGCGCTGGACGGCAATTGGGGCGAAATCGCCATCAAGACCGAGAAGGCCGTGGCCAAGAAGGCCGAGGCGCTCGGCGTCGCCAAGTCGTCGGTCGCCGACGTGCTGCAGGCCACGCGCGATTCCATCCGCGCCATCATGATGATCCGCGCCTATCGCATGCGCGGACACCTGCATGCCGATCTCGATCCGCTGAAGATGATGGAGGAGGAGCCGGCCCCCGAGCTCGATCCGGCCAGCTACGGCTTCACCGAGGCCGATTACAGCCGCAAGATCTTCATCGACAACTATCTGGGTCTCGAATACGCGACCATTCCGGAAATGCTGACGATCCTCAAGCGCACCTATTGCGGTACGCTGGGCATCGAGTTCATGCATATCTCCGATCCCGAAGCCAAGCAGTGGATTCAGGAGCGCATCGAGGGTCCGGACAAGGAAATCACCTTCACGGCCGAGGGCAAGAAGGCGATCCTTTCCAAGCTGATCGAGGCCGAAGGCTTCGAAAAGTATATCGACGTCAAGTATACCGGCACCAAGCGCTTCGGCCTCGATGGCGGTGAATCCACCATTCCGGCGCTCGAGCAGATCATCAAGCGCGGCGGTGCCCTGGGCATCAAGGATATCGTCCTGGGCATGGCCCACCGCGGTCGCCTCAACGTGCTCACCCAGGTGATGCAGAAGCCGCATCGCGCCCTGTTCCACGAATTCAAGGGCGGCGCCTTCTACCCCGACGACGTCGAGGGTTCGGGCGACGTGAAGTACCACCTCGGCGCTTCTTCCGACCGCGAATTCGACGGCAAGAAGGTCCACCTGTCGTTGACGGCCAACCCGTCGCATCTGGAAATCGTCGATCCGGTGGTGCTGGGCAAGTCTCGCGCCAAGCAGGACCAGCATATCGCGCCCGATGGCAAGCTGGTGAATATCGCGGTCGATGGCAAGCCCGACCGCTCGACCGTGCTGCCGCTGCTGATCCATGGCGACGCGGCCTTTGCCGGGCAGGGCGTCATTGCCGAATGCCTGGGGCTTTCCGGCCTCAAGGGACACCGCACGGGTGGTTCGATCCACTTCGTCATCAACAACCAGATCGGTTTCACCACGAGCCCGATGTATTCGCGCTCCTCGCCCTATCCGACCGATGTCGCCAAGATGATCGAGGCGCCGGTTTTCCACGTCAACGGCGACGATCCGGAAGCCGTGGTCTTCGCGGCCAAGGTGGCGGTGGAGTACCGGCAGAAGTTCGGCAAGCCCGTCGTCATCGACATGTTCTGCTATCGTCGCTTCGGCCACAATGAAGGCGACGAGCCCAGCTTCACCCAGCCGCTGATGTATTCCCGCATCCGCAGTCACAAGTCCACGCTCGAGCTCTATTCGGAAAAGCTGGTGGCCGAAGGGCTGCTCATGGCCGAAGAGGTCGAAAAGCTCAAGGCCGGCTGGCGCGCGCATCTGGAAAGCGAGTTCGAGGCCGGGCAGGACTATCGCCCGAACAAGGCCGACTGGCTCGATGGCGCCTGGAAGGATTTCAAGCAGGCCGAGCAGGAAGGCCCGCGCCGCGGCCAGACCGGCGTCGAGATCGACCGCCTGACCAGGATCGGCACGGCGCTGACGCAGATTCCGGAAGGATTCAACGTCCACAAGACGGTCAAGCGCTTCATGGACAATCGCCTGGCGGCGATCGAGTCCGGCGAGGGTATCGACTGGGCGACGGCCGAGGCCTTGGCCTTCGGCACGCTGGTGACCGATGGTCATCCGGTGCGCCTCTCGGGCCAGGACGTCGAGCGCGGCACGTTCAGCCAGCGCCATTCGGTGCTCAACGACCAGCTCGAAGACAACAAGACCTATACGCCGCTCAATAATCTCGATCCCGAGCAGTGCCGTTACGAGGTCATTAATTCGATGCTCTCGGAAGAAGCCGTGCTCGGCTTCGAATACGGCTATTCGCTCGCCGAGCCCAAGGCGCTGACCATCTGGGAAGCCCAGTTCGGCGATTTCGTGAATGGCGCGCAGGTGGTGATCGACCAGTTCATCTCCTCGGGCGAGCGCAAGTGGTTCCGCATGAGTGGCCTGGTGATGCTGTTGCCGCATGGCTATGAAGGGCAGGGGCCGGAACACTCTTCGGCCCGTCCCGAGCGGTTCCTGCAGCTTTGCGCCGAAGACAATATGCAGGTCGCCAACTGCACGACGCCGGCCAACTACTTCCATGTGCTGCGTCGCCAGATGGAACGCAACTTCCGCAAGCCCCTGATCCTGATGACGCCCAAGAGCCTGCTGCGCCACAAGCGCGCTACCTCGGGGCTGGCCGAAATGGGTCCGGATTCCTGCTTCCACCGCCTGCTGTGGGACGATGCCGAGGCGCCGGGCGTGCCAAAGACCTCGATCAAGCTGGCCGCGGACGACAATATCCGCCGCGTCGTGCTCTGCACCGGCAAGGTCTATTACGACCTGCTGGAAGATCGCGAGAAGAAGGGCATCAACGATGTGTATCTGCTGCGCATCGAGCAGCTCTATCCGTTCCCGGCCAAGGCGCTGCTGGACGAGTTGAGCCGCTTCAAGAATGCCGAGATCATCTGGTGCCAGGAAGAGCCCAAGAATATGGGTGCCTGGGCCTTCATTCAGCCCTATGTTGAATGGGTCTTCGACCAGATGGGACGGACCGGCCAGCGCGTGCGCTATACCGGCCGCCCGGCTTCCGCTTCCACTGCCACGGGTCTGATGCGGACCCATCTAGCCCAATTGCAGGCCTTCCTCGACGAAGCCCTCGGCCAATAAAAGGACAAGCCAATGTCGACTGAAATCCGCGTGCCGACGCTGGGCGAAAGCGTCACCGAAGCGACCATCGGCCAGTGGTTCAAGAAGGTGGGCGACGCCGTCGCCGCCGACGAACCCATTGTCGAGCTGGAAACCGACAAGGTGACCATCGAAGTGCCCGCGCCGGCCGCCGGCGTGCTCGAAGCCATCGCCGCTCAGCCGGGCGAGACGGTGGACGTGGGCGCGTTGCTCGGCGCCATCGGCGGGGCAGGGGCCGGCGCTGCCGCCGCCCCGGCTGCCGCTGCTCCCGCACCCGCCAAGGCCGAGGTGCCTGCCGCCAATGCGGCCGGCCCCGAGCCGGTCAAGCCTGCTGCCGGCACGTCCATGCCGCCGGCGCCGGCGGCGCAGAAGATGCTCAACGAGACCGGCCTCAACGGCTCGGATATCGAGGGTTCGGGCAAGCGCGGCCAGGTGCTCAAGGAAGATGTGGTGGCTGCTGCCAGCAAACCTGCTCCGGCTGTGGCCGAGGCTGCTCCTGCTGCCGCGCCCGCCGTCAAGCCTGTCGAGGCCAAGGCTCCGGCCGCCCCGCGCGCGCCGGTTGCCGCCGACGATGCCGCCCGCGAAGAGCGGGTCCGGATGACCCGCCTGCGCCAGACCATCGCGCGGCGTCTCAAGGATGCGCAGAACACCGCCGCCATGCTGACCACCTTCAACGAGGTGGACATGAAGCCGGTGATGGATCTGCGCGCGTCCTACAAGGAGCTGTTCGAGAAGAAGCATGGCGTCAAGCTGGGCTTCATGGGCTTCTTCACCAAGGCCGTGGTCCACGCGCTCAAGGAGATCCCGACGGTTAATGCCGAAATCGACGGCGATGACCTGGTCTACAAGCAGTATGCTCACATCGGCGTGGCCGTGGGCACCGACAAGGGCCTCGTCGTCCCGGTGGTGCGCAATGCCGACCAGATGTCGATCGCCGATATCGAGAAGTCGATCAACACGCTCGGCAAGAAGGCGCGCGATGGCCAGCTTTCCATGGCCGACATGCAGGGCGGCACCTTCACCATCTCCAATGGTGGCGTCTATGGCTCGCTGATGTCGACGCCTATCCTCAACGCGCCACAGTCTGGTATTCTTGGCATGCACAAGATCCAGGAGCGGCCCGTCGTGGTCGGCGGCCAGATCGTCATCCGTCCGATGATGTATCTTGCCCTCTCCTACGATCACCGGATCGTCGACGGCAAGGAAGCGGTGACCTTCCTGGTCCGCGTCAAGGAAAGCCTCGAAGCGCCGGAACGCCTGGTGCTCGACCTCTAGTTCGCCGCAAAGCGATGACAGTTTGAGGGCCCGCTTCGGCGGGCCCTTTTCGTTAGCGTGTTCGCTAGCGTTTTCGTGATGTCGGCGACGCTCGATGCTAACAGTCTGTTAACGTCAGTGGTCCAGATGCTAACGCGTTTTCTCGGAGTTGTGCGCCTTTTGCGTTCCCTGATTTTCCCCGTCGTCATCTGGCTCGCCACACTTGTCCCCGCTTCCGCACAGGATGCTGCCGATGCCGAACTGATCGGCGAATTGATGGCCTTCCACGGCTCGCGCGCCATCGTTTCGGTCATGACCACCCATTGCTACGAGACCACCGGGCTCGATTCCGCCTACAAGGCCGCCAGCGACAACTGGTACCTGCGCAATATCGGCTTTCTCGACCTGGCCAACCGGGTGATCGAGCGGCTGGGCGGGGGCGCGGAAGGCCAGCAGAAGGCCGCCGAAACCTATGGCGGCGCCGAAATCATGAGCGCTTACAACCAGGCCGGCGACAAGGACGGCTTCTGCCGCGCCTTTCTCGAACAGGTCGATAGCGGGGCGCTCGATATCGACAAAAGCCTGCCCGACGCCTTGGCCAAGGCGCAGGATATCGCCGCGCAATAGCGCGGCTCCACCCCCACATGCGGGTTGGCCGCGGCTGGCCGCCGGCTAAGCTTACCCCACCAATCGAGAGGGTGGGATCATGCTGCGCATGACGATGCTGGCCGCGCTGTTGTTGACCGGGACCGTACAGGCCAGTGACTGCACCATCAGCAATGCCCGCTACAAGCATGACCAGGCGGCCTGGTGGCTCAGCTTCAAGCCGGTGCCGAAATTCGTGGCACCTAACCAGACGGCGGCCTTCATCATCGAGATGCCCAATTCCGGCGTGACGCTCGAGGGCGCGGTGCACCGGCCCAGCGGTTTCGGCTCGCCGCTCTGGTCCATCAGCGGCCCTTGCAAGGCCGATGGTACCGAGGTTTGCACCTTCGTCGAGGGCGAGCACACGGCCATCTATGCCAACTACGATGGCGCCGTGGATTGGCTCGACGACAAGAGAGGCGCTGCGGCCCCGGACCAGGTCATCCTGCCGCGTCTGGCGGCAAGCCTGTGGTATTCGCTGTACCGCGAGGACGAGTTCGCGCCGGACATGGATGCCGGCGATGTCTTCACCCTGACTGGCTGCGACTGAGGCGGTTTCGCATCAGGCCGCCGGCCGTTTCGGCCTCATGCTTTTTGCCTGCTTCGCATCCGGGCGGATTTTCTTTACGACAGCGGCGGCACGGACGGGCTTTTTCCGTTTCGGCCGGTGGCGTAAACGGGTCACCGGCATTACATTGCTTGTGCTGGCCGCCTTAGCGGCGATAGTGCAGCGACATTAACAGGTTTCGGGGCTTTAAATGGCAGACGCGTTCGATCTCACCATCATCGGCTCGGGTCCGGGCGGCTATGTCGCGGCGATCCGTGCGGCGCAACTCGGGATGAAGGTTGCGGTGGTGGAGAAATGGGCGACGCTGGGCGGTACCTGCCTCAATATCGGCTGTATTCCCTCCAAGGCCCTGCTGCATGCTTCCGAGTTGTTCGAAGAGGCCGGGCATGGCTTCAAGGCACTGGGCATCGACATTCCTGCGCCCACGCTGAACCTGCCGCAGATGATGAACCACAAGACCGAAACGGTCGCGGCCAATGTCGGCGGCGTCGATTATCTGTTCAAGAAGAACAAGATCACCACCTTGCGCGGCATCGGCACCATCGTGTCACCCGGCAAGGTTCTGGTGACGCCGCAGACCGGCGCGCCTACCGAGATCGAGACCAAGAATATCGTCATCGCCACCGGCTCGGTATCGGCCGGACTGCCGGGCATCGAGATCGATGAAAAGAAGATCGTGACCTCGACCGGCGCGCTGACGCTGGACAAGGTGCCGGGCAAGCTGCTGGTCATCGGCGCCGGCGTCATCGGGCTCGAACTGGGCTCGGTCTGGGCGCGGCTGGGCAGTCAGGTCACCGTGGTCGAATATCTCGACCGCATCCTGCCGGGCATGGACAGCGAAGTGGCGCGTCAGTTCCAGCGCATGCTGCAGAAGCAGGGCATGGAGTTCAAGCTCTCCAGCAAGGTCGCCGGCATCGACAAGCAGGACGACGGTTCGCTCAAGGTCCGGGTCGAGCCGGCCAAGGGCGGGGACATGGAAATGCTCGACGCCGATGTGGCTTTGGTCGCCATCGGCCGCAAGCCCTTCACCGAAGGGCTGGGCCTCGACATCGTGGGCGTGGCACTGGACGAGCGCGGCCGCGTGCGGGTCGATGGCCAGTACAAGACCTCGGTCGACGGCATCTATGCCATTGGCGACGTGATTGCCGGCCCGATGCTGGCGCACAAGGCCGAGGACGAGGGCATTGCAGTCGCCGAAATCCTCAATGGCCAGGCCGGTCATGTGAACTATGCCGCCATTCCGGCAGTGGTCTACACCAACCCTGAAATCGCCTCGGTCGGCAAGACCGAGGACGAGCTCAAGGCCGAAGGCATTGACTACAAGATCGGCAAATTCCCTTTCACCGCCAATGGTCGCGCCAAGGCCATGCTGGCGACGCAGGGCTTCGTCAAGATACTCGCCGATGTGGAGACCGACCGGGTGCTGGGGGCGCATATCGTGGGCAAGAATGCCGGCGAGATGATCCACGAACTGGTCGTGCTGATGGAATTTTCGGGCTCCTCCGAGGATCTGGCGCGCTCCACCCATGCCCATCCGACGCTGTCGGAAGCGGTGCGCGAGGCGGCCCTGTCGCTTGGGGACGGCGCGATCCATATCTGATCGAAAGCAGAGCTAAGTCATTGCGCCGCCGGTTTATCCCCGGCGGCGTTGTCGTTGTTATAATGGAAATTCCAGCCCGATCATGCGCCTGGTTGCGCTGGAAAACTTATCCCCACAGGGGCAAATCAGCGCTCAAATTCATCATACAAGTTGCGAAATATTGTATGTTGACTTCCCTTTTCGTCTTCCATACCAGTTCTCCACCAAGCTTGCATGGAGTCCATAAGACCTCAAGCGGCTTGAGCGGCGGGAGGGAAGTCCCGACGCGGATCAACGGCATCGATGGACGGCACGAGAAGGCCGGACCGATGTCACCTTTGGGAGGACATTTCCATGTTTCATCTGCCTAAACTGGCGGCGACCGCACTCGTCGCTGCCGCCCTGATGGTTTCGACGGCCAGCGCCCAGACCGTGCTGCGCTCGTCCGATACTCATCCCGATGGCTATCCGACCGTCGAAGCGGTCAAGTATTTCGGCGAATTGCTGAGCGAGAAGACCGATGGCCGCTATTCGGTCGAAGTGTACCACTCCGCCCAGCTCGGCGAGGAAACCGACACGATCGAGCAGACCCAGTTCGGCGTGATCGATCTCAACCGCATCTCGATCGGCGCCTTCGGCACGCAGGTGCCCGAAGCCACCGTGGTTCAACTGCCCTATATCTTCCGCTCGGCCGACCACATGCACCATGTGCTCGACGGCCCGATCGGCGAAGAAATCCTGGGGGCATTCGATGCCGTGGACGTGGTTGCGCTGGCCTATTACGACGGCGGCGCCCGCTCGTTCTACAACAGCGAAAAGCCGATCACCACGCCGGGCGACATGGCAGGCATGAAGCTGCGCGTCATGCAGTCGGACATCTTCGTGGACATGGTTGCGGCCTTTGGCGGCAATGCCACCCCGATGCCCTATGGTGAAGTCTATTCGGGTATCCAGACCGGCGTCATCGACGGCGCCGAGAACAACTATCCGAGCTATGACACGGCCGGTCATGCCGAAGTCGCCAAGTATTACTCGCTCGACGAACACCTGATGGTGCCGGAGGTCCTGGTGATCTCCAAGATCATCTGGGACGGCCTGACCCCGGAAGACCAGGTGTTGTTCCGCGAAGCCGCCAAGGAATCCGTAGCCAAGCAGCGTGAGCTGTGGGCCGCCAAGGAAGTCGAATCCAAGGCCGCCGTGGAAGCGCTCGGTGCGGTGATCAACGAAGTTGACAAGGCCCCCTTCATCGAAGCCATGGGTCCGGTCTACGACAAGTATGTGACCGATCCGGCCCTCAAGGACCTGGTTGCCCGCATTCAGGCCACCGAATAGCCTGCGTTTTCGGACCGGCGCCTCTGCGCCGGTCCGTTCTCTATTTGCCGGAGGACAATCATGAGAGACAGGCTTCTGGCGATCAGCCGTGTGCTGGGTCAGCTTTCAAACGCCGCCTTGTGGGTAGCCGGAACGGGCCTGGTGGCCATGACTGGTATCGTCGCCTACCAGGTGTTCATGCGGTTCGTGATCAATTCGTCACCGGCCTGGACCGAGGCCGGTGCGATCATGATCATGACCTGGTTCATCTTCCTGGGTGCGGCGGTGGGCGTGCGCGAGAACTTCCATATGGGGTTCGACGTGCTGATCTACGTATTGCCGCCCGGTTCCAAGTCGTGGCTGCGTGCCCTTAGCGACATCTGCGTCTTCGCCTTCGCCTTCGGCATGGTGTTCTATGGCGGGGAGCTGGCCATCCGTTTCTGGTCGACGCGTATCCCGGTGCTGGGCCTGCCCACTGCTTTCACCTATTTCCCCATCGTGGTCTCGGGCGTGCTGATGTGCCTGTTCTCGCTGGAGCGCCTGCTGCTGCGGGCTGCGGGCGAGCCGATTGACGATATCCCCGTCGATCCCACGATCACCGAGGCCTGAGACTTATGGAATACTGGATTCTCTTCGGCGTCTTCACCCTCCTGATGGTGATCGGCACGCCGATCGCCTATTGCCTGGGTATCGCCAGCTTCGCCACCATCATCTATCTCGGCCGCCCGGCCGTCGTGGTGTTCCAGCAGCTCAATTCGGGCGTGTCCGCCTTCACGCTGCTGGCCATTCCCTTCTTCATCTTCGCCGGCGACCTGATGATGCGCGGCGGCATTGCGGCGCGGATCATCTCCTTTGCCGGGGCGCTGATCGGGCATGTGCGCGGCGGGCTGGGGCAGGTCAATATTGCGGCCTCGACGCTGTTCGGTGGCATTTCCGGCTCGGCCGTGGCCGAGGCGGCCGCCGTGGGCGGCATCATGATCCCGCAGATGAAAGAGCGCGGCTATGGCGCCGACTATGCGGTCAACGTCACCTCCATGGCGGCGCTGATCGCGCTGCTGCTGCCGCCCAGCCATAACATGATCATCTATTCGCTCGCCGGTGGCGGCAATATCTCGATTGCCGATCTGTTCACGGCGGGCATCATTCCCGGCCTGCTGCTGGCCGCGGCGCTGAGCGTCACCGCCTATCTGGTGGCGGTGAAGCGCGGCTATCCGACCGAGAAATTCCCGGGCTTCCGCCGGGCCGGCTATTTCCTGCTCGTGTCCATTCCCGGCCTGATGCTGATCGCCATCATTTTCGGCGGCGTGCGCTCGGGCATTTTCACGGCGACGGAAAGCTCGTGTATCGCAGTGATCTATGCGCTGCTGGTGACGCTGCTGGTCTATCGCTCGCTGAGCTGGAGCGAATTCGTCCATTCCGTGCTGGGTGCGGTGCGGACCACGGCCATGGTGCTGTTCATCATCGGCGCGGCGGCTTCGTTCGGCTGGCTGATGGCCTATCTCAAGGTGGCGACCATCCTCACCGCCGGCATGGCGGCGATCTCGAGCGATCCGCTGCTGGTGTTGATCATGATCAATATCGCGCTGCTGCTGCTCGGCACCTTCATGGATATGGGGCCGCTGATCATCATCACCACGCCGATCTTCCTGCCCATGGTGAAAGCCTTTGGTGTCGATCCGGTGCATTTCGGCGTCATCATGATCCTCAATCTCGGCATCGGGCTCAACACGCCGCCGCTCGGGCCGGTGCAGTTCGTGGCCGCGGCGGTGGGCAAGATCACTGTCATGGAGGCGATGAAGAGCGTGTGGCCATTCTATCTGGCCGGGATCATCGTGCTGGGTCTGGTGACCTATATTCCGGGGCTGTCGCTGTGGCTGCCGGCCCTGTTCCGGGGCTAGCCATGAGCATGCCCGACATCGGGGCGACGCCCGGCGGACGCAAGCCCAAGCTGGCCGAACTGGTGGTGCAGACGCTGCGCAAGCGCATCGTCACCGGGGAATACGACACCGGCAGCAAACTGCCGACCGAAAGTCAGATGACCAAGATATTCGGGGTCAGCCGCACCGTGGTGCGCGAGGCTATCGCGGCGCTTGCCGCTGACGGGATCGTGGAGGCACGGCAGGGAGCGGGCGTCTTCGTGCTGGCGCGGGCCGGCATGCGCGCCATCGACAGCGGCAACCGCATCTCGGACGCGATCAACGTGCTCGAAGTGCGCATGGGCATCGAAATCGAGAGCGCGGGGCTTGCGGCGCAGCGGCGTACCAATTCGCAGGATGCGGCGATCCACGAGGCGTTTCATGAATTCGACCGCCTGCTCGAACGGGACGAACCGACCGGCCGGGCCGATTTCAACATTCACCACGCCATTGCGGCGGCAACCAGCAATCCGTTCTATGTCGAGGTGCTCGAGGCGCTGGGTACCCGCGCCATTCCCTGCGATGTCCAGTCGCCCTGGCGTATCGAAACCTTCGTGACGCGCGAATATCAGCGGGCCGTGCAGGCCGAGCACTGGACGATCATTTCGGCGATCAGCGAGCAGGATATCGAAGCGGCGCGGGCTGCGATGCGCCGCCATCTGGTGCGCAGCCAGGAACTTTATCGTCAACGCCTTCGGGAGAGCGGGCCGGCCTCGGACCCGCGCAAGTAGATTACAGGATTATTTCATGACCACTGATTTCGACATCCGTTTTGCCATCGATCCCGTATCCGCCGCGACCATGAATACGGAGGAACTGCGCGAGCATTTCCTGATCGATGACCTGTTTGCGCCGGGTGCCGTCAACTGGACCTATACCCATTATGACCGCATGGCGGTGGGGGGGCTGTGCCCGATGGCGCGGCGCTCGTGCTCGAAGCGATCAAGCCGACGGGGACCGCCAATTTCCTCGACCGCCGCGAGCTGATCGCCGCCAATATCGGCGCCGCCGGCACCATTTCGGTCGATGGCAAGGACTATGCCGTAGGCCCGTGCGACATGCTCTATGTGGGCATGGGCGCCAGCGACGTGCGCTTCTCGGGCGCGGGGGCGAAATTCTACCTGCTGAGCGCGCCGGCCCATGCCAGCTACCCCACGACCCTGATCCGGCAGAGCGATGCCAAGCGCCTGGAAATGGGCAGCCAGGAAACGGCCAATGAGCGCACGATCTTCCAGTTCGTCAATGCCGACAGCGTCAAGACCTGCCAGCTCGTGGTAGGCCTGACCAGCTTCGCGCCTGGCTCGGTGTGGAACACCATGCCGGCGCATGTGCATGACCGGCGCATGGAAGCCTATCTCTATTTCGACCTCAAGCCCGACGCCTTCGTGGTGCATCTGATGGGCGAGCCGGACGAGACGCGCCATATCATCATGCGCAACGAGGAAGCGGTGATTTCGCCGCCCTGGTCAATCCATGCCGGTGCGGGCACCGGCTCCTACACCTTCATCTGGGCCATGGCCGGCGACAATATCGATTATACCGACGCCGAAAAGATCGGCATGGACGAGCTGCTGTGACCGATCTCAGTGCATTCAGCCTTGCCGGCAAGACCGTGATGGTCACCGGCGCCAATACCGGCATCGGGCAGGGCATCGCGCTCGGCATTGGCCGGGCCGGCGGGCGGGTTATCGGCGTGGGCCGTTCGGATATGGACGAGACCGCGGCGCTACTGGCCGGTCTCGGGGCTGAATTCTTGGCTGTGCGGGCCGATCTGGGCTCCACTGCTGCGGCACAGGTGATGTTCGAGCAGGCCTGGGATCAGCACGGCCCCATCGATGGCCTGGTCAACAATGCCGGCATCATCAGGCGGGTCGATGCGGTTGAGTTCACCGAGGCCGACTGGGACCAGGTGATGGACATCAACCTCAAGACGATGTTCTTCCTGTGCCAGTCGCTCGGCAGGAAGGCGATGGCTGCCGGCCGGACCGGCAAGATCGTCAATATCTCGTCGATGCTGAGCTTCCAGGGTGGCATTCGCGTCGCCAGCTACACCGCGTCCAAGAGCGGTGTGCTGGGGATCACGCGGCTGCTGGCCAACGAATGGGCGGCCAGGGGCATCAACGTCAATTCGATCGCGCCGGGCTATATCGAGACCAACAATACCGAGGCGTTGCGGGCCGATCCGGATCGGTCGGCATCCATTCTCGGGCGCATTCCCGCCGGGCGCTGGGGCGCGCCGTCCGATATCGGCGATGCGGCAGTGTTCCTGCTGTCGCAGGCTTCCAACTACATGCATGGCGCCGTCATCCCCGTGGATGGCGGGTGGCTCGCGAGGTAACGAGATGAGTGAGCAGAAGCTGTTCGCGCAGCCCAACGAAACCGACTGGACCGAACTGGCGCCGGGCAATACGCGCCGGGTGCTGATCCATACGCCCGAGCTGATGCAGGTGGAGTTCGGCTTCGAGCAGGGCGCGGTCGGTGCGCCGCATAGTCATCCGCATATCCAGGTAAGCTATGTGGCCGAGGGGCGGTTCGAAGTGACGATCGACGGGCAAACCCAGGTGGTCGAGCAGGGTGGCAGCTTCATCGTGCCATCGGGGCTGGTGCATGGCGTGGTGGCCCTGACGCGCGGGCGGCTGGTGGATGTGTTCACGCCCATGCGCCAGGACTTCGTCTAGCCGATCTCCGCCAGCATCGCGGCATAAGCCTCGTCGTGCCGGCCGCCCCAATTCGGTTTGCCCGGCTCGGTCAACCGCCCCGCCGGGGCGGGATGAAGCTGTAGATGCGGCGTTCCGGTTGCTCGCGCCATTGCAGGTTGAAGGCGGCGAGCTTGGGGAAGAATTCCATGTCGTGATAGGGCAGGTGATCATGCACCCACCAGGCCATGGCTTCCCAGTCGCCGGTCCGCTCGTAATAGGGCACGAAGCGGTTGACGACGATGCAAGCGGTGGCGCCCATACGGCCTTCGGCATCGCGGCGGTCCCAGATATGGCCGGCGAAATTGGTTTCGTTGCGGCCGCAATTGAGCTTGTTGCTATTGCCGAAATGGTTGACCTCGGATGAGCGATAGGCGGAGCGGATGGAAATCTTGCCGAAGCGGGCCTGGAGCGGTTCGAGCAGGGTTTCGCAGAGCGCCCTGCCGGCTGACATGGCCAGGTCGGGATCGTCAGGGATGTTCTGGAAGCCATGAATGACGGCGATTTCGGAATAGAGGAAGTCGCGCAGGAAGAAGTTCTCGCTGAGGCGGACGCGGCCGAGATCTTCGAGGCTTTTGACGGATTTGGGCTGGCGCATGCTGGCTCTCACTGGACGCGGCAAACTCTTGCGATAACGTGACGGAAGACAACCCGGTTTCGACAGGTCAGGACGGAGCATGCTGCTCATTGCCTTCTACATAGCCATCGCCGCCGAAGCGATGACCGCGGCACTCGCGGCAGGCCGGCGGAACATGGATTGGTTCGGCGTCTGCCTCATAGCCTGCGTTACCGCGCTGGGCGGCGGCACGTTGCGGGATATCCTGCTCGACCACTATCCCCTGGTCTGGGTCGAAAACCCCTATTTGCTGCTGCTGGTCTGCGGCGCTGCTTTGCTGACCATTCCGCTGGCGCGCCTGGTGGATCGCCTGCGCTGGCCTTTCCTGCTGCTCGACGCGCTGGGCCTCGTCGTCTTCACCGTCATCGGCTGCAATATCGGCATCGAGGCCGGCGTGCACCCGATCATCGTCATTGTGGCCGGCATGGTGACGGGGACGGCCGGGGGCATCCTGCGCGATGTGCTGTGCAATGACATTCCGCTGATTTTCCAGGGTGAGCTCTATGCCACCGTCTCCATGGTGGCGGGTGGGGTCTATTATGCTGGGCTGATCGGCGGGCTGCCGGGCGATCTGATGGCTATCATTGCCATCGTCATCGGTTTCACGCTGCGAGTCCTGGCGTTGGCCTTCCACTGGGAAATGCCGAAATTCGTCTACGATCGGGAGATGCGGAAATGAAGCCTGCCCGCATCGTGCTGTCGCGCCGGGCCGGCTTTGACCTGCAGGCCGTTTCGCAGGCGCTGAACGGGTTGCCGGCGCAGTCGGCGGCGCGGCCCGGACCGTGGGGCAACCCCTTCACCATTGCCGAGGTGATGGCGGAAACCGGGCTCGACAAGGATGGGGCGCAGGCCGAGGCCGTGGCGCGCCATGGACGCTGGATCAGGGGCGAAATCGACGGGGACAAGGCGCCGCCGCCGCGCGAGAAAATTCGCGCGGAACTGGGCGGCAGGAACCTGGCCTGCTGGTGCCGGGCGGGGTCGCCCTGCCATGTCGATACACTGTTGCTGTTGGCCAACGAATAGGGCTTTTCCCACAGGCGGGGATGTGGCATGGCATCTACCATACAAGAATAACGGAGTGCTTGATTTGCGACAGACCTGGCGGTGGTTCGGACCCAAAGACCTGTGCAGCATCGACGATATCACCCAGGTCGGTGCCGTGGGCGCGGTGAGTGCATTGCACCACGTGCCCAATGGCGTGGTGTGGACGCCCGAGGAGATCGCCAGGCGCCATGCCGAGATCGGTACGCGCAAGGATGGCACGCCGTCGGGCCTGACCTGGGACGTGGTGGAAAGTCTGCCGGTTTCCGAGGATATCAAGAAGCAGAAGAACGCATGGCGCGAGCATATCGAGAACTACAAGATCTCGATGAAGAACCTCGCCGATAGCGGCATCGAGGTCATCTGCTACAATTTCATGCCGGTGCTGGACTGGACACGCACTGACCTGCGCTGGAGCGTGCCCAATGGCGGCTCGTGCATGCGGTTCGACATCAACGACTTTGCTGCCTTCGATATCCATGTGTTGCAGCGCCAGGGCGCGACAACCGACTATACCAACGCCATTGCCGACGAGGCCGAGCGGCGCTTTGCCAATATGGATGATGATGCACGCAAGCAGTTGGCGCGCAACGTCACCATGGGCTTGCCGGGCTCGACGGAGTCGATGACGCTGGAAGATGTGCAGAGCCATCTCGACGAATATGGCGCCATCACCCGAGAGCGGCTGCGCGCCAATTTCGTGGATTTCCTCGATGCCGTGGTGCCGACCGCTGAGGACCTGGGTCTGCGGCTCTGCTGCCATCCGGACGACCCGCCATTCGCCCTGCTCGGCCTGCCGCGCGTCATGTCGACCGAGGCGGACTACAAATACATTCTCGATGCGGTGGAGAGCCCCGCCAATGGCATGACACTGTGCTCGGGTTCGCTCGGCGCACGGCCGGACAATGACCTGCCGGGCATGATGGAGCGACTGGGCGACAAGGTGCATTTCTTGCATCTGCGCAACGTCAAGCGCGACAATGACGATATTGTCGGCTCGTTCTACGAGGCCGAGCATCTGGCTGGCGATACCGATATGGTGGCGCTGATCGCCGCCATCGTGCGCGAGGAGAGGAAGCGCAAGGCGGCAGGCCGGAAGGACCATATCATCCCCATGCGCCCCGATCACGGACAGGACATCCTAGACGACCTCGGGCGGCGATCGCAGCCGGGCTATCCGACCATCGGGCGGATGAAGGGGCTGGCCGAACTGCGCGGCGTCATGACGGCACTGGAACACGGCGTGCTGGGGCTTTAAGGCCCCAGATACCTCCACGTTCGGGACGATAATTTACGACTTTTCAAAGTGTTGCGGCCAGAGTCGGGACTTACTCTCGCGCGAGGCGGCCCGTGGCTATCCTGACCTTTCTGCAGGGGGTGATGAACTGGTTCATCCCCGCCCATCTCAGTGGCGACCTGCATACGCGCAAGCGGGTGCAGATGTTCATCGTCAGCCACGTTTTCGGGCCGATCATCGCCACGCCCATTCCGCTTTTCCTGTGGTTCGCCGATCCGCAGCCGCTGTGGCAGGTGCCGATCCTGGCGGCGTCCATCTATGGCTTCTGGCCGTTCCTGGCACTGGTGAAGCTGTTCCCACGCGCCTATACGCCGCTGGCCATGGCCTCCGTGCTGAATCTGACCTTCTGCATTCTTTGGGGCACCTATAATTACGGCGGCACCAGTTCGCCCTTCCTCGTGTGGCTGGTCCTCGTGCCGCTACTGGCCTTCATGTATCTAGGCTCGACCTGGACGGCGCGTATCTTCGTGTTCAGCCAGATCACGCTGGGCATTGCCGCGCTCTATGGCTTCTACCTCTATGGCGATTTTCCTACCCATATTCCGGTGGAGAACATGGTGGTGGCGGGGGTACTGTCGGCGCTGGGCTCGAACATCTATGTGTTCATGATGGCCGCCTATTATTCGAGCGTGGTGGACAGCCAGTCCGAGTTGATCAAGGAAATCGATCGCCACCAATATACGCTCAAGGCGCTGACCCAGGCCAAGGACGAGGCTGAGCGGGCCAATGGCGCCAAATCTGAATTCCTCGCCAAGATGAGCCACGAGCTGCGCACACCGCTCAATGCCGTGCTGGGCTATTCGGAAATCCTGCTCGAGGATGCCGAGCTGGACGGGCGCGGCGAGCAGATCGCGGACCTGCAGAAGATCAGCGCTGCAGGCAAGCACCTGCTGGCTATGGTCAACGACATTCTTGACATTTCCAAGATCGAGGCGGGCAAGATGGCCCTGCATCTGGAGAGTGTCGATCTCGACAAGCTGATCGACGATGTCGAGGCCACGGCGCGGCCATTGGCGGCCAAGAACACCAACAGCTTCGTGGTCGAGAAGCGATCGGAACTGGGCATGATGCGGGCCGACGCGACCAAGCTGCGGCAGGCCATTTTCAACCTGCTCTCCAATGCCGCCAAGTTCACCCAGAACGGGCAGATCACCCTGGCTGCCTGGCGGAATGCGGAGTGGCTGGAAATCGCCGTCATCGATACCGGCATCGGCATTTCGCGCGAGCAGCAGAATGCCCTGTTCTCCAATTTCACCCAGGCCAATTCCAGGATTGCCGCCGTCTATGGCGGCACGGGGCTGGGCCTGTCGCTGAGCCAGAATCTGTGCCGGCTGATGGGCGGGCGGATCGAGGTTGAAAGCGAGTTGGGCAAGGGCAGTCGCTTCACTATCCGCCTGCCGGCACCCGCCGAACGGCCCGTATCGGCGCCGGTTGCCCCGATGCCGCGGACGGCAACGCGGGACGAGGCATTTGTGGCCGAAAGCGAGGTCGAAGGCGATCAACGCAAGGCCGGCTTTGCTGCAATGAGCGGGCATATGCCGGACCATGAACGGCGTCCGCGCCTGCTGATCGTGGATGACGACCGCAATTTCCTCGAACTGGCCGAGCGGCTGTTCATGAAGGAAGACTATACCCCGATCTGTACCGATGCGCCGCAATCGGCCCTGCAGATTGCCCGCACGGTCAAGCCGGCTGCAATCTTCCTCGATATTCTCATGCCGGGCTTCGATGGCTGGGACGTGCTCGCTGCGCTCAAGGCCGATCCCGTCACCGCCGATATCCCGGTCTTCATGATCTCGATCCTCAGCGAACGCGCCAAGGCGCTGGCCGCGGGAGCGGACGGCATCGTGATGAAGCCGTTCGACGCCAGCAAGGTCAAGGCGGCACTGGCCGGACTCAAATCCGTGCGCGGCCAGCCGCGCGCCAAGGCTGCCAACGCATAAGGAATATCGATATGGCGCTGGTTCTCATCGTCGAAGACAATCCGATCAATCGCGATGTGCTCGGCCGGCGGCTGGAGCGGCGCGGCTTTTCCATTCGCTTCGCCGAAGACGGCCCCAGCGGCATTGCTGCGGCCAAGGCGCTGATGCCCGATGTAATCCTGATGGATATCGGCTTAGGCGAAATGGATGGTTGCGAGGCCACGCGTCGCATCCGCGCCGACCCCGAGACGGCGGCCTTGCCGATCATCGCCCTGACGGCCAGCGCCTTCGAAAGCGACCGCGCCAACGCGCTGGCGGCCGGCTGCATCGACTTCGACACCAAACCGGTGGACCTGCCGCGCCTCTTGGGCAAGATGCAGGCCGTGCTGGGGCCCAAGACACCGGAAGCGGCAATGAATTTCGGCTAAGGCTCAGCCCGCCCTGGCCAGCCGTATGGTAAGCGTTTCGCGCAGGTGAGCGAAGTCGAGCGGCTTTTTGATGTATATGGGGGCGATTGAGCCCCATGAGTTCGGCGGCGCGCTGCACCATGCTCAGGGTCTGCTCGTCCTGGCCACTGACGATGATGAGGTCACCGGGATAGTGCGCCTCGGCGAGCATGTGGAAGAGATCGATGGCATCGACATGCGGCATGGAAATGTCCACCGCCATCACATCGGGGCGCAGGGCCGCGACGAGGTTGATTACCCCGCGCGGGTCGGAAGTGGCAAAGGCGTCATAGCCGCAACGCTCCGCTACCCGAACGATCAGTTCGGCTGACGGAGCGTCGTCATCGACGGCTAGGAGCTTAGGGGCCATTCCAATCTCCGTCAGGCCACGGCAGTGGCCATGTGGGCGGGGCCCGTATCCTGCCGGCCTTCATGGCCGAGGCGATATTCGAGATCGGCCTCGCGCATGGCGCTGGCCAGGATAGCCACGACCTGGTCGATATCGTCGCGCGTATGCGACGCCATGACCTGGAAGCGGAAGCGGGCGCCGCCCTGGGGCACAGCCGGATATTCCACCAGGTTGGCGATGCCGCCCATGGCCATCAGATGCCGGCTGGCAAAGCGCCCAACCCCTTCGAGGCCGAGGCGTACCGGCACGATGGGCGAGGGATCGCCCAGGGTTTCGAGGCCGGCGCGGGTCATCTCCGCGCGCAGGTAGAGGATGTTGTCCATCAGCTTGCGGCGCAGGAGGCGGCCTTCCTCGGAGCGCACGATATCCAGCGCGCAGAGCACCGAGGCTGCCTGCACCGGCGAAAGGGCGTTCGAGAAGGTGTGGGTGGCGCTGTAATATTTGAGATATTCGGCCGTGGCCCGGCTTTTGACGGCGATAAAGCCGCCATTGGAGCCGAAGGTTTTGGAGAAGCTGCCGATGATGATATCGGCGGCGTCGAGCGCATTCTGCAGGCCGAGATGGCCGAGGCCGTCCTCACCGATGGAGCCCAGGTCATGGGCGCAATCGACCAGAAGCGTGGCGCCGTACTCGTTGCAGAGGGCGCGCATGGCCAGCAGGTCCGGCGTGTCGGAATGCATGGAGAATAGGCTCTCTGTCACGACCATGATGCCGTTTTCCTGGTCGTTGGCGCGGATGCGCTGCAACTTGCGGGCCAGGGCTTCGAGATTGAGATGGCCGTGATAGTGGATGTTCTGCGTGGCCGCCTTGGCGCCTTCCTGCAGGCAGGAATGGGCCAGGATATCCATAACGACATGGTCGTTGCCGCGCACGAAGCCCTGAACCGAGCCATAGCCGGCGGCCCAGCCGGTGGGGTAGAGCACGATTTCGCGGCCCCCGAGGAATTCGGAGAGGCCTTGTTCGAGCAGCAGCGAATTGGCGGTGTTGCCGAGCAGCGCGGCAGAGCCGGCGCTATGGACGCCATATTCATTGATCGCTGCGATGGCGGCGGCCTTGACGGCGGGATGGGACGACAGGCTCAGATAATCCTGGCTGGCGAAATTGATACCGGCAAAGACTTCGCCTGTGTCGCTGCGGGCTTCGCAGCGCGCCTGGGGAGCGGTCGAGGTCGAACGGGCATAGGGCCAGAGCTCATGTTCGCGCCGCAGGTTCTGCCAATCGTAGAAGCCATCGGTTCGGGCGATCAGGTCCGGACCTTCGGGGCTGCGGAAGTCGCGCAGGCTGCCGGTCAGGGCGGCTTCGGGGACCGAATTGGTCTTGATAGTCATAGACGCTCTCCAAATGAGGCTTTCCGCCACTTGATCGGCAGAATTACTGATGCCGCTTGAAAAACGACTTAAGCCTCGCGGTTTATTTTGAGTAACTCACTGCTTCATATGCCCGCACCTCACGAGCCGTATCCGGCGCAATTTGCTTGGGAGGTAGGGGGAAGCCACATACGCAAAATTAAGCGGTATTCCGGCATGTTGAAGCATGAGCGTCGTACCGGGTTCGGGCTTGATCTCCCTCATCAACGGCTTTGTCGACCGCGCCATCGGGGCGGACGATCTGTCGCCGCATGTTCGCGACAAGCTGTTGCGCCAGCAACTCGGATCGGTAACGCGGATGGCACCGGCCGTGCTGGCGGCATCGCTGGCGGTCTCGGCGGTGTTTCTGACGCTGACCTGGCAGACCGCGCAGTTCTGGCCGATCCTGGCGGCGACCAGCGTGATCGTCATGATCGGGCTGCACGGGTCCTATCTTGCCTTCGTGCATCCGCGGCAGGAGACGAACGGGCCGCCGCGCAATGCGGTCATTCGCACCATCATCTACGCCATGGCGCTGGGCACTCTCTGGGGCTTCATATTGAACGTGCTGCCACTGGGGCAGGACCCCGCCATTCGCAGCGCGGCGACGATCGGCGCCGGCGGCCTGCTCTGCATTTCGATGATGGCGCTGGTGGTCTATCCGCAGGCGCTGGCCGCGTTCGCCATCCCGCTGATCATCGGTGCATTGAGCATGGTGCCTGGGCTCGATGCCACGCGCGAACTCTGGATGTATGGCACGCTGCTGGCGGTTTTTACCTTCGTCATGGTGGTCATCTCGCTCAACCATGCGGCGGGCTTCGTGGCGCATCGCGCCTCGGAAACCCAGCTCAAGGACCGGGGAGAGATCATCGGCCTGCTGTTGCGCGAATTCGAGCAGAGCAAGTCGGACTGGATCTGGGGCTTTGATGCCGAAGGGGCTATCAACCGCATGTCGGCAGGCTTCACCACGGCGACCGGCGTGGCCGAAGAGGCGCTGTTAGGCGCCGATTTCGTGCATTTCCTGCGCTGCATCACACCACCCAATGATCCGCTGATGGCGCATCTGGAACAGGATGTGCTGGAGCAGCAGACGTTCCAGGATATCGAATTGCGGGTGACCGCCGATGGCAGGGAGTGCTGGTGGAGCCTTACAGGCAAGCCAGCCTTCGACGAATCCGGCAAGTATCTCGGCTATATCGGCACCGGCTCGGATGTGACCGAACGCAAGCTCGCCGAACGCCGCATCACCATGCTGGCGCATCACGATCCGATGACGGGCCTGCTCAACCGCACCAAGTTCACCGAGCAGCTCAATTCCTGCGTCGCGCGGCTGGAGCGCTATGGCACGCCATTCTCGGTGATGTTTCTCGACCTCGACCAGTTCAAGTCGGTCAATGACAGTCGCGGTCACATGGCCGGGGATCGGCTGCTGGCGCAGGTGGCGCGGCGTATCCAGGGGCTGGTGCGCGAGAACGACCTGGTGGCGCGACTGGGCGGGGACGAATTCGCCGTCATCCTGCCCAATGACTGCAATGTGGACAGCATTGGCCCGCTGGCGGCCCGCATGATCGAGGAGATCAGGCAGGTCTATGTGATCGATGACGAGCAGATCAATATCGGGGTCAGCATCGGCATTGCCATGGCGCCGATGAACGGGACGCGTCCGGACCAGATCCTGCGCAATGCCGACTTGGCGCTCTACCGAGCCAAGGCCGATGGTCGCTCGGTCTACCGCTTCTTCGAGAGCCAGATGGATTCCGAAGCGCGCGAGCGACGGCTGCTGGAAGTGGAATTGCGCGACGCGGTCAAGAACAACGAACTGGTGCTGTATTACCAGCCGCTGGTTTCGGCGGAGGATGCCAGGCCGACCGGCTTTGAGGCGCTGGTGCGGTGGAACCATCCGATCCGCGGCCTGGTGGCGCCGGCGGAGTTCATTCCGATTGCCGAGCAATCGAACCTCATCGTCGATATCGGTGACTGGACAATCGAGCAGGCTTGCCTGGCCGCGGTAAACTGGCCGGATCACCTGACGGTGGCGGTGAATCTTTCGGCCAAGCATTTCCGCCGCTCGGATATCTCCGTTGTGGTGAAGCGCGCGCTGGCGATGTCGGGACTGGCGGCGCCGAGGCTGGAGATCGAAATCACCGAAGGTCTCCTGATGGAGAACCTGGAAGAAGTGGTGGAAAAGCTCGGCGAAATCCGCGCGCTGGGCGTGACCATTGCCATGGACGATTTCGGCACTGGCTATTCGAGCCTCAGCTACCTGCTCAAATTCCCCTTCGACAAGATCAAGATTGACCGGAGCTTCGTCGATGCGTCGAGCGATGACGAGGTAGCGCGCGATATCCTCAAGGCCATCGCGTCACTGGGCAAGACGCTGAAGCTCAAGATCACGGCCGAGGGGGTAGAGACGCAGGCGCAGGCGGAGTTCCTGTCCGGGATCGCCTGTCACCAGTTGCAGGGCTTCTACTTCGCCCGCCCGCTCGACCATATCGACCTGCCGCATTACCTGCTGACGCATGTGCATCCGCGGGCCCCCGCGCTGAAGGCCGAAGCGGAAGCCAAGCTCGCGTCATTGGCGGGGTAGAAGGTCAGTCCTCCAGCAGATATCCGCCGGCCCGAGTGGGCAGCACGTCCTTGCCGACGATCTTGGCGATGGCGCCGCCGCGGGTCACGTATTTTCCCATGACGCGCGACAGCACGAAGCCATCGGTGCCCGAGAGGATCGGGCGGCGGGCGATGAAGGCGTCCGGGCCGTCCATGGCGATGAGATCGGCAATGGGCTGGCCCTTGCTGACCTGGTCGCCAAGTTCCACGCGATAGGCCAGGAGGCCCGGCGCATCGGCGCGCAGCACTTCGGTCGCCTCGAAGGGGGTGGGCGCAGGCGCTGCGGCGGGCTTGCTGCCGGGATCGGCGGCGATGAGGCCGCGGCTGGCGAAGAAGCCGAAAAGGCCTGCGGCATCTTCCTTGCCGAGGGTATCGAAGCTGTCGGCCTGGCCGCGATATTCGAGGGTGGCTGTTTCGGCGCCGGTGGGGATGGGGTGCTCGGGATGGGCGAGGCGCGCCTTGCGATAGAGTGTGGGCAGCACTTCGTCGAACGAGCCGCCGCCACTGTCCTCGGCGGTCAGCGTCGCGGCGACACCCATCCAGTCGGCCAGATCCTGCAGGCCGGGCATCAGTTCGGGCGAGGTGAAGATGTGCTTGAGGCTGTCGTCGTCGCAATGCAGGTCGAGCACGATATCGGCGGCGACGGCCGATTTGAGCACGGCGAGGCGCAGGCGCTGGATGGCGGTGCCGGATTGCTGGCCATCGATCCAGGCAATGACGGCGGCGCGGATGGTGGCGATATTGGCCCTGGGATCGTCGGTCAGCTTGCCAACGATGGCCTGGGCGACATGCGGATAGAGATCGGGCCAGCGGCGGTTGTAGTTGACGCCGGTCTCGACGTCATAGCGGCCGATGTGATGGCGCAGGGAATAGTTGGCGAGGCCCAGCGGATTGACCGAGGGGAAGATGGTGAATTGCGCCTTGAGCTGCCCGGCGGCATCGGCCTCGCGCAGCTTGGGCAGCAGATGGTGCAGCGCCATGGTGCCCGGCTGTTCGTCGGCATGAAGGGCGGCCTGCAGGTGCACGCGGGTTTCGGCATCGGCCGGACCGGCAGTGTACCAATAGAGGTCGGTGGCGGTGCCGGGCGTATCGCCGGTCAGCACCGTGCGGTGCAATTCAAAACTCATGTCGTCTCTCTCAGCGCAGCCATTTCGGCGCAAAGCGCAAGCCCGGCGCTGCCGGCATATGGCGCATCAGCCGGCGATAGACCAGCCCGAACAGGAAGAAAACCACCAGTGAAACGGCCAGGAACCAGAGCGCAGCGACGGAGAAATGCAGGAATGCATTATAGTCGCGCTCGAAGAGCTCCTTGGCTGTGATCATCAGGTCTTTCTGCTGTCCGATGACGGGCAGGGCGAAATAGACGATGGCCGTGGCGTGGAACAGGAACACCACTTCGTTGGTATAGGCGGGCCAGGCGAGGCGGATGAGATTGGGCCAGATGACGTGGTGGAACTGCTGGACCCGGCTCATGCCATAGGCGCGGGCGGCCTCGACTTCGCCGCGCGGCACGGCGCGCAAGGCGCCATAGAAGATTTCGGCAGTATAGGCGGCGGTATTGAGGGTCAGCACCAGCGGCCCGATGAACAATGGGTGCAGCACGAACCAGGATATGCCCATCGGCTTCCAGACGCCGACATTGAACGACAGTGCCAGCGAATAGAGCATGAAGAACTGGATGAAGAGCGGCGAGCCGCGGAAGGCATAGATATAGCCACGGCTCAGCCGCGAGATCAGTGGATTGGACGACGCCTTGCCCAGTGCCAGGAAGACGGCGAAGACGAAGCCGATGGGAATGGAGGCGGCGGCAAAGTAGATGTTGAACGCCACGGCCGGGCCGAAAAGGGCGATTTCCTGGAAGAGGCGTTCCATTAGCCACGCACCTCGCTCAATATGCCGCGCCCGGCGCGACGCATGATGGCTTCGAAGGCCTTTTCGGAGAGCAGGGTCACGAGGATGTAGAAGAGGAACAGCACGAGGTAGTAACGCCAGCGCCAGTCCTCATGCACGAGGCCCACGGCGGGCAGAAAATTGGGCGCGCCAAGCCGGTCGGCCCACAGCACGATATCGGCGATCTGCAGCAGCGAGAGCAGCGAAGTCGCCTTGATGATCAGCATCCAGACATTGGACAGGCCGGGCAGGGCATAGACCCACATCTGGCGGATATGGACGCGCCAGAGCAACTGGCTCGCCGACATGCCATAGGCGCGCGCTGCTTCGAGCTGTCCCTTGGGCACCGAGCGCAGGGCGCCGTGGATGACATTGGTGGCGAAGGCGCCGTAGACCAGGCCAAGCGAGACCGAGGCGAGGATCAGGTATTCCGGCGTGCCGAGGAACCAGTTGGCTTCCTTGCAGGGCGGCCAGGCCGCGGACTGGGCGGCGATCAGTTCGGGCGTGCAGACCTGGCTGGCGATGAACCATTCCACCGCCTGTTCGAAGGCCAGCGGAAAGAACAGGAAGAACAGCACATCGGGCACGCCGCGGACGATCGAGGAATAGATCGTGCCGATGAGGCGCAGCGGAAAGAACCGGGAATTCTTGAGCGTGGCGCCGATCAGGCCGAATATGACGGCCAGCGTCCCGCCGAAAAGCGCGGCGAAGATGGTGAACTGGAAGCTCGCATACCAGGTGAGATGCTTGCCGTTGGTGAGGTAGCTCAGCCAGAAGGCGAAGTCTTCGCTCATGGGCTGATGGTCCGGGGCAATGACGCTGGCATTGGTGGTCTTTCAGGGGAAAGCCGGGGTGGGCGACCCACCCCGGCAAGCCGGATTACTCGGCGAAATACGGCCCGCGGCCTTCGAACCACTGGGCGATCAGCTGGTCGACGGTGCCGTCGGCCTTGAGCGCGGTCAGGGCATCGTTGAACGTGGCCTTGAGCTCGGCTTCGTCCTTGCGGATGCCGGCGCCAACGCCATCGCCGATCATCACGTCTTCACCGACGAATTCCATCGCGCCACCCGAAGCGGTGACCACTGGCTCGAGATAGGCGCCATCGGCCAGGATGGTGTCGAGGTTGCCGGCAGCCAGATCGGCCATGGCCTGGTCAGCCGTGCCGAAGGAGACCACGGTGTTGGTCGCGCCGAGATTTTCCTCGGCATAGGCGGCCTGGATGGTGCCGCCCTGGACGCCGACGCGCTTGCCTTCAAGAGCCGACGGATCGATGCCGGAGCCGGCAGCGGCGATGAACTTGGACGGATCGGGCGGGAAATAGTTCTGCGTGAAGTCGATGGTTTGGAGGCGTTCCTCGGTGATCGACATGCCCGCCATGATCACGTCGTAGTTGCCGGCGAGCAGGTTCGGGATGATCGAATCCCAGTCATTGGTGATCCATTCGCAGGTGAGGCCGGCCTGGGCACAGATGGCATTGCCCAGGTCGATCTCGAAGCCGGCAGGGGCGCCGCTGTCGTCGAGGAAGTTCCAGGGTGCATAGGCGCCTTCGGTGGCGATGCGCACCGTTTCCTGAGCCTGGACCGCAGAGCCGAGGGCCATTGTGGCCACTGCCGCGAGGATGAGCTTCTTCATCTGTTTCTCCGTTGGTTGTTCTTGTTGTCGTACCCGTTTGCCGGGCTTGTCATCAGCGCCTTCATTCGTGGCTGGCGGCGTTGAGGAATTGCTTGAGACGCGTGGATTTCGTGGCGCCGAAGACCTGCTCGGGGGTGCCTTCTTCCTCGATCATGCCTTGATGGAGGAAAATGACGCGGTCGCTGACCGAGCGGGCAAACTCCATGTCATGGGTGACCAGGATCATGGTCCGGCCCTCGTCGGCCAGCACCTTGATGACGCGCAGCACTTCGACTTCGAGTTCGGGATCGAGCGCCGAGGTCGGCTCGTCGAACAGCATGACGCGCGGATTGATGCAAAGGGCGCGGGCAATGGCGGCGCGCTGCTGCTGGCCGCCGGAAAGCTGGGCGGGGTAGGCGTCGGCCTTTTCGCCTATGCCGACCTTGGCCAGCATGGCGAGTGCTTCTTCCTGCACTTCGCCGCGGGCGCGCTTCTGCACAATGAGCGGCGCCTCCATGACGTTTTCGAGAATGGTGAGATGGGCCCACAGGTTGAAGCTCTGGAATACCATGCCCAATTCGGAGCGGATGCGGCGAATCTGGCCTTCGTCGGCAATCTGGCGATGGGGTCCGGTGCCGCGCAGCTTGATTTCCTCGCCATCGATGGCGACCGTGCCGCTATCGGGCACTTCGAGCATGTTGATGCAGCGCAGCATTGTCGATTTGCCCGAGCCCGAGGAGCCGATCAGCGAAACGACTTCGCCCTCGCGGGCGACAAACGAAATACCCTTGAGCACTTCCAGCTTGCCGAACGATTTGTGCAAGTCGCGGATAGCCACGACAGGCCACTTCTCCGCAACGGCGGCAGCAGCTTGCGCCATATTCATCCCTGGCCCGCCGAAACGGGCGCCTTCCTGAGCGGTGATTGCCTTTTTCTTGAGGCTGGCAATCTTGACCGCCGTCAAGAAAAGCAAAAGCGCGGGATATAGCAAGGGAAATGATGTTTTCCGCAACACGTGACTGAGGATGACGCGGCTCGCCAGTGCCGTGGGTCTGACTTATGGTGCGCCGCAAATTGACGAGGCTGCGGCATGTTCTATGCAATTTCCAAGGTGTTCTGGCTGCTGGCGCAGCCGGTGAGCCTGGCTTTCCTGTTCGGACTCGGTGCGCTGGTTTTGGCGGTTGCGGGGCGGCGGCGGTCGGGGCTGGCGCTCGGTGTGCTCGGCCTGCTGATACTGGGTGTGGCCAGTTTTACCAATGTCGGGGCGGTGGCGATCGCGCCGCTCGAGGCCCGGTTCGCGCGGCCGGCCGAATTGCCGGAACGCGTGGATGCCATAGTCCTGCTCGGCGGAGCGACCGCCGCGCGGGTCAGCACGGCGCGGCAGGTCACCGAAACCAGCGAGGCGGGCGATAGGCTGATCGAGACCATCTGGCTGGCGCAACGCTATCTCGAAGCGCGGATCGTGCTGACCGGCGGGGTGGCTGCGGTGCTGGCAGGGGCGGAATCCGAGGCGGTGACCATGCAGCGACTGCTGCTGGCCTTCGGCATCGCGCCGGAGCGGGTGGTGCTGGAAGGCGAAGCGCGCAATACCGATGAGAATGCCGAATATACCAAGGCCCTGCTGGGACCGGCACCGGGCAATGTGCTGCTGGTGACGTCGGCTTTCCATATGCCGCGGTCCATGGGGCTGTTCCGCAAGGTCGGCATATCAGCTATTGCCTGGCCGACCGATTATCGCAGCACGGGCACGGAACGCTTCGAGTTCGATGTGGCCGAGCCTATAGCCAATCTGCTGACATCAAGCGTGGCGATGAAGGAATGGATCGGGCTGGTAGTCTACCACTGGACCGGGCGGATCGACGACATGCTGCCGGGTCAGGCCTCGAACTGATCGGCCGGCACGACAAGCCGGTAGCGCACGCCATCGGGTTCGATGCCGAAATCGGCCGTGCCGCCCACCGACAGGGGGACGATGCGTTCGAGGACCAGCGTGCCGAAATGGGGTTGATGCTCCAGGCGCCAGGCGGGGGTGCCGCTTTCGCGCCATTCGATGACCAGATCGGCGGGGCTATCGGGCCGATCGACCATGCGGGCGTCGACCGAGACCTTGCCCGGCTCGCCATTGGCCAGGGCGCCATGCAGCACGGTATTGGCCCCCAATTCGTGGATGGCCAGGCCGATATGGAGCGAGGCATTTGGGCCTAGCAGCGGATTGACCCCGGTAATCCGGACGTTCGACAGGACCGAGGGGCCGAGCCGGACGAGCTGCGAGGCTACCAATGTTTGCAGATAGGCGCCGCGCCAGTTGCTCTCGGTCACGAGGTCCTGCGTGCTGGAGAGGGCGTGCAGACGGCCGCGGAACTTGTCGAGGAAATCCTCGGTGCCGGTGCTGTGGCGGGCGGTCTGCATGGCGACCGATTGCACGATGGCGAGCAGGTTCTTGGAGCGGTGGCTGACTTCGCGCAGCAGGGATGCGACGGCCATGTCGCGGGCGTGGCGATCGGTCGTATCGGTCACGATGGCTGTGACGCCGTCACTGTTGTCGTCGGGCAGCAGGCGGATTTCGAAATGGCGCCGATGAATTTCACCGAGTTCGAATGCCAGCATCTGCTCGGCGCCGTCGCGGCGGCTGCGTTCGTGGGCCGCGGCAAAATCGGCCGCAATGCTTGCCGGCAGGGCCTCGGCCTCGCGCAGTCCGACCATGTCCTGGTGGGGCCAGCTTGGCGGCGGGTTCTCGACGAAGTCGAAGCGGTGTTCGCTATCCTGATGCAGAACGCAGATGCCCGCATGGCGCAGACCGAGTGACATGGCACGGAGCCTGGTCTGCGTCTGGCGGTCGGGCATCGAGGCTGGCATGAGGAAAATACTCGTGTAGTCGGGCAGGAAAAAGAACGGCTTCGCCGGGGCGAAGCCGTGTCACATACCTGGCCGTGCCGTCGGGGTAAGATCAGGCACGCCGGAAGAAGCCCACGACAAGAGAGATGACCAGGAAAGCAAGGAACAGAAAGAACAGAATCTGCGCGATGCCAGCCGAGGCGCCGGCTATGCCACCGAAGCCGAGAACACCGGCGATAAGCGCGATCACGAGGAAGACGAGTGCGTAGTAGAGCATGTCACTCTCCTTGGGCGAAGTTATTGAGGTGACAACGGTTCTGCCGTTCTCGGGTTCCTGATGCGCAACAAAAAAGGCCGGGATAACCCGACCTTTTTCATATTCGTTTCGTGTCGGTCAGGCGGCGGCGCGCGAGCCTTCATCGAAGAACAGCGCCTGGCTGATCAGGGCCTTCACCATATCGGGATTGAAGGGCTTGGTGACGAGGAAGGTCGGCTCGGGACGCTCGCCCGTGAGCAGCCGTTCGGGGAAGGCGGTGATGAAGATCACCGGCACCGAATGATGGTTGAGGATGTCGTTGACAGCGTCGATCCCCGAGCTGCCATCGGCCAACTGGATATCGGCCAGGATCATGCGGGGCTGAGTCTGGGCGAAGAGATTGACCGCTTCCTTATGGGTGCGGGCGACGCTCACCACCTTGTGGCCCAGGCTCTCCACTAACTGCTCGATATCCATGGCGATCAGCGGTTCGTCCTCGATGATCATGATTTCGGTCGCGACCTGACGGGAAATCTCGATCGAGGCTTCCTCGAGCAATGCGGCGAATTCATCATCGGCAATGCCCAGGATTTCGGCGGCCTGCGCATGGGTAAAGCCTTCCACGGCAACCAGCAGGAAAGCCTGGCGCGGCCGCGCGGCCAGATTGGCCAGATTGGTGGCTGCCCGCTTTTCCCACGCATAGGAAGACGTGGGCTGGGGCACCTTGACGGCCGCTGACGAGAACAGGGCGGAGAACAGCTTATAGAGCGCGATACGGTCGTTGCTCGCTTCGGGAAACAGCGAAATATCGGCTATGAGAGCTTCGAGAGTGGCCGCAACATAGGCATCGCCGGATGTCTGCGACCCGGTGACTGCGCGCGAGAACCGCCGCAGGTACGGCAGATGCGGAGCGATCCGCGTGGACAAAGTCATTAAGTGAACTCCCAGTGACGCTTCGGCTCGTGATTACACGAAACCGGAAAACGAGGTTTCGCCCGCAAAAGTTCCCGACGCGGCGGAACTTTTTTGACTCGCACGCATTAGGATCGCCAAATACGACACAACGCACAACACTCTGACGGTCAGAACACGGCATGATGAAGGAAAAACTGGTGACCCAGCAACGTATGCGGACGCAGGCGGTGCGGGCGGATGATGGGCTGGGTCCGAATACGGACATCGGCGCACGCCTGCGCGCGCTATACGGAGCCGTGCAGGACGAAGGTGTCCCTGAACAATTGCTCGACCTGCTGGAAAAGCTTGATAGCGCCGAGCAGGCGCAGAAGGTCAAGAATGCTGGCCGTGACGGGGAGTGACGGCGTGACCGGTGAACCGACGACGTTCAAGCGTGAAATGCTGGCGACTTTGCCCAGCCTGCGTGCCTTTGCCGTGTCGCTGACCGGCAAGCACGACAAGGCCGACGACCTGGTGCAGGACACTGTGATGAAGGCCTGGGCCAAACAGTCCAGCTTCGAGATGGGCACCAATATCAAGGCCTGGCTCTTCACCATCCTGCGCAACGAATTCTACAGCCAGATGCGCAAGCGCGGGCGCGAGGTGCAGGACAGCGATGGTATCTTCACCGAACGACTGTCGGTGCATCCGGCGCAATATGGCTCGATGGACATGCAGGACTTCAAGAAAGCCCTGGCCCAACTGCCCGACGATCAGCGCGAAGCCGTGATCCTGATCGGTGCCTCCGGCTTTTCCTACGAGGAAGCAGCGGAGATTTGCGATTGTGCCGTGGGCACGATGAAGAGCCGGGTGAGCCGCGCCCGTACGCGCTTGCAGGATATTCTCAAGATCAGCGGTGAGGCCGATTACGGTCCCGACGCCGTGTCGGCGCAGGTCACCACGACCAATCACTCGTTCTAGGAGTGGAGACAGCCAGCGCCTGGCGGACAGCTTCCGCCAGGGCGTCCTCCGGGACGGGCTTGACGACGATCGGCAGATCGGGCCGGTCGGCAAAGTCACGCTGCACATCGAGATCGGACGTGGTCAACACGGTCGGGACGCGCGCTGCGGCCAGGCTCTGCGCCAATTGTAGGGACAAGGCATCACCCATACGGGCTTCGATAATGGCAATGGCGATTTCCGGCCAGCGCGCACGCAGTTGTTCAGCCTCGGCCGGCGTACGGGCGAACAGGGTCTGCCCGACGCCCAGCGTCTCGAGCATGCGCTGAACATCGAGCGCGATCAGGAACTCTTCTTCAACGATAAGAGCAGTCCGGCCGTTGAGCATGTGTTTCCGCAACCTTTTGGCCACTGATGGGGCTCAATCGACCTGACTGTCATTTAAGTTTGACATGTTGGGGAACGGGTTGTGCGGGGCTGCGTTGGCGTGGTGACATCCATTCAGCGTCGATGGTGCTACTTGAGCCTCGTTCTTCCCAGTTCCGGACGCAGGGTGCCCTGCGAGCAATGCCCGCTCAGGGCCATGCCGGGGTTCCGCGAATTCGAACCGCAGGAACTGCGCTTTGTTTCGTCCTTCAAGACCGGGGAACTGGTCGCCGAAACCGGTACGACGCTGCTGTCCGAAGGCAGCCATAGCGCCCACCTCTATACGCTGTTGTCGGGTTGGGCCTTCCGCTACAAGACGCTGGAAGACGGTCGCCGGCAAATCCTCAACTACATGTTGCCCGGTGACCTGGTGGGCCTGCAGGGCTCAGTGATCGGGGAAATGCAGCATTCGGTGGAGGCGCTGTCGCCATTGGTGCTGTGCGTGTTCCAGCGCGACCGGCTGAACGACCTGTTCCGTAACCATCCTGGCCTGGGCTTCGACATCACCTGGCTGGCGGCGCAGGAAGAGCGGATGCTGGACGACCACCTGCTCAGCCTGGGTCGTCGCACCGCCATGGAGCGAGCGGCCTACCTGATCGCGTTCCTTTATCACCGCGCGGCCTCGGTGGGGCTGGCCTCGTCGCGCAATCTCTATCTGCCGATCACGCAGATGCATGTGGCCGACACGCTGGGCCTGTCCATCGTCCATACCAACAAGACGCTGCGCAAGCTTGCCGACCGCTCGCTGATCCGCTGGCTCGACCGCTCCTGCGAGGTGCTCGATGTGCCGGGTCTGATGGAGCTGGCGGGCTGGGACGGGCCGCCGGAACGCCGGAGACCGCTGATATGAGCGGGTTTGCGGCCTCAAATCCGCCATCGCCATCGGCCATTGGGTGCCGACAGAGGAAGGGCCGCGTGCAGCCGGCGGCGGGTAGATGAGCTTGACGAGCATTGCGAGCGGATTGGACGGCCGGATGCGGGACACACAAAGGCGCTTTGGCCGGCGACTGGTGGTTTTTGCATCGCTGGCGCTGGTTGTGCTGGCCGCCGGGGCGGCGCTGGTGCTGGTGCAGGGCATCGACCGGCAGATCGGCGACGTGCTGCACACTTACGAGGTGCGCAACCACGCCCATGAACTCACCATATCGCTCAGCGAGGCGGAAAGCAGTGAACGCAGCTATCTGCTGACGAGCGACAAGCGCTACCTCGAACCCTACCGTCGCGCCGTTGCCTCGATCGACATGCGCTTGCTGTCGCTGACCGCGGCGACACGCGACGATGGCGCACAGGCGGCAGCGGTTCGCGCCATTGCCGATGAAATCGCCGGCAAGACCGCCAAGATGGCGCGAACCATCGAACTGGTCGATGCCAATCGCGAGACCGAGGCGCGAATGCTCATCCAGGACCGCACGGGCGAGCGGGCGGTGGATAGCCTGCGGATCACGCTCGAACAGTTCATCGGCGAGGAAAACGGAAAACTGCTCGATCGCAACCGGCAGATCAACCAGTCCCGACGCTGGCTGGTGGGGGCGATCATCGTTGCTTTGGCGGGCGCCGTGTTGCTGGCCTATATGCTGATTTCCAGAACGCAACGGCAGTTCAGCGCGCTGGCGCGCAGCAAGGAACAACTGGCCACGGAAAACGAGGTGCTGGAAGCTCATGTGGCGGAACGTACGCAGGCCCTGGAGGAGGCGCGCGAACATGCCGAGCGCGAGCGGCAGCGGGTCGAAGCCTTGCTGCAGGATGCCAATCATCGCATCGGCAATTCGCTGGCCACGGTGTCGTCGCTGCTCGGCTTGCAACTGCTGCGCACCAAATCCGACGAAGTGCGGGTGGCGCTGGAAGCGGCGCGGTCGCGCGTTCATTCGGTGGCTTCGGCCCATCGCCGGCTGCGGCTGGGCGATGATCTGGAAACCGCCAGTGCCGATGAATTCCTCGATGCGGTGCTGGAGGATATCGGGGCGACCGCGAGCGATGCCGACAATATCGAACTGGTCGGGCAATTCGATCCTATCGTGGTCGGGGCGCGCGATGCGACCACGGTCGGCATACTGGTCGGGGAGCTGGTGACCAATGCGATCAAGCATGCCTTTCCCGCTGGCCGCGGCGGCACAGTCACCGTTGCCCTGAAACGCGACGATAGCGGCGTGCCCAGGCTCAGCGTGGCCGATGATGGCGTGGGCATTGCCGGCGAGCCGGGCGAGGGCGGACTTGGCTCGGTGATTGTCCGGCAACTGGCCAACCAGCTTGGGGGCGAGCCGCATTATGAACGACGGGATGGCGGCGGGCTGAGCGTCAGCTTGTCATTGCCCGGCATTGAAGGCGCCGCGTCGCCGGACGCAGGCTGACCAGGAGCGAACCCCGTGCACATCATTGCCGTTCTCAATCGCGACGGCGGGACGTTGCGAACCATGGATCTCGACGCGTTCAGCGCCGGGGCCGTGGCGACCTTTGCGCGGCACGGGCATGAACTCGAATGCCGGACCGTGGCAGGCAGTGCGGTCGAGGCGGCATTGCGCAAGGCGGCGACCAGCCAGGGCGTGGATGCCGTCATGGCTGGAGGGGGCGACGGCACTATTTCGGCCGCCGCTGCAATTGCCTACGAAACCGGGATGCCGCTTGCCGTATTGCCGGTGGGAACGATGAACCTCTTCGCGCGGGCGCTCAAGGTGCCGCTGGTGCTGGATGATGCCCTGGAGGCCCTGGCTGCCGGCGCGGTCGGCGCCGTGGATATCGCCACGGCCAATGATCGGCCCTTCGTCCACCAGTTCGGCGTGGGCATTCATGCGCGTCTGGTGCGTATCCGCGAAAACATGAGCTACGGCAGCCGGGCTGGCAAGATGCTGGCAAGCCTGCGGGCGATCGGCGCGGCAGCGATCAATCCGCCGCAGTTCGACGCCGAGTTCCACATGCCCAAGGGCATAGAAAAGCATCGCGTATCGGGCATTGCGATCTCCAACAATCCGCTGGGAGAAGGCATGATCCATGCCGACCGGCTCGATACGGGCATGCTGGGCGTCTATGTCGCGGCGGCGGTTTCGACCTCGGAACTGCTGAGGCTGGCGATGGACGTGTTCATGGGCACATGGCGGGAGAGCCCGATGGTCTCGGAAAGAGAAATCGGCGAGGTGACGCTGCATTTTCCCAAGCGTAAAAGGGGCGCCCGTGCAGTGATCGATGGAGAGCTGATCAAGCTCGACCGGTCGGTCACGCTCAAGATGCATCCGGGAGCGCTCAAGGTGGTCCTGCCCAAGCCGGTCACACCCGCCGAAACAGCATAAAATATGTTTGGAACCTATTCCCGGGATATGACGTTACGGGCAATCAGCCGGTAAGTTTAGGTATTGCAGAAGCGTCAGGACGGGAAGTGACAGATAAGGGGGCCCACCTTCCAGACGCGGTTCGGAAGGTCGTGGATGATCCAGCGCGGTTGAACGCGTTGGCGGCGCTGGAAGTGGTCGATAGCCACGCGGATGCCGATTTCGAGCGGTTAAGCCAGACCGCAGCTTTCATTTTCAAGGCCGAGATTGCCCTGGTGACGCTCATCGACAAGGAGCGGCAATGGTTCCGGGCGTGCTTCGGCGTCGACAATGTCACCGAGGCGCTGACAGAGACATCGTTCTGTGCCCATGCCATTGCCCTGCCGGGGGACGAGGATACGCTGGTCGTGCTCGACGCGAAGCAGGATGATCGTTTCAAGGACAACCCGCTGGTAACGGGCTGGCCGGGCATCCGCTTCTATGCCGGCGCCGCAGTGGTGGTGAACGGGCAGAAGGTAGGCTCGCTCTGCGTCATCGATACCAAGCCGCGCTCAACACTGGAACCCGGCCTTGTCGAGCAATTGGTGAGCCTGGCGGGACTGACCTCGACGCTGTTTTCGCTCAAAGACGAAGCACGGGTCCGGGCGCGCACCGCTGCTGCGCTGGTCAGGGAAGAATGGCGCCATGCGCTGACCCTGGAAGCGGGCAAGGTGGGTAGCTGGGTCTGGGATGTCCGCAGTGGCGAAGTGGCCTGCAATGATATGTTTCGGCGCATGTATGAACTGCCTGAAGGGGAGGCTGTTCGCATGGAGGACGTGCTGGCAGCGATCCATCCAAGCGACCGGCTCATGGTCGAGGCGAGCATCGAAGCGAGTTTCCGGGAGGGCGAGGATTTCAGTGCCGAAGCCCGCATTGCCGAAACCGGACGCTGGATGTCCATGCGCGGCCGGGTCTATCAGCGTGACGCCGAAGGCAACCCACTGGTCATGATGGGCGTCGGCATCGACATTTCCGAAAGCAAGCAGAGCGCCGAGCATACGCGATTGCTGCTGCGCGAACTCAATCACCGGGTGAAGAATACGCTGGCGATGATCCAGTCGGTCGCGCGCCAGACGATCCGGCAGAACCCCGATCCGCAGGACTTCATCGAGGCCTTTTCCGGCCGGCTGCGCACCATTTCGGATGCGCATGTGCTGCTGGCCGACCGCGACTGGTCGGGCGTGCAACTCTATGAGGTCATCGCTTCACAATTCGGGCCAGGCTTCCGCACCGACCCTGATCGGGCCGAGGTGCGCGGCGAGGACGTGACGCTGCCCGCCGACCACGCCTTGGGGCTGGGGCTGATCCTGCACGAACTGACCACCAATGCGCATCATTACGGCGCCTGGTCGGGCGATGAGGGCATGGTGAGCATCGACTGGGAGGTGAAACGCCGGCCGACGCGTGGACTGTCGCTCACCTGGCGGGAAAGCGGCGGGCCGGAAGTGTCCAGGCCCGCCGAATATGGCATGGGTGCGCGGCTGATCGAGCGGAGCCTGGCCAAGGTGCTGGACAGCGAAGTCAAGCTCAGCTTCGAGCCCAGTGGCGTGGTGGCCCATATCTGGATGCCGTTGCCGGCCGAGCAGGATTAAGCGGCATCATCGGTATTGTCGCTGCCGCCGCGTACTAGCAGGTAGGCAGCGATGGCGGCGGCCGGCAGGCCGATGGTGCGCAGCAGCGGGGACTTCAGCAACACCGGCAGCGCGGTCAGCGCCGCTGTAGTGACGAGGGCCCCGGTTTCGCTGGAACGGCGCTTTTCGACGCGCTCGCGTCGACGGCGGCTTTCGCCAATGCGCGTGCCGAGAAAGACCGCCAGTGCCAGGACCAGGAACGCCGCGGCGAAGATCAGTGCCGCGTAAATGCCACCATAGAGCTCGGCCAAGGCAAAGAAGCCCGCCGCGACCAGGAAGCTCACGCCAGCCAAGGCAAACCCGATCATCACCGCATTGATGATGAGCGTGTTGCGGACGCGTTCGGTGATCGCTTCGACCTCGATGCCGAGCAGGGCGGCCAGCGGAGCCAGAAGATTCATGATCAGTGCCGGGACAGCAAGGCGAGAATGAAGCCGATGCCAACCGCGCTGGCGACCGCGGTCAGCGGCTTCTCGCGGATGGTATCCTTGAGCTGCTTTTCCAAGGCGCTGGCCTGATCCTGCACGTCCTCGACGACATGTTCGGCCTGGCGCTGCAGGTTGTGGGCCTCGCTCTTTGCGACCGATTTGACTTCGTTGACCTTGTCATTGCTCAAGCGCGCCAGCGTGGCGGCGATGGCCTTGATATCGGTCTGAAGCTGGGCGACCTGATCTTCGAGCTGTGCTTCGCGGGCCTTGCTGCTGGCGCGCGCGGCACGGGCTGCGGCGGGCTTGCGGCCTGGGGCGAGGTCGGATGTGGTAGCCATGTGACGCTCCTGTCAGTGTTGAATGGTCAACGTGCGAAAAACCGCACGGTTCCAAGGCTTTGGAAAGTGACACCCCAATGCGCGGGCTCCGTGCATCGGGGTGACAGGGGCGGGTGGAAGTGGGGCAGCTCCCGACCCGCGGGCGCATCTCACCAAGGTGAGCACCAGTGAAGACCGGCGGCGCCTGTTATGATTGCCGGGATGCCTAGATGCGGCCCATCAGAACGAGGATGAGCACGACGACCAGCACGACACCCAGAATGCCGGATGGGAAATAGCCGAAACCGCGCGAATAGCCCCAATTGGGCAAGGCGCCGATCAGCAGCAGAATAAGAATGATGATGAGAATTGTACCGAGACCCATGGCAGCTCTCCTGTTGTTCTTGTGACGCTTTGGAACCGATGGCTAGAGGATCGCCAGCATCAGGACGGCAGCGGTGGCGAGAATGAAGAGCGCAGGGGTCAGCGCCTTGAATACGTCGCCATAGTGGGTTTCCCCATCATAGCCTTCAGTCCACACCGTGGTGCGACCCGCATTCTCCAGTGCCTTGATTTCCATGTGCGTCATGTCCGTCTCCGCCGTGATCTTGCGCAATGTTGCGCGTGCCCAAAGAACGGGTGCTGATCAACTTTGGTTCCGTCGCAACAATTGAAACAAATGGCGGGGTCTGTTCGGCCCGGGGCAATTCATCGATTGCCGGCTACTGCAAAACCATCGTGTCGATGACCTGCCGCTGCCGCAGCATTTCGAGGAAGATGCGGTAGTCCTTGTCGAACTGGGCACGCGCGGCCGGGGCCGGGGCGCGTTCGCTTCCGCCTTGCTGCATGGCGATGCAGGCCGCGTCAAGGCTGGGATAGAGTCCAGCGGCCGTGGCGGCGACCATGGCCATGCCGAGCAAGGTCGCGTCCTTGGCCGAGGACTCGACTACGGTGCAGCCTGTAGCGTCGGCGTAAAGCTCCATCAGCACGGCATTCTTGGTGTGGCCGCCGGTGATATGTAGCGTGTCGATGGCGTAGCCGCGGGTATTGAGTGTTTCGAGGATGTGGCGGACGCCGAGGGCGATGGAGACCGCAGTGCGCCAATAGAGGCGGCAGAGCGAGTCGAAGTCGCTGTCCAGCGTCAGGCCGGAGATGACGCCAAGGGCGAAGGGATCGCCTAAAGGCGAGCGGTTGCCATGGAAATCGGGCAGGACATGCAGGCGATCAGCCAGTGCCAGCCCTTCGCGCAGGCGCAGTTCCATGATGCGCCGGGCGATACGGTGATGCATTTCCGTGGTGGGCTCGCCACCCGCGCCATGCCAGCGAATGATGTGGTCGAGTAAAGCGCCGGTGGCGGACTGGCCGCCTTCATTGAGCCAGACGCCGGGCAGGACGGCGCCGAAATAAGGGCCCCAGACACCTGACGTTGGCCGGTCCTCGGCAGAAAGGGCCATGACGCAACTGGAGGTGCCGGCGATCAGTGCCAGGTGGCGGTCGATGGTGCCGACATCATGGGTGAAGGCGCCGAGCACGCCCAGCGCGCCTGCATGGGCATCGATGAGGCCGGCGCCGACGCGGCAGGCGATGGTGAGGCCGAGGTCGGCAGCGGCCGCTTCGGTGAGCGGGCCAAGATCGGTGCCGACGGGGCTGGCTTTGGCGGGCAGGGCGGCCTTGTCGAGCAGGTCTTCGAGGCCCACGGCGGCCAGGAAATCGGGCTGCCAGCCGGTTTCGGTATGGGCCAGATAGGTCCATTTGCAGGTGAGGGTAGACTGGCTGCGGGCCAGGGAACCCGTGGCTTTCCAGGAGAGGAAGTCGGCCAGGTCGAACATCATGCCGGCGCGGTCCCAACTGTCAGGCATGTGCCGCTTGAGCCACATGAGCTTGGGCGCTTCCATCTCGGGGGACATGACGCCGCCGGCATAGGCGAGCACGAGATGGCCTGTGGACGTGCATTCCTCGGCTTCGGCCAGGGCGCGGTGATCGAGCCAGACTATTGTATCCCAAAGGTTTTCTCCGTTGGTGGAGACTGTGACGGGCTCGCCATTCCTGTCGCGGACGACGAGGGAACAGGTGGCGTCGAAGCTGAGGCCGACGACATGGGCGGGGTCGGCGCCGGCCTGGGTCATAGCCTGGCGGACTGCGGCGCAGACGGCGGCCCAGATCTGGGTGCTGTCATGCTCGGCATAATTGGCGTCGGGACGGTTCATGGCAATGGGAAATTCGGCCCGTGCCAATAGGTTACCTTGTGCGGTGAGCACGCCGGCCCGGGCACTTCCCGTGCCCACGTCCACTGCCACAAGGAGGCTTTGCATAGAGATCGAGCGCCCTCTTCCCGGTTCGGGCGCGAAGGTAGCCGAAGGGGCGTGGGGTGGCTAGAGGCGGCCGGCAAGATAGCGCTCGAGCGTCGCCTTGGTGCCGATTTCCCATAGCGTATTCAAGGCGTTAGTGAAGGCGGCGATGAAGGCGGGACTGTGGGCGAGGTCACCGTAGATGTCGGCCATGGCGAGCCATGCCTTCGGATCAGCCTTGGCAACCTTGGCCTGGGCGGTGAGGCGGTCCCAGCTTGGATCGTTGGGTTCGATGACGGCGCCGCTGTCCGAGGTGCCGTAGCAATAGCGACACCAAAGCGCTGACACGAGTGACAATCCGTTAACGGACTGTTGACGTTGAGCGCGGTCGAGTGCGGATGGAATGATGAATTTCGGCTGCCGGTTCGACCCGTCCAGCGCCAGCCTGCGGACGGTATCGCCGATCTTGGGATTGGCGAACCGTTTTTCACACAGAGCGAAGTAATCATCAAGATTGGTATCGGGCACCGGGGGTACGATGGGGATGATCTCGTCGTGCTCGACCTTCTTGAGGAAAGCCGAGACGAGGGGGTGCGCCATGGCCTCGTGGACGAAGTGGATGTCGAGCAGACCGGCCGGATAGGCGATGGTGGCGTGGCCGCCATTGAGGATGCGGATCTTCATGTGTTCGTAGGGGGCGACGTCGCTGACGAATTGCACGCCGACCTTTTCCAGCGCCGGGCGGCCGGCGGGGAAATTGTCTTCGAGCACCCACTGCTTGAAGCTCTCGCAGAATACCGGCCAGTTGTCCTCGATGCCGAACTGATCGGCGAGCAGGGCGATCTCGCGGGGGAGGTGGCGGGGGTGATGCGGTCGACCATGCCGTTGGGGAAGGCGACGTTGTCGCGGACCCATTGGGCCACGGCTGGGTCGATGAGTTGGGCGAGACCGACCACGGCATTCTGCGTGACGTGGCCGTTGCCGGGAATGTTGTCGCAGCTCATGACGGTGAAGGGCTGGATGCCGGCGGCGCGGCGGGCGAGGAGGCCGGCGAGGATGAGGCCGAAGGCGGTTTTCGGCGCCGCCATGTTGGCGGCATCGAAGGCGATGTCGGGATGATCAGGATCGAATTTCTGGCTGGCCGGGTCGATATAATAGCCACCCTCGGTGATGGTGAGGGAGACGATGCGGATGGCGGGGTCGGCGAGGCGGGCGATGACGGCGGCGCTGTCGCCAGGGCGGAGATAGTCGATCATGGCGCCGGTGACGCGGGCGGCGCTGGTATCGGCTTCCTGCTCGACCACGGTGGTCAGCCAATCCTGCGCCTTGAGTTTCTGGCGCATGGCCTCGTCGGCCTCGCGCACCCCGGCCCCGACCAGAGCCCAATCGTGGTCGGAACCGGTGGCGAAGAGGTCGTCGAGATAGACGGCCTGATGGGCGCGATGGAAATTGCCGACACCGAAATGCACGATGCCCGGCGTGAGGGTGCTCCGGTCATAGGCGGGCACGGATGCCGTGGTGATGGAGCCGAGGGTGCTGGCGGAGAGCTTGGTGGTCATTTTAGTTCAACCCCGGAGTCATTCCCGCGAAAGCGGGAACCTCCGTTACAGGGAAACAGGGGTTCCCGCTTTCGCGGGAATGACACGGTGGGTGAAATGAAATCGGGCGGACATGGTCAGATCGCATTCCCCGCCGCATCGAACCTGTAGATGCGGGTGGGGTCGGGGGTGAGGTAGACGTCGTCGCCGTGGCTGAAGGTCTGGTCGCCGTCGGTGCGGATGGTCATGAGGCCGAGGCCCTCGACATGGACGTGGAGGAAGGTGTCGGAGCCGAGCTGTTCGGCGACGCCGACCTTGCCCTTCCAGGCGCCTGATGTGGCTGACGTGGCCAAGGTGAAATGTTCGGGGCGGACGCCGATGGAATGGGCGTTGTGTTTGGCGGCTTCGGGCCCGTCGATGAAATTCATCTTGGGCGAACCGATGAAGCCGGCGACGAAGCGGTTGGCGGGCTTCTTGTAGAGATCGAGCGGGGAGCCGAACTGCTCCACATTGCCCGCGTTCAGTACCACGATGCGGTCGGCCATGGTCATGGCTTCGACCTGGTCGTGGGTGACGTAGATCATGGTGGTCTTGAGCTGCTGGTGCAGTTCGGTGATTTCCAGCCGCATGTTGACGCGCAAGGCGGCATCGAGGTTGGACAGGGGTTCGTCGAAGAGGAAAGCCTTGGGTTCGCGCACGATGGCGCGGCCGATGGCAACGCGCTGGCGCTGGCCGCCGGACAAGGCGCGGGGGCGGCGATCGAGATAGGAGCTCAGATTGAGCGTGCGGGCGGCATATTCGACCTTCTGGTCGATGAGTTCCTTGGGCGCCTTGGCCATCTTGAGCGGGAAGGCGATGTTGTCGCGCACGGTCATGTGTGGGTAGAGCGCGTAGGACTGGAACACCATGGCCAGGCCCCTTCGGGCCGGTGGCGCCTTGGTCATGTCCTCGCCATCGAGCAGGATCTGGCCCGATGTCGTGTCCTCGAGGCCGGCGATGAGGCGCAGCAGGGTGGACTTGCCGCAGCCTGAAGGGCCGACGAAGACGACGAATTCGCCGTCGTTGATGTCGAGGGAGATGTCCGGGATGATCTGGACCTCGCCGAAGGACTTCTTGACGTGTTGCAGGGAGATGGAGCCCATTTTCTAGAGGTCCTTTAGCGTTGGTGCGGACATCGTGTGGACGGAGAGATTACCCCCACCCTCATTCCCTCCCCATCGAGGGGAGGGAGGCCCATCCGGCGGTTGCGTAGATATTCGGGATGAGCCTTGAAGGTCGAGCTGGCGCCTCCCTCCCCTCGATGGGGAGGGATTGAGGGTGGGGTGGGGCCGCAAGCACAGGGTCATCATTTCACCGCTCCAAAGGTCAGGCCGCGGACGAGTTGTTTCTGGCTGAACCAGCCCATGAGCAGGATAGGCGCGATGGCCAGCAGGGAGGCCGCCGAGAGCTTGGCGAGGAACAGGCCCTGAGGCGACGAAAAGGATGAGATGAAAGCCGTGAGCGTGCCGGCGCGGCCCGAGGTCAGCGTGATGGTCCAGAAGGCTTCATTCCAGGCGAGGATCACGTTGAGCAGCAGGGTCGAGGCGATGCCGGGGACGGCCATGGGGACGAGGACGTGGACGATTTCGTTCCACAGCTCAGCGCCATCCATGCGGGCGGCTTCCAGGATATCGACCGGGATTTCCTTGAAGTAGGTGTAGAGCATCCAGATGATGATGGGCAGGTTGATCAGCGTCATGATCAGCGTCAGGCCGTGCACGGTATCGAGCAGGCGCAGGTCGCGGAAGATCAGGTAGATCGGGATCAGCACGCCGACGGCGGGCATCATCTTGGTGGAGAGCATCCACATCAGCACGTCCTTGGTGCGCTTGGTGGGCGCGAAGGCCATGGCCCAGGCAGCGGGAATGCCGATGGCGAGGCCGAGCAGGGTGGAGCCGAGCGACACCACGATCGAGTTGAAGGCGTGCTTGAAATAGTCCGAGCGATCCTGCACCGCGGCGAAATTCTCGAGGGTGAAGTTCTGAGGCAGGAAGGTGGGCGAGGCGGCGATGGCTTCGGCTTCGGTCTTGAAGGCGGTCAGCAGCACCCAGAGGATGGGCGAGAACAGCAGCAGGGCGATGACCCAGGCGAGCAGGGTGAAGCCGATGCGGGTGGAGGCGGGGACTGTGCGGGCCATTCTAGCGGTACCTCTCGGCAGCGTCAGTAGACCTCATCCTGAGCTTGTCGAAGGACGAGGTCGTGGCAGAATCGGTGGCTGCGACCTCGTGGTTCGACAGGCTCACCATGAGGTCTAGGGAGTAACTGAGTTCGCTAAGCATCGAGGTTCTTCCCCACAGCGCGCATCAGGAAGATGGCGACGATATTGGCGATGACGACGGCGACCACGCCGCCGGCCGAGCCCGCGCCGATGTCGTTGGACAAGATGCCGGTGCGGAAGACGAGGAAGGCGATGTTGGTGGAGGCATAGCCGGGGCCGCCGCCGGTGGTGACGCGGATTTCAGCGAAGATGCCGAGCAGGAAGATGGTCTGGATCAGGATGACGATGGTGATCGACCGGGCCATATGCGGCAGGATGATGTAGTAGAAGCGGTTGATGGCGTTGGCGCCGTCCATTTCGGCCGCCTCGCGCTGTTCTTCAGAAAGCGACTGGAGGGCGGTGAGCAGGATCAGGGTCGCAAAGGGCAGCCATTGCCAGGCGACGATGACGATGACCGAAAACAGCGGATACTGGTTGAACCAGTCGACCGGCTGCAGGCCGAAGAATTTCCATAAGTGTCCCAGCATGCCGTAGCCGGGATGCATGAAGCCGTTCTTCCAGATCAGCGCCGCGACAGGCGGCATGACGAAGAAGGGCGAGATGACGATGATGCGGAGAATGCCCTGGCCCCAGATGGGCTGATCGAGCAGGAGGGCCAGCAGCGTGCCGCCGACAATGGTGATGATCAGCACGCCACCGACCAGGATCAACGTATTGACGAGCGACTGGGTGAAGCTGGGATCGCCGAGGACATAGAGGTAATTTCCCCAGCCGGCGAAGCCGGTCATCATCGGGTTGATGAGGCTGTAGTTCTGGAAGCTGAACCACAGGGTCATGGCCAAAGGCACGATCATCCAGATCAGCAGCACGATGACGGCGGGCGCCATCATGACGCGGGACAAAGTGCGGGTCTGTGCGGTGGCCATCTTGATCTCCCCAAAACCGGTTGATCCGGTGATCTTGCAGTAGACCTCATCCTGAGCTTGTCGAAGGAAGAGGTCGTGGCTCGATCAGCGCGCCCGACCTCGTGGTTCGACAAGCTCACCATGAGGTCCTCATGGGTGAAACCGCCCGGTCGCCAGAGGGGACCTTTGACCGGGCGGTTCCGGTTTGGGACAGGTTGCGGGAGGACTAGCTACCGGCAGCGCGTCCGAACGAAAGGCTGCGGCCAGGCACGGGAGCACCCGGCCGCAGGAGTCTTCGGAGGAGAGACTACTTGATATAACCGGCGCGGGTCATGTCGCGCAGGGTGGCTTCCTGGGCCTGGGCCAGGGCGTCGTCGGCCGACATCTGGCCGGCAAGCGCGGCAGAGAAGAGTTGGCCGACATTGGTGCCGATGCCCGCGAATTCGGGGATGGCGACGAACTGCACGCCGACATAGGGCACCGGATCGACCGTGGGATGGGTCGGATCGGCGGCATAGATCGAGCCCATGGTCATTTCCGCGAAGGGGGCGGCGGCCTGGTATTCCGGATTCTCGTAGAGCGAGATACGGGTGCCCGGGGGCACGTTGGCCCAGCCATCCTGCGCGGCGACCATGTCGAGATAGGCCTTGTCGGTGGCCCACTTGATGAAGGAAGCGGCCGCGTCCTGCTGCTGGGAGCCCTTCGGGATGGCCAGTGACCAGGCCCAGAGCCAGTTGCCGCGCTTGCCCAGGCCATTGTCGGGCGCGAGGGCAAAGCCGACCTGGTCGGCGACGGTGGAATCGGCGGGGTTGGTGACAAAGGAGGCGGCAACGGTAGCGTCGATCCACATGCCGCATTTGCCCTGTTGGAACAGGGTCAGGTTTTCGTTGAAGCCGTTGGACGAGGCGCCGGCCGGGCCGGCATCTGCCATCAGGCCCAGATAGGTGTCGAGCGTCGACTTCCATTGGGGCGTATTGAACTGGGGCTGCCAGTTTTCATCGAACCAGCGGGCGCCGAAGGAGTTGGACATGGCGGTGAGGAAGGCCATGTTCTCGCCCCAGCCGGCCTTGCCGCGCAGGCAGATGCCGTTGATGTCATTGGCGCGGTCGGTCATGGCGCGGGCGGCTTCACCGATGAATTCCCAGGTCGGGGCTTCGGGCATGGTGAGGCCGGCTTTTTCCATCAGGTCCTTGCGATACATGATGAAGGAGCTTTCGCCATAGAAGGGCGCGGCATAGAGCTTGCCATCGACGGAAAGGCCATCGCGGATGGGCGGCAACAGGTCATCGACGTCATAGTCGGCATCGCTGCTCAGCGCGTCGAGGGGCACAAGCCAGTCCTGCCTGGCCCAGATCGGCACTTCATAAGTGCCTATCGTCATCACGTCATACTGCCCGCCATTGGTGGCGATGTCGGTGGTGACGTTCTGGCGCAGCGTGTTTTCTTCCAGCACGACCCAGTTGAGTTCGATGCCGGTTTCAGCCGTGAAGGCGTCCGACAGACCCTGCATGCGGATCATGTCGCCATTGTTCACAGTGGCGATGGTGATCGTCTGCGCCGAAGCGGTAGCCGCCAGCGCAAGGGTGAAGGCGCCCACGAGAATGGGTGTCAGTTTCATCAAATACCTCCCAGTAACCGAAACGGGCATTTGTTCCGGTGATGGGCAAATGTTCACAACTCATGCGGCAGAGTCAAGCGGGCTATGCACGCAGTGGTGGATGCACGTGGAATGGAAATCGATTTCAGGTGGATTTTATCGTAACCGGATCAATTGGTTACGAAATCTGCAGCAGGCCTTCGGCAGTGCGCTCATCGGTAATGAGGCCGTTGGCCAGGCGGCGGTTGAGCGCGGCGCGGATGCCGGGCAATTTGCGCTTGCCCATGGCGATTGCCACGACGAGCGAGCTTTCGCGGGAGGGAATCGGGGCCGAGGCGACGCGCTCATTGGTGGGACCGTCGATCATCTTGCCATCGGCATCGAAGCTCCAGCCGCAGATCTCGCCGACGGCGCCGGCCTTCTGCAGCGCCTTGAGTTCGGCATCGGTGATGAAGCCGTCGAGATAGAGCGGGGCATCGGGGCCGATATCGCCGATGCCGACAAAGGTCACGTCGGCCTGGGCAGCGAGCGTCAGGGTCTCGCGGATCATGGGCTGGGCATGCAGCAATTCGCGCTCGCGAGCCGAGGAGGCGATGACCGGCAGCGGCATGGGGAAGCTGCGGGCCTTCACCGCGTCGGCGACGTTGAAGATGACGTTGTAATAGGCGGCCGAGCCGTCGGGGGCGATATTGCCGGTCAGCGAGACGACCTTGTGATGCGGGCAATCCATGGGCATGAGCTGCTCGACGGCGGCCTTGAGCGTGCGGCCGGTGCCGATGGCCATCACGATGGGGTCGGTGCGCTTGAGCCAGCGTTCGATCTCGGCGGCGGTGGCCTCGGCCACGCCGATGGTGGTGGATTGGCTCGATGGATCGGAGGGCACGACTTCGACGAGGTCGAGGCCGAAACGGCTGGCGAGCTGGCTGGCGAGATCCATGCAGCGGCCGATGGGGTGGTCGAGCCGCACCTTGATCAGGCCTTCGCTGACCGAGAGCGAGACGAGGCGCTGGGCGGATTGCCTGGAAATGCCGAGCTTGGACGCGATCTCTTCCTGGGTATTGCCGGCGACGTAATAGAGCCAGCCGGCGCGGGCCGCGTCATCCAGCCGGTTGATCGAAGTGTCGATTCTCTGCGCCATTGGCCCGTCCACGAAATTCGCGGCGGATTATTCAGCTATGGCGCGCGATGTCGCAAGGCGTTTCTCAGATGCGCGGGCCAGGGCGCCTGGCGAGCTGGCTCAGGGCGACGCGGATGTCGCGCTCGGTATCCTTGAGGTGGAGGCGCATGGCTTCGCCCGCGGCGCGGCCATTGCCGGCCTTGATGCAGTCGAGAATGCGCTGATGCGCCTCGATCGTGTCATGCAGGCTGTGGCCGCGCTGTTCGTGGCCGCGGCGGCTGATGAAGAAGCCCTCGCGCAGGGGCGAGGCCATGGCTTCGAAGAGGAAGCCCATGACGCGGTTGCCGCTGGCCAGGGCCACGGCTTCGTGGAAGCCGACATCGTGGGTGTGGAAGCCCAGTTCCTGCTCATGCGCCATGGGTTCGCCGCGAATGCCGACGGTGTCGCGCATGCCCTGCAATTCGCTTTCGATGGCGGCGATGCCGGCGCGGGTGGCGCGCTTGGCGGCGAGGGTCGCCGACTGCACTTCGAGAGAGAGGCGGACCTCGACCAGATCGAACAGGCCCTTGGAATCGTAGCGGATAACCGAGGTCAGGAAATCGGCGAAGGCGGCACCGTCGGGCTGGCGCACCACGGCCTTGCGGCCGCGGGCAATGGCGAGCAGGCCGCGCCCTTCGAGGAGCTTGACCGCCTCGCGGATGGTGAGGCGGCTGACGTCGTATTGCGTGGCCAGTTCGGCCTCGCTGGGCAGGGTGGAGCCGGGGGCCAGCTCGCCCAGGATATGCTTGGCCAAGGCGTCGGCTACCGCCATGGCGGCGGTCGGTTGATCGGGGCGCGGGGCTCCATCCGATGTGGTCACGTTTCCTCCAAGGTATCTGATACCTTTGCCGTTCCAGCGTCGCTTCGCGATCGCTCCGGGTACGTACCTTAACAGGCAAAAGCATCATAGCCGCCGTGTCATGGAGCCGCAATCGCCCTGAAACATGGATTTACGTTAATATTCGAATGTCGAAAAAATTCGTGGGGCGCCGGGAATCGGCTTTACACTGGTATCTGATTATCCTAGGTTCCGGCCCGTGGGCTTGGGAGGGTCCATGGCGGCAGGCGCCGCCCTGCAGGAGGACTTCATGCACGACAGACAGGCCGCACGCCTTCGGGCGTCCGTACTGGTTTTCGGTCGTCCGCGCGGGCATGGCTCGTCCGGCGATCCGCCGCCCGGCGCGGCGCATGCAAGGCCACCAGGACCTCTCCCCTGACGACCATCCAACGCTTCTGAACTCGAAAAATACAAAGGGAGTCGAGACGTGAAGATTTTCAAGACGCTTGCCACCGTGCTGGCCGTCGGCGCCATGGCGCTGACCGCTTCCACCGCGGTCTTCGCCCAGGACAAGGGCCAGATCGGCATTGCCATGCCGACCCAGTCCTCCCTGCGCTGGATCTCCGATGGCAATGAGCTGAAGGCGGCTCTCGAGGCCAAGGGCTACACCGTCGACCTGCAATATGCGGAAGACGATATCCCCAACCAGCTCGCCCAGATCGAAAACATGGTCACCAAGGGCGTCAAGGCTCTCGTGATCGCTTCGATCGACGGCACCACGCTGTCAGCCGTGCTGCAGCAGGCCGCCGACCAGGGCATCAAGGTGATCGCCTATGACCGCCTGATCCGTGAAAGCGCCAATGTCGACTACTACACCACCTTCGACAATTTCGAAGTGGGTGTGCTGCAGGCCAGCTCGATCCTCAAGGGTCTCGGCTATCCGGACCAGAAGGGCCCGTGGAATGTCGAGCTGTTCGGCGGCTCGCCTGATGATAACAATGCCTTCTTCTTCTATGACGGCGCGATGAGCGTGTTCCAGCCGCTGATCGACGACGGCACCCTCGTGGTGAAGTCCGGTCAGCAGGGCATGGAAACCGTCGGTACCCTCCGTTGGGATGGTGCCGTGGCCCAGGCTCGCATGGACAATCTGCTGTCGGCCAACTACTCGGATGGTTCGCGCGTCGATGCCGTCCTGTCGCCCTATGACGGGCTGAGCCGCGGGATCATTTCGTCGCTGCGCGGCGTGGGCTACGGCTCGGCCGACCAGCCCTGGCCGATCATTTCGGGCCAGGACGCCGAAGTTCCTTCGGTCAAGGCGATCATTGCCGGCGAGCAGTATTCGACCGTGTTCAAGGACACGCGCGAGCTGGCCCAGATCACGGCCGAACTGGTTGACACCGTGCTGACCGGCGGGACCCCGGCCGGGCTCGACACCACCACCTATGACAATGGCGTCAAGGTCGTGCCGTCGATCCTGCTGACCCCGTATGAAGTCGACGTCAACAACTACGTGGCCCGTGTCATCGATAGCGGCTACATCAAGGCTGAAGAACTCCAGTAATCGGCGTTTGAACTGGGGGGCTCCGCGACGATGCGGGGCCCCCTTTCCAAATTTTTCCTGAAACCTCATGGTGATCCTTCGACTAGCTCAGGATGTCGAACCAGGAGGTCGGGCACGCCGATCCTGCCACGACCTCGTGATTCGACAAGATCACCATGAGGTCTGTTGCAAGCACCGTGAGGCCCATCGAATGACAGAGCCAGCATGACCAATACCATTCTGGAGATGCGCGGCATCACCAAGACCTTTCCCGGCGTCAAGGCGCTGTCGGATGTCAATCTCGATGTGCGCGAGGGAGAAATCCACGCCATTGTCGGCGAAAACGGGGCAGGCAAATCGACCCTGATGAAGGTGCTGAGCGGGGTTTATCCCTCGGGCAGCTATGATGGGCAGATCATCTACAAGGGCGAAGAACAGCACTTCAAATCGATCAGCGACAGCGAGCACAAGGGCATTGTCATCATCCATCAGGAGCTGGCGCTGGTGCCGCTGCTGTCGATTGCCGAAAACATCTTCCTGGGTAATGAGCAGGCCAGGGCCGGCGTGATCGACTGGGACGAGACGCGTGACGGCGCGCGCAAGCTGCTCGGCATGGTGGGGCTGACAGAGGACCCCGACACGCTGGTGACCAATATCGGGGTGGGCAAGCAGCAACTGGTGGAAATCGCCAAGGCGCTGAGCAAGTCGGTGCAGTTGCTCATTCTCGATGAGCCCACCGCGAGCCTGTCGGAAAAGGACAGCGCGGCCCTGCTCGACCTGCTGATGGAATTCCGCAAGCAGGGCATTACCTCGATCCTGATCAGCCACAAGCTCAACGAAGTGAGCAAGGTGGCCGACCGCATCACCGTGATCCGCGACGGGCGCAGCATCGAGACGCTGACCAAGGAGAATATCAGCGAGGACCGCATCATCACGCTGATGGTGGGGCGGTCATTGGACGATCGCTATCCGAGCCGGGTGCCTGACATCGGCGAGGTGGTGTTCGAGGTGAAGAACTGGAGCGTCTATCACCAGCAGCACCGTGACCGGCAGGTGATCAAGAATATCGACCTCAACCTGCGCAAGGGCGAAGTGGTGGGCATTGCCGGGCTGATGGGCTCGGGACGCACCGAATTCGCCATGAGCGTGTTCGGCAAGTCCTATGGCCAGAAGATCACTGGCGAGGTGTTCCTGCATGGCAAAAAGGCCGACATGTCGACGGTGGAGAAGGCGGTGGCCAATGGCGTCGCTTATGCCACCGAGGACCGCAAGACCTATGGGCTGAACCTGATCGACCACATCAAGCACAATACTACTATCGCCAACCTGCGCGGCATATCGAAGGTGGGCGTGATCGACGACCTCAGCGAAATGGACGTCGCCAACGAATATCGCAAGAAGACCAATATCCGCTCGTCGAGCGTCTATCAGGTCACCGGCAACCTCAGCGGCGGCAATCAGCAGAAGGTTGTGCTGAGCAAATGGCTGTTCGCCAATCCGGATGTGCTGATCCTCGATGAGCCGACGCGCGGCATCGATGTCGGCGCCAAATATGAAATCTACACCATCATCAACCAGTTGGCGGCGCAGGGTAAAGCCATCCTCGTCATCTCCTCGGAGATGCCCGAGCTGCTCGGCATTACCGACCGCCTCTATGTAATGAACGAAGGCCGCATCGTGGGCGAAATGGCCACAAGCGAAGCCAGCCAGGAAAAGATCATGCGCTCGATCGTGCGCGCCGAAGGGAAGGCATCATGACCACAGAAACCGCCCAGCCGGGCATGAGCACGACCGGCGAACAGGTCAAGATCCAGGAACTCAGCGTGTGGGGCGCGCTCAAGGCCAATATGCGCGACTATGGCCTGCTGCTGGCGCTGATCCTGATCATGCTGTTCTTCCAGTATTTCACCAATGGCGTGCTGTTCAAGCCGGTCAACCTGACCAATATCATCCTGCAGAACAGCTATATCATCGTGATGGCTTTGGGCATGCTGCTGGTCATCGTGGCCGGGCATATCGACCTCAGCGTCGGCTCGGTTTCCGGCTTTGTCGGGGCGCTGGCCGCCATGCTGATGGTGGGCTGGGATTTTCCGCCCGAGCTGGCATTCCTCGCCAATCCATTCGTGGCCGGGGCCATATGCCTGGTGGCCGGGGCGGCGATCGGGGCGGCGCAGGGCTATATCATCGCCTATCACCGCGTTCCGGCCTTTATCGTGACGCTGGCGGGCATGCTGATCTTCAAGGGGCTGTCGCTGGCGATCCTGGCCGGCAAGTCGGTGGGGCCGTTCCCGGCCGAATTCCAGATGCTCTCCGCCGGCTTCATTCCCGATGTGATCGGGCCGACGACGCTGGTTGCGGCCAGCGAGGGCGTGCAGCCGCTGGTGCTCCACACGACGACCATGGTGCTGGCCATCCTCGCCGTCGTGGCCATGGTGTTCTTCGCCATTCGCGGCCGCGCCCGTCGCAAGGCACGCGGCTATGAGAGCGAGCCCTTCGGGCTGTTCGTGGTCAAGAACCTTGTCATCGCCGCCCTTGTGCTGTTCTTCGCCTATATGCTGGCTTCCTATAAAGGCCTGCCCAATGTGCTGGTGGTGATGGGCGTGCTGATCGCGCTGTTCGTGTTCGTCACCAAGCGCATGACCTTCGGCCGCCGCATCTATGCGCTGGGCGGCAATCTGAAGGCGGCGGCGCTTTCGGGCATCAAGACCGAGCGGATGACCTTCTATGTCTTCGCCATCATGGGCGCGCTGGCGGCTTTGGCCGGCATGATCTATGCGGCGCGGCTCAATTCGGCCACGCCCAAGGCGGGGCAGGGGCTGGAACTCGACGTGATCGCTGCCGTGTTCATTGGCGGCGCCTCGGCTCTGGGCGGCGTGGGCCAGGTGGCCGGCGCTGTCATCGGCGCCTTCATCATGGGCGTGATGAACAATGGCATGTCTATCATGGGCGTGAATATCGACTGGCAGCAGATGATCAAGGGCGTGGTGCTGCTCGCGGCGGTGTTCTTCGATCTCTACAACAAGAACCGCTCGGCCTGATCCTTCGGGCCAGGAAAGCCGCCGGGGGGACCCGGCGGCTTTTGTTTTGATGCGTGCCTGCCTAAGGGCAGGCGTCAAATATGCCGGATTGGCCCAGGATATAGGGCGACGATCTCGTCGGCTGTCAGCAACTCCATCCCGGATGCGATGGCCTGAGCGACCAGCATGCGGTCAAACGGGTCCTTGTGGATGGGCGGAAGGTCCGCCAGCCTTGCGGCATGCTCGCTGGTAATCGGCAGTTCGGCATAGCCATTGTCGAGCAACCCCCGACGCAATATCCGGGGATCCACCTGTAAGTCCTCGCGACCAAGGCCGGTCTTGATGGCGACTTCCCAGATGCTTGCCGGGCTGAAGACCGGCTCGGTCTCCAGGGTGATCGAGCAGGCTGTGTGCTGCGGCAGGCAGGCGGTGGGGCTCCGCCGCCGCCCAGAGCAGGATATGCGTGTCGAGAAGCACCTTCATGAATGCGTGCCAAACATCTCTTCGATCTCCAACTGGCCCAAGGTGTCGAAGTCATCGGGCACCGAAAACTGCCCGCTCATGAAGCCGAGGCGTTTCACTGATGCGGGTTGATCGAGCGGGACGACCTTGACCAGTGGCTTGCCAGCCTTGGCGATGATGAACGGTTCGCCCTTCGCGGCCTGGTCAACCAGGCGCGACAGATGCGTTTTGGCGTCGTGAATATTGACTGTGTGGACCATGGTCTATTCCGGTATGACTTAGTCCGTTGAACTTAGTCTAATTGACTGACCAAAGCAAGTTGGCCAGGAGGTCGGCCGGGCGTTGATCTGGTGACTCGCAGAGGCGATCATGCGGTGCCGGTCCGACTCAATGGGGTTGCCGAGGCCGGCGGTTCACCAGCGATCGGCCCGCCATGCTTACCTATCTGTCCGAGTTCATCGCGCCCTATTGGGGGCCGGCGCGCCTGCTGACCTCTTATACGGTGCTGGCCACGGTGGGGGCGCTGCTATCGGCTATCCTGTCGCTGCTGGTGTTGCCGCGGGTGTGGCATGTGCTGACCAAGGACAAGGGCCGGGCGCATGCCGTCAATGCCGAGGACAGCGTCGGCAAGCCGGTGGGGGTGGGGCTCTTCATCGTGCTGATCACGGTGGGCGTGCTGGTGGTCTGCCTGCCCTATGACCCACAAATCTATTTCTGCCTGGGGGCGCTGCTGATCGCCTCCTGCGTCGGCTATATCGACGATCGCAAGCCCGGCGGGTTGAGCGAGCTGACGCTGGGGCTGACGGACCTGGCGATTTCGCTGTTTGTCTGCATCGTGCTGATGAACGGGACCAGTACCGAAGTGTGGCTGCCGTTCACCTCGGCGCATATCATGTTGCCGTGGTGGGGCGGCGTCTTGCTCTACACGCCCATCGTCTGGCTGTGCATCAATGCGGTCAACTGCAATGACGGTGTCGATGGGGTGTCGGGCACGCTCTCCGCGGTCACCATCTGCGTGCTGGGTTTCCTGCTCTATTCCGTGGTCGGCGACGTCACCAATGCGGGCTATCTGCTGATCCCGTACAATCCCGATGCGGTGAGCTGGGCGCTGGCGGCGGCGGTGTTCTGCGGCGCGATCCTGGGCTATCTCTGGCACAATGCGCCGCCCAGCGCTGCCCTGATGGGCGATGCGGGATCGCGGCCCATCGGGCTGTTCGTCGGCATGTGCGTGGTGGTGACGGGCAATCCGGCAACGGTGTTCTTCGTGGGGGCGCTGCTGCTGTTCAACGGTGCGACGGGGCTGGCCAAGGTGGCGCTGATGCGGCTGTTCGGCTGGCGCATCCTGGGCTCGGTGCGCTTTCCGTTCCACGACCATGTGCGCAAGAACCTGCACTGGTCCAATGCCCAGGTGCTGCTGCGGTTCCTGCTGATTCACGTCGCCAGCATCTGGCTGCTTGTGATCCTGCTGATCAAGGTCCGCTAGGGATCAGGTTTCGATATCGGCGTCCTTGCGGCTGCCCCATTCGGT
>NZ_JANQAJ010000007.1 GCF_024707105.1 Devosia ginsengisoli | reverse complement strand
TGACGGACCCGATGCAGTCGTCACGGTCCAAATGGAATTGGTGGCCAAGGGGCACTCAACCGCCCCTTTCACCAAATGTCATCCCTGCCAAAGCAGGGACCCAGTTCACCTCCAGCACCAGCCGCGACATGGCTCGTCCCGCCGCGCCGAACAGATTCGACCATGGTTGACCTCGACTCACGGCTATGGCCCTAGCCCTAAATCATCTGAGGGCACTTCATGAAACTTCTGCGCGTCGGCGCCAGGGCGCCGAAGCCCTTTCTATCCTACACACCGACGGCACTTACCGCGACCTCGTCCGTGGTGCCCGACATCAACGGCACGTCGATCGGCGCCGAGGGGCTCTCGCCGAAGATCAAGGCTGCCGACCATGGCGGCCTGCCGGTGCTCGACAAGAACTCGCGTATCGGTCCCTGCGTCGGCAATGTCGGCAAAGTTCATGTGCATCGGTCTCAACTATGCCGACCACGCCGCCGAAACCGGCGCCGCGATCCCTGCCGAGCCGATCCTGTTCATGAAGGCGACCAGCGCCATCATCGGCCCCAACGACGATGTGATCCTGCCCAAGAACACCCTCAAGCCGGACTGGGAAGTCGAGCTCGGCGTGATCATCGGCAAGGAAGCCAAGTACATTGAGGAAAAGGACGCCCTCGATTACGTCGCCGGCTATTGCGTGAGTGAACGATCTCAGCGAGCGCCACTTCCAGACCGAGCGCGGCGGCCAATGGACCAAGGGCAAGTCGGCCGACACCTTCGGCCCGATCGGCCCGTGGCTGGTGACCAAGGACGAGATCAAGGACGTGCAGAACCTGGGGATGTGGCTCGACGTCGATGGCCGCCGCTACCAGGACGGTTCGACCAAGACCATGATCTTCGGCGTTGCCCACCTCGTGGCCTACCTCAGCCAGTTCATGAGCCTGCAGCCGGGTGACGTGATTACCACCGGCACCGCCGGGCGTCGGCATGGGCCAGAAGCCCGAGCCCATCTGGCTGAAGCCGGGCCAGACCATGAAGCTGGGCATCGAGGGGCTGGGCGAGCAGCAGCAGAAGACCAAAGCCTACGCCTACAGAACCGATCTCCCGATCATCGGAATGCAAAGGGCGCCCGTCGAGCGCCCTTTTTCTTGCTCAAGCACAACGCCAGGCTCGGCATCAGCCACCCATCACCGTCATCCCCGGGCGAAGACTGACCTGGCGATGCCGCAGGAGCGCACGGCGTCACCGCACCCCACCGGCGTCAATTCCGCGAAAGCGGGAACCTAGTGGATCGCTCAGCAGGCTGTGAGTGTGGCACTATCCACCCAGGTTCCCGCTTAGGAATGACGGCAGTGAGTGTGGCAGCCCCTACCTCGGACTCAGTTCCACCACCGGAATGATCTCCCGGGTCGTTTTCTTCTCGTACTCGGCGAACTGCGGAACAGCTCCGCCTGGCGCGCATAGGTCGTGTCGCGCTCCTCGAGCACGCGGGCCCGGACCGGCACGCGCCGGATGCTCTCGCCATCACCGACCGAGATCTCGAACTCGGGGTTCGCGACCACATTGCGGAACCACGCCGGGTCCTTCGGGCCGCCACCATAGGAGGCGAACACGAACCACGGCCCCTCATTCTCTTCCTTGAGGAACATCAGCGGCTGGGTGCGTTCCTCGCCCGATTTGGCGCCGATGGCATGAAGGAGGAGGATGTGATGCATCCTTGAAGTAGCCGCCCGGTTTGCCATTTGCTGGAGTTGAAATCCGCAATGACCTGCTTGTTGAAGTCGCTCATGTGCTAAGCTCATGTATCTGCTGCAGTATCGTCCCTGAGCTAGTGTGCGGACCGGGCCACTACAAGGCCGCTCGCATCAAACCAGCCTTGCACCTTCGTCTCAGATCGATGGACAGCACCCGCGCAAATCGGGCAAATAGTCACCATGGGGAATACTGAGGGAGTGCCAACAATGATGGCGCTGATCTTCGCGACGCTTGTCGTTGCGTTTGCCTTATCTTGGTTCCGCCGGCCAGCAGTGGCCCGCCTGATGGTCGGGGTCTGCACAACCCTCTCGATCGGCCTGTTCCTGTGGGAAATCTGGAGCCCGCAATACGGCTTCGAAATGCCGTGGCTGCAGGGGTGAGCGCCATGAGCTTCGACAACGCCTCGCCCGAAACCCACCGCTTCCTCGCCTGGGCCAATTATGCCTTCCTCGCCGCCATGCTGGCGGTGATCGCGCTGATCCTCATCGCAGCCGCCGTCATGCAATATGCCTTCGGCGAACTACCCTGCCCGCTCTGTCTGCTGCAGCGCGTCGCCATGCTCGGCATCTGCCTGGGCATCCTGCTGCAACTCCGCAACGGCTTTTCCTACCAGAACACCGGCATCATCATCTTCAGCGCCCTGTTCCTGCTGATCGTCGCCGAGCGCCAGACCCTGCTCGACATCGTCCCGCGCCCCGGCCACGCCTATATCGGGTCAGCCGTGTTCGGCCTCCACATGCCGGTCTGGTCCATCATCATCGCGCTCTGCGTGCTGATCGCCTTCGCCCTCAAGCTCGCCATCATCGGCGGCGACCACCACCTCGAGACCACACCGGTCTCGACCTTCCCGCGCCTCGCCGCCATCGGCACCGCGGTCGGAGCGGTCGTCGTCGCCCTCGCCGTCGTCAACTTCGGCTCGGTCATCGTCCAGTGCGGCATCAACGAGTGCCACACCATGGGCTACCAGCTGCTCGGCTACACCCCGCCCGCGAGCTGACCCTTCTCATCCTCCCCTGGGCAGCGGGGGAGGGGGACCAGCGAAGCTGGTGGAGGGGGCGACCACACACCGCAGCTTGATTGTGACGCGCCGGTGGGGCAGCAAACGGCCCATGAGCAATCGCGCTGGACGTATCGCCGAAGTCTTCTGGACTTTCCTGGTCTTGGGCCTGACGAGCTTTGGAGGACCGGTAGCGCATCTGGGCTACTTCCAGGCCGAGTTTGTCCAGCGCCGGCGCTGGCTGACCGACGCCGACTACGCCGATCTCGTCGCGCTTTGCCAGTTCCTGCCCGGCCCCGCCTCCAGCCAGGTCGGCATCGCCATCGGCAAGCTGCGTGCCGGATACTGGGGCGGAATCGCCGCCTTTGTCGCCTTCACGGCCCCCTCCGTCATGCTGCTCCTCGCCTTCGCCTGGGGTGCCACCACCATCGGCGGCCCGCTTGCCGATGGCGCCCTGCACGGCCTCAAGGTCGCCGCCCTTGCCGTCGTCGCCCAGGCCGTCTGGGCCATGTCACGCACACTGACCCCGGATTGGCCACGCCGCGCCATCGCCGTCGCTGCGGCAGCGATCGCCCTCATCCTTCCCAACGCATTGACCCAGATAGGGATAATCGCGGCCGCAGCCGTCGCTGGCTATCTTCTTCCCCGCGCGGCGAAACGTTTCGCCTGCCTCGCGACCACACCGGCGCCTGGTTCCTCGGCGCCTTCGCCATCCTGCTGGTCGCCCTGCCGCTCCTGTCCCTGACCGGCAACGGCACAGCCGTCATCGCCGAGAAGTTCTACCGCACCGGTTCGCTGGTTTTCGGCGGCGGCCACGTCGTCCTGCCGCTGCTCGAAGCCGAACTGGTCACCCCCGGCCTCATCGACCGCAACCTGTTCCTGCCGGCTATGGCGCGGCACAGGCCGTACCCGGACCGCTCTTTTCCTTCGCCGCCTACACCGGCGCCCTGCTCAATATCCAGCCGAACGGCCTCGCCGGCGCGCTCCTCGCCCTCGGCGCCATCTACCTCCCGTCGTTCCTCCTGGTCTTCGGCGCCCTGCCCTACTGGCAGGCCCTGCGCGGCGACACCCGCCTTCGCGGCGGCCTCAACCTCGCCAACGCTGCCGTGGTCGGCCTCCTGCTCGCAACCCTTTACGATCCGGTCTTCCTCAGCACGGTCAGAAGCCCCCTCGATCTGCTTTGGGCCGCAGCTGTCTTCGCACTGCTGATGTTCCGGCTTCCGCCGTGGCTCATCGTCTTCGCCAGCGCCATCGCGGGACTGGCGCTCACCACCTTCGGTCTCATCGCCTGACAGCGCAGAATCTCGATTTTCATAGCGTCACAAACTAACATGTCAGTCCGCCTGCTTTTCCAAGCAGTTATCGGGATGTAATCGATCTCACGAATGTATTTGTCATACCAGTTTTTGCTGTATTTCGTGATATCGCACCTCATTTCCAACTATTGACAGCCGAAAACCGGATAATTACGGTCCCGCTGGTCTTACAAATGTAAGGCCTGAGGGGACTATTCACATCGGTGTCGGGGCAATCCGGTCATGACGGCCAGGAGCAATGTCGTTCGGCTTGGTGAAGGTGGCGGTGGGCGCAAACGGCCCGCACGCGCCATCCATCTGACCGACTCCCGCAGTCGAGACTTTGGTGATCGAAATCAAGGCGCTGATCGACAAGCGCAACCTCGTCGTCGGCGACCCGCTGCCGTCGGAGCGCGAGCTCGGCGACATGTTTGCCTCGAGCCGGACGACGGTCCGCGAGGCGATGCGCATCCTCAAGGCCTATGGCGTCGTCGACGTCCGGCCCAAGGTCGGCGCCGTCATCACCGATCGCCGCATGGATGCGGTGTTCGACCTCTATTCGTTCAACACGCTGGAGCTCAACCGCCAGACCTATCTCGACACCCAGTCGTTCCGCGAACTGATCGAAGTCGGCTCCGTCGATCGCCTGATCGAGCGTTTCCAGCCCGCCGACATCGTCGAGCTGCGCGAGATCAACGACGCGATGCGCGAGGAGGGCCACAACCCCACCGCCGCGCAGCACGACTACCACTTCCACCTCAAGCTCGTCGGCATCCTCGCCAACAAGCAGGTGCTGGAGATCTACCGCATCATGCAGCCGGTGATGCTCAAGATCATGGAGACGGGCGTCGCCCGCATGAAGTCCAACGGCCTGAATTTCGACGAGCACGGCGCCATCGTCGACGCGCTCGAGAGCCGCAACCGGCTCGCGTTTCAATACCGCATGAGCCAGCACCTCGAGGCAGGTCTGGCGCTGTTCAAGGAGTAGTCCACGGCATTTGGCGTTGCCCGGGGAGGGCACGCCGATAGGGGCAGTTGCC
>NZ_JANQAJ010000013.1 GCF_024707105.1 Devosia ginsengisoli | reverse complement strand
AGCGCCGCCCGCTATGCCGAGCTCTATGCCACCATTACCGGGCTGATGACCAATGACGATCCAGACCATTAAGACCACGCCCTATGACGACCAGAAACCGGGTACATCGGGCCTGCGCAAGCGGGTGACGGTGTTCTCGCAACCCCATTATGTCGAGAACTTCGTGCAGTCGATTTTCGACAGCCTGGAGGATTTTGCCGGCAAGGTGCTGGTCATCGGCGGGGATGGGCGGTTCTACAACGACGTGGCCATCCAGAAGGCGATCCGCATCGCCGCGGCCAATGGTTTCGGCAAGGTGCTGGTGGGGCAAAACGGCATTCTGTCGACGCCGGCCGCGAGCAATATCATCCGGCATTACAAGGCGTTCGGCGGGCTGGTGCTGTCGGCCAGCCACAATCCGGGCGGGCCGGAGGGCGATTTCGGCATCAAGTATAATATCGGCAATGGCGGGCCCGCGCCGGAGAAGATCACCGAAGCCGTCTATGCGCGCTCAAGGCAGATCGACAGCTACAGAATGGTGGACGCGCCGGACGTGGCGCTGGGGCAGATCGGCACGCAGAAGGTGGGCGACATGGTGGTCGAGGTGATCGACCCGGTGGCCGACTATGCCAGGCTGATGGAGACGCTGTTCGACTTCGACGCCATCAGGGGGTTGTTCGCCTCGGGCTTCCGCATGACCTTCGACGCCATGTCGGCAGTGACCGGGCCCTATGCCCATGCCATCCTTGAAGGCATTCTCGGCGCGCCCAAGGGGACGGTGGTCAATGGCACGCCGTCACCCTCGTTCAACAACGGGCATCCCGATCCGAACCTGGTCTATTGCAAGGATATGTTCGACCTGCTGATGACGCCTGAGGGCCCCGATTTCGGGGCGGCGTCGGATGGCGATGGCGACCGCAACCTGATCATCGGCAAGAACCGGTTCGTGACGCCGTCGGATTCGCTGGCGCTGCTGGCGGCCAATGCGCATCTGGCGCCGGGCTACAGGAACGGCATTGCGGGCATTGCGCGGTCGATGCCAACCAGCGCGGCGGCCGACCGGGTGGCGGAAAAGCTCGGCATCGAGATGCACGAGACGCCGACGGGGTGGAAGTTCTTCGGCAATCTGCTCGACGCGGGGCGGGTGACGATATGCGGCGAGGAGAGCGCCGGCACGGGCTCCAACCATGTGCGCGAAAAGGATGGGCTGTGGGCCGTGCTGCTGTGGCTTAACATCATCGCGGTGCGCAAGCAGAGCGTGGACGAGATCGTGCGCGAGCACTGGGCGACCTATGGGCGCAACTATTATACGCGGCACGATTATGAGGAGGTCGATGCCGGTATCGCCAACACGCTGGTGGACGATTTGCGGGCGCAATTGCCCGGCTTGCCGGGGAAAGTCTTCGATGACGACCTGCAGGTGGCCTATGCCGACGACTTCACCTATCACGACCCGGTGGATGGTTCGACCAGCGCCAGGCAGGGGATCAGGATCGGCTTTACCGACGGCTCACGCATCGTACTGCGGCTGAGCGGAACCGGTACGGTCGGCGCCACGTTGCGTCTCTATCTGGAGCGCTATGAGGCAGCAGGTGGGCGACATGACCTTGAAACCCAGTCGGCCCTTGCATCCCTCATAACACTGGCAGACCAACTTGCCGGGGTCAGGCAGCGCACCGGGCGCCAAGAACCCAGCGTCATCACCTAGAGCGACGTTCCGATGGAACGCCGTTTTGTATCTTTGTCGTCGCGTCGGATTCGGCCGGAAAGTGGCGTCACTTTCCGGTCCAACGCACTAGAATCGGAATACCCATGAAACCCATGCTGATCCCCAACGGGGGCAGTATTGCCCATCTTGGTGCCACGGTGACCGAGGCGGGCATCAATTTTGCCGTCTATTCGGAAAGCGCCACCCATATCTGGGTGTCGATCTACGATGAGCAGGACCAGGAAACGGACCGGTTCGAACTGGATGTGCATCGGGACCATATTCGTGCCGGGCTGATTGCCGGGCTGGGCGCGGGTACGCGCTACGGACTGCGCGCCGATGGACCCTATGACCCGGACCAGGGCTATTTCTTCGATCCGATGAAGCTGCTGGTCGATCCCTATGCCAAACGGCTCGACCGGGCCTTCGTGCGCTCGCCGCGGCTGCGGCTGGACCGCGCCGAGGCGGTGGACACGGCGCCGTTGATCCCCAAGGCCATTGTCGGGGACATGGGCAATGAGAACACCCTGCCGCGCAAGAAGGCGCCGGGGCTGTTCTACGAGATGAATGTGCGCGGCTATACGATGCGCCATCCCAGCGTGCAGGGGCCGTTGCGTGGCACGATTGCCGGGCTGACGACGCAAAGGGTGATCGACCATCTCAAATATATCGGGGTCGATACGCTGCAATTGATGCCGACGGCAGCCTGGATCGACGAGGGCCACCTGCCGGTGCTGGGGCTGACCAATGCCTGGGGCTACAATCCAGTGGTCTATTCGGCCATCGACCCGCGGCTGGCGCCGCGCGGGCCGCAGGAATTGCGGAACATGACCGATCTCTATCGCAAGAACGGTATCTCGGTGATCCTCGACGTGGTCTACAACCATACCGGCGAGAGTGACGCCAATGGACCGCTGCTGAGCCTGATGGGGCTCGACGCGCGGACCTATTACCGCTTCGTGGAAGTCGATGGAAAGCAGCACCTGGTCAACGATACCGGCACCGGCAATACGCTGCGCTGCGACCATCCGGCGGTGCAGAGGCTGGTGATCGATTCACTGCGCTACTGGGTCGAGGAGATGGGCGTCTCGGGCTTCCGTTTCGACCTGGCCACGGTGCTGGGGCGCGATCCGGGATTCAATCCCAACGCGGTCATGCTGGAAAAGATCAAGGCCGATCCGGTGCTGAGCAAGGCGATCCTGGTGGCCGAGCCGTGGGATCCGGGTCCGGGCGGCTATGCGCTGGGGCAGTTCGGCAAGGAATTCAAGGAGCACAACGACACCTATCGCGACGAAGTGCGCGAATTCTGGCGCGGCGAGGACGGCAAGATCGGTGCACTGGCCGGCAAGGTGGCCGGCTCGGCGGAGATATTCGATCATGCCGGGCGCAAGCCCAGTGCCGGGGTGAACATGCTGGCGGTGCATGACGGTTTCACGCTGCGGGATCTGGTCAGCTATCACGACAAGCATAACGAGGCGAATGGCGAGGGCAATCGCGACGGGCACAATCACAATGCCTCGTGGAATTGCGGCGTCGAGGGGGAAACGGACGATCCTGGTATCAACGCCGCACGCAAGCGCGATGTGCGGGCGCTGCTGGCGACACTGTTCCTGTCGCGTGGGGTGCCGCTGCTGCAGCAGGGCGACGAGATGTTCCGCACCCAGCAGGGCAATAACAATGCCTATGCGCAGGACAACGAAATCACCTGGCTGGACTGGGAAAGCGCCGATGGCGAACTGGTGGATTTCGTCGCGGCGATCCATACGTTCCGCAAGGCTCATGCCACGCTGACGCACGACCATTTCCTCACCGGGCAGGACAAGGGCGGCCTACGCGACGTGGTGTGGCTGCATCCGGATGGGCGCGAGATGAACGAGGGTGACTGGGGGCAATCCAGCGCTTCGGTGCTCGGCATGCACCTCAGGCACAAGGATGACGAGGTACTGGTCTGGTTCAACCGGCGCAGCGAGCCGGCGGTGGCGCGCCTGCCCGAAGGCGGCTGGGAGGTGGGAATCCTGTCGGACAACACCGCCAGTGTGGTGCTTTCCGAGGGGACGGCGACGTTGACGCCACGCTCTGTAGTGGCGCTGGTGCGGAGCGCCGACTAGGCCTCGACCATGCCGAGACGGGCATAGAGCCGGCGGGCCGGGGCTTCCGCCAACTGGACCTTGAGGTCCACATGCGGCGCGTCGCGGGCCGCAAAGAGGGCGAAGGCGTGCAGCATCAGGGCGGCGCCAAGTCCCCGACCGCGATAGCTGGGGGATACCGCGAGGTCCTTGACGAAGCCGGAGGTCCAGCACTGCACGAAGCCGGCGACTTGGCCATCCGCGGTCAGTGCCGGAACACAGAGCGCCGCGTCGAATTCCGTATCGGTCGTCAGATTGCCGTACCAGCGCTCGAACGGGGCTATCAGCCCGCCGGGAAAGGCTTCATCCAGCAAGGCATGCAGGAGGCGCGGGTCGACAGCGTCGAAGGCGACCGGTCGGATGCCCTCCGGCCAGACCGGGGCGGGCAGCGGACCATCAAGTTTTTTGCGCAGCCGGAGATAGGTCTCGGTCACAGCAGCCGCAAAACGACCAGTGCGACAAAGCCCAGGCCCAGGAACAGGCAGAGCGGCGAATAGACCCTGATGTCATTGAGCCGGAAATTGGGCTCGGGAGTCTTTTCGGCCCACCAGGCGGTATAGCCGAGCACGCCGCGGGCGAGGAACACGGCCGCGAATGGCAGGCCGAGCAGGCTCAGGGGTAGACCGCCGCTATCGTGATCGGCCAGTGCCAGGGCGATGATACCGGCGGCCAGGGTGGCCACGGCGACGGCAAATGAGGCCAGGCGCGGCGGCATGCGTTCGATGCCCTCGAAGCCGACGACGGTCTGGGCCAGCAATCTTTCATCGCGGATTGGCCAGGTGCGGCCGATGGACCAGAGGAAATGGGCTGTCGAGACGGCCAGCAGGGCGATGAACATGAGGGCGGCGATGAGCATGCTCATGGGAAGAAGATTCTCGTACGGCAAGTTTCGGGTCGGTCAGTTCACCGTATAGAAAAACCGGCCGATCCAATAGGCCTGATAGGCCAGATGCAGCAGCACTGCGACGAGATGGACGCGGCGATCGGCGGAGCGGATGGCGACGGCGCAGAGGATGAGGCCGAGCGGCACCTGGATGTAATAATCGGCGCCGAAACGGTCCCAATAGGCCACGCCCTTGATCAGCGAATCGACAGTGTCGAGCGCGAAGGTGGCGGCGAACAGGCCGAAGAACCAGATGCGGCGCTTGAGGAAGAAATCCTCGTAGCCGTCATATTCGGCGATGTTGTCGGGCGAGAGCAGCGCGGCGAGCAGGAACAGGGTCACCGCATAGAGAATGAGGAACAGCGTGATGGCGAAGGTCCAGTGTTCTAGGCGGAACAGGGCGAATTCCCACCACCAGAACAGCACCAGTTCCACCAGGATCGAGACGATCCAGAGCAGGTGAATGGCCGAGATGCGCGAACGATGTGGATGCTGGATCAGGCCGGCCACGGTCATCAGCAGCCTGGTGATGCCCAGGCCGACAATCATGCCCATGACGATGCGGACATGGGGAAAGAGTTCGGCCGGGGACATCTGGTCCATGAATATACGGGCGGCTCATCGTTCAAGTGGAACGCTGGACCGCCCTAGCTCCTTGTTTGTCGCGTTTCCGAACCACAAAACCGTCGTCACTTTTGCTGGAAACGCTCTATGGCGTGTTGTTCAACTCGCTGCAGGTAAGCACGGCTTCGGCATCTTCGCCAAGAGTGGCGTCGTAGAGGCTGGCATCGACGCCCTTGGTCCACCACACCCAGATGCCCGAGACATAGCGTACGCCCGAGGCGGCCACGACCGAGGAGAAGACCAGAGGCTCCGGCTCGTCAGTGACCGACAGCAAAGCGAGGAAGTTTGGCGCGGCATTGATGTAGGTAACGGGGAGGGAGCTGCCGTCATTGCAGTCATAGGTCATGACGCGGCGTTCGAAATCACCTTTGGTGCCCAACTCGATCTGGAGTGTGGCTTCGGCGGCCTGGGCCGTGACGGGCGCAAAGAGAGCGGTGGCGAGGAGGGCGGCGGGGATGGACCTGGTCATGGGGAGCTCCGTGCTGGGGTTGCGCCATGGTGTTGCCGATGCACGGCAGAATTGGGGTCAAGGCGTTTCGATGCGATCGGGATGGATGATCTCGACCTTCGAGGACAGGACAAGGCCCTCGATGGCGGTGTTGAAGGCCGTTACGGCCGGCGTGGCGAGATGGTGGTCGAAGGCCGGACGATCCTGCCATTGCTCGAAGCACATCACCCGATCGGGATCGGTGACGCTGGCATGGAGGTCGTAATAGATGCAGCCGGGGTCGCGGCGGGCCACATCGATCAGCGCATAGGCCGCCTCCACGAAGGGCTCGAGCGCCCCCGGACGGAGGCGGAAGGTGGCGATGACATAGATCACGAGCGATCCCCTGAACTCTGCCACGCCACCACTGCTCACGCGAGATAGACGACGAGGAAGGCCAGGACGACCGCCACGACATCCTCGGTCAGCGCGGCCGGCAGGTCGCGACCAAAGGCCCTGGCGAGGCGGGCGCGGACATCGGCGCCGCCATAGGTGCCGATGACCGCACCGATGGCGCCGAGAACGGCTCCGACGATCCAGTTGTCAACCATCAGCAGGGCGCCGGCCAGGGCGCCCAGCACGATGCGGGTGCCGAACTGCACGGGCACCTTGCGGCTGGGCGTATTGGGCAACTGGTCGCTGACCAGTTCGGCAATGGCCAGCAGCGTGATGATGACGACGGCGATGATGTTGCCGAGAAAGGCGAGCGGGGTGGCGCTGAGGTCGATCCAGCCGAGCCAGGCTCCCCAGGAAATAGCGGCGATCGGTGTAACGGCACGCAGACCGGCGGCGACGCCGATAAGGATGGCAAGAAGGTAGATCATGATTGACCCCTGTTGACGCTATGGTGGCAGCCTGCGCCTGCCGTGAGCGGCTGTCCAGAGGTCTGAAGGGAGAGGCGCCCGGCGGCGGGGACTTAGTTGGTTGCGGCTTCCTGCTGGCGGCGATAGTTGACGACGCTGGCATTGATGACCTGATCGAGCAGGGGCTCGCCGGCGGCGATCTGCGGATCGGCATTCTGGGCGCGGGCGATCAGCGAGACGACCATGGCCTGGATGACATAGGCCTGCTTGGTCCGCCCGGCCTGGTGATGCGCATTGCCGTGGGTTTCGAAGGTGCGCAGCAGCGTATCGTAGGTTTCGCGGTCCATGTCGCGCTTTGCGGCCGACCAGTCCGGAGCTTTGAGATCATCGACCAGGCCGGCGGCGAGACGGCCCAGCAGCCACATGGCTTCACCGTCATCGACGCCGTCTTCCTGCAGGTCCTTGAGGACGGCAAAGAAGCGGTTCTTGAAATCTTGTTCCTTGGTCATTGGCCAGGTCCCGTTAGTGCGATTGGCGGCCTTAAAGCATTTGTGCAGCCGCAACGCCATGGTGCCCTCAAACAAATGTAACGGCGCTGCGCGGGCGCACGACTTGTTGATGCAACCCGTTTTTCAGCAACGATTATCAGAGAAAGGCGTTTTCCAAGCGAGCAGATGCTCATTCATTGAGACATTAGAGAAGGCTATTAAAATGCACATCAAAGCTATTGCTTCCGCTATTGCCCTCGCTACGTCCCTCGGCCTTGCCGGCGCAGTCTATGCGCAAACACCGGTCACCGTTAATGGGCTGACCGTTACCGAGGTGGATCTGCCTCTCGTGCAGGCCTATTGCGAGCAGCTTCAATCCGGCATGACTCCCGATTCGGTGGACGACGCCTCTGCCGCTGCGGCTGACGACATGGCCGACGGCGATGAGGAAGCCGTCGAGAGCGATGCCAGCGAGCCCACGATCGATCTGGGCCAGGTTACGCTGGAAGGTTGTATCGAGGCCGGCCTGATTGCCGAAACCGCCAACTAAAACGCCTTTATGCTTTTGGAAATGCCCGGCCTCATGGCCGGGCATTTTGCTTGCCTAGCTGGCCGGCGCCAGCTCGGCGAGGACGGTGTCGCCTTCCAGCAGGTGCAGATTGTCGCCGACGATAGCGAAATTGTCGGCGGCTTCGAGGGCGGCGAAGAAGGCCTGTTCCTGCTGCAGGCCGTCGCAGGCCATCATGGTGGAGAAGACCTGGCTGATGTCGATGCCATCAGGAGTGGTGGCCAGGTTGCCACCATAGGTGTTGCAGCCGCCATTGCCGCCGATGCTGTCGGCCGAGATGACGAGGGTGGATTTGACCTTGGCGTCGACGGGCGCGCCATCGAGCGTGGTCAATTGCCAACTGGTGCCAATGAGATCGGCCAGTGGATCGCCATCGGCCGTGGCGGGGATCGATAGCAGGGCCAGTGTGGCGAGGCTCAGCAAGGTCCGGGTCAACATGGTTCGCATCTCCTGATTTGCCGGCACGCTGGCCGGCGAATGTGGCGGTTTTCGACCGTTTGGGCGCCTGATTTGCGCATAGTTCGCATGGAACGCATAAAATGGCCGCGAAAGATTGCCCGGCATGGTTCCCCGATGGTTCCGTTGGTGTGTCGAACACACGACACAGCAAATCGGGAGTATGCGTAAGATGAAGACCTTGATCGCGGTATCGGTTGTTGCCGTCATGGCGATGACGTCGGGGGCTCAGGCCGGTGGCTTCTTTCACAAGAAGGTCAGCAACAACCTGCTGTCCAACATTACCGGCATCGCCGTGGGCCTGACCACGCGGGACATCAATGTGCTCAACGGCACCACCATCGCGGTGGGCAATAACAGCGCCATCCTGTCGGGTATCGGCAACAACAATGCCAATGGCGTGCTGAGCGGCGTGCTCAACGGCAATGGTGTGCTGAATGGCGTGCTGAGCGGCAATGGCATTCTCGGGCTGGGTGGCCAAAACCGCAAGGGCTGGTAGGTCACGCTGCCCCTGGGGCCAGACCTCCAGGGCCCCCCACGGAAGACCCGCGCTGTTGCCCCGGCGCGGGTCTTTTATGCATTGGCAGGCGGTTGACGCCACAGGGTAGTGGAATGGCGGGTTTCGCCGGTCGGATCGAGCCGGACTTCTTCGATGCGGATATCGGCGTCATCGGGGCCGGCCCGGGCAAAACTCAATTCGCAGAGACAGACCCTTATGCCGGCAATGGAGTGGATGGTCTTGCCGATGCTGGCGACCCAACGCGCGCCTTCGTGCTGGAAGGGCAGGGTGATGGCGAGGCCGACCACCCCGGCCGGATCGCTCAACAGTTCGCGATAACGCCGCTCGACGGGCGCGAAGGGTGGATTGCGCTCGGGGTCGAGGACCCAGCCGAAGCGGTCGAGCGGATTGGGCGAAGCCTGGAAGGGCAGGCTGCGTGCGAGGATTTCGAGCTGATCGTCGAACAGCAGCAGGTGCTGGCTGGAATGGAGCACGAAATGCCTGAGCGCCAGCAGCGGATCGACTTCCGGACCGCGGATGAGCCGGCGGATGGCTTCGACATTATGCGGGCGCGGCAATTCCCGCCCGCTTTCCCAGCGGCTGATCTGGCTCTGGGCCACGCCGAGGCATTTGGCGATGGCATCCTGGCGCAGGCGCGACCGGATGCGCCAGGCGCGCAACTCGCCGCAGATTTCCCCGGTCCTGTCATGATCGTGCTTGAGCATCATGGCCGGCAGAATCCGGGTTGAGCGAAGAAGAATATAGTTAATCAAATACTTACGGGCAGCTTCTCGCGCGTTAATGGTCAATTTCAACCAGCAGAGATACGGGGAATGACTTAGCCCCTACGTGAAATATTGGTTACCGGAACCGTCGATCCTGCCCCGATAGCGGGAGGCGAGGATGGGCAGGGGTAGGATTGCTCTGATTTTGATGGCGATGATGGGCATGGTGCCGGCACTGGCGCAGTCGCCGATTGCCATTTCGAGCCAGGTCGAGACCGGCTGGACCTCCAATGCCACAGACAGTGCGGCAGGCGGGGAGGATTTCTATGTCACCCACAGCCATGATCTGTCGCTGACCGGCCGGACTGACAAGCTGCTGCTGCGCGGAAGCCTCTCCGTCAGCCAAACCCGGTTTGCGACCATCCAATTCGAGGACGATGCCGCGGTGACCGGCGCGGTGGAGGCGCAATGGGCGCTGGGCGGCGATGCGGTGCTGCGGCTGGGTTATGCGGTGACAGAGAACTGGACCGGGGATGACCTGGCTATCGGGGCGCTGGTCGTGCCGGTGCGCAGCAGCGAAACGCAGCACGAATACCTGGCCGAGTTCACCCTGCGGGGGACCGACCAGCAGGTGATCGTGGCGGTGACGGGAGACTGGACGCTGCCCGGCGAGAGCATGCTCGACGGGCTCGGATTGCCGCCGCTGCGGCTGTCGCCCATTGTGGGTTCGGTCGCAGGAAAGGTGAACTGGGAGCGGGCGCTCATGCCCGGCCTGGCGGTGCTCGCGGGGATGGAAGCGTGGTTCACGCTGATTCCGCAGGCTGACCAACTGACCTATGTGCGCGCGCCGGCCGATGGTGGTCGGGTCAGTGCGGGGCTGCGGCTGGCGGATGGGGCATGGACGGCCGAGGCGAAGGGTGGCGTCGACCTGGTCTGGCCCAGGGATCTCAGTGCGATGATGCGGACCATGCCCTATGTCGCGGTTGCGGCGAGCGCGGTGCCCATGGCCGGGGTGACGCTGGCGCTGAGCGGGGAAACCGGGGTCGAACTGGCCGATCCGGTCGATGGCGTGGCGGGGCGAACGGCTGCCATCGATCTTGGGGCGACCTGGATGCTGACGCCTGAAGTCACACTATCGGCGAGCCTGGCTGGACAGCAGGAATGGGGCCTGTTCGATACGAGCCTGGTACGGTCGGTGCGGATGGCGGCGCTGGGGGCGAGCTATGCCATATCGGAGCGCTTCACCTATCAGGCCATGCTGACCTGGTCCCGTCATGCCGATCCGGACGAGCACTATGACAAGACTGGTATCGCCCTGTCGCTTCGGGGCGATTTCTGAGCATTTCATTCGCTTCGTTGAGGCGCTGAAATGCTCCGCTATTCCTTGGTTTGTCGCGGTTCCGAACCGCAAAACCGTGTCCAGTTTCGTGGGAAACGCTCCAGGCGAGGGCCAATCATGGGGAACTCTTGCTGAGCGGCTTCGTTATCCGACTGAACCCGGCTGCGGCCACCGACGTAACCGGGGACGGCCTTGGTGCCTGTTCCTCCCGGGCACCTGGCGATCGGTGGACTGCTGCAGAGGCTGACGCTCCTTTGTGGTGTCTCCGGTGGGGGCGCGGAACTTCGGTTTCGCGCCCTTTTTCTTGTCTGGATGCTTGTGTTTTCATGCTACTGCCGCTGAAATTCGAATGGCATTCGAGACAGGGCGAGAAATTCGGGATGGCATTGCAGATCGATAGTGTGGACCGCAAACTGTTGCGCGCATTGCAGGTGGATAGCCGCAAGAGCGTGCAGGTGCTGGGGGATGCGGTGGGCCTTTCCGCCTCGGCCTGCCACCGGCGGCTCAAGGCGCTGGAAGAGCAGGGGCTGATCGAGGGCTATCGCGCCGTGCTCAATGCCGGGCGGCTGGGCTATTCGATGCAGTTCTTCATCGAGGTGGGGCTGACCAGCCAGAGCGAGGCGGTGCTCGAGGCTTTCGAGGCGGCGGTGCAGGACATTCCCGAAGTGCTCGAATGCCACCTGATGGCGGGGCAGTCGGATTATATCCTGCGCGTGGTGTGCCAGGACCACGAGGATTTCGAGCGGCTGCATCGGCGGCTCAGTGCGCGGCTGCCGGGGGTGGCGCGCATCCATTCCAATATGAGCATCCGCACGGTGAAGGCGCGCACAGGCCTGCCGATCTAGGATTCCTGGCGGCGATCAGTAGGTCTGGAGCAGCGGTTCGCCCAGCAGCATGGCTCCGGCAAAGGCCAGGGCGGCACCGCCCTTGCGGCACAGGAATATGATGTTGTTGGCAACGCCTGCCGTATGCCAGAGCAAGCCGCGGATCGCCCGATCCAGGCCACCCTTGATGCCGAGCGAGGGCAGGCTCGCCTCGACGGCGAAGCCGTGCCGCTGCAGCGTGGCATGGACATCGGCCATGTCGTAGCGGCGATAGCGGCTGTCCTTGTTGAAGAACGACCACAGGGGGCCGGCGCGCCGGTCGAGAATGTCGAAATAGAGCTGGCCGCCCGGTTTGAGGAAAGGCGCATATTTTTCCATGACGGCATAGAAATCGACATGCTTGGTGTAGAACATGTCGTTGACCACGATCACGTCATATTGGCGCTCGGGCTCGAATTCCATGACGTCGCAGACTTCGAAACTGGACGGAGCGATGAGCTCTTCCTCGATCAGCCTTGCATGGAGCGGGGCGAGGCAGGCGTCGATATCGATGCTGTCGATGCGGGCGCAATCCGGCGAGAGATAGAACTCCATCGCGAAGGGACCGCTGGCGATATTGAGGACGCTCTTGCCGACCAACTGGTCGGCGAAGGTCTGCCGCATGATGTCGAACCGGCGCTCGTTGACGAAGAAACGGACCTCGCCGGCTTCACGATCTGCAAGGTGGGCGAATAACAGTTCTTCATATTTCTGCTGACGCGTATCCATGTTCGACAATATTTCCTCCCTGCATGCCAACATATTTGGATGCAGGGGAAAATAGAAAGTCGTGGGATGTTTCCTGGTTAATTCGTCTGCTTGACGACGGGTGGCTTCTAGAGCCCGGTGGTCAGGTTGAGACGATCCAGAACTGTGCGATCCGCGGGATCGACCATGCCCACGAGGAAGCGCGTCACGATGCGACGGGAATCGGGGGGAAGGGCCGAAATGGCTGATGTGATGCGGCTGGCTTGGGTGGCTGACAGGGTGGCGAAGAACTGGCGGCCCTTGTCGGTGGCATGGAGCAGGCGCTGGCGGCGGTCGGAATGGCCGGTCTTCTGCTCGATATAGCCATTGTCGATCAACTGGCGCAGCACCCGGGCCAGGCTCTGCTTGGTGATCTTGAGGATATCGAGCAGGTCGGCAACCGGCATGCCGGGGCGCAGGTTGACGAAGTAGAGCACCCGGTGATGCGCGCGGCCAAAACCCTGATGGCCGAGCAGGGCGTCGGCATCACCGGTGAAATCGCGATAGGCGAAGAAGAACAGGCCCATGATGTCGAGGGGCAGGGCCTCGCCGCCGGGCGGGGCGGAATTTATGTCAGCTATGTTGACATTTTTTTGGTGCGCTGCCATTGTCTTCCCATCAGGACGCCGTTCCGTCTTATCCCTCAGCCTTTGTGGTTTGCCAAGGCCTTGGGCCTGGGGCATGATCGGCGCCAACGGGCGACCGCTGAGAGCGGCACCCCCACAGGAATATTCGGGAGACGATCATGGCAGGCGTGCCGATGGACCAGCGGGATGGCTGGATCTGGTTTGATGGCGAGTTCAAACCGTGGAAAGACGCAAAGATTCACGTGCTGACGCATGGGCTGCATTATGCCAGCTCCGTGTTCGAGGGTGAGCGCGCCTATGGCGGCGAAATCTTCAAGTCGCGCGAGCATACCGAGCGGCTGATCCGTTCGGCCAAGACGCTCGACATGCCCATGCCGTGGTCGGTGGAGCAGATCGAGGAAGCCAAGCGCGCGGTTCTCGAAAAGAATGGCCTGACCGATGCCTATGTGCGCCCCGTGGCCTGGCGCGGTTCGGAGGAATTGAGCGTTCCGGCACGCAACAATACGGTGCATCTGGCGATCGCCGCCTGGGTGTGGCCGAGCTATTTCTCGGTCGAGGAAAAGCTCAAGGGCATCCGCCTGGAATGGAGCAAGTGGAAGCGCCCGAGCCCGGAGACCATCCCGTCCTCGGCCAAGGCCGCCGGCCTCTACATGATCTGCACGCTGAGCAAGGACGCGGCCATGGCCAATGGCTATGCCGACTCGATGATGCTGGACTATCGCGGCTATGTGGCCGAGGCGACCGGCGCCAACGTGTTCTTCATCAAGGGCAAGGACATCACCACGCCGACCCCGGACTGCTTCCTGAACGGCATCACGCGGCAGACGCTGATCGATCTGGCCAAGCGCAATGGCTATACGGTCACCGAGCGTCACATCATGCCGGAAGAGCTTGCCGGGTTCGATGAATGCTTCCTGACCGGCACCGCTGCCGAGGTTACGCCCGTCAGCGAAATCGGCCAGTACAAGTTCACGCCGGCCGAGGGTTGCCGCACGCTGATCGACGCCTATAGCGCCGAGGTTCAGCCCAAGCGCGCCGCCGCTGAGTAAGCGGAATCAATTTGTGAAAAAGCCGGGCCAAGTGCCTGGCTTTTTTTGGTTTTGTGCCGCAGAAATATTCAAACCCACTGTGTCACCCCGGCGAAGGCCGGGGTCCATCCCGAGGTGACTCAATCGTCGCAGGACCGATCCACCTTGCGGCTGCGGCGCGATCTCAGGATGGATCCCGGCCTTCGCCGGGATGACATCGTGGTTAGGGTGGCGTGGTGCCCGCCGCAATCCTTATGATTATTCCCACCGCGCTTTGGCGGCATCGTCCTCGGCCTTCGCCTCGACCCAATGTGTGCCGTCGGGTCCCGTTTCCTGTTTCCAGAACGGGGCGTCGGTCTTGAGATAGTCCATCAGGAATTCCGCGCCCTTGAAGGCCGCCTCACGGTGGGGGGCGAGGGTCATGACATGGACGATGGGTTCGCCGGGCGTCAGCCGGCCATAGCGATGGATGACGGTCGCGGCGAGAAGGCCGAAGCGGGATGTGGCCTGGTCGATGCTAGATGCGAGCTGGTTGATGGCCAGTTCGGGATAGCATTCCAGCGTCAGGGCGATGATGGGATCGTCGGGGCTGCTGCGGACGACGCCGGTGAAGGTAACGGCGGCGCCGGCGCCCCGGCCGGCGGCGAGGAAGGCGTTGGTTTCGGCACCGGGATCGAACGGGGCGGTGGAGACGCGGACAACCATGATCAGCCCCCTGTCATCGGAGGAAACAGGGCGACGACCCTGGCGCCGGCAACAGGGGCAGTGTGCGCAACGAGTTTCTCATCCACGGCGGCCTTGATGAGGCTGCGCTTTTGGGTGGCGAGGGCGAAGGCTTCGTCGCGGCTGGCGAGCCAATCGATAAGGTCGGCGACCGTGGCGACGTCTGATGGCGGGGACACCTCTTCCTCGCCGCGATTGAGGCGTTCGCGCAGCCAGGCGAAATAGAGGATTTTCATTTCGGCTCTTCGACGAGATGGGGCCAACTGGCGCGCAGATACTGGAAGCCGGTCCAGACCGTCAGGATGGCGGCGAGCCAGAGCAGGATGTCGCTGACGAGGCCCAGGCCGGGGACGATGCGTTCGAGCAGGACCACGGCGAGGGCGACCAGTTGAATGGTGGTCTTCCACTTGGCGAGCCAACTGACCGGGAGCACCACTTTGATATTGCCGAGGAATTCGCGCAGGCCGGGAATGAAGAATTCGCGGAACAGGATGGCGCAGGCCGCAATCATGTCCCAGCCGGAAAAGCTGCCATCCCAGGCCAGGACAGCGATGAGGATGCCGACCAGCAGCTTGTCGGCAATGGGATCGAGCATGCGGCCGAAGGGGGAATACTGGTTCCAGGCGCGGGCGAGATAGCCATCGACCCAGTCGCTGGCGGCGGCGACGACGTAGATGATGAGCGCGACAAGGCGCAGCACGATGTCGCCCTGCATCACCAGAAAGACGATGGGGATGATCGCCAGAATGCGGGCGATGGTGATGATGTTGGGAACGAGCAGCAGCGGGTTCTTGGCCATGGAGGGACAGAACAGGAATGGGGGTGAGGGGTCAAGGTATTGGTTCGCCCCGTAGTATCGGTTCATCGCCTCCCTCCCCCTTGTGGGGAGGCAATGAGGGTGGGGGCAAGCCACGCACACTGAATTTGCGGAACCATGCCCCCACCCGACCCCTTCGGGGCCACCCTCCCCACAAGGGGGGAGGGAGGGTGCGTGCCGGAAGTTCGGTGCTAGGCCACCGCCTGGTTGGTCACCGCCCGGCGTTGCGTTACTGCTTCGGCCAATGCCTCCAGCGCAACAACCGTCGTATCCCAGTCGATGCAGCCGTCGGTGATGGACTGGCCGTAGACCAGTTCGCGGCCTTCGACGAGGTCCTGGCGGCCGTCGACGAGGTTGGATTCCACCATCACGCCGATGATGCGGCGGTCGCCCGATGCGAGTTGGTTGCCGATATCGGACAGGACCAGCGGCTGGTTTTCCGGGTTCTTGGACGAATTGGCGTGGCTGGCGTCGATCATGATCGTGGGCGCGAGGCCTGCCTTTTCGGCGGCGGCAGCCGCGGCGTCGACGCTGGCTGCATCGTAGTTGGTGGTCTTTCCGCCGCGCAGGATGATGTGGCAATCTTCGTTGCCCGAGGTGGCGGCGATGGCCGAGCGGCCATCCTTGGTGACGGCGAGGAAATGATGCGGCTGGCCGGCCGAGGCGACGGCATCCAGCGCGATCTTGACGTTCCCGTCGGTGCCATTCTTGAAGCCGACCGGGCAGGAGAGGCCGGAGGCCAGCTCGCGGTGGATCTGGCTTTCGGTGGTGCGGGCGCCGATGGCGGCCCAGCTCACCAGGTCGGCGATGTATTGCGGGGTCGTCATGTCGAGGAATTCGCAGGCAGCGGGGAGGCCGAGATTGGCGATATCGAGCAGCAGGGCCCGGGCGGTGTGCAGGCCATTGTCGATGTCGAAGCTGCCATCGAGGTTGGGATCGTTGATGAGGCCCTTCCAACCCACGGTGGTGCGGGGCTTTTCGAAATAGACGCGCATGACGATCTCAAGCCGGTCGCCCAGGGATTCGCGCAAGGCGGCGAGGCGCCTGGCGTAATCCAGCGCCGCAGCGGGATCGTGAATGGAGCAAGGGCCGACCACGACGGCGAGGCGGTCGTCAGTACCGGCAAGGATATTATGGAAGGCGTGGCGGGCCGAGATGACGGTGCGGGTGGCGGCGTCGGTGCGCGGATGCTGGCGCATCACCTCGATCGGGGTGGTCAGCGGTTTGATTTCGGTAATGCGAAGGTCGTCGGTGGATTTGAGCACTTGATGGTCTCCTCGGAGTTCTGAACTTCGGAGGCGGCCAACAAAAAAGCCGCCTCGTTGGGGGGCGGCTGGCTTCGGGTTTGGTCGTATCTTGTGAGATCAGATCAAGCGCGCAATAGCCTCCGCCGGGAGCGGATAGCTAAACCAAAACGAAACGGTGGCGACGGAACGGATCATGCGGTGGTTGTAGCGCGGGATTTTGTGGCTGTCGACTCTGACTTTCGGATGATGGGCGCCGAGCCCTACTCCACCCGGTTGAAGTGATCGTAGATCAGTTGCGCCATGGCGCTGGAGATCGTCGGTACGGATTGCAGGTCGGCGAGCGAGGCGCGGCCCACGGCTTTGGCGGACCCGAAATGGTTGAGCAAAGCGCGCTTGCGCGTCGGGCCGATGCCCTCGATCTCGTCGAGCGGGTTCTTGATCTGGGCCTTGTTGCGCTTGGCGCGATGGGTGCCGATGGCGAAGCGGTGGGCTTCGTCGCGCAGGCGCTGGACGTAATAGAGGACCGGGTCGCGATGGGGCAGCATGAAGGCTTCGCGGCCTTCCATGAAGAATTTTTCGCGCCCTGCATCGCGTTCCTCGCCCTTGGCGATGCCGATGAAGGTTACTTCCTTGGGCAGGTTGAGTTCGGCGATGACTTCGCGGACGGCATTGAGCTGGCCGGCGCCGCCATCGATGAAGACGACATCGGGCCAATCGGGCATGCCGGTAGCCTCGTCCTCGGCGTCGTTTTCGCTTTCATTGGCGAGGCGGGTGAAGCGGCGGGTCAGCACTTCGCGCATCATGCCGAAATCGTCGCCGGGCGTGATGTCGGTCGATTTGATGTTGAAGGTCCGGTAGAACTTCTTGGCGAAGCCTTCCTCGCCGGCCACGACCATGGCGCCCACGGCATTGGTGCCTGAAATGTGGGAATTGTCGTAGGTCTCGATGCGACGCGGTACCTCTTCGAGGCCGAAGGTTTCGGCGACGCCTTCGAGCAGGGTGCGATTGGTGGCCCCTTCGGCAAGCTGGCGGCCGAGGGCCTCGCGGGCATTGTTGAGAGCGTGGTTGACCAGGTCGCGCTTTTCGCCGCGCTTGGGCTGCTCGATATAGACGCGGCGGCCGGCGCGGGTGGAAAGGGCTTCCTCCATCAGGGCATGCTCGCCAAGCTCGTGGCTGATCAGCACGAGGCGCGCCGGGGTGCGGTTCTCGTAGAACTGGCCGATGAAGGCCTCGAGCACTTCGGCATCGGAAAGGCTGGCATCGGCGCGCGGGCGATAGGGATAATTGCCCCAGTTCTGATAGGCGCGGAAGAAGAAGACCTGCACGCAGAACTGGCCGCCCTCATGGTGGATGGCGAAGACATCGGCCTCTTCCACCGAGCGAGCGGTGGCGTCGCCCTGGCTCTGGATGAGGGCGAGGGCCGAGAGGCGGTCGCGCAGCAGGGCGGCGCGCTCGAAATCGAGCTGTTCGGCCGCCTGGTTCATATCCCGCTGCAAATGGTCGCGCACGCCCTGCGACTTGCCGGAGAGGAAGAGGCGCGCATCCTCGACCAGTTCGCCATAGCCTTCGAGGCTGATTTCGCGGGTGCAGGGGGCGGCGCAGCGCTTGATCTGGAATTGCAGGCAGGGGCGGGTGCGGGCGGCGTAGAAAGAGTCCGAGCAGTTGCGCAGCAGGAAGGCTTTCTGCAGGCTGGCAATGGTGCGGCCGACGGCGGTGGCCGAGGCGAAGGGGCCGAAATAGTGGCCCTGCCGGCGCCGCGTGCCACGATGCTTGGTCAGCTCGGGCGCCTCGTGATCGGTGGCGATCAGGATATAGGGAAAGCTCTTGTCGTCGCGCAGCAGCACGTTGAAGCGGGGCTTGAGCCGCTTGATCATGTTGGCTTCGAGCAGCAGCGCTTCGGATTCGGTCTCGGTGCGCACGAATTCCATGCTGACCGTGGCCGCGATCATGCGCTGCAGGCGGATTTCAAGGGCGTCGGGGCGCGTGTAGTTGGTGACGCGCGCCTTGAGATTGCGGGCCTTGCCTACATACATGACCGCCCCTTCCGCATCGAGCATGCGGTAGACGCCCGGCGCCGATGGCAGGGTGCGGACGAAGGCGCGGATGACTTCGTGGCCGCTGGGCGGCGGTGGGGCGGTATCGTCGGTCATGCGCGTGGCGTGGGCTTGCTCTTGGGCAGGTATTCGAGATGCTCCCCGCCGTCGAGCGCCAGCATCTGTCCGGTCATGGACGGGGTGTTGAGCAACATTATGACGCCGTCGGCGATGGCATCGGGCCCGGCATGACGCTGCAGGGGCAGGGCGGCGACGGAGCGGTCGAACTCGACCTGGCTCTGGCGCGTATGAGGCAGAACAGGGCCGGGACCGATGGCGTTGACGCGGATGGCCGGGGCCAGCGACTGCGCGAGGGTGCGGGTAGCGGTCCACAGCACGGATTTGGAGAGCGTATAGCTGAAATAGGCCGGCGTGGGATGCAGCACGCGTTCATCGACGAGATTGACGATGTTGCCCGTCGCGCCCTCGGGCAGTTGTCCGGCGAAATCGCGGGCGAGAAACATGGGCGCTTCGGCATGGATGGCGAAATGCTGGTTCCACAGGGCTTCATCGAGATCGCGGGCACTGTCGGGCTCGAAGGTCGAGGCGTTGTTGACCAGCACGGTCAGGGGACCGAAAAATGCCGCCGCCTTGCCGACCAGCGCGGCGCGCTGGGGGCGTCTGGCGAGATCGGCCTTGAGAATATCGGCACGGCCGCCCTCGCGGCGGATGGCGTCGCGCACAGCGCGGGCGCCTTCGGCATTGGCACGATAATGGATGACCACGGCATGGCCGGCTCTGGCCAAAGCCATGGCGATGGCCGCGCCGATGCGGTCGCTGGCGCCGGTGACGAGGGCGACGGAAGGGGCCGGTGATGGAGCGGGGCGATTCGACATAATGGACGTGGCTGACCTTGTAGGCGGACCATAGGCCGCTTTTACGGCCCGGTTCAATGCATCGGCAATGGCTGATTTACTGGGGGTCTGCTGACAAGTTCGGACAGCAGTCTTGTCCTTTTGTTGGCACGGGTTCGGGCGTAGGCTTGCCAAGTCACCGCGCGGCAGGTGGCCCCGCGGGGCATTCCTTGAGGGGGAAGCAAATGGAAGTCATCGTGCCTATTCTGGTCCAGCTTGTCGGCGGCGGCGTCGGCGGCAACGTCATCGGGCAAATCGCCAAGTCGCTCAACCTCGGTACGGCCGGCAATACGATCGTCGGCGCGATCGGCGGCATCGCCGGGACCTGGCTTGCCGGGATGATCCCCGGGCTTGACGGCCTTGTCGGTGCGGCTGCAGGTGCCGCAGGCACGGCGGGCGGGCTCGATCTGGGTGCCCTGGCGGGCCAGGGCGCAACAGGCCTGGTCAGCGGCGGCATTCTCACCGCCATTGCCGGGCTCATCAAGTCCTCTATGGCCAAGGCTTGATTTTGTCGCGTTTCCGATCCCCGGATCAAGTCCGAGGAGCAAAACCGTATCCACTTTTGCTGGAAACGCTTCGGGCTTTGCGATAGCGCTTCGAACGCTCCGGCAGCAAAGGCCGGGGCGTTTTCCTATGCCTGGGCGATTGCAACTACCATGTCTTCCTCCGCCGCCGATATCCGCACCGACAATATCGGCCGCGCCATCGTCCTGACGCTCATCACCATCGGGGTGTTCGGCGTGCAGGATGCAGTCTCCAAGATATTGGTGCAGACCTACTCGCCGTTTCAGATCACCATGATGCGCTATTGGGGCTTCGCCGCCTTTTCGCTGCTGCTGGTGATGCGACAGGCGCCGCTGCGGCAGGCGTTCAGCTCGCGGGTTCCCATGCTGCAGGTGCTGCGCGGCATGCTGCTGATGGCCGATATCTGGTTTTTCGGGCTGGCCCTGCGCACCGTGCCGCTGGGTGAATTGCAGGCGATCACGGTGGTTTATCCGCTGCTGGTGACGCTGTTCGCCATTCCCATACTGGGCGAGAAGGTGGGCATATTCCGCTTCGCCGCGGTGGGCGTGGGGTTTGCCGGGGCGCTGGTGATCGTGCGGCCGGGCGGGTTGCCGCTGGATTGGGGTGTGGGCTTCGCGCTGGCCTCGGCGACATTCTACGCGATCTATATCGTCATCACCCGCAAGGTCAGCCAGTTCGACAGCGCTGCGACCAGCATGACCTATACCGCAACCGTCGGGCTGGTTTTGTCGGCGGCAGTCGGGGTGTTCTTCTGGCAGCCGATGGGATGGAGCGATTTCCTGCTGGTGGTGGTCATCATGGTCACGACCTGTGCCGGGCATGGAGTGATGGTGTTCGCGCTATCGATGGCGCCGGCCAGCGTGGTGCAGCCGTTCAACTATTTCTCGCTGCCCTGGGCGATCCTGCTCAGCGCCGTCGTCTTCGGGCACTGGATCGATCCGATCTCGCTGCTTGGCGCGACCATCATTGCCGGGGCGGGGCTGGTGGTCATGGCGCGCGAGCGGAGGAAGCGGGTGCCTGTCGTGGCCGACCCGACATTGCCGGGGCAGGAATAGCAAACGCCGCCCTGGAGGGGCGGCGTTCGATATTGTTGGTGCGGGCTTAGTTGCCGACGCAGAAGTAGCCGTTGGGGCCGTTGAAGCAGACGCTGCCACCGCTATTGCCCGGATGGGTGGGCCAGGGCTGCGGGCGGGGCGGACGCGGGTTCCAATGCGGCGGGCGCGGGGGATAGGGGTCCCACTGGGGCGGACGCGGCGGGCGCGGATTCCAGATGGGCGGCGGCGGGGGAGGCGTCGGATTCCAGCCACCGCTGCGGCTGAGGTAGTTGGCCGAGACCCAGCCATCGGGGCCGCGCTTCTCGATGAAGCACCAACTGCCGCGGCAATACTGCACATCGACCTGCTCGCCGCGGGTCAGAACGTCGACGCGGGCATAGCCCGTGCCCGGACCCGAGCGTACATTGACGTTGCCCGTCGCATAAGCGGGGGCGGCGAAAGCGGAACCAGCCGTCGCCAGAAGCGCCAGTGCTGCAAGGCCGCCAGCCATGAGTTTCTTGCTCAGAGCCATTTTGTTTCTCCTTCGTTTCTGAGGCAGCTAAGTGCCTTTGAACGATAGAAAACACCCTGGCGGATGAACCGGACCTGAATGACGCTTTCAGGTTTCTAAACAGTCTTTAGAGACGCAGCAGATCGACGAAGCGCTTGAGACGCTCGGCCAGCTTCTTGCGCTGCTTGGGCTTGAGTTCGCCCATCAGGGCATCCTCGAGCTGGGCCCAGTGGTCGGCAAGGCCATTGCGGATGCGCCGGCCGCGCTCGGTCAATGCCACGCCGGCGGCGAGTTCGGGGCCGACAGCCTGGCGGGTGACCAGTTCACGATCGAGCAGGCGCGACAGGCGTGCGGCAAGCGCCTCTTCACCGAGGCCGAGTTCGGCGGCAAGCTCGGCTTCCGTGGTGCCCGAGCGGGCGAGTTCGAAAAGGATGGCGTCGTCGCCGGGCTCCAGCCCGCGTTCCATCAACGGCAGCAGCAGCGCCTTGTGCGCGAGCTGCCCGGCCTCGATGAGCCGGTAAAGCGTGGATCGGGATGAAGGTCTGGACATGAGTGGGAAAATAGTCCGAACTCCTCAGGCGCGTCGATTGGCGTTCCCATCCTATCGTTAATCGTGGAACGGCCAAGGCCGGTTATTGTTCACCCAGCGCAGATGAGTTATGCGTCGATTATGATGCTCTCGTGAACGGAACGCCATGACGCAAGACCTTGCCCGTATTCGCGCTTTCGTTCAGGTCTTTGATTCCGGGGGCTTTTCTGCTGCCGCGCGGCAACATGGACGGTCCAAGGCGCTGCTCAGCAAGTATGTGACCGATCTTGAGGATTATCTCGGGGTGCGGCTGATGAACCGCACCACGCGCAAGCTGAGCCTGACCGAGGCGGGCGAAGCCTATTACCGGGAAGCCAGCGCGCTGCTGCAGCAACTCGATGACCTCGATGCGACCATCACCGACCAGACGGCGGAGCCGCGGGGCCTGTTGCGGGTCTCGGCGCCGCGCAATTTCGGCGAGTCCACACTGGCGCCGGCGATCTATGAATATCTGGCCAAATATCCCAAGGTGACGCTCGATCTGCGGCTGGAGGATCGCTATGTCGACCTGGTCGATGAGGGGATCGACGTGGCGCTGCGCATTTCGACGCTGGCCGATTCCTCGCTGATCGCGCGCAAGATCGCCGACATGCATGTTGTGGTCGGCGCGGCGCCCAAGCTCCTCAAGCAGCATGCCATGCCCACGCATCCTGAAGACCTGCGGCATCTGCCCTGCATCGTCGATGTCAACCTGCAGGGGCAATCGAACTGGCGCTTCGTCGAGGATGGCAAGACCATTTCGGTGCCGGTCAACGGGCCATTGCGGGTCAATTCACCTCTCGCCGCGCGCAAGGCGGCGATCATGGGTCTCGGATTTGTCGTATTGCCGTCCTATCTGGCGGACCCGGCAGTGGCCAGCGGCGAACTCGTGCCGGTTCTGACCGAATACCTGCCGACCGGCCAGACGCTGCAGGCGGTCTATCCGCATCGGCGGCATCTGGCGGGCAAGGTGCGGGCGCTGATCGACCATCTGGTCGAGTGGTTCCAGAGCCACCCGATCCATTAGGGGCAAGAATTGGATTTCGGTTCCGTCTGGCGTCGTGTGATCGGCGCTGCCGCTATTCTGCTGGCGCTGGCCGTGCCCGCCACGGCGCATCCGCATATCTTCATCGATGCGAAGGTCGCGGTGGTTTTCGACGCCAGCGGCGCTGTGGCGGGGCTGCGGCATGCCTGGACGTTCGACACGGCGTTTTCGGCCTGGATGGTGCAGGGGCTCGACACCAATGGCGACCGGGAAACCAGCCCTGACGAATTGCAGGAACTGGCCGACGAGAACATGGTCGGGTTGGCCGATTATGGGTTTTACACCTATGCCGGCGAGGGCGACGCGCTGATGGCGTTCACGCCCGGCGGCGACCAGCGCATGGTCTATCAGGACGGGCGGGTGACGCTGACCTATTCGGCCGATGCAGTGACGTCGATGCCTGTCAGCGGGCGGTTCGAACTGGCGGTCTATGACCCGGAATATTACGTCGCGATAGGCTTTGCCGGCGTGGGCGACGTGACGCTGGAGAATGCCCCGGCCAGTTGCAGCGCCCTGCTGGAGCCGCCCAAGCCGATGGACCCTGATGTGGAAGAGCGGCTTTATGCGCTGGGGCCTGAAGTGCTGGAACTGCCGCCGGATCTGGCGGCGGCGATGCGTGGCACGCAGGGCATGATCGTGGTGACCTGTGGCGATGCGCCGGTGGCGGCTCCGGCGAGTGCGCTGGAGGCGGTCAACCAGGTGGCGGAAGCCAGGCCAACCACGCCGTTTGGCGGGCCGCCGCCGGAGCCGGGGCTGAACCTGCCGCGCACCGGATTTTTTGGCTGGCTGCAGGACCAGCAGCGGAACTTTTACGGCGCGATGACGGCATCGCTCGATGCGCTGCGGACCGACTGGACGGCCTTCTGGGTGCTGGGGGGACTGAGCTTTCTCTATGGCATATTCCACGCAGCCGGCCCGGGGCACGGCAAGGTGGTGATCTCGTCCTACGTGCTGGCCAACGAGACGCAGTTGCGGCGCGGGGTGTTGCTCAGCGTGCTGTCGGCCATGCTGCAATCGCTGGTTGCCGTGGTGTTCGTGCTGATTGCGGCGGGCATACTGGGCATGACCAGCATCGCCATGGGCGACGCGGCCAACTGGATCGGTATCGCGTCCTATGCGCTGGTGGCGCTGCTCGGCCTGTGGCTGGTGGCGCGCAAGGTGTTCGGCTGGGGCGGGCACGATCACGGGGACATGGCGCACAAGGCGCATGAGCACCTGCATGGGCATGACCATGAGCATCACGACCATGACCACCATGATCATGACGGGCATGTGCATGTGGTAACGCCGCAGGCGACGGGCGGCAGCCTGCGCGAGCAATTGGGCGTGGTGCTGGCGGTGGGGCTGCGGCCGTGTTCGGGGGCGCTGGTGGTGCTGGTCTTCGCGCTGTCGCAGGGATTGCTGCCGGCGGGCATTGCGGCAGTATTCCTGATGGGGGCGGGGACGGCGATCACGGTGGCCGTGCTGGCGACGATCGCGGTGACGGCCAAGGGATTGGCGCGCCGGGTCGGCGGCGCGGACAATCCGGTGACAGCCGCCGTGGTGTGGTGGCTCGAACTGCTGGGGGCTGTGGCGGTGCTGGCCTTCGGCGTTCTGCTGCTGATTGCGAGCCTTTAGCGCGACCCATCGCCGCCTTGCGGATGATGGGGAAGCCGTTATGGTGCGCGCCAGCCTAGAACCCTTCCAAACTGGCGCTTCATGTCTCAGTCTCTCCCGTCCGATCAGTCGCAAATCAACCCGTCCAGGATCGGCGTCGTGCTGCTCAATCTGGGTACGCCCGATGGCACGGACTATTGGAGCGTGCGCCGCTATCTCGGGGAATTCCTCAGCGATCCGCGGGTCATCGAGACACCGAAATGGCTGTGGTGGCCCATTCTCAACCTGGGCATCCTGACCTTCCGCCCGCAGAAGAGCGGCCATGCCTATGCGCAGATCTGGGACAAGGAAAAGGACGAGAGCCCGTTGCGGGTGATTACCCGCGACCAGGCCGAGGCGCTGGCGGAGCGGCTGGCCGGGCATGGCGATATCGTGGTCGATTTTGCTATGCGCTATGGCAATCCCTCTACGCGGAGCGTGCTGGAGAAGATGCAGGCGGCGGGATGCCAGAAAATCCTGCTGGTGCCGCTCTATCCGCAATATTCGGCGACGACGACCGCGACGGCCAATGACAAGGCGTTCGACGCGCTGCGCGACATGCGCTGGCAGCCGGCTGTGCGTACCGCACCGGCCTATTTCGACGACCCGAACTATGTCGCGGCGCTGGGCAATTCGATCCGCGACGGGGTGGCGGCGCTGGATTTCGAGCCGGACCTGGTGATTACCAGCTATCACGGCCTGCCGCAGAGCTATGTCGAGCGCGGCGACCCCTATGAGCGGCACTGCCACGCAACGACGCGGCTGGCGCGCGAATACCTCGGCTGGCCGGAAGACAAGATCATGGTCACCTTCCAGTCCCGCTTCGGGCCGACCAAGTGGCTGGAGCCGGCGACGGCGGAGACACTGGAAGCGCTGCCCGGCAAGGGCATCAAGAAAGTCGCCATCCTGGCGCCGGCCTTTTCGGTGGACTGCATCGAGACACTGGAAGAGATCGCAATGCAGGGCAAGGACAGCTTCATGGCGGCGGGCGGTGAGAAGTTCGCCTATATTCCCTGCCTCAATGCCAGTGCCGGCGGCATGGACATGATCGAGGCCATGGTGCGGCGGGAACTGGCCGGCTGGATCTGAGCTCTAGCCAAGGGCCAGCAGGTCGGTCAGGGCATCGAGCAGCAGGTCCATCTGTGGCCGGGAATTGTAACCCTGCACCGAGAGGCGGACGATGCAGGTGTCCTGCCAGCGGAAGACGGGAATTTCGATACGATACCTGTCGTAGAGCGCCAGTTTGAGCGCCGCGACATCGCAATCGGGAATGGGCATGGCGACCATTTGCGGGGCGCAGAATTCGGGGGCGCCGAGCGGGCTGAGACCGGTTCGTTCGCCCAGTCGCCGGGCGGTCTCCTGTGCCAGTGCCTGGCAATGGGCGGCGACGGAATCCCAATCATTGTCGCGGCGATAGTCGAGCGCAGCGGGCACGGTGAGCCAGGGCGCCGGGTCGCGCGTGCCCTGCATTTCCAGCTCGTCGATGAAGGGCGAATTGCTGAAGGCGCCGAGGACGCCGGGCTGGCCGGAGGCCTCGGTCCAGCCATGCGAGATGACCAGCGGATGGATGAGCCGCTGCATGTCGGGGCGGGCATGGAGGAAGGCCGAGCCCTTGGGGGCCATCAGCCATTTGTGGCAATTGCCGGCATAGAAATCGGCGCCGAGAGCGTCGAGGTCGAGCCTGATATGGCCGGGTGTGTGGGCGCCATCGATGACGCTCCAGATGCCGCGCTTGCGGGCTTCGGCAATGGCGCGCTCGATAGGGAAGAGCAGCGCGGTGGGCGAGGTGATGTGGCTGAGGAACAGCACGCGGGTGCGGTCGGTCATGCCGGCAATGATGGCATCGGTGAACTGGGTTTCGCTGCGCAGCGGCAGGGGTACCTTGACCACGACGATCTCGGCACCGGTCCTGCGGCAGACATAGGTCCAGGTTTTCTCCAGCGCCGAATATTCGTGATCGGTGGTGAGAATCTGGTCGCCGGGTTTGAGATCGAGCGACTGCGCGACGATGTTGAGGCCGAGCGTGGCATTGGTGAGCCCGACGATATTGTCTGCGGTAGTGCAGAGTTCGGCGGCGAGCGCGATGCGTGGCTGGCGCATGGCTTCGGTGAGATTGCGGCCGAGAAATTCAACCGGCTGGCGCTCGAGTTCGCGCTGCCAATGCTGGTAGGCGGCAAAGACCGGGCGGGGACAGGCGCCGAACGAGCCGTGGTTGAGGAAGGTGATGTCCTCGCGGATCAGGAATTGCCGGGCAAGGTTTTCGGACACGTCAGCGGCCTTTCAAGGGGGACCATGAGGCTACTGATAGGGCTATTGGTCGTCGTCGTCATGCCCTGCCGATGAGGCTGCGGGCGGCATTTTCGATGGCCGCGGCGTCGATGCCGAAATGGGCATAGAGGTCGTTGACTGTGCCGGTCTGGCCGAAATGTTCGACGCCCAGCGTGATGGTGCGGTGGCCGAGCACACTGCCGAGCCAGCCCAGCGTAGCCGGATGGGCATCGATAGCTGTGACGAGGCCGGCGCGCCAGGGGATATCGCCCAGCAGGGATCTCGATATGGCTGCTTGCGGCATGGTCGCCATGCAGGCGGGCTCGTTGGGCAGCATGCCAGCCGGCATTGAGGCGATCGGCCGAGGTGACGGCGAGCACGGCAACATTGCGCCGGTCGCCGCCGATGGCGCCGGCCGCCGCGATGGCTTCGTTGGCAAGGACGCCCTGATAGGCGATGACCACGTCGCATTCGGGCGTGGGCGGTTTCAGCCAATAGGCGCCGCGGATGATGCCGTCGGCAAGGGCCTTGTCCACCTCGCGGGGTGGTTGCTCGATGCTACGGGTGGAGAGACGGAGATAGACCGAGCCGCCAGTGACGTCGCGCGGCCAGTCAGCCAGGTCCGGGCGGGCATCGCCGCTGCGCTGCATGTAGTCGAAGGCCCAATCCATGATGATGGACAATTCGTCGGCAAAGGCCGGCTCGAAACTGGCAAGGCCATCCTGCGCCATGCCGATCAGTGGCGAGGCGATGGACTGGTGGGCGCCACCTTCACCGGCCAGCGAGACGCCTGACGGGGTGGCGACGAGCAGGAAGCGGGCATCCTGGTAGCAGGCATAGTTCAGCGCATCGAGGCCGCGGGAAATGAAGGGGTCGTAGAGCGTGCCGATGGGCAGCAGGCGCTCGCCGAACAGGGAATGGCTGAGGCCGGCGGCGCCCAGGGTGAGGAACAGGTTCATCTCGGCGATGCCGAGTTCGAGATGCTGGCCTTCTGGCGTGAAGCGCCATTTCTGGGCGCTGGGAATGGCTTCCTTCTGGAAGACATCGACCATCTCGCTGGCGGCATAGAGATTACGCCGGTTCACCCACGTGCCGAGATTGGTGGACACCGTCACGTCGGGCGAGGTGGTGATGATGCGGCGGGCCAGGTCGCTGTCGGTCTTGGCGATGGCGTCGAGAATCTTGCCGAAGGCCGTCTGGGTCGAGGTGGCGTTAGTGCCGACGAATTGCGGGCCGATGGTGGCGACTGATGGCGAGGTGTGGCGGCGGGATTCGGTGGTGTTGAACGGGACCTCGGCGAGGAAGCGTTCGATGGCGGCCGGATCGGCCAGGCCCTCGAATCTGTCCCATTCATGGCCCTCGCGGACATTCATCGACTGGCGCAACTGGTCGATCTGCGTGCCGGTCATCTGGCCGGCATGATTGTCCTTGTGGCCGGCGAGCGGCGTGGCCCAGCCCTTGACGGTATAGGCGATGAAGACGGTGGGCTTGTCGCTGCCGGCGGCTTCGAACTGCTCCAACAGGCTGGGAACGCAGTGGCCGCCCAGATTGGCCATGAGCTCGGCCAGTTCGGCATCGCTGCGGCGGGCGAGGAGGGCCGAGACTTCGCCCTGGTCGCCGATTTCGTCATTGAGGCGCTCGCGCCATGCCGCGCCGCCGCGGAACATCAGGGCGGAATAGATGGCGTTGGGCGCGGCGTCGATCCAGGCCTTGAGCTTGTCGCCGCCCGGCTCGGCGAAGGCGGCGCGTTGCAGGGCGCCGTATTTGAGGGTCACCACATTCCAGTCGAAGGCGCGGAAAATGGCTTCGATGCGGTCGTAGAGGCCTTCGCGGACCACGCCATCGAGGCTCTGGCGGTTGTAGTCGATGATCCACCAGGTGTTGCGCAACCCGTGTTTCCAGCCTTCGAGCAGGCATTCATAGACATTGCCCTCGTCGAGTTCGGCATCGCCGACCAGGGCGACCATGCGGCCTTCGGGGCGCGAGGTGTCGGCCCAGGGTTTTGCCCGCACATAGTCCTGGATCAGGCTGGCGAAGGCGGTGAAAGCGACGCCGAGGCCGACCGAGCCGGTGGAAATGTCGACGTCATCAGTATCCTTGGTGCGGCTGGGATAGGACTGGGCGCCGCCAAAGGCGCGGAATTGCTTGAGCTTTTCGAGGCTCTGCTTGCCGAACAGATACTGGATGGCGTGGAAGACCGGGGCGGCGTGGGGCTTGACCGCGACGCGATCCTCGGGCTTCAGCACGCCGAAATAGAGGGCGGCCATGATCGCGGCCATGCTGGCCGAACTGGCCTGGTGGCCGCCGACCTTGACGCCGTCGATGTTGGGCCGGATGTGGTTGGCGTGGTGGATCATCCAGTTGGACAGCCACAGGGCTTTCCTGGTCAGCGCTTCGATGCTGGCGATCCGGTCCATGCTTTCCCCCTGGGACATAGTGCCCTGATCTTGCGCCTTGCCCGAGGGTAATTCTCGTCTATTTTGACCTCGCTAACGCAGGTTTGCGCAGGAATTGACCAATCTGGAGCATAAAAATGGCGGAAGCCGCCGCTATTGCCCTGACCGCCCTCGATCGAAAGATCCTGCGGGCGCTGCAGGAGGACGGGCGGACGACTATCCAGGCGATTGCCGAAAGGGTGGGGCTGTCGGCTTCGCCCTGCCTGCGGCGGATACGCCAGATGGAGCGGGCGGGGATTATTGCGGCCTATAGCGCCGTGGTGGACCAGAAGGCGGTGGGGCTGCCGGTTTCCGTGTTTATTTCCATCCGGTTAGAGCGGCAGCGGAGCCATGAGCTGGATGCCTTCGGGGCGGCGATCAGCGGCTGGCCGGAGGTGATGGAATGCTACCTGATGACCGGGCAGTTCGATTTCCTGCTGCGGGTGGTCTGCGCCGATCTGGGGGCTTACGAGCAGTTTTTGCGCGAGCGGCTGACGCAGGTGGAGGGCGTGGCGAGCATCGAGAGCAGCTTCTCGCTGGGGCAGGTGAAATATTCGCGGGTGCTGCCTTTGTAGGATGCGTCGATATTCACGTGATGGCGGCCTGCAAACGCCGGCTTTCTACGCTCCGGTGCTCACGTACAAAACGTACGCTGCGCTCCGGTTCTCAAATCCGTCATTTTCGGCTCGCCCTGACGTGAATCTCAACACATCCTGGATTACCAGCCCGCACCGTCGAAATCGGGCGGGGTGACATTGACCAGGCCGCGGCCGACAATGTAGCTGCGATCGACCCAGCCCTGGCCCGGGATGCGGCACCATTGCGTGGCGCCGTCGCCGCGCAGGCTGTAGCCGGCATCGCCGATCCAACTGCCCCGGCGGGGTCGGAATCGTTCTGCGTGCAGGCGTCGATGGGAATTTCCATGCCGTCGGCCAGGCGCCCGATAATGGCATAGCGAAAGCCCGGCCCCTCATGCACCGCGATATTGCCGCCCGAGACCCGCGCGGTGACCGTGAGCGCCTGCGCCGGCACAGCGGCGGCGAGGGCGATGAGGATGGCAAGGGCGAGCGGGCGCATGGTGGGTCTCGTGCGGGAGCGGACCCTTGTGGCACAGCTCTGTGGCGCGGCCAAGGCAATCCGGCCGGGAGGAACCCGCCGGGCGGCGAGGCCGGGGCGGGACGGGACGATTTCAGTCCGGGCCGTCCGCGGGGCGGGGGGATGGTGAGGTGGTGGTAGCGCTCCTCGAAATGCAGCGAGGCGGCCGTCAGCCGCCCGATCAGGACGGCCAGGTCGGCATGGGCCATGGGTTGGTTGACGCTGACGGCAAAGAAGCGCGGCAGGTCGGCATGGCGGCGGAACAGGCGGTTGGCGATGATGATCAGGCCATTGAGCGCCAGCAGGGTTTCGTCCCGCACCGGCTCAGGCTTCTTCGACTTGATCAGCATGGCATTGAAGGCGGCCAGTTCCTTGGCGAAGCGATTATAGGCCGCGATGGCTTTGGGGCTGAGATTGGGCAGCGTCATGTCTTGCGTCTCCGTGGGTGAGGATGCCTGCGTGCGAGCGGACGTAGGAAATTGCCGCCCGGCTTTCGCTTGCGGTTACACGGGAGATGGGCGGCCTTTGACTCGTCCAGTTTACTAACTCAGGGAGCCACAGGCCGCCCATCACGGTCTGGAGTTTCCTCACCGGGTCCGGACACAGGTGGGACTATATCGCAAGCCCAGCTGCCGACTTTCTGCCCGGCCAAACGGGCGCCCCCGTCTCCAGCCTCCCCGCCCGGCCCTGCGTCGGGGCCGCGTGAATGGCGGGGATGGCAAGAAGTATGCAGGAGGATTTCGGGGCGGGGATAAGTTTTTTGTTTTTGCCAGTTGCCGCCCCGAACACGGTGTCATCCCGGCCTTGAGCCGGGATCCATCCTGAGGTGGTGGGGCTTGTCCGGTGGCCGGACGATCCACCTTGCGGCGGCGGCTTGATCTCGGGATGGGTCCCGGCTCAAGGCCGGGATGACATCGGGGTGGGGTGGTGTTTTTTTGCAATTAGGACCTGTTTGCAACAAGATGGGGTGGGGCGGTGGCGAGAGAGGGGACCGGAGAGGAGGGCGAAGAGGGGGCTGACGCTGGCCGACTGGATAGGGGCGAGGCTTCCGCGCGATGGTTCGGGCGGAGGGGGCATGCGCAAACTGTTCTGGGCGTTGGCCGGCATCATGGTGCTGGCGGCGCTGGGCAATCTCATCGGCGGCACGGATACGCCGGTCCGGGGCTCGGTCGATCCGGCGGGCGGATCAGGCGTGGTGCGGGCGGATATTCCGGCGGCGCCACGGTTTGACGCGACGCTGTTCGCGTCGGCCAGCAGCCTCAACCTGCGCGAGGCTCCAAGCATGGGCGGGCGCGTGCCGACGAGCCTGAAGCGCAATACCAGGGTGCTGGCCGGTGAGCGGCGGAGCGGTTGGGTGCTGGTCTCGGCGCAGGGGCAGGTTGGCTGGGTTAGTGACCAGTATCTGGCCGGAGCGCCGGTGGAGCCGGCAATTTCGGTACCGGCGCAGAACCAGCCGGGCTACGGGATCGTGCAGCGGCAGACGGCGGCGTCCTGCCCGTCGCGGCTTTATTGCTCGCAGATCGGGTCATGCCAGGAAGCGCGGTGGTATCTGGCCAATTGCAGTTGGGGCGGGGCGCTGGATGGCGATGGGGACGGCGTGCCGTGTGAGGCGATTTGCCGGTAGGGCGTGGGCCTACTGGCGGATGGTCGGGGGTTGGTGTCGCGGATGATGACCAGCTCCCTGCGAAGCCTTACACATTGGTACCAATAGAAGAATTGCGCAGCCGCCAGCTTGGACTTGCAAAGGGCCAAATATGCTGCTCACTATGAACGAGTCATAGAGACGTCAACATGCCGCAATCAGAACGCGCCCCTGCCTTCCAGTCACGATCCGAGTTTGATCACATTTTCCAGCTGCATGAGAAGCAGCCTTGGACGAGGCAGAAGCACGACGAACTATATTCTCTTCTATCTGAATGCCAAAATTTGGAAGAGCAGTTGTTGGTTCTAGGCCTTCTCTCTCGTTATGAGAATTTCGACGAAGATCGGGTGAACGATACCCTGGCCTATCTGCGCGACACAGTAATTGATGAATGGAAACTTGATTCCGAAAACACCATTGTTGTTGCGCTGCATAAGAAATCATCGCCGGGAAGCGCGCAGGCAACGCTTCATTCCTTTAAGAATAAATTTGCAGGAAGCGCTTGGTCAGCAAAGAATTTTGTTGCCTTTGCAAAACCAGCAATAGAGGTCACTAAATCGAATTCGAATGTGGTTTTCATTGACGATTTTGTTGGGACCGGAAAGCAATTTTCAGACAATTTTGATTGGTATAAGTCTGAGTTAGACAAGGCCGGCGTTGTTGGTGTTTCGTTCTACTTGGTATCGCTTTGTATTATGGACCAAGCGATCAACCGGCTGGTCGCGCGAAATGTCGTTCATAGTGCGGGCATCTATATGAAAAAGGCGCTTTCTGACACATGCGCTGGTAGTGAGTTGTCAGCGGCCCACGCTATGATGAAAAGTATAGAGAAAAATCTCGGTTGGAACGCCGCTGCTCAACAGCAAAAATATACGCTTGGATACGGGCAATCAGAGGCGCTCTTTAGAAACATGGAGAACAACTCTCCAAATAACAATTTTCCGATATTCTGGTGGTCAAGGCGGGTCGGCGGCGGTGGTCGAAGAACCATGCAGGCTAGGCTTTGATGGACGCCCGACCTACGTTCGAGCGGGTTATTCTACGGCGGTTGTTCGAAGCTACCGCTGTCTTGGACGTGTTCGAGTTCCATGAGCGCTATAGATTGTCGGCGGCTCAGATTCTGAGTTCTGTGAATATTATGAATCGAAGGGTTTCCTGCAAAGAGACGGCCTGTACGCTCAACTAACAGAGACAGGGCGGATATACGTTTGGGAGAACAGGCAGGCGCTTTTTTTCGGTAGGCAAATCTCCAGAATGGCGGCACGTTAAGCCGGTGCAAGACTGGCGGGAGAAGGCTGACGCTGTACACCCCCCAATTTCAAATGGTTAGATAAGAATTTTGATTCCCCCTCGACTGAGCAGTTTCTGAGGGTAATCAATAGGAAATAGCGACTCTGAGAGCTAGGCAATAGGGGTGTCACGCCTCGTGCAATAAGGGGAGTTTTACTTTCTGCTTTTCACCCTTCAGGTAGGAAAAGTGCTGATCGGAAGGTTCGATCAGCACTTATCTACTTTAAGAAAAGTAGATAAGTAAGAGAATTGCATTTCGAAGTTTGGTAGTTCTTGGGGTCGCTATACCTGATGGTAGACATATACGAGCTTTCGGTCAGCTCAGTGGGTCATCAGACTAGATATGCAAAGCAGGCGCGAAACCTGTACGCATACATAGAAATCTTGCGTGGAAGATCGCTGCCGCCCATTATCGATCTGCAATCCTTGGCTGGATTCACCGATGTATCGGTTGAATATTTGTCGAGATCCATCATATCGCCTGCTGAGAAGTATCGAACATTTGAGATACCCAAGCGGGCCGGCGGCAAGAGAACTATTGAGGCGCCTCAACCTTCTTTGTTGAGATGTCAGCGCTGGATTGCTGAAAACATACTGTCGTCAGCAGTTCTCTCGGATAATGCTACCGCATATCGACGTGGATTTGGCATCCTCGACAACGTCAAGCCGCACGTCGGGAGTAGTCACCTCCTTAAAATGGACCTAACCAACTTTTTCCCTAGCATCAAGATTGATCGGGTCATCTCGATATTTGAGGTGGCGGGGTATTCTCACAAGACAGCTTTCGAGCTCGCTTCATTGTGCTGCTTGCATGGCCGCTTGGCCCAGGGTGCAGCAACCAGCCCAGTAATAAGCAATATAGTGGCAAAACGAATGGACAGAAGAATTGATAAATTAGTGAGCTCGCTAGGTCTCGTCTACACGAGATACTCGGACGATATAACCATCTCCGGGGATTTGGTTCACTCGTCTCTCATTGACAGCGTGAGCGATATTATCGTCGACGAGGGGTTCGAGGTAAACAGAAAAAAGGTCGTTCTATATCAAGATGCAGGTAGACGACTTGTGACTGGGATTTCTGTGGGGGGTGATATACCAAGAGTCCCAAAGCACAAGAGGCGCCAAATTCGACAGGATTACCATCGACTTGTCGTTCAGCGAAATGCGGAGGCTGGTGTGCGGGGAGGCGGTAGGGACGTCTTCTTCATGGACAGTCTCCTAGGGAAACTTCACTTCTGGCGTCATGTGGAGCCTGACGCCGTCTTTCCCAAGATGGCAATTGATCGACTGCTGGGTAGCATGAGAAGCCTTAAGTCAGCGCAATTGCCCTGATGCTAGATGGGCTTGAGGGCGCAGCGCCTTACCCTTAGCTTACCTCCCCTCCAACGTATCCAACTCCATTTCCCTTAGCCGCTTCACTTCGTCCCGCAGCCTTGCCGCCTTCTCGAATTCCAAATTCGTCGCGGCTTCGCGCATCTGGGCTTCCATGTCCTTGATGACGGCGGCCAGGTTGGCGCCGACGGCGACGGATTCCTTGCCGTCTTTGCCTTTGCCGATGGAGATCGTGACGTGGTCCTGTTCGTAGACGCTGTCCACGATGTCGTGGATGTTGGAGCGGACGGATTGGGGGGTGATGCCGTTGGCCTCGTTATAGGCCAGTTGTTTTTCGCGGCGGCGGTTGGTTTCGGCGAGGGCGCGGGCCATGGAGCCGGTTTCGCGGTCGGCGTAGAGGACGACTTTGCCGTCGACGTTTCTTGCAGCGCGGCCGATGGTCTGGATGAGGGAGGTTTCGCTGCGGAGGAAGCCTTCCTTGTCGGCGTCGAGGATGGCGACGAGGCCGCATTCGGGGATGTCGAGGCCTTCGCGCAGCAGGTTGATGCCGACCAGGACGTCGAAGGCGCCCAGGCGCAGGTCGCGGATGATTTCGATGCGCTCGATGGTGTCGACGTCACTATGCATGTAGCGGACGCGGATGCCCTGTTCGTGCAGGTATTCGGTGAGGTCCTCGGCCATTTTCTTGGTGAGGACGGTCAGCAGGGTGCGGTAGCCCTTGGCATTGGTCTGGCGGATTTCGTCGACGACGTCATCGACCTGGGCCTTGGCCGGGCGGATTTCGACCGGGGGATCGATGAGGCCGGTGGGGCGGATGACCTGTTCGGCGAAGACGCCGCCGGTCTGGTCCATTTCCCATGAGCCGGGCGTGGCCGAGACATAGACCGATTGCGGGCGCATGGCGTTCCACTCCTCGAAGCGGAGGGGGCGATTGTCCATGCAAGAGGGCAGGCGGAAGCCGTATTCGGCGAGGGTGGCCTTGCGGCGCAGGTCGCCGCGATACATGGCGCCGAGCTGGCCGATGGTGACGTGGCTTTCATCCACGAAGACCAGGGCATTGTCGGGGAGATATTCGAACAGGGTCGGCGGGGGCTCGCCGGGCTTGCGGCCGGAGAAGTAGCGGCTGTAGTTCTCGATGCCGGCGCAGGAGCCGGTGGCTTCCATCATTTCGAGATCGAACAGGCTGCGCTGTTCGAGGCGCTGGGCTTCGAGGAAGCGGCCGGCGCCGTTGAGCTCCTGCAGGCGGGCTGCCAATTCGGCGCGGATGGCCTTGATGGCCTGGTTCATCGTGGTGCGCGGCGTCACGTGGTGGGAATTGGCGAAGACGCGGATGAAGGTGAGGTCGGCGCTTTTTTTGCCCGTAAGAGGGTCAAACTCCACGATCGACTCTATCTCGTTGCCGAAGAGGGAGACGCGCCAGGCGGCGGCTTCATAGTGGGCCGGGAAGATTTCCACGGTATCGCCGCGCACGCGAAAAGTGCCGCGGACGAAGCCGGTGTCGCCGCGCTTGTATTGCAGGGCGACGAGCTTGGCGAGCAGCTCGCGCTGGTCGATCTTCTGGCCTTTTTGGACGTCGATCGTCATCGCGGTGTAGTCTTCGACCGAGCCGATGCCGTAGATGCAGGAGACGGAGGCGACGATGATGACGTCGTCGCGCTCGAGGATCGCCCGCGTCGCCGAGTGGCGCATGCGGTCGATCTGCTCGTTGATGGTGCTCTCCTTCTCGATATAGGTGTCGGTGCGCGGGACGTAGGCCTCGGGCTGGTAGTAGTCGTAGTAGGAGACGAAATATTCCACCGCATTGTCGGGGAAGAAGGACTTGAACTCGCCATAGAGCTGGGCGGCCAGGGTCTTGTTCGGGGCGAGGATCAGGGCGGGGCGGTTGGTGGCGGCGATGACCTGGGCGGCAGTGAAGGTCTTGCCCGAGCCGGTGACGCCGAGCAGGACCTGGTCGGTCTCGCCATTGTTGATGCCTTCGACCAGTTCGGCGATGGCGGTGGGCTGGTCGCCGGCGGGGGTCTTGTCCGTCACCATGCGGAAGGGTTTTCCCGCCAGGCGCTTTTCGAGGTGGTTCTGCGCCTTGTGCGGCACCCAGGGGGAGGAGCCTTCCACTTCCTTGCGGCCATGCAGGATGATCTGTTCGAGGGCCTTCACCGTGGCGGTGACGCCGACGGTCTGGGCCGCTTCGACGGTGCGGCTGGAGCCGGATTTGGACTTGGCGCTGGAGAAGGCGTCGCGCAACTTGCCCAGGGTTTCGGGATCCTTCGCGGCGGCGCGGGAAATGTCGCGGGCGGAGAGAGCCTTGTCGGACGGCTTGTGGCCGAAGCCGGCCTGTTCGGCCTCGCCGAAGCCGTCGAAGTCGATGCGGTCGACGGAATTGATCTTGGTCTTGCTCGTTTTGGCCGACATGCCGGTGACGGTGTCATGCGTCGCCTTGCGGGTGCGGCGCTTTTCCAGCGGGGTTTTCGGTTCGGCAGCGGCAGCTTTCTCGGCGGCTTCGGCGCGGTCGAGGGCGCGCTTGTTGCGCATGCGCTCGGCATAGAGCGGCTTGTTGGCGGCCAGATCCTCGGCCTTCTCGATCTCGCCGAGAAAGTCGTCGATGGAAAAATCAGCTTTGCCGGGACGGGCGGATTTGTCGGCCATGAGGATGCTCGCGTTTAGGTGTCGCGCTTCCGAACCGGAAACCGGTCGCCACTTTTTCCTGGAAGCGCTCCAGCGCTGGAAGAGGCGACTCAGATGGGGAACGAGGCGCGCTTATGCAATGTTCCGCAGAGCATAGAGGGTATCGAACGGAGAGGGAACGGGGGCTGCTGACAGGCGGTGTCAGGAACGGGGCCGACAAAGGAAAATGCCCGCCTGGGTGGCGGGCATTTCCGGTTCAGGCGAGGAGGCTCTCGGGGACCTTGCCGCCATTGGCGGCGAGTTTGGCGAGGACCTGCTTGTGCAGCCAGATATTCATCGCGGCGGAGTCGGATTTGTCGCCGGTATAGCCCAGCTCGTCGGCCAACTGCTTGCGGGCGGTGAGGGAAGAGTCGAGATCGAGCGCCTTCATGAGGTCGACGATGGAGGTCTTCCAGTTGAGCTTCTGGCCCGACTTGGCCACGGCGGCGTCGAGCACGGCGGCGACATCGACCTTGGCGGCGGCGGCATTAGCGGCCACGGCATCGGCAATGGCCTTGTTAGCGGCGGCCATGCCGGCATCGAGCGCGGCCTGCTGGGCAGCCTTGGCTTCGGGGGAAGCGGCGGGCGTCGGCGTCGTGGCGGATGTTGCAGGCGAAACGCCGGCGGGCGCTTCCGTGCCGAAAATTCGGGATTTGATGCTGTCGAACAAGCTCATGAGGCGACCCTTGCGTAAGTTGCTAAGTCCTTTTCAGGGCGCAAATTCACGGCGATATCAAGGCCGGAATGTCGTTCGCCGCGGATGGAACGAGATATACTTGCCGACATAAATGTCGAGGGCGCGTCGAAAGCCGGGGCGGTGCTTCGTCGTCAGGGCATGGGGTGCCGAAGGGGCGCCCATTCGGGAGATGAAAAATGAAGATTGCAGGTTGGGTCCTGAGCGGACTGATCGGGCTGTTTCTGGCCATTGCGTCGGCCGCGCCGAAATTCATGGGGATCGAGGCGGCGACCGATGCCATGGCGGTCGTGGGGTGGCCGGTGAAATATCTGGTGCTGATCGGCTGTATCGAGGTGGGATGCGTGATCCTGTTCCTCATTCCGCGGACGGCGCTGCTGGGCGCCGTGTTGACCACCGGGCTGCTGGGCGGTTCGCTGGCGGCCAATCTGCGCGTCGACAATCCGCTGTTCAGCCATACGCTGTTTTCTATCTATCTCGGCATGGCCGTGTGGGTGGCGCTGTGGCTGCGCGAGGAAAAGGTGCGCAGCGTGTTTCCCCTGGTGAAGTAGCTCAGGCGAGGCGGCCGGGGGCTAAAGCGAGTCGCGATCTTTCAGATTCGCTCCGTTCGCTTTAGCCTTTTGCTTCGACGCATGTCTTTGTCCCGAAACCGGGGCCACTTTCGGGAGACATGCTTTAGTGGCGAACCAGATCGTGTGGCGCGCACCCCGGCCGCTCCTGGTGGCGCGGACGCCGATTTCCTCGACCGTCATGCCGGATTGTTTCAGGCGTTTGGTGAATTTCGCATCGGGCGCGGAGGACCAGACGGCAAGGTGCCCGCCCGATGTCAGGGCGGCTTTGGCGGTGGCGAGGCCGGCGGTGCTGTAGAGCCGGTCATTGGCCGGTCGCGACAGGCCATCCGGGCCATTATCGACATCGAGCAGGATGGCATCGAACGGCTTGCCTGACGTGATGGCGGTGGCGACATCGCCCTGGTGCAGCGTTACGCTGTCATCGTCGAGGCTGGTGCCGTGGATGGCATTGAGCGGACCGCGTGCCCAGGCGACGACTTCGGGCACCAGTTCGGCGACGACGATTTCGCTGCCGGCGGGGAAGCTCTGCAGCGCCGCGCGGAGCGTGAAACCCATGCCCAGCCCGCCGATCAGAATGCGCGGTTTGGCCCTTCCGGCGAGGCGGGCGGCCGACAGGGTGGCCAATTGCTCTTCGGAGCCGCTGAGGCGGCTGTTCATCAGTTCTGTCGTGCCGGACATGATGGAGAATTCGGCGCCGCGCTGCATCAGCCTGAGCACGCCGCCGCCCGGCATGGTGGCTTCATCGAGCTTGACCCAGGGCAGCATGGTGGACTCCTCTATTCTCCGCGTCCGGGGTGTGGGCCAAATGGCGGCGGTATGCAAGTTTCCGATCCCGAGGCGGGCGGTTGGGCCGTCGGGCATAAGGATGGGCCGGCAAGCATAAGAAAAGCCGGCTCCGGCAGGCGCCTGGTACTGCAACTGACAAAGAAGTTTGTATATTGTCCCTGTTCTTTGGTGGGGCGGGGCATGCAGAACTGGCTGTTTTCCAGCGAACATAGCGCGTGGGCGCACGATTTCGACGCGCGTGAGCGTGCGGATTTCCGACGCGGAGCGGTGCCGGCCTATCTGGAAGAGACACCTATATTTCCGGGCATCTGGCTCTATCGGGGCGAGGCAGAGGGGGGCAGCCGCTTCAACATGGAGGTGGAGGCAGGCCGGGATACGCAGGGGCGGATCATCCTGGGCAGCATGCTGAGCGGGAGCGGCGTGATGGCGCTGGAAGGCTGCGACGAGCAGACCTGGCGCGAGGAAGGAAGGGCCTATCTGCTGTCGCCGACCGAGCGGCGCATGCGGTATGACATCATTGCCGAAGACGGCTGGCGCACCATTGCGCTGCGGCTGGAAACGGAGGCGCTGGACCTGCTGGGCAGCGATGGCCGTCTGCCCGATGTGGTGCGCAACGTGCTGGAAGGGCGGGTGGACGACCTGGCCGATGTGGCCGCGATTTCGGGGCCATTGCGGGCCATCAGCCACATGCTGCTGCGCATGCCCTATGACCGATCGATGCGGGTGCTGTTCCGGCAGGCCAAGGTGCTCGAGTTGCTGGCGCATCTGTTCGACCGGTTCGAGGTGGACGACGATCGCGGCGCGCTGACGTCCAAGGAACTGGCGCGGGTGCGCCGCGCGCGCGAGCGCCTGCTGGAAGACCTGCGCGAGCCGCCGGACCTGGAGACACTGGCGCTGGATGTGGGCCTGACGCCCAAGCGGCTCAATCGCGGCTTCCGCGGCCTCTATGGCACGACGGTGTTCAACTATCTGCGCGATGCCAGGCTTGACGCCGCGCGGGCGGCGCTGGAGGGCGGCACGCCGCTCTCGCTCAAGCAACTGGCCTGGGAGCTGGGCTATGGGCAGGTGACCAATTTCGCCACCGCCTTCCGCCGCCGCTTCGGCGTGGCGCCGGGAGCCTATCGGGCACAAGCCGCCGAATAGCGGCGCGCATTATGCGCAACGGCGATCGTTATGCGCGAGGGGTCGCCGGGTTGTCCCGCCGGGGCGAAGCAGCGAAGTGGGAGGGCTCCAATTGCATAGCGTGGAGCCCCGCAAATCAACAGGAATTCAGTAAACTGGAATGCCAGCCGGCCGTATCCGGTCGGCAGCAGGAGAGAGTGGTCCTTTGCCAGCGCACGAAAAGGCGTGGTCCGCGGCTTCGACGGCGCCGGGCGTATCACGGTCGCCGATGCCGCCCTCAGCATCTTCATGGAACATGCCATCATACAGGACGGCATTTCCATGTTTGCCGGCGGAGGAAGTTCGCCGAGCGGATACAGCCTTTCCCCGACCGGTGAAATGCCATCGCGCAACCTGGTGATCGGGTGCCTGCTGGGTGGGGCCGGCAGTATCGTGGCCGAGGGCAACGAGACGCAGGACTGGCGGCTGCCGGGGCAGATGTATGCGGTGAGCTTGTCGGAGCGCCAGTTGCGCTACGATATCAGCGGGCAGGCCGACTATCGCTCGGTGGCCGTGATGCTGACGCCGGACGCGCTCGAACAGATGGCCAGTGACGATGGCGTGCCGGAGCTGGTGGCACGCGTGCTGGAGGGGCGGGCCGAGCCGATCTCGCTGATGCGGGCCATGTCGGCGGGGGCGCTGCGGGCGGCGCAGGAGCTGATGACCCCGATCTATCAGGGGCGGATGGGCGCGCTCTACCAGCGGGCCAAGACGCTGGAACTGATTGCCCACCAGATGGATGTGCTGGCGGAGGAGCCGATCGCGCCGGGGGAACTCAGTGCGCGCGAACTCATTCGCGTGCGGGAAGCGCGGGAACGGCTGCTGGCCGACCTGGCCGCGCCGCCGGACCTGGTGGCGCTGGCACGGTCGGTGGGGCTTGCGCCCAAGCGGCTCAACCTGGGTTTCCGGCAGCTCTTCGGAACGACGGTGTTCAGCTACCTGCTGGAAGCGCGGCTGATCGCGGCGCGGCGGATGCTGGAAGAGGGGCTCGACATTCCGCTCAAGCAACTGGCCTGGATGATGGGCTATCGCCAGCCGTCGAATTTCATCACCGCCTTCCGGCGGCGGTTCGGCGTGTCGCCGGGGATCTACCGGCGCGACCTGGAGGATAGCTGAGCGGCGGTTTTGCGCGAGGGCATTGGTTATGAGCAGCGGTCCACTGCGTTGAGGGCGCGAGCAGAGTCACCTAGTTGGCAGGACCGGCTTCCGTGAAAGGGGCCGGTCTTTTGCCTTTTCGGGAGATAGCGATGGCGGTTGTTGCGCGTGGAACTCTGGCGAGCAGGGGCCGAAATGGCCGGGCGATGCTGGCCGGCATGTTGCTGGGAACGACGGTATTGATGCTGGTGCCAAGGCAGGCATTCGGGCAGTTGATCGATCCGGAAATCCTGGGCCTGCCGCGCGTGGAGGAAGTCGTTGGGCTCAGCGCCGATGGACGAATGGCGCTGATGAGCAGGTGGAATGGCGGGATTTATGAGAGCTATCACTGGAACGGAGAGCGATATGTCCGGCTCGACGGGCCGGAAACGCATCGCAGCGTCAACAGCCGCGTGCTCTCGGGCAATGGTGAGGTCGCCGTTGGCGCTGTCAGGGAAGGCATGGGCGTTATACGCGCATTTCGCTGGACGGAAGCCGATGGCGTTAGGGATATCGGAACGCTGGCGGCGGCGGCATCCTCCACGGCCGAGGCTTATGGCGTATCCCATGACGGCAATGTCGTGGTCGGATGGTCCCTAAACGACAGCAATGGGGTTCGCGCCTTTGCCTGGATCAAGGACAGCGATCAGGGGGTGGGGCATAACCAGGAGATGTATGAGCTCAGCGGTGTCGCTGGCTTCAACATAACCTATGCTAATGCTGTTTCGGCCGATGGCCAGTTTGCAGTGGGCGACAGCAATAACGGTACGGAGGGGACCGCAACCCGCTGGGATTTGAGCCGGCTGGCGGAGATGGGCAGCGCGGGCATCGAGGACCTCGGCACGCTGGGCGGCAACCTGGCCTCCGGCCAGGCGGTATCGGCCGATGGCAGCGTGGTCGTCGGGCATTCGAGACTGGAAGACAATGTTTCGGTTCGCGCCTTCCGCTGGGTCGAAGGCAGTGTGGGCGGCGCTGCTGGCAATGAAGAGATGCATGATCTCGGGGTGCTGGGCGACGATACCTACAGTTCGGCCAAGGCCGTTTCCGCCGACGGCAGCGTCGTCGTGGGAATGTCGCGGGACAGCGCCTTGCAATCGACCGCTTTCCGCTGGGAAGAGGAAAGCGGGATGATCTCGGTGGCCGACTGGCTGGCCGCCAACGGCGTGCAAGCAGGGAGCAATCAGCTCACGACGGCGCTTTCCGTATCCGGCGATGGCGGGGTTGTCGGCGGATCGATGACCAATGCCGCGGGCGAGAAACGGGGTTACATCGCCCGGATCGACGGGGATTTGCCCGGCGGCCTGATGGATGTCGAGGAATATCACTCGACGCTGTTCGCTTCCGCAGGGATTGCGAATGCCGGCGAATATCTGAGCTGGCTGCCGATGAATGGGGCGCATCACCGGCCGTTGATGATGACGCCGAACCTGAGTGGCGACATGTGCGCCTGGGCCACGGGGATATGGCCCATCATGGCGGCACATCCACGGGCATGGGGCTGGCCGAGGCGGGTGCCTGCATCGACCTGGCGGGCGGCTCGGTGCGGCTGGGGACGGCGGTCGGTATCAGCCGCTCGTGGCAGGACCTGGCGCTGGGCGGGTCGGCGCGCATGGCGGGCCAGTACATGCTGGGCGAGGCCGACTGGCAGCCCGACGGCACGCCGCTGCTGTTCTCGCTGACCGGCATGCTGGGCGGCTGGCAGGCCGATATCGACCGGGCCTATTCCAATGGTGCTGCGACGGCGATGTCGAGCGGGCAGACCAATGCCTTTGGCGGCGTGGTGCGCGTGCGGGCGGACTGGCTGGAAGCGGGGCAGCTCGGCAATACCAGCTTCAATCCCTATGCCTCCATCGGGTTCGGCCATGTGCATGTGGATGGTTATGCGGAAACCGGCGGGCCGTTCCCGGCCAAGTTCGACGCGCAGAACCTGTCGAGTGCCGATATCCGTCTCGGCCTGACGGCGGTGACGGAATTTTCCGACCAGACCAGGCTGAGCACCACATTCGAGGTGGCGCATCGGACGGGTACGGCCGCGGCGGCGAAGGGGACGGTGGATGGGCTGTTCGCCTTCAATATCGGTGGCGGCAGCTATGGGCAGACCTGGCTGCGGGCCGGCCTCGAACTCGACCATAAGGTGACCGAGGATCTGGCACTGTCGACTTCGGTGCATGTGGCCAGCAATGGCCGCGATCCCAGTGTCGCGGGCTCGGTGGGCCTCAAGGCGGCGTTCTAGGCGCGCCACGACCGGCTGATACGGACGCCACGGGCGGTCCGCTCGAGTTCCGGTCGGTTTCCCCTGCATTCCCAAAACGCAGAACCGACCGGTGGCGCCCCCTGAATCAGGGTGGCGCCTTTGTTTTGGCCGCATGGGAATTATGCGCGGCAGCAATGATTATGCCCCAAGGGCATATGCGTTGAACCTTTGGCGTCCGTCTCCTAGTTCGCAATCCCTGCCCCTTCCGGGGCCGATTTTGCGTTTCAGGAGAGGGACATGGCAACACGATCGTTCGGCACGGCTTCACGCAGGCGCGGGGGATGGCGGCTGGCGGGCATGGCGATGCTGCTGGGCACGACGGCCATCGTCACCATGCCAAAGGCCGAAGCTGCGGGCGAAATCCTCGACCCGTCGCGGCCGGACCTCGGCTACCACTATTACGACATTCCGGCGCTCAGCGCCGATGGCAGCATTTTCGTCGGGAATGTTACAGACGCGGTCAACCACATCGATACCGGCTATTATCAGGAGCCCGGCGGCGTGACGAGCCTGCCCGGTTTCGGGACCGGTACGTCGCGCATCTACGGGATGAGCGGGGATGCCCGCTGGGTGGTGGGGTATTCGCAGAACCTGGCCGGTTACAACCGGGCCTTCCTGTGGGACGCGCCGAATGGCGTGCCGATCGACCTGGGTCTGCTCTATCCCAGTATTCCCAATGCACATATGGCAGCGCGTGACGTTTCCGGTGACGGCACGCGGGTGGTCGGCTCCTATATCCGCCCGGGCATGACGCGCGCCTGGGCCTGGATCAAGGACGCGACCACCGGCGAGGTGGACAATGTGGAAATGTACCGGCTCGACGGGCTGGACGACGCCAATAACTGGGCCGCCTGGACGATTTCGGACAATGGCCGCTATGCCGCCGGCTATAGCGATGGGAACGCGACCGCTTCGCGGGCGGTGCGCTGGGATCTGTCGGGGCTGGAGGCAGGCGATCCGGGCGCCAGGCTTCCGCTCGATCTCGGCTCGTTCACCGGGATCGACAGCGGTTCCTCCGCCGCGCTCGATATTTCCGCGGATGGGCGGATCGTTGTCGGCTCCGCTGCCGATGCGGATGGCATCGACCGGGCGTTCCGCTGGGTGGAAGGAGCCACGGGCGGCGTGGCAGGCAATGCGCAGATGTATGATCTGGGTACGCTGGTGCCCGCGCGCTCCGATGCGGAAAGCGAGGCCAGGGCCGTATCGCGCGATGGCGCCTATGTCGTGGGCTGGAGCAGTGCGGGGGAGGTCGGGAGCGAGGGCACGCTGGCCTTCCGCTGGACCGAAGAAACCGGCATGGAATCGCTGCATGACTGGCTGGGGCGGCACGGGGTTACGCTCGCAGACGGACAGGTGCTGACCGACGCCACGGCGGTTTCCGACAATGGTCGGGTCATTGCCGGGCTCATGAGCAACTCTGACCCATCGTCGGGCGCCTTTATCGCCCGCGTCACCGGCGATGGCCCGGGCGGGCTGATGGATGTGGCGGAATACCAGCGCTCACTGTTTTCCACGACGCAGATTGCCAGTGCCGGCGAGTTCCTGACCTGGCTGCCGATGAACGGGGCGCATCACCGGCCGCTGATGCAGCAGGGGCGGTTGGAGGATGGCCATTGCATGTGGGCCACGGGCGATTTCGGCCTACATGGGGAAAGCGGCACCGGGCTGGCACTGGCGGAAGCCGGTGGCTGTGTCGATCTGCTGGGCGGCACTGTCAAGGCAGGGCTGGGCGTGGGCACCAGCGGCTCCTGGCAGTCGCTGGCGCTGGGGTGGGTCGAGCCGGCTCAACGGGCAATATGTGATCGGCGAGGTGGACTGGCAGCCGGATGGCACGCCGCTGCTGCTGTCGGTGACCGGCATGCTGGGCGGCTGGAATGCCGAACTCCATCGTGGCTACAGCAATGGCGCGGCGACGGTCTATTCGAACGGCAAGACGGGCCTCGGCGCAGGCGTGATCCGGTTGCGGGCGGACTGGCTGGAAGCGGCGCAGATCGGCAATACGACGATCAATCCCTGGGCGTCGGTGGCGCTCGGGCGGCAGCATATCTCCGCCTTTACCGAAACGGGCGGCCCGTTCCCGGCGCATTTCGATGCGCAGACGCTTGGCATGGCCGAGATGCGACTGGGCGTGGCGGCGATGACCGAATTTTCGACGCAGACCATGCTGACCACCAGTTTCGAGGTGGTGCATCGCAGCGGCGACGCGCCGGCGGCCAAGGGCAATGTGATCGGCCTGTTCGATTTCAGCCTGGGTGGGGGCACGCGGAGCGCCACCTGGCTGCGCGCCGGACTCGAACTGGATCACCAGATTGCCGACAACCTGGCGCTGTCAGGCTCGGTGCATGCCGCAACCAATGGCCGCGATCCGTCGATCTCCGGATCGGTCGGGCTCAAGCTGACTTTCTAAGAGTAAAGAACATGAACTTTTTCAAGAAGACGATCGTGGCTTTCGCCATGCTGGCGGGTTTTGCCGTGCCGGTCGTGGCGCTCGATACGAACCGCGTGGGTACCGTGGTGACGATCATGGAGAAAATCTCCGAGGAAAGCGGCGAGGACATCTACTACGGCGCGGGCGATGTGTTCCTGGAGCTCGATTATAACGGCTATATCGCCGCCGCCGGGTTCGGCGAGGCGGACTGGGTCGCTACGTTTGACGAGGTGGTGACCGGCTATATGGCGACCATTCCGCAGGATGAGTTCGACGCGATGTTCCGCGACGTGGTCGCCATGCTCGAAGCATCGGCGCTGAGCGACGAGCAGAAGGCCGAATTGCGCCAGGACATGGTGCTGCATATTGCCGAGGCGCAGCGGGCGCGGGAAAGCGGCATGGTGCATGCGCAGGCGGTGCGGCCCTTTGCCGACCGGCTGTATCCGATGTTTTTCGGGGAGTAGCCCCGCCGACCTCCTCCCGGAGTTGGCAGCGTCAGTCCTGCATTCCCAGCAAAGATGCTGCCAGACAGAGCGCCGTCCATCAGGACGGCGCTCGACGTATTTTGGAACCTGCTAGCGGGCCGGGGTCCACACCACCCAGGCGAAAAGCAGGACGCCGGCAAAGGTGATGAGCGAGCCGGCGGCGACCAGCGGCTCGAGGGCGGTGTTGCCCTGCAGCAGCAGGTAGAGCGAGGCGGCCATCAGCACGACGCCGATGACATAGACGAAGTACTGGATCATCGGCAGGCGGCCGGATGCCTTGGCCGGGTTCAGGGCGTAATAGCCGCCGAACACGGCAGACGTGACCCAGCCGAGCAGGTTGATATGGGCGTGGGCGCCGATGACATTGTGGTTCTGGCTGATCGACATGTGGATGCCGATGGCAATGCCCACGATCAGGAACAGGATGGCCGTGCGAAAATAGTATTCGGATATGCGTGGCATAGTTGTTGTCTCCCCCAAAGCTGCCCTCCGGCGTCTCCTCACAGACTCGGGTCAGCGGGGGTATGGTAGGACGGAGTTTTGATGAAATCCATCGGTCCGCAACAACAATGCAGCGCCACCCCGCGGGGTGGCGCTGGTCGTTCCGAGCGGGGCGGTCAGAGCGCCTGGAAGCTCGAAATGGCGTTGTCGTAGGTGCCGAGCGAGCTCTTGGAGGTGGTGATGGTGGTGCACATGCCGCCATACCAGTTGTTCTTGCAGACGGTGACCTGGGCGCCGCCCTCGATGCTGATCGAGGAGATGGCGTTGTTCCAACTGCCGGCCAGGGTGGGATTGCTGTCGCCGGGGCTGACGCAGAACTGGCTGCCGCTGAAATTGGTGCTCTTGAAGAAGCAGACCTTGGGTGCGGCGGGGGCCGGCGGGGCGGGCAGCGGCGCATCGCCGATGCCGAAGGAAAAGGCCGGGCCGCCGGGGCCGACGGTAACGCCGAAATTGAACGGAATATCGGGCTTGGACGGGCCGGGCGCCGGCTGGGCGGCGGCAGGCTTGAGATAATTGGCCGAGACCCAGCCATCGGTGCCGGCATTGCGATCGACGAAGCACCAGGAGCCCTGGCAGTCGAGGACATCGACCAGTTCGCCGGGGCTGAGCGTGCCGACCTTGGCATGGGAGGTGCCGGGCCCGGTGCGGACATTGACCGCGCCGGTGGCGACGCCGGGCTGAGCAAAGGCGGCGGCAGTCGACAGCAGGACGACGGCGGCGGCGGAAGACATAGCAGTGATGTGCTTGATGTTCATTTCGAAAGACCCTCGTTTGACTTGCAGGGGCGTGAAATGCCGCCTGTTTCCGAGGGCGAATGAACAATATTGGCGCTGAACTGCCGCTGAATGGGGTGTTTAGCGAGGGTGGTCAGAATGGGCGGGCAGGGCCGTGGAAAGATGAATGAGGCATGGTGGGTGGCTACACCCGGCCCTTCGATCCTCTAGGTTTTGGGTTTTGCCTTCTCCCCTTGTGGGAGAAGGTGCCCGAAGGGCGGATGAGGGGGCGCTGAGCTGTCCGCTGGCATTGAAGCATGGGAGGGCGCAGCCCCCTCACCCGGTTTTCCGCTGAACGCGGAAAACCACCCTCTCCCACGAGGGGAGAGGGGAGGCCCGGCTCATGGTGGCCCGCCTCAATACACCCGGATCGAGCTCAGGGCGCGGCGGAGGTAGGGGGCGAGGGTCGGCTGGGAGGCGATGATGCGTTCGCAATAGGACTGGAAGCCACGGTCGCGGCAGGCGGCGGCCGAGACATTGCCATCGACCCTGACGGAGGCGAAGCTGTTGTCGAGGCCGAGCAGAGCCAGATCGTGGATGACGCGGCCGGGGCCGACGCAGAGTTCGGCGCCGGTGAAGTTGGTGCCCCGGTAGAAGCAGACCATGCCGGGGCCACCGGCGGGATAGTCCGGATTGACGCCGCCGGGCCAGTCGGCCGAGGTGAGGCCGAAGACCACGGATTGCTTGCCGGTCCAGCCGCGACCGCCGAGGCCATCGACGGCGCACCAGAGTTTCTGGCAGCGCAGCACCTTGATCTGCTGGTCGGCGGCGATTTCGCCGGTCACGGCATAGGCCAGGCCCGGCCCCTCGCGCAGGATGAGCGTATCGCTGCTCCAGGCATGGGTGCCGGTTTCCGAGGCGGCAAAGGCGGGCGCCATGGCCAGTAGCATGATGCCGGCAAGGGCCGTCAGGAAGCGGGTAACATGGCGCATGGCTGAATCCCGGATGCTCTCGATGGCGCCAGCGTAGCGCGGCAGGCGGTCCGCTCCAAGGGGCAAAACGAAAAGGGCGCGGCCGAAGCCGCGCCCTGCTGCGAACAGCGTTCGCTGACTAGCGCACGCGGATCGAAGCGACGTAGTCGTCGAAATCGCCCAGCGACGAGGCGCTGGTGGTGTAGGTGCGGCAGTTGCGATAGCTGCTTTCCGAGCAGACCTGGACCTGCAGACCACCGCGATTTTCGATGGAGGAAATGCGGTCCGTCCAATCGCCCAGGTTGCGGATGCTGTCGCCCGATTCCATGCAGAAGCTGGTGCCGCGGAAGCTGGTGCGGTCAAAGAAGCAGACTTCGTCATAGACCGGCTGGATGACCGGCGGACGCGGCGGACGGATGACCGGCGGCTGGGGCTGGTTGCCGACGCCGATGCTGATCTGCGGGCCGTTGGGGCCGCCGATGGTGAAGCCGAAGGAAAGGCCGGGCTGGCTCGGATTGACCGGGCGGCCGCCGGCGCTCAGGTAGCTGGCGGAAACCCAGCCGTCCGGGCCGGGCTTGGTGACATAGCACCAGGAGCCCTGGCAGCGCTGCACATCGACCTGGGTGCCGCGGGTGGCGACATCGACCACGCCATAATTGGTTCCCGGGCCGGAGCGCACATTGACATTGCCGGTCACGACGCCGGGCGCTGCATAGGCAGCCGGCAGGAAGACGACGGCGGCGGTTGCGGCCACGGCGATGCCGGTGGCGATATTCAGCAACATCTTGCGAGTGTGGCGATTCATCTGTCTGAGCTCCTCTGTGCTGTTTGGCCGGCCCCGGAATGGGGCGACGCTTGGCGGCCGCTGACGCTTCAGCTTTTGATTGTTCAAGAAACGGAACCGGGAAGAAAGAGTTCCGGTGAATATTGGTTTGCCAGGTTAGTAAACGTCCAGTGACGATGCGCGGCGATCAAGCTCGGTGGGCAGGCGAGAGGCATTGCTGCGCAGGGTAACGCAGTAGCCCCGGTAACGCTCATCGCTGCAGAGATCGACACGGGCACCGCCAAAGACTTCGACCGAGCGGATCCTGTTGTCCCAGTTGTTCAGGCGGCTATAGGAATCGCCCTCATCAACGCAGAAGCTGGAACCGCGAAAATTGAGCTCGCTATAGAAGCAGGCTCCGGCTTCGTCGAAGACCGGCGGCTGCGGGCGCGGCGGCTGTGGCTGCGGCCAGGGCTGGGGCCAGGGCCAGCCCGGATTCGGCTGGGGTTGTGGCTGCGGCTGCGGCCGAGGGGGCTGCGGCTGAGGCTGAGGCTGAGGCGGGCTGACCGATTGGAGGACGACGTCGTTACGCTGCACCCAGCCGCTTAGACCGCCACCGGTAATCCGGCACCAGCCATCGCGCTGGCACTGGCCCTCGATGTTCTGTCCTGCCGGCAGGGTGCCGACGAGGGCGGAGCCGGCGCTGTTGCTCTGGTAGACCCTGGTCTGCTGGGTTGTCCGGCCAATATCGGCAAAGGCCGGGACGATGCTGGCCGCGACGATGGCGGCAATAGCGGCGACGAGCAGGCGGATTCTCATAAACGCACTCCAACGCGACCGGACCGGTCGATGGTAGCAACAAATCACGTACTGGCTGAACGCCGGCTGAACGAAATCGTTCAGCTTGCATCGGGCACGTTCAGGGATCGATGCGGCGTTTCTGACCGTCATCATCGAGGGCGACGTAGACAAAGCGGCCCTGGGTGACCTTGACGCGGTCGGCCAGGCGGTTGCGGCGGGCCCAGGCTTCCATGCCCACGGTGATGGAAGTGGTGCCGACGCGCTCGACCGTGGTGTAGATGCACAGGACATCGCCGACCTTGACCGGGGCGATGAAGGTCATGGCTTCGACCGCGACGGTGACGGTGCGGCCCTTGACGCGTTCATGGGCGGCGATGGAGCCGGCAATATCCATCTGGCTCAGCACCCAGCCGCCGAAAATATCGCCGGACGGATTGGTATCGGCCGGCATGGCAAGGGTGCGGATGGTGAGGGCGCCCTTGGGCTCGGCGTTGGCATTGTCCATGATCAGGGTCCTTTCACCGGCCAGCGGCCGACCGCTTCTTCCCAGTGCTTGCGGCACAGCGAGATATAGACCGATTTCTCGATCGAGACCTGCTCGCCAGCGGTGAGCACGCGGCCATCGGCGCTCTGGCGCACCACCATGGTCGCCTTGGCGCCGCATTCGCAGATGGTGCGAATTTCGCGCAGTGTATCGGCAATGGCCAGCAATTCCCGGCTGCCGGGGAAGAGATTGCCCTGGAAATCGGTGCGCAGGCCGAAGCACATGACGGGAATGCGCAGGCGGTCGCTGACGCGGGCAAGCTGCCAGACCTGGTCGGGCGTGAGGAACTGGGCTTCATCGACGAAGACGCAATCGACCTTGCCGGTTTCGGTCTCCTCGCGGATGGAATGGTAGAGATCGTCTTCGGCCGAATAGAGCGAAGCGGGTTCGGAAATACCGATGCGCGAGGCGATGAGGCCGATGCCGTTTTCGACGTAGAGCGAGGAGGTATAGAGCAGCGGCCGCATGCCGCGCTCGCGATAGTTATAGGCGGCCTGCAGCAGCAAGGTGGACTTGCCGGCATTCATCGCCGCGTAGGAGAAATAGAGCTTGGCCATGGCTCCGTTGTGCCGGAGCGGCCTGCCGGGCGCGAGTGCAAAGAGATATGCTCCACAAAAAAGAGGCCGCCCAGCGGGGCGGCCAGAATGCCGACTGGATCGGCAGGGAGAGTGGGGGTTGGCGGCCGCACTCTCCAAAAGGCCGGGCGCGACGTTGGGGACGTGGGGCGCGGCGGGTTCGGACCCATGGGGGATGGGCCGGGAACGGGGCAAGATTTAACGATCTTGTATGACGGGGACGTGACGCGATCGGTCAGATATCGTTCAGGAGCAGTTCAGCTTGGCTGGGGCAGGCTGGTTGTCCACAGCCTGGAGTATTTTGTGATGCGGAAACCTGTTCTCGTGCTTGGCGCATTGGCGATGCTGGCGCAGCCGGCACTGGCCTCTCCCGAGGGGATCTGGGAGATCGAGATGCGGGATTCCCGCTACAGCGTGGAGCTGTGCGGGGACGGCACGCAATTATGCGCTACGCTGATCTGGCTGGGGCGCGGCGCCGACAATGCGGAAAACCTGCCCTATCTCAATACGCTGCTGATCGACCATGCGCGGCAGGTGAAGCCCCATCAGTGGAAGGGTGACCTCAGCATTTACGGGCAGCGGGCCGGCGGCACCATCACCCAGGTCGGGGAGGACGAAATCGTCCTCAAGGGCTGCGTGGCCTTCGTGATCTGCAAGTCGTATCGGATGTATCGCTACACCGAATAGGTCCTCAGTTCGTCGTTCGCGCCACATGCGCCCGGCGCCTTTCCCAGAGCGGGGGCAGGGCTTCGACGGCGAGGATGGCGACGAAGATCAGCGTGGCGCCGGCATAGCCGATGGGCGGCAGGCGTTCGCCCAGGATCAGCGCACCGCCAATGGCCGCGAAAAGGCTTTCGGCCGAGAGGATGATGGCGGCATTGGCGGGCGGCACATATTGCTGGCCGATGGCCTGGAAGGTGAAGGCCACGGCGGTGGACAGAATGCCGGCATAGGCGATCTCGATCCAGCCGGCGGAAATACCCTCCCAGCTCGGGGTTTCGATGACGAAGGCCAGTGACAGCGCCGCCGCCCCAGCCACAAGGAAGCTGACCGCCGAGACGAAGATGGGCAGGCCCGTGGCGCGGGCGACATGGCCGAGCAGGATGACATGCATGGCCCAGAACACGGCGCTGACGGTGATGAGGCCGTCGCCTTGGGTGAAGCTGTCGAGCCCACCGCCATTGAGATAGTAGATGCCGACCAAAGCCAGCGGCACGCAGACGAAGATGATCGGATGGGGGCGGGTGCGGAACAGCAGGAAGCCCAGCACCGGCACGAAGAAGACGTAGAGCCCGGTGAGGAAGCCGCCATTGGTGGCCGTGGTGGTGGCCAGGCCCGCCTGTTGCAGCCAGGAGCCAATGAAGAAGACGAGACTCATGCCGGCAATGAAGCCCCAATGCACGCCGGTCAGCGGCGCGGTGCGGCGGCGGCGTTCCCAGAGAGCCAGCGGCAGGACGAGGAGGCCGCCGAGCAGATAGCGGACGCCGGCAAAGGTGAGCGGACCCATGGAATCCATGGCCGATTTCTGCGCGATGAAGGCAAAGCCCCAGAGCATGGTGCAGATCAGGAGCAGCAGGGCGGCGACGGGGCGGGACATGAGTTGGGGACTCGTTGTTGGCGAGATTTTTCAGTCGTCTCCCTCCCCCTTGTGGGGAGGGATCAAGGGTGGAGGTGTCGAGAGCGCCGCATGCGCTGGGTATGCGGAGGAGTCCGACACCCCCTCCCTAGCTTCACTAACGGCCCTGATGGGCCGAGTTACGCTACCCTCCCCTCAAGGGGGAGGGTGGATCTGGTGGGCGCGACTAGGGCAGTTCTTCATCCAACGCAGCGATCAACTGCTGTATCTCTTCCGGCGTTGTGTAATGCACGAAGGATAGCCGCAACACGCCGTGGTTGGGGTCGATGCCGACGGCTTCGAGCAGGCGGTAGGCGTAGAAGTGGCCGCCGCCGGCCATGACCTTGTGCTTTGCCAGGCGCGCGGCGATGGCGGCGCCGGGTTCGGTTAGGCCCAGGGCGATGGTGGGTGCGCGCAGATTGGGATCGTCGGGGCCGATGATGCGGACGGCGTTCTTCTTGCGCAGGTAATCGAGCAGGGGCGTGGCCAGGGCCACTTCCTGGGCGCGCATGGCGGCGTGGGCGCGGCGGAAGGGGTTTGTACCCTCGACATTGGTGCCGGCGATGGCGGCGACGGTTTCGAGATAGTCGACAATGCCCGAGGCGGCGGCGATCTGGGCGTGGTCGGGGCCGGCCGGGGTCAGGCGGTAGCGCAGCTTGTTGTCGTTGAAGAAGTGGCCCTGATTGGGGAGCGACATGGCCAACTCCGGCCGCACGGCCATGACGCCCTGATGCGGGCCATAGACCTTGTAGGCGGAGAAGACATAGATGTCGGCGCCCAAAGCCGCGAGGTCCGGCAGGCCATGGGGGGCGTAGCTGACGCCATCGATGGCGGTAACGGCGCCGACGGATTTGGCGCGGGCGGCGATTTCCGCCACCGGATTGATCTCGCCGGAGACGTTGGAGCAATGCGGGGCGGCGATCAGCCTGACCTTGCTGTCGAGCAGCTTGTCGAGATCGGCCAGTGCGAGGCGGCCGGTCAAGGGATCGACCTGCCATTCGCGGATTTCGGCGCCCATTTTCGCCAGCTTGCGCCAGGCGCCGGTATTGGCCTCGTGATCCTGATTGGTGACGATGACGGCGTCACCCGGCTTCAGCCAGAAGGCAAAGGCATTGCCCAACACATAGGTATTGGCCGAGGACGAGGGACCGAAATGAATCCAGTCGGCGGTGACGTTGAGGGCCTGGGCCAGGCGCTCGAAGCTGAGATCCATGGCGGCGCCGGCCGCCTGCGAGGCCGGGTAATGGCCATAGGGCTGGACCTTGGTGGCGCGGTAATAGTGGTCGAGCTTGTCGAGCACGGCGCGCGACGTATAGGAGCCGCCGGCATTTTCGAAGAAGGCCTGGCCCTGGAGGGACGGTTCGGCAAAAGCGGGGAATTCGGCCCGGATACGGGCGGGATCGAGGGGCAGGGCGGTCATGATCTATCCAGTCGGGTGGTCTCCGATTGGTAGTGGAAGGCCGTGAAAAAGCAAACCCCGGCGGTTGAGCGCCGGGGTTTGCGGATTGCCTAGCCCTTGGAGGCGGGGGCTGGCGCGGCCGGGCCGCCCTGCTGGCCCATATGGCGGGGGCCACCCTTGCCGAAATGACGGGGCCTGTCGCCGCGATCGGGGCGCTGCGGCGTCAACTGCGTCTGCTGCTCGGCGGTTAGGCTGTCGAAGAAGGCGGTGGCGGCCGGCTGCACGGCTTCGAGGGCGGCGAGGCGCGCGGTTTCGAAGGCGATGCGGTTTTGCAGGCGCTCGGAAATGCCTGGTGCTGCCTGGTCGTCAGCGGGGCGCAGGGCCGCGGTGGCGGTGGTGAAGGTTTCGGCGGCAGCCAGCGCGTCGGTCTTGAGGGTATCGAACAAGGCCTGCTGCTCGGATGTCATCTCGACGGCGTGGCTGAGACGGACGAGGGCGATTTCGACCGCTTCGGTACTGCCGCCAAGGAAATCGACCAGGCCACCGCGGCCGGGACCGCCAAAACCGTCCTGGCGGAGATGGAAGCCCGGACCGCCCTGGCGGAAGCTCTGTTCCTGGGCGGGCGCGGCGTCCTGGGCGTAGGTGGGGACAATGGCGGTCAGGCCGATAGAGGCCGTCATCAGTGCCACAATGGCGGTCGTGGTGATCGTCTTCATGGTAGGGTCCTTTGCATGGGAGCCGGTTGATCCGGCAGGAATGACCCTAGATTGTGTCGCCTGTTCAGGACCTTGCGGCCGGGTGAAGACTTGGTCAGGTTGGTAAGAAACGGGAGCGGGCTTTTGACCATCGAGATCGTGACGGACCCGTTTCCGACCGACGAGGCGATGCGGCGGCTGTGGCTCGTGGCATGGGGCGATGAGGGACCGGCGAGCTTCCAGCCGCTGCTGGAGCGGAGCCTGACGCATGTGGGCGCCTATGACGGCGCTCGATTGGTCGGCTTCGTCAATGTCGCCTGGGATGGCGGCGTGCATGCCTTCATTCTCGATACCTGCGTGGACGAGGCGTTTCGGCGGCAGGGGATTGCTTCGAAACTGGTGGAGCGCGCGGCTGACGTGGCGCGGCAGCGCGGGGCGCGGTGGCTGCATGTGGATTTCGAGCCGCATCTGGAGGGGTTTTATCGGCAATGCGGGTTTGGCCCGACGGCGGCGGGATTGATGCGGCTGGCGTGAGTGCCCCCTCATCCGCCCTTCGGGCACCTTCTCCCACGAGGGGAGAAGGGGATGGAGCCGGTGGTTCAGCGCGAGGACGAAGCCAGCGTGGTTCGCAGGAAGGCCAGCATCTTGTCGAGCGATGCCATGCCTTCCGGCGTGTCGAGGTTGAACTGGTATTCGTGCGGCAGAGCGGGCGCGTGGTCGGCTGGATAGAACAGGCTCGACACAGGCACACCCATGCCTGACAGCGAGGCGGCGAGGCGTTCGGCCTGCGGAGACAGCGGGTCGCCATTGCCGCTGGTGATATAGGCGGGCGGGAAGGCCGGCGTGACATAGTGGGCGACGGAGGCGAGGGTGAACTGTTCGTCCTCGACGAAATCCTTCACGCCCGAATAGGCCCAGAGCACGGTATTGACGAACCACGACATGTCGCCGCCGGGGACGGTGGCGGCCTGCATGTCATAGGCGCCGGATACCAGCAGTACGCCGCGCAACTGCGCCGGGTCGATCTGGGGCTCGATGCCGACCTGTCCGGCATAGGCCGGGTCGGTGATGATATTGGCGACCTGGGCGGCCAGTTGGGCGCCGGCGGAATCACCGGCCAGGATGATGCGATCAGGGTCGATGCCGAGTTCGGCAGCATGGGTCGAGACATGGCCCAGCGCGGCATTCACCTGGCGGACCGGGGTGGGATAGCTGGTGCCATAGCCGGTGGAATATTCCACGCCGACCGTAGCATAGCCCTGGCCGGACAGCACCTTGAGATAGTTGGCGACGCCGGCCTTGCTGCCGGCGATCCAGGCGCCGCCATGCACCCAGACGATGACGGGCAGTGGGGTGGAGGCGTTGGGCGGCAGGTTGAGGTCGAAGATTTCGGTGGGACCGGTGCCGTAGGGCAGGTCGGTGCGGGTGACGATGCCTGGCGGCACATGCTTGACCAGCCGCGCCTCGGAGGCGGCATCGCCCTTGCCGAAGGCGTATTGGATGACAAGGACAGTGGGCCAGGGGCTGAGCCGGAAGGCGAGGAACAGGGCGACGGCCAGTACCGCCACGATGCCCAGAATCCACAAGAACAGTCGCTTCATGCGCCCTCCACTACGGCCTGAGATCGCGCAGGCCGGAGATGAGCAGGGTGAGGCCCAGGGCGCTGAAGGCGGTGCCGAAGGCGGCTTCGATCCAGCGCCAGAAGTGGGCATAGCCGCGGCTGGCGAGGCCGGTGGAGAACATGACGCCGTAAAAGCCATAGATCAGCGTGGCCGAAAGCGCGACGACCGGGCCGAAGAGCAGGACCTGGCCGGGCGTGAGGCCGGTGCCAAAGAGGAAGGTGGCCAGCGCCATCCACATCAGCAGCGCCTTGGGATTGGTCATGACCACGAAGAAGCCGCGGCGCCAGGCAGCGCTGTCGGACAGGGTGCGGGTTTCGGCGCGCAGAGCGGCTTCGGTGCCGCGCAGCACGGCGCGCAAGCCGCGAAAGCCCATATAGCAGAGATAGGCGCCGCCGATGAATTTGAGCGCGGTGAGCAGAGCCGGCACGGCGGCGAAGATGGCGCCGAGGCCCAATGCGGCCAGGGCTGCCCAGACCACGGTGCCCGAGGCGATGCCGGCTACGACCAGCAGGGCGGCGCGACGGCCATTGCCCAGCGCCGCCCCGATGACGGCGAACATGTTGGGACCGGGCGAGGCCTGGGCCGCGACGACGCCGACAAGGGCAAGAAGGAAACTCTGCAGCATCGAAACGGCCCGCCGGATCAGGAAGCGATATATTCCCTTAGCACTTCGGCCTCGTGCTCGGCTTCCTGAATCTTGTATTTGACCACGTCGCCGATGGAGACGATGCCGATCAGCTCGCCGGTTTCGGCGACGGGCATGTGGCGGATGCGCAGGCTGGTCATGCGCTCCATGACCTCGGCAATGTCGGTATCGCGCTTGCAGGTGACGACGCCGCGGGTCATGGCCTTGCCTATGGTGAGGGACAGGGCGCCGGTGGGATCCTTGCCGAGGCGGCGGATGATGTCGCGTTCGGAAAGAATGCCGATAATGGCGCCACCGGTATCGGTGATGACCACGGCGCCGATATTGTGGGTGTTGAGCAGGTTCACCGCATCGGCGAGCGTATCGGTTTCGGGCAGGGTGTGGACGATCACGCCCTTGGTTTGCAGGATGGTATCGACAAGCATGTTGAAATCCTCCTCGGTGCGCACCGCACGGCAAGTGTGGACCTCGACCCATCGCGCGGCAATAGGCCGATGGTCGGAAAAAAGAAAAAGGGCCGGCGCAAGGCCGGCCCAGTGACGTCGGGAATCAGGGAGGTCAACCCTCGCCCTGGACAGGGGACCAGTGGCGGCGGGTCGTACGGCGAATTGGAGCTTCCGCCGGCAAAGCACCGCGCAAGGCAATGCGCGCGGCTTCGAACAGTATCGCGACGACGAGGATGGTCAGCGGCACCATGAACACCGCGATCTGGGTATCGGGCTGGCTGGCCAGGTTCGCGGCAGTGGCCGGTGTGACGCCGGCTATCAGGGCAACCACTGCGCCGAGGCCCACGATGGCCGTCGAGGCAATGGCATAGAGCCTGAAACTTTTCCGCTTGGTAGACGTAGATTTCTGCATGGGATCGACGTCGAGGCCCTTGTCTTCGCAATATTGGCATCAAGCCATGCGAATGCGGTTCGAGTTTGTGTCGAATGGGGTCGGGCGCGTACCATTTGGCGGCGAAACTGTGGCGGGAGACCGCCGGGGAGGCGTGCATGCGCAGGATATTCGCGTTGACAATGCTGCTGGCGGCGCTGGTTGCGCCCGGTGTGGCACAGGGCGAGCCGGCGCCGTGGCAGGCGGTGGTGAGCGGGCAGATCGCGGCGTTTCGGGCGCAGGATGGCGCAGCGGCGCTGGGCTTTGCCGGGCAGGGGTTCCGCATGCAGTTCGCCGGGGAGCCCGAGATGTTCGACGAGGCCATTGCCGCGGCGGGCTATGGGGCGATCGGGGAGTCGCGGACGCATAGCTTCGGCGCCTTCAACCGGATCAGCGAGACCGCGGTGCTGCAGGTGGTGACATTCGTCGGGGCGGACCAGCTTCTCTATGAGGCGGTCTATCAACTGGCCGACGAGCCGGATGAGGGCTGGCGGGTGCAGGGCGTGGTAATGCGGCGGGCGGCCGGCCTCGGCATCTGAGCCGAATGCCGGCCTTGGCGACAGATGGGGTCAGTCATAGGCGTGGGCGCCGAAATGATGACTGCGCGTCTTGTCCTGGTGGGCCAGCAAGGCGCTGACGGCGCGGGCGAGGGGGCGTAGCAGGCCATCGGGGAAGCGCCGCGTCTTGATGGCGGCGGGCGCTTCCCAGTGCTGGCGATAGATATCCTTGAACAGGTAGCTGGCCGGGATCATTTTCAGTCTCCTTTGGATCGATTCAAAATGTCGATAGGGAAATGCGGTTGAACCGGTTCAAAATGGAACCGATACGCGGCCGAGTCAAGCGAAATTTGAACCGATACAAAAATTCTGCTAGGAGAGGGCATGATGCAAAGGGAGTTCGACGGGCAGTGACGCGGCAGGGTGAAGCGAGCATCAGGCTCAAGGACGTGGCCAAGGCGGCGGGGGTGTCGCAGGGCACGGCGTCCAACGTGTTCAGCAAGCCCGAAGTCGTGCGCGACGAAGTGCGCGAGCATGTGCTGGCCGTGGCCAAGGATCTTGGTTATGCCGGCCCCAGCGTGACCGGGCGGCTGCTGCGGCAGGGCAAGGTCAATGCGGTGGGCGTGGCGGCGATCGAGCCGCTGCGCTATTTCTTCGAAGATCCGTGGGCGCGCCACCTGATGACCGAGATATCGGAAATCTGCGATGCCCGGGGGGCCGGCGTGGCCCTGGTTTCGGCGCGCAGCGACGAGCGGCTGGACTGGAATGTGCAGTCGGCGCTGGTGGATGGCTTCATCCTGCTCTGCGTCGAAGGCGGGGAGCGGCTGGTGGAGATTACGCGGCAGCGGCAATTGCCCTTCGTCGCGCTGGCCATCGGCGCGGCGGCGGCGCGGGATATTCCGGCCATCGGCGTCGACAACATTACCGGCGCCCGCGTTGCGGCGGAACATGTCATCGGGCTGGGACACCGGCGGCTGGCCATTCTGTCGGCGATGCTCAGCCACGGCAATGCCGGACGTGTCGATGCGGACTATGTGCGGGCGGCCACCTATTCCTCGTCGCGGGACCGGGCGAGGGGCTATTGGCAGGCCATGGAGGCCGCGGGGATAGACCGCTCGACAGCGCCGGTCTTCGAGACGCGTGAAGACGAGGCCAGTACGCATGCCGTCATGGCCGAAATGTTTGCCGGGCCGGAGCAGCCGACGGCGATATTGGCCATGTCGGACAAGATCGCCATGTATGCGGTCGACTGGCTGTTCCGCAGCGGACGGACGGTGCCCGATGATGTCTCGGTGATCGGGTTCGACGGGGTGCCGGAAAGCGCGGTGGCGACGCCCAAGCTCACGACGATGGAGCAGCCCATGAAGGAAATCGCCCGGCGGGCCGTCGAGGCGACGCTGGGCGGCAGGCAGGTCGAGGGCAAGCAGGTGTTGCAGGCTCGGCTGGTGGTGCGCGAGACCACTTCTCCGCCCAAGGCATAGCTTGCCCCTGATGGCGCGAGGCCGTATCAGTTTGCCCGGATTTCCGGGGAGAGTGACGAATGGGGTTCTTGTCCGAAGCATTGGAGCGCGTGGCGCCGTCGGCGACGGTGGCGATCAGCCAGAAGGCGCGCACCATGGCGCAGGAGGGGCGCGATATCATCGCGCTGTCCGCCGGCGAGCCGGATTTCGACACGCCGCTGCATGTGCGCGAGGCGGCCATCCGCGCCATGGCCGAAGGCAAGACGCGCTACACCAATGTCGATGGCATTCCCGAGCTGAAGGAAGCCGTGGCGGCCAAGTTCCGGCGCGATAACGGGCTGGACGTGACGGCGGCGGACTGTTTCGTCGCCTCGGGCGGCAAGCAGATCATCTTCAACGCGCTGATGGCGACGCTCAATCCGGGTGACGAGGTCGTGGTGCCGGTGCCCTATTGGGTGAGCTATCCGGAAATCGTGCGACTGTGCGGAGCCGAGCCGGTGTTCGCGGTGGCTGATGACACGACGGGCTTCAAGCTCAAGCCGGAGGTGCTGGAAGCGGCGATCACGCCCAAGACCAAGTGGCTGATCCTCAACACACCGTCCAATCCCAGCGGGGCGGCCTATACGGCGGAGGAGCTCAAGGGGCTGGCTGCGGTGCTGCTGCGGCATCCGCATGTGCATATTCTCACCGACGATATCTATGAAGTGCTGGTCTATGACGGCGGCACATTCGCCACTATCGCGCAGGTGGAGCCGACATTGCAGCCCCGCACGCTGACGATGAACGGCGTTTCCAAGTCGCATGCCATGACCGGCTGGCGCATCGGCTACTGCACTGGGCCGCGGCATATTCTGGGGGCGATGCTGAAGCTGCAGAGCCAGTCGACCACCAATCCCAGCTCCATCGCGCAATGGGCGGCGGTGGAAGCGCTGAACGGGCCGCAGGAATTTCTCGCCGACTGGCGGCAGGTGTTCCAGGAGCGGCGGGATCTCGTGGTCAAGGGGCTCAATGCCAATACCGGGCTCGATTGCCTCGTGCCGGAAGGCGCGTTCTACGTATTCCCCTCGTGCAAGCGGCTGCTGGGCAAGACCAGTGCCGGAGGCAAGCAGCTTGATAATGACGAGGATTTCGTCATGGCGCTGCTGGAGGAAACCGGCGTGGCGCTGGTGCATGGCACGGCCTTCGGATTGCCCGGGCATTTCCGGCTGAGCTATGCGGCCAGCAATGCCGAACTGGAAGAAGCGGTGGCGCGGATACAGGGGTTCTGCGCGGGGATACGCTAGTGGCGCTGGCGATCAGGCGTCCCTCCAGGATCGGACTCGCGGAGAGATACCCCCCACCAACGGACTTAGCTGAAGCTAAGTCCTATCTCGCTTCCCTCCCCACAAAGGGGGAGGGTGGGTTTGGTGGTGCCATCCCACGGAGTGCCCTTCTCCCCTCGTGGGAGAAGGTGCCCGAAGGGCGGATGAGGGGGCGCCACGCTATCCTTGGCATTGAAGCATGGGATGGCGCAGGACCCCTCACCCTCGAAAATCCGCTGAACGCGAATTTTCTATCCCTCTCCCACAAGGGGAGAGGGATGATCAGGTGGTGGGTGAGGCTTGCCGCTATTTCCCCAGCCAGCTCAGGAAGCCAGTATTGCCGCCCCCGGCCTGGGCGAACATGTCCATGAGTTTGGTGGTGGTCTGGTAGCTCTGCACGGCGGCCTGGTAGAACTGGTCGCTCCAGCCGGCGGCCTGGCGTTCCTCTGATGTCATCGAGGCGAAGAGGGACATGATGTTCTGGCTGAAGGCCGTGGGATCGCTGGATTTGGCGGCGTTCTGGAAGCCGGCCAGCAGGGCCGCGCCGCTCTTGCCGCGCATGGCCGTATTGGCGGCGCTGACTTCCTGGTCGGTGAACTGGCCGGTCTTGTCGAGCACGATGGCGGACAGCGTGCGGCTGCCGAATTTGGACATGTCGATATAGGTGCCGATGGTGGTGTTCTTGTTGAAGGTGGGCACCTTGCCGGTCTTGATGGCATCGGCATAGAGGGCGTCGAGCGTCTTGCGGGCGCCGGTGGCCACGTCGGCGATATCCTGCGGCTGGGCGGACTTGCCGGCTTCGACCAGCGCCAGATAGAGCGCCACCGGATCGTCCTCGCCCGCATCGGGCATGGTCTTGGGGGCGATCTGCAACTGTTTCTGCGCTTCGGTGATGGCGGCGCGGCCGGCGATCCAGTCGGTGCCGGCCTTTTCCTCGAGGCCGAGGCTGTCGAGATATTCGGCGGCGGCCTTGTAGAGGGCGGTGAAATTGCCGGTGACTTCGGCAATGGCGGCGGGGCCGGACAGGGCCGCTTCGAAACGGCGCTGCATTTCGAGGCCGGCTGCCTCGCGTTCGTCAGGAGTGAAGCTGTCGTCGCTGGCCATGGCGAAGAGTTCGCGGGCGTCGAGGCTGGTCAGGTCGAGTGCCAGCTTGCCGCCTTCGAGCGGCGAGGTGCGGTCGGCTTCGGTCAGCAGGGTGGTGAGCTTGGCGCGGGCATCTGAAATCACGGTGGCGAAGGTGCGGTCGGCGAGGGCGGCCAGGGCTTCGTCGGACAGGGTGACCGAGGTTGCCGCCTGTTCCGTGGTGCTGCCGGTTGCCGCCGTGCTGGTGCTGGTCGCGCCGGCGGCCTGGGCCGAGGCGGCGGCCTTGTAATAGCTCGATGTGGAATAGGCGCTGCTGACGGCAACCATCGGATGCTCCTGCGATCGGTCAGAGACCGTGATGCAAGCGGCGTGCCGGATGGAAAATTCAGCGAAAACAATCCGTTGGTATTTCTGCGCCCGGAAAGGGCGGCAGAACTTGCCGGGATTGGGGAAAGAATCGACCGGTAAAGAAAGGCCCCGCCCGAGGGGATGGGCAGGGCCTTAGAGGTCGTCAGCCGAAGCGTCTGACCTTGGAGGAGCGGCGCCACGAACGCCGCTGGTCTGGTCGGGCGCAGTATCGGACTCCTGATAGCGCGACACAAACGCGCAATGGGAAACGCTGCCATGCAGATTCGCCGACAGGTCTGTGCTCCGGGAAAAAAAGGCTCCAACCGAAGTTGGAGCCTGATGATAGGGCCGAAGCCAAATCGAAAGTTTTGGTCCAGCGCAAGGGAGGAGGAGATGCGCCGAACCGGGTGAACCCAGGCCAAGGGAGGAGGAGATGGCCTAGATCCGGTGTCGCAAGAAGCGGGTCCGAGGGGAGGAGGATACGGAGCGGCTTCACCAGCGACAAAGCCAATATAGGTTTTGACCGTTTGGTCAGCAATAGATGGGTCAACATGACTGCCATGCATTTCGCACAGCGACATTCTGTCAACCCGGGGGTCTTCTTTCGGTGGTGTCAGAAGACTGCCAGGTATTTCAGCAGGGAAATGATGCCGATGACGATCACCACAATCTGGATGATCTGGCGGACACGGGCCTCGACCGGCAGGCGCTGAACCAGCCATAGAATGAGGACGACCACCAGGAAGGTGATCAGAATACTGATTAGAAGGGACATTTGACGCTCCAAAGCACATATCGCGCAGGAAGTAACGCGGGTGTGAGCGGATCGTTGCGTGGGCGGCGCGGGCAAAAAAAGAGGCTCCAACCGAAGTTGGAGCCTGATGATAGGGCCGAAGCCAAATCGAAAGTGGGGCAGAGAGCAAGGGAGGAGGATATGCGCTCTGCCGTTGAACCTGGATCGAGGGAGGAGGATACGATCCCGGTTCGGTGTCGCGATACGGGGTCCGAGGGAGGAGGATACGGAGCGCGTCTCAGCGACAATGGCAATATGAACTCTATCGGATCGGTAGACAATACGATGACGAACATGTCAGCCATGCAATTTCGCGTAGGCTGGATAAAAATGTGGCCCCGCTCGAGGGGAGAGCGGAGCCACATAAGTTGCAGGAACGAATTCCCGCAAGGAGGGAACGCAGCAGGGCGCAAGGGAGGAGGAGAAGCGCCCGCTGTGCTGGGGGGCATATAGGCCGCGAGCTTCTGCTCAACAATCGGGCAGGTGACATGGAAGCCATGCGCCTCGCGCATGCGATTCCGAATAATCATGCCGAATCAAGGCCCCGGACCATTCGCAGAGGGATGGGCGGGGCCAGACGATGGATACTATTCGGTGGAGGCCTCGAGAGCGGCATACAGGGACTCCCGCAGGGTGTTCCCGTCGCCCAGGTCGATGTCGTCAATGCGCCAGATATATGGAGGGCCGTTCTCGGGATAGTCGGGCAGCAGGATCAGGGAATTTGAATAGTTGGCATCGGGGTATTCCGAGAAAGTGTAGTTGATGACGACGGTCGCTACCAAGTCTCGCACCGACGCCTCCCCGACCGTGCAGCCATCGGCATAGTCCGGAAAGGTGCGCCACGGGACGCCGTCGCCCATAGGCGGCTTGTCGCCCGGATGAGCAATTTCGTATTCGTTGCTGCGGGCAAAGGCATTGTCGATAAGTGAAGCAAGGTCATCAGCCAGCACGGCACCCGTAGGCGACATGTCGTTGCCGAGGCTGGAGATGCAGAAGATCTGGCCGATCTGCTCAGGCTTGATGGTGACCATCTGTGCTTGTGCGGGCAAGCTGGCAAGAAGGATGACCGGCAGCATGCCGATCGCAGCGACGTAACGCATGTGTTGTTCCCCCAAGACTGTGGCGCCGTTGCTAGCGGTGTCCGGCTGAATTGGCGATGAACGACGCTTAGCGCGATCCGTCGAACCGCGCGATGGCGTCGGCCAGTTCGCCGAGATGGGCGATGCGGGCATAGCGCGGCTGGCCCTCGGGCTCCTCGGCATGTTCATAGGACCAGGTCAGGTCATGCGGCACATAGACGGCGTAGCTGCCCGCTTCGAGTGGCGGCAGCACGTCGGAGCGCAGCGAATTACCGACCATGACCGTGTGGTCGGGGCCATCGGTATGGCGCTCGAAGATGCGGGCATAGGTGGCCCTGGTCTTGTCGGCGACGATTTCAATGGCGGCGAAATAATCGGCCAGGCCCGACGCGGCCAGCTTGCGCTCCTGGTCGAAGACGTCGCCCTTGGTGATCAGAATCAGCCGGTGGGTCTGCTGCAACGCGTCGAGGGCCTGGTCGACATAGGGCAGGGTTTCGATGGGGTAGCTCAGCAATTCGCGGCCGGCGGCCAGCACTTCGGCGATGACTGTGCCGGGGACGCGGTGGTCGGTGACGTCGAGCGCGGTTTCCACCATGGACAGGGCAAAGCCCTTCATGCCGAAACCGTAGAAGGAAAGGTTCTTCGTGACCGAGGCGATCAGGCGCTCATTGAGGTCGGGCGCGTCGGTATAGTCCTTGAGCAGGTCGGCGAAGCGCTGCTCGGTGAGGCGGAAGAACTGCTCGTTCTGCCAGAGGGTATCGTCGGCATCGAGGGCGATGGTGGTGATGGGCATAGGGACTACCGAATTCCCAGTCGTCTCCCTCCCCCTTGTGGGGAGGGATCAAGGGTGGGGGTGAGTCATACGCGCTGCTTTTGCGGAGGCAAACCCCCACCCTGCTCGATATACGGACTTAGCTGACGCTAAGTCCTATCTCGCTTCCCTCCCCACAAGGAGGAGGGTGGAGCCGGTGGATGCGGGAATATTCCGACCGCCATTCGAGCGCAGCTCTCTGACCTCAAATTGCTCCACCGGAGCGATTTGCCTGCGGGACGATCAGAAGCTCCATTCCCTGGCTTTTGCCACCAGGAAATCGCGGAAGACGCCGACGCGCTTGGAGTTCTTGAGGGCGGGCGGATAGACGAAATAGCCCTCATAGGCCGGCAGTTCGATCTCGGGCAGCACCTGGACCAGGCCGTCTTCCTTTTCGGTGACATAGTCGGGCAGCATGGCGATGCCGATGCCGGCGCGGCAGGCCTGCATCATGCCGTAGATGGCATTGACCTTGAGCGCGGCGCGGCGCGGGCTGGAATCGCTGCGGCCCATGCGTTCGAGATAGTTGATGTCGCCGAGATAGGACGGCACCGGCTCGCCGAAGCTGATGATGCGGTGGTCATCGAGCTGGTCGGCGCTGGCGGGCATGCCGAATTCGTCGATATAGGCGTTGGACGCATAGAAGTGGTTGTGGACGGTGAACAGCTTGCGCTGGATCATCTCGGACTGGTTGGGCCGGTGCAGGCGGATGGCCACGTCGGCCTCGCGCATGGCCAGGTCCAGCTCGGCGTCGTTGAGGCGGATTTCGAGCTGGATCAGCGGATAGAGCTTCAAAAATTCATCGAGCCGCGAAGAGAGCCAGGTCGAGCCGATGCCGACCGTGGTGGTGACGATCAGCGGGCCGGTGGGGACGTCCTGGCTCTCGGACATCTGGGTTTCCACCTGCTGGAGTTCCCAATGCATGCGGTGGGCGGTGCGGAACAGTTGTTCGCCCACTTCGGTCAGCACCAGGCCGCGGGCATGACGGATGAAGAGCTTGAGGCCCAGATCGTCTTCGAGGGCGGAAATCTGCCGGCTCACGGCCGACTGGCTCATGCCGAGCTTCTCGGCGGCATGGGTGAAACTGCCCGACTCGGCGGCGGTGTGGAAAATCCGAAGTTTGTCCCAGTCGAGCATTTCTAGGTGACGCCTTTGGTTGGGTGTCTGTTTTCTACTCCGCCGCTTCGGCGAGTTCGTGTTCGGCGAGGTAGCGTTCCGCTTCGAGGGCCGCCATGCAACCCATGCCTGCGGCCGTGATTGCCTGGCGGTAAACGTCGTCGGTCACATCGCCCGCCGCAAAGACGCCGGGCACGTTGGTTTCGGTGGTGCCCGGCTTCACCTGCAGATAGCCGCCGGGCTTCATGTCGAGCTTGCCGGCGAAGATCGAGGTGGAGGGCGCGTGGCCGATGGCGATGAAGACGCCGTCGATCGGCTGTTCATAGGTGCGGTTGCTGGCAATGTCGCGCAGCGTCACCGTATTGACCGAGGGCGGCATGGGCGCGCCGCCGACTTCGACCACTTCGGTATTCCAGCGCACTTCGATCTTGGGATTGCGGAACAGGCGCTCCTGCAGGATGCGCTCGGCGCGGAATTCGTTGCGGCGATGCACCAGGATGACCTTGGAGGCGAAATTGGTGAGGAACAGGGCTTCCTCGACCGCGGTATTGCCGCCGCCGACCACCAGCACTTCCTTGTTGCGATAGAAGAAGCCATCGCAGGTGGCGCAGGCGGAAACGCCGAAACCCTGGAATTTCTGCTCGCTGGGCAGGCCCAGCCACCTGGCCTGGGCGCCGGTGGCGATGATGACGCTGTCGGCGGTATAGACGGTGCCGCTATCGCTGGTCAGCGTGAAGGGGCGCTTGTCGAAATCGACGCTGACGATGATGTCGTTGACGATGCGCGTGCCGACATGCTCGGCCTGCGCTTTCATCTGGTCCATGAGCCAGGGGCCCTGGATCACGTCGGCAAAGCCGGGATAATTCTCGACATCGGTGGTGATGGTCAGTTGCCCACCGGGCTGCAGACCCTGAATCATCACGGGTTCCAGCATGGCGCGCGCCGCATAGATGGCAGCGGTGTAACCGGCCGGGCCGGAACCGATGATGATGACTTTCGCGTGCATCGCGACGCTCTCCGACAAATGCGAATATCCCTCGGCCCTAGTTAAGGGCCGAAGGAGTACTCTTTCAAGGCAAACCATTCCTCCGGCCGCTACGTGCCTGTGGAACAGACGGAAATGTCACACCCTTTATGGGCATCTGCTCAAGATTTATGAGCAAATGCCCAAAGTTTGGGCGGGGAACGCCAGGCGCGGAGCTTGTCCGCCGCGTTCCAGCTCTTTTGCGTTCGAATCATCCGAAAAGCGCGCCGCACTTTTCGGACGAACGCTAGACATACTTGATCTTGATGATTTCGTAGCTGCGGGCACCACCGGGTGCGGCAACCTCGAACGAATCGCCCTCGGATTTGCCGATCATGGCGCGGGCGATGGGCGAGGAAATCGAGATACGGCCGGCCGAGGCATCGGCCTCGGGATCGCCGACGACCTGATAGGTCTTTTCTTCCTCGGTGTCCTCGTCGAGATAGGTGACGGTGGCGCCGAACTTGACCGAGCTGCCGCTGAGCTTGCTGACATCGATGATGTCGGCCAGCGCCAGGATGGTCTCGAGTTCCTTGATGCGGCCCTCGTTGAGGCTCTGCTGTTCCTTGGCCGCCGAATATTCGGCGTTTTCGGACAGGTCCCCATGGGCTCGCGCTTCGGCGATCGCGTCGATGATGCGACGGCGCTCATTGGCAGTGCGATGCTCAAACTCGGCGGTGAGAGCCTTGTGGCCACCCACCGTCATCGGAATCTTGTCCATTCGTAGCCTCCTCGGCACGATAGAGCCGCGATGCGGCTCCAAGTCTTTGATGTCATAGCATTTTGCGGACAAGCGGTTTCCCGCTTCTCCGCGCGATGCTCTCATAGCCTTCTCCCCAGCCAAAATCCCGTTCGGCGTGCGCTTCACGATTAGTTTTGAGGGGAGATGGGCTCAAATTGCCCGCCTGCCGCGTTTCGGTCAAGCGGGTGTCGATATGAAGATGGTCATGTTCACATGCCGGTTCAAGTTTTTACGCCTAGTCGCGTCGAAAGGCCTCAGATGTTTCGCTTTGCCATAACCTCCGCCGCGCTCCTGGCGCTTGTCCCAACCGTAGCGGCCCAGACCGTCCAGTCGAGCGCTGGCAACCTCACTGCCACCGTTGTCGCCGAGGGATTGGACCATCCCTGGGCACTCGGTTTCCTGCCCGACGGGCGCATGCTGGTGACTGAACGCAGCGGACAGTTGCGGGTGATCGATGAGGGCGTGGTCGGCGCGCCCGTTGCCGGCCTGCCCCAAGTCTATAACCAGGGGCAGGGCGGCTTGCTCGACCTGGCGCTGGCGCCCGATTTCGAGACGAGCGGGCAGATTTATCTCACCTTCTCCGAGCGCGCGCAGGATGCCGGATTGCAGCGCGGGCAGGGGACGGCTTTGCTGTCGGCGCGGCTGGTGCTGGAAGGCGACAGTGGGCGGCTGGAGGACAGCCAGGTCATTTTCCGCATGAACAATTTCACCACCACCAATCGGCATTTCGGTTCGCGGGTGGTGATCGGGCAGGACGGCAACCTGTTCGTGACACTAGGCGAGCGGGGCGACCAGAACCGGGCGCAGGACATGATGGACCTGGCCGGGGCCATCGTGCGCATTGCGCCTGACGGTTCGGTGCCGGATGACAATCCGAAACCCGAGGGCTGGGCACCGGAATTGTGGAGCAAGGGCCACCGCAATCCGCAGGGCGCGACCCTGCGCGATGACGGGGTTCTGTTCACGGTGGAGCATGGTGCCCGCGGCGGGGACGAGGTGAACATGCCGCAGCCCGGCGCCAATTACGGCTGGCCGGTCATTACCTATGGCGTCGATTATTCCGGGGTGCCGATCGGCGAGGGCACGGCAAAGGAGGGGCTGGAGCAGCCGCTGCATTACTGGGACCCCTCTATCTCGCCTTCGGGGCTCGATTTCTATGAGGGTGACCTGTTGCCGGAATGGCAGGGCGACCTGCTGGCGGGCGGGCTCAGCGGGCAATTGCTGGTGCGGCTCGATGTCGAGGGCGACGCCATTGTCGGCGAGGAGCGGCTGTTCGCCGGCCAACTGGGTCGCATCCGCGACGTGCGGGTGGGGCCAGATGGCGCGATCTACCTGCTGACCGACGAAGACAATGGAAGGCTGATCCGGGTGGCGCCGGAGGGCTGATGCGCGATCGGGCAATTGCAATAGAGCGGTTTTGCTGAATCTTTACGGGATCGCGCTCCAATAAGGTGTCCTTATCGAGTGTGCTCCCCGACGTGTCCGATCAGTCGTCGATGCCTTTTGCCAAACAACTTGCCGCGTGCTGGCGCATGGGGCGCACCGGGCGTTCGGATGAGGCGCTGGCGGAGTCGCGTCGGCTCTATGGCCTGGCGGAGGCGGCAGAAGACGGGCTGGGCATGGCCGAATGCCTGACGCAGATCGCCTGGTTCTGTCTGCAACTGGGGCTCGCCGACGAGGGCATTGACTGCGCCGTGGCGGCCAAGGAGCTGTGGAGCCAGCATGGCCGCACCCATGGCCATGCCAATGCCTCGGCCATCTATAGCTGGCTATTGGTGGAAATGGGGCTGGTCGACGAGGGCTTTGCCGAGGCGGAGACGGCAATGCGCCTGGCCGAGATGCAACCCGATCGGGGCATGCTGGCCTTTGCCATGAATACCAAGGCCATTGCGCTGATGTATTGCCGGCAGGACCACCTGGCCGGGCCGTTGCTCGACCGGTGCCTGGAGCTGGTGACGGGGCTCGATGCCCGCTCGGAAGAAGCGCTTTACCGCACCAACCTGGCCTATTCGCAGGTCTCGATGGCCGAGGCGGCGGAAAGCCGCGGCGACATGGCGGAGGGGCGCCGCCTGCGCGAACTCGCCATCGTCACCAATGACCGGGCCATTGCGGTCGCAGAAGGGTGCGGGGATAGCTGGTCGCTGCGCACGGCGCTGTGCAACGGGGCCGAATATCATGTGCTGACGGGCAATATTGCCCTTGCCCGGACCTATCTGGCGCGCTGGGAGGCGGTGGCCGGCACGGTGGGGCTGCGCGAGCGCATCCATTACATCTATACCAGCGCCGAATTGCTGACCCATAGCGGCCAGTTGGCCGAGGCACTGGCGCTGAGCGAGGAGGCGGTGGCGCTGGCGGCTGACAATGCCAATGCCGACCACAAGGCCAATACGATCAGGCGGCTTGCCGAAGTGCATGAGGCGCTGGGCAATTTCGAGCAGGCGCTTGGTCTCTACAAGCAGTTCCACACCGCCTATCAGCGGCAGATGGGCGATGTGACGCGGCGGCGGGCGCAACTGGTGGAAATGCAGTTGCAAACGCGCAAGCTGCAGGCGCGCGCGGCTGTCTTCGAGGAACAGGCAGGGCAGGATGCGCTGACCGGGCTGCCGAACCGGCGGCGGTTCGATGCGGCGATCGAGGAACTGCGCGGCAGCCGCTTCTGCCTCGGCATTCTCGATCTCGACCACTTCAAGGCGGTCAATGACAGCTATTCCCACCTGGTGGGGGATGCCGTGCTGCGGCGCGCGGCCGAGCTGCTGAACGGGCTGGGCTGGGGCATGCAGGCCTTCCGGCTGGGTGGCGAGGAATTCGCGCTGCTGTTTGCCGATCTCGATATCGAGCCGGCGGCGGCCGTGGCCGAAGCGGTGCGTGAGGCATTTTCGCGGGCGGACTGGTCCGATCTCGGGCCGGGGCTACGCGTCACGGCCAGTATCGGCCTGGCGGTTGCCGGGCGCGGCATGGAACAGGCCGAACTCATGGCCATTGCCGACCGCCGGCTCTATCGGGCCAAGGCGCAGGGGCGCGACCGGCTGGTCGCCACCGATGCGGTGGAAGAGCTCGAGCCGCCGGCCCAGAGTTTCGGCTAGGTCGGATCGTCAGCCACCGCGAAGGCGATTCCGGACAAGCCACTGACCCCGCGCCCGGTCTCTTCGGAGAGTTGCCTGATAGCCCCGGTTACCCTACATAGACGGCCAATTCTCCCCGAAGTCCTGAAGAGGTTCGCAAGCCTATGGCTCGCCAGTTCATCTACCACATGCACGGAATGTCCAAAGCCTATGCCGGGGGCAAGAAGGTGTTGGACAATATCCATCTCAGTTTCTACCCCGACGCCAAGATCGGCGTGCTGGGGCCCAATGGCTCCGGCAAGTCGACTTTGCTCAAGATCATGGCCGGCATCGACACCGAATTCCAGGGCGAAGCCTGGGCCGACAAGGGCGCCAAGGTGGGCTATCTGGCGCAGGAGCCGGAGCTCGATCCGGCGCTGAACGTGCTCGGCAACGTCATGACCGGCGTCAAGGAAAAGAAGGCCATCGTCGATCGTTATAACGAGCTGATGATGGACTATTCCGACGAGACGGCCGACGAGGCGACGCGGCTCCAGGACCAGATCGACGCCGAGAATCTGTGGGATCTCGAAAGCCAGGTCGAAGTGGCCATGGAGGCCCTGGGCTGCCCGCCCGGCGATGCCGATGTGACCACGCTGTCCGGTGGCGAGCGCCGCCGCGTGGCGCTTTGTGCGCTGCTGCTCAGCAAGCCCGACCTGCTGCTGCTGGACGAGCCGACCAACCATCTCGACGCCGAAACCACGGCCTGGCTGGAGCGGCATCTGCGCGAATTCGAAGGCGCGGTGCTGATCATCACCCACGACCGCTACTTCCTCGACAATGTCACCGGCTGGATTCTCGAGCTCGATCGCGGGCGCGGCGTTGCCTATGAGGGCAACTATTCCGCCTATCTCGGCGCCAAGGCCAAGCGCTTCGCGCAGGAAAAGAGCGAGGATGCCGCCCGCGCCAAGGTGCTGGAACGCGAAAAGGAATGGATGGGCCAATCGCCGCAGGCGCGCCAGTCCAAGTCCAAGGCGCGTATCAAGGCCTATGACGAACTGGTCAAGATCAACGAGGCGCGCACCCAGTCGCACACCGCGCAGATCATCATTCCGCCGGGCGAGCGGCTGGGCCACAATGTCATCGACGTGGAAGGGCTCTCCAAGTCGTTCGGTGATCGCCTGCTGATCGACAACCTCAGCTTCAAGCTGCCGCCGGGCGGCATTGTCGGCATTATCGGGCCGAACGGCGCCGGCAAGACCACCCTGTTCAAGATGCTGACCGGCCAGGAAAAGCCCGACGCCGGCACGGTGACCGTGGCCGAGAATGTCCATCTCGGTTATGTCGACCAGAGCCGCGACAGCCTCAACGCCAACAAGACCGTCTGGGAAGAAATCTCGGAAGGCGACGAAGTGCTGATGCTGGGCAGGCGCGAGGTCAATTCGCGTGCCTATACGTCCAGCTTCAACTTCAAGGGCGGTGACCAGCAGCAGAAGGTGGGCAATCTCTCGGGCGGGCAGCGCAACCGCGTGCACCTGGCCAAGATGCTCAAATCAGGCGCCAATGTCCTGCTGCTCGACGAACCAACCAACGACCTCGACACCGAAACCCTCGCCGCGCTCGAAGAGGCGTTGGAGGAATTCGCCGGCTGCGCCGTGATCATCAGCCACGACCGCATGTTCCTCGACCGGTTGGCCACGCATATGCTGGCGTTCGAGGGCGACAGCCATGTGGAGTGGTTCGAGGGCAACTTCGCGGACTATGAGCAGGACAAGATCCGCCGGCTGGGCGCCGATGCGGTGAACCCGAAGCGGGCAACGTATAAGCCGCTGACGCGGTGAAGGATGGGATACGGAGGATCCTGTGGGTTCCTCCGATCAACCTATGGAGGGCAGATCAACGTCAGCTGCGGAAAGTAGCTCCGGAAATCCTTGGGGTTAGCTGTCAGCAAAGGGCTTCCATCATCATTTGCCGCGGCTCCGATCAAAAAGTCCGACAGAACGTTGGACTTCGCTCCCCCACGTGTCCGATATTGCTTAAATGCTTTTCCAGCCATGAATAGCGCAGCGTCAGAATAACGGGTTCTTTCGATTGAAAGCGACTGTATTGCTGCCGACGTGTCTGCAATCGAGCCCATACCGACAGATAGTTCACTATAGACAACGTCGCAAACTACTAAGGGCCGATCAGCCGCTAATAACTGCTGCTTAGCCCACTCATGGTTCTTTGCGGCCGGATTAAGCGCATCTATCAGCACATTCGTATCGACAAACGTTGTCATTCGCCCCTCAAAATACGCATTAATTCCTCTGAGCTAATGTTGGGTTTGATACCTTGTTCGCTCAGACTTGAGAGCGCTCTCTGAATGTTTTGCCGCGCTAACTCCGATGTGTCCGTGTTTTCTAGATCTTCTAGATCAAATACATCAAACCCAGCAAATTTTGCCAACAGCGAGCAGACCTTTGGCAACGACTTTGCAATACGCAGGTTTGTGGAATGGACCGCGGCAATCGGATTGTCGTTATTTGCAATGTAGTTTGCGACCTCGGCTAGAAGCACGCCGGTTCTTTCGCGTACCGCCTCGTCGTCAAAGCGGCGTAATCCTCCGCACGCCTTATACAGTCTCGTCAGATGTTTACTTGCAAGGTCTTTCTCAATGCTGCGACTACCAGAAACTTGAAAAAACCCAGATCCGAACAAGTAGTTCTCGTAGTTCTCTTCTGGTGACACAAGGCCTTGGATTTCCCGGGTCAACAAGACTCGATCGAGCGTTAAGAAAAGTGCATCCACCCACCAACGCTCGACCTTCTTCGACTTTAAGCCACCCAGCCCGGCCTGTGTGTAGAGATACGCCAGATTGGTAGAAAGTTTTCGCGAACCCTCGCCTGTATAATTTGAGCTTTTTGACACAAAGCCCTGTATATCGTTCGCAGTGGCGCGCCGCGGCTCCCACTGTAGGTCAGGACCGAATCTGTCAGCTATATAGTGATGAGCCCACAAGGCCGGCCTACTTTGGTAGGGCTTTGCGCCTTTCCAACTACCGACAAGGCTAAGGTTGAAGGCGAAGAGCGCTAAACTGTCGAAGCGATCGGAGTGTCTAAAGTTGATGGCTTGGAAAACGAGCTCGTCGGCAACGATCCAGTCGATCCCGGCGCGGGTTATATTGAAAAGGAAAAAGTTAATCGGGATGTAGTCTGGCCGGCCAAGCGGTGCAATTCTTTTTCGAAACTCACTTCGGGTTACATGTTCTGTCTTCCCGTCGAACCCAACCCGGATAGCTTCGTGTAACTGCTTAAGACCAGCCCCCTCGGGCCCCCAGCTATAGTTCTTCGTAAAGCTCCCGGGCCGCCATTCAGTTGGGGCAGGCATCTATTCAGCCGCCGAATTGTAGGCGTAGGTTTCCCAGGTTGGGCGATAGCTCTCGTCGGCCTGATTGCCCCAGTAGCTCCAGCCGGGTCGAGTGCCGCGGGCGAACAGTTCGAGGTATGGGCCTTTCGAGCAGCTCTCGATCAGCTCATACTGTTCGTCCGGCTTGCGCGAATGTTCGCGCTTACGGGACGACATGTAGTTGACCTGACTGCGCCCCGGTTGCTCGGTGCGCGCGTTCTTCCCACGCACGCCAAACAGTAGAAGTTCGGTAACGTTACGAAAATAGAAACCGACGCCACGCCCGTCGGAGCCGCCATCCTTGCGGATCTTGTGCCAGACGATGTTGGATTTGTACTGGAAGCCCCAGGACTGCATGACCTGCAGACCTTCGGGAAGCAGGGCGTTAGGCACCCACATATATAGATGAGCAGTGGGCTCGGCGAAGTTGGCGATGGGCAGGTCGCAGATTTCCCCGGTGGACATGGTGCCGTATCGCGCAAGGCGGCGATGCTCTGGAGCAACCTTGCCGGTGCGATTGACGAAGCGCCATGGTGGGTCCGCCAGGATTGTGCGGAAACGCTGACCCTGCATCTTCTTGTTCAGATCTAGAATGGTATCAGTGACGTGGATGTTCACGAACAGGCCCTCACAGGTACCAAAAACACAAGAACAAAGGCAGAACTTAAATCTGCTAGTCAAGTCTTAATTGAGTCGGGCCCGCGAGTCTGGCTTGCCGAGTGTCATTATGGGGACAACTTGGGGTTGAGCCAGCCCACTGGCCGGGTAGAAGGATAGAAAGCGCTATCCAACTTATCCCCGCCCCCAAAATCTCCCTTATCCTTCCTCCATCACTCCACACGGCGGCCTGCAGGCGAACGGTGGTGGGGTGGGCCGGGTGGGGGGCCTCTCCCACAGGTTCGAGCCCGGGCGGAAGCGTGTGCGCGACTCCCTGTGCTGTTCCAAAAACCGGCACCCCGGGCCGATTGTCGTCTCATTGTTAATTTCCTACGGGGCGGCAATCGCTTCGGGGTCCGCCTTCGCTGCCGGCTTTGGCACGGGACATGACAACCGCGTGACAGGCGGGCGCCCTGGCATGCCTGCTTGTTCTTCCGTTCACCTGTGCGCGCAAAAATCCGCGACACTCCGGCATTCCCGCGCTAAGAGAGAGCTACGGCGATGCACTGGCTGATTGCTCTGGGGGCAAGACTTGAAACGGATGATTTGGGCGGCCGCGGTCATGGTCGCTGCGACGGGCGGGATGGTGACGCTGGCGGCGGGGGCGCCGGGGCAGTGTACGGTTACCGGATATGACACGTTCGATTGCGATGTGGCGCTGGATGGCGGCGGGCTGACATTTGCGCTGCCTGATGGCAGGACCTTTGCCTTTACGCTGGTCGAGGAGGGCGTCGGTACGGGGTTCCTGATCGAGGCCGATGCGCGGCCGGGGCAGGTGCCCGAGGAACTGCGCGACTTCCGCGCCGTTGACGGCAAGCCCGGCTGCTGGGCGCGCGGTGAAGATTTCGAATTCTGCGTGCTGGTCGAGCAATAAAGCGGCGCCCCGTCGGGGGAGCGACGCTACCGATACGGAGAATTGCAGGTGATTGGCGAGGCGTTTTCGGTCGCGGTTGGCGGGGCCGTTCTGGCGGGACGCCAGGTGGGCGAGGGCCTGCCGGTGGTGTTCCTGCATGCCGGGGTCTGCGACAAGCGCATGTGGGAAAGCCAGATGGAAGCCGTGGCCGAAGAGGGCTGGCACGCCATTGCCTATGACCGGCGCGGCTATGGCGAGAGCGAAAGCGCGGACGCGGCCTTCAGCCATATCGACGATCTCGAAGCGGTGCTCGCTTCGCTGGATATTCATGCGGCGGTGCTGGTGGGCTGCTCGATGGGTGGCGGGCTGGCGCTGGATTTCGCGCTGCGCCATCCCGGCAGGGTGATCGGGCTGGTGCTGCTCGGCACCTCGGTTACCGGAGCGCCGTGGAGCGCGACCGAGGCCGAACAGCAGATCGAGGCGGCCGAGGAGGATGCCTGGGAGCGGGGCGACCGCGACATGCTCAACCTTGTGCAGGCGCATGAATGGCTCGACGGGCCACGGGCGCAGAGCGGGCGGGTCGGCGGCGCGGCGCGCGAACTGTTTCTCGACATGAATGCCTTGGCGCTGGGCAAGCCCGAGCTGACGCAGGAGGAGCGGCCGCCGCTGGCCTGGCCGCGCGTGAGCGAGGTCGGCGCGCCGACATTGCTGCTGGTGGGCGACGAGGATTTCACCGCCATCATCGACCGGCATGAGCATCTGTCCGAGGAAATGTCCAATGCCTTCGCCGCCGTGCTGGAGGGCGTGGCGCATATTCCCAGCATCGAGCGGCCCGAACTGGTCAATTCCATGCTGCTGGAATTTCTCGACGCCATCGAGGGTGGAGATGACGAGGATGAAGAATAGGAGGGGGAAGAAAGAATACCCCCTCCTAGCCTCCCCTGAAAAGGGGGAGGAACAGATCGAGCTTGTGGCATGATCTGGCCAAACCCACTGGGTGGATTCCTCCCCCTATCAGGGGAGGTTAGGAGGGGGTATCCGCTTCACAAACTGATTCAAGACATTGAGAAGCCGATTCAACGCGTTGGCAGGTTGAATCGGCTTCTGTGTTCAATGCATTGATTTTTCTGCTGTTTCTTCTCAGGCTGCGATGATGCCATCCAGATGCTGGTCGAGCTGTGCCGTGGGGGTGTTGGTCAGGTCCTTGTTCAGCTCGGCGACGATGGCTTTCTTGACGGCCGGTGTCAGAGCCTGGCGGATGTCGCCCAGCGCGGTGGGAGCGGCGGCGATGACGAGGCGGTCGAAGGCGCCCTGCTGCTGCTTGCGGTCCAGCGTGGCGGCGACCGATTTGACGAATTCGGTTTCGCGGTGTTCCACCGGATCGGTCCGGGGTTCCATGGCGCTGCGGCCGCTGCCGGCCGAGGAGTGACCGCGGCCCGGGCGGTCGGTGACGATTTCCTGCGCCTGCAGCGGTTCGATGGCCCAATCGAGACCATCGACCTGCTTGAGCCCTTTGCCCGGACCGGTATTTTCGAGGACGCGCGCCTGTGCGCCGTCGGCGATCAAAACCCAGGTGACGGTCTTTTTCATGATGTGCTCCTGCTGGTGTTGGTCGTGATGGAAAGCGCGTTGCGCTTGAGGCCAAACGCCCCGGCACGAAAAAGGTTGGCCTTGCCCATCAGCTTTGCAAGGTAGCGCGATCACAAACTCTGATTGGCAGTCCCGGCGCGGCGCTGGTATCACATTGGCTTCAGCCATCCCGTCCGGGATGCGGAGTTTTTCGATGTCCCTTCCCGAATCCGCGCCGGAGGCCATTGCGCCAGCCGAGGTTTCTTCCGCGTCCCAGGTGACGGCAAATGACGGCCGCAATGGCGTGCTGGCGGCCCTGGCCGCCTATACGCTGTGGGGTTTCCTGCCGCTGCTGTTCCGCGAAGTCGAGGCGGCTGGTTCGGTGCTGATCGTTGCCGAACGGACGGTGTGGTCGCTGCTGCTACTGGCCGGCATCCTGGCCTTTTCCGGCGGCTTCGGGGAAGTTCGCGCGCTGTTTGCCGACCGGAGACGCGCGCTCGGCACGCTGCTGTCGGCCGTCTTGCTGGCGGGGAACTGGCTGCTCTATGTGTGGGCGGTGGAAACCGGGCAGGTGCTGGAAGCCAGTTTCGGTTATTTCATCAATCCGCTGGTCAATGTGCTGATGGGCATGATCCTGCTCGGCGAGCGGCAGAACCGGCTGCAGACCATTTCCATCCTGATCGCCGCCGTAGCCATCGGCATCCAGGCGATCGGGCTGGGCAATATTCCGTTCATCGCGCTGGGGCTGGCGCTGTCCTTCGGCTTCTACGGCTATTTCCGCAAGACGGCCCATCTCGGGCCGGCCACGGGCCTGTTTGCCGAAACGGCCATGCTGGTGCCGGTGGCGCTGGGCTTCGTCATCTACACCATCGTCAGTTCGGGCCCCGGCGTTCATGCCGATCCCTATCTGATGACGATGCTGGTGCTGACCGGGCCGGCCACGGCCATTCCGCTGCTGCTGTTCGCTTTCGCGGTGCGGCGGCTGCGGCTGACTACGATCGGCATGTTCCAGTATATCGCGCCGTCGATCCAGTTCCTGGTGGCGATCTTCCTGTTCGGCGAACATCTCAACGGGCTGCGCCTCTTGAGCTTCGCGCTGATCTGGGTGTCGCTGATGGTGTTCAGCTATGACAGCTTCCGCCGGCGGGGCCGGGCGGCGGCCTAGGCCGCGACAGCCGGCCGTGCGCCCCTGATCGCCTCGGCCATTTTCTCGAAGGTCTTGCCGAAGGGCGTCGCCGCACGCCAGACCAGCGACAGTTGCCGACCGGCGCCGGGCGAGACCAGGTCGTGGATGGCAATGCGGGGATTGTTCGCTTCCTTGCGCAGGGCGATGCGCGGCAGCAGCGTCACGCCCTGGCCGTTGGCGACGAATTCGACAATGGTCGAGAGCGAGGTGGCCGCGAAGGTGCGGCCGGCGGGATCGCTGTCGAGCCGGCAGGCCGCGATGGTCTGGTCGCGGAAGCAGTGGCCTTCGTCGAGCAGCAGGATGCGGTCGGGATCGAGGCTGGCGAGCGAAACCGGCGTGGTGGTGGTCTCCTCGCGGCTGGTGGCCAGCACGAAGGGATCATCGAAGAGCGGTTGGCTGACCAGGCGCGGACCGTCGCTGGGCGCCGCGGTGCCGATCAGGGCGATGTCGAGGCTGCCATCGCCCAGCCCGGCGATGAGCGCATCGGTGCGGTTTTCGCTGACGGTGAAATCGAGGCCGGGCAGGCCCTTGGTCAAAGCCGGGAAAATCTCGGGCAGCAGATAGGGCGCCACGGTGGGAATCAGTCCGAAACGGATCGGACGGCTGGGCTGGCCGGCATGGCCGAGAATCAGCGTTTCGACCGCTTCGGCACTTTCGACCACGCGCTGTGCCAAGGCGATGAATTCCCGCCCGAGCGGCGTGGGCCGGACGCCGCCGCGCAGCCGGTCGAACAGCGGCGCGCCGCACAGGCCTTCCAGCGCGAGGATTTGCTGGGACAAAGCCGGCTGCGACACGGCGCAGGCTTCGGCTGCCCGCCCGAAATGGCCTGACCGGGCCACGGCCAGCGCATATTGCATCTGTTTGAGGGATACGCTCACGATAAGTTTTTCCTATTGGTATGGGAAGAACTATCGATTGGCCTAATGATTGTCACCCCCTATATAGCCGGTAGCAGCAAAGGAGCCCGCAATGGACGATCAGATTTCCCCCCATTCCCAAGGTGAGACTCCGGCCGGCAAGTGCCCGGTGGACCACGGTAAATCAGCAGGGCGCAGCAACCGCGACTGGTGGCCCAACCAACTCGATCTTTCGGTGTTGCACCAGCATTCGGCCCTGTCCAACCCGATGGGCGAGGCGTTCGACTATGCTGCCGCGTTCAATGGGCTCGACCTCGATGCGCTCAAGGCCGACCTGCGCGCGCTGATGACGGATTCGCAGGAGTGGTGGCCGGCCGATTTCGGGCATTACGGGCCGCTTTTCGTGCGCATGGCCTGGCACAGCGCCGGCACTTATCGCGTGGCCGATGGCCGTGGCGGCGGTGGCGGCGGCCAGCAGCGGTTCGCGCCGCTCAATTCCTGGCCGGACAACGTGAATCTCGACAAGGCGCGGCGCCTGCTCTGGCCGCTCAAGCAGAAATACGGCTCGGCCATTTCCTGGGCCGACCTGATGATCCTGGCCGGCAATGTCGCGCTCGAATCCATGGGCTTCAAGACGTTCGGCTTTGCCGGTGGACGTGTCGACACCTGGGAGCCGGAGCTCGATATCTACTGGGGCAAGGAAGGCGAGTGGCTGGCCGATGAGCGCTATAGCGGCGACCGCGATCTCGACGATCCGCTGGCGGCCGTGCAGATGGGCCTGATCTACGTCAATCCCGAGGGGCCGAACGGCAATCCGGACCCACTGGCTTCGGCCCGCGACATCCGCGACACCTTTGCCCGCATGGCGATGAATGACGAGGAAACCGTGGCGCTGATCGCCGGCGGCCACACCTTCGGCAAGACGCATGGCGCGGGCGATGCCGCCAATGTCGGGGCCGAGCCGGAATCGGCCGGTATCGAGGCGCAGGGCCTGGGCTGGGAAAACAAGTTCGGCACCGGCAAGGGTGGCGACACGATCGGCAGCGGGCTCGAAGTCACCTGGACCTCGACGCCGACCAAGTGGAGCAACAACTTCTTCTGGAACCTGTTCGGCTATGAGTGGGAGCTGACCAAGAGCCCGGCCGGCGCCCACCAGTGGACGCCCAAGCACGGCATGGGCGCCAATTCCATTCCCGATGCGCATGATCCGTCCAAACGCCATGCGCCGACCATGCTGACCTCCGATATCGCGCTGCGTGTCGATCCGGCCTATGAGAAGATTTCGCGCCGCTTCTTCGAGAATCCGGATGAATTCGCTGACGCCTTCGCGCGCGCCTGGTTCAAGCTGACCCACCGCGACATGGGCCCTAAGACCCGCTATCTCGGGCCGGAAATTCCTGCGGAGGACCTGATCTGGCAGGACCCGATCCCGGCGCTCGACCATGCCGTGATCGACGATGCCGATGCGGCGGCGCTCAAGGCGAAAATCCTTGCCACGGGGCTGTCGGTGGCCCAGCTGGTTTCGACCGCCTGGGCGTCGGCCTCGACCTATCGCGCTTCGGACATGCGGGGCGGCGCCAATGGCGCGCGCATTCGCCTGGCGCCGCAGAAGGATTGGGACGTCAACAAGCCGGCCCAGCTTGCCGATATCCTGGGCAGGCTCGAAGCTATCCAGGGCGAGTTCAATGCGGCTCAGGGTGGCGGCAAGAAAGTGTCGCTGGCCGACCTGATCGTGCTGGCCGGCAGCGCTGGTGTGGAAAAGGCAGCCAAGGATGCCGGGCTCGATATCACCGTGCCCTTCACGCCGGGTCGCATGGATGCGTCGGCGGAGCAGACCGACGGCGATTCCTTCGCGCCGCTCGAGCCGACGGCCGATGGCTTCCGCAACTATGCCCGTGGCCGCCAGCGCCTGTCGCTCGAAGCGGGGCTGGTCGACAAGGCACAATTGCTGGGGCTGACGGCGCCGGAACTGACCGTGCTGGTGGGTGGGCTGCGCGTGTTGCGGGCCGGCGAGCCCGAGCATGGCGTGTTCACCAACCGTCCGGAAGTGCTCAGCAACGACTTCTTCGTCAACCTGCTGGATATGGCGACGCAGTGGAAGCCGGCGGCCGAAGGCCGCGGCATCTATGAAGGGCGTGACCGGACGAGTGGCGAGCTGCGCTGGACCGCCACCCGCGCCGACCTGATCTTCGGCTCGCATTCGCAATTGCGTGCGCTGGCCGAGGTCTATGGCCAGTCCGATGCCGGCGAAAAGTTCGCCAAGGACTTCGTCTCGGCCTGGGTCAAGGTGATGGACGCCGACCGCTTCGACCTGCGCTAAGCGACGAAAAACCAACAAAGGCCCCGGGCATGTCCCGGGGCCTTCTTTCATGAATGGCATGCCCGAAGGGAGCTCAATCTCTCCGGGCATGCCGCGGCCGGCCGGCTGGCCAGCCGATCAGGTCAGGCGCAGCCAGTCGCTCAGGCGCTCCCACAGGCCGGCCTTTGACGGCGGCGGCGGCTCGTTTCTTGCGACAGGATGGTCCTTGCCTATCGGGCGTGTGGCCGATCCGCCCAGTCTGGCGGTGAACATGACGCTCACGAGCGGCGCCCCTCGCTGCGATCCCGATCGCGTTCCATCGGATCCCCCCAATGCTTCGGCGGCAGGCTACGCGGAGATTGTTGGCTTGTTGTTTGATGGACGGATTTTCGCGATTTGCCCGCTTGTCATTGCCGCCCGCCGCTGCAAATCTCCGGCCTTCAGGGGCGGACAGTCTTGCGCAGGCACAGTTTCAACGGGTTGATATTCGAGGAATCGATGCGTTCGGCCCGTGGCGCCGATGGCAGCGAGATCGTCTTCACGCGCCAGGAACGGGTGCTGCTGATGGAGCTGACCCGTCGGCCCGGCGCATTGGTGAGCCGGAGCGAGTTGCACCGCGCCATGGCCGCGACGGGCCGTATGGCGGGCGAGCGCAATGTCGATTTCATCGTCAATCGCCTGCGCGCCCGGCTGGGTGATGATGCGCGGGCGCCGCGTTTTATCGCCACGCAATATGGCGAAGGCTATGTGTGGATCGCCGCGGCCGATCGGCCCGACGGGGTGGCGGCTTTCGTCGTGGTCGGCCCGGTGCGCGGCGAGGCGCAATCGGCCGCGGCGGCGAACCTGGTGCAGGGCATAAGCGATCAGTTGGCCACCCTGCTGGGCAGCGGGCGCAAGGTTGTGCTGGTGCCGGACTGGCAGGGGGACGATGCGGCGCAGGTCGCCTTTGCCCTCGAGATCAGCCTGCATGCGGAGCAGTCGGACCTGCATGCCGCCATGGCGCTACGCAGCCTGCCTTCGGGCCGGGTGATCGCGACGCGCCGGGCGCGGATGGCGCAGGGCGAGGGTGCCGGGCAGGGCGTGGCGATCGCCCGCTGGGCTCGCGGCGCCATCTGGCGCCATATCGCGGTGCCCGATGGATCGGAGCTATTGACGCCATCCGATGTGCCGGTGGAAATCCGGCTCAACGAGGCGGGTCGCGCCCTGACCCGCTCGCCCGAGCGCTGGCGCGAGGCCGAGGCGCAATTGCGCAAGGCGCGCGACGAGCGGCCGGGCGATCCGTCACTGGCCATATTGTGGGCGCTCAACCTGTTTGCCCGGCTCATCCAGTGGCCGCCCGATCCGGGGCTGGCCTCTCCCGGCGGTGCCACGGCGCTCGAAGACGAGATCGAAACACTGGTGCTCGGCAACCTGGCCGGGATCGAGGACAATGCCCTGCTCAAGCTGGCCGCGGCCAAGCTGCTGTTCTTCATCGATCGCGGCCATCTCGACATGGCCGAGCAACTGGCTGACGAGGCCTTTGCCGACAGCACGGCCTTCGGCGCTGCCTATGCCACGCGCGGCCAGATGCTGATGTGCCGGGGCGCCATAGCGGAGGCGGTTGCGCTCTATGACAAGGGGATCGAGCTGGCCGAGTTCGGTTCGGACTTCCACATCTATCTGCTGGTGCTCAAATGCACCGCGCTGATGGCGGGCAATGACCGGCCGGGCGTGGCGCGGACCAGCGAGGAACTTTACCTCGCGCGGCCCAATAGCCGCTGGATGGCGCCGTTCTTCATCTCGCCCTATGACGGTGACCTGCCCGAGCCGGTGGCCGCGGCGCTTTCGGCCTATTCGCCCGAACGCTGCCAGCAGGTGCTCCGGCACCTCTACCAGACCTCGGCACGGCATTTTCTTGCCGCGGGGCACCGGGCCAATGTCATGCGCGGACTGGCGACTGGCCTGCGTCGGCTGGTGGGGCCGCAGGCCATTCCCGATGACATTGCCAAATTGCTGACGGCATCCATTCGCTAAAATTTGAATCAAATGCTCGTTCCGGCCTTCAGGGCCCGCAAGAAGGTGCCCGTGCATCGTCAGATTCCAGATTTGCGGCAGAAGCCGGGAGAGCAGGCAATGAGCGAGCTTGATGAAGGCCAGCGGGCATTTTCGAGTTTCCGCGTCCTCAATGGCGAAGACAACCAACCGGAGCGGGAACAGTTGTTCCGCAACATGGCGCAGCTCTTCAGCTACGTCTCGGACCGGTGCGACGACGAACAGGTCGCCCAGTATGACGAGGTGCTCTGCCAATTGGCCGAACTGGTCGAGGTCGAGGCGCGGGCGCATGTCGCCAAGCTCCTGGCCCCGCTGGAGCGGGCGCCGGGCACTGTCGTGGTCAAGCTCGCCAATGACGATATCGAGGTGGCCAAGCCCCTGCTCGAATTCTCCAATGTGCTCAGCGACGACGACCTGATCGACATTATCGGCCGCCAGAGCGAAGAGCATCGCCTGGCCATTGCCGGCCGCGCCAACGTGCCCGAGCGGGTGGGCGAGGCCATTGTCGAGCACGGCGACCGCACTTCGGTAGTGCGCCTGGTGCGCAATTCCAATGCGGAATTCGACAAGGCGACGCTGGAAAAGCTGGTGGAACGCGCGACGCGCGATGCCGAAATGGCCGCCGACCTGCGCAACCGCCCCGAAATCGACTGGAAGAGCCTGCGCGGCGAGATCGACTCGGTGGCATCAAAGGTGCTGGAGACGCTGGGCGAGGTCGACCGCAGGTTCGATCCCGTGGCGGCCGGCAAGGTCAATGCCGTGGTCTATAACCGGTTGCGCAATCGCGCCGGCTTCTCGGCCACCGAATGGAAAGTGGCCTATAACCAGGTCAAGGCGCTGAGCGACCGCAAGCAGCTCGACGACCGCGCGCTGACCCGCTTTGCCCGCTTCGGCTATGGCCATCATGCGGCAGCCGCGCTGACCGTCATCCTGCGCGTGGCGCCGGAAGTCTTCGTCAAATGGCTGGCCAGCCAGGATTATGTGGCGATCACCGTGGCGCTCAAGGCTGCCGGCATGTCGCCCGACCTGTTCGAGGCCACCGTGGCGACCCTGCCATGGCGCGACCTGCCGAGCGAGGCCGACAAGGCCATGGTCGTCAGCCGCTTCGAGGCCATCGACAAGGAAGAAGCCATCGGCATTTTCGAGCTGTGGCGCGCCCATTCCTTTCGCAAACGCGCGGTCAGCGAAGAACGTGCTGCGATGAGCGCCTAGGCGTTTGCTACAAGCTAGATCGTCACCCTCGGGTCAGGCCCGAGGGTGACGGCTTGTGTTTTGTCGACGCATCCTGCACATCCCCTCTGGACCTCCGCCTCACTCTAATATAAAGATATCTTTATATCTCGTGAGGGGCAGATGGCTGAGCTGGATGAACTGGTGAGCGTGCTCAAGGCGGCGGGGGAGGGTACCCGCCTGCGCCTGCTGGCGCTGCTGGCCGATGGCGACCATTCGGTCAAAGACCTGACGGAAATCCTCAAGCAGAGCCAGCCGCGCGTGTCGCGGCATCTCAAGCTTCTGGCCGATGCCGGCCTGATCGAGCGCAATGCCGAGGGCGCCTGGGCCTATTACGGCCTGGCGCAGGACGGGCATGGCGCCGCGCTGGCCGAGTGGCTCATCGAGCGGGTGGATGGTGACGATCCGGAGCGCCGGCGCGACATCGAGCGGCAGCAGGCCGTGCGCACCAGCCAGCAGGCGCAGGCTACCGAATATTTCGCCAAGGTCGCCAGTTCATGGGACCTGCTCAAGACGCTGCATGTGCCCGAGGAAGCGGTGGAGGCCGCAGTGGTCGCGGCTTTGCGCGGGCGGCATGTCGAGACGCTGATCGACCTGGGCACCGGCACCGGGCGGATGCTCGAAGTGCTGGCCGGCTCCTACAAGCGCGGCATCGGCATCGATTCGAGCCGCGAAATGCTGGCCGTGGCCCGCTCGCGGCTGGCGAGCGCCGGCATTACCCATGCCCAGGTGCGGCTGGGCGATATCGGCGATGTGGACCTCGCTGCCGGGCCGGCCGATGTCATCGTCATCCATCAGGTGCTGCATTATTTCGACGATCCGGGCCGCATGCTGGCGCAGGCGAGACGCCTGCTGAAACCGGGCGGGGAAATGATCATCGTCGATTTCGCCCCGCACGATCTCGAATTCCTGCGCAGCGAGCATGCCCATCGGCGACTTGGCCTGTCGCAGCTCCAGATGAGCGGCTGGGCCGCCACTGCCGGCCTCGCGGTCGAGGCGGTGCACGAGTTTCCCGGCGAGAACAGCAAACGTGGGCTGACGGTCTGCCTGTGGCGCCTCAGCGACAAGACTTGAACGGATAGATCAATGCTCGACGACAATCTCCGCGCCAGCCGCCAGACAGCGCATGATCGCCCGGACCTGCAGATTTCCTTCGAATTCTTCCCGCCCAAGACCGACGTCATGGAGGAAAAATTCTGGGACACGGTGCATCGGCTGGCCCCGCTCAAGCCGCGCTTCGTGTCGGTCACCTATGGCGCGGGCGGCTCCACCCGTGAGCGCACCCTGCGCATGGTCCGCCGCATCAAGGCCGAGACCGGCGTCGATGCCGCGGCACATCTGACCTGCGTGGGCGCGAGCCGGGCCGAGGTCGATGACGTGGTGCTCGGCTACCGGGACGCAGGCATCAACCGCATCGTGGCGGTGCGCGGCGATCCGCCGGAAGGCGTGGGCAAGCCGTTCGTCGCCCATCCCGAAGGCTATCGCAATGCGATCGAGCTGGTCGAAGGCATCCGACGGATCGGCGACTTCGACATTTCGGTGTCGGCCTATCCGGAGCGGCACCCGCAGAGCCCGGACTGGAACAACGAGATCGACAATCTCAAGCGCAAGATCGATGCGGGCGCCACGCGTGCCCTCACGCAGATGTTCTTCTCCAATCCGGATTATCTGCGCTATCTCGACCGCGCCCGCGCCGCCGGCATTACGGCGCCGATCGTGCCGGGTATCCAGCCGATTCATAGTTTCCGCCAGATTGCCAGCTTCGCCGCGCGGTGCGGCACGGCCATTCCCGGCTGGCTGGCCGAGCGCTTCGAGGGGCTCGACGAGGACCCGGAAACCCATGCCTTGGTGGCAGCGGCGGTGGCAGCCGAGCAGGTGACCGAACTGGTGGATGAAGGCGTCACCGAGTTCCACATCTATACCCATAACCGTTCGCCACTGGCGCTGGCGCTGGGGCGTATCCTGGGGCGGCGGCATGAGGTCGCGGCGGTCGACGCCGCCTGAATTTAACCTTGTATTCACCATGATCTGGTGCCATCAGCTCTCGGCCTGCGAGGCTGGGAGCTGGCACAGCGTCATTCAGCTTCGGTTCAGCTTGCAGGCTTCATTGCTGGCAGCGTGCGCCGTTTCACAAAATGGCCACGAAAATCCGGCTCTTTCGCCCTTGAGGGCGGAGCAAATCGGGACGTAAGGACCATGAGCATCGACCGTCGTATCACCAATGGCCTGGCCTGGGCCGGTGCAATTCTCGTCGTCGGCATTCCGACGGCGGACCTGTTGTCGGCGCAGTTCATGGGCAATCCGTCCGATCCGGTGCCGGCCCAGGTGGCCGTGATCGAGCCCATTGCCCCCATTCCGGCGCCGCTGAGCCAGCGCCCCGATGCGCCCGTGGCCAAGCCAGCGGCGGAAGTGGCCGCGGTCGTTGCCCCGGTCAAGCCCGCCACCACGCCTGCCGCAGTTACCAAGCCGGCGGCGACCCCTGCCGCACAGACCGCCGATGCAGTCGATGCCTTCCTGCAGTCCGGCCGCAAGCTGCCCAGCTATATCACCGGCGCCGATGTCGCCGCGCCGACCGAGGTGGCCGTCACGCCGCCCGCGCGCACGCCTATCGTCACGACCCCGCCAGTTGCACCCACGACGATCGATCCGGTCGAAGTCGCCGCCATCGCGCCGCAAAAGGTGGCGCCGGTCCCCATGCCGCTGTCGATGCGGCCCCGCCCTGTCGTCGTCGTGGCGCCGCCGGTCGTGGTCATTCCGCCCTCTGTCGGCCTGCCGCCGGCAAATGTCACCGCGGCTGACCTGGCCGATTGGGAAAGCGGGCCGCTGTCCGAATTCCTCGCCCGGCGCCAGGGTGGCAATGCCTATGTCGATCCGGGCTATGACCCGAACGGCTTTTACCTCGATGAAGGCCCCAACCGCTCGCGCGCCCGCGTCATTGCGCGGGAAGTGGATTCCTTCTTCTTCGCCGATTGACGGGAGGCGGCCATGCGCCGCCGGCAATGGACCGCGCTGTCCGCAATCGTTATCCTGTCCGTCGACGGGCAGGATGCCCGCCCGATTCCTTCCAAAAGGCGCAGCCGGTAGTGGATTGCATGCGCGAGCCCGAAGAGAAAATCGACATGTGGCAGAGATTGAGCGACCTGGTCGGCTCGTTCAGCCAGCGCACCGGCCTGGCGGGGTCGCTGGTCAATGCGCTCGACCCCGATACCTGGCTGCCGGGTGGGCGCGACGCCGCCTTCACCCTGGCGCTGATCGCGCTCGCCGCCAAGATGGCGGTGGCCGACGGCGCGGTGACCGCCTCCGAGGAGCGCGCCTTCCGCGCCACGGTGGAAATCGCCCATGGCCATGAAGAGCAGGTGATCCGCGTGTTCAACCTGGCCAAGCAGGATGTCGCCGGCTACGACGCCTATGCCCGCAAGGTCACGCGCTTCTTCCACGACAGTCCCGATACGCTCGAGCATGTGCTCGACAGTCTGTTCTATATCGCCACGGCCGACGGCTTGGTGCATGAGGCCGAGCTCGACTACCTCAAATCGGTCAGCGACATTTTCGGCTTCGACGATGCGCGCTTCGAGCAGATGGCCAGCCAGCATGTGCAGCTCGAAGCGGGGGGTGGACCCCTATGCCGTGCTGGGCCTGGCGCCCAATTCGCCGCCCGACGAGATCCGCCGCGTCTATCGCCTGCTGGTGGCCGAGCACCATCCCGACCGGCTGATCGCCAAGGGCGTGCCCGAGGATCTGATCGATGTGGCGACGGATCGCATGAAGGCGATCAACCTGGCCTATCAGGCGCTGACCAGGCCCAGGCAGACGCCGCTGCTGACCGCCGACCCCGCCAGCGCTTGACGCGGGGGCACCCAACTCACTACATCAGCCGGCCAGTTGACCGGGTGGCCGCTGGCAGTGGGGTAACCTGCTGCTGGAGGAAAGTCCGGGCTCCTTCGAAACACGGTGCCGGCTAGCGGCCGGCGGGGGCGACCCCAGGGAAAGTGCCACAGAAAGCAAACCGCCCGGCCTCGGCTGGGTAAGGGTGAAAGGGTGCGGTAAGAGCGCACCGGGTGCCTGGCAACAGGGACCGCACGGTAAACCCCACCGGGAGCAAGACCAAATAGGGATGACGCGGGGCGCAAGCCCCAGCCTGTTTCGAGGCCAGATCATCCGGGTTGGTTGCACGAGCGTCCTGGCAACAGGCGCCACAGATGAATGGTCACCACGTCGCGGAAACGCGGCCCTACAGAACCCGGCTTATAGGTCAACTGGCGTTGAATATGCCGCCGATCTCCAGAAATGGAGGTCGGCGGTGCCACTTTGGGCTGTCGATATGCGGAGGGCTTAAGTCAGGCTTTTGCGACATCATGTATGAAAAACTTGACATATTGTCGCCTTTCTCATACTCATCGCTGCGGCAACGAATGGAGCTGACACCATGACCTTCAAGGAAATGAACGCCGGCGTGATGCTGCTCAGTGCGGTGGTGATTTCGGTATGGGTGCTGATGGGGGCTGTTGGCGATCCCGGCGCTACGGTGCCCGAAGTGGCGGCGCGACTGTGCTGGGCCATGCTGGCATCGGTGGCGTTCAACATCGTGGCGATGATCGTCTTCGCCATTCTGGTCAGCATCGCGCAGGGTCAGGAACTGAAGGACGAGCGGGCCGATGAGCGCGACCACGCAGTGAGCGCGCGCGCCATGCGCAATGGCTATGTCGTGGCTTCGGCCGGCGGAGCGGCCGCGATATTCCTCTGGGCCTTCGGCTTCGATTTCACCGTGGGCATCTATGTGCTGTTCGGCGGGCTGATGCTGGCCGGGGCCACCGATGCGGCGTCGCGCCTCTATTACTACCGGATCGGCTAGAACAATGGGCAAGGGACAGGCGGCGATCAGCAACACGATCCGGGTGCTGCGCTTCAATGCCGGCGAGATGACACAGGCGGCTTTGGCCGAGAAGGTCGGCGTGACGCGCCAGACCATCGTGGCCATCGAGCAGGGGCGTTATTCGCCCTCGCTGGAAGTGGCCTTCCGCATTGCCGCGGCCTTTGGCGTGCCGCTCGAGCAGGTGTTCCAGTGGCACGGACAGGACCAGTAGGGGATCGGGTGATGAGAATAGTGACGCAGAGCCGCTATGGCGGGCCGGACGTGCTCGAAATCCGCGAGGTGCCCCGGCCGGCGCCGAAGGAGAACGAGATTCTCGTCCGCGTCGAGGCTTTCAGCGTGACACTGGCCGATTGCGCCTTCCGCAAGGCCGATCCGTTCATCATCCGCTTTTTCGGCGGCCTGCTGCGGCCGAAAAACCTGGTGCTGGGCGACGATATCGGCGGCGTGGTTGAGGCCGTGGGCAGCACAATCACGCGCTTTGCGGTGGGCGATATGATCTTCGGCTCGGTCGGCTCCGGCCTGGGTGGCGGGGCTGACTATGTGTGCCTTGCCGAAGACGCGGCGGTGGTGCGCCGCCCGGCCGGGCTCGATGCGGGGCAGGGTGCGGGGCTGAGCTATGGCTACCTCACCGCCATGCCCTTCATCCGCGACGAGGGGCTGGTGAAGCCGGGCGACCGGGTGCTGATCAATGGCGCCGCCAGCAGTGTCGGCGTGGTTGCGCTGCAACTGGCCAGGCATTTCGGGGCCGAAGTGACGGCGGTGTGCAGCGCCCGCCATGCCGAACTGGTGCGCGCGCTGGGCGCCGATCAGGTCATCGACCGGACCAGCGCCGATTTCACGGCGGCGCGCGACGCCTATGACGTGATCTTCGATGCGGTGGGGAAATCGAGCTTCGGACGCTGCAAGGCAGCGCTCCGGACAGGTGGCATTTACCTGACCACGGTGCCGAGCGTGGCGATCTTCTGGCATATGCTGACGAAGCGTGCGCCCGGCAAGCGCGGGAGATTGGCGACCACCGGATTGCGGCCGGTCAGCGCCAAGCTCAAGGATATGCAGGAACTCGTCGCTCTGCTCGAAGCCGGCGCGGTGCGGGCGGTGACGGACCGGCGTTTTCCACTGGCCGAGGTGGCCGAGGCGCATCGCTATGTCGAGACCGAGCGCAAGACGGGGGACGTGGTCGTGGAAATGGCTGGGTAAACGCCGTCAAACTCCCCATGGGAAACAGAATCTTAAGCGTCATCGCGCAATGTGGGGAGAAGTTTACGAACCGGCCGCTGAGCCGGGAGTGGAGTAGTGACCTCTATGGGCAAGCGTTCCGTGCCCGAAACCAGCCAAAATGCTGGCCCGCACGTCCCTGTCCTGCTGGATGAGGTCCTGGCGGCGCTATCGCCGCTGTCAGGCAAGCGCATTGTCGACGGCACATTCGGCGCAGGTGGCTATTCGCGCGCCCTGCTCGAAGCGGGCGCCGTGGTCATCGCCATCGACCGCGACCCGAGCGTAAAACCCTTTGCCGATGCGCTGATGGCCGAATTCGAGGGCCGCTTCATCTTCGTGGCCGGCACGTTTTCCGAACTCGATAGCCTCGCAGCCGAGCATGGCCCGATCCATGGCGTGGTACTCGATATCGGCGTGTCCTCCATGCAGCTCGACCAGCCGGAACGCGGCTTTTCCTTCATGCGCGAGGGGCCGCTGGACATGCGGATGAGCGGGGTGGGCGAGAGCGCCGCCGACCTGGTCAACACGCTCGATGCCGAGCCGCTGGCCAACCTGCTCTATGCCTTCGGCGAGGAACGCAAGTCGCGCCGCATTGCCCAGTTCATCGTGGCGGCGCGCGAGACCGCGCCGATCCGCACCACGCTGGAACTGGCCCGCATCATCGAAAAGGCCATCGGCCGCAAGCCGGGCGATGCCCATCCGGCCACGCGTTCGTTCCAGGCCCTGCGCATTGCCGTCAATGCCGAATTCGAGCAACTGGTCGAAGCCCTGTTCGCGGCCGAGCGGCTGCTGGGCGAGGGGGGCGGCTGGCCGTCGTGACTTTCCATTCGCTGGAAGACCGCATCGTCAAACGGTTCTTCGATCCCGACAAGGGTGGCCCGGCGCAGTCGCGCCACCTGCCGCAGGTGGTGGCCGAGGAGCGCCGCTGGGTCGAGGTGGCCAAGGCCGCCAAGCCGGGCGAAGCCGAGCTGGCGCGCAATCCGCGGGCGCGCTCGTCCATCCTGCGCGCCGCGACCCGTTCGGCGGCGCCGGCGCGGCCGCTGCGTTTCGACGGGCTCGGCATGCCCCAGGTGCGGGGGGCTGCATGATCCGCAATCTCAACATCATCCTGATCTTCACCAGCGTCTTCATGCTGGCCGGCGTCTATGCGCTCAAATTCTCTATCGAGAATACGGCCAGCGAGCGCACCGCGCTCATCGCCCTTATCGACAGCCAGGAAGGCGAGCTGTCGCTGGTCAAGGCCGACGAGGCGGTGCTGAGCCAGCCCGGGCATATCGAGCCCATCGTGCGGCGCCACCAGATGGCCCTGGCCATCGTGCCGGTGAAGCAGCAGCAGTTCGGCGCCTTTGGCGAATTGCCGATGCGCCCGGCCAAGCCGAATACGGCGGCGATGGATTCCCTGTTCGAGATCCCTCGAAGCCGGCATCGACCCGATCGATGCCATTCTCGAACTGGAGGGGATCGAATAATGGCGGTCACGTCAGAGGATTTCGGCCCCACTATCGCGCTCGACGGTGCCCGCAAGGCGCGCGGCAACCTCACGCAGAACCGCATCCGCTGGATGGTGCTGGCGCTGGTGCTGGGCTTCGGGCTGGTCGGGGGCCGGCTGGTGCAACTGGGCATGGTCGTGCCCGATTCCACCATCGAGGGGCAGGCGCGCGATGTCATCACGGCAACGCGGCCGCCGATCCTCGATCGCAACGGGCTCGAAATGGCCGTCGATATCCGCGTGCCGTCGCTGTTTGCCGAGCCGCGCCGCATCATCGATGTCGAGGAAGCCGTGCGCAAGCTGCGCACCGTGCTGCCCGATCTCGACGAGGCCTGGCTGCGCAACCGGCTCACCGGCGACAAGGGCTTTGTCTGGGTGCAGCGCGAGCTGTCGCCGGCCATCCAGGATCAGGTCATGCGGCTGGGTATCCCGGGCATCGACTTCATCACCGAGTCCAAGCGCTTCTATCCCGGCATGACCGAGGCCAGCCATATTCTGGGGTCGACCAATATCGACAATCAGGGCATTGCCGGCATCGAGAAGCATATGGATGGCGAGAATGTCGCGCTGTTGCAGGATCTGGGCCTGGCGCGCGGCAATGCGCTGGCGCCGGTAGCCCTCAGCATCGACATGCGCGTGCAGCATATCATGCACGAACAACTCGTGGATGCCATGACCCGTTACCAGGCCATCGCGGCCGGCGGGGTGATGATGGACATCTATACCGGCGAGATCATCGCGCTGGCCTCGCTGCCCGATTTCAACCCCAACGAGCCAGCCACCGCACTGGTCAAGGACAGCTTCAACCGCATCACGTCAGGCATTTTCGAGCCGGGCTCCATCTTCAAGACCGTGACCATGGCCGGGGCGCTGGATAGCGGGCTGGTGCGGATCACCGACCAGTTCGATGCGCGTTTCGGCATCCGCTTCGGCCGCTTCACCATCGACGATTTCCACGGCAAGCACCGCATTCTCAGCCTGCCGGAAGTCTACAAATACTCGTCCAATATCGGCACGATCCGCGTCATGCAGGCTATGGGCAAGGATGCGTTCCGTGCCTTCCTCTCCACGGTGGGTTTCGACCAGCGCGTGCCGTTCGAATTGCCGGAAATGCGCCTGCCGACCGTACCCAAGGAACTGTCCGAAGTCGGCGCCGCCACGGCGTCGTTCGGCCACGGGCTGTCGGTTTCGCCGCTGCATATGGTCACGGCCTATTCGGCCTTCGTCAACGGCGGCAACTATATTGCCCCGACGCTCTACAAGCGCGACCTGGCCGAGGCCGAGACGCTCTATCGCCGCGTGCTGCAGCCTTCCACCAGCGAGGCGATCCGCTACCTGATGCGGCTCAATGCGCTGGAAGGGTCGGGCAGCCAGATGAACAAGGAAGCGCTGGGCTATCGCGTCGGCGGCAAGACCGGCACGGCCGAAAAGGTGGTCGATGGCCGCTACTCGTCCACCAAGGTCACCAACTTCTTCGCCTCGGCCTTTCCGCTCGACAATCCGCGCTATGCCATGGTCATCATGGTCGACGAGCCCAGGGCGGAAAGTGTAACGACCGGCACGACGGCCGGCTGGAATGCCGGCATGGTCACCGGCCGCATCGTGCAGCGCGTCGCGCCGATGCTTGGCATCGCGCCCGATTTCTCCGAGATTCTGGACCGGAATCTCGTTCCTCCTGCTCTCAGATAGCTTGATCCAGAAGGATTCTCCGCCGTGTCACTCAGCGTAACACAGTTGCTCGAAGGCTCCGGCGCCCGTCCCAAGAAGGGTCTGGGTGCGGTCTTCGGCCTCAATTCCGATAGCCGGCGGATCGAGCCGGGCGACATCTTCTTCGCCCTGCCGGGTGCCAATGTGCATGGCAACCAGTTCGTGCCCGATGCCGTCAAGCGTGGCGCGCTGGCTGTGATCAGCGATACGGCGCCGGTGGGCGATCCGGGCGTGCCTGTCATCATCGTCAAGGATGTGCGGGCCGCCTATGCCCGCGCCGCCTCGCGCATTTTCGAGCCGCAGCCGGAAATCACCGTCGCGGTCACCGGCACCAATGGCAAGACCTCGGTTGCGTCCTTCGTGCGCCAGATCTGGCACTATGCCGGCATTGCCGGTGCGAGCGTCGGTACGCTGGGTGTGGATACGGCCACCCGCCATATCGACGGCAGCCTGACCACGCCGGATTCACGCACGCTGCACCAGTCGATGCGGGCGCTGAAGGCCCAGGGCATCAACCATGTGGCGCTGGAAGCCTCCAGCCACGGGCTCGACCAGCGCCGGCTCGACGGCATCCATTTCGAGGCCGTTGCCTTCACCAATCTCAGCCGCGACCATCTCGATTATCACGCCGACATGGACGCCTATCGCAATGCCAAGCTGCGGCTGTTCACCGACCTGCTGGTCGATGGCGGCGCGGCCATCGTCAATGTCGACGATCCCGAATACGAACCCTTTATGTTCGCGGCGCTCGGCGCCAGCGCGACGCTGCTGACCGTGGGCCGCGAGGGCGCCTATATCGAAGTGCTCGGCATCAAGCCCGAGGGCTATGGCCAGCGCGTCGAAGTGCGCCATGTCGGCGAGAAAATGAGCTTTCACCTGCCGCTGACCGGCGAATTCCAGGTCTCCAACGCCATCGTGGCGGCGGCCCTGGCCATGTCGAGCGGCGTCGACAAGGCGCAGGCCTTTCCGGCGCTTAGCGAGCTGGTGGGCGCCAAGGGGCGGCTGGAACTGGTGGCCGAGCATAATGGCGCGGCTGTCTTCATCGACTATTCGCACACGCCCGACGCACTCAGGACGGCGCTGGAAGCCCTGCGTCCCTATGCGACCAACAAGCTGATCGTGGTCTTTGGTTGCGGCGGGGATCGCGACAAGGGCAAGCGCCCCCAAATGGGCGCAATCGCCAGCGAGCTTGCCGATGATGTGATCGTGACCGACGATAATCCGCGCACCGAGAATGCCGCCACCATTCGTGCGGAAATCCTCGCCGCGGCCAAGGGCGCCAGGGAAATCGGCGACCGCAAGACGGCGATATCGGAGGCGGTCAAGGGACTCAAATCCGGCGACGTCCTGCTCGTTGCCGGCAAGGGCCACGAGGACTATCAGATCGTCGGTACGACGAAGACGCATTTCTCCGACCATGAAGTGGTGGCGGAAGCGATCAAGGGGTAGGGATGCGGACGCGAGGCCTCGTCATCGGCGGAAGTTCCCACTGTGGCAAGTCAACGCTGGCGCAACGGCTGGGCGAGGCTCTTGATTGGCGGGTCACGTCCACCGACGCGCTGGGGCGGCATCCGGGCCGGCCATGGCCCAGCATTCCCGCGCCCGTCGAAGAATTCTACGAAACGCTGTCCGACGAGACCATCTACTGGTTCCTGCGCGTGCATCACACCAACTTCTGGCCGCTTCTCGCGCGCACCATCGCCGAGGAAAAGGCGGCTGGCGGCGGGTTCGTATTGGAAGGGTCGGCGCTGCGACCGGAAAATCTGGCGGTGCTCGATGATGCCGAGCTACAGGCTGTCTGCCTCTATGCCGATCCCGAATTCCTCGCGGAACGCATGAGGCGCGCGAGCGGCTATGGGCAGCAGGATGCGCGCCGGAAGCGTCTCATCGACAAGTTCATCACGCGTTCGCTGCGTGACAGCCTGGAACTTCATGAGGCCGCCAAAGCGCATGGATGGCGGTTGATCGACGTTGCCGACGCGGCGGGCCTGGAACGCGCCACGGAACAACTGATAGCAGAGCTGCGAGTTTAGCGTTTTGGTTCGGGACCGCCGATGACCCCCCTCTACACCATCGCCGATATCCTTGCCGCGACCGGCGGCAGCAGTGCTATCGCCGGTGACACGCCTATCAATTCCGTCTCCATCGACTCCCGCGAGCTGGGGCCCGATGCGCTGTTCGTCGCTATCAAGGGCGACCGTTTCGATGGGCATGATTTCGTGGACAAGGCGCTGGAAAACGGCGCGGTGGCGGCTTTGGTCAGCCGGGGCGAGGGCGAGCGCCGCATCGTGGTGCCCGATGCGCTCGAAGGTCTGCGCGACATTGCCCGCGCCGCCCGTGCCCGCAGCCGGGCTCTGATGGTTGGTGTCACCGGCAGCGTCGGCAAGACCACGACCAAGGAGGCCATTCGCGTGGTGTTCGAGGCGGCGGGCCAGACCCATGCCTCGATCAAGAGCTTCAACAATCACTGGGGCGTGCCGCTGATGCTGGCGCGCCTGCCCGAGCGGGCGCAATTCGGCGTGTTCGAAATGGGCATGAGTGCGCCCGACGAAATCGCTCCGCTGGCGCAACTGGTCCGGCCGCATATCGCCGTCATCACCACGGTCGCGGCGGCGCATCTGGAGGCCTTCGGCTCGCTTGACGGCATCGCCCGCGCCAAGGCGGAAATCTTCGCCGGGCTGGAGCCAGGTGGCACCGCCGTGCTCAATGCCGACCACCCGCAGCTTGCCGTGCTGCTCGACGAAGCCAATGCGGCCGGTGTCGGCAATATCGTCACCTATGGCGAGGCTCGTGGCGTCGACTGGCGCATTCTCGATATCGAGACCGCCGCCGATCGCAGCTTTGCCACCGTCGAACACAATGGCGAGCGCCATGCGCTGGTGCTCAACGTGCCCGGCCGCCACATGGTCGCCAATGCCACGGCGGCCTTGGCGGTCGCGCATCTGGCCGGCGTCGAGTCCGATGTGGCCTTGCGGGCGCTGGCCGGCTTCGGTGCGCAGCCCGGCCGCGGGCAACGCCTGCTGCTCGGCCCGGCCGACAAGCCGCTGTTGCTGATCGACGAAAGCTACAATGCCAATACCGCCTCGATGACGGCGGCGCTCGACGTGTTCGCGGCGCAGACCGCGCCTGACGGACGCAAGCTGCTCATCCTGGGCGACATGCTCGAACTGGGGCCGCAATCGGCCGAGCTGCACGCCAGCCTCGCCCCCGATGTCATCGCCTCGGGCGCCGAGCGCATCTATCTGGTGGGCACCAGCATGGCTGCGCTGGCCGACGCCCTTGGCTCCAGCCATGTTGCCGCCCATACACAGACGGCGGCTGACATGGCGGAGATCGTGCTCAACGACCTTGCCTATGGCGACGCTCTTATGGTCAAAGGATCGAACGGCGTGGGGCTGGCGGGCATTGTCGACAAGGTCCGTAAACGGTTCGAAGACACCTGATCCCACCCAACGAGGACCCTTCGTTTCATGTTGTACTTTCTCGGCCAGTTGGGTGACGCGCTCACGGCCTTCAATGTCTTCCGCTACATCACCTTCCGCACCGCCGGGGCGGTGATCACCGCCCTGTTCTTCGTGTTCCTGTTCGGGCCGGGCATGATCGCCATGCTGCGCCTCAAGCAGGGCCGGGGCCAGCCGATCCGCGAAGACGGCCCGCAGACCCATCTGCTGACCAAGAAGGGCACGCCCACCATGGGCGGACTGATGATCCTGTCGGGCGCGGTGATTTCCACGCTCCTCTGGGCCAATCTGGGCAATGGCTATGTGTGGGTGGTGCTGTTCGTCACCATCGGCTTCGGCGCCATCGGCTTCTATGACGACTATCTCAAGGTCAAGCGCATGAGCCATGCCGGCTTCGGCAGCAAGCAGCGCCTGCTGCTCGAAGCGCTGATCGGCTGCATCGCCGCCTTTGCCACTTCGCAACTGGCGCAGGGCGCCTATGGCACCTCGCTGCTCTTCCCCTTCGTCAAGGACCTGGCCCTCAACCTGGGCTATTTCTACATCCTGTTCGGCGGCTTCGTCGTGGTGGCGGCGGGCAATTCGGTCAACCTCACCGATGGCCTCGATGGCCTGGCCATCGTGCCGGTCATGGTGGCGGCCGCCTGTTTCGCGCTGATCGCCTATCTCGTGGGCAGCGTCACCTTCTCGGACTACCTGTTCCTCAACTACGTGCCCGGCACGGCCGAGCTGTCGGTGGTCTGCGGCGCGCTGATCGGGGCCGGGCTCGGTTTCCTGTGGTTCAACGCGCCTCCGGCGCAGATCTTCATGGGCGATACCGGCTCGTTGGCTTTGGGCGGCGCCCTGGGCTCCATCGCCGTCATTACCAAGCATGAAATCGTGCTGGCCATTATCGGGGGCCTGTTCGTGCTTGAGACTGTCTCGGTCATTGTCCAGGTCGCCTCGTTCCGCCTCACCGGAAAACGGGTGTTCCGCATGGCGCCGATCCACCACCATTTCGAGCATCTCGGCTGGACCGAGAGCCAGGTGGTGATCCGGTTCTGGATCATCTCCTTCGTGCTGGCGCTGATCGGGCTGAGCTCGCTGAAGCTACGCTGAGCCGCATCGGCGGGCGCCGATAAGGCGCGAAACCAACCAGACGCCGCTCCCTCCTGAGGGGGCGGCGTTTCTGTTTGCACGCCCATTGCCACGTCTGCCGCTTCCCCCGTCGGGGAAGAGACGGGTTGCAAGGCCGGCCTGTAGCCCACCGCAATCCCCCCATTTCCGGGCCGCTCGACCCCTGCGCCTTGCCGTACGGGGGTTTTGTTCCGATCGGATACTAAAATAATATCAATTATTGAATAACACTAAAGTATAATCTTACAGTCTAGATTTACTTGCATAGAGTCGATTTTATGAAATCGTTTTGAGCGATGAGTCGGACGTGAGTCTATGTATGGGTGCGCAACTTTGTGTGCTTGTTCGGAGTGCGACGGCTTATGCCATGACGTAATTAGTTCTTGTCTGGTACTTAAGTTTTCGGAGGAAAAAATTATGCGACGCAACGTTCTTACGAGCCTGGCCGCGGTGATGCTTGCGGCGAGTGTATTTGCGCAGCCGGCGGCGGCGCAAAGCCTGTTGGGCATCCTCGGCGATAGCGATAGCGGAGCCCTCATCACTCTGGGTAGCGGCGAGGCCGGCAATTCCGGTGTCGTCAATCTCGGGCTCGGTGGCGGGGGCGGCAATATCCTCGACGCCAATGTGCTGCCCAGCTCGGGCGGTAATGGCCTGGTCACGGCCAATGTCAGCAGTGGCGGCAGCAATGGCCTGCTCGACGTGAATGCCAATGTCGGCGGCGCGGTTGATGCCAATGTCAATGTCGGCGGCAGCAATGGCCTGGTCGGCGTCGATATCAATGTCGGCGGCGGTGGCGGTGGCGGCGGTGGCAATGGCGGTGGCGGTGACAATGGCGGCGGCGGCAACGGTGGCGGCGGCGGCAATGGCGGCGGCGGCGGCGGCAATGGCGGCGGCGGCGGCAACGGTGGAAACGGCGGTAACGGTGGAAACGGCAATGGCGGTAACGGCGGCGGCGGAACGGCCGTGGCCAGCACCGGCGGCGGCGTAAACTGCACCGGCTTCAACCCCAACCAGGCGTGGACGCTGTTCGAGCGCACCTCGTTCTCGGGCTGGAACCGGGCCTCCAACATCGAGATCGTCCCGGTGCAGCTCTGCCCGACCGATCGCCAGCAACTGGCGCAGATGCTGCGTAGCCAGCAGAAGTTCGATCAGCTGCAATATGCCGTGCAGTCCGATGCGCTCGTGGCGGCGGCCCTCAGCCGCACCAGCTATGGTGCCAACCGGGTTCTGGGCGTCGATCGCTCCGGTTCGCGCCTGACCGTCTACGTCTACTGATCGGCAGTCCTCCTGCCTGGACGGCCCCGCCTTCGCGCGGGGCCGTTCTGTTTCGCAAAATGCATTTCCGATTCGGAAATCGGTAACCAACCGCCTGCTACAATTCAAATCGATTTGTATCGAGTAGCCGGCTTTCCCATGATGTTTTCCCGTGCCGAAAAGACGCCTCTGGCGGAGTGGTGGTGGTCGATAGACCGGGAACTGCTGGGGGCGCTGATCCTGCTGATGACCTGCGGCATGGTGCTGAGCTTCGCCGCCAGCCCACCGGTGGCCGAGCGCCTCGGCCTGTCGCCGTGGCATTTCATCATCCGCCACGCCATGTTCTGCGTGCCCGCGCTGGGCGTGATGATCGTCACCTCCTTTCTCAGCCACCGCCAGGCGCGCATCTGGGCGCTGGTGACGCTTGCCGTCAGCCTGCTGCTGCTCTGGGCGACCTTGCGCTTCGGCACCGAGGTCAAGGGCGCGCGGCGCTGGATTTCCTTTGCCGGCCAGTCCCTGCAGCCGTCCGAATTCGTCAAACCGGCCTTTGCCGTGCTGGGCGCGTGGCTATTCGCGGAATCGATGATCCACAAGAACGTGCCGGGCAAGATCATCGCCACGCTGATCATGGGTGCCATTGTCGGGGGATTGTTGCTGCAGCCCGATATCGGGCAGACGGCGCTGGTGCTCGGCACCTATGCCGTGCTGCTGTTCCTGTCAGGCATTTCCTGGTTCATCATTTTCGGGCTGGCCGGTGCCGCCGGGGCGCTGCTGTTCGGCGCCTATGCGTTGTTTCCGCACGTGTCGCGCCGCATCGATACCTTCCTCAACCCGGAAGGGGGCGGCAATACCTACCAGATCGACCGCGCCCTGCAGTCGCTGCTCGAAGGCGGCTGGTTCGGTCGTGGTCCGGGTGAATCCATCGCCAAGAAGCTCATCCCCGACGCCCATGCCGACTATGTCTTCTCGGCTGCGGCCGGCGAATTCGGTATCCTGTTCTGCCTCGTGCTGGTGGCGCTGATCGCCTTCATCGTGCTGCGCGCCATGATGGGGGCGCAAAGGCAGACGAGCCTGTTCGCGCGCCTGGCCGCCTCGACCCTGGCGATCCAGTTCGCCATGCAATCGGGTATCAACCTGGCCGTGAATCTCAACCTCATCCCGCCCAAGGGCATGACGCTGCCCTTCGTTTCCTATGGCGGCACCTCGATGATCGCCATTGCCTTCGGCATGGGGCTGATGCTGGCCTTTACCCGCACCAAGCCCGAGGAGCGCATGGCCACCGGCCTGCCCAGCTACAAGAGCGCCGTGGCGCCGCTGGCGCCTGCCGAATGAAGACTTTCGTTCTCATGGCAGGCGGCACGGGCGGGCATCTCTTCCCGGCCATGGCACTGGCGCAGGAGCTGATCCGGCGCGGCCACAAGGTCGAGTTGATGACCGACCATCGGGTGGCGAGCTATGGCGGCGATTTTCCGGCCAGCCAGGTTCACATCGTGCCTTCGGCCACGCCCTCGCTGCGTAACCCGTTCAAATTCGTCACGGGCGGCTTCCGCATCCTGCGCGGTATTGCCGTGGCCTTCGGCAAGCTGAACCGGATCAAGCCCGATGCGGTGATCGGCTTTGGCGGCTATCCCACTTTCCCGCCCTTCGTGGCGGCGAGCCTGCTCGGTATTCCCGGCATATTGCACGAGCAGAATGCCGTCATGGGCCGGGCCAACCGGGCGCTGGGCCGGTTTGCCGACATGCTGGCCATGAGCTTTTCGGAAACCCGCTTTGCCGATACGCTGAACCTTGAAAAGGTCGTGACCGGCAATCCGGTGCGCGACAGGGTGCGCGCCGTGGCCACCACGCCATATCCCCCGCTGACGGCGGATGGCCCGATCAGGCTGGTGATCTTCGGCGGCAGCCAGGGGGCCAGGGCCGTGAGCGAAATCGTGCCGCCCGCCATGGCGCTGCTGCCCGACAGCCTGCGGCCCCGGCTGCGCATCGTGCAGCAATGCCGGGCCGATGACCTCGATCGCGTGGCCGAGACCTATCGGCAGGCCAAGATCAATGTCGAGCTGGCGGCCTTCTTCACCGACCTGCCCGAGCGCATTGCCGGCAGCCATCTGGTCATCGGCCGGTCGGGCGCCTCGACCATTGCCGAGCTCACCGTGCTGGGTCGCCCGTCCATCCTGATCCCGCTGCCCGGCTCGCTCGATGCCGATCAGAAAAACAATGCGCTGGTGGTGGAGGCGGCCGGCGGCGGCTGGATCGCCGAGCAGGCCACGCTTTCACCGCAATCGCTTGCCACTCGCCTGACGACGCTGCTCACCGACCCCGCGACGCTCACCCAGGCCGCCGATGCGGCCCGCGCGCTGGGCCAGCCGCGCGCCGTCGAGAAGCTGGCAGACCTGGCCGAGATGCTTTCCGGCAAGAATATCGAAGTGGACCCACGCTCATGAACATGCCGGAAACCCTCGGCCCGGTGCATTTTGTCGGCATTGGCGGCATCGGCATGAGCGGCATTGCCGAAATCCTGCACAATCAGGGCTATATCGTGCAGGGCTCGGATGCTGCGGCCAATCCCAATGTGCAGCGCCTGCGCGACATGGGCATCACCATCCATATCGGCCAGTCGGCCGACAATCTGGGTGAAGCCGAAGTCGTGGTGATCTCCTCGGCCATCAAGAAGGATAATCCCGAGCTGATGGCGGCCCGCGCCCGCGCTTTGCCGGTGGTGCGCCGCGCCGAGATGCTGGCCGAGATCATGCGCTTCAAGAATGCCATCGCCATTGGCGGTACGCATGGCAAGACCACCACGACGACGCTGGTCGCCACCCTGCTCGATGCAGGCGAACTCGACCCCACCGTCATCAATGGCGGCATCATCAATGCCTATGGCACCAATGCGCGGCTGGGCGGCGGCGACTGGATGGTGGTAGAGGCCGACGAGAGCGACGGCACTTTCGTCAAGCTGCCCGCCGACGTGGCGGTGATCACCAATATCGACCCCGAACATCTCGACCACTATCACGACTTCGAGGGCGTCAAGCGCGCCTTCCGCCAGTTCGTGGAAAATGTCCCCTTCTACGGCTTTGCCGTGATGTGCCTCGACCATCCCGTGGTGCAGGCGCTGGTCGGCGAAATCCAGGATCGCCGCGTCATCACCTATGGCACCAATCCGCAGGCCGACGTGCGGCTGGTCGAACTCAACACCGTCAATGGCATCAGCCATTTCGCCGTCGAAATCCGCGACCGCATCCGCCAGACGCAGTTGCGCATCGACGGGCTCGAACTGCCCATGCCGGGCGAGCATAATGCGCTCAATGCCACCGCCGCCATCGCCGTGGCCGACCAGCTGCGTGTGCCGGCCGATGCCATCCGCAAGGGGCTCAAGGGCTTTTCGGGCGTCAAACGCCGCTTCACCAAGACCGGCGAAGTGGGCGGCATCACCATTATCGACGATTACGGCCATCACCCAGTCGAAATCGCCTCGGCCCTGCGCGCGGCGCGCCAGTCGACCAGGCGCGACGTCATCGCAGTGGTGCAGCCGCATCGCTATAGCCGCCTGCACGACCTGTTCGACGATTTCGCCGCCTGCTTCAACGATGCCGATACGGTCATCGTGGCGCCGATCTATGCCGCCGGCGAGCAGCCCATTGCCGGGGTGACCCATGAGGAACTGGTGCATCGCATCATCGCCCTGGGCCACCGCGATGCCCGCGTGCTCGACAAGCCGGAAGACCTGGCCCGGCTCATCGCCGGCCGCGCCGAGGATGGCGATTATGTCGTGTGTCTGGGCGCCGGCAACATCACCCAATGGGCCGCTTCCCTGCCGGGCGAGCTTGGCGCGCTGATTGGTAAAGACCCGGTATGATCGTGGCTGACTGCGGCATCACCCCCACCCTCACTCCCTCCCCACAAGGGGGAGGGAGTGAGGGTGGGGGTTCTTTCCGCAGCCCAAATGCAAGGACCTCTCCATGACCAAGCATGTCGCCGTCCTCATGGGCGGGTGGTCCAATGAGCGGCCGGTTTCGCTCAGCAGCGGGGCGCAGTGCGCGTCGGCCCTGCGCCGCGCCGGCTACCGGGTGACCGAGGTCGATGTCGGGCGTGACATCGCCAATGTCCTGCTCGAGCTCAAGCCCGATGTCGCCTTCAACGCGCTGCATGGTCCGTTCGGGGAAAGCGGCATGATCCAGGGCGTGCTGGAACTGCTGGAAATCCCCTATACCCATTCGGGCGTGCTGGCCTCGGCGCTGGCCATGGACAAGCACCAGGCCAAGATCATGCTCAAGGCCGCCGGCATTCCGGTGACCGATCACGTCATCGTGTCGCGGCCCGAAGCGGCGCGCAGCCATGTCATGGCGCCGCCCTATGTCATCAAGCCGATTGCCGAGGGCTCCAGTTTCGGCGTGTTCATCGTCAAGACAGGCACCAGCCATCCGCCGCAGGAAATCCTGCGCGAAGACTGGAATTGCGGCGAAGAGATCATGGTCGAGCGCTACATTCCCGGCCGGGAGCTGACCTGCGCCGTGATGGGCGACGTGGCGCTTGGCGTCACCGAGATCGTCACCGATCTGAGCTTTTACAATTATGAGGCCAAATACGCTAAAGGCGGATCGGTCCACATTATTCCGGCGCAGCTTCAACCTAAAATTTACGACAAAGTGCAAAAGCTAAGCCTTGCCGCGCATGCGGCTCTCGGTTGCCGGGGCGTGACGCGGTGTGACTTCCGCTACAACGACGCTGCCGGTCCCGACGGGGAACTGGTCTGTCTTGAGATCAATACCCAGCCGGGCATGACCGAGACGTCGCTGGTGCCCGAGCAGGCTGTGCATGCCGGGCATTCCTACGAAGAGCTGGTCGCCTGGATGGTGGAGGACGCGAGTTGCAACAGGTAAAGAGCGAGACCTTTCTCGCCGGCGCAAGGGTGGTCGATCCCCGCGCATTGCCTGTTCCTGTCCGCTCGCCCCGGCGCAAGCTCGCCAACAATCTCGGCCGCGCCTGGGTGCTGCATCGCAAGGCCATCATGCGCGGCGTGGCCGTTGCGGCCCTGCTGAGCGCCGCCATCGCCATTTATGAACTGCGCGAGCCCATCGGCATCGGCGCCATCGCGCTGGGCGATGTGGCGCAGGGTCGGTTCGCCGCTGCGGGCCTTGCCATCGGCGAGATTTCCATTTCCGGCCAGACGCTCACCAGCGAACAGGCCATTTTCGACGCGCTCGGCATCGAGCCGCATACCTCCACGGTCAGCTTCGATGTCGAAGCCGCTCGCCAGCGCATCGCCGAATTGCCAGCCGTTGCCGGCGTCACCGTGCGCAAGACCTATCCCGGCGACGTCATCGTAACGGTAACCGAAAAGCTACCGGTCGCCCGCTGGCGGGTCGATGGCATCACTTTCCTGGTCGATGGCGCGGGCGAACAGATCGGCGAGGATCATGGCGCCTATAGCGACCTGCCGCTGGTGGTGGGCGACGGCGCCAATGACGATGCCATGGTGATGATCCGCGCGCTCGACCAGCATCCGGCGCTGCAGGATGGGCTGGTGGCGCTGTCGCGCATTGCCGACCGCCGCTGGGACCTGATCTACGATACCGGCCTGCGCGTGCAATTGCCCGAACTGGGCGTCGCCCGCGCATTGCGGAACCTGGAATCCTACCAGGCCAGATACCAGTTGCTCGACCGCGACGTGACCGTCATCGACATGCGCGTCGATACGCTGGTTGCCGTGCGTCCCACCAAGACCGACGAGGAACTGGCGGCCGAGGAAAAAGGCGCGCAAGGCCGCCATTGCCGAACGCGCCCGGTCGGCCCAGCCCTATCCGCTGCCGCCGCGCAACCTGCCATCGACCACGTTTCCCCAACCGACGACACTTCCGCAATGATGACCGACGCCATGACCTCCCGGCTTCGCCCTGTCCAGCCCGGCAAGACCACGCTGGTTGCCGTGCTGGATATCGGCTCCACCAAGATCTGCTGCGTCATCGCGCGCCTCACCCCGCGCGCCGAGGGCAAGGCGCTGCGCGGGCGCTCGCACCAGGCCGAGGTGATCGGCTTTGGCTATGGCCCGTCCTCCGGGGTCAAGAGCGGCGTCGTCACCGATATCGAAAAGGCCGAGCAGGCCATCCGCTCCGTGGTCGGCATGGCCGAGCGCGCGGCGGGGCTGACGCTCGAAACCGTCATCGTCAACGTCACCGCCGGGCGTCTTGGCTCGGAGACCTTCTCCGCCGCCGTCTCGCTCGACGGGCAGGAAGTGGAAAAGGGCGATATCCATCGCGTGCTGCGCGCCGTCAACGAGCGCTCGGTGCGGCCGGAGCGCTCCATCATTCACGCGTTACCGATCGGTTACGCGATCGACGGCCAGAAGGGCATTCGCGACCCCAAGGGCATGGTCGGCGACAAGCTCGGCGTCGATGTCGCCGTGGTCAGCTCGGAAACCCTGGCCATGCGCAATCTCGAACTGGTGCTGCATCGCTGCCACCTGCAGATCGAAGCGCTGATCGCCACGCCCTATGCCTCGGGCCTGGCCGTTTTGGTCGATGACGAAGCCCAGCTCGGCGTGGCCTGCATCGACTTCGGCGGCGCGACGACCACCGTGTCCGTCTTCAACGACGGCCATCTGGTCTATGCCGATGCCATCGCCATTGGCGGCCACCACCTGACGCTCGATATTGCCCGCCAGCTCTCGGTCAGCGTGGCCGATGCCGAACGCCTCAAGACCTTCTACGGCTCGGTGCTGCCCGGCCAGGCCGATGAACGCGACCTGATCCCCATCCAGCCGGTCGGCGCCAGCCATGACGAGGCACCGGGGCAGGTGGCCCGGTCGGTGCTGACCCGCATCATGCGCCCGCGCATCGAGGAAATCCTCACCGCCATCCGCGACCGCATGCAGGCCACCGGCATGATGGATGTCTGCGGCCGCCGCTTCGTGCTGACGGGCGGCGCCAGTGAAATGACCGGCCTGCCGGAAGTCGCCCGGCGTATCCTGGCCCGCAATGTGCGCAATGGCCGCCCCATGGGCATTGCCGGCCTGCCCGAAATGGCCAAGGGCGCTGCCTTTGCCAGCGTCGCCGGCATGCTGATCTATCCGCAGGTCTGCGCCCAGGAATATGCCGAGCCGCGCGGCAGCCGCAAACTCACCGGCACCGACGGCTATTTCGCCCGCGTCGGCAACTGGCTGCGCACAAGCTTCTAGAGCGGCGTGCGTTCTGTCGAACGCAAAAGTGCCGCTCTATCCTTTGTTGTTGCATCGCCTTTTGCCGAAAACCGGTTCCCACTTTTCTGCGCGATGCTCTAGCGGTTGACACCGGCAGGCGCTCGGCGCAACAGAGGCGTGTTGACGGCCCGGCCGTATCAAAAATCGAGAAACACCATGAATCCCGACAGTCGAAGTTCGACGTCGCCCATTTTCGCTGCCCCCCCGACACTGACGGCAACCCTGTGAGGCGGCCGCGTGCGGTCTATGCCTCAGGAGTTTGCCCATGCTGCGCAGCTATCAGAATACCCTTGCCCGGCTCGTTGAAGTTCCCGCTGCGGAATTGAGCAGCGCCACCAATCTGGTGTGGCTGGACCTGCTCCATCCCACGCCGGAGGAAGAAGCGCTGGTCAACAACCTCCTGGCCATCGAAATCCCCACCAAGGCCGAGATGGAGGAAATCGAGCTATCCTCGCGCCTCTATACCGAGGACGGCGCGGAGTTCATGACCATGACGGCGCTATCGGGACTCGATACCGAAGACCCGATCAAGACAGCCATCACCTTCATTCTCAAGGGCAATACGCTGGTCAGCGTGCGCTTTGCCGATCCCCGGCCGTTCGCAGCCTATGCGATGCGGGCGGTGAAGCCGAAAAGCGTGGCCTGCAAGAGCGGGGCCGAAGTGTTCCTGGGCCTGCTCGAAGCGATGACCGACCGCACCGCCGATGCGCTGGAGCGGCTGGGCAATGAAATCGACCAGATTTCCCGCGACGTGTTCCGAAAGAAAAGCTCGACCGCCGAGAAATTCCAGCAGGACCTGCGCTCCATCATCGAACAGATCGGCGGCAAGGCCGAGCTGTTGACCATGGTGCAGGAAAGCCTGGTCAGCGTGTCCCGGCTCACCGCCTATCACGGCGCCTCCAATGAGGGGACAACCAAGGCGGCGCGCGAGGCAAGGCAATTGTCCAAGCTGATCCAGCGCGATGCGCTGTCGCTGGGCGAGCATGCCCGCACGCTCTCCACCAAGATCAATTTCCTGCTCGATGCCACGCTGGGGCTGATCAACCTGGAGCAGAACCAGATCATCAAGATTTTCTCGGTCGTGGCGGTGGTGCTGCTGCCGCCGACGCTGATCGGCTCGGTCTATGGCATGAACTTCGATATCATGCCCGAACTGCACTGGGACTTCGGATATCCCTTTTCGCTGGGGCTGATGGTTGCTTCGGCCGTGCTGCCCTTCCTCTATTTCAAGCGGCGCGGCTGGCTGTAGCGGCGGGAAGGAGGGGGCGTGCCACCTCTACCTCGCAAGTGAACTAGGATCTTTCCGCCAGTCCGGTGCGTGTGGCCACCCCCGCCCTTGATCCCTCCCCACAAGGGGGAGGGAGACGATGAACACGGGCATCGGAGCTGGCGCCTCCCTCCCCTTGATGGGGAGAGAATGAGGGTGGGGTGACGGGAGCCACAGACTGAACATCCCTCTCGCGGACGAGAGGATCAACCGCCCGCATAGGCCTTCTGCAACTGGGCGACATCAAGCTTGCGCATCTGCAGCATGGCCTGCATGGCGCGGTTGGCGCCTACAGGGTCCTTGCCATAGACGGTATCGAACATCTGCTTGGGCACCACCTGCCAGGAGAGGCCGAAGCGGTCCTTGCACCAGCCGCACATGCTTTCCTCGCCGCCTTCGCCGACGAACTTGTTCCAGAAATAGTCAACCTCTTCCTGGTCGGCGCAGTCGATGGAAAAGCTCACCGCCTCGTTGAACTTGAACTGCGGCCCGCCATTGAGCAGCAGGAACTTCTGTCCTTCCAGCTCGATCACGGCGGTAAAGGCCGGCCCCTTGGGGTCCTGGCGCACCACGTCGTGCACCTTCGCGCTCTTGAAGGTCTCGGTATAGAACTTGATGGCGTCGTCGATGCGGTTGTCGAACCACAGGCAGGGCATGATCTTGGTCATTTTTCATTCTCCTCGATAGGCGCCGGAGCCTTTGTCCAGAACCAATATGTTATATTGCTAAATGGTTATATACACGGTGTCAACAGGGCTTGTCGGGGTTTTTCGCGTGGTTAACGGACCCTCAATGCGTAACCGGGGAGTGTCGCAAATTGCGTTCACGTTAACACCGGTGAGACAATTGTTAGGGGCCGGTTAACGTTTGGGAGGGTAAATCTTTACCAATCACGCCACTATGGGGCCTTCCATGACGATCAACCTCACCATCCCGGATATCCAGGAACTCAAGCCCCGCATTACCGTGTTCGGCACGGGCGGCGCCGGCGGCAATGCCGTCAACAACATGATTGAATCCGGGCTCGACGGTGTCGATTTCGTCGTCGCCAATACCGATGCCCAGGCTCTGGCCTTGTCCAAGGCGCAGCGGATCATCCAGCTCGGCGTCGGTGTTACCGAAGGCCTGGGTGCCGGTTCGCACCCTGAAGTGGGTCGTGCGGCGGCCGAGGAAAGCTGGGACGAGATCAATGATCACCTCAGCGGTTCGCATATGGTGTTCATCACCGCCGGCATGGGCGGCGGCACCGGGACCGGCGCGGCGCCGGTCGTGGCCCGCGCGGCCCGCGAGCAGGGGATCCTCACGGTTGGCGTTGTCACCAAGCCGTTCAATTTCGAAGGCAATCGCCGCGCCCGCCTGGCCGAAGACGGGATCGATGAGCTGCATCGCCATGTCGATACGCTGATCGTCATCCCCAACCAGAACCTGTTCCGCGTCGCCAACGAGAAGACCACCTTCGCCGATGCCTTCGCCATGGCCGACCAGGTGCTGTTCTCGGGCGTCGCCTGCATCACCGATCTGATGGTCAAGGAAGGCCTGATCAACCTCGACTTCGCCGACGTGCGCGCCGTGATGCGCGGCATGGGCAAGGCGATGATGGGGACCGGCGAGGCTTCGGGCGAAGATCGTGCCCGCCACGCCGCCGAAGCCGCCATTGCCAATCCGCTGCTCGACGATGTGTCGATGCAGGGGGCGCGGGGCCTGCTGATCTCCATCACTGGCGGTCCGGACCTGACGCTGTACGAAGTCGACGAGGCAGCCAGCCGCATCCGCGAGGAAGTCGACACCGATTGCAATATCATCCTGGGCGCGACCTACGATCCGAGCCTGACCGGCACGCTGCGCGTCTCGGTCGTCGCCACCGGCACCGATGCCACCATGGTCCAGGCGCTGGAGCCGGCCAAGCCGCATGCTTCGCGCACGCCGCTCGAAGTGCGCCGCCATGTGCCGGTCGAGCCGACCCGTGTTTCCGCCGAGCGCGCCGCCCTGGCGACGCCCGCTCCGGCGCAGGCCATCGAACATCAGGTCGAGGCCGCCGTGGCCGAAGCCTTCAGCATGTCCGCTCCGGCGCCCGCGCCCTATGACATGGAAGACGATGGCGTTTTCGTCGAGCCCTATATCCCGGCCGCCGAGAGCGTGCAGGAAGCCGACGATGCGCCCGCCATGGCCGACGAGCCGGTGCCCAGCGTCTATGTGCCGTCCCACGCCGCTCGCCCCGAGGGTCAGCGCCGCATGCCGCGCACCGAGGAACTGCCTGCTGTTGCGAGGCGGTCACAGGAGCAACAGGAACGTCACGATTCCGAGCCGCGCAACGCACGCGCGCTGTTCAAGAAACTGGCCTCCAATGTGGGTCTCAACCTGGGCCAGCCGCAGGCGCCAGCTCGTGAGGAAGTGCCCTATTCAGCCGCCGACGACGCCGCTGCGCGCAGCGCCATTGAGGCAGGTGGCGCAAGGACTTCGCGGGTTGCCCCCGCCGTCGAGGGTGCCCGTGGCAATCTCGATGCCCATGGCCGCCAGCCGGCGCCGGCACCGCAGAAGGACAGCCTGGAAATTCCGGCCTTCCTGCGCAAGCACGGTTAACAGGCGGTTCGTAAATTCCGGAGAACATTGCTCGGCGCGGCTTTCGCGCCGAGTTTTTTTTTGGCTAACACAGTTTTCGGGCGTTCGGGCTTGGGGTCGGAGTTATTTCGCGTATGAACAAATTGTCCACGCGCCAGCGTACAGTCGCGGCCGCGACCAGCTTTTCCGGATATGGCGTGCATAGTGCCCAGCCGGTGACCCTGACCATCAGCCCAGGCGCTCCCGATACCGGAATCACCATCTGCCGCGTCAAGAGCGATGGCACCACGACAGCCCCGGTTCCCGTGCATTTTTCGCGTGTCACCCGCACCACGCTCTGCACTACGCTCGATCTGGGCGATAGCGTCAGCGTCGCCACGGTGGAGCATGTCATGTCGGCGCTATCAGGCATGGGCGTCGATAACGCGCTCATTACCCTCGATGGCGGCGAATGTCCGATTCTGGATGGCAGCGCGCGGCCCTTTGCCGAAGCGATTCTGCAGGTCGGCCTCGAAATCCAGCCGGCGCAGCGCAAGTTCCTCAAGATCATGCGTGCGGTCACCGTGCGCAACAACGACGCCTTTGCCGCGCTCGAGCCCTATAACGGCCGCGCGCTCGACCTCGAGATCGATTTCGACTCCAAGGTCATCGGCCGCCAGCGCATGATTTTCGACTGGACGCCGCGCCGCTACTACGAAGACGTGTCCAGCGCCCGCACCTTCGGCTTCGTGCGCGATGCCAAGATCCTGCGCCAGGCCGGCTATGCGCTCGGCTCCAGCCTCGACAATTCCATCACCGTGCATGAGGACCGCATCCTCAATCCGGGCGGGCTGCGCTATGAAGACGAATTCGTGCGCCACAAGCTGCTCGACGCCATCGGCGATCTGTCGCTCGGCGGCCTGCCGATCTGGGGCCGTTTCCGCTCCTACAAGGGCGGGCACGCGCTCAACGCGCATGTGTTGACCGGTCTCTTTTCCAGCGAAGCCAATTATGAGATAGTCGAGGCCGAGGACCTGCCGCTCGAATTCGAGGCGTTCGATGATCAGCCCGAGGGGTTGGCGGTCAATCATTACCTGCGGTCCGTACGCTGATCCCGATGGGACCGGCGCGCGGCGCCACAGTTTTGATCCATTTGCTAACTACGCCGCAGGCAAGCGGTTTTCGTTATAAGGACGGGGCAGTTCGTGACAGTTGACGCTATTGGTGGTCTCACCGGCCGGGCCGCCCGGTTCCTCACGGTTGCCCTGCTCGCCGCAATGCTGGCCGGCTGCAGCATGTTCGGTCCGCAAAAGATCAAGGAAGAGCCGATCATTCCGGCCGCCTCGCTGTATCAGAAGGCGCTGGACGATATGGATCGCCAGTATTACGCCACGGCCATCAAGTCGCTGGAAACGCTCGACCGCCAGCATCCGCGTGACCCGCTGGTGGAAAAGTCCAAGTTGATGCAGGTCTATGCCAATTATCGCAGCGGCAAGCTCGACGAGGCCATCCTGGCTGCCGACCGCTATATGGCGCTCTATGCCAACAAGCCCGATGCGGCCTATGTGCTCTATCTCAAGGGCAATTCATACTTCGCCCAGATCAAGGATATCACCCGAGACCAGCAGCTCTCGGCCGATGCGATCGAGACCTACAATCTGGTGATTTCAAACTATCCCAGGTCCGAATATGCCGAGGATGCGCGCGAAAAGCTGCTCGTCGCCTTCGACCAGCTCGCCGGCAAGGAAATGTCGGTCGGCCGCTACTATCTCGGCAATGGCCAATATACCGCCGCCATCAACCGCTTCCGCGTCGTGGTGGAAACCTGGCAGACCTCGACCCATGTCGAGGAAGCTCTGTTCCGCCTGACCGAGGGTTACCTGCTGCTCGGCCTGACCAACGAGGCGGCGACCGCCGCCGCCGTGCTGGGCCACAATTACCCGTCCAGCACCTGGTACAAGCAGGCCTATGACCTGCTGGCCAAGCAGGGCCTGGCCCCTGCCGTGAACAGCGGTAGTTGGATGGCGGGCCTGCGGAACTAACGGTTCCGAAGGAATTTGTTGCTAGTTTGTTCCGGGGCGCTAATATGCGCCCCGGTTCGTTTTTGGGAGACTTCCATCTGCTGTGTCATTCCCGCGAAGGCGGGAAGCCATTCTTCCCCGCGGATAAGGTGGATTCCCGCCTTCGCGGGAATGATGCAGTGGTGGTAAATGATGTCCATCCACGTTGGTTGATCGAAGTCCGGGAATAGTCCGCGCATGCTGAACGCGCTTTCGGTTCGCAACATCGTCCTCATCGACCAGCTCGACCTGGCGCTCGATGGCGGCATGACGGTCCTCACCGGCGAGACCGGTGCCGGCAAATCCATTCTGCTCGACGCGCTCACGCTGGCGCTGGGGGGCAGGGGCGATGCCTCGCTGGTGCGCAGCGGGCAGGAGAGCGGGCAGGTGGTCGCCGTGCTGCAACTGGCCGCCGACCATCCGGCGCGCGCCGCCCTGCGCGACAATGCCATTCCCGACGACGAGGATGTCATCCTGCGCCGCGTGCAGTTTGCCGATGGCCGCACCCGCGCCTTTATCAACGACCAGCCGGTCTCCGCCGCCCTGTTGCAGAAGGTCGGCAGCCAGATCGTCGAAATCCACGGTCAGCATGATGACCGGGCCCTGGTCGACGTCGCCACCCATCGCGCGGCGCTCGACGCCTTCGGTGAGCTCGATGCCGCCGCAGCCAAGGTGAGCGACGCCTGGCAGGACCTCAGCGATGCGCAGGATGCCGTGGTGGCGCAGAAGGCCCTGGTGGCCCAGGCACTGGCCGCGGAAGACTATGCCCGCCACGCCGTGGAGGAGCTGTCAAAGCTCAGGCCGGTCGCGGGCGAGGAAGAAGAGCTGGCCGAGCGTCGTCAGCATCTGCAGCAGGTCGAGCGCTCCGCCTCCGATGTGGTGGAAATCGACGAGATGCTCAATGGCCCATCGGCGCCCACGCCGGCTCTGGCCAGCCTGATGCGCCGCCTGATGCGCAAGATCGATGGCGGGCAGGCCCTGTTCCAGCCCATCGTCGATACGCTCGACGCCTCCCTGGTGGCGCTCGATCGCACCAGCGATGCGCTCGAAGACCTCAAGCGCGAAATGGCCTATGACCCGGCCGAGCTGGAAAGCGTCGAGGAACGTCTCTTCGCCCTGCGCGCTGCCGCCCGCAAGCACCAGACCAGTTGCGACGGGCTGAGCGAGGTGCTGGAAAAATACAGCGCCGATCTGGACACATTGCAAAGCGGGGAAACCCGACTGGCCGCCCTCGAGGCGGCGGAAGCCCAAGCGCTGGAAACCTATCGCAAGCTGGCCGAAACCCTTAGCGCCGGCCGCGCCAAGGCCGCTGCCGCCCTCGGCAAGGCGGTGGGCGTGGAATTGCCCGACCTCAAGCTTGGTTCGGCCCGATTCATCGTCGATCACCAGATCGACAAGGCGCGCATTGCCGCTTCCGGCTTCGACCAGATCGCCTTCCATGTGCAGACCAATCCCGGCACCGCCGCCGGCCCCTTGCTCAAGGTCGCCTCGGGCGGCGAGCTCAGCCGGTTCCTGCTCGCCCTCAAGGTGGTGCTGGCCGATCGCGGCTCGGCCCCGGTGCTGATCTTCGACGAAATCGACACCGGCGTCGGTGGCGCCGTGGCCGATGCCATCGGCCGCCGCCTGTCCCGGCTGGCCGGCAAGGTGCAGGTCCTCGCCGTCACCCACGCCCCGCAAGTGGCCGCGCGGGCGCAAAGACACCTGCTGATCGAGAAACAGGCCGTCAGCGAAGGCGCCTTCATGCGCACGCATGTGAAGCCGCTGGACGTATCTGCGCGGCAGGAGGAAGTCGCGCGCATGCTGGCCGGCGCGAAGGTGACGGATGAAGCCCGGGCGGCGGCGAGCAAATTGCTGAGCGAAGTCGGGTAGGGGATACCCCCTCCCAACCTCCCCCTGATAGGGGGAGGAGCCGATCGAGCTTGTGGCACTATCGCGCCACACCCGCCAGCCGGATTCCTCCCCTATCAGGGGGAGGTTGGGAGGGGGTATCCTCTTCGCCAGAAACAATAATCGCCGCCGAGTATTCCAATGACCGACCTGTCCCAAAAACCCGTCGACGATCTCACCGAGCCGGAAGCCGATGCCGAACTGGCGCGGCTGGCCGCGGCCATTGCCGAGGCCGATATCGCCTATCACCAAAAGGACGCGCCTGAGATCACCGATGCGGCCTACGACGCGATGCGCCGCCGCAACGACGCCATCGAGGAAGCCTTCCCCCATCTGGTACGCGAGGACAGTCCCTCCATGTCGGTCGGTGCGCCGCCGGCCGAAGGCTTTGCCAAGGTGCGCCATGCCGTGCCCATGCTCAGCCTCGCCAAGGCCTATACCGATGAGGATGTGGTTGATTTCATCGAGCGCGGCCGGCGCTTCTTCCAGCGCGACGAGGGGCTGGAAATCGCCTTCACCGCCGAGCCCAAGATCGACGGGCTCTCGGCCTCCCTGCGCTACGAGAACGGCGTCTTCGTGCAGGGCGCCACGCGCGGCGACGGCGCCGTCGGCGAGGACATCACGGCCAATCTGCGCACCATCAAGGATATTCCCGAGCGTCTGGCCGGCTCGGGCTGGCCGCAGACCATCGAAATCCGCGGCGAGGTCTATATGACCTATGCCGAATTCCAGGCGCTCAAGGCCCGCTCGGCCGCGGCCGGCGGGCAGGATTACGTCAATCCGCGCAATACCGCGGCCGGCTCGCTGCGCCAGAAGGAGCCGTCCATCACCGCCAGCCGCAATTTGCGCTTCTTCGCCTATGCTTGGGGTTTTACGTCAGAGGACCCGGCACCGACCCAGTATGACGCGGTGCAGAAATTCGCCGAGTGGGGCTTCCAGGTCAGCCCGCTGATGGTGCGGGCGAAGTCGGTGGATGAACTCATCGCCCAGTACAAGCTGATCGAGGAGCAGCGCTCCTCGCTGGGCTACGATATCGATGGCGTCGTCTACAAGGTCGACCAGCTCGAATTGCAGCGCCGCTGGGGTTTCGTCACCGGCGAGCCGCGCTGGGCCGTGGCCCATAAATTCCCGGCGGAGCAGGCGACGACCACGGTCAGGCGCATCGATATCCAGGTCGGCCGTACAGGCACGCTGGCGCCGGTGGCGCGGCTGGAGCCGGTGACGGTGGGTGGCGTGGTGGTGGAAAATGTCACGCTCCACAACGAGGACTATATTGCCGGCATCGACAGCAATGGCCTGCCGATCCGCGGCGACGAACCCATCGATATCCGCATCGGCGATACCGTGGTCATCCAGCGGGCAGGGGATGTCATTCCCCAGATCGTCCGCGTGGTGCTGGAAAAGCGCCCCGCCGATGCCGTGCCCTACCAGTTCCCGCATACCTGCCCGGTCTGCGGCTCGCCCGCCACGCGCGAGCTCAACGAGAAGACCGGCAAGGAGGATTCCCGCCGCCGCTGCACCGGCGAGCTGATCTGCCCGGCCCAGGCGGTGGAAGGCCTGCGCCATTTCGTGTCGCGCGGCGCGCTCGATATCGAGGGGCTGGGCGCGGAAAATATCGAGCTGTTCTTTTCCAAGGGTCTGGTGCGCACCGCTGCCGACATCTTCACCCTGCATGAACGCCGCCCCGCCGTGCAGCAGGCTTTGGCCGAGCGCCGCGAGGAACAGGCGAAAATCCGCGAAGCTGCCTCGGGCAAGGTGCGCAAGAATGTCCGCGCCGTCGAAGACCGCAACTACGAAGGGCTCGACAAGCTCTTCGCCGCCATCGACGCCCGCCGCGAGCCCGAGCTCGACCGCTTCATCTTTGCGCTGGGCATCCGCCATATCGGGGAGACCACGGCCGCCGCCCTGGCGCGCACCTTCGGCACGATGGATGAGCTGATCAAGGTGGGCAAGGAAACCGCCGCCGCCGAAGACCCCAAAAGCGTCTTCCCCTCCGTCGATGGCATTGGCGGCACGGTCATCGAGGCGCTGGTCGGTTTCTTCGGCAACCAGCGCAATGACGACGTGCTCGATGCCCTCCTGGCCCAGGTCCACCCCAAGCCCTATATCGTCAATGTCTCGGCCGACAGCGTCGTGGCCGGCAAGACTGTGGTCTTCACCGGCTCCCTCGAAAAAATGACACGATCGGAAGCCAAGGCTATGGCCGAACGGCTTGGCGCCAAGGTGGCGGGCTCGGTATCGGCGAAAACCGATATCCTGATCGCCGGTCCCGGCGCCGGCTCCAAGCTGAAAACGGCCGAAGCGCTTGGCGTCGAGGTCATCAGCGAAGACGAGTGGTTCGTACGCGTCGGCAAATAGCGTTACCGAGACGTCACGAGGGAGAGTGTGATGAGGGGTTTTTCTGCGGTCGCCATGGCCGCCATGATGTTGCCGGCTGCGGCCTCCGCCAGCGAAGTCGGCGACCAGCTCGCCCAGCGCCTCTATGACGGCACGCTGGCTGAGATCGGCGACCTCGCCCTGCAACGCTGCGACGAATACAATGCCGATGCCTGCTTTGCGCTCGGCATGCTCGATCTGGTCACCGCCTATGAGCGTACGGCCCAGGCGCTTTACCGCCATGGCGCCACCGCGCCCAATTCTCCGGCCATGGCCATGCTGTTCGGCATGGGGCTCGATGCCCCCGCGCGCCCGGCCAATCCCGATCCGGAGCCGCTGACCTATCAGGGCCTGCGTGACATCCTCGAGGAATTCACCAGCCTGCTCGACGTGGCGCGCGGCCATTTCGAAATGGCCGATATGGGCACGGGCTTCGTCATTCCCATCGATCCGCTCAAAGTGCGCATCGATCTTGACGGCAATGGCACGGCCGAGCCAGGCGAGACGCTGGCGTCGCTGCTCGGCCCGCTCGGTGAATTCACCGATATTCCCGCGCCCGATGGCCCGCCTCCATCAGGCAAGAGCAAGACCAAGCCCGATACTGCGGCCCCGGACCTGACCATCGGCTTCGATAATGCCGATGCCATCTGGCTGGCCGGCTACAGCACCATTATCTCGACCCCGGCCGAGCTGCTGCTGGCGCATGATTTCTCGCAATTCTACGACGCCTATCTGCACCGGGTCTTCCCCGAAGCCGATCTGCCCATGCAGGATTATTCGCGCGGCGGCACGCTGTTCATGGACCCCGATAGCGACACCTTCATCGCCGACATCATCGCGGCCATCCACACAGCCGATTTCCCGGTCACCGATGCGGCGCGGCTGGCGGGGGTGCGCGAGCGCCTGCTGTCCATCACCGCCCTGTCGCGCAAGAACTGGGAGCTGATCCTGGCCGAGACCGACGATGACAAGGAGCTGGTCCCCGGCCCGCACCAGACCTCGCTGGTGCCCGATACGCCGGTGACAGAAGAAACCGTCGCTGCCTGGCTGGCCACGCTCGACAGGCTCGACGAGATCCTCAATGGCGAATTGCTGCTGCCGCATTGGCGCTTCAAGCAGGGTTTTGATCTCAAGGCCTATTTCGAGACGGCCACCGAGACTGACCTGGTCATGCTGTTCACCGGCCTCGGCGCGCTGCCCTATCTCAAGGAAGGCCCCATCGCCGATGCCGATGCGTTTGCCGACGCCAACCGCGTTTTCGGCGACAATTGGCCGGGCTTTGCCCTCTGGTTCAACTGATCCTCGGAGTTCTCGATGCGCCTAGCCGCTTTCGCCACCGGAATGTTCCTGGCCCTGACCGGCCTTGCCGCCGCACAGCCCTATGAGACGCCGCAGGCGCTGCTCGAAGCCTTTTACGAACCCTATTTCAGCGACACCTTCTCCGAGGACGAGAGCCAGTTCCGCTCGCGAGCCCTGCAGGCGCTCTACGACAACGATGTCGAGCTGGCCGGCGAAGGCGAAATGGGCGCCATCAGCTTCGATCCCTATATCGACGGGCAGGATTACGACATTACGGAGCTTGTCATTGGCGCTCCCGGCATTGCCGGCGACTATGCTTCGGTCGACGTGACCTTCCGCAATTTCGGCGAGCCCCGTGCGCTGAGCTATGAGCTGGTGCTGGAAGACGGCGGCTGGAAGATCGACGATGTGGTTTCAACCAATCCGGACAATCAATATCGGCTGACCGAGATTTTCGCCGAGGCGGCTGCGGGGTATTGAGGGGCGCCCTAGCTCCTGAGTGGGTGGCCCACCCCCACCCTTAATCCCTCCCCACAAGGGGGAGGGAGACGATGAACACTGGTCTCTGTGCTGGCGCCTCCCTCCCCTTGATGGGGAGGGACCGAGGGTGGGGTGGGGCGATAAGCACCAGCGCAATTTCAGCCAGCTAGTCTAGGCGCCCCTCACAGCGCCCCAGTCGCCTCCTTCAGCCAGTCCTTCACCTTGCCCTTCACCCGCGGCCCGATCTCTTTCCACACCCGGTGGTGATACGCATCCAGCCATGCCCGCTCTGCCTCCGATAGCAGCAACTTGCGGATCAGCCTCTTGTCGATCGGCGCCAGGGTCAGCGTCTCGAATTCCAGATAGCCGGGGAATTCCGGGCTCTCCACCACGGTGATCAGGTTCTCGGTGCGGATGCCGTAGGCGCCGGCCTTGTAATAGCCCGGCTCGTTGGAGATCACATTCCCCACCTCGAACGGCGTCGTGTAGCGCGGGGAAATGCCCACCGGCCCCTCATGCACGCCGAGATAGGCGCCCACGCCATGCCCGGTGCCGTGATTATAGGTCAGGCCGGCCTGCCACAGGAATTGCCGTGCCAGCACATCGATCTGTGCCCCGGTCGTGCCCTTGGGAAAGCGCGTCATGGATATGGCGATCATGCCCTTGAGCACGCGCGTATAGCGGTCGCGTTCCTCGTCGCTGGGCTTGCCGGTCGAGAGGGTGCGGGTAATGTCGGTCGTGCCCGACAGATATTGCGCGCCGCTATCCACCAGCATCAGTTCGCCGGGATTGAGCACACGGTCGGTCTTGCCGGTCACCCGGTAATGCACGATGGCCCCGTTCGGCCCGGCGCCGGAAATGGTGTCGAAGCTGGCATCGACGCAGGTTTCCTCCTCGCGACGGAAGGCTTCGAGCGCGGTGACGATGCCGATTTCGGTCAGTCCGCCCTTGGGCGCGGCACTGTCGAACCAGGCGAGGAATTTGGCCAGCGCTACGCCATCGAGCAGATGGGCCTCGCGCATGCCGGACAGTTCGGCCTGGTTCTTGCGCGATTTGGGCAGCAGCACCGGATCGCGCTTTTCCACCAGCCTGGCCCCGGCCTCCTTCAGCGCCGCCACGATGGCCTCGGGGGCAGTGGCAGGATCGATCATCACTGCCTTGCCAGCCTTGCCCAGCCGCGCCAAGGCGACGGGCAGGGTCTTGCGACTTGCCACTTTCGCCACGCCTGCCAATGCAGCCTTCAGCTCGTCGGTGATCTTGGCCGGATCGAGATAGAGCGTCGGCTGGCCCTTTTTCGGCACCACGGCGAAGCCCAGCACAAAGGGCGTATTGGGTACGTCGCGGCCGCGCATGTTGAGCAGCCAGCAGATCGATTCCGGCAGGGTCAGCACCACGGCATCGGCCTGGTCACCGGCAATGGATTGCTGGATTTCAGCGATCTTGTCCGGCGCAGTCTGGCCGGCGCGGTTGTGGCCGAGAAATTCGATCGGCGAAACCGGCGGAGCAGGGCGGTCGGCCCAGATGGCGTCCACCAGGTTGGGGCCGGGCACGAGCTTTGCCCGTCCCTCCAGCTTGGCGACCAGGTCCCGGATCTCGGCAGGCGTATGGAGCCATGCGTCATATGCAATACTCCCGCCTTTGGGCACATAGTTGGCCACGTCAGGCGAAATGCCGCCCAGCAGCCATTCATGCACCTTGACCTTACTGGTATCGGTCTGGGCGGGCGCCTGGAGCGTATAGCGGCTATCGACGAACAGACCCGCTTTCTTCGCCCCCACCACCGCCAGTCCGGCCGAGCCGGTAAACCCCGTAATATAGGCCAGCCGGGCATCCGAGGCCGGAACGGACTCGCCGCGATGGGCATCGGCGCGCGGAATCAGGAAGGCATCGACGCCCGCCTTTGCCATCGCCTGGCGCAGGGCGGCGAGACGGGGCGCCACCGTTTTCTTGTCGGCCTTTTCCTCGAAACTCTGGAATTTGGCGGGCGGAAAACTTTGGGCTGTCATGGTGTATCCTTGGGCCGGGTTGCGTTCCGGTCATGGCTGTCGTGAAGTTTGGGGCGTAGTAAATCGCCAGCTTCGACCTACCTTAGTCTCTGAACGAAGGAGAGCGAAGATGGAACGCGACAAGAATTTCCTGAGCCGGGCTTTCGACGCATTGATCGCTGGCCGCGAGCGCCAGGCCCGCCAGTATGTGGCGCGCTATGAGCGCGACTACGGCAAGCTGAACGAAAAATTAACGAAGCAGTAACGGGACTTGCGCGTTTCGCAGGGCTGGTCTGACCCAGAGGGCCTAACCAAACCTTACGCGTGAGGCTAAATGGATCACGACGATGGCAACAGACCATCGTCATGAGTGCATGGAGACTGAGATGACCGAGAGCAAGAACGATTTCCGCAAGGCCCTGGGGTCCGTCATTGACGCCCGCGGTCGTGAATCGAGCCGCCAGGTCAGCTACCGCATGCAGCACCAGCTGATCGGCGCATTCACCAAGCGCCCGTAAGGCGCTGCAGTTTATTGCTGACGATCTGTCGATCCCCGGAGCCCGCTTCGGGGATTTTGCTTTTCTGAGATATGTTCGGGCCCCCAGCAGCCCTCATGGTGAGCGTGTCGAACCACGAGGGCGTGGCACGATAGCTCCACTCGCCCGCCCTCCTGGTTCGACAAGCTCACCATGAGGGCTTTTGAGCTTCGACGCCGCCTCGTTCTACCGCTGTTCGATTCACACGTCGGCTTCGTCGATGCTAACAGTCTGCTAACGCATTCGGCCTTCGCGTTACGGCATTTCCAGGATCAGCGTGGTCCAGTCCTTGCGCTGCAATTTCTGGTTCAGCACCATGCCCTGGCGGGCATAGGCGTTGATCACGCCGCGCGCCTGATGCTCCAGAATGCCCGACAGGATGATCGTCGCTCCCTTGCCGGCGATGCGCCCGATGGCGGGGGCCAAAGCGGCCAGCGGACCGGCGAGGATATTGGCCACGATCAGGTCATAGGGCGCATTTCGGATGATGGTGGAATGGTTTACCCCGGTTGCCTCCAGCGCGACGATCAGCTTGCCGACCCCGTTCTGCGCCGCGTTCTCGATGGTGGTGGTCACCGAAACCGGGTCGATATCACTGGCGATCACAGCGGTCCGCGTGCGCTTGGCCAAAGCGATGGCGAGAACCCCGGTGCCGGTGCCGACATCGAGCATATGGCGGGGCCGGCGGCGCTTGAGCACCTTATCGATGGCTTCGAGGCATCCGGTCGTGGTTTCGTGGTGACCCGTGCCAAAGGCTTGTGCCGCATCGATTTTCATCGGCGTCAGCCCGCCGGGAACCTGCCCGGTCTCGTGGCTGCCATAGACATAGAAGCCGCCGGCAATGACCGGCGCCAGGCCTTCCAGCGACTTGGCCACCCAGTTGATATCAGGGTCGATAGGCACCACCGAAAATTCCACAGTGCCGCCAAGGGCTTGCCGGGCCAGTTCAACAAAGGAATCAATATCGGGCGGGCTGTCGCAGGTGGCCTCGAAAATCCATTCGCCGGTTTCTTCATTCTCATGCGCCGAGGCAGTCAGCGCCAGGTCGTCCCGCTCCATCACGGCATCGACCAGGGCATAAGCCTGGTCCTTGGTGAGGGGGAGGGGAGGAAAGCTGATCGACTTGCATGGCACTCTCCTGACAGGATTTGACGCTTAGTTGCGCCATGTCCGCTGCGAGGTCAATCTGACTTATCCCCGCGCTGGCGGAGTGGTGTAGATTCGGTGGAGGACAGGGATGTATGGCTTGATCGGGAAGATGTTGGCGGCGCCGGGCAAGCGCGAGGACTTGCTGGCGATCCTGCTGGAAAATGTCGGCGCCATGCCCGGTTGCCTGAGCTACATCATCGCGCGCGACCCTGATAACGAGGATGGACTCTGGATCACCGAGGCCTGGGACAGCAAGGAAAGCCATGCCGGCTCGCTGCAATTGCCCCAGGTACAGGCCACCATCGCGCAGGCCCGGCCGCTGATCGCCGGCTTCGGCGAGCGATTCGAGACCGAGCCGCTCGGCGGCGTGGGGCTCTAGGTAAGCGGATACCCCCTCCCAACCTCCCCCTGATAGGGGGAGGAGCCGCACAGTGGGGTTGGACAAAATAGTGCCAAACACCCGGTCTGTTCCTCCCCCTGTCAGGGGGAGGCCAGGAGGGGGTATCCCAACAAAAACCTACAGCTTCACCGCGGTCCCCGAGATCGAAACCATCAGCATGGAGCCGCCCTGGCCGACGACTTCATAATCAAGATCGACGCCGACCACGGCATCGGCGCCCATGCGTTCGGCCTCGTAGCGCAGTTCCTCATAGGCCTGGCGGCGGGCATCGCGCAGGGCGCCCTCATAGGCGCCGGCCCGGCCGCCGACGATGTCGCGGATGCCGGCAAACAGGTCCTTGAAAATATTGGCGCCGACGATCACCTCGCCGGTGACGATGCCGAGATACTCCCGCACCGGGCGGCCTTCGAGCGTAGGCGTGGTCGAGATGATCATGCGGTCTCTCCTGCTGTGCTGGGCCAAGAGATAAGCCGCCATGCGTCCGCACAAAAGGCCGGTGCAGAAATCTTTGGCCAAAAATGTCGAAGTGCGGGAAAGCTGGCCGACATGGAGCGAAGGCCGGGTTTCCGGCTGCAGACAAAGGATGTTTCACCGTGCTCGCCGTCACCAGCTACCCGGAAGTCTATGTGCAACTCACCGCCGCCAAGGTGGAGGAACAACTCGCCGCCTATGCCGCGCTCGCGGCGGCGGTGAAGGGCAATCCCAAGGCGGAAGCGGCTTTGGCCGGTTTTGCGCCGGGCTATTTCAATTCCATGCTGCTCGCCCTCGACCACCACTTCATGCACCGCATGCGCGGCGCCGAAGGCAAGGACGGCAACCCGCTCAACGAGGTGCGGATGCTGAGCGATTCCATCATGGAACATGACGGGGTGCTCAAGGAGAACAAGACGATCAAATACAAGGCCGACAAGGCCGTGGCGGGGATTGCGGTGGGGCAGGCGGTCGCGCTGGATGCGGCGACATTCGAGAAGCTGGCCCAGGCCTATGTGGCGGAGATCGGGAAGCGGTTTCCGTAGCGGTAAGCCGAGTCGTGGGGCACCGGGGTGCCGCAACCGCCGTGTCATCCCGGCGAAGGCCGGGATCCATCCTGAGATCGAGCCACAGCCGCAAGGTGGTTCGTTCCTTCGATCATTGACAGGCTGTCATCTCGGGATGGATCCCGGCCTTCGCCGGGATGACATCGTGGCGGGGGTAGCGGGGAGCCTCACCCCTTCTTGATGAAGCTCTCCAGCACCTTCTTGCGCCCCGCCTTCTCGAAATCGATGGTCAGCTTGTTGCCCTCGATTTCGGCGATGGCGCCGTAGCCGAATTTCAGGTGAAACACCCGCTCGCCCAGCCCGAAGGCGGAGCGGTCATTGCCCAGGTCCACCGAGCGGGCGACGAGGTCGCCGTCGATGGTCAGGGGACCGGCGCTCTTGCGGCTCGACTGCTGGGCGCGAGCGCGCTGCCAGCCGGGCGTTTCGTAGACGCTTTCGAACGGATCGGCCTTGTTGAACCTGCTGGTGGCGCCGCCGCCATAGCCGTAGCCGCCATAAGATGAGCCGGTATCGGTGACCTCGACGGCATCGGCCGGCAACTCATCGAGGAAGCGGCTGGGAATGGCCGATTGCCAGAGGCCGTGGATGCGGCGGTTCTGCGCCACCGACAGTCGCACGCGCTTGCGGCCGCGAGTGATGCCGACATAGGCCAGCCGCCGTTCCTCCTCGAGCCCGGCGCGACCGCTTTCGTCCATGGTGCGCTGGCTGGGGAACAGGCCTTCCTCCCAGCCGGGCAGGAAAACCGTGTTGAATTCCAGCCCCTTGGCCGAATGCAGCGTCATGATCGAAACGGCGTCCTCGGCTTCGGCCGTGTCGCGGTCCATGACCAGCGAAATGTGTTCCAGGAACCCGCCCAGCGTCTCGAATTCCTCCATGGAGCGCACGAGTTCCTTGAGGTTTTCCAGCCGTCCAGGCGAATCCGGCGATTTGTCGGCCTGCCACATGGCGGTATAGCCGCTTTCGTCGAGAATCTGTTCGGCCAATTCGTAATGCGGAATGGCATTGAGCCGCGCCGACCAATTGTCGAACTGGCCGACCAGCTCGCGCAGCGTCGTGCGCTGCTTGGGCTTGAGCTCCTCGGTTTCGAGCAGCATGCGCGTGGCTGCCAGCAGCGACACATTGGCCGAGCGTGACGCGTTGTGCAGCAACTGCACCGTGCTGTCGCCCAGCCCGCGCTTGGGCGTATTGACGATACGCTCGAAGCTCAAACCATCGGACGGGTTGGACACCACGCGCAGATAGGCGATGGCGTCGCGGATTTCCTTGCGCTCATAGAAGCGCGGGCCGCCGATGACGCGATAGTTCAGCCCCAGCGTGATGAAGCGTTCCTCGAATTCGCGCATCTGGAATGAGGCGCGGACCAGGATGGCCATGGAATTGAGGTCTTCGCCCTGGCGCTGATAGTTTTCGATCTCGTCGCCAATGGTGCGGGCTTCCTCCTCGCTGTCCCAGACGGAGGTCACCGAAACCGGCTCGCCCTCTTCGCCCACATCGGTCTGCAACGTCTTGCCCAGCCGGCCCTCATTGAAGGCGATCAGCGTGGAAGCGGCCTTGAGGATGTTGGAGGTCGAGCGATAATTGCGTTCCAGCTTGATGACCCTGGCGCCGGGAAAATCCTTCTCGAAGCGCAGGATGTTGTCGACCTCGGCGCCGCGCCAGCCATAGATGGACTGGTCGTCGTCGCCCACGACGCAGATATTGGCCTCGCTGGCCGGCTTGCCCTGCGCCAGCAGCCGCAGCCAGAGATATTGAGCGGTGTTGCTGTCCTGGTATTCGTCGACCAGCATGTATTTGAAGCGCCGATGATAGTCGGCCAGCACATCCGGATATTCCTTGAACAGCCGGATGTTTTCGAGCAGCAGGTCGCCGAAATCTGCGGCGTTGAGCACCTTGAGCCGCGCCTGGTAGTCGGCATAGAGCCTGGCGCCGCGGCCATTGGCATAGGACCCGCTCTCGGCCGGGGAAATGTCCTTGGGCAGCAGGCCCTTGTTCTTCCAGGTATCCATCATCCCGGCGAACTGGCGGGCCGGCCAGCGTTTCTCGTCGATATTCTCGACATCGAGCAATTGCTTGATAAGGCGGATCTGGTCGTCGGTATCGAGAATGGTGAAATCGGACTTGAGGCCGACCAGTTCGGCATGGCGGCGCAGGATGCGGGCACCGATCGAGTGGAACGTGCCAAGCCAGGGCATGCCCTCGACGCCTGCGCCGACCAGATGGCCGATGCGTTCCTTCATCTCGCGCGCTGCCTTGTTGGTGAAGGTCACCGACAGGATTTCGGACGGCCAGGCGCGCTTGGTGGTGAGGATATGGGCAATGCGGGTGGTCAGGACACGCGTCTTGCCCGTACCGGCGCCAGCCAGCACCAGCAGCGGCCCGTCAACGGTCAGCACCGCCTCGCGCTGTTCCTCATTGAGGCCCTTGAGATAATCAGGCGATTGCTGCCGGCCGAACTGGCTGGTGATCGGCCCCGACGAGGGGCGGTCGATTGGGTGGGGTACACCGGGCATTAGGGGCCTTTCCATCGCCGCGTGCCGGGGCCGGCAGACGCAGCGCGGGGATTGACGAATCTTATTTTGTTCTCGTTGGCAATATAGGGTCTGGCGGGCCGGGTGTATAGAACGGCGCACTGTCACCGATACGTCATGGCTGTGTCACGGCGCTGTCTTTCCGCCGCCCTATGCGGAGCCTATTCCAACAGGGGCTCCATCATGCTTAAGCCAAGACATCTGGTTGCGATCACCGCCGCATTGCTGGCCACGACAGCTTCGGTCGCCGCGGCCGAATATTTCAACCGCATTGCCAGCTTCCCGGTGGCACTGAACAATCCCGACGCCGAAGCCGGCGTCGAGAACTCGGCCGAAATCATCACCGCCACCGAAGACGGCATGGTGCTGGTCTATTCCAACGCCCTGCTGGGCGGCATCGGCTTTGTCGATATCACCGACCCGACCGCTCCCAAGGCCGCAGGCTTCGTGGCGCTGGATGGCGGCCCGACCTCGGTCACCGTTATCGGCGACAAGGCGCTGGTGACGTCGGATACGACCGAGGATTTCACCGCGCCATCAGGCTATCTTTCGGTCATCGACATTGCCAGCAAGACCATCGAGATCACCTGCGATCTCGGCGGGCAGCCCGACGCCATTGCCAAGAATGCCGACGCCTCGCTGATCGCCATCTCGATGGAAAACCAGCGCAATGAAGAGTTCAATGACGGCGTGATCCCGCAACTGCCGAGCGGCAATATCACCTTCTTCGACGTGGCCGACGGCACGGTCGATTGCGGCACGATGCGCGTCACCGAACTGGCCGGCGTGGCCGACTTTGCCGGTGAGGATGCCGAGCCGGAATATACCGATTTCAACAGCCTCAACGAACTGGCCGTGACGCTGCAGGAAAACAACCACATCGTCATCCTCAACGGCGAAACCGGTGAAATCATCAATGATTTCAGCGCCGGTACGGTCGATCTCGAAGGCATCGACGCCACCGACGATGGTCGCCTTAGCTTCACCGAGAACCAGCCGGGCCGCAAGCGCGAGCCCGATGCCGTGCAGTGGCTCGACGAGAACCGCATCATCATCGCCAATGAAGGCGACTATGAAGGCGGCTCGCGTGGTTTCACCATCTTCCACAAGGATGGCACCGAACTCTATGAGAGCGGCCCGTCGATGGAATATATCGCCGCCCAGCTCGGCCATTATCCAGAAGGCCGTTCGGACGCCAAGGGTATCGAGCCCGAAGGCATGGAAGTGGGCACGTTCGGCGAGACGAAGTTCATCTTCGTCAACCAGGAACGGTCCTCGCTGGTCGCGATCTACAAGGATACCGGCGATGTGCCGGAATACTGGCAGTCGATCCCGTCGGGCCTTGGCCCGGAGGGTGCGCTGGCCATTCCGTCGCGCAATCTCTACGTGACCGCCAATGAAACCGACCTCAGCCCCGACGGGCTGGCCGGTGCCCATGTCATGATCTTCGAGCTCAGCGAAGGCGAGCCGGCCTATCCCCAGATCATGTCGGACCTCGATGCCGACGGTAAGCCGATCGGCTGGGCCGCACTTTCGGGCGCCGTGGGCGATGCCGAAAAGCCGGGCATCCTCTATGCCGTCAGCGACAGCGCCTTCAGCGAAGCCTATATCTACGAGATCGACGCGACCGCCAAGCCGGCCCGCATCGTCAAGAAGACCGTGGTGACCCGCAATGGCGTCCCTGCCCAGAAACTCGATCTCGAAGGCATCACGCTGGATGGCGAAGGCGGCTTCTGGCTGGCTTCGGAGGGCGACACCGCTGTGCTGACCCCGCATGCCCTGTTCCACGTCAATGCCGATGGTGAGATCGAAGACGAGATCGCCTATCCGGCGGCCCTGCTGGCCGGCGAAACCCGTTCGGGTTCGGAAGGCGTGGCCAAGATCGGCGACACGCTGTGGATCGCCATCCAGCGCGAGTGGAAGGATGACGAAAAGGGCTTCGTGAAGCTGGTTTCCTACAATACCGACACCGAGGAATGGGGCGCGGTGCGCTACCCGCTCGAAGCCGCGCCGGAAGGCGGCTGGGTCGGGCTCAGCGAAATCACCGTCCACGGCGACTACGCCTATATCATCGAACGCGACAACCAGATCGCCGGCAATGCCAAGCTCAAGGCGCTCTACCGCGTGCCGGTAAGCGAGCTGGTTCCGGCCGAACTGGGCGGCGATTTGCCCACCGTCAGCAAGGAACTGGTGCGTGACCTCGTGCCCGACCTCGCCGCCAACAACGGCTATGTGGTCGACAAGGTCGAGAGCTTCGCGGTCGACGCCGCCGGCAACGGCTTCGTGATCACCGACAATGATGGCGTCGACGACTCGTCGGGCGAAACCTTCTTCTGGTCCATCGGCGCGCTCTAAGGCGTTGCCACAGCAATGAGAGTGGCCGGGCCGAAAGGTCCGGCCGCTTCGTTTTGGGCGCGACAAATCTGCTCTGTATCGCGGCAATGGCGGGGTTGCGCCGGGAGCCGGCTTGCCTACACTCTGCCGCGGGAAATCGGATAGTCACGCACAGTGCTCAATCGCATCTACATCGTCGTCGGCCTGCTGGCGATCATCGTGCTGGCCGGCGCTTTCATCGCGCCGCATTTCATCCGCTGGAGCGATTATCGCGGGCGGATGGAAGAGCTGGCGACTGACGTCCTCGGCACGCCGGTCACGGTGCGCGGCGAGATCGACTTCACGCTGCTGCCGCAGCCCCGGCTGCGGTTTTCCGATGTGCTGGTGGGCTCGCCCGAGGAACCGGCGGCGACGGTAGACAGCGTCGAAGCCGAGTTCGCGCTGATGGATTTCCTGCGCGACAACTACAACGTCACCAGCCTCGTGCTGCGCCAGCCGGTGATCGATTTCACCGTGGATGAGAGCGGCTTTTTCGGCAGTGGCGTGGCGCTGGCTGCAGGCACTGGCGGGGTCGGGCTCGGGCAGACCAGCGTAGTCGATGCCACGGTGCGCCTGATGGATCGCCGTTCCGGCGAGACGTTCGTTGCCAGCGATGTCACCGGCGAGCTGCGTCTTGGTGGGTTCAGCGGCCCATTCTCGTTCCAGGGCAATGGGTCCTATCGCGACCAGTCCTATGGCGTCCGGTTCAATTCGAGCCTGGTCGATGATGCCGGCAAGGCGCGGGTTTCCCTGTTCCTGCAGCCGCAATCGGCGGGTTTCTCCTTCTCGCTGGAAGGGCTGCTGGAGCCCGGCATGGCGCCGAAATTCGACGGCGACATGGTCTATCGCCAGAAGCCGGAGGCCACCGATGTCGCGACCGATATTCGCGGCGACCTGGTGCTGGAAAGCAAGGTTACCGCGTCCACCGACCGGGTCGTGCTGTCCGGCTATACCTTGCGACCGGACGAGAACCGGGCCAGTACGCGGCTGACCGGTGCGGCCAGCATCCAGCTCGGCGATGTCAGAAGCTTCGACGCGGTGATTTCGGGCGGCGTCTTCTCGCTGCCGCCGCGCGACGCCAAGGAGGACGCATCCATATTGCCCTATGAGGCGGTGCGGTTGTTGTCGGAACTGCCGGCGCCGCTCATCCCGCCCATGGCCGGGCGTGTGGGGATCGACCTGGCCGAGGTGAGCCTGCGTGGCTTTGCGCTGCGCAATGTGCGCATGGATGCGCGCACCGATGGGGCGGGCTGGACCATCGAGCAATTCATCGCGCAACTGCCGGGCGATACCGAATTGCGGGCCAGCGGGCAACTGACCCGCGAAAGCGAGCGGCCGGCCTTTGCCGGTGACGTTTCGCTGGCGAGCAATCGCCTTGATGGGCTGGCCGCGCTCTGGCGCAAGCCGGGCGACGACAATGTGCTGTTCAACGAACCCGGTGCGCTCACCGGTCGCGTCATGCTGGCCGGGGACGCCTTCGGCCTCGTCAATGGTGTGTTGACGCTTGCGGGGCGCACCCATGGCGTGGAAATCCGTCTCGGCTTCGGCGACGAAAAGCGGCTCGACCTGGTGGCGCATTTCGATGAGCTGGGGCAGAGGGGCAGCGCGCTGGTGGGCGCGCTATTGCCCGATATCGCGGCCGAGCCGGCCTTCGGCATCAGCTTCCCCTATGGCAGTTTCTCGCTGACCGGCAAGAATGCGCGGGTTCTCGGGCTCGACGGTACCGGGCTGGTGGCGGAGGGACAGTGGCGCAGCGGCGAAGTCAGCTTCTCGCGGCTTTCGGCCGAGAATTGGGGCGGCGTGGGCGTGGACGCGACGCTGACGGCGGGCGGAACGGTCGCCGAGCCCGATGTGTCGGGGTCGGGCATGGTGCGGGTGGATGGCAGCGATGCGCCGGCCCTGCGGGGGTTTTACGACCTGCTGAATGTGCCGCAAAGCTGGCGCGGATTTCTCGCCGCCTCGGCTCCGGCGGACCTGCTGGTCGATATCGGCGAGCTGATCGATGGCGGCCAGACGGTGACGCTGGCGGGGTCGCTGGGCGCCGGCGACCTCAATCTGCGGGCCGAGCTCAGTGGCGGCATCGGGGCGCTGGCCACGGCGCGGCTACGGGTGACGGGGGGGGCTTGAATCCACCGATATTGCGGGGCTGACCCGCCAGATCGGGTTCGGCGATGCGCCGCTCTTTGCCGGGGATGGCTCCATGCTTGTCAGCCTGAGCCTGCAGGGCACGCCGAATAACAGCCTCGACAGCAATATCACCGCCAGCCTGGGCGACGAGAGCATCAGCTATGCCGGCAATCTGGTGTCGCTGGACAATGGCGAAATCCAGGGGACGGGGCGGCTGGACATTGCCCTGGACAATGCCGGCGGGCTGGCCCGGATCGTGGGCGCGCGGGGCCTGACCCTGCCCATGGCTGAGGGCAGCGCGCAATTGCATTTCGAGGGCGAGCGGCTGGCCCGATTGAGCGAGATCAGCGGGACGTCGGGGGAAACCGACTTCAGCGGAGCGCTCTCGCTATCGCGCACGGGCAGCACGGCCGCGGTATCGGGCGAGATCGCGGTGGACCTGGTATCGGTCGAAGGCCTTGCCGTGACGCTGTTCGGGCCGGCGGCACTGGTCGGTGGCAGCGATAGCTGGCCGGAGGGACCGATTACGCTGGGCGACCAGGCGCGGCAGACGCGGGGTACGGTTTCGGTGACGGCCGGCGCGCTGGCGGCTGGCGGCGAGGAGCGGCTGGGCAGGACCAGCTTCGAGTTGAGCTGGGACGAGACCCGCACGCGGCTGGCGCGGTTCGAGGCGGTGGCCGATCTCGGAACGCTTGGCCTCGACATGACCATCTGCTGCGCAGGCCCGCTGGTCGACAAGACCGTCAGCGGCCGCATGACGGTGGCGGCGGTGCCGAGTGACATGGTCGCCCCTCCGGCCGTTGCCCACATGCTGGGCGGGCTGCTCGATGGCGGGGTACGGTTCGAGGCAACGGGCGCGAGCCTCGCCGAGCTGATGAGCGTCATGGCGGGCGAAGGCAATGTCACGCTGAGCGGCCTTGCGGTGCAGCAATTGTCGCCCGAGGTTTATGCGACCGTGGCCGGGCTCGAAAACGTGCTCGAAATGGAGCCCGATGCGATGAGCACCATTATGGGGCTGGCGCTGGGGCAGGGGCCATTCACCGCGCCCCAGGCCACCGGCGCTTTCTCCATTGCCGGCGGCGTGGTGCGGCTGGCCAATGTCATCGTCAATGGCGAGGGCGCCGGACTGGCGGGCGATCTCAACCTGACGCTCGCCGATCTGGGGCTCAATGGCAGCTTCGTCATGACGCCGCGCGACTTCGCTGACAGCAGCGGCCTGGTCGGCCCCGATACGTCGCGCATCATCACGCGGCTGGCCGGGACGCTGCTGGCGCCAGTGGTGACGCTGGACCTGGGCGAGATGGTCGCCGCGGTGCTGGTGCGGGCCAATGAAATGGAAGTGGAGCGCCTCGAAGTCCTGCGGGCCGAAGATGCCGAGCGGCAGCGCGCCGCTGCCGAGGAGCGCAACCGGCTGATCGAGGAGCAGCGCCGCCGAGCTGCCGAGGAGGCTGCCCGGCTTGCGGCCGAGGAGGCCGCGCGACAGGCGGCGGAAGAAGAGGCAAGGCGGCTGGAACAGCAACAGCCGCCGCAGACCAGACCGTCGATCGAAACCCTGCCGCCGCCGCAAGGGCCACTGGATCTGGGCCTGCCACCTCCGGTGAACCGGCCCCTGGGGTCGGGCGTCAACCAGCCGCTGTTTTAGAAAGCCTCATGGTTCGACAAGCTCACCATGAGGGCTACTCGGCTAACCGGCTGCGGCCTTGTCCTGATACCAGCGCAGCACGGCCAGCCTTACGGCCGAGGAGAGGTTGGCCGTTTGCCTGACCTCGTCGATATCGCGGATCAGGCTTGCCATGGTCTGGGATTTTTCGGCGGCCATGGCATCAAGCGCTGCCCAGAATTCGGGCTCCAGCGCGATGGAGGTTCGATGGCCAGCGATGGACAGGGAACGTTTGTCCATCAAGGACCGTGTCAGGGCTTCTTGCGGAAGGCGTCGAGGCTGACGACCTTTTCGCCGGGCTTTTCCTCGCCCGCTTCGACCGCACCGGCTTCGGCGGTGGCTTCCACTTCGGCATCCGCGTCGGCTTCGACCGCTGCGGCGCCCGGCGCGGTTGCCGGATCGAATTGCAGGCCGAACTGGACGGAGGGATCAAAGAACCCCTTGACCGCCGAGAAGGGGACCACCAGCGTTTCGGGAATGCCGTCAAAGCTGAGGCCAACCTCGAAACCGGTCTCGTTGACCTTGAGGTCCCAATACTGGTTCTGGATGACGATGGTCATTTCCTTGTCGTACTGGCCGAGCAGTTTCTCGCTCAGGCGCACGCCCGGCGCGCGGGTGACGAAGGAAATGAAGAAGTGATGCTCGCCGGGCAGGCCGGTCTTGGCGACCTCGGCCAGCACCTTGCGCACGACGCCGCGCAGGGCTTCCTGGGCGAGAATGTCGTATCGCATGTGGTCTTCGGCCATCGGCTACCTTTCAGTTACAGGGGATAGAATCCCGAACGGCCCATATCAGCCTCACGTTCCACGAGAATTCAAGAACAAAGGCACAGCGCGATGCAGAGAATGAAGGGGAAGGTGCAGGCTTCTGTTGCCAGGTGCCTGCGGACCCCGCCTGTCGCCCGGCTAGGAGCGGAGGACTTAAATTCCCAGTGCTAGCACCGCTTACGCGGCGAGAGCGACCGGAGCCTTATGGTTGTCATTAGCAACTATAAGTTTTGGACCGATAACGGTGGTACCTCACCGAGCAAAAGCACACCTTTTACGCCCTCGTCGATCCTGTTTCGCCCCCATTGGCTGCCCCCTCGTGGGGTAGATGGTGGAGGCGCCGGGTACTGCCCCCGGGTCCGAAAGGTTTATTACGATGACCGTTTATCGCCATAGCTCTTGCGAGCAGGTTCTATATAGGCGCGGTCGGGGCGGGATGCAAATCACGCGCGCGCGGTGACCGCGTATTGTCCCCTGCGTGTTGAACCCGACTTAACGCTTGCCAGCCATCCTGCCATCCACGTGATGGGAGGGGGCCATGGCATCAAGAACATCGCTGCGCCTGGTGACGAAAGCAGGCGGGCGCCGCGCGCTGTCGAACTGGATTCTCGTTCCGGCTTTTCTGGTGGTCGGCGGATTGGGTGGAGCGCTGCTGGGGGCACTTCCGGAGCAGGACCTGGCAAGGCTGCTCAATCCACCGGCGAGCAGCAATGTCGTAGCCGTACCGCAAACCTTCGCCGTTTGTGCCGGCAGCGTTCGTATCGACTGCGTGGTGGATGGCGATACGTTCTGGCTCGCCGGGGTCAAGATACGCATTGCCGACATCAATACGCCGGAGGTGAGTTCGCCGGCTTGCGCCGCCGAGGCGGCTCTTGGCAGGCGTGCGACCACGCGGCTGCGCGAGCTGCTCAGCGCTGGATCATTCGAGCTGCAACTTGCCGATCGCGATGAAGATGTCTATGGCCGCAAGCTGCGCGTGGTGGTGCGGGGCGGCCAGTCGATCGGCGATACAATGGTGGCCGAAGGGCTTGCGCATCACTGGCGGGGGTACAAGGAGGGCTGGTGCTAGGCCTCAGCCGTTCCATTTCATGCCCATATAGACGCCGCCGGCCTCAAGCTCATCGAGCATCTGGGCCAGGTGCTTCTGCTTGGTGTCCTCGCGCTTCACCTTGTTGATCCAGAGCAGGTAGTCATTGCGCTGATAGGGCGGGCGGGCATCATAGGCGTCGCGCAACCCGCGCTCGTCGAGCGCCTTCTGGACGAAATCGGGCATGTCCTCGCGCTTGCGCAGCGGCCGCAGCACCGGGCTCACGGCAGCACCGCCTGCGCCTCGATCTCGATGAGGAAATCGGGATTGGCGAGGCCGGGCACGCGGAAGCCCGTCACGGTCGGCGGATTGGGGCGCTGGCCCCACACGCCCATCCACACGCCGAAGGCGGCGCCGAGGTCGATATCCTGCTGCATGATGATGGTGGTCTTGACCAGGTCTTCGAGCCGCCCGCCGGCGGCAGCCAGCACCATTTGCAGATTGTCCAGCGCCTGCCTCGTCTGCGCCACGACATCGCCCTTGCCGACGATCTCGCCCTTGGCGTTGACGCCGTTCTGGCCCGCGATCAGCAACAGCCTTGCGCCGGGTGGCAGGATGATGCCCTGCGAGAAAACGGGGCTTTTGTACATTCCATCGGGACTGATGTGTTCAATGGGCATGATCGTTCTCCTTGGTGTTGGCGGCACTGGATAGCAGGACATCCTGACACCGAATGTCAGGGCTGATGGTGGTATTCTATTACCTGCGGCTACGGGACGTTTTCCCCTCGTGGGAAAGCTGCATTTGCCGACAAGGCGAGGAAGGACGAATCGACTAGACTGGGGGTATGCAGCCCTATCTCAAACTCCTCTCCGACATTCTGGAACACGGCGCCGACAAGGCCGACCGCACCGGCACCGGCACGCGTTCGCTGTTCGGCTATCAGATGCGGTTCGACCTCAATGCAGGTTTTCCGCTGCTGACCACCAAGAAGCTGCATCTCAAATCCATCATATATGAGCTGCTGTGGTTCATTCGTGGCGAGACCAATGTGCGCTGGCTGCAGGAGCGCGGCGTCAAGATCTGGGACGAATGGGCCGATGAGAATGGCGACCTCGGGCCGGTCTATGGCTCGCAATGGCGGAGCTGGCCGGCGCCGGACGGACGGAAGATCGACCAGATCGCCAATGTGATCGAGAGTATCCGCACCAAGCCGGATCTGCGCCGGCACATCGTTTCGGCCTGGAACCCGGCCGAGGTGGACGAGATGGCGCTGCCGCCCTGCCACTGCCTGTTCCAGTTCTATGTCGCCAATGGCAAATTGAGCTGCCAGCTCTACCAGCGCTCGGCCGATACGTTCCTGGGCGTGCCGTTCAACATCGCCTCCTATGCCCTGCTGACGCATATGGTGGCGCAGGTGACAGGGCTGGGCGTCGGCGACTTCGTCCACACCTTCGGCGACGTGCATCTCTATTCGAACCATTTCGAACAGGCGCGGCTGCAACTGACGCGCGAGCCGCGGGCGCTGCCGGTACTGAAGATCAATCCCGATGTGACGCGGCTCGAGGATTTCGTGTTCGAGGATTTTGCCTTCGAGGGCTACGATCCCCATCCCCATATCAAGGCCGAGGTTTCGGTTTGAGCCGCAGGCTGGCCGACCTGACGCCCTTGGTGGTCGAAGTCTCGGATACTTATGCGTCACGCAATGCCATAGCGCGTGACGACGACTGGTATCTGCTCAAATTGCAGGAAGAAGTCGGCGAGCTCACGGCCGAATATCTCAGGACCACCGGACGTGGGCGGACGAAGGGTGCCGATGCGCCGTCCATCCGCCAGGCGCTGGAGGACGAGGCTGCGGACGTGCTGGCTACGCTGCTGCTGTTCGCCCACAAGAATGGCATCGACCTCGATGCGGCGCTGGAGCGCAAGTGGTTTCAGTATCTTGGACGCAGTGGCTGACGCCGTGCTAAGCAATGGCGCGGATATCGGGAGGACGGGATGAGGTTTCTGCTGCTTTGCGGTGCATTGCTGGCTGCCGGTCCAGCACTGGCCAATGACACGTCGGCGGTGCTGACCACTGGCGGGCTCGAATTCATCACCAACCAGGACATCGTGATGGAGAGCGAGGAGCTGTTCATCTCGAAGGATGAAATCCGCGTCGTCTATCAGTTCCGCAATGATGGCGATGCCGACCAGAATATTCTCGTCGCCTTCCCGATGCCCGATATCGTGCCCGATTTCTGGTCGCCGGTGGCTTTTCCAGTGGGGCCGGACGATAACCTTTTCCAGTTCGAGACGACGCTCGACGGCAAGCATGTCGAGACGGAACTGCATGAATATGCCTATGCCTTCGGCGTCGATCGCACCAAGATGATCAAGCAGCTCGGCCTGCCGCTGGTGCCGATCACCAGCGAGGCCAGCGACGCGACCGATGCGCTGGATGACGAGACGACCCAGCGCCTGCTGCATCTCGGCCTGGTGGCGCCTGACGAATATGACGCCGGCGAAGGCTGGGAAAAGCATTACTGGCCGGCCTGGACCTACAAGGCGACCTATACCTGGGAAGGGCTGTTTCCGGCGGGCGAGACCGTGACGGTCGAGCATCGCTACAAGCCCAGCGTCGGCGGCACGGTGGGCGTCAGCTTCCTCGGCGAGCCTTATGAGGGCTACGATCCGGCGGCCGAATATGCAGCCAAATATTGCACCGACGAGAGCTTCCTGGCAGCCGTCCGCAAGACGCTGGCCAACCCGGACGAGCCGTGGTCGGCGCCATTCTACGAGAGCTGGATTTCCTACATTCTCACCACTGGCGGCAATTGGAGCGGGGGCGCCATCGGCAAGTTCCGCCTCGTGGTCGACAAGGGCAGTACCGACAACCTCGTCTCGTTCTGCGGGGAAGGTGTCAAGAAGACCGGCCCGACCACGTTCGAGATGGTCAAGGAAGACTTCTGGCCGCAAGAGGAGCTGAATATCCTGATCCTCGAGCGGCAGCCGACGAATTGATGACCGACCAACTCACTATCCGTCCGGCCACCGCAGCCGATGCTGCGCTCATTGTCCATTTCATCGCCGCGCTGGCCGAATATGAAAAGCTGAGCCATGAGGCCGAGGCGACCGAGGCCGATATCCTGCGTGACCTGTTCGGGTCCGCGCCCAAGGTGTTCTGCGAGATCGCCGAATGGGAGGGTAAGCCGGTCGGCTTCACGCTGTGGTTCTATACCTATTCCACCTTCCAGGGCCGGCATGGCATCTGGCTGGAGGACCTGTTCGTCGATCCATCCATGCGGGGCAAGGGGATCGGCAAGGCGTTGCTGGTCAATCTGGCTCGGCGCTGCGTGGCCGAGGGGCTGGGACGGTTCGAATGGTGGGTGCTCGACTGGAACGAGCCCAGCATCGAATTCTACAAGGCGCAGGGCGGGGTGATGCAGGACGAATGGACCAAGGTGCGGGTCGATGGTGACGCACTGCTACTCCTCGGTTCGAATTAACCGGTTATTGTGTCTTGTGACCCAAGGCCGGGTCTGCGATGAACCGGCGAACTTCAGTCTTGCCCATCTGCTAGGTTGTCCATGCCCACTCCACCACGCGTGAAGATGCCCTCAGCGACGTCCATCGTTGCACGGAGCCATCCAGACCACATTATCGGCGTGGACAATACGCTTCCATGGCACCTTCGCACAGATTTACAGCATTTCAAGAAATTGACTGCGGGGCACGCAGTCATCATGGGGCGCCGCACGTTTGAGTCGCTTGGTCGTCCGCTGCCAAATCGACTTAATATTGTTTTGTCGCGACAGATTTTTGATGATTACGCGAATGTTAAGTGGGCAAAAGATCCAGAAACGGCGCTTCTTCTAGCTGATGTCCATTCTATATTTACGCTTCAGCCGGAATTTTTTATAATTGGTGGCGAGGTAATTTTCGGAGAGTTTCAAAAATATATAAATCAATTTTGGCTTACTGACGTATATACTGGACATATGAATGGCGATGCCAAATTTGATTATACTTTTCTACCGTCGGAGTGGCGGACTCGTGAAGAGAGAGAGTTTCCATCCGGGGAACACGATGATTTTTCTTTTCGAATAACCCATTACGCCCGACGAAAATTTGAACATCGGATGAGGTCTAAGGAAGAATTCATGCCAACGAGTTCCCATATAATTGACCGTCTAGAAGAATGGTCGGAATTTATAGAAAGCCAACCTGCTGACGATGATGCGTTGGTGGATCACCCGACCCTTTTTTAGACCACCGCGTCAAAGTGTACGAGCGACGACAGGACAGCGCGCATTGATCGGTTGAAGCCCTTGCCTATATAAGTCGTCAACGAAACGAAATTATCCGAAAGGGACGCGATGCCGTGGGAGAGTAACGGAGGCGGGGGTGGCCGCAATAATAATGGCGGCCCCTGGGGGCAGGCGCCCGGTGGTGGCGGCGGTGGCCCACGGCGTCCGGGTGGCGGCAATACGCCCAATCTCGAGGACATTCTCAACCGCGGTCGCGACCAGTTCAAGGGCGGGATTCCCGGTGGCCGCTGGGCCATTATCGGCGGCATTCTCGCCGTGCTCGCCTTTTGGGGCGCCAATTCGGTCTATACCGTGGCGCCGCAGGAAGTTGGCGTCGAACTGCGTTTCGGCAAGCCCAAGCCGGAGCTTGCCGGCCCGGGCCTGCATTTCCTGTTGTGGCCGGTCGACACCGTCGAACGCGTGACGACCACGCTTAATCAGACCCAGATCGGAACGGCCACTGCCAACGGTTCGCGCCAGTCGCAGGCCGCAAGCGATGGACTGATGCTCTCGGGCGACCAGAATATCGTGAATGTGCAATTCTCGGTGTTCTGGGCGATCGACAATCCGCAGGAATATCTGTTCAACGTCCGCGATCAGGAATCGATGGTCCGCTTCGCTGCTGAAAGCGCCATGCGTGAAGTGGTCGGTCGTCGTCCGGCCCAGGACATCTATAGTGACGACCGTAGCGGTATTTCCGAGGAAGTGCTGCGGATCATCCGCACGACGCTCGACAGTTATGGTCTGGGCGTGAACGTGACGCAGATCCTGATCGAGAATGCCGGTCCGCCGTCTGAAGTCATCGACGCCTTCAATGAAGTGCAGCGTGCCCGGCAGGACGAAACGCGCCTGCAGGAAGAGGCGCGATCCTACGCCAATACCCTGTTGGGCGATGCCCGCGGGCGTGCCGCGGCCCTGCGTGAAGAAGCCGCCGCCTATACCAACCGCGTGGTGCAGGAAGCGACCGGTGAATCCGAGCGCTTCAACGCCATCTATGCCGAATATGTCAACGCCCCCGAAGTGACGCGCAAGCGCCTGTTCCTCGAGACCATGGAGCAGGTGATGAGCAGTTCGGAAAAGGTGCTGGTGGAAACCGGAGCCGGTGGCCAGGGGGTAATCCCCTATCTGCCGCTGCCTGAACTGCGGCCCGGCGCCACGACCAACACGACGACGGGGAACTAAGCCATGAACAATCGTCTGATCATCATTGGCGTTGTCATCCTCGCCGCCCTCTATGTGTTTTTCTCGTCGATCTACGTGGTCAACGAGCGCGACCAGGCCATCGTCATGCGCTTTGGCCAGATCACCGACGTCCGCACCGAACCGGGCATCTATTTCAAGATTCCGACGGATTTCGTCGACACGGTTCAGGTGATCGAAGATCGCCTGCTGCGCTACGATATCGCCAATATGCGCGTGCAGGTGTCGGGCAACGCCTTCTACCAGGTGGATGCGTTCCTGACCTACCGCATTTCCGACCCGCGCCTGTTCCGTGAGCGTGCCACGGGCCAGCTTTCGGTTGCGGAAGCCCGTATCGGCGCCAGCCTCGATGCGGCTCTGCGTCAGGTTTACGGTCTGCGTGAATTCAGTGCCGCCCTGTCCGATCAACGCGGGCAGATGATGGAGGAAACGCGCGACCTTATCCGCCCCGATCTCGCCAATCTCGGTATCGACGTGGTGGACGTGCGTATCCTGCGCACAGATCTCGACGCCGATGTTTCGGCAACCACCTTCGAGCGTATGCGCGCCGAACGCCTGGCCGAAGCGGCGCTGCTGCGCGCCCGCGGTCAGGAACAGGCACAGAGCCTGCGGGCTATTGCCGATCGTCAGGCGGTTGAAATCGTGGCCGCGGCGACGCGCGATGCGGAAATCATCCGTGGTACGGGCGATGCGGAGCGCAACCGGCTGTTCGCAGCCGCCTATGGCCAGGATCAGGAATTCTTCGAGTTCTATCGCTCGATGGAATCCTATCGCAACGCGTTGGTGAACACCGGCACGACCATGATCCTGTCTCCCGATAGCGAGTTCTTCCGCTATTTCGGCTCCAATGGTGAATTGCCGGCGGCCAATACAGACCTGGCCACGCCGATCCAGCCGACGGCGGCGCCGATCACCGCACCGCCGACCAACGAACCGGCGCTGGATGGCCTGGGCATTGAGGAAACCACCATTCCCAGCGTCACGCTGGAAGACGGTTCCGAACTGACCCCGACGATCGGAACCGAAGTCCCGACCCCTGCCGAGGAGCCTGCTGCGGCACCAGCCCAGTAGGCGTCTCACCGGAAATGCAAAAGCTGGCGCAGCAATGCGCCGGCTTTTTGTTGGCCGAAGGAAGTGTTAGCGCACGATGTCTTCGTCGCTATAGCCCTGCAGGTAGAGCAGGGCGGTCAGGTCGCCGTGGTCGATGCGGATACCGGCCTCGGCGGCGACGGCGGGCTTGGCATGCAGGGCCACCCCGAACCCGGCGATACGGATCATGTCGAGGTCGTTGGCGCCATCGCCCACCGCGATGGTCTGGCTGAGCGGCAGATTGCGTTCGGCGGCCAGGGCCGTCAGGCGCTCGCGCTTGGTGTTCTTGTCGACGATGGGCTTGGCCACCGTGCCGGTCAGGCGGTCGCCATCGAATTCGAGCACATTGGCGATGGCTTCATGAAAGCCGATGCGCTTGGCGAAATAGTCGGCAAAGAAGGTGAAGCCGCCCGAAACCAGCGAGGTATAGGCGCCATATTCCTTCATGGTCTGGATCAGCGCGCGCCCGCCCGGCGCCAGCGTGATCTGCTCGCGGCGGATTTCCTCGATCACCTTGCGCTCCAGCCCCTTGAGCAACGCGACGCGCGTGTCGAGCGCCTGGCCGAAATCGAGCTCGCCGCGCATGGCGCGGTCGGTGATGGCGGCCACCTGGTCCTTGATGCCGAGGGCGGCGGCGAGTTCGTCGATGCATTCCTCGTTGATCATGGTCGAATCCATGTCGGCGACGAGGATCTGCTTGCGGCGATTGTCCGTCGGAACCAGCGCGGCATCGACCCTGATAGTGCCGATGATCTCGCGGGCAATGGCCAGCGCATCGGTTGACTTCGGCTCGATGATCTCGCAGGCAATGGAATGATTGAGCCAGTTGAGTTCGCCGCCGGTTTGCTTCACCACGGCAGCGGCCAGCGCCGGATCTAGTTCGGAATCGGCGGGATCGGCGATGAGGCAGAGAACCGGCATGAGGTCTACTTTTTGGAGGAATGCGTGAGCGGTCGCAGGCGCGTCGTCCTGATAGCGGGTCCGACTGCCAGCGGCAAGTCGGCGCTGGCGCTCGCCATGGCCCAGCAGCAGGACGGTATCGTGGTCAATGCCGATGCCATGCAGGTCTATGACACGCTGGCTGTGGTGACGGCCCGACCGAGCGACGGAGAAATGGCGCTGGCCGAGCATCGGCTCTATGGCACGGTGCCGGCGGCGACACGGTTTTCGACCGGGCAGTGGCTTGGCGCGGTGCGCGCGACCATCGCGGCGAGCGATCCGGCGCGGCTGTTGATTTTCGTTGGTGGTACGGGGCTTTACTTCGATGCGCTGCTAAACGGATTCGCCGATATTCCGGAAGTCCCGGCGGCACTGGCGCTTCAAGTTCAACAAGAGATTCAAGCGCTGGATGGCGAGCAGCGGCTGGCCTTGCTGCAACGCGAGGATCCCGTGACCGCCGAACGGCTCAAGGTCGCCGATCCGCAGCGGTTGATCCGCGCCCTGGCTGTGAAGCGAGCCACGGGACGGGTGCTGTCCAGCTTCCAGGATGCGCCGCAGGCGGGGCTGCTCGAGGGCGTCGATATCGAACGCCTGGTGCTGGACCCAGATCGCGACGTGCTGCGCGAGCGGATCGCGCGGCGTTTTGAAGCGATGTTCGATGGCGGGGCGGTGGAGGAGGTGAAGGCGCTGCGCGCGCTCGACCTCGATCCGTCGCTGCCTGTCATGAAGGCCATTGGCGTGCGCGAGATCGGCGACTGGCTCGATGGTATGTTGGGGCGCGACGAGGCAATCGCGCGGGCGACCATCGCTACCCAGCAATATGCCAAGAGGCAGCGGACGTGGTTCCGCAACCGCTTCGGCGATTGGCCGCGGCGCAAAATCTAGCGCGGGCGCAGCAGGCCCAGCCGTTCGCGCATGGCAAAGCGGGTGACCAGCACCACGGCCACGGCGGCGAGACCGGCAGCCAGGCCGAGCCAGATGCCGACGCCGCGCCAGCCGATGACGAAGCCGAACAGCCAGGCGGTGGGCAGGCCGATGGCCCAATAGCCCAGAATAGCGAAGACCATCGGGACCTTGGTGTCGCTCAGGCCGCGCAGCGCATGGGCGGCGACAACCTGGGCGCCATCGACGAGCTGGAACAGGCCGGCTACGGCCAGGAAGGTGGCGGCCAGCGCCAGCGCATTGGCATTTTCCGGAACGCGCGGGTCGAGGAACAGCGAGACGATGGACGGGCCCAGCGTGAGGAACAGCACGCAGGAAACAGCCATGAAGGACGTGCCCAGCGCAAAGGCGGTCCAGCCGGCCTTGCGGATGCCCTCTGGGTCACCCCGGCCATAGGCCATGCCGGTGCGGACGGTGGCAGCAATGCCCAGCCCCAGGGGCACCATGAAGGCCATGGAGGCGCATTGCAGGGCAATGGCGTGGGCGGCGACTTCGTCGGTGCCGAGCAGGCCCATCAGCAGTGCCGCGGCGGTGAAGAGGCCGACCTCGGCCAGCACGGTCAGCCCGATGGGCGTGCCGATGCGGAAGATTTCGCGGAAGCGCGGCCAATCCGGCTTCCAGAAGCGCATCAGCACATAGAAGCGCTTGAAGCGGCGCTGGCGCAGCACATAGGCCAGCATCAGCCCGAACATGACGATATTGGCCAGTACGGTCGCGATGGCGGCGCCGCGCAATTCGAGGCGCGGAAGGCCGAAATGGCCAAAGATCAGCCCGTAATTGGCAACGGCGTTGAACAACACGCCGCCGACGGTGACGAGCAGGATGATGCGCGTCGCGTCGAAAGCCGACAGCAGGGAGCGCAGTGCGATGATGGTGAGCGCCGGAAACAGCATCCACACACCCACCTGGATGTATTGCTCGGCCATCAGCGTGATCGTGGGGTCCTGCCCGAGCGCGGCATAGATGGGACGGATCTGCAGCAGGATGGGCGTGAACAGCGCGGCCAGCAGGATGGCTGCCCACATGCCCTGCCGCACGACGCGACGCACGGCCTTGATGTCTCGTGCGCCGCGCGCCTGGGCCACCAGTGGCGCCACGGCGCCAACGATGCCGATGCCGCAGACCAGGAACGGCATGAGGAACGTGGTCGCCAGCGTGCCGGCGGCGAGATGGGTCGGGCCGAGCCAGCCCAGCATGATGACGTCGGTTGCCGTCAGCGCATTCTGTGCCAGTTGCGCGATGACCAGCGGCCAGGCCAGCGCGAAGGTGGCGCGCAGCTCGGCACCCCAACTGGCTGAACTGGAAAGGCTGGCGTCGGCTGCGCCGGACGCAACCGTGGCTGGTTCGTTCATCTCAATGTCCTACTCGCGGGGGATTGCTCTAGAGGAAACCACCCGGTAGCGGAAGAGGGGCAGGCGGAGAGACCCGGAAATGCGCGGACGACATGAGGCAATGCGGCGGCTGACCCTGGCTCTGGCCGGGCTCATCGGTGCGATGGGGGTGATGGCCGCGGCGGCAGCGTCGCATGGCGATTCGCGGAACCTGGGCGCCATTGCCGCTATCGGGCTGGCGCATGGCCCGGCACTGCTGGCCCTGGGGCTGGCGGGGCGGGGCCGGCTGCTTGCCATCGCGGCGGCATTGCTGGCGGCGGGCACGATTATCTTTATCGGCGATCTCGGCATGCGCGAATGGCTCGGGCATGGCCTGTTCCCCGGCGCGGCGCCGCTCGGTGGCCTCGGTATGATCGGCGGCTGGCTCGCCATCGTGGTGGCTGGATTGGCCTGGAACGGAGCCGATCACAATTAGTTAAAATGAAGCCGGAACCAAATGCCGGTGTGCCGCATTCTTGCCCTCGATAGTTTTTGGAGGGTTTCCCATGCACAAATTCCTGATCATCGCCGCAACCTGCCTGTCGCTTGCCGCTTGCACCACCACTCAACAGGGGGCTGTCGTTGGCGGCCTTGGCGGCGCCGTGGTTGGCGCCGGCGTTACCGGCGGTAGCGCGGTTGGCACACTGGTAGGGGCTGGCGTTGGCGCCGTGGCCGGCGCAGCAGCAGGCAATGTGCTCGGCCGTGTATCCGGCAGCAACAATATCTGCATCTACGAACGTGCCGATGGCAGCCGCTATCGCGACACCTGCCCGCGCGGCTAACAGAAGTTGCAGCATCGCCCCATGCTGCACGCGCCCTAGGGCGCCAGGGCCCTCGATCCGGAGTCCCTCCTGGATCGGGGGCTTTTCATCGACCAGTGAAACGCCTTGAATTTCTGACAGATAGCCGACATATTTTTTGGTGACGACACATCTTGCAGCGCTATCTGATCGACCGGCGGAGAGGCCGGGAACTTGGCTACCTCCTGATCTGTGAATCGTTTAGGCCGGGCCAGAATAGCCCGTTTTCAACCCTTAGCCGCCTCGGCGGCGTCCACTCGCGAGGACAAGTTCATGGCTACCATCACTGGTACCGTCAAATTCTTCAACACCACCAAGGGCTACGGTTTCATCTCGCCCGAGAATGGCGAGAAGGACGCGTTCGTCCACATTTCCGCCGTCCAGCGCTCGGGCCTGCAGGGCCTCTATGAAGGCGACAAGGTGACCTATGAGCTCGAAACCGGCCGCGACGGCAAGATTTCGGCCACCAACCTGACCCTGCTGCCGTAATCGCCGGCGTCGTGTTTTTCGAAGGGCCCTACGGGGCCCTTTTTGCTGGCCGGTGCATCGACAGAAGCAGGCCCGTTATGCGACTGTCCGGGCCGTCGATCCGATGGAGAGTGCCATGCTGCGCGAATTCCTGAGCCACTGGAGTCCGAAGGTGGAAACCATGCCCGGCCAGCGGCAGTCCGGCGCGCTGCCCTATTCCATCGTCGAGGGGCGCGTGGTCTTCCTGCTGATCACCTCGCGGCGTACCGGTCGCTGGATTTTTCCCAAGGGGGATATCGAGCCGGGCATGACGCCCTGGGAGAGCGCGGCGCTGGAAGCGCTCGAGGAAGCCGGCGTCAACGGCCAGATCGGCACCAAGCCGGTCGGCAGCTACCGGTCGAGCGCCAGTGTCGACGGGTCGAGCCTGGTCGATGTCGATCTCTATCCGCTGCTTGTGGAGACCCAGCTCGACACCTGGAAGGAAATGGACCAGCGCCTGCGCCATTGGGCCGTGCTGCCCGAGGCGCGGCGGCTGCTCAATGACAGCGCCCTGTCGCGCCTGGCGGTGAAGCTGCAGACGCAATTGCGCCGGGACTCTCAGGGCGGCCCGTCGCAGGCGCCGTCAGCCTAGCTCCGACGCGCTAGCCGATCACCAGATCGAGGATCCAGAACAGTATGGCGGCCAGTACGGCCGAGGCTGGCACGGTGATGATCCAGGCCGCGGCGATGCCGGTCACGTGCTGCCGGCGCACCAGCTTGCGCCGCTCGCTCTTGCGCTCGCGCGACAGGGCGTCTTCGGGCGTGGCATTCAGCGCGGCCGGATCGACATGCTTGGCGTGGATGGGAACGGCCGCGAAATCGAGATCGCGGCGGGAATAATATTCACGCAGGAAGCCGACCCCGAAAATGCCGCCCACGGCGATATGGGTCGATGAGACCGGCAGACCCAGGGCCGAGGCCACGAGCACCGTCACCGCGGCCGACAGGGCCACGCAATAGGCGCGGATTTCGTTGAGCTTGGTGATCTGCTCGCCCACGGTGCGGATCAGGCGGGGTCCGAACAGCGCCAGGCCCAGCGAAATGCCAATGGCGCCGATGGCCAATACCCAGAAGGGCAGGGCCAGACCCGAGGCTTCCATCTGCCCGGACTGGAGCGTGGTCACGATGGCGGCGAAAGGGCCGATGGCATTGGCCACGTCGTTGGCGCCATGGGCGAAGGACAGCAAGGCCGCCGCAACCACCAGCGGCAGGCGGAACAGGGTCGATACGTGTTTCTTGCGGTTTTCCATGCCGATGGACTGCAGGCGAACCAGCGGCATGGCGCCGATCCAGCCCAGGGCGGCAAAGCCGACGCCCAGCACCAGCACGACCGACAGTTCGGGACTCCAGATTCGGCTCAGGCCCTTGGTGGCGATATACATGGCGAAAATGCCGGTCATACCGGCGACGATGATCGGCACCCAGATCCGTGCGGCGGACACCTTGTCGATGCGGTCGGTAATGGTGTGCTTGATCAGCAGCAGCAATAGTGCGGCAAAGAAGCCGCCCATGACGGGGGAGATAACCCAGCTTGCTGCGATGGTGCCAATGACCGGCCATGCCACGCTGCCGATTCCCGACGCGGCGACGCCGGCGCCGACGACACCACCCACCACGGCATGGGTGGTGGAGACCGGGGCGCCGATATAGGTCGCCAGGTTGACCCAGAGCGCCGAAGCCAGCAGCGCCGCCATCATCAGCAATACGAACTGGGCCGGGGGAATGGCATCGCCGATCAACAGGTCCCGCGCCACGGTATTGACCACGTCGCCACCGGCCAGCAGCGCCCCGGCCGCCTCGAATATGGCGGCGATGAGCAGCGCGCCGCCCATGGTGAGGGCCTTGGAGCCGACGGCCGGCCCCATATTGTTGGCAACGTCATTGGCGCCGACATTGAGCGCCATGTAGCCGGCTATGGCCGCGGCGATGACCACGAGATAGCTCATCGGCCCATCGGCCACGGCATAGCTGGCCCAGACTGCTGCCAGCAGCAGGAAGACCAGGGCAATGCCGGGCGTCGCCAGCGCGCGGGACAGGTCCTGGGTGGCGTCTTCCAGCCCGGAAACCCGCTGCAAATCCTTGTCGAGGACGCTCTTGGCCATCTGTCATCAAACCGTCATGAAACCATATCCCGCGCCAATAGCATTGTCTGATGCAATGGCCACCTGTTTTGCGCATAGACGGAATGCTCCTCCACGGTTTTTGGTTCAGAGCGGAGCGGCAATCCGACAATCTGCGGCAGGCCCATTGACACCTTCGCGGCATTGCACCTATCAATGCGACCGCAAGTTTCATGGAGAGGTCCCGTGCGGGCACTCATTCTCGTAGTAGGTAGGCGCATCGGCAACGTGGGGTAAAACCCCGCGCGATAGCTGGTGCGCTGAAAACAGGTCCCGATGGGGCCTTTTTTATTGCCCGGTTTTCGCCGCTACGAGACTGGGCCGGACTTTAGGAAGGAATTGACGATGGCCGAAAAAATGACCGGCGCGGAAATGGTGATCCAGGCGCTCGCCGACCAGGGAGTCGAACATATCTTCGGCTATCCGGGCGGCGCGGCCCTGCCGATCTATGACGCGATGTTCCAGCAGGATGCGGTGCAGCATATCCTGGTGCGGCATGAGCAGGGCGCGACCCACATGGCCGAAGGCTATGCGCGCTCCACCGGCAAGCCGGGCGTCGTTCTGGTCACCTCCGGCCCCGGCGCAACCAATGCAGTCACCGGCCTCACCGACGCGCTGATGGATTCCATCCCGCTGGTCTGCATCACCGCGCAGGTGCCGACCACGCTGATCGGCACCGATGGCTTCCAGGAATGCGACACGGTCGGCATCACCCGTTCCTGCACCAAGTACAATTACCTGGTGAAGCGGGTCGAAGACCTGCCGCGCATCATGCATGAGGCCTTCCTCATCGCCACGACGGGTCGCCCCGGCCCTGTTGTCGTCGATATTCCCAAGGATATCCAGTTCGCGCTCGGCGACTATTACAAGCCCGATCTCGAGACCCTGCGCCACCAGAGCTACCGCCCGCAGATGGATGGCGACGCTGATGCCATCGAGGCCGCAGTCGACCTCATGCTCAAGGCCGAGCGGCCGATCTTCTATACCGGCGGCGGCGTCATCAATGCCGGGCCGCAGGCCTCCGAACATCTGCGCGAACTGGCCGAGCTGACCGGCTTTCCGGTGACGTCCACGCTGATGGGGCTCGGCGCTTTCCCGGCGTCCAATCCGCAATGGCTGGGCATGCTGGGCATGCATGGCAGTTACGAAGCTAACCTCGCGATGCATGATTGCGACGTGATGATCAATATCGGCGCGCGGTTCGATGACCGCATTACCGGTCGGGTCGATGCCTTCTCGCCCAACAGCCGCAAGATCCATGTCGATATCGATCCCAGCTCGATCAACAAGGTCGTGCATGTCGATCTGCCTGTGATCGGCGATTGCGAGCGCGTGCTGTCCGAAATGGTCCGCGTGTGGCGCAGCAAGACCAACCAGCCGCGCAGCGAGGCCATCGCGCCGTGGTGGAAGCAGATCCAGAAGTGGCGCGATGTCGGTTCGTTCAATTTCAAGAATTCCGACACTGTCATCAAGCCGCAATACGCTATCCAGCGGCTCTATGAGGCGACGAAGAAGCAGAGCAAGGAAGTGTTCATCACCACCGAGGTCGGCCAGCATCAGATGTGGGCGGCCCAGCATTTCCACTTCGACAAGCCGAACCACTGGATGACCTCCGGCGGCCTGGGCACGATGGGCTATGGCCTGCCGGCCGCGGTCGGCGTGCAGGTTGCCCATCCCGATGCGCTGGTGATCGACATTGCCGGCGAAGCCTCGGTGCAGATGACGATGCAGGAGCTGTCGACGGCGGTGCAGTACCGCCTGCCGATCAAGATCTTCATCCTCAACAACGAGCGCATGGGCATGGTCCGCCAGTGGCAGGACCTGCTGCATGGCAGCCGCTACGCCCATTCCTATTCGGAATCGCTGCCCGACTTCGTCAAGCTGGCCGAGGCTTATGGTGGCAAGGGCATCCGTTGCGACAATCCGGCCGAACTCGACGCCGCGATTGCCGAAATGCTCGACTATGACGGCCCGGTCCTGTTCGACGTGCTGGTCGAGAAGGACGAGAACTGCCTGCCGATGATCCCGTCAGGCAAGCCGCATAACGAGATCATCCTGCCCGATACGGCCAATATCGGCGACATCATTGACGAGAAGGGAAGGGCGCTCGTCTAGGGCGCTGCAGAGGAGAAAAGCACATGAACGCACATCTGCAGCCGACCGGCTCGGCCTATTTCATCACCAAGGAAACCCAGGAAATCGAGCGGCACACCCTTTCGGTGCTGGTCGATAACGAGCCGGGTATCCTGGCCCGCGTCGTGGGCCTGTTCTCGGCCCGTGGCTACAATATCGAAAGCCTGACCGTCAGTGAGACCGAACACGGAAGGCGACTTAGTCGCATCACCGTTGTCGTTACCGCCACGCCACGCACGCTGGTGCAGATCAAGCTGCAGCTCGAGCGCCTCGTGCCGGTCCACAAGGTGCATGACCTGACCACGGAAGGCGCTTCACTGGAACGCGAGCTGGCACTGATCAAGGTGGCCGGCTCGGGCGATCACCGCGCCGAAACGCTGCGGCTGGCCGACGCCTTCCGCGCCCAGATCGTCGATGCCACGGTCGAGAGCTTCGTCTTCGAAGTCACCGGCAAGCCCGGCAAGATCGACAGCTTCATTGGCCTGATGCAGCCGCTCGGCCTGGTCGAGGTGGTGCGTACCGGCCTTGCCGCCATCTCGCGCGGACAGCAGGGCATGTAATCGGCCAGCCTGATCGGTCCTATCACAAGGTTCGATTGGGCACCGGCCCCGCCATAGTGTAAGCCTGCACGAAATTTCGTGCAGGCCCGCCCATGCCCCTTCTTTCCGTCAATCTCAATGCCGTCGCCCAGCTCCGCAACCGGCGTGACCTGCCATGGCCGAGCGTGGTTGGCCTGGCGCGGGTGGTGCTCGATGCCGGTGCCAGCGGCGTGACCGTGCATCCGCGCCCCGATGAGCGGCATATAAGGCGCAGCGACGTGTTCGATCTCGCCGCATTGCTGCGCTCCGAATATCCCGAAGCCGAATTCAATATCGAGGGCTATCCGAGCGAGGATTTCTTCACCCTGATCGATCAGGTGAACCCGCAGCAGGTGACGCTGGTGCCGGACGATCCGGCGCAGGCGACCTCCGACCATGGCTGGGATTTCCGCGGCAAGGGCAATTTCCTCACCGCGGTGGTGCAGCGCCTCAAGGCGCCGAATCGGCGCATATCGCTGTTCTGCGATCCCGATGCGGGCACCGAGGGCGTTGCGGCGGCACGGGCGACGGGCGCCGACCGTATCGAGCTCTATACCGGGCCCTATGGCGGTTGCTACGACGATCCCGACCGCGCCGTGCGTGAGCTGGCTGCCCTGGCGCATACGGCGCAGGCGGCCAGGGCCGCCGGGCTCGGGGTCAATGCCGGGCATGACCTGACGCTGACCAACCTGCCGGCATTCCAGTCGGCCGTGCCTGGTGTGGACGAGGTGTCCATCGGCCATGGACTCACGGCCGATGCGCTGTTGGTGGGCTTCGCCGAGGCGGTGCGGCAATATCGGGCCGTATTGGGAAGCTAGGGGAGGGGCGCTGGCGCGGGCCAGCGCCGCCCGGCCTAGTCTGTGTAGTTGAACTGGCTCAACTCGCAGACATTGTTGCCGTATTTGACCAGTTCCTCGCCGTCCTCGAAGACGGCCAGGAAGTCGTATTTGCAGTAGCCGGTGCCGTCATCGATGTTGATGACGACGCTATGGCCTGACGGCAGGATGCTGCGGCCCAGGATGTCCTCTTCCCATGAGCGCGATCCCTGGTTTGATGCATAGAACTCGACGATGTCGTAGGATGTGTTGTTGTTGATGCGCACGCGGCGATCCAGCGCTGCCGCGTCGATCGTGCCCATGGCCATGATGGTCAGCGCCAAGGCTGCCGAAGCCGTCTTCATGATATCCCTCCGATGAATATGCCCCGCGGTTGGCTTAGGCCGCCGTCCGGCGGTCGCCAACCCGGATTCATGGGGGTGCCCATGCGATTGTTGTCGTATGTCGAACGCTCCGTCAGCGAGCGGTGCCTATGGTGATGAGCGAGGGATCGATTGCCGCCATAAGGCGGAGAAAATCCAGCTATCTCCAATACTTACACAAATGTTCCCTAGGCAGCCCGGTGTCTCCGCGCCACAACAAAGTGCCTCCTTGTGACGAATCCACTAAGGCACATATATCGCCTCAGTTACGATTTGTTACCAAGGAGGGCTTCCAATGTCCAAACTCAAGATTGCCGTTATTATTTCGTCCACCCGCCCGACCCGCTTTGGTGAGATTCCGGCGAAGTGGATCCTCGACAAGGCCAATGAACGTCCCGAGATCGACGCCGAGATCGTCGATATCCGCGACTTCGACCTGCCGTTCTTCGACGAGATGGCCTCCAATGCCTGGGTCCCGTCGGTCAACGAGAATGCCATCAAGTGGCAGAACAAGATCAGCGAATTCGACGGCTATATCTTCGTCACTGCCGAATATAACCGCGCCATCACCGGCGCGCTGAAGAACGCCATCGACCAGGCCTATACCAACTGGAACAAGAAGGTGTTCGGCGCCGTCGGTTACGGTTCGGTTGGCGGTGCCCGCGCCATCGAAAACCTGCGCACCATCGGTGTCGAGCTGCAGATGGTTTCGACCCGTTCGGCCGTGCATATCGCCGGCGCCGACTTCATGGCCGTGCATCCCGGTTTCGGTGGCACCAAGACGCTGACCGATATCGAAGCCTCGATCGGCAACTCGGCCAAGGACATGCTCGACCAGCTCGTCTGGTGGGGCGCCGCCACCAAGGCCGCCCGCGAAGGCGAGGCCGTCACCGCCCAGGCCGCCGAATAAGCCTTACGAAGACCTCCATATCTTCGTTTACCGGCAGGGGTCGCTCCGCGAGGGGCGGCCCCTGCTGGTTTTGAACCATTGTTGGGGGAGCGTGTTGTGTGTGACGATGGGGCGGTGTATAGCGGCGCCCGCCTTTGACCAAGAGAGCACAAGGTTCATGACGCAGACGAACGCAGCTGGCGGTTCCCCCGCCGGCGTCGATGCGAGCGACCTCACCAGCCACTCCCATTCCCGCAAAGATCTTCCCATATTGCTGATGGGCGCGCTCGGCGTCGTCTATGGCGATATCGGGACCAGCCCGATCTATGCCTTCCGCCAGGCGATGAATGTCCGCCCCGGCGTTACGTCGAGCGACAGCGAAATCCTGGGCCTGCTCTCATTGATCGTCTGGGCGCTGACGCTGACCGTGGCGGTCAAATACGTGTTTTTCGTCACCCGCGCCGACAATAATGGCGAAGGCGGCACGCTGTCGCTGATGGCGCTGGCGCGCAAGACCTTCACCAATCCGCCGGTCTGGATCACCGTGATGGGCGTGATGGGCGCGGCCATGTTCTTCGGCGACGCCATCATCACGCCGGCCATTTCGGTGCTCTCGGCGGTGGAGGGCGTACAACTGGTCGCGCCGGGCATGGCACGCTGGGTGGTGCCGATCACGCTGGTCATCATTGTCGGCGTGTTCTTCGTGCAGCGCTTCGGCACGGCCAAGGTGTCGATCATCTTCGGGCCGGTGACCGGGCTGTGGTTCCTGGTGCTCGGCTTTTCCGGGTTGGTCCATATCATCGCCTATCCGGGGGTGCTGTGGGCGCTCAATCCGTGGCTGGGTATCGAATTCGTCACCACCCATATCGGCCTTGCCTTCGTCGTGTTCGGCGCCATCTTCCTGGCGGTGACCGGTGCCGAGGCGCTTTATGTCGATCTCGGGCATTTCGGTCGCAAGCCGATCGTCATCGTGTGGTTCGCGCTGGTGTTTCCCTGCCTGCTGCTCAACTATTTCGGGCAGGGGGCCTTCGTGCTCGAAGCGGGGATCGAGAATGTGCAGAGCCCCTTCTTCGAAATGCAGCCGGACTGGGCCCTGGGGCCCTTCGTGGCGCTGGCGACGGCGGCCACGATCATTGCCAGCCAGGCGGTGATTTCGGGCACCTATAGCCTCGCCCAGCAGGCCATCGCGCTCAACATGCTGCCGCGCATGATGGTGCTGCACACGTCCGAGACGCAGAGCGGGCAGATCTACATGCCGCAGATCAACACCATGCTGATGGTCGGCGTGCTGCTGCTGGTGCTGGCCTTCGGCAGCTCCAGCGAATTGTCGCATGCCTACGGCATCGCCGTGTCCGGCGTCATGGTCATGACGCTGATGCTGCTTGTGGTAGTGATGTGGCGCAACTGGAAGTGGCATCCGGCCGCCGTCATCGCCTTCGGCGTGGTCTTCGCCATCATCGATGGCGGTTTCTTCATTGCCAATGCCGCCAAGCTGTTCCAGGGCGGCTGGGTGCCGGCGGTGGTCGCCGCCATGGTGGCGCTGGTCATGTGGAGCTGGATGGCCGGGCGGCAGCGGCTGTCGGAAAAGACCCGCCGCGACGAGGTACCGCTGCAGTTCCTGGTCGATAACCTGGCCAAGAAAAAGCCGACCCTGGTGCCGGGCACCGCGGTGTTCCTCACCAGCGATATCGAGGGCGCGCCTACCGCGCTGCTACACAGCCTCAAACACTACAAGGTACTTCACGAGCAGAATGTGATCCTGACCGTCCGCACCTCGGCCTCGCCGCGTGTGCCCGATGACGAGAAGGTCACCATCGACGCCTATAACGAGCTGTTCAGCCGTGTGGTCGTGACCTTCGGCTATATGGAAAGCCCTAACCTTCCCAAGGCCTTGGCCCTGGGTCGCAAGCTGGGCTGGAAGTTCGACATCATGTCGACCTCGTTCTTCCTGTCCCGCCGTTCGCTGAAGCCCGGCCCGAAATCGGGCAGCCCGCTGCGCTACTGGCAGGACCGGCTGTTCACGCGGCTGGCCCGCAATGCCAGCGACGCGACGGAATATTTCCACATTCCGACCGGGCGCGTGGTGGAGATCGGGACGCAGGTGGTGCTTTAGGGTTTGGCGGCAGCACTGGACATCGCAGTGTGCGGTGCGGGCCCCGCAGGGCTGGCCACGGCACTTTATCTGCAAAGGCTTGGTCATCGCGTCGTCGTTCTGGAACGCTTTGCCGAACCGCGACCGATTGGTTCGGGCATCATCCTGCAACCCACCGGACAGGCCGTGTTGCACGATCTGGGGCTGTTCGAAGCGACCCGCGCGCTGGGCACCCCGATCGATCGGCTCTGCGGCACCGAAGGTCAGGGCCGGCGCGTGGTGCTCGACGTCCGTTATGGCGCGCTGCCCAAAGCCGGGCGAGGCCTTGGCATTCATCGGGCGGCCCTGTTCCATGTGCTGCATGAAGCGGTGCTCGCGGCCGGCATTGCCATCCGGGTCGGGTGTGGTGTCATGGCCGCGCGCGACGCGGAGGATGGCCGGCGCAGCCTGATGCTTGCCGACGGGCGCGAGACCGAGGCATTTGATCTGGTGGTCGATTGCCTGGGGGCGGGGTCGCCGCTGAAATCGCTGTCGGACAAGCCTGGGCGCAGTCGCACTTTGCGCTTTGGCGCCGTCTGGGCCAGCCTGCCCTGGCGCGGCGAAAACTTTGACGCGACAGCCTTGCTGCAGCGCTATCGGGCGGCCAGCGTCATGGTGGGCGTGTTGCCTATTGGCAAGGCGGCACCAGGCGGCGAGGACCTTGCGGCTTTCTTCTGGAGCCTGCCGGTCGAGGATTTCGAGGCGGTCAAGGCCAAGGGTATCGTCGCCTGGAAGAAGGCGGTTCTGGCGGAGTGGCCGGAAACCGCGGTCTATCTCGACAATATCGCGGAATTCTCCGACCTGACGCTGGCGCGCTACGCGCATTATACGATGCCTGTGCCGGTGGCCCGGGGCCTGGCCTTTGTGGGCGACAGCGCCCATTCGACCAGCCCACAACTGGGGCAAGGGGCGAATATGGCCTTGCTCGATGCGCGGGCGCTGTATCTCGGGCTGCAGAAGCACCCCGACGATCTCAAGGCGGCACTGGCCCACTACGCGCGGCTGCGGTGCTGGCATGTGCGGCTCTATCAACTGATGAGCGCGATGTTCACGCCCTTCTACCAGTCGGACAGCAAGACGCTGCCGGTGATCCGCGATCTCTTCGTGTCGTTCATCGCGCGCATACCCCCGGCGCCACAGTTCCTGGCCGCATTGGTGGCCGGGTCGCTCTTGTCGCCGCTGAAGAAATTGGGCCTGAAAAGGGGCCCACGGGTTTAGGGTCTAGGCCGCTTACTTCACCATATCCGGGCAGACATAGGGCACTTCCGCCACGGTGAAATGCTGTTCCTGTACGTCGCTGCCCAGCTTGAGGCTCAGCACCAGTTCGGTGTCGCTGAGGCTGGCAATATCGGCATTGATGGTCATGCCGTCCTCGTCCCAACTGATAGCGCTGTCGGAGACCTGCTGCCATTTGGACAGCCGATAGGTTTCCCAGCAACTGTCGCTCACCAGCGTGCCGTCGCCGAGAAAGATCTGCATGGGGCCGGGCAGGGACGGATCGGCGTCCGTACGGACCCAGACCTTGTTGAGCAGCGGGTTTTCGCTGTCGCCGACATTGTCGACTACGTCTTCGGTGGCGTCGTCAACGTCCTGCGCATTGGCGGGCAGGGTGGCACAGGTGCCGATGCCCCAGACGCTCATGAGGGCGAGGATTGCGGCCTTGGTGTCCATCGAACTTCTCCCTGTTCACGCTCATCTGGTGACGGCGTTGACGATGGACAAGAGTGGCCGGGTAATCGCGGCAAATTTGCGTTGCCGCGAAGGTTGTTTGGCGGAAATTCCCGGCGATCAGGATGCGGCGAAGCTGCGCTGGCGCAGCGAGCGGTCGCGCTCGCGCACGCGATTGGTCTGTTTGGGCCACAGATCATAGTCGCTGGCGCCCAGTTCGTGGCGGGCATGTACCGGCCAGTTGGGATCATCCAGCGCGCCGCGGGCCAGGGCGATGAAGTCGGCCTCGCCATTGGCGATGATCTCCTCGGCGCGCCGGGCATCGCCCAGCAGGCCCACCGCCATGCAGGGCAGACCGCCTTCATTGCGGATGGCGGTCGCAAAGGGCACCTGGTAATCGGCCGCCGCCGGAATGACTGCGCCTTCGAAGCCGCCGCTCGAAGCGTCGATGGCGTCCACGCCGCGCGCCTTGAGTTCGCTTGTCAGCGCGACGCTGTCTTCCACCTGCCAGCCATCGGGGTGCCAGTCGCTGACCGACAGACGCACCAGCAGCGGCTTTTCTTCCGGCCAGACGGCGCGGACGGCCTCGGTCACTTCCAGCAGCAGGCGCATGCGGTTTTCCCGGCTGCCGCCGTAGCGATCGGTGCGCTTGTTGGCGAGCGGGGAGAGGAACTGGTTGAGCAGGTAGCCATGCGCGGCGTGGATTTCGACGGTATCGAAGCCGGCCCGGTCGGCACGCTTCGCCGCCGCGACGAAGGCGTCGATGATGTTGCGAATGCCGGCCTCATCCAGCGCTTCGGGCCTCGTGAAGCCCTTGTCCTCGGCATGGATCAGGGCGCTGGGCGCGACGGGCGTCCAGCTCTCGAAATGCAATGCCGCCTTTTCTTCCTCGGTTTCGTCGAAGCCATTGCGCCAGGCAATCGCCGTCGAAGCCTTGCGGCCTGCATGGGCCAGTTGGATGCCGGCTGCCGCGCCCTGGCTATGCAGGAAGGTGACGATGCGCTCGAGCGGGGCGATCTGCTCGTCCTTCCACAGGCCGAGATCGCCATAGCTGATGCGACCCTCCGGAAGCACGCCGGTCGCCTCCAGCATGACCAGCCCGAAACCACCCAGCGCAAAACGCCCGAGATGGACGAAATGCCAGTCATTGGCAAAGCCGTCCTGCGCCGAATACTGGCACATGGGAGCGACGACCGTGCGGTTGCGCAGGGTAAGGCCGCGCAGGGTGGCGGGGGAGAACAGCTTGGACATGAACGGCTCTTGGTTGGTCTGAATAGCGCTGCATAAATGCCCTGTTCGTACTTCATCGGCAAGTGCCGATGAAGTGATGCTAGGTTGCGGCTGGCGCATGCAAGCGGTCTTTCCCGCCGCCGCGTCGCAGGCTAGGGTCCGGCTCGGATGGAGAGACCGGTATGAAGATCACGCTCGACCTCGACGCCCTGGTGGCCGAAGGCAAGCTGAGTGCGGCCGAGGCCGAACGGCTCAAGGGCTTTGCCGCCAAGGACACGGGCGAGCTGGGCAGCAATGTGCTGTTCGCGCTTGGCGCCGCGGCCGTGGCGACCGGTGTCGGCGTGCTGGTGCCGACACTGGAAACGGCCATCGCGCTAGGCGCCGTGCTGTTCGCGGCCGGGTTCTGGCTGCGCCTCGCAGGCGTGACGCGCTGGTCCGTATTCGCGCAGATCGTCATGGTTATCGGCGCGCTGGCGCTGCTGGGTGGCGTGGGCGGTCTCTTCGGCGAACATCTGTGGGTGCGGATTGCGTTGACCGCTGCCACGGCCGTCGCGGCCGTGCTGGCAACCTCCGGCCTGTTGGCGGCTTTGGCCGTCCTCGCCTTTGCTGCTACGATCACCATCGATGTCGATCTGTGGACACCGACGCATTACCTCGCCGTTGCCATCCTGGCCCTGTCGGCGCTGGTTCTGGCCCTCTATCTGCTGTCGCTGCGTCTCGCTCCGGCCTATGAGCGGTTGGCCATCATCGCCATGCGCACGGCAATCCTGCTGGTCAACGCCGCTTTTTTCATCGGCTCGCTGTTTGGCGATGACCTGCTGGGTTGGCCGGGCGTCTATTTCTCGGTGGCCTGGGCCATTGCGCTGCTGGCCTTTGGCACCTGGGCGGTGTTTGCCAATCGCCGCTGGGTGGTCAATTCCGTGGCCGTGTTCGGCGCCATCCACTTCTTCACGCAGTGGTTCATGGCCTTGGGCGCCCAGCCGCTGTCGATCCTGGGTGGCGGGTTGCTGCTGATCGGCTTCGGCCTGGCGCTGGCCCGCTTCAATCGGTGGGTCGGCGCCCGCAATGATGCGGAAGCGGGGAGGGCATAGGCATGGCGATCACCCGCAGCCGCTTCCGTGAACTCATCGGCCTCGCTGAGCCGGGTGTTTCGCTGCTGTCGCGCCGCATCGAGCCCATGGACGGCTATGTGATCGAACACCTGCGCCTGCAACTGGGCGACGAGGATGTACGCGGCATCCTGACCAGGCCGGCCGACAATTCCCGCCGCCTGCCGGCCATCCTCTATGGCCACTCGCATGGCGGCGGCTACGCCATTGGCGCCAGCGAGTTGCTCGATGGTCGCGAATACCTGCTCGATCCGCTTGGTCCGGTCTTTGCCCGTGCCGGCTATGTGACGCTTTGCATCGATATGTCGGTCTTCGGCGAGCGCGCCACGGTCAGCGAAAGTTTTGCCGCCAAGGCCTTGCTCTGGCGTGGCAAGTCGCTGTTCGGGCAGATGCTGTCCGACCACTCCGCCGCCCTGACCTACCTCGCGGGTCGCGAGGACGTCGACCCGGCGCGCATCGGCGCCTTCGGCATCTCCATGGGCTGCGTGCTCAGCTACTGGCTGGCCGCCATGGACGAGCGCATCGCGGCGGTGGCGCATCTCTGCTGCTTCGCCGATTTCCGCACCATGATCGAACTTGGCGCGCATGACGGCCACGGTATCTACCTCACCGTGCCGGGCCTGTTGAATGAAGCCGATGGCGGCCGCATCGCCGCCCTCATCGCGCCGCGCCCGCAACTGATCTGCCTCGGCGAGGCCGACAGCCTGACACCGCCGGCAGCCGTCAGCCGGGCCTGGGCCGAACTGGAGCCGGCCTATGCCAATGCGCCCGGCATGCTGCAAAAGGTCAGTGAACCCGGCATTGGCCACCAGGAAACGCCCCGCATGCGGGCGGCCGCGCTGGCCTTCTTCGCCGAAAACTTCAAACGATAGCCCACCGCCGGGTTATTCCCGCACAAATAGGGCTTGCATCGAACCGTACCGTACGGTACGCCTGCACGAGAATTGGCCGAAACCACTCGGCCGTGTGGGGACCAAGCCATGGCATTGACCATCAAGGTCAACGAAGAGACGTTCACACCGCGCCAGCAGGCTGTGCTGACGGCGGCGCTGGACCTGCTCGTCGAAAATGGCGATGGTCTGACCATGACGGCCGTGGCGCGGCGCGCCTCGTGCTCCAAGGAAACCCTCTACAAGTGGTTCGGCGACCGCGACGGGCTGCTCACCGCCACGGTGCAGTGGCAGGCGGCCAAGGTGCGCATGCCGGTGGTCGATCGCTCCCACCTCAATGCCAAGGCGCTACGCCTTTCCATCGAGCAGTTCGCCCGTGACCTGCTGACAGTCATCACCGGCGAAGTCTCCATCACGCTCAACCGCACGGCCGTGACCCATGCCGCCCAGGAAAAGGACAGCCTGGGCATCATCGTGCTGGAAAACGGCCCGCTGGCCATTCGCCGCCGGCTCAAGCCCATTCTCGAAGCCGGGCGCGATGCGCGCCTGCTGCGCTTCGATTCCAGCGAAGATGCCTATCGCACCTTTTTCGGTCTGGTCGTCCGCGACGTGCAGATCCGCCTGCTGCTGGGTGACAAGGCGCTGACCCAGACCAATGTCGTGGCCAATATCGAAGCCGATGTGAAGGCCGCCACCGACCAGTTCTTTGCCCTCTATGGGGCGAAAGCCAACCCATAAACTGCATTTCCAGGGAGATACCCATGCGCGTCTATTACGATCGGGATGCCGATCTCAACATCATCAAATCCAAGAAGGTCGCGATCGTCGGCTACGGTTCGCAGGGCCATGCCCATACGCTGAACCTGCGCGATAGCGGCGTGAAGGATATTGCCGTGGCGCTGCGCCCGGGTTCGGCTTCGGCCAAGAAGGCCGAGGGCGAAGGCCTCAAGGTGATGTCGGTTGCCGATGCCGCCAAGTGGGCCGACGTCATCATGATGCTGACTCCCGACGAGCTGCAGGCCGATATCTACAAGCAGCATATCGAGCCCAACATCCGCGACGGTGCCGCGCTGGCTTTCGCTCATGGCCTCAACGTGCATTTCAACCTGATCGAACCCAAGTCGACCGTCGACGTGATCATGATCGCGCCGAAGGGCCCGGGCCACACCGTGCGCGGCGAATACCAGAAGGGTGGCGGCGTGCCGTGCCTGATCGCCGTGCACCAGGACGCGTCGGGCAATGCCCATGATATCGCGCTGGCCTATGCTTCAGGCGTCGGCGGCGGCCGTTCGGGCGTCATCGAGACCAATTTCCGCGAGGAATGCGAAACCGACCTGTTCGGCGAGCAGGCCGTGCTGTGCGGTGGCCTCGTGGAACTGATCCGCGCCGGCTTCGAGACGCTGGTGGAAGCCGGCTATGCGCCCGAAATGGCTTATTTCGAGTGCCTGCACGAAGTGAAGCTGATCGTCGACCTGATCTACCAGGGCGGCATCGCCAACATGAACTACTCGATCTCCAACACCGCCGAGTGGGGCGAATATGTCACCGGCCCGCGCATCATCACCTCGGAGACCAAGGCCGAGATGAAGAAGGTGCTGCACGACATCCAGTCGGGCAAGTTCACTTCCGAATGGATGCAGGAGCACAAGGCTGGTGGTTCGCGCTTCAAGGCGACCCGTCGCCTGGCCGACGAGCACCCGATCGAGGAAATCGGCGCCAAGCTGCGCGACATGATGCCCTGGATCAAGGCCGGCGCGCTGGTCGACAAGGCCAAGAACTAGCAGAGACATGCAGCGGCCGGGGGAAACCCCGGCCGCTGTGTTTCAGCCCATGCGCATCGTTCCGGTCACCCAGATCGACATTGTCAGCGTGCCCGGCCTGTGGCCGCTGAGCGAGAGCCAGCGCGCGGCCGTGGCCGATTACTGGCGCGATGCCACCAAAGCCAATCCGCATCTGTGGGATGGCCGTATCCTGGGCCTCTCGGCGCCCGGTGGCGGCATGCCCGGCGTCGAGGGCGGGGTGTTCCGCGCCGAGGCGCGGGAGGATGCCTATTCGGCCTTCATGCTGTGGCGCCAGCAGGGCTTTCCCGGGATCGGCATCTGCCATGCCTTCGGCTGGGCGCTGATCGTCAGCAGCGACAATGCGCTGATCTACGGCGTCATGGGTGGCCAGACGGCCAATGCCGGCCGGGTCTATCCGCCCGGCGGCTCGCTCGAGCCGCGCGACGTATTGCCCGACGGCCGGGTCGATGTAGCGCGCTGCCTCGCGCTGGAGCTGGAAGAGGAAACCGGCCTGCGCACCGACGAAGCTGTAGCGGGCGGGATGGTCATTGTGTTCGACGGGCCGCGGCTGTCCTTCGGCCGGATATTCCGCTTTGCCGACCCGGCCGAATGGCTTGTCGCCCGCATCCGCGCCAATCTCGACCGGCAGGAGCATCGGGAACTCGCCGATATCGTCGCCATCCGCTCGCATGCCGAGGCCGAAGCGGCAGGCGCCGTGCCCTATGCTGTGGCGGTGGCCGAGGCCTACTTTGCGGGCAGGATTTTCGCGACCTGAATCATTACTTCTTCGCCGGGAAAACTTGGTCTAGAACCGGACCCGTCGTTTCCCGACAATCTCGTAGCAAGGACACCTGACCATGGCCGCCGCCGAAGATATCGCCCTCGTCAAGAAGCAGGAGCAGGAGCTCGTGCTTGCCGAATTCGACGAGAAGGTTGCCTTCAAGCTGGGCAGCGCCATTCGCGATCGCGCTTTGGCCGAAGGCCTGTCGCTGGTGGTCGATATCCGCACCTGGGACCGGCAGATGTTCTTTGCCGCCACATCGGGCACCAGCGCCGACAATGCCGAATGGGTGCGCCGCAAGATCAATTCCGTGCGCCGTTTCCAGCGCGCCAGCTACCGGCTGGTGCTGGAGCGGGGTGAAGCGCCGTTCAGCCCGCAATCGGGTGCCGACCCGGCGGACTATGTCATTGCCGGCGGCGGCTTCCCCATTCGCGTCAAGGGCGCCGGCATCATCGGGTGCCTCACCATTTCGGGGCTGCCCGGTCGCAGCGATCATGGCGTCGCGGTCGCCGCGCTCTGCGATCATCTGGGGCTCGACCGGGCGGTTTACGCCCTGCCGGCAGAATAGGGGCCGTAGTGAAGCTCAATTATCTGCTGCTGGACGTCTTTACGCGCGAGCGGCTCAAGGGCAACCAGCTCGCCGTGGTCCTCAAGGCCGACGGGCTCCTCGATGGCGAGATGCAGGCCATTGCCCGCGAGTTCAATCTCAGCGAGACGGTCTTCATCCTCAAGCCCAAGGCCGAGCGCAACACCGCGGCCATCCGCATCTTCACGCCGCACGCCGAACTGCCTTTTGCCGGCCATCCGACGGTAGGCGCCGCCGTGGTGCTGGGCCTGCAGAACAAGGTCAGCGCCGTGCGGCTGGAGGAAAAGGTCGGTCTCATCACCGCCCTGTTCGAAAAGACCGACAAGCGCTCCGGCGAGGCCCGCTTTGCACTGCCGCGCCTGCCGTCGCGCATTGCATCGCTCACCGACAGGCTCGGCATGGCCCAGGCCTTGGGCATCGAGGTCGAGGATATCGGCTGCGATGTCTATGAACCGGCCGTGTTCTCCGCCGGCGTCACCTTTCATATGGTGCCGGTGCGCGATGTCGGTGTCTTGCGCAAGATCAAGGTCAATCAGGGGCTCTGGAACAACGTTTTCAGCCACGACCATCACTCGGCCTATGTGTTCACGCTGACTCCGGACGAACCCGACAATGACCTGGCGGCGCGCATGTTCGGCATGGATATCGGCGAGGATCCCGGCACGGGCTCGGCGGCGGCCGCGCTGATTGGGCTGTTGGCGGAACATGCCAACCTGGCGACCGGGTCGGCGGATTTCACCCTGCGCCAGGGCCATGAAATGGGCCGCCCCTGCCGCATCACCATCCAGCTCCGCAAGGATAATGACGTGCTGGTCCATGGCGGCATCGGCGGGGACGCCGTCATCGTGGGTGAAGGCGTGCTCGATCTCGACGACTAGGCGGTGGGTACGGTCCGCTGCCGCCGCGACGTGACCCGCACCGGCAAAACTGCTATTGTCCTCGGGCAACTGCGTTGAGGCGGCAGCATGGATATTCTGGTCAATCTTCTGTTCTGGGTTCATCTGCTGGCGCTGGTCGGCGGCGGGGCGAGTTCGGTGGCGATGCCGATCATCGGTGGCAAGCTCGCCACGGCCGAAGGCCCGACGCGCGAGGCGCTGTTCGACATTGTCACCCGTATTTCCCGTGCCGCTCGCGGCGCCCTGGGCGGGCTCATCATCACCGGCATCCTGCTGTTCTGGCTCAAGTGGGACTTCTCGGCGCCCAGCATGACCTGGTTCGGCATCAAGATGGCCCTGGTGCTGGTGCTGCTGGGTGCCACGATTGTCGGTGGCATCAACCTCAGGAAGGCGCATGGTGGCGACGCCGAGGCGGGGCGCATGGCAGGTATCGCCGGGCGGGTTGCGGGCATTGCTCTGGCCGCGACCGTGCTTTCGGCTGTGTTTGCATTCAATTAGACGCAAGTCTCACAGCGAAAAATCAATATCTACCGCAGCTTGGGCTTGCACGGCGATGCAGTTTCGCGCATTCTTGCCGGCAAATCGGAACTGAACCCATGCAGCGCAAGCGCGCAATTGCCATCGCCGTCGCCCAACGCCAGGAACGCGCTCGCGTCCTGATGCTGGCTGCCGGCCTGCTTTTGCTGCCTGCTGCGCTTCTTCTCCTTCTTATCAGCCCCTGATCACCGGCAGCTCGAACGAGCGGGTCGTCAGGGGATAACGCCATAAGCCGCACAGTCAATGTCCGGCCTGCAGAGCTCTGACTCTGGGCCGCCCGATAGGATTTTGAGAAGAAATGTCCGCCGCTTCCGACACCAATAAAGACCGCGTTTTCATCTTCGACACCACCTTGCGCGATGGCGAACAATCGCCCGGCGCCACCATGACGCTGGAAGAAAAGCTGCAGGTCGCCGAAACGCTCGACGATATGGGCGTCGACATCATCGAGGCCGGCTTCCCCATTGCCTCCAATGGCGATTTCGAAGCCGTCGTCGCGGTGGCCAAGCAGGTCAAGCGCTCCACTGTCGCCGGTCTCGCCCGCGCCATCACTGCCGATATCGACCGGGCCGGCGAGGCCGTGCGCCATGCCCGCCGCGGCCGCATCCACACGTTCGTCTCCACCTCGCCGATTCATCTGGCCCACCAGATGAAGAAAACCGAGGACGAGGTGATCGAGATCATCGCCCGCACCGTGACGCAGGCGCGCAATCTCATCGACGATGTGGAATGGTCGGCCATGGACGCCACCCGCACGCCGCTGGAATTTTTGAAGCGCTGCGTCGAGACCGCCATCAAGGCCGGCGCCACCACGATCAACCTGCCCGATACGGTCGGCTATGCCGTGCCCGACGAGCATGAGAAGATGTTCCGCGACATCGTCACCATGGTGCCCGGCGCCGACAAGGCGATCTTCTCGGCCCATTGTCACAACGATCTGGGCCTGGCCGTTGCCAATTCGCTGGCCGCCGTGCGTGGCGGTGCGCGGCAGGTGGAATGCACCATCAACGGGCTGGGCGAGCGCGCCGGCAATGCCGCGCTCGAAGAGATCGTCATGGCCCTGCGCACCCGCGGCGACGCCATGCCCTATCACACCGAGATCGAGAGCACCCATCTGGCCCGCGCCAGCAAGGTCGTCTCCGCGGCGGCGAATTTCCCGGTGCAGTACAACAAGGCCATCGTCGGCAAGAATGCCTTCGCGCATGAAAGCGGCATCCATCAGGACGGCATGCTCAAGAATGCCGAGACCTACGAGATCATGACCCCGGCCAGTGTCGGCATCAAGGAAACCACCCTGGTCATGGGCAAGCATTCGGGCCGTGCCGCCTTCAAGGACAAGTTGAGGGAACTGGGCTACGAGCTTGGCGACAATGCCTTCCAGGAAGCCTTCGTGCGTTTCAAGGACCTCGCTGATCGCAAGAAGCACGTCTATGACGCCGATATCGTGGCTTTGGTCGATGACGAGGTCGGCTCGGTGGGTGACCGCATTCGGCTGGTCGACATGGAAGTCGTCTCCAAGACCGGCGGCAACCACAAATGCACCATGACGCTCTCCATCGATGGCGAGGAAACCAGCGTGGTCTATGAGGGCACCGGCTCGGTCGATGCCATCTTCAACGCCATCAAGGCAGGTGTGGGCCAGGAGCCGCATCTGGTGCTCTATGCCGTCGATGGCGTCACCGGCGGCACCGATGCGCAGGCCAGCGCCCATGTGCGCCTCGAAATGAACGGCCGCATTGTTTCGGGCAATGCCGCCGAGCCCGATACGCTGGTGGCTTCGGCCCGCGCCTATCTCAACGCCTATAACCGCCTGCTCATCGATCGCGGCGCTTCGGCTCAAGGCGCCATGGCCGGCTGACATCGACACGCGCTTCGTGCCCCGACCCATCGTGGCCGGGGCAGGGAGGACGATGATGGGATACGAACTCATCGACGTGGTCGCGCCGGAAGATTGGGCGGCCTATCACGCCATCCGCCGGCAGGAGCTGTTCGAGGCGCGCGGCCGGCACGGCGTCTATGACCCCGACTATCCGGGCGAGCGCCTGCCCGGCATGTACCCCTACCTGCTCAAGAATGACGGTCACCCGCTGGGCACGACGCGCCTCGATATCCGCGGCGACGGCATGGCGATATTCCGGCTTGTGGCCATCACGGCCGCGGAGCAGGGCAAGGGCCATGGGCGCGTGCTCGGCCGGATGGTCGAGGACAGGGCGCGAGCCTTCGGCGCGACAGTGTTGCTGGTCAATGCCGCAAGGCCGGCCGTTGGCTATTACGAAGCCACCGGCTGGCATCGGCATGTGTGGGACGAGAGCGAACTCGCAGATATTGCCAGCGACTGCATCCAGATGCGCAAGCTGATCTGAGCGGGCCGGTCTCGCGCCGGGCTTGCATGTGTCGGCCGACTGGGTCACCACTGGTCTGTCGAACCGGGGGGCGTCGGTCTGAACATAGCGTCGGAAATCCGTGGTCTGCTGACCGGCCTGTCCGTTGTGGCGGCGCTGCTCCTATTTGCCGTCAGCGTCGATTTCGGCGTGCCGGGGCAGGAATTGCTGAGCACGCTGCGCTTCCATATTGGCGGGGCGCTGCTGCTCCTGCCCCTGGGGCTGGCGCTGGCCGGGGCCCGGCTGCGGGCGCTTGTCATGGTCGGGCTGGTTGGCCTCAGCCTGGCCCAGGGGGCCGCCATCGTGCTGGGTCAGCAGCAGCGCCGCGCGCCGCTGGAGAACGATGCGCCGCAGGCCAGTTTCCGCGCGCTCAGCTTCAACATCCTCAAGGACAACCGGCGCAGGGCCGACGCCGCGACATTCGTCGTCGACAGCGATGCCGACATTCTGGTGCTGATGGAGACATCCGGTCTCGGCGCGACAGGGCTGGATGCCGTTGCCGCCCGCTACCCCTATCGGCTGGGCTGCGACACGCTGGCTGTATGCGACGTGGCGATCTTTTCGCGCACACCGCTGGCCGATACGAGGATATTGCGGCTCGAGGGTCTCAACCGCCGCCGGTTGCTGACCGCGGCGACAATCATCGAAGGGCGGCCCGTCACCATCGTCGCCCTGCACCTGACCAAGCCCTATTTCGACAATGTCGCCGTGTTTGAACTGCACCAGGCCCGGGCGGTCATCGGCGCCATCGAAGGCCCGGTGCTACTGGCGGGCGATTTCAATGCCGCTGCCTGGTCGGCGCAGATCGCTGCTTTTGCCAGCGACCTGGCCCTGGTGCCACCATCAGGCTACCCCGCCACCTGGCCCGTCGAGATCGCGCCGCTGGGCGTGCCGATAGACAATATGTTCACCCGCGGCCCCGCCCTGATCCGCGAGATCGCACCGACGCCCGAAGCCTTCGGCTCCAACCATATGGGATTGCTGGCGACGGTCGATCTGTTTTGAGAACGTCGGCGCGATGGGAATTGACTTCATGGTGAGCTTGTCGAACCACGAGGTCGAGCGAGTGGAGCCATCGTGCCACGCCTCATGGTTCGACAGGCTCATCATGGGGGCTACCGGGCCAACTCCGCCACCACCTCGCCCAGCGCCTGGTCGAGCAAGGCCCGGTCGGCATCGGTTCCGGCGCTGATCCTGATGCAGCGATTGAGTCCCGCCACCACCGGCTTGCGCACGAAGACGCCCCGCGCCGCCAAGCCATCGAGAATGGCCTGTGCGTAGGGACCGTCGCGGCCGCAATCGACTGCCACGAAATTGGTCGCCGTCGGCAGCGGCATCAATCCGTGCCGCCGCACGATGGCGGCAGTATCGTCCAGCGAGCGCCGGATTTCGGCCAGCGACTGCTGCAGGAAGGCGCCATCGGCCAGTGCCGCGATGCCAGCCGCCTGCGCCACATTGCTGATGCCGAAATGGTTGCGGATGCGGTTGAAGGCCGAAATGTTGCGCGCTTCGCCGAAGACGTAGCCGACGCGGGCACCAGCCAGGCCATAGGCCTTGGAAAAGGTGCGCATGCGCAGCAGGTTCGGCCGCTCCATGTCGAGCGGTGGCAGCGTGCCTGATGGCGCGAATTCGCCATAGGCCTCGTCGAGCACGATCATCGTTGTGTCGGGTACGGCTGATATGAACCGCTCTACCGAGGCGGCGTCCCACCAGCTACCCATCGGATTATCGGGATTGGCAAGATACACCATCGCCGCCTGCGTCTCTCGCGCGGCACGGGCCAGGCCGTCGATATCCTCGCGGTCCCCGATATAGGGCACGGTATGCATCTGCGCGCCATAGCCGTGGATGTGGTAGTTGAAGGTGGGATAGCCGCCCAGCGAGGTGACCACCGTGCTGCCGGGTGCCGCGAACAGGCGCACGGCCATGCCCAGGATCGCGTCCACGCCCTCGCCGGGCATCACATTGGCGAAGGCAATGCCGAGATGGTCGGCTATGGCGGCGCGCAGATCGTGGTTTTCCGGGTCCCCGTAATGCCAGCTCTCGCGGGCCGCCGCCGCCATGGCGGCGAGAACGGAAGGGGCGGGACCGAACTGGCTTTCATTGGCGCCGATTCTCGCGCGCAGCGGCACGCCGCTTTGCCGGACGATGGCCTCGGGGCCGACAAAGGGCACGGTTTCGTCGAGGCCGGCGGCAATGGGCGACAGGGTTGGACGGGGCACGGGCTGCGACTCGCTGTTCTTGGCCGGGCCATCCTAGCCAAGCCCTCGACCTGCCGGAAAGCGATTCAAACGCGCACGCGATTCTCTGGCCAGGCCCGCAAATTCCGCCCTGATTCTGCCGCTTTCGGGCCGCTTCGCCAATCGCGACGGAATTGGGGCAGGTTTTTACACAGGCCGCCCCCAGTGCTCGCGACGCTCCATGCCTACGGAAACAAGGCCTCTCCGGCAGGCTGCGCAATCGGTCGTTTTTGAATCAAAAGCCGGGCGTTCTGGCAAGTTTGAGGAAGGCATGCGCGCGCACCTTTGGCTCGCGTCACCTCCCTGGCGCTCCCAAAAATCTGATTCCTCAAAGGAGCTTCGTGCCATGCCGCCCACCTACGTTCTCGCCCGAGATCACCTGCAGCGCGCCGCGACGATCCTGCAGGGCGTTGACAGTCGCTCGCGTCAGTTGCGCTATATCATCGAACGGACCATCACCCTCATGGATGAAACCCGGCAGGAGCCGGCATCCAGGCCCAGCAATGTTCTGGATTTCGCAAGTTTCCGCGAGCGCCAGGCCAATTTCGATTGATCCATCCGTGGCGCTGGCCGGATTTCCGCCGGCGCCACCGGCTCCTCAACGGGTCTGCCGCCCGTGACACTCTCGTGACAATCCATGCAAGGAAAGTGCTGGCGGGTGCTGGACAGCACGGAATCACTTTGCTAGAGAGGCGCCACTTTGGAAGCTCCGGCATTGGGGCGAGTAGCTCAGCTGGTAGAGCAGACGACTCTTAATCGTCGGGTCCACGGTTCGAATCCGTGCTCGCCCACCAAAGTTCCTCATTCATAAGCATGGTTTGCAGGCAGGCCCGCTTCGGTTTGCCTATCGCCAATTCCCGCGATTTACGGCACATTGACCACTCGTCGTGGACGGGAGGGGACAATGCGGTTCCTGCTGGTTTCGGCTCTGTGCCTCATGGTCATGCCTGTGGTGGCGCAGGAAGCGCCTTCGGTGTTCAACAAATGCCTGGCCTGCCATGCGATCGGCGAAGATGCCGTCAACAAGGTCGGGCCACGGCTCAACGGTGTCGTGGGGCGTCCGTTGGGGAGCCTCGACGATTACAATTATTCGCAGGCCATGCTGGCGGCGCGGGACAGCGGGGTGGAGTGGAACCGTCAAACCCTGACGCGCTTTCTCAAGCTGCCGAAGCATTTCCTGCCCGGCACCAGCATGGCGTTTGCCGGCATGACCGACCGCGCCGAGATCGACACCCTTATCGATTACCTGGCCAGCTTCGACGCGAACGGCACGCACATAACGCCCTGAAGCCGTATCTGTCTGTCATCAACCTGTCGGCATCGTGCGCCTTTGGCCGGAATCCTCAGACTTTGGTCGGTCCCTGTCGTGTTTCGCTTGCAGTCCCGGGTGAGGGGGTATAGGCGGATCATTGCTTACCCGCCTGAGGATATCCCACCCATGTTCGGCATTGACCCGAGTTTCCTGAGCTCGCTCGTTCAGGTCATTCTTATCGACCTGGTTCTGGCTGGCGACAATGCTGTCGTGATCGGCCTGGCCGCAGCGGGGCTTGCCTCGGACGTGCGCCGCAAGGCGATCCTCATCGGCATTCTCGCGGCGACGCTGCTGCGCATCTTCTTCGCGCTCATCACCACCCAGCTTCTCTCGCTCGGCGGCGGGCTGCTCATCGCCGGCGGCGTGCTGCTGCTCTATGTGTGCTGGAAGATGTTCCGCGAGCTTACCGTTTCGCAGGCCGACGAGCACGAGGCGCAGGAAGCGCTCGAAGATACCGACAAGAACGCCGATGGCACGGTGGCCGGCAAGGCGCCACGCAAGACCCTGCGCCAGGCCGTCATCCAGATCATCATTGCCGACGTTTCCATGTCGCTCGACAACGTGCTGGCCGTGGCCGGCGCGGCGCAGCACCATTTCGAGGCGCTGATCATCGGTCTGGCGCTGTCGGTGGTGATGATGGGCGTTGCCGCCACTTTCATCGCCGGCCTGCTGCACAAGCATCGCTGGATCGCCTGGGTCGGCCTGCTGATCATCCTGTTCGTGGCCCTCCGCATGACGCTCGAAGGGCTTGGCGCCTTCGTCGCCATCCCGGAAATTCCCTTCGTCTATACGCCGCATGCCGTCGGTGCTGCTGCTGCGGTTGCCCATTAGCCTTTGGTAACCACGGAGCGAGGTTTGCGGCATTTGTCGTGCCGCAATAGGGATTTGCTCACCTGCCAGGTCTAGCTTTCCGCTCAAGTCATATGAGCGGGAAGTAGCCACAATGTCCTTTATCGCTGATCGGCTGGCATCCGACGCCAGCCATAAGGCGGAGCGCACCAGCGGCATTGCCGTGCGCCGGCTGCAGACCCGCATTGTCGATGGCGCCGAGTGGGACCGGACCATTGCCGGATTCGACGAGGTCTGCCAGGAGCAGATGCATGCTTTCGCGGCGACGCGCTGGCCCTCGGTCAAGCAGGAGCCCATGCTGTTCCTGCTCGATGGCGAAGTCGTCGGCGGCGCGCTGATCATGGTGCAGTCGCTTCCGCTCGGGCTGGCGCGCATCGCCGTCTCGAAATGGGCCCCGATGCTGAAGGACGTTTCGCGCCCCGATGCCGATGCCATTCATGCCGGCATGGTCGAGGCCATGGTGGCCGAATATGCCCATGAGCGCGGCCAGATGCTGTCGGTGCTGCCGCGCGCGTCGATCCATCCGGTCAATCGCGAATATGAGCGGCTAGTGGCGCGCGGCTTCAAGCGCGGGTCCGAACTGGGCTTTCCCGCGCGCTATATCGTCAACCTGCGCCTCAGCGACGAAGAACAGCGCAAGAGCTTCAACCAGACCTGGCGGCGCCAGCTCAACAAGTCGGAAAAGGCCGGGCTCAGCTTCGAACATGCCGACCCCGCGCGCATCGCCGATTTCGACACGCTCTATGCCGCCATGACCGACCGCAAGCAGTTCGCCGACCACTCGGCCTATGAAACCGTGCCGGCGCTCATGGCCGTCGACGTGCCGGCTTTGCGGCCCGAACTGTTCTTCGTGCGCCACGAGGGCGAACTGGTCGCCGGCGCGCTGATCTTCAAGGCGGGCGACCGGGCCGTCTATCTCTATGGCGCCACCAACGACAAGGCGCTGCCCCTGCGCGCCGGCTATTTCATGCACTGGCACGTCATCCGCTGGCTGCGCGACAATACCAGGGCCACCTGGTACGACCTGGGTGGCACCGACGGGTTCCAGGGCCTGCACCAGTTCAAGAAGGGCATGGTGGGCGAGGCCGGCGTCATTCAGCCCGTGCCCCCTGTCGCCAACTATGCCAGCCGGCCATTGGCCCTGCTGCTCGGCACCGGCGCCTTTGCCCTTCGCGACGCGCTCCACGCCGTGCGCCGTACCGTCGATGGCTGGCGCAATCCCAAGACCAAGGCGACCCAGACCAGACCGGGGCGCGACGAGGCGGGGGAATGAGCCTGCATCGCCGCCTTGCATCGCAGTCATCAGTCATTTTCGGCGCACGGCTGGCGGGCGCCGGGCTCATCTTCCTGGTCCAGGCGCTGATCGCGCGGATCTGGGGCCCCGAGCTGCTTGGGGAATATCTGCTCATCATCGCCACGGTGAACCTGATCGCCGTGGTCATGCCGCTGGGCTTCCACACCGTCGGCACCTATTTCGCCGCCGAATACCGGGCGCGCGGTGAGCGCCGGCAGTTCATCACCTTCATTGCCCGCGCCTATGGCCATGTCGTCGCCACGCTCGCACTGATCCTGCTGCTGGGCCATCCGCTGCTGGACATGCTGGGACAGGGCGGCAGCGTGCTGGCCGACCATTTCATTCCGGTGGCTTTGCTCGCCTTCGCCACGGCCATGGTCTATGTCAACGGCGCGCTGTTGGTCGGGCTCAAGCGGCCGTTTGCCGGCTTTTTCGCCGATACGATGTTCCGTCCCATCGTCGTCATCGCCGCCTTCCTTGTCACCATGGGCTTCGCCGTGCCGGTGGAAGGCTTTTCGGCGATGCTGTGGCTCGTGGCGGCCGGCTATGTGGTGATCGCGCTGGTGCATTTCGCCTTCGTCGTGACCTCGCTGAACCGCATTCCCGATACGGCCCCGCAACGCCCGGTCGAGGCCGCGCGCTGGTGGCGTTTCGCCCTGCCATGGGTGCTGATCTCGCTGGCCACGGATTTCTTCTTCGATATCGACCTGCTGCTGCTGAGCCATGCCCTCAGCCGCGAGGAACTGGCGATCTTCGGCATCTGCACCCGTATTTTCGCGCTGACCTCCTTCGCCGTCTCGGCCGTCTATGCGGTCACGCTGCCCGACATGTTCGAAAGCGAGGCCAATGCGGACCGCGAGGCGTTCAAGCGCAAGGTGGGTGATGCCAATTTCGTCGCCAGCATCATTTCGGTCGTGCTGTTCGCCGGCATAGCCGTTGCCGGGCCGTTCGCGCTGATGCTGTTCGGCCCGAGTTTTTCGGCCGGTGCTGCGCCGCTGGCGGTGCTGTCGCTGGCGCTGGTCGTGCGATCGGTCATGGGGCCGGCCTCGCTGGTCCTGTCCATTCACGACCGCCCCTATGCCAGCCTGCCTTCGGTGGGCATGGGCGTGGTCACGCTGGTGCTGTGCAACTGGCTGCTGGTGCCCTCGTTCGGGCTGATGGGCGCGGCACTTTCGGCCATCATAGCCATCACCATCTGGTCGGTGGGGCTGTGGTGGGTGGCTTTGCGCACCGCCAAACTCGATGTCTCGATTATGCAGTGGTTCCGCGCCCGCCGCGCCGCGGCCGTGCCGGCGGAATAGAGACCTCATGGTGAGCTTGTCGAACCACGAGGTCGGGCGAGTGGAGGCTTGCTTGCCACGACCTCGTCCTTCGACAAGCTCAGGATGAGGTCTACTTTCAAAGCACCAGGTTAGCCTGCCAGTCCCAGTTTCCGCTTCAGCAGGCCGAGCCGGCCGATATTGGCGCCGCTGTCATAATCGTCTGTGACCTTGGTATAGGGCTTTTCGATCAGCAGGTAATCCTGCCCGAAGATGTGCTTTTCGAGCAGGCAGGTTTCCTTGTAGCCATAGCGCTTGAGCAGCAGGCGCGTGACCTCGTTTTCCGGCCGCACGAATGTATAGGCCTTGTGGAAGCGGCCATTGTCCCAGTGCTCGTCGAAGGCGCGCATGGCGAACATGCCCAGCTTGGTCTGGCGATGGCTGGGAAAGACCCAGCCCCAATAGCGGAAGATGGCGCCGCATTCGGGACCGGAAACCATGGCGCCGCCCGCCTCGCCGTCAGCGCACATGATCATGATGTGCCAGGGGTCGAGCGCCAGCAGGGTGCGCAGGAAATTCTTGTTCAGCCGGCCCATTTCGTGGGCCTTGAAGCGGTCGCTGTAATATGGGGACGTGGCGATCACGTCCATCAGTTCGCGGTGGACCAGGTCGATATCGGCCGGCCCGGCGGCCCGAATGGTCATCTCGGCCATGATGGCACTCCCTTTGCGTCCGGTCCCGGCAAAACCCGACCGGCGCGGAAGCATCCTAGGCCGGATGCAGTTAATGGGCGGTAGTCTGTGCGCTACCCATTAAGTCGCAGAGTCAAGGCCTTGCCGGGGGCGGGGTGGGTCATTAGAACGGGGTCAGGGAGAGACAAGGGAGGATAGTATGAGCGAGCAGCTCGTATTCCAGCCAAGTGCGGCCGCGATCGCACGCACCCGGACCACCAAGGCCCAGTATGACGAGATGTATGCGCGCTCGATCAGCGACCCCAACGGGTTCTGGGCGGAGCAGGCCAAGCGCCTTGATTGGGTGAAATTCCCGACCAGGATCAAGAATACCAGCTTTGCCTATCCGGATATTTCGATCAAATGGTTCGAGGACGGCATTCTCAATGTCTCCTACAACTGTCTCGACCGGCATCTGGCTGATCGTGGCGACCAGACCGCCATCATCTGGGAAGGCGACTCGCCCGGCACCGACAGCAAGGTGACCTATCGCGAGCTGCATGACCGGGTCTGCCGTTTCGCCAATGTGCTCAAGGCCAATGGCGTCAGGAAGGGCGACCGCGTCACCATCTATATGCCGATGATCATCGATACCGCGGTGGCCATGCTGGCCTGTTCGCGCATCGGTGCCGTTCACTCGGTGATCTTTGGCGGCTTCTCGCCGGATTCGATTGCCGGCCGCGTCTCCGACTGCGGTTCCAGCATCATCCTGACGGCCGATGAAGGCCGCCGTGGCGGCAAGACCGTGCCGCTCAAGAAGAATGTCGATGATGCGCTGGCCAAGGTCAGCGGCGTCGACCGCGTCATCGTGGTCAAGGTCACCGGCAATCCGGTGAACATGGTCGAGGGCCGCGACGTCTGGTATCACGACGAAGTGGCCAAGGTGGATGCGAACTGCCCGCCCGAGCCGATGAGCGCCGAAGACCCGCTGTTCATCCTCTATACGTCCGGTTCCACCGGCAAGCCCAAGGGCGTGCTGCATACCACCGGCGGCTACCTGCTCTGGGGCTCGCTAACCCACGAACTGAGCTTCGACTATCGCGATGGCGAAGTGTTCTGGTGCACGGCCGATGTGGGCTGGGTCACCGGCCACACCTATATCGTCTATGGCCCGCTGGCCAATGGCGCCACCACGCTGATGTTCGAGGGCATTCCGAGCTATCCGGACGCCTCGCGCTTCTGGCAGGTGGTGGAAAAGCACAAGGTCAACGTGTTCCACACCGCGCCCACCGCGATCCGTGCGCTGATGGGGGCAGGGGCCGAGTTTGCCGACAAATACGACATGCCGACATTGCGCCTCCTAGGTACGGTGGGCGAGCCCATCAACCCGGAAGCCTGGCGCTGGTATCACGAACATGTCGGCAAGGGCCGGTGCGAGATCGTCGATGCTTGGTGGCAGACCGAAACCGGCGGCCACATGATCGCGCCATTCCCCGGCGCCATTGCCACCAAGCCCGGTTCGGCTACCGTGCCCTTCTTCGGTGTGCAGCCGGTCGTCCTGTCGCCCGAAGGCGTGGTGCAGGAAGAGACCAAGGCCGAGGGCGTGCTGGCCATCAAGGACAGTTGGCCGGGCCAGATGCGCAGCGTCTATGGCGACCACAAAAGGTTCGTCGAGACCTACTTCACCCAGTACAAGGGCTATTACTTCACCGGCGACGGCTGCCGCCGCGACGAGGATGGCTATTACTGGATCACCGGCCGCGTCGATGACGTGCTCAACGTCTCGGGCCACCGCCTCGGCACGGCCGAGGTGGAAAGCGCGCTGGTCAGCCACCCCAAGGTCTCCGAGGCCGCAGTGGTGGGCTATCCGCACGACGTCAAGGGGCAGGGCATCTATTGCTATGTCACCCTGATGGCCGGCGAAGCCAGCGACGAGGCCCTCAAGGCCGAGCTCAAGACCTGGGTCCGTAAGGAAATCGGCCCCATTGCCACGCCGGACCTGATCCAGTGGGCGCCGGGCCTGCCCAAGACCCGTTCCGGCAAGATCATGCGCCGCATCCTGCGCAAGGTGGCCGAGAACGACTTCGGCTCGCTGGGCGACACCTCCACGCTCGCCGATCCGGCCGTGGTCAACGACCTGATCGAGAACCGCCAGAACCGCTAGGTTCCGGGAGCCGCATCCAGGCCAAATACCCCCACCCTCATTCCCTCCCCACAAGGGGGAGGGAAGCTCGCTCCTTGGGCGGGAAGATATTCGAGATGATCCTTGAAGGTCGATCTGGCGCCGCCCTCCCCTTGATGGGGAGGGATTGAGGGTGGGGTGAGCCACACGCACCGATGTGGCCGTTCAAAATGACAAGGGCCGCCCGCCTAGCCAACGGATCGTGCCCAAACCTTCAAAAAATCACGGGCGGGGAACCCAAGATCCCCGCCCGATCACAGGCAACGGCTTCATGGGCTGAAGGTTGAAAACGGCCCATGCGCCAGGTCACCAATGCCAGATTGGCATGCCTGCCCCCGGCTCCGCACCCCCTAAATGAGGGGTGAGTATGGTATTGACGCGGCCGGCGCCGCCATTGATTCGGCGGCATTTGCCGATCAAGGTCGCAGCAGTGATTCTTGCCCGGACCATCCTCGTGACCCCGTTTTTCCGCCTCGCCGCCGTTCTGCTTCCGCTGCTGCTGCCTGCCTGGGCGCATGCCGCCACGCTCGAACAGATGGCCGGCCAGATGATCGTCGTCGGTTTCCAGGGCGACGATGTCGACGATGCGCCCGTTGCCGGCCTGCGCGATGAGATTGCGGCCGGCCGGCTGGGTGGCGTCATGCTGCTCAAGGTCAATGTCCGGAGCCTCGATGCCGTCGCGGCGATGAATGCCGCCTTCCGCGCCGCGTCGCCCGACCTGCCGCCCTTCATCACCCTCGATCAGGAGGGTGGGGCGGTCGAGCGGCTGACCAGGGATGTCGGCTTCAAGGAAATCCCCAATGCCGCCGCCATCGCCGCCGCCGATTCTCCGCAGGAGGCCGAGGCGGTCTATGCCGAAATGGCCGCTTCGATCGCCGAACTCGGTTTCACCGTCAATTTCGGTCCCATCGCCGACGTCAATCTCAACCCGAACAACCAGGTCATCGCCAGATTTGGCCGCGCCTTCAGCGCGGATCCGGCCGTGGTGGCCGAATATGACGCGGCCTTTGTCAGGGCGCATCATGCCGCGGGCCTGCTCACCGTACTCAAGCATTTCCCTGGCCACGGATCGTCCACCGCTGACAGCCACGAGGGCTTTGTGGACATTACCCAGACCTGGCAGCAGGCCGAGCTCGATCCCTATCGCGCCCTGATAGCGGATGGTCTGGTCGACATGGTCATGGTAGGCCACCTCTACCACGCCGATTATGCCGATACAGGCACCCAGACGCCCGCTTCGCTTTCGCCGCAATGGATCACTGGCGTGCTGCGCGACGAGCTGGGCTATGATGGCGTCGTCATCAGCGACGATCTCGAAATGGGCGCCATCCGCGATCATTTCACGCTCGAGCAGACCGTGATCCAGGCCGTCCGCGCCGGCACGGATGTGCTGCTGTTCTCCAATACCGCCGATTACCGCGCGAGCCTGGGCCAGGAAATCCTCGATATCCTGCTCGCCGAGGCCGAAGCCGACCCGGCTTTCGCGGCGCGGATCGAGCAGAGCCATGCGCGGATCGTGGCGCTGAAAGGCCGGATACGCTGAAAGCGGTGACACGAAGGCGTGTCCTCCGCTTTCCCCACCTTCTCTCCGCCAACGGTTTCCACCTGCTTCATCCGCGGATAAAGTGCGCCCCCACGAAGCAGGAGTCGTTGCTTGATGACGGATGATCGCGAAGTCCGACAGGTCCGGGCGATGTTCATTTCAGACGTCCATCTGGGCATGAAGCCGATCCGGGTTGGGCAGCTCATCGAATTCCTGCGCGCGCATGATGCCGAGACCATCTACCTGGTCGGCGATATCCTCGATGGCTGGCGTCTGGCCAAGTCCTGGCACTGGCCCGGCGAATATAATGTGCTGGTGCAGATCCTGCTCGACAAGGCCAATGCCGGCACGCGCGTCGTCTATCTGCCGGGCAATCACGACGAGTTCCTGCGCGAATATCTCGGCACTTATTTCGGTGAGGTCGAATTCGTCGACCGCACCGTCCACACCTCGGCTTGCGGCAAGACCTATCTCGTCATTCATGGCGACCAGTTCGACGTGGTGGTGATGAATGCCAAGTGGCTCGCCCATGTCGGCGACTGGGCCTATAACGCCGCCCTGCGCGTCAATATCGCCATCAACTGGGTGCGGCGCCGGCTGGGGCTGCAATATTGGTCGCTCAGCGCCTGGGCCAAGCAGAAGGTCAAGAATGCCGTCTCGGTCATCGGCCGCTTCGAGGAAGCGCTGGTGCACGAGGCCAAGGAATCGGGCGTCGACGGCGTCATCTGCGGCCATATCCACTTTGCCGACATGCATGATCGCCTGGGCATCCACTATATCAATACCGGCGACTGGGTGGAGAGCTGCACCGCCATCGTCGAGAATGTCGATGGTGCGTTCGAGCTGGTCAAGTGGACCGAAATGGTCGCCGGCGAACCCCGCAAGTTCCGCCTCCGCCGCGCCGCGAGCTAGCTCTGCAACCAGCGTGTGCTCAAGCTCAAACTTCGCCCATGCGCCTCCCTCCCCTTGATGGGGAGGGATTGAGGGTGGGGTGACGGGAGCCACAGACAGCCTAAAGAACACGCGGCGCTGTCAGCCAACCGTCACGCTCCGTTCACGCCACCGACTTGGACTCAGGCGAGCCTGCTGCGCAGTCGAACCTTGTCGCGGTGCTGCCGTGCCCCATTCATTCATCGGAATTCCCTCTCGCCGCATCCTCATCGTCACCGACGCCTGGCGGCCGCAGATCAATGGCGTGGTGCGTACGCTCGAAAGCATCGCCCGCGAGCTGGCCGAGGCGGGGCATGACATAGCCTTTCTCACGCCCGAGCGGTTCTGGACGCTGCCGGTGCCGTCCTATCCCGAAGTGCGGATTTCGCTGGCGAGCCTGGGCGCGGTGTCGCGGCAGATCGAGGCCGCCGCGCCGGACCATATCCACATCGCCACCGAAGGGCCGCTGGGCCTGCTGGCGCGGCAATATTGCCTCAATCATCGCCTCGGTTTCACCACCAGCTTCCATACCCGCTTTCCCGAATATGTGGCCATGCGCGTGCCGGTGCCGCAGGAATGGAGCTATGGCTATCTGCGCTGGTTCCACGCCGCGGCCGCCCGGACCATGGTCCCGACTCCTTCACTGCACGACGATCTCCTGGCGCGCGGCTTCGACCGGCTGATGCTGTGGAGCCGGGGTGTCGACGGCACCCGCTTCCGGCCCGGCCCCAAGACGCTGTTCGCCGATCTGCCCGGACCGCACCTGCTCTATGTCGGGCGCGTCGCTGCCGAAAAGAATGTCGAGGCGTTTCTCGATCTCGACATTGCCGGCACCAGGATCGTGGTTGGCGACGGCCCCGATCGTGCCCGCCTGCAGAAAGCCTATCCCGACGCCGTCTTCCTCGGCTATCGCCATGGCGAGGAACTGGGTGAGCTTTACCGCAGCGCCGATGTGCTGGTCTTTCCCAGCCACACCGATACATTCGGCAATGTCATCACCGAGGCGCTGGCCTCCGGCACACCCGTCGCGGCCTTTCCGGTCACCGGCCCGCGCGATGTGCTTGATGATCCCAAGGCCGGCGCGCTCGATGAAAACCTCAATATCGCCGTCGCCCGCGCCCTCACGCTGGATCGGACCGATGCCCGCGCCCATGGCGAGCGTTTCACCTGGGCGGCCAGTGCGGCGCAGTTTTTCGCGGGCCTCGAACCGCTCCGCGCCGGGCTGCAGCGGCTGGCCCAAGCCGGATAACAGTAAAGCGGCAACAAGCCGCTTGCGTTGCCCGCCGATGCGAGGCACCAAGGGTTCCGGGCGCTGATTTGCCCGGAGTCGGTTTTCCATGTTTTCGGCATTTTCGCGCTCGGCCAGTCCCGAGCTGCGCGCCTCGCTATACCAGTTCACCGTCTATATTCCGGGCGGCGTGGCGTCGGTCTTTCTCGGCATCTGGCTCAGCGAGCACGGCATTCCCGCCGACCAGATCGGCATCATCAACGCGCTGCCCACCTTCTGCCTGCTGCTGCTCAACATCATCGTTGGCCGCGTTGCCGACAAGGCCGATGACTGGCGTACGGCGCTGATCGTCATCTCGCTGGCTTCGGCACTGGCGCCGCTGCCGCTGTTCTTCGTTTCCGAATTCTGGGGCATCCTGCTGGTCTGGGCGCTGTGCGCCACCTCAAATGGCCTGGTCGCGCCGGTCATCGATGCGGCCACCGTGCGCATGACGCGCCGCAACGGCACCGATTTCGGCGTCGTCCGGGCCTGGGCCACGGTGGGCTATGTCTTCGCCGCGGGCGGGCTCGGCCTGTTCCTGAACCTGTTGGGATCAGGTGCCTTTGTCGGTCTCTATGTCATCACCGTCGGGGTGCGGGCGGCGCTGGCCTATCTGCTGCCGCGCTTTCGTGCGCCGTCGCCCAAGCCGACACTGGCCAATACCGATCCGGCAAATCTCGCCCAGCAACCCAGCCGGCTCAAGGATTCCCTCAAGCTCTGGTTCGTGCTGCCGCTGCTGGCCTTCGCACTGGTCAATTCCAGCAATTCGGTGATCGGCAGTTTCGGCGCGCTGCTCTGGCACGAAAACGGCATTCCGAGCTATTTCCTCGGGCCGCTGCTGGGCATAGCGGCGGTGGGCGAAGCCATCCTCATGTTTGCCTGGCGGCGCTTCGGCGGACGGGTCACGGCTCGCAATATGATCCTGGTGGCGGCTTTGGCCGGCCTGGTGCGTTTCACCATCATGGCGTTCAATCCGCCGGTGGAAGTGCTGTTCTTCACGCAGCTCCTCCACGCCTTCAGCTTCGGCATGGGCTATTTCGGTGTCGTGCACTTCATCGCCAACTGGACCAACGAGGCCAATGCCGCCGAGGCACAGGGCTTCGCCAATATGCTCAACATGGCCATGGCCATGCTGGCGCTGGTCATCTTTGGCGTATTGGTGGAGCATTTTGCGGCTTACGCCTTCTTCTACTCCACCGTCACCTCGCTGCTGGCCGTCGGCTGCGTGCTACTGTCCCTGAAGCTCCGCCCGCCGAAGTCGCTGGTGGGGTAGGGCAGCCCGAGGCAGCTTTCGACCCGATGCTGTCGCAGGCTTCAATACTCCAATGCCCACTTCCGGCCGCCGCGCGACGACAGCCTGTGAGACCTCACCTTTCTTGACACACTTTCTTGGCTACCGTATCTAACCAATAAGTTAGCTAACCGATTAGTTAGGAGCGGACGTGCAGCCCGACCAGCTCAGCCTCACCCTCTCGGCTATCGCCGATCCCACCCGCCGGGCCATCCTTATGCGGCTGATGGATGGGGAAGCGTCGGTCAAGGAGCTCGCGGCGCCGTTCGAGATGAGCATCCCGGCGGTCTGCAAGCATCTCAAGGTCCTGGAAGGCGCGGGCCTCATCAGCCGTGGCCGCAACGCCCAGCTCCGGCCCTGCCGGCTCGAGGCGCAGCCGCTGCGCGAGGCCGTCAGCTGGATCGAGGAGTTTTCGAGATTCTGGGATACGAGCCTCAACCGGCTCGACGGGCTGCTCGAGCGCCTGCAGGCGGCCGATCCAACGGCCAGGAAGAATTGAGGCGCGCCATGGCTCACGATCCGCTGGAACAGCGCGAACTCGTCATAACGCGCCGCCTCAAGGCGCCGCGCAGCCTCGTCTGGCGCACCTTCGAGGATCCCTACCTGCTCGCCCAGTGGTGGGGGCCCGAGACCTTCACCTCCGATATCACCAAGCTCGAATTCCGCGCCGGCGGCGAGTGGCACGTCACCATGCGGAGGCCCGACGGCACCGAGCATCCCGTGCGCTACCACTTCGTCGAGATCCTTGCGCCCGAGCGCATCATTTACCGGCCTCTGCGCTCGCCCGAGGCGGTCCGGCGCGGCAACCTGCCACCGACCTATCTCGCCACTCTCACCTTCGAAGCGCTCGGCAACGAAACCATTTTCACCATGCGCGCCGTGTTCGACAGCGCCGCGGACCTCGCCGTCGCCGTCAACGGCGGCTTCTTCCAGGGCACCAACCAGGCCTTCGACAAGCTCGAGCGGCACCTCGCGACGTACTGATTTCAGGAGGAACCATCGTGCTGCGGCGCACTCTCGTAACCCTCGCCTTTGCCGCTGCGGCTCTTGTTGCAGCGCCCGTCATTGCCCAAACCGCAGGAGACAATCCGATGAGCACAACCAGCAGCACGGGCAAGGTCCCGGTCGGCGCCGCCGAAATCTACTACGAAATCCATGGCGACGGTCCGCCGCTGGTACTGCTGCATGGCGGCGTCGACCCGTCTCAAACCTTCGGCACGCCACTCGCCGCGATGGCGAAGACCCACAAGGTGATCGCCATTCACCTGCGCGGCCACGGCTTCAGCTCGGACAGCGAAGGGCCCTGGTCCACCGAGGCGATGGCCGACGACGTCGCTGCCGTGCTCCAGCACCTCGGCATCGGCAAAGCGCGCGTCATGGGCTATTCGCTCGGCGCCGCCGTCGCGCTGCAGGTCGCCATCCGGCACAAGGAGCTGGTCGAGAAGCTGGTGTCGGTCTCCGTCGCCTTCAGCACCGATGGCGACTATCCCGAGGCCCGGCAGGCCTTCGCGCAGATGCCTGATATGGCCGCCGAGATCGGCAAGCAGATCGCAGCCTCGCCGCTCGCGCAGCTCTATCCCGCTGTCAACTGGGAGACGATGATGCGCAAGACCGGCGAGATGAACCAGCCCGAACACGACTGGACCGAGGACATCAAGACCATCACGGCCCCGATCCTGCTGGTCTTCGCCGACGCGGACTCGATCCGGCCCGAGCATATGGTCGAATTCTGGAAGCTGCTCGGCGGCGGCCAGCGCGATGCCGGCTTCGACGGCTCCCAGCGCCCCGCCAGCCAACTCGCCATCATCCCCAACACCACGCATTACAACCTGATCCAGTCGCCGCTCCTCACCGAGGTCGCAACGGCCTTCCTCACTCCGTAGCGCTCTCCAACCCGATTGAAAGGCCTCGGATCATACTGGCCTTTTTTCAATTCGCGCTGGTTCACCCTGCCGAGCCCTTTTCCCGTTTCGGTCGTTCATTGGCTTCGATCGCGCCATCCCGGCCCGGCTGTTGTTTCAGGCAGATGGCTCGTTCATCCGCGCAAGTTCGGTTTGGTAGGCTTCGTGTAGTTCGTCGAAGGCCGATCGTATTCCCTCTGGTCGAGGGATGCCCAGATGCTGCTCGCGCAGTTCATCCATGAAACGGTCCCAGAAGGCAGGTCCACCGCGCTCAAGAAGTTCGGCGCGGACTGACAGTTCCCGACTCGCCGGGAGGTGACGCCGGCCCCAGGCGCCGAGATGCGCGAGCACGGGAACGAGTTGGATCGCCGGTTCGGCAAGGCTGTACAGAACCTTTTGCTTGTGACTGGGATCGGGTGTGCGCGTAATCATGCCCAGCTCAACGAGGCGCTGCAGCCGACTCACCAGGATATTGGAGGCGATGCCCTCATTGGAGTTTGCCAACAGCACGTTGAAGTGCCGCCGGTTGCCGAACATCATGTCCCGGATCACGATCAACGACCATTTGTCCCCGAACACCTCCAACGACAGGTTGATCGGACATCCAGAGCGCTGCTCCACAGATACATTCCTTCACGCGGGTGTAGACCACTTGTAGGTTACAACTGGTTGGGCGTACACTGCAACCAGTTGCAATTCACCATTGGTAGGGAACTGGCATGGCTATCGGGCAGAACGAGGAACGGCACGGAAGAGTGCTGTGGAACTTCATGATGTCGTTGGATGGATTTGTCGCAGGGCGCAACCACGATATGGGCTGGATGCGGACCGGTGGATATCGCGCGGAGCCGGGTGTGATCCAGGGATACATCGAACGAACCGGCGCGATCATCGCAGGACGCGACGGCTGGGACTCTCCGGGGGGCCATAGTCCCTGGGGTGGTGCATGGCGCGGCCCGATCTTCGTTCTTACGCATCACCCCGAAGATGCCGAGCCTGTTGAGAATGTGACGTTCCTGCATCGCGAACCCGCCGAGGTCGTGCAACTGGCGCTAGCCGCCGCGGCTGGCAAGGACATCATGGTGTTCTCCCCGAACATCGGCGCCCAGCTTCTCGGCCTCGGGCTCATCGATGAGATCGACCTGCACATCGCGCCCGTCCTGCTCGGTGACGGCATCCGGCTCTACAGCAAGCCAGATGGCGCCCCGATCCGCCTCACGCCACTCGCCGAGGACAGCGACACCACATCCACGGTGCGGGTGCGCTACCGACCCATCTCCCGCACAATGGATGCCGATATCTGACCGTGGCATGATCCGCGTTGGGGTGTCGCTGTGCCCCGCGTGGCCTCATGGTGAGGTGGGAGTTTTGGCACCAGCACCACAAGCAAAGACGGCCCCGGTTTCCCGGGGCCGTCTTCAATTCTGGTCAAATCCTCAGTTCAGCCGGCCACTCGCATGGGCCAGGGTCGTATAGACCTTGCCGCGGTCGCTCAGCAGGTATTCGCGCGTCTCGGCGGCCGGATGGGCGCCGGCGGCGGCGCGCTTCAGCAACTGCTCGAACTCGCCCATATAGGCCTGCGCGGTGCGGGCGAATTCGGGGTCGCGCTGCAGCTTCTTGCGCACTTCGTCATAGGTGCCCTGGCCGGCCAGCGTGTAGATGCGACGCGAGAACACGTTGGATTCCCCGGCCTGGTAGCGGGCCCAGGCATCGGCCAGCGCGCCATCGTCGATCGAGCGGGCGATTTCGTCGGTCAGGCCCGATAGCCCGCTCTGCTGCTGCGGCTGGGTGCTCTGCTGCGTGGCCGTGGCGTTGCGCAGCACGTCGCGCAGCCAACCGCCATTGTCGGTGGTGGCGACCGGGGCTTCCGGTTCGGGCTCGGCAACCGGCTGCGGCTCGGGGCGGCGCACCGGCGCGGCCGGGCGGATCGGATCGACTAGGACAGTCGCCTGTTGCGCCGGCTCCTCATAGATTTCGCGCGACGGTTCGGGCTGGCGCGGCGGCTGGTAGGCCGGTGCCTCATGGCGGATTTCCGCACGCGGGGCAGGGCGCGCCGGGCGGCGATCGTTGAGGTCATGCGTGGCCGGCTGGCTGCGCACGATGGCGTTGAGTTCGCTCAGCGCCTCGATCTGCTCGGCCACGACGCGGCGCATGGCAGCGGCGCTGGCGCGGGTTTCCTCGGGCAGCTCGTTGACACCGCGCGCCAGCTCGGCGCGGGTCGCTTCCAGCTCACTGCCCACTTCGCGGGCGGTTTCGCGCATGGCGCGGGCCGTATCGCTGAAGCGTGCCGTGGCCTCCTCGATGGCGCGCTGCATTTCGGCGACCATCATCTGCTGGGCCTGCTGCAGGGCGGCATTGGCACGGCGACCTTCGGCATCGGCGGCGCCGCGGAATTCGCCCAGGCGGCTGGTGACGTCGCCCGCGGTGGCGTCCAGCGCCTGGCGGAACGTGCCGGTGGTCTGGTCGATGGCAGCACGGACCGACAGCGAGCTGTCGGCGATCGTGTCGGCCAGTGTGCTGGTGGTCGTGACGAGGATGTCACCGACCTTGCCGGCATTGTCCTCGAGCGCGTGGTTGACCTGCGCGGCCTGGTCGCTGAGCGCCAGCCGGACCGACGAGGCGGTCTGGTTGAGCGCGGCGGCGGCGGCATCGGCGGCGCGCTGCACGGCCTGGTCGACCTGACCGGCATTGCTTTCCAGCGTCGAGGTGAAGCGCTCATTGGTGGCATAGAGCGCGTCGGTGACGCTGTCGGTCGAGGCCTTGATCGTTTCGGCAATGGTGCCTGATGTGGCGGTCAGGGCTTCGTCCATGGCGCGGCGGGCACCAATCAGGCGGCGTTCGGTATCGTTGACCGTATCGGCGATCGACTGGGCGAAGAGACGCATGCGGCCATCGATGTCGTCGGCGCGCGAGGCGAAGCTCTGGGCCAGCGAATCCATGGCGGTGCGGCGCTCTTCCAGTGTCTGCAGGGCATCGTCGCTGGTGAGTGCCAGTGCGTTGGAGGCCTGGGACATGTTGGCCGCTTCCGCATCCAGCCGGCCGAGCACGGTCGAGAATTCATCGACCATGCCGCGAATGGTGGCCTGCAGGGCGTTGACATGCTGGCTGACCATGGCGCCGGCCTGTTCGGTCTGGCCGATGGCCTCGCGGACGGTCGTCGAATAGGTCGAGGTCTGCTGGGCGACGGATGTTTCCAGATTCGCCAGGTTGGCGGTGGAGGCATCCAGCACGCGCTGCAGCAGCAGGTTGGAATCGTTGAGCTTGCCGAGCGCCGAGGGTGACATCGGTGAGGATGCGCGAGGTCGAAACGGCCATGATGGCCTCGGCTTCGCGGGCATTCTCGCCCAGTGCGTCGCGCAGCAGGTTGCCGTGATTGTTGAGGGCGCCCTGCAACTGGTCGGACTTCTCGCTGACCAGGGCGGCAAAGGCGCTGGTATGCTCTTCCACCGAGCGGTTGATGTCGCTGAGGCGGGTCTCGATCGTATCGACCGCGCCCACCGCCTTGACCGTGAGCAACTGGTCGATATCGCCGGCCGCCACGCGGATCTGCTCCAGCGCGGTGCGCACGGCGCTGTCCATGCGGTTGGCGGTATTGGTGATGTCGGTCGAGATGTTCTGCGTCGCCGCGGTGATGCGGGTGGCGATGGTTTCCTCGATCCGGTCGGCGCCGGCTTCGAGATCGGCCATGGACTGGGTGATCGAGGTATTGATCGAGGCATTGAGCGCGGCGAGGCGCTCTGCCGTGATATCGGCGCGGGCGGTGATGGCCTCGGGCAGGGTGCCCAGGCGCTGGTCGACCATCTCGCCGATGGCCTGGCGTGCCGAGGTGACACCGGTCTCGATGAGTTCGGCCGCCTGGCGGGCGCTTTCGCTGACCGTGGCACTGGCCGCGTCGATGCGGGCGGCGACGCCGTGCTCGGCATCGGAAATGCGGGCGATGGCGCTGTCGAGGCCCTCGCCGAGATTGCTGTTGAGCTCGGCGACTTTGTCGGTGATCAGCGCCGACATGGTGGTCACGCGCTCGCCCATTGCGTCGGTGGCGGTGCGCAGCGAACCGTCGATCTTGGCGCGGGCTTCCTCGCCCTGCTGGGCGATGGTGTCGGCCAGTTCGGTGGTGCGCAGGCCGATGGTTTCGCCGATCGAGGCGGTATGGGTGGCCAGCGTGTCGCTGAGCGCCTGGGTGCGGCTGCCCAAAGCTTCGGAAAGCTGCTGGGTCCGGGTGCCGACCGCCTGGGCCAACTGCTGGGTGCCACTGTCGAGCGCGCCACGCAGTTCGGTGCCGCTTCTGTCGAGTTCGCCGGTCAGGGCGGTGGTGCGTTCCTCGATCTGGCTCACCAGCGACGTGGTGCGCTCGTCGAGCTGGCTGGCCAGCGTGCCGGTGCGGCTGTCGAGTTCGAGCGACAGGGCGGTGGTCTTTTCGGTCAGCGTATCGGCCAGGCGCTGGGTGCGGCCGGCAATGGCCTGGTCGAAGGCGGTGGTGCTGCCGGTCAGCGTCTCGCCCAGTTCCTCGCTGCGCGCGCGGATGGCTTCGCTCATCTCGGTGGTGCGGGCGGCGAGCAGCTCGTCCACTTCCTTGGTGCGGCCGTCCAGCGCTTCGGCGATGATGCCGGCATGGCCTTCCAGCGAGTCCGAGATTTCGCGGGTGCGGTTGGTGAGGCTTTCGGTGATCGCCTTGGTGCGCGCGCCGAGCACTTCGCCCATTTCGCGGGTGCGTTCGGCCACGACATCGTTGAAGCGGCCGCTCTCCTCGTTGAGCGCCATTTCCAGCACATTGGCGCGGGCAGCAAAGCTGGTGCCCTGTTCGTCGAGGCGCGCGATCAGGCTGTCGCCCTTGTCGCCGATGACATTGTCCAGCGTGTGCAGGCGCGTATCGAGGATGGCGGCGATTTCGTTGAGGCGGGCATCGAACTGGCTCAGCGAGATCCTGGCCGGCCGTGGCCAGCGTGATGCGGGCGCGTTCCGACGTATCGTCCAGCGCGCCATTGATCTCGATCACCGCCGATTGCAGGCGGCTGTCCATGGCGTTGAGCTGGATGGACACCGATTCATCGAGCTGACGGGTCAGCGCGTTGAGCAGCACTTCGGCTTCGCGCGAGCGGGACGAAATGTCCTCGGCAATGCGCTGGCCGATCATGTCGAGACCGCCGGTCACTTCATGGCCGCGTTCGCGCAACTGCTCGAGCAGGGTGGCGCCGCCATCGGTCAACAGGTGCGACAAGGCCCCGGTGCGTTCGTCGAGCGCATTGGCCAGCTCGGTCGTACGGCTTTCCAGCAGGCCGGTGATGGACTGCGTGCGTTCCTCGAACGAGCCGGTCAGCGCGGCGGTGCGCTGTTCGATCTGCTGCGTGCGCGAGTCGATGGCGCTGGCGATCGATACCGAATGGGCATCGAGCGCGTCGGTCAGCGACGAGATGCGGCTTTCGACGCCTGCATTGAGCTCGGCCGCGCGTTCGTCGAGCGCGCGGGCCATGGCGCCGGTCTGATCCTCGAAGGTCAGCGACAGCCGGCTGGCGCTATTGTCCAGCGAGGAGATGAAGTCGGTGGTGCGATTGTCCACCAGCGACACGAAATTCTCGGTGCGCTCGCCGAAGCTGTTGGTCAGCGTATTGCCGGCCGTTTCGAGCGCGCGGGTCAGGTTGCCGCCGCTTTCCACGATCGTGCCGGCGATGCGCTGGCTGATCATGTCGAGGTCGAACACCAGGCCGGTATGGCTCTCGGTAATGGCTTCGCGCACGCGCTCGGTATTGGTGAGCACGCTTTCGCGCTGGCTGGCCAGTTCGGCGATCAGCGCGCGCATGCGCGATTCATTGTCCGAATAGGTGCGTTCGAGCGCGGTGACCTCGTTGTGGATCATCACTTCGAGCTCGCCGGCGCGGCTCAGCGCGCGTTCCAGCCCGTCGCCCAGCGCATTGACTTCGCGGCGCACGGCCTGGCCCACCGAAGCGACCTTGTCGGCGGCGGTGACTTCGGGCTCGGCCAGGCGAATGGCGGCCTGGGTGATGGACGAGGCAGCGTTGCGCAGGTCCTGCGCGCGGCGGAACAGGGTGGCGACGGCAAAGAAGCCGAGCACCGGCAGCACCATGATGGCGAGCAGGCCGACAAAGTCGATCGTGCCGATGAAGCGGCTGAAATCGGCCATTTGCGGGCCATAGCGCAGCCAGGCGACGACGCCGGCCACGGCCAGCCACACGATGGACAGCACCAGCGCGATCCAGGTCGGGGCGGACGAGGAGCGGTTCTGCAGGTTGTAGAGGATTTTCGAGGTCGGGAAGCGATCGTCATTGGCCACGCTGCCGGCCTGCTGGGCGATCTTGTCGGCGGCGCGCAGGCGTTCCGAACGCGCGCTGTCCGCCGGCTTCTTTTCCGGCTGCTGGGGTGCGCTGTCGAGGCTGAACACCGATTCCTTGAGGGCGTCTTCGACGGCCGAAAAGGCCAGTGCGGCGGGATCGTTTTGGGGGGTCGGATTCTTCGCCATACTCTTTACAACTCTCGCGTCGGCTTCACAGCAACAAGGCGGACCATGGGAGTTGTTATGACTCTGCACCCGTTTCCGGTGGCATCGTCAAATGGAAGCAATTCGATGCAAATGCCCCGCATCGTCCCTCAACCCTCGCCGCCGCGCGCTGGTTCAAAGCCCAGTAATACATTCAATTTGAACCAAACCGAACGCTTTCTTACCCAAAGGTTAATTTTCTGGGGATGAAGCGCGGCCATCAGAACCGCCAAACAAAGGCGAAGATGTGGCTTGGAGACCGTTTCGGAAACTCGCTCCGGCGAGTCAACTGGCGTGATTTTCGAGAACCGGAGCACAGCGTAGGTTAGGTACGTGAGCAGCGGAAGCGCAGAATATCGCGTCAGATGGCCGCTGGAGCAGAGTTTCCAAACGGTCTCCTTAATCACCTGTTCACCCGCCCGCTCTACCTTCACTCAATGCGGCATTGTCCCCGGGGCGCGTCGCCGCACCAGTTAAGGAGCCGCCAGAATGGCGCAGCGATCAGCAGCGGTCGAAAAGCTCGAACAGGCTTCCCATGTCCGGCCCATGCGTCCCATCGACCTGGTGCATCTGGCCAAGCAGTGCCTGGGCGACGAGCATCTCGAATACGAAATCCTTCGTCTCTTCGACACCACGGTCGAAACCTATTTCGAGCGCCTCGAACTGGCTGCCAGCTACGATGACCTGGCGATCAACCTCCATTCCATCAAGGGCGCGGCCAGTGGCGTCGGCGCCTGGACCATTGCCGACCTCGCCAAGGCGGCCGAGGTCGAAATGCAGGCCGGACGCCCGCTGACCCCCGAGCGCATTGCCGATCTGGGCATGGCCATCGAGGAAGTCCGCACCTTTATCGCGCGCATGCTGAGCAACGAGCCGGCCTGAACCGGCATTGACCGCGGCAGGCACCCTCGCTAGGGTCCGGCCATGATCGCGAACCACATGATGTCCATTATGCGCACCACCACCGCCTTGCGGGGGAATGGCATCGTGTGATCTGATTTTCGATCAGGACTGACGTCAACAACCCCGCCGGACACGAGCGGGGTTTTTTAATGCCCGCATGTCCGCCTACCAGGACATATCAGATGAACCAATATCATCCGGGCATCCTTGCCAACCAGGCTTTGGCTGTCGCTGCCCATGCATTGGAAACGCGCTTCGCCGGCGCGCATTTTGCCTTCGTCGCCGGCTCGATCATGCGCGGGCAGGGCACCATCGGTTCCGATATCGACATGGTGGTCATCTATCCCCGGCTGGAGCGCGCCTGGCGGGAATCCTTCGTGGAGGAAGGCTTTCCGGTCGAGGCCTTCGTGCAGGACCCGGCAACGCTCGACGTGTTTCTTGGGCGCGATGTCGAAAATGGCCGACCCGTCATGATCAACATGGTCGTCGAAGGCCGGATCGTGGGCGCACATGTCAAAGGGGCGGCGGCGCTCAGGGCCAGGGCCGCCAGCCTGCTCAAGGCCGGTCCGGCGCCGCTGAATGGGGAACGGCTGGAATTTTTGCTCTATCAGGTGTCCGACCTGGCCGACGACCTGCGGGGCTATCGCGACCGGGAAGAGATGCTGGCCATCGCCGTCACGCTTTATCCCAAACTGGTCGACCTCATGCTTTGGGGGCGAGGCCACTGGTCCGGTGCCGGCAAATGGCTGCCACGCCGCCTGCGCGCAGTCGATGCTGCCCTGGCGGACCAGCTCTCCGCTGCCATGGCCACGGCGGCGGCGGGCGATGGCGCCGCCTTGCTCGCCCTGTGCGAGCGCGAACTGGCAGCAAGGGGCGGCGCGGTCTTCGCCGGTTTCCGCCGCGTGTCAGATGTGGTGGGTTTTGGGGCGCCCATTCTGGCCTGACCCTGGTGGCACGCCCTCGTGGTTCGAGGCTCGCAAGAGCTCGCGCCTCACCATGAGGGCTACTGGAACATCGAGCTAAAAGTAGCCCTCATGGTGAGGTGCGCTTCTTCAGCGCCTCGAACCACGAGGGCGTGGCCCCACCGCCCCCCGTTTGTCGGAAATCTTCAATCCCGCCGCGCCCCCTTTTCCTACAACCGGGGCAGGGCTTCGGAGGTCGAAGCCAGCACAGCGAGGACCGACAAATGACCGACATCACCCCGTTCAAGATCGCCATCGACGCCGCCCAGCTTGATGACCTGCACCAGCGCCTGCGCAATGCCCGGTTTCCCGATAGTTTTTCCCGCGACTGGAGCCACGGCCAGCCCGTCCACTTCATCCGCGAACTGGCCGAACAGTGGCTCAATAGCTATGACTGGCGCGCCTGGGAGACCCGCCTCAACGCCTATCCGCAATTCCTGACCGAGATCGATGGCCAGACCATCCATTTCCTGCATGTCCGCTCGCCCGAGCCCGATGCGATCCCCCTGGTGCTGACCCATGGCTGGCCGTCGAGCTTCGTCGAATACCTGCCCGTCATCGGGCCGCTGACCGACCCCAAGGCTCATGGCAAGCCCGGCGCGCAGGCATTCCACCTCGTCATCCCCTCGCTGCCCGGCTACGGCTTCTCGACGCCGCTGGCCGGTCCTGGCTGGGAGCCGGTGCGGACCGCCGCCGCCTGGGATGTGCTGATGAAGCGTCTCGGCTATGCCAGCTACGGCGCCCAGGGCGGCGATGCCGGCGCACTGGTGTCACGCGAATTGGCCATTCTCAATCCGGAAGGCCTGATCGGCGTCCACCTGCAACAGGTCTTCGCCTTCCCGTCCGGCGCACCGGGCGAAATGGATACGCTCAGCCCGTTCGAACTGGCCGGCTTCGCCAACCTGGAAAAATTCCAGAAATACAATGGCTATGCCGATATCCAGTCCAAACGCCCCGGCACGCTGGCCTATGGCCTGGTGGATTCCCCGGTGGCCCAATTGGCCTGGAATGCCGAACTGTTCTTCGGCTTCGAAGGCGAAGCGGCAACCAGTTTCGACCGCGAACTGTTCCTGACCAATACCGCCATCTTCTGGTTCACGGCCTCGGGCAGCGGGCAGGGCAATTTCTTCCTCGAAGGCGCGCAGACTGGCGGCGGCTACCGTGAAATCCCCACCGCCGTTCCGACGGCTGTCGCCTCCTTCGCCAACGACTTCCGCTCCGTCCGCACCTTTGCCGAACGCTCCTTCAGCAATATCGTGCAGTGGACCGAAATGGAGAGCGGCGGGCACTTCGCCGCCGCTGATGCCTCCGAAGCGCTGGTGGCGGATATGCAGTCCTTCTTCAGCCAGTTGCGCTGAAATCGCCTTGCGGCGCCCGGGCAACCTGTCCGGGCGTCGTGCCCATGAAGGTGCGCAGCGAGCGAATGAGATGCGGCTGGTCCGCATAGCCGAGGGCGTAAGCGACCTCGGCTGCCGGCATTCCCCCGGCCAGTTCCGTCAGGGCGCGCCGTGCCCGTGCAATCTGCCCATAAGTCTTGAGCGTCATGCCTGTCGTCTTGAGGAAATGTCGCTGCAAGGTGCGCTCGGTCGCCGCATCGGGATGGCCCGACACCACCGAGGCCACCAGGCGGTTGGTTTCCACCGCCTCGGTCCCGATCAGGCGCCGCACGAAATCCTCGACATTATCCAGCCGCGGAATTTCAAAGCTCTGCACTCCCAGCATGAAGCGATCGGGGCCAGCCATGTCGAGCACCACGCCTTCGTCGCGCATCAATTCGCCCGGCATGAGCGGCATATAGGCAAAAGGCTTGAAGGCGATGGCGAAGTTCTCGTCGCCCGGCTCCACGTCGAAGTGTACGGGGCGCGTGGTCAGCCCGGTGCGCAGCACGAACGTGCCCTGCCGATTGCGGATGAAGGTGATGTCCCAGCAGTGATCGGGCAGGAATTCCACCACCCCAGCCATGGTGAACACGCTGTGGGTCACCGACTGGACCAGTGGATGAACGTCGTGGCGGTGCTCTACCTGATGCACGATCGACCTCGGCGGTGATTGCGGCGTCAGGTTACCGCGGCCCGTATCGAGGCGCAATGTCAGGGCAGCCGTCACGGCGGGGTGGTTTGACCGGGCGGTTGTCAAAGCATATAGAGCGCCCCAATATTGACGTGCTGCGCCCTTGCCGCAGCCCCAACAGTCCAGCAGAATCCATGTCCTTGTCCTCCGCCGCCGAGGTTTCGCCCCGGCCCAATGCCGAGCCGTTCCGCACCCGCCGCACCTTTGCGATCATTTCGCACCCGGACGCCGGCAAGACGACGCTGACCGAACGCCTGCTGGCCGCCGCGGGCGCCATCCAGTCGGCCGGTGCGGTGCGTGGCAAGTCGGGCGTGCGCTCGACCCGTTCGGACTGGATGGAAATGGAGCAGCAGCGCGGCATTTCCATCACCTCGTCGGTGATGACCTTCGAATATGACGGGCTGACGCTCAACCTGCTCGATACGCCCGGTCACTCGGATTTTTCCGAGGACACCTATCGCACCCTCACCGCCGTCGACGCGGCCATCATGGTCATCGACGCGGCCAAGGGCATCGAGAGCCAGACGCAGAAGCTGTTCGAAGTCTGCCGGTTGCGCGACATTCCCATCATCACCTTCATCAACAAGGTGGACCGCGAGGGCCTGGCCCCGCTCGACCTGATCGATGAAATCCAGGGCAAGCTGGCGCTCGACCTTACCCCCGTCCTCTGGCCCATCGGGCAGGGTGTCGATTTCCACGGTTATCTCGACCTGTTCGAAAAGCGCGTGCTCAGCCCGCAGGGCAAGCCCGTCGCCGAATACAATGCCATCGAAGACCTGCTCGACAACGAGACACTGGTCGATGACCCCGTCTTCATGGTGGCGCTCGAAACCCTCGAAATGGCCACGGCCATGCTGCCGCCCTTCGATCTCGAAACCTTCCATGCCGGCCATCTGAGCCCGGTCCTGTTCGGCTCGGCCCTCAAGGGCATTGGCGTCGCCGAATTGCTCCGCACCCTGGGTGAATGGGGTCCCGAGCCGCGTCCGCAGCCGGCCATTCCCGCGCCGATCGAGCCGAGCGAGAAAAAGGTCACCGGCTTCGTGTTCAAGGTGCAGGCGAATATGGACGCCAACCACCGCGACCGTATCGCCTTCGTCCGCCTGTGCTCGGGCACCTTCACCCGTGGCATGCGCCTCAAGAATGTCCGCTCCGGCAAGGATATGGCGGTATCCAATCCCATGTTCTTCTTCGGCAATGACCGCGAGCTGGCCGAGCAGGCCGTGGCCGGCGACATTGTCGGCATCCCCAATCACGGCACGCTGTCGGTGGGCGATACGCTCACCGAAGGCGCCACCATCAACGTCACCGGCATTCCCAATTTCGCCCCGGAAATCATCCGCCGCGTCCGCCTCACCGATCACATGAAGACCAAGCAGATGGCCAAGGCCCTCAGCGACCTCTCCGAGGAGGGGGTCACCCAGGTGTTCCGCCGCACGGTCGGCGCCGACTGGATCGTGGGCGTGGTCGGCCAGCTCCAGCTCGAAGTGCTGTCCAGCCGCGTCGCCAAGGAATATGGCGTGCCGATCACCTTCGAGAGCCTCAACTACGAAGTGGCCCGCTGGATCGAGAGCGACGATCCCAAGGAACTCGACCGCTTCATCACCGCCCAGAAGATGAACATGGCCGAGGATCGCACCGGCGCGCCGGTCTTCCTCGCGCAAAACGCCTGGTGGGCCGATCGCGCCAAGCAGGATTTCCCCAATATCCGCTTCCTCACCACCAAGGAACGGCATTGAGTACCGAGCGCATCGAGGAATTCCTGGGCGCCGTGAAGGTAGCCTTTGCCGGCAATACGCTGGTCGGCCTCCGGCTCGGCGGCTATCACGGCAGCGAAGCCGACCTCAAGACTATCGACGTCAAGAAGATCGTCGCCAAGGGAGTGGAGAAGTTCAGCTTCACCTTCCACTACAAGACGCGCGACATCATCAAGAACCAAATCCAGCCCGAAGCCCTGGGCAATCTGCGCACTGCCCTGCGCGACGAATTCCGCAGCGCCCGCCTCGCCACCACCGAATTCGACCTCACCTTCGAGCGCAATGGCGACAAGGTCCGCCTCAAGCGCAGCGAAGTGGCGGGCCGCGCCGCGCCCCCGACCACCCATGACCGCGCCAAGAATCGTCCGCTGGGCGAGACGAACAAGCCCTGGCTCCATGCCCTCGGCATCACAGGCAAGGACGGACAGGTCCGCAATGACGCGCAGGACAAGTTCAGGCAAATCAACAAGATGGTCGAGATTTTCGCGCCATTGATTCAAGCCATCAAGGCCGACAAGCCTCGCATAATCGATATGGGCGCCGGCAAGGGCTATCTCGATTTCGCTCTCTACGACTACCTCGCCACTGTCGCTAACCGCCCCGCCGACATCATCGGCGTCGAACTGCGCGACAAGCTGGTGGCCGACGGCAATGCCACCGCCGCCGCTTCGGGCTTTAGCGGCCTCAGCTTCGTCCCCGGCACCATCCTCGACTATGACGCCGCTGGCGCCGATGCCGTCATTGCGCTCCATGCCTGCGACACCGCCACCGACGACGCCATCTATCAGGGCATCAAGGCGGGTGCCGCGCTGATCGCCGTCGCCCCCTGCTGCCACAAGCAAATCCGTCGCCAGATGGAAGCCGGCAAGCCGGCCGCCGAACTCGGCGTCCTGCTGCGCCACGGCATCTTCCTCGAGCGCCAGGCGGAAATGGTCACCGACACTTTGCGTGCCCTGTTACTCGAACTCAGCGGCTACCGGGTCAAGGTGTTCGAATTCGTCTCGGACGCTCACACGCCCAAGAACAATCTTGTTGTCGCCGAAAAGGACGGGCGGGCAGGGCGGGATCGCGAAGCCGTGCTCAGGCAGATCGCCGAAACCAAGGCGCTGTTCGGCATCGAGCGGCATTACCTGGAAGGCTTGCTCGGGCTCTAGAGCTTTTCCAAGCTATGGCTTTTTAAATCCCCGCCCATCGCCTATATACGATGCAATCAGCAAGCCCGAAGACACCATGACCAAGATCACATTCGTCCAGCAGGACGGCGAACGCATCGAGACAGAGGGCGAAAACGGCGCCACGGTGATGGAAACAGCCATCATGAATGGCATTCCCGGCATTGTCGCCGAATGCGGCGGCGCCTGCACCTGTGCCACCTGCCACGTCTATGTCGACGACGCCTGGACCGAAACGGTCGGCGGCCCGTCTGTGATGGAAGAAGACATGCTCGATTTCGCCTTCGACGTGAAAGCTCAGAGCCGCCTCTCCTGCCAGATCAAGGTCAAGGACGAGCTGGACGGGCTGGTCGTCCACGTGCCGAGCCGCCAGGGCTAGAGGCATTCGGGCACGCCATGGGCGAGCGAAAATTTCTCCCGCTTCCCCGCGCGAAGATTCATTTAGCTTCTATGCGCCAAAGGCATGCGAGGCATTCCACGCCGGCCCTTCACAGGGAAATAAAAAAGCTATTGAATTTCAACGTCTTGCCGCGATGGGCTGGTTTGGATTATTTTCCTGCTACGCACAATCAGGGTTCCAATGGGTCAACTCAACACATTTCCGTTGAGCTACAAAGTACTGGGTCAGCGCATCGTCATCCTCGGCGGTGGTGATGAAGCCCTCAACAAGGTCCGATTGGTAACTAAGACGACTGCTTCGGTAGTCATTATTTCCCGCCACATCCAGGCCGATTTCAGCGCCTTCGCCGTCGAGGTGATTGAGCGCGCCTTCGTGCCCGGTGATCTCGAGAATGCGGCCTTGCTCTTCGTCGCCGAAGAAGGCCCCGATGCCGAACTGGCCAAGGCCGAGGCGCGGGCGCGTGGCATTCCGCTCAATGTGGTCGATGTGCCGGCCGAATGCGATTTCTACACGCCCTCGATCGTCGACCGCGCCCCGTTGACCGTCGCCATCTCCACCGAAGGCGATGCGCCGGTGCTGGCCCGGCTGGTGCGTGCCCGCATCGAGGCCATGCTGTCGCCGCGCATCGGGAAAATCGCCAGGCTCGCCGGGGGCTTGCGCCACGCGGCTGAGAAGCTGATTCACGATGGTCCGGCCCGCCGCCGCTTCTATGAAGCGCTGGTGACCTCGCCCGAAGTGGAAGCCGCCGATATCAGGGGGCAGGGGCTCGAGGCTGCCGAAACCCTGCTGGCCGCGCATGCCCGTGCCGAAGGGCAGGGCGTGGTCTGGCTGATCGGCGCCGGCCCCGGTTCGGAAGACCTGCTCACCCTGCGCGCCCAGCGGCTGCTGCAGGAAGCCGATGTCATCGTGCATGACCAGTTGGTGCCATCAGTCGTCATCGACATGGGCCGGCGCGATGCCGAGCGTATCGATGTCGGCAAGGCCAAGGGCCATCACAGCTTTTCGCAGGCGCAGATCAATACGCTGATCGTGCGGCTGGCGCGGCAGGGCAAGCGCGTCGCCCGCCTCAAGTCGGGCGATCCGATGATCTTCGGCCGCGCCGGCGAGGAAATCGCCGCCCTGCGCAAGGCGGGCATCGCCTGGCAGATCGTGCCGGGCATCAGCGCCGCCCTGGCCGCTGCCGCCGATACCGCCACGCCGGTCACCCTGCGCAAGGTGTCATCAGGCTTCATCATGGCCACCGCCCATGGCGCCGACGATGGTGAACTCAGCCATTGGGCCGCGCTGGCGCAGTCGGGCCTCACGCTGGCGCTCTATATGGGCAAGTCCATCGCATCGGATGTCGCCGCCAGGCTGGTCGCGCATGGCGCGGCACCGAGCTTGCCTGTCGGCATCGTGGTCAATGCCGGCCGGGCCGACAAATCCACTTATGCGGGCACGCTGGGTGCCCTTTCGGCCGGTCAGGTTGCGTTCAGCGACGGTCCGGCAATCATTTTCGTAGGCGAAGCGGTTGCGGCCGGCGACTGGGCAGACGCTGCCCGATTGGCCGGACAGAGCTTCAGGGTAGCGTGACGACATGGAAATTCTGACAGGCAACGAACTGATATCGGGCGGCACGGTCTATCTCGACGCCAACAATCGCTGGGTCGAGGACTTGCAGGCTGCGCGCCTCTTTTCGAAGGACGAGACCGCGGAGCGCGATGCCGCGCTGGCCGCCACCAAGGCCGGTGGCCGCATTGTCAGCCTCGAGATCGAGGATGTGTCCCATGACGGCGACAGGATCGTGCCCAAGCGCCTGCGCGAACGCATAAGGGCGGCCGGCCCCACCGCGCCGCTGACCTTGAATGGCCAGGTCTATGAGCGCCAGCGCCTGGGTGAGGACGGTCATGTATCGATATGACGAATTCGACGCGGCCTTCGTTGCTGGCCGCACCGCGCAATTTTCCGACCAGGTGAACCGGCGTCTGTCGGGCGAGCTGTCGGAAGATCAGTTCCGCCCGCTGCGCCTGATGAACGGGCTCTACCTGCAGTTGCATGCCTATATGCTGCGCATTGCCGTGCCCTATGGCACGCTGTCGTCGCGCCAGTTGCGCAAGCTGGCCCACATCGCCCGCACCTATGATCGCGGCTATGGCCACTTCACCACGCGCCAGAACATCCAGTTCAACTGGCCCAAGCTCAAGGACGTGCCCGAGATCCTGCGTGAGCTGGGCTCGGTGGAAATGCATGCGATCCAGACGTCGGGCAATTGCATCCGCAATACGACGACCGACCAGTTCGCCGGCGCTGCCGCCGACGAGATCATCGACCCCCGTCCGGTGGCCGAGATCATCCGGCAATGGTCGAGCCTGCATCCAGAATTCAGCTATCTGCCGCGCAAGTTCAAGATTGCGATGAGCGGGTCGCCCAATGACCGGGCGGCCATCCGCTTCCACGATATCGGCCTGCAGGCCGTGGCCAATGCTGCCGGCGATATCGGCTGGGAAGTCTGGGTCGGCGGCGGGTTGGGGCGCACGCCGATTGTCGGCAAGCTGATCAACAGCTTCGTGCCCAACGAGCATCTGCTCGCCTATCTCGAATCCATCATGCGCGTTTACAACCGCTATGGTCGCCGCGACAACAAGTTCAAGGCGCGCATCAAGATCCTCGTCCACGAAGAGGGCCTTGAGACCATCAAGGGCCAGGTGGAAAACGAGTTCGCCCAGGTGCGCGGTGGCGTTCTGACCCTGCCGGCCGAGGAAGTCGATCGCATCACCACCTATTTCGCGGCGCCGGATTTCAAGGTCCAGACGGCCACGAAGATCGATGTGGCCTACGAATCCATCATCGACCCGGCCTATGGCCGCTGGCTCGACAACAATATCAATTCGCATCGCCAGCCTGGCTACGCCTCGGTCACCATTTCGCTCAAGCCGGTCGGCGGCGCACCGGGCGATGCGACCGATGTGCAGATGGATGTCGTCGCCGATCTGGCCGAGCGCTATTCGTTCGACGAATTGCGCGTTACCCATGAACAGAACCTGGTCCTGCCCCATGTCGCCATTGCCGACTTGCGCGTGGTCTATGACGCGCTGGTGGCGGCTGGCCTGGCCGAGGGCAATACCGGGCTCATCACCGACATGATCTGCTGCCCGGGCCTCGATTTCTGCGCCCTGGCCAATGCCCGCTCGATCCCGATCGCGCAGGAAATCTCGCGCAAATTCGCCGAGCCCCAGCGCCAGGCCGAAATCGGCGATCTCAAGATCAAGATTTCCGGCTGCATCAATGCCTGCGGCCACCATCATGTCGGCCATATCGGCATTCTGGGCGTGGAGAAGAAGGGCGGCGAGCTTTACCAGATCACCCTGGGGGCGACGCCACCGAGAACGCTTCGGTGGGCAAGATCATCGGGCCCGGTTTCGAAGCCGAGAATGTGCCCGGCGCCATCGAGACCCTGGTCGATACCTATATCGCCCGCCGTACCAGCGCCGAGGAAACCTTCATCGAGGCCTATCGTCGCCTCGGCGAAGCCCCCTTCAAGGAGGCCCTTTATGGCGCTGCCTAAGCTCGCCCCTGCTCAGCCCGCGCATGACAAGCTGCGCGCGCTGGGCATCGTCGCTCTCAACGGCATGTTCGACGACATGGATGCGCTGGGCGTGCTGCGCTATGCCATCAGCGACGTGCTGCCGGGCGACCTCGCCATCGTTTCGTCCTTTGGCGCCGATTCCGCCGTGCTGCTGCATCTGGTGGCGCAGGTCGATCCGTCCATGCCGGTCTATTTCCTCGAAACCGGCAAGCACTTCCCCGAGACGCTCGACTATGTCGAGACGCTCAAGAAGCATCTCGGTCTCATCAACGTCCATGCCATCCGGCCTGCCGTGGAGGATGTGAAGCGCTTCGATCCCAATGGCGACCTCTGGGAAACCGATCCGGATTCCTGCTGCCATATCCGCAAGACCGAGCCGCTGGAGCCGATCACCGAGCAGTTCGGCGGCTGGGTCACCGGGCGCAAGCGTTTCCAGACCAAGGAACGCGGCGTGCTGCCGCATTTCGAACTGACCAGCGACGATCGCATCAAGGTCAATCCGCTGGCCTATTTCTCCGACGCCGATGTCAACCAGTACAAGATCGACCACGGCTTGCCCGAGCATCCGCTGTTCGCTAAGGGCTACAAGTCGATCGGTTGCGCGCCCTGCACCTCGGTTGTTGCCGAGGGCGAGGACCCGCGCGCCGGACGGTGGCGCGGCCTCAACAAGAAAGAGTGCGGCATCCATTTCGATTTCAACGGAGCGATCGCCTCGCCGATGACTGCCGCGACCCGCCATACGCTGTGGAAGAACGGCGCCTTCATGGCTGACCCGTTCCATGAATGGACCGAGGGGAGCGATCCGGCCACGGCCAGCTACACCCATGTCCCGCTGCCGGTCTTCCTGGCCAACCGCGACGCCTTTCTCGCCAACCCGCATCCGCTGGGTCTGCTGGTGTCGCCGGGCGACCGGATCGAGGATGTGGAAGCCGATGTCGGGCGCTTTGCCTCGATCGCCATCAAGTTCCCCGCCTTCACCGATGGGCGCGGCTATTCTTCCGCGCGTCTGCTCGCTCAACGTTACCAGTACGTTAACGAAATCAGGGCCGTTGGTGACGTGTTGCAGGACCAGATTCCGCTGATGCGGCGCTGCGGCTTCACCGCTTTCGTGGTCACGCACGAGCCGACCCGCCAGGCGCTCATCGAGGACCGGCTGCCCGAGGTGGCGCTGTTCTATCAGCCGGTCGGCACCGCGGAAGTCCCCGTCGGCACTCGCCCCTTCCTTCGACGCGTCCACTGAGGTAAGTGGATCGCGTTACTCATATTACCCGGGACCCTTGACGTCCCGGTGAAAACGGACTTTGAGACGAAATGACCACTGAAATCACCACCGATGTCGTTGTGATCGGCGCGGGCCCTTGCGGGCTGTTCGCGGCTTTCGAACTCGGATTGCTCGATCTCAAATGTCATTTCATCGACATTCTGGATCGCCCCGGCGGCCAGTGCGCCGAGCTTTATCCCGAAAAGCCCATCTACGACATTCCCGGCTTCCCCGTGGTCACCGGCCAGCAACTGACCGAAAATCTGATGGCCCAGATTGCGCCGTTTGCACCGGAATTCCACTTCAACCGCATGATCAACACCATCGAAAAGCAGGCGGACGGCTCGTTCAAGCTGTCGACCGATGCCGACGAGGTGTTCCATGCCAAGGTCGTGGTGATCGCGGCCGGTGGCGGCTCGTTCCAGCCCAAGCGCCCGCCGGTGGATGGCATCGAAGCGTTTGAAAACACATCGGTTTTCTATTCCGTCCGCAAGATGGACGATTTCCGCGGCCAGGATGTGGTCATCGTCGGGGGCGGGGATTCCGCGCTCGACTGGACCCTCAATCTCCAGCCCATCGTCCGCTCGCTGACCCTGGTCCACCGCCGCGCCGTGTTCAAGGCGGCCCCGGCCTCGGTCAACAAGATGCAGGAGCTGGTGGGCGAGGGGAAGATCAACTTCCTCACCGGCCAGATCGCCAAGCTCGACGGCGAGAATGGCCAGATCAACCACGTGCACCTGACCACCGATGCCGGCGATCTCTCCGTGCCCGCAACGCGTTTGCTGCCCTTCTTCGGCCTCACCATGAAGCTGGGTCCGGTGGCCGATTGGGGGCTCGAACTCAACGACAATACGATTGTCGTCGACACCGAGAAGTTCGAAACCTCGGTGCCGGGCATCTTCGCCATTGGCGACATCAACTATTACCCCGGCAAGCTCAAGCTCATCCTCTCCGGCTTCCATGAAGCGGCGCTGATGGCCCAGGCTGCCAAGAAGATCGTTTCGCCGGACGAGCGGGTGGTGTTCCAGTATACGACCAGCTCCACCAAGCTGCAGAAAAAGCTCGGCGTTGCCTGATATTGAGAAGCTGCCCATGATCATCCATGTCACAGACCAGGCCGGCGAAAACCACGAGCTCGAAGGGCTCGAGGGCTGGCGCGTCATGGAGGTCATTCGCGACTGGGGCCTCAACATCAAGGCCGAATGCGGTGGTGCCATGAGCTGCGCCACCTGCCATGTCTATGTCGACAAGGAGTGGCTGGACGTGGTTGGCGCGCCCAGCGACGAGGAAGAAGACATGCTCGACAGCGTCGGCGATGTCCGCTCCAACTCCCGGCTCTGCTGCCAGATTCTGTGCAGCGATGCGATCGATGGGCTCAAGGTCACCCTGGCACCGAGCGCCGCCAAGGACTGACGATCCTGAGACCTCATGGTGAGCCCGTCGAACCACGAGGTCGGGCGCACCAAATCCTGCCACGACCTCGTGGTCCGACAGGCTCACCATGAGGTCTACTGAGGACTTTTTGCCTGAGCAGCAGTGACGTTGGTCAGTTCGGGGATGAAGTCCCGCACCATGGGCTGTTTCTGCGTCTCGAAGGGCAGGGGGCGGACCACGCGCATGGCGGCGATGCCGACGCGCACCGTCATCAATCCATTGACCACGCCCTCGCCCAGCCGGGCGGAGAGTTTGGCCGCCAGCCCCTGGCCTACCAGTTGTTCCACCACACCGTCGGTCAGCACCAGGCCACCGGTGACGGCCAGATGGGCCAGGATGGCGCCAGTGAGCCGCCAGAAGCCGAACAGGCCTGGACGGGCTCCGTAGAGCGCCGCAATGGCCCCGGCGAGGCGGATGCTCTCATAGATGACGAAGGCGATATCGACGAGCGCGCGGGGCGACACCGTGGTCACCAGCGCCACGCGCCGTGCCGACGCAGCGGTCAGCACTTTCGCCCGCGCATCGAGCGGCGCCATCAGGCTCCGTTCGGCCAGCGCGATCATCTCGTGGCCATCGAACATATGGGGCAGGTTGTCGGCCACGCCCTGCCGCGCCCGCGCCAGGTCGGGCCGGCCGGCATAGATGCCCTCAAGACTGTCGACGACCCGCTTCGCCTTATGTCCGTCGTTGTCGGCGGTCGCCTGCGCCGCATCGCGCTTCAGCGCATCGAGCACCCGCAGGCGGCGCAGCGCGAAAACTTCGCGGGCGGCCAGCGCCAGCACGGCGATGAGGAACACGCCCAGCACGCCGAGCCCGAGCCAGCCAAGCCATTCATTGGCGGCGAAGAGATCGCGGATCAGCCGGTCGGCAGCGAGGCCCAGCCCAGCCGAGACCAATATGCCGCCGGCGGTCCAGGCCAGCCGGCCGACCCAGCCCATGCGGCGGGGCGTGGACGCGATCAGCGTTTCATCCGGTGTCGTGTCGAATTCCGGCTCTGCTATCTCGACCTTGGCCGGGGCGAAGGCCCGGGGCGCGCGGATGAGCTCGGGCGTATCAGCAGCCTGCGCGGTCGGGCGCGCGACGGGACGTTTCATGCGAGCCAGTCTCCCACCAGATAGTCGAGCGCGCGGTCGAAGCGGATATGGGGCAGCACCACGTCGCCATTGGCGTTGCGGTCGAGCTTCTGCGGCGGGGTGAAGCGCAGGAAGTTGAGCGCGACGGGCGTGCCGTCTTCGAACAATGAATCCGGCCGTTCCGGTAAGTCACCGGGAAACAAGGCGATTTCCGTCTTGCCGTCATAGGTGGTGCCATCAAGCACCTCGCCTTTCATCGGCGTGCCGATAATGGTCGGCAGCGTTTCACCACCTTCGCTGATCGTGCCCTCGCGCGTAGCGCGAATGCCGGCCATGGCGATGGATTTGACCTCGGCCCCGGCAAAGCGCGCGCGCTTGCCGGCATTGGCCACGAGGCGATTGAGAATGGCTTCCAGCCGGTCATGGCTGGTGTGATGCACATGGTCGGCCTTGGTGGCCGCGAACAATATCCGGTCGATCTTGCGCACGAAGGGCCGCAGCAGGGGATTGGTCTCGCCCTGCCGGAAGCAGCCGAGCACAGCCGTCAGCGCGGTCTCCAGGTCCGCCACGGCCGTCGGGCCGGCATTGAGCGCCCGCAGCGCGTCCACCAGCACGATCTGTCGGTCCAGCCGGGCAAAGTGGTCGCGGAAGAAGGGGCGGACCACGCGGTCCTTGTAGGCCTCGTAGCGATGCTCCAGCATGGCGTAGAGGCTGTTGCCGCGAATGGCCTGCCGCTGCGGTGGTAGCGGGGCAAAGGTCAGTGCGGGCGAACCCTCCAGGTCCCCGGGCAGGAGGAAACGGCCGGGCGGCAGGGTCGAGAGCGCCTGATGTTCCCGGCTCTTGCGCAGATAGTCAGTAAAAGCGGTGGCCAGCTTCTCCGCGTCGGGATCGTTGGCCTCCTTGAGCGGATCGATGCTTTCAAGCAGGTCGAGGAACGGTCCGGCCTCCTTGCCGGAGCCGGGGCGGTCGGCGCGGTCCAGCGCCTCGGCGCTCCATTCGGCAAAGCTCAGGCCCAGCAAAGGCAGGTCGAGCAGCCATTCGCCGGGATAGTCGACAATGTCGAGATTGACAGTGGAAGGGCCGGTCATGCCGGAATACCAGTGTTTGGACTGGAATTTCAGCACCACGCGCAACTGAGAAATCCGCCGCGTGCTTTCCGGCCAGGTCGGCACCCTGCCGGTCAACGCGTCCAGATGCTGCTCATAGGCAAAGCGGGGAATGGTGGCGTCGGGATATTCGGCGAGCCGCGCACCGATGAAGCGGCCTTCGGCCAGCGGCGCGAAGCCGGGCAGGCGGCCGCCAGTCAGCAGGTTATGCACCAAGGCGGTGATGAAGATGGTCTTGCCGGCCCGGCTGAGGCCGGTCACGCCCAGCCGCAATGTCGGGGTAAAGGCGCCCGTGGCGGCATCGGCCAGGTTGGACAGGGCAATGCCCAGTTCGTCGACGATGGTCGTGGGTGGCTGGGGCACGCTTTTGTCTCACTTGTCCCTGCGCAAGATAGGGATTTGTGGCGGCGGTTCAAGCGTTTGGGCTCCGCCGTGGCGGAGCCCGACCGGGTCAGACGCCAGTGCCGATCCTGTCCATCTCATATGGCGTGGTCTGGTAGATCTCGTTGATCCAGTTCTGGAACAGCAGATGGGCATGGCTGCGCCAGCGGTTTTCCGGCGTGGCCGATGTGTCGCCATTGGGAAAGAGGTTGAGCGGTGGCGGCGTGTCCAGCCCCGCCTTCTGGTCGCGCTCGAATTCGTCGGCCAGCGAGCGGTTGTCATATTCCAGGTGGTTGAGGAAATGCACGGCGCGGTGCTTTTCATCGCCCAGCATGCAGACGCCGATGTCGGCATTGTCGATCAGCACATCGAGATCCGGCCCGAGGGTGGTCCGGTCGATGTCGTTGTAGCGCGACACGGGGATCATCGGGCTGTCCGAGAAGCCGCGCAGGAAGGGTGAGCGCGGGTTGATCACCTTGTGGCGGAACACGCCGAAGGCCTTTTCGGCCATGCGGTAGCGACTGGCGCCATGGAAGTGGTGCAAGGCCGCCTGCGCGCCCCAGCAGATGAACATGGTGTGGTGCACATTGGTCTGCGTCCAATCCATGATTTCGAGCATTTCGGGCCAGTAGCGCACCTCCTCGAAGGGAATGTTGGCGATGGGCGCGCCGGTGACGATGAAGCCGTCGAACTTCTTCTCCCGCACCTCTTCCCAGGTCTTGTAGAAGGTTCGCAGATAGTCTTCGGACGTATTCTTGGACTGGTGCTCGGTCACGCGCACCAGCGTCAGGTCCACCTGCAGGGGCGTCGAGCCGATGAGGCGGGTGAACTGGGTTTCGGTGCGCTCCTTGTTGGGCATCAGGTTGAGCAGGCCGATTTCGAGCGGGCGGATGTCCTGCCTTGCGGCGCGCGCGGAATCCATCACATAGACGCCCTCGTCTTCGAGGGTCTTGCGGGCAGGCAGATTGTCGGGAATTCGGATAGGCATATCAGCCTCTTGAACGAGTTTGATCGAAAAGCGATTCAGGCGGTGCGCGTCTCCAGCGGAGCCCGCGCTAACGCATTCGCTGCTCGATCGCGGCGGCCATGAGATCGATGAATTCGTCGCCGTCGCGGACCGTGGCCAGGTCCGATGCTTCGACCACATAGCCGAAATTATCAGCCAGCGCCTGGTAGCGCGGCAGCCGGTCATGCAGCAGCGCCTCGAAGCCCCAGGCGCCGAAGCCCAGCGGGTCGACATCGCAATCTTCCACGATGCCGTTGATCAGCTTGTATTCGGCCCATTTCTCGAGGAGGAAGGGCGGCCGGTAATACATGGGCTTGGGCGACTGCCGGAAACGGCGCACCAGTTCGGTCGCGTCCTTTTCCGTGCCGCGGATGTAGAGCAGGGCGGTCGAGGCGGCCAGCGTCTTGACGACAGGGTCTTCGGGGTCGGTGGGGTCGATCACCTCGATCAGCGAGCCGCCGGTATCGGCGATGAAATCGTCATAGCCATAGAGCGCCTTGGCGCGCTCGATGAAATGCGGCACGTCCTTGAGCGCATCGACCTCGGCGATCCGGTGCTGCTCCTGGCGGCGCTGGTATTCGGCCAGCGGCAGGCCGCCCTTGTCGGGATTGCCGGGCGTGCCGAGATAGGTCGATAGCGGATCGAGATTATCGAAGGTGATATTGGACGAGATGTAGATCGAGTCCGAGCGCAGCAGCTCGGCCAGGAACGGCACCTTCATCGCCTCGAGCTTGAAGTTGTCGACGATGTACTCGCCCATATAGCGCGTGCCGATGCGATAGTCGGCCGAGTAGTGAAACCACTTGCTGGCGCGCAGCATGTTGGACAGCCGCGTCTTGCCGACGCCGGCCATGCCGAACACCGTCACGGCGCGGCGTGGCGCTTTCACGAACTCATCGGCACTACTGAACAGCATGGAATGCCCCGGAATTTCAGGCCCTTGCATTACTGCAACCGCCCCGCCTTCACAAGCGGGCGGCAATTTCTGCCGCCCGCTCGGACTCAATTGCCGACATGTTGCCACATTTTGACCTGTCCGGGCCAAAAAGCTCAACAAATTCAACGTTGCGCCGAGTTGGCATCCCGTTTGCATCAGATATGGCGAACGCGTCCGGTGACGCAAACGGGTTTTACGGAGTATCACATGGGCATTTATGGCGCTCTTTCCAGTGCGGTGACCGGTCTGCGGGCCCAGGCCCACGCGCTGGAGAATATCTCGGGCAATATCGCGAACTCGCAGACCACGGGTTACAAGCGGATCGAGACCGATTTCCTCGATCTCATTCCCGATGCCCCGATTTCGCGCCAGGTGCCCGGCGCCGTGCTGGCCCAGTCGCGCGGCACCAACGATGTGCAGGGCGATATCAAGACGGTTTCGAACGAGACCTTCATCGCGCTCAATTCCAACGGCTTCTTCGTGGTCGAACCCAAAGTCGGTCAGTCGGACGGCAATGCCGTGTTCGCCGGCACCAATTTCTATACCCGCCGCGGCGATTTCGAGATCGACAAGGACGGTATGCTGGTCAATGGCGCCGGCTATTACCTCAAGGGCCTGCCGATCGATCCGGGTACGGGCAATATTTCGGGCTCGGTGCCTGAAGTCATCAAGCTGTCCAACTCCTTCCTGCCGGCCCGGCAGACGAACAGCATCAACTATCAGGCCAACCTGCCGCAGATGCCGAAGACCAGCGCGTATCGGGCCAATGTTCCGAACAGCGAGCTGCTGCATGCGGCGGACTACGATCCGGCCGCGACATTCACGTCCGCCAATTCCATCTCGAGCGCGCCATGGGCCGCCGCCATCACCGATCTGGATGGCGACTCCGTCAGGATCGATGTCGGCGGGACGCCGTTCACCTATCACTTCCAGGATGGCGGCACGATTCCGGCGAACAATGCCGCCAATATGTATATCGACATCTCGGTCGCGCCGACCAATACCCTGGCCGGACTTGCCGCTGCCATTGAAACCCACATGCAGGGGCGGACGGGCGCCGGCGGCTCCACGGTCGCCCTGGATGGCTCGGACCACCTGGTGGTCACCATGCCGACCGGCTCCGGCGTCAGCCTAGCGGTGAGCGCTACCGATGGCGGCGGCGGTACCGCCCTGGGTTTCACCACCACCCAGCCGGTAAGCTCGGTGCCGCAGGGCACACCCGTCAACAGCATCACGGCCGACCAGAACGTCAAGTTCGAGTCCAACTCGATCTATGGCGGCGCCATCACGGTCTATGCCGAAAATGGTGCTCCGGCGGCCGTCACCCTGCGCTGGGCCAAGGTGGACAGCCCCCAGGCCACCAGCGGCGGGGCCGATACCTGGCACCTCTACTACATGTCCAACAGCAATGCGGCCGGCGCGGAAACCAAGTGGACCCGCGTCAACGAGACCTTCCAGTTCGCCGCGAACGGCTCGCTGGCCCTGCCTTCGACCGGCGCCACGACACTGACCGGTCTCAACGTGAACGGCGTGGCGATCGGCGACGTGGAAATGCGCTACGACAACGGCATGTCGCAGTTTGCTGACGTCAACGGCACGGCCAATGTCTCGGTCATCAACCAGAACGGCTATGGCGCGGGCGAGTTCGTCTCGGTGGCCATCAATGACAATGGCCGGGTGGTTGCCACCTATTCCAATGGCGAACGCATCGACATGGCGCAGGTGGTGACGGCCGAATTCAACGCCATCAACAAGCTGAAGCGCCTGGATGGCGGCGTCTTCGCGGCAACGTCGGAATCCGGCGAGGCACTGCTCGACATTGCCGGTTCGGGCATTATCGGCGGAGCACTGGAAGCGTCCAATACCGACATTTCCGACGAATTCACCAAGCTGATCGTGACGCAGCAGGCCTATGCGGCCGGCACGCGCATCGTCAGCACCGCCGACGAGATGCTGCAGGAAGCGCTCAATATGGTCCGCTGAGGCGGGTCCGGCAGTAGGGTTCGGGGCCGGTGCCCCGAACCGCCTTGTTCAGTGCGGAGTCCCGTGAATGGGTCTGACATCGTCCCTTATCAACGCCGTGTCCGGCCTGCGGGTCAATCAGGACTCGCTCGACATCCTGAGCCGCAACGTCGCCAATGCCGGTACGCCCGGCTATCACCGGCAGACGCTCAACATTGTCGACTACAATTCGCAGGACAGCAGCTACGCGCGCTCCGTGGGCACGCAGCGCGCCTTCAATGCCAGCCTGCAGGCCTATTACACTCGCCAGGTGTCGGATTCCGCCAATTCGAGCATCCAGGCCAGCTTCCTCGACCGCATGCAGGGCTTCATGGGCAAGCCCGGCACGGCCGGCTCGCTCGATACGGTGTTCGGCAACCTGCAGAACGCGCTGCAAGGCATCGCAACCAGCCCCGACGACTACAATGCGCGGGCCGATGCCGTCGCTGCGGCGCAGAACATGGTGGAAACGCTCAACCGGCTGTCCACCACCATCCAGGGGATGCGGCAGGAGACCGAAGGGCAGATCGCCGCCAACGTCCACAGCCTCAACGGCATGCTGAACTCGCTCGCCGAGGTCAACCACCGCATGCTCGATCTGGGCATGACGGACTCCTCGCGCGCAGCGCTGCTCGACCAGCGCGACCGCCTGGTTTCCTCTGTCGCCGAGATGATCGACGTGCGGGCGGATTACCGTCCCGATGGCACGGTGGCGCTGATGACGCGGTCCGGCGTCGGCCTGCTCGACAATGGCGTTTCGAGCTTCAAGTTCGAGAGCGCCGGTACCCTGTCGCCGAACTCGACCTTCGATCCGGACCCGGCCAAGAGTACGGTCGGCAAGATGACGCTGACGACCCCGTCAGGCCTCACCATCGACCTGCTGGCGCAGGGGGTGTTGCAGGGCGGTGAACTCGGCGGTCTGGTCGCCTTGCGCGACAAGACGCTGGTCGAGGCGCAGGAGCAACTCGACGAGATCGCGGCCAGCCTGGCCATGGCTTTCTCGACCAACAGAACCGATGGCGTCGCCGCCACCGATGGCACCGCCGAAGGGCTGGATGTCGATATTTCCAACCTGGCGCCGGGTAACGATGTGCTGCTCACCTATGCCGAGAACGGCGTGGAAAAGCGGGTCCGCATCGTCAATACCAGCCAGGCGCAGGACTATATCGACGCCTCCGGCCAGCGGGTCATTGGCGTGGATTTCTCGGCCGGCGCAACCGCCGTTGCCGCGACGCTCGACGCCAAGCTGCCCAATCTGAACATCAGCAGCACCGGGACGAACAATCTTCGTATCCTAGACGATGGTGCGGCGGGCAATACCGACGTGCGCACGCTCGTCGCCCGTTCGAGCTCGACGGGATTGCAGGGCTCGGGGCTGGGCTTCAACCTGTTCGTGGATCAGGGCAATTCGGCTTTCACCAACAACCTCGATACCGATCCGCCGCAGAAGCAGGGCTTTGCGGCGCGCATTTCCATCGATCCGGCCATCATCGCGGACAATCGCCTGCTGGTGCAGCACGAGGTCGGGGGCACGCTGGGCGATGCCGACCGCGCCAATTATGTGATCGACCAGCTCAACAAGATGCAGTTCGTATCCGGCGGCAATCCGGTGGCCAATGCCGGCCGCTTCCAGCTCAGCGGCAATCTCAGCGAGCTGATCTCGCAGGTGGTCAGTTTCCAGGGTTCGACCGCCAATGCCGCCATTACCAGGAATGCCGACCGGCAACTGACGCTGGATACCATCGTGGACCAGATGGAATCCGACTACGGCGTCAATGTCGACGAGGAAATGGCACGCCTCATGGAATTGCAGAATGCCTATGCCGCCAATGCGCGTGTGGTGTCGGTGGTCAAGGAACTGCTCGACGCGCTGCTGGCGGCCACGTGAGTTGGTCCTTGGGCGCGGTCGTGAAGGAGTAGAGTAGGATGATCGTCAACAAGTCGATGTTTCCGCTGCAGACCGGATTCGGCGTCATCTCGAAGATGCAGGATCGCTTTGCCACGCTGCAGATGCAGTTGGGTACCGGCGAGAAAGCCTCCAAGCTCTCCGAAATGGGGCGCGACCTGCCCATGTCGCTGTCGGTGCGGGCGCGTCTGAGCAAGATCGAGGGCTTCTCGGCCAATATCGACACGGTCAACCTGCGGCTGAGCTTCCTCGACAAGACCATGACGCGCCTCGATGCCATGGAAGCGGAAACGCGCAATTCGGCGGTGCAGGGGCAATACGGCACCAACAATATCAATATGGCTACCCTGCCAGGCCTGTCCAAGGCGCGGTTCGACGAGCTGGTGACCCTGCTCAATGCCGATGTCGCAGGCCGCTATCTGTTCGGCGGCGCCAATACCGACAGCGCCCCGCTGCCCGATACCAACAGCCTGCTCGAAGGCATCGGCGGCAAGGATGGCTTCAAGACCGTGGTGGGCGAGCGCAAGGCCGCCGATGCCGGCGCCGATGGCCTCGGGCGCCTGGTGCTGGATCAGCCGACCCCCAATTCCGTCAGCCTGACCGAGGATGGTATTCACCCGTTCGGCTTCAAGCTGCTGCGCGTGACCAGCACCGCCCCGCTGGCCTCCGTCAATGTCGGTAGCGTGGCGCCGTCACCGGCCGCCGTGCCGCAGCCGGGCAATACCAATACCATCACCTTCGAAGCGCCGCCCGCCGCGCAGATGTTGCCCGGCCAGACCATTACTCTGGGGCTGCAACTGCCCGATGGTCGCGATACCCAGATCACGCTGACGGCGATCGCACCCGAGGACGGACCTGCCGGTCCCGGCCAGTTCGTGGTCGATCCCGGCACTGTCGGCCCCCGCTGTTCCCGCCGATCCGGCCGTTACCGCGACCAACTTCCAAGCTGCCTTGCAGACGAGTCTCGAGGCGGCGGCGGGGTCCGATCTGGAAGCAGCGTCCACCTTCGCGGCGGCGGAAATGTTCTTCAATGGTCCGGGCGAGCCGGCCCTGCGCGTCGATGGCGATCCGGCGACCGCGACGGCGCTCAAGGTGGCCACCGATGCCGATACCGTGCTATGGTATCGCGGCCAGTCACCGGCCGTCGCGGCCGAAGGGCTGGGGCGGCTGGGCATCGATACGGCGGGCGGCGTCGTGACCCTGCAGGAAAAGTCGCCGGTTTCGGCGGCGCATGGTTTCCAGATCATCGGCGTCTCGGCCGACACGGCCAATATCGACACCACCTATACCGGCGCCGATCCCAGCAGCGTCAATGTCGCTTTCTCGGCCACGCTGACGCCCAATGAAGTGGTCAGCGTCACCCTTCGGGAGCCCGATGGCACGACGCGCACGGTTCAACTGACCGCGGTGACCGGCAAGGCCATGGCCGGCCAGTTCAGCATTGGCGGCAGCGCCGACGAAAATGCGGCAAACTTCGCCAAGGGCCTGGAACTGGCCCTGACGCAGACCGCCATGCTTGCCGAAGGCAATCCGCGTCAGAGCGTGACCGCCCAGGTCGATGATTCCAGTCGGGTCGCCTACGGTCTTGAAGCCAATGAATCCGGTTTTCTGCGTATGATCCGCACGCTCGGTGCCATGTCGGTCGAGACCTATCCGGACGGCGATCCGAATGCGCTGGCCCGTTTCGATGCCATGGCGTTGCGCCAGCAATCGGAAATGTCGGAGTCACACAATTCGGAACGTGGCTCCATCGAAATCCTGACGATGGAACTGGCCGTGGCGCAGATTGCCAACAATAATTCGGCCGAGCGCCACACCAATTACAAGGCCCAGCTTGACAACCTGCTCAGCGATATCGAAACGGTGAGCAAGGAAGATGTGGCCATGGAAATCCTGGCGCTGCAGACGCGCCTGCAGGCGAGCTACCAGACGACCTCGATGGTCAGCAAGCTCAGCCTGGTGAACTTCATCTAGCCGAACCATCCCGCCAAAATGCAAAAGCCCCTCGCACTGCGAGGGGCTTTTTTGCAGGCATTGATGCCGAATTACATGCCGCGCAGGCCGGCGGCGATCTGGCGGTTGAGCCGCACCAGCACGTCGAGCTGCTGGGGCTGGGGATTGACGTCGAGCAGGATGTCGCGGGTCTGGTTCATGATGAACATGCCCAGATTGGCGATATTCTGGCGCACATCATGGGGCAGGGGGCTGTCGTCCTTGGTCACCGAGGCCATGAAAATGGTCCACAGCTTGCGATTGAACGTCAGGGCGGGCTTCAGGCTGTCGTAGCTGTCGGGCCACTCATCCTTGATCTTCTGCAGGCCGGCCGCCGCCTTCATCAGCAGCGCGGATTCGCGCTCGCGGGACGATTCGACGACCTTGGCGGTCTGCTGGTACGCACTAGCGCCCTGTTGATGCATTGGAAAAGAGATCCTGTTCGTACTCGATGAGGCGTTGAGCAGCCTTCAGAGCCTTGTACAGTTGCCCGGTTAATATCTCGTTGTTGATTTGGTTTACTATTTCTGTGGATGACGGGACGGCTTCGAGGAACTCGTTGACCAGCGAAAAATATTGGTCCCGCGTCAGCCCGATATCATCCCCGATATACATCAACTGCACCGCTAGATAGATGCGCTTGGCCGGGGTATTGGCCGTTTCGGCGGTCAGGATGTCCTTTTCCCGCAGGATCGGCGCGCGGCCATCGATGAACAGGCGCGTCCGCTGATCGGAATTGGTGATGATGCAGTTGCCCACCAGCAGCTTTTCGCCCGGCTTGAGCTCCACCTTGAGCGCCATTCAACCAGCCTCCGCGACTCGAATATGTCACCGTCAGGTCTAGCTTGCGATCATGGCGAAAACAATCAAGGCGGGCCGAGGCCCGCCTTGATGCGATGATCGTCCTGAACGGAGCGTTTACTGGAGAAGCTGGAGAACCGACTGATCGGCCTGCGAAGCCAGCGACAGCGAGGAGGAGCTGAGCGACTGGCGGGTCTGCAGGGCCAGCAGGTTGGCGGCTTCCTCATTCATGTCGGCCAGCGTCAGGTTGGCGGCGCCGGTCTGCAGCGTGTTGACCATTTCCTTGGTGAAGTTCTGGCGGTTCTGCACGATCGACAGATTGTAGCCGAAGGACGAGGCCTGGGAGCGCACGTTGGCCAGGGCCATCTTCACTTCGCCGAGCAGGGTGTCGATGTCGGCATCCGCATCGAGATTCTTCGCGATCAGGTCGTACAGGCCGAGATTGGCGGCGCTCAAAGCATCGCCATTCTTGGTCTGGATGTCGATCGAAGACGTGCCGTTTTCGTTGAAGGTGATCTTGAGGTTGTCGCCGCGCAGCAGGTTGATACCGTTGAACGAGGCGTCGTCGGCCAGCTTGTCGAGCTGGTCGCGCAACTCGTTGAACTGCTCGGCGAGGTCCCCACGCACGGAGTTTCCGTCAATCTTGGCTGCACCGAACGAGGTGCCATCGACGATACCCGAGGAGGTGACGCCGGCGATATCGAGTTCCTGGGTGGACAGGTTCTCGATGCGCAGCTTGCCATTGTCGTTGCTGGCGCGGATCTTGGTCTTGAGCTCGGAGGTCTCGGTTGATCTCGCGCACCAGCTCATCCACGGTCTTGACCGCAAAGGCCTGGACTGTCGGGACGGCCGTGCCGGAGGCTGGAATACCATCCGTCGTGGCGCCGGCCGCGATATTGAGCGTGGTGAGGCCGGTGCCGTTCACCGTGAAGTTCTTGCCATCAGCATTTTCGAGCTCGATGACGCCGGCATTGTTGCTGGCCACCACACCTGCGGCCTGGGCGGCGGAGGAGTTGTTGATGTAATCGACGATGGCGTCGGCATTGTCCGTCGCCGCGACGTTGTTGACGGCACCGACATTGACTGTCAGTCCGTTGATGGTGAAGGAGAAGGCGCCGATGGCGCCGGCCGCCACGGCTGCAGAGCCATTGCGGGTTGCCGGGGTGGCTGCTTCGTCCGCGCCGCCGAGGCCGACATATTCGAGTTCCGTGCCGGCCAGTGTGACGGGTTCCGCCTTGGCGCTGGCAATTTCGAGCTGACCGTTCACCGCGCGGGCTGTCACGCCGCCGCCATCGCTCAGGGTGGAGATGTGGGCATTGATCTTGGCCGCGAAGGTCTCGACCGTATCGGCGGCGGTGAAGGCCACGGTGATGGCCGTGCCGCCATTGAGGCTGGGGGTTTCGATCTCCAGCGTACCGGCCTTGCCGGCCGTGCCGCCATTGACGAAGCCGTTCTGCCCCACGATGACATTCTTGTGCAGGTTGATGCTGCCGGGGGTCTCGAAGGCCCCGTTGGTGAAGTCGAGCGTACGAGCCAGGCCCACGCCGATGTTTTCAGGGTCGAGCGAGAAGGAATCGGTCTGGAAGCTCTTGTCCTGCCGCGCCTGGCGCAGGGTGGACTGCATCGATTCCAGCGTCTTGGTGATCGAGGTCAGGCCGTTATCCGCCGCTTCGAGCGTCTGGATGCCGTTGGCCATGGAGTCCATCAGCGAGTTCAGGTCGCCGGCGCGGGCATTGAGCGAGGAGGCCGTGAAGAAATTGGTCGGATTGTCGAGAGCCGAGTTCACCTTGTTGCCGGTGGACAGGCGTTCCTGTGTCCTGGCCATCATGGTGGCGGTGTTCTGCAGCGAAAGCAGGTTCGACCGAACGGCTTTCGAGAGAGAGATATCGGACATTGTGCTTCCTTCACTACGGCGCCGATCGTCGGCTCATGCCTCTCCTTGAGGTTGCATCACTTTTAGCGCACAGAATCCTAATGTGGCGTTAACCATGCTTGTTGGCATGATGGTAACCATGTTGCGGCGCCGGCTTGTGCCGCGCCTCGCAAAGAGGGGGGCACAAACGAAAAAAGGCGGGCCGGAGCCCGCCTTTCCAATTGCGATGAGAAGAACCGATTAACGGATCAGCTGGAGGACCGACTGGTCGGCCTGCGAAGCCAGCGAGAGCGAGGAGCTCGACAGCGACTGGCGGGTCTGCAGGGCCAGCAGGTTGGCGGCTTCCTCGTTCATGTCAGCCAGCGTCAGATTGGCGGCGCCGGTCTGCAGCGTATTGATCATGTTCTTGGTGAAGTCCTGACGGTTCTGCACGATCGACAGGTTCGAGCCGAAAGCCGACGACTGCGAACGGACATCGTTGAGAGCGAGCTTCAGCTTGGCCAGTTCGGCGTCGATGTTGCTGTCGCTGTCCAGGGTCGATGCTTCCATCCAGGTCTCGACACCGAGGTTGGCCGAGTTGATGGCCTCTTCGCCCTTGGTGTTGATGTCGATCGACGAGGTACCGGTCTCGTTGAAGGTGATGGTCAGCTTGTCGCCGCGCAGCAGGTTGATACCGTTGAACGAGGCATCGTCAGCCAGCTTGTCGAGCTGATCACGCAGTTCGTTATACTGGCTGGCCAGGTCGGCACGGACGGTGTTGCCGGTAATGGTAGTCTCACCGGTCACGCCGGTCGGCGTCGCAACGTCCAGATCCTGGGTCGACAGGTTCTCGATGCGGAGCTTGCCGTTGTCGTTGGACGCACGGATATTCCCCGCAAACGGGCCGGCCTTGTCGTTGACCTCTTTCACGAGTTCATCGACGGTCTTGGCAACAAAACCGTCCACTGGGGTCGGCACTGCCTGGGTGGTCACGCCGGTAATGCCGCCGGTGGCGGTGCCGCCGATGGTGATGCCCGTGGTGTTGTTGGCAGCCGTAAAGGCGATTTCGCCGTCTTCGGTGAGGCTGGCCGTGATGTTCAGGCCCGCGGTTCCGTTGACTGCGTCGATAAGGGCGCCCACGGTGTCAACTTCTTCATCGGCGATGGTGAAGGTGGCGGTCTGGGTGCCATTGCTGACAGTGAAGGTGCCGGCGGCGGTGAAGCCGGCGTCGTCAAGCGTGCTGTCGCGGGTCAGGCTGTCGACCGTACTCGTGGTCGAAGCGGCATCGGCCACATTGATGGTCTTGGTGAGATTCAGGTCGAGCGCTGTTTCGCCGATCGCGCCGCCGCTGAACGACATGACTTCCGTGCCGGCCGGGGTGTCACCCAGAGCAATGGTGTAGGACGAGGTCTGGAACGACTTGTCCTGACGGGCCTGGCGCAGCGTCGACTGCATGGATTCCAGGGTCTTGGTGATCGAGGTCAGGCCATTATCGGCGGCTTTCAGGGTCTGGATGCCGTTAGCCATCGAGTCCATCAGCTGGTTCAGGTCGCCGGCGCGGCTGTTGAGGCCGGCAGCAGTGAAGAAGTTGGTGGGGTTGTCGAGAGCCGAGTTCACCTTGTTACCGGTAGCGAGACGCTCCTGCGTCTGGGCCATCAGGTTGGCGGTGTTCTGGAGGGAAAGCAGGTTCGAGCGAACGGCTTTCGAGAGGGAGATATCACCCATGCTACTAAGTCCTTTTCTAGGATTACGCAAACTAACACGCCTCTCCTGAGGCAAGCCGATCCTCATCCGGCAGCCTCTAAAGAAGCATTAAGCGGGTGACGAATATTTAGGCAAATTGCGCGTGATGCTGTATTGGCGCGAAGAAAAAAGCCCCGGAAATCCGGGGCTCGTGACCATATGCAGCACAATGGCTGGTGATGCTGTATTAACCTAGGCGAGGAGATCCTTGAGCCTGGCCTGGGATTCCGGCGGGATCGGGATCGAACCGATGCGCATGATCAGCTCTTCCATCGTGGTCGGCACGGGCGGCAAGGCGCCCGCGATCACGGCAGCGGCGAACATGGAGCCGGCATCCGGGCGCGGCTCGGGCGAAGGCTCGGCCTGCGCATCCTGCTGGGGAAAGGCGCCATTGTCGCTCGCACCGGAATTCTTCGGCGCTGGCGGCGGGCTGTCAGGCAGCAGGCTGCGTTCCCCGGTGGTGGGGCGCTGCCGGTAGCCAGCGAGGCCGCCGCTACTGATGATTGGATCTGCCGCAACTGCAGTGATCATGACGCTGTCCAGTGCATACACGAATGCCAGTCGTCATCGTATATACACCGCAATTGCGGGTCGGTTACTTCAATCCGTCGTAGTTGGTTAAAATTGAGTCCAAGTCAAAGGGCGCGGTTGATTGCGATGCCGCGTGCCGATGTTGTCGCATCTGCTGTGATCGCGCCGCCGCGTCCATAGGTCTTTGCCTTGTTCTGTTGCCCGACGATTTTGGCGACGTCGGTCAGCAGGTCTTCGGTGACCATGCGCGCCGTGGCCAGCACGCGCAGGTTCTCGGCCATTTGGGTGGCCAGGCTTTCATGGCCCAGCCGCAGCCGTTCGACGGCAGCGGGCGCTTCGGTGCTCAGCCGCAGGCTCTGGCGCTGCACCGAGCGGGCAAAGCCCACATAGTCCTGCGCCAGCCGGGTCTTTTCGGGCGTCAGGGCATTGGCCTGCCGCATATGGCCGGCGCGGAGCAGGGTGGTTTCCTGGTTCATCACGTCGACCAGTGCCGACAGGGCGCTTTCGGCCAAGCGGCAGAGTTCGTCCGCCGGCAGGCTGTCGAGGGCGGCGAGGCGTGCGGCTGCGGTCATTTATAGGCTCCGGGCAAAATGTTCTGGTTATTGGCCGCTTCCTGCATGGCGAGCAGGTCGGGCAGGAGTTGTTCGGCGATGCCCAGCCCACCATTCTGCGCCATGGTCGCGGCGAGCTGTTCGGACTGCATGGATCGCCAGGTTTCTTCCCCGAACCCGCCGCCCATGACGCTGGCATCGGTCTTGATGGACGAGAAGAGTTCCTTGGTCAGCGTGTTGAGGAACACACCTTCGAGTTCTTCGGCCTGGTGGCGGACCCTGGCGATCTGGGCCGGGGTAAGCGTCGATCCTGGCTGCGTATTGTTATTGACGAACATTACAGCACCTCGATTTCGGCCTGCAACGCGCCGGTGGCCTTGATCGCCTGAAGAATGGCGATCAGGTCGCGCGGGGAAATGCCCAGGGCATTGAGCCCATCGACCAGTTCCTGCAGCGACACGGATTCATTGACGACCGACAGGGCGCTTTCCGACAGGTTGGCATTGAGGTTGGTATTGGGCTCGACCGCGGTGACGCCCAGGCTCAGTGGATTGGGCTGAACCACGGTGGGATTTTCGGCGATGGTGACGGTGAGGTTGGATTGTGCCACCGCCACGCTCGACACGCGCACATCCTTGCCCATGACGATGATGCCGGAATTCTCGTCGATGACGATCTTGGCCGTCTGGTCGGTCTGGACCATCAACTGTTCGATATCGGTCAGCAGGTCGACAATATTGCCGTTGAAGCCATAGGGCAGGGTGAGGCGCACCGTGGCCGGGTCTTCCGGCGTTGCCGTGGGGGCGCCGATGAAGTCGTTGACGGCCAGCGCGATGCGGCGCGCCGTGGTGAGGTCCGGGTTGCGCAGGGCCAGGCGCAAGGAGGTCTGGCTGCCGAGATGGAAGTCGATCTCGCGCTCGATCAGGGCGCCGGAGGAAATGCGGCCGGTGGTCGGCACGCCGGAAATGATGGTGGCGGCGTCGCCCTGGGCCTTGAAGCCGTTGATGGAAACCGGGCCCTGGGCGATGGCGTAGACCTCGCCATCGGCGCCGAGCAGCGGGGTCACCAGCAATGTGCCGCCCTGCAGGCTATCGGCATCACCAAGTGCGGCGACCGACACATCCATGCGCGAGCCCTGGGTGGCGAAGGGGGCAGATTGGCGGTGACCATCACCGCCGCCACATTGGCGGTGCGGACATTCTCGCCGGCGGTGTTGACGCCCAGCCGCTCCAGCATGGATTGCAGGGACTGCTTGGTGAACGGGGAGTTGTTGAGACTGTCGCCGGTGCCGTTGAGCCCGACCACCAGGCCATAGCCGACCAACTGGTTCTCGCGCACGCCCTCGAAATTCACGATATCCTTGATACGGGCGGAGGCGGCCTGCGCTTCAATGGCAGGCAGCAACACCATTGTCATGGTGAGCAGTCCCGCGATCAGCCTGTGCAGCAGCGATTTGGTCATCCGGCATCCCCGTCGTCTGGCCGCTCCATCCCCATGGCGCAGCGTTCGACGGTCACATTGCGAAAACCGTGCCAGTTTGATCCGGTAGCGGCAGTGCCTTGGGATTCAAGGATATTTTGGATGTTTCAAACCGGGTTTGGCTCGTCAAGCGGACGTGGTGAGCAATTCTTGCCGGGTTCGTTAATGCCTTGTTAACGGCTGGCGGCAGATTTTGCCGGTGACGGCAGCAAAGTGATTTGAGTCCAGCCTTGCGCATCGAAACCACCAATCGAACGACGGGCGCCGGCCGCGGCAGCGGTATCGGCCGTTCCGGCTCGGGTGCGGATTTCGTGCCGGCCGGCGGCAATGCGCCCCGGCGCGGGTGGCGGGCAATGTGCCTATGCAAGCCACCGGCGGGATCGACGCCATCCTGGCGTTGCAGGCCGTGGACGGCCCGTTGACCGGCCGGAAGAAGGCGGTGCGTCGCGGCGCCTCGCTGCTCGACCTGCTCGACGATATCAAGGCGGATCTGCTGGTTGGCCGGATCAGTGCCGACCGGCTGGACAGCATGGTGGCGATGCTGTCGGAGGCGCGCGAGCACTCGCTGCCGGGTCTCGATGCGGTGCTCGATGACATCGAGCTGCGGGTGCGCGTGGAACTGGCCAAGTTCGGGCGTTTCCCCTCGGCGTGAGCCCCGATCATCAAAATGTTGTCAATACTGTGCTATGCGCCTGACGCGCCGAGGCTTTCCCGTGTTAAGCAGCGCCACTTTTGAACGCTTGCCCGGTGAGGTCGACGCGCATATATAGGCCGCCTTAGGGGTGCATTGGAGTTGAGTCTGCTGATGTCTTCGGTTGCAGAAGTGATTGAATACCGGCCCAGTGACAACGAGCCGTTCATGAATCCGCGCCAGCGGGAGTATTTCCGGGCAAAGCTCAACGCCTGGAAGGACGACATTCTCCGCGAGAGCCGGGAAACCCTCGAAAACCTGCAGGAAGAGAGCCAGAATCACCCTGATATGGCCGATCGGGCCAGTTCCGAGAGCGATCGTTCCCTTGAGCTGCGCACCCGCGACCGGCAGCGCAAGCTGATCTCCAAGATCGACGCCGCCCTGAAGCGCATCGATGACGGCACCTATGGCTATTGCGAGGAAACGGGCGATCCCATCGGCATCGCCCGGCTCGATGCAAGGCCCATCGCCACGCTGAGCCTGGAAGCCCAGGAAATGCACGAACGCCGCGAAAAAGTGTACCGGGACGAGTAGGAACCCGGCGATATAGAGAAAGGCCCGCAATAGATGCGGGCCTTTCTTCTTTAGCGGCCTGCCAGCATCAATCTGCAGGCAATTCAATATTCTTTGTGGCCTTGTTTCCGCCCCAGCTTCGCGTCCATATGGTGGCGTTGAGCTTGGGAGGGCAACGATGCTGCAGGTCATCTCGAAGATGCGCGCGCTGGGGCTGGCGCTGGTTCTGGCCTTGGGTGCCTCTCCGGCGCTGGCGGCTGACCACAAGGTCACGCTGCTGCAGGATACCGACCTGCCGGGTTCCGATTATTCGATTATCCGCAATACCGATCTCGATGCCTGCACCGCGGCCTGCACCGACGACAATATCTGCCGTGCCTTCACCTTCAACAGCCAGTCCAACTGGTGCTTCCTCAAGGGCGCGGTCGGCGAGCAGACCGAATTTGCCGGTGCCGTGTCGGGCCGCGTCAGCCGGGCGCCGTCGCCGGCCGTGATCGAAGCGGTCCGCCAGGCCGAATTGCCGTTCCCCGCCCAGAGCATCATCGATTCCGCGCGCAGCTTTGCCCGTGGCCTGCCGCAGACCGATGCGCCGCCGCCCAAGGTCACCTATGCCGACTTGGTGGCTTCCGCCGAGGAGGCCGCTGCGGCCGGCAATTCCCTCGCGGCCATCACCGCCTACCGGCAGGCCCTGGCCATCAATGCCAATGATCGTGCGGTCTGGCAGGCCCTGGCGCAGGTGGCGCTGACGCAAGCCGAAACGGTTGCGGGTCTGTCGGAAGGCGACAATAGCGGCGACCTGGCGCGCCTCGCCACTTCGGCGGCCATGAACGCCTTCCTGCGCGCCAGCGAGCCGCAGGACCGCGCCGATGCCCTGGCTGCCTTGGCCAATGGGATGGAATATCGCGAAATGTGGCGCGAGGTCATCGCGACCTACCGGGTGAGCCTGAAGCTGGCGGAAAACGAGGCCGTCGCCACCCATCTCGATAGTGTCGTCGCCCAGCACGGCTTCCGCGTGGTCAACCACGTCGTCGATGCCGAGGCCGCCTCGCCGCGCGTCTGCGCGGTCTTTTCCGACCCATTGCCCTATGGCTCGACCGATTTGTCGGCGTTCGTGGTCGTCGCCGATACGCCGCAGGCTTCCGTCGAGCCCGAGCAGGATCAGATCTGCATTGGCGGCCTGCTGCATGGCGGGCGCTATGCCATTCGCCTGCGCGCCGGCCTGCCGTCGGTCGATGGCGAGGAACTGCTCAAGGATGTCGTGCTCGACATCTATATACCGGATCGCTCGCCCTTTGTCGGCTTTGCCAACAATGCCTATGTCATGCCGGCGGGTCTGGGTGGCGGGCTGCCGATCACCTCGGTCAATGCCGATGTGGCCGAAGTCATGATCTATCGCGTGGGCGACCGTTCCATCGCAACCGCCGTGCGCGACGGCATCTTCCAGGGAAGCCTGACCGAATATGACGCCGAGGACATTGCCGGCCGCGTGGGTGAGCAGGTCTGGAACGGCGAAGTCGATCTGGCGCGGGGCAAGCCCAATGAATTGACCACCACGGCGATTCCCGTGGCCGAAACGCTCGGCCAGATGGAGGCCGGCGCCTATGTCATCACCGCCAAGATCAAGGATGAGCAGACCGAATATTGGGACAGCGTGGCCACGCAGTGGTTCATCGTCACCGATCTGGGCCTCACCACCATTGCCGGCGACGATGGCGTGCATGCCTTCGTGCGCAGCCTCACCGATGCGCAGCCGATTGCCGATGCCAAGGTGCGCCTTGTCGCGGTCAACAATGAAATCCTGGGCGAGACCACCAGCGATGCCGATGGCCGCGCGGTCTTCGCGCCGGGCCTGGCGCGGGGCGAAGGGGGCAGGGCGCCGCAATTGCTGGTCGCCGAGACCGGCGATGGCGATTATGCCTTCCTCGACCTGTCGCGCCCGGCCTTCGACCTGACCGATCGTGGCGTCGAAGGGCGGCCGTCACCCGGCCCGCTGGATATCTTCGCCACCACCGAGCGTGGTGTCTATCGCCCCGGCGAAACCGTCTATCTCACTGCTCTGCTGCGCGACGAACGCGCCAATGCAGTCACCGGCCTGCCGCTGACCCTGGAAGTCGAGCGCCCGGATGGCGTTATTTCCAGCAGGCAGGTGCTAAGCGACGAAGGCGCTGGTGGCTATTTCGTGGCCTTGCCGCTGGTCGCCGAGGCCATGCGCGGCTCCTGGACGGCCCGGCTCTATGCCGATCCGAAGGCCGAAGCACTGTCGAGCACCAGTTTCCTCGTGGAGGATTTCGAGCCCGAGCGGCTGGCCTTCGAGATCAGCGCTGCCGATGCGCCGATGGCGACCGGCGAGGTGACCGAAGTCGATGTCGACGCCAAATACCTCTATGGCGCCACCGCGCCCGGTCTCGCCATCGAGGCCGATGCCATCATCCGTCCGGTAACGAGCCTGCCGGATTTCCCCGGCTACACATTCGGCCGGCTGGACGATACGATCGAAACCAATCGCGAGCCGCTGGGCGTCGTCGGCACGACCGATGAAACCGGCCATGCCGTAGCCGAGATCGTGCTGCCCGAGCCGCAGGCCACGACGCGCCCGCTGCAGGCGCAGGTGCTGATGCGCCTGGTCGATACCAATGGGCGCAGCATCGAGCGCAGCATCAGCCGGCCGGTGCTCGCCAATAGCGACCTTATCGGCATCAAGCCGGTCTTCAGCGACGCGTCCGGGCTCGCCGAGGGCAGCGAGGCTCGCTTCGATATCGTCGTCGTGTCACCTGACGGCGAAGCCGTCGCCAAGGACGACCTCAACTGGAGCATTTCGCGCGTCGAGACCCATTACCAATGGTACCGCTCCGGCAGCAACTGGCGCTGGGAAGCCATCACCACGACGCGCGAAATCGCCAGCGGCACCGCCGCCACGTCCGATGGCGGGCCGGCGACGATCGGCACCAATGTCGATTGGGGCCGCTACCGGGTCGAGGTGGACAGCAGCGGGCCAGATGCGACCTCGTCCAGCTATGAATTCTATGCCGGCTACTATTATGCCGATGCCGGCAGCGATACGCCCGACACCTTGCAGGTCGCGCTCGACAAGCCCGGCTATAAGGTGGGCGATACCGCCCAGCTCAAGCTCGACCCGCAATTTGCCGGCACGGCGCTGGTGATGGTGATCGACAACCGCGTCATCGCCATGCAGGCTGTCGATGTACCTGAAGGCGGCACTACGGTTCCGCTCGAAGTGACCGATGAATGGGGCCCCGGCGCCTATGTGACGGCCATTCTCTATCGCCCGTCCGACGTTGCCGAAAAGCGCATGCCGTCGCGGGCTTTGGGCCTGGCCTTCGCCGATGTCGAGCCGGGTGACCGCAAGCTCGACGTGAGCCTCGATACGCCCGAGGTGACCCTGCCGCGGCAGAGCTTCACCACCACGGTGGAACTGGGCAATCTGGCCGCCGGCCAAAAGGCCTATGTGGCCGTGGCCGCGGTGGATCTGGGCATTCTCAACCTCACCAATTTCAAGGTGCCTGACCCGGATGGCTGGTATTTCGGCCAGCGTCAGCTCGGCATGGATATCCGCGACCTCTATGGCTCGCTGATCGATCCGACCCAGGGGCTGTCCGGCGCCATGCGCTCGGGCGGTGACGGTGGTTCGTCCCGCACCGGCACGCCGCCGCCGACTTCGGTTCTCGTTGCCCTCCATTCGGGCATTGTCGAGGTCGATGCCGACGGCAAGGCCACCATCACCTTCGACATGCCGGACTTCTCCGGCACCGTGCGCGTCATGGCCATGGCCTGGACCGACACTGCGGTTGGCCACGCCTCGGCCGACGTGATCGTCCGTGATCCTGTCGTCGTGACCCTCAGCCCGCCGCGCTTCCTCCGTGTCGGCGACGAGTCGCGCCTCTTGGTCGAAATCAACAATGTCGGTGGCGCCGATGGCTCTTATGGCGTTTCGCTGGCGACCGGCGAGGGCATTGCCACGCCGGCCGCGGACAGCGATGTCGAGCTGGCCCAGGGCGAGCGAACCGCGCTCGATCTAAGGCTCAACGGCATGCAGATCGGCGACTGGCCGGTTGTGCTGACCATCACCGCGCCCGACGGCAGCACGCAGACCAAGGAACTCCTCCTCGGCGTGCGGCCCACCAGCGCACCTGTCACCACCAGCCGCGTCCTGCCGATCAAGGCGGGTGAGAGCATCACCGTCGGTCCGGATTATTTCGAGAGCTACATGACCGATACCGGCGCCATGACGCTGGCGATCGGGCCGATTGCCCGGCTCGACGTGCCCGGTCTGCTGCTGGCGCTCGACCGCTACCCCTATGGCTGTGCCGAGCAGGTTTCGAGCCGCGCCTTGCCGCTGCTCTACCTCAACGACGTGGCCAAGCTGGTAGGCACCGCAACCGACGACAAGCTCAACCAGACCGTGACGGACGCCATCGCCAACCTGCTCGCCAAGCAGAGTTCCAATGGCGGCTTCGGCCTCTGGGGGCCATTCGATGGCGGCGACCTGTGGCTCGATGGCTATGTCACCGACTTCCTGCTGCGCGCCAAGGCAGCCGGCTATGCCGTGCCTGAACAGTCGCTGACCATGGCCTTCGACAACCTGGCCAATCAGTTGTCCTACGCCTCCGACTTCGACAATGGCGGCGAAGACATCGCCTATGCGCTCTACGATCTGGCCCGGGCTGGGCGGGTCTCCATGGGCGACCTGCGCTATTATCACGAGGCGCGCCTCAATGCCTTCGGCTCGCCCCTAGCCCAGGCGCAACTCGGGGCGGCGCTGGCGCTCTATGGCGACCCGACACGCGCCAAATCCGCTTTCGAGGCAGCCATTGCCGGGCTTAAATCACCCGACAACATCAAGCGCTATCGCGGCGACTATGGCAGCCGCATGCGCGACTATGCCGGCGTGCTGGCCTTGGCCGCCGAGTTCAAGCCGGCTGGTATCAACCTTACGGAACTGGCCAATGAACTGGCCAAGCTGCGTGACCGGGCGCGCTATACCTCGACGCAGGAAGATAGCTGGACCCTCATGGCCGCAGCAGCACTCGGCGCCTCCAGCACTGATGGCTCGATCACGCTCGATGGCGAAGCCCTCACGGGCCAGGTCTATCGGCGCTACGATCAGACCGGTTTCGAAACGGTCGAGATCGCCAATACTGGCGCTGCCGATACCGAGGCGAAGGTGACCGTGACCGGCTATCCGATCACGCCGCCGCGTGCCACCAGCGATGGCTTCACCATCGCCCGCGAATATTTCCTGCCCGATGGCACGCCGGTCGACCCGCAGGCGGCGCCCATTGCGCAGAATGATCGCCTCGTCGTGGTGCTGACAGTGCGGCCGCAAAACCTGGGTTCGGGCCAGTATCTCCTGGCCGATCCGCTGCCTGCGGGCTTCGAGATCGAAAATCCGGACCTCTCCGCCGGCAGCGGCGTAGCCGATTTCAGTTGGCTCGAACTCAATGCGGCAACCCATGTGGAATCGCGGACCGACCAGTATGTCGCCGCCTTCCGCTATTTCGATCAAACCGGCACCTTCACCACCGCCTATCTGGTGCGCGCCGTGTCGCCCGGCACATTCGTGCTGCCCGGCGCAACGGTGGAAGACATGTATCGCCCCGAATTCCGGGCGAACACCGCCGCCGGTGCCATCGAGGTCACACCGACCGGACCATGAGCGGGGTTGAGGCAGCCGCACCCGAACCGCAGCCGCGCCGCTCCCGGAAGGGATTGGCGCGGTGGCTGACGCTTGCGGGTTTCGGCGTGTTCGTCGTTGCGGCCGCGGGCGCCATCCAGCTTAATTCCATGCTATCAGGCATTGCCGGTACGCTGCCGCCGACGCCCGACGTAGCGACGTTGCCGGTTTCCGTCGCCGTCACCGATCGCAATGGTATGCTACTCCGTCCGTTCACCACCGGCGACGGCCGCTGGCGCTTGCCGGTGGATCGCACCGCCGTCGATCCGCGCTTCATCCAGATGCTCATTGCCTATGAGGACCGCGGCTTTGCCGAGCATAGTGGTATTGCCTGGAGCTCCATGCTGCGCGCTGCCGGGCAGTTCGTCATGGCCGGTCGCGTCGTCTCCGGCGGCTCGACGCTCACCATGCAGGTGGCGCGGCTGATCGAGGGCGAGCCGACGCGCGATATCTGGGGCAAGCTGCGCCAGATGGTGCATGCCGACAGGCTGGAACACGAGCTCAGCAAGGATGAGATCATCGATCTCTACCTCACCCTGGCTCCCTATGGCGGCAATATCGAGGGCATTCGCGCGGCGACCCTGGCCTATTTCGGCAAGGAGCCTGGACGGCTGACCATCGCCGAGGCCGCCCTGCTGGTGGCCTTGCCGCAATCACCCGAAGCACGCCGTCCCGACCGCGATCCCGTCGCCGCCGAGCGCAGCCGCGACATGGTGCTGGACCGGCTGGTGGCAACTGGCGCCCTGCCGCCGGAAGACGCCCTGGTCGCCAAGCGCGAACCGGTGCCTACCGGAAGGCGGGAATTTCCGATGCTGGCGGCGCATATGGCCGCGCAGGCGGTGCGAGCACAACCCACGGCGCGAGCGATCGAGCTGACCGTGGACAAGCGCCTGCAGGATGCGCTGGAGCATCTCGCTGCCGGCCGTGCCAGGCTGATCGATCCCAAAGTATCCGTCGCCATCGTCGCCGCCGATATCGCCAGCGGCGAAGTTCTCGCCTCGGTCGGTTCGGCGGGCCTGTTCTCTATCCAGAGCGCCGGCTTCGTCGACATGACCAATGCCATCCGCTCGCCCGGCTCGACCCTCAAGCCGCTGATCTACGGCTTGGCTTTCGAGCTGGGCCTGGCCCATCCCGAAAGTCTCATCGAGGACCGCCCCACCGCCTTCGGCGCCTATGTCCCGGTCAATTTCGACGGCTTCAGCCGGGGCACGGTGACCATCCACGACGCGCTGACGGAGTCGCTCAACATCCCCGCCGTGGTGGTGCTCGATGCGGTCGGTCCGGCGCGCCTGGTATCCCGCCTGCGCCGCGCCCATGCCGATCCGCGCCTGCCGATCAATACCGCGCCGAGCCTCGCCGTGGGCCTTGGCGGCGTCGGCATCACCCTGCGCGACCTCGTCTCCGTCTATGCCGCCATCGGCAATGGCGGCAAGCCGATCCGGCTCTATGACGGGATCGGGCCGGCACCATCAGCCGAAATCGCTGCGCCGGTGCTGGATCCGGTTTCGGCCTGGTATGTGTCCGACATTCTCGCCGACGTGCCGCCGCCGCTCAACGGCTCGCCCGGCCGCATCGCCTACAAGACCGGCACGTCCTATGGCTATCGCGACGGCTGGGCCATCGGCTTCGATGGCAAGACGGTCATCGGCGTCTGGGTCGGGCGGCCCGATGGCGCCCCGGTGCCGGGGCTATCAGGCATTACCGGCGCCGCGCCAATCTTGTTCGAGGCCTTCGACCGCCTCGGCAATCGCAAGGCGCCGCTGCCCCGGGCGCCGCAGGGCGTGCTCTTTGCCTCCAACAGCGAATTGCCGATGCCTTTGCGCCGCTTCCGTCACCCCAACGAAGATATGGTCGCCCGCGTCGCTGCGCCCGAAATCGCCTTTCCGGCCGATGGCGTCGATGTCGATCTCGGCCTGGCGGCGGGTGACATCTCCCCGCTGATGGTCAAGGTGCGCAATGGGGTGCCACCCTTCATCTTCTTCGCCAACGGCGCCCCCTTCGGCCGCCCCGAATTCGCCCGCCAGAGCCTGTGGGAACCCGACGGACCGGGCTTTGTCACCCTGTCCGTGGTAGATGCCGCGGGCCAGGCCGATACGGTGACGGTGTTTTTGAACTAGAAACGGAAACGGGCCCCGCAGGGCCCGCCAGATTGCATTCCGATTTGGCTTAGAAGCCGAACACCGTCGTCACGCTCGACTGGCCATTGCCGTTCTGCACGCACTGGCCATTGGTGTTTTCGCCGAACTGGAACAGGCCGCAATTGTTGTTGTTGCCGTTCTGCTCGATGGTGCCGTTATGGCCATTGCCTTCCTGCACGATCAGGCCGTGATTGCCCGAGCCGTTCTGGTTGAAGCCGGCGGCGTTGAAATTGCCGTTCTGGCTGGCATTGGCGCCGGTCGAGGACAGGCCCTGCATCAGCGAGAAGATCTGCAGGCCGGCACCCAGCGCCTGCTGCTGGTCGGGGTCCGTGGGCGTGAAGCTGATCGAAACCTGGCCGGCAGCCATGGCGGGGGCGGCGAGGGCGGCAGTGCCGATGACGGCGGCTGCAACGGCGGCGACGAAGGTCTTGGTGAACGTGGTGGTCATGGCATCTCTCCCTGAGAAACTGTTGGTATGTGCTGGGGTGTTCCAGCCGATGACCCGAGACTAGGGGAGCGCGACTGAACCGGTTTGGAGCGGGGTGTTCAGAATGGGTTCAGCGAGGGAATGTGCGTTGAAATTATCGAAAACCTCATGGTGAGCCTGTCGAACCACGAGGTTGAGCGAGTGGAGGCTTGGGTGCCACGCCTTCGTGGTTCGACGGGCTCACCATGAGGGCTACTCGAGACACACAAAAAAGGCCCCGGTGTCCCGGAGCCTTTTCAGCCGTCCCTGATGATGTGATTCAACGCAGGCTCGCAATTTCCTGATCGCAATCGATCTTCTGGCCACCGGCACTGACATTGAAGTCGATGCTGTAGCTGGAGCCGGCATTGATCAGCACCTTGCCCAGCGTCGTGGCTTCATTGGCATTGGCGGTGAAATAGCCGCCCTGGCTGATATTGGACGAGCCGCCATTGCCCGAGCTCTGGATGGCAAGGCGATATTCGCCGCTGAGCGCGACGGGGCTGACAATGGTGCCCTCGAGCGCCAGCATGCCGCGCTCGGAGCTGGTGGCGATGCCGCATAGGGTGTCGCCCGATGCGGAATTGGCGAGGCCCGCATTGGCCGCGAAGGCGGCGACGGCGAGGCCGAGGGCGATGGCGCCGATGCGCCGGGGTGAGATGGTCATGGCTTCCTCCTGATTTCGGTGGCGGACGAGCCGGAAGGGGGTGGCCCTTCCGGCTATGCGCAGGTCACGTCAGGACCGGTTACGGGCAGGCCTGGACGAAAGCGGTGACATTGCCCGAGCCGGCCTGGTTGACATTGGCGGCGCAGCCATTGCCGACCTGCACGCCGGCGGCGACGTTGCCATTGCCGTCCTGGGTCAGGATGGCGGTGTGGTTGTCGCCGAACTGGCCGACGCCGGCGGCGTTGTTCCAGCCGTTCTGCCAGGTGTCGCCGTAGTTGTTGTTGCCCTGCTGGCCGATGGCGCCGACATTGTTGCCGCCATTCTGGTGGCCGACGGCAGTGTTCCAGTTGCCGGTCTGGTCGACGCCGAGCAGGTTGTTCCAGCCGAGCTGGCTGCCGCCCGCGGCATTGCCGAAACCGAACTGGTTGACGAAGACGTCGTTGGACATTGCGGGGGCGGCCGAGGCAGCGATGGCGACGGCGGCGACTGCGGTGATGAAGAACTTGCGGATCATTTGGTCTCTCCTGTCTGGGCTGCGCTCCCTCCGAGCGCTTCTTGCCGATGACACGAGGATTAGTCCGGTGATTTGGAACCAGTCCTGAGCGGTGAATTCAGTTTGCGTTCATCGCGAGGGCAATTGTGCGGCCGATGCCGATGGCGTCGAGAAAGTCGGCGTCGTGGCTCACCACCAGCAGCGCCCCGTCATAACCGCGCAGTCCTGCCTCCACTTGCTCGATGGCGTGGATATCCAGGTGGTTGGTGGGCTCGTCCAGGATCAGCAATTGCGGCGGGTGGTTGCCACCGATAGTGCAGGCCAGCCCGGCGCGCAGCATTTCGCCACCGCTCAATGTGCCCACCTGCTGCAGCGCCGCATCGGCGCGGAACATGAAGCGGGCCAGCGCCGAACGGCAGGTTCGCTCGTCGGCATCTGGATTGAGCGCCAGGAAATTGTCGCGGATGGAGAGGGCGGGGTCGAGCAGGCTCACCGTCTGGTCGAGCATGGCATGCGGCACGAGGATGCGGGCCGTGCCGGAAGCGGCGGGCAGGGTGCCGGTCAGCAGGCGCAGCAGCGTCGTCTTGCCCGAGCCGTTCGGCCCGGTAATCGCCACGCGTTCGGGGCCGGTCATGTTCAGCGAGAAATCGCGGATAACAGGCGATACGCCCTCCGGCCCGCCCGTCAGCCCATCGGCCTGCAACACGGTACGGCCCGCCGGCAGCCCGGTCGGGGTCAGCGTCACCGAAAGTGGGGCGAGCACCTCTATCCTTGCCCGCGCCTCGCTGGCCGCTTCCGCCGCGTCACCGTGCTGGCGGTTGGCCAGCCGCGCATTGCCGCCGCTGGTATTCTCCGAATTCTCCTTCATGCCACCCAGCATGATTTTGGGAATATCGCCCTTGGCCGCCTTGCGCTTGCCGGCGCCGTCCTTGCGCGCCTTCTTTTCGGCCACGGCCTGAATCTTGCGATCAATCTCGGCGATCCTGCGCTCGGCCGTGCTCAGCTCATGCTCGGCAGCCGCCAGTTCCAGCGCCTTGCGCTCGGCATAATGATCCCAATTGCCGCCATAGGTCGTGGCGCCCAGCGTGGTCAGTTCCACAATGACATCCATTTCGCGCAGCAGGGCGCGATCGTGGCTGACCACGATGGCTGCGCCGCGCCAGCGATGCAGCAGGTCCACCACGGCAAGCCGGCCATCGGCGTCGAGATTGTTGGTGGGCTCGTCGAGCAGGATGATGTCTGGCTCGGCCAGGATCAGCCGGGCCAAAGCCAGCCGCGTGCGCTGCCCGCCGCTGAGTGTTGCCAGCGGCCGATCCGGCGCATAGGCGGGCAGGCCGACATCGGCGAGAGCGGTTTCGATCCGTCCGGGCAATGTCCAGTCCGCCTCGGCGGCATCGTCCATGTCGCCCAGGCCCTGTTCGAGCCGGTCGAGCCGCGCCAGCGCCTCGGCTACGCCAAGCTGGTCGACCACATCAGCGTCAGGCGCCACCTGTACCGATTGTTCCAGCATGCCGAGCGTGCCCAGCACCGTCACCGATCCGGCGGCCGGTTGCAGCCGTCCGGCGATGATGCGGAGCAGGGTGGATTTGCCCGTGCCGTTGCGGCCGATCAGCCCCGTTCGTTCGTTGCCGAAGACGAGGTCGAGACCGGAAAAGAGCGGCTGGTTATCTGATGTCGAATAGGAAAGCTGGTGCAGGGAGACGGATGCGGGCATGGGCGGATTCCAGGTGAGCGATGCAAGCGAGGCAGTCGTTCAGCGTGGAATCCATGGGTACCGTCCGGTCAGTGCTGCGGATGAGAGGAAAATAGGGATGGCGCGGGGGAAGTCAAGTTTTGCCGGTGCGTGTGGCCTACCCCCACCCTCATTCCCTCCCCACAGGGGGGAAGGGAAGCCGGCTCTGTGGCTAAACTATCATTGGACCATTGACGTCACCCATGCGCCTCCCTCCCCTTGATGGGGAGGGATTGAGGGGTGGGGTGACGGAAGCCACGGAAGGCTTCAATGTCGCTTGAAATACTGCACTTCGCGCTCGTGCTTTTCAGCGGCTTCACGCGTGTCGAACGTCCCCAGATTGCGGCGCTTGCCGGTCTTGGGATCGGTCTTGCGGGAATAGAGCCGGTATTCCCCGGATTTGAGCTTGCGGATCATCGCGCACCTCCTTTCGAAGGCAAACGGGTGATCCGCTTCTCCTGTTCCCGTCAGGCCAGGTAGCGCTGCTTCAAATGCGCCTTGAAGAAATCGGCGTTGAGCGGCTCGCCCGTTGCCTTGGTGATCAGGTCTGGCGTCGACCAGCGCGAGCCCTGCGACCAGATATTGTCGCTGCGCCACTGGTTCACGCCGCCGAATTCGCCCTTGCTGATATCTTCGCGTACCCCCGGCTGGGCCTTTTCCAGCGCCGCCCATTGCTGGGCCGCGATCATGGCGCCCAAAGTGTAGCTGGGGAAATAGCCGAAGGCGCCGCCGGGCCAGTGCACGTCCTGCATCGGGCCGTCCTTGGGATCGGCGAGGGTCGAAATGCCGAGATATTCGGTCATCTTGGCGTCCCAGGCCTCGGGAATTTGGCTGGCTTCCAGCTTGCCATTGACCAGCTCCTGCTCCAGTTCGTAGCGCAGGATGACATGGAGCGGATAGGTGACCTCGTCGGCATCGACGCGGATATAGCCGCGCTCGACATAGTTCACCTCGTTGAGGATATCGGCGATGTCCCAGCCGGGAATAGCGTCCTCGCCCAGATGCAGGTGTACCAGCGGCAAAGCGAATTCCCAGAATTCGGGGCTTCGCGCGAGCTGCATTTCCACGAACAGGCTCTGGCTTTCATGGATGCCCATGCCGCGCGCCTTGCCCAGCGGCCAATGCGACCAGTCCTTGGGCAGGCCCTGCTCATAAAGCGCGTGGCCGGTTTCGTGCAGCACACCCATCAGCGAAGACAGGAATTCATCGGTGCGATAACGCGTGGTCATGCGCACGTCTGATGGCACGCCACCGCAGAAGGGGTGATGCGACACGGCCAGCGATCCATGGGTGAAATCGAACCCCACGGCGCGCATGGCGGCCAGGCCCAGCTCGCGCTGCTTTTCGATCGGGTAGGGGCCGTTGAGGCTCTTGCGCGGGCGCTTGGCCAGCCGGCGTTCCTGCGCGTCGAGCGCCTCGGGGACGAAGTCCTTGAGGAAGGTTTTCAGATCGCTGAACACAGCATCCAGCTCGGCCGTCCGGTTGCCGGGGTCATACTGATCCATCAGCGCATCGTAAGGCGCCAGTTTCAGCGCCTCGCTGCGCAATTGCGCCTCTTCGCGCACCAGCGCCACCACGCCTTCCAGCGCCGGCAAAAAACTGTCCCAGTCGCCCTTGGCGCGCAGTTCGCGCCAGAGCTGTTCCGAACGCATGGTGGCCGCGGTGCGACGCTCGACGAATTCGGTCGGCAGGCAGGTGGCGTTGATATATTGGCGCTTGAACTCGGCCAGTGCGAGCGTCTGGTCCTCGCTTTCTGGCTTTGCCGCTTCGATCCAGTCGGCGATCTCGGGCGCAGTCGCCTGGGCGTGATACATGCCCGCCAGGTTCGACATGGCCTCGGCCCGCTTTTCACCGCCGCCGACCGCCATATGGGTGGCTTCATCGGCCCCCAATATGGACAAGGCATGCTCCAGCGCTTCGAGCTTGCGGCCAAGGGTGTCGAGTTTCTGGAAGGACATGCGGGGCTCCGGGAATAGCTGGAAGCGTGATGTTCCATAGCCCGGCGGTATCCGCAAGTGTATGTCCTAACACATAAGCCCTGCGTTGGATTTGAACTGAGGCACCAAAGCCCTCATGGTGAGCCTGTCGAACCACGAGGGCGGGCGAGTGGAGCATCCTGCCACGCCCTCGTGGTTCGACAGGCTCACCATGAGGGCTACTGCCGTCGCCGGTCCCCCGCTCACTCCTTCGGCTTGTCCTTGTTATAGGCCTGCCAGGCGCCGCCCAGGGCGATGCCGATCGCAATACCGATGCCGATCCCCATCGCGATATTATCCATCGCGACCCCGATCGCGACGCCAATGGCGATCCCGACGGCAATACCCGTACCCATGGACATGGCAATCTCCTTGGTTGTTGCCGGGTCAACCATAGCAGGCCCGATGCGTTCCCCGAAAAAGGGGAAGAGGCGCAGCCGGGGGACTGCGCCTCTGGAAGGCCGGATCTGTTCTGGAGCCGACCGGGCGGGGCCATTCTGGCGCCCGCCGGGGACCCTGCCGCGCCATTGGGGGAATGCGCCGGCAGGGGAAACTCATAGGCCTCAGAAGGGCAGGATGGCGTCCATGGCCTGCTGGCCGTAGCGCGGCTGCTGCATATTGGTGATCTGCCCGCGGCCGCCGTAGGAGATGCGCGCTTCGGCGATCTTGGACGACAGGATCGTGTTGTTGGCCTGGATATCCGAGGGCCGCACGATACCGGCGACGATCAGGTCGCGCACTTCGAAATTCACCCGCACTTCCTGGCGGCCTTCGATCACCAGGTTGCCATTGGGCAGGACCTGGGTGACGACGGCGGCGACGGAGGTTTCGAGGCTTTCCGAGCGGTTGACCGAGCCATTGCCGCGATTGGTGAGGCCGGAGTCGAAATCGATCATCGCCGACGGATTGATGCTGCCGCCGCTGAGATTGTCGACGGCGACGCCGAAAATGCCGCCCATGCCGGCCGAATTGGTGGAGTTGCGGCCGGTCTGGGTGGTGTTGGCGATCTTGGCGCTGTCGTCGATGGTCACCATCACCGTCAGGATGTCGCCGATGCGGTGGGCGCGCTCATCCTTGAAGAAGCCCTTGGCAGAGGTGCGGTAGAGCGAATTGGGCTGGTAGGTGTCGGCAATGGCTTCCGGCATGGGCATATGCACCGGCTGGTAGCCCGCCGTCGTGGTGGGGTCGGCGATGGCGGTCAGCGGCGGCGCCTGGCCGACGCTGGCAAGCTGGTCCATGGTGCTGCAGGCAGCGAGGCTGGCCGTGAGCGTCAGGAGGGCGGCTGTCTTGAAGAGGTTCATTGGTCTGGTCTCCTGAGGCTTAGATACCCGCTACGGCGAGCGGGTCGGCGCTGACTTCGACGGCGCCGGCAGCGATTGCGGTAGCGCTGATGACGCGCTTGGACATGAGGTTGAGCACCTGCACCGGCCCGCCCGAGGCGGCGCCGGTAACGGCCTGGCCCTTGACGGTCAGCGTCATCGGGCCCTTGCGGAAATAGATGGTCACGGGGTCGTTCTTGTTGATGGCAAGCGGCACGGCCACGTCGGCGGCGCGCAGCATCATGCCTTCGCGGCTCTGGCGCAGCAGGGTCTTGCCGACCACGTCTTCCAGCCGCGGCACGCCGCTGCTTTCGACGAATTTCAGCGGCACGGGCCGCATCTCGATATTGCTTTCGGCCAGCAGCGTGCCGGCGGGCAGGCTGGCATTGATATGCGGCGCCTCGATCATCAGCTCGATCGAGCCGGCCACATCGAGCGGCTGGTTGATGCCGGCAATGGCGAAGCGGGCGGTGAAGGCGCCGCTGCCGGGCAGGTAGCGCAGGCTGATAATGCTGGCGGGCTGGGCCACGGCCTCGGCATTGAGCGGCTGGACCGGGCTCGAGAACAGGGTGTCGACACTCATGCCGGTGCCGACAATGCCGCGGGCGGCGAGGTCGGCGGTGATGAGATCGGCCAGGACAGCTTCATCCACGACGGTGGCGGCGCGGCTCACCCGCACGCTGTCGACCCCGGCGGCTTCGAACGCATCGATGCCGATGCGGTTGAGCGCAGCATCGACATCGGCGAGGCCGACCATGCCGCTGGTGCCGGGCATCGGTGCGCGGAACAGGGCCTGCTCGGCAGCGGCACCGGCATCCTCGAACATGTCGCCGACGGTGACGATGGCGCCGGTGACGACGATGTCGGCCTTGAGCACGGGCGCGGCCCAGGCGGCGCCTGACAGCAGCAGTCCGGCAAGAGTGATGGTGGAACGCAGGATCATCTTCACGGTCCTCCTCAACGCAACTGGCTCGTGGCCTGCATCATCTGGTCGGCGCCGGAGATGACGCGGGCGTTCATCTCGTAGGCGCGCTGGGCAGCGATGAGGTCGGCGATTTCGGTGACGGAATTGACGTTGGCCATTTCGAGATAGCCCTGCATCAGGTCGCCCGTGCCATCGGTATTGGGCACGTTGACCTGGGCCGGGCCACTGGCGGCCGTTTCCAGGAACAGGTTGTCGCCCATCGATTCCAGGCCCGACTTGTTGACGAAGCGGGCGAGCTGGAGCTGGCCCATCTGGGTCGGAGTGGATTCGTTGTCGAGATAGGCGCTGACCATGCCATCGGGCGAGATGGCGATGGAGGTGGCCGTGCCCGGAATGGCGATGCCCGGATCGATGGCATAGCCCGTCGAGGTCACGATCTCGCCTTCGGGTGAGCGTTCGAACGAGCCGTCGCGGGTATAGGCGGTGCGGCCGTCGGGCAGTTGCACCATGAAGAAGCCCTCGCCGCGGATGGCCACGTCCAGCTCACGCTCGGTGATGTTGACCGCGCCCTGGCTCATGACGCGCGGGGTGGAGACGGTGCGCACGCCCGAACCGATTTCCAGGCCCGCCGGGATCATCGTGCCCTGGTCGGAGGTCTGCGAGCCGGCGCGGGTGATCTGCTGGTAGAGCAGGTCCTCGAACTCGGCGCGCTGGCGCTTGTAGCCCGTGGTCCGCATGTTGGCGATGTTGTTGGAAATGACTTCGACGTTGCGTTCCTGCGCGCCCATGCCGGTCGATGCGATGTAGAGGGCTTTCATGGCATTTGCTCCGATCAGGCGTTGGCGTCGCCCAGCCGCTGGATGGCGCTGCGGCGCAGCTCATCCTGCTTCTGGGCCAGATTGGCGGCGGATTCGTAGGCGCGGGTCACGCGGATCATTTCGGCCATTTCGGCGACGCCCGAGACGTTGGAGCGTTCGATGAAGCCCTGCATGGCGCTTGTATTGGTTGCAGCGACCGGCGTGCCGCCGGCAAACAAGTTGTTGCCCTCGCGGGTCAATTCCTGCGCATTGGCGAATTCGACCAGGCGCAGGCGGCCCTTGGGGCCGGCGCTGGAGCTGACCGAACCGTCGGCGGCGATCAGGATGCCGGTTTCCTCGGCGCCGAACTGCATCGGGCCACCTTCGCCGAGCACCGGGTTGCCGTTGAGGTCGACCAGCGTGCCGTTGGCGCTGAGCTGGAAGGCGCCGGACCTGGTCCAGCGCTCGCCGGCCGGGGTCTGCACGGCGAAGAAGCCGTCGCCATTGAGGCCCACATCGAGGTCGTTGCCGGTCTGCACCATGGCGCCGCCGCTGAGGTCATGGACCGTGGCCCAGTCCTGCACATAGGAGAGCGGCTGGTCGAGGCTCGGGAAATCCTGGTCGCGGGCGACCGGCATCACATATTCCTCGAACAGGATGTTCTCGGCCTTGAAGCCGGACGTGTTGATATTGGCCATGTTGTTGGCCACCACGTCCATCTGCCGCTGCAGCGCTATCTGCCTGGAAAGGCTGATGAGTTGCGCATTCTCGATCATTGCTGATCCCCGGAATGTTAACGTCCCCGAGACTGCCAACTTCCCCAAGCCGCGGCCTCGCCATTTACCTTGCAGCAACCATGCCAAGTCACAAAATTTAATCAAATCAATTAGATAGCTCTCAAGCTGTGCCAACCATGCCGCGTCATTCTTTCCGTGCGCGGCAAAAGCTGCCCGGCAAATTTTGCCGCTTGAGGTCAGTTTGTAACCAATCGTTAACCATCGACCCCTTAGCTGGAGTAGCAACCGGAATCGTCCGGCAAGCCTCATATCTGGCAGGGTTCGCATGGCCGCTGATGCAGAAATCGAAGACGGCGCCGCGACCAGGAAAGGGCCCCCAGGCTCTTCATCATCATCGGTGCGGCGGCCATCGCCGTGTTGCTGGCCGGGGCCGGGCTCTACTTCTTCCTCTCGTCCTCCTCCGCGTCGACTGAAGCGGCTGCGGAAGGCGCGTTGCCGGAAGGGGCGGTCAATACCGGCCACACCTTCATCTTCAACCTGCCGCCGATGATCGTGAACCTCAAGGACGACGCCGAGCCGAAGAGCTCGTTCATGAAGCTGACCGTGGCGCTCGAAGTCGCCAATCAGGACATGATGCTGGAAATCCAGCCGCGCATGGCCAAGGTGGTCGATGCGTTCCAGGTCTATCTGCGCGAGCTGCGCCGCTCCGATCTCGAAGGTTCGGCGGGCGTCTATCGCCTCAAGGAAGAGCTGCTGCGCCGCGTCAACGTCGCGATCTATCCCAGCCGCGTCGAATCCGTGCTGTTCAAGGAAATCCTGGTGCAGTAATGGCGGGCCCGACCGAACAGGACAAGCTGGCGGACGAATGGGGGCTCGATGACGTCGCCAGCCCCGGCGCGAGCGCTGCCGCCCCGGTCAGCGAAGACGACATGACCGAGGAAGAGCGGGCCGCTGCCGCTGCCGCCGAATGGGCCGCCATGCTCGAAGGCGACAATGGCGACGGGGAGGGCGGTCCCGACCGCGTTCTCAACCAGGACGAAATCGACAGCCTGCTCGGCTTCGATGCCAGCGTGGGCAGCAATGTCGAGCTGACGGGTGTGCAGGCGCTGATCAATTCGGCGCTGGTCAGCTACGAACGCCTGCCCATGCTCGAAATCGTCTTCGACCGGCTGGTCCGGCTGGCGACGACCTCCTTGCGCAATTTCACCTCCGACAATGTCGAAGTCACCATGGACTCGATCTCGTCGGTCCGTTTCGGCGACTACCTCAATTCCATCCCGCTGCCGGCCATCCTCTCGGTCATCAAGGCCGAGGAATGGGAGAATTACGGCCTGCTCACCGTCGATTCCAGCCTGATCTATTCCATGATCGACGTGCTGCTGGGCGGGCGCCGCATCGGCGGCAATATCCGCGTCGAGGGTCGGCCCTATACGACCATCGAAATGGCGCTGGCCCGCCGTATGATCGAGGTCATCCTCGACGATACCCACCGCGCGTTCGAGCCGGTGACGCAGGTCAATTTCAAGCTCGAGCGCATGGAGACCAATCCGCGCTTCGCCGCCATTTCGCGGCCGGGCAATGCCGCCATCCTGATCGAGCTGCGCATCGAGATGGACGATCGTGGCGGCAAGATCGAAATCCTGCTGCCCTATGCCACGATCGAACCCATCCGCGAGCAACTGCTGCAGATGTTCATGGGTGAAAAATTCGGCCGCGATCCGATCTGGGAAGGCCATCTCGCCACCGAGATCTACGCCGCCGATGTCGAGATCGAGGCGGTGCTGCACGAGCAGGAATTGCCGCTCTCCCGCATGCTGGCCATGCAGCCCGGCGATACCGTGATGTTCGAGCGCTCCCCCAGCGATCCGGTCCGGCTGCGCTGCGGCGATGTCGATCTCACCGAGGCCATTATGGGCCATATCGGCAACCACGTTTCGGTGCGGGTTTCCCGCCCGCTTAACCCGCCCAAGGTCACCATGGCGGCCTTCGAGGCGATCGACGAGAAAATGGAAGGACGATGATGTTCGGCTTGCCTCTGGGGCTGTTCGTGGAAGGCGCTGTCGCCGTTCTGCTCGCGCTAACAATCGGATATTGCATCGTGCTCAACCAGCGCCTGAAGCGCCTTCACGCCGACAAGGACGTGATGCGCCAGATGGTCGCCGACCTGGTCGGCGCCACCAACCTGGCCAATCAGGCGATCAAGGAGCTCAAGCAGACCGCCGTCGAGGCCGACCTGTCGCTCAATGCGCGGCTGGAAGAAGCCGAGCGTTTCGGCATCGAGCTGGCCAACCACGTCAATGCCGGCACGGTGCTGATGGAGCGGATTGCCAAGATCACCAGCGTGGCCCGGCACAGCCAGGCCATCGAGCCGGTCGAGCAGCCCAACAAGGTGCAGTCCGCGCTTGAGCAACTGTCGACGCGTGTGCGCACCCGCGGAGTCGCTGCGTGACCAAAATCCGGCTGCTGCCCGTCGTCGTCATGGCCATTGCCGCTTTGCTGGTGCTCAAGACAATGGGTCTTGTGACCAATGGCGGCTACGTGCTGGGCGGCGTCAGCGTGGCGCAGGCGGCCGGGGCCACTGACGGCAATGCGGTGGGCACGACCGAGGCGGACCAGACGGTCACGCCGGCGGGCGAGCCGACCATGCAGGATACCAGCCCGACCCTGTCGGACGGGGCGCCGACGATTGGCGCGCCGGCAGCCGAAACCGGGGGAGGCCATGGCACGCCGGCGGCAGAAGAGGCAACTAGCGAACCTGGCGCAATGCCGGGCCCGGAGGCGCCGCCCGTTGCCGCCACGACGGCTTCGCAAACCTATTGCGTCGAATCCGACGCCACGATCACCGCGAGTGGCGATGTCGTCCTGCGGCCGGTCGCTGCCGAGCCTTCGGATGGCGGCCACGGCGAAGCCACGGAGACTCCGGTGGAGCCCCGTCCGGTGCCTGAAGGCAGCTTTGCTGCCCAGATGGCGGCTGATTGCCTGCCTTCGGGCGATGTCGTGCCCACGGAAATTGGCGCCGATGGCCAGATCATTCCCCTGATCGCCGTCGATGGCGTGTCGGGCACCGAGCAGCAATTGCTGGAACGCCTGACGGCCCGGCGCACCGAGCTGGAACAATATGAGAGCGACCTGGCCCTGCGCGCCTCGATCGTCGATGCCGCCGAAAAGCGCATCGCGGAACGCGCGGCCACGCTGGAGGCGCTGGAAGCCCAGATTTCCAGCCTCGTCGACCAGCGGACGGAGATGGAAGCGGGCCAGTTTGCCGGTATCGTGGCGATGTATGAAACCATGCGGCCCAAGGATGCGGCCAATATCTTCAACGATCTCAACATGGACGTGCTGCTGCGCGTGGCCAAGACGATGAATCCGCGCAAGATGGCGCCGATCCTGGCCGAAATGTCGGCTCCGCGGGCACAGGAACTGACGGTGCAGATGGCGACGCTGGCGGACAAGCCGCCGACGCAAATGACCCCGGACGATCTGGCCGCCCTGCCGCAGATCGTGGGTCAATGATGAACGCTGAAATGCCTGAGGCTTTATGCTTCGGCGTAAGGTGACGTTAAGCCCGGGGCGCTAGGGTCGGCACGGACTATCGTGTAACCCATGCGTTTTATGATCCCGGAGCCGAAGGCTTCCGCCATGAGACGCGCAGAGTGCGTCGGGCGGGCAGAAGCCGGTGAAGACCGCGATCATGGTTGGCTTGCGGCGCGCGGGGCGGGCCGTCCTGGCAGGCGCCGTCATCGCGGCGCTGAGCTTTATCGCGCCGGCAATGGCGCAGGAGCAGGGCCAGCTCTTTGCCACCCAGGAAGATGGCTATGCCCGCCTGATCCTGAGCTTTCCGGGCCGCGACGATCTCCCCAAATATACGATGCGCATCGAAAACGGCGTGCTCTCGCTCGAATTCGAGGAAAAGATCGCCGTCATCCTGCCCGATGTCGGCACCACGATGGCGCCCTATCTCTCGGTGGCGCGGGTCGATCCTGACGGCATGGGGCTGCGGCTGGGCCTGCGCGCCGCCTTCAGCTTCAACCGCATCGAGGCCGGCGAAAAACTCTTCATCGACCTGTTGCCCAGCACCTGGCAGGGCATGCCGCCGGCCTTGCCGCAGGATATCATCGACGAGCTGGCCGAGCGGGCCCGCCTGGCTGCCATACGCGCCGAGCGCGAGCGCAAGGCCGCCGAGGTGGTCGAGCTCAATCCGCAGGCCAATATCCGCGTCGGCCGCAATCCCACTTTCATGCGCGTCCAGTTCGACTGGACCGTGCCGACCACGGCCGAATATGTGCAGGAAGGCGAGACCAGCCACATCGCCTTCGAATGGCCTGTTGGTGTCGACCTGCGCGACCTGGCGGTGGACCTGCCGCCCGAAATCGCCTCGGTCGAAAGCGCGGTAACCCCCGATGGGGCCATGGTCACGCTTGATCTGGCCGAGGGCGTTACCCCGCGCTTCTACGAGAATTCGCCGAGCCAGTATATTCTCGATATCGACATAGCCGGAGTCGGCCTGCCCAGCTTCACCGCCGCCGATCTGGTGGATGAAGCCGCCGAGGAGGCGGAAGCGGTAGCCGCGGCCTCGGGAGGCCCCGCCACGGCCCTGGTCGACAAGCTCTTCCCCGAAACGGCCGCCCGGACGGTGACGCCGTTTGTCAGCGTGCTGGGTTCGACCGTGCGCGTCGTCTTTCCGTTCGAGCAGGATACACCGGCTGCCGTGTTCCGCCGGGGCGATACGGTCTGGATGATGTTCGACACCATTTCAGGCATAACGCCGCCCACCCATTCGGCCGAACTCGATGCCTTGGCCAGCGAATTTGCCGTGGTGACCTCGGGCGATACGCAGGTGGTGCGGATCGAGCTGTCGCAGGATCGGCTGGCCACGCTCGGCTCGGAAGGTATGGCCTGGGTATTGTCGCTGGGCGATATCATGCTGACGCCGACCGAGCCGATCGAACTCAGCCGCCGTCGCGATATCGAGGGCAATTTCGAAGTCGTGGCCGATGTGGCGCGGCCCGCCCGCATCCATGATTTCCGCGATCCGCTGGTGGGGGACCTCCTCAAGGTGGTCACCGCCTATCCGCCGGCGCGCGGCGTGACCCGCCGGCTCGACTATGTCGAGTTCTCGGCCCTGCGCAGCGTCCACGGCTTGGTCATCAAGCCGGAAAGCCCCGAACTCGACCTCGCCGTCGAGAATAATCTGGCCGTGCTGTCCACCGCTGGCGGGCTCACCGTTTCGGCGGTGGATGCGCCGCGCACCATCGGCAATGGCATTACCGAAAGCCTGCGCGGCAGCTTCGTCGACCTGGCGGCGCTGGAAGAGAAGGATTACGGCACGTTCAACCAGCATATCGAGGATTTGCTGGTCGATGCCGCCGGGAGCGAGGGCAGGGAGCGCGACGCCGCCCGGCTGGACCTGGCGCAATATTATGTCGCCAATCATTTCGCCCATGAGGCACTCGGCGTCCTCGACGTGCTGGAGACCGAGCTCAAGGCCGAGGACCTGACGCGCAAGATCCGCATCACCCGCGCCATCGCCGACACGCTGGCTTCCCGCCCCAGTGATGCGCTGAGCATTCTCAATTCGTCCGGCGTGGGCCAGGAACTCGACGCCTTGCTGTGGCGCACCATCGCCCGGGCCGATAGTTACGACTTCAAGGGCGCGCGGTTCGACGCCATCGAGGCCAACAGCATTGTCGAGAACTACCCGCTCTGGGTGCGCAACAGGTTCTACTTCGCCGCCTTGCGCGCCGCCGTGGAAACCGACGACATGACGCTGGCCGAGCGCTTTCTCGACTCGATCGATTTCGCCAGCCTCAATCCCGAGGATTCCAGCCTCTACCACCTGATGTCGGGCCGGATCGATGAAGGGCGGGACCGCGTTTCCGAGGCCATCGACACCTATGGCCAGGTGATCGCCGCCGACATCCGCCCCACGCGCGCCGAGGCCATCTATCGCACCCTGCGCCTGCTGGACCAGCAGGGCACGCTCGACCTGGCCAAGGCCACCGACACGCTCTCGGCGGAATCGCTGCTGTGGCGCGGCAATCCGCTGGAAGCGGATATGCAGACCATGCTGGCCGACTTCTACTTCCGCGATGGCGACTATCGACGCGGTTTCGAAACCGTGCAGCAGGCCGTCGCCAACTATTCCGAAAGCTCGTCGGTCAATGCTTTGCGCGACAAGGCGCAGCATATGTTCGGCGAATTGTTCCTCAACGGCGTCGCCGACTCGCTGGGCCCGGTCGATGCGCTCGGCCTCTATTACGATTTCCGCCAACTGACCCCGCCCGGCGCCCGCGGCGACGAAATGATCCGCAACCTGGCCCGCCGGCTGGTGCGCGTCGATCTGCTGGCGCAGGCGGCGGACCTGCTCGAATACCAGTTGCAAAATCGCCTGCGCGGCGTGGCCCGCACCCAGATCGCCGCCGATCTCGCCGTCATCTACCTGGCCGACCGCCGGCCGCAGGACGCGCTGCGGGTGCTCAACGAGACCCGTCTGCCCGGCCTGCCGGACTCCCTGCAGCGCCAGCGTCGCATTCTCGAGGCGCGCGCCATGATCGATGGTGGACGCGACCAGTTGGCGCTCGATCTGATGCGGGACCTTGACGGGCGCGACGTGACGCTGCTGCGCATCGACGCGCATTGGCGCGCCAAGCGCTACGACCAGGCCAGCGAAATGCTGGAAGCCTTCTATGCCGACCAGCCGCGCAACCAGCCCCTGACCCAGCCCGTCCGCCTCGGGCTGATCAAGGCGGCCGTGGGCTTTGCCCTGTCGGGCGATACATTCGGTCTGTCGCGCCTGCGCTCCAAGTTCGGCGATGCGATGGTGGTAACGCCGGAATGGCCGATGTTCGATCTGGTGACCGGGCAGGTCGCCATTACCAGCCTCGAATTCAAGGCGGTGGCCAGCCAGGTCGCCGATGTCGGCGGCATCAACGCCTTCCTCGCCTCCTACCGCGACACCTATGCCGGCGAGGGCGCCCTGGCGCCCCTCAATGCTGCCGAACCGACCACGGGTCTGGCGAGCCTGTAGCAAGCACGCGAAGATTCCTCCAGAGCCCTCATGGTGAGCCCGTCGAACCACGAGGGCGAGCGAGTGGAGCTATGGTGCCACGCCCTCCTGGTTCGACGGGCTCACCATGAGGGCTGTAGTGGCCCTCTACCCGCTCACAAAACTACGCACCAGTGACCCCGCCACCAGATACCAGCCATCGACCAGCACGAAGAAGATCAGCTTGAACGGCAGGGAAATGACCACGGGCGGCAGCATCATCATGCCCATGCTCATCAGCACCGAGGCCACCACCATGTCGATGACCACGAAGGGCAGGAACAGCAGGAAGCCGATTTCGAAGGCGCGCCGCAGTTCGGAGATCATGAAGGCCGGGATCAGCAGTTGCAGCGGAATGGCCTCGGGCTCCTCGGGCACCGGAGCATCGGTCAGGTCGTAGAACAGGGTCAGGTCCTGCTCGCGCACATTGGCGCGCATGAATTCGTGCAGTGGCGCGCTGCCCAGTTCGAACGCCTCGGTCATCTCGATATCGCCGGCCAGCAGCGGGGCGATGCCCTGGTCGTAGCTCTGCTGCAGCGTCGGCTGCATGACGAAGAGGGTCAGGAACAAAGCCAGCGAGACCATCACCGAATTGGGCGGCGCGGTCTGCAGGCCGATGGCCGTGCGCAACAGCGACAGCACCACGACGATACGCGTGAAGCTGGTGACCATCACCAGGATGGACGGGGCCAGCGACAGCAGGGTGATCAGCCCGATAAGCTGGACGGCGCGTTCGGTCAGCGTCGTGTCGTCGCCGAAATCGATGGAAATGTCCTGCCCGAAGGCCAGGCTGGGGATCAGCGCCGCAAGCGCAAAGGCGAGAAGGCCGGCATAGGGTGCAAGCCGCCGCAGACGCGACGGCGGCGCCTCAGTTCCGGTTTGCCTCGCTGGTATCCTCGACAAGGTCGGAGCCTTCTACGTCTCGCCGCGCCGTATCCTCTTTAGCTGAGTCGTCGGCGGGTGCGACCGGAGCGGGCGCGTTTTCCGGGGATACCGGCATTTCCATATCGCTGACCGGGCGGAGCAGGCCGGTATGGCGCAGCGAGAGATGGGCCTTCTTGTTCGTCGGCTGTCCCAGGTCGCGCAGGCGCTCGATAGCCGTGGCCGGCGCTGCGGGCGCCGCTTCGGCCGGCTGCGCCGAGGGTGCGGCGACCGGAGGCGCAACAACGGGCGCGGTCTTGGCCGGGGCCGGCTTGCGGGTCGCCACCATGGGAATGGGGCGGCGCGTCGGCTGGGCCGCCGGGGCCTCTTCCACCGCGATGCCGGTTTCCACCACCAGGTCCTGCGCTCCGCCGGTGAGGATCAGGTGCTCGACATTGTCGCGCCTGATGATCAGCAATTGCCGTTTGGGGTCCAGCGCCAGCGAATCCACCACCGCCAGCCGCCGGTTGCGCCCGCGCGCCACGTTCCCCGATGCCTTGAACAGCAGCTTGAGCAGCCACAGCACCAGCAGGATGGCCACGATGACCACGCCGAGGGCGAAGATCGCGGTGAGGAAAGTGTTGCCCTCGCCACCGAAGAGGCTGGTGATAAAACTCATGTCGGCTCCAAATCAGGTTCACCCGAATCCGGGCGGCACATATTGCCTACCACATCCCGCAAATGTGCAGAATGCGAGGCTGAAACTGCCGTAACCGGCGTCGGTTAACGCTTGATTAACCATAGGTCGGCAAGATTTGCCCATCGCGTCACGCTTTTTAGACTCGCGGGGGACTTCGGCCAATGGGCCTCATGAACATGCCGGTCTTTTCGGCGCTTACCGACAAGATGCGCTGGCACCAGACCCGTCAAGGCCTTTTGGCCGAGAACGTGGCCAATGCCGAAACCCCCGGCTATCGCGGCCGCGACCTTGCCCAATATGACTTTGCCGACCGCCAGGCGGGCTTTTCGTCGGCCGCGGTGACCACCACGGCGACCCAGCCGATGCACTTTTCCGTGTCCAGCAGCGAAGGCGGCGCCTTTGGCGCGCAGCGCATGGCCAATTTCGAGATCACTCCGGAAGGCAATGGCATCACCCTGGAAGACGAGATGATGAAGGTCACGACCAACCTGATGGACTATCAGGCGGCGACCAGCCTCTACCAGAAATCGATCAAGATCCTCCGCACCGCCATGGGCAAGCAGGCCTGAGCGCAGATAGAGAGCTAGCGTCACATGGACTTCAATTCATCGCTCCGCATCGCCGCCACGGGCCTGCATGCCCAGACGGCCCGCATGCGTGTCATTGCCGAAAACCTCGCCAATGCCGATTCCGCCGGCAAGGCGCCGGGGGAGGAGCCCTATCGCCGCCGCATCCCCACTTTCGAGGCCAGCTTCGATCCCGATGTCGGCGGCAAGATCGTCGAGGTGGGGCGTCTGGCCTATGACATGAGCGATTTTTCCTCGCGCTACGAGCCCGGCCACCCGGCGGCCGACGCTGCCGGATATGTGCAATATCCCAACGTCAATCCGCTGATCGAGGCGATGGACATGCGCGAGGCCCAGCGCACCTATGAGGCCAATCTCAACGTCGTCACCGTCACGCGGCAGATGCTCGGGCGCACGCTCGATATCCTGCGCGGCTGACCGGGAGAGGAATAAGAACAAATGGCCGTCAACACGCCGTTCAACGCCGCCACCGCCGCCTATGGAAATGCCCAGCGCCTCATCAACCAGGCCGCGCGGCCCCAGACCGACCTCACCGCCATGGCGTCTGGCGGCACAGGTCCCAACTTCGCCGACATGCTGGCCCAGCAGGTGCAGGGCGTGCTCGATGCCGGGGCGACCAGCGACCGGATGGCCATCGACATGGTCAATGGCAAGGCCAATGTCGTGGACATGGTGACCGCCCTCAGCGAAACCGAAATCGCCATCGAAAGCATGGTCACCGTCCGCGACCGCGTCATCTCCGCCTATGAAGAAATCATGCGGATGCCGATCTAGTTTCTCTTTGAGGTGCCTCCAGCCACCGGGTCCACCCTCCCCCTTGTGGGGAGGGAAGCGAGATAGGACTTAGCGTCAGCTAAGTCCGTTGAATCGAGCAGGGTGGGGGTATGCTCCGCAAGCTCGGCGTGTGAGGCCACCCCCACCCTTGATCCCTCCCCACAAGGGGGAGGGAGATGACTGCGGCTTCAGGGCACTGAAATCCTGGGAATGAGATAAGCTGTGGCTGTGATTCCACCCTGGAACCGACAATGACCGGCGCAGAAGTTCTCGACATTGCGAGCGACGGCATCTGGACGCTGATCATCGTGGCGTCGCCCATGATGCTGGTCGGCCTTGTGGTCGGCGTCATCATCGCGCTGTTCCAGGCGCTGACCCAGATCCAGGAACAGACCCTGGTCTTCGTGCCCAAGATCATCGCCATCTTCGTCACCATGCTGCTGACCCTGCCATTCCTCGGCGCCACCATGGGCGGCTATATGAACCGCGTGGTCGACATGATCATCGTGGGCGGCTGACGGTGACGGTCGGGCTCGACTGGCTGCCCAATACGGCCTTTGTCTACCTGCTGCTGTTCTCGCGCATCGGCTCCATCCTCATGCTCATGCCGGCTTTGGGCGAGGACATGATCCCCATGCGCATGCGGCTGAGTTTCGCGCTGGCCTTCACGCTGGTGGTCTATCCGCTGCTCTCGTCCAGCCTGCCCGCCATGCCGGCCGATTTCATGGCCATTGTCGGCCTCATCTTCCACGAGCTGGCCATCGGCATCATGCTGGGGGCCATCGTGCGCATCACCGTCATGGCGACGCAGGTGGCCGGCGCCATCATCGCTTTCCAGGCCGGCCTTTCGGCCGCCATGGCGGCCGATCCGACCCAGGTGGGCGTGCAGGGCGCAGTGTTCGGCAGCTTCCTCAGCTTTCTCGGCATGGTGCTGATCTTCGCCACCGACCTGCATCACGTGGCGCTGGCCGCAACCTATGACAGCTACACGCTGTTTCCGCTCGACGCGCCGCTGATGTTCGACGATGCGGCGCAACTGGCCATTCGCACCGTAGCCGGCGCCTTCAGCGTCGGCGTACAGATGGCGGCGCCCTTCATCGTGTTCGGCCTGGTGTTCAACCTCGGCGCCGGCATCCTGGCCCGGCTCATGCCGGCCTTGCAGGTATTCTTCCTGCTGATGCCGGCCAATATCATGATCGGGCTGGTGCTCTTCGCCATGCTGCTGACCATGATGATGGGCTGGTATCTCAGCCACTTCGAGGCACACCTTGCGATGTGGAGAGGCTGAACCATGTCCAGCGAAGCCCCCGAACAAGACGCCAAAACAGAAGACCCTTCCCAAAAGAAGCTCGAGGATGCCCACAAGAAGGGCGATGTCGCCAAGAGCCAGGAAGTGGTCACCTGGTTCATGCTGCTCGGCTCGGCCGCCATCTTCGCCATGATGGCGCCCGCCACCGCTTCGAGCCTGTCGGAATCGCTCAAGCTGATCATCATGAATGCCGACCGGTTCGAGCTGGGCGGCGCGGGTTTCGGCGCCTTCTTCAACAATCTGGCGCTGGCGCTGATCGGCACCGTGCTCATTCCGCTCGTCGTGCTGTCGACCTGCGCCGTGCTGGCCAATCTCATCCAGCACCGGCCGCTGTTCTCCGCCGAGCCGATCACCCCCAAGCTCTCCAAGATTTCGCCTTTGGCCGGGGCCAAACGGCTGTTCTCCACCGAGTCGCTGGTCAATTTTGGCAAGGGCCTGCTCAAGATCGTCATTGTCGGCACGGTGGTGATCGCCGTGGTCTGGCCCGAGCGCGACCGGCTCGACACCATGATGACGGCCGATCCGGCGATGATCCTCGGCGATTTCCAGGAAATCGGCATCAAGATCTTCATGGCGGTGCTGGCCATCGTCACCGTCATCGCCTTTGCCGATTATCTCTATGTCCGCCAGAAATGGTGGAAGAAGCTGATGATGACGGTTCAGGAAACCCGCGACGAATACAAGCAGATGGAGGGCGATCCTCACATCAAGGGCAAGCTGCGCCAGTTGCGGCAGGAGCGGGCGCGCAAGCGCATGATGGCCGCTGTGCCCGATGCCACCGTGGTCATCACCAACCCGACCCACTTTGCCGTCGCGCTCAAATACGACAAGGCCATGCGGGCCCCCAAATGCGTGGCCAAGGGCGCCGATGCGGTGGCCTTCCGCATCCGCGAACTGGCCAAGGAGCACGACGTTCCCATCGTCGAAAACCCGCCTTTGGCGCGGGCGCTGTTCGCCAGCGTCGATGTGGACGAATCCATTCCCAACGAGCATTTCAAGGCCGTCGCCGAAGTCATCGGCTTCGTCATGCGCCTCAAGCGCGGGGCAGGGTGGAAGGCGAACTGATTTTCTCGCACGATGGTGCAAGAGCCACCAGGCCCACCCTCCCCCTTGAGGGGAGGGAAGCGAGATAGGACTTAGCGTCAGCTAAGTCCGTGGAATCGAGCAGGGAGGGGGTGCCGAGGTCTCCACGAACTCGATCCTTGCGGAACGCTCGACACCCCCTCCCTTGATCCCTCCCCTCAAGGGGGAGGGTGTCGACTGGGACACCGCGCCAAAAATCCTGTGCATGCGGCATTGGCGGCGTTCATGCTGTTGTTTCGCCGTGATCCCGTGTTGAAAACCATGATCGGTCTCCCGCAGGACCGGGTCATTTGCTAGACCATTGCCACGTGCCTGATTCGGCCCGACTCACCGGTTACGGAGCATCCTGACCCATGGCATCGACGCCAACAGGCGAGGACACTTATCCCGACCCGCTCGTTACGGCGGGGCGGGGCGGAGCCGGCCTGTGGCGGGTCGTCGTGCTTGCCCTGGTGCTGGTGGCCATTGCGGTGGGCTTCTCCTTCTTCGGCGACAGGATCCCGGCCGAGTTCATCATGACCTTTGTCGGCGTGCTGGCCGTCATCGGCGTGTTCTGCCTGTTCGGCCTCGCCGCCGGCCTGTTCCGCTTCGCCAATGGCGAGGAACGCCGTACCATTTCCAATGCCATGGTCGACAGCCTGCCCTTCGGTGCGGTCGTGGCGGATCGTGACGGCAAGATTTCCTATGTCAACGCGCATTACGGCAGCTTTTCCGGCGCCATGACCAATGGGGTTCCGGTCGGCGTGCCGCGGCTTTTTGCCGGCCAGTCCGATGCCAGCGAGGCCATCTACCGGCTGTCCCGCGCCGCCAAGGACGGGCGCGCCGCGATCGAGGATATCCGCATTGTCGGCGGCCTGGGCGGCTCGCTGAGCGACAGCGCCCGGGCCTATTGGTACCGCGTCGCGGTGCGGCCGCTGCCGGAATCCGACGAGGCCCAGAAGCCGCTGGTCATCTGGTCGGTGGAAGACATCACCCGTGACCGCGACAATAACGAAAGCGCCTTCCGCGACCTGCAGCGCGCCATCGACTATCTCGACCATTCCCCGGCCGGCTTCTTCTCCGCCGATGCGCATGGCCGCATCCAGTATCTCAATTCGACCCTGACCGACTGGCTCGGCTACGACCTGGCCGAGTTCAATTCCGGCCATCTGGGTCTCAGCGATCTCGTGCGCGGCGATGGCGCGACCCTGCTCATGCGCGGGCGCGGCGATGGCGAAATCGGCACCGAGATCATCGATATCGACCTGGTGCGCCGCAACGGCACCAGCTTCCCGGTGCGCCTGCTTCATCGCGCCGCGCGCCTTGCCGATGGTGAACTGGGCGAGACCCGCACCCTCGTCCTAGACAAATCCAAGGCGCCCGACACCGAAGAAGCCCTGCGCGCCGCCGAAGTGCGCTTCTCGCGTTTCTTCAACGACACGCCCTTCGCCATTGCCACGCTCGACGCCGAAGGGCGGATCATCCGCACCAATGCCCCGTTCGGCCGCATCTTCAAATGGGCAGGCGAGGAAAAGAGCCTCGAATTGCAGCCGCTCAGCGAGTTGATCGGCGAGGGGAGCCGGGAGAAATTCGCCCGCGCCATCGCTGATGCCGCCGCGCATCGCTCCGAGGTCGAGCCCGTCGATGCGCTGCTCAGCGCCGAGGGCGACCACGCCGTGCGGCTCTACCTGTCCTCGTCGGAAATGAGCAATGGCTCGCCCGAACAAGTCAATGTCTATGCCCTCGACATGACCGACCAGCGCAAGCTCGAAGCCCAGTTCGCCCAGAGCCAGAAAATGCAGGCTGTGGGCCAACTTGCCGGCGGCGTGGCGCATGATTTCAACAACCTGCTGACCGCCATTATCGGCTTTTCCGACCTGCTGCTGCTCAAGCACAAGCCGGGCGACCCCTCGTTCAGCGAGCTGATGCAGATCAAGCAGAATGCCAATCGCGCGGCCGGCCTTACCCGTCAGTTGCTGGCCTTCTCGCGCCGGCAGACCCTGCGCCCGCAGGTGCTGGAACTGCCGCTGATCGTCGACGACCTGACCGTGCTGCTCAAGCGCATGATCGGGGAAAAGAACACGCTCAGCGTCGAGCATGGCCGCAATATCTGGCCGGTCCGCGCCGATGTGGTGCAGCTCGAACAGGTCATCATCAACCTGGTGGTCAATGCGCGCGATGCCATGACCAATGGCGGCGCCATCACCATCCGCACCTCCAATGTCGAGCGCTCGGAGGCCGAGCGGCTGAATTTCGAAGGCATGGCGCCGGCCGATTACGTGCTGATCGACGTGCAGGATACCGGCACCGGCATGAGCCCCGAAGTGCTGCAGAAGATTTTCGAGCCCTTCTTCACCACCAAGGAGCTGGGCAAGGGCACTGGCCTCGGCCTCTCCACCGTCTATGGCATCGTCAAGCAGACCGAAGGCTATATCTACCCGGTCTCGGTGGTTGGCGTGGGCACCACGTTCAAGATCTTCCTGCCGCGCCATGTCGCCAGCGTCACCGAACAGGCAGCCAAGGCCGCTGCTGCTGCCGCCCCGGTGCGCGACCTCACCGGCCACGAGCGGATATTGCTGGTTGATGACGAAGAGAGCGTGCGCGCCTTTTCGGCCCGCGCCTTGCGCGCTACCGGATATGAGGTTTTCGAGGCCGATGGCGGCGAGGAAGCCCTTGAGGTCCTCGAGGATGAAGATTTCAACATCGACCTGATGATATCTGATGTGGCCATGCCCGAAATGGACGGCCCGACGCTGCTGAAGCATATCAGGGAGCGCATGCCCGATCTCAAGGTGATCTTCGTTTCCGGCTATGCCGAGGAAAGCGTGCGCCGCGATATCGAGGACGACCAGAGCGTCGAATTCCTGCCCAAGCCCTATTCGCTCGACCAGATCAATACCAAGGTCAAGGAAGTGCTGCAGAAGGTCGGCAAGGGCGACCTCAATTGAACGTCCACGGGCGCTTCGAGGGTCCCGCCGAGCTCAATGTGCTCGGCGAACCGCTCAGCCCTTGTTCCAGCGATCCGCTGACCGGCTTCTTCCGCACCGGCTATTGCGCTGCCGGGCCCGACAATGCCGCGGTGCATCTGGTCTGCATCGAGGCAACGGACGAGTTCCTCGAATATTCGGCTTCGGTGGGCAACGACCTCTCGACACCCATGCCGCAATTCGCCTTTCCCGGCCTCGTCGCCGGCAACCGCTGGTGCCTCGTCGCCCAGCGCTGGCTCCAGGCCCACCAGGCCGGCAAAGCCCCACGCGTCTTCCTGCGCTCGACCAACCAGGCGGTGCTCGGCCTTGTCCCGCTGGATGTGCTCAAGGCCTATGCGCTGGATTTGAACTGAGACTCATTCGGGAGGTCGGTGCAAGCAGCACCCCCACCCTCATTCCCTCCCCACAAGGGGGAGGGAAGCCTGGCCGGTGACTGTTGAAGCATTGAGCGGAACTCGGCCAGTTGGCCTTGCGTCTTCCTCACTCTTGTGGGGAGGGAATGAGGGTGGGGGTTGGCCACACGCACCGGCATTGGAATATCCCGGATCGCAGCCGACTACCGCCCCTTAACCAACCGCGCCAGCGCCACGCCCAACCCCGCCAGCGCCACGACGAAGAACGTCCACTGCAGTACCGCCAGGAATGTGCTGGGTGCTTCGGCGGAAAAGAAGATCGTATAGCCCAGCCACGCGGCGACCGCGGCGCAGATGATTGCCGAAACACGAGGATCGTTCATTCCTGCACCTTCAGTTCCGTCAGCACCGCATCGAGCTTGCTGAATCCGAATTCCATGCCATCGGCCATCGGCGTCGCCAGGGCGCCGTCGCGGGCTTCTTTCGATGAATAGTTGAGTGTATTGACCAGCGTCGTCCGCCCGCTCTCTTCGTCAAAGATGAGCGTCGACACCGTCTCGCCGCCGGTCCAGTCATCGTCGAACACTTCGGCGCTCACCAGGCGTTCGACCGGCTCGATTTCCCTGACCACGCCACCCATGCCCATCACATAGCCGCTGGGCGCTTTCCACTCGTAGCGATATTTGCCGCCCACCCTGGCGTCGAATTCGCAGACCGTCATCACCCAGCCTTCGGCGCCGTTGAGCCAGCGGCGGATCAATGCCGGCTGGGTGTAACAGGCGAATACCAGGTGCCGCGGCGCATCGAACTGCCTGGTGATCACGATCTGCGTGTCGTCAGGCGTGGTTACGGTCAGCGGTCCGCCAAAGCCCATTGCCATCTCCTCAATTGTTCTTGCCGGCCATGGCTTCGAGCCGCTTGAGCTCGTCGAGCAGGTCATCGAGCTGGCCGAACTGCTTCTCCCAGAATTTGCGGTATTCGATCAGCCAGCCTGTGGCCTCGGCCAGCGGTGCGGCTTCCAGCTTGCAGGGCCGGCGCTGGGCGTCGCGACCGCGCGAGATCAGCCCGGCATTCTCAAGCACTTTGAGATGCTTGGAAATGGCCGGCTGGCTCATGGCGAAGGGTTCGGCCAGTTCCATCACCGAGGCTTCCCCTTGCGCCAGGCGCGCCAGAATGGCCCGCCGTGTCGGATCGGCAAGCGCCTGGAAGGTCGCATCGAGGGCGGCTGGCGTCGGCATGGGAATAACTTTCAGGTTCTAGAACCGTCCGGTTATATTGCTCTTATGGCCGGGAGTCGTCAAGCCACGCCGCCGGGAATGGGCGTGCCAGAGGCCAGCAGGCCCTTGGCCGCCAGCGTGGTCCACAGCTCGGCGGGCACCTTGACGTCCCACCAACCGAGAATGCCGTCCAGCTCGGCCGGCGAACGTGGCCCCGGCAGCACGTTGCAGACGGCCGGATGAGTCAGCGGAAACTGCAGAGCCGCGGCGGGCAGGGGCACGTCGAATTCGCGGCAGACGGCTTCGATGGCCCTGACCTTGCTGACGATATCGTCCGGGGCCTTGGCGTAGTTGAACTTGTCGCCGCCCACGAGAATTCCCGAATTGAACGGGCCGCCGATCACCACCGAGGCACCGCGCTCGATACACGTGGTCATGAAAGGGTCAAGCGAGGTCTGTTCCAGCAGCGTGTAGCGCCCGGCCAGCAGGAACACGTCCCAGTCGCCCAGCGCAAAGGCGTCCATCAGCACCTGCCATTCATTGACGCCCAGCCCGATGGCCTTGACCACGCCGGCATCGCGCAATTCGCGCAAAGCCTTGTAGCCGCCATTGGCCAGTTGCGCCCAGAGCGGCTTGTTGCCTTCCGCGCCATGCGTCGCCACGCCGATATCATGCACATAGAGGATATCGATGCTCTGGATGCCCAGCCGCTGCTGGCTGTCCTCGAAGGAGCGCATCACGCCATCATAGGAATAGTCATAGCGCTGGTTGAAGGGCAGGGGATCGATCCAGTTGCCCTTGTCCTGCTCGGCGGCGCTGACGGGTTTGAGCAGCCGGCCCACCTTGCTCGACAGCACCACGCCATCGCGCCGCTCGCGCAGCGCATCGCCCACCAGATGCTCGGAGCGGCCGAGGCCGTATTGCGGGGCCGTGTCGACATAGTTGATGCCGACATCGAGCGCATGGCCGACCGTGGCGCGCGCCTGCTCGGCCGGGACGGCGGAGAAAATGCCGGCCAGGGAAGCACAGCCTAGCCCCAGCGTCGTCACCTCGAGATCGGTGCGGCCGATGCGGCGCTTTTCGAATGTGCGAGCAGTCATGTCATCCCTCCAGCAGGCGGTGGGATAACTGACATGTTAGTTGGCTGGCTTCAAGCTCAATAGACGTTGCCGACGATGACAGGATGCTCGGTTTCCACACGGATCGGATTGCGCAAGGCCATCCCGAACTGAGCCTCCTCGATCTCGAAAATGTCGTCCGGCTGGGTCTTGATGCCGTCGGCAAAGCTCAGCGTCGCCGTGCCGAACATATGCACATGCACATCGCCCGGATTGCGGAACAGGTCATACTTGAAGTGGTGATATTCGAGGTTGGCGATGGTGTGGCTCATATTGTCCTCACCCGACAGGAACGGCTTTTCCCACAAGACCCTGCCATCGCGCCAGATGCGCGACTGGCCCTCGATATGGCCGGGCAGGTCGCCGACGCGCAGTTCCGGCCCGAGGGCGCAGGCGCGCAGCTTGGAATGGGCGAGGTAGAGGTAGTTTACCCGCTCCGTCACATGGTCGGAAAACTCATTGGCCAGCGCGAAGCCCAGCCGACGCGGCTGGCCGTTCTGGTCGATCACATAGATGCCGGCAATCTCGGGCTCCTCGCCGGCATCGAGCGCAAAGCCGGGCGAGGGAATGGGGTGGCCGGGATTGATCACCGTATAGCCGTTGCCCTTGTAGAACCATTCCGGCTGCACGCCCTTGAGCCCGTCGGCCGGCTTGCCGCCTTCCAGGCCCATGCGGAACATCTTCATCGAGTCGGTCAGCCCTTCCTCGGTCTTGGTGCCGTTGGACTTGTGCATGGCGTCGCGCGTCGCGGCCGAGCCAAGATGGGTGAGGCCCGTGCCGGTGACATAGAGATGGGCCGGATCGGGATGGTCGATCGGCGCCAGCATGCGGCCTTCGGCAAGCAGGGCAGGACGGTCCACTTCGGCGCCGAGACCCTTTTCGGCGATCAGGGCGCCAAGACCGCCATGGCGCGACAGCGCCGCGATGGCCAGTTCATAGACGCTGGTCGCGTCATTGACGGTGCGGGCGACGCCATTGTCGACGGCGCCGACCGCGCGTTCGCCATTGGTATCGAAAAACTGGATCAGGTTCACGGCGCGGCTCCTCAACTTTCAGCGCGGGCTGCTGGCATAAAGCGCAACCGGCCATGCGGTGGCAAGTCAAAAATCATACTTATGAGGCGCCGTTGACCTGTCACACGTTGCGCGCGTCGATGCTAACAGTCTGCTAACGAATTCGGGCTGTGTGTGAACGCGAATGTTCTTATTTTGTCCCTTGACGCGGCTGGAACAATATGAGAACAAATAGCGGACATTCAGGGTATTGCCACCAATGGTGCCAGCGCGTTGCGCCGCCTCCAAGAGCGTGGAATAAGGAGAGATCAGATGGCTAGTGCGCCGCTTCGTATTGTTGAAGGTGGATCGATGGATAAGGACAAGGCACTTGCCGCGGCGCTCAGCCAGATCGAGCGCAATTTCGGCAAGGGCTCGATCATGCGCCTTGGCGAAGCGTCCTCCATCGAGGTCGAATCGATCTCCACCGGTTCGCTCGGCCTCGATATCGCGCTGGGCATTGGCGGCCTGCCAAAGGGCCGTATCGTCGAGATTTTCGGGCCGGAAAGCTCGGGCAAGACCACGCTGGCTTTGCATGTCATCGCCGAGGCGCAGAAGGCCGGCGGCATCTGTGCCTTCGTCGATGCCGAACATGCGCTCGATCCGATCTATGCCCGCAAGCTGGGCGTCAGCGTCGATGACCTGCTGATCTCGCAGCCCGATGCCGGTGAACAGGCCCTCGAAATCACCGATACGCTGGTCCGCTCCGGCGCCATCGATGTGTTGGTGGTCGATTCGGTCGCCGCGCTCACGCCCAAGGCGGAGCTTGAGGGCGAAATGGGCGATTCCCTGCCGGGCCTGCAGGCACGCCTGATGAGCCAAGCCATGCGCAAGCTGACCTCGTCCATCTCCAAGTCCAAGTGCCTCGTCATCTTCATCAACCAGATCTCGCATGAAGATTGGCGTGATGTATGGCTCGCCCGAAACCACGACGGGCGGCAATGCGCTCAAGTTCTACGCCTCGGTGCGCCTCGACATCCGCCGTATCGGCGCCCTCAAGGATCGCGAGGAAGTCGTCGGCAACCAGACCCGGGTGAAGGTGGTCAAGAACAAGCTGGCCCCGCCGTTCCGTCAGGTCGAATTCGACATCATGTATGGCGAAGGTATTTCCAAGACCGGCGAATTGCTCGATCTGGGCGTCAAGTCCGGTATTGTCGAAAAAGTCCGGCGCCTGGTTCTCCTGGGACAGCCAGCGGCTGGGGCAGGGCCGTGAGAATGCCCGCCAGTTCCTCAAGGACAATCCGGCGATTGCCAGCACGATCGAGCAGGGCGTACGTGAAAGCTCGGGTCTGCTTGGCGAAGTGCTGCTGGTGGCCGGCGTCGATGACGATAGTTCCGGCGACGACGACTGAGTTCCTCCCTCCCATGCAGGGATTTTCGGGGCATCGCGCAAGCGGTGCCTCTTTTCTTTTGGCGATCGGCCGCAAGGATGCCGCAATGCTGGACAGGGCGGCAAGCTGCACGATAGAAAGCCTGCCGACCTGTTCTGCGGCGCAACAGCGCCAGTTTCCGCAATGAAAGCCCTCTAATGACCAGCGTAAACGACCTCCGTTCGAGCTTTGTCGACTACTTTGCCCGCAATGGTCACCACGCTGTGGCATCGAGCCCGCTGGTGCCACGGAACGATCCGACGCTGATGTTCACCAATTCGGGCATGGTGCAGTTCAAGAACACCTTTACCGGTGTCGAGAAGCGCCCCTATTCGCGCGCCACCACGGCGCAGAAATGCGTGCGCGCCGGCGGCAAGCATAACGATCTCGACAATGTCGGCTTCACAGCGCGCCACCACACCTTCTTCGAGATGCTCGGCAATTTCTCGTTCGGCGACTACTTCAAGGACCATGCCATCGAACTGGCCTGGAACCTGCTGACCAAGGACTGGGGCCTGCCCAAGGACAAGCTCATGGTCACCGTCTACCAGGACGATGATGAGGCGCTGGAGCTGTGGAAGAAGATTGCCGGCCTTTCCGAGGACCGCATCGTGCGGCTCGGCGCCAAGTCGAATTTCTGGCAGATGGGCGATACCGGTCCCTGCGGTCCGTGCTCGGAAATCTTCTACGACCATGGCGAGCATATCTGGGGTGGTCCGCCGGGCTCGCCCGAGGAAGATGGCGACCGCTGGATCGAGATCTGGAACCTCGTCTTCATGCAGTATGAGCAGCATGGCGACGGCTCGCGCAACGGCTTGCCGCATCCTTCGATCGATACCGGCATGGGCCTCGAGCGCATCGCCGCGGTCATGCAGGGCGTGCATGACAATTACGATATCGACCTGTTCAAGGCGCTGATCGGCGCTGCTGCCGCGGCTACCGGCGCGGATGTGAATGGCGAAGGCAATCGCAGCCTGCGCGTCATCGCCGACCACCTGCGCTCGATGAGCTTCCTGATCGCCGAGGGCGTGCTGCCCTCCAATGAAGGCCGTGGCTATGTGCTGCGCCGCATCATGCGCCGCGCCATGCGCCATGCGACCCTGCTTGGCGCCAACGAGCCTGTCATCCACAAGCTGGTGCCGACGCTGGTGCGCGAAATGGGCCAGGCCTATCCCGAGCTCAGCCGCGGCGAGGCGATGATCACCGAGACAGTGCTGCTGGAGGAAGGGCGCTTTCTCAAGACGCTCGGCCGCGGCCTGCAGTTGCTAGCCGAAGAGACGCGGGATATGGGCGAAGGCGCTGTGCTCGCCGGCGCCAGCGCCTTCAAGCTCTACGACACCTATGGCTTCCCGCTCGATCTGACCCAGGACGCCCTGCGCAGTCGCGGCATCACCGTCGACCAGCCCGGCTTCGACGCCGCCATGGCGGCGCAGAAGGCCGAAGCCCGCAAGAGCTGGTCCGGCTCGGGCGAGGCGGCCACCGACACGGTCTGGTATGGCCTGGCCGACAAGCTCGGTCCCACCGAGTTCCTCGGCTATGAAACCGAAACGGCCGAGGGCGAGGTCAAGGCCCTGCTGAAGGACGGCAAGGAAGTCGCGTCGCTGGCCAGTGGCGAAGAAGGCTTTGCCGTGCTCAACCAGACCCCGTTCTATGGCGAAAGCGGCGGCCAGGTCGGCGATACCGGCCTGCTCACCGGCGAAGGCCTGACGGCCACGGTCAGCGACACGCAGAAGCACCATGGCGTCTTCGCCCACAAGGTCGTCGTCACCGAGGGCAGTCTCAAGCTCGGCCAGCCGGTGACGCTGGTGGTCGATCATGAGCGCCGTTCGTCGATCCGCGCCAACCATTCGGCCACTCATCTGCTGCATGAAGCCCTGCGCATCGTGCTGGGCGACCATGTCGCGCAGAAGGGCTCGATGGTCTCGGCCGATCGCCTGCGTTTCGACTTCGTCCACACCAAGCCGGTCACGGAACAGGAAATGGCCGAGGTGGAAGATATCGCCAATGCCATCGTGCTGCAGAATACGCCGGTCGAAACCCGGCTGATGGGCGTCGAGGAAGCCAAGGAATCGGGGCGCGCGCGCCCTGTTCGGCGAAAAGTATGGCGATGAAGTGCGCGTGGTCGCCATGGGCGAGCCGACCGGCAATGGCCTGGGCTGGTCCGTGGAACTCTGCGGCGGCACCCATGTGCGCCGCACCGGCGATATCGGGCTCGTCTCCATCGTCGCCGAAAGCGCGGTCGGCGCCGGCGTGCGCCGCATCGAGGCATTGACCGGCAAGGCGGCCCGCCATCGCGGCAACACCAATGTCGCGATTGTCGACGCTGCGGCCGGCCTGCTCCGGTCGGGCAGCCATGAAGTGCTCGATCGCATTTCGGCCCTGCAGGAAAATCTCAAGAAGATCGAGCGCGAGCTGACCGATGCCCGCAAGAAGCTGGCCCTAGGTGGCGGTGCCGGATCGGGCGCATCCGCCTCGGCCGACGAAAACGTCAACGGGGTCACCTATGTGGGCCGCACGGTGGAAGGCATTCCCGCCCGCGACGTGAAGGGCCTGGTCGATACCGAAAAGAAGCGCATCGGCTCGGGTGTCGTGACCGTCGTGCTCAAGGGCGATGACGGCAAGGGCACCGTGGCCATCGGCGTCACCGATGACCTGACGGCCCGCTATGCCGCCGGCAACCTGATCAAGCTGGCCACCGCCGCTTTGGGCGGGCAGGGTGGCGGCGGCCGGCCCGACATGGCGCAGGGCGGCGGGCCGGACGGCGGAAAAGCCGCCGAGGCCATCGCGGCGGTTCGCGCCGCGCTTTAGCCAGACGACCTATTATCGAACCATCCGGCTTGCCCCGGGTGGTTCGTGCTGGCTGCGGCCGGGCGGCGCGAAATCCAGGATTCCTCTGGAGACCTCATGGTGAGCTTGTCGAACCATGAGGTCGGACGAGTGGAGGCCTTGTGGCCACGACCTCGTCCTTCGACGGGCTCAGGATGAGGTCTACTGGATAATCAAAGGTGACGGTCCTCAAAGCCCCGTGCGGAAGAAGAACAGCCGCGGCTTCCAGACGATCTTCAGCTTCTCGGTCAACACGTTGGCCAGGCCCGCGGCGAGCACGATGACGAGGCCGATAATGGCGACATAGTCGGGGTATTCGCCGAAGAACAGCGCCCCGAACACGATGGCCCAGATCAGTTGGCTGTACTGCACCGGCGCCACCAGGTTCGCCGGCGAGCGCTTTGCCGCCGAGATCAGCAGCAGGCCGCCGGTCCCCCCAACAGGCCGATGCCGAGGAAAACGGCCATCTGCTCCAGCGACGGCATTACGAAGAACGGGATCATCAGCAGCCCGTTGATGATGCCCGAATACAGCACCTGCAGGCCCACCAGGCTGACGCGCCGCTCCCTGGGCGCCACATGGCGCAGGATGATGGTGGTGATGCCGCCGAGAAAGACGCTGATGAAAATGGCGAGGTGCCCCAGTTGCAGCTCGCGAACGCCGGGGCGGATGACCAGCACCACGCCCAGAAAGCTGATGATCAGCAGCAGCCAGCGATGCAGGGCCACATGCTCCTTGAGCACCAGCACGCCCAGCAGGGTGACCATGATCGGCGTCAGGAAGCCGATGGCATAGACATCGGCAAAGGGAATGTGGGTGAAGGCAAACATCACGCACGCCGTGCTGGCGATTGCGGTCGCGCAGCGCAGGTGCACCAGCCGGGGGTGCTGCAGCTTGTAGAGATCGCGCCAGCGCTCGCCGCGCTTGGTCAGCATGGCGGGAATGATGGAGAGGCTCGTGGTGAAGAAGGCGATCTCGAAGACCGACATGGCCGGGCCGGTGGCCTTGATGAGGGCGTCCGCGACGGAAAAGCTGGCATAGGCCAGGAACGCAAAGAGGACGCCGACCGGCATCGAAATATCCAGGAAATAGAAAGGACTCGAAAGACTGGCTGTACCATACAAGCGATGCGGCAAGCCGTCGACGGGGCGTGCGACGGGATCGAACTATATTTCGGGACCCTGCACTTCGGTAATGTTGGTCGGCGGGCCGGGGCGGGCGGCGCGGTATTCGGCAAAGCGGCCGGCAATGCGTGCCCGGGCGCCATCCACGAACACATTGACCAGCCCGGACAGGATCACGACGGCAAGCCCGATATAGGCCAGCAGGTCGGGATATTCGAAATAGAAGAACGCCCCCAGCCCGATGGCCCAGACGATCTGCACATATTGGATGGGCGCGACCTGGCTGGCCGGGGCGTTGCGGGTGGCCGCGATCAGCAGGATGTGGCCCAGTCCGACCAGGCTTCCCGAGGCGGCCAGCAGGCCGAATTGCTGCGGCGTGGGCATGACGAAGGTGGGCACCATCAGAACTGCATTGACGACGATCATGTAGATTGCGGGCAGCGCGATCAGGCTCACCCGCTTTTCGGTGGGCGCGATGACGCGCAATATGGTGGTGGTCGCGGCGCCGAAGACGGCACAGAGCAGGGCGGTCAGGTGTCCGAATTCGAGTTCCCGAAAGCCGGGCCGCACCACCAGCATGACGCCGATAAACCCCAGTGCGAGCATGGACCAGCGCACGATATCGACGCGTTCGCGCAGGATAAGAACCGACATTACCGTGATGAACAGTGGCATCATGAAGACCAGCGAATAGGTCTCGGCGAAGGGGATGGTGGTGAAGGACACCGTGACCAGGATCGACGAGGCCACGCCGGTAAAGGAGCGGAGGTGGACCAGCGCCACATGCTCGAGGCGGAAGCTGTTGCGCCAATGCTCGCCCTTCGGCTTGGCGAAGGCGGCGGGGATGAGCCCGAAGACGGCGATGAAGAAGCCGATCTCGAAGACCGAGAGGCTCTGGCCGAAACCCTTGATGATGGCGTCGCCACAGGAATAGACCGAATAGGCGACAACTGCATACAACACGCCGATCGGCATGACACATCCAGAAAAACGAGGGCTGCGGGCAATGGAGCGACCCTAGAGGGCGCCAGGCGTTCCGTCGATGGGAATTGTGTCGCGGGCTATTGCTGCATGGCCGGCCCGATGATCTCGATCCTGTTGGTCCAGATGTAACCCTCGAAACTGTCCGGCACCTGCGCCAGTTGCTCCAGCGTATCGATGCCGGCCGTACCGGGATCGCCGGAATCATAGGGGCCGAGCAGGATGACCTGGCTGCCGGCATTGCGGAGGCGTTCGAGGAAGAGATTGGGCCAGCCCCAGATGAAGGGCGCCACGTTGAGCGGCACCATGACCTTGGTGTTGCGGCAGGCTTCCGGCATGTAGCCGGTCCAGCCCAACCCTTCATATTGCAGCAGGCAGTCGACGAGACCCCGCCGCGACCAGACGGCGAGGCCATCGATGAGGTCTGCGGCACGATAGGTCGGTTCGTCCCCGCCATAGGCACCCCAGACGGCGTGGCGCCATTCGGGATGCTCGGCCATCAGCGCCGCCAGCATGTCGCCCTCACGCTCTTCCCGGCTCTTGAAATTCACCAGGAATTGCCGGTCCGGCATGGCGGAGAGCACTTCCTTGAGCTCGGGCATCTGCCCGACGCCGGTGCCGCGCAGGGGGAAGGTGGCGCCGCCATCGGCGGTGTAGCCGTAACCGATATCGAGGGTCTTCAAATAGGCCATGTCATGGCTGCGTGTTTCGCCGGTGCCCTCGGTGCGGCAATCCACGGTCCAGTCATGCAGCACGGCGAACTGGCCATCGGTGGTGGGGTGCACATCGAGTTCGACAATGTCGGCGCCAGCGGCGAAGGCGGCCTGCATCGAGGCGATGGTGTTCTCGATATACTGGTGCTCGGGCGGATAGATACGCTCGGCGGTGCAGGTATCGTTTTCCAGCCCTTCGCGGTTGAAGGTCTGGTGGACGCCACGATGGGCGATCAATGCCACCTGCGGATCATCAGGCGCGGCCGCGCGCCAACTGGCATTGAACACATAGATGCCGGCTGCCAGCACCAGCAATGCCAGCAGGATCCGCCGCAACCAACGCATGATGATTCCCCCCAAATGCCCGGCGCCAATTTTCGCAGCCATTGGGGTCGAAATGAGGCGCTTGCCTTGGCGGGACGAATCCCGCATCACTGAAACCGATGGTTCCGGCCGCCCCTCTCGGGCGGCGGGATTAAAGGGAACACGGTGCGACGTACCCATCAGGGCGCAAGACCGTGGCTGCCCCCGCAACTGTGAGCGGATAGCGACACCGGGATTACCACTGGCCGAATGGCTGGGAAGGTCCGGCGCCGCAGCGACCCGCGAGCCAGGAGACCTGCCGTCATCCTTTCCTTTCAACCCGGCCGGGGTGTGCCGCGGGAGACGATGATGACCAGTTGCCGCACAAACGCTGCTATTCCGCTGCTCGGATCGCCCGTGCCCTCCTGCCTGACGGCGGAGGTTGCCTATGGCATCCGGCGGTATTTCGGCTGACCGCTTCACCGGCGCGCATCCGGCGCGGCTCGACATCGACGACCTGAGCTGGGGCGTGGGCTCGGGCGAACCCATTGTCGGCCCGCTGTCCCTGATGGTCGAACCGGGCCAGATGCTGGCTCTGGTGGGTCCCAATGGCGCTGGCAAGTCCAGTCTGTTGCGCTGCCTCTACCGCTATCATCGGCCAAGCTCCGGCATAGTCCGCCTCGATGGCGCCGATATCTGGTCGCTGCCCGGCAAGATGGTGGCACGCCGCATCGCTACCGTGCTGCAGGAACAGGCCTCCGATTTCGGCCTCACCGTCGCCGAAATCGTCGAGCTGGGCCTGACGCCGCATCGCGGCGGCTGGGGCACGGATCGCTCGGACTATGAGGCGGTCGAGGCTGTGCTGGCGCTGATGGAGCTGACCCATTTGGCGCCGCGCGACCTGGCCACTCTGTCGGGCGGCGAGCGGCAAAGGGTGATGATTGCCCGGGCCTTGCTGCAGAAACCTGATCTTCTGATTCTGGACGAGCCGACCAATCATCTCGACATCAGGCACCAGCTCGAAGTGCTCGATCTGCTGGGGCGACTGGCCTGCACGGTCATCGTCTCGTTGCATGACCTGGCTCTGGCCTCGGCCCATGCCGATCGCGTGCTGCTGCTCGATGGGGGCCGTGTCGCTGCCATCGGTGCGCCGGGCGAGGCACTCACCCAATCCACCATTCGCGCGGCCTTTGCCGTCGAAACCCTGCTCGACGCCCATCCGGCCACGGGCCGGCCGCGTCTCAGTTTCTATCTCCCCAACCAGATCCAGGAGTGATCTCATGCGCCTCGTTCTTGCCCTGGCCGCGCTGGCGGCCGCCAGCTCTTCGGCTCTCGCCGCCGGCTATCCGGTGACCGTGCAGAGCTGCAACCGCGACGTGACCTTCGATTCCGCCCCGCAGCGCGCCGTCTCCAACGACGTCAATCTCACCGAGATGATGCTGGCGCTCGGCCTCACCGACCATATGGTTGGCTATACCGGCGTTTCGAGCTGGAAGACGCTGGACGAGACGCTGCGCGAGGGCGTGGCCGAGTTGCCCGAACTCTCGCCGGAATATCCGAGCAAGGAAGTGCTGCTCGGCGCCGATGCCGATTTCTATTTCGCCGGCTGGAACTACGGCATGCGCGTTGGCGGCGAGGTGACGCCCGAGACGCTGGCCGAGTTCGACATCGCCGTCTACGAGCTGACCGAGAGCTGCATCCACATCATGGACAAGCCCAAGGCCTCCATGGATGATCTCTACAACGACCTGCTGAACCTCGGCGCCATCTTCGATGTTGCCGATCGGGCCACGGCGCTGGTCGACGGCTATAAGCAGGAGCTGGCCGATTTCCAGGCCACGCTGCCGTTGCTCGAAGCGCCGGTGCCGGTCTTCGTCTATGACTCGGGCGAGGACAAGCCGTTCACGGCCGGGCGCTTTGCCATCCCCACCGCGCTGATTGAGGCGGCGGGCGGCTCCAACATCATGGACGATGTGCAGTCGAGCTGGGTCGAGATCGGCTGGGAGCCGGTGATCGAGCGCAATCCGGAGGTGATCGTCATCGTCAACTATGGCGAGGTGACCGCCGAGCAGAAGATCGACTTCATGAAGTCCAACCCCGCCTTTGCCTCCATTCCGGCCGTGGCTCATGCCCGCTTCGTCGTGCTCGAATATGTCGAGGCCACGCCCGGTCCGCGCAATATCGAGGCGGTGAAGCGCCTCGCTGCGGCCTTCCGGGAGTAGATCCGTGTCGCACCGCCATCTCGCCACTGGCCGCCGCCATGCGGCTGCGCACTGGATGCCGGTCCTCATTGGGGGACTGGCCATCCTGCTCGTCGTCACCATGTCGGTGGCGGTGGGGGCAGGGGCGGTGCCCATTCCCGTCGAAACGGTCTGGCGCATCATTGCGTCCAAGCTCATACCCGGCAGCGTTGGCGTGGACTGGCCGGCGGGCCGCGAAGCCATCGTCTGGGAGGTGCGCCTGCCGCGCATCGTGCTCGGGGCCATTGTCGGGGCCAGCCTCGCTGTGGTCGGGGCTGCCCTGCAATCGGTCACGCGCAATCCGCTGGCCGATCCGCATCTGCTGGGCATTTCGTCCGGTGCGGGTTTCGGGGCGATCCTCGTGCTGCTGCATACCGGCATGTTCCTCGGCCTCGTCACCGTGCCGCTCTTCGCCTTTGCCGGCGCACTGGTGGCGACTGGTCTCGTGCTGGCCGTCTCCAACCTCACCAAATCGCAAAGCGCCGGCCGGCTGGTACTGGCCGGCGTTGCCATCAGCTTCATCATCACTGCCGCCGGAAACCTCTTCATCTTCCTCGGCGATCCGCGTGCGGCCCATACGGTGGTCTTCTGGATGCTGGGCGGGCTGGGCCTGGCGCAATGGCCGCAATTGCCGTTTCCGCTGGCAGCACTGGTTCTTTGCGGGGGTTACCTCATCGCGCGAGCCCGTGCCCTCAATGCCATGACGCTGGGCGATGAAAGTGCCACCACGCTGGGTATTCCCGCCAACCGGTTCCGCCTCACCGTGTTTATCGTTTGTGCCTTGCTCACGGGCTCGGCCGTGGCCTTTTCCGGCGTCATCGCCTTTGTCGGGCTGATGATCCCCCATATCGTCCGCATGGGCGTGGGTGGCGATTACCGGCGGGTGTTGCCGCTCTCGGCGCTGGTCGGGGCCATCTTCCTTGTGCTGGCCGATATTGCCGCCCGCACCCTCATGCCGCCGCAGGACATGCCGATCGGCGTGCTGACGGGGGTTATCGGTGGGCTGTTCTTTGTCGGCCTGCTGCGCTGGCGCAAGACAGGGGCCGAGTAGTTCCGGCAAGTTACTCTATTGTCTGAACGAAGCATTCATTCCGGCGTCATCTGGCGCGTGATTTCAATTGCACGCTGTTGTGCGGTGCTCGATAGTCGAGGCCGCTGCTGCTGGAGGGCTACCCATGCGGATTGTTCGAAACTTCTTGCTGGGAGCCATTGCGGCACTCGGCCTGGCGCTGCCGGCGGTTGCCGCCGAGCGGGCCATCATCGTGCTCGATGGGTCGGGTTCGATGTGGGCGCAAATTGACGGCAAGGCGCGCATCACCATCGCGCGCGAGACGCTGCACGAAGTGCTGGCCACGCTGCCCGACGATCTCGAGCTCGGCTTCATGACCTATGGCCACCGCGAGAAGGGCAATTGTTCCGATATCGAAATGCTGGTGGAGCCGGCGACCGGCACCGGTGCCGCCATTGCGGCTGCGGCCGACGGCATCAACCCCAAGGGTATGACCCCGATTTCCGATGCGGTGCGCCTTGCGGCGGAAGACCTGCTCTTCACCGAGCAGAAGGCCACCGTGATCCTCATCACCGACGGCCTTGAAACCTGCGAAGTCGATCCCTGCGCGCTGGCGTCCGAGCTTGAGGCTCAGGGCATCGACTTCACCACGCATGTCCTGGGCTTCGGCCTGTCGGACGACGAGGGCCAGCAGGTGGCGTGCCTCGCAGAAAATACCGGCGGCAAATACCTGTCCGCCAATGACGGAAATGCGCTGGTCGAGGCGCTGACGACCACTGTTGCGCAGGTGGTGCAGGCCGAACCGGAACCTGCTCCCGAACCGGAACCCGAGCCCGTTGCAGACTACAACTACAAGCCGACCGCTTCCCTCTCCGAAGGCGGACCTGATCTCGCAAACGAAAATGCCGATCTGGTCTGGGAATGGTACAGGGTCGCCGCTGACGGCAGCCAGGGCGAGTATGTCGGTACCGACTATAATTCGGATTTTGAAGGCACGCTGGAGCCCGGCGACTACATCATGACCGCCAGGATGGGCTATGCCCGCACATCCCAGCCCGTGACCATCGAGGCGGGCAAGGTTGCCGCGCCACATTTCGTGCTCAATGGCATCATTCTCAAGCTGCATCCGCTGCCCAGCGAGGGTGCCGATGTCGATGAAAATGCCGCGGTCGAAATCCGCCATGCCGGCGACTATGTCACCACCAATTACGGCGACACCAATCTGGTCGTTCCGGCCGGGGCGCTCGAGGTCGATGTGTCCATCGGCGAAGCGACCGTGACGCGCAGCTATGATGTGGCGGCGGGCGAGACGATCGACGAGGATGTGATTGTCGGCGTCGGTCGGGCCGAGATCGCCTCGTTCTATGTCGAGGGCATGCCGGCTTCGGACGATATCTTCATCGAGGTTCTTGCCGCGGCAAAGGCCCTGGACGGCTCGCGCAAGTCGGTGGCCTACACCTATGGCGGTGACGTGAGCTTCGAACTGCCTGAAGGCGACTACGTCGCCGTCTACAGACTACGCGGCGCCAAGGGCGAAGTGCCGTTCTCGGTCAAGACGGCTGAACTCACCGAGGTGGTCGTTATGCTCGATGCCGGCGTGCTGGCCGTTGCCACGCCCGGCGACAACTATGTCGAGGTGTTCGGCGCGGCCAAGAGCATCGATGGCAAACGCCAGTCCTTCGACTATGGCTATGGCCCGGATTTCCAGACCACGCTGCCGGACGGAGACTATGTCGTGTTCGCCCGTATCGGCGACGGAGAGAGCGAAACCCCGATTACCATCAAAGGCGGCGAACGGTTCGAACTGACCGTGGAAGCCGCCCCGGCGGGCAAGAGCAAATAGCCACAAAACAGATGCGAGAAGGGCGCCCGATGGGGCGCCCTTCTGTTTAGTCGAAACTGACGTCGCCACCGCTGGAGGTGTCCACGTCGCGGTCTGCCGGATTGCCCCGGACCTCGATATCCCCGCCGCTCGATGCGTCGGCCCTGATCCGGGCGGTGGCATGCACCGACACGTTGGCGCCGCTGGAGACTTCGGCTATCGCGTTGCTGGACACGAGATCATCCGCATCGATGTCGGAGCCGCTGGAGGCGTCGGCTTCCACCGTATCGGCAGAGCCGCTGATTTCGATATCGGACCCGCTCGAAGCGGAGACGATGGCGTGGCCCAGTACGGCGTCGGTCACCTTGATATCGGCGCCGCTCGATGCGTCGAGTTCGAGCCGCTCGTTGGTCACGGCGATCACGCCGACATCGGCGCCCGAGCTGGCGGTGACGCCGGCCAAGGCCGGCAAGGTGATGTCGATGGTGATGGCGTTGCCGCTATTGAGCAACTGGCCGACCAGCCCGCCGCTGATGATGAAATCGAGAAAGCTCTGCTCGAAACGGGCGGTCAGGGTGCCGCCATCAACGCTGATCTGCAGGTGGTCCAGCGCATCCTGGCTGCGCGATTCCGCGCGAACCGAAAAGCTGTCGCCCTGGGTGATCCGGGCGTCGAGCCCGGTGGCGATATCGACGCGGTCGAAGCCGCTGAAATCGAAGTCGGCGCTCTGCGCGAATGCGGCAGTGCCGAGGAGAAGGCCGGCTGTTGCGGCGGTGGCGATTGCGATACTGCGGCGCATGTCTGATCCCTCCAATGAGCCCTGGACCCACCGCATATGGGCGGGCATCAGCACAGCTCAACCCGCGTCGGGCGACAAAAATCGCCGGGAGCGGGGTTGAAGGTAACATCCGTGTTACCTAGTGCGCAAAAAAGGCCGGGTCGCGCGGACCCGGCCTTTTCGAATTTCAAGCGTAACGGGTTGGTTACGCCATGGCCTTCTGCAGGTTCTGGTCGATGGCGTCGAGGAAGCCGAGGGTCGAGAGCCACGGCTGATCGGGGCCGACGAGCAGGGACAGGTCCTTGGTCATCTTGCCTTCTTCGATCGTGTCGACGGTGACCTTTTCCAGCGTCGCGGCGAACTTGGCCAGTGCCTCGTTGTCGTCGAGCTTGGCGCGGTGGGCGAGGCCACGGGTCCAGGCGAAGATCGAGGCGGTCGAGTTCGTCGAGGTTTCCTTGCCCTGCTGGTGCTGGCGGTAGTGACGGGTCACCGTGCCGTGGGCAGCTTCGGCTTCGACGATCTTGCCATCGGGGGTGGCCAGCACCGAGGTCATCAGGCCGAGCGAACCAAAACCCTGCGCCACGATGTCGGACTGCACGTCGCCGTCATAGTTCTTGCAGGCCCAGACATAGCCGCCGGACCACTTGAGGGCCGAGGCAACCATGTCGTCGATCAGGCGGTGCTCGTACCAGATCTTGGCGGCTTCGAACTTTTCCTTGAACTCGGCTTCGTAGATTTCCTGGAAGATATCCTTGAAGCGGCCGTCATAGGCCTTGAGAATGGTGTTCTTGGTGCTGAGATACACCGGCACGCCGCGGGCGAGGCCATAGTTGAAGCTCGCATGGGCGAAGTCGCGGATCGAATCGTCGAGGTTGTACATGGCCATGGCGACGCCTGCGCCGGGGGCCTGGAACACTTCGTGCTCGATGACCTTGCCGTCTTCGCCGGTGAACTTGATGGTCAGCGTGCCCTTACCGGGGAACAAGAAGTCGGTGGCGCGATACTGGTCGCCGAAGGCATGGCGGCCGACGATGATCGGCTGGGTCCAGCCGGGCACGAGGCGCGGCACGTTCTTGCAGATGATCGGCTCGCGGAAGATCACGCCGCCCAGGATGTTGCGGATGGTGCCGTTGGGCGACTTCCACATCTTCTTGAGCTTGAACTCTTCGACGCGCTGCTCATCGGGGGTGATGGTGGCGCATTTGATGCCGACGCCGTGCTTCTGGATCGCCTTGGCGGCATCGACCGTGATCTGGTCATCGGTGGCGTCGCGGCTTTCCACGCTGAGATCGTAATATTCGATCGGCAGGTCGAGATAGGGGTGAATGAGCTTGTCCTTGATCGCCTGCCAGATGATCCTGGTCATCTCGTCGCCGTCGAGATCGACGACCGGGTTGGCGACTTTGATTTTGCTCATCGGAAATATCTCCCTGAAATCCGCATATTGGCCCTCTGGCCTTCGGCGTGCCCTATAGCATCGGTGCGCCGCGGCGCAAAGCCGGCAAAGGGCAAGGGGGCATGCCGGTTGACATCGTGCATATGCACGCTTATCTGGCAGCACATGATCGATGATTTCGACCTTTGCCTCGTTCTCAATACGCGCATGGCGGCTCGTGCGGTGACCCGCCGTGCCGATCGCAAATTGCGCGGCTTTGGCGTCACTGCGGCGCAGTTCAACATATTGGGGGCGCTGGCGAACCATCCAGGACGCTCGATCACCGATACGGCCAATGCGCTGGCCATGGACCGCACCACGCTGTCGCGCAACCTGGCGCTGCTCGAACGCAAGGGCCTGGTCGCTAGCGCGCCGGCCGGGCGCGGCAATGGTCGCCTCGGCGCCCTTACCAAACAGGGTCGCGAGACCTTTGATGCCATCCTACCCGAATGGCGGCGTTCGCAGGCGGAACTGCGAGAGGCGCTCGCCAGTCCCGATTTTGACACTGTCATCGACGGGCTTCGGCATCTGTCGCGGCTGTAGCGACATCGCCCTGCCGCAATTCTGAGAAATTCACTCCGTGCATATACACAGGAACCCACCATGCTGAAGCCCGATCCCGCCGACCCCATCGTTGTCACCGGCATGGGTGCCGTCAGCCCCCTGGGCGTCGGCGTCGATACGCTCTGGCAGGGGCTTGTCGCCGGCCGCAGCGGCATCGTCCACAATGATCGCTTCGATACGAGCGAGTTCGTCAGCCACATTGCCGGCCTTGTTCCGACGAAGGACAAGAATCCGAACGGTTTCGATGCTGCCGATTTCATCGACGGCAAGGAAATCAAGAAGATGGACCTGTTCATCCAATATGCCATCGGTGCCGCCAGCGAGGCGCTGGACCAGGCGGGTTGGCACCCGACCGCGCCAGAGGATCAGGCGGCAACGGCCACCATCATCGGCTCGGGCGTCGGCGGCTCGCCCGTCATGGCCCGCGCGGTCGAGATCATCCAGCAGAAGGGCCCCCGGCGGCTTTCGCCCTTCACCGTGCCATCCTTCCTTGCCAACCTGGCGGCCGGGTGGCTGTCGATCCTCCACAGTTTCCGTGGGCCGATCGGTACGCCGGTCACTGCCTGCGCGGCGTCGGCCCAGGCCATTGGCGACGGCATGCGGCTGATCATGACCGGCGAGGCCGAAGTTGCGGTGGTTGGCGGCGCCGAAGGCTCGGTCGACCCCATTTCCATCGGCGGGTTCGGTGCTTCGCGCGCCCTGAGCGGCAGTTATGCCGATGAGCCGCACAAGGCGTCGCGCCCCTTCGACAAAGGACATGACGGCTTCGTGCTGGCCGAGGGCGCAGCGGTGCTCGTCATCGAAAAACTCAGCCATGCCCGGGCCCGGGGCGCCACCCCATTGGCGGTGCTCGCCGGTTACGGCACGTCCGCCGATGCCTATCACCTGACGGCCGGCTCGCCTGATGGGGCGGGGGCGCAGGTCGCCATGCGCAACGCGCTTGCCATGGCGGGTGTCGAGCAAAGCCAGGTCGGCTATGTCAACGCCCACGCAACCTCGACCGCGGTCGGCGATACGGCCGAAATCGCCGGCATTGCCGCCGTATTCCCCGGTCGCGGCAAGGATCTTGCCGTGTCCTCGACCAAGTCCGCGACCGGCCACCTGCTGGGCGCCGCGGGCGCATTGGAGGCCATCATTTCGGTCAAGGCGCTGCGCGAAGGCGTGCTGCCGCCGACGATCAATCTCGATGATCCGGTGGAGGAGGCCGACATATTCGATCTCGTGCCCAATGCCGCCAAGGCCAAGACCATCGACTATGCCCTGTCGAACTCGTTCGGCTTCGGCGGTGTCAATGCGGCGCTGGTTTTCGGCAAGGCGCCGGCCTGAGCTACTTGGTGGGCAGGGTTTCGACGAAGCCGCGCGCCAGTGCGATCCAGTCGAGCAGCACCTCGTCGTCTTCCAGCACGTCGCCGCTCACTTCGACGAAGCCCGCCATGGTCTTGCTGCCCATGGTCATGGGGCGGGCGCCTGGCAGGGCCAGGCTCTCGTCGTAACGTTCCTTGCCGACCCGGACCAGCAGGCCGCCATCCTTCATCGGGCAGACCAGCATGTTGCCACTGAGCATGAAACAGCGGCCGCCGAACATTTTCTGCTCGGTGATGGCGAGCCGCTGTTCGAGCAGGTTGCGAATGCGGTCGGACAGTTCTTCCACGGGCAGGCTCATTGCGGGTCCTCCCGATAGCGTTCGTGCCAGGGCAGGTGGTCGGCAATCAGGTCCCAGGCCCGGTGGCTGCGCGCGAAGATGAGCTGGTTAGGCACGAACCAGTCGTTCTGCCCGGAGAACAGGCCGGCGGGCAGGATGGCGAAACCGGGCGCCCGTGAACTTCGGGCATGGATGGTCGTGCCGCATTCGGGGCAGAAATGCCGTGTGAAGGTTGCGCCGGACTCGGCCGGACGGGACCAGGATTTCGTGGCGCCGACCACGCTGATCGCATCGGCAGGCAGCAAGACGACACTGGAATGGCCGCTGCCCGATACGCGCTGGCAGTTGTCGCAGGCGCATTGGAACATGGAGACGACGCGTCCGCGGGCCGTCAGCGTGATCGCCCCGCAATCGCAATGGGTGGTGAGGTCGATCATGGGGTGTTCTGAGCTGGACATGGCATGAGGCTGGCACGCAGCCACACCGGCGGCAAGGCCGGTCTTGCCTTTGCGCGCCCGACTGGGCGAGAGTGCGGCGCCAAAACGGGGGAGGCATGGCGCTCTATCCAGACTATCCGATCCGCACCGAGCGGCTGACACTGCGTCCTTTCACGAGAGGCGACGTCGATGCCGTCTATGCCTATCGGCGGCGGGAGGACGTGGCGCGCTATCTGTTCGATGTGGCCCTGAGCCGCGAAGAGTGCGCGCTGGCGGTGCAGCAGCGCATCGGCCAGGTGGCGCTGGAAGGCGACGGCGACAAGATCATCCTGGCGGTGGAACTCAACCAGATCGCCAGCGTCATCGGCGAGGTATCGCTGATCCTGCGCAGCGCCGATGCACGGCAGGGCGAGGTCGGCTGGATATTCGACCCGGACTATCAGGGGCAGGGCTATGCCACCGAAGCGGCCACGGCGCTGCTGGATATCGCCTTCGGTCCGGGTGACTTGCATCGCGTTTCGGCGCGCTGCGATGTGCGCAACGGGTCCTCGTGGCGACTGATGGAGCGGCTGGGCATGCGGCGGGAAGCGCATTTTCGCGAGCACGCCCTGTTCAAGGGCGAGTGGGACGAAGAGTTCGTCTATGCCATGCTGCGCCGCGAATGGCTGGGGCGCCGAAACTAGGCTTTTTGGCCCCTTCACCATGCCCGACGGCGGGCGCCACCCATTAGTATTCTTTTCCAGAAGGCGGCAGGAACTTCCGCGACTCCGGCGGCGTTGGAGGCTTTGGGCTTGCAACGACTTTGCGGAGGGATCGCAGCTGCCATGACGTCACTGATTTTGCCCATTCACACCGACCGTCTGACCCTGCGAACCTTCGAACGTGGCGATATCGATGGCCTTTGCGCCTATCATGCGCTGCCATCGGTGCAACGCTATGTCTTCAGTCGCACGCGCGACCGTGGGGAGATTGCCGGGGCGCTCAAGATCATGCGCGAGCATGTGAGCCTGCAGCGGCCGGGTGACACGCTGACACTGGCGGTAATCCGCAAGGGCGACCAGGCGCTTGTCGGTCATGTGGCACTGCTGTGGGCCGACGCGACGGCGGGGCAGGGCGAGGTGCGGTTCGTGGTCAATCCGGCCCATGCGGGGCAGGGCTATGCCGGCGAGGCGCTGGCGGCCTTGTTCGATCTGGCCTTCGATCATTTCCGCATCCACCGGGTGTTTGCGCGCAGCGATGGCCGCAATCACCATTCCATCAAGCTGATGCAGCGGCTGGGCATGCGGCTCGAAGCACATTACCGGGAACATGCCCTGTTCCAGGGCGAGTGGGACGAGGAATTGCATTTCGCCATTCTCGACCGGGAGTGGCAACGGTCCACGAAGGTCAGGGATCTGCCGATACGCCACCGCGTCGCGTAGTACGCGCGCGCGAAAAACTAGCCATCTTGGATAGTGCGCACCACTTGGAAAAACTGCATGGCTGGCATGACTTTCATGCTGACGCGGGGACAGGGTCTGCTCTAACGTCTGGTTGAGGCGCAGCGTTCTCGGAGAATACAGGATCGAGGGGGTCAGGTGTTCGGCGCGGCGTCCAGGTGAATATTTGAGGACCCCCATGGCCCCCATTTTTGCGGCCAGTGCCAGCAAGCGCCTGATCGACGCGCTGAGGCAGCATACCCGTCAAATCATCCTGATTGCCGCGTTGGTCTTTGTCGCGGCGCTGCTCGGCAGCCTGTCCCGGCCGACCGGTTTTCTGGCTGCGTTCTGGCCGGCCAACGCCGTACTTGTCGGCATATTGCTGCGCAATGTGCTGCTCAGTCGTATCTCTATCCTGCTCGCGGCCGCCGCAGGCTACATGGCGGCCGCGATCGCTGTCGGTGACCAGCTCGGCCTGGCCTGGTTGATGACGCTGGCGAATATCATCGGCGCCGCAACGGTTGCCGTCATGTTGCGGACTGGCAGCGACCAGGACCGTTCGCTGTCACGCCCACAGGGTGTGGTTGTGCTTCTGGTCGCCAGCATCGCAGGCTCGGCAAGCGGCGCAGTGCCCGGTGGTGCGGCCATGGCGGGACTCGTGTCGGGAGGCTATTTCGACGGCTGGTCCGCGTGGTTCGCTGCGGAGCTGGTGAACTATCTAGCCCTGATACCGGTGGTGCTGACCTGGCCGGCGGCAGGCATCCAGATCGGACGGCCCGGAGCGCAGGTGGCGCCGATTGCCGCGCTGGTCGTAGCCGTCGCCCTGAGCCTGATCGTGCCCCATTCGGTCGCCATCGTCTTTCCTGTGCCCGCCCTGATATGGTGCGCGCTCTCGCTGCCGATGGTGGCGACAAGCATATTGGTAATGCTCTATGCAGGCCTGGCTATGCTGGGACTCAAGCTGGGCTTTTTCGCCTATGGCGTGAGTGGCGCATCGACAATGGCGGTGCATCTGGGTATCGCGCTTGTGGCGTTGGGGCCGGTTATGGTGGCCAGCGCCAATGTCGAGCGCCGCCGCCAGATGGATAGGCTCTTGCGCCTGGCGCAGCACGACGAGTTGACCGACGCCCTGACGCGCGGTGCATTTACAGAAAAGAGCCGTCTGCTCCGCGAGGCCCTGGTGGCGGAACAGGCGCCCGTAGCAGTGCTGCTGGTCGATGCCGATCACTTCAAGCAGATCAACGATACGCATGGTCATGCCGGCGGAGATCGTGTGCTGGTCGCGGTGGCGGCCGCCATCAAGGCGTCCATTCGCCAGGGCGACCTGTTCGGCCGGATCGGGGGCGAAGAATTCGCTCTCGTGCTGCCGCGGATCAGCCTGCGTGAGGCGGCAGCGGTTGCCGAGCGGATTCGCCATACCGTCGAAAACCTGGCGGTGGTGCTGGACAGCGATGACGTGCAAAGCGTGACTGTCAGTGTTGGCCTTGCCTTCTCGGCCACTGGCGCGCCGCCGATCACTGAAATGATTTCCCTGGCCGACCGGGCCATGTATGACGCCAAACGGGCGGGCCGGAACCGGGTCGAGGTTTACCAGGTCCCGCCACGGGAAATGCAGGGATACTGACGTCATGGCTGGAACCGATACATCCATCAAAATCGAGTTGCGGCCATCGCCGGCAGTGATCCTGTGCGAGCCGCAGCTTGGCGAGAATATCGGTACGGCGGCGCGAGCCATGGCCAATTTCGGCCTATGGGACCTGCGCCTGGTGCGACCGCGCGACGGCTGGCCCAACGAGAAGGCGGTGGCCGCCGCCTCGCGTGCCGACCATGTCATCGAACGCGTACGGGTGTTCGAAACGCTGGAAGCGGCCATTGCCGATCTCGAACTGGTGCTGGCCACCACGGCCCGGTCGCGCGACCTGCAGAAGGAAGTGATCGGCCCCGATGTCGCCGCACAGCGCATGGCGGCTCAGGTCGCCGCCGGGCGGGGCGTGGGCCTGCTGTTTGGCCGCGAAAAGTGGGGCCTGCTCAATGAGGAAGTGGCGCTGGCCGATACCGTCGTCACCCTGCCGGTCGAGCCGGCCTTTGCTTCGCTCAACATTGCGCAGGCTGTGCTGATCCTGGCCTATGAGTGGCGGCGGCAATCGGGGCAGGCGGAAACCCTGCCCTTCGGCAGCGGGCTTTCCGAGGTGGCGCCCAAGAGCGAACTGGTCGGGCTGTTCGAACATCTCGAAGGCGTTCTCGACCAGACCGGCTTCTTCACCACGCCGGAGAAGAAGCCCAGCATGGTGCACAACCTGCGCACGGCGCTGACGCGTGGCAGTTTCTCGTCGCAGGAGATTCGCACCCTGCGCGGGGTGATTTCATCGATCGATCGCCGCCACCAGCGGCCCAATCCCAACCGACAGAAGTAACCGGCGGGATACAGCGCCGCATATTTTCTTATGGCCGAACGGATTTCGCCGGAACGGCTTTGACTGCGCTTCGGCGCCATGGCACTTCCAGAGCATGAGCACCGCCGTTCCCGTCGCGCCGTCCCGCCTCGCTTTCACCTATAAGGGCTTTCGCTTTTTCTGGCTGACGACGCTGCTGGTCAGCTTCGCCGTGCAGATCATGTCGGTGTCCATTGCCTGGCAGATCTACGATGTCACCGGCAATGTGTTCCTGCTTGGGCTGGTCGGGCTCAGCCTGTTCCTGCCGGCACTGTTGCTCATTCTCCTGACCGGGCTCACTGCCGACCGCTTCAACCGCCGCATGATCATGGCCGTCTGCCTCAGCGTCGAACTGCTCTGTGCCTTGGGGTTTCTCGCTTTCGTCAATGCCGAGGCGCACGAGGTCTGGCCGATTTTCGGCATCCTGATCGTACTGGGCACCGCCCGTGCCTTCTGGGGGCCCGCGGCCCAGTCGCTGGCGCCCAATCTGGTGCCGCCTGAGGCGTTGAGCAACGCCATCACCGTCAATGCTTCTGCCTGGCAAATGGCCTCGATCATGGGGCCGGCCGCCGGCGGCCTGCTCTACGGCATCTCGCCCACGGTGGCGTTTGGTACGGCCGGAACGCTGTTGATGCTCGCTGTGGTCAGCGTCTTGCTGATTCCAAAGCCGGCGCAACGCGGGTCGGGCCAGGCGACCAGCCTCGAAACCATTTTTGGCGGCTTCCGCTACATCTTTTCCAACAAGGTGGTGCTAGGCGCCATCTCGCTCGACATGTTCGCCGTGCTGATGGGTGGCGCCGTGGCGCTGCTGCCGGTCTATGCCAAGGATATCCTGCATGCGGGGCCGCAGGAGCTGGGCCTGTTGCGTGCGGCGCCGGGTATCGGCGCCATCGCCATGGCGCTGTTCCTGACGCGGTTTCCCATTACAGACCATGCCGGCAAGCTGCTGTTCCTGTTCGTCGGGTTGTTCGGCCTGTTCACCGTGGTGTTCGGGCTGTCGACCACAGCCTGGATTTCCATTCCGGCACTGGCGCTGGTGGGCGCGTCCGACATGGTGAGCGTCACCATTCGCGAGACCATCATGCAGCTCTGGACACCGGAGGAAGTGCGCGGGCGGGTGAATGCGGTCAATTCGGTGTTTATCGGGGCGTCGAACGAGCTGGGCGAATTCCGCGCCGGCACGGTGGCGCATTTCATCGGGCCGGTTGCCGCGGTGGTTATTGGCGGTGTCGGTGCCATCGGCGTCGCCATCATCTGGAGCCGCATTTTCCCCGGCTTGCGCGAGCAGCGCAGTCTTGCCAAGCGGATGGTCGACTAGGCGGCCTTTTTCGCGCCACGCTACCTTGCGCCGATAGAACAGTTCGACGAACGGCAGGGCAACCGAAAATGGCAATATGCCCAGCGCAACGACTTGCAATAGCGCAACGTTTTCGATGACGAAGTGCCCGCGCTCGGCATTCAGCAGCAATTGGGCCATGGTCTGAAAGGCCAGGTGGAAGCCGATGCCGGTCCAGACCGAGCCGGTGATGATGCGAAGCATGCCGAGGATGGCGCCCATCACGTAGAAGAGCGATGCGTGCAGCGGATCGATCCCGCCCGACGAGAGGAACCACAGGGCGACGCCCCAGCTTCCGAACAAGATCGCCTGCACGGTCACCGCCGCCCAAAGCGGCAGGATCTTGCCGAGATTGGTTTGGATATAGCCGCGGAAGGCCAGTTCCTCGGGCAGGGCTTCGAGCAGGAAGACCAGCACGATCAACAGCGGCACGAAGGCGAGGATTTCGCTCCATGGCGCCAGCGGTGTAATCGTTACCAACCCGAAGGCCAGGCACGCTGTTACCCCGATGGCAAAGGGCAGGAGCCAGGCCATGGCGCCGATGGCGAAGGGGCGCAGGGCCGACAGTTCGAGCGCGAGGCCGAGGCCCGCCATAGGTTCCCGGTCGAGATAGCGGCGCGCCAGCATGACCAGTGGCACGGCCAGTGCCGTCGTCAGCAGCGCCATGACGATGTGGCGATCCACGGCATAGTCGGGGCCGAACAGCGCGGTCGCGATGGCGGACTTCGCATGGAAGACGGCGAGCAGGGCAAGCCAGAGGATGGCGACGCGCATGGCGGGGGAGCGGATCAGGCTGGACCTCCATCGGTTCGGTAGAGGCAGGGTGGTGACGTTTGGCGTTGCTGTCCAGCCCCAGGGAACGCTCGACAGCGTAGTGGGCCTCACGTAGCGTCCCGGCAGAAGGGGAGGCAGAGATGGCCAAGGGCTACTGGATCGCGCAGGTCGATGTCGAGGACACGGAGCGCTACGGCGAATATTCCGCGCTGATCGATGCAACACTGGCGCCGTTTGGTGGCCGCTTCCTGGTACGGGGCGGTCGACGGGAGGATGTCGAAGGCGCGATGCGCAAGCGCGCTATCCTTATCGAGTTCGACAGCTATGAGCAGGCGTTGGCCTGTTACCGCTCTGCGGCCTATCAAGCCATCATTCCTTTGCGCACCGGCGCTGCGATAGCCGACATCGCGGTGGTCGAGGGCGGCGGCGCCTCATAGCGGGGCATTTGCTTGACTCCTGCGGCTTTCCGCTCTATCAGGCGCGCACCTATCCGGGCCGTTGGCCCATAGGCGCACCCGGGATCTCTCAAAATATTTGGGGTCTGTCGGCCATCCCCAGGGAAGGCAGAGGAGGGCCGCGATCCATTCAACTATTAGAAGGATACGCGATGTCGAAGCGTCATTCAGCCAAGTACAAGATCGATCGCCGTCTCGGCGAAAACATCTGGGGTCGTCCGAAGTCCCCGCTCAACGCCCGTGCCTATGGCCCCGGCCAGCACGGCCAGCGCCGCAAGGGCAAGCTCAGCGATTACGGCCTGCAGCTCCGCGCCAAGCAGAAGCTCAAGGGCTATTACGGCTCGATCACCGAGAAGAGCTTCAAGAAGCTCTATAACGAAGCCGCCCGCGTCAAGGGCGACACCGGCGAGAACCTGATCGGCCTGCTCGAGAGCCGTCTCGACGCGATCGTCTACCGCGCCAAGTTCGTTGCCACCGTGTTCGCTGCGCGCCAGTTCGTGTCGCATGGCCACATCCTGGTCAACGGCAAGCGCGTCAACATCCCGTCCTACCAGGTCAAGATCGGCGACAAGGTGGAAGTGCGCGAGCGCTCCAAGCAGCTCGCCGTGCTGATCGAAGCCACCCAGTTGGCCGAGCGCGATGTTCCCGACTATGTCGAAGTCGACCACAACAAGATGACCGCCACCTTCGCCCGCGTGCCGGGTCTGTCGGATGTGCCCTATCCGGTCCAGATGGAACCGAACCTGGTCGTCGAATTCTACTCGCGCTAAGCGAAGCAGATATCGGAATTGGCAAGGGCCGCTCCTCGGAGTGGCCCTTACTTTTTGTTCATGTTTACGATCCTGCTTGCCGTCGCCACAATTCTGTGACGGATTGAGCGCGTTCCGAAAGGGAACGTCGCTAAGGGTACGCAGATGATTCACGCCTTCTTCAAGAGCCGCCGCTGGGCCTCATGGGCCTATGGCATGGGCATTTTCATTGTCCTGATCATCTGGCTGCAGGTCGATCTGTCAGTGCAGGCCAATGCCTGGTACCGATCCTTCTACGACATGCTGCAGACCGCCCAGGAGCATGACGTCTCCGAATTCTGGCATTCCCTGTTCGGCTGGGAATGGGCATGGGAACGGATATTCTTCGTCATCCCCATGGTGGTGCCCAAGACATTCATCTGGATAGCCATTCCGATCGTACTGACGGGCACGCTCGGCAACTTCCTGGTCTCCCATTACGGCTTCCGCTGGCGGCAGGCGATCACCGAGAACTACATTCCGCGCTGGCGCAATGTGGAGCACGAAATCGAAGGTGCCTCCCAGCGTATCCAGGAAGATGCGAACCGCTTTGCGCGCATCGTGGAAAGCCTCGGCCTGCAGATGCTGCGGGCCATACTCACATTGATCGCTTTCCTGCCCATTCTGTGGACGCTGAGCGGACAGGTTGACCTGCCTGTCATTCGCGACATTCCGGGTTCGCTCGTCTGGGCGGCTTTGCTTGTCAGCGTCGGCGGCATGGCCATTTCGTGGTTTGTCGGCTGGTTCCTGCCGGGCCTGGAATACAATAACCAGAAGGTGGAAGCCGCATTCCGCAAGGAGCTGGTGCTGGGCGAGGATGACAAGATCCACCATGCCCAGCCCGAAACGCTGTTCAGCCTGTTTACCGGGCTGCGCTTCAACTATTTCCGGCTCTACCTGCACTACGGCTATTTCAACCTGTGGTCGAACGCCTATGGCCAGATCACCTCGCTGACGCCGCTGCTCATGATCGGGCCGGCCATGTTCACCGGCGCCGTTTCGGTCGGGCTGCTGTTCCAGGTCAACAATGCCTATGGACAGGTGGATGGAGCCTTCTCTGTGGTGCTGAACAACTGGACCACCCTGACCGAGCTACGCTCCATCTGGAAGCGCCTGCACGAGTTCGAGGGCAATCTGGACAAGTACGATACCGGGCATGATGTGGCCGCCGATGCGCAGGAAGCCAGTCCGCTGCCGATCTAGTGGCGCGTGCCGGACGAGTGGGTTATGAGGGGGCGGCGACGCCCCCTTTGCTTTGAGGCAGATATGAACGAAGCCCTGCCCATCGATATCGAACAGGCCGAACCGGAGAGCGGTGGCCACCCGGCCTATGCCCATGCGCCGCGGAGCGTCGAGTTCAACAAGCTGCGTAAGCGCCTGATCCGCAATACGCGTGAGGCCATCGAAAAATTTGCCATGGCGCGGCCGGGCGAGAAGTGGCTGGTGGCGCTGTCAGGCGGCAAGGACAGCTATGGCATGCTGGCGCTGCTGCTCGATCTCAAGTGGCGTGGGCTGCTGCCGGTAGAATTGGTGGCCTGCAATCTCGACCAGGGACAGCCAAATTTTCCCAAGCACATTCTGCCGGAATATCTCGCTGGCCTGGGGATCGAGCACCGCATCGAATATCAGGACACCTATTCCATCGTCACCGACAAGCTGCCCCAGGGCGCGACCTATTGCTCGCTCTGCTCGCGGCTGCGCCGGGGCAATCTTTATCGCATCGCGCGGGAAGAGGGCTGCACGGCTTTGGTGCTGGGCCACCATCGCGACGACAGCCTCGAAACCTTCTTCATGAACCTGTTCCATGGCGGCAAGCTCGCCGCCATGCCGCCGCGGCTGCTCAATGACGAAGGCGACATCGAGGTGCTGCGGCCGCTGATCTATTGCGCCGAGGAAGACCTGCAGCGCTTTTCCGATGCCATGGAATTTCCGATCATTCCGTGTGATCTCTGTGGCTCCCAGGACGGCCTCGAACGCAACGCCATGAAGGCCATGCTTGGCGATATCGAGAAGCGCATGCCAGGCCGCAAGGACGTGATGATCCGGGCGCTGGGCAATATCAATGCCAGTCATATGCTCGATACACGGCTGTTCGACTTTGCCGCCCTGTTCGACAAAAGGACCTCCAAGTGAATTTTGATCTCATGGAACTGGCCGCCATCCTGCGCGATGCGGCCCGATCGGAAGCTCTGCCGCGCTTTCGTCGGCTCGATCCCGGTATGGTGCATATCAAGACCGAGGCGATCGATCTGGTGACTGAGGCCGATGTGGCGACCGAACAGGTCATCAAGGCGCGCATTGCGGAATGGATGCCCGAGGCCCTGTTCGTGGGTGAGGAATCGGTGGCGGCCGACCCGGCCCTGCTGCCGAAGCTGGCGACTTCCGATCTTTCCGTGGTCGTCGACCCGATCGATGGTACGGCCAATTATGCCGCCGGGTTGCCGCTGTTCGCCACCATGGCGTCGGTCGTCTCGAAGGGCGAGACAGTGGCCGGGATCATCTACGATCCCATGGGAGACGATTGGGTCATGGCCGAGAAGGGCGGTGGCGCCTGGCTGCGCCGGCCGGGTGGCGAAGCCGTGCGCCTTGGCGTGGCGGCGCCGCTGCCGCTGGCCCAGATGGTGGGCACGTCGTCGGTGGCCTTTATGCCGGCGGCCTCGCGGGGGCAGGTGCTGTCCAACTTCACCAAGGTCCGCATGGTGGCCAATTATCGGGTAGCCGGTCACGAATACCGCGCCTTTGCCTCGGGCCACACGCAGTTCGTTTGCTTCAACAAACTGATGCCCTGGGACCATCTGGCCGGCGTGCTCATCAGCCAGGAAGCCGGCGCCTATGCCGCCCGGCTGGATGGTGGGCCATATCTGCCCAGCCATGTCGATGGTGGGCTGCTGGTGGCGATCAATCACGACGCCTGGGATGAGTTGCGGCGGGAAGTGTTCGTGTTTTAGGGGCAGGCCGTGGTCGCGGAAGTTCCCATACCCCCACCCTCACTCCCTCCCCACAAGGGTGAGGGAAGCCTGTCCGGTGGACACTGAGGCATTGGGCGGAACCCGGACTGCAGTCATGCGCCTCCCTCCCCCTTTTGGGGAGGGAATGAGGGTGGGGTTGTTTAGCCGCCTACGTCCGGGCCATTGCCAATCCTGCCCCCTTGCCACAACTCATAAGTGTGTGCTTATGTGTTGCGCATGAGTGATGTCGATATTTTCAAAGTGCTGGCCGATCCAACCCGCCGGGCCATGCTCGAGCGGTTGGCTTCGGCTGAGATGACCGCGACGGAACTGCGCGAGGGCTTTGCCATTTCGCAGCCCGCCATGAGCCAGCATCTGGCCGTCCTGCGCGGGGCAGGGCTCATCAGCGAGCGGCGCGAGGGGCGCTATGCGCATTATCGCGTCGCGCCGGATGGCATGGCACCGCTGCATGAATGGCTGGCGCGCTATCGCGCTTTCTGGCCGAGCCGGATCGACGGACTCAAGGACCTGCTCAGGGAGATGGATCAATGACCGAAACGGATGCGCTCACCTTCGAATGCGCGTTGGATGCACCGCCCGAAAAGGTCTGGCGGGCGCTGACCGTGCCCGAATATCTGGAGCGCTGGCTCAAGCCCGAGCAGGAAATCGAGCTGGCGGTCGTCACCGCAGAGGAAAACAAGAGTCTCACCTATCGCTGGCGCGAGGCCGGACAGGGCGCCGTCGTGGGAATGGAGGATAGTCTCGTGACTTTCGAGCTGACGCCGACCAGCGATGGCGGCACCTGGTTTCGGCTGACCCATGCGCCGATGGCCGTGCCGGTAGCGGCGAATAGCAACGGGCCGCTGATGATGGCCGCCTAGCCGAAGTTTCAGCCCCTGCGCCTCCCTCCCCCTTGAGGGGAGGGACCGAGGGTGGGGGTGAGCCCCACACGCTGCGCCAAGAAATACCCCCACCCTCATTCCCTCCCCACAAGGGGGGAGGCGATGGGATATTGTCCAGAACTTGAGCTCAACACCTATGAATAAGGAGAATCGCCGATGCGCGACATGATGCAACTCGTCCCTATGGTGGTGGAGCAGACCACGCGGGGAGAACGGTCCTTCGATATCTATTCGCGCCTGCTGCGGGAGCGGATCATCTTCGTCAATGGCGAGGTGGAGGACAATATGGCCAGCCTGGTCTGCGCCCAGTTGCTGTTCCTCGAGGCGGAGAATCCGAAGAAGGAAATCTACCTCTATATCAACTCGCCGGGCGGGGTCGTGACCTCGGCCATGGCCATGTATGACACGATGCAGTTCATCAAGGCGCCGGTGGGCACGCTCTGCATGGGCATGGCCATGTCGGCCGGCTCATTCCTGCTGATGGCGGGCGAGCCCGGCACGCGTATCTGCCTGCCCAATGCCTCGATCATGCTGCACCAGCCCAGCGGGGGCTATCAGGGCAAGGTGACCGATATCGTGCTGCATGCCGAAGAGAGCCAGCGGCTCAAGCGGCGGATGCATAATCTGTATGCCAAGCATTGCGGGCGGACCTATGAGGAGGTCGAGGCCGCGCTGGAGCGCGACCACTTCATGACGCCCGAGCAGGCCCGCGATTGGGGCCTGGTCGATCATGTCTATAGCGATCGCAGCCAGATCGACGCACCCGCGGCGCCCGAAACCGGTCAGTGACCGGCTTCGGGGATGGCGTCGGCATGGGCATATTGCTCGCCGACGCCGAATAGCCGGCCCTTTTCAGCGACCAGGATGCAGATCAGCGCCAGCACGCCCATGCCGAAATAGCCCATGGCGGCCGGCACGGTCGTGCCGTCGAACAACTGGCCGGTATAGCTGCCGATCAGGGCACCGCCCACGGTCTGGATGAAGCCGAACACGGCCGAGGCCGTACCGGCCACGGCGCCGAGTGGCTCCATGGAGAGCGAGTTCATGTTCGAGGCGGCCCAGCCGAAGCTGAACATGACCACGGCCAGCAGCGAGAAGAACAGCCAGAGCGGCAGGAAGCCTGACAGGGCGAAGGCCAGCCAGATGCCGCTGAAGCCGGTGAAGCTCAGCATGGCGCCATGCGACAGCCGGCGCATGCCGAGCCGACGGACGATGCGCGAATTGGTGAAGGACGACACCGCCATCAACCCGGCCATGGCCGCGAAGGCCACGGGGAAATAGACGCCCAGGCCATAGATATCGACATAGATCTGCTGGGACGAGCTGATGAAGCCGAACAGCGCGCCGAACAGGAACATGCCGGCCAGGCCATAGGAGAAGGCCACGCGGTTGGTGAAGACGATGCGGAAACCATCGAACACCGCCTTGATGCTCAGCGGGCGGCGCTGGGCTTCCGGCAGGGTTTCGGGCAGGCGCATGAAGGTCCAGATCCAGAAGGCGGCGGCCAGCAGGCCCATGAAGATGAAGATATTGTGCCAGTCGCCGACCAGCAGGATGACCTGGCCGATGCCCGGCGCGATGATGGGAATGGCCATGAAGACCATGAAGGTCAGCGACATGACCTCGGCCATTTCGCGGCCCGAATAGCGGTCGCGGACCACGGCGGTGGCGATGACGCGCACGCTGGCGGCGCCCATGCCCTGGATGAAGCGCAGTATCAGCAGGATGGCGAAGCTCGGGGCGAAGACGGCGGCAATGGCGGCGATGATGTAGAGCCCCATGCCCACCAGCAGCGGCGCGCGGCGGCCGAAGCGATCGGTCAGCGGGCCGAAGCCGAGCACGGCAATGCCCATGCCCAGCATATAGGCCGAGATGACGAACTGCCGTTCGTTCTCGCTGGTGACGCCGAGCGCCTCGCCCATATAGGGCAGGGCCGGCAGCATGACGTCGATGGCCAGCGCGTTGAGCGCCATCAGCGCGGCGATGAGGGCAATGAATTCGGGGCGCGAGAGAACTCGCGTGAAATGATCGGACATAAAGGAACCTGGAATGGTGTCGCCGCAAGAAATGGGCGCCGGAAATCAGGCGCGGACCATGAACCCGCAAGACGACATTTGCAAGACTATATATCGGTAAAAACCGATGGTTGAGATCTGTCCGCCCTAGGCCGTTTTTAGGGCGAAGCTGGAGGCGCTGCGTTCGTTGATCGGGATATGCACCGCCGCCGAAGCCAGGCCCAGCACGATACCGAGATACCAGACCAGGCTATAGGAGCCGGTCTGGTCATAGACATAGCCGCCCAGCCAGACGCCGACGAAGGAGCCGATCTGGTGACTGAGGAAAGCAACGCCATAGAGCATGCCCATATAGCGCGCGCCGAAGAACAGGGTGACGAGGCCGGCCGTGAGCGGAACGGTGGAGAGCCAGAGCAGGCCCATGGCGGCGGCGAAGGCATAGGCCGTGACCTCGCTGACCGGAATCAGCAGGAACAGGCCGATGGCCACGGCGCGCAGGAAATAGATGGTGGCCAGCAGCAGTTGCTTGGGCAGGCGCCCGCCAAGATAGCCCGCCAGGAGCGAGCCGGCGATATTGAAGAGGCCAATGACCGCGATGGTCCAGGAGCCGACTTCGGGCGAGAGGCCACACTGCACCAGATAGGCGGGCATGTGGACATTGATAAAGGCCAGGTGGAAGCCGCAGACGAAGAAGCCGATGACCAGCAGGCGATAGGAGCCGTGGCCCCAGGCGCGCGACAAGGCTTCCATGAAGGGCAGGTCGGCATGGCCGACCGGGTTTTCGGTGCGGCCGCGCAGGGCATAGCTCAGCGGAATGACCAGCAGCAAGGCCACGCCCAGATAGACCAGTGCCGATTGCCAGCCGAAGGCATTGATGAAGCCCTGGCTGATGGGGGCGAAGGCGAATTGTCCGAAGGACGAGGCGGCGGTGGCCACGCCGAAGATCAGCGAGCGCTTTTCCATGGGCACGGCGCGGCCGAAGGCGATCATGACCACGGAGAAGGAACTGACGGCAATGCCCACGCCGGCGATCACGCCCGCGGTCAGCGTCAGCCAGCCAGTGTCGGGCGAAAAGGCCATGGCCAGGACGCCCGCTGCATAGACGGCAAGACCCACGGCGACGGTGCGGCCGGTGCCGACGCGATCGGCCCAGGCGCCGGCAAAGGGTTGGGCAATGCCCCAGGCCAGGTTCTGGATGGCCATGGCCATGCCCCAGCCTTCGCGCGTCAGCCCGAGATCGCCGGTCATCGGCAGGGTGAACAGGCCGAAGCTGCTGCGAATGCCATTGCCCACGGCGGCAATGATGCAGCCGGCAAGGATCAGCACGAGCAGCGGGACTGCGGGGCGAAGGGCGGACGTGGTCATGGGAAGCATCCGAAAGGTGGATGCTCTATTTACGCCCGTGCCGTCATTCCGCAAAGTGATAATGCGGAATAGAGGTCATCAATCTCTGTGATGCAAACGAAAAGCCCGGCCAAGGGCCGGGCTTGCTATAGGCAAGAAGCAGGAAATCAGGCGGTCTGCTTGACGGCAATGCCGGCATTGGTCAGGTGCGACTGAAGTTCGCCGGCCTGGAACATCTCGCGCACGATATCGGCGCCGCCGACGAATTCGCCCTTCACATAGAGCTGGGGGATGGTCGGCCAGTTGGTATAGGCCTTGATGCCGTCGCGCAGCTCTTCGCTTTCGAGGACATTGGCGCTGCCGTAGTCGACGCCGAGATAGTTCAGAATCTGCACGACCTGGCCGGAAAAGCCGCATTGCGGGAAGTCAGGCGAGCCCTTCATGAAGAGGAACACGTCGTTGTTCTTCACCTTGTCGTCGATGAAGGCGTTGATGTCGGTCATGGCGAAAACCTTTCGAGGGGCGGGGTTAAGGGCCGCTTTGCTGTTGTTCTAAATAGGACAGGAGTCGGGCGCTGTCGAGATCGCCATCGGCAATGGGCGATGATTGTGACTAGAGCCGCGCGGCGATCCATGGGTGGGATGTGCAGTCGTCCACGGTGTCGAACAGTACAGCCTCCCAACCACGAGCGCGGGCGCCGTCGATCACCTTTGGCGTGTCGTCGAAGAAGAGCGGCGGCTCGGATTGTGGGCCGATGCGCTGCTCGACGAAGTCGAAGAAGCCCTTTTCGGGTTTCCGCACACCGGCGCGGGCGGAATAGAAGATGTCGTCGAACAGGTCGCCAAGACCGAGATGGCTCCAGAGCCAGGTGGCTCTCAGATGCTCCTGATTGGTCGCAATATAGAGGCGGATATCCGGCCGCGTGCGCAACGTTCGGATATGGTCCAGCAGCGGCTGGTTGAGGACGCTGTCCTGCATGAGCCAATAATGGTGAAACACCATCGGCGAGCCCTTGTAGCCCAGTGATGGCAGATGGCGTTCCAGCGCCTCGATGACGGACATCTTGCCGACGATTACCTTCTTGATGAAGACATCGAAGATGAATTCGTTGGTAAAACGCACGGGATCGACGCCCATATCGGCCAGCAATGACGTATCCCAGCGCCGGCTCAGCTCGGGGCGGGCATGCATGCCATGCACCAGCACGCCGTCGACATCGAAGAAGACGGCCCGCGTCATGGACGCTTGACCATTGCGCCAAGCCCGGCAAGGACTTCGCCAGGGATATTGAGGTTCTGAATCACTTCATTGTGCTTGCGGAAGCCGATCAGTTCGCGCTGCACGAAATATTCCCACACGGTCTTGCGGGCCTGCGCCAGGCAAGTGTCGCGGTCATCGGTCGCGGCGGCGAGCGCGGCGATGGCTTGCGTAACGCGCTGCTCGGCGGCACCGAGCGAGGCGGCGCGCTCGGCCATGATCTCGTGTTCGAGGGCCGAAGTGCCGGCCTCGGGCCGGACGGTGCGGATCAAGTCGAGCGAGTCACGCAGCGACACGATGGATTATTCCGGAGCGCTGGTTTGCAGGGCGAGGGCGTGAAGGGCTCCGCCCATATCGCCCTGCAGGGCGGCATAGACGATCTGGTGCTGCTGCACGCGCGACTTGCCGCGGAACTGCTCGGACACGACAGTGGCGGCGTAGTGATCGCCATCGCCGGCCAGGTCGCGGATATCGACCTGGGCATCAGGAAGAGCTGCCTTGATCCGCCGCTCGATTTCGCTGGCATCCATGGCCATGGCTCAACTCCTCAATAACGCCGGCACGATGCCGGACCACGCCCATGATATGGCATGGGGGTGCCGCACCTTCAACATGGCTGGGCGGCGATCAGGGCGTGACGACGGGTTGCGCGTCCTGCTCTGTGGAGAAATTGGCGATGATGGCATCGACGACGGGGCGCGCGTCAGCGGCCATTTCGGTGGCGTAGAAGCAATCGAGCGTATAGCCGTTGCCGTTATCGACGGTTTCGGTGTGAACCAGCGTGATCGGGCCTTGTTCGCCGCCGGTGCTGGTGCCCTCATATTGCAGGGCGGGATTGCTCTGATAGTTGGTGACAAGGCTGGCGCCGAGCGTGAAGCCCGGGAAGGCCTCGTTCCAACCGGCCGCAACCGTTGTCGCATCAAGCGCTGCGAGGGCGCCTTCGGCAGTCCAGCCCGTATCCTCGACCGGCACGACGGTCAGCACGCATTGCAGCGGCAGGGCAGGATGATTGATGGTCAGCGGACCACCGGCTTCCCCGCTGGTCACCATGACGTCGGGATAGATCAGCGTATAGGGCTGGTCGGGCAGGGGAGAGCCGCTGATTCCGGCCGTCTGGGCATAGGCGGCCGCCGGCAACAGGCTGAGGGACAGGGCCACAATTGCCGGTACAAATCTCATCGTAATCTCCACTAATGACGCCGCCCCTGGATGCCACAACACTCCAAAGAGCGGCGATCATAAGGCAGATGCACGGATTATGCAGCCACGCCATCCATGTAGCTGGGGAACCAGCCTTCATGGGCTGCCTTGAGCGCGGCGACTGGCACCGGGCGGGCCGCGCCGAGCACCAGGTCCGGGCCACCGGTCGTGCCGATCCACGGCGCGAAAACACCCGCGGCTTCGGCGTCGCGCCACAGGGCGGCCAGGGCCTCGCCTTGCGGGTCGAGATCGACGGTGACGAGGTAGCGACCCTGATCTTCGCCGAAATATTGCAGGATCGGGTTCTGGTCTTCGAGATCGGTGATGGTGGCGCCGATGCCGGAAGCCACGGCCATTTCGGCCAGGCCAACGGCCAGGCCGCCATCACTGAGGTCGTGACAGGCAGTGGCCACGCCGGAGCGGATCAGGTTGCGGACGAAATCGCCGGTGCGCTTTTCATGCGCCAGGTCGACATGGGGCGCCGGGCCATCCTTGCGGCCGAACAGGTCGCGCAGGTAGACGGACTGGCCGAGATGGGTGCCGCGGCTGGCCGGGGCGCCGACCAGCAGGATCACCTGGTCGGCACCGGCAAAGCCGATACGCGCCATCTTGTTCCAGTCAGGCAGCAGGCCGACGCCGCCAATGGTCGGAGTCGGCAGGATGCCGCGGCCATTGGTTTCGTTATAGAGCGACACATTGCCCGAGACGATGGGGAAGTCCAGCGCCGTGCAGGCCTCCCCGATGCCCTTGATGGCATGGACGAGCTGGCCCATGATTTCGGGGCGTTCGGGATTGCCGAAATTGAGATTGTCGGTGGCCGCCAGCGGCTCAGCACCCGTGGCCGTCAGGTTACGCCAGCATTCGGCTACCGCCTGTTTGCCGCCCTCATAGGGATCGGCTTCGCAATAGCGCGGCGTCACGTCGGACGAGAAGGCCAGGGCTTTGCTGGTGTGGCCTTCGACGCGGATCACGCCGGCATCGCCGCCGGGGCGCTGCAGGGAATTGCCCTGGATCAGCGTGTCATACTGCTCATAGACCCAGCGGCGCGAGGCGATCTGGTGGCTGCCCATGAGCTTGAGCAGGGCATCGGCCACGCCCATTTGCGGCACATCGCCCGATGCAAGCGGAGCCGGTGTCTTCGGCTCGGTCCAGGGGCGATCATATTCGGGGGCCTCGTCGCCGAGTTCCTTGATCGGCAGATTGGCGACTTCTGCGCCCTGCCACATCACGCGGAAGCGCAGGTCGTCGGTCGTCTTTCCGACCGTAGCGAAATCCAGCTCCCACTTTTCGAACACGGCGCGAGCCACGGCTTCCTTTTCCGGATGCAGCACCATGAGCATGCGCTCCTGGGATTCCGACAGCATCATCTCGTAGGGCGTCATCTGCACTTCGCGCACCGGCACCTTGTCGAGGTCCAGTTCGATGCCGAGATCGCCCTTGGCGCCCATTTCGACGGCCGAGCAGGTGAGCCCCGCCGCGCCCATGTCCTGGATGGCGATGACAGCGCCGGTTTGCATCAGTTCGAGGCAGGCTTCGAGCAGGCGCTTTTCGGTGAAGGGGTCGCCGACCTGCACGGTGGGGCGCTTTTCCTCGATATCGTCGCCGAATTCGGCCGACGCCATGGTGGCGCCGCCGACGCCATCGCGGCCCGTCTTGGCGCCGAGATAGACCACTGGCAGGCCGACGCCCTTGGCCTCCGAATAGAAGATCTTGTCGGTATCGGCGAGGCCCGCAGCGAAGGCGTTGACCAGGATATTGCCGTTATAGCGCTCGTCGAACTCCACTTCGCCGCCCACGGTGGGCACGCCGAAGGCATTGCCATAACCGCCGACGCCGGCCACGACGCCGGACACGAGATGACGGGTCTTTTCATGGTCGGGCGAACCGAAGCGCAGCGCGTTCATCGCCGCGACAGGACGGGCGCCCATGGTGAAGACGTCGCGCAATATGCCGCCAACGCCGGTCGCCGCCCCCTGATAGGGCTCGATATAGCTGGGGTGGTTATGCGATTCCATCTTGAAGACCACGGCCTGCCCATCGCCGATATCGACCACGCCGGCATTCTCACCTGGCCCCTGGATGACGCGCGGCCCCGATGTCGGCAGGGTCTTGAGCCACTTCTTGGACGACTTGTAGGAGCAATGCTCGTTCCACATGGCCGAGAAGATGCCGAGCTCGGTATAGGTCGGCTGGCGACCGATCAGGGCAACGATCTTGTCGAACTCGTCGGGCTTGAGGCCGTGATCGGCAACGAGCTGGGGCGTGATGGCGATGTTGTTCTGATAGGAGGTCATTGGAGTGTCCGGGAAGGGCGGGCCAGGAGGCGATCAAGTGCGATGACGATGAGGGTGAGCAGGGCGAGGCCGGCTGTCATATAGACCGCGTTGAGCGCGACCTGCGCGTAGCCAAGCTCGATCGCATTGAGGATGGGATAGGGGTATTCCTGCACCCAGGCGCCGCGCGCCATGGCATAGAGGAAATAGACCAGCGTCGGCGCCAGCATGACGGGCAGGTTGCCCCAGCGCAGGTTGCCATGGGGTTGGGCGATCAGCCACCACAGCAGGTACAGAACCGGGCAGAGGTAGTGCAGGATGGAATCCGCCACCTGGAACAGGCCGGTCAACACCGACAGGTAGCGGAGCACGAAGAAGACGTAGAGCGCGACCAGCGCGATATTCGCCGCCATCATGCCGCGCAAAACCGGGTGCCGGAACAGCGCCAGCCAGCCTGCAGGCAGGACCTCGGAGAGGTAGATCAGCACCAGGACGATGTTGGTGAGGATGGTGTAGTAGGAAAAGAAGGCGCCCAGCGAACCGAAGAGGTCGCGGCCACTGCCCAGCATGGACTGCATCGAGATGGTGAATTGCAGGATGAGACCGGCGGCGCCGAACAGCAGGCCCAGCCAGGTGAGGAGCGTCCGCGGATTGACGGGCGCGCGCAGGTTCATCAGGCGGCTTGGCCCAATAGGCCCGAGAACAGCGCTCGTCCATCGTCGCCGCCATGGGCGGCTTCGATCAGGTTTTCCGGGTGGGGCATCAGGCCCAGCACGTTTTTCTGTTCGTTGAAAATGCCGGCAATGTCGTTGATCGAGCCGTTGGGATTGGTGCCTTCGGCATAGCGGAAGGCCACCTGGCCGTTGCCTTCGAGGCGGGCGATGGTCTCGGCATCGGCGAAATAATTGCCGTCGTGGTGGGCAACGGGGCAGCGGAACACCTGGCCCTGGCTATAGCCGCGCGTGAAGGCGGTATCGGCATTGACCACTTCGAGCTTGACCTCGCGGCAGACGAATTTGAGGCTCATGTTGCGCATCAGGGCGCCGGGCAGCAGGCCCGCCTCGATGAGAATCTGGAAGCCGTTGCAGACGCCGAGCACCTTGACGCCCCTGGCAGCCCGCTCGCGCACCTTGTCCATGATGGGGGAGCGCGCGGCGATGGCACCGCAGCGCAGGTAATCCCCATAGGAAAAGCCGCCGGGGATGACGATCAGGTCAACATCATCGGGCAGATCGGCATCCTGATGCCAGACCGTTGTGGGGGCGGTGCCGGAAACCTTGGTCAGCGCCGCGATCATGTCGCGGTCGCGATTGAGACCGGGGAAGACGATGACAGCGGATTTCATCGACTGGTCCTCGCTATGGGGGTGCGAGGCCCTTGTGCTGAGTCTTGGCGAAAAAGGCAAGCTTCGAACCGTGCCCGCAGGGACAAATTGCTCCCGTGGAGCAATTTGAGGTGAGAAGGCCATAAGGGCTATGCCCGCATGGCCGTTCCTTTCGAGGTGATACTACTCCGCCGGAGTTGCGATCGGCGCGGCGCGGCGGCCGGTGCCAGGCAGATGAGCCCAGTCGGGCCGGTCGAACAGGAAGCGGCCGAAGCCGATGCGCTGCACGATCCAGTAGAGCACCAGCGGCGAGACGATCGAGATCGCCATGATGAGGAGGCTCAGCACGGTGGGCTCATCCATCCCCAGCTTGATCAGCAGCGTGCGGGAAATGCCCATGGGCAGCACGAAGGCGACATAGATCACCAGCGATTTCGACCCCATCCAGCGCAGCCAGTCCATAAAGGGCAGGCGGGTCAGCAAAGCGGCGATGGTGCAGAGGGCCGCGGTCCCAACCAGCGCCAGCAGCAGATGCAGGCCCGGCAGGCCGGCATAGCCCATGACCGGATGGATCGGATGCATGGCAAAGCCGGGCGAAAAGACCAGGGCGGCATTGAGGACGGCCCAGACGAGCAGCCCGACCAGCGCCAGCGCGGCATGGTCCGTGGCCCAGCCCGCCAGCCGGAACAGATGCGGCGCCAGCACATAGCCGGCATAGAAGAAGACGAAATATTCGGCGAACTGGTCGACAAGATAGCTGCCGGTGTGGATATCGGCCACCTGCAGGATGGCGGCGATACCAAACACGCCCCAGACCGGTGCTTTCAGATCGTGCAGCAGCTTGGTGACGGCGCTGACCGCGGCCAGCATGTAGATGAACCACAACACGCCATAGGGCTGGACCACCGCCCAGGCGATCTGCTCGACCGCACCGACCGGATCGGTGGCCAAGAGGCCCACCTTGAAGACGATATGGATCACCGCCCAGAGTGCATAGAAATAGAGGTAGTGGACCACGCGGCGATCGGCATAGGCGTTCCACGGCCGGTCGATCACCTGCGACAGGAACAGGCCGGAGATCAGGAAGAATTCGGGCATGCGGAAGGGGGTGGCAAAGGCGATGGCCCAATGCAGCGCGCCCACGCCGCCGGTATCTTCGCCGACGCTGGAGGCCGCATACATCATGACGACGAGAAAGATGGATATGCCCTTGGCCATGTCCACCCAGTCGAGACGGTTGCCGCTTGCCATGTCATGCCCCTTCGTAAAGCTGGGGCGTATAGTATTCCCCCCATGACTTATCGCGGGTAACGACTTGCCGGCAGGATTAAGAAAAATGCTTAACTGGTAAGAATTTAACTAATGGCTTGCTTGCAATGCCGCCGTTGGCTGCAACGGGTATGTGTGCAGCCGAAGTTAAACGCGGATTAAGCTTTGAAAGCGAAGGTAACGGCGGGCCTCGGGGTGCGAAATGCGCGAGATAATCTACAGTTTTGTCATCCCGGTTTACAATGAGGAAGCAGTCATTCCTCTGCTTCTGCGCCGCCTGGAGCGCCTGCTGGCCAAAGTGGGTGAGCCCGCCGAAGTCATCTTCATCGATGACGGCAGCAGCGATTCAAGCCCGGTGTTCCTCGCCAATCTCGCGCGCGAGGACGATCGCTATTGCTATCTTCGCCTGGCACGCAACTTTGGCCACCAGATCGCCATCACGGCGGGTCTCGAGGCAGCGCGCGGTCAGGCCGTCATCATCATGGATGCCGATCTGCAGGACCCGCCCGAAACCGTCCTCGCCATGATCGCGAAGTGGCGGGAGGGCTACGAGGTCGTCTATGCGCAGCGCATATCCCGCGCTGCGGAAAGCCCGCTCAAGCGCGCGACGGCCCATCTGTTCTATCGGGTCGTCAATCGTCTGGCGGCGATCGACATTCCGCAGGATGTCGGCGACTTCCGCCTGGTGGATCGCGCTGCGGTGGATGCCTTCCTGCAATTGCCGGAAACCAATCGCTATGTGCGCGGCATGTTCGCCTGGATCGGTTTCCGCCAGGCGTCAGTGCCCTATGAGCGGGAAGCGCGGGCAGCCGGCGTCAGCAAATATCCACTGCGCAAGATGCTGAGCCTGGCCGCCAGCGCCATCATCAGCTTTTCGGATGCGCCATTGCGGCTCGCCATCTGGGCCGGGGCGATCGTGTCGGCGGGCTCGCTCACCTACGGCGTTTATGTCCTGTTGCGGGCGCTGTTCTGGACCGACGGGCTGGTCGATGGCTGGGCGTCCACCATCGTAGTGATTTCGTTGCTTTGCGGCGTCAATATGCTGCTGACCGGGGTCGTGGGTCTCTATGTCGGCCGCATTCATGCCGAGGTAAAGCGGCGGCCGCTCTATGTCGTTTCCCGGAAGATTGGTTTCGAGGCGGAAGGCGTTGCCGGGAAGCGGGCCACCGGATGAGCGATGCGCAATTCGATGAAATCGAGGCCGGCTACGAGGGCATTGTCGAGCAGTCGATAAGCTTTTCCGGCTTGCGGCATGATTTCTTCATGGCGGCCAAGGCGGACCTGCTGTTCAAGATCACGCGCCGGCATTTTGCGAATCCTGATGCGCTCGACCTTCTCGATATCGGCTGCGGCGTGGGGCGGCTGCATCCACACCTGCAAGGCATGTTCGGCACGATCACCGGCTGCGATGTGTCGGAAAAATCGGTGGAGCGGGCGCGGCGCGAAAATGGTTTCGCCCGCTATGACACCAGCGCCTCGGACGTTTTGCCCTATGCCGATGGGCAGTTCGACATCGCGCTGACGGTCTGTGTCATGCACCACGTTCCGCCGGCCCAGTGGCAGGCCTTTCTCCGCGAGATGCGCCGCGTCGTGCGGCCCGGCGGGATCGCGGTGGTGATCGAGCATAATCCGTTCAATCCGCTTACCCGACTAGCCGTGGCCCGCTGCGCATTCGATGCCGACGCGGTCCTGCTGTCGCAGCGCCGTACACGCCGCACCATGCTGGAGGCCGGCTTTTCCGATGCCTCCATCGAGAACTTCCTCTTCCTGCCTACAGCGGCGCCATGGGCGCGGCGGCTGGAGAGTTTCCTCACCAAACTGCCTTTGGGCGCTCAATACGCAGCCATCGGGTTCGCCTAGATGCCGCTTGTCCTTCGACTGGCGGTGGTGGCGGTCATTCTGCTGGCCTTCGCCATCCAGATGGTGGGTGGGCTCAACCCCGATGTTTCGTGGCTATTGACCGTCGGCGAGCGGATGCTGGCGGGCCAGCACCTCTATATCGACATCTACGAGCTCAATCCGCCGATGTCGGCATTGCTCTACCTGCCCTTCGTGGCGCTGGCCCAGGCCCTTGGCGCGCCGGCCGAACCCATCATGGTTGCTGCGGTGCTGCTGCTGGCTGTGCTTGCTCTGGCAATCGGCACCGCCATTCTGCGCCGTGGCGAACTGGTGTCGAATACAAGCACCTGGTGGCTCATCGCCAGTGTGGCCCTGACCATTCTGCCGGGCCAGAATTTCGGCGAACGCGAGCATATTGCCGTCATTCTGCTGCTACCGGCACTTGCCGTCAGCGCGTTGCGCAACACCGGGCGGGCACCGGCGTTTGCCCACATGGTGATTGCCGGGTTGGCTGCGGGCCTGGTCATGACCATCAAGCCGCATTTTGCCCTGCCGATCCTGCTTGTAGCCCTCTACAGCGCGTTCCGGGCTCGGTCCTGGCGAGCAATCTTCAATCCGGAACATGTGCTTGCCGGGCTGGTGCTCATCGCCTACTGGCTCGCCGTCTGGGTCTGGTTTCCCAGCTTTTTCAGCACCATGCTGCCGCTGGCTTCGACCGCCTATCTGGCGGATCGGGCGTCATTGGTTTCCCTGGTATTCGGGCTGCCGCTGGTGCCGATCTGGCTGATATTGGCTGGCCTTGTGCTGCTCTACCGGCGTGAGATGATCAGCGGTCCCAATGGCCAATATATCGCCGCAGCCCTGGGCTTCTTTCTCGCCTACCTGGTTCAGGGCAAGGGGTTTGTCTACCACCTGCTGCCCACGCAATTGCTGCTCGGCCTGGTCTTTGCGCAATGTTTCGTTGATCGCAACGCGCAGGGCAGGGGCAAGGCCATTCCGATTGCCCTGGCAGTGTGCCTGCTTGCAGCGCCCGGCATTCACGCCATTCAGGGCAACAGCTTGCGCAATGAAGCGCTGGATGTGCTGGCGTCGCTCGGGCCTGGTCTCAAGATCGCAAACCTCACCTCGCAACTGGAGATCGCCAGCCCGCTGCACCGCGACCTCGATGGAACGCTGGTCAATTCCGACCATGCCTGTGGATTACGCTTGGTGCCGTCAGGCAGCGAATTGCCACCACTGATCCTGCTGTCGTGCGAGAGATGGTGGCGTTGGAAACCTATGAGCGAAGCCGCTTGAGGGACGACATGCTGGCCAATCCGCCCGATATCATCCTTGCTGGCGGAGACCAGTTCGACTGGATCGGCTGGGCGCGCCAGGATCCCGAGATCGCTGTCATGCTGTCCGGCTATGCGCTGCTGGCGCAGGTCGGTCCCGAAACGGGGCCGCTGCAGATCCTTAAGCGCAAGGCGCTCTGACTAGACCGGAACCGAGGCGTAAGCTGCGAAAAGCAGGCCAAGGGTGGCGAAGAACATGACCGAGAGAGAAATGGTTTTGAACATGGCTGTGTGGTCCTGCGCCAGTACGCGGCGCGACGTGGAGTATCGCCCGAAGGCGTTAATTTGAGATTTCGACCGCGTAGTTTTCGATCACGGTATTGGCCAGCAGTTTTTCGCACATGCTGGTAAGGGCGGAACGCGCTGCCGCTTCGTCGGTTCCGTCGAGGACGAGGTCGAAGACCTTGCCCTGACGCACCGCTGCAACACCGGAAAAGCCAAGGCTTTTGAGTGAGCCTTCGATGGCCTGACCCTGAGGATCGAGGACGCCAGCCTTGAGGGTGACGGTGACACGAGCCTTCATTGCCATATCCTACTGGACCAGGCGCGGACCGGTGGTCAGCGCATTGTCGGTTTCAACCAGGATGCCCAGGCGCTGGGCGACCTCGCGGTAGTTTTCGATCAGGCCGCCAAGATTTTCGCGGAAGCGGTCCTTGTCCATCTTGTTGCGGGTCTTGATGTCCCACAGGCGGCAGCTATCGGGGCTGATCTCGTCGGCCAGCACGATGCGCATGAGGTCGCCCTCATAGAGGCGCCCGCATTCGATCTTGAAATCGACGAGCTGGATGCCGACGCCCATGAACAGGCCGGTCAGGAAGTCGTTGACGCGGATGGCGAGGCTCATGATGTCGTCGAGCTCGGCCGGCGTGGCCCAGCCGAAGGCGGTGATGTGCTCTTCGCTGACCATGGGGTCGTGCAGAGCATCGTCCTTGTAGCAGAATTCGATGATCGAGCGGGGCAGTTGGGTGCCGGGCTCGAGGCCGAGGCGCTTGACCAGCGAGCCGGCGGCATAATTGCGCACGATGATCTCGAGCGGGATGATCTCGACTTCCTTGATCAGTTGTTCGCGCATGTTGATGCGCTTGAGGAAGTGAGTCGGGATGCCCAGGCCGTTGAGCTTGGTGAAGACGAACTCGGAAATCCGGTTGTTCAGCACGCCCTTGCCGTCGATGATTTCGTGGCGCGCGCCGTCTCCGGCGGTCGTATCGTCCTTGAAATACTGAACCAGAGTGCCGGGCTCGGGACCCTCGAACAGGATCTTTGCCTTGCCCTCGTAGATTTTGCGACGACGGTTCATTGGGAATCCGGGACCGTTGGAGGAGGGGAGAATTCGGCCGCTTCATGCGCCAGAAGTGAGCAAAAATGCAAGCTCTTTTCCATGGTGGACCGGGATGGCCGCCGATCGCAGGGCGCATAAGGTCGCAGCGCCGGACGTTGATTTGGCAAGCCAGACCCCCTATGTCGATTGGCGACGCCGGAGCGGCGACACTGACAGAGACAAGCGGGAGAGTTTGCATGAGCCAGTTCGAGGATCGGCAGAAGGGCCAGGAGGCCAAGTTTGCCTTCGACGCCGAAAAGAAATTCAAGGCGGAAGCCCGCCGCAACAAGCTGCTCGGCTTCTGGGCTGCCGAACTGCTGGGCCATACCGGCGACGCCGCCAATGCCTATGCTGCCGAAGTGGTGGCCGCCGATTTCGAGGAAGCCGGTGACGAGGACGTGTTCCGCAAGGTTTCCGGCGATCTCAAGGCCAAGGGCCTCACCATCGGCGAGGACGTGATTCGCCAGAAGATGGCGAGCCTGGTGAATGTCGCCAACGAGCAGATCGCCGCCGAAGGCTGACCGCACGCGTCTGAATGCGAAAGGGGAGCCGGTTTCGCACCGGCTCCCCTTTTTGTTGGCGGCGATCAGCCCACGTCGATGGCCGTTACGTCGTGGGCGCTGCCATCCATTTTCCAGTGCACGGTCACCTTGTCGCCTGCCTTGAGGTCCGGTGTCTTGAACCTGATCGGCAGGTAGTACCAGGAGCCATCCGCCAGCTCCAAAGAGCGCGCGGTCGTACTGAAGAACTTGACCGTGCCCGCTATGGTCTGTTCCCCGGTGGCGGCGGCCGGCGCTGCCGTTGCCGCGAAAGCTGCGCCAGGGGCAGCGGCGAGCAGGGCGATGAAAGCGGGAATGATGAATTTGCGCATGATGATGTCTCCATGAGACGGATCGGGCCGCGCGGGGCCCTTGTCGGCCGGTTTTCGGGGGCCGTCGCGTCGCGGGCTCGATCGGTCCCGCCGGCGTCTCCAAACCAGCGAGAGGTGGTTTAGGCCCGGTAAAGCGCGGCCTCAAGTTAAGAAGATTTAATGCTGCCGGCGACCATTTTCGCCAAGATTTGGGGCAGGCCTGTGGGTTTGCGGCAAAGCGGTGGCGATCAGCCGATCCGCATCCCCATGCCGATGGATTCGGGCATGACGGGCGCGAAGCCATATTTGGCATAGAGATATTGCGCATCGCCATCGGCGATGAGGCTGACATAGGCACTGGCCGGGGCATGGACGCGCAGGTGTTCGACCAAAGCGGCGACGATGCGCTTGCCCAATCCCTTGCCCTGGTGCTCCGGCTCCACCGCGATATCGACGATCTGGAAGGCGGTGCCGCCGTCGCCGATGACGCGACCCATGCCGATCGTGCGGCCGTCATGCCGGATCATCACGGCATGCCAGGTGTTGGGCAGGCCGGCCTCGGCCGCCGCCTGCGATTTTTCGCTCAGTCCCGCGACCCTGCGCAGGCGGCGATAGTCCTCGACGCTGGGCGTGCCTGATATCAGCTCGTAGCTCATCTCAGCCTCTGCATCAGCCGGGTGAACATCAGCAGGCCCTCCGGCCAGGGGCCGTGGCCCGAGGCGAGGTTGATGTGGCCGGCTTCGCCAGCCAGGTGGAAATCCGAACCCCAGCAGGTGGCAAATTCCACCGCGCGGTCGACGCTGCAATAGACATCGTTGGTGGAGGCAACCAGCATGGAGGGGAAGGGGAACGGATCGCGCGGAATGGGCCGGAACGGCACCACTTCCGGCGGTACGGCGGGGCTGAGTTCGATATCGGTCGGCGCGACCAGGAAGGCGCCGCGCACATTGTCCGGCAGGCGCGGCGCGGCGTGAGCGACGGCGGAAACCGCCAGCGAATGAGCCACCAGCACGACCGGCCGCGTGGTCAGTCGGCAGGCCTGGTCGATAGTATCGACCCAGTCATCGAGCTCGGGCTCGTTCCAGTCGGCCTGTTCGACGATGGCGGCATTGGCCATGCGCTCGGCCCAGCGGAATTGCCAATGACCGGGCGAACCGCCGCCGAGGCCGGGCAGGACGAGGATATCGCATTCGGAAATCTTCATGAGCGGTCGGTCCTCGGCCGCCAGAAGCCACTGGCCGGCTCCATGCCGATATTCTGATAAAAACCGACGGCTTCCTTGTCGGCCATCAGGGTGAGACCGATGCGCGGGCCGAGCAGTTCGATGGCCTTGTCGAGTATCGCCCGGCCGATGCCCTGACCCTGATGGCTGTCGCGCACGGCCAGTTCGGCGCAGTAGCAGATCCAGGCATGATCGGTGATGCAGCGGGCGAGGCCGACCAGCGTGCCACCGTCATCGCGGGCAGTGACGACGAAATTGGCGCCGTCGAGCATGGCCTGGATGCGTGCCGTGTTGGCAAGCGGCCGCCTGTCGCGCATGATGGTCTGACCGAGAACGCCGATATATTCCTCAGCAGTGAGACCGCTTTCCTGTGCGTAGGTGATCGCCATCACGCCTCGCCGAACACCCGCTTGAAGATCGTATCGACATGCTTGAGGTGGTAGGCATCGTCGAACATGGCGTCGATTTGTGCATCATCAAGAGTCACTTGCGGATCGTCCTTGAGGTTCTGGGCAAACAGTCCGGCGCGGTCGCCGCGATGCTCCCACACCTTCATGGCGTTGCGCTGCACCGCGGCATAGCTGTCCTCGCGGCTATAGCCGGCCTGGGTCAGCGCCAGCAGCATGCGCTGCGAATTGTGCAACCCACCGAGCAGGTCGAGGTTTTTCCGCATGTTTTCGGGATAGACCACCAGTTTGTCGATGACGCCGGTGAGACGGGCCAGTGCAAAATCCAGCGTAACGGTGGCGTCGGGGCCGATCATGCGCTCCACCGAGGAGTGCGAAATATCGCGCTCATGCCAGAGAGCGACATTTTCCAGCGCCGGGGTCACCATGCCGCGCACCAGGCGGGCCAGGCCGGTGAGGTTTTCGGTGAGAACCGGGTTGCGCTTGTGCGGCATGGCCGACGAGCCCTTCTGGCCGGGCGAGAAGAATTCCTCGGCTTCGAGCACTTCGGTGCGCTGCAGGTGGCGGATTTCCACGGCGACGCGCTCGATGGAGGAGGCGACGACGCCCAGCGTGGCGAAGAACATGGCGTGGCGGTCGCGCGGGATGACCTGGGTCGAGACCGGCTCCACGCTCAGCCCGAGCTTTTCGGCGACATACTCCTCCACCTGCGGATCGATATTGGCGAAGCTGCCGATGGCGCCGGAAATGGCGGCCGTGGCGATTTCAGCCCGCGCCGCGACAAGGCGCGCCCGGTTGCGCGTGAATTCGGCATAGGCCTCGGCCAGCTTGACGCCGAACGTGGTCGGCTCGGCATGGATGCCGTGGCTGCGGCCGATGGTGATCGTGTTCTTGTGCTCGAAGGCGCGGCGCTTGAGCGCGGCCAGCAGGGCATCCACGTCCGATATCAAGAGGTCCGCCGCGCGGGCCATCTGCACCGACAGGGTCGTGTCGAGAATGTCCGAACTGGTCATGCCCTGGTGCACGAAGCGCGCATCGGGGCCGACGATTTCGCTGAGATGGGTCAGGAAGGCGATGACGTCATGCTTGGTCGTGCGCTCGATCTCGTCGATGCGGGCCACGTCAAAGCCATAGTCGCCCGTCTCGGCCTTGCGGGCATTCATCACGTCCCAGATGTTCTGTGCGGACTCTTTCGGCACCACGCCCAGTTCGGCCAGCTTGGTGGTGGCATGCGCCTCGATCTCGAACCAGATAGCGAATCGGGTCTCGGCAGACCAGATGGCGACCATTTCGGGGCGGGAGTAGCGCGGAATCATGGGCTTGGGCTTTCCGGTTCAGAATTTGATTCAGGCGAGTCGGGTCGAAGCGGCGTTGCGGATGGCTGATATGCGCGGGGCATAGGTCGCGGCATCATTGCCGCCATAGACGGAGGAGCCGGCGACGAAGACATTGGCGCCGGCGGCCGCGATGTCGCGGGCGTTGTCAGCGGTAATGCCACCATCGACTTCGAGATCGATGGGCCGGTTGCCGATCAGGGCGGCGGCCTGCCTGATCTTGGCGAGGCTTTGCGGAATGAAGCTCTGCCCGCCAAAGCCGGGATTGACCGACATGATCAGCAGCAGGTCGATGTCGCCGATGACGTTTTCCAGCGCCGAGACTGGCGTCGCCGGATTGAGCGCCACGCCGGCTTTCTTGCCCTCGGCACGGATGGCCTGCAGCGTGCGGTGCAGATGCGGGCCGGCCTCGGCATGGACGGTGATGATATCGGCGCCCGCCTTGGCGAAGGCGGCGATATACGGATCGACCGGCGCGATCATCAGATGCACGTCGAAGGGCTTGGCGGTGAGCTTGCGCACCGACGCCATGACCAGCGGGCCGAAGCTGATATTGGGCACGAAATGCCCGTCCATCACATCGACATGGATATAGTCCGCGCCTGCGGCGTCGATCGACGCAATCTCCTCGCCCAGCCGCGCAAAATCGGCCGAGAGAATGGAGGGGGCAATGCGGATGGGACGGGTGGTCATTGCAGGGCACCTCAGCCGCGTAGGGAACGAGGCTGCTATAGGGCCGGAGCGGGCGGGGGGCAAGGGCAGCCGGGGTAGCTATCCGTCGGATAAAGCATGGTTCGCCGCGCGAGGCGCGTCTCAGAAGCGCGCTTCGTTTTCGCGCGCCAGGATGTCGAAGGCGTCGGAATCGGCGGCATAGCGCCCGGCGGCGGGATCCCAGCGATAGGTCACGGTGATGGTGCGGGTGCCCGCCGCCGGAGGAGTGGGGTCGGTGCAGGCGTCTGCCGGAATATCGGTCTGTTCGAACACACTTGCCACTATGTCGGCAAAGGGCTCCGCCGTGATCGGCTTCACATCGAGATTCTGGTTGCGCTCAAAGGCGCAGTTGTTCTCCCTGAATGTGAGAATGGTATCGATCAGCTCGAACCGGCCATCCCGCACGAGAGTCAGGGCCGTGAGCGAATAGCCCTGGCCGGAATTGTGATGTGTGCCCTGGATCAGCAGCAGGTCGGCTCCTTCGCCGAGTCCGGCAGGGAACGGCTTGGAGAAAGATGTGCTTCTATCGAGGTTGGCATTGGCCGCGTCGAGCAGGCGCGGGGTGTCCGCGAGATCGAAGAGCGCGAGGATGTCGAGCTCGCTGACCTCGTCGGCCGCCGTGCCGAAATCGAGCAGCAAGGCCAGTTGGGACCCCACGGGCAGGGCGGAAATATGCAGCCGGCCCGTCGCCGCAAGTGTCACGCCCGGATCGTCCCAGTCGGCCAGATGCCGGATGTCGAGCGACTGGCCCCCGGCATAGGAGCTGCCGTCGATGACGATTCCCGGCGCGACGAGTTGGACAAGATCGGCATAGGTCCCGCCAGCTCGCCCCGGCAGCGGGTCGGCCGGTTCGGGGTATGAAACCGGCTGGGCGAGCGCCGCAGGGCCTGCGAAGAGCATCAGCATGACCAGGATCGCAGCCAGTGGTTTGACCATCACAACCGCTCCGTGCCGGAAAGGAGGACAGAATAGTCGGCTTTGCCCGGCTGACACAAGTTTCCGGGCAAGATCTGCTGAAACGGCGGCTTTGTGGGAGGTCACAAAGCGGCGATGCGACACTGGGCGCGTTGCTTTGTTGTTCCGACGCGGTAAAACCACGGCGCAACAGGAGCGTCGATCTTGGAATTCTCTCTGCCATTGGTGTTCGGCGCGGGCGTGCTGAGTTTTCTCAGCCCCTGCGTGTTGCCGTTGGTACCGCCCTATCTCACCTATATGAGCGGGGCGAGTTTCGACCAGTTGCGTGCCGACGATGCCGGTGCGGCCGCCCTGCAGCGGCGGGTGGCGTTCACCTCCTTGTTCTTCATTCTCGGCTTTGCCGTGGTCTTCGTCACGCTGGGCGCGACGGCCACCGCCTTCGGACAAGCCTTCCGGCAGGCGCTGCCCATCCTGACGCCGATTGCCGGTGTGCTGATCATCGCCATGGGCCTGCATTTTCTCGGCGTCTACCGTATCGGCCTGCTCGACCGGCAATTGCGCCACCAGGGGCCGGGCATGGCCAGCGGACCGCTTGGCGGGTTCCTGCTGGGGCTGGCCTTTGCCATCGGCTGGACGCCCTGTATCGGGCCGGTGCTGGCCGCGGTGCTGTCTGTCGCCGCCAGCCGTGACACGGCATGGGAAGGGGCCGGACTGCTGGGCATCTACTCGCTGGGGCTGGGCGTGCCGTTCTTTCTGGCCGGCATTGCCATCGGGCCGTTCCTGACCTTCTTCCAGGGCTTCAAGAAGCATCTGCACACGGTCGAGCGCGTCATGGGCGGGTTGCTGGTGGTGACGGGCGTGTTGTTCCTCACCGGCAATTTCACCCGGCTGTCCTACTGGTTCCTCGAGACTTTCCCGGTCCTGGCCACCTTCGGCTAGCGGTAAGCCCGGCTTAACCTTCAAACGTTTTTTGCAACGCGCCGTGATTTGCGCGTGAGATGTTGAACTTGGGTTTACTTCGCCTGATGCAAAGTGCAGGCCGAAGGAGTTCTCATGCCTGCCTTTGAAATCATGTCCCCGTTGCTGGATAATCGGGCCGTCACCGACGCCGAGCCGATAACCAGCCGCGCGGCCGGCGAAATTACCGCAGAGGTCACTGATGACCTTGAAGTGGTGGAAGCGACCTGGCGGCGTTTGCAGGCGGGCGGCATCGAGTCGCCCGGGCAGAACTTCGATTTCATTCATGCCTGGGTGCAGCATCACGGCATAGCGCGGGAGGATCAGCGCTATGTCGTCGGCTGCGTCGATGGTGAGGCCGTGGCGCTGCTGCCTCTGCACCGCAAGAAGGTTCACGGCGTATCGGTCTTCACCTGGTTTCCGGGGGCCAATGTCGGGTGTTATGCACCCGTTTCCAACTATGGCCGTCTTGCGGCGCTCGACCCGATGGCGCGCTGCCTCCTGTGGCAGACCATGTTTAGCCATCTCGATGGCGCCGACCTGGTTTATCTGCGCTCGATCCCGGCCGAGGTCGGGGGGCATAGCGGGCTGTTCGACGAACTGGGCGCTACCCTGACCGTCGAGACGCTCTATCGCTCGGAATATTCCAGTTGGAAAGAATGCGATCGCCTGCAGCGCAGCAAGTCACGCCGCAAGCATGACCGGCAGCAGGGGGACCGGCTCGGCGCCATGGGCGAGGTGAGCTTCGAGGAAGTGCGCAATGGCGGTGATACGCGCTGCGCCATCGAGACCATGTTCATCCAGCGCTCGGCCCGCTTCAAGGCCATGGGCATCCGCGATACCTTTGTCCGTGACGGGTTGATCGGTTTCTATCACGACCTGGCCAAGGCCGGCTCCGGCGTCGATGTGCGGCTGCATATCCTGCGGCTCAATGGCCAGATCGTCGCCGTGCGCTATAACGTGGTCCACAACGACCGCATGTTCTGCCTCATCTCCTCGATGAGCGACGATCTGGCTATCCAGAACGGCTCGCCCGGCAAGCAATGCCTGCTATGGGTGATGCAGACGGTGTTCGACCAGGGCATCCGCGTCTTCGACATGGGGAGCGGCTTCACCGACGAGAAGCGGCACTGGTGCAATGTGCAGATGCCGCTGCGCCAGCACTATGTTGGTTTGACGCTGCAAGGCGCGGTGATCGTCAAGGCGCATCGGGTGTTTCAGAAGATGCGGGCGGCCATAAAGGCCAATCCGCAGCTGAAGGCCGCGGTGCGCGGCGGGCGACAGATATTCGACCGGATCACCGGTGCGAGCCACCCCGTCGCGGCCGAAAAATCAGAGTAGCTTGAGGCCGCGCAGCGAGGCGTGGCCCGATTTCCCGATGATGATGTGATCGTGCAGGGTTATGCCCAGGGGCTTGGCTATGTCCGATATTTCCCTGGTCATCCGCACATCGGCCGATGACGGCGAAGGGTCGCCCGATGGGTGGTTATGCACCAGGATCAGCGCGGTGGCGGAGAGTTCGAGCGTGCGCTTGATGACTTCGCGCGGATAAACCGGCGTGTGGTCCACGGTGCCGGTCTGCTGCACCTCGTCGGCGATGAGCCGGTTCTTCTTGTCGAGGAACAGGATGCGGAACTGCTCGATGGATTCGAAGGCCATCTGGCTGCGGCAATAATCGATCAACTGGCTCCAGGAACCCAGGATCGGCTGCTCATTGTCGATGCGATCGCGGCCGAAGCGGGCGGCGACGGCCTGGATCACCTTGATATGGGCGACCGAGGTGGCCCCCAGCCCTTCGACCTTCTCCAGCCGCGCCTGGCTGGCGTTGAACACACCCGAGAAGGAGCCGAATTCCCGCAGCAGCGTCTTCGCCAAAGCCTTGGTGTCGCGCCGGGGAATGGCTAGCTGAAGAGCCAGTTCGAGCAATTCGTAATCTTCCAGCGCATCGCCGCCGACCTTGAGGAAGCGGGTGCGCACGCGCTGGCGGTGGCCGGCTTGGTCGTCGGCTTCGGGGCGATTGCCGGAACGGCTATCGTCCCCGCTCGGCGTCGGATAGCTGGCTTCGGCGAACGCGTCGCGCCGCTCCTTGCTCATGCTGCCCGCGCAGCCATGGGATTGAACAGTCCGGCGGGCGAGAGCGTGAAAATCTCGCAGCCGGTCTCGGTAATGCCTATGGAATGCTCGCACTGGGCCGACAGCGTCCGGTCACGCGTCACGGCGGTCCAGCCGTCGGAGAGGATTTTCACATGCGGGCGGCCGAGATTGATCATCGGCTCGATGGTGAAGATCATGCCCGGCTTCAGCGGAACGCCGGTGCCGGGCGTCCCGAAATGCATGATATTGGGCTCGTCGTGGAAGAGCTTGCCCAGCCCGTGACCCACGAAATCGCGTACCACGCTCATGCGTTCATCCTCGGCAACGGCCTGGATGGCGGCGCCGATATCGCCGGTCGTATTGCCGGGCTTCGCCGCAGCTATGCCGGCCTCGAGCCCGGCATAGGTGATTTCGATCAGCCGCTCGGCCTTCCGCGAAATCTCGCCGACAGGATACATGCGGCTGGAATCGCCATGCCAGCCATCAACCACCAGGGTCAGGTCGATATTGACGATATCGCCGTCGCGCAGCGGGCGCTCGTCGGGAATGCCATGGCAGACGACGTGGTTGATCGAGGTGCAGAGCGAATGACGGTAGCCCTTGTAGAAAATGGTGGCCGGTACGGCGCCATGATCGCGGGCGAATTCATAGGCGACCCTGTCGAGCGTGGAGGTGGGCACGCCCGGCTCGGCATATTCGGTGAGGATATCCAGCGCCTGCGCGGTCAGTGCCCCGGCCTTGCGCATGCCCTCGAAGCCTTCACTGCCATGCAGCGGAATGACGCCGGGGGTGCGGCGGGCTTTGGCAGGGGCATCGACGAAGGTAATCATGCGGGACTCCGGAGAATTACTGTCAAATTAGTCGCTTGCCCCTGATATTGGAAGGGTGGGGCGCTCGCTTGACGCCGATATCGCGCAAGGGCATTGCTGACGGGCAGCAAGCCACGGAATTTTGCCATGTCCAGTCCAGACACCGTTACCGCCGCCCTCCTGGTCATCGGCGACGAAATCCTTTCGGGGCGGACCAAGGACGTCAATATCGGCGCCACCGCCGATTTCTGCACCGATCTGGGGATCGACCTCAAGGAAGTGCGCGTGGTCAGCGACGAGACAGACGATATCGTCGATGCCGTCAACGCCTTGCGCGCCCGCTACACCTATGTCTTCACCACCGGCGGTATCGGCCCGACGCATGACGACATCACCGCCGACGCTATCGCCAAGGCGTTCGGCGTGGCTTTGCCAATCCACCCCGAGGCACGGGCCATGCTGGAAACGCGCTGGAAGCAGACCGGCACCGAGGTCAACGAAGCGCGGTTGCGCATGGCGCGCATTCCCGAAGGCGCCTCGCTCATCGTGAACTCCGTCAGCGCCGCCCCAGGCTTCCGCATCGGCAATGTGCATGTCATGGCCGGCGTGCCTGTCATCATGCGGGCCATGCTCGAGGCGCTGGTGCCGGTGCTCAAGGGCGGCAAGAAGGTCTTGTCGGTGGCCATCAGGGCCGCGGTGGGCGAGGGGACTTTGGGCGGGCCGCTCGGCGCACTGCAGGCGCAATATCCTGACGTCAAGATGGGCAGCTACCCGCAGATGGGCAAGGATCGGGTGATGACTGAGCTGGTCCTGCGCTCGTCCGATGCGGCCCGGCTGGAAGAGGCGGCCGGCAAGGTGCGCGAGATGGTGGCTGCGGCGCATGCCAGAGCTGGTGTGCCGCCGCCTGACGAAGTCTACTGACCGCGCGGTTACTGGGCATAATCGCGCAGGGCGATTGGCGCGGTGGCCGAGGTTTGCTAAGCACGATCCTTCTCATTCATCCCGGCGCTGGGCGGCGCCGGCGCAGGAGCCTCGAACCGTGAGCAATCCGAACCAGAAGTCGTTCCCCGTGACCTGGGACCAGTTCCACCGCGACAGCCGGGCGCTGGCCTGGCGGCTGGCCGGCATGGGCTCGTTCGACGCGGTCGTCGCCATTGCCCGCGGTGGGCTGGTGCCGGCCGCCATCGTGGCGCGCGAGCTCAATATCCGCACGGTCGAGACCGTGGCCGTCAAGAGCTATGACCACCAGAACCAGGGCGGCATCCAGGTGCTCAAGCCCATCAGCCAGCCGATCCTCGACGTGGCGAAGAATGGCGGCAAGGTGCTGATCGTCGACGACCTGGTCGACACCGGCTCCACCGCCCGCGTCGTCCGCGAAATGCTTCCCGGCGCCCATTTCGCCACCGTCTACGCCAAGCCCAAGGGCCGCGAACTGGTCGACACCTTCATCACCGAAGTCAGCCAGGACACCTGGATTTTCTTCCCATGGGACCTCGACGTGGCCTATGTGGCGCCGATCTCGGGCGGGACGGACTGACGACAAACCCGCAGCGTCCGATTTGGGGTGGATTACCGACTGTCCGCTTCTGGCAGGTGGTAGGCGCCAAGCCAGAGATTATCTCCGCACCGACCGATCGTTCTCTTGAACCTGAGATATGCACCATTCAGGCAGTTGAGATTGCAGGAGGAACGAAGCAGTGCAAATATCTTGAGTTTTGCACCTTAGGGAGGGAAGCTTAATGAGCGCTTCATCACTGGCCAAAGAAACGGGAAGAACTGCCTTTGGCCTTAATCCTGCCAGTTACGACAGATCGCGGCCTGACTATCCCGATTGGGTGTTTGAGACGCTTCACTCACACTGCGGGGTTAATCAAGGCACCGCTGCGTTCGAGATTGGAGCAGGCACGGGCAAGGCTACGCGACAGCTTCTGACGTTGGGTGTAAATCCGCTTCTCGCGATTGAACCTGATCCTCGCTTAGCGACTTTCTTGGAAGGAGGGACAGTGCAGCCAGCTCTCCGCGTCGTCAACAGTGCCTTCGAAGATGTCGAGCTTGGCAGCTCCAGTTTTGATCTTGGCACAAGCGCGACGGCGTTTCACTGGTTGGATGAAGATGCCGCCCTAGCCAAAATCGCCAGAGCCCTCCGAGGTGGTGGATGGTGGGCTCCGTTCTGGAACATTTACGGCAATCCCTCCAAACCTGATCCCTTTCACGAAGCCACGCTGGATTTGCTTTCAAGTGGCCCAACCAACCCCTCGAATGATGGCCATTCTCGCCTAGAGTTCGGGGCCGACGTAGATGCTCGCGTGTCAGCGATCAATGCAACAGGGGCATTCGACAGCATCGATTGGCATCGAAGCACATGGTCTGTGGTGTTGGATGCAGCGCAAACCGTCGAGCTGTACGCCAGTTATTCCAATGTCAGTCTGCGCCCGGATCGTGAGGCCGTCTTGGCCGAGTTGGAGCGCATTGCCAGAGAGGATTTCGACAATCAAGTGACGCGCAACATAACCACGATGCTCTATATGGCTCGCCGTTCAGCATCTGGCTGACGTTCCATAATGGGTATTAGGTTCAACTACGGCTGCTTTCGGGAGTGTCCACCGTACCTTCGAATGGCCAGGATGGGGTCGGAAGCGGCCGCTCAACCAGCGTCGCTGGTCGCCGCCACAAAAACTTATCCCCATCTCCAAAACCTCCCGCATACTCTTGCCTATTCCCGCCATACACGCGGCCCCGACGCAGGGCCGGGCGGGAGGACCGGGGGACGGGGGCGCCTGTCCAGTGGGGGGAAATACGGCAGCCGCGCCTGCAATAACGGTGTCGCCTGAACCATACCCCGCGCAAAACCGGCTCGTGACGGGCGGCCATTGGACCGTTCTACCCTGTTTCGGAAGGCCCGATGGCCGCCCGTTACCGTGCAACCGCGACGCCAATTGGCCGGGCGGCGTTTTCTGTTGCCCGCAGAACGTCCAATGACGTTGGCATCACCCTTCCCCCATGCTACCTGCGAGCCGACGCGGGCGTGGTGGAATGGTAGACACACCGGACTTAAAATCCGGAGGGGGTAGCCCCGTGCGGGTTCAAGTCCCGCCGCCCGCACCAGGACTGGAGGCCTTATGATCGAACGCATTGAAACCGGCATTGCGCCGTCGTCGTCGCCCATCAACGATGCGGTGCGGGCCGGCAAGCATCTGTGGCTGGTGGCGATTGCCGAGGATCCTGACACGGGCGTGATCGTCGAAGGCGGCATCGAGGCCCAGGCGCGGCGGTGCATCCAGAATCTGGAGATCGCGGTGAAGGCGGCGGGCGGCACGCTGGCCAATCTGGTGATGGTGCAGATTTTCCTCATCGACAGCGCCGATGCCGCCGGCATGAACGCGGTCTATCGCGAATTCTTCACCCGGCAGCCGTTTCCGGTGCGGGCGACGGTGGTGGTCAAGGAATTGCTGGCCAAGGGCCTGCGGATCGAAATCACGGCACAGGCGGTACTGGACTGATGTTGCTCAAGCGCGAACTGCTCGAAGAGATCAAGCAAGGCAAGGTCGACCTGGTGTTCCGGCGCTGGAGCCGTCCGTCGGTCAAGTCCGGCGGGACACTCAAGACCAAGGTGGGCCTGCTGCAGATCGGCGCCATCACCGACATGGAGCCTACCGATGTCAGCGAGGCCGAGGCGCGGCGCGCCGGGTTCAAGGATGTGGCCGATTTCCGCAAATGGCTCGATACGATGAAGCCGGGCCATCTGTTCCAGCGCATCGAGGTGAGCTATCTCGGTGAAGCCTAGAAGGGCGTGGGCGCGACGAAGGTCATGAACTCGCCTGACGTCGGGTGGGTCAGCCCCAGTTCAGCGGCATGCAATTGCAGGCGGTCGGCGGCAGCGAAACTCTCAGGATCGGCATAAAAGGCATCGCCCAGAATCACATGGCCGATAGCCTTCATGTGAACCCTGAGCTGATGCGTGCGCCCGGTCAGGGGGTGCAGCCGAACGCGGGTGGCGTTGGCCTCGCGCTCCAGCACGGTCCATTCGGTCTGCGATGGGCGGCCGTTCTCATGGTCCACGCGCTGGCGTGGCTTGTTTTCCCAATCGGTCGCCAGCGGCAGGTCGACCAGGCCGCTATCGTGCTCGATAAGCCCTGCGACGCGGGCGATATAGGCCTTGGTGGTCTTGCGGTGCTCGAACTGGCTGCCGATGCGGCCATGGGCGCGCTTGTTGAGCGCCAGTACGAGGACGCCCGACGTGTCCTTGTCGAGCCGGTGGCACATGCCAGCCCTGGGCCATGTCTGGCGGGCGCGATATTCGATGCAATCCCAGAGGGATGGATCCTTGCCCGGCACGCTCAGGAGGCCGGATTGCTTGTCGACGACCAGGATGTCGTCGTCGACATGGAGGACGTTGAGATAGGGCTCGAGCGGGGGGTGGTAGTCGAGCAGGGTGGGCATGGGTCCGGGCATGGCGCCGTGTAGCAGACCATGGCGGATTTGGCCAATGCCGGCTGGGACGCGCTTTGGGTGACAATATTTTGTGCGGCATGACAGCGATTTAACGGAACATCCCGCGAGTTTGGCCGTTGCTTATCGCAACATCAGCCCCAAGGAGGCAGTCATGCACAAGGATGAAGTCAAAGGCGCCGGCAAGCAGGTCAAGGGTGCCCTGAAGGACGCCGCCGGCGGCCTGACCGGCAATGAGAAGCTGCAGGCCGAGGGCAAGCTCGACAAGGCTGTCGGCAAGGTTCAGCAGAAGGTTGGTGAGGCCAAGGACGCGGCGCGCGACGCCCTCAAACGCTGAGCCATACGGTAGAATTGAACGAGGGCCGTCCCATCGGGGCGGCCTTCGGCGTTTCAGCCGAAGCGATAGTGCAGGCGCGCACAGGCCGTGCCGAAGCTCTGCGCCGAGACCAGCTTGGGGGAGGCGCGCAGACCCGTCGGCGGAAACAGCGGCAGCCCGCCGCCGATGATCTCGGAGATGACGTAAATCTCGATCTCGTCCAGCGCGCCGCGCTCCATGAAGGCCATCTGCAATTTGCCGCCGCCCAGCATCCAGACATTGCCGTCATCGAGGGCACGCAGTTCTGCGATGAGGGCTGGGACATCCGAACGAGTTTCCAGCGGCCCCTTGGGATTGTCGATGGGCCGCGAGGTGACGACGATGACGCGCTTGCCTTCGTATTCCCATTCGCCTGGATACTTTGCGATCCAGTCATAGGTGGCGCGGCCCATGACTACCGTGCTGATCGTGTTGATGAAATTGCGATAATCGTGCTCGCCGAGATTGAGGTCGGGCTGCTGGGTGAGCCAATCGAGATTCTCGTCGGGCGTGGCGATGAAGCCGTCGAGACTGGTAGCGATATAGCCGACGATCCGGGCCATGCGCGTGCTCCTGCAAGGTGGGTTTCCGGATATTTGGGCCATGCTGGCGACAGGATCTGTCAGTAGCAGGGCGGTAGGTCTGGAAAGCGGCGTGTTCGGATCATAAGGTCTGCCAATGGAAACCACGATTTTCGATACGGCGCTGGGTGAATTCGGCATCGGCTGGACTGACGCCGGGGTGGCGCGCGTGCAGTTGCCGGGGCTGGATCGGCCGGCATTGCTGCAGCGGATCAATCGCGACGATGCGCGGTCCGGCGAGCCCACACGGGCGATTGAGGCGGTGATCAACCGCATCGAGGATTATGCCGAGGGCGAGGCGGTGGATTTTTCCGAGGTGCCACTGGATCTGCATGGCGTGCCCGTATTCAACCGGAGGGCCTATGACCTGCTGGTCAGGATCGGCTGGGGGGCGACGACAACCTACGGTGCGCTGGCGCGGGAACTGGGCGACGTGACGCTGTCGCGGGCGGTGGGCGCCGCGATGGGGGCCAATCCCATCCCGCTGATCATTCCCTGCCATCGCGTGCTGGCCAGCGATGGCAAGCCGGGCGGCTTTTCGGCGCCGGGCGGGGCGGAATCCAAACTCAGGATGCTCGAGCTGGAGGGCGTTTCGGTGGGTACGCCGGCCGGGCAGATGACGTTCGGGTTCTGAGCGTGGGAAGGGAGATCGAACGGAAATTCCTGGTCGTTTCCGATGCCTGGCAGCCAATAGCCACGGGTAGCGCGCTGCTGCGGCAGGGCTATCTGTCATCGAATGCCAAGGCCACCGTGCGCGTACGCAGCACGGACGATGAGCGGGCCGTGTTGACGCTCAAGGGCGCGGTGGAGGGCATTTCGCGCGCTGAATATGAATATGAAATTCCTATCGCGGATGCGCGCGAGTTGCTGGCCATGGCCGAGCCGCATGTAGTCGAGAAGCGGCGGTATCTGGTGCCCTATGGCGGGCTGACCTGGGAAGTCGATGTGTTCCTGGGGCGGCATGAGGGCCTGGTGCTTGCCGAGGTAGAACTGGACGACGAGGCGCAAGCAGTGGCGTTACCCGACTGGGTGGGGGCCGAGGTGACGCAGGACGATCGCTACAATAATGCGAGCCTTTCTCGCGCCGATGCCATTCCGGGTTGACCCTGACGCGGCGTGAGGGACTATCCACCTGTCTTGCGGAGACGTGGACAGATGAAGACCTACACAGTCAATCAATTGGCGCAGCTTGCCGGCATTTCGGTGCGGGCGCTGCATCACTATGACGAAATAGGCCTGCTGAAGCCCGCGTTCACTGGCGACAATCGCTATCGCTATTACGGCGAAGAGGAATTGCTGCGCCTGCAGCAGATCCTGATCCATCGGGAGCTCGATATTCCGCTCGCGGAAATCGCGGCCATTCTCGATGCGCCGGGCTTCGACAAGCTGGCCACGCTGCAAAAGCAGCGCGAGCGGCTTGAGGAACAGGCGAAGCGATACGCCAGAATGGTCAAGACGATCGACCGCACGATCGCCAGACTGAAAGGAGATCGCGCCATGAAGGACGCAGATTTGTATTCGGGCGTGGTATCGCCCGAGGAGCAGGCCGCCTACGAGCAGTGGCTCATCGACCGTTACGGCAGCGATATGGAGGCGCAGATCGAGCGCAGCCGCAAGGCCATGTCGGATATGAGCCAGGACGAAATCGCGACTGCGATGAAGGAACTCGAAGCGGTGGAGCAGGGGCTGGCCGAAGGCCTGCGCCTGGGAATTCCGCCACAGGCAGCAAGCCTCGATCCCATGATCGAGCGCCACCGCGCCTGGGTTGCGCAGTCGTGGGGCCGGGAATGCGCGCCTGCGGCCTATGCCGGGTTGGCCGATATCTACGAGCATCCCGATTTCCGGGCGCGCTATGAGACCATCGCGCCGGGCTTTGCCGATTATCTCATCACCGCCATGCGGTCATGGGCCAAGCGACAGGCTGACTGACGACAGGTTAGGGGCGCCGGCGTGACAGGCCGGCGCCGATCTGTTTCGTCGCGTTTTCGAACCGGAAAAGTGGTTGCCACTTTTCCTGCAAACGCTGCAGCGCTATGGCTGGCGCATGACCAAGCCGAATCCCGCCGCTGCATTGTGGCTGGCCACCGTCGCGCTCATCGTGATGGCGGCCATGTCTGCCGCCATTCACGAAGCCGCCAAGGTTGCCCCGGTGGGGCAGCTGGTGTTCTGGCGCAGCTTTGTCGCGCTCATTCCCATCGTCATCTACATGGCGTTTCGCGGCCAGCTTGGCGCGTCGCTGCGGACGAAATACCCGCACAAACACCTGATAAGGGGCTTGCTGGGCTGCGCTGTCATGTTCTTCTCGTTCATCTCGCTGGCCTATCTGTCGGTAGGGCTGGCTACGGCGCTGAGCTATCTGGCGCCGATCCTCTCCATCGTGGCGGCCATGACGTTCCTGCGCGAGCGGCCGGGTGCCGTGATCTTTGTTGGGGTGGTGCTGGGCTTTGCCGGCATATTGCTGATGCTCTATCCGTCTCTGGTCGGTGCGGAAGTGCGCGATGGCACGCTGATCGGGGTGGCGGCGGGCGTGGCGATGGCGGCGACCAATGCGCTGTCGCGCGTGCAGGTGAAAGACCTGACGCGAACCGATCCGCCGGCCAGCATTGCCCTCAGCTTCGCGGTGATCTGCAGCCTGGTGGGGCTGGCGACGGCGCTGTTCGGCTGGGCCGAGCTCGACACCTATGCCTTCATGCTGCTGGCCGGGGCAGGCGTGCTGGGCGGCGTCGGCCATGTGCTGATGATGGAGGCGGTGGCCCGCGCGCCCGTATCGCTGCTCGCGGCCTATGAATATTCGGGCATCATCTGGGCCTTCCTGTTCGACCTGGCACTGCTGGGCGTGGCGCTCGATATCTGGTCGGTCAGCGGGGCGCTGGTCGTGGTCGGGGCGGCGGCGCTGGTGGCCTATGGCCAGGGCCGTTTCGTCGCCAAGCCCGTGGCAGCGGAGTAGGCGATGCTGATCCGGTCGGCCGATCTCGATGCGATCTGGGCCGGGCGGGTCGATATCCTGTTCCGGCGCTGGACGCGGCCTACGGTCAAGACCGGCGGGACATTGGTGACGGCCAAGGGTGTGCTGGCCATCGACGCCGTCGACGTCGTGGCATTGGCGGCGGTCTCGGCCGATGATCTCAGTCGAGCCGGCTTCGCCGATCTTGCGGCGCTGGAAACCTGGCTCGACAAGGGCAAGCCGGGCGTGCTCCACCGCATAAAAGTGCGGCCGGGTGGGGCTGATCCACGTATCGCGCTGCGCGAGTCGATGGACGATTTGGATGCGGTGGAACCGGCATTGGCGCGGCTCGATGCACGGGAAGCCTGGACCGAGCAGATGCTGCTGCTGATCGAGGCTCATCCGGGCCGGCTGGCGCAATCATTGGCGGACGAGGTGGGTCTCGACAAGCTCAAGTTGAAAGCCAGAGTGCGCCAGCTCAAGGCGCTGGGGCTCACGGAGAGCCTTGAAATCGGCTACCGGCTGGCGCCGCGCGGCGCAGCTTTGCTGGCCCGCCGACGGTCTATTGCCAGCGCTTGAAGGTCTTGAGGTGGTCGAGTGCCTTGGTCACCGTCTGGGTGATCTTTTCGACACTATCGGTAACCGGAACGGCCAGGACATTTTCCGTTTCCGGATCGGGGATTTCGAGGGTGGCGAACTGGCTGTCGAGCAGGCTGGCCGGCATGTATTCGTGATGACGCCGCGCCATGCGTTCGCCGATGACGTCGCGGGAGCCATCGAGATAAACGAAGGTGATGGGCTCGCCGGCCTTTTCGACCAGGAAATCACGATAGGCGCGCTTGAGTGCCGAGCAGGCGCCGACGGAAGCGCCCTTGCGGTCGGCGGCTTCGTGCAGGGCGGTGGCCAGCCGTTCCAGCCAGGGCCAGCGGTCCTCGTCGTTGAGGGGGATGCCGGCGCGCATCTTTTCGACATTGGCCTCGGGGTGGTAGCCGTCGCCATCGAGGAAGGGCACATGCAGGCGCCGCGCGATGGATTGGCCAACGGTCGATTTACCCGACGAGCTGACGCCCATGGCGATGATGATGCGAGATGGGGTAAGCGGCATGGCGTCCTGTCCTAGACGGTCGCGGTGAAAGCGCCATCGACATAGAGAATGTGGCCGTTGACGAAGCGCGCGGCCTCGGAGGCGAGGAAGACCGCTGCACCACCCAGTTCTTCCGGCTGGCCCCAGCGGCCCATGGGCGTGCGGGTCTCGATCCAGGCGTTGAACTTGTCGTCCTTGAGCAGGGCTTCGTTGAGCTCGGTGGCGAAATAGCCCGGTGCGATGCCGTTGACGTTGAGGCCGTGGCGGGCCCAATCGACCGCCATGCCGCGGGTGATATTGGCGACGGCCGCCTTGGTGGCGGCATAGGGGGCGACCGACGGACGCGACAGCTCAGAGAGCAGCGAACAAATATTGATGATCTTGCCGCGGCCGCGGGCGATCATGTGGCGGGCCACCGGCTGGCTGACATTGAAGACCGAGGTCAGGTTGGTTGCTATGACCTGGTCGAACCGTTCGGGCGGAAAGGCTTCGAGGCTGGAGCGGAACTGCATGCCGGCATTGTTGACGAGGATGTCGATCGGCCCGATCTCGTTCTCGATATGGGTTACGGCCTCATCGATACTGTCGCGGCTGGTGACGTCGAAGGCCACGGCATTGACCGTGGCGCCTGATGCGGTCAGGTCCTGTGCGGCGGCGCCGAGGGCGACGGTATCGCGGGCATTGAGCACCACGGCGGCGCCGGCACCGGCCAGGGCGGCGGCCATGGCATAGCCGAGGCCGCGGCTGGAGCCGGTCACCAGGGCACGTTTACCGGCGAGGCTGAACTGGTCGGCGATGCTGGTCATGTCGCACTATCCATGGCTGACTACTGCCGTTGTTAGAGGACGGGCCGGCCAGTGGCAAGTTTGGAACCCATGCGGCAAAAATCTTCCATACATGAAGCGGAGGTTTGCTCAAAAACCCGTAAATACGACTTCCGTCGGGGACTGGTTTGTGGTCAGGTTCGGCGCCATGCGTTAAGTGCATGCGTCGAAGAAATCTCGGAAGGACTGCTTGTATGTCGACTGCGGATATCGGCCTGATCGGCCTGGCGGTGATGGGTTCCAACCTCGCCCTCAACATTGCCGAAAAGGGCTACACTATCGCGGTCCATAACCGGTCTTCCGGGCGTATCGACGAATTCGTGGCCGAGGCCAAGAAGGAAGGCCTCGATGGCAAGACGATCGCCAAGTATGAGCTGGCCGATTTCGTCGCGGCGGTGAAGCGCCCGCGCTCCATCATCATCATGGTCAAGGCCGGCCAGCCGGTGGACGATATGATCGAGCAGTTGCTGCCGCATCTGGAAGAGGGCGATGCCATCATCGAATGCGGCAATTCGCTATTCACCGATACCCAGCGCCGGTTCGACTATCTCAAGCCCAAGGGGATCGGGTATCTCGGCGTCGGCGTATCCGGCGGTGAGGAGGGCGCGCGCCATGGTCCCTCGATCATGGTCGGCGGGTCCAAGGCGCAGTGGCACAATGCCGAGCCGGTGCTGACCGCCATTGCCGCCAAGTTCAACGGCGAGCCCTGCGTGGCCTATCTGGGTGAAGGCGGCGCGGGCCATTTCGTCAAGACCATCCATAACGGCATCGAATATGGCGACATGCAGATGATCGCCGAAGTCTATGGCGTGATGCGCGACGGCCTGGGCATGAATCCAACCGCTTGCGCGGAAGTGTTCAAGGAATGGAACAAGGGTCCGCTCAATTCCTACCTGATCGAAATTACCGGCCATGTGCTGGCCGCCGTGGATGGGCCGACAGGCAAGCCGCTGGTCGAGCTGATCCTCGACAAGGCCGGCCAGAAGGGTACCGGCGTCTGGTCCGCCATCGCCGCCCAGCAGATGGGCGTACCGGCAACGGCCATCGAAGGTGCGGTCGCTGCTCGTTCGATCTCGTCGCGCAAGGATGAGCGCGTGGCGGCCGAGGGCATTTACGGCAAGCCCAACCGCGCCAAGACCGATGTGACCCTGGCCGACCTCGAAAAGGCGCTGCTGGCTGGCAAGATCGTCAGCTATGCGCAGGGCTTTGCGGTGATCGCCAAGGCCTCCGAGGAAAACGGCTGGAACCTGCCGCTGGCCACCATCGCCAAGATCTGGCGCGCCGGCTGCATCATCCGTTCGCGCTTCCTCGACCAGATGTCGGCCGCCTATGAGAAGGGCGGCAATGCCAATCTGCTCGTGGTGCCCGATTTCGTGGCCATCATGAAGGACAGCCATCCCAGCCTGCGCAAGGTGGTCGCGGCGGCCGCCGTCGGCGAATTCCCGATGATCTGCCTGTCGGCGGCGCTCAGCTATTTCGACAGCTACCGCCAGGCGCAGGGCACGGCCAACCTGATCCAGGGGCAGCGCGACTTCTTCGGTGCGCATGGATTCGAGATCGCCGGCCGCGGCAGCGACCTGCACGGCACCTGGCCCAGCACGCTAGGCAAGTAAGAAACGAAAAGCCCTGCATATGCAGGGCTTTTTTATGCCTGTCAGCCTGTGCTGGACTGGCGGAACTGGCGCCGATCCAGGCTGGCATCACCAGGGAAGGGGGCGTCGCTACCCATGACGGCACGATCCTTGCCCGAGCGCTTGGCCTCATAGAGGGCCTGGTCCGCCGCCGCCATCATCTCGCTAATCGTGTCGTGGCGGGCTCCCGAATACAACCCCAGGCTCACGGTGACCGGGCATTCGCCGTGAATGCCGGCAAAGCGGGTCTGCGATACGGCCAACCGGATATCCTCGGCCCGCTCCAGCAGGTCCTCGTTCGTGCCGGTGCGGTAGAACAGGGTGAATTCCTCCCCGCCGGTTCGTGCGGTTAGTTCGGCTTCGCCGTGTTTCATCAGGACAAGGGCAATCGCCGCAATGACATCGTCGCCCACGGCATGGCCGAATTCGTCGTTGATGCGCTTGAAATTGTCGATATCGACCATGATGACTGCTGGTCGGATAGTCCTGAAGCGGTTACCGGCCAGGGCAAGCTGCACGCCTTTATGAAAGCCGCGCCGGTTGAGCAGGCCGGTGAGGAAGTCGCGATCGGCCTCCAGGCGCAACTCGTCGTTCATTCTTTCGGCAAGGGCGACAAGGAAGGCAATGCCCACGGCAATGGCAAGGGCGGGCGTCGCCGCCTGAACCGTGGCCCAATAGGCGGAGTAGCGCAGGGTTCCACCGCCATAGGTGTCGAGGTTGTCCATCAACGCGGCGAACGGGCGGATAATCCCCAAGCTTATAAGGCACACCATCAGCACCACAAAGGTCCAGTCCAGGCCGCTGGAAGGGCGAGCGCGGATCAGGGCGAGGGCGGAAGCCGAGCCGATGACGACATAGGCGGCGTTGACGACGTAGATGCGTGCTTCGGTCGATGGCGACACGAAGAGGAACCAGCAAAAGCCGACTGCGCAGAGGCCGCAGACAAGGGCGAAAAACCTGACGGGAACAGCGACCTTGGCCCGTAGCAGCGCACCGATACAGGCGCCCACCGTCGCAGCCAGGAAAAACACATTGGCCACGATGCGCGACAGCGGAGAATCGAAGGGCTGCATGAAGTCATTAGCCACGAAGGCCAGGCCGCAGGCGAAGAAGGACAGGCTCAATATGGCAAGATAGGTCTGGTCCGGGCGCTTGCGCCACAGCAGCAGAAAGGTGGTCGCCAGCATTGCCGTGACCACCGGATTCAGCAGCGAAAAGAAAAACTGTCCGGACACTGTTGGACTCACAACTCCCGTTCAGCCATGAGGCCGATTTTCCCATAAGGAACAGTTAAATGGCGGCGGCAGGATTGCAGTTGGGAAGCAATGTGATCGATGGCGTACGTGCCGCTAGATAAGCGAGCGGAACATCACGTAGCTGTCCACATAACCGTGCACCGGGTGGTTGAAAGCCTGGGGCAGGGTGCCGACGATATCGAAGCCCAGCTTCTGCCACAGGGCGACGGCGCGGGCGTTGGTCGAGACGACGTGGTTGAACTGCATGGCGCGAAAGCCACGCTCCTTCGCGCGGGCCAGCGAGTGCTCGCACATGGCGCGGGCCACGCCCTTGCCCTGGGCGGCGGGAGCGGTCATGTAGCCGCAATTGGCGACATGGGCGCCGCCACCCTGCTGGTTGGCCATGAGGTAATAAGTGCCGAGCACGACACTGTCATCCTCGGCGACGAAGACCTCGTGCGTTGGCCCGAACCAGTAGGCACTGACCCCGGCCCGGTCGAGGTCGCGGGCGATAGCATAGGTTTCGCCGGCTGCCAGCGTGGGCGCCACAATGTCCAGGATGGCAGCGTGGTCGGCGTCAGTTGCGGGACGAATTTCCATCGGTATCTTCTTCGATGGGTGCGATACGAACCTGGCCTGGCGGCGGCGTTTCAGGAACGTGGGGGTGGTCTGCAACACTGGGCCGGCGGCCAAGCTCGAAGCGCCACGCAGCAACGGCAAAGATCACCAGGGCGGCGAACACGCTCACGCTGGCGGCCACGAAGGGGGCGCCAGGGAAGTAGCCGGCAGAGCCGGGCGTGGTGGTGTAGTAGGAAAAGATCTGGGTGGCTGCCAAGGGGCCGATGATGGTGGCGAGGGAACTCGCGGCATTCACCGCGCCCTGCAATTCGCCCTGGCTGTTGTCGGGGACCTGGCGCGAGAGGACGCCATTGATCGCGGGCGGCGCCAGGCCGCTGACGGCGCCGACCATGATCGCCAGATAGAGCATGTAGAGATCGGTGGCGAAGCCGAGAGCGGCAAAGGCCGCCACGGCCGCCAGCAGGCCGATCATGGCGACGGCGGGTTCGCCGATGCCGCGTGACAGGGGGCCGGCGACCACGGCCTGGCTGATGGCAAATCCCAGCCCGAAGGCGCCCAGGGTTCGGCCGATGGCCGAGGAGCTGAAATTGAACACTTCCACCGTGAAATAGCTGAATACGGTCGGCAGCGCCTGGGCCGAAAGCTGGAAGAAGAAGAGCACGGCCAGCAGCCACAGCACCGAGGGATATGTCTTCAATGCGAGCACGGCGCCAAGCGGATTGGCCCGGCGAATGTCGAACTTGCGGCGCGAGGTTTTGGGCAGGCTTTCGGGCAGCACGAGCAGGCCGAAGAGGAAATTGGCAAAGGCGAGACCGGCGGCGGCGTAGAAGGGAACGCGCGGACCGAATTCGCCCAGTTCGCCGCCAATGACGGGGCCGATGATGAAGCCGAGGCCGAAGGCGGCGCCGATCAGGCCGAAGCGATGGGTGCGCTTATGGGGCGGGGTGATATCGGCCATATAGGCGGTGGCCGTGGCGAGGGCGGCGCCGGCTATGCCGGCAATGATGCGGCCGATGAAGAGATACCAGACCACCGGGGCGATCGACATCATCAGGTAGTCGAAGGTGAGACCGAGCAGAGAGGCCAGCAGGACCGGGCGGCGGCCGAAACGGTCGGAGAGATTGCCCAGCACCGGGGAGAAAACGAACTGCATGAAAGCATAGGCAAAGACCAGATAACCGCCGATGACGGCGGCATCGGCGACGCTGCCGCCGGTAAGGTCTTCGAGCAGTTCGGGCAGCACCGGCACGATGATGCCGACGCCAATCATATCCAGCAGAATGGTCACCAGAATGCAGGACAGGGTCAGGCGTGAACGGGTCGCTGCTTGCATACTTGGGCGCTAACCTTGTGAATCCTGACCGGCCTCGTTGTGTCGCGCAGTTGACACAGGCGGACCATTCAACGCAAGGCCGAACGCCGGCAAGTGGTTCCATCCTCGCGGGCAGCGCCGGGTCGGATCAGACGGCGTGGCGCTGGCTGGCAATATAGGTATCAAGGGCGTCGGGATCATAGACCCGCCCGTCGAAGAACAGGTCCGGACCCATTGTAAGCGCGCCGTCATGGCTGGGAATTGTTCGCGGGGCGGGGTGAGCGCCGTCGGTCTTGTAATCCGCGACGGGTGTTGCCGCCCCGATGGGTGCAAGGGCGATTCGATAGAGATCGGGGCGGAAGCAGGCTGCGGCGATGGCAGCATTGGCCGGGCTGGCAACGACCTGGCCCCAGCGCACCATCTGCGAATAGTACCATAGGGCGTGGCTCTTCCAGGGAAAGTTGGCGGCACCGGCATGGGGGACGAAATGGTCCGGAACCAGGCGGATGCTGCCGCCGCCAATGTCGAACCGGCCGGTCAGCGCACGGCTGACGATTTCGCTGCTGGCGTCGAGATAGGTCGGTGCGGCCATGATGCGCGCCGCTTCGGCGTGATTGGTGGGGTCGGAGCACCAGATGCCGGCGCGGTAGATGGCGCGGATCACGGACGAGACGAGATCGGGGTGTTTTTCCGCCCATGCCGTGCGCATGCCGATGACCTTGTCGGGGCTGGATTGCCAGATCGACGCCTTGACGGTGGCGATATGGGCACCCCTGGTGGCGACGCCGATGCTGTTCCAGGGTTCGCCGACGCAATAGCCGTCAATGCCGCCGGTACCTAATGCGTCGGGCAGGAGCGGCGGCGGCAGGACCACGATCTCGATATCACGGTCGGGCATGATGCCGCTGGCGGCGAGCCAGTAGCGCAATTCGTAATTGTGCGACGAGGTCTGATGCACGACGCCGAAGCGCAGTTTGCGGGGCGAGGCAGCGATGACGCGGGCGAGGGCAGCCCCGGCCGGGCCGGCGGCAAGGTCGCCGGGAGCGCCCTGGTCCGCCATGGCCTTCCAGAGATGGGCGCTGACAGTGATCGCGTTATTGCCCAGGCCGAGCACGACGGGGGCGATCGTCGGCGTGGCGATGGGTGTGAGGCCGAGGCTGGCTGCAAGCGGCATCGGCGCGAGCATCTGCGCAATATCGAAATGACCAATGGCGGCGCGGTCGCGGATATTGGCCCAACTGGTTTCGCGCACCAGGTGCAGATCCAGGCCCTCTTCCGCCGCAAAACCTTTTTCCTGCGCCAGGACCAGCAGAACGCTGTCGAGCAGGGGCAGGAATGCGGCGGTGAGGTGTGTGTCGGGCATGACGATTTCCTATGGGCCGAGCATGGCGGCTGCAGTCACAAGGCTCTGGGCGATGTCGACCATCCGTCGGTTCTGGTTCATGGCCGTGGAGCGGAGCAGGGCGTAGGCATCAGCTTCACTGAGATTGCGCGTCCGCATGAGGATGCCCTTGGCCTGTTCGATGAGCTTGCGGTCTTCGAGTTCGCTCCGGGCTTGTTCCAACTCGCGGGTAAGGCGAGAGAAGGCATTGAAGCGCGAAATGGCCATATCGAGGATCGGTTTGACGCGCTCCTTCCTGAGCCCATCGACTACATAGGCCGAGACGCCGGCCTCAACGGCCTTTTCGATCATCGCGCCATCCGAGCGGTCCACGAACATGGCGATGGGCCGCTGGATCGAACGGGACAGCGAGAAGAAATGCTCGAGCGTGTCGCGTTTGGGGTTTTCGAGATCGATGACGATGACGTCGGGCAGGATGGACTGGATGCTTCGGGCCACCTCATTGACGTCATGGATCACCGCGACAAGCGAATGTCCGGCCTCCCGCAGACCGTCCTCGATAATGGACGCTCGGATGCGGTTTTCGTCGATGATCAGAATTGAGAGTTCGGGGCCGGGCATCGGCGGCAGTTATGCCGGTGCTCAGAAAAAGCACAAGAGATGATCTTGCACAATTCGTATGCAATTTTTGACGACTGCCGCCGTCAGCCCTTTGCCGCGATTTCGTTGCGCCATGAATATTGCGGCGAAAAGCCCAGCATGCGCTTGGCCTTTTCGATCGAGAGCAGCGTGCCGTTGGCCGTGAGGTTGCCCTTGGAGGGCACGTCGGGGAAGACCTCGGCCAGGAGCGACATGTTGGAACGGCTCATGACCGTATCGGCATTGGCGATGATGAAGGCCTCGAAGCCCGTGAAATCGGCCTGGATCGAGCGGCGGACGGCCTGGGCGCCGTCGCGGGCGTCGATATAGGCCCAGAGGTTCCACTTGCGGCTGCGCGGATCGGCGTCAAATTTGGGGAAGGCGGCGTAGTCTTCCGGGTTCATGACGTTGGAAAAGCGCAGGCCGACAATGCGCAGGTCCGGGTCCCAGCGGCAGAACTGGGCGGCCATGGTCTCGTCCAGCAGCTTGCCGAGCGAATAGGCCGATTCAGGACGCGGATAGTATTCCTCGTCGACCGGGGCGTAGGGCGGCGGCGTGTCGAAGGGCAGGCCCAGCACGGTTTCGCTGGAGGCGAAGACGATGTTCTTGATGCCGGCAAGGCGGCTGGCCTCGAACACATTGTAGGTGGTTGGCACATTGTTGGCGAAGGTGCGGGCATTGGCGGCCAGGCCCGGTGCCGGAATGGCCGCCAGATGTACTACGGCATCAAATGGCCCCTTGCGCTCGTCAACGCCGCCGAGGATGGCGGCGGCAACCTCGCCGAAATTGGTCAGGTCGATCCGCACGCTGGGGCAGATGGGCTCGGGCAAAGCCTGCTGGTCGATATTGAGAACGTCGTAGCCATGGGCCACCAGGTCGCGCAGTACGGCACGTCCCAGCTTGCCGCTCCCACCCGTCACCAGAACCTTGGGCATGCGAACCTCCTCTGTTTGCAGGCGATTTTGTCGTTGTAGCGGCGCCAGCCTAAGCCGGAACCGCCCCGCTGCCAACGGCCCCCGTCGCAGTTGGAGCGGGTAAACCGCCGATGAACGTGCGTCTCAGGGAGCGTTCAAGAGCCAAGGCGCAGAACAGCGCCACGCTCGATGACCCATCGAGAAGGCCGCATGAGCCGGCCACCCAAACACAGGAGACGTCAATGTTGAAACTTACCGCTTTGGCCGTTCTAGCCGGCCTTGCCACTGCCGCCACCACGCTGCCCAGCGCAGCGCAGTTCGCCGCCGTACCCGGTGGGCCGAACAATCCCGTCACGCACGAAAGCAGCGAATGCGACGATCAGTTGGGTTTCATGCCGCGTGTCAGCCGGGCTGATATCGAATCGATCAAGGGACAGCCGGTCTATCTCGTCCCCGTTTGCGAGTACGGGCTGATCGGTCGCGGCCACGACTACACCTGGCTGTTCATCGACGGCAATGTCGACACGCTGCGGCTGCCTCTTGCCCGCAACAGCACGCTGATGACGGCCCTGACGGCCAGGGGCTACGACCAGCACGATGTGGTGTCGCTGTTCTTCGGCGGCGGCGACAGCATCTACCTCTATGTCCACCAGCGCGACATGCGTTGAGCCGGGCCGCAAACCCTGCCCGCCAGATGAACGGTTTCTGAACATGGGTCTCAGGACCAGTTCAAGCCGGGTCGGGCAGGGTGATCCCACAAACGAGATGTCCAGGGGGACAGAATGAACAAGCAACAGGAAAAAGTACTCGTCGCTTCGCTTTGCGGCCTGGTTGTCGTCGCCGCCGGCGCTTTCGCCGTGCAGCCCGCCATGGCCGCCGGCTACCAGGTGGACCAACTGGCCAAGGTGACGGGCGTGGCCCATTGGGACCAGCTCAATGTCCGCAAGTGGCCGGCGTCCTATTCCCAGCAGGTCGGCGCCTTCACGCCGGGCAGCCATGTCTGGGTGGAGCGCTGCATCCAGGCCAAGACCGGTTCGGACTGGTGCCTGGTCGATGCGCAGGACACCACCGGCTGGGTGAATTCCCGCTACCTGACCGTCGTCTACGACTGGGACCTCTAGTCCCGGTCGTTAGCGTCGGCGACGGCGGAGACCCGGCGGTTTGCGGCTCAACCATCGCCGCAGATCGTGAACCGCAAGCTGTTCGGGCCTCCACCCTCGCCGATGCGAGTTTCGTGCCTGCCTCCTTCCCATGCTCTGTTGACTTTTCCGGTCCTGCGCTGTTCGTGAGAACCAGCCTGGACCGGAGTTTTTTCCATGACTGCCAATCCCGTTCTTGCCGAGACCATTCGCGGCAACTGGGTCGAAAACCGTCATCGCGGCGCCTATGCCGTGGTGGATGCCGATGGCCGCATCATCGCCTCGGAAGGCGATATCGAGCGGCCCGTCTTTCCGCGCTCGGCCATCAAGTCCATGCAGGCGCTGCCGATCTTTGCGCGCCATGCCGACGAGCGGTTTCACCATACCGAGGAGGAACTGGCGCTGGCCTGCGCCAGCCATCATGGCGAGGATATCCATGTGGCCACGGCCAACGGCCTGCTGACGCGCATGGGGCTTTCGGCTGCCGATCTGGAATGCGGCGCGCATATGCCGACCAATGCCGCGGCGCGCGAGGCGCTGCGGGCGGCGGGTGATGAACCCAGTGCCTTGCACAATAACTGCTCGGGAAAGCATTCCGGCATGCTGAGCGTGGCTTTGGCCATGGGCGTGCCGACAGCCGGTTATGTCGGCCGCGAGCATGCGGTGCAGAAGGCGGTGCGTGGCGCCGTCGAGGCAGTGATCGGCGAGAGCTTGACCGAAGGCAAATGCGGCACAGATGGTTGTTCCATTCCCACTTTCGCCGCGCCCTTGCGGGCCTTTGCCTTTGGCTTTGCCCGCATGGCGACGGGCAAGGGCCTGTCGGCCGAACTCGGCACGGCGGCGCAGCGCTTGTTCGATGCGGCGACCAGCCATCCGCATCTGGTGGCGGGCTCCGGCCATGCCGATACGCTGCTGATGGCGGCATTCAGGGGAAGGCTGATGCAGAAGGTGGGGGCCGAAGGCGTGCAATGCGGCGCCATTCGCGACAAGGGCTGGGGTTATGCCCTCAAATGCGATGATGGCAATATCGCGGCTTCACAGGCCATGCTGGCCGGCATGCTACTGAAACTGGCCGAGCCGGATGCAGAGCAAAAGGCCTTGTTGGAAACGCTGGCCCATCAGCCGATCAGGAGCGTGCGCGGAGCGGAAGTGGGGGAACTACGAGCGGTGGTCTAGGGGCTGTGGGAAGCTGAATTTTCTGTCCAGCCATCCCACCGTGTCATTCCCGCGAAAGCGGGACCCCCAGTTTTCCCATGGCGCTTCCTGAAACGGAGGGACTGGGCGCGCGCGGCCGGCGTAGGGGCCAAAATGGCAAGTCCGGCAAGGACATGGCGGCGGTTGGCGGGCAGGGCTTTTCTCATGCTGGCATTGTGCCGTGCCGTGCCGATCCCGCCATCAACAATGGAAAACAGAGTTACGAGTTGTCCCGCCGCAACCGGGGCGGCTATAAGAACCCAACTTAAAGGATGGCGGCGCCGATGCTCGTTGACGACAAGATCTTTCTCGGGACCAGCACGCATCCCGAATACCTGGCCCTGAAATATGGCAATCGCCATGGGCTGGTGACCGGGGCGACCGGTACCGGCAAGACGGTGACCTTGCAGGTGATGGCCGAGGGTTTTTCGGCCGCCGGGGTGCCGGTCTTTGCCGCCGATATCAAGGGCGACCTGAGCGGTGTGGCCAAGATGGGTGCGGCGCAGGACTGGCAGAGCCAGCGGGCCCAGGATATCGGCTTTACCGACTTCAAGGACGACGTGTTCCCGGTGATTTTCTGGGATCTGTTCGGGCGGCAGGGCCATCCAATCCGCGCCACCATTTCGGAAATGGGCGCACTGCTGCTGAGCCGGATGCTCGAGCTCAACGACACGCAGGAAGGCGTGCTCAACATCGCCTTCAAGCTGGCCGATGACGAAGGGCTGCTGCTGCTCGATCTCAAGGATCTCAGGGCGCTGCTGGTGGATATCCAGGAGCGGGCCAAGGAAATCTCCACGCGCTACGGCAATGTCTCCACCGCATCGATCGGGGCGATCCAACGGGCCCTGCTGGTGCTGGAACAGCAGGGGGCGGAGAATTTCTTCGGCGAGCGGGCGCTGGATATTGCCGATTTGATGCGTACCGACCGGGACGGGAAGGGGTTCATCTCGATCCTGGCAGCGGACGAATTGATGCGCGCGCCAAGGCTTTACGCGACATTCCTGCTGTGGATGCTGAGCGAGCTGTTCGAAGAACTGCCTGAGGTGGGCGACCCGGACAAGCCGAAGCTGGTGTTCTTTTTCGACGAGGCGCATCTGCTGTTCGACGATGCGCCCAAGGTGCTGATCGACAAGGTCGAGCAGGTGGTGCGGCTGGTGCGGTCCAAGGGCGTGGGCGTCTATTTCGTGACGCAGAACCCGATCGATATTCCCGAGACGGTGCTGGCCCAGTTGTCCAACCGGGTGCAGCACGCCTTGCGCGCCTATACGCCGCGTGAGCAGAAGGCAGTACGGGTGGCGGCCGATACGTTCCGGCCTAATCCGGAGTTTTCGACCGAGGAGGTCATTACCCAGCTCGGCATCGGCGAGGCGCTGGTCTCGGTGCTGGAAGACAAGGGCATTCCCTCCATGGTGGGGCGTACGCTGATCCGGCCGCCTTCGGCGCAGGTGGGGCCGCTGTTGCCCGAGGAGCGGCGGTCGATCATCGCCAATTCGCCGGTTGCCGGGCTCTATGACACGGCAGTCGACCGGGAATCGGCGTTCGAAAAACTGGCGCAGAAGGCGCGCGACCGCCAATTGGCCGAGGAGCGCCAGCGGCAGGACGACGCTGCGGCCAAGGCCGAGCGGACCTATCAGGACGACAAGCCGCGCCGTAGTTCCAGCCGGCAGACGCCGACCGAGGCAGCGATGAATTCGCTGGCGCGCACCGTGGCCAATCGACTGGGCAACGCGCTGGTGCGCGGTATTCTCGGTGGATTGAAGCGCGGCCGATGAGCATGACGGACACCGCCGCACCCGTCGTTGCCGTTTTCGCCTCGGACAAGGGGCCCGGCGACCCCGAGCGGGCGTCGATCATGGGCCAGGCTGGCACCTATTTTGCCCGGCGTGGCGCCCATATCGTGTGCCTGGCGGAAAATGGCGTCATTCCCGTGCCACTGATCACGGCGGCGCGGACGGCGGGCGGGCTGGTGCAGATCGTGGCCGACGCGACCATCGCGCTGCCGAGGGCCCTGGCCGGCGTGACGATGGAAGTGTTGCCGGATCGGGACGAGCGGCTGACGCGGGTGGCGCAACTGGCCGATGCTTATGTGGCTTTGCCCGGCTCGCTGGCCTCGGCTTCGACGCTGTTCGGCAGCTGGGCCGCTGCCAGGGCACAGGGGCGGACGCCGCCGGTGGTGATGCTCAACCGGCACCGGGCCTATGAGGTGATGCGGGGCTACGCCGCCGACGTGCTATCGCCTGGGCTGCCTGGTTATGAGCGGGCCGTGCAATTCGCCGACAGCATCGAGGATTTGTGGGCGCGGCTGAGCCGGCTGGTCAGCGAAGCCCGCTAAGGCTTCGACGACGCGTTCTCAGTAGACCTCACCTGAGCCTGTCGAAGGACGAGGTCGTGGCACGATTGAGGCACGCCCTCGTGGTTCGACAGGCTCACCGTGAGGGCTACTGAAATGCCTGGGTCAGAGCTTGTAGACCTTGACTGGCTTGGTGCTGCCGCGGGCGATGATGCCCTTGAATTCCAGGTCGAGCTGCACGCCTTTCATCCACCAGCCGGCCTTTTCGCCGCCGGGGAAATGTTCCTGCGACAGGATCGGCCTGATGGCTTCGCGAAGTTCAGCCGGGGTCATGCCGGGGGCCTCGGCGGGCAATACGGCGAGCACCGCCTCTTTCATCGCCATGAAGCGAGCCTTGTCGACCCGGACCTTGTGATCGGGCGAGACGGCATTTTCCATCAGGTATTTTTCGGCTTCGTCCTTAGCCATGGCGGGTCTCCTTGAAAGCGCGGTCGAGGGCATCGGCGAAGCCGGCGGCATCGGTTTCGAAACCCATATGGTCGCCGGGGAAGGGGGTAGGGGTAATGTTGAGAGCGGCGGCCAGGGCCTGACTCATGGCCTCGATGGGCTGGCCGGCGGATTGCTCGCCGATGGCGACGATGATGCGGGGAGCGCCGCTGCGCAACGTGTCGAGCCGGGGCTGGTAGGTGCTGAGCGGCAGCATGCCGTGGGCCAGCCAGTATTCGAAGTTGCCGGAGACGCGCGCGAAGGTTTCGGCGGCCTCGGGCGGCATGTCGAAATCCGGCGGGCCTTCGGAATCGTCGCCGTCGAGGCCGTTTTCGGCGAAGAACTGGCCCATGGCGGCTTCGACGCCGTCGCGCTTGTAGGTTTCGTGCAGGGCACGTTCACCGGCCAGGGCGGGCTCGGGATCGGGCAGGAGCATGATGGTCGGCGGCTCGTGGGCCACCAGTGTTGCAACATGATCTGGATGGCGGGCGGCGAGGCTGAGACCGATCTGGCCGCCGCCGCTGGTGCCGAAGACGAAGGCCGGGCCACCGCCATTGGCCGATATCAGCGCCGCGGCGTCGTCGGCCAGCAGGTCGACGTCGAGGGCGCCGGGTTCGGCATCGGTCGTGGTGCGGGAATTGCCGCGGGGGTCGAAGGCGAGGACCGTGTAGCGGTTACCGAGATGCGCCGCGAGGTCGGCGAAGACGCCGGCATCCTGCGGGCCGCCGGGGATGATCAGCAGCAGGGGGCCAGTGCCGCAGGTTTCGTAGTAGAGCGTGGCGCCAGGGGCGGCGAGGGTGTGGGGACGTGAGGCTGGCATTGCGGAGTCTCCTGTCGATGAGAACTGGACGGTCTAGTTCTGAAGTTGCATCAAACTAGACTGTCCAGTATGATTGTCAAGTGGACTGGAGCTGATGCGATTTGATAGAATCAAGACACCGGCTCTATCTCCTTGATGTCGCGTGGTTTTTGCGGGAAATCGGTTCCCGCTTTTCCGCACGATGCTCTGGCTGGAGATGATGATGGCTGTGGAAGAAGACGCGGTGCCGGTGGAAGCAGGGCGCTCCGAGCGCAAGCGTCAGGCGGTGCTGGCGGCGGCGACGGAGACCTTTCTCAAGGCGGGCTATCTCGGAGCCAATATGGACGAGATCGCCGCCATGTCCGGCGTGTCCAAGCAGACCGTCTACAAGAATTTCGGCAGCAAGGAAGCGTTGTTCATCGAGGTCGTGACCTCGATGACCGGGGCGGCAGACCTGCGTGTGCATACGGCGCCGGCCGAGCCTGACAGTGCCGAGGCACTGGAGCAATTCCTGTTCGACTATGCCCACCGGCAGCTCTCTGTGGTGATGACGCCGCGGCTGATGCAGTTGCGCCGGCTGGTGATCGGGGAAGTCAGCCGGTTTCCCGATCTGGCGCAGGTGCTGTATGAGCGCGGGCCGCAACGAGCCATGCAGGTGCTGGCGGGGATTTTCGGGCGGCTCGACGGACGCGGATTGCTGGCCTGTCCGGAACCGGAGGTTGCCGCGACCAATTTCAACTGGCTGGTCATGGCCGAACCGGTCAATCGCGCCATGCTGATGGGCGATGGCGAATTGCCTGATGATGCGCAATTGCGGGTCGTGGCAAAGGAAGCGGTGCGGGTGTTTTTGGCAGCCTACGGGCGTCAGGGCTCGTAGCCATAAAGCCAGGCCAGCCGACGCAGGTGGCCGCGGCTGCCTTGCAGGGCAATTACGGTGTTGCGGGCCAGGCTCAATGGCCATGGCAGGTGGAAAATGCGGCCATTGGCGGCCGAGATGCCTGCGGCGCGGGCCGTGCGGCGCTGGCGGCTCTCGTGGTATTTTTCGAAGGCGGTTTCGGCATTGGACTCGGTGATGAGCAAGGGAGCGAGGGTGGCCGCATCCTCAATGGCCATGGCGGCACCCTGGGCCTGGAATGGCACCATGGCGTGGGCCGCATCGCCGACGAGGCCGATATTGCCGTTGTGCCATGATGGCGCGGCAACGGTGTAGAGCGGCCAGGAGGTCCATTCGCCTGCCGTCTCGATGATCGAGGAGAGGAGAGGCCAGCTTGTGATGCTCTGCGGCAGGGTGGGGCTTTCTCCTTTATCCGACGGATTTCGCTGGGGGGCGAACAGGGCCAAGTTTACCTGACCGCGATGGGGGAGGGGATAAGTCACCGCGTGAAAATCGCGTGCGAGGAATACCGAGACGCGGTCTAGCGGCAATTTGTCTTTGACTGCAGGGGCTTGCAGCAGAGTGCGCCAGGCGGCGCTGTTGGCGTAGCGGGCTGGCGGGCCACCGATTATGTCGGTGCGGGTGCGGGAATGGACGCCGTCGGCGCCGATGAAGGCCTGGCCGCGGCCGGTGCGGGTCTGGCCGTTGGCCTCGTCGATGGAAACGGTGACGCCGCGGGCATGGGAGACCACGTCCCAATTACGGACACCGAAGACGATGTCGATATTGGCGAAACGCCGGCAGGCCTTGTAGAGCGCGTCGGCGAGGTCGGCGCGGTGCATGACGGCATAGGGGGCGCCGAAGCGCTGCTGCATGATGGCGCCAAGCTCCAGCGTCACCAGCGGATCGGGGCGGCGATAGGGGTAGATATCGATGCCTGATGGCTCGAGGCTGCGGGCGGAAAGGGCGTGGTCCAGGCCGAGATTATCGAGGATTTTCCGGGCGTTAGGGCTGACTTGCAGGCCAGCGCCGAATTCGGAAATGGTGAGGCTGCGCTCGAGGATGACGACGGTGGCGCCAAATTTGGCGAGCGCCAAAGCGAGTGTCATGCCAGCGATTCCCGCGCCGGCTATGTAATAGGTGCGGCCCGTGCCGGGCATGGCGGATGCTTAGGCGGCGTCGTCGGCGCGGAAGACCGCGGAGGGCGGGTTGGACATACCGGGCGCCAGACGCGAATTGTAGACGTAATGCGTTGAACAATAAGAACAAACCGCCTCGTTATCCTTGCCCATGTCGATATAGATATGGGGATGATCAAAGGGCGGCAGGGCGCCGACGCACTGGAATTCCTTGGACCCGACCTCGATCTGGCGAAGGCCTTCGGTATTGTGGAAATGGGGCGTGGTGCCGTGGGCCATGGCGAGAAAAACCTGTTTGATTTGCGCGGACCATATGCCAAGGACGGGGGGCAAGGAAAGGCCCCGGAGACACTCTTCGAACCAGTCCACACCCCACCGCATTTGGCGGCTTAATGCTAACACACTGTTAGCATCGACGAGCGGAACCTGCGAATGGCGAGCTTTCAATCCGACGGCCTGACACTGGCCTATGAATCCTTCGGCACAGGGCTTCCCGTGCTCTGCATCCACGGCTTCGCCTCGAGCGGCAAGGTTAACTGGATCGACACCGGATGGGTGGAGACGCTGACCGGGGCGGGGTATCGCGCCATCGTGCTCGACAACCGGGGGCACGGGAATTCGGACAAGCCGCATGACCCCGAGCGATACTATCCGGGGGATATGTCGCGCGATGCGGTGGCACTGCTCGACCATCTCGGCATCGAGCGCGTGGCCATTCTAGGCTATTCGATGGGTGCGCGGATAAGTGCGTTCCTGGCCTTCGAGCATCCGGAGCGGGTGGCCTGCGCCATCTTCGGCGGCATGGGTATGAACCTGGTCAACGGGCTGACCGACGGCAATGACATCATAGCCGGCTTGCTGGCGCCATCGCTGGACGACCTGACCCACAGGACCGCGCGGCAGTTCCGCATTTTCGCCGACCATACCGGGTCCGACCGGGAAGCGCTGGCCGCCTGCATGGAAACCTCGCGCCAGGCCATGGCGCGGGCCGATGTGCGGCGGATCGACGTGCCGGTGCTGGTGGCGGTGGGGGAAGCCGATGTGATGGCCGGCTCGCCCGAGGCGCTGGCGGACCTGCTGCCGCAGGCCGAGGCTTTCGTCATTCCCAAGCGGGACCATATGCGTGCCACGGGCGACAAGGCGTTCAAGGCCGCAGCACTGGGCTTCCTGGGCAGGAATTTCGTCTGAGACAGCTAAATGTGAACCAAACCATGCGTCCGGGCTTTGTCCTGGAGCATCATATGGCTTATATCGGTGTTTCTCGATGAAGCGGAGACTCGCCCATGTCCAGCAGCGCCAGGAAATCGGCAGAGATCAAGACGGTTGACCCCGTATGGGACGCCGTGCGGGCCGGGGCGCGGCAGATCGTGGCGGCCGAGCCATCGCTGTCGAGCATGGCGATTTCGGCGATTCTCAATCACGACACGTTCGAGCAGGCGCTGGCGCATCGGCTGGCGGCGCGCTTGAATCATGACGACGTGTCGGCCGACCTGATCCGGCAGGCCTTTGCCGAGACGCTGAGCGATGCGCCCGAAATCGGGGAAATGGCGCGGGTGGACCTGGCGGCGACGCTGGAGCGCGACCCGGCCTGCCACCGCGCCATCGAGCCGCTGCTGTTCTTCAAGGGCTACCAGGCCATCCAGACGCATCGTTTCGCCCATGCCATGTACAAGGCGGGACGGCGGGACTTCGCGCTTTACCTGCAGAGCCGGGCCAGCCAGGTTTTCCAGGTGGATATCAACCCGGCGGTGCCGATGGGGCGGGGCATCATGCTCGACCATGGTACGGGGCTGGTGATCGGCGAGACGGCCGTGGTCGGCGACAATGTGTCGATGCTGCAGAATGTGACGCTGGGCGGCACGGGGAAATCCGACCAGGACCGCCACCCCAAGATCGGCAATGGCGTGCTGATCGGGGCGGGGGCCAAGGTGCTGGGCAATATCAGGATCGGGGATTGCTCGCGCATCGGGGCCGGCTCGGTGGTGCTCAAGGAAGTGCCGCCGCGGGTAACCGTGGCGGGCGTGCCGGCCAAGGTGATCGGGGAAGCGGGCTGCGCGCAGCCGGCGCTGGTGATGGATCAGGTTGTGCTGGTCCATGATCTGAACGGCTGAAGAGTCTTGGTGGGGATACCCCTCCCAGCCTCCCCTGATAGGGGGAGGAATTCGGCCGGTGGCTTGGTATCGCAATGCTCTCGCAACCCCGGCAGGTGGTTTGTTCCCGCTAAAATGCCACCAGTCAGGGGTTGTATGCGTTGTCAGGGTGACTAGATTGCCGGCTCAACGCAAATCAGCAGGACACCGACAGTGAACCATCCCGAGATCATCAAGCTGCAGAAGTTCCTGCAGTTGAAGTTCAACAACAAGAACATCGACGTGCGGCCGCGCGCTAAGCTCAACGATTCCGTCGAAGTGTTCATTGGCGATGAATCGATCGGGCTCATTCATGTGGACGACGAGGACGGGGACATTTCGTACATCTTCAACATGTCGATCCTGGATATCGATCTGGATGAGGTGAGCTGAGGCTCACGTTTTTTGGGGATACCCCCTCCTAGCCTCCCCCTGACAGGGGAGGAATCCGCGCGGTGGGCGCGACTTCCTTGTGCCCCTCACCAAGCCCTTATAGTGCCCAGCCAGCGCTGCATTTCCGGGTCGAACTGGCGCCAGGACTGCAGGATCGCGGCGTCGAAGGTGTAGACGGCGGCGATGCCGCTGGGGAGATAGACGGTGCGGACGCATTGGGTGGCGGCATCGGGGGCGAGGGGTTGTTCGCATTTGGCGACGAAGGGAGCGGGCGAGAGGGCGTCGTACCAGACGCTTTCGCCGGCATAGCCATTGCCCCCAAGCATGGGTTTTCCTACCAGGCCCGGCACCCCGCCAAGGGTTTCATCGGCGAATTGATGCAGATAGACGCGGTCGAGCAGGCTGGCGCTGGCCCGGACGCGGCTGCGCGGCAGCAGGGTTATATCGACCGGGGAGGGCGTTTCGACGCCTTCGGGCGCATAGGAAATGCGCAGGTCGATCTGGCTGGTGAAGCCGTCACGGATCTGCTCGCCATAGCGGAACCAGGATGTGGGTATCGCCAATTCGCGGCCTGAAAGGGTCTGCGAAACGGGCTCTCCATCATCGAGCGCAGGAGCCGGGACGCGGTTGGTCTGGCTCAGGCTGTCGATGAGATACGCCGCTCCCACAGCCAGCAGCAGCACGAGAACGGCGATTCCGGCAAGGTTATAGGCCAGCGAGGACGGGCCGGAATGGCCGGCGGCAGGCGCCGATTGTGGGTGCATCTCCAGCATTAACCAAATCAGCCAAGGGGACGTGACAGGTCATAGGGCGGACAATATGCTTAATGAAGTGTTAACGGATGGCTGCGGGGACGGATTGGTATGACCAAGGAATTGCTGCTCGCGGCCTTTCTGATCGGTGTTGGCCTGTGCATAGCGGGGGCGGGGACGCATCTCTATCAATGGCTGGCGCGCCAGCAGGCCATGCTGCGCTATGACGGCAAGACCTTCATCAGTTCCATGGGCAACCTGGCGATGAGCTTCATCTGCGGCCCTTACATCATGCTGCAGATGGGCTGGCAGCATGAGGAAGACGGCACGATTTCCATGACGTCGGCGCTGGTTTCGGCCGTGGTGGCGTTCGGCTGGGCGTTCCTGACCGGGCTGCTGTTCATGGGCGTTTATGTGGCGCTGCGGTTTTAGGGCGACGGTCTCTGGTTTTCAAAGCAATGAGGCCAGCTTCGGGGCTCGAAGCTGGCCTCATTCATCAGACCCCTATCAGGGATAGGCTTTGGGCGGGGTCCGGAAATCCGAAGCTCTGTCTTAGTTGATGCCGGCGGTGACGGTCACGATATCGCGGGTGTCGATCATGTCGACCCACTGGCCGGCATTGGCCTGGGACTGGCGCTTGATGAACTTGTAGGGGGTCTGGCTCCACAGGTCGATCGAACCGATCTGGTTGTCGAGCACGAGGTCGCCGCGGTCGGTGCGGACCAGCAGCACGGCATGGCCTTCGCCATTGGCCTGCTTGACCACCGAGATCAACAGGGTGCTGGCGGGCCAGCCGGCATCGATCAGCGCGCGGCGCTTGGCCAGGACATAGTCCTCGCAATCGCCATAGCCGTTGGGATAGGTCCAGAATTCGGCGACCTGGTAGAGGTCCTGGTCGGTGACCGGGATGACGGCCTGGTTGATGCCGGCATTGACGGTCAGCAACTGCTGCCACAGGCCTTCGTCCAGCGACACAGCGGCGACGGGATTGGCATTGGGGCCGCATTCATCGGGACGGCTGCGGCAGAATTCGGCATGGCCCACCGGAATGGAGGTGGTGCCGCCCATGGTCTGCACAAAGGCGACATTGGTGGTGTCGAAAGCCTGCGCGGGACTGGTGACAGCAAGTGCCAGAAGGGCACTCATGAGCGCGGCTGCCAGTCCTTTCGTGTTGAAACGCATTGTGTGATCTCCCTGATGGAGACCACGTTAGGCGGCGCAACTTAGGGCGATCGGAAAAGTGCCACGCAGTTTTTATGCATGTTTTATCGATTGAATTTGGAAGGGGTTAACCATGGCGGCGTGGTGCCACGCCCTCGTGGTTCGACAAGCTCACCATGAGGGCTATTGAGACGCGGGCCGCTTAGTTCATGCGGAGGTTTTGCTGGATGACGGTCAGCATTTCCTGGGCGGAGGCGAATTCGACCGCGACGCCATTCTGGAAGTGGCGGACGACGCGGGCGCGCATGCGGCCCAGAGTGACCGGCGTGCCCATGGCGGGACGGACATCGAGCTCGATGGCAGCGCCGGAGAGGGAAATATCGATGATCTTGCAATTGTAGCGCCGGCCATCGTCGAGGACGACGGTGGAATGGCGGATATCGGGGACGACGCGTTCGTGGCGGCGATCCTCGGGGAGATTGAGGACATCCTTGTTGGCCAGCCAGGTGAGCTGGGCCGCCATCTTGTCGCGCTTGCGGGGCGAGGCGGCGATATCCATGAGGAAACCGCCATCGATCTGTTTGATGATGGTGCCTTCGATGCGGCCGATATGGTCGACATAGGCGATGACCTTTTCGCCCTCGATGCCGGCCACGGGGGCGATGACCACGGCGTCGCCGGGGGACATTTCGAGGATCTGGCAGGGGAATTCGCGGCGATCGGCCAGCATGTAGCGGCCGAGCACGGAGACCTGCACGCGCTGGAACCTGCTCGATTCCGCACGGGTGCGGGTCGGGGCGATGAACTGCGGGGAAGGAAGGTCGTCGCTGAGCATTCGCCGGACCATGAGGGCTTGTGTTTCCACAACAAGCTATCCGGGTTTGGTTAACGCAAAGTATTGCCGTCCGTGGTTTTGCGCAGACTGATGCCGCGCAAATTGAACGGAATCACTAGAGGAAATACTTACTGTCGACCGCCGTCGATGACGGCCAGATGGGCATAGCGGCGGGCGGTACGGCCATAGACGACGGCGGGGATGGCCAGGGGGGCCGTGGCGGCGCCGGAAAAGCTCACGTCGTTGACGACATTCGTCGCCACTTCGCGCACCGAATCCTCCATCGCCACATCATCCGGCCAGATTAGCCGCAGGCCGGTAATGCGCTGTTCGAGCACGGGCTGGACGCCGAGCCAGTAGGGTTCTTCGAGGGCGGTCATGGCGCCGAGCAGGCGTGTATGGGTCGAGCCGTTGTGGCGCAGCGGCATCAGGATGGTCTCGAAGCTGACCTTGGTATGCAGGGCCGTGGTGCCCTGGAAGGTGACGAGGGCGACGGCATGATCCTCGGTGACGGCGCGGAGCAGGGTTTCCATCGCGTCATTGTCGCGGTCGTGCCACAATGCCGAGAAAGACCGGCCCTTGAGCTCGCGGCAATAGCTGGTGCACAGATGCGAACCGGCGAGGCGGAAGGAGAATTTGTCGCTCTCGTCGAGCTCGAGAATGAAGGTATTGGCCAGGGCGTCGCGGATGCGCGTGGGGTCGATATCCTTGCGGTCGGGGGCGCTGCGCGCTCCGCGTATGGAATTCCAGTAATCGTAAAGCGTCCTGGTGCTCGTCTTCTGCATAGTATGTTCTCGACCGCCACGGATCGACGGGCGCTCTCCCCAAGGAACGCAGCCGCCGCAGGGACGACTTTGGCAAAAGCGCAGGGCAAAAGCGCTCTTAAAGAACAGTTAAGGTTAACGTCACCGGGGCAATGTGGAAAACAGAAGCGTAAGGCGCGGGGCACCAGCGAGTCGGAGTGAAGTGATGAGTGAACAAGGTCAGGCACCGGAAAATCCGCAGCAGCAGGGGCGAGAGCCCGTTTTCCTGTTGCCGGGCGATGTGACGGCGGTTCTCGGCCTGCTGGTGGCTGTTCACCTGGCATCAACCTTGGTGCTTAACCAGGCGGGGCAGATGCAACTGGTGTTCTGGTTCGCCTTCCAGCCGCTGCGTATCATTGCGGGACTGGACGATCTCTCGCTGGCCGTGCCGCTGATCTGGACGCCGTTCAGCCACGCGCTGCTGCATGCCGGCTGGGAGCATCTGCTGGTCAATGCGGCGTGGTTCGCCATTTTCGCGACGCCGGTATCGCGGCGCTACGGGGCTGGGCCGATGCTGGCGATCTTCTTCGTATCGGCGGCAGCGGGGGCGGCCCTGTTCGCGGCGACCACGCTCTATTCGGGGGCCTATCTCATCGGCGCTTCGGGCGGCGTGGCGGGACTGACCGGGGCAGCGATGCGTTTCATCTTCCAGCCCGTCATCGTGGCGCAGCATCCCGAAACGGGGGAGCGGGTGGTTTTGGGGCGGCGGTTGGCGAGTTTTTCGGACCTGTGGCGAGACAAGCGGGCCAGCATGTTCATCCTGATCTGGGTGGTGCTGAATGCGGCGGTGCCGCTGCTGCCGCTGGTGACCGGGATGGCCATGTCGATCGCCTGGCAGGCGCATCTGGGCGGGTTTTTCGCCGGGATATTGATGGTGGGACTGTTCGAGCGGAAGAGCTAGGGACAGGAGGATCGTGCCACGCCCTCGTGGTTCGAGGGTCGCTGCGCTCCCGCCTCACCATGAGGGCTACTTGTAGCGCGGTATTTCAGTAGCCCTCATGGTGAGGTGCGCTTCTTCAGCGCCTCGAACCACGAGGGCGTGCCTCAATGGCCGTAGACGTCCTTCGGATCGAACAGTTTTGGCAGGCCGCGGTCTTCCAGCGCGACCGTGCCATTGCTGACCACTGCGCGGCGGTAGAAACAGGATTTGCGGCCGGTGTGGCAGGCGGCGCCGCGGCCGGTCTGGTTGACCACGAGGACGATGGCGTCCTGGTCGCAATCGATGCGGAGTTCGACGACCTGTTGCAGTTCGCTGGAGGTTTCGCCCTTCTTCCAGATCTTGCCGCGGGAGCGGGACCAGTAGTGGGCCACGCCGGTCTCCAATGTGAGCGACAGGGCTTCGGCATTCATGTGGGCCAGCATCAGCACTTCATTGGTGCCGGCTTCTGTCGTGACGACGGTCACGAGCCCAGCGGCGTCGAAGCGGGGGGCGAAGGCGGTGCCTTCTTCAAGCTCGGCGTGGGAGAGGGGGGCGGGGTCGGTGAAGGTCAGGGTCATGGGGTTTCATACCGCGTGCCATGGCAGCGAAGAAGAAGATTTTTGTGGGATACCCCCCTCCTAGCCTCCCCCTGACAGGGGGAGGAACAGATCGCGCTTGGGCACTATATTGGCACAGCCACCATGCGGCTCCTCCCCCTATCAGGGGGAGGTCGGGAGGGTACTTCGATCTATCGCTCTCAGCGTTTGCCGATCATGGCGAAGAAGCGGTCCTGTTCGACGCGGTCTTCGGCGAAGACGCCGGTGAAGCGGTGGGTGACCGTGGCGGCGCCGTGGGCGTGGACGCCGCGCATGGACATGCACATATGCTCGGCTTCGAGCATGACGGCGGCGCCGCGGGGGCCGAGATGTTCGTTGATGGCGTCGATGATCTGCGCGGTCAGGTTTTCCTGGGTCTGGAGACGCCGGGCGAAGACGTCCACCAAGCGGGCAAGCTTGGAAAGGCCGACGACGCCGTCATGCGGCAGGTAGGCGATGTGGGCCTTGCCGATAAAGGGCACCATATGGTGCTCGCAATGGGAGCTGAAGGGGATATCCTTGACCAGAACGATATCGTCGTAGCCGCCGACTTCCTTGAAGGTCTTGGAGAGGATGGTCTTGGCGTCCTGCTCGTAGCCGGCGAAGAATTCGCCATAGGCGCGGGTGACGCGGCCGGGCGTTTCGAGCAGGCCTTCGCGCGTCGGATCGTCGCCGGCCCAGGCGATAAGTGTGCGCACGGCGGCTTCGGCTTCTTCCTGGCTGGGGCGGCGCGGCTGCTTGCTATCGGCAGGCTGATTGGGCAGCGGGTTGACGCGGGCGTCCATCGGCGGTTCCTTTTCGCTTCGATGCGCATTGGATGCGCCAAGCGTGGATTGGTTCCCGGCGCATTTCATGCTCCGGATTCTTTTTGGTCGCGCTTCCGAACCGCAAACTGGCGGCCACTTTTGCTGGAAGCGCTCCAAAGGGCGCGTTTGTTGATGGCGGCCCGCTTCGGAGCCCCTATATAAGTTGTGGCGGCGGTAGCGACAAGAAACAGAATTGCCCGTTTGATGGAACTTAGCGATCTCTATTCCCAGAAGATTCTCGACCTGGCCGGCAATGCGCCGCAGCCGGGGCGGCTTGATGATGCCGATGCCAGCGCGCGCAAGGTGAGCCGGGTCTGCGGCTCGGTGATCGAGGTCGATGTGCGCGTGCGGGACGGCGTAATCACCGGCTATGGGCACGAAATCTCGGCCTGCGCGCTGGGGCAGACTTCGGCGGCGGTGGTGGCAAGGGAGATTGTCGGGACCCCGGTAGGCGAGTTCCGGCAGGTGCGCGCGCAGATGCATGCCATGCTCAAGGAGAATGGCGCGCCGCCCGATGGCAAATGGGACGATCTGCGGTTTCTGGAGCCGGTGCGGGACTATTCGGCGCGGCATATGTCGACGCTGCTGGTGTTTGATGCGGTGGTTGAGGCAATCGAAAAAGCCGAGTCGGTTGAATCGGTTGCGGCGACCGGCTGATGGATCGAGTCAGCGACCTGTTCTGGCGGGCGGTGGACCTGCCGTTCAAATTCGCGGCGGTGCTGCTGATCAGTCTCTATCGCTATACATTCTCGGCCTTCATGGGGCGGACGTGCCGGCATTTGCCGACCTGCTCGGAATATACGCGCGACGCGATCTGGCAGTTCGGCTTCTGGCCGGGGGGCTGGATGGGGCTGGCACGGTTCTGGCGCTGCCGGCCGGGTGGAACGCATGGCTACGATCCGGTGCCGGAGACGGTGCCGGAGAGCGCGCGGTGGTATGCGCCATGGCGCTATGGGACGTGGAGGGAGCTGGGGCATGAGCACGATCATTAGCGGGACCTGCCTGTGCGGCGCGGTGCGATATGAAGTGCCGGACGAATTTCACGCTGCCTTCAATTGCCATTGTTCGCGGTGCCGGCGCGCTACGGGTTCGGCCTTCAAGCCGATGGCGGCGATCGTGTTCGAGAAGATCAGCCTCGTGCAGGGGCAGGACGACGTACTGATCTATGGCGAGCCGCAAGGCACGCACGACGTGCATTGCCGGCATTGCGGCTCGTTTCTCTATTCGTATATCGCCGAGAACGGGAATGGCCATGTGGCCATGGGCACGATGGTGGATGCGCCGAGCATCAGGCCGCAATTCCATATGTTCGTGGGGTCGAAGGCGCCGTGGTTCGAGATTACGGATAGTCTGCCGCAGTTCGAGGGGCTGCCCGGGTAGGGGCTGCGGGGCGGGCTTTGCCCGCAAGTGCTTGTTGGATACCCCCTAACCTCCCCCTGACAGGGGGGAGGAACAGATCGCGTTTTTGGCGGTGTTGGCTGGAATTGCGCGGAAACCGTGCTAGACAGGCCGCCCTGTAGTGATTTCCACTACATCATCCCAATTTCTGGAGACCTGAAATGACGATCAAGGTGACGTTCCCCGACGGTGCAGCTCGCGACTATGCGCGTGGCACCACCGGGACCACCGTGGTCGAGGGCATCTCCAAGAGCCTGGCCAAGAAGACGGTGGCGATGCGCTGGAATGGCGTGTTGAGCGACCTCAGCGATGCGCTGGAAGAAGACGGCAAGATCGAATTCGTGACGCGGGACAGCGGGTCCAAGGATGTGCTGGAGCTGATCCGGCACGATGCCGCACACGTGCTTGCCGAGGCCGTGCAGGAGCTGTGGCCCGGTACGCAGGTGACGATCGGGCCTGTCATCGAGAATGGCTTCTATTACGACTTCAAGCGGGACGAGCCGTTTTCGGAAGAGGATTTCCCCGCCATCGAGAAGAAGATGGCCGAAATCATCGACCGCGGCGCGGCCTTTACCAAGGAAATCTGGACGCGCGACCAGGCCAAGGAATTCTTCCGGGCCCGGGGCGAGGCGTTCAAGGTGGAACTGGTGGATGCCATTCCGGCTGACCAGTCCTTGAAGATGTACAAGCAGGGGCAGTGGATCGACCTCTGCCGCGGGCCGCATATGCGGAGCGTCAAGGATGTCGGCACGGCGTTCAAGCTGACCAAGGTGGCGGGCGCCTATTGGCGCGGCGACAGCAACAATCCGGTGCTGAGCCGCATCTATGGCACGGCCTTTGCAACCAGGGACGAGCTGGATGCCTATCTGCACATGGTGGAGGAGGCCGAGAAGCGCGACCATCGCAAGATCGGCCAGGAAATGGACCTCTACCATTTCCAGCCGGAGGCGCAGGGCAGCGTGTTCTGGCACCCGAAGGGCTATGTGCTCTACAACCAGATGGAGGCGTATATCCGCCGCCGGCTCAATTCGTCGGGCTATGTGGAGGTGAAAACCCCGCAGTTGATGAGCTCGAAGTTCTGGGAGGCGTCGGGGCACTGGGGCAAGTATCGCGAGAACATGTTCGTGGTGCCCGACGAAGTGCCCGGCACGGAAGAGGAAGGGCCGGTTCTGAGTGGCACGGGCGAGTTGATGGCGCTCAAGCCGATGAATTGCCCGGCGCATATCCAGATCTTCAACCAGGGTATCAAGAGCTACCGTGACCTGCCTTTGCGCATGGCGGAATTCGGCTGCTGCCATCGCAATGAGGCGCATGGGGCGCTGCATGGGCTGATGCGCGTGCGGCAGATGACGCAGGACGATGCGCATATCTTCTGCCGGGAAGACCAGATCCAGAGCGAGACCGAGCATTTCGTGCATCTGCTCTATTCGGTCTATGGCCATATGGGCTTCGACAATGTGGTGATCAAACTCGCCACGCGGCCGGAAAAGTTCGGCGGCACCATCGAGCGCTGGGACGCGGCCGAGAAGGCGCTGGGCGATGCTTTGCGCGCGACCGGGTACGATTTCGAGATCGCAGAGGGCGAGGGGGCCTTCTATGCGCCCAAGCTGGAATTCCACCTCAAGGACGCGATCGGGCGCTCGTGGCAGGTGGGGACGCTGCAGCTCGACTATGTGCTGCCGGAACGGCTGGACGCGACTTATGTGGCCGAGGATGGATCGCGAAAGTATGCTGTCATGCTGCACCGGGCGATTTTGGGATCGCTGGAGCGGTTCATCGGCATGATGATCGAGAACTATGCCGGCAAGATGCCGATGTGGCTGGCGCCGACCCAGGTGGTGGTGGCGACCATCGTGTCGGAAGCGGATGAGTATGCCCAGAAGCTGGTGAACCAGCTCAAGGCGGCGGGCATCCGGGCCGAGCTCGATACCCGCAACGAGAAGATCAACTACAAGGTGCGCGAGCATTCGGTGGGCAAGGTGCCGCTGCTGTTCGTGGTCGGCAAGCGCGAGGCCGAGGAGGGCACGGTTTCGGTGCGCCGGCTCGGCACCGAGGGGCAGAAAGTGGAGCCCTTCATGGATGCGCTGGTCGCGCTGATGGCGGAAGCCACTGCGCCTGACCTCAAGGCCGCAAAGGCAGCCTGATGCCGCAGCGACCGTCCAATCGCGAAATCAAGGCCCTGACGCATCTCGGCGAAGAGAATGCGTTGGGGCCTGGCGATTTCAAGGATATCGGCGAGAAGGTGTTCGCCGGCATGCTGAAGAAGGGCTGGGTTGTCGAGGCCGAAGGAATGCCGGGAAAGTACCGGGCGACGATCAAGGGGCTGACCGTGCATGAGGGCGAGATCATTTTCGCTGGACGGTATCGGAACTAGAACGGCGAAGGTGAGTCTTTGTTGGGATACCCCCTCCTAACCTCCCCCTGATAGGGGAGGAATCTGGCTGGTGGGCGTGGCAATGTTGTGCCGCAAGCTGGATCTGTTCCTCCCCCTTTTCAGGGGGAGGCTAGGAGGGGTGCTCTTTCTTCGCCATGGCCGAACCGATCCCCATCACCCGCTCCATTGCCATCGATCCGTCCGAGATCGAGGAGACATTCGTGCGGGCGGCGGGGCCGGGGGGACAGAATGTCAACAAGGTGTCGAGTGCGGTGCAGTTGCGGTTCGACCTCGCCAATTCGCCCAATATTCCGGAGGCGATGAAGCGCCGGGTGGCTGTGCTGGCGGGGAAACGGCTGACCAAGGATGGGGTGATTGTCATCACGGCCAATTCGCACCGGGACCAGCCGATGAACCGGGCCGATGCGCTGGAGCGGCTGGTGGGGCTGCTGGTGGCGGGATCGCATGTGCCCAAGGCGCGGGTGGCGACGCGGCCAACGCTGGCGAGCAAGAGGCGGCGGCTGGAGGGCAAGTCGATCCGCTCGGAAATCAAGAAGCTGCGCGGCAACCCGTCGGACACGCAGTAGCGCCTGCGCTGTTTCAATAGCGACATGGACGTGTGCGACCGTTATCATATCGCGGTTGCTTCGGGAGGTCACAGCGATGAAGATCGCCATTGCCGGCGCGGGCTATGTGGGGCTCGTGACAGGGGCATGCCTCGCCGATTTCGGCCATGACGTGGTGTGCATCGACACGGATAAGAGTTGGATCGACGCGCTGCGACGTGGCGAAATTCCCATATTCGAGCCGGATCTGGCCGGGCTGGTGGCGACCAATCTGGGTGCGGGGCGGCTGTCGTTCACCACCGAACTTGCGGGAGCGGTGGCCGGCGCCGATGTGGTGTTCATCGCGGTGGGGACGCCCTCGCGGCGCGGCGATGGCCATGCGGACCTGAGCTATGTGCATGCGGTGGCGCGGGAGGTGGCGGTGAGCGTCAGCGGCTTTACCGTGGTCGCCACCAAATCGACCGTGCCCGTGGGGACGGGGGACGAGGTGGCGCGGATCATCGCGGCGGCCAATCCCGAGGCGGATGTGGCTGTGGTGTCCAACCCCGAATTCCTGCGCGAGGGCGCGGCGATCGAGGATTTCAAGCGACCCGACCGGATCGTGGTGGGGATCGAGGACGAACGGGCGCGGGCTGTCATGACCGAGGTCTATCGGCCGCTCTATCTCAACCAGGCGCCACTGGTGTTTACCGGGCGGCGCACGGCGGAGATGATCAAATATGCCGCCAATGCGTTCCTGGCCATGAAGATCACCTTCATCAACGAAATGGCCGATCTCTGCGAGGCGACGGGCGCCGATGTGCAGCAGGTGGCGCGGGGCATGGGGCTGGACAACCGGATCGGCGGAAAATTCCTACATGCGGGGCCGGGCTTTGGCGGCTCGTGCTTTCCCAAGGATACGCAGGCGCTGGTGCGGATCGGCGAGGATTTCGGCAGCCCGATGCGGCTGGTGGAAACCACCATCGCCATCAACGAGCAGCGCAAGCGGGCCATGGCGCGGCGGGTGATCGCGGCCTGTGGCGGGGAGGTTCGTGGCAAGACCATCGGCGTGCTGGGGCTGACCTTCAAGCCCAATACCGACGATATGCGCGAGGCGCCGTCGATCGATATTATCAGGGGGCTGCTCGACCGGGGTGCGCGGGTGGTGGCCTATGACCCGCAGGGGATGGGCGCGGCGCGGGAGCTAATCGAGGGGCTCGAATTCGGCGAAAGTGCCTATGACGTGGCCGAAGGGGCGGATGCGTTGGTGCTGGTGACGGAGTGGAACGAATTCCGCTCGCTCGACCTGGCGCGGCTCAAGGATGCGATGAAAGCGCCTGTGCTGGTGGACCTGCGCAATGTGTATCGGCATGACGAGGTGGCGCGGCATGGCTTTGCCTATACGAGTATCGGACGGCCGGCAGGCGCCACAGGCGGTGACGGGCTGGCCGATGCGGCGGAATGAGAGCATGACGTGAAGATATTCGTCACCGGGACAGCCGGGTTCATCGGGTTCACCTGGCGCGGCATCTGCTGGCGGATGGGCATGAGGTGACCGGTTACGACGGGGTTACCGATTATTACGACCCGGCGCTGAAGCGGGCGCGGCTGGCCTTGCTGGCGCGGGAGCAAGGGTTCGTGGCTGTCGCGGGCATGCTGGAGGATACGGCCGGGCTGAGCGCGGCTTTGGCGCGGAGCGAGGCCGAGATCGTGGTGCATCTCGCGGCACAGGCGGGCGTTCGCTATAGCCTCGAAGCGCCACAGAGCTATGTGCAATCCAATGTGGTGGGCACGGGCAATCTGCTGGAGGCGATGCGGGCTGCGCCGCCGCGGCATTTCCTGTTTGCGTCGACCAGTTCGGTCTATGGCGGGAATACCAAGCTGCCCTTTGCCGAGACGGACCGGGCCGACGGGCCGGTTTCGCTCTATGCGGCGACCAAGAAGGCGGGGGAGGCGATGGTGCATTCCTATGCCCATCTGTTCGGCATTCCATCGACCTGCCTGCGGTTTTTCACGGTCTATGGGCCGTGGGGGCGGCCGGACATGGCGCCGATCAAGTTTGCCACTGCTATCCTCGATGGGCGACCCATCGATGTCTATGGCCATGGGCGGATGCAGCGGGATTTCACCTATGTCGACGACCTGGTGGCGGCTATCGACCGGCTGAAGGATGTGGTGCCGGAGCTGGGCCGACCGGTGGCGCATGACAGCCTTTCGGCGGTGGCGCCATTCCGGGTGGTCAATATTGCCGGGGGGCGGCAGACCGAGCTGATGGATTTCATCGCGACCATCGAGGCGGCTTTGGGGCAGAAGGCGGAACTCAACATGCTGCCGATGCAGCCGGGCGATGTGGTGGCGACGCAATCGGATACCGCCCTGTTACGGGAACTGGTGGGGCAATTGCCGGAAACGCCGGTGAAAACGGGCGTGGCGCGGTTCGTCGACTGGTTCAGGGACTATTACGGGAGAGCCTGATGGCTGGGGGCGGGGTCAAATTCGGCACCAGCGGATTGCGCGGGCCGGCCGCGGCGCTGGAGGGGCAGGTGGCGCGGCGCTATGTGGCGGCTTTCCTGCGGCATGCCGGGCTGGCTGGTGGCAGCAGGGTGTTTTTGGGGCGGGACTTCAGGGTGTCGAGCCCGGCCATTATGCGCGATTGCGCGGCGGCGATCGGGGCGGCGGGGCTGGAGCCGGTGGATTGCGGGACGCTGCCGACGCCGGCACTCGCGCTGCATGCCATGGCGGCTGGCGGCGCGGCGATCATGGTGACCGGGAGCCACATTCCGGGAGATCGCAACGGGCTCAAATTCTACTTGGCCAGCGGGGAGATCAGCAAGGCGAACGAGGCCGGGATCGTCGCGGCGTTGCGGGACGAGGTGGTTCCCGATTTCGCCGGCGAGATGGCTGATGAGGCTGCGGCGGCCGAGGCGCGCTATGTGGCGCGGTTTGCTTCGCTGTTGCCCGAGGGCGTGCTGGCGGGATGGCGCATCGGGGTATTCGAGCATTCCAGCGTGGCGCGGGATTTGCTGGGGCTGATCCTGAGGGGCTTTGGAGCTGAGGTGGTGAGCCTGGGGCGGAGCGCGGATTTTGTCCCCGTCGATACCGAGGCTTTTGGCGACGCAGTGTTCGCGCCGCTGCCGGGCTGGGTGGCGGACTATGGGCTGGATGCCATTGTTTCTGCCGATGGCGATGGCGACCGGCCGTTGCTGATGGACGGGCGGGGCGGCTTCGTGCGCGGCGACGTGCTGGGGCTGATCACGGCGCGCTATCTGGGGGCGCAAAGCGTGGTGACGCCGGTGACCTCCAATTCCGGGATCGAGCGCACGGGGGCATTTTCGCGCGTGGTCAGGACGCGGGTAGGCTCGCCCTATGTCATCGAGGCCATGGCCGGGGCGCCGGGCGCGGCGATCGGGTTCGAGGCCAATGGCGGGACGTTTGTGGGCGAGAATGTGAAGGCGGCGGGCGTGGCGCTGCCGCCGCTGGTGACGCGCGATGCGGTATTGCCGCTGCTCTGCGCGCTGGGGCTGGCCGCGGCCAAGGGGCGGAGCGTAGCAGAGGTGGTGGTGGAGCTGCCATTGCAGCATGCGCTGGCGGGGCGGTTGCAGGATGTGCCGGGGGAGAAGAGCGCGGCGTTTCTGGCACGGCTGGCCGGGGATACTGACTATGCGCGGCGGCTGTTTGTGCCGCATGGCATTGCCGGGCTGTCTGATATTGACGGGCTGCAGTTCCGGACCGAGGCCGGGGACATGGTGCATTTTCGGGCGTCGGGTAATGCGCCGGAATTGCGGTGTTATGTCGAGGCAGGCACGGAAGCGGGGGCGCGGGAGCTGCTGGACTGGGGGCTGGCGGTGGCGGCGCGGGAGGTGGGGTAGCGGCGGAGGTGAGTTTTTGTGGGGATACCCCCTCCTAGCCTCCCCCTGATAGGGGGAGGAATCTGGCTGGTGTATATGGCAAAATCGAGCCAAATTTCCGATCTGTTCCTCCCCTATCAGGGGGAGGTTAGGTGGGGGTATCCGGCAAGGATCGGCCGCATAGCGGCCACTTCTACTTCGCTGACGCGTCGATGGTGACTTTGCCGATGAGGACGGTGGGGTCGTCTTCGGCGGCCATGAAGTCCATGAGGCCGAGGCCGGGGGCTTCCTTGGCGGTCATTTCGATGGTCAGGTATTTGGCCTTGCCGCTGACGAAGCTGTTGATCGCGGCGCCGACCTTCTGGGCTTCGGCGGCGCCGGCCAGCAGGCCGATGACCGTGCCTTCGGCCAGGCCTGCGAAGATCGGGCGCATGGTGGCAGGGTCGGAGCCCTGTTCGGCGGCGACGGTGGCCAGGATGATATCGGAGAGGCCGGTATCGGTGATATCGAGCTTGAGATTGGCAATGGCCACGCCCATGGCGGCGGCCAGAGCCTGGTTCTCGTCGAGGCCGAACAGGGCTTCGGTGGCATTGGCGATGGTGCCGGCCAGCTTGACGGTGGCGAGATTTGCGCCGGTGACCGAGATTTCGTTGATGGCGATGGCGTTATCGGCCTCGTTCCAGGCGGCATCGAGGGTGAAGCCGGCATCGATCTCGGTGACGCCGAGGTCGATCAACTGGCGCAACTGCTCGTCATCGGTATCTTCGGGCAGTGAGACCAGGATGTTGCTGGCCGTGGTCAGCACATTGGTGGGGATGCCGTTGAGATAGTCGGCCAGCGACAGGTCGAAGGCGCCGAGGCTGACCTTGATGCGTTCGCCATCGCTGTCGGGATCGGGCACGTCCACCGCGACATCGCTGAAGGAGAAGCCGGCAAAGGCGGGAATGAGCGAACGGGCATTGGCCATGAACCAGGCTTCGTCAATGGCTTCAGGCGCGCCCTGGATGGCGGCGATCGGCGCGGAGAGGTCCATTTCCTTGACGGTCATGTTGCCCACCTGCACCGAACCGTCATCCTCGATGGTCATGTCCAGGCCATCCATCGAGAAGGCGGGATAGATGCCCGGGCTCATGCCGCCCATGGACATGCCGGCAATGCTGAAGCTGATCGCACGGCCTTCATCATCGGTGCCAGCGCAGTCAAAGCCGCCAAAGGTGGCAGGGGAGGTTTCAAAGGCGGTGAAAAGATCGACATACATGCGCAGGGCGGCGCCGATCAGTTCGGGGGAGGGATCGTCCTGCTGGGCGTCGAGGGTTTCGGCCAGGGCCATGATCTCGCCGAAGGAATAGTTCAGCGGCCGCGCCTTGAATTCGGCGGCACTGGTGGCGCCCATGGTGCAACTGATCTCGGGGGATTCGAAGCTGCCGCCCTCGAAACTGAAATCGGTGTAGATGGTTTCGAGCTCGGTCTGGCCGCCGGCATCGACCAGGCCATAGAGGCCGAGCACGCCGCCGATATTGAAGCCGGCGGCGGAGAGGGGGGCCGAATTCGCCGCTGCCATTGTCGCCGGCATCCATGCTCATGGTGGCAAGGCTGACCGAGGCGGCAGTGCCATCGGTAATGTCGGACAGGACAAGATCGGAGAAGGTGACGGTTGTCTCGTTGGTCTCGCCCTCGAGCGTGGTGGTGGCCGAAAGGGTGATTTCGGGGATGGTGATGCTGGTGGCGGTCAGGCCGGCCAGCGCATCGGCATTGTCGACGAGCTCGCCGCTGAAGATGGCGCGGAGGGTGGCTTCATCCACATTGGAGTCGACGGCGTCGATGGTGGGGATGTCGACGGTGATTTCGGACTCGGTGGCCATGGCGGTGGTCGCGGGGGGCGTCGTGCCCTTGTCCTTGACCTTCTGGGCCCAGGCACTGCCGGCCGGCAGGGCAACGCTCATGAGGCAGGCGGTGGCAAGAATGGCCAGGCGCTGCCGGGACGTGGTGCTGAACGGCGTCATCGTGTTCTCCCGCTTTGACGTGTCGGCAATCTGGGGCATCGGCCGCCCCGCTTCAAGGGCAAAGGCGCCGACGAGCTGCTGCTAGTAAACCGTGGTCAGGACTTCGATTTCGCGCGGGGAGCCGGCCTGGACCTCGAATTCGCGGTTGAAGACCTGGCTGCCCTGCTTGGCGAGGACGAGATATTCCCCTTCGGCCAGGACGGTGGAGGGGAAGGCGCCGAGCTCGGAGAAGATGGTGGCGCCATCTGTGGTCTTGACCGTCCATTCGACGTCGGCAATGGCTTCGCCGCCTTCCTCGGAGACGAGCTTGAAACCGACCTGGCTAGCATGATGGTAGAGCGTGGCATCGGTCAACTGGCCGGCCTCGACGCGCAGGTCGGCGCGCACCACAGCATTGGTCGTGCCGAAATAGGAGACAATGTGGTAGGTGCCGGCATTGAGCGTGACGATATCGTTGGGCTTGAGCCCCTCGGCCACCAGCGCGCGATCGGTTTCCTCGCCGGCGGTGAAGACGTCGAATTTCAGCAGGCCGACCGGAATGGCGATGTCGCCGGTGACGGCGGAATTGAGCCGCAGGGCACCGGCATCGAGAATGAAGGTCTTTTCGTTGGCGCCGGGGACGACCGACAGCGGCTCGCTGGTCTGGGCGCGCCCATAGGCGACGTGGACGACATATTCGCCCGGGGGCAGCTCAACGGTGGGGCTGCCGACGTCGGATTTGGCGACGAGCGCCAGTTCGCCATTGGCGTCGGGCTGGGTATCGAAGATGCGCCAGACCACGCCATCGGGAATGGGGGCGCCATCCTGCGTGATGCGGACATTGAGCGCCACGGGCTGGGGCGCCGAGGTGAGGGCGGCAATGGCTTCGGTGGCAGGAGTCGCGGCGGCGGGCGCCGGCAGCGGCATTGGCGGCAGGCTGTCGGGATCGGGCCGGGGGCGCGGCATGGGCGGCATTTCGGCCGCGGTTTCCTGCGCGAAAGCGGCCGGGAGGGCGCCCGACGGGGAGGCAAGAGCTGCGGCCAGCACAAGCAAGAGGGCGAGTAGTGGTCGCAAAAGCATCGGGTCTCCCGTGGCGTCAGATGCCAAGCCGGCTGAATCAGTTGCGCCCTCTTAGGACGCGATTAGGGAAAAGCTGTGTCACAGACGGCATGGGAAGAAAACACCGCAATGGCACCAGCGGCGGATTTTGCCCCGGCTTGTGCATGTGTTGCGCTATCGCCAACAGAGGTTCCCGCTTTCGCGGGAATGACACTGTGGTAGAGAGACGCTTCGTTGATGGAGTCTGCCATGCCTGCCAATGCCGCCCTGCGCGACTATCTGCTCACCCGCCGCTCGGTCGGCATCGCGTTTCTCAAGGATCCGGGGCCGGATGCGGCGGAGCTGGAGCAAATCCTGACCATTGGAACGCGGGTGCCTGATCATGGCAAGATCACGCCATGGCGGCTGGTGGTGATCGCGGGCGAGGCGCGGCAGCAGGTGGGCGAGAAGCTGGCCGAGATCGCGGCGCGGAACAATCCGCGGCTGGATGAGGCGGGACTGGAGATCGAGCGGCAGCGGTTTTTGCCGGCGCCGCTGACGATCGGGGTGATTTCTTCGCCCAAGGATCATCCCAAAGTGCCCGAATTCGAGCAGTTGCTGTCGGCGGGCAATGTGGCGTTCAACCTGGTGCATGCGGCCCATGCGCTGGGCTTTGCGGCCTCGTGGGTGACGCGGTGGTATACGTTCGACGCGGAAGCGGCGGCGATGCTGGGCGCGCGGGACGGAGAGCGGTTCGTGGGCTTCGTGCATATCGGCACGCCGACGGCGACGATCGAGGACCGGCCGCGGCCGGCGCTGGGAGACGTGGTGAGCTATTGGGGGGCTTAGAGTTCCCGCTGTTTCAGTAGCCCTCATGGTGAGCCCGTCGAACCACGAGGCGTGGCTGGATAGCTCCACTCGCGCGACCTCGTGGTTCGACAGGCTCACCATGAGGTCTCTGGGGCGGGGGTAGGCTCCGGCTGGCAGGCTTTGGAATGGTTAACAGGTGGTTAACCATTGTGGTGCTGTAGTCGGGGCAATCCGCCAACCCTGAGTCGCAGCTTTCCATGGGCGTACAGCCAATTTCCGTGCCACAGAGCCTGGCCTATGTGCTGACGGCGGCCGGCGACCGGAACGGCGTGGATTTCGATTATCTGCTGCAGACGGCGATGCGCGAAAGCAGCCTCAATCCGCAGGCCAAGGCGCAAACCTCGTCGGCGGTGGGGCTGTTCCAGTTCCTCGAAAGCACCTGGTTGCAGGTGATGAAGGAAGAGGGACCGCGGCTGGGCTATGGCGACATTGCCGGCAATATCGAGCGCTCGTCGGACGGGGATTATTTCGTACGCGATGCGGGGACCAAGGCTGACATTCTCAAGCTGCGCGAGGATCCCAAGATCGCCTCGGACCTGGCGGCTGCCTTCACCAAGAGCAATGGCGACTATCTGAGCCAGCGCTTCGGGCGGATGCCCAGTGCGGGGGAACTCTATATCGCGCATTTTCTGGGGGCGCAGGGAGCCGAGCGGATGTTCACCGCGGGGTTGCAGGACCCGGACCAGATTGCGGCGAACCTGTTTCCCAAGCAGGCGGCGGCCAATCGGTCGATCTTCTATTCCAATGGCGAGGCGCGGACGATCCGCGAGGTCTATCGCGTGCTGGTGTCCAAGCATGAGGGCGGACCAACCAATGCGGCCTTTGCGGCGCAGCAGATGGCCAGCCAGCCGGTAGCGCCGGAACTGCCGGTGGTGCCGTCGCGGTTTTCGCCGGCAAACATGTCGTTTACCGGCCTGTTCAAGAATGAAATCGAGGATGTGTCGGGGACCAGTGCCGAGGGGGATGGCGGGGCCTTCTTCACGCAGCTCTACGCCCAGTAACGGCCGGTGGGGCAACACTGGGGCGCATCCGGGCGTTTACCTGCCGGTAGGCATCCGGACGAACAGCGCGGCGATGCGAGCGACCTCGATAAAAGCGGCGGATCGGCGTTGAGGGAAGCTTAACGAACGGGCCGTGTAGTGAAATGCAGCGGGCAAATGCCCCGCGAAGACGCCAAGGAGGCGGATATGCGCCGGACCAGTGCAGCCGTTCAGACCCAGCGCTCCCTGCCGCTGCCACGCGGCTGGATCATCCTGGGCGGGGCCTTGGCCAGTTGGGCGCTGTTTGCGGGCCTGTGGGCCGGGACGAGCCAGCTATTCGGGTTTGTGCTCTCCGCCATCTAGGGCCAACTGCCTCATTTATGGTGAACCGTTCCTTAAACCTTCCTCACTAGGGTGAATTCCGCGCTGTGCGGAGAGTGGAATGGTTGGCTATCAGGAGTTCGTGTCGCTATCTCAATCGCCTGACAGCGAGGAGCGGGGCAGCGCGGCTCATCTTTCGGCCCTGGCCTATCTCAACCATGTCGGACCTGCTGACGAACAGGCCGCGCTTTATGCGGCGCTGATCGGGTTTCTCGACGATCCGTCGGTGAAGGTGCGGGCGGCCTTGGCCTATGGCCTGCTGCATTCGAGCGAGGCGCCGCGGCCGATCATGCTGGCGCTGCTGCATGACAGTGCGGTGATCGCGCGGGCGGTGATGCAATATTCTCCGGTCCTGATCGATGCGGACCTTATGGGGCTGATCAAGACGCTGGATCTGTCCATGCTGGTGGCGGTGGTGCAGCGGGCCAGGCTCAGCCCGCGACTGGCCAAAGCCATCGTGGCGCGGGGGCATGACCCCGTGACATTGCGGATGCTGCGCCGGCATGAGGTGGCGCTGGGCGATGTCTTGCTGGCGGAACTGGCAGTATCGCTGGGTGGCAATGCCGAAATGCGCGGGGCGCTGCTGGCGCGGCCGGACCTGCCGGCGGCGGCGCGGCTACTGCTGGTGCAGAAGGCGACCGAGGCATTGCGGGGCGCCCGCATCGTCAAGGGTGCGGTGGAAGAGGACCGGCTGGGGCGCATCCTGCGCGACTGCGGCGACACGGCGCTATCGGCCATTGGCGAGCGCGAGGCGGTGCGAACCGGGACGGGAGCCTATGTGGCCGAGCTGATCGTGAGCGACCGGGTCAATACCAGGGTGCTGCTGCATGCCGTGGTGACGGGTCATGTGATGTTCTTTGCCGAATGCCTGGCCGAACTGGCGCAGGCACCGCGGGCCAAGGTGTTCAGCCTGCTCGAAAATGGCAGCCGACCGGCGCTCAATGCGCTGCTGGTGCGGTGCGGGCTGGGGGAGGGCGTGCGCAACCTGCTGGCCCGGCTGGTGCTGCATGCGCGGGCCAGCGACCTGGCCGATGACGCGGCGGCGCGCCACTATGTGGTGACTGTGCTGACCGAGGAACTGATCGCCGAACATGGCGGCGTGATCCCCGAGGAGCTGGAAGAGGCGTTCGCCTATCTCAGCGAGCAGAATATTCTTCTGGCGCGCAAGGCGGCGCGTGGGGTGATGACGGCGTTTGCCGGGGAAGCGGCTGGGGCAATGGCGTTGCCGGTGGGCGAGGAGCGGCTGGCGCTGCCGGCGGCTTAGGGTGACTCTTCCCTTCTCCCCATGTGGGAGAAGGTGCCCGAAGGGCGGATGAGGGGGCGCTGAGGTATCCGCGGGCATTGAAGCATGGGATAGCGCAGACCCCTCACCCGTAATTTCTTCTGAACGAAGAAATTACCCCCTCTCCCACAAGGGGCGAGGGGGGCTCCACTCTTGAGGCTGCATCGCCTAAAACCGGAACTGTTCGCTGAGGACGCGTTCTTCGAGGCTGGTGCCGGGGTCGAAGAGCAGGGTGACGCCGTGGGTGCGGTCTTCGCGGACGGTGACTTCGAGCACGTTCTGGAACTCGACATTGTCGGCGACGGCACTGACCGGACGCTTGGGCGCCTCGCGGGTGATGAACCTGACCTCGGCGCGGTTGGAAAGAATGGCGCCGCGCCAGCGGCGGGGGCGGAAGGGGGAGATCGGGGTCAAGGCCAGCAGGGGCGCCTCGATCGGCAGGATGGGGCCGTGGGCGGACAGATTATAGGCGGTGGAGCCGGCGGGGGGTCGAGAGCAGCACGCCGTCGCAGATCAGTTCCTCGAGCCGGGTTTCGCCATCGACGATGATCTGGATCTTTGCGGCCTGGTAGGTGGAGCGGAACAGCGAGACTTCGTTGAGGGCCAGAGCCTGCTGGGTGTGGCCCGAGACGTCGAGGACCTGCATGGATAGCGGGAAAATCTGCGTGGGCTGGGCCGAGGCCAGGCGCTGATCCAGCGCGTCCTCGGAGAAGGTGTTCATCATGAAGCCGACCGAGCCGAAATTCATGCCATAGACCGGCAGGCCGGTGCGCATGACGCGGTGCAGTGTCTGCAGCATCAGGCCGTCGCCGCCCAAAGCCACCACCACATCGGCCGCATCGATGGCGTGGTCGCCATAGCGCGCCCGGAGGCGGGCAGCGGCCCTATCCGCGTCGGGCGTGTCATTCGTCACGATGCAGATACGGGGCTGGCTGGACAAGGAAAGGCCTCCGGTGAGCGGTCGCGACTGCCTATCATGATGTCGGCAGAGGGGCCAGCGATCCGCCGCACCGGCGGCATTTTATGAAAGTTTGACGCCAGCTTGAGCCGAATTGCGACGCCGGTTTCAACGCTCTGCTCGACGGGAGACGGTATCAGCAGGAACAGCCGGGAGAACAAGCCCGGCAATTGAATAAAATTGTACCGAATTTTCGCATTCGGCAGCAATCGGCTGCGCGCATCCTGCTGACATCAGTTCATCAGGGGATGGCACAAATGAATACCAAATTCGCAGCAGTGATGACGGGCCTGGCCATGAGTGTCAGCCTGTTCTCCACCGGCGGCGCGGCCGCCTACAGCAATCCCGGCAAGATCGTCACGTTCGACCTGGTCACCCAGACCGCCGCGATCACGCCGCTTTCGATGCAGTTCTTCTGCGCCAAGAACCGGAGCGAATGCGCCGGCGGCGGCAGCAGCCAGGTCACCATGAGCCCGAACCTCATGGCGGTGCTCAAGCAGATCAACGGCCATGTGAACCGCTCGATCCGCCCGGCACGCGACACGGCCGATGTGTGGGAGCTGAACCCGACCAGCGGCGATTGCGAGGACTATGTGCTCAGCAAGCGCAGCGCGCTCATCCGCCAGGGTGTCTCGGCCGGCGCATTGCGCATCGCCTATACCCATACCCGCCGGGGCGAACCCCATGCGGTGCTGGTGGTCAAGACCAGCGAAGGCGACTATGTGCTTGATAACCTGACCAACTCGATCAAGACGCTGCGCGCATCAGGATACAATATTCGGTCCATGTCTTCGCCCAATCCGACGCGCTGGACCGCCGGTTAAACTGTCACACAAATAAAGAAGAGCCCTGGTGCCCCGGCGCCAGGGCTTTTTTGTTTGCGCGGAGAGCAGGGGCGGGGCGGGCCGGCAGACGGGAAGAATGGGCTGAAACCGGCGGATTTCCGGCATTAAGCCTAATGGGAAGAAGGTCCTGCAAGGGCATGTAGAGGCCAAGCAAAACATTGACAGTAATCATGGGCGGCAGTAGAGATATTAACAAGGTATTAAGAGTGAGGTTCCAAATGCGTAGGCTCGTTGCGTCGATCGTGACCGCCGGTATGCTCAGCGTGGCCGGCCTGTCCGGTGCAAACGCGGCTCCGGTGCCGGGTTTTGAAGACCTCTACAATACAGTATTCACCAGTTGCACGCTGCCTGACGGCACGCTGGCGGCCTGCGAAGCTGCCATCAATGCTTATGCGAGCGCGCTGGTTGCGAATGTCGAACTGACCGTCGCCAACCAGTCGTTCAGCGAGCTCCGCCAGGAAGTCTTCGTGGCCAATGCCGCGGATGAAGAATTCCAGGCCGATATCGACGCGCTGTTCGAGCTCCTGCTGCCAGACTCCGGCGCCATCGGCGCGGTAGCCAGCCCGGCCTAGGCCATCACCTGAAGCTGGCTGCAGGCCAGTTTCCACGCCTGGCCATCGTCTGGCCCGAGGTTTCAGCAACCGGCCGCTCATGACGGGCAGGTCGGTTGTTTTTTGTCTGGCTGCCGCAGGGTGCCGGGCAAGGCGGATATAGTTCAATACCTGCCGGTGTGTGGCAGGTGGAAGTGCTTCTCCGGAAGGTTCTTTCGGAGATCGGTAGCAAAGGGCGGCGCAGCGGTTAACCGAAACGACATCAGGTATAAAATTGTCGTTGGTCTTGCACAGAACTTTGCTATTGTTTGATGTGGCGTAACAAATTGCTTACCATGATGGACTTTACAATTGAGTATCCCCATTGATGGATTCGAGCGTACAGAACGCCTGACGGTAAACAGCAAGTCAGGTGAAGCCAGCCGCGCGGCAGAGATAAGCGCGCTGCGGATCAGCTATCATTCGGGCCTGCCCCTGATGAAGCTGCTGCAGGAACCGCTGTCTTTTGCCCCCAGCGCGAGCCGCGACGCGCATATGACCGCCAAGCGCGTCTTCGATGTGATTTTTTCGATGCTGGCGCTGCTGTTCCTGCTGCCGCTTCTCATCCTCGTCGCCATTGCCGTTCGCATGGAGAGCAAGGGGCCGGTGCTGTTCCGGCAGACACGGGAAGGCTTCAATGGCAGCGCATTCGGCGTCTTCAAGTTCCGCTCGATGCGACGCGAGCAGGAGGATGTGACGGGTGTTGCCCATACCGTGCGCAATGACAAGCGGGTGACGCGGGTCGGCACGTTCCTGCGGCGGACGAGCATCGATGAGCTGCCGCAGTTGCTGAATGTGTTGCGCGGGGAAATGTCGATCGTGGGGCCGCGGCCGCATGTGCCTGGCATGCGGGCGGGGCATCTGAGCTATCGGGCGCTCGTGCCCTATTACGACCACCGGCTGGCCATGCTGCCGGGCATAACGGGCTGGGCGCAGGCCAATGGCCTGCGCGGCGATGCGACCGACCCGGCGCTGGCCCATGCCCGGATCGACCATGACCTGGCCTATATCCAGAATTTCTCGCTGTGGCTCGACCTGCGCATCATCCTGATGACGATCCGGCATGAATTCCTTGGTGGAACAGGAAACTAAGCGGCGCGGTTGCAGCGGTACAAGAAACTATGCGGCGCGGTTGCGGCCGCATGGCTTTGAAGCTAAGCCCACGCCCTGATGGGAGCCGCGTGTTAACGGCGGAGCGGGACGCCGCACGCCTTGTTGGGCTTTTGTAGTGCACCGGAGTTCGGAGAGTCTGGATGGTCGAGATGGCGAGGCTGCTGGAGGTTGCCATTGCAGCGGGCGCGGAAATCCTTCGCATCTACGAGACGGACTTTGCGGTTGCCTACAAGGCCGATGAATCGCCGGTGACGCTGGCCGACATCGCGGCCGAGACGATCATCGTGGCGGCGCTGAAGCGGATGGCGCCTGACATTGCCGTGGTGGCCGAGGAGGCCGCGGCGGCCGGGCAGGTGCCGCTTACCGCCGAACGGTTCTTCCTGGTCGATCCACTTGACGGCAGCAAGGAATTCATCACCCGGAATGGCGAATTCACCGTCAATATCGGGCTGATCGAGCATGGCGTTCCGGTGCTGGGCGTGGTCCATGCGCCGGCTCTGGGCCGCATCTGGTGGGGCCGGGCCGGGGAGGGCGCGCATAGTGGGCGCGTTGTCGACGGAGTCATCATCGAGCGGCAGAATATCTGCGTGCGCGGGGCGGCGCCTGATGGCATCGACGTGGTGGGCAGCCGCTCGCATGGCGCCGGCGATACCGATGCCTGGCTGCAACGCTTCCAAGTGGCGAAGTTCGTGCCGGCTGGCTCGTCGCTCAAATTCTGCCTGGTGGCATCGGGGGAAGCGGATCTCTATCCGCGGCTCGGGCGCACCATGGAATGGGACACCGCGGCGGGCGACGCGATTTTGCGAGCCGCTGGTGGCCGCGTGGAGACGCTATTCGGCGAAGTCCTGTGTTATGGGAAGCGCAACCAAGGCCATGATAGCGACTTCGCCAACCCGCATTTCGTGGCCTTTGGCGACCCCGCGCTGGCGTAGAGCCTTTTTGGGCACCTGGAGTTGATCTATGACGAGTGAACGGATGACCCATTTGCGGTCGCTCGAATCCGAAAGCATCGAAATCCTCCGCGAGGTCGCGGCGAGTTTCGACCGGCCGGTGATGATGTATTCGATCGGCAAGGATTCCAGCGTCTTGCTGCATCTGGCGCGCAAGGCGTTCTATCCCTCGCGCATTCCGTTTCCGCTGCTGCATGTCAACACGACCTGGAAGTTCAAGGAAATGATCGCCTTCCGTGACCGGATGGCGGAGCAGCATGGGTTCAAACTGATCAGCCACACCAATCAGGACGGGGTGGAGCAGGGGATCAACCCGTTCGATCACGGCTCGTCGCGCTTTACCGACATCATGAAGACGCAGGCTTTGCGACAGGCGCTCAATGCCGGCCAGTATGATGCTGCCATTGGTGGGGCGCGGCGGGACGAGGAAAAGTCGCGCGCCAAGGAGCGCATTTTCTCGCATCGCAATGCCAGCCATGCCTGGGACCCCAAGAACCAGCGGCCGGAGCTGTGGCGCGTGTTCAATACGCGGCTCAACCCCGGCGAAAGCATGCGGGTATTCCCGATCTCGAACTGGACCGAGCTGGATGTGTGGACCTACATCTATTCGGAAAATATCGAGCTGCCGTCGCTGTATTTCGCCAAGAAAAGACCGGTGGTGGACCGCTCGGGCACGCTCATCATGATCGACGACGACCGCTTCCGTTTCGAGCCGGGCGAAAAGCCGCGCGAGGAAATGGTGCGGTTCCGCACGCTGGGCGACTATCCGTTGACCGGGGCCATAAGGTCCGATGCAGCGACGCTACCGGAAATCATCATGGAAATGCAGGCCAGCCGCACCTCCGAGCGCGAAGGGCGCCTCATCGACAGCGACTCCGTCGGGTCGATGGAAAAGAAGAAGCAGGAAGGGTATTTCTGATGTCCATGGCCGCAAACCTGACGCCGGATACCGATATCGGCCTGTGGCTGGAGCAGCAGACCAACAAGTCGCTGCTGCGCTTCCTGACCTGTGGGAGCGTGGATGATGGCAAGTCGACGCTGATCGGGCGGCTGCTCTATGACAGCCAGCTCATTCTCGATGACCAACTGGCGAGCCTCAAGAAGGAAAGTCACAACCGCATGGTGGGCGACGAGGGGATCGACTTCTCGCTGCTGGTGGATGGGCTGGTGGCCGAGCGCGAGCAGGGCATCACCATCGATGTGGCCTACCGCTTCTTTTCGACCGACAAGCGCAAGTTCATCGTCGCCGATACGCCGGGCCATGAGCAATATACCCGCAATATGGCGACCGGCGCCTCCAATGCCGACCTGGCGCTGCTGCTGATCGATGCACGCAAGGGCGTGCTGACCCAGACGCGACGGCACAGCTTCATCCTGTCGCTGATCGGGGTGAAGCATGTGGTGCTGGTGGTCAACAAGATCGACCTGGTGGACTACAGCCAGGACGTGTTCGACAGAATTGTCGCCGAATATAACGAATTCGCCAAGGAGCTGGGCTTCAAGAGCCTGACGGCAGTGCCGGTTTCGGCGCTGCGCGGCGACAATATGGTGGCCAATAGCGAGCGCACGCCCTGGTACAAGGGCTCGCCGCTGGTGCCGTATCTGGAACAGATCGACGTTTCGGAGGACCGTACGCAGCAGAAAATGCGCTTCCCTGTGCAGTGGGTGAACCGGCCGAATCTCGATTTCCGCGGCTTTTCCGGAACGGTGGCTTCGGGCAGCGTGAAGGTGGGTGACGAGGTGCTGGTGGCGGCTTCGCGCGTGCCGGCGGTGGTTGCGCGCATCGTGACCATGGATGGCGAGCAGCAGGCGGCCATTGCGGGTGAAGCGGTGACGCTGGTGCTTGACCGGGAAATCGACATTTCGCGCGGCGACGTGCTGAGCCATGCCGGCGAGACGCCGGAATATTCCAACCAGTTCCAGGCGCGCGTGGTGTGGATGGCTGAAGAGGCGGCGCAGCCGGGGCGGTCCTATCTGCTCAAGGTCGGCTCGCAGGTGATGCCAGCCTCGATCACCAATCTCAAGTTCAAGACCAACGTCAATACGCTGGAACAGAGCCCGGCCCGCAACCTCGAGCTCAACGAGGTGGGGACGCTCACCATCTCGACCGACAAGCCGATTGCCTTCGACCCCTATAGCGAGAATGGGCTGACCGGTGGCTTTATCCTGATCGACCGCATCAGCAACAAGACGCTGGGCGCCGGCACGATCGATTTCGGGCTGCGGCGCGGGCAGAACCTGACCTATCAGAGCTTTGATGTGGATCGCCAGGTTCGCAGCGCGATGAAAGGGCAGACGGCCAAGATTGTGTGGTTTACCGGCCTGTCGGGCTCGGGCAAATCGACCGTGGCCAACCTGCTGGAAAAGCGGCTGACGGCCGAGGGCAAGCATTGCTACATCCTTGATGGCGACAATGTGCGCCACGGGCTCAACAAGGATCTGGGCTTTACCGAAACCGACCGCGTGGAGAATATCCGCCGCGTGGCCGAGGTGGCCAAGCTGATGGCCGATGCCGGTTTGATCGTGCTGGTGTCGTTCATTTCGCCCTTCCGCAACGAGCGGCGGACCGCGCGCGAGATTGCCGGCGATGTCGAATTCGTCGAGGTCTATGTCAACACGTCGCTGGAAGTGGCCGAAAAACGCGACCCCAAGGGGCTTTATGCCAAGGCACGAGCCGGCCAACTGCAGAATTTTACCGGCATCAGCAGCCCGTTCGAAGCGCCTGAGCACCCTGATATCGTGCTCAAGGGTGGTGAGCTCGAGCCGAGCGAACTGGCTGACCAGTTGCATGACTACCTGGTGAGATAGCCGGGCAATGAGCAAGGGGCGCCGCGGCGCCCCTTTTTCTGGTCAGCCAGCCAGACCACTGGCAATGGCATCCCAGGTCGATCGTGCCAGGGGGCCGAAGCGGCATTGCTGGGTGATGTCGAGCTCGGTGCAGAGCTGATTGACGGCCGAAATGGTGGATGAGGTCAGTTGGCCCGACATGCTGCCCGAATAATGGCCGCGCGCGGTCAACAGGCCCTGCAGCATGTAGACATAGGCGTTTGGGTTGACGCGTAGGAGTTGCTGGCCGGTGCGCGCCTGCAAGGCAGGGTCCAGCGCGTCGAAGAGTGCCCAGGTGTGAGCAAGGTCTTCGAGGCTACGGCCATTGGCAGCCAGAATGACGCCATTGGCGGCGACGGGGCCGGTGCGCTCATCCTCGGGGATGGTGTCGTAAAGCGCGCTTGCGGCGGCAAGGTCGGGTGGCACAGCGCGGCCAGAGCCGCGGACATAGAGATTGAACAGGGCCGCCCTGGCGGCGGCGTCACCGCTATCGGCGCCTTTGCGCAGGATGACGAGGGCGACGGACAGGTCGGCGGTGACGCCGCGTCCGCGGGCATAGGCATCGGCCAGAGGGGCAGCGGCGGCGGCATTGCCTGCATCGAAAGCTGATTGCAGCAGGGGGATCGCCTCGGCTTCGCGAGCGGCACCAAGCTGGCCCCGGAGCAGGGCGGTGGCGAGGGCCATGCCGGCGCTCTCATCGCCGGCGGCCAGCGCTGCGCGCAGATGCTGCTCGGCCAGCGCCGCATCCTGCGGGACGGCTTCACCGCGGAGATAGAGATTGGCCAGCGTTCGCCGGGCCGAAATGTTTCCGGCTTCGGCGGAAATGCCCAGATATTTGACAAGCATGGCCGCATCGTCGGGACTGCCGGTACCGGCGCGGTAGATGGACACCAGTCGGGTGGCGGCAGTGTCGTTTCCGGTGGCGAGGGCGGCGTCGTAATATTTGATGGCCAGGGCGGTGTCGGGTTCGCCATAGGTGCCTCGGTACAGGGCATCGGCCAGTGGCAGCAAGGTCTGGTCGAGGCCGGCATCGGCGGCGGCCTGGAGATAGAAGAGCGTCTTGGCGCGGGACAGGCCACCGGTTTCCCGGCGATGCAGCTCGCTCAGGGTGAGGTAGGCTTCGGGAATGCCGAGGGCCGCTGCCTGTTCGAGATAGACGACGGCTTTGCCGTAATCGAGCGGCAAGGCGCCGCGGTCGCGGGAATATTCATTGCCCAGCAGCAGTGCAGCATCGGCATTGCCTGAAGCGATCATGGCATCGAGTTCGGTCAAGGCGCCTTCGAGTTCGTCCGCCTGATCGGGCGAGCGCAGGATACGGGTGAGTTCGCGCAGGTTGCGCGCTTCTGGCGCCTGCTCGGCGGATGGTGAATTTTCCGCTGCGGGAGCGGTAGACCCCTGGGCCAGGATGGCAATTGTCGAGCTGCCGGCCAGAACACAGCCGATGATAAGTGCAAGTTTCCAACGCATGGCGTCCCTCCAGCATTGCCGCCAGTAAAGACTAACCGCAGCGGCAGTCCGCAGAAAGACAATTTTGTTCGAGGTAATTTTAGGGCGCTGGATCGCCGGTGAGTTCTGCCGTTTATCCCCGTGCGGCGGGGCGGGACTAGAATGCGGGCGTGTTCCCACAGGCAGGATGAGCCAGATGCAAGACAGATATGATGGATATGCCAACAGCCTCGAAGGGCCAGCGGGCCACGGCTTTGCCATTGTGCCGCACGATTCCACCGAACTGAGCGAGGTGACCCGCGCGATCTATGTCGGGGTCGGCGGGGCGCTGGCGGTGACCCTGCAATCGGGCGCTGAGCTGGTGTTGCAAGGGGTGGCGGCGGGCACTCTGTTGCCGCTGCGCGCGCGGCGGATCAAGGCGACCGGCACCAGCGCCAGTGCCATCGTGGGGCTGGTTTGATGCATATCGGCATCAATCTGTGGACCACGCCGAGCACATGGTGGCCGAGCGGGGCCAGCTATGCCGCCGATTTCGCCGGAGATCGCTATATGCGCGATGGCGAGCCGGTGGCCGCCAATGCCGCCTTCGGTCTGGTGCGCGGTTCAACCAAATATGCCGCCGACGGCAGCGGCAGCTTTGTGCCGTTCGGCGCCAATATTGCGGCCCGCACGGATCTGGGCCTGCTGGTGGAGCCAGCTTCGAGCAATATGCTGAGCAATCCGGTGGGGCTCGAGACGTGGCTCACCACCATGGCCAGCGCCACGCCGCTGCCAGGGCCGGTGCTCGGCATCTTCACGCAGCCGATGTTGGTGACCGATACGGCGGGTAATGCCGTGGCGCGGCTGCGACACGCAATGGGGCTATCGGTCGTCGCGGAACAGAGCTACGCGCTGTCCTTCTGGCTGCGAGCGGGTTCGACGCCGAATGTGGGGGTGATCGCCAGCGGCGACGGCGGCAGTTCGCGGCTGGGGATTGCCTTGCCCGATGGCGGGGTGACCACGTCGACATCCGGTCGGGGGGCGATGACGCTGGCGGGGCTGGTGCAGCCGGCGCCAAACATTTATTGCGCGCAGGTGCGGTGGACGCCCAGCTATTCGGGCTCTTGCGAAGTGGCCATAGGGCCTGGTACCGGAGTGATCGGCGATACGGTGATCGCGCTGGGCGCCTTCATGGAGGTGGGGACACGTTTTACCAGCCCGATACTCGATGCCGGTGGTCGCGCTGCCGACAATTTGACTCTGCACCTGCCTGAAGGCACGCACGAGCTGACCTTCACCTTCGCGGACGGAAGCACGCAGGTGATCGCCGGAGCGAGCGGAGAGTTCGCGGTGCCAACCAATCTCGACAGGGCTGTCATCAGAAGGGTTGTGGGCGTGGCGAGCTGAGGGCCTACAGCGCGAGGATGGCGGCGAGGTGGTTTATTTCGGCCTCATGAGCGCGGGCCAGGGTGTGGAACCTGGCCCGTGCCCCCTGGCAAGCGGCCGGGTAGCGGGGGGCGAGATCCTGCAGGAAGGCCGTGACGGCAGTGTCGAAGGGCTGCCCCGGCTCCAGCACGGTGCAGGCCGGGTCGTCCAGATCACCGGGGATGCAGCAGAGGCCATAGGCGATGACTGGCAGGCCGGCGGCCAGGGCCTCGAGATTGACGATGCCCTGGGTTTCGTTGCGGTAGAGCGAGGGGAAGAGGAAGAGATCGATGCTGGCGAAAAAGTTCAGCTTGGCGGTACCCGACACCGGGCCCAGATAGTGCAGGCGATCGCCGAACTCCATGCCAGCGGCGTCGATGGCGGCGCGAGCGCCAATGTCGCGGCAGGGGCCGGCGAGCACGAGGCTATCGGCCAGGCCGTGGGCATGGGCCAGCCGGAAGGCTGCGATGGCGCGTTCAACGCCCTTTTCCAGGGTCAGGTTGCTCAGGAAGCCAAGGGTCCTCGGCAGGTTGCGCGAGCGGGGAATATCGAGCAGGGCGCGGTCGACGGCATCGACATTACTGAAGGCGGTGGTTTCGCAGATTTCGGGATAGGTCGCGGCCAGTTCGCGGCTCATGGCGGGGCATATGGTCATGTGGATGGCGGAGGGGCCGGCCAGGCGCGCCAGCAGGGCCATGCCGGCCCCTCGGGCGGTTACATGGGCGTAGGTGTGGTGGTGGAGCACGGGGCGCTTGCGTCCCAGCCGCGCCAGGCCGGCCAGCAGGGCGGTCAGGACCATGCCGGCATTGGCGCTGACCGACAGGTAGGCTGTGCGCGAGCCGGGCCGCAGGCAGGCCATGGCCGCACGGAGCACACCATGCACGCGCCGAATCCGCCCGCGCCATGGCCCACCCGCCCCCGCCTCGCCGGTATCAAGGCGCTGCAAGGGCAGACCACGCTGTTCCAGGAGGGCGGCAATGGTGGCCGTTGCGACGGCTTGGCCGTGAACGGGCGGCGGAAAGGGGCCGACGAATGGAATGGGCGCCATCAATTTACCTTGCCCGATGTGTGCATGGACGCCGCTTGCAATCCAATAACCTATGTCTGTTATAGAAGATATCGCCAGCCGCGCAGGTTCTAATGTCTGTAATCGTTCCTGATTTCTTGATTATCGGTGCAATGAAGGCGGGTACGACGACGCTGTATCGGGACCTGGCGGCGCATCCCGAACTCTTTCTACCCGAAGAGAAGGAGCCCGAATGCCTGGTGCGGCACGGAAACGACGCCCGGGCCGTTGCGCGGGACTACAAGTCGCTGTTCGCCGCAGCCGGGTCGGATCGATTGAAGGGCGAAGCATCCACGGCTTATGCCAAGCGCCCTGACCATGAAGGCGTTGCCGAAATGGCGCGGCGGGTATGTGGTCCGCTGCTCAAGGTCATCTACATTACGCGTGACCCAATCGAACGGATCATCAGCCAGTATCGGCATGAGTTCGGCCTTGGCGAGGTGGTGGAAGATATCGACACGGCGGTGCTCAAATATGCTCGCTATGTCAATTATAGCCGATATGACTGGCAGTTGGAGCCATGGCTGCAGATATTCGGGGGCAGCCAGGTGTTGGTGGTGCCGTTCGAGACCTATGTAGCCAATCGGACCGAAATCGCCCGACAAATCTGCACTTTTCTCGGCGCTAATCCCGCTTCTTTGCCTGAAATAGACAGTGAGCGAGCGTTCAATGCCAATGAGGGCAAGCTCATTCCTGCCGGCCCGTGGAAGCGTCTGGTTGGCTCACGTTTCTATCAGCGAACAATAAAGCCGATGCTGGCTCAATCGCTGCGGGAGGAGGTGGCAAGGCGTGTGCTTTCTCCGGCCCAGGCGAGCGAGGGCCGGCTTGCACCAGTCACTGCGCAGGCACTGCTAGACCAACTACGCCTGAAACCCGCCAGTCGAATAACGGAGAGCCAGAAATAGACAAGCTTGACCTGCTCATGGCCGCTCGGAATACGCCGTGGTTTTTTGCGTGGCGATGGAGGCAGCTCGAACACCCAACCCTGCACCGCCGTGTGGTCCGCAGGGGCGATGACGTGGTGATCGAGGGGTTTCCCCGATCGGCCAACACCTTTGCCACATATGCTTTCGAAGAAGCGCAGGGTCGGCCGGTAAAGATGGGCAACCACTTTCATTCGCCGGCGCAATTTCTTCTGGCTGCGAAATTTGGAGTGCCAGCCATGCTCGTTATTCGTGAGCCGGTTGCCGCTGCTCTGTCACTCATGGTTTTCAGCGATGGCATGAGCGCCCGCGACGCCTTGCGACGGTATATCGGCTTTCATGAGCCGTTGCTGCCAGTCAGGGAGCATTTTGTGGTGGCGCCATTTGATGAAGTTATCGAGAATTTTGATGCGCCGATCGCGCGGCTGAACGGCAGGTTCGGGACCGCATTCAAGCCCTTCAACCATACGAGGGAAAGGGCGAGCGCCTTGCTCCTTCGCATCGATCGTGAGCGTGACGAACGTGCCGGAGATCATCCGGACTTGCTGGACAATGCATTCAAGAAGTCCGTCCCATCGGCCGAAAAGAGCGATGCTCGCGATGCTCGCAAGGCTGAGCTTGCGGCAGGGGATGTAGCGGAGCTGCGGCAGCGTGCTGCGGCTGTTTTCCAGGCCTTGACCGGCTGATCAGGCGTAGCTGCAGAGCGCTATTTTCGTGCTCGTCTCGTGGCGAGCAGTATGAAGAGAATTATCGAGATGGCCGGCTGGAGCGTGATCGAAACGCCCTGCGCAAAATTTAGCTGGATGAAAGAGATGCCCAACGGCCAGAATATCGCCGTATAAATCAAGGCTGCCACCGGGTTTACTCTTATGAGTGGCGCGAATGAATTATAGACGAGCTTTATGCCGCTGCCGATGAGAAGCGGCATGATCAGCAAACCGAGATAACCAAAATTTATGTAGGCTTCCCCGATTACGTTCGGCGGCCAGCCGTTGTTGCGAGCCCATATCCCGAAAACTTCGGATCGGACCCAGGGACCCATGCTGGGATTTGGTTTCTCCGGCCACAATGCCTTGGGAATTGGTGCGGTCACGAGCGCCAGATAGGAGAGGCCATGCAGGTGATCGGTGTTCGCCGGAACTCTCGAAATAATGGCGCTGGTGCGTGATATGTCCACGAAATTTCCGGACCCCACGATCGTGTCGATGAAGGTGTCTTCTGCCCGGTAGCCGAGATCCGTCTGAGCGATCGAGCGCAACTGGGCCATGCCGAATGCCATGCCCACGACGATTACAATCGAGGCGAAGAGCCAGCGGTTGTTCAGCCGACCCAAGATGAAGAAGAGCAAGGCCGAATTGATGATCAGCTGCCCAATCGTGGCCCTGGAACTCGACAGGAAGGGTATGGCCGAGGCGATGACAAACAAAGCTATGATCAAGGCGATGTTCGATAGTGTCAGCTTCTTCTTGTTGAAGAGCGTGGCGGTAATAAAATAGTAGAGCGCGCTTGATCCGGCCTCGCTCATGAATCGCAGATACCCCAACGAGCTGAAGACCTCTTCGCCGTCGTCGGTGATGATCGACGTCGTTCTTTTGCTGGAAATCGAATCCAGCGAAAGCTGTACGTCGTAGGCATTTACGAACAAGGCTATACCCAGTACGGACACGATGACCGAGATAATCAAAGCCAGCTTGAAGCGGGGGCCTGTCGTTATCTGCCGATCAAACAACCAGCGAATTCGCTCGATGGGCACCCTAGCGGTTGTTGCGGCATAGCCGCTCGCCAAGGCAAACAGACCGAGCATGAGCCACGGAGCGCGTTCTGCGATCTCGATATAGCTCTGGCCCAGCATGAGAGCGGAAACACGGGCGTTATCGGAATAGGCGATGTAGACGCCTCGCAGGGTGCACCCGATGAGCACAGCGATGATCATCAGGATGAGAGGCTCGTAAAGAGTGGTCTTTCGACCTGGCAAGAGAAGCGGAAAGCTTATTGCCAGCAGGCAGAGCAAGCCGGAGACAACGACGGCGAACTTGCCCGAAGCGTCAAAGACGGCTGCCAGCATTACCAGTGGCAGGACGGCGAGCGCGGCAAAAACGACGTATAGGTATGCTCGTTCATACCATCTGTTGTTTTCTACCGCGGTCGGTCTGGCCAAGCTCGCCATCTACTTTTCCAGAATCCCGTCATTGCGAGCTTGCATTTGCGACGATTGCCTGGATTGCAGCCAGCGCGTTGCGGGGTTGGCCTCGCCGTTCAAACCAAATGCCTTTTCCAACAGCCGCTCGGTTTCCTGCATCGATTCACGGTAATGGTCGTCAAGCATCGATCTGATGGTATCGGGCATTTTGTCGGGCTTCTGACCAAATTTTCGCAGTCCCCGCAGCGTCTCCTTTTTGGCATATAGCCGCAAACGGGATGGAATCAGGGGCTTAATTGCCGCCTTCAATGCGCTTGGACCAAGCAAGGCCCGGCGAAGCTGGCCATTTATCGGATGAGGGAGGCTGGTGGCATTTTCCACTTCTGGGCTGAATTTCTGACTATCGTAGTCGATACCCATGAACTTACAGACCTGTTCTATCGCTGCTTCACCATCTGAAACCAGGTTTGCGAAATCCACGACCAGAATTTGTTCAGCGGGAAACGCATTCAGCCATGAGCGGAGGTGTCGATCATACAGGCCACCATAGAGGTGACGCCAGCCAAACACCCATTGTTCCCGTTGACCTGACTGCTCGCTAGCAACAGCCGCGGCAAAAGTCTGCTCGGGATCGCCGACGCCAGAGGCGACAAAGTTGTAGGCGGAATAGGCGCGCTCGGTTGGATCGCGGAGCGAGACGACAATTCTGGCGTCAGGCGCGAAATTGCGGACCTGGCCAGGGGACTGCGGATTGACGAGATATGAGGTGCTTGCATCGATCAGCAGGTCGGTGGCTTTAGCGGGGTTGAAGAGGGCTGCATAGTCCTCCCCGCTCATATGCGACGCCATGAATTGTGTGGCATGGGGCGACGGGCCGTCGATCAGTGATAGCAAATTTCCGCGGAAGTAATTCGGCTCCTTCAGCACAGGGAGATAGGTGCCGTCCTGCCGGCCAAGCTGTGCTGCCAGAGTGGATGTGCCTGCCTTCATCGCCCCGACTATGAAGCAGAATTTGCGATCCTGGAGCGACATTTTATCTCTTCTGCTGCAGCGGGGCGGCAACGTCCGCCTGATTATAAAGCCGATCGATCTCGCCGAGGTGTTGTTCGAAAACTGCTTCGATATCCTCGTCGAAGTGGTTGACCCAGTCGCCAATTTGACCCTTGCGGAAGGTGGCATTGCCGCGATGTTGGACGGCGGCCCATCTCGACTGCAGATGTTCGCCGGTGGTGGATAGATCGAGATGGCGGGCGAGTGTCGACAGCGCCGCCAATTGGCGTTCGTCGCTGCCCCCGCCGCGCGTGCCGACGAGATCTTCGTAGCGCAACGTGACAACGCACGGCGCCGTCAGCCAGCCGGAAAATGCGGTGAAGGGGAAGGCATACGGCCGGAAATGGCCCTGAATTGTATCTTCGCCCGGCTGCGGGCCCGGATCAAGGCAATGATCCTTGATTTCTTGTCGGGATAGGTTTCGACGAGGTGCTTGTGTAGCCGGTGCCGGCGCAATCCGACGATATAGAAATAGCGGGATATCAGCATGTCACGCGGCGAACGGATCAGATTGACGGTTCGAAAGCCTTCGTTTGCGATGAGGCCCGCAATCGAGACGATATAGGGCAGGTGTGCGGTGGCTACCTGGCCGCCTCGAATGCTGGCCAGCTGCCGTTTGAGTGCGGCGGCGTCGATCTCCGTGCCGGTTTGACTAGCCGGCCGTTCGATATGTAGTCGGGCATTCATTATGCCGGGAGCCGTTTCGAGCATGCTCATGAGCAGGTGGGTTCCAGCCTTTGGCAGGCTGTTGAGGAATATCCGGGAACCCTTTCGCCAGATCTGGACGGAGGCGTAGGCCCGATAGGCCTTTATTGCCGCGCCGCGAAGGACTGTGCTCTGAACAAAGTGCTTAGACATGGCGTCCTCAGTCGATCGCTGGGTTGGTCGGTGTCATCGGCAGGATGATGCGATGTCTGTATCGGAAAATGGTGGTGGCCTGCCAGCCGAGCATGATCGCGGTGCCGCCCATGCTGGCGAGGGCGGCGCCGGTGGCGCCGAGTTGGGGGATCAGCAGGAAGTTCAGGCTGATGTTGATCAGGACGGCGACGAGGTTGATGAGGCCGAATATGGCGCCGCGACCAGTGGCGATGAGCAGGCCTGCGCAGGGGATGGTGAGGGCGGCGAAGGCCTGGCTGATGGCGAGGAGGGTAAGGGAGGGCGCGGCGGGGGGCGTATTCGTGGCCGAAGATGAAGGTGATGATCGGCTCGCTGAACAGGCCGAGAATGGCGCTGACCGGCAGTACGGTGACGATCGAGAACAGCACGGCGATGCGGAAATGGCGCCACATGGCGCGCTGCCTGTTGGCAGCGATGCTTTCGGACAGGAGCGGGGTGATGATCTGCATCAGGATGACCTGGGGGAAGGTCATCAGATAGGTGATGCGGAAGGCGGTGCCGAAATAGCCCACTTCGAGAAAGGAACTCAGCGGGCCCAGCATGAGAATGTCCATGCGGTTCATGATAAGCCGGGAGGACACGCCCATGAGCAGAGGCAGGGCCATGGCCATCCAGACCCGGGGATCGCCGGCAGGGGTGGCCTGCCAGGTTTCGGCGGGCAGGGCGCGGCGGAAGAACCAGGTGGCGAGGACGGCGCCGACCGTTGCGGCAATCCCGTGGGTCAGCACGGCCGGGGTGGCCTCGCTGAGCCCGATAATGGCGGCGACCAGGATGACGGCGGCTGGGGGCAGGGCTTCGTCGAGGGCGATGCCGATGGCGGGACGGCGGGCGCCGGCCAACTGGCTGCGGCGCGACAGGGTCAGGGCAGCCGGGAACAGCAGGATGAGGGTGAGCGCCAGGCCCGCCTGCAGGTCCTGATCGAAGCCGGGCAGGGTCATGGCCGTGGCGATCAGGATGAAGGCAACCAGCGAACCGAGCAGCACGATGGCGTCGCCCCAGCGCAGCAGGGCACGCAGAGCCGGCCAGTTTTCCTGCACGCGGAAGGTGGGGATGAGGCGGGACATCAAGGCGGGCCAGCCGAGGCCGGCAAACTGGGCGGCCAGGGCCGCCGTGCCGGTGGCGAAGGTGAAGATGCCATAGCCATCGGGCGAAAGCTGGCGGGCCAGGATGATGGTCATGACCAAGACCAGCAGGCGCGATAGCAGGCCCACCAGCAGCGTGCCGGCAAAGACGCGGGCCAGACGCGACTGGACGAGTTGCGCCAGGCTCCGTCTGCGGCGGGGCGCCGGTGCATCTATGGGGGCGGGGCCTTCGCTCATCGGGCGGTCATCATCGGCGGCGGTCAGGCTGCCTTGGGATGGTTGCTGCGCACCTGGCGCTCGATCCATTCATAGGTCTGTTCCAGGCCGGATGTCAGTGTTTGCGAGGGGCGCCAGCCGAGCTTTTCCTCGATCAGGCGATTGTCGGAGTTGCGGCCGCGGACGCCCTGCGGACCGGGAATATGGTTCTTGTGCAGGGTCTTGCCGGCAATGGCGGCCACGATATCGACCAACTGGTTGATGGTGACCATTTCGTCGGAGCCGATATTGACCGGGCCTTCGAATTCCGAGCGGGTGAGGCGGACGACGCCTTCGAGGCATTCGTCGATATAGAGAAAGGAGCGGGTCTGCAGGCCATCGCCCCAGATCTCGATCTCGCCATTATCAGGGGCCAGTGCGACCTTGCGGCAGATGGCGGCCGGGGCCTTTTCCTTGCCGCCGTCCCAGGTGCCCATTGGCCCGAAGATATTGTGGAAGCGGGCGACGCGGTTTTCCATGCCGAAATTGCGATTATAGGCGAGGAAGAGGCGTTCGGAGAACAGCTTCTCCCAGCCATATTCGCTGTCGGGCGCGGCGGGATAGGCCGAGGATTCGGCGCAGTTGGGATTGTCGGGGTCTTCCTGATTGTAGGCGGGGTACATGCAGGCGGAGGAGGAGTAGAAGACGCGCTTGATGTTGCGCTTGTGGGCAAGGTCCGCGATGTTCAGGTTGATGGTGGCGGAGTTGTGCATGATGTCGGCATCGTGCTCGCCGGTGAAGATATAGCCGGCACCGCCCATATCGGCGGCGAGCTGGTACACCTCGTCGAAGCGGCGGTCGATGATGCGCTCGCAGACCTCCTGGCGGCGCAGGTCGCCCACCACGAAGTCATCCGCTTCGGTGTCGCCATATTCGGGGAATTTCAGGTCGACGCCACGAACCCAGAAGCCTTCGCGCCTGAGCCGGCGAACGAGGTGCGAGCCGATGAAGCCACCGGCGCCGCAGACCAATGCAGTCTTGACCATACTAAACTCCTCTAATGTTCTGATGTGACAGCGGGCCTGTCACCAAAGCCTGAAAGCGATCCGCGATCTTTTCGATGTCGAAGGCCTGTTCGGCATAGTGCCGACCGCCCTCGGCCATGGCGTCGCGTGTGGTCGGTTCGGTTGCGAGCCGGTTGAGCGCGGCGATGAAGGCCGCGGGGTCCGCGGGAGACACGACGATGCCGGCACCGGCCCTGGCCAGCGTCTTGCGCGCCAGATTGCCTTCCGGAATGGAGGCCAGGATGGGCCGGCCGATACAGAGATAGGTCAGGATCTTGGAGGGCACGGAATAGATGCCGGCATCGGCCTCGATCATGGCGATGAAGATATCGGCGCCGCTGAGCATGTCGGGCAGGTCACTGAACGGTACCCAAGGCCGGACTTCGAGCTGGTGGACGCCTTCATCGGCGGCCCGCTGGCGGAGCGCATCGGCGACGCGACCTTCGGAAAACACGTAGAACTTGCCGGGGAAGGCCCGGGCTGCTTCCAGCAAAAGGTCGGGATTGTGCTTGTAGCCGAGCGTGCCGGAATAGACGGCGCGGAGGCCTTCGGCGAGGTGGCGGGCCGACCAGTCATTGTCGCGTGCGACCGGCACGATCTCGTCCAGCGGCGCCCAGTTTTCGATGACGGCGATCTTGCGGGCATCGACGCCGCGGGCGGCAAGGATGGGGATGAAGTCGTCGGAGATGGAAACGACGTGGTCGCTCTGGCGGAGGATGGAAAATTCGAGGTTTCGATAGAGCGCGGCAATGGCGTGGCCCAGGAGGGGCAGCTTTTTCGGCACGATCTTGCCGATCGCTTCGCTATAGATGTCCTGCAGCCAGAAGATAAACCGGGCCTTGCCGGCGCGGGTGGCGCGGAAAATCTGCTTCTGGGTGTCGAGCGGGGCATTGCTCGAAATCACCGTGTCGGGCCAGAAGGCGTCGATTTCACGGGCTACCAGGCGACCGAATTCGATCTCCTGCTGGCGCCGCTGGACGAAGGTGTCCTTGCGGAACTCGCGTCCGAGCGACAGGCCCTTCACCTCGAAACCGCCGGCATCGGTGGGTTGGCGCGTCAGGTTGCCCTTGGGGGTCTGGAAATTGGTCGAAAACACATGCAGGACCTCGTGGCCCCGGCGGGCAAGGGCGCGGGACAACTGCACCTGGAAGGGATGGCCCGAATAGTCGTGCACGAGGATGCGTCTTGAGGCTGCCACTACACTGTTCCGTCCTGCCCACACCAAGAGCCTTGAGACCGTTGGTACTGCCCAGGCACGACAGCGGCGTGTCCGACACAGGCTTGGGGGTGCCGCGGGTATGCCTTTACACTATCCCAACAGCATCAATATTGAATGAATATTCGGGATAAGGGTTACCGGCGGCAGGTGACGCCCGCGAGGGAAAAATTGCCGCGCAAAGCAACACTATTGGGCGGGGCGAATGCGCTTGGGTTAGCGCCGTGTAGGGAATCCGGCCCGTGGCTTATTGCGCTCAATAGGCGTCGGAATAGTATCCGCCGTATTTCTTGTAGTAGCTCGAACGGGTTTCGTTCTGCTGATTGAGGACGGCAACGATCTCGGTTTCGGGACGCTTCGAGCCGCGGAGGGATCTCGATGGCGCGCTTGGCTTCGGTCTGCGACGTGGCCGCCCAGCGCGCCACGAAGACGATCATGTCGGCGAAGGGCGCGATATAGAGGCCATCCACGACCGGACCGACGGGCGGGGTGTCGATCACCACCACGTCGAAGGTCTTGCGGGCCGCGTCGATAAGGCGGCCGAAGGGGACGCCGGCCAGCAATTGATCGGTGGGCAGGTCGCTGTGGCGCGCACCCAGGATCACGGTCAGGCTATCGAGCATGGGGTCGCCCGCCATGATCTGGCCGATGACCTTGCTGTCGCCGGGGGCGGCGCGCAGGAATTCCTGCAGGCCCTCGGAAGGGTTGAGGTTCAGCAGGCGATGCTGGCTGGGCTTGCGCAAATCGCAGTCGATCAGCAGCGTGCGTTCGCCGGACAGGGCATAGGAGCGGGCCAGGGCGAGGGCAATCGTGCTCTTGCCATCATTGGGCGCCGAAGACGAGACCATGACGACCTGGCTTTCGGCCGGGCCGCCGCCATTACTGCCGGTGCGTTCGCCGAGGCTGCGCAGGGCGGGCCGATCAATGGCCAGACGGATGCGGCGGATCGACTCGGCATAGATCGACAGCGGTTCCTCGATCAGCAGGTCGGCAAAGCTCCTGTTGGCGCCCCTATTGGCCTGGCGCGGCACGGCGGATGCAAAGCGCGTCTTGAGGACGGATTCGACCTGGTCCTCGTTGGTGAAGCCGCCAATGAGGTTTTCGTAGAGGAAGGCCAGGGCAACACCCAATGCCAGGGCCGACAGGCCCGCCAGCAGCACGATCAGCGTGCGATTGGGGAAGGCAGGAGCCTGCGGCGCGAGAGCCGGGGAAACGATGCGACTATCGGCGATCTGCAGATTGGCCTGGGTATCGAGATCCTGGGCGCGGGACAGCAGCGTCTGATACTGGCTGCGGGCGATTTCGGCGCTCTGCTGCAGGCTGTAAAGTTCAGTCAGCACATCAGCGGAGAGCGAGGAATTGAGCACCTCGTTGCGCATGGCTTCGCGCAGGCTCTCCTCGCGCTGTTCGGAGCGCTCCACCTCGGCCTGGATATTGCTGACCTCGGTGCTGGCTTCGGCGAGCAGGTTCTGGTTGATGCGTTCGAGCTGGCTGCGCAGGTCGGCCACGGTCGGTGAATCGGCGCTGGCCGTCGAAATGGCCGCGGTGATTTCGTCGCGCTGGGCCTTGAGCACGTCGAGCGCGTCGGACTGGAGGGTGGTCACCAGGGTTTGCAGGTCGCCCTGGCTGATGCTGGCCTGGGCGGTGGCAGCGAGAGCGGCATTGCTTTCGCGGGCGGCGGCGAGTTCGGCAATCTGGCGCTGCATGGCGGCTACGCCGGTGGCCCCGCCTTCCGCGGTAATGCGCTCGATATTGCTCTGGATGAAATCGTCGAACGAATCTTCGGAGCGCACGATGGAGTCGCGGGCCTGAATGATGCGGGCCTGCAGAATATCGCGCGAGGCAAGGACGCTGCCGACCTTGTAGTTGAGCTGTTCGGCGATATAGGCGTCGGCAATGGCATTGGCCAGGCGGGCCGCGGTATCGCGGTTGGTCGAGCGCACCTGCACCGAAATCAGGTAGGTACCGCCCCGGCGCTGCACCTGCACCGCGCTGCGCAGATTGGCCAGCGTATCATTGAGCGCATCCTGGCCGGTGGGAAGCTGCTGATCGGAGAGGCGCAGAAACGAGAGCAGGCGCGCGCGCCAGCCCAGGGTCGGGCCGAATTCGCGATCGGTCACCAATTGCTCGGACGCAATGACCCGCAACAGGATACTGTCGGAGCGCAGGATTTCGACTTCGCTGTCGATGCGGGCGCTATCGGCACCGGCGCTGGCGAATTCGGATTGCGGGTCGAGCAGGTTCTTGCTGCTGGGGTCCACCAGAATGAGGGTGGAGGCCGAGAAAATGGGCGTGAGGGCGAAGGCGCCGATACCGGCAATGCCCACCACCACGATCACCGTCAGGACGATCAGCCGGAATTGACGACGAAGTACACCGGCCAGGCTGCGGAGATCAATCTCGGTCTCGTCCATTCACTCAATTCCTGACCTTGAGAGGCGCTGCGCCGAGCCTCCGGCAATGATCGTGTAGATGGGATTGTGCCAAGCGCCAAGGTCTATAGTAAAATACGGTTACAACGGCGACGTCGGGACGGCGACGGAAATAAAGTGGGGCGGTTCGGCGGCGGTGATCTTGACGGCGGTCAACAGACCGGTGGCAAAAGCACCGGTATCGACGCAAATGCGCCCGGGCGCCACTACCGGGTCCTTGGCGGGCGTGTGACCATGGACGACCAGCAGGTCGTGGCGTGGTGGCGCGGAGAAGAAGTCATTGCGAATCCAGAGGGCGTCGTCCTCGGCCTGTGCCGCCACGGCGATGCCGGGCCGCAGGCCGGCATGAACGAAAACCAGGCCAGGCGCCGACAGGGTCAGCGGCAGGGTGGCCAGGAAATCGACATGCTCTTCGGGGATATGGCTCTGCAGATGCGCGATACGCTGGCGCTCGGGCAAGGCCAGCAGGCTTTTGACGTCGAGTCCGTAGGAGGCCAGCGTTTCGGGGCCGCCGAATTGCAGCCAGGATGCGTTGCGCGCCGGGTGATCGAGGAAATTCAGCATCATGACTTCATGATTGCCGGCCAGGGCAATGCGCCGGAAACCTGTTGGCAGGGGGGCGAGCAAGGCATCAAGCACGCCGGCCGAATTGGGGCCGCGATCGACATAATCGCCCAGATAGACGATCCATTTTTCATCCGCGATGCCGGCGGCATCGGCAAATATCTGCTCATGCAACAGGTGCAGCAATGGCAGGCACCCGTGTATGTCACCAACGGCATAGATGGCCGCCGGCAGGTCAGTGGCGGAAAGATGCGCGCGCGCCGAGGGGGTGGGCGTTCGGCCCCCAAGGATTGATCGCAAAAAGCCCCCGATCGCCAATGGTTTACCTGCTTGCCTTGAGATTGACTGTCGATGCCGCGCCTGCTGCCAGCAAGGCGAGGAAGACAAAAGTATTGGCCGGAATTTCGAGGCTGAAATCGACCAGCGAATGCACACCACCCACGCCCAGCACGCCCAGCGCAATGGCCTGGCTTTCGAGGTGCCCGCGCTTGCGCGCGACAGTGATGGCCAGCCGGGCGCCGATCAGTCCGATGGCGATCAGCGGTAGTGTGCCGAAGATCAGGCCCGTCTCGGCCCAGAGCGCCAGATAGCTATTGTGTGCCCGGGACCAGATCAGGTCGGAATTGACCGGGGCTTGATGGATGATGGGGAAGGCCAATTCGAATGCTCCGCCGCCGAAGCCGGTCAGCGGGCGCTGCATGATCAATTGCCATATTTGGCGGTAGAGGTCCCAGCGGGCGTCGCTGGATGCGTCCAGATCGCCGAGCCGTTCGAACAGGGCGCTGCCGAAAAAGACCATGACAGCGACCAAAACGGCGAGCGCCATGGGCACGATCAGCGCCAGTACCGACAGGCGCCTGGTCCGGCGGAGGGCGATAGCGACGGCGAGCACGGCGCCCAGGACGGTGACGAAAAGGCCCATGCGGGAACCCGTCGACAGCACCACGGCTGCCAGCCAGACATAGGCGAGGCCATAGAGCAAGAGATTGCCGCGGAGATGACGCGGCCTGCCATCGTCGGGGTGAGCAGCGGCACTATCGGACAGTAGCTTGCCAATGCGAGCCGCAGCGATGACGCCGCCCATGGCCAGGAAGGTAGCGAAGGAGTTGCGGTTGACGAATGTGCCGGTGGCATAGCCGTTATAAGCCCACTTCTCGAGCCCGAGAATGGTATCGCCGGAATGCAGGCTGACCAGGCCGTAGACGCCATAGGCCACGATCACGCCGAGCAGAATGTCGAACAGCAGTCGGCGGCGGCTTTCATTGGCGGAAACCTGGAGCATGAGGAAGAAGAAGAGGCCATAGGTGAGCTGGCGGATAAGCATCAGCACAGTAGCGCCCGGCGCCAGGCTGATGGTCGGTACCGGCAGGCTGACACCATCGGCTAGCTGGACCGAGGTGAGCCCGAGCGGCAGCATCTGCACGACCAGCCAGAGGCAGAACAGGGCGGCAAGGAGCGTCTGGACCCCGAATTTCTCGAAGCCGATGCGCAGGTTCTGCTGCATTGCCAGCATGCTGGCCATATAGGCTGCGGTCCAGAGGCCGACAATGATGGCGGCGAGGCCCCAGAAGAAGGGGCGGGCGCTGCCGAAAGGAATGGGCGTCAGGGCCAGGACGGCGAGCATGACCCAGAAGGTCAGGTCGTTGAGGCGCGTCAGCCGGGCCTTGATGTGGCCGCTGCTGCGCTTGCTTGTCACGCCGGCGCCGTTGATCTCGATCTGGCTCATGAGCGCGCCCGGCCATTGGCAAAGCGGCGGACATTGGCGACGAAACGCTGCTGGCTCTCGGCCGGCATGATTTCGACGATGGCGGTTATACGCTCGCGGAAGCCGGGATCTGCGACATAACGCGCGGCAATGGCGCGTATGCCGTGAAGGCTCAGTACGAGCATGTGCAGGTCTGCCTCATTGGCGGCAATGGTCTGCGCATCAAGGCGGTCGTAATTGTCTTCGGCCAGCGCGACGCGCAATTCGCCGATCCATTGCTCGGTCGGGCCGGCACGCCAGGACATGGCCAGCCGCCGGTTGAAGCCGTCCCAATCCTCAAGCATGGCGCTGGCCTGGGCGCCAACATACCAGGCATAGGCATTGGACGGGGACTGCGCGACGAGACGATCGGCCATGGCCAGGCATTTGGGAGCGACTTCAGCGCGCGCTTCGACGGTGCTGTACATCATGGCCAGCGATTGCATGGCGTCGAGGGCGGTGGTGCAATCGAGCAGGGCATTGTTCTGGCTCATGATGGAGAGCGCCGGCAATTCGGCGGCCTCCGTCATGGCGAGGACGCGATCAAGCGAGCTGATGCCAAGCTCCTGCGGGCGCATCTCGCGATACATGGCCCAGGCGCCAGTTCCCGCCGTGACAAGACCGAGCAGGCAGGCCGAAGCGAATATTACGGTTCTGGAAAGGTCCTGCCGAATTTGCTGCATCCTCGATGCCTGCCGCGCAAGCGCTCTGGATACAACATGAAATGTCTTAAAGTCCAACAAAGGGCAGGGGTAGAAATACGTGGGGTGAGAGGGGGCAGGATAGAGGACCAATGCACCTGTTGCTTTCGAGCCTACAATAAAAAGGGGCCGCGATGAGCGGCCCCTTCAGGATTGGTATCAAGCCTCAGTTAGATGAGGATGAAGTTATCGGTTGTCAGGTTGTGATCGCCATCGAGCTGGATCCTGAAGTCCGCCAGGCCATCATTGGTGGTATCGCCAACGACGAACGTGTTGCCGTCCTTATGGAAGTATTTGAGCCCGCCTACCGATACGTCGCGGTTGGCAGCACCGGCGCCATCAAAGGTGAAGTTGATACCCATACCCGACAGATCGATGAGATATTCCGGCTGCCAGTCGGTGATGATGTCCCAGTTGTTGCCGTACTTGCTTTGCGAGGTATCGGTAAAGACGAACGTATCGGTACCACCATTGCCAGTGAACGTGTTCTGGAAAATGCCAGCGTAGAAGGTGTCGTCGCCGGATGTCCCAACATTGGGATCGAAGGTGCTAATGCCGATGAAATCATCGGCGGTCAGGTCATACACACCATCGAGTTCGATCAGTAGTTCACCCAGGCCGTCCGGGTTGCTGTCCGTGCCACCTACGATGAATGTCTTGCCATTCTCGTGGTAGAACTTCAGGAACCCGGCGTCTTCCTTGCGGGAAGCGGTTCCGCTGCCGCGGAAGAAGAACTGGTTCGGCCCGTCGATTTCGATGTTGGCGTCATATTGCGACAGGTCGATCTTGTCGACGCCCTTCTCAAAGTCGGTGATCACGTCACGTGCGCCGCCGCGGACACTGTCTTCGGCATTCCAGAACCGGAATACGTCTGCGCCATCACCGCCAGTCAGGGTATCACGGCCAGCGCCGCCCCAGAGGATGTCATCACCGGCGCCGCCGACGAGCTGATCGCTGCCGCCATTGCCGTAGATGAAATCGTCGCCGGAGCCGCCGAGGAGGTAGTCATCGCCGGTACCGCCATCGATCGTATCGTTGCCGGAGCCGCCCAGGATGTGATCGTCGCCGGCGTCGCCGTTGAGGATGTCGTCGCCGGAGCCGCCGTCGATGGTGTCGTCGCCATTGCCGCCATGGACCGTGTCATTGCCGCTGCCGGCATAGATCGTGTCATCGCCATTGCCGCCATAGACGATGTCGTTGCCGCCGCCGGCATAGACCATGTCGTCGCCGGCATTGGCGTTGATCGTGTCGCCATAGTCGGATCCCATCAGGGCCAGGAGGCCGACATCGTCACCGGAGGAGCCATTGATCTGCTCATTGGTGCCGTGGATGGTGATGACGACATCTGCCGTGGTGTCGAGGCCCGTCGCCAAATCGTGGATGGTGACCGTGAAGATGGTATCGACCTGATCACCATCGTTGAGCGCCTGCACAGCGGCGCCAAGTCCAAGGGTGAAGGTCCACTTGCCACTGATCGGATTGACGATGAACGAGCCGTATTGATTGGTCGTGCTCCCCGAGAAGATGACCGACCCGGTATCGACCAGCACCTGGCCGGTGTCCTGCGTCAACGAGAGCAATGCGACAGGCTCGGTGACTTCGCCGGCAAGATCGCTCGTGTCCAGCACGTCAGGCGTGTTGCTGACGGTCAGGTCGAAGATCTGGCTGACGGCTTCGCCGAACGAATCCGTTGCGGTGACCTTGACGCTGATTGTGCCGACCTGATCGTCAGTCGGCGTCCCGGAGAAGGTCCCGGTCGCGTCGTCAAAATCCAGCCAGGACGGCAGAGGCGAGCCGTCTGCCAGCGTAGCCGTGTAGGTCAGCGTGGCATCATCCACGTCCTCGAAGGCATCGGTCGGGATGGCGAAGGAGAATGTCGCATCCTCGGCGACCGTCTGGTCGGCAATCGTCGAGCCAACCGTCGGGGCGTCGTTGGTGCCCGTGATGGTGACGGTGATGGTTTTGACGGCGGTGCCGCCATAGCCGTCATCGATCATCAGATCGTAGGTCTGGATGATGGTCTGGCCGGTCGTGAGCCCATCAACATTGGCGTCGAAGGTCCAGGTGATCGTGCCGCCGGACGCGCCGCTCGGATCTTCGGTAACCGTAGCAGTGAAGGTGCCGATATAGCTCCCCGGGACGGTTGCAACATCTACGGTCGGGATCGCGTCACCATCGACATCGTCGAACAGCACCTGTCCGGTGAGGCTGACAGTGCTGCCATTGCCCGCGTTGTCTTCGGTGGCTTCGCCACTATCGACGCCGGTCAGCGAGATGTCGTCGACCGCGATGCCGTCCTCGACCGCGATGCGGGCGTACCAGGCGTAGCGGTTGCCGCCGACATCGGCGATGTCATGGCCGGTTTCGTAGTCGAAAGTGAACACCGGGACGCCACCGGCATCCAGCACATTGAAGGTAACGACCAGCTCGCCGTTCACGTTGTTGAACACATGCTGCAGCGTGTACCAGCCGCCCGCGCCGATGGGGCCGGCATTGCCGGGCACGGAAACCGGACCGTCATGGTCGACGCCGGTGCCGGTGCCGACCTTCAGGCCGGTATCGGTCATGACGACGTTGAACACGTAGTCCTGCAGATGGTTGCCGGTGCTGCCATTCATGGCGACCGAGTAGCTGAAGCCTTCTCCCTCGGCCCAGCCGGTGTCGAGATAGACCTTGGTTTCGGCGGTCATGCCATCGACAAAGAGGTCGCGATAGCCGCCAAAGCGGCTGAACGGACCGACATTGTCGTCAACCGGCGTTGGCTCCTTGAGGATAGCGAAGCTCGAGCCATCAGCGGCCGAGACACCGTTGAAGTCGGTCACCACTTCGACGCTGCCATAGCCCGCCCAGCCGGCCGAGCTGGCATCGAAGATGCCGTCGCGATCGGTTTCGAAGCCCTGATGGAAGTCGAAGGTTGGGGCGTCGTTGGTGTTGGTAACCGTGAGGTTGAAGGTCTGGCTCGTGAAAGCGCCCTTGTCGTCAGTGGCGGTGACCTTGATGCTGATCGTGCCGACGCCGTCATTGGTGGGGGTGCCGGAGAAGGTTTCGCCGTCGAACTCCAGCCAGGCGGGGAGCGGCGAACCATCGGCCAGGGTGGCCGTGTAGGTCAGGGCGGCCCCGGTATCGACGTCGTCAAAGGCGTCGGACGGGATAGTGAAGGAGAAAGGCGCATCTTCGGCCGTCGGCGCCACCGAGATGGCCTGGTCGACCGTCGGGGCATCGTTGGAGCCCTTGATGGTGATGGTGACGACCTGGGTATCGGTGGCCCCCTGGCTGTCGGTCACGGTCACGGTGAAGTCGACCGGGATCACATCACCCTCGTTGAGGCCATTTGCCGCCGCCGGGTCGAAGGTAAAGGTCCACTCGCCGGTGAACTGGTCAATGGCGAAGATGCCGTAGGGCGTCGAGCCGGTGGCCGACCATTCGTGACTGTCGCCCGCATCGGGGTCGGACACGGTGAGCTGGCCGGAGGCCGCCGGCAGGAAGCCGTGCTGAATGTCAAAAGCAAGAACGGTGTTCGTTTCACCGGCATTGCCCTGGTAGGGATCGCGGCCGACCAGAGGCGCCAAATCCGGGTCGTTGGTCAGGATGCCGAGGAATTCGGCATAGAGGTCGGGGTTGGGATGCTGATTGACCCAGCGCTGGATCAGCGCATAGCCCGTGACGCCGCTCATGATGTTGTCATGCAGCGTCTGTTCGCGGGTTGCCGTGGACTTGGCAATCACATCATAGAGCGGCTTGCCGCCGCCCTGGAGGTATTCGATATATTCCAGGCCGAGCCGGAACGAGGCCTCGCTGGTGGCCGGGGTACCGTTGACGGCGGAGAGATAGTTCCGGTCGATGTGGCTCCAGACATAGGCGATGGCATCAGCGTCGCTGGCGTCGAGGCCAAGCAGGGCCTTGGTGCCCGCGAGAATGGCATCCATGTCCCAATCAAAGCCGCCCGTGACGGCATCCGGGTTGGCATTGGCCGCGAACAGCTCGCCGATCTGGTCGTTGATATCGACCAGCGTCGTAAAGAGAGCGGGATGGTTGGCGCCGATGGCGGCATCCAGATCGCCCGGCTCCCAGACCAGCCCGGCGGTGTCGCCGCTGATGGTCGGGGCGTCATTGACGGGGGTCACAGTGACCGTGATCGTCTTTGTGGTGACTGCACCGTAGGAGTCGGTCGCCTTGATCAGCACACTGACATCGCCGTTGAAATCGGCATGGCTGGCAGGGACGCTGTAAATCGCATTGCCGGCTTCATCGACCGTGGCAGTCCACGAGGCAAGGCCGCTGCCCGAGGGGTAGGTGAAGGTCAGCTCGAGGCTGACGGCGTCACCGCCATCGGGGTCGCTGACGACCTGTTCGATCAGGGCTGCGATATTGCCGGCCAACTGGGTACCATGTTCGTTTTCGGTGAGCGTGGTCGGCCATACGAAGTCGGCGTCGAATTCGGGTGCATCATTGGTGCCGGTCACGTTGATGGTGATGGTCGTGGTGATCACGCCACCATTGCCATCGTCGACCTGGACGATGAACACCTCACTGACCTGCTGGCCCTCGTACAGGGCCTGGGTTTCCGCCCTGGCATTGTCGAGGTCATAGCGCCAGGTGCCGTCGGCATCGACATGAAGCGTGCCGTATTGGCCCTCGCCGGTGCCCTGGACAGACCAGACCAGTTCGTCGCCATCGACGTCGGTTGCGACGAGCTTGCCGAAGGAGGCAGGGATCAGGTCGTGGGCCAGATCGAAGGCGCGGCTCGGGCCGGCATCATTACCGGTATAGCCGCCGAAATAGGGGCGGTCATGCAGGAACGCATAGCCCGCGTTGAATATCTCGAGATAGATGCCGGTCGAGGTGGCGCCGGTGGGATCGTAGTGATCGCCGGGGAAGCGGTCGGCCAGCGTGGGCAGGCCGAAATTGCCCAGCAGGTTGTCATGCAGGCTCTGCGAACGGTCCGCCGCAGCCTTGACGATGACATCGGTCAGCGGGCGGCCGCCATTTTCCAGGTATTCCGCATAAGCCATGCCGAGGCGCAAGGCCGAGGTGTTGTGCGCCACATCGGAATAGTTCACGCCGTCATCGTAGAAGTCGTCCAGCGTGTTGAACACGATGGCAAAGGCGTCCTGGATGCTGCCATTGGGCAGTTCGTCAACGATGCTGGCCAGCAGGTCGGGGACCATGTCCTCGTCGGCGATGGCAGGGGCCGTGGTCAGAATTGTCAGGGCGAGCTGAATGGCTGATGACAGGGCATAATCCACACCAAAGTCGCTGGCCGGCGTCTCGTTGCTCGCCAGAATCGAGGGTGCCATCCTCGAAGATGGCCCCCTGAACGCCTGTCGTCACAATCTCGGGGGCATCGTTGGTGCCGGTGACGGTGATGGTGATGGTTTCGGTGACCAGCACGCTGCCGTCCTTGACGGTATAGGTGAAGGTGTCGGTCACCGTTTCGCCCGCTGCCAGGGCGTCGGCATTGTTAGCCGTGTAGGAATACTGGCCATCGGCGGAGATGGTCAGCGAGCCATAGACGCCTGCCACGGGTGCATCGAGGCCCCCGGTGGTCGGCGTGGTCGAAGCGCCGGCAGCGATGCCATGGACGGTGAAGGACGCGCCGTCGAGATCAACATCATTGGCCAGGACATTGCCACCAACGGCAGCGCCATCTTCGAAGGCGGGGGTAGCATTGCTGTCCGCTTCGGTGTTGACCACGATATTGGTGCCGGAAACGGCATAGACGTCGCCATTGGCGAACTGGATTTCCTCGACGCCATTGATGAGGTCGGTGCCTTCAGTGGTGGTGAGGAAAACGTTCTGGCCGATCTTGAGGATGTCGGTGATATCGCTCGCATTGGCGGTGTTGTAGACGAAACGGTCGCCGCCGCCGGCGCCACCGAAGAAGGTATCGTCGCCTTCGCCGCCAGTGAACCAGTCCGGTGCATTGGCGCGCGCGGAATAGGTATCATCCTCGGCGCCAGGGGCATCATTGCCGATGACATGGACGACCTGGCCGGGCTTGGCGGCAGCATGGGCCGCCGGGATCGACATGCCCGGATAGACGACGATATTGCCTTCGACGAAGGCCGTGCCGCCCACAGCGGCGTTCTGGTAGATCACCGAATTGGCCGCGTCGGATGCGAGCGCATAGGCGATGGCTTCTTCGGCGCTGCCGAAGAAGATCAGGTAATCGGCGGCCGTGGCGTTATAGACGGCAAAATCGTAGCTGTCCGGCAGGGCATAGTCGGTGATGGGATAGCCATTGGCGGTTTGCAGCAGGATCGGCTGCGGCTGGGCGGCCGAGATCGGCGCCGTGAAGGTGCCGGTGAAGGTCACGCCGTTGGAGCCATTCGGCGTGTCGGCAAAGTCGCCACCCGAATAAATGGCAACGCCGCCCCAATTGTTGTTGGCAACGCTGATATTGTTGAGCTCGACATTGGTCACGTCCGTCAGCGCGATACCGGCGCCGCCGGTATTCTGGCCATCGACGGTGACATTGGACAGATAGGCGCCGTCGGCGCCGTTGATATCGACCTCGGCACGATGGAAATTCTCGACCCTGACATCAGTGATGGTCAGGTTTTCCAGGCGATCGGCCGCGCCGTCGGCCTGGGCCTTGATGCCGCGGGCGGGCCCGGTCGCGCCGCCGCCCAGCAGGGTGAAGTTGGACAGCGTCACGCCATCCTCGTCCACATAGATGCCGTAGCTCCCGGCGCTCAGGCCGCTCGCGTCAAGGATGGCGCCATCTTCACCCAGCAGGGTGATGCCCTCGCGGACATAGAGCGTGCCGGGGAGGATGTGAACCCCGCTGGCCAGCTTGACGGTATCGCCAGGATCCGCGCTGTTGATCGCCGCCTGAATCGACTGGCCAACTGCTACGAGAATTTCAGCCATGGTCTTACTCCGAGAACAAATTGGTTGAATGGGGGTGTGTCACAGCGGCAGGGGATGGCGCGTGGCCGCCGGTGTCGCTGGTGGTGAATGGGTGTGGTTGCGCGATTGCGCGCAGGCTCGCGGGCATAGCGATGGACGCGAAAAGCCGAGCGGCAGTCTTGCCGTCGGCGATTAGTGCAGAATTGAAGGCATACGAAGTCATTCGCCGCGAAGGCGTTCGCACGTCCAAGAGTGCTTGCACTAAGTTCCCCTCCACCCGCGCCCCGCGGGCATCGTTAAAATTCCCTTAATACTAAGAACAGGATGGACCCCCTGGTGTCAATCAGGAATACCCAAGAAAGCAGCGAATGGTTACCTGCTTCAATAAAGTAGGTTCGGAGAAGTACTGAAAAGCAAAGAAATTCAAGGCAACGCAGTTCATTGAGGTCAATCGAATGACAAGTAAATGAACGCGCTGGCCGCGCTGTGAAGCGGTGCCAAAATGGCACATGCTGTACCAAAATGGTGCATTTTTGTCCGGATGGTCAAGCGGTGGGTGGCGCTGGCTGATTCAGCCCGCGACGCTCTGGAGACGCGGTCAGTCGTAGACGAAGGCGCTGCCGAGCGACCGGAGGAAGGGCTGCACCAGATATTGCAGCAGGGTGCGTTCGCCGGTGACCACGGTCACGTCGGCGGGCATGCCGGGGCTGAGATACATACCTTCATGCAATACCAGCTCCTCAGCGGGGACGCGGACGCGCATCTCGTAGTAGGAGGCGCCGCTGCGTTCTTCCACGGTGGCGTCGGCCGCGATCTGGATGACCTCGCCATTGAGCGGCAGGGTGTTGCGGTTGGCGAAGGGCACCAGCGTCAGGTGCGCGCGCAGGCCGACGGTGACCGCATCGATGTCCTGCGGGTTGAGTCGCGCCACGACGATGAGGTCGTCGCCGAGCGGCACGATATCCATGATCGGATCGCCGCCGCGAATGACGCCGCCGGTGGTCTGGCTGCGCAGGTTGAGCACGAAGCCATCGACGGGGCTCAGGATCTCGGTGCGGCGCAGCACATCGCCGGTTGCGACCATGTCCTCGTCGATCTGGGCGATCTCGTTATTGACCTGGGTCGCCTCGTCGGCCACTTCGTTGCGATAGCTTTCGCCGGCCTGCAGGAGCGCAAGGCGGATTTCCTCGATGCTCTGGCCGGCCTGGGCGATGCGGGCCGTGTTTGAGGCGATGGCGCTGCGCAGGCGGGCCTGTTCGCGTTGCAAAGCAAGAACTTCGGAGCGCGAGATCAACTGGCGCTCGAGCAGGCTGGTCTTGTCGGCTTCTTCCTGGTCGATCAGCGTTATCTGGGTGTTGAGACCGACATTCTCGGCCTCGATGGCGGCGATTTCGCTGCCGAGCTGCTCGATCTGGCGCTCGAAGATGGAGCGCTGCTGTTCGAGGGCGGTGCGGCGGATTTCGAAGGTCTGCTGCTGGTTGCTGACAAAGGCAACGACGTCCGCGTTGGTCGATTCCAGCACTTCGGGCGGGAAGTCGATGGCGTCGGCATCGGTCTGCTGGGCGAAGACGCGCGCCCGCATGGCGATGAGGCGCAGCCATTGCTGGCGACGAGAGGAGAAGGTGGCTTCGGCGCGGGTGGATTCGAGGGTGACCAGCGGATCGCCGGCCTGCACCTGCTGCCCTTCGCGCACATGCACCTGGCGGATAATGCCACCTTCGAGATGCTGGATGACGCGACGCTCCGAGTCGGGGCTGACCACGCCATGGGCGATGGCGCCGCTGCTGAGCGGCGCCAGGGCTGCCCAGGTGCCGAACACACCGAAGAACAGGACCACGACGGCAGTGCCGAAAAGCACCGGACCGCGCGACAGCCTGCCGATGGTGGGGATGGCGGGCGCCTCGGGCGGGGCGGGGCGCATAAGGGTGCCGGGAGCAATCGCGTTCATGCCGTTTTGGCTCCGGTAGCGGGCTTGGGTTCATCGGTGGCCGGAACCAGGGTCGGTCGCGATATGGCGCGCTGGCCTGCCATTTCGCGCAGGACTTCGTCGCGATCGCCGAACTGGTCGAGCACGCCATCACGCAGCACGCCGATCTTGTCGATGGGGTCGAGCAGGGAGGTGCGGTGGCTCACCACGATAATGGTGGCGCCCAGCGCCTTGCGCTCGCGCATGGCCTGAACCAGGGCGAATTCGCCATCCTGGTCGAGGTTGGAATTGGGCTCGTCGAGCACGATGAGCTGCGGATCGCCGAACAGGGCGCGGGCCAGGCCGATGCGCTGGCGCTGGCCGCCGCTGAGGAACATGCCGCGCGGGCCTAGCTCGGTTTCGTAGCCATCCTGCAGGCGCAGGATCATCTCGTGGCAGCCTGCCGCCTTGGCAGCGGCGATGACGGCTTCGTCGCTGGCGGTGCCGAGCCGGGCAATGTTGCTCTTGACCGTGCCCGAGAACAGTTCGACCGTTTGCGGCATATAGCCGATCGTGCTGCCGATATCGGCGGGATTGAGCGTCATGATATCGGCGCCGTCGATGCGGACACTGCCGGTGGTGGGTTGCCAGGCGCCGACCAGCAGGCGGCACAATGTGCTCTTGCCGGAGGCCGATGCGCCCACCAGCGCCAGGGCGGTGCCCGGCTCGAGCTGGAAGCTGGCGCGGCGCAGGCTGGGGCGCTCGGCCCGCGGCATTGAAAAGGACAGGTTCTCGACGCTGACGCGGCCCTTGAGGGGAGGCATGGCGATGCGCTCGGCTTCGGCAGGGCGCGAGCTGAGGAAGCCCTTGATGTTCTTGTAGGCGTCGCGGGCGGCGACGAATTGCTTCCACGAACCGATGGATTGCTCGATCGGGGCGAGGGCCCGGCCGAGGATGATCGAGCCGGCGATCATGCCGCCAGGGGTCAGTTCGGCGCGGATCACCAGATAAGCGCCCAGGCCGAGGGCGGCGCTCTGCACGGCGATACGCAGCGCCTTGGAGGCGGCGGTAATGGTGGCGCCCATATCGGCAGCATTCTGGCCGGTCTCGCCCATCTGCTCGACCTGCTGGCGATAGCGCTCGGCAACGGCGCCCTGCATGCCCATGGCGTGGATGACTTCGGAATTCTGCAGGGCGGCGCCGGCAAATTCGCTGGCCATGATCTGCTGGCTGGTGGCGATGCGCAGCGGGGTCTTGCAGAAGTGATCGTTGGCCAAAGCCATGCCGAACAGCACGATGGCCGCAGTCAGCGCCAATACGCCCAGCCAGGGATGCAACAGTGCCATGATGAGAATGAAGAAGGGCACCCAGGGCGCATCGAAGAAGGGCAGGACCGCGGCACTGCCGAGATAGTTGCGGGCGGTGCCGAGATCGTCGATCAGGCGGCGATGGTTCTGGCCGTCGCGGCGCGACTGGGCAATGGCCTGGGTCAGGACAGGATCGCGCAGCGACAGATCGAGAAAACGGCCGAGACGGGTCAGCAGATAGGTGCGCACGCCGTCCAGCAAGCCAAGCACGGCCAGGGCGGCAAAGGCGATGAGGCTGAGAAAGATCAGGGTTTCGACGCGGCTCGTGGTCAGCACACGGTCATAGACCTGCATCATGTAGATGGGTGAGGTCAGGATCAGCAGGTTGACGAAGATGCTGAACACCATCACCAGGCCGAAGGCGCCCATGACGTTCTGCGAAACACGAAGCGATGACCAGATGCTTTTCATGAAAACCTGCGCGTGCCGGGCCACAACCGAGAAGCGGTGACAGTAAAGCCCGTTATCGCATTCGATCGAACATGAAGATCAAGCATCATTTTCTTCGAAGCGCCACCGAAAATGCTTTCAACGGCAGCAGCACGGCCTTGATGGGCGGTAGTTAGGCCCGCTACCCTTGTTCAGGCAAGACTAGAACCGAAAGGGAGTTAATGTTGCTTGGGTCGGGTGGGGAGGCCTGCTTAACGTGCGGCTACACTACGGGGGGGGGCCTGGACGGTCAGCCGCAGGTGGCTGGAGCACCATAGTCGGCGTTTGTGAGGCTCTACGATAATCTAGCGAGATTATTACAACCGCCCGTAACCATAGCAATGTAATGGATTTGACCAGTTTTCGTGGCTGCAATCGTATGGCCGCAAATGGCAACGTTGAGAGATGGCCAATATCGCGCGTGGGTTCGTCGTTACCTGGTCAGAAGCCAGGGTGGCAAGTGTTGCTATTGCAAGCGGTCGTTCACAAAGGGTGGCCCGACACAAATGACCATTGAGCACAAGAAGGCGCGCATGGACGGCGGCTCAGACGATTTGAGCAACCTTGCCGCTGCTTGCCTGCATTGCAACCAGCATCGCGGGCAGCAGAAGAACCGTGCGCTTCATAAGCGGCCAGACGGCAGCCACATGACCGTCAGTGCAGGTGATTTTCCCGCTAAGGCTTAGGGTTTGATGGTGCCGGCAGCAGGGTTCGAACCCGCGACCCCCTGATTACAAATCAGGTGCTCTACCAACTGAGCTATACCGGCGCGCGCTCCGATTAGCATCGTGGTCGCGATCCGGCAATGCTCTCTTTCGCGACCCCTCACACCCGGCCGAATTCGTCTTCGATGCGGATGATGTCGTCCTCGCCGAGATAGGAGCCGGTCTGCACTTCGATGAGTTCGAGATCGATCTTGCCGGGATTGGCGAGGCGATGGATGCAGCCGAGGGGCAGGTAGATGGACTGGTTCTCGCTCAGAGCGGTGACAGTGCCGTCGATGGTTACCTCGGCCGTGCCGCGCACGATGATCCAGTGTTCGGCGCGGTGGTGGTGCTTCTGCAGGCTCAGCTTCCGGCCCGGCTTGACGAAGAGGCGCTTGACCTGGAAGCGCTCGCCGCTGAGCACGGAGGTAAAGCCGCCCCAGGGGCGGTAGGCGGTGCGGTGGATTTCGGTGAGGCCGGCAGTGTCCTTGTTGGCGCGCAGCGTCTTGACCATGCCACCGACTTTCTGGGCCTCGGACAGGCGGCCGACATAGACGGCGTCGCTGGTGGCTATGACGGCGATGTCGTCGAGGCCATGAACCGCGACATGGGCGTGATCGGAGACGATGAGCGAATTGCGCACCTGATCGAGGGTCACCGGACCCTGGGTGAGGTTCTGGGCGGCGTCGCGGCTGGCATTCTTCCAGACGGCATCCCAACTGCCCAGATCTGACCAGCCAAAATCGACGGCGACGATGGCGGCCCGGGTGGTCTTTTCGAAGATGGCGTAGTCCACCGAAATATCGGGGGCGGTGGCGAAGGCGGCTTCGTCGAGGCGGATGAAATCGAGATCGCTGCGGGCTTGCGCCACGGCGTTGCGGGCGGCGGCAAGGGTTTGCGGCGCCAGGGTTTCGCATTCATGCAGGAAGGTGCCGGCGGCGAGCATAAACATGCCGGAATTCCAGAAATAGCCGCCTTCGGCGAGCATCTGCCCGGCCGTGATGGCATCGGGCTTTTCGACGAAGCGCTCGACCGCGTGGACACCAGCGCCGACGCTTGCGGCGGCCTTGATATAGCCGAAGCCGGTTTCGGCGTGGGTGGGCATGATGCCGAAGGTGACCAACTGGCCAGTCGCCGCCGCATCACGGGCTTGATGCAAAGCCGCCCAGTAGCCGTCGTCCACGGCCACGTCGTGGTCCGAGGGCAGGACATGCAGAACCGCATCGGCGCCGAAGCTGTCGCTGGCAAAGGCGGCGGCCGCGGCAATCGCCACGGCGGTATTGCGAACCACTGGCTCGAGCAGGATACCGGCGAGCGCCACGCCCTGTTCGGCAGCCTGCTCGGCGACGATGAAACGATAGCCGGAATTAGTGATGACGATGGCTGGCGTATAAATCGTGTTGTCAGCGACACGGGCCAGCGTCTTCTGGAACAGGCTGGCGGGGCCGGTCAAAGGCAGGAACTGCTTGGGCCGGGCGGCACGCGACATGGGCCATAGCCGTGTGCCCTGGCCGCCCGCGAGGATAACCGGTACGATCTTGGTCATAGTGACTAGGCCCCGTTCGAGCGGAGTATATACGCCGCAGGAGTGCGGTGGATACTACCTTCACGCGAAGCATAAGCTATGATTTTTACTGTTGGTTAATCGTGTCGAGGTGCGAATACATACGATCGACTATGCTCAGGCCAGAGCGGCGATGTCGGACTGGTCGATTTCGTTCAGCGTCTTCATCAGCAGCCCCTTGAAGATAGGCTCCTTCTCGTCGTGATGAGCCACGATCTGGGGCAGGCCGTTGACGCGGCAGACTAGCGCACTGGCCAGCGCAGCGTTGATTTCGGCCTGCATCAGGCCGAAGGCGCGGGCGCCGGGGCCGACAATGAAGACATGGGAAGGGTCGAACACCGCCATCATGCGGCTGAGGCCGAAGCCGACGGCGCGGCCGGCAATGTTGAAAGCATGGGTGGCGGCGCGGTCGCCGGCTTCGGCGCGAGCGATCAGCCCATCATATTCCTGTTGCGGCACGGCCGGGGCAGGGGTGGCGGTTTCGGGTACGGAATAGGCGGTGCGGAGCACGCCATAGTCGGAGGCGTAGGCTTCGATGCAACCGCGCATGCCGCAGCGGCACAGGGCACCATTGGGCAGGTGGTTCATGTGGCCGAATTCGGTGGCGCCTTCGTCGCCCCGCCCCATGATCTGGCCGCGAAAGGTCATGCCCATGGCCACGGTGGAGCCGACGAAGACAGTAGCGACACTGGCGTCGTGCAGAGCGGGGTCGAGCCAGCGCGCGCCCTCGGCGAGGAGGCGCCCACGCTTGTGCAAGGCCACCGGAACGGCGAAGGCCGCTGCCAGTTCGTGGGCGAAGGGGCGGTTGGCCAGGTGGGCGATGGGGGACCATTTGAGGCCGTCGCCATCGCGGTCGAGAATGCCCTGCACGGAAATGGCGACCCGCCGCAGGCTGGCTGCCTCGACAGGATTACGGGCCTGGAGCTGGCGCAGGCGCTCGGCGAAGAAAACGGCGGGCGGTGAACTGGCGAAGGTGGTGGGCGTCACCGGCGATTCGATGCGGTCCACCAATATGCCGCCATAATCGACCAGCGACAGGCGGGCGCGGTTGACGTCGACCTCGAACAGCGCGGCCGCGCCGATCTGCCGGTTGAAGCCGACCAGCGTGGCGGGGCGGCCCCGCCCGCGCGCGTCGGATTTTTCCTGCGGTTCCAGCTCGGCAATGACCTGCTGGTTGATGAGGTCATGGGTGATGGCGGTGATGCTGGCATGGCTGAGCCCGGTGCTCGCGGCCAGCGCCGTGCGCGACAAAGGCCCCTGTACACGCAGGGCGCCGAGGACGAGGCCCCGGTTCTGACGCCGGACGCTGTCGCTATCGCTGACGTTCCGCGCCAACCGCCTTACTCCTCACACCGACGCAACACACCATTCCCCCGCCCATATCGCAAACTGTATTTATTTCGGGTTTCGAAATTGAAGTTGACTCAATTGAGGCCAGTATGTCACATGTTTTTTCGAGCAGTGAAATTAATGCTCAGGGCGCTGGTGGAGAGTGCCCGCTGGGGCGAAGCCACCGGCACGTAAGTGGGCAGAGGACTGCCCGCGAGGGAGGACAGACATGAACAAGTTTCTCACGGTCTTGCTGTGCACGACCGTTATTTCCGGCGTGGCCGGTGTGACCAGCTATGCTCAGGACGGCGTTGTTGTCGGCGTGAGCTGGAACAACTTCCAGGAAGAACGCTGGAAGACCGACGAAGCCGCCATCAAGGGCGTGCTCGAAGCGGCCGGCGCGACCTATATCTCGGCTGACGCGCAGTCGTCGGCCTCCAAGCAGCTCACCGATATCGAAAGCCTCATCGCGCAGGGCGCCGATGCGATCATCGTGCTGGCCCAGGACAGCGAAGCTGTTGGCCCGGCCGTTGCCGCAGCCGTTGCCGAAGGCATTCCGGTGGTCGGCTATGATCGCCTGATCGAGAATCCGGACGCCTTCTACCTGACCTTCGACAACAAGGAAGTCGGGCGGCTGCAGGCTGCCGGCGTCGCTGCCGTCCAGCCGGAAGGCAACTATGTCTTCATCAAGGGCAACTCGGCCGATCCCAATGCGGACTTCCTGTTCGAAGGCCAGATGGAAGTGCTGCAGGCCGGCATCGATTCCGGCGCGATCAAGAATGTCGGCGAAGCCTATACCGACAACTGGAACCCGGAAGTCGCCCAGGCGAATATGGAACAGTTCCTGACCGCCAATAACAATGAAGTCGATGCTGTCGTCGCTTCCAATGATGGTACCGCTGGCGGCGCCATTGCGGCCTTGGCCGCGCAGGGCCTGGCCGGTTCGGTGCCGGTTTCGGGCCAGGACGGCGACCATGCCGCCCTCAACCGCATTGCGCTCGGCACCCAGACCGTTTCGGTCTGGAAGGACGCGCGCGAACTGGGCAAGAAGGCCGCTGAAGTGGCGCTCGAACTGGCCGGCGGCACCGCTCTCGATGCCGTCACCGGCGTGGTGCCATTCAATGGCGGGCCGAAGGGGGTTGCCATGAACGCCTTCTTCATCGCCCCCGTCGCCATCACCAAGGACAATCTCGACGTCGTCATCGACGCCGGCTGGGTGTCCAAGGACGTGGTCTGCGCCGGCGTGACCGCCGGTTCGGTTGCCGCGTGTGATTGAGACGTAAACGTAATATCCTGACTGAAACGGTGCCGCGGCGTTCGCGCTGCGGCATCGTCGTGACAGGACAGCACCGCCGGATGGCGGGGCAGCCCAGCGGGGAGACGCACCTTTGGCAGATCAGCACGCCATTCCAACCAATATTCACCCGAGCCGGTTTGCGCAGAATCCGCTGCAACGCTTCCTGATGGCGACCGAGTTGGATACGCGCCTGCTGGGCATGATCGGGGCCCTGGCGATTATCTGGATCGGCTTCAACATCTTTTCGGGCGGGCTGTTCCTGACGCCGCGAAACCTCTGGAACCTGTCGGTGCAGACGGCTTCGGTGGCCGTGATGGTCACCGGCATGGTGCTTGTTATCGTCACCCGCAATATCGACCTGTCCGTCGGCTCCATATTGGGTGTCGTCGGCATGGTGATGGGGGTGATGCAGACGGATATCCTGCCATCCCAGCTCGGCCTGGGGCTCGGACATCCAATGATCTGGGTCCTGTCGCTGGCGGCGGGCCTGGTGGTGGGTGTCGGCATTGGCGCGCTGCAGGGCACGATCATCGCCTATCTGCGCGTACCTGCTTTCATCGTCACTCTCGGCGGCTATCTTGTCTGGCGCGGCGCGGCCTGGTGGGTGACCATGGGGCGCACGGTGGCGCCGATGGATCCGACCTTCCAGCTCATGGGCGGTGGCCCGGCGGGCTCGGTCGGCTCGTTGTGGAGCTGGATCGTCGCCGTCATTGCCTGTGCGGCAATTCTCATCGGCCTCTATTGGGGTCGGCGCCAGCGCCGCCGTTTCAATTTTCCGCTGCGGCCAATCTGGGCCGAAATCGCCCTGGCGATTATCGGCTGCGGACTGGTCATCGGCGCGGTCCTGGTGGCCAATGCCTATCCCTGGCCGGTGCGTATCGCCGCCCGATATGCCGAGGCCAATGGCATTCCGGTGCCGGAAAGCGGCTTGTTCATCTCGCATGGCATCGCCATTCCGGTGCTGATCGCACTTGGCGTCGGCGTGGTCATGACCTTCATCGCCACGCGCACCCGTTTCGGCCGCTATGTGTTCGCCATGGGTGGCAACCCCGAGGCGGCGGAACTGGCGGGCATCAATACGCGCTGGGTGACGGTCAAGATCTTCATGCTGATGGGCGCGCTCTGCGCCATCGCGGCCGCTATCTCGTCAGCCCGTCTTAATGCCGCGACCAATGCTTTGGGCACGCTGGACGAACTCTATGTCATCGCCGCGGCGGTGATCGGTGGCACGTCGCTGGCTGGTGGCGTCGGCACCATTGCCGGAGCGCTGCTGGGTGCGCTGGTCATGCAGTCGCTGCAATCGGGCATGGTGCTGATGGGGCTCGACAGCCCGCTGCAATCCATCGTGGTCGGTGCGGTCCTCGTCTTCGCGGTGTGGCTCGACACGCTCTACCGCCGCAATAAACACTAGGGAGTCCTTGTCATGCTGGACACCAGAACGCCTCTCGTCGAGATGAATGACATCTCCATCGCCTTCGGTGGCATCCGTGCGGTGGATCGCGCTTCGATCGACCTGTTTCCGGGCGAAGTCGTGGGCTTGCTCGGCCATAACGGCGCCGGCAAGTCGACGCTGATCAAGATCCTGTCGGGCGCCTACAAGCGCGATGCCGGTTCGATCCGCATCAATGGCGAGGACGCCACGATCAACAATCCGCGCGATGCCAAAGCCTATGGTATCGAGACCATCTATCAGCAGCTAGCTGTGGCCGATAATGTCGATGCCGCCGCCAATCTGTTCCTTGGCCGCGAGATCACCACGGCGATCGGCACGCTGGACGATGCGGCGATGGAGTCCAAGGCGCGCGAGGTGATGGGGCGGCTCAATCCGAATTTCCGCCGCTTCAAGGAGCCGGTGAAGGCGCTTTCGGGCGGCCAGCGTCAGTCGGTGGCCATTGCCCGCGCCATTCTGTTCAATGCCCGCATCCTGATCATGGACGAGCCCACGGCGGCGCTGGGGCCGCAGGAGACGGCGCAGGTGGGGGAACTCATCAAGCAGCTCAAATCCGACGGCATCGGCATTTTCCTCATCAGCCACGATATCCATGACGTGTTCGACCTCGCGGACCGGGTGGTGGTGATGAAGAATGGCCAGGTGGTGGGCAGCGCCCGCACCGAGGATGTGACCAAGGACGAAGTGCTGGGCATGATCATTCTCGGCAAGGTGCCACCCGGCGCGACGCCGGGGCCGGGGGCGCAGACCGGGCTGGTTTGACGCTGTCGGGTCGGCGGCGCACAGTGCGCTGTCGTCCGCTGGTAGTCTGAGATGCCCAAGAACCACTTTTCCGTGCTGTCGCGTCGTATGTCACACAGGCACCGGCTGTTCTATCAGGCATGTGGCGTTGGGCTCGTGGCCTTTGCGCTGACCGTCTGGTTGGTGCCGGCCTATGCGATCGGCATTGGCGGCAATGCGTTTTTCCTGTGCTACCTCGGCATGGTGGCCAGGAAGCTACCGAAGCTGACGCCGGAATTTCTTGCCAAACATGCGCGCGAAGAAGATGCCCCGGTCGGTGGCATTTTCTTCATTGCTGTGGGCGTGGTGGTGGTCTGCGTGGTTTCCCTGTTCCTCGCCCTCAATGGCGGGGATGATCCCGATATCGGCGAAGTGGTGATTTCGGTGACCTCAGTGCTGCTGGGGTGGTTTGCCTTCCACACGATGGCGGCTTTGCACTATGCCTACGAATATTACGAGGCGCCCGAGGAGGCGGCTGGTGATTCCGAGGTTGCCGGCGGGTTGAGCTTTCCGGGCGATGAGGAGCCGAACGGCACGGCGTTCCTCTACTTTTCATATGTGCTGGGTGCGGCTGTTGCGACCTCTGATATCAAGGTGACGTCCAACAGCATGCGGCGGCGCGTTATTGCCCACAGCACGTTCGCCTTTTTCTTCAATACCGTGATCCTGGCGGCCACAGTGAATGTGGCGTTGACGCTGGGTGGAGGACAATAGGGCTCGGTTGCCCACAAGGCGGGCCTGTGCCAGTCATGGGGAAATCGAACAGGAGAATCCCTCATGAAGACCCGCGCCGCCGTTGCCTTCCAGTCCGGCAAGCCGCTCGAAATCGTCGAGGTCGATCTCGACGGCCCCAAGGCCGGCGAGGTGATGATCGAAATCAAGGCGACGGGTATCTGCCACACCGACGACTTCACCCTGTCGGGTGCCGATCCCGAGGGCCTGTTTCCGGCCATTCTGGGGCATGAGGGGGCAGGCGTGGTGGTGGATGTGGGACCGGGTGTCACCAGCCTCAAGAAGGGTGACCACGTCATTCCGCTCTACACGCCCGAATGCCGGGAATGCTATTCCTGCCGCTCGGGCAAGACCAATCTTTGCACCGCGATCCGCGCCACGCAGGGGCAGGGGCTGATGCCCGACGGCACCTCGCGCTTCTCCTTCGAAGGCAAGCCGATCCATCACTATATGGGCTGCTCGACGTTCTCGAATTTCACCGTGCTGCCTGAGATCGCGGTGGCCAAGATCGACGCGTCGGCGGCCTTCGACAAGGTCTGCTATGTCGGCTGCGGCGTCACTACCGGTATCGGCGCGGTGATCAACACGGCCAAGGTGGAAATCGGCGCGACAGCCGTGGTGTTCGGATTGGGCGGCATCGGGCTCAACGTGATCCAGGGGCTGCGGCTGGCCGGTGCCGATATGATCATCGGCGTCGATATCAACAACGACAAGAAGGAATGGGGCGAGCGCTTCGGCATGACGCATTTCGTCAATCCGAAGGAGATCGGGGAAGACATCGTTCCTTATCTCGTCAATCTTACCAAGCGTCGTGGCGATCTGATCGGCGGGGCCGATTACACGTTCGACTGCACCGGTAACACCACGGTTATGCGTCAGGCGCTGGAATGCAGTCATCGTGGCTGGGGCAAGTCGGTGGTCATCGGCGTGGCCGGGGCAGGGCAGGAAATTTCCACGCGCCCGTTCCAGCTCGTCACCGGCCGTACCTGGATGGGCACGGCTTTCGGTGGCGCCAAGGGCCGGACGGATGTGCCCAAGATCGTCGACTGGTATCTCGACGGCAAGATCGAGATCGACCCGATGATCACCCATACGCTGCGGCTCGAAGACATCAACAAGGGTTTTGAGATGATGCATTCCGGCGAGAGCATCCGGAGCGTTGTGGTGTACTGATTTGACATTTTACGACATGTGACGTAAATAATGCGACACATGACGGAGGTTGCCATGCACGGTCTGGCCGAAGCTGCCCAGATGCCTTTTGTGAGCGAGCCTGTCCGCGCTTCGGCGCTGCTGGGCGGCAAGCGGCTGCTCAAGCAGATCGTGCATGATGGTCTCGATGCCCATCAACTCATCGCGGCTGGCCTGCCCGGAGAGGCGCTGAGCTATCTCGAGGGGCAGTTGACGGTGCTCGATGCCATGGCTTTCGAAAAGGCCATCGGTATGAGTGTGCGCACCCTGCAGCGCCGGCGCGCTGATCCCAAGCAGCCGCTCAGCGTCGAACAGAGCGGACGGGTGTGGAAGTTCGCCGAGATACTGGCCAAGGCCACTGAAATCATGGGCAGCCAGCGCGATGCCGAGGAATGGCTCAATGAGCCGGCAATCGGGCTGAACGGCCACAAGCCGCTTGATCTGCTGACCACGTCGGCCGGTGCGGAACTGGTCGAAGCCTTCCTCGGCCAGATCGAATATGGGGTCTATGTGTGACGGCACCGCTGCCCGGCCCGCTGGGCGGAACCGACCTCATCGCCTGGCGGCTCGATGCGCGCCAGTTCGCCACAAGCTGGGACAGCGGGGAGGGCGCCTACAGGTTTGGCGGGCGATGGAGCAGGGCCGGTACCAGGGCGGTTTATTGTGCGCTCGATGCCTCGACCAGCATTCTCGAAGTGGCGGTGCATCGCGGCTTCAAGCGCATGGATACCGTTCCCCATGTCCTGACGTCGCTGCGCGTTCTCGATCCCGGGGATGTGCATGTGGTCGAGGCGTCATCCCTGCCCAATGCGAATTGGCTGCACCCCGGCATACCGAGCGTCGGCCAGCAGGCTTTCGGGGATGCGTTGCTGCGTGCGCATCCGTTCGTGCTGGTGCCCAGCGTGGTTTCGACCAATAGCTGGAACCTTGTCTTCGTCGCAGCAAAGGCCGCTGGACGCTACGCCCTGCGGTCGCAGGAAGGATTTGCGCTCGATACCAGGCTTCACCTGCCACAATGAGGATATGCCCTCATTCCAGCCAGATGGTTTCGAAGGCGCCGGCTTCGTGAATGTCGATCTGCTCCAATAGTCCCGGACCCAGATTCTCGAATTTGTGCGGTACATTGGCGGGGCAGACCACGATCTGTCCGGCCGATGCCTCGAGCGTCTCGTCGCCGACGGTGAAGCGCACGCGGCCATTGCGGATGATGAAGGTTTCGGGGTAGGGGTGCTTGTGCAGGCGTGGCCCTCCGCCGGGTTTTTCGGTGTGGACGAAGATCACGCTAATGCCCGCGCCATGGGCGCCGCCCTCGAACTCCCCGCGCCAATTGCCGACGCCCACCGAGGCATCCGCCCAGTGCGCCTTGTCGATCACCTTCCCCTGCATTTCCCGCCTCCATCTGTCTCATCACGAGGACGCATCATGACTCATCATGCCGACAATCTCTTCATCGTCACTGGTGCGCCTGCCGGTGGCAAGACGACACTCCTGGAGGCCGCCGCCGGGGTCGGATTGGGCATCGGGCAGGAGGCGGCGCGGGCGGTCATCCAGAGCCAGGCTGTGATCGACGGTCCGGCGGTGCAATGGCGGAACCCGGCGATGTTTGCCGAACTCATGCTGGATCGGGATATCCAGACCTGGCAGAGCCTGCGGAGCGCGTCCGGCCCGGTGCTGTGCGACCGTGGTATCCCCGACCTTGTCGCCTATGGCCGCATGCTCGGGATTACAGACAGTCAGCACTATCACCGCGCTGCCACGCTCTATCGCTATAACAAGGTGGTCTTCTTCGCGCCGCCCTGGCGCGAAATATTTGCCACCGATGCCGAACGCATCGAGGGTTGGGAGCATGCGCAGCGCATCTATCAACCCATGGGTGACGTCTATGCAGAACTGGGCTATCGCATCGTCGAATTGCCCAAGGCGCCGGTCGCCGAGCGGCTCGCCTTCGTGAAAGACGTCATCGCCCATGCCTGAACCGACTATTTTCGTCGATGCCGATGCCTGCCCGGTCAAGGAAGAAGCCATGCGGGTGGCTGAGCGGCTGGGGCTTGTCATCACGCTGGTCAGCAATGGCGGGGTGCGGCCGTCGCGCGATCCAATGATCCGCGTCGTGGTGGTGCCGGCAGGGGCCGACGCGGCGGACGATTGGATCGTCGACGCTGCGCAGGCCAACGACATCGTGCTCACAGCCGATATCCCACTGGCGAGCCGGGCCATCGACAAGGGCTGCCATGTGCTGGGCTTTACCGGCAAGCCCTTCACCACGGCCTCCATCGGCATGGCGCTGGCCATGCGCGACCTCAAGCAGCATCTCCGCGAGACGGGGGAGATCAAGGGTTACAATGCCGGGTTCCGGCCGGCTGATCGCTCGGCCTTTCTCAGCGCGCTGGATACGCTGGGGCGGAAGGCTAAATCGTTGGCGGGTAAGTAATCCTTAAGTTTTCGCGAGGGGATTGTTAACCATAATCGCGAAAAGTGAGCTCAGTTTTGATCGTGCTGAGTTCAGGCTGTGTCGCTTTCGCGTTTTGTTATGTGTCTTGTGGTTGCGGGTGCGGCGCTGGCGGGCTGTGCCAAGCCACCCGAGCCGCATATGGTGGCGCAACAGCAGGCCAATGCGGCGCCGCTGATCACCAACAGCATCCTGCCGGCCTCGCAGCCGATTTCTCAACAGCCCATGCCCGAGCAGATCTTTTCGTCGGGCAATCTCGGCGGGCGGACGCTGGCCGTGGCCTCGACGACGGACATCATCCTGCGTCCCGGCGAAGTCATCCTGACCTTCGACGATGGTCCGCGGCCCGGCAAGACGACCGAAATTCTTGCCACTTTGCGCGATTTCGGCGTCAAGGCGACGTTCCTGATGCTGGGGGCGTCGGCACAGGCCCACCCGACTCTGGCGCAACAGGTGGCGGCGAGCGGCCACACGGTGGGCAGCCATACGTTCGACCATGTCGACCTGAGCACGCTCGATCGGCAGGCGGCGCTGGATGAGATTGCCAAAGGCGAACGGGCGGTGCGGCTGGCATTGGCCGGGGGCGGGCAGGTGCTCTCGCCCTTCTTCCGCTTCCCCTATCTGTCGCAGACCGGCTTCCTGCGTACCAATCTGATGCAGGGCAGCATGGTCATTCTGGATGTCGATATCGACAGCAAGGATTACTACAAGGACACGCCTGAGACCGTCGTGGCGCGGACCATGGCGCGGCTGGACGCGCGGGGCAGCGGCATCATCCTGTTCCACGACATCCACCAGCGCACGGTGCAGACGCTGCCGTTGTTCCTGGCGCAATTGCAGGAGCGCGGCTATTCGGTGGTGCGCCTCGTGCCCAAGGATACCGGGGTCTTCGGTCGCGACGTGATCACGGCCGATGCGCCGCCGCTGCGGGGGACGCTCTAGGGCGTCGACCAGCTCCCCTGACGCCTGTCAGTCTTTTCGCTTGTCCGAGATGCGTTGCGAAGAACGCCATGACCTCGTCCCGCATGGCATCGGTTTCGGTGTGGCCGGTGTCGGGATAGGCAATATAGCGCAGATTTTCCGGGCTGCCGGATGCCTGATAGGCTGCCTCGGTTTCCTTATAGGCGCGCGTGACCGCCGATGGCGGGGTCAGCGGATCGTCGGCACCATTGCAGATGAGTTGTGGCCGCGGCGCGATAAGGCCGGCGATCTGTCCCACCGACGTTGCGTGGGAAAATCCGGGAATGGTGAGATAGTGACCATGCAGGTCGTGATGATCGAGTTCGATCAACGTCTCGAAATCGGCATAGCAGCACAGGTGAGCAACGGCCTTTATGCGGGCGTCGAGCCCGGCGAGCATATAGGCATGGGTGGCGCCCATGGAAATGCCGAACGCGCCGATGCGTTCCGCATCCACATCCGGGCGGGCACAGAGATAGCTTAGCGCGCCGGACAGTTCGCTCAGCATTTGTCCCATGACGGTGCTTCCTCGCCAGAGCGTCTGCTTCACCAGGGCATCTTCCGAAATACTGGCCCGGGCTCCGAAACACGGCATATCGATGCACAGGGTGACGAATCCGGCTCGGGCGAAAACCGGACCCAAGGGGCCGCGTAACGCGGCCCGACCATCCAATAGCTCGCGGGCGCCGATGTCGTAGCGACGGCCATGCGCATGGGCATAGAGCATGGCAGGATGGCGACCGGTTGCCTTGGGACGTGTCAGAAACCCGCGGATGATGGTTCCGGCATAGTCCAGGTCGAGGGACTCAACCATGTAGTCGCCATGGTCTTCATCTGTCGCGCGGACAACTTGCGGTGCCGTGGCCGGCTGGGTGCGCAGAAGCTCCCAGAGCTTTGAAATATAATCCTGTTTGTGCATTTCGACCTGGATTTTCGGGATATGGGTCATGTGAAGCTGCGCGGCACTCCCTGTGTTGCTGCCAGTATCCTACTTACGGCTGCGTTGACATGCAACCGGTTGCACTATAGCGTTTCCAACATCGCCTCAGTGCTTGCTCTGGATTTGTGGGCCGTGCGGGCGAGGAGGATCGGCGCGTGCCCCGGGGTGGCGCGACAAGGGAGAATTGGTGATGCCTAAACGTAACTTTTTCGCGGCCGCTCTGGCTGTGGCCTTTCTGGCCGGAACCGCGCTGGCCGGTCCGGTCTTCGCGCAGGAAAACGTGCTGAAATTCGTGCCGTCGAGCGACCTGCCGACGCTCGATCCCAGCCAGACTACCGCCAAGATCACCGGCAATATGGGGTTCCTGGTGTTCGATACGCTGTTTGCGATGGACAGCAACCTGGTCCCGCATCCGCAGATGGTCGATAGCTACACGGTGAGCGACGACGGGCTGGTCTACACCTTCGTGCTGCGCGACGGGCTGGCCTGGCATGATGGAACGCCGGTAACGGCCGAGGACTGCGTGGCTTCGCTGGAACGGTTCTTCGCCAAGGACGGCATGGGCGGCACGCTCAAGGCGAGCACTGAGTCCCTGGTGGCCGTCGACGACAAGACATTCGTGCTGACGCTGAACGCGCCCTATGGGCTGGTGCTGGACGTGTTGGCCAAGGTGGATCAGCCCATTCCCTTCATGTATCCGAAGTCGCTGATCGGCGATGACCCCAACATTCCGTTCACCGTGCCTCTCGGCTCGGGGCCCTACAGCTATAATGCCGAGGAATCCAAGCCGGGCATCCAGTTGGTCTTCGACCGCAACGAGGCCTATGTGCCGCGTTCGGAGCCGCAGGACATGCTGTCCGGCGGCAAGGTTGCCGGCACCGACCGCATTGTCTGGACCTTTATCGCCGACCGTCAGACGGCCGCCAATGCGCTGATGGCCGGCGAGGTGGATTTCGTCGAAGGCCCGCCCGCCGATATGCTGCCCATCCTGCGGGCGGACAACAATCTGGAAGTAGCGGCGCGCGATCCGCGCGGCGAACTGATCGTCCTGCGCTTCAATTCGCTCAACCCGCCCTTCGACAATGCCAAGGCGCGACAGGCCTTCGCCATGGTAGTGGATCAGCAGAGCTATCTGCAGGCCGCCGTTGCGCCGGGGGAGGGCAAGGAGTGCCGGTCGATCTATACCTGCGATAGCCCCTATTCCACCGACATCGGTACGGAGCTTATCGGTTCGGGCGATGTGGAAGCGGCGCGCAAGCTGGTGGAAGAGAGCGGTTATGGTGGCGAGCCGATCGTGCTGCTGCAGCCTACCGATCTTCCCACGGTGAACAATTTCGCACTTATCGCGGCGCAGGAATTGCGCAGCATCGGCTTCAATGTCGAACTGGCGGCGTCCGACTGGGCGAGCATCATCCAGCGGCGGGCGAAGACGGAGCCGCAAACGGAGGGCGGGTGGAACATGTTCATCACCACGGCCTCGGGCGGCTTGCTCGATACGCCGATCTCGAACCTGCCGGGCAAGACCAATTGCGAAGCGGCCTGGGCCGGGTGGCCGTGCGACGACGAGGCGGAGGCCATCAAGGCACGCTTTGCCCTGACGTCCGATCCGGCGGAGCGCCGCGAGATTGCCGATGAGTTCCAGCAGCGCGTCTATGAGCTGATGACCTTCGTTCCCGGTGGCCAGTACCAGCTATTCGATGCCTGGAACGTCAATGTCGACAATGTCGTCATCGGCGCGGCATCGCCGCTCTACGGGGTGACCAAGGTCGCGCAATAGATGATCTCTTTCCTCCTCCGGCGTGCGCTGGCAACCGTGCCGGTCATCGCCATCGTCATGCTGGCGGTCTTTCTCGTGGTGCATCTGGGCGGGAGCGATCCCGCCCGGATCATCGCCGGCGACAGTGCCGGCGCCGCCGAGGTGGAGACGCTGCGCGAAGCGCTGGGGCTTAACCGTCCGCTGCCGATCCAGTTTCTCGACTGGGCCGGCAACACCCTGCGGGGTGATCTGGGAAGCTCGCTGTTTTACGGCACGCCTGTCGTCGATATGATCTCGGTGCGCATCGGTCCGACCATCGCACTGGCGATCGGTACGCTGCTCTTCGCGGTCGTGCTGGGGGTGCCCATGGGCACTTTCGCGGCCGTTACGGCGGGGCGCTGGCCCGACAAGCTGCTGATGGGCGTGGCCTCGATCGGCTTTTCGCTGCCGATCTTCATCGTGGCCTATACGCTGGTCTATTGGCTTGCCTTGGTGCCCGGCTGGTTTCCCGTGCAGGGCTTTACCCCGCCACAGACTGATTTCGGACAGTTCCTGCGGGGCATGACCTTGCCGATCATCACGCTAGGCGCCTTCTACATGTCGTTGTTTGCCCGCGTCAGCCGCGCGGCGGTGCTCGACATGCTCAAAGAAGATTTCGTGCGGACCGCACGGGCCAAGGGCGCCACGCCGCTGCGCGTGCTTACGGCCCATGCCCTGCGCTGTGCCGCTGTGCCGATTATCACCATTATCGGCTCCAGTTTCGCCGGGCTGCTGGGCGGGGTGGTGGTCACCGAGACGCTGTTCAACATTCCCGGCCTGGGGCGGTTGGTGACGGAAGCCATTCTCAAGCGTGACTTCCCCATCATCCAGGGCGTCATCCTGGTGACGGCGCTCATCTACATCTTCGTCAACATGGTGGTCGACATGATCTATGCGCTGCTCGATCCGAGGATCCGCCAATGAGCGACATAGCATCCCCGGCCCCCATGCGGCGGCTGCAACTCGATCCTGTCACGATATTCGGGCTAGCCGTTCTGGCCGTGTTGGTCGCCACCGCCGTTCTGGCGCCATGGATCAGCCCCTATGGCCCCACCGACATCAATCCCGCCGCGCGGCTGCAGCCGCCATCGGGCGAACACTGGCTCGGGACCGACCGCATCGGCCGGGACGTACTGACGCGCGCGCTGCATGGCGGCCGCATCTCGCTCACGGTGGGATTTCTTGTCGGTATCGCGGTGCTGTGTGTCGGCGTGGTGCTGGGATTGCTGGCCGGTTCGGTGCGCTGGCTGGATGGCCTGATCATGCGGGTGATCGACGGCATCATGGCCATGCCGGCGGTGCTGGTCGGCGTTGCCATGGTCGTCATGTGGGGCGGCGGACTATGGGCCTTGCTGATCGCCATCGGCATTCCCAGCCTGCCCGATACCGTGCGCCTGACGCGCAGCCTGGCGCTGTCCATCCGCACTGAACCCTATGTCGAAGCGGCGCGCATGGGTGGGACGCGGCTGCCCATGTTGCTGTGGCGGCATTTCATTCCCAACGCGCTGGCGCCGCTCATCGTGATCGGCACCTATGTCGGCGCCAATGCCATCGTGGCGGAATCGCTGCTGAGCTTCCTGGGCGTCGGCATGCCGCCGGAAATGCCCAGTTGGGGCAACATGATCGCCGAAGGGCGCCTGGCCTTCCAGATTGCGCCCTGGGGGGTATTCGTGCCTGCGCTTTTCCTTACCGCCACGGTTCTCGCCGTCAATCTGGTGGGTGATGGATTGCGCGACTCCACCGATCCGCTGCGGCTCAAGAGTGACTGATATGAACCAGACCAAAGAGCCTGCAGTGCTCGACATAGCAGGTCTGCAGATCGACCTGCCGATCGGGGCCGACCGCCCTCACGCCGTGGCCAATCTCGACCTGCGCATTCGCCGCGGGGAGATGGTGTGCCTGGTGGGCGAATCCGGATCGGGGAAGTCCCTGACCGCCATGGCCACGATGGGCCTGCTGCCGCGCGTGCTGCAACGCGGGGTGCGTGGCACCATTTCGCTGGCCGGGCGGGACCTGTTGAAGGTCACCCCCCAGCAGAGGCGGCAGATCGTCGGCCGCGAGGTATCGATGATCTTCCAGGAGCCGATGACGGCCCTGCATCCCGTGGTGAATGTGGGGGCGCAGATCGAGGAGGTCCTCAAGATCCACCGGCCGAAGCTCGGCGCAGGTGAGCGGCGGGAGCAGGTTCTGGCGGCTTTGCAGGCCGTGCAGCTTCCGAGCCCGGAACAGATCAGCCGCGCTTATCCGCATGAGCTTTCCGGTGGGCAGCGGCAGCGGGTCATGATCGCCATGGCGCTGATTCTCGATCCGATGCTGCTCATCGCCGATGAACCGACCACGGCGCTGGACGTGACCACGCAGGCTGAAATCCTGCGGCTCATCAAGGACCTGCAGGTGCGGCGGGGCACCGGTGTTCTGTTCATCACCCATGACATCGGCGTGGTGCGCGATATTGCCGACCATGTCGTGGTCATGCAGCATGGGCAGGTGGTCGAACAGGGCAGTGCCGAGGCCGTGCTGGGAAACCCTCGGCAGGACTATACCCGTGCCCTGATCAATGCCATTCCCGAGCTGGGCAGCGTACGACCCGAGCCGAAGGACCTCGGCCCCGTCTTGGTGCGCATGACCGACCTGCGCAAGAGCTTCACGCGCCGCAAGGGCCTGTTTCGCCAGGAGCGGTTCGATGCCGTGGGCGGCGTGGACCTGACGCTGCGTCGCGGGGAAGTGCTGAGCGTCGTGGGGGAATCCGGATCGGGCAAGAGCACGCTGGCGCGCTGCCTTGCCGGGCTGACTGTCCCATCTGGCGGGCAGATCGTGGTGGGCAGCGATGTCTCGCAGGCCGCCGGGTCGCGCCGGCAGCGCCAGCGCGTACAGATGGTGTTCCAGGACCCCAACCGCTCCCTCAACCCGCGTCGCAAAGTGGGCGAGTCCATCATCGAGGGACCGATGAATTTCGGCGCTTCGCGGAAAGAAGCCACGGCGCGCGCCGCCGAGCTTATGGAACTGGTCGGGTTGCGGCCGGATTCGCTGGATCGGTTTCCCTACCAGTTCAGCGGCGGGCAGCGGCAGCGCATCTGCATTGCGCGTGCGCTGGCATTGCAGCCCGAGGTTCTGATCGCCGACGAGGCCGTTTCGGCTCTCGATGCCACGGTGCAGCAGCAGGTGGTGCGGCTGCTCGACGACATCAGGCGGCGGCTCGATCTCAGTATTCTCTTTATCACCCACGACCTGCGCGTGGCGGCGCAGATCAGCGACACGATCGTGGTGATGCAGCGTGGCAGGATTGCCGAATCCGGCAGTGTCGCGGCCGTGTTGGGCAGTCCGCAATCCGATTACACAAAACGGCTGCTGGCAGCGGTGCCGGGCCAGAAACACAGCTTCACGGAGATAGAAGCGAATGACTAACCCAGTCAGGGTTTTCGACGGGCATAACGATGTTCTCGGACGGCTCGTCATGTCGGGCGTAGCCGACCCGGCCGGCGCCTTCCTCAATGGGTCGCCCGATGGCCATATCGACCTGCCGCGTGCACGCAAGGGTGGCGTGGCCGGCGGGCTGTTCGCGGTTTTCTGTCCGTCGGGCGGCAGTTTCGATTTTGCCGAGCACCGCACACCCGATGGTGTCGACATGCCACTGCCGGGGCTGCTGGCGCTCGAAACTGCCCAGGCATCGCTGCTCGCGCAGGTCGCACTGCTGCGTCGCATCCTCGACCAGGCTGGTGGCAGGGTGGCACTCTGTCTGAACCGGGCGGATATCGAAGCCGCCTTTGCCGCGGACAGATTGGCGATCGTGCTGCATCTGGAAGGCGCCGAGCCCATCGATGCGAATTTCGACATGCTGGAGGTGCTGTATGCCGCCGGCTTGCGGTCGCTGGGGCCGGTGTGGAGCCGCCCAAACCGATACGGCCATGGCGTGCCGTTCCGCTTTCCGAGCTCGCCGGATACCGGGCCGGGCCTGACCGATGCGGGGCGCGATCTGGTGCGGCAGTGCAACCGGCTCGGCATGCTGATCGATCTTTCCCACATTACCGAGCAGGGCTTTTGGGATGTAGCCAAGCTGTCACAGTCGCCGTTGGTGGCCACCCATTCCAACGCTCATGCCCTTTGCCCGGCCGCGCGCAACCTGACCGACCGCCAGCTCGATGCTATCAGGGATTCCGACGGCATGGTGGGCCTCAACTTCGCCACCGCCTTCCTGCGTGATGACGGCGACATGCGCGCCGATACCGACATGGCGCTCATGGTGCGGCAGCTCGATTATCTGATCGAGCGGCTGGGCGAGGGCCGAGTGGGGTTCGGCTCGGATTTCGATGGCGCGGTAGTGCCGGAAGCCATTGGCGACATAGCCGGCATGCCGGCTCTGATCAAAGCGCTGGCCGATGCCGGCTATGGTCAGGAGCTGGTCGAACGGCTGGCCTGGCGCAATTGGATGGATGTGCTGGGCCGCATTATCGGGTGAGGCGGTCGACGACCCGGATCGCACCCAGCAGCGACAGGCCGGTATGATAGAGCGGGTCGAGATCGGATGTCGCCGGCACCCGGTCCACTGGCCCGGTCCAGTCGCGGTTCTGGAAGGCGATGGGCGCATCGGAGCGCAGGTAGTTCTGCCAGAAAGCGGTGTCGGCCCGACGCCAGAATTCGATGAACCGCTCATCGCCGCTCCGCTCATAGGCCAGAGCTGTCGCCCGGATCGTTTCGGGCAGGGTCCACCAGGGGAAATGCGGTTCGAGCACGGCGCCGGTTTTCACCGATACGGCGATGGCGACCCCGGGGCCGTGGAACCCCGCTTCACAACAGGCCAGCAATCCTTGCAGCAATTGCGGAATACGCGGGTCGTCCGCAGCGACGAAGCCGAGCGCGAAGCCGAAAAATTCGATGGCGTGGCCGGGATTGCACAGATCGCCATCCGGCTCGTCCCGCAGCAGATGCGTTTTGGCATTCATGTGGCGGTTGAGGACATGATCGATGAAACGATGGCCAAAGGCGGCGTCGGCCTCATGGCCACGCTCGCGCAGTAATGCGGCGGCGCCGAGCAGGATCATGCGAGGGCCGTAATTTTCGCGTTCGCCGGACAGGGCGGCCGCATCCAGCGGCTGGCGCTCATTCTGGATGAAGTGCCCATTCTCCAGATCGGCAATAAGCGTCTGCATATGTCCGCGCCAGGCGGCCTCGCGCGGTGTGTCGAAGCCCTGTGCGGCGGCGATGAGGCCCTTCAGCATGAAGGCCTGTGAATAGGTGGCGAAGCCGGCGCCCGGCAGTTGCCGATGCGCCTGGCCCGCAGAGTCCATATGAATGGGAATCCGATCGCCGTCGTAGAGGAAATAGCCGTTGCCGTATTCCGCATAGAGTGCGGCAAGGTTTTCGTAGAGCGATCGGGCCCCGTTCATGGCCCGCGCGGCGAGATCGGGGGCTTCGGCTTGCAGGTACCCGGCATGGGTCACCAGCGCTTCCAGCCCGCGCCCCTGGATCCAGCCATAGGTGTATTGCGGCGCTCGGAGGCCGTCATCCCGGCCATAGTCGGCCAGCGTCAGGCTGTTGACCTTGGTGTTGAGCCATCCGCCGGGCAAGGTAGGGCGATCGAGGAGCCATTGGAGGCTGGCCTGGTTGAGGGCAACATATTTGCTTCGCCAGTCGCGCAACTGGCTGTCGAGATCGCCACCCTTCATCCTACAACGCGCTCCCCGCGCAGATAGACGCTGCGGATATCGAGGTTGGTCTGCCCCGGTGCCCAGTCGAAGCAGATCACATCCGCCGCTGCGCCAACCTCCAGCCTGCCGCGGCCGCCCATGAGCCGGCCGGGCTGGCGGCTGGCGAGATCGAGCGCCTCGGCGAGCGTCAGGCCGGCCATGGCGATGGCAATGGCGACGCCTTCTGCCAGGTTACGTGCCGCACCGGCCAGGTAAGGGGTGTCGGCCAGGCTCAGCCGCCCATCGGCGCTCAATTCGACGTCGCCGCCGATCGGCTGGCGATAGCGGCCCGGCGGTAGTCCGCCCAAAGCCACGGCATCTGAAACCAGGAAGGCGCGGCCTGCGCCCTTGGCGCGTAGCATGGCCTTGAACGTATTCGCATCGAGATGGTGGCCATCGGCGATCAGCCCGGCAGTGAGGCGGTCGTCGGCCAGTTGCGACCAGATCGCGTTGGGATGCCGGGGCAGGGTGGTGGCAATGCCATTGCCCAGGTGGTTCGAAACGCTGGCGCCGGCTTCGGCCGCGGCGGCAATCTGTGCCGGCGTGGCATGGGTATGGCCGATGGCCACCTGTACGCCCATGCGCACCAGATGCGGGATTTTTTCGGGTGCATCGGGGCTGTGCGGCGAGAGCGTGACCATGCCGACCAACCCATCGCAGGCCGACTGCCAGCGCTGGAATTCGTCGAGGTCGATAGCGCGGATATGCGCCGCTGGGTGCGCACCTCGGGCGCCGTCTTCGGCTGAAATCCAGGGCCCTTCCACATGGATATGGCCGATCATCTGCGCCAATACGGGGTCGCTGGCGCGGGCCAGCGCGATGGTCCGCAGTCCGTGCAGCAAGCCGGCTTCGCTCGCGGTGATGAGCGTGGGCGCAAAGCTGGTGACCCCGTGTTGCAGCAGGGCCTGCCCCAGCGCCCGAACGGTGGCGGCGTCCACCGTGCCGGAATTGAGGTCGTGGCCGGCATAGCCGTTGACCTGCAGGTCGATCAGGCCCGCCGCCAGATAGTGCTCCGCTTCGGCAGCGGGCTCGATGCGGGTGATCAGCCCGTTCTCGAAATGAATGCGTCGCGGCTGACCGGTTGCCGGGTCAATGCCGGAAATCTCGCCGCTGCCGCTCATTGGGGATAGGATTCCTGATCGACATAAAGGGTGCAGTCGTCGTGCCGGCGCAGGATGCTCGCCGGGCAGGCGGTGTCAATCGGTCCGTGAATGGTGCCGCGCACGGCTGCGGCCTTGCTGGCGCCCGGCACGATGCAGATCAGCCGTTTGCCGGCCATCAATTGCGGAATCGTCAGCGTGATCGCGTGCCGGGGAACATCGGCCGTGGTGGCGAATTCGCCATCATCGACCTGTTGCTGACGGCAGACCAGATCCAGTTCGACCACCTTGACGGTCAGCGGGTCGTTGAAGTCCGCGACCGGCGGATCGTTGAAGGCGATGTGGCCGTTCACCCCAATCCCCAGGCAAACGAGATCGATGGGCGCCGCGGCCAATTGCGCGGCATAGTTCTGTGCCGCCGCTTGTGCATCTGCACCCGGCTCGATGAGATGCACGGCACCCAAAGGCAGGTGGTCGAAGACGTTGCGCTTCAGCCAGTTGCCGAAACGCGCGGGATGTTCGATCGGCAACCCGACATATTCATCCATGTGGAAGGCTTCCACACGATGCCAGTCTATCCCGTCCTGCTGGCGCAGCAGGGCCAGGGTGCCCAACTGGCTGGCTGCGGCCGCGAATACCGCGCGCACGGTTTGCTGCCGGGCGAGAAGGGAGCGGAGGGAGTCCGCGATAGCCAGTGCCGATTGCCGCTCGAGCGTGGCGCGATCTGGCGCATGGTTGACCGTAAAACCCGACTTTTGCGACATGTTTTCTCTGCCTCCCTGATGGTGCCGAACTGAAGCCGCTAGCCGGGCGGGGAGGGGCGTCCGGTCGTCCTCACATTGTGGTGCGAACTATCATGCAACCGGTTGCCAAGTCAATGTAGCGAAATTTCGACAAATGTGGCAAACAGTAACCTAGGGCAGGTGTTGGCGAGGCAGAATATGAACTGGACAGGCGGCAAGCGGCCGACGATCAGCCAGGTGGCGGCGCAGGCCGGCGTGGCGCGTTCCACGGTCTCGCGGGCATTCTCGCAGCCCGAAAGGCTGACGCGCGAAACTGTCGCGCGCGTGCTCGAAGTGGCCAAGCAACTGGGCTATACGCCCAACCCGGTGGCGCAGGCGCTCAGCACCGGCCGGTCGCGCAATATCGCCCTTGTCGTGCCCGATGTCGCCAATCCGTTTTTTCCGCCCTTGATCCGCGCGGCGCAGCGCAAGGCCGAGGATTATGACCTTTGCGTCTTTCTCGGTGATTCCGACGAAAAACCGGAGCGCGAGGACCAACTGCTCGAGCGCTTCGCCAGCCAGGTGGATGGGGTCGTCCTCGTCTCGTCCCGGCTCTCAGATACGCAGATATGGGCCTATGCCCAGCGCATGCCGCTGGTGCTGATCAATCGCGACATCGACAATATGCTGCGGGTGCTGATCGACAGCGCTCCGGGCATGGAGGATGCGGTGACCCATCTGGCTGAACTCGGCCATCGCCACCTGGCCTATGTCAGCGGCCCGGCGACTTCATGGTCGAATGCGCAGCGCCGCACCGCGTTTCGCAATGCTGCCCGGCGGCAGGGGCTTGAGGTCTCGTCGATTTCGGCGAACAGATCGACGTATGAGAGTGGGCGGAAATCGGCGGAGCGCGTGGTCGCTTCGGGTGCCACGGCCTGCGTGGCTTTCGATGACCTGCTGGCCCAGGGTATTTTGGCCGGCCTGGCGGACCTTGCCGTCGCGGTGCCGGAGCAGATCAGCGTTGTCGGCTGCGACGATGTGCTGGGCTCCACGACCAGCCCGGCCCTGACCACGATCTCCAATCATTGCGTGGCGGCGGGCGAAGTGGCGATTTCGCTGCTGGTGGACAATTTCGGCGGCTCGCCCGCCGTCGATGTCCGCCACGTGCTGAAGACCCACCTGGTGATCCGCAACAGCACGGCCGCACGCAAATGATGCCGGGGCGCGCCTGGCGTTAGTCCTCGTCGTCTTCCTCGACATCGGTCAGGTAGACCGACACTTCGATATCGATGCCATGGCCGGCAATGGCGGCGGCGACATGGGCGGGCAGGCGGGCTGACATGGCTTCACCATGCTCGGGATAGTCGAAGGCGATGTCGAGCACGGCCTTGCCGATGCGCCGGTCTTCCAACATGGCCGCGATGGCGAGGCCGGAGCGCTCGGCCAGTTCCAGCAAAGCGCGTACGGGATTGTTCACCGGCACGTCCACCTGGGCATAGTGGCTCGCCTCGGCATCTTCGGGCTCGTAGCGGCTGGTGAGCTGCTTGAGGGCGGCATCGAGCGCATATTGGTCGATGGTGACGCCCGAGAGGCGCAGGGCGATGGCGAAGGGGGCAAATTGGCTCATCAGACCCGTCCGGCGGTGGCCGCGAACAGGGCAATGGCCGCGGCGTTGGAAACGTTGAGCGACTTGATCGGGCCGGGCATGTCGAGCTTGACCATTTCGTCGCAGAGTTCGCGGGTGCGCTGGCGCAGGCCCTTGCCCTCAGCCCCCATGACGATTGCCAGCGGCTGATCGCCCGTACGGGGCTTGAGCTGATGTTCCGATTCAGAATCAAAACCCAGCACCAACATGCCGCGCTGCTTGAGCTTTTCCAGCGCGTCACCCAGGTTGCGCACCTCGATCATTGGCACCAGGTCGAGCGCGCCCGAGGCCGATTTGGCCATGACGCCGGTTTCGCGCGGCGAGTGGCGGGCGGTGGTGATGACCGCATCGGCGCCAAAGGCGCAGGCCGTGCGCAGGATGGCGCCGACATTATGCGGATCGGTGATCTGGTCGAGCACGACCACGAGCTTCAGCGGCTTGATATCATCGAGGCCAAAGCGGCTCACCGGATCGACTTCCAGCGCGGCGCCCTGATGCACGGCATCATCGCCCAGCAGGCGGTCGAGCTCCTTAGGCGTGGTCTCCTTGACGGTGACCTTGCCGATCTCGCCGGTCTCCTTCAGCCGGTTGAGCGCGTTGGGCGTGGCCAGCAGCACCTTCTTGATGCGGTTGGCATTGTCCAGCGCGGCGCGCACCGTATGCAGGCCATAGAGATAGACCGGCCCGGTATCGGGATCGTATTTCGGCTGGGGGGAAACTTGTTGCGGCTCATGGCAATGCCCTAGCGCCTTTGCGGCGGGCCAGCAAGCATGTCCGGTGCGGGAAGGGCGTTGGTGGAGGGGACTGGATTCGAACCAGTGTACGCTAAGCGGTCAGATTTACAGTCTGATGGATTTAACCACTCTCCCACCCCTCCACGGAACGTCGCCTTGGGCAGGAAACGAAGCGCCGGGGCGCGTCGTCCGGGCGGTTTATGGTGGTCTCATGACAGCGTGTCAACACCCCTTTGGCAAAGCCCCGTAAAAAACCGGGGAGGTGGTGCGGTTGTGGTGAACGGATGCGACGAATCGGCACCCGCGCGGCCTGAAAAAGGCAATGAAACGGCCCGTTGGGCTCGTCCGGAAAATAAAGCAATTCCAAGGAAGATTTGGAGCGGGTAGCGGGAATCGAACCCGCATATTCAGCTTGGAAGGCTGCTGCTCTACCACTGAGCTATACCCGCCCGGTCGGTGACCGACCCGCTAGCCAATAGCCCGGCATGACCGGGCCTGACAAGTGCTTGTGGGCATGGAAAATGCGTGCGGCTAGGCGTGGTAACGCACATTGGCATGGTCGAGCGCCCGCGAGATGCCGCGCAACTCCGCCAGCCCCTTCATGCGACCGATGGTGGGGTAGCCGGGTTGGGCGGTGGTGCGGTTGAGGTCATCGAGAATGTCCTGGCCGTGGTCGGGGCGCATGGGGATTTGCCAGTCGGCGCGGCCCGCAACCTTGCGGCGGCGCTCTTCGGCGAGGATCACGCCAATCAGCGCCACCATGTCGGTATCGCCTTCCAGATGTTCGGCCTCGTGGAACGAGCCCTTGATTGCGGTACTTTCGCGCTTGACGTTGCGCAGGTGCAGGAAATGCACGCGGTGACCCAGTTCGGCCATGATACCAGGCAGGTCATTATCGGGACGCGCGCCAAGCGAACCCGAGCACAGCGTCATGCCATTGGCGGGGCTGTCGACCGCGTCAAGAACAGCCCTGAAATCGGCGCCTGTTGACATGATGCGCGGCAGGCCGAGCAGGGGGAATGGCGGATCGTCCGGATGGCAGCAAAGGCGCAGGCCGAGATCTTCGGCCTGCGGCACGACCTGTTCGAGGAAGTCGATGAAGTGCCGACGCAATTTATCCGCCGAGATGGCGCCATACTGGTCGAGATGGGTGCGCATATCGTCGAGCGACATGGAATCGGTCGAGCCGGGCAGACCCATGGTGACGCTGCGCGCCAGAGTGCTCTTGCCGGCGTCATCGAGCAGGGCGAAGCGTATGGCCGCTTCTTCGGCGATGGCGGGCGTATAGTCTTCGCTGGCGCCAGGGCGCGCGAGAATGTGGATGTCGAAGGCGGCGAAGTCGTGGATGTCGAAGCGCATGCAGGTGCCGCCATGGGGCAGGCGCCAGCGCAGGGCGGTGCGGGTCCAATCCAGCACCGGCATGAAATTGTAGCAGATGACGTCGATGCCGGCGGCGGCGAGATGTTCCATGCTGGTGCGGTAATTGGCGATGTGGACGCGCCAGTCGCCGGTCTGCTTCTTGATGTCCTCGGAGATCGGCAGGCTTTCGACCACGTCCCAGGTGAGGCCCGAGGGCGAGCCATCCTTGCGGGTGGTGATCTGGTGCTGGCGGCGGGTGATTTCCTCCGGGCTCCACACCACGCCATTGGGCACGTGGTGCAACGCCGAGACAATGCCTTCGGCGCCACTCTGGATGATATCGTCGATACTGGTGAGATCCTGCGGGCCGAACCAGCGCCAGGTCTGCTTCATGGAAGTCTCCGAAAGAGAAAGATGCGGGCCGCGCCGTGAAAGCACGGCCCGCAGTGGGGGAGAGATCAGTTGCCGAAAGCGAGGCGCGGCAGCCACAGCACCAGGTCGGGCGTGAACAGCAGTACGGCGATCAGCGCGACCACGGCGCTGATGAAGGGAATCGATCTCGATGGAATATTCCTCGATCGACACATTCATCAGCGAGCAGACCGCGAACATGGCCGAGCCGCTGGGCCAGGTCATGCCACCCAGGGTGACGATCGACATCATCAGGATGCCGAAATGCACCGGGTCCATGCCCACCTGGGTGATGATCGGCACGAAGATCGGCGTCAGCAGCAGCACCATGACGGTGCTGTCGAGCGCCAGGCCGGCCAGCAGCAGGAAAAGCAGGATGACCAGCACGATCATGTTCGGGTCGGTGATCCCGGCCAGCATCCAGCCGGCCAGTTCCTGCGGTACCTGCATATAGATGGTGGCATAGCCGACCATGCCGCTCATCAGGATGATGAGCATGATGAGCCCGACATCGGAGGTTGCCTGGCCGAAGCAGCGCCAGACTTTTTCCAGGGTCAGTTCGCGATGGGCGAAGAAGCCGATGGCCAGGGCGTAGACCACGGCGGCCGAACCTACTTCCGATGGGGTGAAGAGGCCGCCACGAATGGCCAGCACCAGCGCCACCGGGAAGAGCAGGGCCCATTTTGCATCCCAGCAGGCCAGAGCCAGGGCCTTGAAGGTGGGGCGGGCGCTGTCGGCCACCACATATTTGCGGCGCTTGGCGATGACATAGGTGGTGGCCATCAGCACGGCCATCATCAGGATACCGGGAATGATGCCGGCCAGGAACAGCCGGCCGATCGAAACATTGCCGACAAAGCCATAGAGGATCAGCCCGATGGAGGGCGGAATGGTCGCGGTGATAAGCGAGCCTACGGCGATGGCGGCGGCCGAAAAGCCCTTGCCATAGCCCTTGGCCACCATGGTTGGCCCCAGGATACGCGCCTCCATGGCGGCATCGGCCACGGCGGAGCCGGAAACGCCGCCCATGAGGGTGGAGAGCACGATGGCGACCTGCGCCAGTCCGCCCGACATCCAGCCGACCGAAAGCAGCGCCACCCTGAGCAGGCGGGCGGTGATGCCGCTTTCGTTCATCAGATGGCCAGCCAATACGAAGAAGGGCACGGCCAGCAGCGGGAAGCTCTGGCTCATCGAGGCGATCTTCTGCACGCCGATGGACATGGGCATGCCCTGGGTGGTGAAGAAGAAGATGAAGCCCGAAATGCCGGTCGCGAAGGCGACGGGCATGCCGATGACCATGAGAATGACGAAGACGATACCGATCAGGGCCATTTCTAGAGCTCCAGCGTGGGTGCGCTGGCGTCGATCTCGGCCTGCGTGCGGTTATAGATGAGCAATTCCTGCTGCCTGCCCTGGAAGGCGCGGACCATGTTGTAGATCAGCGTAGCGCCGAGCAGCACACAGCCGAAGGGCACGGCCACCGTGACCCAGGAATAGGAGAGGGTACTGTCCCCGAACGTGCGCTCGCTGTTGAGCATGGTGAGTTTCCAGCCCTCGACGGCGAGGACCGCCAGGAACGCGAGAATGACCAGCGAGCAGGCGAATTCGAGCCAGAAACGGCGCTGGTAGCCGAGGCGCGACACCAGCACTTCCATGCCCAGATGCGATTTTTCGCGCATGGCCTTGTTCGAGCCGAAGAAGCACAGCCAGATGAAGAGCAGTTGCGCCATATCCACCGACCAGATCAGCGGGTGGCCGAAAAACCGCATGAGGGCGGCGGTGAAGACCAGGCCGGTAATGCCGGCGAGCAGGGCGAAGCAGATCGCCAGCTCGAGTTGAGCCAGACGCTTGAGCATGGTGCGCTCCGATAGGTAAGAGGCTGCGGGCTCCCGCAGGAGCCCGCTTTCGATGGATTACGGAGCGTTGGCGATGGCCTGGAGTTCATCGCGCAGGGCACCGTAGCCGAGCTTTTCGTAGACACCTGCTGTGGCATCCTTGAAGGGCGTGACATCAATCTCGTTGACGGTCATGCCGGCTGCGACCAGATCGGCTTCGATCTGGGCCAGGGCGTCCTGGGTGCCGTAGGAGGCGATGTCGCCGGCCTTGAGCGCTTCGTCGCGCAGCACGGTCTGCAACTCGGCCGGCAGGCTGTCGAACCACGGGCCCGACGTGACGAGGCCGGTGATCAGGTTGACATGGCCGGTCTTGGTCAGGACAGAGGTCACTTCCTGCAGGTTGGCGCCGAAACCGGCGGGAAGCTGGGCTTCCACGGAATCGATGACATTCTGCTCCAGCGCCGAATAGACTTCGGCGAAGGGCATCGGCGTGGGTACGGCGCCCATGGCGGTGATCGTCTCGATCCAGACTGGCGAACCGATGGTGCGCATGCGGTTGCCCGCCAGGTCGGCTGGTACATTCACCGGCCCCTTGGTCCACAGGTGACGGTCGCCCTGCCACCAGTTGAACGACAGGACCTGATGGCCCGACGTGTCGTGCAGCTTCTTCACCCATTCCTCGAACTTGTCGGATACGACAACCTTGCGGATGCCGTCATAGCCCGAGGCCAGATAAGGAGCGCCGAGCACGCCGAACTCGTTGACGAAAGCCGCAAGGCGTCCGCCATCGACCACGACGGCCACCGGCGCGCCGGCGCGGGCCTGTTCCAGCACGTCCTCATCGGGGCCGAGCTGGGAATTGGGGAACAGCTTGACCTCGATGGCACCATTGGAGGCCGTGGCGACATTGTCGCGGAAGGCTTCGAGGCCCTTGTAGAGCGGGTCCGAGGTGGCGAGCGCGGTATTGACGCTGAGGGTATAGTCAGCCGACAGAGCCGGAATGGAAGACGAGACGATCAGGCCAGCAGCAAAAGCCGCTGCGAGCGGTATGAATTTCATGTGGTTCCTCCCTTGCGGCCGGGGCCGCGACGAGCCGGCATCTATGCAGCGGCTATGAAGAAATGGTAGTATGGTAGTATACGGGAGTCAAGAAAGACGATGATTTCGCCACTGTCTGACAGCATCAACCCGCTCGCGCGGCCCGCTACCGTGGGTAACAAGGTGTTCGAGGCCATGCGCCAGGCCATCATCCAACTGCAGTTGCGGCCGGGCGATCCGCTGTCGGAAGCCGAGATGGCGCGCCAGTTCGGCGTGTCGCGGCAGCCGGTGCGCGAGGCCTTCATCAAGCTGGCGGAAGTGGGGCTGGTCGAAATCCGGCCGCAGCGTGGCACCTCGGTGGTGATGATCTCACGGCGGGAGGTGGAAAATGCCCGTTTCATTCGTGAGGCCCTGGAAGTGGCGGTAGCCAGGAAAGCGGCGGCTGAGGCCGAACGGAGCCAGCATGACCTGCTCGATACGCTGATCGAGCGCCAGCGCATGGCCAACCGGGCAGGGGACCTTGCCGAGTTCCTGCGGCTCGACGAGGCCTTTCACCAGGCCATCGCCCAGGCCGCCGATTGCGAACGCGCCTGGCGGCTGCTGGAAAACCTCAAGGCACAGATGGACCGGGTGCGCTATCTATCATTGGCCGATGCCACGCCGCTCGAAACGCTGATCGGCCAGCATGCGGCCATTGCCGATGGCATCCGCCGGCACGATGCCGATGCCGCCGAGGCGGGCATCCGCGAGCATCTGAGCGAAATCCTGACCTCCCTGCCCAAAGTGGCAGCGGCGCATTCGGACTGGTTCACCGAATAGTTCATTGTAAAGGGCGATCCCCTGCGGCTCCCAGGCGTTAGGGTGGCAGGATCGTTTGTGTCCCGTTGTCGGGCAAAAGGAATTTCATTGTGCTGTTGATCATTTTTCTCGTGCTCCTCCTGCTGTTGGTGCAGGTCGGGCTGCCCAGCCGCTATCTCACCGAGCAGGTTGGAACCGAGGCCCAGATGGGGCCGCGCGACGACCTGCCCAAGCCCAGTCGCGAACTGGCGCGGGCGCGCCGTGCCCTGGCCAACCTGCAGGAGACATTGCCGATCTTCCTCGTGCTGGCGGTCCTCTCCATCGTCCTGGGCGAGCAGGGCTGGCTGTCGCTTGCCGGCGCCGGCCTCTATTTCGTGGCGCGAGTGGCGCATGCCTATTGCTACATGAAGGGGTTGGTGCCGTGGCGCTCGGTGAGCTTTCTCACGAGCCTGCTGGGCAATGTGCTGCTTGCCATTCCGCTGGTACCCCATATCTGGAGCTAGGCGCGGGCCCCAACCATATGGAAGGCGCATGATGCCCAAAACGCTTGTCATCGAAGGGAGCCGAGTTCACGACATCCCGTCATTTTATGACGAGATCAATCGCGTCTTCATGGCCGATGCAGACTGGCAGCTCGGACCAAGCCTCGATGCGCTGGACGACCTGCTGTATGGCGGGTTTGGTGCCTTGCATGGCGAACCCAATGTTACGCTGGTCTGGAACGCTTTCGAGACCTGCCGCGAGGTGCTCGGACGCGACACGACCCGCGCCTACTATCTCAAAAAGCTCGCGGAACCGTCACGATACGACGTCGAGCGGATCAAGTCTGACCTGGCGGCGCTGGAGGCAGGAACGGGGCCGACCTATTTCGAGATCGTCCTGCAAATCATCGCCGAACATCCCAATATCGACCTGCAGGCGCGATAGCGCGGCGGGTCGATAAAATTCCAGCAATCATGGAAATCGCCTGGCAGGGGCTGGGGGACTCGAACCCACGACCCTCGGTTTTGGAGACCGATGCTCTACCAACTGAGCTAAACCCCTTCAGGCGAGGGTGTGTCTAATGGCAATGGGCGCGTTTCGCAAGACCTCTTCGCGCGCTATTCCGCCGCCACCGGCAGGGTGTCGCTGTGGCGCGCCTTGAGGCGGTTGAGCTGGTGGGCGGCATGGGTGAGCAGGGCGGTGCGCACGGTGGGCGTGTCGACGGCGCCGACATCGGCCTTCACCTTGAGATCGAGGTGATAGCGGCTGGTATTGCCCATGAAATGTTCTTCGATCTGGACGCGCACAACGCCGGTGATGCGGCCGGCAATGGTCTGGTGCGGCCCGTAATAGCGGACCTCGCAGCCCTTGACCGCGAAACTCGTACCATCAGAAGACATGCCACAGCCTCCCGCCGCTTTTTCGTCACGATTGGATCAAATGTCATTGCGGGCACGCGCGCAAGCCGGATTTTAGACGTTCTTCACGAATCGTTAACAATTTGATCGATGCGCGAGTCGGCGGGTCGCGATCATTGTTGGCGCGGCCTGTTGCATTTGGTGCCAAGTTTCTCTAGATAGCCACATTCCAGCCGTGCGGGACTCCTGCGCGGCCTTTGGTTTTGCACCAAAAACCCAAAGAGTAGATTCGCATATGGCCCGCCCGAACCCGATCCAGTTCCTGCAGCAAGTCCGGCAGGAAACGTCCAAGGTCACCTGGCCGGGTCGTAACGAAGTCCTGATCTCGACGGTCATGGTCCTCGTGCTGGTTATTCTGGCGAGCCTGTTCTTCCTTCTGGCCGACCAGGTCATTTCCTGGGCTGTCGGGCTGATGCTTTCGATCCGCTAAGCGGGTAACGGACACTATTCACTAGGAGCGGCGACGCTTTATGGCCAAGCGCTGGTACATCGTTCAGGCTTACAGCAATTTCGAGCGCAAGGTGGCGGAAGACATCCGCCAGAAGGTTGCGCAGAAAAAGCTCGAGCACCTGTTTGAGGACGTGATCGTGCCGACCGAGAAGGTCGTTGAGGTCCGTCGCGGGCGCAAGGTCGATGCCGAACGCAAGTTCTTCCCGGGCTATGTGCTGGTGAAGATGGACATGACCGACGAGGCGTTCCATCTGATCAAGAACACGCCCAAGGTCACCGGTTTCCTTGGCTCGGACAACAAGCCGATGCCGATTTCCGAAAAGGAAGCCCAGGCTATCCTGCAGCAGGTGCAGGAAGGCGTGGAGCATCCCAAGCCTTCCGTCTCGTTCGAAGTGGGCGAGAATGTGCGTGTTTCCGACGGTCCCTTCGCCAGCTTCAACGGCGTGGTGGAAGAGGTCGACGAGGAACGCGCCCGCCTCAAGGTGGAAGTTTCGATTTTCGGGCGTCCCACTCCGGTGGAGCTCGAATACGGTCAGGTCGAAAAGGTCTGACCACCCGCCGGAGCGATCCGGCGGAAACCCGTGGAAGGGGATGGTGGTTGCCAAGCCGCCTACGCACTCCGCACCACGGTTCCCTGAACGGCAATTGTGCCACTGTCTAGGAGACGAAATTGGCAAAGAAAATCGTTGGCTACGTAAAGCTGCAGGTGCCGGCTGGCGCCGCGACGCCGTCCCCGCCGATCGGGCCGGCTCTTGGTCAGCGCGGCCTGAACATCATGGAATTCTGCAAGGCGTTCAACGCCGCCACGCAGGAAATGGAAAAGAACTCGCCCATTCCGGTCGTGATCACCGCCTATGCCGACAAGAGCTTCACCTTCGAGATGAAGCAGCCGCCGGTCACCTACTTCATCAAGAAGGCCGTCAACCTCAAGTCGGGCAGCAAGCTGCCGGGCAAGGAATCGGCCGGTACGATCACCGTGGCCCAGCTGCGTGATATCGCCGAAAAGAAGATGAAGGATCTCAATGCCGACAATATCGACGCTGCCGTGTCGATGATCGCCGGCTCTGCCCGTTCCATGGGCATTCAGGTCGAGGGCTGATCAGATGGCACATGTTGGTAAGAAGATCGCCAAGGCCCGCGAGGGCATTGACCGCAACAAGCTCTACAAGCTCGACGAAGCCATCAAGATGGTGAAGTCGCGCGCCTCGGCCAAGTTCGACGAAACCGTCGAAATCGCCATCAATCTCGGCGTCGATCCGCGCCACGCCGACCAGATGGTCCGTGGCGTGGTGAACCTGCCCAACGGCACGGGCAAGACCGTGCGCGTGGCCGTGTTCGCCAAGGATGCCAAGGCCGATGAAGCCAAGGCTGCCGGTGCCGATATCGTTGGCGCCGAAGACCTGATGGAAGCTATCCAGGGCGGCAAGATCGACTTCGATCGCTGCATCGCCACCCCGGACATGATGCCGCTGGTCGGTCGCCTGGGTAAGATCCTCGGGCCCCGCAACCTGATGCCGAACCCCAAGGTTGGCACGGTTACCCCCGATGTCGCAGGCGCCGTCAAGGCTGCCAAGGGCGGCGCTGTTGAGTACCGCGTCGAAAAGGCCGGTATCCTGCATGCGGGCGTCGGCAAGGTTTCCTTCTCGGAAGAAGCCCTGCTGCAGAACATCAAGGCGTTCACCGACGCCGTGCAGAAGTCCAAGCCGGCCGGCGCCAAGGGCACCTACGTCAAGAAGGTTGCCGTGAGCTCGACCATGGGCCCGGGCGTGCATGTGGAGCCGGCTTCGGCTCTGTAAGTTCTCGAAGACCTCATGGTGAGCTTGTCGAACCACGAGGTCGGGCACGTTGAAGGTTGCGAGGCACGACCTCGTCCTTCGACAAGCTCAGGATGAGGTCTACTCATTAGCCCTCATCCAAACCAGTTCTGGGCGGCTTTTGCTGCCCTGAATCACAACTTTGATGAGCTTTTCTCATTAAGTTGTGAAAGTCCTGTCCGAGACTGCCGGTGCCAGCCGATTTGGGTTGGCTTAATGTCTGATGACGCCAGCATAGATGGGGTGAAGACCGAATTTTCCTGTCCGCAAGGGCAGGGTGATCCCGGTTCGAACCAGGCCAGTTGCCCTCGCGGGCAGCACGGTTGACAGGCATGTAACCGTTGCTCCTCTCCTCCCTCGGGAGATCGGAGGGCAGCAATTGGCAATGGCCCGGCTGACTTTCGCCGGGCTCAATGTGGAGACTAGCAGTGGAAAGAGCGGAAAAGCGTGAGCTTGTCGCATCGCTTCAGTCAGCCCTCTCGGGCGCTGGGTCGATCGTTCTCGCGCAGAACACCGGTCTGACCGTAGCCAATCTGGAATCGCTTCGCCGTGAGGTGAAGGGTGCCGGTGGCTATGTGAAGATCGCGAAAAACCGTCTTGCCAAGCTTGCTCTGAAAGACACCGACCACGCCGACATTTCGGGCCTGTTTACCGGCCCGATCGTCATCGCCTATGCGGAAGACCCCATGACTGCGCCGAAGATTGCGGCGAAGTTTGCTGACAAGAACGCGAAATACGTCGTTCTTGGTGGCGTAATGGGCAAGACCGCGCTTGACGCGAATAACGTCAAGGCGCTGGCGACCATGCCGTCGCTCAACGAACTGCGCGCCACGCTCGCCGGGATGCTCAAGCAGCCCGCCACGCGTATCGCGTCGGTCGTCGTCGCACCGGCTGGTGGTATCGCGCGCGTGTTGGCCGCTCATGCGGAACAGAGCAACAAAGCAGCGTAACCCCATGGCCCCGTTCCTGTGGAATTTGGGCCGGTTTGAACTGAACACCTGAAAAAGAGAGATTTATCAAATGGCCGATCTCGCCAAACTCGTTGACGACCTGTCTGCCCTGACCGTTCTGGAAGCTTCCGAACTGTCGAAGCTCCTCGAAGAAAAGTGGGGCGTTTCCGCCGCCGCTCCGGTTGCCGTTGCTGCCGCTGGCGGCGCTGGCGCCCCGGCTGCTGCCGCTGAAGAAAAGACTGAATTCGACGTGATCCTCGCCTCGTTCGGCGACAACAAGATCAACGTCATCAAGGAAGTCCGTGCCATCACCGGCCTGGGCCTCGGCGAAGCCAAGGCTCTGGTTGAAGCGGCTCCCAAGGCCGTCAAGGAAGGCGCTTCGAAGGCTGAAGCCGAAGACATCAAGAAGAAGCTGGAAGACGCCGGCGCCAAGGTCGAACTCAAGTAATTTCGACTTTTGCCTTGAAATCTGCGAAATGGCGCTCTATGTGCCATTTCGCATTCTCGTTTTCACGGGATGATTCGCCGGACCGATTGGATGGGTCCCTGGCGCCAATTTGCGGAATATATGACGATTTCGATGTCTGAGGCACGCTGACGTCCACGTTGCCCTATGGTTCTTCGACCATGGGGTGTTTGGCGTTTTTATGCCCCTCTTCCCTTGGCTCGGGAAGGTTTCAGATATCGCTGAGCCCACGTAACTGCCTGAGAAAGGGCAAATATCCCGAGACCCGACGGCTGATAGTCGGATTTTTGGATATCTGCCTCCGAGACAAATCGCAAAGAAACAGGAGCTTTCATGGCTACCACGTTCAACGGCCGCCGCAAGGTTCGCAAGTCCTTCGGTTCCATTCGCGAAGTCACGGAGATGCCCAACCTGATCGAGGTCCAGAAGGCCTCCTATGATCAGTTCCTCCTCGTCGACGAGCCCAAGGGTGGCCGTCCCGATGAAGGGCTTCAATCCGTCTTCCGTTCGGTTTTCCCGATCACCGACTTCTCCAATACCGCTTCTCTCGAATTCGTGAAGTACGAGTTCGAGCAGCCGAAGTACGACATCGACGAGTGCCGTGCGCGCGACATCACGTTCGCTGCCCCGCTCAAGGTGACGCTGCGCCTGATCGTGTTCGAAGTGGACGAGGAAACCGGCGCCCGTTCGGTCAAGGATATCAAGGAGCAGGACGTTTATATGGGCGACATGCCCTTCATGACGTCGAACGGCACCTTTATCGTCAACGGCACCGAGCGCGTCATCGTTTCGCAGATGCACCGTTCGCCGGGCGTGTTCTTCGATCACGACAAGGGCAAGACCCATTCGTCGGGCAAGCTGCTGTTTGCCGGCCGTATCATTCCCTACCGTGGCTCCTGGCTCGATATCGAATTCGACGCCAAGGACATCGTCTATGCGCGCATCGATCGCCGCCGCAAGATTCCGGTTACCTCGCTGCTCAAGGCCCTTGGCATGGATGCCGAGGAAATCCTGCGCACCTATTACAGCACCCTGCAGTACGAGAAGACCGAGAAGGGCTGGCGCGTTCCCTACGACGCCGAGAAGTGGAAGGGCGCCAAGCCGACCCACGACCTGATCGACGCCAAGACCGGCGACGTCGTGCATGAGGGCGGCAAGAAGCTCTCGGCCCGCCAGGCCAAGAATCTGGCCGAAAACGGCCTGACGCACCTGCTGGCGGTCAACGAAGACCTCTATGGCATGTATGTCGCCGAGGACCTGATCAACATGCAGACCGGCGAGGTCTACATGGAGGCAGGCGACGAGCTCGACGAGAAGACGCTGACCAAGATGCTCGAACTGGGCTTCGACGAGCTGCCGATCCTCGATATCGACCATGTCACCATCGGCGCCTATCTGCGCAACACGCTGGCCGTGGACAAGAACGAGACGCGTGAAGACGCCCTGTTCGACATCTACCGCGTGATGCGCCCCGGCGAGCCGCCGACCGTCGATACTGCCGAAGCCATGTTCCAGTCGCTGTTCTTCGACAGCGAGCGCTATGACCTCAGCGCCGTTGGCCGCGTCAAGATGAACATGCGCCTCGAGCTCGATGCGCCGGACACCATGCGCACCCTGCGCAAGGAAGACATTGTCGAAGTCGTCCGTACCCTGGTCGACCTGCGCGATGGCCGCGGCGAAATCGACGACATCGACAATCTCGGCAACCGCCGCGTGCGTTCGGTCGGCGAACTCATGGAAAACTCCTATCGCCTTGGCCTGCTCCGCATGGAGCGTGCCATCAAGGAGCGCA
>NZ_JANQAJ010000003.1 GCF_024707105.1 Devosia ginsengisoli | reverse complement strand
ACAGGCCAAGTCGGCCGGACTGGGCGGCGCTATGCGAGATGACGAACAGGAGAAGCCGCGGCGCGGTCGGTGATGGCGTCAGCTACCTGGGGGGCGGTGACCTCGAGCTCAGTTCCGCAAAGAAGCGGCGGGCCCCGCCATGCCGCGCAGCTTGCGAAATTGCAGTTGCCATAGTTCACGTCATGGCCGCGCTGGATGACGATTTCGGTTCTGGAGGCCATTCGTATTTCGAGCGGCAGGCGCTGGACGGCCTTAAGGTTTTCGCCGGTCATGGCAGCTGGCCACCGCAATGACGATCCCTGCAGCGGCCGATGCGGTGACGAAACCCGCTTCCGCGCCGGTGGCGCGGGCGATGGCGGCGCCGGCCTTGTGATGCAGCTCTTCGATTTCGACGAATTCGGGCGCAATGGCGGACATGGCCGCTATGGCCTCGGGCACGATGATGGAGGCGCCCAAGGCCGTCATGGTGCCACTGACATTGATGATGGGGCGTAGGCCGAGCGCCTGCCGTCCATAGAGGGTGTCGTCCATCGGTTCGCTCACAGCCGGCGATTGCGGGCCGAGCGCATATGTTCCACGATATGGCGGCCGGAGCCGAGAATATGAGCACGCACCGCTTCGGCGGCTCCGTCGGCGTCATGCGCCTTGATTTTCTCGATGATCAGGCGATGCTCAATCAGGATTTCCTTGCGCCGGACCATGGAATAGGGGAAGCGCCGGGCGATGGCCCGCAGGATTTCGCGGTGCCGCCACCAGAGATCGGCGGCATGGCGATTATAATGCCCGTCATAGACGATCTGGTGAAAGCGCGTGTCCAGTTCGGAATGGCGGAGCGGGTCCTCGAAGCCCAGCGCCTCGATTTCGTCCTGTACCGCTTCCAGACGCCTGATCGCTTCATCCGTGGCGATGCCGACGAACCATGCCGTCAGATAGGGCTCGATCAGCGCCTCGACCTCATAGATGTCGCGCGCGAATTCTTCGTCGATGGGCCTGACCCGGGCGCCTCTGTTGGGGGTGATGACGACGAAGCCTTCGCCCCGCAATTGCTGCAGCGCCTCCCGCACCGGGTTGGTGCTGGTGCCATAGCGTCCGGCCAGGGCCGTCACTTCAGCCTTTGGTTGGCCTCCAGCCGCCCTTCGAGGATGTCGTGCAATATCTGCTCATAGATGCTCGCTTCCGGCCCCGGCTCGGCGTCCAGTAATATCGATGGCGGCTGTGTGGTGATGGCGCTCATAGGTTAGCTCTAAGCCAGATCTTCGTCCGACGCCAATTGTAAAAATGTACTTCGATGTTGACAGATAATGTACAATCTGGAATGCATCGCGTATCGGCTCGTCCAGAAGGCCGACAAGGAGCATTGGGGGAAACCGGCTTTTCTCCTGTCACCATCGTCACTTTTTCGAACCCCGGCCGCATGCGGCCGGCGGAGAAGGAACCATGTCTGTAAAGATGGCCAGGCGCAGTCTGGCAAAAAGCTGGCGCTCGCATCGTTGGCTGGCGCTTTGATGGCGTCCAGCTCGATTGCATGGGCGCAGGATTTCGGTCAGGCGCCGATGCTGGACGCTGCCGTCCAGTCGGGCGAGCTGCCACCGGTGGAAGAGCGGCTTCCCGCCAATCCCTATGTCGAGACCATGGTCGACGGCATCGGGCAATATGGCGGCACGCTGCGCACCACCATTCTGGCCAATGGCGACCATTACAATCTGACCCGCACCATCGCCAATGAGCTGCTGGTGCGCTGGACGCCGGACTGGACGCAGGTCGTGCCCTCGCTGGCCGAGGAAGTGACCGCGTCGGACGACGCCACTACCTATACGTTCCGGCTGCGCGAGGGGCTCAAATGGTCCGATGGCGCGCCCCTTCACCGTCGACGACATCATGTTCTGGTACGAGGACGTGTTCTCGAGATCCCGCGCTGACCCCGGACAAGAACCCGATCTTCGTGGTCGGCGGCAAGCCTGTGGTCGTCACCAAGATTGACGAGAACACGGTCGAGTTCAAATTCGACTCGCCCTATGGCCTGTTCCTGCAGCAACTGGCTTATGGCCAGGGCCATTTGCCGATCATCTACCCCAAGCACTATCTCAGCCAGTTCCACGAAAAGTACAACGCGGATGGCATTCCGGCGCTGCTGCAGGGCAATGCGACGGCTTCCGACTGGGTGTCGCTGTTCAATTCCAAGGTCTCGGTCAGCTTCCAGCCGGCCTATTGGCAGAACCTCGAATTGCCGACCCTCAACCCCTACGTGCTGACCGTTCCCTATGCGGACAGCGACCGGGTCGAGGCCGTTCGCAATCCCTATTACTGGAAGACCGATACCGATGGTAACCAGCTGCCCTATATCGACCGGGTCACCTGGGCCAAGCTGGACGATCCTCAGCTCATGCTCCTGCGCATGACGGCCGGCGAACTCGACTTCGCGTTCCGCCACATCAACAATTCGACCTACAAGTCGGTACTGTTCGATGGTCAGGAATCGGGCAATTACCACTTTGTCGACGTCAAGGACCTGCCGGCCAACGATGCGACGCTGCTGCTGAATCTCAATGTTCAGGATCCGGTCAAGAACGAGATCTTCAACAACAAGGATTTCCGCATCGCACTGAGCCACGCCATCAACCGGCAGGAAATTATCGACCTCGTCTATGTGGGGCAGGGCGCGCCGTCCCAGGTTGCTCCGCAGCCCGAGCACGAGCTCTACAACGAGGAAATGTCGACCCAGTACACCGAGTACGATCCGGACCTGGCCAACCAGATGCTGGACGAGATCATGCCGGAGAAGGACGGGCAGGGTTTCCGTCTCGGACCGGACGGCAATCGCTTCACCATCAATTTCATGGTGGCTGACGTGTTCGGCCTGTCCTATCCGGACATCATGCAGATGGTGCAGCAATACGCTGCCGATGTGGGTATCGACATCCAGATCCGCACCACCGATCGCGCGCGCCTCAATACGATGTGGTACGCCAACGAACAGGATGCCTATATCTGGAACTGCGTGGGCGGGCTCTCCGAAGCCTATACCGACGTGCGCTGCTATATCCCGTTCCAGAAGGCGGACATCTTCATCGCCTCCAAGTGGTCCGAATGGTATTCCGATCCGGCAACGGGCGAAGAGCCTCCCCAGCGCGTCAAGGATGCCTATGCAGCCTACGACGCTGTGAAGGCCGCGGTGACCGACGAAGACCGCCTGGCCAAGATGAAGGAATTCCTCGCCATCAGCGCGGACAACCTGTTCACCATCGGCATCTCGCGGCCCATGCCCAAATACATGCTGGTCAACAACGACATCAAGAATGTCGTCCAGGGTATCCCGATCACCGGCAATCTCTGGCATCCGGCGCCGACGCTGAGCCAGTGGTATTTCGACCGGGACTAATCAGGCTCCTCCCAGCCTAAAGGGGCGGCGTGCGCGCCCTGCCCGCTCCCTTCCCATTCATTCCAAGCTGGAGGCGGCGTTGATCGGCTTCATCCTGAAACGGCTGCTATACGCGATCCCGACGCTGATTGCCGTTTCCATCGTCGCATTCATCATCATCCAATTGCCGCCCGGCGACTTCTCTCCACGCTCGTGGCCGATCTCGCCAGTCAGGGCGGCGCGGTCGAGCAAGGCACAGTCGCCGCTCTGCGCGAGCGATTCGGCCTCGATCAGCCTATCTATGTGCAATATTGGAAATGGGTGTCCAACATCGTCATGTATGGCGATTTCGGCATCGTTCGAGCTCGACCGTCCGGTGACGGAAGTGATCTGGGGTCGACTGGGCTTTTCGTTCCTGCTCGCCATCCTGACCCTGGTCTTCATCTGGGCGCTGGCCATTCCGGTGGGCATCATCTCGGCGGTCCGTCAAATATTCGATCACCGATTACGGCGTCACCTTCTTCGCCTTCTTCATGCTGGCCGTGCCCGATTTCCTGCTGGCGCTGGTGTCGATGTATGTCGCTCTCGACCTATTTCGGGCAAAGCGTGGGTGGGCTGTTTCCGCCGAATTCGCCGATGCGCCGTGGAGCCTCGCGCGCAATTCCTGGATTTCGCCAAGCATGTCTGGCTGCCGGTCTTCGTGCTCGGCATCCGGCAGCTTCGCCGCCTTGGTCCGCATCATGCGCGCCAATCTGCTCGATGAACTTTCACCGCCCTATGTGACCACGGCCGCGCGGGCCAAGGGCATGTCGGAGCTGGAACTGCTGCTGCGCAATATCCGGTGCGCATGGCGCTCAATCCTCGATCTCGACCCTGGGCTGGATCCTGCCGGCCCTGGTCTCCGGCGAGATCATCGTCCATCGTGCTCAAGCCTGCCCACGACCGGACCGCTGCTGCTGCGGGCGCGCTCTCGCCCAGGACGTCTATCTGGCGGGCTCGCTGATCCTGCTGATTTCGGTCCTGACCGTCATCGGCACCTCATATCTCCGACATCCTTCTGGCCATCGCCGACCCCCGGATTCGCCTGCAATGAGGGGCCCGAGACCAGAACCAACCAGTGCCCGCATCGAGCTCGATCCCACCCTGTCCGACGATCCCGGCAATGCCAAGGTCGCCGTCGGGCGGGCCAATGGACGGCTGTTCTGGTCAAGTTCAAGCATCGCCTGGCCGTGGTTGTCTGCCTTTCGTGGTGATGTTCCTCTACCTGGTTGCTGCCTTCGCCGAATTTCATCGCCCCCTACGATCCCAACCAGACCAATGCGCGCTTCACCTATGCGCCGCCCCAGGCCATGGGCTTTATCATCGACGGGCAATTCTGCGCCTCTTCGTCAACGGGCTCTCCAGTGAGGCTCAACCCCGACATCCATGGCCCGCGAATTCTTCATCGACCCTGACATCGTAAGCGCCGGTGGATCGGCTTGTTCGTCGAGGCCTCGCCCTTCAGGATGTGTGGGCCTGTTCGAGCAATACCCAGCCTGTTTATCAGCTCTCTCGACGCCATCGCCCCTTCACAGTGTATCTGTGGGGCGCCGACCGCCTGGGCCGCGTCTTTCTGAGCCGCGTCGTGCACGGCGCGCGAATATCCTTGCCCCATCGGTCTTGTCGGCGTGGGCCTCGAGCCATCTGCCTTGGCATCGCCATTGGCGGCATCTCGGGCTTTTTCGGCGGACAGGTCGACACTTTCATCCAGCGCCTGATCAAGTTCCTGCGGCTCCATTCCACCATTCCGCTCTGGATGGGCCTGGCCGCCATTCCGCTGTCGCTGGCGCGCCTTCCAGATCTATTTCATCATCACGCTTATCCTGTCTCGCTATTGGGCTGGTATCGGGATTGGCGCGGGCAGTTGCGCGAGCAGTTCCTGTCCATCGCGAACGAAGATTTCGTCACGGCTGCGCGGCTCGACGGCATGAGCGAAATCGGCATCATTTTCAATCACCTCGTCCCCTCGTTCATGAGCCACATCATTGCGACGCTGACGCTGGCCATTCCCACGATGATCCTGGCCGAAACCGCCCTGTCCTTCCTCGGCATCGGCCTGCAGCCGCCCATCGTCTCCTGGGGAACGCTGTTGCAGGAAGCGCAGAATATCCGCGCGGTTCTCGCAGGCCCCGTGGCTGCTGCTGACGCCTGCCGCCGCCATCGTCATCTCGATCCTGAGCCTCACCTTCCTCGGCGACGGATTGCGCGATGCCGCCGACCCATATGAGACGCACTGATGAATAGTCCGCTCAGTCTTCGCTGGTCCTTTCCGTCCGCAACCTCGCCGTCGAGTTTCCGACACGCACCAATGTGGTGAAGGCCGTCGACGGCGTGTCCTTCGAGCTGCATCGCGGCAAGACGCTGTGCGTGGTGGGTGAAAGCAGGCTCGGGCAAGTCGGTTTCGGCGCGCTCCGTGCTGCAGATCGTCGACCGGCCCGGCCGCATCGTCGGTGGCGAAATGATGCTGACCCGACCCGACGGCACCAGCGTCGACATCGCCAAGCTCGATCCGCGCGGCAAGGCTATCCCGGCCATTCGCGGCCGGGGAGATCGCCATGATCTTCCAGGAGCCGATGTCCTCGCTTTCGCCCATCCACAGGGTCGGCGACCAGATCGGGGAAACCCCCTGCGCATCCATTTCGGGATGAAGAAGGCCGAGCGGCGCGAGCGGGTCATCGAGCTGCTGCGCCAGGTCGAGATTCCCAATCCCGAAAAAGCCATCGACCGCTATACGTTCGAATTTTCCGGCGGCATGCGCCAGCGCGTCATGATCGCCATGGCGCTGGCCTGCAATCCTCGCTGCTGATCGCCGACGAGCCGACCACGGCACCTCGATGTCACCACGCAGGCGGAAATCCTGGCGCTGATCAAGCGCTTGCAGGTCGAAACCGGCATGGCCGTCCTGTTCATCACCCATGACATGGGCGTGGTGGCCGAGATCGCCGACGAAGTGCTGGTCATGTATCGCGGCAAGGTCATGGAGCGCGGCCCGGTGGATCAGATCTTCCATGCTCCGCAGAACGACTATACCCGCATGCTGGATCGGCTCGGTCGTCAAGCTGGAGAAAAAAGCCGAAATCCGCGTGGATCGCGAGCCTGTCGAAATGGCCCCCGATCTCCTGCTCGACGTGCGCAATCTCGGCCTCACCTTTCCCAGCGGCCTCAAGGCCGTGAACGATATTTCGCTGACCGTCTCGCCGGGCGAAACGCTTGGCGTGGTCGGGGAGAGCGGCTCTGGCAAGACCACGATGGGGCGGTGCCTGTTGCGCGTCTACGATGCGCAGGAAGGTGTCATCAATTTCCGCCGCGCCGACGGTTCGGTGGTCGATGTCCGCACGGCCCAGGGCGAAGATTTGCGCTCGGTACGGCGTGAAATCCGCATGATCTTCCAGGACCCGGTCGGTTCGCTCAATCCGCGCAAGACCGTCGCCGATATCATTGCCGAACCCCTGAAGCTGGCTAGGCTCGCCAAGGGCAAGGAACTGGACGAACGGGTCGCCGCGCTGATGGAGCAGGTCGGCCTCGACCCGGCCTGGCGCGAGCGCTATCCGCACGCCTTTTCGGGTGGCCAGCGCCAGCGCATCGGTAGTGCCCGCGCCATTGCGGTCAAGCCGCGGCTCATCATCGCCGACGAGGCGACCTCGGCGCTCGACGTTTCCCTGCGCAGCCAGATGCTCGACCTGATGATGAAGCTGCAGGACGAGATGGGTCTCTCCTACATCTTCATTTCCCCATGACATGTCGGTCATCCGCTACATGTGCGACCGGGTGGCCGTGATGTATCGCGGCAGGATCGTGGAAACGGGCAAGACCGAAGACGTCACCAGCGCCCCCCAGCATGCCTATACCCAGGCCCTGCTCTCCGCCATTCCCAATCCCGATCCTCGCGCCCGCCGCATGCAGGATCGTGTCCGCTATCAAGAGTCCGCATCGTGAAAATCACCGAAATCAAGGTTATCGTCTGCTCGCCCGGACGCAATTTCGTCACGGTCAAGATCATGACCGACGAAGGCCTTTACGGCGTCGGTGACGCGACGCTCAATGGCCGCGAACTGGCGGTCGTGGCCTATCTCGAAGAGCATGTCATTCCCTGCCTGATCGGGCGCGATCCGCATCAGATCGAGGATATCTGGCAATATCTCTATCGTGGCGCCTATTGGCGGCGCGGCCCGGTGACCATGTGCGCGATCCTCGGGCATCGATACCGCGCTCTGGGACATCAAGGCCAAGGCCGCCGGCATGCCGCTCTACCAGCTTCTGGGCGGCGCCTCGCGCGACAAGGTGCTCTGCTATACCCATGCCCAGGGCACCGACATCGCCGAATGCGTCGATGCGGTTGGCGCCAAGCTGGATCAGGGGTTCAAGGCCATCCGCTGCCAGACCGGCATTCCGGGCCTCCCCAATGTCTATGGCACCGGCAAATATGCAGTGACCACAATGCAGCCGACGACGCCATGCCGCGCGAGGAAGTCTGGTCGACGCCAAAATATCTCAATTACGTCCCCAAGCTGTTCGAGGCCGTGCGCGAGGCCCATGGCGAAGACGTGCACCTTCTGCACGACACCCATCATCGCCTCACGCCCATCGAGGCGGCGCGGCTGGGCAAGGCGCTCGAACCGTTCAACCTGTTCTGGCTTGAAGACACGGTGGCGGCCGAATTGCAGGAAGGTTTCCGGCTGATCCGCCAGCACACCACCACGCCTCTAGCCGTGGGCGAGGTGTTCAACACCATCTGGGATGCGCGCCTGCTCATGGAAGAGCAGTTGATCGACTATATCCGCATGACCGTCGTCCATGCCGGCGGCATCACGCCGATGCGTCGGGTCATGGATTTTGCTTCGGTCTACGGAGTGCGCACCGGTTGCCACGGCGCCATGGACATGTCCCCGATCTGCCTTGGCGCCAATCTGCATCTCGATCTTTGGGCGCCCAATTTCGGCATCCAGGAATTTTCCGGCTATCTGCCGGAAATCCTGGAGGTTTTCCCAGTGCCTGGACGCTCGAGAACGGCAATCTGCATCCCGGCGAAGCCCACGGCCATGGCGTCGATATCGATGAGGATCTGGCCGCCAGATATCCCTACCAGCGCGCCTACCTGCCGGTGAACCGTTTGGAAGACGGCACCCTCTGGCACTGGTAGCAGCATTCTAGAGCAAGCAGCACAGACATGAAAATAACCGCCATTCGCGCCTATCCGGTCTGGGTCGGCATCCGCACGCAGCTCCTCGTCAAGGTCGAGACCGATGAGGGCATTTTCGGCTGGGGCGAAAGCGGCCTGACCGGGCGCGAAAAGGCCGTGGTCGGCGCGCTCGAACATTTCGCCGAACTCATCGTCGGCATGGACCCGTTCAATATCGGCGGCATCTGGCAAAAGCTCTATCGCAGCCAGTATTTCGAGGGCGGGCGGGTGCTGGCGGCAGCGCAATCGGCCATCGACATCGCCCTTTACGACATCAAGGGCAAGGCGCTGGGCGTGCCGGTCTATCAATTGCTCGGCGGCAAGCAGCGCGACCACATCCCCACCTTCGCCACCACTTCCGGCGAGCCGGGCGAGGCGATGATCGAGCAGGCGCAGATGCTGATGGAGGCAGGCTGGACCGCCATGCGTCTCTCTCCCTCCGGTCACGAAGAGACGATCTACGAGCCGCGCGAACATATTCCCGTTACTGCAAAATGGTGCACCAAGGCGCGCGAAATTCTGGGCGAGGAAGTGGTGCTGGGCGTCGATTACCACCATCGCCTCTCGGTGGCCGAGGCCGCCAGCTTCTGCCAGAAAATGCCGCGCGGTACCCTGGATTTCCTCGAAGAGCCGATCCGGGACGAAACGCCGGAGGCCTATGAATCCGCTGCGCCGCATGACCGACATCCCCTTCGCCATCGGCGAGGAATTCGCGTCCAAATGGCAGTTCCTGCCCTATGTCGAGCGCGACATCCATCAGTTCAATCGCATCGATATCTGCAATGTCGGCGGCCTGACCGAGGCGATGAAGGTCGCCGGCTGGAGCGAGGCGCATTATGTCGACATGATGCCGCATAATCCGCTTGGCCCGATCTGCACCGCGGCGACGGTGCATTTTGCTGCGGCGGTGGCCAATTTCTCCTGGCTCGAAACCCGGTCCTCGCCCGCCGAGACCCATCTCGGCTTCGACAATTCCGACCTCTTTCCGGTGCAGCCGCGCGTCGAGCGCGCCGTCTATCCCGTGCCCGAAGGACCGGGTCTCGGCGTCGAGGTCAACGAAGAACTGGTGCTCAAGCAGGACTTCAAGTTCTGGAACGCGCCCATGCTCAACCGCCGCGATGGTTCGGTGACTAATTGGTGAGCCAAGGCCACCGTATTTTCCCAGAGAGTAGTGTGAAATGAAGATCGTTGCGGTCACCCCCTATCTCGTCAAGGAATGGCGGACCATGCTGTTCGTCAAGGTCGAGACCGACGAGGGCATTGTCGGGATCGGCGAAGGTGGGCTCACCTCGCGCGAGGGGGGTGGCAGGCATCATCGATGCCCTGGCGCCCTTGCTCCATCGGCCAGGATGCGATGCGTTCCGAGCATCTGTGGCAGCTCATGTGGCGCAGCGGCTTCCATCCGTCCAACCAGGTTCTCGCTGCCGCCATCGCCGCGATCGACATCGCCCTCTGGGACATCAAGGGCAAAGCACTGGGCGTGCCGGTCTATCAGCCGCTCGGCGGCAAGGTGCGCGACAAGGTCGACACCTATTGCCATATGGCGGCGGCGACGCCGGAGGAATTGCTGGGTGTTGCGCGCGAGCGGGTGGCCGAAGGCTGGAACTGCCTGCGCTGGGACAGCGGTCCGTTCGGTGACACGCTCTATGACCCGCGCCATGCCGTGGATTGGAGCATCGAGGCCTTCCGGCTGCTGCGTACCGAGCTAGGTCCCGAGATCGAACTGGCCTTCGATGCCCATACGCGGACCAGCGTGCCCGATGCCGTGCGCCTCTGCCGCGGCGTCGAACCCTATCGGCCGATGTTCATCGAGGGATCCGTTGCGGGTCGAGAACCCCAGATGAACCTATCGGCGGCTGCGCCAGCAGCTGCCGTGCCGATCGCGGCCGGCGAGCAATTAGGCACCAAGTGGCAGTTCCGGGCGCTGATCGAGGAAGAGCTGATCGACTATGCCCGCATCGACATGTGCATTGCGGCCGGCTTCACCGAATCCCGCAAGATCGCCGGATGGTGCGAAACCCATTTCATCGATGTGGCGGTGCACAATCCGATCGGGCCGGTCTCGCCGCCTGCCTCCACTTCAACCTCTCGACACCCAACATGCTGGTGCAGGAATTGCCGCGCCGTCCGGGCGAAAGCCTCGCCGATGCGCCGATCACCAGTGCCCACCGCTGGGAAGATGGCTGGCTCTTCGCCTCCGGTACTGCGCCCAGGCTCGGCCTAGAGGTGGATTGGGAAGGAGCTGGCCCGCTATCCCTTCGAGCGAACAAACCTGCTGCGCTCTTCTACAGGCAGGATAGAGGGCATTGACGAACTGGTAAGAGCCAAGCCCTTGGGAGCTTGTGCCTGCACAGTTCCGCCTGAAAGGGCGGTGCAGTGCACCGGCCCCGATTTCAATTCCGGCGGGCGGTTTCCGGTTTCCGCATCGAATACTCTCGAAGATGCGCTCGATCAGCGCGGACACGGAAGATTGGCGCCGGTATTGACCTATCCTGCTCGCTCGAGACGAGAACCATGGTCTGGTGACCGGCGAGATCGAGGTCACGAAAGTCTGTCCGCCGGTGGGCTCGACGAAGGTGACTTCGCCGGCAAGGGCCCGCCGGTCGAAATGCTCGCCGGGACGGATGCCGACACCACCTTGTGCCCGTCCACCAATTTGCAGTCGAACCGAAGGGGAAGGAACAGAGGCCGGTAGCCGTCCGGCGCAGCATTGCCATTGATCGTCGCTTCGAAGAAGTTCATTGCGGGGAAACCGATGAAACCGGCCGAACAAGGTTGGCCGGACAGCGATACAGCGGGTCATCGGGGATCTTCACCCTTGGATCACGCTTCTCGTGATTGAGCACCGGCCTCGATCGGCGAGGGTCATGGCCTCGATACGATCACGTGATGAAGCATAGATCGAAGATGCCGACCTTGCGGTGCGAGGTCGCCCGTCTCGCTGCGCATCTGCGCTGCAACTTGGCGTCGAGATTGGAAGCGGCTCGTCGAACAGGAAGACCGCCGAGTCGCGCACGGCCAGCCCCATGGCGACACGCTGGCGCTGGCCGCTTCGAAAGCTGGTTGGGCTTGCGATCGAGCAGCGGTTCGAGTTCGAGCATGCGAGGGCGCCTCCCGGACGCGGCGGTCAATCTCGTCCTTGGGCTTGCCGGAGAGTTCGAGATTGAACGCCATGTTCTTGTAGACGCTCATATGCGGATAGAGGCATAGGATTGAAAGACCATGGCGATGTTGCGCTCGCGCTTTGAGGAGTCAGCTCATTGACCACATTGTCGCCGATCAGGATGTCGCCATCGGTAATGTCCTCCAAGCCGGCGACCATGCGCCCAGGATTGTCGACTTGCCGCAACCCGAGGGCCGACCAGGGCGAGCAGGTCGCCATCCTCGACACTCAGGTTGATGCCCTCGATCACCGACTTCCGAGCCGTAGCTCTTGGCGATGTTCCGCAGTTCCAGTCGGCCATGCCGAGCTGGCTCCTTGCGCCCACGACGGCGCCGGCGGTCAGCCCGGCGATGATGTGTTCTGCGCCGCGAAGAAAACGATCACCGTGGGCAGGATGGTGAGGGTGATGAAGGCGAGGATCAGCTGCCAATCGGTCGAGAATTCGCCGCGATAGACCATGATGCGGGCGGCCGGGGATATTTGCTCTCCGAATTGAGCATGATCAGAGGCAGGATGTAGCTGTTCCAGCTGCCGACAAAGGAAATGATCCCCACCGTGGCGATGATCGGCCGGCTGAGCGGCAGGGTGATGCTCAAGCGGATACGCCGGCGCCGTCGACAAGAGCCGCGTCGAACAATTCAGCAGGTGCGGAAGAAATTGCCGGAACAGGAGGCCAGCACTCATGCCCAGCCGAGCACGACTTGCGGGGGCACCACGCGCCCCAGCGGGGTGGCCGAGCAGTCCCGGAGTCCGGATCCGGATGAAGAGCGGCAGGATCGTCGCCGCCGGAAACATCGATCCGATCAGGAAATAATTGAGCGAGATCGAGCCGAAGAATTTCACATAGGCGAAGAGTGAAGGCGGCCATCGCCGAAAGGCGAGAAGTCAGAAACACCGTCAGGCCGGCGATCGAAGGGAATTGCCCATTTGCAGCCAATATCGCTGGCTGAAGAGGATGCCGCCGTAATTCTCCCATTGCCAGTCGGACGGCAGGCCGAACAGGATTGCCGCGCAATTCGCCCAGGGTCTTGACCACCCAGGCCGTGGTGCCGAGTGGAACGATGATGTCGCCGCCAGGATCGTGAGGCTCGTATAGAGATAAATCTTGGTGGGCAGGCTTCGCTGCGGCCGCGAGGCTGGCGGTGGCGGCGTCGATCGGTGCGGTTGTCTCAGTCATTTTCATGAAGATCCAGCATAGCTGAAGGCGAGGACGACGCAGATGACGAAAGGACGACACCGACGGCCGAGCCAGACCCGACCTGCATGCGCATGACGCCGAAGCTGTAGAGGAAAGTAACCAGGGTCTGGGTGGCGTTGGACGGGCCGCCGCCGGTCAATGGCATGATCATGTCGAACAATTGCAGCGAACCCGATCACGCGAAGAAGACCGACAAGCGCACCGTCAGGCCCAGCATGGGCAGTGTTACACGATAAATTTCTGCCAGCCAGTCGCTCCATCGATATCGGCGGCTTCCAGCACGCTCTTGTCGATCGATTGCGGCCCGGCCACGAACATCATGTGAAAGCCGAAATATTTTCCAGACGATGACGCCGAGCACCGCGCTAAAGGCGACCTGCCAGTCAGCGAGCCAGAACGGTACGCTCATGCCCATTGCGTTGAAGATGCCGGCGACGAGCCCGAACTTGGCCATCGCCAGACTGAAGCGCCAGATCATGCCGGCGGCGACGTCGGCTAACACGTAGGGCAGGAAGAACGAAACCCGGGCGCGGCCCGCGCCCTTGATCCGTGCATCACCATGGTGGCGATCCACAGAACCGGCGGGGGGGATCTGGATGACGATGGAAACAAGAGGATGATCAGGCCGTTATTGATCGGGAGGGCCTGGCGGAACGCGCCATTGTTGAAGATCAGCTCGTAATTCGGTGCCGATCCACTCGTGGGCAGGCCATAGCCGTTCCAATTGTAGAACAGTACCAGGCCGCTTCGCCCATGGGTAGGATGACGAAGACGGTGAAGAGCAGCAGGGCCGGCGGCAGGAACAGTACCAGAACCGGCCAGGTGCCGCGTACGCGGTTGCTCTTGCGGCGGGCGATGGCGGGCGTGCGGGCGGACATTGCCGTGGTGCGCTGATCGAACTGGTCTGGCAGCTCCTTGAGGCGCTCCGGGTAGGTTTTTCAGGCGAGGCCGCCGCCGCACCGGTCAGTGCGGCAGCGGTTCGATCACATCTCCAGTGAGAAAGCGTCCTGGATTTGCTGGAGGAGGGGCATCCTCAGGCGAAATCTGCCCGGCGGCGAAGTTCGGCGGACATGTCGTTGACCACGCGGCCGACATTGGGTCCACGAGATCTGGTCGAGATAGTTCCTGATGCCAGGTCGCCTGGGCCTTCTGCGCCGCGGCTTTCCGCCGCGGACGGATCCTTCACGCCCACTTCCGCCCCGATCGTGGTGGGCAGGATGGCATTGCGCTCGGCGATCTTGGCGGAGTTCTCCGCATTGGTGGAGAACTTGAAGTCCTCGGTTTCCGGCTTGGCAGGGCATTGGTGGTGACCACCACCCATTGATGCCGCCGAAATCATCGGTGACGAGACCGGGCGCGCCATCCACCACCGGGAAGGGAAGCGTCGATGTCCTGCGCCAGGCCTTTACCATCGGTCGCGGCACCACGCTGGATAGTCGGAGTGGCCGTGTTCTCGAAGCCCAGGAAAATGGCGGCGCGACCATCGGCGAAGGCGGCCATGGCGTCCAGGCAGGGTGGCGCCCAGATAACCTTACTGGAAGGGTTGCATGGCGCCGAGATCGATCAGCTTCTGGCTGGCGGCGACGAAGCCTTCGCCGGCGAAGCCATCGCCGTTCTTGGCCACTTCGAAGCCGTCGTGGCCGAGCTCGCGCATGGCCAGGCACGACCAGTAGAAGTGGAGCGGCCACTTGTCCCCACCGCCGCCGGCAATCAGGGTGATGCCGGCATCATTGAGCTTTGCACCGCGCCCAGGGAAATCGTCCCAGGTGGCGATAGCCGTGCCGTCCACGCTTGGCCTGCTCGAGCAATTCCTTGTTGTAGAAGAAGGAAACGACGCCGGGCTGGATCAGGTGCGGCCCAGACCTTGTCCTCGAACGTCATGGCGGCCACCACGGCGGGATTGATCGAACAGCGCCAGGCGCCGCCATCGGCGTCCATTGCGGCGGTTTGATCGTCGCGGATATGGCGCCGAAGTCTGCAACTGCAGCCTTCCAGCACGCCGCCCGGCCGGGTGTAGAACATGGACGGGCTGGCGCTTCGTTGGATTGCAGCAATATCGGCGGCTTGGCATGCCGAAGGCCTCGTTCTCAAGGAACTGGAACTCGATCTTGACGTCGGGGTGCTCGGCTTCATAGGCGGCCGCGATTTCCTGCCAGGTGCCGAGACGCTCGGCATTGGTTTTTCCAGGTGCAGCCACTTGATGACCGATTGTGCGGAGGCCGAAGACACCCTTGCCATCAGGGCTACCGCGCTCAGGGCAATAGCAAGCCGATGCCGCGCCAGGCGGCCGAAAGACATGTTCATGATTTCCTCCCAGGACTTTTATCCCGATTACAAATTAATTAGGACGCGTCCGCTGGCCGCTGTCAGTGGCGAGCTAAGCCTGGGCGCGGAGATGGCTGGTTCACCCTCGTGCTATCCGGCGCATTTGTGCCAAAGAGGCGATCAATTAATCCGCTATGTTTGTAAAATGGCGGGAGGGGGACCAGCCAGGATGAAGACGGCCGATCCCGAATTGATGCGAGCCATCAACCGGTTCCACGTGCTCGACACCATTCGTCGCAGCGGTTCGATTTCCGCGTCGAGATCGGCGAGCGCACGCAATTGTCGGCGACGACCATCTCGGCCATCACCGCTTCGCTGTTGGACGATTCGCTGATCGTCACGCGCCATGAAGGCGACTTGCGGCGCGACAATGCCAATCGCGGCCGTCCGCGCGTCATGCTGACACTGAACGCTTCCGCTGCCCGGGTGGTCGGGGCCAAGATCACTTCGAGCGGCATTTTCTTCGTGGTCACCGATTTCGAGGGGGTGGTGCTGGCGCATCTCAGCGTGCCGGTGCGGGTGAGTGCCCTGCCGCTGGATATGCTGGCGGACCTGGTGGAAGACGGCGTGCGGCGCTGCGTGCTCGATGCCGGGCTCGGGCTGGCGGACGTGACCACGGTCGCCCTGGCGGTGCCGGGGATCGTCGAACATGGATTGGGGCGGGTTCGCTCCAGCACGGTCCTGCAGGGTAGTGACGTGCCGCTTGCCGCCTTCATGAGCAAGAGGCTCGGCGTCACCACTATCGTGGAGAGCGACGCGAATGCCATTGCCAAGGCGCAGCACTGGTTCGGTCAGGCCCGCCAATGCGACGATTTCGTTCTGGTGTCGCCCGAGGATTCCCTGGGCCTGGGGGGTGATGCATGACGGTCAGATTTTCCGCGGCGCACGCGAGCTGAGCCTGGACCTGGGGCACATGATGATGGGCGTTTCCAATGCGCAATCGCTGCGCCTGGCCGACATCGCTAGCGAAAAGGCCATCCTGGACGAAGAGAATGCCGACCTGCGGTTGCGCGAGGCCATGCGCGTGGGGCGTGGCATGAGCCATGTGCGCCGGCTCCTCGAAGAGGGCAATGACGGTTTCGCAGCGGCGGCCAGCCGGGCAGGCGAGGCCTTGGGGATAGCCATCGCCAATCTGGCGGGGCTCTTCGCGCCGCCCCTGGTCATTCTCGTCGGATCGAGTTCTGGCACTGGGCCGCGATCTCATCGAGCCCTTGCAGGCCTCATTCGAGCGGGCGCTGACCGAGCCGTTGAGGGCCGTTACAAATATCGTCATCGACGAAATCGGCGACGAGGCCTGGGCGCGCGGCGCCGCCGCCGTCGCTCTGAGCGAATTGTATGGCGCGCCCTGGAGCACGACCGGCGCCGCGTATCATGTAAAAGCGGACGGCGCCGCGGGCGCGGACCGGTGGCAAGTCGACAAGGAGGAAAAGTCACATGCGTGAGGCACTGATCGTTTGGGGTGGGTGGAGCGGCACGAGCCCGAGCAATGCGCCGCCATTATCAAGTCGATGCTGGAAGAGGACGGCTTCACCGTCTATGTGGAAAACACCACGGAAGCCTTCGCCGATCCGGTCATCCACGATCTCAGCCTCATCGTGCCGATCTTCACCATGAGCAAGATCGAAAAGGAGGAGCTGGCCAATCTCTGTGCTGCGGTGGAAGGCGGCGTGGGGCTGGGTGGCTATCATGGCGGCATGGGCGATGCCTTCCGGGAGGCGGTCGACTACCAGTTCATGGTCGGCGGCCAATGGGTCGCGCATCCGGGCAATATCATCGATTATCGCGTGGACGTGACCCGGCCGGACGATCCGGTGATGGAAGGGATCGAGCTTCCCCTATCGCTCCGAGCAATATTACATGCATGTCGATCCCTCCAACGAAGTGCTGGCCACGACCACCTTCACCGGTGAGCATGCCGCCTGGATCGATGGGGTGACCATGCCGGTCGTATGGAAGCGCAAGCATGGCAAGGGGCGCGTCTTCTATTCCTCGCTGGGCCATGTCTCGAAGGGTTCCGAGGTTCCGCAGATGCGCACGATCATCCGCCGAGGGCTTAACTGGGCGGCGCGTTGAGCAGCGCCTGCCTGATTGTCTGCACGGCGCTTGACCGCGCCGTGCTTCTTGGACCGGGTCGAGGAATTCGCGCCCACGGACGCTAGTCACGCGCGCTTTGCGCAGGTGGGCCGCCTATGGCAGGGCGGCCCACAATTTTTCGTCACCGCAGCCGTTGTCACAACATGAAAGCGTCGAGGTCCATATCGGTCTGGGTTTCGGTCTCGACATGGGCCTTGCCGTGCGGGAAAAGCCGGTCGTGGATCATGCGCTCGGCTTCCATCGTGTAGGATTGGCGCATTGTCGAGAATGCCGGCCGTCCCGGGAAGCGGAATATCCGGGACAGGCTCGGTGGTGAGGCTGGCGATAGCGAGGGGCCGTATCGTCCAGAGTTTCGGCCAGGTCCGACTGACCTGCCCATTCCGCTCGCCGCGGCGTCGAGCAGGGCGATAACTCTGCAGGGCCGTCGGCGTTGAGCCGGGCGAGGACGCCGCGGCGAGGCGCTGGTCCAGTCCGGCCAGGATGTCGAGCGCCAGATTGGCCTGTTGTTCCAATTCGAAATCTGTCCGGCGCCGGTCTGTTCGGCCGCCGCGCCAAAGGCGCCGGCCAGCGCCGAGGATTGTCAGAGCTGCTGCATCGCCGCTTCGGCGGCCACCACGGTCTCCGTCGTCAGTTCGCGCAATTGCATGGCGATGACGGGTAGCGAGGCGCCGCGCGGCTCCAATTGGGCGCAGCGGACCGCGGCATTGAGGCTGACCAGGCCATATTGGCCTCGATATCCTGGACGGCCCCGACATGGTCGAGCAGCACATGTACGGTGTGCCTGCACCGCCCTGGCCACGATTTCCAGCTTGGCGCGCTCGGCCTCGAAGTCCTTGAGGATGGTGACGGCGGCACGCAATTGCGTGCTGAGACCGGCAGTGGGCTGAGGCATGACCCTTGCCGTCGCCGTCGAAATCCCGGCTGCGGGGCCATGATGGTGGCGGCATCGCTGGCCAAGGGCCTTCGAATCCTGCTCCGCCTGTTCGACCTCCTGGGCGAACGCGGCGGCGATGTCGGTGAGCTGGGTTTGCTGCAGCAGGGCAAGGGCGGCGATGGCGGCCGGCCGTTCTGCCTCTTCCAGAAGACTGCCATCAGCGACGCCGGCCGAGGGTGGAGAGCCCGGATTCGACGTGCTCAAGCCGCTGACGGGTTGCATCGCCCACCTGGAGCGACATGACGGCGCTGCCGATGCGCCCCACGATCTGCCGCGAAACGCGGCCGGTTTCGGCGCGCTCCCGGCCGCGGCGGTGCTGCGCTGGCGATCCAGGGCGCCAATGGTCTCGACCAGGCTCCGGGCGAGCCCGGTCAGGGTATCGGCATGGGCGGATTCGAAGCGGGCGCGCTGGGTGGCTGCCCGGTCCACTTCGGCGGTCAATTGCCCGATAGATCTGCGCAAATTCTGAATCGTGCGGCTGGCGGATCCGAGAGCGTGGCAATGTCGGTGGGTGAAAACGTCGAAGTCGTCGCTGTCCCCGACAATACCGGCAGCGGTGACGCGGGCATTGACCGAAACTATGCCCATCATCTTTGACGGCGCGGCGCAGGCCGGCAATGGGCGAACTGGCCGCGGCAACAATCCACCAGCCGGGCCAGGTCCGTCTTCTCTTGGGCGAAGGTGTCCGCAAGCCGGTTCGCGCGTTCGGCGACCGCGCCAAGAGCGTCAGAGCCTCCTCGACTTCGGTGCCCTGGAGTTTCCGGCAACGGCACGAACAGCTTGCTCAACGTGTTGAGCAGGGCGGCTCCCTCGGTCAGGCGCGTGCGCGACGGCCACGGCAACGAACGTGCCTCGATGTCCTGTCGAGGACGGGCAAGGTCGGTGGCGAGACGGGCAACCGCTTCCGCGGCGACGGGCATGGTCATGCTGTTGCTCCTGCGTGGGCTCCGCCCTCGCGGCCAAAGGCGATTACATTTCCCCCGCCATCTTGCCGAGGGCAGCGTATGGGTGGCCGCACCACGCTGAATGGCTTCCACTTTGGCATGCCGAAAACGACGCTGCTGGCCTCGTCCTGGGCGATTGTGGGACTGCCCATCTGGCGCATTTCGAGAAGGCCCTCCGGCGCCGTCATCGCCCATGCCGGTGAGCAGCATGCCCATGGCGTTCCGCCCGGCCGTCTGCGCGGTGGACCGAAACAGCACGTCGACCGAAGGACGATGCCGGGGAAACATGAGGACCGTCCTCGATCCTGATCGTATAGCGCTGGCCGTTGCGGACCAGCAGCATATGCAGATTGCCGGGCGCGATCAGCGCCTGGCCGGGTTGCACGAGATCGCCATCCTGAAGGCCTCCTTGATCCGGATGGCGCAGCCCGCATCGAGGCGCCGCGCGAAGGCCGAGGTAAACTTCTCGGGCATGTAGCTGAACGATGAGAATTGCCGGGCTGTCCGCTGGCAGGAAACGCTCCAGCACCTCGCGCAGCGCCTCGGTGCCGCCGGTCAAAGCGCCGATGGCGACAAGAGGTATCCGTGACGGGGATACGGCCGATCAGGCTCTGCCGACGTGCCTCGGACAGCGGCGGCAGGACCGCGTCGGCGGTCAATTTGGCTTCCACCTTGAGATCGGGCTGGGCGCGCAGGACGGGCGGGGGATTTCTGTACGCCGCGCATCTTGGCGTGGGCGGCTGCCTTGGCGGCGTCGCGGATGCGCATGCGTGATTCCTGCAGGAGTTGCGCGGTGTCGACGCGTGGCTTGGCCACGACGTCGACCCGCTCGGGCCTCCAGCGCCTGCATCAACGTGTCCGAGCCCGCCTGGGCCAGGCTGGAACAGATGACGACCGGGATGGGCCGTTGCGACATGATCTTGCGCAGGAAGGTCAGTCCATCCATGCGAGGCAGCTCGATATCGAGGAAAATGACATCGGGCACTTCCTGGCGAATGCGCTCCACCGCCACATAGGGATCGGCCGCGGTGGCCATGACCTCGAGGTCAGGATCGGCGGAGATGATGTCGCTGAGCGTGGTGCGCACCGAGGCGCTGTCATCGACGATCAGGACGCGGATTTTGCCGCTGGGTGCAGTCATGACGGACACTCAGATCTTCTGGAATACCGCAGGCGCGACCTGCCGCATGCTGATCGATGTGCCCACCATGGACTCGGTGCCGAGCAGCAGATAGCCGCCGGGACGCAGGTGATCGATGAGACGGGAGATAACGGCGGCCTGGTCGGCCTTCTCGAAATAGATCAGCACGTTGCGCAGGAAGATGATGTCGACGTCCCGATCGGTTGGGAAACTCGACGCCATGAGGTTGAGGCGGTTGGAACTGCACGTTCCGGCGCAATTCGGGGCCGATGCGCACCTCCGGCCGGGGGCCGGGACGGCGCGCGAACATCAGGTATCGCATTCCGCATGCCGGGAGGCACCGGGGCGATCATTTCGGCGGGATAGATGGCGCGTCGGCCCTGGGCGAGAACGTCTGTCGAGGGACATCGGTGCCCGGATGGAATAGCGGAAATCGCGGCGCTGGGCGGCCGTATCGGTCAGCACCATGGCGATGGTATGGCCTCGGCGCCGGTGAAACTGGCGGCACTCCACACCTTGAGCAGTGGGTTGCGCTCGGCAAGGCGCTGCGCCAGCAGGTGATGGGGACCAGCATCTTCTCCATCAGCTCAAAATGCTCGGGCTCGCGGAAAAGTCAGTCTTGTTGGTGGTGACGGCGTTGATCCAGATAGGGCAATTCGTTGCCCAGGCCATCCTGGCGGAACAGATAATCGCCATAGGCGCGCAGGCTGGCCAGATTGCAGGGCGCGGATGCGTTTGCGCAGCAGGCCGCTTCTCCATCAGCCGTTTTGCCGGTGGCAGGCGGATGCCGACCTGTTCGCCGATCAGCGCCGCGATGCGCTGAAAGTCGGCAACGCTCAGGTAGTCGTCCTCGGCGGGGCAGGCAAGGCGCGGGCGAGACTGGACAAGATATACTCGAAAACGCGGGCGAGACGGGTGGCGCGGACGGCCGATCAGGGATCAGGCGGCGCAGCTGACAAGACCGGCGGCGTCGCCCAGGAGATGGTCGAGATTGAGCACGGTGACGAAACCACCGTTGCGGCGTCCGATGCCTGCGATGCAATGGCCGCTTCCCCAGCCCGCATGGCTGGCGGGTGGTGGATCGAGGGGTCCTCGCTGTCGAGCACGGTGACCTCGAAAACGCGGTCGGCGCGCAGGCCGAGCGTGACCTGGCCCTCCTTGCCGGCCACGCACAGGACGACGATGCGGGTATACTCCGTGTCGTCGGCCGGGACCATGCCCAGCGTGAGGCGCAGGTCGAGCACCGGCACGCCCTGGCCGCGCACGTCGATCGTGCCGAGCGGATGCGGCGGCGCCTGCGGCAAGCGGGCAATGGGGCGCATGTCCAGGATTTCCTGGACCTGCGGGCGACGGGCGCGGCGAAGAGGTCGGTGCCTACGCCGGGCGTTACATATTTGGAATCGTTCGGCCATGAGGTCGGTCCTGGAGTGTGCGGATGAACGGCGGGCGCCCGGCCGCCCGGGGGCGGCCGGACTATGATGTATCGGTCAGGCGGCGCCGCGACGGGTGATTCGCTGTCGAGATCGTCCATCTCGTCGCTATCCAGATCGAGGGTCGAAGCCCCCGCCCTTCGCCGGCTTTGCCTTGCCGGTTGGCTTGCGCGGCGCCATATGAGGCGCCTTGGCCAGGATCGCCTGACGCAGCTCGGTATCGGCGCGGGCGGGAGCGGCGGCAGCCGCGACGGCGCTCGCATCGACGCGGAAATAGCTGATGGCTGATTGCAACTGCTCGGCCTGGCTGGCCAACTCTTCGGACGTTGCCGACATTTCCTCGGCGGCCGAGG
>NZ_JANQAJ010000004.1 GCF_024707105.1 Devosia ginsengisoli | reverse complement strand
GGTCGAGCCGAAGAAGTGGACATTGGCCGGGATGAACCAGAGCAGGTGGTAGCTGTAGCCGGTGACGAAGAAGCCTGTCGGCGTCGGGTTGTCCTTGATCAGGCCGGTCAGCGGCTGAAGGTCACGGGGTCGAATTCGCCGGTGTCGCCGATCGGGTAGACATAGGGGATGAGGCTGAAATTGCCGTCCTGGTCCTCGAAGGCGATCATATCCGGCGGGGCAAAGGGCAGGTTGGCTGCCTTGGGGTCCATCGGCGCGAAGAAATCGGCAAAGACCGAGACCACCAGCAGCAGGGTCACCAGAACCAGCCCGATCATGCCCATGGTCGAGCGGCGGAAGCGCCGCCAGACCAGGGTCGCATAGCCCTCATTGCCGCTGCCGAAGCGAGTTACTGCCGGGGCGGCTTCGTCGGCGCCTGTCGGCATCGGGCCGCCGGCGGGGTCTGATGGCAGGGGGATGGCGGAACGCGTATCGAGGTCGGTCATTCGCTGCCTCCTCCCCCAGCCGGATGCGGGGGTCGAGCGCCACCAGCAGAAGGTCTGAAATGATGTTGCCGACGATCAGCGTGGCGGCCAGCACCAGCATGAAGGTGGCGGTGACATAGACATCGCCCACGCCCATGGAGCCGACAATGGCCGGGCCGACCGTGGCGAGGCCGAAGACGATGGCCACCTCGATTTCGCCGGTCAGCATATAGGGCAGCACCACGCCCTGATAGGCGACCAGCGGGTGCAGCGCATTGGGCACGGCATGCTTCATGATCACGGCGCCTTCCGGCAGGCCCTGGCGCGTGCGGTCTCGACATATTGGCTGTTGAGCACGTCGAGCAGGTTGGCCCGCATGACGCGCGCATATTATAGGCCAGCCCGCCAAAGGTGGCGATGAAGACCACGGGCCAGACATGCTGGACGAGGTTGACGAACTTGTCCCAGCTCCAGGGCGCGCCGCCATAGCGGGCCGAAAGAACATACCCACCTCGCTGACATTGAGCCGGAAGACTAGGAAATAGAGGATGATAATGGCCAGCAGGAACCGCGGAATGGTCATGCCGAGGAAGGAGATGATGCCCTAGCCCGGTATCGACCCAGGAATATTGCCTTGTGGCCGCCAGGATGCCCAGGCCAATGCCCAGCAGCGACGCGAGCAGGTGGCAGGTCAGCGCCAGGGCGATGGTGGCCGGCAGACGCTCGGCCACGACGATGCCGACATCCTTGTTGTAGAAGAACGAGTGGCCGAAATCGAAGCGGGTGACGATGCCCCCGATCCAGCGGAAATACTGCACGATGATAGGGTCATTGAGGCCGTGGGCCTCGCGATACAGCTCGGCCTGCGCTTCGGCCACGGTGGGGGGCAGCGCCGCCCCAGATTGATCAGCATGGAGCGGATCGTGTCGCCATAGTCGCCCGGCGGCGCCTGGATGATGGCGAAGGTCACCACGCTGAGCAGCAGGAGCAGCGGGATCGCGCCCAATATGCGCATGATCAGAAATCGAAGCATGGCGGCCTCTTAATAGCTTGGGGCGTTTGGCCCCGGCGCCTCAGTCGTCTCCCTCCCCCTTGTGGGGAGGGATCAAGGAATGGGGGTGGGCCACTTGCACCGCGTTTGCGTGACCATACCCCACCCTGCTCGATCACGGACCTAGCGAAGGGCTAAGTCCTATCTCGCTCTCCCTCCCCACAAGGGGGAGGGAGACAGGAGCTCAAGCGCCGGTGGTCACACCGGACCCGCGCCGCCCGGTTCGCCCGGAAGCGTCTCGGGGTGCAGTTCGTAGTCGCCCTGCGTGTCGGCCGGAACGTAGACGCGTTCGCGGATAATGTTGTCTTCCGCCCAGTTGAACATGAAGATCGGGGCGCCGGCCGGGATATTGGCAAAGCGCTTGTTGATGATCAGCGCACCCGGATATTGGGTGAGCCCCACCGAATAGACGTTCTCGGTGAAGGTGTGCTGGAAGGTCTTCATCAGCTCGACGGTTCGGCATTGTCGCTGGTGGCGACAAAGGCGTTCACCGCATCGACCAGTTCCTGCTCGAAGGGCAGGAGATCCACTGTTCCGTCCGTGCCGGCGCGGTGGAAATAGCTCGTCTGCGGACCTGTGGGGGCGAGGAAGGTCGTGCCCTGCACCACCGAGACCACTTCGGCGCCCTGGCGGCGGACATGCCAGTCGAACTGGCCGGCCTGCTGCATGTCGTCACGCGAGGTTCCCGCCTGGAAATTGGCGATGACGCGCAGGCCGAGCGGTTCCATCATGGCGATAACGCCTTCGGCCAGGTTGGTGTCGGTCGCATAATCCGTATTGGCGAGCAGGGTGATTTCCACATCCGCGCCGCCATCGGGCAGGTTGCGCACGCCATTGCCGTCGGTATCGATCAGGCCGATGCCGTCGAGCAGGGCGTTGGCCGCCTCCAGGTTATAGGGGTAGTAGACCGTCGAGGCCTTGTCATAATAGGCCGTGCCGGCATAGAGGCCGCCCGGATAGATGGCGGTGAACGGACCGCGGACCAGCGAGTCGCCCAGCCGCTGCCGGTCGATGGCGATCGAGACGGCCTTGCGGAAATCGAGGTTCCGGTTCAGTTCGTGGATGGCCTGGCCGCGGGCATCGGGTTCGCCCCAGCCATTGGCCGAGAGGTTGAATTCCAGCGCATAGCCGATGGTGCGGGCGCCGAATTGCAGACGGGCAGGGGCGGTGTCTTCAGCCGAGCGGCGCAGGGCTTCGACATAGCTTTCGGCCTGTTCGAGGTTGGAGAAGTCGCCCGAACCGGCAACGGCCTGCACGTCGCGGTCGGCCCAGGTGCTGAGCCGGTAGTGCATTTCGTTCAGATAGGGCAACTGGTTGCCGTTCTCGTCGACCTTCCAGTAATAGGGGTTGCGGCGCATCACCACGATGTCGTCCGGCCGGTATTCCACCGGCACCCAGGCGCCCATGACCGGCATGTTCATATATTCCGGCGGGAAGGCGTTTTTGAACTGCTCGTAGGTGTTGTCGGAATATTTGGGGTGCTGGGGCTTCAGGATATGGCTCGGGCCGGGGCAGAAGGTGCCATAGGCCATGGCATAGAGATATTGCGTCGGCCGGACTTCCTTGAAGGTCCATTTGATCGTGTAGGGATCGAGCGCTTCCAGCGTGGTGCCGACGCCGAAGGTCTCGGGTGTGCCGCCATTGAGCGGGGACACATTGGAATCCATGATGGCGTCGTCCCAGTAGAACATCACGTCATCGGCGTCGAAGGGGTCGCCGTCGGACCATTTGGCGCCTTCGATCAGGTGCATGGTCAGCTCGTGCCCGTCTTCGGACCATTCCCAGCTCTTGGCCAGGTTGGGCAGCGGCTCGAGTTCGTCGGCCTTGACCTCGAAGAGCGGCCCGGTGCGCGTCAGGCATTCGCTGAGGCCGATATCGATGCCGCCCCAGCCCTGGTTCTGGCCGGCGGTATAGTTCCAGCCTTCCGGCCGGCCGCCGATCACATGACGCATCGTGTCGCCATAGACGCCGACGCCGTCGGGCATGTCGCCGGTCTTGAACACCAGGGGTTCCTTGGGCAGGCGCTCGGCGACGGGCGGCAATGTGCCCGCCTCGACATATTTCGCGGTGACCCAGTCGGGTTCATGATATTCGGGCAGCGCCTTGTATTCCTGGATATCGGAAACGCTGACGAAGTTGGGCTCGCTCTGCGCGGCGAATTCCGGCGGATCCGGAAGTTCGCCCGTCAAATCCTGGGCCTGCACGGCAAGCAGCGAGACACCCAGCATCAGTCCTGCCCCGCCAAGGGCAATCGCTTGTTTTCTCAATAAAACCTCCCATGGCAACGGATCGGCATTGCTTGCCGTAACCGGATACTCCCTTCCGGCTTCATTCCGTGCTCTGGCCAAAAGCCTACGCCTTGCCTTGGGTGAAGCAATCCGGAATGATAGAGACTTGTTCCGGGTTTCAAAGAAATCGGCGGATAAGTATGATTGTTGAGAGCCCCGTTCAGCCGCGCCGCGCGCGCGAAAAGGCACCCCGGCCGACACCCCGGCCGGACCGCAGCTTCTATTCCTCCGGCAAGGCCTTCGGGCGTTTCGGCATCCGCTCCTTCTCGCCCCAGATCATGCCGCGCCCGCATAGCCATGGGCATATCGAGTTCAACTGGCTGACCCGCGGCAGCATGGATTACGTGTTCGATGGCGGCCCGGTCAGCGTCGGGGCAGGCCGGCTGGTGGCCTTCTGGGCCGGCATTCCACACCAGACCATCGGTCTCAACGGTATCGGGGAGGGGCGGCAGCTCAATATCTACCTGCCCATGGATGCCTTTCTCGAAATGCCCCAGCTCGGGCGGCTGACGGAGACGCTGATGGGTGGCGGCGTCATCCAGCTCAACCCTGATTGCATCGGGCTCGAAACGCTGGAGCGCTGGCACCAGGACTATCGCAGCGGCAATGCCCTGCGCACCGATATCGTGCGCTCCGAGATCGGCACCATGTTCCGCCGCGCCGCCATAACCGGCTGGGAGACGCTGCTGCCGGCCTGGGTCGAACGATCAGGCACGCGCACCCGCACCGGTTCGCCCGTGCGCTATGTGGTGCGCATGGTGCGCCATATCGTGGAGAACATCACCGATCCACTCAGCGCCGAGGACATCGCCAAGGTGGTGGGCCTGCATCCCAACTATGCCACCAACCTCTTCACCAAGGTCATGCATATCTCGGTGCAGAAATTCGTCACCCGCATGCGGCTGATCCGCGCCCGCTCGCTATTGTTCGACGGGAGCCTCTCCGTCGCCAACGTCGCCTTCCAGGCCGGCTTCGTCAGCCAGACCCAGTTCTACGAGCATTTCCGCAAGGCCTATGGCATGACCCCAAGCCAGATGCGCAAGGACACGATCGAGGGGTGATGCGCTGCAAGCCTTCCCAAGCGCGATGTCATCCCGGCCTTGAGCCGGGATCCATCCTGAGATGGCGCCGCATGGAACATGGAGCGTGTGGCCCAGCCACTCGACCATAGGTCTCGTGGCCTTGAGGTCTAAAATCGCTCCACTGGAGCGATTTTACCGCGAAGCGGTCGACCTCAAGTATTAAACTTGAACAGCATGACGTCGCCGTCCTTGACGACATATTCCTTGCCTTCGTCGCGGGCCTTGCCGGCTTCCTTGGCGGCCACTTCCCCGCCCAGGGCCACGAAATCGTCATAGGCGATGGTCTGGGCGCGGATGAAGCCGCGCTCGAAGTCGGAATGGATGACGCCGGCGGCGGCCGGGGCCTTGTCGCCCTTGTGGATGGTCCAGGCGCGCGATTCCTTGGGGCCGACGGTGAAATAGGTCTGCAGGCCCAAAAGGTCATAGGCCTCGCGGATCAGGCGGTTGAGGCCGGGTTCGTGCAGGTCCAGCGATTCGAGATATTCGGCCTGCTCGGCATCGGGCAGTTGCGCCAGTTGGCTTTCGATCTCGGCCGAGATGATGACGACGCCCGCGCCATTGGCGTGGGCATAGTCTTCCACGGCCTTGCTCATGGCATTGCCCGAGCCGGCCGAGGCCTCGTCGACATTGCAGACATAGAGCACCGGCTTGCTGGTTAGCAGTTGCAGCTCCTGGAAGGCCTTTTCCTCTTCGGCCGAGCGCTCGACGAAACGGGCCGACTTGCCCTCGCGCAGCAGCACCAGCGCGCGGTCGATCAGCTCGAGCGTCTGCTTGGCGTCCTTGTCATTGCCCTTGGCCTTTTTCTCGACGCCGGTGCGGCGCTTTTCGAGGCTTTCGAGGTCGGCCAGCATCAGCTCGGTCTCGACCACTTCGGCATCGGCCAGCGGATCGACCTTGTTGGCGACGTGGATGATGTTGCCGTCCTCGAAGCACCGCAAGACATAGGCGATGGCGTCGCATTCGCGGATATTGGCCAGGAACTGGTTGCCCAGGCCTTCGCCCTTGCTGGCGCCCTTCACTAGGCCAGCAATATCCACGAAGCTCATGCGCGCGGGCTGAACATTGATCGACTTGCCGATCTTGGCCAGCTTGTCGAGGCGCGGATCAGGCACCGGCACGTCGCCCACATTGGGCTCGATGGTGCAGAACGGAAAGTTCGCCGCCGCCGCGGCAGCGGTGCGGGTCAGCGCGTTGAAGAGGGTCGACTTGCCGACATTGGGCAGGCCGACAATGCCCATCTTGAAACCCATGGGGAAAGCTCCAGAATTTGTTGGCCCTCACATCGTTCGGATGGGATCAGAAGTCAATGCGGCAGGGCGCATGGCCATCTTGTCGCGAGCCGCGCGACCGCCTATCAAGGCTACCATTCAAGAATACCGGAGGAATCCCGCCGTGGACGTATTGATTTCGCTTGTCGTACTCGCCGCCATCATTGCCGGAGGCCTGTGGTTCTATTACCGCGGCCGCCATATGGGGGCATTCAAGCAGGCGGTGGGCACGGCGCCCGTCATTCCCCAGGCCAAGCCGCAGGGCGCCATGCCCATGCTGAAAATGCCGACCGCAATGGGCTGGGCGCCGGGCACGGCGCCGACCGTCGCTGCCGGCCTCAAGGTCGCGCCCTTTGCCACCGGGCTCGACCATCCGCGCATGATCTATGTCCTGCCCAATGGCGACGTGCTGGTTGCCGAGGCCGCGACGCTGGTCGGCAAGGCCAATTCCATCCGCGACATGGTCATGCACCAGACCCTGATCCGGGCAGGGGCCTCACGGCCGAGCGCCAATCGTATCACCCTGCTGCGCGATGCCGATGGTGACGGCGTTCCCGAAATCCGTGAAGTGTTCCTCGAAAATCTCAACCAGCCCTTCGGCATGGCCCTGGTCGGCGACACGTTCTATGTCGGCAATACCGACAGCGTCATGGCCTTCCCCTACGAGACCGGCCAGACCAGCATTACCGCGCCGGGCCGCAAGCTCATGGACATGAAGCCATCAGGCCACTGGACGCGCAATCTCATCGCCAGCCAGGATGGCATCAGGCTCTATGTGGCGGTGGGTTCGCTGAGCAATATCGCCGATGAAGGCATGGAAGCCGAAGAGGGCCGGGCCTGCATTTACGAACTCGATCTCAAGACCGGGCAGAACCGCATCTTTGCCGGCGGTCTGCGCAACCCGGTCGGCATGGCCTGGGAGCCGACCAATGGTTCGCTGTGGACCGTGGTCAACGAGCGCGACGGGCTGGGCGACGAAACCCCGCCCGATTACCTGACCTCGGTCAAGGATGGCGGTTTCTATGGCTGGCCCTTCTGCTATTGGGGCCAGACGGTGGATGATCGCGTGCCGCAGGACGCGGCCCTGGTCGCCACCGCCCTGACGCCGGACTATGCCCTGGGCGGCCACACCGCCTCCCTCGGCCTGTGCTGGCTGCCGGAAAACACGCTGCCGGGCCTGCCATCCGGCATGGTCATCGGCCAGCATGGTTCGTGGAACCGCAGCAAGCTCAGCGGCTACAAGGTCATTCTGGTGCCCTTCAGCAATGGCAGCCCCCAGGGCACGCCGATCGACCTGCTGACCGGCTTCCTCGCCCCGGACGAAAAGACGTCCAATGGCCGCCCGGTCGGCGTGGCCATGGCCAGGGATGGTGCGCTCCTGGCGGTGGACGATGTCGGCGACGTCGTGTGGCGTGTGACGGCGGCGTAAGCCAATCGACAGGCGATGAACACGGGCCTATGTGCTGGCGCCTCCCTCCCTCGATGGGGAGGGATTGAGGGTGGGGTGGGGCCGCATACGCAGACGCCGAACTAAAACATCCCAAGGGAGAGGCGGGAAATATCACCCCCGCACATAGACCAGCCGCGTCACGCCATTGGCGAAATTGGTGCTGGTCGCCAGCGTGAAGCCGGGCAGGTGGTGGCGGTCGATATGCTCGGTGCCATGGCCCAGCGTGACCGGCATGACGAAGAGGTCCAGCCGGTCCACCAGGCCGGCATGGATCAACCGGAAAGCCAGGTCCGTATCACCTTGCACCCACACCGTGCCGTCGCCTTTGCCACGCGCCGCGGCCACGATTGCCGCCGGGTCATCGGCCACGGCAGTCACCGGCGCGCCGATATCGGTCAGCGGTGTCTCCGACGGCACGATGCCCGGCACGGGACCATAGGGCCATGTGCCACTGGCGGCGATCTTGTCATAGCTGGCGCGCGCGGTGATGACCGCCGTCACCCCGGCGATGAAGTCATGAAAGCCCAGTTCCGGGATGAAATAGGGGCCTTGCCAGGCGGCCGAGCCATTGGCGTCGGTCACGAAACCGTCCTCGCTCAGCGCCTGGAAGAACACGACCTCGGCCATTTCACTCTCCGCGCAGTTTCCTCAGCATTTCGGCCATCGGGCCGGTCTTGGGCAGTTCCACCTGCGGCTTGCTCGGCCGCGCCTGCCTGATATGGCTCTGCGCCCTGGGCGCGGGTCTGGCTTCCGGCTCCTCGGCGGGCTTGAGGGCCAGGGCCAGCTTGTTCATGAAGCCGCTATCGTCGCCCTTGATCAGCATGTCGGCATGCTTGCTCACGGCGTCGAGCAGCGGCTCGACCCAGTCACGGTCGGCCTTAGCGAAGTCGCCCAGCACATGGTGGGTCACGAATTCCTTGCCGGGATGGCCGATGCCGAGGCGGACGCGCTTGTAGCCCACCCCGATCTGCGGATCGATGGATCGCAGGCCGTTATGCCCGCCATTGCCGCCGCCCACCTTGACGCGCACCTTGCCGGCGGCCAGGTCGAGTTCGTCATAAAGCACGATGATGTCAGACGGCGCGATCTTGTAGAACTGGGCCACCTGCTGCACGCTGTCGCCCGAGCGGTTCATGAAGGTCTGTGGCTTGAGCAGGATCACCTTCTCGCCGCCGATAGTGCCTTCGGCCAGCAGGCCCCCATGCTTGGAGCGGAACTGGGTGATGCCATGGGCACGGGCAATGGCGTCGAGCGCCATGAAGCCGATATTGTGGCGATTGCCCTCATATTGGCCGCCCGGATTGCCCAGGCCGACAAGCAGTTTCATCACGCACTCCAGAAACGAAAGAGGCGACCCGAAGGCCGCCTCGAACTATAGCAGAAAACCAGGCAGCGCGATTACTCGGCTTCGGGCTCTGCAGCGGTTTCGGCTTCGGTCTCTTCACCGGCCGACTTGAGCGCCGACGGAGCAACGATGGTCGCGATGGTGAAATCGCGGTCGGTGATGACAGGGGTGACGCCCTTGGCCAGGGTCACCGCCGAGATGTGGATGGAATCGCCGATATCGTAGCCCGTCAGGTCGACGGTGATTTCCTCGGGGATGTCGCTGGCAGGCGCCGACACTTCCACCGTATGGCGGACGATGTTCAGCGTGCCACCGCGCTTCAGGCCGGGGCTGGCTTCTTCATTGATGAAGTGCACATGCACCTGGACGTTGAGCTTGGTGCCCTTGCCGACGCGCAGGAAATCCACATGGATCGGGAAGTCCTTGACCGGGTCGAGCTGGTAGTCGCGCGGAATCACGCTGTGCTTGGTGCCATCCACATCGAGTTCGATGATGTGGCTGAGGAAGCCGCCGGCATAGATCTGCTTGTGGGCGTCCTTGTAGGGGATGGCGATGGTGACGGGGGGCTTCTTGTCACCGTAGATAACAGCAGGAACGAGTCCCTGACGGCGCAGTTCACGAGCGGCCCCCTTGCCTACTCCCTCACGCGCCTGTGCATTGAGCACTTTGGTCGCAGCCATGGAAATATCCATTCTGGGTTGGTGTATGCGTCACTACAACAGCATACGCGCCCGTCCTCCAGGGGTGACGAGCGCTTCATGGCGCGGGCTATAGCGGAAAGGGGCGCGAGGAGCAAGGGATTGTGGCGCTAGCCATCCTGCAACGCCGCCCTTTGCCCGATAAGATAATGCCGCACGGCCTCGTCCGTCGACAGGCCGATGGCCAGGGTCAGCGCCTCATGCGCCTCTTCCTTCCGTCCGGCGCGGGCGCACAGGTGTCCGCGGGCGGCCCAGTAGGGCTGGTAGTCGGCCATGCGTCTGTCGCCGGCAATGGCGTCGAGGCTGGCCAGCGCCGCTTCCGGGCCTTCGGTCTCCGCCAAGGCGACAGCGCGGTTGAGCAGGGCGACGGGTGAATGGGTCAGGTCCAATAGCACATCGTAAAGCGCCACGACCGCATCCCAGTTCGGCCGGCTGGTCACGCGCCGCGCCACATGGGCTGACTGGATGGCGGCTTCGATCTGGTAGCGGCCGGTGGGGCCGGCCTGGTTGGCCGCATGCAGCAGCGCCTCGGCCGCCACGATCTGCTCTTCGTCCCAGAGAGTGATATCCTGCTGCTCCAGCGGCACATAGGCGCCGCCGGCATCGCGCCGGGCCTGTCGCCGCGCCTCGGCATAGAGCATCAGCGCCAGCATGCCTTTGGCTTCCGGCTCGTCGGGCAGCAAGCTCACGACCAGCCGGCCGAGCCAGATGGCTTCATCGGCCAGCCGTTCGGCCGCCGTGTCGCCGATTTCGGTCCAGCCCTTGGCATAGGCCGCGTAGATGGCGTCGAGCACGGCATCGAGCCTGATGGCCAGGTCTTCCCGCTCAGGGATGGCGAAGGGTATGCCGGCCTCCCTGATGCGCGCCTTGGCCCGCACCAGCCGCTGGCCCATCGTGGCCGGGGGAATGAGGAAGGCGGCGGCGATGTCGATGGCCGTTAGCCCCAATATGGTTTGCAGGATCAGCGGCGCCCGCATGCCCGCTTCGATTTCCGGGTGGGCGCAGGCGAACATCAGTGCCAGCCGCCGGTCGGGGATGGCATCGGGATGGGCGCCGGCCGCTTCGAGTTCCTCGGTCATGAGCTGGATATGAGCCTCCCCGGTCTTGCGGGTGTGCCGCCGCCGTATCGCGTCGGTCTGGCGGCGGCGGGCGACGGTCAGCAGCCAGGCATCGGGATTGGCAGGAACGCCCTGTTCCGGCCAGGAGGCGAGGGCGCTGGCAAAGGCTTCCGCCAGCGCATCCTCGGCCCCTGCCACGTCCCGCGTACGCGCTGCCAGAAAGGCCAACAGGCGCCCGTAGCTGTCACGGGCCGCCCGCTCCGCTGCCCGCCGCGCCGCGTCACCCATCAGCGCGCGGTCTGCTCGACGATGGGGCGGATTTCGATCGCGCCGTATTTCGAGCTGGGGCAGCGATTGGCCCATTCTACCGCCTGCTCGATATCGGGCACATCGATGAAGAAGTAGCCGGCGAGCTGCTCGCGCGTATCGGCATAGGGGCCGTCGAGCACATCGGTCTTGCCCGCGCTGGTGCGGACAATCGTGCCCTCCTTGCTCGGGCTCAGCCGCAATCCGCCGGAAAAGCCTTCGCCGGCCTTGTTCAGCGCCTGGTTGAAGGCGGCATATTCGGCCCACAATTCCTGCGGCGGCGCCTTGGCCATGGCTTCGTCGTCGTGGTGGATGATCATCATGTAACGCATCGGATTTTCCTCGTGCTGGGTCGGCGCATCATGCGCCGATGCAACAATGTCGGGGCGCCACCACGGCTTTCGACTTTTTGCCGAAAAATTCTTCAGCCGGGCGAATATCCGGGGTGATAGGGCCGGATTTCGATCTTGCCCCAGCCGGCGGCCGGGCACAAAGCGGCCAGCCGTATCGCCTCGTCCATGTCGGGCGCCTCGATGATGAAATAGCCACCGAACTGTTCGCGCGTATCGGCATAGGGGCCGTCATGCACCTGCAACTGGCCATCGGGGCTGGAAATAGTCTTGGCCGCGCCGGTCATCTGCAAGGCTGCCGTATCGATAAAGGCCCCGGCCTTTTCCAGCGTTTCCTGATAGGCGGCCATCTGGCCCATGAAGCCGGCCATCTGTTCGGGGGCAATAGCGGCGCCGGCCTTTTCGTCGGCATAGAGCATCAGCAGGTATTTCATCGCATCTCTCCTCGCGGGCACCATAGCCCTTCAGGGCAATGCTTCGAACCGGCCGAAGGCAAAATCGCTCCAGTGGAGCGATTTTAGGTGAGAAGGCCATGAGGGCTGCGCCCGAATGGCTGCGGGCCGAAACTGCATTGCAGCCTACGTCACCCTCATCGCTCGACCAGCGGGTAGCATAGCTCTTCAAGGCAATGTCGCGCGAGAGGCGGCGATTTCGACCGCCCCTTTGAATTTTTTTACCACGGATGTCTGGTGCGGTGGCGCGCGGCGCCTTCGTGCCATTCGAGCGTAGCTCTCATGGCCTAGTCAGCTAAAATCGCTCCACTGGAGCGATTTTGCCGTTGGCCGCTGCCTAGTCGAACAGGCTCGAAACGCTCTGTTCGCTGGCCGTGCGGGCTATGGCTTCGCCGATCAGCGGGGCGATGGACATGCGGCGGATATTGCCGGCGGCCCGGGCGGCAGGCGTTTCCTCGATGGAATCGGTCACCACCAGCTCCTTGAGCTTGGATGCGGCAATGCGCTCGGCCGCGCCTTCCGACAGCACGCCGTGCGTGATGAAGGCCGAAACTTCCTTGGCGCCGGCCTTGAGCAGGGCTTCGGCCGCATTGACCAGCGTGCCGCCGGAATCGACGATATCGTCGATCAGGATGCAGGCCTGCCCGGAAACGTCGCCGATGATGTTCATGACTTCGCTGACGCCGGCGCGGGGGCGCCGCTTGTCGACGATGGCGAGGTCCGTGCCCAGCCGCTGCGCCACGGCGCGGGCGCGCGCCACGCCGCCGACGTCGGGCGAGACGATCATGGTGTTTTCGAGCTTGTAGTTGTCGAGGATATCGCGCGTGATGATCGGCGCGGCATAGAGGTTGTCGGTCGGAATATCGAAAAAGCCCTGGATCTGGGCGGCATGCAGGTCGAGCGTGATGACGCGGTTGACGCCGGCCTCGGTGATCAGGTTGGCCACCAGCTTGGCCGAGATCGGGGTGCGGCCGGTGGCGCGCCGATCCTGCCGCGCATAGCCGAAATAGGGCAGGACGGCGGTGATCCGGCGAGCCGACGAGCGGCGCAGCGCATCGGTCAGGATCAGCAGTTCCATCAGGTTGTCATTGGCCGGAAAGCTGGTCGATTGCAGGATGAAGGCGTCTTCGCCGCGCACATTCTCATGCACTTCCACATAGACTTCCTTGTCCGCGAAGCGGCGGACCGTACAATCTGTGAGGGGAAGTTCGAGATAACTGGCGACGGCCTCGGCGAGGGCTCGGTTGGAGTTGCCGGTCACCAGCTTCATAAGTGCGATCCTGTCTCAACCAGTCCCTGTTATCGGGGACCATCCAGTTTCGTGGGCACCTTTAGCGAGTCGTTCCCGGTGGCGCAACGAGACAAATGGATGACAGGCGAAATTGGGTAAACAGGATTCACGAATCCGGCGCGTGTGGCCACCCCCACCCTTGATCCCTCCCCACAAGGGGGAGGGAGACGATGAACACCGGCCTCAGAGCTGCGCCTCCCTCCCCTTGATGGGGAGGGATTGAGGGTGGGGTGGGGCCACGCATACCGGCCCCAGCGTTCTAAACCAGCCCGATAATCGCAATCTGCCGCCCGGTCTTGCCACCCTGATGGGTGGCATAGCGGTGCGAGAAATACCGCTCGGGCGCGCCATAAGTGCAGCCGCCGACCCGCTCGACCTGCACCACGCCCGCCCGGCCCAGTTCATCGGCCACGAAACCCGGCAGGTCGAAATGCGCCCGCGCGCCATTATGCGTCGAAAAATGCCGCCAGCCGTCGGGGCGCAGTTTCACGAAATCATCCATGAAATGCGGCCCCACTTCGTAATTTTCGCCCGAAATCGTCGGCCCGATGGCGGCGGCGATGCGGGCCGGGTCGGCCCCCAGCGCCACCATGGCGGCGACCGTATTGCCGACAATGCCGTCCACCGCCCCGCGCCAGCCGGCATGGGCCGCGCCCACCACGCCCGCTTCCCGGTCGGCCAGCAGGATCGGCGTGCAGTCGGCGGTGAGAATGCCCAGCGCCAGTTGTGGTTGGCGCGTGACGATGGCGTCGGCCTCGATGGGCTGGTCATTGGTGGGATAGGCGTCCAGCCGATGCACAAGGTTGGAATGCACCTGCTTGAGCAGGAACAACTGGTTGCGGAAAAAGCCCAAAGCCTCGGCCGCGCCGGTGCGGTTGATATCGACCGCACGGGGCTCGTCGCCCACCGCTATCGACATGTTGTTTTCGGAAAACTCGCCCAGCGAGCTGCCGCCCTTGCGCCCGAAAAAGCCGTGCCGCACGCCCCCCAGGTCGGCCAGGTCAGCACTTTGTTCGTAATGCTGGGTCATGGCGCAAATCCCTGTGGCATCAGGCCGGGGCTGGCGGCGCAGAAAGCCTTGAACAGATTGCCCATCTGCTCGGGCGCAATCAACCTTGCCTTGGCAGCGGCAATATCGCCTGCCGCCGCGGGATTGGCGGCACTCAACGCCTTGGCGCGTTCATTGATGCCCAGCCGGGTCAGGAACTGTCCCTGTGTGGCCAGCGGCTGCACGGCGAGGCCGGCACTGGCCGCCACATTGCCCAGGGCCTCGAAATCGACATGGGCCGACAGGTCCGTTTCGCCCGGCGCGTCGAGCACATCGGCATATTGATGCCGGCGCACGCCCTGCAAGGTCTCGCCGGTCTGGGTGCGCGCATAGCCATAATCCACGGCCAGGATCGCCCCGCCTTGTACCGAAACCGTGCCGGCCAGCCGTTTCATCACCTCGCCATTGGCCAGCCCCACCTCGAACACGCTATTGGGTTCGGCCCCGGCCACCGCTTCGGGCATGGCGCTGGCCGGGATCGGCGTCGGATTGAGCCCGAAGCTGCGCCGGCCGTCACTCAGCCCCACCATGCGCTCGTGCCAGCCATCCTCCATGCGCACGAATTGCCTTATCGGCATTGCATCGAAGAATTCGTTGGCCACGACAAGCAGCGGACCCTCGCCGACCTTTTCGAAAGCGTCGATCCATTTCGGCTCATAGGGTTCGAGCCGGGCATTCTGCTCCGCTATCAGCGCCGGATTGGTCTCGAACAGCCGCAGGTCGAGGCCATCGCGAAAGCCCTCGGCGCGGCAGGCCACGCGCAGCATGTCGGCCATCAGCGTGCCACGGCCGGGGCCGAGCTCGAGCAGGGTAAAGGCCTTGGGACTCCCCATCTGCTGCCACAGATTGACGAAGAAGAAGCCGAGCAACTCGCCGAACATCTGGCTGATCTCAGGCGCGGTGACGAAATCGCCCTTCGCCCCGAGCGGATCGGCATTCTTGTAATAGCCCTTGGACGGATGGGTCAGGCACAGGCCCATATAGGTGGCAACCGACATCGGCCCACTGGTGCGGATCTGCATGTCGATCAGCTCGGGCAAGGTGGGGGCGTCCTGAACCATCAGCAGACCTCATCCTGAGCTTGTCGAAGGACGAGGTCGTGGCACCATCTTGCCACGCCCTCGTGGTTCGACAGGCTCACCATGAGGGCTACTCTAACCGCGCAGCCACGGGCCCCCTCTTTCCCCATCCCCCGTGCACTCTGTTGCCTTGCCGTGACGGCGCGGTTCTTTCCCCTTCTCCCCTCGTGGGAGAAGGTGCCCGAAGGGCGGATGAGGGGGACTTTCTTCAACATGAAAGCATGGGCGGACACAGCCCCCTCACCCGAAAATCCGCTGGACGCGGATTTCCACCCTCTCCCACAAGGGGAGAGGGTGTCGACTGCAAAACCGGTGTGCACCTTACCCACGGACCAAACTCACCTTGCGCGTCCCCGCCCATACCACCAGCCCAAGCCCCGCCAGCACCAGCGGAATACTCAGCACCATGCCCATGGTCAGCCACCCGCCATAGAGATAGCCCAACTGGCTATCGGGCAAGCGCACGAATTCGACGGCAATCCGGCTCAGCCCATAGCCGATGCCGAATATCCCCGCGACCAGGCCCGGCCGGCGCAGGCTGTAGAAGACATGGGTGAAGATGCGGATCACCAGGAACAGCAGCAGCCCTTCCAGCGCCGCTTCGTAAAGCTGGCTGGGATGGCGCGGCAATTGCTCGGGATCGGTCGGAAACACCACGGCCCAGGGCATTGTCGTCGGCGCGCCGTACAGTTCCGCATTGATGAAATTGGCGATGCGCACGAGGAAAATGCCGATGGTCGAGACCGAGGCAATGAGGTCCAGCCCGCTCAGCCAGTTGCCATTGCCCTTGAAGCGGGTGAACAGGATCACCGCCAGCATCAGCCCGAGCATGCCGCCATGATAGCTCATGCCGCCATCGAGCGTGTTGATGATCTCGACCGGGTTGGCCAGGTAAAAGGGCAGGTTGTAGAACAGCACATAGCCCACCCGCCCGCCGATCACGATGGCCAGCATGGTCCAGAAGGCGAAATCCCAGATATCCTTGGCCGCAAAGGGCGGCTCGCCCTTGTGCCACAGCCGCGTATTGGCCAGCAGCAGATAGCCATAAGCCGCGCCCAGCCCAACGCCGAACAGATAGCCCAGCGCATACCAGCGCACGGCAAAGGGTCCGATGGCGAAGGCGATGGGATCGATATTGGGGAAGGGCAAAAGCAGCTCCTGCGGCAATCGGCCGGACCATTGCCGCTTCGGCCTCTCTGGTCAAGTCGGCGGGTCTATCCTAAGTAATGTGGCAAGGGGCCGAACCAAATAGGTATGCGATGAGCCAGAACAACAGGATCTTCGACGATCTGGGCCGATTGATGAACGAGGCGGCCGGTGTGGCCGATGGCGTTCGCCGCGAAGTCGAAACCGTCGTCAAGGGCCAGGCCCAGCGTCTGGTGGTCGATATGGACCTGGTCAAGCGCGAGGATTTCGACGCCTTGCGCGAACTGGTGCAGGTGCAGGGCGAAGAGATCGACGCTTTGCGTAAGGAACTGGCCGCGCTCAAGGGCGCCAAGTCCAAAGCCAGCTAGAGTTGCGCTTCGCCGTCATTTCCGATGTGCATGGCAATGCGATGGCGCTCGATGCCGTGCTCGCCGATATCAAGAGCCAGGGCGTCGATGCCACGCTTTGCCTGGGCGACCATGTCAGCGGCCCGCTCGATCCGGCCGGCGCCGCCGACCGCCTGATGGGTCTCGATGGCCCGGTCATATCAGGCAATCATGACCGCTGGCTGGCCCAGGGCCGCCGCGACGACCGCGATCTCGATCCGACCGACCAGTTCGCCAGCCGGCAGCTCACTGCCACCCAGCATGCCTGGCTCGCCACGCTCCCGGCCACATCGGTCTTCAACGACGAAATCTTCCTCTGCCACGGCACCCCGGCCAGCGACAATATCGCCTGGCTCGATGACTGGTACTACGACCGCAAGACTACATTGCCGTCCGAAGCTGCCGTGACGGCCGCCGCCGCGGGCATCGACTATCCCGTCATGCTGTGCGGCCACACCCATATCGCCCGCTCGGTCCGCCTGCGCGACGGGCGGATGATCGTCAATCCGGGCGCGGTGGGGCTGCAACTTGTCCACGGCTCCCCCGATGCGCGCTATGCTGTCATCGAGCGGCGCGACGGCAAGTGGCGCACCAGCCTGCGCGTCGTCGAATACGATCATCACGCCGCGGCGCAGCAGGCCGTGGACAACGGATTTCTCCCCTGGAAGCAAGCGCTGGCAACGGGTTGGGCCGATGCAGCGGGCCTGTTCTGACACGCAATTGCCTGTGAACGCGCAGTCAACGTTAACAGTCCGTTAACCTTAGGCCGCTCATCGTCATCCACAAGAGAATGCCGTCCATGGTCCGCGTTCCGTCCCCTGAATCAGTGGGGGCGTGTAGGGTCATTTCATCAGGACGATTCGTAAGCCTCGTGCGTGCGGCCCAGTTTCCTGAGTACCCAAAATCTGCCGGTTAATGGACGGAACCGTCGATGTCACTGCTGCAAGTCGAGCCCGATCGCAATGTCCACCCGGTGGACATTATCGAGCATATCGCCTCGATCAACGACTGGACTTTCGAGCGGCAGGACGCCGACGAAATCTCCATTTCCGTGCGCGGCGGCTGGTCGGATTACCATGTCTCCTTCAACTGGATGGAAGATCTCGAAAGCCTGCATATCGCCTGCGCCTTCGACCTCAAGGTGCCCGAAGGCAGACGCGGCGAGATCAAGCAGTTGATTTCGCTCATCAATGAGCAGCTCTGGATCGGTCACTTCGATATCTGGAACAAGGAAGGCGTGGTGCTGTTCCGCAATTCGCACCTGCTGACCGGCGGCGCCGATGTGTCGCCTCAGCAATGCGAAGCCCTGCTGCGTTCGGCCACCGATAGCTGCGATCTCTATTACCAGGCCTTCCAGTTCGTCGTCTGGGCCGGCAAGACTGCCGCCGACGCGCTGAGCCATGTCATGTTCGAAACGGTGGGCGAAGCGTGAGCGTCTCGCTCAGCCATCTCGGCCCGGTCATGCTGGTCGGCGCCGGCAAGATGGGCCTGGCTTTGGCGCGCGGCTGGCTCGATGCGGGCCTGCGGCCCAACCACCTGATCCTGGTCGATCCCGCGCCCAATCCGGCCGCAATGCAACTGGCCGAGGATTACGGGCTTACCCTCAATTCCGATGCCAGTGGGCTGCTGCCCGATGTACTGGTGCTGGCGGTCAAGCCGCAGATTATCGACAAGGTCATGGAGTCACTGCAACCCATTGTCGGGCCACATACTCTGGCCATTTCCATCGCCGCCGGCATTGACATCGCCAGGCTGTCGCATGGGCTCGACATGGGGCGCGTCGTCCGCACCATGCCCAATACGCCGGCCCAGATCGGCAAGGGCATTACCGGCGCCGTGGCCGGTCCCGATGTCGGAACGGAGGGCCGCGCGGTCGCCGAAAAGCTGCTCAGCGCAGCCGGTCCCGTGGTCTGGTTCGACGACGAGGCCCAACTCGATGCGGTGACCGCCGTGTCAGGCTCAGGCCCGGCCTATGTGTTCCACATGGTCGAAGCCCTGGCCGAGGCCGGCAAGAAACTCGGCCTGCCCGACGCCATTGCCGAACAACTGGCGCGCCAGACGGTCATCGGCTCGGCCGCCCTGCTCGAAGCCGATCCGGCGTCGCCCGCCACCCTGCGGCAGAACGTGACCTCGCCCAATGGCACCACCGCCGCCGGCCTTGCCGTGCTGATGGAAGGCCTGACGCCGCTGATCGAGCAGACCACCGAGGCGGCCCGCAAGCGCAGCGTGGAACTGGGCCGCGGCTGAAGCTCTATGGCTCCTGTCACCCCACCCTCTTTCCCTCCCCATCAAGGGGAGGGAGGCGCATGACCGACGTCAGTGGCTCCCATATTGACCCAATCACCGAGCGGGCTTCCCTCCCCCCAGGGGGAGGGAATGAGGGTGGGGGTAACCACAAGAACCAGACTTCGATAGTCCAGGCCTCCGAAGCCTAGCGCCGCTTGCTGCGGCGCTCCCGCAATTCGAGCAACTGATCGCGGATGGCGGCGACCCAGTCACGCAACCCTGTTTCACGCATATTGCGCAGGGCCGGCTCGATGCCATCAAGCGCCAGATGGGCCGACAGCAATTCGTCGCTATTGCCGGTGAGCTCGTAGCGCGCCAGGTGCACCAGGGCCAGGTTGGCGCGGGTGGTGGCCCAGGCCGCCGGCGCCTGGGCCCGCTGCCGGCAGGGCAGGGCCTTGACCAGCAGGTCGCGCGCCTGGTCCAGTTGTGTCTGCGCCGTTGCCCCCGTCTGCCCCCGGGCCAGCATGCACAAAGCCGCACCCAGATTGGTCAGCACTTCCCCGCGCAGCGGCGTGGTGAGGTCGGTATCAAGTAACTGGAAGTAGACCAGGGCGGCGGAATCGAAATCGCGACCTTCGATGAAGGTTTTGGCGCGGGCGAGCGTGGTAAACACACTCTCATCCGCTTGTCGCGGTTCGATTATTGCATTCACGAATGAGGCTCTGGTTTTGTTGCTCCGCCGCGGGCGGCCTGCTCTTTGTTAAACCGGTATGGTTACGACAACAAGCAATTGTCGTCTTCATGCACCGCAAAACAGAAAGGGGCGCGTCCCTCCAAGTCGGACGCGCCCCTTCCGGTCGAAATGCCTGATGGATCAGGCGGCAGTCAGGTTGTCGGCGGCGGATTTGCCGGTCCGCTTGTCCTTGACGATCTCGTAGGTGACCTTCTGGCCCTCATCGAGACCATTCAGGCCCGAGCGCTGGACGGCGGAGATGTGGACGAACACGTCCGCCCCGCCTTCGTCGGGCTGAATGAAGCCGTAGCCTTTTTGGCCGTTGAACCACTTTACGGTGCCAGTTGCCATGATGCGCGTTCCCTCGTGCAGTCGCTGCTGTAGGCGGTCCTGAGCCACTATTGGCCTGGGACGGAGTGATCGAAATATCGGAAAGTGACGTCAGCAGGCAGCGAATGGAATTCGCAGGATCAGATCGGTCGGCCGCAATATTCGATCAGAGAGCGTAGCCTGAAAAAAACGGGCGTTCAATATCTGTTTACACATGACAAATCGCCCGGCGGGAAAGCGCTTCCTGCCAGGACAAAATTGAGCATCGTCAAGTGTTTGCACCGCACTATCACAGCCCGGCGCCGACGCGGAGCCGGCAGGCGGGACGTAAAATTTGTCTCGTGCCGGGGCGTCACTGTCGCGGTGCGGTGCCGAAGCGCCGAACCGGACGCCATCACAATACCGCAAAAAAGACTGATGCAAACCGGCACTATCGTCGCATCTGCAGGTTTTGCACCGCATGTGCCTGCTTGCTTTCCGGCGGAATTTGCGGCAAATCCCCGTCCGCTGGGCGATTGGGTCCGGTAACCCTCCAGAGATCACTTCGTCTTGACCAAGGCGTTTCACTCTTCCGGCGATGTCATTGCGGATCGTCGCGCCGGCTATGCGCGCATGCTGGCCGAAGCCGGCGACCATGAAGCTGCGGCCGACCTGCTCGTTCAGGTGCTCGAAATCGTCCCCGGCTGGGCCGCCGGCTGGGACCTGCTGGGCCTCTATTACGAGAAGGCGGGTCATATCGCGGGCGCCATTTCGGCCTGGCGGCATCTCGAGGCGCTGGACGACGAGGGCGTGTTTGGCGCCGGCCTCAAGCTCGCCGCCCATGGCGCCGGCCGGGCCGCCGAGGGCACGGCGGTCAGCTATGTCGAAGCCCTGTTCGACCAGTATGCGCCCCAATTCGAGCAGGCTTTGGTGGAGCGGCTCGGCTATCGCGTTCCCGAAATGCTCGACGAATTGGTGCGGCAGGAAATGGCCGTGCTGGGGATCGAGCATTTCGCGCGGGCGCTCGACCTGGGCTGCGGCACCGGGCTGATGGGCCAGCACCTGCGCGCCAAGGCGGACTATCTCGAAGGTATCGATGTTTCCGCCGCGATGATCGCCGAGACCGCCCGCAAGGGCATTTATGACAGCCTGCAAAAGGCCGAACTGGTCGCCGCGCTCAATGCCCGCCGCGCCGATGCCGACCTGGTCACGGCCGCCGACGTGTTCATCTATTGCGGCGCCCTGGCGCCGGTGCTGGCGGCGCTGGTGCCCGCCATGCGGCCGGGCGGGCTGGTCGCCTTCTCGCTCGAAGCCCATGATGGTCCCGAGCCGCAATTCCTGCGTCCGTCGCTGCGCTATGCCCATGGGGTGGAGGCTACGCGCGATGCCCTGGTCGTGGCCGGGCTCGACGTATTGCGCTTTGAAACCGCCGTCCTGCGCTTCGATCGCGGCGCGCCCATCACGGGCATGCTCATCGTGGCCCGCCGCCCGCCGCTGGAACTGAACGCCGCCAATGACGGCGAGGATGGCGGCGACGTGGCGGCTTGATGCGGCCGGTGGCAAATTTGTTTCACTCGATACCCCTCTCCCCTTGAGGGAGAGGGTGGTTCTTACGCGTCCAGCGGAAGAACCGGGTGAGGGGTTCTGCGCTCACCCATGCGTCAATGCTTATGGATAGCGCAGGACCCCTCATCCGCCCTTCGGGCACCTTCTCCCTCAGAGGGAGAAGGGAAAGAGCCGGAACGCCTGAAGTCCAATGCGATTGCGCCGCGATCCAACAATCGTGCTAATCATCGGCCTCCAACAGCCGGGCCCGCCATGAACACCATCCGCTACGACTTCCGCTCCGATACCGTCACCCAGCCCAATACGGGCATGCGTTCCGCCATGGCCACCGCCGAGGTGGGCGACGACGTGTTCGGCGACGACCCCACGGTCAACCTGCTGGAACAGCGCATGGCCGCCATGCTCGGCAAGGATGCGGCGATCTTCGTTTCGTCCGGCACGCAATCGAACCTGCTCGCCCTGATGAGCCATTGCGGCCGCGGCGACGAGTTCATCGCCGGGCAGAATGCCCATTGCTACAAATACGAGGCGGGCGGCGCGGCCGTACTGGGCTCCATCCAGCCGCAGCCCATCGCCCACCAGCCCGATGGCACGATGGATCTCGGCGCGATCGAAAGCGCCATCAAGGCGGGGGACAATCACTTCGCCACCACGCGCGTCATCGCGCTGGAAAACACCTTCGGTGGCAAGGTGCTGCCGGAGAGCTACATGGGGCAGGTGGCCGAGATCGCTCGCCGCCATGGCCTCGGCCTCCACCTCGATGGGGCCCGCGCCTTCAATGCCGTGGTGGCTTTGGGCACCGACATCAAGAGTTTCACCGCGCCCTTCGACAGCGTTTCGATCTGCCTGTCCAAGGGGCTCGGCGCCCCGGTCGGTTCGGTGCTGATCGGTCGGCAGGACCTGATCGATACGGCGCGCCGCAATCGCAAGATGCTGGGCGGCGGGTTGCGCCAGTCCGGCATCCTGGCGGCGGCGGGCCTCTATGCCCTCGAGCACAATATTGCCCGGCTGGCCGACGACCATCGTCGCGCCCGGCGCCTGGCCGAAGGTCTTGCTGCCTTCCCCTCACTGCATGTAACCATGCCCGACACCAACATCATCTTCGTCGATGTCGAGGACCGCCTGGGCGACCGCCTCACCGAATTCCTGGTCTCGCGCGGTGTCGGCATTACCGGCCGCTACGGCCAGCAGCGCTGGGTGACGCATCTCGATGTGGACGACGCCATGGTCGATGGCGCGCTGGCCGAAGTGGCGGCGTTCTTCCGGTCCGGCGCCGAGGCGGCGTTCCGCTAGTCGGCGGCGACATCCTCGCAGCGGCCGGGGAAGTCCATATTGACGAAGACCTTCCACGGATAGCTGAGCGAGACGGAGCTGGCCGTAGTGCCCACGCCCCAATAGGCGAAGCTGATATCCGGATCCTCCGCCGAAATCATGACGCCTTGCTCGCTGGGATTGACCACGAGCACGGGACCGCTGGGCAGGCTCAACGGCCCCAGCACGCTGGCCACCACTCTCGTGGTGACGATGGCGGACACGGCCGCCAGCCTGTCGTCGCAGAACAGGAAGGCAGAGAGGTTGTCGTTTGCATCCCGGGCGGACAGTATTTTTACTCCCGCAGCGGCGAGTTCGCCGTCGAGCCGGCCGGTCGTGTCCTCGACCGGGCCATAGGCCGCTTCGATCAGCGGTTGAGCCGCGCTCAATGGCATCGCATCGAGCACGGCCTGATAGGGGTCGAAGTCATCGCTCTGGGCGAAACACGGCGCCATGGTCAGCGCGAGAAAAGGCACGGTCAGAACAAGGCGCATCATGCGTCTCCGGATTGCCGCCGCCTGTCGAGTATCCGGCCTTCGCGCGGTCCGGGTCAAGCGGGCGGGGAAAACCCCGCCCGCCTGGCATCCTATTGGCTGTCCAGCGCCACCCGCACCGCCAGCTCCACCGGCGAATAGACGCCATCCTTCCGGTCCAGCTCCAGTTCGCCCCGCGGCATCAGCGGCGGCTGGGCCATGAACTTGACCTCTTTGCCCCGATGCTTCTGGGCGGCATGTACCAGGAAGGGGTGGCAGAGATAGACCGTTCCCGCCGGCCCGGTCGCCAGCGCCTCTTTGCCGGTGTCGAACCAGTCCGGCCGGTCGGCGATCATGTCGCGGAGCGAGCGCCCGGCATCGCCCGCCGGGGCAAGGTAGCGGGCGACTTCGAGATGCGAGCCGATCTTGATACGGGTCGGCGCGTCGTCCTCCCCGACATCAGAGAACAGGAACAGCATCAGCAGGGCGCGGCCCTTCGAAACCACATTGGCCCTGATATCGAGGAAGTCCTTGAAATCGGGTCCGGCGAAGCTGCCGTCGATATGCCAGCCATCGTCGCCGGGTTCCTCGTCCGAGGGGAACCGCACCGGGAAGGTGCCCAATCCCTGCGGCAGCACCCACCTGTCCTGGCCCACGATCTGGTCATAGGCGGCGCGGAGCAGGGGCGTATTGGCCGCCTCGCGGAAAGGCAGCTCGGAATAGCCGCCCAGCCGGATGACCGGCTTGGTCCAGGTGGCGGGATTATCAGGATCGCAGCCGGTCTCCTTCCACAATATGGCGCGGCCCTGCTCGGCAAGGGCGCGGGGGAAGGCATTGTCGATGCGGATGAAACCGTCGGTGATGAAGGCGTCGATTTGCGCTGCGGAGAGCGCGGGAATGCTATCAGGCATTGGAAATCCATAAGTTCACAAGGCCGCAAAGGCGGCCGGATCGAGCGGCTGTGCCGCTCAATGTGTGCCCGAACAGGGCGCCGTCAGGCGCCGAGGAACACCGCGAACTTGTAAGACTGGATCATCATCATGGTGGCGGCGAATATAGGCGGGAGGCACGGGCTGTCAAGTTGACCCGCCCGGTCCGTGCCGGGCGGGTCAGGAGATCAGGCTTTCCAGAAGGCGTGGAGGGCCGCGATATCGCCGCTGCATAGCAGCGGCATGGCCGCCTTCAGTCGATCGTCCGGCCAGTCCCACCACGCCATGTCAAGCAGCATCGCGACCTGCTCGTCATCGAACCGTTTGCGGATCGGCTTGCCGGGATTGCCGCCGATAATGGTGTAGGGCTCGACATCCCTGGTCACCAGCGCCCGCGTGCCGATCACGGCGCCATGGCCGATGCGGACACCCGGCATGACGATGGCCTCGGTGCCGATCCACACATCATTGCCGATGACAGTGTCGCCGGCCGGCGCAAAGGCATCGATCGCCCCGGCGAATTCCGGCATTTCCGGCATGTAGAAGAACGGAAACGAACTGGCCCAGTCATGGCGGTGGCCCTGGTTGCCGGCCATGATGAAGGCGGCACCCGAACCGATGGAGCAGAAGCTGCCGACAACAAGCTTGTCGGCGTCGGGATCGGGTAGCAGGAAGCGCGCGCAGTCGTCGAAGCTGTGGCCGTGATAATAGCCCGAATAATAGCTGTAGCGCCCGACCACGATATTGGGATGGGTCACCTGCTCATCGAGGCGGATGCCCTTGAACGGGCTTTCGAAGAAATTGGTCATGATGGACTCGTGAAGTGTGTGCTGCCGAGGGCAGCGCGTTGCAGAATGTACGGAAGCGGCCGGCCCTCTTGTGGCCGGCTAAGGAGCGATCCCTCGGCGCGTGTCAGGCGCGCAGGATCGCTATCGCGGTGGTACAGTCTGCGGACTTCATGATGGCCGGGAACATAGCGGGCAGGGGCGGGCTGTCAACCGGGGGCATCGGAGTACCCCCTCCCACCCTCCCCCTGACAGGGGGAGGAGCCGCCCAGTGGGCAGGGCAATATGGTGCCAAATCCCCAATCTGTTCCTCCCCCTGTCAGGGGGAGGCTAGGAGGGGGTATCCCAGCAAAGACTCTTAAGCCGCGAAGTAATCCTGCAGCGGCCGCACCACCAGGCTTCCCTTCTGCAAGGCCACGATCCCTTCCACCGCCGCCAGCGCGCCGTCGATGGTGGTATAATACGGGATCTTGGCCAGCAGTGCCGTCCGCCTGATATCGCGGCTGTCGCTGATCGACTTCATGCCGTCAGTGGTGTTGATCACCAGTTGCACGCCGCCATTCTTCATCGAATCCACGATATGCGGCCGGCCTTCGAGCACCTTGTTGATCTTGGTGGCGGCAATGCCGTTTTCGACCAGGTATTTCTGCGTGCCGCCGGTGGCGAGAATGGTAAAGCCGCCCTCGACCAGATGGCGCGCCATGTCGACGATATACTGCTTGTCCTGGTCACGCACCGAGATGAAGGCCGTGCCGGACTGCGGCACCTTGGAGCCGGCGCCCATCTGCGACTTGGCGAAGGCCAGCGCGAAATCGGTATCGAGCCCGATCACTTCGCCGGTCGATTTCATCTCCGGCCCCAGCACCGTATCGACGCCGGGGAAGCGGTTGAACGGGAACACCGCTTCCTTGACGGCGATATGCTTGAAGCTCTTCTCGACCAGGTTGAAGCCGGCGAGGCTTTCCCCGGCCATGATGCGGCTGGCGATCTTGGCGATGGGCTGGCCGATCACCTTGGCGACGAAGGGCACCGTGCGCGAGGCGCGCGGATTGACTTCGAGCAGGTAGATCACCCCGTCCTTGAGCGCATATTGCACATTCATCAGCCCGCCGACCTTGAGCGCGAAGGCGAGGTCCGCCGTCTGGCGCTTGAGCTCGGCAATGATTTCGGGCGAGAGGTTGCGTGGCGGTAGCGAGCAGGCCGAGTCGCCCGAATGGATGCCGGCCTCCTCGATATGCTCCATGATGCCGGCCACGAACACGGTCTCGCCGTCGCACAGTGCATCGACGTCGATTTCGGTGGCGCCGGAGAGATACGCATCGAACAGCAGCGGATTGTCCGACAGCACCGAATTGATCTGCCCGGTCTTGTCGTTGGGGTAGCGCTGCAAGATGTCCGGCGGCACCAGTCCGGTCAACGTATCCTGCACATAGCGCTCGAATTCATTGGCTGAGTGGACGATGGCCATGGCCCGGCCACCCAGCACGTAGCTCGGGCGGATCACCAGCGGATAGCCCAGCCGCTCCGCCACGAGGCGGGCCTGCTCAAGCGAATAGGCAATGCCGTTCTTGGGCTGGGTCAGTTCGAGCTTGTTAAGCAGCTTGGAGAACAGGTCGCGGTCTTCGGCCAGGTCGATGGCATCGGGCTGCGTCCCGAGGATCGGCACGCCGGCCTTCATCACCGCTTCCGCCAGGTTCAGCGGCGTCTGCCCGCCGAACTGCACGATGACGCCATGCAGCGTCCCGTTCTGCTTTTCCGTCAGCAGGATTTCGATCACGTCCTCTTCGGTCAGCGGCTCGAAATAGAGCCGGTCCGAGGTGTCGTAGTCGGTCGAGACGGTTTCCGGGTTGCAGTTGACCATGATGGTTTCGTAGCCGGCATCGGCCAGCGCAAACGCGGCATGGCAGCAGCAATAGTCGAATTCGATGCCCTGGCCGATGCGGTTAGGACCTCCGCCGAGGATCACCACCTTCTTGCGGTCGCTGGGGCGCGCCTCGTCGTCCACCTTGCCGTTGAACGGCACTTCATAGGTCGAATACATATAGGCGGTGGGCGAGGCGAATTCGGCCGCCGAAGTGTCGATCCGCTTATAGGCCGGCCGCACTTCCAGCTCGTGGCGCAGCTTGCGCACGTCGCTTGCCTTCACATTGGCGAGCTGGGCCAGCCGCGCGTCGGAAAAGCCCATGGCCTTGAGCGAGCGCAGGTTCTGCGCGTCCTGTGGCAGGCCGAATTGCTTCACCTTGCTCTCGGTGTCGACGATGCCCTGCATCTGCTCGAGGAACCACGGATCGATCTTGCAGGCCTCGTGGATGTCTTCCAGGCTCATGCCCAGCCGCATGGCCTCGGCCACATGCAGCAGCCGGTTCGGCGTCGGCGTGCCGAGCGCGGCCTTGATGGCATTCTTGTCCTCGCCTTCGCCCAGGCCGGGAATGCCGATCTCGTTGAGGCCGGTCAGCCCGGTTTCGAGGCTCCGCAAAGCCTTCTGCAGGCTTTCCTGGAAGGTGCGCCCAATGGCCATGGCCTCGCCCACCGATTTCATCGAGGTGGTGAGGCGATTGTCGGAGCCCGGGAATTTCTCGAAGGCGAAGCGCGGAATCTTGGTGACGACATAGTCGATGGTCGGCTCGAACGACGCCGGGGTCATGCCGCCGGTAATGTCATTGTCCAATTCGTCCAGCGTATAGCCCACGGCCAGCCTTGCGGCGACCTTGGCGATGGGGAAGCCGGTGGCCTTGGAGGCCAGCGCCGACGACCGCGACACGCGCGGATTCATCTCGATCACCACCATGCGCCCGTCGGCCGGGTTGATGCCGAACTGCACGTTGGAGCCGCCGGTTTCCACGCCGATCTCGCGCAGGACCGCCAGCGAGGCGTCGCGCATGATCTGGTATTCCTTGTCGGTCAGCGTCAGCGCCGGGGCGACGGTGATGCTGTCGCCGGTATGCACGCCCATCGGGTCGATATTCTCGATCGAGCAGATGATGATGCAGTTGTCCTTTTTGTCGCGGACAACCTCCATTTCATACTCTTTCCAGCCGAGCACGCTTTCCTCGACCAGCACTTCATTGGTCGGCGATGCGTCGATGCCGCTCTCGCAGATGGTGAGATATTCTTCCCGGTTATAGGCAATGCCGCCGCCGGTGCCGCCCAAAGTGAACGAGGGCCGGATGATGGCCGGCAGGCCGATCACTTCGAGCGCCTGCAGGGCCTCGATCGTGTTATGCGCCAGCATGGAGCGCGGCGTTTCCAGCCCGATCTTCTTCATGGCGTCGCGGAACAGCTCGCGGTCTTCCGCCTTGTCGATGGCCTCGGCCGTGGCGCCGATCATCTCGACATTGAACTTGTCGAGCACGCCCATCTTGCGCAGGCTCAGCGCACAGTTCAGCGCCGTCTGCCCGCCCATGGTCGGCAGCAGCGCATCGGGCCGTTCCTTCTCGATGATCTTCGCCACCACTTCAGGGGTGATCGGCTCCATATAGGTGGCGTCGGCCAGGTCCGGATCGGTCATGATCGTCGCCGGATTGGAGTTCACGAGGATGATCCGGTAGCCCTCTTCCTTCAGCGCCTTGCAGGCCTGGGTGCCGGAATAGTCGAACTCGCAGGCCTGCCCGATAATGATCGGACCCGCACCGATGATGAGGATCGATTTGATATCGGTACGTTTTGGCATGGCGCTCGCTCAACTGTTCACAACGTCGAGCGACAGGAGAATCGCCCGGACAGCACCTGTCCCGCGACAAACCACGCGGCAACTGAGCGCTGCGGCGCGGTGGTAAGGTTCAGACATGGTGGTTAAGTGGGCTGTCTAGCGGAGAAGGGCGGGAATGCCAACCCCAAATGGGTGGATGGCTGTGGGCATATGTGTGCTTACCACCGCGCCGTCGGCTCCACCCACCGTCCCCTTGCGGGCTTCGATTGTGGTACTGCTTGCCCCCGCCCACCGCGCGCCCTTCTCCCCTTGTGGGAGAAGGTGCCCGAAGGGCGGATGAGGGGAGCCGAGCTAACCGCTCGCTTCGAAGCATGGGATGACGCAGGGGTTGGTCACCCCACCCTCAGTCCGGCACTTGCGCAATCCGATCTTCACCCACGAGATCCTCGTACCCAACCTTCGGCATGGGAAAGCCATAGCCGCTGCCGGGCTTGTCCCAGCGAAGATTGCCCGCCGCATGATGCGGGCTGGAATAGAGTTCCAGAGCAATGCGTTGCAGGGCGAGATACAGCGCCTGCACGCTATCAAACGCGCTCACCTTGAGTTGCCGCGTGCCTTCCGGCCAGCCAACCTCGATGGAGCAGTCCCAGCACCGGTCGCCTTCTACCGGTGCGTGGAGGTGAATCGGAACCGAAACCTCAGACCGGCCCTGTGTCAGCAGCAACTGGCGTGTCGCAATGATCATTTTGCAACCTCCGTTCGAGGGGAACCCAACTGTTCCCCACGATCAAGCTCGCCACAACCCCACCCGCAACCCCCCATGCAGCACCGTCGGCTCCACTAGTTCCAGCCCCAGCCCGGTCGCCTTGGCCAGTTCCTTGTCCGTCGTGACGATCCCCACCCGCCACCCGGCAAACTTCGCGCGGATCACATTGCCCATGGTCCGGTACAGCCCGAGCAGCGGCGCCTTGTTGCCGATGCGGCTGCCGTAGGGCGGGTTGATCATGATGAGGCCGGGCGGACCTTCGGGGGGCGACAGGGTTTCGATACCCTGCTGCTCGAACTGCACCACATCCGACACGCCTGATCGTTCGGCATTCTCGCGCGCCATTCGGATCGCGCCGGGGTCGCGGTCGGAGCCGTGAAAGCGCAGGCTGGTATCGCGCAGCGGGGCAGGCTCGCGCATCGCGTCCCAAGCGGCGCGGTCGAAACCGGGCAGGTGTTCGAAGGCAAAGCTGCGGGCGCGGCCGGGCAGCAGGCCCAGCGCGATTTCGGCGGCTTCGATGACGAAAGTGCCCGAACCGCACATCGGGTCGAGCACGGTCTGGGTGCCGTCATAACCGCATTGGCGCAGGAACATCGCCGCCATGGTCTCGCGCATCGGCGCCTTGGCCACGCCCTCCTTGAAGCCGCGCTTGTGCAGCGACTCCCCGTCGTATCGAGGCTGATCGTCACGAGGTCATCCTCGATCCGCACCATCACGCGAACCGCCGCATCCTCGGCGATGGGCGTGCCCAGCGTCTCGGCAATGGCCGTGGCCACACGCTGGCTCGCCGCCCCGGCATGATAGATGCGCGAGCGCTTGCAACTCGCCTCCACCGTCACCGGCACATCGGGCCGCAGCAGGCTGGCCCACTCGACCTTGCGGGCGCGCTTGTCCAGTTGGGCCAGATGCATGGCGCGGAAGCTGGCCACCCGCGCCAGCACGCGGGTGGCGCCGCGCAAGGTGAGATTGGCCCGCCACACATCGGGCCAGGTGCCCATGAAGGCGACACCGCCCTCGGTCACGCGGGCATCAAAGCCGGCCGCGCGGGCTTCCTCGCAAAGCGGGGCTTCGAGGCCTGGCGTGGCGACGAGGTAGATTTCGAATGGGCTGCTCATGGGGGAGAGGTAGAGGGTTTTGCGGGCGCGGGGAAGGGTTGGTTTGAAGGGGATACCCCCTCCCAACCTCCCCCTGATAGGGGGAGGAGTCGGGCAGTGGGTGTGGCGAGATCGTGCCACAAGCTCGATCCGTTCCTCCCCCTATCAGGGGGAGGCTAGGAGGCGGTATCCTACCAAGACTCCTCAGCCCTTATGCGCCGCCATCCGCTCGTAGAACACCCGCGCTTCCTCCGCGATGCGCTGCAAATGCCCCGGCAGCTCCACCACCTTCTCGTCCGGCGGCGCAAAGCCCGTGCTGTCGAAAATCGCCCCATACCAATGCGGCGCCCACACCCCGTCATCGGGATGCTGTCCCTTCGGCCAGCTCAACATCGCCTCGTCGAACGTCAGGTCAATTGCCGCGCACAGCGCCGACAGCGTCCGGCGCGGATCGCGCCGCACATCCTCGGACTCCACCACCGGCGGCGCATGCCCCAGCCGGTCAGCCACGCGATCGAACAGCGCCGCTTGTTCGGCAAAACCGATATCGCGCAGGCTCACATCCTCGCGCTTCTGCGCATAGGAGGCGAGCACCCGTTCCGGCCGCCGCAGCAGGAAGACATTGGTGACACCATCCATCCAGTCGAGCGGAAAGCCCTCGACCATGTGATGGGCCATATGCTTCTGGTACCAGACCAGCTTGCCTGAGGGCACCGGGCCGAGCATGTCGGCAGCGACGCGATGGGGGTCCCGGGGCTGGCTCGCCAGCACTTCGTCATTCATCGGATGGACAATGCCCGTCGCCGCCAGATAGGCGGCATAGAACGGCTCGTCGCTGACGGCGCAATCGGGCCGCGACGAGAAAGCCCGCATCATGGCCGTCGACAGGTTGCGCGGCCCCGACCACATGGCGATACGGCGCGTCATGGCCGCCAGGTCTCCCGCTCGATCAGCTCGCGATAGAGCCCTTGCAGCCGCAGCGTCATCTCGCCCGGTATCGGCCCCGGCCCGGTCAGCGGGTGGCCCATGTGGCGGCCGTCCACTTCGCGCACCGGGGTCAGTCCGGCAAAGGTGCCGGTCACGAAGGCCTCGTCGGCGCCATAGACGTCGGTGAGGGAAAAGTTCTTCTGCCGCACGGTGATCCCCGCCGCCTCGGCCACGCGGATGATATTGCCGCGGGTAATGCCGCCCAGGCAGTAGTCGCCCGTGGACGTCCAGAGTTCGCCGCGCCTGATGATGAAGAAATGCGTGGAATTGCAGGTGGCGACGAATCCCTGCGGGTCGAGCATCAGCGCCTCGTCGGCCCCGGCCTTGGCCGCCTGGATGCAGGCCTGGATGCAGTTGAGCTTGGAATGGGAATTGAGCTTCTGGTCCTGCATGTCAGGCGCGGTGCGGCGGATGGTCGAGGTGAAGAGGCTGATCCCGTCAGGCTTGTCCGAGGGCGTCTTGTATTCGGGGATGATGACCACGGTCGCGTCGCCGATAGTGGCGCGCGGGTCCTGATAGGGCGTGGCCTTGATGCCGCGCGTCACCATCAGGCGGATATGGACGCCATCGGTCATCTTGTTGGCCGCGAGGCAATCGAAGATGCGTTTTACCAGCGCGTCAGGGGTCAACCCGACGGAAAAATCCAGCGTCTTGGCGCCCTCGTAGAGCCGCTCCAGATGCGCCCACAGGAAGGGTATGCCACCCTTGTGCAGCCGCAGCCCCTCCCAGACGCCATCGCCCAGCACGAAACCGGAATCGAAGACCGATACCGTGGCCTCCTGGCGCGGCTTCAGCGTGTCGTTGACTGCGATCAGGATATCCGCGTTGCGCGGGTCATCTGCATAGGCATGCACGCCATAGGCCATTCGAGCACCAGATTCACGTGTGGGTCTTCTCGATGCTAACAGTCCGTTAGCATTAGAGGTGGGTTGCCAACCATCGGTCTTCGCCCGGCGATGGGCAAGGGTGGTTGGCGGGAAACATCGATCGGGTATAGCGTTTCTCCCCAGAGGAGACTGCAATATGTGCCGCAACATCAAGCCGCTGTTCAATTTCGAACCCCCCGCCACAAGCAACGAGATGCATGACGCGGCTCTGCAATTCGTGCGCAAGATTTCCGGCTACAGCGCGCCGTCCAAGGCCAACGAGGCTGCGTTCCACGAGGCGGTGGAGGACATCGAGAAAGTCGTGCGTAAGCTGTTGAAATCGCTGGAGACCAATGCCCCGCCAAAGGATCGGGAAGAGGAGGCGGAAAAGAAGCGGGAGCGCTCCAGGCTCCACTTCGGCACCGCCTGACGCCTATTCCTCCGGCTCAGTGCCGAACAGCAGCGGATAGCCATGCTGCTGGGCGAAATCGGTCGCCCGCATCGCCTTTTCCTCGGCGATCTCCCGGGTGAAGACAGCCACGACGCAAGCCCCTTTTGTGTGCGCTGTCAGCATGATGGCATTGGCTTGCGCCTCGGGCACGCGGAATTCGGCCTTGAGCAGCCGCACCACGAATTCGCGCGGCGTATAGTCGTCATTGAACAGAATAACCTTGTGCAGCGGGGGTTTAGCCGGCTTCAGGACGGTTTCGGTTCGGCGTTTGGTATCGGTATCGGCCATGCTCGCCTCCAGGGCGAATGGAACAGTCGGCGGCGGGAACGGGCCATGCCGCCATGCGTTAGGGAAGCAAAACCTCCCACCCAGGGTCAAGCCATGCTTCAACTCCTGATCATACTCGTGATCGTCGCGCTGGTCGCCGGCGCCATGGGATTTACCGGCCTTGCCGCGGGCGCGAGCATGCTCGCCAAGATCATCTTCGTTCTCATGCTGATCGGCATTGCGCTGGTCCTCATCCTTGCCTTCGCCGGCATCGCCATTCTCGTCTAGGAGCTTGAAAATGCCCGATATTCCGCACATCCAGCTCAATGACGGCAAGACGATCCCGCAACTGGGATTCGGCGTGTGGCAGGTGCCCAATGACGAGGTCACCCAGGCGGTCCGGACGGCCATTGCGGCCGGCTACCGATCCATCGATACCGCCCAAGGCTACCACAACGAGGAAGGGGTCGGCAAAGCCATCGCCGAGAGCGGGGTGGCGCGCGAAGAGTTGTTCATCACCTCCAAGCTCCGCACGGGAGACCAGGGCTATGACACGACGATAAAATCCTGCCTGGACTCGCTCGACCGGCTGGGCCTCGACTATCTCGACATGTTCCTGATCCACTGGCCGGTGCCGGCGCATGACCGTTATTCGGCGACGTGGAAGGCTTTCGTACAGCTGCAGCGCGACGGCCACATTCGCTCGATCGGGGTCTCCAACTTCCTGCCCGACCATATCGAGCGCATCATCGCCGATAGCGGCGTCACGCCTGCCGTGAACCAGATAGAAGTCCACCCCGAATATCAGCAGCGCGATGTAAGGACCTTCCATGCGGGCCACGGCATCGCCATCGAAAGCTACAGCCCGCTGGGTAGTGGCGCCGTGCTGGACAATCCAGTGATCGCCGAAATCGGAAAAAAACACGGCAAGGCGCCGGCGCAGGTCATCATCCGCTGGCATTTGCAGCAGGGGCTGATCGTCATCCCCAAATCCGTCCACGCCGACCGCATCAAGGCCAATCTCGACGTCTTCGGCTTCGAACTTGACGGTGACGACATGGACAGGATCGCCGCGCTCGACCGCCCCGATGGCAAGACCGGCGACAATCCGGCGACCAATAACAGCCTGTGGTAGGCGCTAGCCGAATATGTCGGCCATGCCTGTCCGAAGATTTTCCTGGTCCTGCAAGCCGAGGCGGCCGAGTTGCCGCAGCACCAGATCGTTCGGCAACGTGAAGAGCTTGAAACGGATAACCGAAGGGTGCGGTATGCCAGCGGCCTCCAGATCGGTTATGGTAATGTCGCCGGTCCAGATCGATCGTGTTGCGGATGTGATCATGCCCATGATCGATTGGCCGCAGGCCTGATTGAATGATCGGGATGACAGAACAACCGATGGGCGGCGCTTGGATAGAGGCAATTCGGTGAATGGAAATGGCACGAGTATCGTATCGCCGAATTCATAGGTCGGCATAGGCCACCTCGTCTTCGGGGGAGTTCCATTCGTCCAATGTGCGGGATACTGCCGAAAGGTAGGTTTCCGCGGTGACCACTTCACGAATTTGGACCCTGTGGCCAGTCTTGCGACGCAATTCAGCCCAAACCTCTTTCATATGCGATACTGGTTTGATCCCCAGCGTCGGGCGCCCGTCTCGGCCATCGCGCATCCGCTCCCCAACTGCCGACTATGCCGTCCACTTCCAGGTCGAGGATGTCGCCCGGTTGAAGCCGCCGCAGTCGTTCTTGCAGTGCTCGATCGCCTTCGACATGGCCAATCCAGATTGCGTCGTCCCTGATTGTGACCGTTGCCATGATAGCCTCCATCCTCGCCAATATAGGGCGGGGTGGGGGTGGGGTCAACCAAGCAGCAGCTTGAAGCCCTCATGGCTCTTGGTGAAGCCGAGCTTTTCGTAGAAGCGGTGGGCGTCGAGCCGGACCTTGTTGGAGGTCAGTTGCACCAGGCCGCAGCCGGCTTCGCGGCAACGCTCGATGGCCCATTGCACCATTTCGGTTCCCAGGCCGCTGCCGCGCTGGTCGGCGCGGATATGCACGTTTTCCAAGAGGCCCCGCTTCATGCCGAAATTGGGCATGCCAGGGATGAAGCTGATCTGCAACGTGCCGACGATTTCGCCGTCCCGCTCGGCTACGATGAGGCGGTGGTTTGGATCATCGGTTATCGCGTCGAAGGCGGCGCGGTAGCGCGGATCGGCGAGCGTGGCGGGATCGAGCGGCGGCGTATCCGTGCCGCGGGCATCGCCGGCATGGCTCAGGCCGACAATGGTGGCGATATCGGCCGGTGTCGCATCGCGGAAGGTCAAGGTGGTCATGGCGGCCTCGGTTGGCGTTCAGCGTCGCCGCGGGCTTATCAGCTTGGCGAGGATGATCACAAGCACTGCAACAACGGCCGGCGCGATGGCCAGTGCCGAGCCGGCGGCCAGCAGGGCACCGGTGCCGGCCCACATGATCGAGGCAAAGGCCTCGCTCACCGTGGCGGCGCGCGAGGCGACCTGGCGGCGGCGGAACATCGAGCGCTTGGCGACCACGCGGAACCAGAGCTGGATGGCAGTTGCCGACCCGGCCGACAGGGCTGCGCAGAGAGCGGTGATCAATGCCATGCGCGGCGAGGAGAACGCCATCAGCACCAGCAGCGGCGCCATGATGACGCCGATGACGGTTAGCACCGCCTCGATCTTGGCGACCAGTACCGTTCGCGGGGAAACCGGGGCGGTGACCACCAGGTCATGGGCATCCTCGCCCGAAATGGCGAGCCAGGCGAGACCGCCGGCCAATTGCCCCGCCGCCATGACCAGCACCGGTACGGCGACGACGAAGGCCCCGGCCACATCGCCGAAATTCATCCAGAGCAGCAGGCCGGGCGGCACCAGATAGAGGATCTGCATCAACGTCTGCGACAGCAGCCAGGGATCGCGCTGCAGCAGGCGCCATTCCTTGAGCCGCAGCACATGGCGTTGCGATGCCGGGCGGAAAGCGCGCGGCGATGGCTTGCGCTGGCTGGCAATGTGGTTGAGCCCGGCGGCGGAAATGGCCAGGCGCGCATAGCTCGATGCCGAGATGGCTATGGCCAGCACCAGAGCGCCGCAGCCGATGGCCAACATGATCAGCAGGGATTCGGCATCGCCCATGGCCGCCTTGGCCGGCAGCCATAGCGGGCTGTCGATACCGGGTGCCGCATCGATGATGGCTTGCGACTGGAACAGGCTGAAGCGCGAGAAATTGCCATAGTAGAGGATGGCCGCGGCCTGGATGCCGATGACGAAGCCGGCGCCGATAATGGCGGCGACGATCTGGGAGATGAAGCGCGTCTGCCGCGGCCCGACGAGGCGGAACAGCAGCATGGTTATGCCCACCGACAGCGCCGTCGAAATGGCGCCCATGGCGATGATGACGCCATAGGCGGCCAGCCAGCGCTGGCCATCGAACAGCGCCAGCATATTGATCAGCGGGCTGGCCAGCAGGCCGGTAAAGGCCACGTTGGTCAGCGCCACCGCCCCGGTGCGGACCGCGAACAGTCGGCGCGACGAGGCGGGCGAGGAGAGGATGAGGTCGAGGTCGGAGCGGCCGTAATAGACGCGGGTCACCGCTTCGAGGGCCTGGGACAGCATCACCGTCCAGAACAGCATTCCGGTGCCGGTCAGCATGACGAGGCTTTGCGCGTCCGAACGCACGCCATCGGCCGCCCAGCGCGCCACCACGCCATAGGCGAGCAGGTGCATCACCAGGATGACGATGCCGAGGAAGATGGCGAGGCCGATGCCGCGCGCCTTGCTGCCGCCGGTCATCATGGCCAGCATCTCGCGCCAGGCCAGGGTCAGTTCATGGCGGGCGAACCAGGTCAGCGTGGCCGGTGCGGCGCTCATGCGGCGTCCGATACCAGGTCGAGGAAGATATCTTCGAGGCTGGATTCCCGGCCGATGCGGCTGCGCAATTCGGCCAAAGTACCTTCGGCGATCAGCCGGCCCTGGTTGATGACGCCGATGCGTTCGGCCATGCGCTCGGCGACTTCTAGAATATGGGTGGTCATGATGACGGTGACGCCATCGCGCACCTTGCCGAGCAGCACGTCCTTGACCTGCCGGGCCGAGCCGGCATCGAGCCCGGTCAGCGGCTCGTCGAGGATGATGAGGCGAGGGTCATGCACCAGCGCACCGGCCAGAGCTACTTTTGCAGCATGCCCTTGGAAAAGCCTCCGCAAAGTTCGTTGGCATGCGGCCGCAGGCCCAGCCAGTCGATGAGATCGTTGGCCCTCGTCTCGGCCTCGTGGCTCTCCACCTGCCAGAGGCCGGCGACGAAGGCGAGATATTCCGTTGGCGTCAGCCGATCATAGACCATGGGCTCGTCAGACACCCAGGCGGTGATGCGCTTGGCGGCGATGGGATCGCGCCGCGCATCGATGCCGAAGATGGATATGCTGCCCGCATCGGGCTGCAACAGTCCCGCCACCATGCGCAATATGGTGGTCTTGCCCGCGCCATTGGGGCCGAGCAGGGCGTAGAATTCACCCGCCTTTATGGTCAGGTCCAGATCGGTCACTACCGGCCGGTCGAAACTTTTGGCCAGGCTGGAAATGGCGAGGGCAGGGGTGGTCATGGCGGCGCTCCGGCGGGAAACCGGGCGAAGCCTATCCCCCCGGCCTTTCCCGCCCGTGAATCGGCAGCGTTAAGATTTTGGTGCCTGCCGTCAGCGCAACCCCACCGGATCGACCATGCCGGAATTGCAGCCACCCTCGGTCGGGTTGGCGGCGGCGATCAGGGCGGCGAAGTCATCCGGGCCGGTAATGGTGCCGGTGAGGCCGACGGTCAATTCGGTAATGATGGTCCGGTTGCCATCCGGCGCGCATGCCATGCGCACGCGCTCGCCCGCGCCGGGGCCGAAGGCGGTGTCGAAGGCCTCACGCACTTGGCGCAGGGTGATCTTGCGGCCGATATTGCTGGCAAACAGTTCCGCCACATCGGAGGTGTTGAGCGCCAGCAAAAGATCCAGCGCATCGGCATAATATTCTTCGGCCGTCGTTCCATAACAGGTGCCGTGCCTGGTCCATTCATGGCGCTCCAGCGCCGATTGCGTGCCGGGCATGGCTTCGTCGAGATCGCGCTGCAGGCCGGGGCTCAGCGGCAGGCGGGGCAGGGCACGCCAGTCGCCACTCTGGCTGGCCTGGCGCTCGCGGGCCGGCACGTTGCAATATTCGTTGTCGCGCGGCTGCGGCCACAGGCCATGCAGGGTGAAATTGGTGGCCTCGAAATCACCCGCCTGCTGGTCGCGGCATTCGGGCTTGCGCGGGCTGGTCTCGCAGAAGGCCGGCTGCCAGTTGACCGCCAGGATATATTGCGTGCCGCGATAGGTGGGGGCCGGCGCGGCTGGCGGCGGCTCGGCGATCCGGCCCTCGGCATCGGTGGCGCGGGTGCCGCAATCGACCGCGACCCAGCGGCGCTCGGGTTCGGCGCCGGGTATGACGATCCAGAGATGAGTGGGCCGCGCCGTGTTGCCGGCGACCAGGTCATAGGCCCGGCCGGGCTGGGTCATCACCGCACCCGGATTGGTCTGGCGGTTGATCGACTGATAGGCCGGGCAGGCGGATGTGGCGGTGAAATAGCCGGTGAGCGGCACTTCGGCCCAGGCGGGCAAAGCCAGCATCAGCAGCAATGCGCCTGCCAGTATCGTCCGCATGGTCATCCCCTCAAACACAACGAGGGAGCCGTAACGGCTCCCCCGCCAGATTGCCAGCGCTAGCCTTAGAGCGCGATGCGATAGAGGCCGAAGCCATCGGCGTCGGTGTCGCCGGTTGCCTCGATCTTGACCGCCGTGACATCGGCCACATGCTCGGCCGCCTTGGGGCCGGTGGCGAACAGCACGGTCGTGTCCCCGATCGGGGCGAGCGACCAGTTGCTGTCGGCCGATGGGTTGATCGTGCCATTCTCGACGATGAAGCGCACGATGATGTCGCGGTTGGTATCGGGACCCTTGAAGATGATGTGGTCGGCCCCGGTGCCGGGGAAGGAACCACCGCCGCCGGCGCGGTAGTTATTGGAGGCGACGACGAATTTGGCCGCCGGATCGACCGGGGCGCCATCATACATCAGTTCGATGATGCGATTGGCGTCGGGATTGGCCACTTCCTTGCCGTCGCTGGAATATTTCGACGGCTGGGTGAGGTCGATCTTGTAGGTCACGCCATCGATCACGTCGAAATTGTAGGACGGGAAATCGAGGTTGATCAGCGGCGCATCCTGGGCGCCCTTTTCCACCTGATTGAAGATGCCGGCCGAGCGCTCCAGCCAGTCCTTGACCTCGGCGCCTGACACGACCACGGCCTGGATGGTGTTGGGATAGAGATAGAGGTCGGCGACATTCTTGATGGCGACCGGACCAACAGGCACATCGGTATAATAGTCCGGGCCGCCGCGGCCGCCGGCCTTGAACGGAGCCGCCGCCGAAAGGATCGGCAGGCTTTCCCACTCGGTGCCAACAAGCATCTGCTCGATATACCAGGTCTGCGCCTGGCTCACGATCTGCACCGACGGATCGTCGGCAACGAGCGCAAAATAGGAATGCAGCGGCGCCGACGTCTCGCCCACGGCACGGCGCACATAATCCAGCGTCTCGTCGTGGTCGGCCTGGGCAGCGGCGACCACTTCGGCTTCGTCCGCGACCAGCGGCTGCACCGCGCCATCGACACGCTCGAAGATCGGGCGGGCTTCCGAGGTATGCGATACCACAGTCCACTTGCCATCGGCATCCTGCTCCAGCAGCAGGTCGATCAGGCCCATATGCGAGCCCCAGAAGCCGGCCATCACGGCGGGCTTGCCGCTCAGCGTGCCGGCCTCGATATCGGCGCCTTCGACGCCCTCATAATCGGGGCCGGGGAAAACCAGGTGCTGGTGGCCGGTCAGGACCACGTCAATGCCTTCGACCGCAGCCAGTTGCAGCGAGGCATTTTCGGCCCCGGTGGTCTGGTCGGCGGCGATGCCGGAATGGGAGAGCGCGACGATGATATCGGCGCCTTCTTCGCGCATTTTCGGCACATAGGCGGTGGCGGTCTCGACGATATCGCGGGTATTGACCTTGCCGGTCAGGTGCGTCGCGTCCCAGGTCATGATCTGGGGCGGCAGGAAGCCGATCAGGCCGATCTTGATCGTCTTGGTGGCGCCCGAGCCGTCGGTCAGTTCTTTTTCGACGATCAGGTAGGGCTCGATATAGGTGTCGTCGCTCAGCGGGTCGGCGGCCAGTTCGCCCCGCACCAGATTGGCCGAAACGAAGGGGAATGTGGCGCCTGACAGCGCCGTGTCGAGATAGTCGAGGCCATAGTTGAATTCGTGGTTGCCCAAAGTCGCGGCCTCGTAGCCCAGCGTATTCATGGCGGCGATGATCGGGTGGACGTTGTCCTCCAGGCCCTTTTCATAGGCGATGTAGTCGCCCATCGGGTTGCCCTGGATGATGTCGCCATTGTCGACCAGCATCGAATTGCCGGCCTCGGCGCGGATGCCCTCGATGATGGAGGCGGTGCGCGCCAGACCCATCGTGTCGTTGGGGGCGTCGGCATAATAGTCATAGGGAAAGACGGCGACATGCAGGTCAGTCGTTTCCATGATGCGCAGATGCGCCTGGTTGGCCTGGGCCAGCGCGGCGAAGGGGTGCATGGCGGCCATGGCCCCCACGCTCGCGGAGCCCGCGAGGAAAGTCCGTCGAGAAATCTTTGGCAGGAAATTCATTGATGTCTCCCTGAAGCGTTCATTGGCTGAACAGTATCCCGGGGGCGCCGCGCTCCCGGACGTTGGGCCCACGGCCCTGCGTGACGCTCCCAGTGGAGCGCGCTTGCTCTTGCCGCCGATAGGTGACGGTGGAATGACGGCGGCACAGTGAAGCTATGGAATTTTGACCGGGTGGTCAATTTATGACAGTTCGATGACAGTCTGTTTCTGATGTGCGTGCGTGCACAGACGCTCCCCCGCCCCCGATGTCATCCCGGCTTTGAGCCGGGACCCATCCCGAGATCGCGCCACAGCCGCGAGGTGGATCGTGCCTAAACACCCCACCCTCATTCCCTCCCCACAAGGGGGAGGGAGGCGCCAGAGCAACCCTCAAGGATCATCTCGAATATCTTCGCGAGCGCCGGCCAGGCTTCCCTCCCCCTTGTGGGGAGGGAGTGAGGGTGGGGGTGGAGTCACGAACACCGACTTATCCATCTTCTCCTCCTGCCTGAAACCACGCGCACACTCCTTCCATCACCCCGCGCGGCGGCCTGCAGGCGAACAGTGGTGGGGTGAGCCGGGCGGGGGCTTTGCCTCTCCCACAGGTTCGAGTCCGGGCGGAAGCGTGTGCGCGACCCCCGTACAGTTCCAAAAACCGGCACTCCGAGACGGCGAGCGTCTCACTATTAAATTACTCAGGGGCGAAAGCCGTCTCGGGGTCCGCCCGCTGCCATCTTGGCATGCGGCCTGTCACGATAACCGCAATCCAGGCGGCGCCTTAACTTGCCTATCGGAACCGATTGCATCGGCCCGGCTTGTTGCTAGGCTGGGGTATCTATCGGAGAATATCACCATGAAGTGGCGTGGGCGCGAGCAGAGTTCCAACATCGAGGATCGGCGCGGTCAGACCGGCGGCGGTCTGGGCGGACTGGGTGGCAGTCCGTTCGGCCGGGGTGGAGGCGGCATCCGCATTCCCACCGGCGGCGGGTCGCGCGGCGGCATTGGCAGCATTGTCGGTATCGTGGTGGTGCTGGGCATCATCTGGGCTGTCACCGGCACCAACCCGATCGATATTCTTACTGGCGGATCGAGCACCACCAGCAGTCCGTCGGCCAGTTCATCGAGCCAGTTGCCCACCAGCGGCGAACAGGCCGAATTGCGCGACTTTGTCGGGGTGGTGGTCAAGGAGACCGAAGATCTGTGGACGGACGTCTTCCAGGCGTCTGGCCAGAACTATCCCGAGCCAACCGTGGTGCTGTTCTCCAATGCGGTCAACACCGCCTGCGGCGCTGCCGATTCGAGCACCGGGCCATTCTACTGCCCCGGCGACCAAAAGGTTTATATCGACCTCGGCTTCTACGACCAGTTGCGCGATCAGTTCGGCGCGCCGGGCGATTTCGCCCAGGCCTATGTGCTGGCGCATGAAATCGGTCACCACATCCAGAACATCACCGGCGTGCTGCCCGAATTCAACCAGCGCCGTGCCGCCATGAGCCAGGAAGAGGCCAATGCCTATTCGGTGCGGGTGGAATTGCAGGCCGATTGCTATGCCGGCGTCTGGGCCAGTTATGCCGGGCAGGAGGATCTGCTTGATAATGGCGATGTCGAGGAGGCGCTGAACGCCGCCGAGCAGATCGGCGACGATACGCTGCAGAAGCGCATGCAGGGCTTTGCCGTGCCCAAGACCTTCAATCATGGCACTTCGGCGCAGCGCAAGACCTGGTTCGAGCGTGGCTATACGTCCGGTAATCCGGGCGATTGCGACACATTTTCGGGAAGTGTCTGACGCTTTTCACCTCTCCGGGGAGAGGTGAAAAAAGGCTCCCGCGCATCACGTTATCCCCGCCGTCCCCGCGGCGGGGTATGCTTGGTCGCCAGCACGGGGGCAGCTAGAGCGGATGTTCCATCCACAGATTGGGTTCAAGGCAGACGCCGCGATCGGCCGCAAGGTCGATGTCGAGCGGAGCAAGGGCCTCCGGAATGGCATAGCGACCGCTGGCCGGGAAACGCATCCCGGTCCAGCGCTGCCACTGTTCCAGCGTGCCGGTAATGGTCTGCGAGGCCATGGCCGGGCCGATCACTTTGGCGCCCATGGCCTCATGCGTGCGCAGCCACGGATCGAACGGCGTGCCGTCCGCGCGGCGCCAGGCGCAATAGGTGGCAAAATCCTGCAACGGATAAGCCGCCTTAAGCGTGGGCCGGACCGGGGCGACCATGCTGCCCAGGCCGGCAGCACGGGCCGGCGGCTTCATGGCTTCGAGCAGGCGTTGGGCCAGGCCCGTGCCGCGCTGCTCCGGCCGGATGGCGACGGAAAGGGCGGAGAGGGCATTGACGGAACCACCGGAGCGGGCGGCCAGCACACCCTGTTCCAGCACCCAGTCCCAACCGGTATCAGGCAGGCTGTCGCCGCGCGGAAAGGGCACGCTGTTGGCAAGGCCCACGACCTTGCCAACAGCCTCATCTACCGCGATGGTCTGATAGTTCGCCAGTTGCCCCTGATACAGCGACGGCCAATAGGCCCGCAAAGCCGCCGTATCGAGCCAGGCGGGCCAAATCTCGCCACCCATGGCCTCGGCCTCCGCGACCAGGTCGGGACGGTCCGCCGCCGAAAACAGTGCGACGGCCATGGCTCAGGCCGCGGGCGCGGCGTGTTCTGAACGCTGTTCCATGCCCTTCTGGGCACGGACATGGTTGAGGAAGCGTGTGAACAGGTAATGGCTGTCGCGCGGACCGGGGCTGGCTTCGGGGTGATACTGCACCGAGAAGATCGGCTTGCCCTCGACACTGAGGCCGGCATTGGACTGGTCGAACAGCGAGATATGGGTCTCGGTGACGCCAGCGGGCAGGCTTGCCTTGTCCACGGCAAAGCCATGGTTCATCGAGGTAATCTCCACCTTGCCGGTGGTCAGGTCCTTGACCGGATGGTTGGCGCCGTGGTGGCCCTGATGCATCTTGGATGTGGTGCCGCCCAGCGCCAGCCCGAGCAGTTGGTGGCCGAGGCAGATGCCGAAGATCGGCTTGCCGGTTTCCATCAGCTTCTGGATGGTCGGCACGGCATATTTGCCGGTCGCGGCCGGATCGCCGGGGCCGTTGGAGAGGAAAATGCCATCGGGATTGTGCGACAGCACATCGGCAGCGGTGGCCGTTGCTGGTACGACCGTCACCTTGGCGCCCTGGTCGGCCAGGCAACGCAGGATGTTGCGCTTGGCGCCGTAGTCGATGGCCACGATATGGAAGTCGGGCTTGTCGAGCTTGCCATAGCCCTTGTCCCACTGCCAGCCGGTCTGGTCCCAGTGATAGGTCTGGGCCGTGGTGACTTCCTTGGCCAAATCGAGGCCCTCGAGGCCGGGAAAGGCCTTGAGTTCGGCAGCGATCGAGCCTTCGTCGAACATGCCGGTCGGCTCGTGCGCGATGACGCCGTTGGGCATGCCGTGTTCGCGGATCTGCGCGGTCAGGGCGCGGGTGTCGATGCCCGATATGCCGACGATGTTGCGCTTCTTGAGCCAGGCATCGAGCTTTTCGGCGGCGCGATAGTTCGACGGATTGGTGATGTCGGCCTTGAGCACGACACCCCGGACGCCGGACAGGGCGGCCATGTTGACCGTCTCGATATCCTCGTCATTGGTGCCGACATTGCCGATATGGGGGAAGGTGAAGGTGACGATCTGCCCCGCATAGGAGGGATCGGTGAGAACTTCCTGATAGCCGGTCATGGCGGTGTTGAAGCACACTTCGCCGGCGGCGTGTCCAACCGCTCCGATGCCGCGGCCTTCCAGGCGCGTACCGTCTGCAAGGATCAGAAGAGCGGTCGCGGGGGATTGCTGCCAGCCGGTCACGGTGGGCCTCCAGGGGTTGGTTTCAAATGGTCGCGCGGCCGAACCGGGAAAGTCTCGCAACTTTTCCTGACCACGCTCGCGATATGTCGGTTGAGGCTTCCCTTTAGAAGCCTGTCGCGTCCGGCGCAAGTAGCGCAGGCGGCTTATTGTGCCTATATGGGCCGCACAAAATGCATAGCAAGAGGATGATAGCCATGCGCGAACAGTTCAGCGAGGGCCTCAAGACGGCCCTCAAGGCCCGCGACCAGCGCCGCACGGCGACGCTGCGGGCCATCACCGCCGCGATCAAGGACAAGGATATCGCCATCCGCACCGAGAATCGCGGTCCGGCGACCAACGAGGAAATCCTCGCCATCGTGCAGAAGATGGTCAAGCAGCGCGAAGAGAGCTTTGCCATCTATGCGCAGGCCGGCCGCGCCGACCTCGCCACTGTGGAAAAGGAAGAGATCGACATTCTCAACGAGTTCCTGCCCAAAGGACTGACCGAGGAAGAGGTCGATGCGGCGATCACCGCGGCCATCGCTGCGACGGGAGCCGAAGGCCCCAAAGACATGGGCAAGGTCATTGCCCAGCTCAAGGTCGACTATCCGGGCCGCATCGACTTCGGCAAGGCGAGCGGCAAGGTACGGGCAGCGCTCAGTGCCTAGGCAATGAGGCGCAGGGCAGCGGCCGTGACCCTATTGCGGCCGTTGTCCTTGGCCTTGTAGAGCGCGGAATCGGCGCGGTTGAGCACCGACGAGAACGATTCGTCGGCGCCGCTGGTGGCCACGCCGACGCTGACGGTCGAGCGGATATTCTCGGACAGCAGCCGCACCGCGGCCTGCTCGAAATCGGTACGGATACGCTCGGCAACGAGCTTGGCCTGATCGACGGGCATCGGTTGCAGCACGGCGCAGAATTCCTCGCCCCCGATCCGGGCCATGCTGTCGTCGTCGCGCAGGTTCTGGCGCAGGATGGCGGCGAATTGCTGGATCACGGCGTCACCGGCCGCATGGCCCTGGCGATCGTTGATCTGCTTGAAATGGTCGATATCGAACATCAGGACCGCGGTGCCGACAGGCAGTTCGGCCTTGCCGAAACGGTCGAACAGGGCGCGGCGGTTGAGCAGCCCGGTCAGCGAGTCGGTCTGGGCTTCCAGCCGGTGGCGCCTTGCGGCACGGGACTGGTTGAGTGTCAGCGACAGCGCGCCGATGCCGGTGAGGCCGATAATGGCCATGATGGAGTTAAACGCCTCGGCCCAGTTATTGGGTGGCGTCGTCAGCACGAACCGGCCTTCTATGACCAGCAGCACTGCGCAGGCGAGGAACGAGATGCCGGTCAGCGCGAACAGGACTGCCGCGGTCAGCAACGGAACGGGGGCTTCGGCGCGGCCGGCCCAATATTGATACCCGCACAGGGCCATATAGATGGCGCAGAAGAGATTGAGCGCGATCGTGCCGACGCCGGACAGGCCCATGAAAAATGGCAGACCTGTCGCCAGCATGGCGACTACCCACAGCAGTGCCGCGGGAAGCACGCGCGCCCGGCCGGTGCGGAACTGGCAGATGCCGACATGGATCAGTGCCATCCCCGAGATCAGCGCCGAAAAGGGGCCTAACTGCATGAGCATGTCGTAACGGCCATTGCGCAGGCCGAGTGCGGCCAGCGCGATGACGACGAAGGCCATGCCGGCGGCCCAACTGATCAGGTGGCCGTCATGACGGGCATTCAGCCAGCTCAGCACCAGCGTCAGCATCAGCGCACCGCTTGAGAATGCGATGGCTATCATCAATGTGCTGTTGTCGATCATCGAGCTGTCCGCGCCGTCCTGCCGTTTCCGCCAATATGGTGCGGCTTACAGAAAGAAGAATTGCTGGGTGGGCATTGACACCGGACTTGGTCACCAAATCGTTAGTTTTGATCGGTGTTTAGTCGGCTCATTCCGCTGCATCTGGTATGGCAGGTGCAGCTCGCTGCTCGGCCAGGTAGGAGCCGATGGCGATCAGCAGCGCCAGGACGAGCGCGGCGGTTCCGATGAGTGGCAGGTTGCGATAGCCGAAGCCGGCTTCGAGCAGGGTCCCGCCCAGCACGGCGCCGATGGCGATGCCGATATTGAAGCAGGACGGGATGAGCGCCGAGGCCAGATTGGGGGCATCGGCCGCCCAGGTGAGGATGCGCGACTGCAGGGGGGAACCGAAGGCGAAATTGACGCCGCCCCAGAACAGGACCGCAACGGTCATGACCAGTGGGTTGGGGCTGACCAGATAGACGATGGTGAAGGCCAGCGCCTGGGTGGCGAGGATGCCGATCAGCGAAGGCATCAGCTTCCAATCGGCCAGGCGGCCGCCGATGAATACACCGATGGTGGAGCCGACGCCGTAGAGCAGCAGCATCCAGGGCAGGGTGGCGGTGTCGAGGCCCGTGACCTCGAGCAATAACGGGGCGATATAGGTGAAGAGGCTGTATTGCCCGATCATCGTCAGGAGAGCGATGGCCAGGGAAGTCACGATCTGCTGGCGGGCGAGGGCCTTGAACTCGCGCAGGAAGCTGCCGCCAGTCGCGGTTTCGCCGGTATTGGCCGGCAAGAATATCGCGATGGCGAGGGTTGAAAGCAGACCAAGGGCGCCAACCGCCCAGAAGGTGGCACGCCAGCCCAGCGCATTGCCGATGGCCGTGCCGCCGGGCACGCCCAATATGTTGGAGACGGTGAGGCCGGACAGGATCAGCGCCACGGCAAAACCGCGCTTGTCGGCGGGAACGAGGCCGACCGCGACAATGGCGGCGATGCCGAAATAGGTGCCATGGACCACCGAAACGAGCACGCGGGCTACCAGCAGCAGTTCGAAACTGGGCGCTATTGCGCAGAGCGCCTGCCCGACCGTGAAAACGCCACCCAGCAACAGGATCAGCGTCTTGCGCGACAGTTTCTTGGTTGCCACGGCCAGCAAAGGGCCGCCAATGGCGATGCCGATGGCATAGGAGGTGACAAGATAGCCCGCGACCGGAATGGTGACGCCGAGGCCAAGAGCCACATCCGGCAGCACGCCGGCGATGACGAATTCAGCCGTGCCGAAGGCGAAAGCGGCAAGAAACAGGGCAATGAGCGGGAGCGACATGAATCAACCGCCGTCAGGCGGGCCTCGATTGAAGAGGTCTCAAACCATGGAGACGGGCCGGTCGCAATCAACAAATTGCTGCGCGCGCTATAGATAATCTTAAATGGACGGCGGCTTGGCAGCGCCGCTGGCTAGGCTAAACTGCTTTGCGGACAAGCGGCGAGTCCTTGAGGAGGCGACAATGACGGTTTCGGCTGAGACGAAGAGACGGTTTGCGCTGGCAACGGCGTTGCGCGGTATATTGATGCTGCTGGCGGGGCTCTATGCCATCATCTGGCCGGGGGAGGCTCTGACCGTGCTGGTGCTGGCCGGCGGCATCCTGCTGGTGATCGACGGTGCACTGGGCCTGTGGAGCCTGACCTTCGGGGGCGGCAAGAGCGGCAATTACTGGTTCGACGTGGTGTCGAATGCGCTGTCGCTGATCCTGGGTGTTCTCATCCTGATCAGCCCGTTGCTGGCGACAATCTTTACCGTGACGTTCCTGTCGACGCTGGTCGGTATCGCGGCGCTGGTGGTGGGCATCATGCAGATCTGGGTCGTTGTGCGCGAGCGGGAAAGCTATGCGCGCATCTGGCCGGTCGTGCTCTCGGGCATTTCCTACATCCTGCTGGGCCTGGTCTTCCTGTTCTTCCCGCTGCTTAGCGCCTCGATCGGGGTCATCTTCGGCGGCGTGCTGCTGGTGTTCTTCGCCTTCGGCCTGTTCGGCTGGGCCTGGCGGCTCTATCAGCGCAGCAAGGCGGCCTGAGCCTCAGCGATAGATGACGGCGATGCCGGCAACAGCATCGTCCTGCCGGTAGATAGTGGCGTCTGCCGGCAGGGTCAGTTCGATATTGCCATAGGCGTCCCAGCGTGGATCAAAGTCTGCCTCGGCTCCGATCGAGACGAAGCTGGTGGCGTCGTCGGGCAGCTCATCGCCCGCGGGGATGAGTGCTGCCTGCGTGTTCAGGCCGGTCGTGGCGCCACAGTTGCGTGAGAATATCACCAGATCGAAGCTGGCGTCGGGCGAGGTCAGTCGGTCATGCTCGGCAGTCTCACAGCCGGGCAGCAGGCTCGAGAGGTACCACAATACGCCGCCGATCAGCAGGGCGGGCAGTACGGTCAGCGCCGCGAAGAGCCGGAAGGGAAACCTGCTGGGGATGGCCACCGGAAACTCCTGCTGTGGATAAGTCATGGGCCCGTGACTCGGACGACCCGAATGCTTACTTAACATCCCATGCGCTTTTCCGATCAGTTCCTCGATGAAATCCGTCAGCGCCTGCCGATTACGCAGGTAGTGGGCGAGCATGTCATGTGGGACAAGCGCAAGAGCCAGCCGGGCAAGGGCGACATGTGGGCCTGCTGCCCGTTTCATGGCGAGAAAAGCCCGAGCTTTCACGCCGATGACCGACGCGGCATCTATCACTGCTTCGGTTGCGGGGTATCGGGCGACCACTTCAAGTTCCTGACCGAAAAGGCCGGGATGAGCTTTCCCGAGGCGGTGGAAAAGCTGGCCGGCATGGCCGGCGTGCCGATGCCGGCGCGCGATGAACGCCAGGAAAAGCGCGAGGCCGAGCGCAAGAGCCTGATCGACGTCATGGAACTGGCGACGAAATATTTCGAGGCGGCGCTGAGCCATAATATCGGCGCGCGGGCGCGGGGTTACCTGCTGGAGCGCGGGGTTTCGGCCCAGAGCCAGACGCGCTTCCGCATCGGCTTCGCACCGGACAGTCGCAACGGGCTCAAGGAGCATCTGGCAGCCAACGGGGTTTCGGCGCAGGACATGGTGGATACCGGGCTGGTGACCAGCCGCGACGACGATCCGCTGACCTATGACCGGTTCCGCAACCGCGTCATGTTTCCGATCATGGATTTTCGCGGGCGGGTCATCGCCTTTGGTGGCCGCGCCATGTCGGCCGACGTGCCGGCAAAATATCTCAATTCGCCCGAGACCGAACTCTTCCACAAGCGGCAGACGCTCTATAACGGGCAGACCGCGAGGCAGGCCGCGCGCGATGGCAGCACGGTCGTCGTGGTGGAAGGCTATCTCGATGTGATCGCCGCGGTGGCGGCGGGCTTCGAGGGCACGGTGGCGCCGCTGGGAACGGCGCTGACCGAAGAGCATCTGCAATTGCTGTGGCGAATGACGGATTCGCCGGTGCTCTGCTTTGACGGCGACAAGGCCGGTCTCAAGGCGGCGGAGCGGGCGGCGGACCTGGTGATGCCGCATCTCAGGCCGGGCTTTTCCGTGCGTATCGCCACGCTACCGGAAGGGCAGGACCCCGACGATCTGATCAAGGCGCAGGGCCGGGGTGCCTTTGCCGATGTGATCGAGCGGGCGCGAAGCCTGTCGGACGTGATCTGGAGCATGGAGACGGGCGGGCTGGTGCCCGAGACGCCGGAGGCGCGGGCTGCGCTGCAGGCGCGACTGCGGGAACGTGCCAATGGCATTCAGGACGGTTCGGTGCGCTTCCATTATGCGCAGGCGTTCGACGAGAAGCTGCGGGCCTTTTTCGCACCGGTACGGCAGAACCGGTTCGAGCCGCGCGGCGGGCAGCAGCGCTATGGCCAGAGCGGGGCCTATGGCTATCCGCGCGGCGGCACGCCGCGGCTCGTCGTTTCCGACACCTTGCGCAATTCGCGGCTGCTCAAGCCGGGCGCCATGGCCGAGGCGACGCCGCGCGAGGCGGCGATCATCCTGAGCCTGGTCAACCATCCGGCTTTGGTCGAGGACAAGTTCGAGGCACTGGCGGCGCTCGATTTCGAAACGCCGACAGCGCAAAAAGTGATGAACGAAATTCTGAGCCTGGTGGTGCGTCACCACGACATCTCGGGCGACGACCTGAAGGCGGCTTTGGGCGTGCGCGGACACGGGCCGGCGCTGGACAAGATGAGCGATGTGCTGGCCCGCCAGGGCGTGTGGCAGATCGCCTCGGAAATCGCTTTGGTCGATGCCGAGACCGGATTGAGTCACGCACTGGCCTTGCATAACAAGAAAGTTCAGCTAAATAGGGAACTCAAGGCAGCCGAAGCGGCGCTGGGCGAAGACCCGAGCGAAGAAACCTTTGAAAGGCTGCGGGACATCAAGAACCAGATTACCACTGTCGATGGCACAGAGGCATTGATCGAAGGATTCGGTTCGTTATCGGGACGCGCGACACGCAGCTTTTAGGGGATGACCCGAAAAAGCCCGCGGGTACGCGCGATTTTGCATATGGCGATATGTGAAGTCATCCGAGGCGAACCTTGGTCGCAGCCAGGACGTTAACGCCTGAGTGACCAAACCTTTACCTTGCCTTGAGGTGTCACCACTTAAGCCTTACCCGGACCCGTGCGATCGCGGGTTCCGACGGAGTACCAGATGGCCACCAAGGCAGCACCCAAGACCACCAAGGATACCGAGAAGCCGGAAACCGGCGCCCCCGAGGCGACGAACGATTCCCCGCTGCTCGACCTTTCCGACGCCGCGGTAAAAAAGCTCATCAAGGTCGCCAAGAAGCGTGGCTATGTGACCTATGAAGAGCTCAATGCCGTGATGCCTTCGGACGAAGTGTCGTCCGAGCAGATCGAAGATTTCATGTCCATGTTCTCCGACATGGGCATCAATGTCGTCGATGAAGACGAGGTCGAAGAGACCGAAGTCGAGAAGGAAGAGGAAGACCAGGGCCAGGAAGTGGCCCCGACTTCCGGCACCGCCGTTTCCACCACGTCGAATACCAAGGCCGGATCGGACCGCACCGATGATCCGGTGCGCATGTATCTGCGCGAAATGGGCTCGGTGGAACTGCTGAGCCGCGAGGGTGAAATCGCCATCGCCAAGCGTATCGAGGCCGGTCGCGAGACCATGATCGAGGGCCTCTGCGAAAGCCCGCTGACCTTCCAGGCCATCATCATCTGGCGCGAGCAGCTCGCCCAGGGCGAAATCCTGTTGCGCGACATCATCGACCTTGAAGCCACCTATGCCGGCCCCGACGCCAAGCAGGCGGCTCCGGCACCGGACATGGTGAGCCTCAATGCGGCTCCCAGACAAGAAACCGTTGTCGAGAAGCCCAAGCCGGCCCCGGCGCCCAAGAAGGCATCAGGCGGCGAAGACGACGACTACGTTCCCGAAGAGCCCGAGGCCCCACAGGACCCGGCGCCCGATGACGACGACGACGAATTCGAGAACGCCCTGTCGCTGTCGGCGATGGAAGCCGAACTCAAGCCGCAGGTGGTGGAAACCTTCGACCGCATCGCCAATGCCTATGGGCAGATGCGCGAGATGCAGGATCGCCACGCCGAGGACCTGTCTGCCTCGGTTTCGGATGCCGATACCAAGAAGCTCGATGTGCTGCGCGGCGATGTCATCACCGACGTCAAGTCGCTGTCGCTCAATGCCAGCCGTATCGAAAGCCTGGTCGAGCAGCTCTATGACATCAACAAGCGCCTGGTGAAGCTGGAAGGACGCCTGCTGCGCCTGGCCGAAAGCTATGGCGTCAAGCGCGAGAAGTTCCTCGAAAGCTATTACGGCCAGGAAGTGAACCCCGCCTGGGAAACCGGCCTTGCCGATTTCGAGGGCAAGGGCTGGGCCGAATTCGCCCGCCGAGAAGCCGACACGATCCGCGAAATCCGCGGCGACGTGGCGACGCTGGCCAGCGAAACCGGCCTCAACATCGCCGAATACCGCCGTATCGTGCACAAGGTGCAGAAGGGCGAGCGGGAAGCCGCCATTGCCAAGAAGGAAATGGTCGAGGCCAATCTGCGCCTCGTGATTTCCATCGCCAAGAAGTACACGAACCGCGGATTGCAGTTCCTCGACCTGATCCAGGAAGGCAATATCGGCCTGATGAAGGCGGTCGATAAGTTCGAATATCGCCGCGGCTACAAGTTCTCGACCTATGCGACCTGGTGGATCCGGCAGGCAATCACCCGCTCGATCGCCGACCAGGCCCGCACCATCCGTATTCCGGTGCATATGATCGAGACGATCAACAAGATCGTTCGCACCAGCCGGCAGATGCTGCATGAAATCGGCCGCGAGCCGACTCCCGAGGAACTCAGCGAAAAGCTGCAGATGCCTCTGGACAAGGTCCGCAAGGTACTCAAGATCGCCAAGGAGCCCATCTCGCTCGAAACGCCGATCGGCGACGAGGAGGATTCCAACCTCGGCGATTTCATCCAGGACGTAAATGCGATCCAGCCGATCGATGCGGCCATCCAATCGAACCTGCGCGAGACCACGACCCGCGTGCTGGCGTCGCTGACGCCGCGCGAGGAACGCGTGCTGCGCATGCGCTTCGGCATCGGCATGAACACCGATCATACGCTCGAGGAAGTCGGCCAGCAGTTCTCGGTGACCCGCGAACGCATCCGCCAGATCGAGGCCAAGGCCCTGCGCAAGCTCAAGCATCCGAGCCGGAGCCGGAAGCTGCGGAGCTTCCTGGACAACTAGGGGACGGCTCACATGGCCGTTCCGCGCCTCAAGCTCACCAGCATTCGTGCCATCGTGCCGTTCCGGCTGGTGGTGGCGTTTTCCGATGGATCATACGGCACGTTCGATGCGGCGCCGATGATCGGGGAGCGGGGCGAGGGTACGGAGCCGTTGCGGGATCGGCGGTTCTTTGGCACGGTCGAACTGAAGAACGGCGTGCCGACCTGGCCGAACCACTTCGATATCTCGCCGGACTGGCTGCGCGAGGAAATGGAAAAACGCGGCGAGTTGCAATTGCCGCTGCCGGTCCGCCGCAGGCGCTGACCAACGAGAAGGAGACGAGCCATGTCGTTTTGGAAGAACCTGTTCGGTGGCGGTTCGTCGAGCAGTGAGCCGGAAGGCGACAAGGCGCTGGGCGAGGAAAGCTACAAGGGCTTCCTCATCAAGGCGATCGAGATGAAGGCGGGCAGCGAGTTGCAACTGGCCGGCACGATCGAGAAGGATGTCGGTGGCGAACTCAAGACCTATCGTTTCATCCGCGCCGACCGCATGAGTTCCCGCGACGACCTGGTGGCCCTGGCATTGAGCAAGGGTCGGCAGATCATCGACGAGCAAGGCGAAGGCATCTTCCGCTAAGCCGGACTATCGCAAATTTCAGTATTGCCGGAGCCCGCGGACACATGTCCTGCGGGGCCGGCTTTTCGCACAGGAGAATATCAATGGCCAAGAAACCCACAGCACGCAGCGAATTCGTGATGTTCGACGTGATCTACGAAGACGGCAGCCAGCGCTCCAACCGCAAGGTGGATGCCAGCCTGCTCGGTGGCCTCGATGGCGATGAGCCGGCCAAGGCTGCTATCGAGGAGCAGGATCGTGCGATTTCGGAAAAGTCAGGCCTGCCGCCGCTGGAGATCAAGACGATCAAGCGTTCGGGGAAATGAAACGGCTACAAGCCGTCCTGATCCTGATGCTTGGAAGCACCGAGGTCTTTGCACAGGAAGGATGGGTGCGCACCGAGACAGGCTTTGTCGGCGCCGAGCGCTATGTCTGCGAGGATGAGTGCGCCAAGGACCGGGTGGTTTGTGTCACGTTCTCACATCCCGGGGCCAAGGGCCTACGGCCAGCAGACCTGACGAAAACAGATCATCTGCCATGGGGCCAGATGGACTATGCCATGGTCGCCGCAACCATGAGTGATCGCGACGATCTCGACCCCGGCGACATGTTGGGTGGGGATCGTTTGTCAGGGCCCGAGCTGGTTTCATTTTCAGGGCTGGACTGGGTCACGGCCAGCTATGCGTTTCAGTCCGGCGTCGAGGCATTTTCCATAGAATTGCTGCTTTGGACCAAAATGGCCGCAGTCGAGGGATTGCGGTGCAGTTATCCCGCTGGCCGCGATGTCAGCCAGCGGGTCCGCGACCTCGCTGTGGACCTGCGCAACTAGCGCAGATATCAGCTTAACGCCTTGTCCACCGCCGGTTTCACCACGGTTCCATAGAGTTCGATGGCCTTCATGACCTTGTCGTGAGGCAGGGTGCCGACGCTCAATTGCAGGCCGAAGCGGTCATGCTTGAACCATTCGTGCTGCATCAGGATCTTGTCGATGATCTCCTGCGGTGAGCCCATGAAATAAGCGCCTTGCGGGGTAGCCCCAGCGTCGAACTGGGCGCGGGTGGTCGGAGGCCAGCCGCGTTCCTTGCCAATGCGGCTCATGGCGGCGCTGTGAGCCGGGAAGGCGATGTCGCGGGCGTCCTGGCCGTCGACAGCGATGAAGCCGTGCGAAGAAATGCCGACCGGCAGGGTTTTGGGCTCGCGGCCGACCTTCTCGGCGGTGTCGCGATAGAATTGCACCAATGGTGCGAATTGCTGCGGTTGGCCGCCGATGATGGCGATCATCAGCGGCAGGCCGTAATAGGCGGCGCGGGCCACCGAATTGGGTGTGCCGCCAACGGCGATCCAGACCGGCAGCGGATCCTGTACCGGCTTGGGATAGATGTCGAGGCCGGGAATGGGCTTGGTGTGCTGACTACCCGGCCAGGCGACCTTGCCGCCTTCGCGTATCTTGAGCAGCAGTTCGAGCTTTTCCTCGAACAGGCTGTCATAATCGTTGAGGTCTAGGCCGAAGAGCGGGAAGCTTTCGACGAAGGAGCCCCGTCCGGCCATGATTTCGGCGCGGCCATCGCTCAGCAGGTCGAGCGTGGCGAATTGCTGCCAGACACGGATCGGGTCTTCCGAACTCAGCACGGTGACCGCCGTGGAGAGGCGGATGGATTTCGTGCGCGCAGCGGCTGCGGCAAGAATGGTCACGGGGGCAGAGGCCACGAAATCGGGGCGATGATGTTCGCCGAGACCATAAAAGCTGAGGCCTAGTTGATCAGCCAGCTCGATTTCTTCGAGCAGGTCGCTCAGCCGCTCGGCGGGGCTTTGCAGCGCATCGCCGTTGAGCGGGTCGGGCGTGTTTTCGGCGAAGGAATAAAGTCCGAGTTCCATCTGGGTGACTCCTGGTTGAGTGACAGATGGCTTGCCGGCCAAGCGCGATCAAGAACGCACAGCGATGTAACCGCGCGCCCATGAGCGCGCGGCTGGAATCAGACGTTGCTGCCGGAAGGCGTATAGGCAAAGGGCGCGGCGGGAGCCGTTGCCGGTTCGGGCGCCTTTTCGCCGGCGGCCTTGTGGATTTCCGCCACGAGGGCGGGAGCCAGTGTCAGCTTGGAGGCCAGCGCGTCGAGATAGGCGCGTTCCGAGGCCGTGTCGGCTGTGATAGCGACCAGTGAGGCCGCATAGATTTCGGTGGCGTGCTCGGGCGTGTCGGCGCGAGCAACGACAGCGTTGATGTCCAGCGGGCTGGAGAGCTCGTCGAAGACCCAGGCTTTTTCCTCGGCAGACAGGTTCATGCTCTCGAGCTTGGAAAAGATGGCTTCCTTCTCGTCAGCGTCGATGCGGCCATCGGCCTTGGCGGCAGCGATCATGGCGCGGACCAGCGACTTGCCGAGTTCTTCCTGGGCGTTGATATCGCCGGCGGATGGAATGAAGGCATCCTGGGTTGGTACGGGGGTGCCCTGCTGGTTCTTCTGGTAGTTCTGCCAGGCGTTGTAGGCGAGGCCGCCAACGGCCGCGACGGCGCCGATCTTGACGGCATTGCCGGCAAGCTTGCCCAAGCCGCCACCGCTCAGCAGCATGCCGGCGGCGAGGCCCGCGGCACCGGTCATGGCGGTGCGCTGGGCATTGGGGTCGGTCTGGAGGGCTTTGACGATCTGGTCGATATTGAACATGGGGGCTCCCTTCTTTGTTGCCCCTGCAAATGGGGATGCAAATGGTCCTGCGCAAGGCGCGGGAGCCGTATTGCCGAGCCCAAAAAGCAAGACCCCGGCGGGGCGGCCGGGGTCTCCTTTTCGATATTGCCAGAGGGAGGGCTGGCAATATCGGGGGAGGCTAGTTGTTGCCGTTGTTAGACGGCAGGTTCAGCGGCCGGGGCCTCGGTAGCGGGGGCCTCCGTAGCCGGGGCGGCATCAGGAGCCGGAGCCTCGGTCATGGGAGCCGCATCGGTCGCCGGAGCGGCCGGGGCCTCAGTCATGGGGGCGGCGTCAGTGGCCGGAGCCGCAGGGGCTTCAGTCATCGGAGCCGGGGCCAGGGTCGGATCGACCGGGGCTTCAGTCACCGGGGCGCCGTTCACATCGACCGAAGTCGACGGGCCCGAATTGGCAGAGAACACCAGGTAGCCGATGGCCAGCAGGGCCAGGGCAACAATGATGCCGACGAACCAGCCGGTACCACTGCTTTCGCGGGTGTAGACGGTCCGGTTGCCGTCGTTGGTATAAACGGTATCGCGTTCAGGGATAGCCATGAGTTCGCTCCTTTGTTTCACCGTATGGCAAAGAAACGCGGGCTTTTTGTTTTCGTTCCCGAAAGCGTGATCACGCTGTGCGCGGATTGTCGCAGCAAAAATAGCGCTTTTGATTCAGTTGGTTGGTGACCCCACGCGGCGTACTGAAATCCGCGCGAAGGGGCGGCGCGACAAAAAACTTTATCGCTGCGGCCGATTTTTTTGGCCCTGAGTGGCCAGATGGGCCCAAAGAAAAGACCGGGCGCTGGGCCCGGCCTTTCCCATGTTCGGTGTCGGCTCGGCAGCGTCAGTTGCTGGCGACGGTGATCAGCGGCGTGATGCGGCGGATGGTGACGCGACGGTTTTCGCGCTCGGCCGCTTCGGTGCGGATCTTGAGGTAGCGTTCGCCATAGCCCTGGGTAGCCAGGTTTTCCGGCGGCACGCCGTAGAAGTCGGTCAGGATGCGAGCCACGGTGGCAGCACGCAGGTCCGACAGGCGCAGGTTGGAGATATCCGAACCCACCGCGTCGGTGTGGCCTTCGATGAGGAAGGTCTCGCCCGGATTGTTCTGCAACAGTGTCAGCATCGCATTGGCGGTGGCCGAGAGGGCGCCGACCTGGTCGCGGCCGATGGTGGCCGCACCGGTGTCGAAGGTCAGCCCGCCGACTTCAAGCCGACGCACGCTGTCGCGGATACGGGCCGAACGCTTGACCTCGTCGATCGAGTAGAGGCGCGCGACCTGCTCGACCGGCGGCTGGGCGAAGAAGTCCACCACTTCGTTCTCGTCGGCATAGCGGGCATCCAGCACATAGTCCTGAACCGGGATGTTGAGACGCAGCGGGGGCAGGTCCCGACCCGGATCGCGCCATTCGACCAGGTCTTCGCTGTAGCGGTCATCGAAGTAGGCCAGCACGTATTCGCGGCCATCCGGGGTGATGCGCGAGCGGCGGACAATGTCGCCATTGCGGTTGCGCACCGTCACGATCTGGCTGCCGTCCGGGCGGGTGATGACTTCACGCACGCGGCCGTTGCTCAGGTTTTCGTAGAAGATCTCGTCCTGCTGGGGATCGTAGAAGCGATCGGTATCCTGGCCGATGGAATTGACCACGAGCTGGGTGCCGACCTGCAGGATGACCTGGGTGATGATATCGCCGGTGCTGACAGGCTGAACGGCGGTCTGCTCGACAACGGTGATGTTGTTCTGCTGGCCGATATTGTTCTGCGTGTTGTTGGTCACGTTATTGGTGACGTTGGTGTTCGTCGTGTTGTTGGTGATGTTCGTGATGTTGTTGATGTAGTTGTTCACCACCGTCTGGTTAACCGTTGTGTTCTCGGTTGCCGTGATTTCGGTGCCTTGCTCGGCGGCAACCGGTTCGGCGGCAAACTCACGAATGGCTTCCGACTGTGCTGCAGCGTCGCTTTCCGGCGGCGGGGCAACCGGCTCGGCGGCTACTTCGGCTTCCATCTCGACCTCGGCTGCCGGATCGGCCTCGACGTCCTTGGCGCTGTCGAGCACGGGCGCGAGCTGTTCCTGGGTCACGCCTTCGGGCAGGTCCTCGACGATCTCGACGGGCTCTGCCGGCAGGGTCGTCGGGTCAACCGGCGCTTCCGCGGCAGGCTGCTCCGGTTCTGCAGCAGGAGTTTCTTCGGCAGGGGCCGGTTCGGCAGCAGGCTGCTCGGCGGGAGCCGGCAGATTGGGCACGGCCGGCAGCGCGAGGCCATACTGGGCGAGGCATGCATTGACGTCGGTAATGCCGACCTCGGCGCAGAGCGTCGCGATTTCGGCCTGTGCCGCGGCAATCTGGGCCTGCGCAGCGGTGGCGTCGCCACCGGACATCAGGTCGGCGACGGCGGCATTGTAGAGGTCGACCTGGACCTGCAGGTCAGCCGAGATATCGACGGCCGGGGCAGGGGCGGGTGCTTCGACCGGGGCAGGCTCCTCAACCGGAGCCGGTTCGGCGGCCGGGGCGGGTTCCTCTGCTACGGGCGCGGGCTGGGCTTCAACCGGAGCGGCTTCCACGGGAGGCGCAGGCTCCGGGGCAGGCTCGGGAGCCGGTGCCGGCGCAGGGGCTGGCTCAGGCGCAGGGGCTGGCTCAGGCGCAGGGGCCGGTTCAGGCTGGGGAGCCGGTTCGGGGGCAGGCGCGGGCTCCGGCTGGGGAGCGGGCTCGGGCGCCGCTTCGACGGGAGCAGGCTCAGGCGGCGCTTCCTCGACGACAGGCGCCTCTTCCACGGGCGCGGCTTTGGGTACGGGCTCAGGCGCCGGGGCGGCCTCGGCCGGCGCCGGGCCGGCGGATACGGCGGCGATGCATTCGTCGATGCTGGCATAGCCAGCCACGATGCAGAGCTCGGTCAGGTTGGCTTGCGCTGCTTCGAGCGCGGCGGCGTCACCGGATGCCTGAGCGGCGGCATAGGCCTGGTACGCAGCGACGAGATCACCGTCCTGCGCGCGCACAGTCAGCGGCAGCAGGGCCATGAGGCCGATGCTGGTGCCGGTCAGGAGCCAATTTCTAAGGCGCATTGTTCTTTTCCTTTATGTCGGTTGACACTTGAGCCAAGCATCGTGGTGCCATTCTGAACGCAGACTGAATGGATTGTCAGCCGGATAGGCGATGCTTTCTCCCCGCAAGACCCGCAACGCCTGGATTCTGCGTTGGTTCCCCGCAGACGGTGGCCAGCGGAAGATGGCGCCAATGCGGCGGGTGGACGCTTTCGGCTGCGATGCGCTTGGCCGGGATGCAACGATCATGATAGGCCGGTTCCATGCAGCAGGCCGTCGATACGCTCACCATTCCGACACAGGGGCCCGGCCTCTACGAATTCACGCGGTCGCTGCGGGAATTCGTGACCAATGCCGATGTCGCGACGGGGCTGTTGACAGCCTTCGTGCAGCATACGTCGTGCTCGCTACTGATCCAGGAAAATGCCGATTCCGACGTGAAGACCGACCTCGATGGCTTCTTCCGGCGGCTGGTGCCCGAGGGCATGGACTGGCTGGTCCACACCACCGAGGGACCGGATGACATGCCGGCGCATATCAAGGCGGCGCTGACGCAAACCTCCATCGGCATACCGGTGGTCGAGGGGCAGCCGGTATTCGGCACCTGGCAGGGGATTTATCTGTTCGAGCATCGACGTCGCCCGCATCGGCGGCAGGTGGTGCTGCATCTGATTGGAGATCGTTGATGGACTGGGCGACACTGGCCGGCTACTGGCCCTTTGTACTTGGGCTGATGGTGACCGGTGTGGTCTCGGGGGTGGCAGCAGGTCTGCTGGGTATTGGCGGCGGGGCCATCATCGTGCCAGCCTTGAGCAATGCGCTACTGCTGCTCGGCTATGATGCCGATGTAGTGCAGCATGTGGCGGTCGGCACGTCGCTCGCCATCATCATTCCCACCGGGATCATGAGCGCGCGGGCGCATTACAAGCGGGGGGCGCTGGATCTCAAGGTGCTCAAGCTATGGGCGCCGTTCATCGTGGCCGGCACGTTCATCGGCGGGCTGATGGCCGGGCTGTTCTCGGGCGACGTGCTGCGCGTGGTCTTTGCGGTGATGGCTTTCGTGATTGCGGCCAATATCATCTTCGCCTTCCAGACCAAGCTGATGGGGCACCTGAATGGATCGTCCACAACGCACCGGGTCTCGGCTTTCGTCGTGGGCTATATCTCCTCGCTGATGGGGATCGGCGGCGGGTCGCTGACTGTGCCGACACTGGTGGCGTTTGGCGCCACCATGCATGCTGCCGTGGGCACGTCGGCGGGGGTCGGGGTGGCAATCGCCCTGTCGGGAACGCTGGGCTTCATCATTTCGGGCTGGGGCGCGGCGGACCTGCCGCCGCTCAGCCTGGGCTATATCAACCTGGTGGCGCTGGTGCTGGTGGCGGTGCTGGCGGCTGTGTTCGCGCCACTCGGCGCGGCGCTGGCGCATCGGCTGGACCAGAAAACGCTCAAATATGTCTTCGCGATCTTCCTGGTCGTGGTGGGGCTCAACATGCTGTGGAAGGTCGTGTTCGGATAAGACAAAGCCCCCGCTTGCGCGAGGGCTTTGCCGGATGAGGTTGGTGGGAACGGGTGACTACGGTATTTCCGAACCGTTCCCACCGCCCAAGCCCCGATGGGAGGGGATGGAAATTGATGGCTTCATGGGTCGCGCTTTCGAACTGGAAAACCGGTATCCACTTGTCCTGAAGCGCTTACTTGGTATCCAGTTCCCACTGGACGTTGACGTTGATGGCAAAGGCCAGTTCGCCCGCTTCGACAGGAACCGGGGCGCTGGCCGCCATTTCGGCCCTGGCATACATGGGGTAGGGCTGCGGGTTGTTGAAGCCCTGCGTCTCGGAAATCGACTCGATTTCGCCCAGTGAGCCGCCGGCAGCGGTGGCGTAGAGCTCGGCCTTGGCGCGGGCATCGGTGAAGGCGGCCTTGCGGGCTTCGTTATAGAGTTCGGACGGATCGGCCACCGAGAAGCTGACGCCGTTGATGGTGTTGGCGCCGACAGTCACCGACTTGTCGAGAATGGAGCCCAGCGTATCGAGCTTGCGCACGGTGACGGTGACCGTGTTGCTGACCTGGTAGCCGTTGATCTTGGGCGGGAGGGTATAGCCGTTGGCATCGCGCTCGTCGGTATAGACGTAGTTGGGATTGACCGAGAAGCCCGAGGTCTGGATGTCGCGGGCTTCGATGCCAGCGGTCTTGAGCTCGGCGATCAGTTCGGCCATGGCAGCCGTGTTGGCGTCGAGCGCCTCGCGGGCGGTAGCGCCCTGGGTGGTCACGCCGGAATTGATCTGCGCCATGTCGGGCGCCGCCATGATTTCACCGTGACCTTCAATGGTGACGGTACCGGCATAGGCCGGCAGCGAGAGACCGGCGAGCAGGGCGAAAGGGGCGAGGGCGGCAAAGCGGGCCATGAGACACTCCAAACAGGTATCGGGGGACTACTCCCCATCCATTGCGTCAGTATTGCGGCATAGATGAACCGGAGTTGAACGCGGTTGTGGAGATCGGTTCATCGACAAAAGTATGACTTTAAACGGTTGCGTGCCGGGGTACCGGTGGGGTACTGACTGCGCTGATATTTCAGGGGCATGACATGGGCGACAGGCACTATCCCGATGGCACATTGCTGGGCCGGGCCCGCGTTCCGGGGCATATGCATCCCCGTATCGTTACGGTCCGTAACGATGAGCTGATCGATATCACGACCAAGGGCTTCGCCACGGTGCGCGATATTGCCGAAAGCGGCCGCGCGGCCGAGCATGTGCGTATGGCCGCCGGCCGGTCGCTCGGCAGCGTGGATGCAATCCTGGCCAATTCCATCGCGGGGCAGGGTAATGCCGACCTGCCGAGCCTGTTATCCCCCATCGATCTGCAGGCCATCAAGGCCTCGGGCGTCACTTTCGTCGTTTCGCTGCTGGAAAGAGTAATCGAAGAACAGGCCCGTGGGGATAAGTCTCGCGCCGATTCGCTGCGCGGGGAAATTCTCGAGCTGATCGGGACCGATCTCAGTGCGCTGGTGCCGGGGTCGGAAACGGCCATGAAGGTCAAGGCGGCGCTGATCGCCAAGGGCGTGTGGAGCCAATATCTGGAAGTGGGCATCGGACCGGATGCCGAAATCTTCACCAAGAGCCAGCCGATGAGTTCGGTGGGCTATGGCGCCGAAGTGGGGCTGCATCCGGTGTCGAGCTGGAACAATCCCGAGCCGGAAGTGGCGCTGGTGGTGACCAGCAAGGGTGAGATCATCGGCGCGACGCTGGGCAATGACGTGAACCTGCGCGACGTCGAAGGCCGTTCGGCACTGCTGCTGGGCAAGGCCAAGGACAATAATGCCTCGGCCTCGCTGGGGCCGTTCATCCGGCTGTTCGACGGCGAGTTTTCGCTGGAAACGGTCAAGCAATCGGAGCTGGCGCTGCTGGTCGAGGGCGAGGACGGCTTCGTGCTGGAAGGCCATTCATCGATGAGCCAGATTTCGCGGACGCCGGAATCGCTGGTGGCGGCGACGATCGGCGAGCATCATCAATATCCTGACGGGCTGGTGCTTTATCTCGGCACCATGTTCGCGCCGGTGAAGGACCGCGACGGCATCGGCAAGGGCTTTACCCACAAGCTCGGCGACGTGGTCTCGATATCGACATCCGAGCTGGGTACTCTATCTAACAGGGTGAACCTCTCCACCAAATGTCCGCCCTGGACCTATGGTACCAGCAACCTGCTGCGTGACCTCGCCCAGGCCGACCTTCTTTAGCTCTATCCGAAAGGCATCCCAGAATGGCTGAATTGCACAAGAACCTCATCAACGGGGAATGGGTTGGCTCGGATGGGGTCGAGAATATCAACCCGTCCAACACATCAGAAGTGGTGGGCGTCTATGCCCGGGCTACCGCTGAGGAAACCAAGCAGGCTATCGCCGCCGCCAAGGCGGCATTTCCCGCGTGGTCGCGCTCGGGCATCCTGGAACGTCATGCGATCCTCTCCAAGACCAGCCAGGAAATCCTGGCGCGCAAGGCCGAATTGGGTGAATTGCTGAGCCGCGAAGAGGGCAAGACATTGCCCGAGGGCATTGGCGAAGTGACGCGCGCAGCGCAGATTTTCGACTTCTTTGCCGGTGAAGTGCTGCGGCTGGCCGGCGAAGTGCTGCCGAGCGTGCGGCCGGGCGTGGGCGTGGAAATCACCCGCGAGCCGATCGGGGTGATCGGCATCATCACGCCATGGAATTTCCCCATCGCCATTCCGACCTGGAAGATCGCGCCGGCCCTGGCCTATGGCAATACGGTGGTGATCAAGCCGGCCGACCTGGTGCCAGGCTCGACCTGGGCGATTGTCGATATCCTGGTGCGTGCCGGCCTGCCCAAGGGCGTGCTGAACCTAGTGATGGGCCGCGGCTCCGTCGTCGGCCAGACGCTGCTGGAAAGCAAAGATGTCAATGCCATCAGCTTCACCGGCTCGGTGGGGACGGGCAAGAAGGTGGCGGCGGCATCCATCGAGGTGGGCCGCAAGTTCCAGTTGGAAATGGGCGGCAAGAACCCGACCGTGGTGCTTGACGATGCCGACCTCAAGGTGGCGGTGGAAAGCGTGGCGCAGTCGGCCTTCTTCTCGACCGGGCAGCGCTGCACGGCCAGCTCGCGCGTCATCGTGACCGAGGGCATCCACGACAAGTTCGTCGAGGCCCTAGCCGAGCGGACACGCAACCTGCGGGTGGGCGATGCCCTCGCCAAGGACACGGAAATCGGGCCGGTGGTGGACCCCAGCCAGCTCAAGCAGGACACCGACTATATCGCCATCGGCAAGGCCGAAGGCGCCAAGCTGGCGGCCGGCGGCGAGCTGGTGAAGGCTTCGACCGAGGGCTATTTCCTGCAGCCCACGCTGTTTACCGAAGCGACCAATTCCATGCGGATTTCGCGCGAGGAAATCTTCGGGCCGGTGGCATCGGTCATCCGCGTCAAGGATTATGACGAGGCGCTGGCGACGGCGAATGACACCGAATTCGGGCTGTCGGCCGGCATCGTTACGACGTCGCTGAAATATGCGACGCATTTCAAGCGCAATGCCGAAGCCGGCATGGTGATGGTCAATGTGCCGACGGCCGGTGTGGATTTCCACGTGCCGTTTGGTGGGCGCAAGGGCTCGAGCTATGGCCCGCGCGAGCAGGGCAAATATGCGGCCGAATTCTTCACCGTGGTGAAGACTGCCTATACCGCGGCCGGCTAGGATTGCCGGTGGGATCGCCACCCCGGCCGGGGTGGCGATTGGCGGGGATAAGTTTTTGCGGCGCGCCGAAAATGGACCGCATTCCCCTCGAATTGGTTAGCACACTGTTAGCATCGAGCGCGGCGAGTGGTGAAAGCCGCGTCGTCGGCGGTGGGCTTGTGTTCCGCGCCTGCTGACGGCTGGCGCAACGGGTAATTCTCCCCCATTGTGGTTCGGTCGATGCCGCGTTTGCCAAAGCAAGCGTGGCCAGTGCGGTATTGGAGGCAAGAGAAGGCGTTATGGCTGAGCGAATGTCCGTGTTGGCGCCGTTTCGGCATGAAACCTTCCGGCTGCTGTGGCTGGCGACGCTGGTATCCAATCTGGGCGGACTGGTGCAGTCGGTGGGCGCCGGCTGGATGATGACCACGCTGACGGACTCGCACAACATGATTGCGCTGGTGCAGGCGTCGACCACGCTGCCGATCATGGTGTTCTCGCTGGCTTCGGGGGCATTGGCCGACAATTTCGATCGCCGCACCATCATGCTGATCGCGCAGGGCGGGATGATGGTGGTGTCGGTGGCGCTGGCCGTGCTGGCCTTCCTGGGAATGCTCAGCCCGTGGCTGCTGCTGGGCTTCACCTTCCTGATCGGCTGCGGCACGGCTTTGTTCAACCCGTCCTGGCAGGCCTCGATGGGCGATATCGTGCCGCGGCAGGAACTGGCCGGTGCGGTGACGCTCAATTCCATGGGCTTCAACATGATGCGCAGCGTCGGCCCGGCCGTGGGCGGGTTGATCGTGGCGCTGGCCGGGGCCGGGGCCGCCTTTACGGTCAATGCGATATCCTATGTGCCGTTGATCTTCGCGCTGGGGCGGTGGAAGCCCGAGCGGACGGCCAACCGGTTGCCGCGCGAGAATTTCGGCAGCGCCATGTGGGCCGGCATCCGCTACGTGTCGCTGTCGCCCAACCTGATGACGGTGTTGCTGCGCGCGTTCCTGTTCGGGTTCGGCGCCATTTCCGTGCTGGCGCTGCTGCCATCGGTGGCGAGCGAATATGTGGGCGGCGGGGCGCTGGTCTATGGCACGCTGCTGGGCTGCTTTGGGCTGGGGGCGATCGGGGGCGCCTTTCTCAATGGGCAGGTGCGCGAGCGCTACAGCAATGAAGTGATCGTGCGGCTGGCCTGTGTGGGCTTCGCGGTGAGCTGCGCCGTGGTGGGGTTCAGCCGCGACCCCGTGCTGAGCCATCTCGCGCTGCTGCCCGCCGGGGCGTGCTGGGTGTTGTCGTTGTCGCTGTTCAACGTGTCGATCCAGCTTTCGTCACCCCGCTGGGTGGTGGGGCGGGCACTGTCGCTCTACCAGACGGCGACGTTTGGCGGCATGGCGGCAGGGAGCTGGATCTGGGGCCTTTCGGCCGACGCGGTGGGACCGGGCTGGGCGCTGACGCTGGCCGGATGGATATTGCTGGTCTGTGCGCTGGTGGGATTCCGCTTGCCGCTGCCGCAATTTAATGCGCGCGACCTCAATCCGCTCGATACGTTCAACGAACCCATCCTCAGGCTGGATCTGCGGCCACGCAGCGGGCCGATCATGGTGATGATCGACTATGTGATCGCCCAGGAGGACATTCCCCAATTCCTGGCGCTGATGGCCGAGCGGCGGCAAATCCGCATCCGCGACGGGGCGCGCCAATGGGGGCTGCTGCGCGATCTGGAGCACCCCGAGACCTGGACCGAATCCTACCATGTGCCGACCTGGATCGACTACCTGCGGCACAATCTGCGGCGGACCAAGGCGGATTCGGAGAATACCGATTTGATCCGCGCGATGCATCGGGGCGAGGGACTGCCGAAGGTACGGCGGATGATCGAGCGGCAGACCGTGCCGCTGCGGGATGATACCCCGCTACGGGAGGGGCCGGAGGTTTAGGACCGAGGACCGGCCGAGATTCAGCCCATGCTGGCCTGCAAATGCCGGTGTGCTGCGCTTCCGGTCCTCACGTACTGGAGTACGCTCCGGTCCGGTTCTCGCAAACCAGCATTTTCGACTCAGCCTGAGCTGAATCTCGACCGGTCCTTGGTGCCATTCTGATGGATGAGGAGCATTCCCGACGGCGGCGAGGCATCCGCAAGTATAGAAACCTCGGGTCAAACCCAAGGGTGACGATCGAGTCTAGTCGTGCGTATCCCCTCAGGCGACCTGTGCGAAGCGCTCATCAAACGCGTAGCCGGCGCCGCGGACGGTGCGGATGGGGTCGGTTTCGCGGCCGCGGTTGATGGCGCGGCGGAGGCGGCCGATATGGACGTCGACGGTGCGCTCATCGACATAGACGTCATTGCCCCAGACGCCGTCGAGCAGTTGCTCGCGCGAATAGACGCGGCCGGGATGGCGCATCAGGTATTCGAGCAGGCGGTATTCTGTGGGGCCGAGATGGACGTCGCGGTTGGCGCGGCGGACGCGGTGGGTGGTGCGGTCGAGTTCGAGATCGCCGACCTTGAGGGCGGCGGTGACGAGATTGGGATTGGCGCGGCGCAGCAGAGCATGGATGCGGGCGACCAGTTCGGGAACCGAGAAGGGTTTGACGACATAGTCGTCGGCCCCGGTGGCCAGACCCCGGACGCGTTCTTCTTCCTCGCCGCGGGCGGTGAGCATGATGATCGGCACGCGGGCGGTTTCCTCGCGGGCGCGCAGGCGCCGGCAGAGTTCGATGCCTGATATTTCGGGCAGCATCCAATCGAGCAGGATCAGGTCGGGCAGCTTTTCCTGGATGGCATGCTGGGCCTCGTCACCGGATTCGGCGGTGACGACGCGGAAGCCCTCGGCTTCGAGATTGTAGCGCAGCAGGATGGCGATATCGCCTTCGTCTTCGACCACGAGAATGGTGGCAGGCATGGGGGTGGCTCCCATCGGTTTTGTCTGCACCACATGGGGTGCTTGTGGCTGTACCCCCTCCTGGCCTCCCCCTGGCAGGGGGAGGAACCGGGCGGTGGGTGTGGCTGCATTCGAGCAGAGCAGGAGCAGGCCTGCTCCTACGCCTTGATCTGGGTGCGCTGGAGTTCCTGGACTTCGCTGGTGAGCTGCTTGCCGGTCTGCAGGTAATAGGCGCGCTCGGCGATGTTGGTGGCGTGGTCGCCGATGCGTTCGAGGTTCTTGGCGCAGAACAGCAGATGGGTGCAGGGCGTGATGTTGCGCGGATCTTCCATCATGTAGGTGAGGAGTTCGCGGAACAGCGAGGTGTGCATGGCATCGACCTCGTCATCGCGGTTGCAGACCTCGATGGCGCGGGCGGAATCGCGGTTGGAATAGGCGTCCAGCGCTTCCTTGATCTGGCGCAGCACCAGGGCCGTCATGTTCTTGACCCCGTTATAGAAGGTGGGCTGCAGGTTCATGCCTTCGAGCTTGAGCGAGCGGCGGGCCAGTTGCTTGGCCATGTCGCCGACGCGTTCGAGGTCGGAGGCGACGTGGATGGCGGTGATGATGGCGCGCAGGTCCGAGGCCATGGGCTGGCGGCGGGCAATCATGGAGACAGCCATATCGTCGATGCGGCGCTGCATGTCATCGATGCGCTGGTCGGCGATGATGGTGAGATCGGCCAGTTCGCGGTCGAGCTTGAGCAGGGCCTTGGTGCCATTCTCGATGGCGACTTCGACCTGACCGCCCATTTCGGCGATCAACTGGGCAAGGCCGGTCAACTCGTCCGAATAGGCGGTAACGATATGTTCGGTGCCGGTGGGCATGGTGAAATCCTCTTCAAACCGCAGGCGGATCAGCCGATGCGGCCCATGATATAGTCCTGGGTCTGCTTGTTGACCGGGTTGGTGAAGATGTCTTCGGTGACGCCTTCCTCGATCAGGTTGCCCAGGTGGAAGAAGGCCGTCTTCTGGCTGACGCGGGCGGCCTGCTGCATCGAGTGGGTGACGATGACGATGGTATAGTTCTCGCGCAACTCGTCGATCAGCTCTTCGATGATGGCGGTGGCGATGGGGTCCAGGGCCGAGCAGGGCTCGTCCATCAGGATGACTTCGGGGCCGACGGCGATGGCACGGGCGATGCAGAGGCGCTGCTGCTGGCCGCCGGAGAGGCCGGTGCCGGGCTCGTTGAGGCGATCCTTGACCTCTTCGAAGAGGCCCGCCTTGCGCAATGAGGAAACGACGATCTCGTCCATATCGGTCTTGTTACGGGCCAGGCCATGGATGCGCGGGCCATAGGCGACGTTTTCGTAGATCGACTTGGGGAAGGGATTGGGCTTCTGGAACACCATGCCGATGCGGGCGCGCAATTCGACCACGTCGAGGGAAGGATCGTAGATATCTTCGCCGTCGAGCTTGATCGTGCCGCCGACCTTGGCGCCCTCGATCGTGTCGTTCATGCGGTTGATGCAGCGCAGGAAGGTGGACTTGCCGCAGCCCGAAGGTCCGATGAAGGAGGTGACGGCGCGATCGGGAATGTCGATCGAAATGCCGTGCAGGGCCTGCTTGGCGCCGTAATGGACGGTGACGTCACGGGCGGTAAGCCGGATCGGGCGTTCGAGCATGTCGGTCGGGTTCATGGCTGATTTCACTGATTGCTGGGTCATCTTAACCTTGCCGGCGACCATATCCATTTGACGTGTCCTTTAGCTAGGCGCGCTTTTCGAGGCGCGAGCGCAGGTAGATGGCGACGCCGTTGAGCAGGATCATCACAGCAAGCAGGACCATGATGGCGGCGGCGGTGCGCGGTTCGAAGAAATTGCGGTTTTCATTGCCCTGCCAGAGATAGATCTGGACGGGCAGGGCGGTGGCCTGATCGAGCGGGGTCAGGGGGACCGAGGCGACGAAGGCTTTCATGCCGATGAGCAGGAGGGGCGCGGTTTCGCCCAGAGCCTGCGCCACGCCGATGATAGTGGCGGTGAGGATGGACGGGAAGGTCACCGGCAGGACGTGGTGGAACACCATCTGGGTGCGCGAAGCGCCCATGCCCAGGGCGGCCTGGCGCAAAGCGGGAGAGACGCCCTGCAAGGCACCGCGGGTAGCGATGATGATGGTGGGCAGGGTCATCAGGGTCAGCACCAGGCCGCCGACGAGCGGGGCGGAAATGGGCAGGTGCATGTAGTTGATGAAGACGGCGGCGCCGAGCAGGCCGAAGACGATGGAGGGCACGGCGGCGAGATTGTTGATGTTGACCTCGATGAGATCGGTCAAGCGCGAGCGGGGGGCGAATTCCTCGAGATAGACGGCCGCGGCCACGCCGATCGGCACGGCGAGGATGATGACGATCAGCATCATCCAGAGGGTGCCGACAAAGGCGCCGAGCAGGCCGGCGGAAGCCGGGGCGGCGCGGCTATCGACATTGGTGAAGATGGACCAGGCAAAGCCGTTGGAAATGGTGCCGTCTTCCACGAAGGTATCGATAAGGGCGCGGGCCGGAGCCGAGAGCTGCTGCTGGGCATCGCCCAGGGAGCGATTGATATTGCCCTTGATCCAGTTGGCGGCATTGGCCGAGGCGAGCACCTCGACCTCGACCGTCCGGCCGAGCAGGGACGGATCGGCGACGAACATTTCACGGATATCGTGGCGCGCGTCGGTTTCGGCGATGGAGAGGATCTGGCGGCTGTCGATCTCGATATCGGCGGGGGCGGCAGTGCGGAGCGAGGCTTCGACCACCTTGTTCCAGTTGAGCATGGCGACGTCGCGCTGCCATTTGAGGCTGGCGGCGTTGTATTCGGCCTGCGAGGCGAAGGCGGTACGGGTCGGGGCCGGATCGACCTGGAGCAGTTCGGGATCGAAATTGACCGCCAGGTGCAGATTGGACTGGGTGAAGGCCGGGATGCCCTTGCGCACCACATCGACGAAGAGCAGGGCGACGAAGCCCAAGGCTAACACGATGGCGGCGAGGCCGAGGCCGCGGAAGATGGTTTCGCCCATGTGGCGGCGGCGCAGGCCGGCGCGGATGCGCTGCGTGCGCTCGATGGAAGCCTGGCGGGTGGTGGAGAGCGTATCGGTCATGATTATTCGTACTGCTCCCGGAAGCGGCGGACGATGTAGAGGGCGACTATGTTGAGGCCGAGCGTGATGACGAAGAGCGTGAGGCCCAGCGCGAAGCCGACCAGCGATTGCGGCCCGGTGAAATCGGTATCGCCGGTGAGCTGGTTGACGATGGAAACGGTGATGGTGGCGACCGGCTCGAAGGGATTGCCGCGCAGGACGGGGGCATTGCCGGCGGCGAGCACCACGATCATGGTTTCGCCGATGGCGCGGCTGACGGCGAGCAGGAAGGCGCCGACAATGCCGGGCAGGGCGGCGGGCAGCAGCACATTGCGGATGGTTTCGGACTGGGTGGCGCCCAGGCCATAGGCACCATCACGCAGGGTGCGCGGAACCTGGTTGAGAATGTCGTCGGACAGGGACGACACGAAGGGGATGATCATGATGCCCATGACGATGCCGGCGGTGAGGGCGCTGGTGGCATTGATGGACAGGCCGACCAGATTGCCGAGATCGCGCAGGAAGGGGCCGACCGTGACCAGGGCGAAGAAGCCGAAGACGATGGTGGGAATGCCGGCGAGGATTTCGATCATCGGCTTGGCGACGGCGCGCAACTGGGCCGGGGCATACTGGCTGAGATAGATCGCGGCCATGAGGCCGACGGGCACGGCCACCAGCATGGCGATGGCCGTGATCATCAGCGTGCCCGACAGCAGCGGCAGCAGGCCGTAGCTGCCCCAATTGCCAGCGGAGCCGGCATTGTTGGGATTCCAGACCGTGCCGAAGAAGAAATCGAACGGGTGGATGAAGGTGAAGAAGCGGAAGGCTTCCGATACCAGCGAGGCGACGATGCCCACAGTGGTGAGGATGGCAACGGCGGAGCAGGCGAGCAGTGCGAGATTGACGACGCGCTCGACGGCGTTGCGGGCCCGCAGGCGGGCATTGATGCGGCTGCGGGCATAGACGAGGGCCGCGCCGCCGGCCACGAGGGCCAGGACCAGCACGCCGACAAAGGTCAGCATCTGGAAGGAGCGCAGGGCATCGCCGGCCGCCTGTTCCCAGGCGGGGCTTTCGCCGGTGACGCCATAGCCGGAGGCCAGGGCGCCGATGCGGGCGATGGCGGCATTGAGGCCGACCTGATCGAGCGACATCATGATGTCGGTGGGGATCAGCGAAACCGTGTAGTCCCGAGTGATGCCACCGCCGAACCAGGCCCAGAGGCCGAGGATGACGAGGGTGGGCACCATGGCCCAGATGGCCACGAACGAGCCGTGATATTGCGGGCGGGAATGGATCTTGACGCCATCAGCAGTGACGAGGCCCCGGCTACGGGACCAGCCGGACTGGTAGGCTACGCCCAGCAGGACCAGCAGCAGGCCGGCAACGATCAAGGCATTCATGGGACGGGCTCCCCGGACGGAATGAAGCGGGCCGCGCCGTGGTGGCGCGGCCCAGGGTCGATTTACTGAGCGCCGGCTTCGAAAGCGGCGAGTACTTCAGCGGTCTTTTCGGCCGGCTGCGGGATCAGGCCGGCAGCTTCCAGGATGCCACCGTCGCCGGCGATCTGCTCGGAGAGGAAGAACTGAACATATTCCTCGATGCCGGGGACGGTGCCGATGTGCTGGCCTTTGACGTAGAAGAACAGCGGGCGGCTGACCGGGTATTCACCGGCAATGACCGATGCCTTGGACGGGACGACGCCGCTGACGGTCGCGACCTTCAGGGTGTCGGTGTTCTGCTCGTAGAAGGAGAGGCCGAACACGCCGACCGTGTTGGGATCGGAATTCAGGCGAGCCAGGGTTTCGGTATAGTCGCCGGAGATTTCGGTGACGACATCCTGACGGAAGGCGGTGCAAGCATCTTCCGGAGCGCCTTCAGGCAGGCCGGCTTCTTCGCAACCGGCGGTCACGACGCGTTCCTGGAAGACTTCACGGGTGCCGTGGTTGGAGGCCGGAACGGCCAGGGCGATCGGCTGGTCGGGCAGGGCGGCGTCAACCTGGGCCCAGCTGGTATAAGGGTTCGGAACCAGGGCGCCATCGACAACGACATTGGCGGCAATGGCCTTGTAGACCTGGAGCGGGGTCAGGGCGAAATCGGGACCCGAAGCGGCCGAGGCGAAGACGATGCCGTCATAGCCGAACTGGACTTCACGGATATCGGTGACGCCGGCGGTGGTGCAGGCTTCGGTTTCGCCTTCCTTGATCGGGCGGGAGGCATTGGCGATGTCGATGGTATTGTCGCCCACGCCGGCGCAGAACTGGCTGAAGCCGCCGCCGGTGCCGCCCGAACCAACGACGGGGGTCTTGAATTCGGGGAAAGCGGCGCCGAATTCCTCGGCCACGATCGAGGCGAAGGGCAGCACGGTGGAGGAACCGGCAACCTGGATGGTGTCGCGCGACTGGGCGAAAGCGGGCGTGCCGAAGGCGGCAAGCGCGAGCACGGCGGCACTGGTGTAGAGTGCGATCTTCATGGGGAGTTCCCTTTCGGAATTCAGTTCAAACCTGGCTGGCCGATCCGGCAGTTCATTCCCCGGCGCCGCCCTTGACGAGGGGGACCATATGGGTGCTGCGCGACAGTTTTATTGCGGTTGCATGACGCGTTTGTGACAGGCTAAGGCGCTGAAAAATCATGGCAATGTCGGGAGAAAGTCGTTGGCCGCATTCCGCGATGGCTTGCGAATGTGACAGATTGCGACAGGCGGGGCCGAGTCTCGGTCCGGCCATATTGAACCGAAGCTAACGGACGATTGTGACAGTCTTGCTATCGGGGATGCCCGCGCAGCTCAGCGCAGCAGGGGGCGCACCTCGGCCTGCACCTTGCGCATCAGAGGCAGGAAATTGGCGATCATGTGCGAGGTGGAGGCGCGGGCCGACTGGGCGCCGATATTGAGGGCGGCGACAATGTGGCCGCTGGCATTGAACAGGGGCACGGCGATGGAGCAGAGGCCGAGCTCGAGTTCCTCGTCAATCACGGCAAAGCCCTGGGCAGCGACGACGGCCAGCTCGGTGGTGATCGAGGGCAGGTCGGCCTTGGTTTTCGCGGTGTAGGCGACGAGATCGGACCGATCGAGCACGGCGCGTGCCGTCGCGGGCGGCAGGGCGGCGAGCAGAATGCGGCCCATGGAGGTGCAATAGGCCGGCAGGCGCGCGCCGGCGCCGAGATTGATCGACATGACCCGGCGGTAGGAGGCGCGGGCAATGTAGAGGATTTCGGTATTGTCGAGCACGGCGGCCGAGGAGCTTTCGTTGATCTGGCCGGAAAGCTCCTCGAGGAAGGGCTGGATCAGCCGCGGCAGGGGCGTGGCGGCGAGGTAGGAATGGCCCAGATTGAGCACGCGCGGGGTGAGGCGGAAGAACTTGCCGTCATAGGTGGCGTAGCCGAGATGGACGAGGGTGAGCAGGCAGCGGCGGGCGGTGGCGCGCTCGAGCCCGGTGCGATTGGCGACATCGGTGATCGACTGGCTGGCATGTTCCTCGTCGAAACACTCGATGACCGAGAGGCCCTTGACCAGGCCATTGATGATATCGCCTTCGCGCATGGGGGGCTCCGGAGGATTTGGTGGAGCGACTGTCGCACAAAGATCGGTTGTCGCACAGAGGTGTCGGAGTGGGCAGGAAACGCGTCCGGAATGGCAGGAATCGGAGGTTCGCGCTTTCGCGGGAATGACCTGGTGGATGGGGATGATCCGGTGGTGGAATGACCCTGTGGGTGCAAGTGACCCGGTGGTGGAAGTTGATGCTGTGGGTGGAAACTGACGTGGCGGGTAAATGATATGATGGGAAGGATTGGGCGCTGTGGCGGTGGGTGCGGATGGGTGATGAAGGGTGGCGAATGGGGTATCGCGGCGACTTCCCTCTTGCCAGCGAGCGTGACCCTGCTAAGACGCGGGGCGGGGGCCTGTAGCTCAGCGGTTAGAGCCGTCCGCTCATAACGGATTGGTCGCTGGTTCGAATCCAGCCGGGCCCACCATTTCCCAGCGCAGATGCCTATTTTTCGAGGTCGGGCCACATGCGGCGGGCGATGATGCTGGCTTCGACGCGGTTGCGGACCCGCAGCTTGGCGAACGCGTTTGACAGGTGGAACTTGACGGTACGCTCGGTGACGCCGAGCCGCGCGCCGATTTCGCGATTGTTGAGGCCGGTCGCCAGGGCCTGCAGGACCTGGCTTTCCTGGCCGGAGAGGGCGTTCGGCCGCTCCTGCCAGGCGTTGCCCCAATTATCCCTCAAAATGTTGAGCAGCCGCCCGACCACGTCCTTGGGAATGAAGGTCTCGCCGGTATTCACCAGCCTGACGATGCTGCGCATATCCGGTCCCGTCGTGCCCTTGAGCACATAGCCCGACACGCCGGCTTCGAGTGCCCGGGCGATGTCGGCCTCGTCCTCGGAGGCGGTCACCATGATGATCCGCACCTGGGGGTAGGCCAGCAGGACATCGCCGACGCGGTCCAGGCCATTGTCCTGCATCCGCGCGTCGAGCAGCAATATGTCCGGCTGCAGCGCCCCCACCAGGTCCACCGCTTCGGCAGCGCTGCCGCCCTCGCCGATGACCGTGATGTCGCCATCGGCCGCGACCGCCTGGATCAGGCCGGTGCGGAACATGGGGTGGTCATCGACGACGACGATCCTGATCGTGGCGGCGGAGGTCTGAAGCGCGCAGTCACACATCTCGCAGCCACATTTCGAGGCGGGTATGACCATCGTTCTGTACGAAGGCGAAGTTGCCGCCGATGCTCTGGACGCGGGCGCGCAGGCCATAAAGGCCGATGCCAAGATGGTCGGAGCGCTCGGCGCGCTCGCTCTCGACATAGTTGTTGGTAATCGACAATTTCAGCACTCCGCGCTGCAACATGGCAGACAAAGCCTGCCCCTCGGGCAGGCCGTGGTGGAACGCATTATTGAGGCCTTCCTGGATGAAGCGGAATACGCAGACTGCGACCTCTGGCGGAACATGAACCGGTTCCACCGTGCTGTCCACGGCAATGACGCTCTCGGTCCGCTGCACATGTTGCTGGATGGCCCGGTCGATCACCTGGGCCAGGTCGAGATCCTCGATATCCGGCAGGACCACGGCGATCGCAATGGAGCGGATCTCGAACAGGGCATCGCGGAGAATATCCTCGATATCAGACACGACGGCATTGCGCTCGGCCGCCCGCGACAGGCGCCGTATCTGGTCCAGTCGCAGCACGGCAAAGCTGATCGACTGCGCGGGGCCATCATGCAGATCGGTGCCGATGGTGCGCAAATGCTTGTCGGTCAGTTCGGTGACGCTGCGCGATGCCTGCTGCGCCTCGGCCTTCAGCTCCCGGTGGCGGGCAGCGCGGGCGTGGGACTGGGCCAGCCGCTTGGAGAGGATGCGGCCCTGCCGCTCGATCTTGCGGCTCCCCTCGAGCACGATGCTGAACAGGATGACCACCATGACCGAGGTGACGACCATCGCGGTTACCCAGCTTGCTATGGTCAGCGACCACAGGTCGCTTTCGAGGGAAGTGGTCACCTCGCGCAACTGGGCCACGGCGACGATTTCGCCGGTGCCCATGTCGCGCAGGGGCAGGGAGATTTCGATATAGTCGGTCGAAAGCTGGTGCTCGCGATAGTCGGCAGAAGCAATGTCGGTGAAGCCGACGGCGACCTGGCCGCCAAAGGCGCGCCGAACTTCGGGCGGTGGGTCCAGCCGGCGCACCGTCAGGCCCGGCGCGTTGGAATAGAGGATGGTGCCGTCGGGGCGCCACAGGTCGAGATAGGGAAACTCGGCGGCGAAGGTCTCGTCGCTCATGATCGCATCGAGCTGGTCCAGCCCCCGACGGGTGATCGACCCATCCGGGTCCAAATCCTGGATGGTGGGCGAGAGGACGCGCTGGGCGGCCGCGAAAACCACCTCACCGCGACGCGCCAGAACGATTTCCGTCATGACGGTGGTGGTCAATATGCCCGACAGCAGCATGGCGGCGAGGGTGACGAGGGCCCCTGATATCGCGAACTTATGGGCGAGCGGGAACCTGTTCCACCTGTCCCTCAGACGTTTCAGACGATCGCCCGGGTCGATCATCACCTACCCCACGCCGCAGCAGTGATTGTTTCACGGTCTGCATCCAAGTACTTATACTAAAATTTGCGTTGATTATCCAGATTGGCCGGATTGGCGAAATAGCCCCGAGAATATCCGGCGCAACGCGAAGGCATGCGGCAATAGATATGAGTGGGCCGGTGCCATACTGACCTAAAGTACAGGGTTGGTGTGCCCGGAGGTCTTGTTTTTCATCAGACCTTCATGCCGCTGATTGACCCGACGTTCTGACCTGACGCTCCGCCGCGCAGTTGGGCAGTATCCCCTCCAGTGTCGAGAGCCATGGCATCTGCCGTGGCGAAACAAGCCGACGTGCCTGCCCATGCAGAGCCGCGCCGCGCGTCAGAGGGGATTGAAAATGGTTACCTATATCAAGAGCGACCTCGAATTCATCCTGAAGCAGATCAAGATCTCCGAGGCGCATGCCAGCGGCCAGCCGCTCTATGGGCCTGGCGGGCTGATCCCCAGCTACAACCTGTCCTGGGGCCTGCGTACGGTCGATGGTACTTATAACAACCTGCTGCCGGGGCGGTCCGAAGACGGCGCCTCGGACAACCCGTTCCCGACATTGCTGACCCCGGAATACCGGACGATCATGGTCGATCCCGACGGCCCCGGCGGCATGGCGCCGATGCCGGTCAGCTACCAGCCGGGTGTCGATAATGACGGCCCCGGAACGGCCGGCCCCAGCGACGTGTTCGATCCCTATGTCCGCACGATCAGCAACCTGATCGTCGACCAGACGCTGGGCAATCCTTCGGCCATCCTGACCGGGTTGCAGCGTGGCGGGATGGTTGCTCCGGCCGACGAAATGACGGCGCTGGGGACCATTACGGCCGCCTATGAACTGATCGAGGCCGAATTCCTGGCCGTCAGCCAGACAAAGGTCGCCTATTTCAATGCGGCGACCACTGCGGCGGCCAATCCCGGCGATCCGGCGGCCCAGCAGGCGGCGGCCGACGCGCTTGCGGCATTCAACGACGCCACCGCCGCACTGACGGCCGTGCGCGGACCGCTCGATGCCTTGCTGACGGAAAATGGCATCGTGCTGGAAGGCGACAATGTGCAGATCAAGAATGTCGCGCCCGACGAGGGCCTGTCAGCGCCGTTCAACTCGTGGTTCACGCTATTCGGCCAGTTCTTCGACCATGGCCTCGACCTGGTCGCCAAAGGAGGCGCCGGCACGGTGTTCATCCCGCTGATGCCGGATGACCCGCTTTACGTGCCCGGCAGCAGCACCAATTTCATGGTGCTGACCCGGGCGACGCTGGACGAGAACGGGGAGGCGCTCAACACCACGACCGCGTTTGTCGACCAGAACCAGACCTATGCCTCGCACGCCTCGCACCAGGTCTTCCTGCGGCAATATGAGTTCAACGGGGCCGGCGACCCGGTCAATACCGGTCATCTGATCGAGGGCAGCAATAGCGGCATGGCCACCTGGGCCGATCTCAAGGAACAGGCCAGCGACCTGCTGGGCATCTGGCTGCGCGACCAGGACGTGGGCAATGTCCCGCTGCTGGCCACGGATGAATACGGCAATTTCATTCCCGGACCGAACGGCTTCCCGCAAGTGGTCTTCCCCGGCCCCACGCCGAGCGATCCGCCGGTGCTGGTGGAGGGCAATCCGGCTGCCAATGGCGGACTGGGTATCTCGATCGTGGGCGCCATCCAGACCGGGCACGCCTTCCTTGCCGATATTGCCCATAGCGCCGTGCCTGACGGGCTTGAGGATGGCGATATCGAGATCGGCCTCGGCAATGGGGACGGCTCGGCGACCGACGGCTTTTATGACAATGAACTGCTCGACGCCCATTTCATGGCCGGCGACGGCAGGGTGAACGAGAATATCGGGCTGACAGCGGTCCACCACGTATTCCATTCCGAGCACAACCGGCTGGTCGAGCATACCAAGGCGGTGACCCTTGCCGACGCCCAGGCGATGCTGGCCAATGGCGCCAGCCAGGCCGAGGCCGTGGCGTTCCTCAATGAGTGGCTCATCGCCGATGTGGCCACCGTGCCGGCCAGCACGGCCGGGCTGGTGTGGGATGGCGCGCGCCTGTTCCAGGCGGCCAAGTTCGGCACCGAGATGCAGTATCAGCACCTCGTCTTCGAGGAATTCGCCCGCAAGGTCCAGCCGGCGATCAATGCCTTCCTGGTGCCTGACGGCTATGACGTCACCATCGACCCCTCGATCGTGGCCGAGTTCGCCCATGTCGTCTATCGCTTCGGCCACTCGATGCTGACCGAGACGATCGACCGGTTCGATCCGACGATGACGTCCGACCAGATCAGCCTGATCGAAGGTTTCCTCAATCCGCTGGAATTCCAGAACAATGGTGGCGCTTCGACCGTCGATGCCGATATCGCGGCCGGGGCCATCATCCGCGGCATGACGCGCCAGGCAGGCAACCAGATCGACGAATTCGTCACCAGCGCGCTCCGCAACAACCTGCTGGGCCTGCCGCTCGATCTCGCGACCATCAATCTCGCCCGCGGCCGTGATACGGGCGTGCCTTCGCTCAACGAGGCGCGCCGCGAATTCTACGAGGCGACGCAGCAGAATATCCTGCTCAAGCCCTATGAGAGCTGGGTGGATTTCGCGAGCCATCTGAAGAACGAGGCCTCGATCATCAACTTCATCGCGGCCTATGGCGACCATGAGCTGATCACGTCGCAGACCACGATCGACGGCAAGCGCGACGCGGCCCTGACCATCATTACCGGCGTTTCGGTCGGCGGGCTGGTGGTTCCGGCCGACCGGCTGGCGTTCCTGAATGCGAGCGGGCCTTATGCCGGTGGGGTCGCGAACAGCCTCGGCGGGCTCGAGACTGTCGACCTGTGGATCGGCGGCCTGGCCGAGGAAACCATGCCGTTCGGCGGCATGCTGGGCTCGACCTTCAACTTCGTCTTCGAAATCCAGATGGAGAAGCTGCAGAGCGGTGACCGCTTCTACTATCTGCAGCGGCTCGACGGGCTGCACCTGTTCGGCGAGATGGAGAACAACTCCTTCGCCGCCATGGCCATGCGCAATACCGATGCGACGCATCTGCCGTCGGACGTGTTCTCGACGCCCGGGCTGATCCTGGAAGTCGACCAGACCAAGCAGTTCAACGATACGGATGGCGATGGCCTGCTCGACAGCCTCGACCCGGTGGGTTCGGGCATCCTGACGCAACTGGTCGTGCGCAGCGGACCCAACAACCTGCGCTACAATGGCGACGAGCACGTTGTTCTGGGCGGTACGGCCGCGGACAATGTGCTGACCGGCGGTATCGGCGACGATACGCTGTTCGGCGATGCCGGCAATGACCGGCTCGATGGCGGTTTCGGCAACGATATCCTGAATGGCGGGGATGGTGACGACATCATCGTCGATGCAGGCGGCGACGACAATATCAAGGCCGGCGACGGCAATGACGTCGTCCATGCCGGTCCGGGCCTCGACCTGGTGATGGGTGGCGCGGGACAGGACTTTATCTTCCTGGGCACTGACGAAGGATCCGAAGTGTTTGCCGGCGAGGGCAACGACTTCATCTTCGGCAACCGCAATGCCGAGCGCATCCTCGGTAATGAAGGCAATGACTGGATCGAAACCGGTACCTTCGACGGCGCCCCCGGCGACAATTTCGATGAAATCTTCGCCCATGACAGCATCAACGGGCACGACGTGTTCATCGGCGACGGCGGGTTCGACGAGTTCATCGGCGAGGGCGGTGATGACATCATGGTCGGCAGCCCCGGCCGCGGCAAGATGGTGGGCATGTCGGGCTTCGACTGGGCGACCTACAAGGACAGCGCGATCGGCACTACCGGCGTCAATGCCGACCTGTCGATCCCGATCGTGTTCGACGAAGCGCCGATCATCCCCGAGAACGCGGCGCTGGATGAGTACCAGTCAATAGAGGGGCTGTCGGGCTCGGCCGGCAACGATATCCTCAAGGGCTCCAATATCCTTGCCGAGGAACGGCTGCCGTTCCATCCGGTCAACAATGTGACGCCGCTGGAAGGCTATCAGGGCAGCGCGCTCAATGCGGAGGGCATCGCCCTTATCGACGGGCTGCAGGAATTGCTCGGGGCCGGCGTGACCTCCTTCTCGGCCGGTGACATCATCCTGGGTGGCGACGGGAGCGATATGATTACCGGCCAGATGGGCGACGACATCATCGACGGCGACAAGTGGCTCGACGTGCAGATCGGCGTCTTTGCGCCCGGCGACACCAATCACCAGGGCACGCCCATCTCCCTGCACAAGAGCATGACCGAGCTCGCCTCAGCCATGTTTGCCGGCACGATCAATCCCGGCCAGTTGAGCATCGTCCGGACGATCCGGACGGCTGACGGGAGCGACGATGTCGATACGGCGGTATTCGCCGATGTCCTGGCCGCGTACACGATCACCAACAATGACGATGGCTCGGTAACGGTCGCCCACACGAATGTCTCTGACGGTCTTGAATCCGACGGCGTCGATACGCTGTGGAATATCGAGGCGCTGAAGTTCGCTGATGTGACCTTGGGCGGCAATGTGGCCGCGACGGGAGCCCCTGTCGTCAGCGATCTGACTCCAACCGAGGGCCAGCAACTTAGCGCCGATACCAGTTCCATAGGCGATGGCAACGGACTGGGTGCATTTTCCTATCAATGGCAGTCATCGCCCGATGGCACGACATGGGCGAATATTGCCGGGGCAACGGCGGCGACGTTCACGCCGGCCAACCCGGGCGGGCAGCTCTTCGGCGCCCAGGCCGGGTTGCAGCTCCGGGTGGTGGTGACCTTCACCGACGGCGCCGGGAATGTGGAAACCGTGACGTCCGGAGCGACCGGACCGACCGGCGTCAACTGGGTCGGCAATGCTGCCAACAACATCCTCAATGGCACTGATGGTGACGATATCGGCGCGGGCAACAACGGATCGGATCAGCTCTACGGCAACGACGGAGCGGACACGCTATCGGGCGGCGGCGGGGCCGATACGCTCGACGGTGGTGACGGCGATGACGTGCTGAATGGTGGTGGTGCGGCTGACCAAATTCTCGGTGGGGCCGGCAACGACACCATGAATGGTGATGTCGGTGGAGACACGCTGGATGGTGGGCTTGGCGACGACACAATCGATGGTGGCGCAAACCGCGACTTCATCAATGGCGGGGCCGGCAATGATGTGATCAATCACACAAGCGATTCCGGTGGCCGCGACTTCGTTGATGGCGGTGCCGACACTGACACTTACCAGCTCAATGGTGTGGCTGAGGCCGAGGTCTTCCGCATCTATACGCGGGCTGCCTGGGATGCGGTGGCCGGCAATAATGGCGCCGCCCTCAATGCCAATACCGAGATCGTGATCACGCGGAACGGCACCAACCTGGCGTCGGTCATTGCCGAACTCGACAATATCGAGGAGATCGGCGTCAATGCCCTTGATGTGACCACGCCCGGCGGCGCCGGCGGCGGGAATAGTGGGGGCGACCAGATCATCGTGATCGGCGACTTCACCGCGACGAGCCTGGACTTCAACACCATCACCATCGAGGGCACCGCGGGTGACGACATTGTCGACATATCCTCGCTGTCATCGGCGCATCGGATCGTCTTCAAGTCCAATGGCGGCAATGACACCATTATCGGGACCCTGCGGCCGCAGGACGTGATCGAAATGCCCGATGGCTCGGACTATACCGAGACCACCGGCGACGATGGCGTTACCACCCGCACCCTGGGAGCCAGCAGCGTCAGCTACCTCGCCCATGATGACGACGAGGAAGAAGATGATGATGACGACCACGACTATGATGATGACGATGACGACGATGCCCCGGCTGCGCTGGGCCAGATCGTCGGCACGCCGCAGCATGATGTCCTGGTCGGGACGTCGGCCGGGGATCTGGTGTTCGGCTATGCCGGGACCGACTTCATCGTAACGGGTGCCGGGGCCGACGTGGTCCGGGCCGGCGCCGGGGACGACCTGGTCGATGGCCAGGCCGGGCGGGATATCCTGCTGGGTGAAGACGGCGATGATGACCTGTTCGGCGGTGGCAATCACGACATGCTGGATGGTGGCGCCGGTGAGGATCGGCTGTTCGGCCAGCATGGCAATGACCTGCTCGAAGGCGGGGAAGGCAATGACCTGGTCTTCGGCGGCACCGGCAATGACACGATCGTGGCTTCGCTCAATGATGGCGACGACACCTATTATGGTGGTGACGTCTCCGCCGATGACGGCATCGACGTGCTCGATATGGGGTTTCTGACGGTCGATGCCACGGTCGACCTGGGAACCGGTGTCGGCGGCCGCGGTAGCGCGGTCAGCAGCCAGAGTGGCGCCGACACGCTCTGGGGCATTGAAAACGTCACGACGGGCGCGGGGAACGACACGATCACCATGAGCAATGCCGTCAACGTGGTGGACGGCGGCCAGGGCGAGGATGTGTTCGTCTTCGGATCGGCGGCGGCGGCGAATGGCGATACGATCCGGGGGTTCGAACCGGGTGACAAGATCGACCTGTCCGGCATCGATGCCAATGGCGAAAGCGCAGGGAATGACACGTTCACCCTGGAAAGCGGCCAGGCGACGACGGCCCCCGGCCAGATCGTGGTGACGCATGAAACACGCGAGGACGGCGAATATACCGTCATCTCGGGCGACACGGCGGGAAACAACGTCCCTGAATTCCGCATCAGCATCGCCGGCAACCATGCGCTGACCGAGAGCAACTTCGTTCTCTAGCCTCGAGCCGACCCGGCTGGCCCTGCCAGCCGGGTCTCGTGCCCATTATCGATCCAACGAGGGGCTGACATCATGGCATTGACCGCAAAGGCGATGGCCGAACACCGCGGCAACGAGATGCTGCGCAAGGAATTCAAGGCCATTGCCGTTTTCCTGTTCTGGATTTCCGGCATCATCAACGTGCTGGCGCTGACCGGCTCCTTCTACATGCTGCAGATCTACGATCGAGCCCTGACCAGCGGCAGCGTACCAACGCTGGCCGCTCTTTCCGTTCTGGTGATCGGGCTCTATCTGTTCCAGGGCGTGTTCGACATCATTCGCAGCCAGTTGCTGGTGCGCATCGGCGCCCGGTTCGACCGGCTGCTGGCGCCCATTGCCCATCGGGTCAGCGTCGACATGCCCCGCTTCGGCTTTTCGACGGGGAGGCCCTCGAACGCGGTCGCGATGTCGATACCATCCGCTCATTCATGGGCAGCCAGGGGCCGGTGGCCCTGTTCGACCTGCCCTGGGTGCCGCTCTATATCCTCTTCGTCTATTTCTTGCATCCGGTACTGGGCGCGATGACGCTGGGCGGGGCGATCGTGCTCACGCTGCTGACGGTCTGGACCGAGCTCAAGTCGCGCAAGCTGGCTTCGGCGGCGCAGCAGGCGCACCTGACCCGCAATGCCATTGCCGATTCCAATGCCCGCAACGCCGATGTTCTCAAGGCTATGGGTTTTGCCGGGCGCGCCGTGGCGCGCTTCAACACTGCAAACCAGGATCACCTGACGCTGCAAACGCGCGCCAGCGATGTGGTGGGCACGTTCGGCGCCTTTTCGCGCGTGCTGCGCATGGTGCTGCAATCGGCGCTGCTGGGGACGGGGGCCTACCTGACCATTCAGGGGCAGATGTCGGCGGGCGCCATTATCGCGGTGTCCGTCGCGGCGTCGCGCGCGCTGGCGCCCATCGACATGGCCATCGGCAACTGGAAGGGCGTGGTCGCGGCGCGGCAGGCGTTCAAGCGCCTGCGCGATACGATGGTCGCCCTGGCCGGCATGACCAAACCGCTGGATTTGCCGGCGCCGACCAACTCGCTCAAGGTCGACAAGGTCACCGTCGCGGCCCCCGCATCGGGACGGGTGCTGCTGACCGAGGTCGCATTCGAGCTCAAAGCGGGCCAGGGGCTTGGCGTGATCGGGCCGAGCGGCGGTGGCAAGACGACGCTGGTGCGGGCACTGACCGGTATCTGGCCGGCGCTGCGCGGCGCCATAAGGCTGGATGACGCCGACCTGACGCAGTGGGACGAGGAAAAGATCGGCGAATATGTCGGCTACCTGCCGCAGGACGTGGCGCTGCTCGACGGCACGATCGTGGAGAATATTACCCGCCTGGCGCCGCAGCGCGATGCGCGGGCGATCGTCGCCGCGACCAAGGCGGCGGGGGTGCATGAGATGATCGTGCGGCTGCCTGATGGCTACGACACCCAGCTTGGGCCGATGGGGACGGCATTGTCGGCGGGGCAAAGGCAACGCATCGGCCTGGCGCGGGCGCTTTATGGCGACCCGTTCATGGTCATCATGGATGAGCCCAATGCCTTTCTCGATGCCGAGGGCGAACAGGCCCTGAACCTGGCGATAAGGCAGATCCGCGCCCGCGGCGGTATTGCGGTGATCGTGGCGCACCGGCCTTCGATCCTGGCCGAGGTGGATATGGTGGCTGTCATCCAGAATGGCCGCATGACCGCCTTCGGGCCCAAAGAGGAAATCGTTGCGGGCCAGCGGCAAGCCAATGCCAACGTGCCAAAGGTGGTGGAGCCTCTGGCCGAAACGGGAGAATTGGCATGATCATCGAAGGCAAGGCCAATCGTCAGCAGCCCGAACCGGAAGACTCCCGCAAGCGGCTGGAGTTCAACACGCCGGAAAAGACGTCGCGCCTCCCGGTTTATTTCGCGCTTATCGTCACCGGGATCGCGTTTTTTTCTCAAAAGCGCCTTCACGGCGCAGGCGCATGACAGGTCACCCCCGCCGGGGGCGATGAAGCTGCCGAGGATGGTGGTGCGCCGTCCGGCGTCATCGTGGAGCTCGGGGAAGCCGATATCGATGAGGCCATGGCGGGCGGTATGGGCGATGAGGGGAGTGATGCCGCGGCCGGCGGTGCGCGCTCCGGCTGGAGCAGCGGATTGTCGCTGACCGACCCGATGTCCTTCCACTATGCGGCGACCCATTTCGACTATCTGGGGCCGCAGGTGGCGGCCTTCTTTCCCGCAGCCTTCAACTATCAGCCGCAGAACGACAATGTCCCGCTACCGCGCGGCGCGGGTTTCCGGGCGCCCGGGTCGTCCAGCCCGGCCATTGTCGCATCCGCCCAGCCGGTGGTCGACGCGGAAACCGGGCCTGACGGCGATGACGAGGGGGAAGAGCCGGCGCCGCCGGACGGGGACGACGATGATGACGACGAGACCGCGCCAGGGAATCGTGTTCCGGTCACGGTCGGGCCGGTGCGGCTGCGCGAGGTGTTTGCGGGGCAGGTGGTGCTGATCGGGCTTTCCGACCTGCTGCTGGGTGCCTCCGATCCAGATGGCGACAGCCTCACCATCAACAACATCACGGCCACGGGTGGCACATTGGTGCAGGTCAGCGCCGGCTGGTCCTTCGTGACGCTTCCCGGCATGTTCGGGGTCATCACCTTCAGCTACGCGATCAGCGACGGCCTGCTTGCGGCCGTGCAGACGGCCATGCTGGACGTGGTGCAGAACAGCGTGCTGCTGACGCCATCGGACGATGCCTTTGTCGGTACGCCCTGGGACGACAATATCGACGGGCTTGAAGGCGACGACATCATCGATGCCCGTGCCGGCAACGATATCGTCACCGGCGGCGATGGCGACGACCATATCCGCGGCGGCGATGGCAATGACCAACTGTTCGGCGGTCTGGGCGACGATGTGATCTTCGGTGGGCGCGGCAATGATGTGATCGGCGGCGGTGCCGGCAATGACCGTCTTTTTGGCGAGGCGGGCAATGACACGCTCTATGGCGGGGACGGCGACGATGTGCTCGAAGGCAATGAGGGCGATGACGTGCTCATTGGCGGCGCCGGCAATGACAGTATCAGCGGCGATGAGGGTGACGATGTCATCGAGGGCGGTGACGGCGACGATCAATTGGCAGGCGGGCCGGGCGATGATGCCGTGGATGGCGGGTCGGGCAACGATACCCTGTCGGGAGCGGAGGGCGACGACCTGCTCAATGGCGGCGCCGGGGACGACACGATTACCGGCGATGCGGGCAATGACCGTATCGATGGCGGAGATGGCCACGATACGCTCGATTATTCGGAATTCTCGGCCGACATCCATCTCGACTTCGAAGCGGGCGTGGCCTGGAGCGAGGAAATCGGCGAGGATCTCTACGAAAATGTCGAGGCGGTGATCGGCGGGTCGGGCAACGATACGCTCATATTCAGCGACACGACGGCGATTATCACGGGCGGGCCGGGCGACGATCTCTTCATCTTCACGGTGAGCCAGGAAACCCCGCTCCTCAGCCGGCAGTTGATGTTCGAGATACTGGATTTCGTGGTGGGCGACCGCGTTCATGTCGCCGAATACCAACTCTCGTCGCGCGCCGAACAACTGGAAGAGGAGCGGTTCGGCAAAATCTATGACGAGCTGGAAGCGGGCTTCGAGGCCAACCTGCCGGTCCGCGTCATCCACGCCTATTACGACGATGCCGACCACACCGTCATCGAGGCGGATGTCGACCGCAACGATTTCTACGAGATTTCCATAACGCTGAGGGGCGTCCAGTTGCCCATGATGATCGATCATCAGGTGGCCTGACGCGCGGGGAGACGGTGATGAGTATCATGGACATGACGGCACCCTATCCGCGCGCCGAGCGCTCGCGCAGCAAGGTCAAGATGTCGGATTTTTCGCTGCGTGGCCGGGTGGTCACGGGCAGTATTGCCGCTATCCTGCTGCTGGGCGGCATAGGCGGATGGGCCGCGACGGCCAAGCTGTCCGGCGCCGTCATTTCCAGCGGAACGGTGCTGGTGGCGGAGAATGTCAAGGTCGTGCAGCATCTGGATGGCGGGGTGATTGCCGCGATCGATGTGCAAAAGGGGCAGAACGTGGTCGCCGGCGATGTGCTGCTGCGGCTCGAAGACATTCCCATCAGAACGGAGCGCTCGATCCTGATGGGGCAACTGGCCGAACTGGTGGCGCGCCAGGCGCGGCTGATCGCCGAGCGCGATGCGGCGGGGACGATTGCGTTTCCCGACGATTTCCTGACCGCCTATCCCAATGCCGATCTCATCCGGCAGGGCGAGCAGCAATTGTTCGACAGCACGGCGCGCAACCGGCAGTCGCGACGCGAACAGTTGGAGCTTCAGGTGGCCCAACTGGAGGAGGAGGTGGGCGGACTGCAATTCCAGGCCGCGGCACTGGCCGATGAACTGGCGCTGGCGCGCGACGAGCGGGTTCGCATTGGCGCCCTGTCGGAGAAGGCGCTGATCGAAACGACCCGGCTCAACGTGGCGGACCGCGAATTGGCACGCATGCTCGGCTCGCAGGGCGAGCTGACCGCCAATATCGCGCGGTCCAATGCCCGGATCAGTGAGGTCAAGCTGCAAATCCTGGCCATCGACGACATGGCCTATACCGATGCCCAGCGGGAATTGCGTGCCGTCGCCGCCAATATCACGGAATTGCGCGATCGCCTGGCCGAGGTTGAAGACCGGCTGGACCGGACGCTCATCCGTGCGCCGGTGACGGGGACGGTGAACGAATTGTCGGTGACCACGCTAGGCGGGGTCATCAGCCCGGCGGAACGCCTGCTCACTATCGTTCCCGCAGACGCGGAGCTCAAGATCGAGTTCCAGGTCGCGGTGCATGACATCGACCAGATCCTGCTGGGGCAGGAGGTCAAGCTTCGCTTCAGCGCGTTCAACCAGCGAACGACCCCGGAAATCCCGGCAATCGTATCGCGGGTATCGGCGGCCCCGACCAGCGACCCGCAGAGCGGGCAGAGCTATTATCTCGCCGAGGCCGAAGTGAAGGGAGACCTGTCCCAACTGGGCGAGCGCGGGCTTATTCCCGGCATGCCGGTGGATGTTTTCGTCCAGACCGATGAGCAGGTGGCGATCGCTTATTTCGTCAAACCCTTCACCGACCAGATCGTGCGAGCGTTCCGGGAAGAGTAAGTAATGCTGACGCTTGCGTTAATTAAATATTCCATGGCTTGCCGAAAGGGAATTTACCGACCGTTAATTTAGTCGTACAATTGGCGTCCACAGACTATTGGGGCGGCAGGTTAGTACCGTTGGCGTACCATGAGAAAACTGACGACAGTCGCTATCGCGGATGATCACCCGGTTTTGCTTGCTGGAATGGTGTCTTTGTTTGCCGGCAGCGACAGGCACCAAATTGTCGGACAAGCCGTTTGCGCCGATTCCAGCCTAGAGGTGGTGAAAGCGGTCAGCCCCGACGTCATCATCATGGACCTGAGCATGCCGGGAGACGTGTTCCGGACCATTGCCCAGATCGTGGCCACCGCGCCCGAGACCAAAGTGGTGGTTTTCACCGCCTTTTGCAGCATCGAATCGGCGCTCAAGGCGCTGGATGCCGGGGCAACCGGCTTCGCCCTCAAGGGCAGCCCATCATCGGAACTGCTGGAAGCCATCGATACGGTCATGGCCGGCCAGATGTTCGTGACCAGGCAATATGCCAGCCAGGTGATGAACGGGCTGCGGGACCGCGCACGGCGACAGGCGCTCGATGACGCGATCAAGCTCAATGTGCGCGAGAAGCAGATCGTCGGCCATCTCATGCAGGCCCGGACCAATCGGGAGATCGCCGCGGCACTGCATATCAGCGAGAAAACGGTCAAGCACTACATGACCGGCCTGATGCTCAAGCTCAAGGCGCGCAACCGGGTGGAAGTGGTCATTGCCTCCCGGTTGAGCCAGGATCAGGAAAGCGCCCTGCACCGGTAGGGCCGCGCCGGTTCTTCGACTCACCTTCTCGTCTCAAGCGCTGGTTGGCGGCCCGAACCATGTGGTCAGGGCGTCGGCGAGGGTTGGCTGGGTGTCCGTCCAGGCAACGTAGCCGTCCGGGCGGATCAGCACGGCAGAGGGTGCCGGGACCGAGCCGAGAGCCGGGAGGGTCCAGGGGCCGGCATATTCGGCGTCGATCAGCTTCACCCTGTTGGCCCAGGGCGCGATGTCGATGGCGCCGGGCCGGCCGAGATTGAGCAGGACCGGGTTTGCGTCGTGCAGCAGGGTGAAGAGGCGCAGCGGGCCATTGGCGGTTTGCAGGTCGAGATCGGGCATGCGGCGACCGAGCAGGGCGTGGCCCTCGCCGAGATCGTAGTGGATGTCGAGGCCCGTCATCATGGCGGCGAAATGGGTGCGCGGCTCGTCCATGGCGAGAAGTTCGGCCACGGTATCGCGCAGAGCCCTGGTGCGCTCGTCATCGCGGCGCAGGGTGCTGGCGGCGAGCGTGTTGCGCAGCACACGGGCGCCCACCGGATGACGCTCGGCGTGGTAGGTATCGAGCAGGCTTTGCGGTGAAATGCCCTTGACCACCTGTGCCAGTTTCCAGCCGAGATTGACCGCATCCTGCATCCCGGTCTGCAGGCCCTGGCCGCCGTCGGGCGGATGGGTATGGGCGGCATCGCCGGCCAGCATGACCCGGTCCTTGCGATAAGTGGCGGCCTGGCGGGCGGCATCGGTGAAGCGGGCGATCGAACTGGGGGAGTGGACGCCGTAGTCGGTGCCGAAGGCGGCGACCATGGCGGCGCGGAGATCGTCCAGGGTGGGTTCGGTGGTGGCGTCGGGGTTTTGCTCGGTGACGAGGATGCCGACCGGGCCGGTATCGGCGTAGACGATCTTGCCGTCGCGGATTTCGTAGTCCACCCGGCCGAGAGAGTGGATGCCGATGGCGTCGCGGCGGATGCCCCATTCGGGCGGCAGCTCGGCCAGTTCGGCTGTGGCGATGATGTTGCTGGTCGTCGGCTCGGCGCCGGGGAAATCAATGCCGGCCGCCTTGCGCACGAGGCTGCGGCCGCCATCGCAGCCGACGAGATATTGCGCGTGCAGCGACTGGCCGTCGCCGAGCGTGACGGTGACGCCTGATACGTCCTGGGTAAGGTCGGTCACCGCGAGACCGCGATAGGTCGGCACGCTGAGCTCCTCGACCCAGGCCGCCATGATGCGCTCGATATGCTTCTGCCACAGGCCGAGCGTATAGGGGTGGCGCGTGGGAAAGGCGCTGATGTCGAAGGTGACGCCGGCAAAGCCGGTGGTCTGGACCTTCTGTCCCTCGGCAATGAAGCGGTCGGCAATGCCACGCTGATCGAGGATTTCGATAGTGCGGGCATGGAGGCCGCCGGCGCGCGAGCCGTTGATGTCCTGATTGGGGCGGCGTTCGACAATGGCGACGTCGACGCCCGCCAAAGCGAGTTCGCCGGCCAGCATCAGCCCGACAGGGCCGCCACCGGCAATGATCACGGCATGTTCGGATTTGCGCATCTGTCGCTCCGTATCCTCTGGCTGGGCCGGTGTTTTACGGGATGACCGGGGGCTTGAAGCAAGCCCCTTATGCGCTACATATCAGTATGGGAGGGGAGCGTATGGCTGCGCCTCAGAGCCTCCCCACCTTCTTCCCTTATCCCCCGATCAGCAAGCCCAGCAGCACGAGGACCGTGCCGGCCAGGGTTAGCGACAGCATTTGCCAGAAGCGAACCGGGTTGCGCGTCAGCAGCGGCCGCGGTGGCAGCGTGGCGAATTCCGGGTTGGGGTGGCGGAGGTCGTAGGTGAATTCGGAGAGGGCTTCGTAGCGCTTGACGGGGTCCGGCTGGACGGCTTTTTCGAGGGCGCGGTCGACCCAGTCGGGGATGTCGAAATCCGGCGTGGCGGCGGGGTGGTAGAGCAGGCGGGCGAGATCGGCGCGGCTACGCAGCATGGCGGCGTGGGCTCCGTAGGGCAGCCGGCCGGTCAGCATCTGGTAGGCGATGACGCCGAGGGAGAACTGGTCGGACCGATCGGTGCCGGTATCGCCGATACGATATTCGGGCGCGGCATATTGCACGGTTCCGAGCTCGGCATCGTCGCCCATGGGCTGGGCCTCGATGACGCCGGCGACCTTGGTGGAGCCGAAATCGATGATCTTCACCGTGCCTGTTTTGTCGATCATGATGTTGTCGGGACGCAGGTCCTGATGGACCATTTCCTGGCGGTGGAAGGCGTTGAGGCCGCGGGCAATCTGTTCGATGAGGTCGCGGACGGTATTGAGATCGGGCCGGGGATTGTCGGCCATCCACTGGGTCAGGGTCTGGCCATCGACATATTCGGTGGCGAGATAGAGGTAGTGGCGCTTGCGGTCCTGCCGGTGGATGCGGAGTGTGTGGGCGCTGTTGAGGCGGCTGGCGATCCATTCTTCCATCATGAAGCGGCGGAGGAAGGCCGGGTCGTCGCGCATGTCCAACCCGGGGACCTTGATGACGGCGAGGCGGCCATCGGCATGGTCCTGGGCGAGAAAGACCTGGCTGCGGGCATTGGCATGGAGCGGGCGCAGGATGCGGTAGAAGTCGAAATCCATGCCCGGCTCGATGGGTGGCGGCAGAGGCAGGTCGGCGGACTGGCCGAGGAAATCGGCGGGTTCGCCGCCGGGCAGGGCATCGATGCGGGCGATCTGGATGGTGAGATTGTCAGGGCTGCCATTGTGCAAAGCGCTGGTGACGATGTGGCGGGCGGCGGCGTCGAGATCGTCGGGACTGGCTTGGATAGCGTTGGCGATGGTGGCGCCATTGACATATTCGTGGACGCCGTCGGTGGTGAGCACGAAGACATCGCCCACGCCGACCGGTACGCTGCGGTAGTCCACTTCAATATTGCTGCCGATGCCCAGAGCGCGGCCGAGATAGAAGCGGTTGGGGGCGGCTGGGACGTGGTGGTCGGTGGTAAGTTGCTCCAGAGAGCGGCCGGCCAAGCGATAGATGCGGGAATCCCCGATATGGAAGATATGCGCGGCGCGTGACTTGAGCACGAGGATGCTGAGCGTGCAGACATAGCCGCTATCGACGTCGTCGGCGCCTTGCGCGCGGGTCTGGGCGTGGAGCCAGGCATTGGTGGCCGAGATGACGCGATGGGCTGATGTCTTGACCGGCCAGGTATCCGAGGTGCCGTAATAGTCGGTGAGGAAGCTCTTGATGGCCGTCTGGGCGGCGATGGAGCCGACGGCGCTGGTGGAAATGCCATCGGCCAAAGCGATGGCGATGCCTTTGAGGTCGAGCGCCGGCTGGCTGGGGATCAGTGCACCATGGAAATCCTGATTGGTGGGCTTCAGACCCTTGTCGGAATGCTGGCCGAGGGAAATGGCGAGGCTGGCGCTCATGGACGATCCGGTAAGAAGGCGCCCCGCGATTGCGGAGCGCCCGATGTGTATTATTCGGCAGGGACAAACTTATGCGAGGCCGCCCGCTGAGTGGCCCTGGTGCTGTGGGTGGCATAGAGGGCCAGGCCAACGAAGGCCAGACCGCCGACCAGGTTGCCAAGGATGGTGGGGATTTCGTTCCAGATCAGGTAGTCCATGATGGAGAACTGGCCGCCCAGCATGAGGCCCGAGGGGAACAGGTACATGTTCACGATGGAATGCTCGAAGCCCATGTAGAAGAACAGCATGATGGGCATCCACATGCCGATCACCTTGCCGGAAACCGAGGTGGACATCATGGCGGCGACGACACCGGTCGAGACCATCCAGTTGCAGAGCACGCCACGGACGAACAGGGTCAGCATGCCGGCGGCGCCGTGCTCGGCATAGCCGACGGTGCGGCCTTCGCCGATATGGCCGATGGCCTGGCCCACGGCGTTGGGCTCCTGGCTGAAGCCGAAGGTGAAGGTGATCGCCATCAGCACCGCGACGGTGAAGGCACCACCGAAATTGCCCAGAAAGACCAGGCCCCAATTGCGGAACAGGCCGGCCAGGGTGACACCGGGGCGCTTGTCGATGAGAGCGAGGGGGACCAGCGTCATGACGCCGGTCAGCAGGTCAAAGCCCATGAGATAGAGCAGGCAGAAGCCGACCGGGAAGAGGATGGCGCCGGCGAGCGGCTGGCCGGTCTGCACGTTGACGGTGACGGCGAATGCTGCGGCCAATGTCAGGATGGCGCCGGCCATATAGGCGCGGATCAGTGTGTCGCGGGTGGACATGAAGACCTTGGCCTCGCCGGCGTCGATCATCTTGGTCACAAATTCGGTTGGTATGACGTAGGCCATTTCGTCTCCTTGGGAGCAGGGGGCTTGCTGGGTTGAGGTACTATTCGGCGGCGACCAGGGCGTTTTCGAACGCCATGAAAATGCGGCCATCGACGAGGTCGATCGGGTAAGTCCGGACCTGGCCTTCGTCGGCGCCGAGCGCCTGGCCGGTGGCGAGGTCGAAGACCCAATTATGCAAGGGGCAGGTGACGGAGGCGCCGTGGACGATGCCTTCGCTGAGGGGGCCGTGCTTGTGCGGGCAACGGTTTTCGATGGCGAAGACCTGGTCTTCCTGGGTGCGGAACACCGCGATCCTTCCGGCCGGGGTGTTGACGCAGCGGGCGCCGCGGCGGGGGATGGCGTCAATAGTGCCGATCTCGATCCAGTCGCTCATGAGTGATCTCCCTATTCTGCCGCTACGGGCATGCCGAAGTCGGCCAGGGCGGCGAATTCGTGGGCGTCCTTGCCGTTGACGCGTTCCTGCCAGGGATCGACCTGGGCGAAGGTCTGCGCGTAGACGAAGCGCTCGTAATAGGCGCGGCGCTTGTCGCGGTCGGTAACGACATTGGCTGTTATGGATTCCTTGCCCACGCGCCTGGCCCATTTGTAGATGCGCTCGAGATAGCGGCCCTGCTCGCGGTAGAGCTGGGTGAGGGCGACGATGATCTCGAGGGCTTCATCCTCGGTATCGGCGTGGCAAAGGAGCTCGGTGGGTTTGATGTCGAGGCCGGCGGCGCCGGCGAAATGGATGTCGTAGCCGGAATCCACGCAGACGACGCCGATATCCTTGCAGGTGGCTTCGGCGCAGTTGCGCGGGCAGCCGGAGACGGCGAGCTTGACCTTGGCCGGAGTCCAGGCACCCCACATGAATTTTTCGAGGCGGATGCCGAGGCCGGTGGAATCCTGGGTGCCGAAGCGACACCAGTCGGAGCCGACGCAGGTCTTGACCGTGCGCAGGCCCTTGGCATAGGCGGCGCCCGAGACCATGCCGGCGGCATTGAGATCGGCCCAGACGGCGGGGAGGTCTTCCTTTTTCACGCCGAGCAGGTCGATGCGCTGGCCGCCGGTGACCTTGACGGCGGGAATCTGGAACTTGTCGGCGACATCGGCGATGGCGCGCAATTCCTTGGGGTTGGTCATGCCGCCCCACATGCGGGGCACGACGGAATAGGTGCCGTCCTTCTGGATATTGGCGTGGACGCGCTCGTTGATGAAACGGGACTGGCCATCGTCCTCGTATTCGCCCGGCCAATCGGAGACGAGGTAGTAATTGAGGGCCGGACGGCACTTGGCGCAGCCGCAGGAGGTTTTCCACTCCAGTTCCTGCATGACCGATGGAATGGATTTGAGGCCCTTGGCGATGATGAGGCGGCGGACGTCGTCGTGACCATATTCGGTGCAGGGGCAGATGGGCTGCACGGCGGCGGGGTTGTAGGCGTCGCCCAGGGTGGCGTGGAGGAGCTGTTCGACCAGATGGGTGCAGGAGCCGCAGGAGGCGGAGGCCTTGGTATGGGCGCGGACGCCATCGAGCGTGGTGAGGCCCTTGGACGCTATCGCGCCTGATATCGTGCCCTTGCAGACGCCATTGCAGCCGCAGATTTCGGCATCGTCGGGCAGGGCGGCGATGGCAGCCATCGGGTCGAGGGGAGAGCCGCCCTGATAGGCCTGGCCGAAGATCAGCGTGTCGCGCATTTCGCTGGTGTCGGTGCCCTTGCGGATCATGTCGAAGAACCACGGGCCGTCGCCGGTTTCGCCATAGAGGACGGCGCCGATGACCTTGTCCTGCTTGAGCACGAGGCGCTTGTAGACGCCCGAAGTGGCGTCGCGCAGCACGATCTCGTTGCGGTCTTCGGCCTCGGCGAAATCGCCGGCCGAATAGACGGAGACGCCGGTGACCTTGAGCTGGGTGGCGGTCTGGACCGGGCGGAAGGCGGCGTCCACCTTGGCCAGGGTCTTGGCCAGTACCTTGGCCTGATCGTAGAGCGGGGCGACGAGGCCGTAGACAATGCGCTCATGCTCGACGCATTCGCCCAGCGCCAGGATGTCCGGGTCGGAGGTGACCATCTGGTCGTTGACCACGATGCCGCGCTCGACATGCAGGCCGGCATCCACGGCGATGCGGACTTCGGGGCGGATGCCCACGGCCATGACCACGATATCGGCGCCGTAGACGGTGCCGTCCTCGAGGGCGACGGCCTCGACGCTGGTCTCGCCGAGAATGGCCTTGGTCTGCGCCTTGCAGTGAACCTTGATGCCGCGGGCTTCGAGGTCGCGCTGCAGCAGGTAGCCGGCAGCCGGATCGAGCTGGCGCTCCATGACATGGCCCATGAGATGGAGCACGACCACATCCATGCCGCGGGCGCGCAGGGCCGCGGCGGCTTCGAGGCCAAGCAGGCCTCCGCCGATGACCACGGCCTTCGCGCCGGTACGCCGGGAGACATCGACCATGCGGTTCACGTCGTCGAGGTCGCGGAAGGCCATGACGCCGGGCAGGTCCTTGCCGGGCAGGGGGATGATGAAGGGGGCCGAGCCGGTGGCGACGATCAGCTTGTCATAGGGCGTTTCGCCGCTTCTGGAGATGACCAGCTTGCGCTCGCGGTCGATGGCGGTGACGGTTTCGCCAAAGCGGGTGTGAACACCATGCTCCGCGTACCAGGCGGCATCGTGGGTGATGATCTGCTCGTAGTCCTTCTCGCCTGCCAGGACCGGGGAGAGCATCAACCGGTTGTAATTGCCGCGCGGTTCGGCGCCGAACAGGGTGACGTCGAACCGGCCGGGGGCGTCTTCGAAGATATGTTCGAGCGCGCGGCCAGAGGCCATGCCGGCACCAATGATGACGAGGCGTTCGGTCATCGATGTATTTCTCCCACTCCGCTGCCGGGCAGCCGTGAAAACAAAAAAGCTGCCAACCGACACGCCTGGTCCGAAGACCGAAGCGTTTGTCAGTTGGCAGCTTTGCCTGTGTGGTGCCCGACATTGGACACCGAATGCGATGGCACCGGAGTGCCGCAAATCCTACAAAGCAGGAAGCGTGCCAAAACGAGGGACGGAAGAATTAGGCTTATAGGGCAATGGTTTACGGGGGTGCCTCGCCGACCGAACCGGTGACGTGCAGGCGGGGTGGGCGCTCAATCGATTGTCAAACTGCGCAAAAAATAGGCGTGTATGCGCTTTCGGTCACCAATTGCGCAGTTGCGTTATCTTGTGTCGTTGTCGAATCCGCACAGTGTGCTTCGTCGCGGAGGCAGGGCCGGATGGGCCTGGAAGAGAAGGAGAAAGACGATGCAGGTCATGACGCTGGTCAAGACGACCAAGGCCGGGGCCGGTGCGCCACCGATGGCACTGATGCAGGCGATCGGGCAACTGGGCGTGGATGCCGAGGCGGCCGGGGTGCTGGTGACGCAGGGCGGGCTGATGGGCAAGGAGCAGAGCGCCTTCATCAATATTCGCAGTGGCAAGGTGATCGTCACCGACGGGCCGTTTGCCGAGAGCAAGGAACTGGTGGGCGGCTATGCCGTCTATGAGGTGCCTGATATGGAAGCGGCGATGGACTGGGCGGTGCGGTTCGCGAACCTGCATACCGAGCATTGGCCTGGCTGGGAGGGCGAAATCGAGGTTCGTCCCATTTTCGGCTGAGGCCGGGCTGCAAATGGCTCCCCAAGTACAGTGCCCTCGGGTCAAGCCCTGACGTGACGTGGGTGGGATGTGCCTCTGAGGAGCTAGTGCTGCCAGACGACGAGGCCGGCGGCGGTGGCCATCATGACACCGGCGGTCTTGTTGAGGCGGCCAAGGGCGCGCGGGCTCTTGAACATTTCGCGGGCGGCTGAGGCCAGCCAGGCATAGCCACAGCCGATGATGAGGAGGACAACGACCACGATGGCGGTGAGTTCGGCGAAGGCCAGGGGCGTCATCTGGTCGAGCGGGATCACCGTGGGCAGGATGGCGAGATAGAAGACGATGGTCTTGGGATTGCCCATGGTCAGCGAGAAGCCGGCGAGGAAAGTTTTCCAGCCGTCTTCGTTTTTCGGCTTCATCTGCTCGGAGCCGGGGCGGGCGGTCCAGAACTTGTAGGCGACATAGAGCAGATAGGCCGCGCCGGCCCAGCGGACGATGACGAAGATGGGACCGAACCAGGTGGCGATGGCGGCAAGGCCGAAGACGGCGAAGACGAAATAGACCAGATCGCCGGCCAGGATGCCCAGTACCATGGGAAAGGCGCCCCTGAAGCCGCCGCCCAGAGCGCGCGCCACCACGGCCGCGACGCCGGGGCCGGGGACCAGGACGGCGATGGCATAAGCGATGGTGAAGGCGGTGAGGGTGAAGAGGTCCATGGGGGCGGTCTCGGTTGGGAGGCGGAGATTATGCCGCCTGCAGTCATTTGCCAATGACCGTGGCAGTCGTCTCCCTCCCTCTTGTGGGGAGGGATCGAGGGTGGGGGTATCGAGGGTTCCGCAAGTGCCGAGTTCCTGGAGAGTTCGACACCCCCACCCTGCTCGATTCAACGGACTTAGCTGAAGCTAAGTCCTATCTCGCTTCCCTCCCCACAAGGGGGAGGGTGGGTCCGGTGGGAATGGCGCGACGGCGCTAAGGCAGCCGCGCGAGCCGTTCGGTCAGGAGTTGGTAAAAGCCTTCGGCATTGCCGGTTCTGAGGTAGTTGACGTTCCGGACCTTGCCAGTGACGTGCCAGTAGTCGGTGACGGTCATGCCGACGGTGAGGTCGCTCGCGGTTTCGATGGTGACATTGCAGTGGCGGCCCGCGAACAGGTCGGGGCGGAGGAGCCAGGCGATGACGGTGGGGTCGTGCAGGGGAGCGCCGGACCAGCCGTATTTCTTGAGGTCGAAACTCTCCGAGAAGGTCAGCATATCGTAGACGGCCTTGCCGGATTTGTTGCCCAGGCCGGCAATGGCGGCGAGGCGTTCCGGAGTGGACTGGATCTGGTGGGTGACGTCGAGCGGCAGCATGGTGATGGGCGCGCCGCAGCGCAGCACGACATCGGCGGCTTCGGGATCGACATAGATGTTGAACTCGGCCGCCGGGGTGATGTTGCCGACCTCGAAATAGGCGCCGCCCATCATGACGATTTCGGCGATGCGTTCGGCAATGGCCGGCTGCTTGACCAGGGCCATGGCGATATTGGTCAGCGGGCCGAGGGTGCAGAGGGTGATGGTACCGGGCTCTGAAGCCATCAGCGTGTCGATGATATAGTCGACGCCGTGCTGGGCCTGCAGCGGAATGGTGGGCTCGGGCAGGTCGGGGCCATTGAGGCCGGTTTCGCCATGCACATGCTCGGCGGTCACCAGATGCCGGCGCATGGGGCGGGCGCAGCCGGCATAGACGGGCACCTCGCGGCGGCCTGACAATTCGACCACCTTGCGGGCATTGTTGGCGTTGTGATGCAGGCCCACATTACCCGCCACGGCGACCACGCCCAGCACGTCAAGCTCTTCGGGGGAGGCCAGTGCCAGCAATATGGCAACGGCATCGTCCTGGCCGGGGTCGGTATCGATGATGATCTTGCGGGGCATGACAGGGCCTTGGCAGGAGAGAGAATCCGGCCGGCACACTAGCGATTGATGGGGCCGGGGTCGACTGCCCTGCGCAGGCCTTCGCACGGAACGTTTGTACCGGGGCGGCGTTACCGATCCGCGAGGGGTTTCGGGAAAAAGACATGGCACGCGCAGCAAAGCCGGCGACACCACAAGACATGAGCGAAAGCCAGTTCGAGCGCGTCATTGCCAATGCCGCGCGCATTGCCATCATGTTCGTCGGATTTCTTGCCCTGCTGTTCGCGTTGCAGGTGGGCCAGGTGTTTCTGGCGCCGGTGACGCTGGCCATCGTGATCGGACTGATGTTCGGGCCGGTGGCCGACCGGGTCGAGCGCTTCGGCGTGCCGCCGGCGCTGTCGGCCGGTGTCGTGGTGCTGATGCTGATCGGGGTCATCGCGGCGGGGGTGACGCTGTTTGCGGTGCCGCTGTCCGAATGGGTGGCGCGGGCGCCGATGATCTGGAACAAGCTGCAGCAGCAATTGGCGAGCCTCGAAGGGCCGCTGGAGGCGGTGAGCGCGTTCCAGGCGCAAATCTCGTCTATCTTCGGCAGCGACAGCGCCATGGCGGTGACGGTGGAGGATGGCGGGCAGATGATCAGCGTCGCCATGCTTGCCCCGGCCATCCTGGCGCAGATGCTGATCTTCCTTGCCAGCCTCTATTTCTTCGTGGCGACGCGCGACCATATCCGCATCTCGGTACTGTCGCTCTGCGTCAGCCGGCGGATGCGCTGGCGCACGGCGCATGTGTTCCGCGATGTGGAGCAGAAGGTCAGCCGGTTTCTGCTGTCGATCACCTTCATCAATTTCTGCGTCGGTTGCGCGGTGTCGCTGGCCATGTGGGCGATCGGCATGCCCTCGCCTGTTCTGTGGGGCGCTCTGGCGGCGGTGCTCAACTACATTCCCTATGTGGGGCAGGGCGTGATGGTCCTGGTGCTGCTGGCCGTGGGGCTGGGCACGCAGACGGAACCGACGGCGATCCTGCTGCCGGTGGCCTGTTACGTGGGCATCAATTTCGTCGAGGGACAGATCGTGACGCCGCATTTCATCGGGCGGACGATGACGCTCAATCCGTTCCTGATCTTCCTCTCCATCACCTTCTGGCTGTGGGCCTGGGGGCCGGTCGGCGGATTGGTGGCGGTGCCGACGCTGCTGATCGCGACATCGGTGCTGGCGCATATGCTGCCGAGCAAGCCGCTGGTACCGAGCCGGCCGGTGCGCCGCACGGCCAGGATGACCGACCGCGACGAATTGCTGGCCAATACGGCCAAGGCCATTCGCGAACAGGCCGAACTGGAGCAGGAGCCGGCGGAAAAGCGCAAGGAAGAGCGGCTGCAGCCGCCCGAGGGCACAGCGCCGAGCGGCGCAGAACCGGCAACGTAGACGTGCCATGCGACGGTTAAGCTTGACGCGATAGCGCGGGGCAGAAAAACTCCGCTCCTGACCAAGTGCGGAGTCTGCGGTGGCGAGTGAGGTTGTTGGACATGCGGCGGAAGCCGCGGCGCATGGCGTGGACCTCATTCCAGTGGTGGCGCTGCTGGGCGCGGCGGTCATCGCCGTACCGCTGTTCAAGCGGATCGGGCTGGGTTCGGTGCTCGGCTATCTGGCGGCGGGGCTGCTGCTCGGACCATCGGGGATCGGGCTGATCCACGATCCGGAATCGATTTTGACCACGGCCGAACTGGGCGTGGTGATGTTTCTTTTCATCATCGGGCTCGAAATGGAGCCGTCCAAGCTATGGGCGCTGCGCAAGCAGATCTTCGGGCTGGGCGTGATCCAGGTGGCCGGTTGCGGGGCGCTGTTGACCGGGGTGGGCGTGCTGCTGGGCTTTGCGCCGGTGGTAGCCTTCATCTTCGGCATGGGCTTCGTGATGACCTCGACGGCCATCGTCATGCAGATCCTGGGAGAACGCGGGGAACTGTCGAGCGATAGCGGCCAGCGCATGGTGTCGATCCTGCTGCTGGAGGACCTGGCCATCGTGCCGCTGCTGGCCATCGTGGCCATCCTTGCGCCGGGCGGCGGCGAAGAGGTCGACATGGTCACGCGGCTCCTGAGCATCGCCGCGCCGATCGGGGCGGTGCTGCTGCTGATCTTTATCGGCCAGCGCATCATGAATCCGTTCTTCGCGCTATTGGCCTCCAGCAAGCTGCGCGAGGTGATGACGGCGGCCGCGCTGCTGGTGATTTTCGGCGCCGCATTGCTGTTCCAGGCGAGCGGTCTGTCCATGGCCATGGGGGCGTTCCTGGCCGGGGTGCTGCTGTCGACCTCGACATTCCGGCACCAACTCGAAGCCGATGTCGAACCGTTCCGCGGCATCCTGCTCGGCCTGTTCTTCCTGGCCGTGGGCATGTCGCTCGACCTCGGCATTGTCGGCGACAACTGGCAGATCATCGCCCTTAGCGTGGTGGCCTATATGGCGGTCAAGGCGGCCGGCATCTACGTCATTGCCCGGCTGCTCAAGGCAAGCCATGCCGTGGCGCTGGAGCGGGCGGTGTTGATGGGGCAGGGCGGTGAATTCGCCTTCGTGCTCTATACGACAGCGGTTTCGGCGGGGATCATCGACGGGCCGACCAATGCGATCTTCACGGCGACTGTCATCGTCTCGATGGTGCTGACGCCGTTCTTCATCATCGGCCTGCGCTTCGTGACGCCCAAGGCGGCGGAGCAGTCGATGGAGGGCGTGGAGGCGGCCGATGGCCTGTCCGGGCGCATTCTCATCATCGGCTTCGGGCGTTTCGGCCAGATCGCCAGCCAGCCCCTGCTGGCGATGCGGCACTCGGTGTCGATCATCGACAACGACACCGAGATGATACGGGCGGCGGCGCAGATCGGCTTCAAGGTCTATTACGGCGATGGCACGCGGCTCGATATCCTGCATGCGGCGGGCGCCGATACGGCCGACCTTATCCTGATCTGTACCGACCGGAAGGAGCAGACGACGCGTATCGCCGAACTGATGCGCGACGAGTTTCCGCTGGTGCGGGTGATGGCGCGGGCCTTCGACCGTGGTCATGCAATCGAACTGGTCAAGGCCGGGGTGGAATACCAGTTGCGCGAGATGTTCGAGTCGGCGCTGGAATTCGGTGGCGCGGCGGTCAGGGCGCTGGGGGCGACTGAGGAGGAGGCTGCCGAGGTGGTCGAAGGCGTGCGCGACCGCGACCGCCAGCGGTTCGAGCTGCAACTGGCGGGCGAGGACTGGCGGGGCCTGGGGCGCCTGCTGCTCAGCAATGCGCAGGAGCAGGCGCGCGAGGGCGGCGTCACCGTAGCCGAGGAAGCGGCCGAGGATGCGGTGGCCAAAAGCACGCATCCGAAACAACCCGTCTGATCCAGGTGTATCGCGTGGGGGCTTCCGCCTGCCCAAATTAAGTGCAAGACTAAAGTCTCTAGAGGGGAATACATCGTCATGAAACCTGGATTGCGATATGCCGCAACAGCCGATCGTTTACGACGCCCCTACGCCGGAGCCCCGTGCCAAGACCGTTGAGGCCATCCAGGCCGAAATCCTCGAAAGATTGATCTATTCGGTCGGCAAGGACCCGATTGTCGCCCGGCCGCATGACTGGCTGGCGGCGACGATCCTGGCGGTACGCGACCGGGTGATGGACCGCTGGATGGAGTCGTCACGCGAAACGTGGCGCACCTCGCGCAAGCGGGTCTACTATCTCAGCCTCGAATTCCTGATCGGCCGGCTGATGCGCGACGCGATGAGCAATGTGGGGCTCATCGAACCGGTGCGCGACGCACTCAGCAATCTCAATGTCGACCTGGGCGACCTGATCAATCTCGAGCCCGATGCGGCCCTGGGCAATGGTGGGCTGGGGCGACTGGCGGCGTGTTTTCTCGAATCCATGTCGACGATCAAAATTCCCGCCTATGGCTATGGCATCCGCTATGTGCATGGCCTGTTCCGCCAGGAAATGAGCGAGGGCTGGCAGGTCGAGCTGCCCGAGGAATGGCTGGCGCACGGCAATCCCTGGGAATTCGAGCGGCGCGAGAGCGCCTATGAGATCGGCTTTGGCGGGCATGTCGAGAAGGTCACCGACCCCGATGGCACCGAGCGGCAGGAATGGCGGCCGAACGACCATGTCCTGGCCGTGGCCTATGATACGCCGATCGTGGGCTGGCGCGGGGCGCGGGTGAATACGCTGCGGCTGTGGAGCGCGCAGCCGATCGACCCGATCCTGCTCGACAAGTTCAATTCGGGCGACCATATCGGCGCGCTCGAGGAAAGCGCGCGGGCGGAAGCCATTACCCGCGTGCTCTATCCGGCGGATTCGACGGCAGCCGGGCAGGAATTGCGGCTGCGGCAGGAATTCTTCTTCTCGTCGGCCTCGCTGCAGGACATCGTGCGGCGGCATCTGCAGCAATATGGTGACCTGGGCTCACTGCCCGACAAGGTGGCGATCCAGCTCAACGACACCCATCCGGCGATTTCCATTGCCGAACTGATGCGCATCCTGGTCGACGACAACGGGGTCAAATGGGCCGATGCCTGGACGCTGACCAAGGGTACGTTCGGCTATACCAACCACACGCTACTGCCCGAGGCGCTGGAAAGCTGGCCGGTGGCGCTGCTGGAGCGGCTGCTGCCGCGGCATATGCAGATCATCTACCAGATCAATGCCGACGTGCTGGCCGATGCGCGGACGCGGGCCAAGTTCAATGATGCGCAGATCGCCAATGTGTCGCTGATCGACGAGGCCGGTGGCCGTCGCGTGCGCATGGGGCAGTTGGCCTTCGTCGGATCGCATTCGATCAACGGCGTTTCGGCGCTGCATACCGAGCTGATGAAGCAGACGGTGTTTTCGGACCTGCACAAGCTCTATCCCGATCGCATCAACAACAAGACCAACGGCATCACGCCGCGGCGCTGGCTGATGCAGTGCAATCCTGGCCTGACCAAGCTGATCAGCGAGCGGATCGGGCCGGAATTCCTCGACGATATCGACCTGCTTAGGGGGCTCGACGCCCATGCGGACGATCCGACCTTCCAGGGGCAGTTCGCCGCAGTGAAGCAGGCCAACAAGCAGAAGCTGGCCAAGCTGATCAAGGACCGGCTGGGGATCACGGTGTCGCCGGATGCCATGTTCGACGTGCAGATCAAGCGCATCCACGAATACAAAAGGCAGTTGCTCAACATCATCCAGGCGGTGGCACTGTATGACGATATAAGGGCGCATCCGGAACGGAACTGGGTGCCGCGCGTCAAGATATTCGCGGGCAAGGCGGCGCCAGGCTACTGGAATGCCAAACTCATCATCAAGCTGATCAACGATGTCGCCAAGGTCATCAACAATGATCCGGCCGTGCGCGGCCTGCTGAAGGTGGTGTTTCTGCCGAACTACAATGTGAGCCTTGCCGAGGTGATCGTGCCGGCGGCCGACCTTTCCGAGCAGATTTCGACGGCCGGCATGGAGGCCTCGGGCACCGGCAACATGAAGTTCATGGCCAATGGCGCCATCACCATCGGCACGATGGACGGCGCCAATGTCGAGATGCACAAGGAAGTGGGGCCGGACAATATCGTCATCTTCGGGCTGAGCACCCAGGAGGTGAACGAGAAGCGCGCCAAGAGCGAAGTGCCGCGTGGGGCGATCGATGCCTCGCCCCGGCTCAAGGAAGCGCTGGATACGATCGCTTCGGGCGTGTTTTCGCCTGACGATCCGCATCGCTATCGCGACCTGATCGGCGGAATTTATGACCATGACTGGTTCATGGTGGCGCGCGATTTTGATGCCTATGCCGCAGCGCAGACCAAGGTGAACGAAATCTGGCAGGACAAGAGGCGCTGGAACGCCATGGCGATCCGCAACACCGCCCATGTCGGCTTCTTCTCGTCGGATCGGACGATACGGCAATATGCCGAGGATATCTGGGGCGTGCCGGCATGAGCATGGGCAGGGGGCGGCAAGCGGAAATGCGGACCGGACCTGTTGCCAATGAATGGTTCGGGGGGCAGGGCCGGATGGCTTGCACCGCCGTCGGAGGAGCGCGCGCGTGAGCAAGGAAGACTGGCAGGCCGATGCACGGGAGGTGGAGGCGATCGTCAATGGTCGGCATCCCAATCCGTTCGCGTTTCTGGGGCTGCACGAGATTGGCGGGCAATGGGTGTTGCGGGCCTTCATCCCGCATGCCGAGACCGTATCGGCCTATGCGCTGGACGGGGTGGCGCTCGGTCCGCTCATTCCGCGCCACGGCGGGGGCTTTTTCGAGGGCAAGATCAGCATCAGCGGGCGCCAGCCGATCCGCTATCACGCCAAAAACGCCGGCGGGGAATGGGATGTCTATGACCCCTATTCCTTCGGGCCGGTGCTGGGGCCGATGGACGATTACTATATCGGCGAAGGCAATCACCTGCGGCTGTTCGACAAGCTCGGCAGCCATGAGATGGAATTCGAGGGCATTCACGGCACCCATTTTGCCGTGTGGGCTCCCAATGCGCAGCGCGTGAGCGTGGTCGGCCCGTTCAACGAATGGGACGGACGGCGCAATCCGATGCGCAACCGCCTGGAAACCGGCATCTGGGAAGTGTTCATTCCCGTGCTGGGCACCGGCACGCTCTACAAATACGAGATCGTCGGGCCGGATGGCGTGGTGCAGCCGCTCAAGGCTGACCCGTTTGCCCGGCAATCGGAATTGCGGCCGCGCACGGCCTCGGTGGTGCCCGACCCGACCGAATTCGCCTGGACCGACGCCAAATATATCGAAGAGCGCGCCATGCGCGACTGGCGACGGGTGCCGATGTCGATCTACGAGGTGCATCTGGGCAGCTGGCGGCGGCGGCCCGATGGCGGGTTTTTGAGCTATGACCAACTGGCCGAGCAGCTCGTGCCCTATGCGGCGGATATGGGCTACACCCATATCGAGCTGCTGCCGATCACCGAGCATCCGTTCGATCCGAGCTGGGGTTACCAGCCCACGGGCATGTACGCGCCGACTTCGCGCCATGGCGATCCGGCGGCGTTTGCCCGCTTCGTCAATGCGGCGCATGAGGCGGGGCTTGGCGTGATCCTCGACTGGGTACCGGCGCATTTCCCGACCGATGCGCATGGGTTGGCCCGTTTTGACGGCACGGCGCTTTACGAGCATGCCGATCCGCGGCAGGGCTATCACCCCGACTGGAACACGGCGATCTACAATTTCGGCCGGCGCGAGGTGGTGAGCTTCCTCGTCAACAATGCGCTCTACTGGCTGGAGAAATTCCATATCGACGGGCTGCGCGTCGATGCCGTGGCGTCGATGCTCTATCTCGATTATTCGCGCCAGCAGGGGCAGTGGGTGCCCAACAAGTTCGGCGGCAACCAGAACCTGGAGGCCGTGGAATTCCTGCGCCGGGTGAATTCGGAAGCCTATCGGCTGCATCCCGGCACGTTCATGATCGCCGAGGAATCCACGTCATGGCCCGGCGTCAGCCATCCGGCCTATACGGGCGGGCTGGGCTTCGGCTTCAAGTGGAATATGGGCTTCATGAACGACACGCTGCGCTTCATGAGCCGCGAGGCGGTGCACCGCAAATACCACCACAACGACATGACCTTCGGCACGGTCTATGCCTTCAGCGAGAATTTCGTGCTGCCGCTGAGCCATGACGAAGTGGTGCATGGCAAGGGCTCGCTGCTGACCAAGATGCCGGGCGACGACTGGCAGCAATTCGCCAATCTGCGGGCCTATTACGCCTTCATGTGGGGGCATCCGGGCAAGAAGCTCCTGTTCATGGGGCAGGAATTCGCGCAGCGCGAGGAATGGGCCGATGGCAAGTCGCTGGACTGGTATCTGCTCGATGCGGGCATGCATGAGGGGATGCGGCGGCTGATCGCCGACCTCAACCTGGCCTATCGGGAATTGCCGGCCCTGCATGAGCGCGATTGCGAGCCGGACGGGTTCGAATGGGTGATCGGCAACGATCACGCCAATTCGGTGTTTGCCTGGTTGCGCAAGGCGCCAGGGAGCGACCCCGTGCTGGTGGTGTCCAATTTCACGCCGGTGCCGCGCAGTGGCTACAAGATTCCCATGCCGGTGGCCGGCAAATGGGTGGAGCGCATCAATACCGATGCGGGATGGTATTCGGGGTCCAATACCGGAAACCAGGGAGCGGTCGAGGCCTATGCCGTGGAGGGCAAGCACTGGCCGGCGGAAGCAGAAGTTTACCTGCCGCCGCTCTCGACACTGTTCCTGAAATACGAGCCGGCGTGACCCGGATGGAGTGAGATACGTCCCGGAAAACGGGCAGTAGTGGAGGGTTAGAAGAATGGCAGACTACAGAACACCATCGCCGCTGGCCCGCGAGGCCATGGCCTATGTGCTGGCGGGAGGACGCGGCACGCGCCTGATGGAACTGACCGACCGGCGCGCCAAGCCGGCCGTCTATTTCGGGGGCAAGTCGCGCATCATCGACTTCGCGCTCTCCAATGCGATCAATTCGGGCATCCGCCGCATTTCGGTGGCGACGCAATATCAGGCGCATAGCCTGATCCGGCATTTGTCGCGTGGGTGGAATTTCCTGCGGCCCGAACGCAACGAGAGCTTCGACGTGCTGCCTGCGAGCCAGCGGGTGGCCGAGGACATGTGGTATGCCGGGACCGCCGATGCCGTGTTCCAGAACATGGACATCATCGAGGATTACGGCGCGCGCTATATCGTCATCCTGGCCGGCGACCACATCTACAAGATGGACTACGAAATCATGCTGCGCCAGCACGTCGATACGGGCGCGGACGTGACCATCGGGTGCCTGGAAGTGCCGCGCATGGAAGCCACGGGCTTTGGCGTGATGCATGTGGACGGGCGCGACCGGGTGATCGACTTCGTCGAGAAGCCCAAGGATCCGCCGGCCATTCCGGACAAGCCGGACACGGCCTTGGCCAGCATGGGCATCTACGTGTTCGAGACGCGGTTCCTGATGGAGCAGTTGCGGCGCGACGCGGCGACGGAAGGCTCGAGCCGCGATTTCGGCAAGGACATCATTCCCTATATCGTCAAGAATGGCACGGCCTGGGCGCATCGCTTCACGCGGAGCTGCGTGCGCTCGTCCAAGGAAGACGTGGCCTATTGGCGCGACGTGGGCACGATCGACGCCTATTGGAAGGCCTCGATCGACCTGACCGATATCGAGCCGCAGCTCGATCTCTATGACCGTGACTGGCCGATCTGGACCTATGCGGAAATCACCCCGCCTGCCAAGTTCGTGCATGACTTCGACGGGCGGCGCGGTTCGGCGGTGAACTCGCTGGTTTCGGGCGACTGCATCATCTCGGGCGGGCATTTGCAGCGCACGCTGCTCTCGACCGGCTCGCGGGTGCATTCCTATTCGGTGCTCGAAGAGGCG
>NZ_JANQAJ010000014.1 GCF_024707105.1 Devosia ginsengisoli | reverse complement strand
CGCTGCCTCATGACCGAAATGGGGGCGACAGCTGTCAAGGCAGTTGACGGCGTTGCAGCAAGAGCCAACCCATCGTCGATGCCGCGATGCCGCAAAGCTGCTGAATAGCTTTGTGGTTGTTGTGTCCGCTTTTAGGAGATCGGAAAAGGTGATGGAACGTCTGAAATGGGGCGCGTTGCAGACCGACTTCATTGCCGTACCGAATAGCGGCACGCCCCGCGCATTGAGGAAATGGCCGGCCAAGTCGCCGACCGCGCCATGGGCGATAAGCTCGGCTATCGATGCCATCGGGCGGGCCATAGCGCACCTGCAGAGAGCGATGATCGGAAACGTCGCCGACGCTGAGATGAGCCAGATCGACATTGCAGATGGTCTCGAATGTGCGGCGGCAACGAGAAGTATAGCACGCTGCGTTCGGGCGAATCTGCATAGAGTGGGGCTACGAAGTAGCGGCAATCTGCCGGAAGCACCTTGGCAAAACCACTTACGATTTCAAGGTGTTGATCTCCGCGCCTTGGATCGGACCACAATCCTGGAGTGCACTTCCATTTTTGGGAACATTCGGGGGCATAAATTGCATGGTCTCGTGCGGCGTGGAGCCAACAGAAATTCGCGTTTGCCAGCTGCGTGGATGTCGCCTAGGACATTAGCAAGCCTGTATTCCGCCGACAAATAATCTAAACGGGAAACGCCGGGGTTCACACGGCTGTCACGGCCCTGGTGCCATGTTCTGCGCGCTGCAGCGGGAAACCAACAAAAGCGTCACGGCAGAGAAGCTGCAGGCTGCGTGCGAGGCGCTGCTCAATGTTGCTGATCACCCAGACGAAGTTACTGTCGAGCATTGCGCGGCGGGCGGGCGCTGCGGTCAGTGCAGTCAGCTATCATTTTGGAAGTGTCGAGCAGCTGATCTTTTCAGTGGCCGAGCGGGTCTATATGAAGCTGAACGCCGAGGCGGCTGGCAATGCTGCAGGCGGCGGTACAGCGCGCATCCGGCACCTGCAAGCAGTCGAAGACCTTATCGTCGCCAGGTCGGCCCGTCCATCCGCTGGAGCCTCGATCGAGCATCCAGCTATAACGTGCTGCGACACATGACCAACCGCCCAATCCAGCGAACACCCCGAGATATTCCGCCCCATGATCGAAGACATCGATCATCACCGCGTGTTCATTCCGCACCTCCGAACGATTGCGCCTGGCTCAGCGACGTGGATATCGGCTTCCGCATCTCCTGCCTGCTGGGCGTTCGCTCGCAGATGACGTAACCGGCGCCGTACCGACGAATTGACCAGCCACGCGCTGAACCTGGACGATCCCCTGATAGTGCTCCTGAACAGGTCGTCGCGGCGACGACACCGATGTTCACCACACCACCTTCGACCAATTCAAACGCTGTTCCAAACTCGTCACGTCGCTGAGACGGTAGGGCTCCAGGCCATGCCCAGCAACGGAGCACGACCCATGGCCGAGACCAGTTTTATCCATACCGACCTGCATGTCGGCACCCCCGCCGTCGCTGACGACCATCTGTTCAGCGACACATCCAGGACGCTGGCCCGGGTGCTCGAGTTGATCGCCAGCATGGACCAGCGCGCCCAAATTCATCATTGCCAGCGGCGACCTGACCAATCGCGGCGACGCCGACAGCTACCGCCAGCTCAAGGCCATCATGGCCGCCACCGACCTGCCCGTGGTCTATGCCATCGGCAACCATGACACCTGCGCTGGCTTCTACGAGGGCATGCTCGGCCAGACCAAGACCTCGACCTGCCCTACGATCACGAGCAGGTCATCGAAGCGGCGCATGTCATCACCCTCGATACCACCACGCCCGGCCAGATCGGAGGCAGTATCGAGCCCGAACAGTTCGCCTGGCTCGAAGCCGCGCTCGACAGCCATGCCGATCTGCCCAAGCTGATCGTCGCCCATCACGCGCCAGCGCTTGGCGATACCCCCGCCCGGACCATTGGCGAACTATTGAGTTCAATCAGTCCCAGCAGCTCGCGGCTCTGCTCAGGGGCCGCAATGTGGTGGGCATTCTCTCCGGCCATATCCACCACGACCGCTTCTCGGTGTGGCACGGCATTCCGGTCATCGTCGGCATGGGCCAGCATGCCGCCACCGACATTCTCACCACCGACGTGCTGCGCATGGTGGAAGGCGCCTCGTTCGGCATCGGTACCATCCGCCGCTCCGGCCTCACCATGGCTCTGGTGCCGTTGCCCCAGACCCGAGCCGAACTCAATCGCTACGACCTCAAGCTCCTCCGTCAAAGCAGGAAGCTGCCCTCGCCGACGCCGCCGCAGGCTGATCTCCCAACTCCAAGGACCCCACCGATGATCAAACGCAATTTCATCAAGCTGCTGGCCGCCGCCAGCCTGGGCTTTACCGCCCTTTTCCGGCATGGCCTTCGCCCAAATGGCTGATGACATCACCGAACCGGTGACCATCACCTTCTACAATAACAACCTCGCCACCGCGAGCGCTGGCGCCGACGCCACCCGCGAACTGTTGGCCAGGTTCGAGGAAGAAAACCCCAATATCTCGGTCGAGACCATCGGCGTGCCATCCAACGAGATCGGAACGCGTCTGCAGGCCGATATGGCCGCTGGCCAGCAGCCCGACCTGGCCCAACTGGTGTTTCGCGACCTGATCTACGTCGCCAGCGACCTGGGCGCCAATGCCCGGAAGACATGGCCGGCTCGGACGGCTATGCCGAACTGACTGACGGCATGATCCCCCGCGGCCTCGATCTCGGCAAGGTCGACGGCAAGACCTATGGCCTTGCCTATACTTTCTCGACCCCGATCCTCTATTACAACGCCGACCTGTTCCGTGCTGCCGGTCTCGACCCCGACAATCCACCCGAGGACTGGGCCGAGGTAAAGACCGCGGCCGAAGCCATCGTCGAAAAGACCGATGCCGAAGGCTTCTTCCCCGGCGCCTATGGCCCGGCCGATGGCACCTTCGTCTATCAGGCCATCCTGATGTCCAATGGCGGCAATGTCCGCGACGGCAACACCCTGACCTTCGCCAATCCCGAAGGCATCGAAGCGGTGCGGATGCTGCGCGACATGGTCGATAGCGGCGCGCATGCCCGGATCGACCCTGCCGGCGCCAACGATGCCATGCTGAGCGGCCAGTTGGGCATGTATCTTTATACCAGCGCCTTGCAGAACGCCCTTTCGACCGCTGCCGAAGGCAATTGGGAGTTGCGCGTCGCCGCCATGCCGAGCTTCGCTGACAAACCGACCACCCCGACCAATTCGGGCAGCGCCCTGTTCAGCTTCTCCAAGGATCCGGTCAAGCAGCGCGCTTCCTATGAGCTGATGAAGTTCCTCACCTCGAAATACGGCTACACCATCATCACCAGCAAGATCGGCTACCTGCCGCTGCGCCTCGATATCGTCGACGATCCGGAATTTCTCGGTCCGTGGACCGAAACCCATCCGCTGATCCGTCCGAACCTGGAACAGCTGTCTCGGCTCACTCCCAATGTTGCCTTCCCCGGCCCCAACTACCGCCGGCCGAGGCCATGATGAAGGAGGCAGTCGTCGAAGCCGTGCTTGGTGAAGACGATGTCTCCGAAGTGCTGAGCTTCGCCCAGGACAATGCCCGGGGCCTGATGCCCTGATGCCGACCGGGCGCGGCCGTGCCGCGCCCATCTCTTTCGACTAAATGGAGGCAGCCATGACCATGGCGGCGATGCGTCACTGGCCCTTGCCCGACACCCACAATATCCGCGATCTGGGCGGCTATGCCCGCATCACCGGCGGCGCTACACAATGGCGTCGCATCCTGCGGGGCGAGGCTCTGCATCCCCTGCGCGACGACAGCATCGCTCGGCTGGTCGAGGATGGCCTGACGCTGGTCATCGACCTGCGCGGGCCGCATGAGACCAGTGTTACGTCGCATCCTTTTCGCGAGCACGCCACGGTCGCCTACCGCAACATCGCCTTGTTTGACGCCCTGGCGCCCATCGCCATGAGTGCGGTGCCCTTCGACATGGCGCGGCGCTATTGCGACGCCCTGGATAAATGCCGCCCGCAACTCGCCGAGGTGCTGCGCGCCATCATCGCCGCGCCGCGCGGCATCGTTCTGTTCCACTGCACGGCCGGCAAGGATCGCACCGGCATCATTGCCGCGCTCTTGCTGCTGATTTCCGGCGTCGGTCGCGCCGACATCGTCGCCGACTATGCGCTCACCGCCGCTGCGGACGACCTGATCGGCCAGTTGCGTGAGCGCGCGCTCAGCTGGCGGCCGGCCCGAACATGTCGAGCGCGTGCTTGCCAGCGATGCTGCGACCATGCTGGTCATGCTCGACCATCTCGACGTCGCTCATGGTGGCATCGACGCCTACCTTGCTGGGATCGGGCTGACGCGCTCCGAGGTAGCCCTGCTGGCCGAACGGCTATGTGCCTAGCCGCCTCAGGCGGCGATGGCGGCCCAGCACATGGCGGCCACAAGCTGTCGGTCGGCCTCTGTCAACCTGGTCTCGGTCATGCGCCGGCGCTTCAGCGTATTGCGGATGGACCCGCGCATGAAGCTCATGATCATGGTCGGCGGGCCGGCTGAACCACACCCGCAGCCTGTGCCGCCTCGATCGTGGCGATGCCGTCTCGACGAAGGCGCCGAAAATGCGCCTTGGCGTCCCTCAGGGTAATCAGTGGATTATTGTCGAGATAATCGAACAGCCGCGCCCGGTCGGGATCCTCCCAAGATGAAGTCGATATAGCTCTCGATATAGCGGCGCACCGGCTCTTCGCCGCTATCCGCGCCGGACGGGTCACGAGGCTCTCGGTCATCAATGCCGTGACGCGCGTATAGACCCCCAGCACCAGCGCTTCCTTGGAGTCGAAGTAATTGTAGAGCGAGCCGGGTGGCCACGCTTGCCTCTTCGGCGATCGCGGCCATGGAGCACTGCAAGCCGTTGCGAACGATGAGCCGTGCGGCCGCTGCCAGTATGCGCTCACGCTTGTCGAGGACAACATCAAAAACCGAATGAACCTTCATTCACCTGTCATGGGAGGGAAGCTAACCCTAACGAAGGCGCCACACAAGATGTTTGTAACAAAACTTATGCGCCACAAGAGTTACAGCCGAAAATTTTGCCGCTGACCCCACCAGAGCAAAGGGGAGAGCGCCCATGTCCGACCCCGTCACTTTCATCCATCTGACCGACCTGCATGTCGGTAATCCCGCCGTGCAGGATGATCATCTTTTCTCCGACACCACGACGACGCTGCGGCGCATCCTGGCGGACATCAAGACGCTGGTGCCTCAGCCCAAATTCATCGTCGCCAGCGGCGACCTGACAAACCGCGGCGACCAGGGCAGCTACGAAAACCTCAAGTCGATCGTGGCGGAATCCGGCCTCGACATGCCGGTCCTCTATGCGCTGGGCAATCACGACCGTCGCGACGGCTTCTATCCGGCTATGCTCGGCCGGACCGACAATGTCGATGCTCCTTACGACCATGCCGAAGTCATTGCCGGCATCCACGTCATCGTTCTCGACTCCAGCGTGCCCGACAAGGTCGGCGGTTCGTTCGAGCCGGGCCAGCTCGACTGGCTCAAGGCCGAACTCGAAAACCATGCCGCGCTGCCCAAGCTGCTGGTCATGCACCACGCGCCGGCGCTCGATACGCACAATCCGACCATGGAGTGGAATCGCTGTCCTACGCCGATACCGAGGCCTTGCGGCAGGTCGTCGCCGGCAAGACCGTGCTGGGCATCCTCTCGGGCCATATCCACTACGACCGCGTATCCAACTGGTACGGCATCCCCGCCGTTGTCGGCATCGGCCAGCATGCCGCCACCGACGTGCTCTGGCTGCATGAAGGCCTGCGCATGCTCGAAGGTGCCGCCTTCGCCATCGGCTCCGTGCGGCCCTCGGGTCTCACCATCACCTTCGCGCCGCAGGCGGCCACCCCGTCGCGAACTGCACAGCTTCACCTTCTCCGGCATGGCCGAGATGCTGAAGAAATACGAAGCCGACACCGCCGTCGCCGCTGCTGAATGACAGGAACCACAACCATGCTCCGCATGACCATCCTTGCCAGCCTTGCTGGCGCTCTCCACGGCTGCTCCCGTGCTCGCCCAGACCATGGCGCCCAGCCTCGACCAGCCCGTCACCATCACCTTCTACAATTACAATCTGGCCACTGCCGGCCTCGGTGCCGACGCCACGCAGAAGCTGATCGACGAATTCATGGAAGCCAACCCGAACGTCACCGTCGAGGGCATCGGCTATTCCAGCGCCGACGGCAGCCGCATCGAGGCCGACTGGCCGCCGGCATGCCGGTTGACCTGGTCCAGACCGTGTTCAGCGATCTCGACTTTTCGGTGACCAATTTCGGCGCCCGGGCGCTGGAAGACATTGCCCCCGCCGAGGAAATCGCCGCCCATCTCGAAGGCATGCATCCCAACGGCACCAAGCTGGGCGTGCTGAACGGCAAGACCTATGGCCTCGGCCTATACATTCTCGACGCCGATCCTGTTCTACAATGCCGACCTCTTCCGCGCGGCCGGCCTTGATCCGGACAATCCGCCACAGACCTGGGCGGACGTCAAATCGGCGGCTCTCGCCATCGAGGAAAAGACCGACGCCGAAGGCTTTACCGGAGGCATTACCGGACCGGGCGCAGTCGACTGGCTGTTCCAGGGCGTCGTGCGCTCCAACAATGGCGAAGTGATCTCGCGCGACCGCACCACGCTGAAATTCGCCGAGCCGGAAGCGGTCGAGGCCGTCACCATGCTGCGCGACCTCTACGATGCCGGCGTCTACGAAAATTACGACTTTGCCGGCGCCATCGACGGTATGGCCTCGGGCAATCTGGGCATGTACTTGCAGACCAGCGCATTGCAGGGCTCGCTGGTGGCCGGCGCCGAGGGCAATTACGAGCTGCGTTCGTCCTCCATGCCGCGCTTCGGCGACAAGCCGACCCGCCCGAACAATTCGGGCAGCGCCCTCACCATCCACACCGCCGACCCGCTCAAGCAACGCGCCGCACTGGGAGGTTGATGAAGTTCCTGACCTCCGAGCATGGCTATACCATCATCACCTCGGAAATCGGCTACCTGCCGCTGCGCCCGGCCATCGTCACCGATCCCGACTATCTCGCCGGCTGGGTCGCCGAGCATCCGCTGGTCGCCCCCAATCTGGAGCAGCTCGATCGTCTCGAGCCACTGGGATCCGATGCCCGGCCCGAACTACCGTCAGATCGGCAAGACCATGATGGACGCGGTGGAAATGTCGGTCTTCGGCGGCGCCGATGTCGCGGCCACCCTGGCCGATGCCCGGGCCAATGCCAAGCCTTGATGCCCTGATCCCCTTGGCCCGCCTGCGGGCGGGCCAGCCACTCTCTCATACAGGAGCCGCGCCATGGCGGTTGCTTCCACCCCCGACCCGCCTGCGACGCGTCAGCAACGCGCTGGACTCCCTGGCTCTACCTGGCCCCGGCGCCCTGATCACGCTGGTCCTGTGGATTTACTGGCCGCTGGTCGATGCCTTCCGGCTGAGCTTCTACGAGTGGAACATGCTGCCCACCTCGGAACCGCACGATCTTTGTCGGCTGGCAGAATTACCAGAACATCTTCGCCCTGCCCAAATTCTGGCAGTCCCTGCGCAACACCGGCGTCTACATTCTCGGCCTGCTGCCGCTGGCCGTGCCTCGTTCCGCTGGCCATCGCGATCTATACCCATGACCTGCCCGAGCGCTCGCGCAACATCTATCGCGCCGTCATCTTCGTGCCGATGATCATCGCGCCGGTGGTGGCCGCCGCCGTCTGGCGCTGGCTGCTCGATCCGCTACGGCCTGATCAACGAGGCCATCAGGGCGCTGGGCTATCGCGCGGTGCGTTTCTCTCCAGGATCCCGATCGCGATCTGGACCGTCATCGTGCTTACCGGCTGGAAGCTGATCGGCTTCTCGACGCTGATCCTTTCGGCCGCCAACGCCAACATCAACCCGTCGCTGATCGAGGCGGCCCGCATGGACGGCCACCCGCTGGGCCATCATCCGCGACGTCCGCCTGCCGCTGCTGCGCTCCACCGTGCTGTTCCTGACGCTCATGACCATCCTGCTCGGCGCGCAATGGTCGTTTTCCTACATCCAGGTGCTGACCGGCGGGGGGCCGCTCGGGGCCACCACCAATATCTTCTATGTCCTCTGGGATTTCGGCTTCTCCACCCTGTCGGTCGGTTGGAGCTCGGCCGCGGCCGTCATTCTCTTCCTGGGCTTCGGCCTGCTCGCCTTCATCCTGTTCCGCCTGATCGACAGGTATTCCTTCCATGACAATTGACAGCTCCGCTCCGCCCGCCCGCTGCCCCGATGCCCGCCGCCGCGCCTCATATCGGCCCAAGGCCGGGGCCGCTCAACACGGCCGCGATCGCCCATCTGGTCATGGTGATCCTGTCGATCTTCTGCCTGTTCCCGGTCTACTGGATGCTGGTCAGTTCCTTCCGCCCGGCCAATACGCTGTCTTCGAAACCAGCCTCTGGCCGACCCAGCCCCTCGCTCGACAACTACACCCGCGCCATCGACGCCATCCCGATCGCACGGATGCTGGTCAACACCCTGGTCTTCTCCGCGGTTTCGACCGTTTTCCAACTTGCTGACCGGCATTCTGGCCGCTTTCGCCTTTGCCCGCTGGAGGTTCCCGCTCGACAAACTGGTCTATACGCGGCGTGGCGCTCACCTGGTTGGTCCCGTTCCAGGTGGTGATGATCCCTAACTACCTGCTGGTCGCGCGAATGGGGCTGCTCGATAGCTCGCGCGCGCTGATCCTGCCCCATATTCGCCGCAGCGCTCGCCATCCTGCTGCTGGCCCGGGCCATGCGCTCCTTCCCGCGCGAGGTGGTCGAGGCCGCCCGCATGGATGGCGCCAGCAACTGGCGATCCTGTGGGAAGTATTGGTGCCCAACCTGCGCGGCACCATCGCCTCGCTGGCCATCCTGATCTTCATCTCGACCTGGAACGAGTATTTCTGGCCTCTGCTGCTCAGCCGCACAGCCGAAAACAGCGTCGTCCAGATCGGCATCCAGATGTTCATGACCGCCGAAGGCAACCAATGGGGACCACTCATGGCCGCCTCCACGCTGGCCAGCCTGCCGGTCCTCGTCATCTAACTATCGTCCTGCAGCGCCAAGTCGTCCAATCCTTCATGAAATCGGGAATCCGTTGATGCAACCCGCACCCACCGTCACCTGCCCATCACGGGCACCTATCAACGTCCGCGACCTGGGGCGGCTATGCCACATCCGGCGGGCGGACCGCTGGCGCCGCCTGCTCCGCGCCGACGCCCTACACCGGCTCGACGAGGAAGGGGTAGAAACGATGCTCGCCTCGGGCGTCACCACCGTCATCGATCTCCGGCACGGCGATGAGCTGACCCATCAGCCCAATCCATTCAACGGGCATACCGCGGTCATCTATCACAACATCTCCCTGCTCGATGGCCTGGCTCCCGCCCAGATGGACGAGGGCGACGTATTGCTCGAACTCTACAAGCTCGCGCTTATGCTGCGGCAGCCGCGCTGGCGCAGGTGCTTCGTATCATCGCCGATGCCCCACCCGGTGCCGTCCTCTTCCATTGTACCGCCGGCAAGGACCGTACCGGCATCGTCGCCGCCTTGCTGCTCGGCATTGCCGGCGTGGAAGCCGCGCTCATCGTCGAGGACTATGCGCTGACCGCACGCCTCATCGCGCCGATCGTCGCCGACATCACCGCTGGCGCCGTGGCGCGTGGCGCCGACCCCGCGAGCTTCCAGCGCCTGCTGGCCTCCGAGCCCGCCACCATGGCCGCCGCCACCCTTGCTTTCATCACTGCCGAGTTCGGCTCCATCGCTGCCTATATCGAGCGCATCGGACTGACACCGATTACGATCGAACGCCTGCGCAACCGCCTTGTGGGAGAATTCTGATGGCCGATGTCACGATCACCAACGTCGAAGAAATCCTATGACGGCAAGCCCGTGCTACATGGCATCGATGTTGCCCTGCCCGACGGCCATTTCGTGGTCATCGTCGGCCCCTCGGGCTGTGGCAAGTCGACCCTGCTGCGGATGATTGCCGGCCTCGAGGACATCACTGCGGGCACCATCGCCATCGGCGGCACCGTGATGAACGACATCGAGCCGGCCGACCGCGGCTGCGCCATGGTGTTCCAGAATTACGCGCTCTACCCGCATATGACGGTGCGGCAGAACATTGCCTACCCGCTGCGCCTCGCCGGCTTCCTGCTGCCGAGCGCGACATGCGCGTCGATCACGCCGCCAAAATCCTCAACCTCGCCGATTATCTCGACCGCCGCCCGGCGCAACTGTCCGGCGGCCAGCGCCAGCGTGTTGCCATGGGTCGGGCCATCGTGCGCGAACCCGATGTCTTCCTGTTCGACGAACCGCTCTCCAATCTCGACGCCCTGCTGCGCGTGCAGATGCGCATCGAGATCAAGCGCCTGCACAAACGCCTCAACGCCACTTCCATTTTCGTGACCCACGACCAGGTCGAGGCCATGACACTGGCCGATACGCTGATCGTCATGAATGCCGGCCGTATCGAGCAGATCGGCTCGCCCGCCGAGGTCTATCGCCGCCCCGCCTCGATCTTTGTCGCCGGCTTCATGGGCGCGCCGGCGATGAACCTTTTGCCAGCCACCGTTGGCCTGGGCGGCAAGGTCACGCTGGACGGCATTGCCAACGACGTGGCGATAGGACAATCGACCCTGCGCGCTGGCACCACGCTGACCATAGGTATCCGCCCCGAAAATATTGCGCTATCGGCTGTGAAGGGACAGGGCCTGCCGGCAACTGTCGATCTGGTCGAAGAACTGGGCGGTTCGCGGGTAGCCTATTGCAACCTCGATGGCAGCGAAGTCGCCGTGGTATTGCCGCCAGGCGATGACAAAATCGACGGCAACACAATGTGGCTGACCTTTCCACCCCAACTGATCCAGAGCTTCGATCGTCTATCCGGCCTGCGCCTCGATGTACCGATGAAGACCGTATCCACGAGCAGCATGAAGCGCGAGGACGCGTGATGCCACCTGTCGTCAACGCATGATTGGCGGCACGATCTGTCCGGAGCAGTACGTCCTCGCGGTAGGCAGCTGCTATTCGTGGGTATGCTGTCCCGACTTGAGACGCACAGCCGGATTGACGGGAGCTCCTGGCAGGCTCAACCGAGCCAGGGGTTCCAATGCAATCTGCGGCGGCAGATCATGGCATCTTTAGAAGCTCGCGATTCGATCCTGAACGGCGAGAAATTGGGTCGGAAGCCGTCAAGGGCTAAGCCGGTCAGACGACGCGCCGGTCGTTAGTTCGCAGTTCTGTTCTGAACGGTGGGTATTT
>NZ_JANQAJ010000012.1 GCF_024707105.1 Devosia ginsengisoli | reverse complement strand
AGAAAATCCAATCTCTCCCGCAGTGGCCGCAACATGGTCGAGATTCCGGGGCGCGTCAACGTGCCTTTATGCTTGTCCCCTTGCGGCGCTCGACGGCGATTGTAGCGCAAACGAAAAGGGCGGGCATAAATGCCCGCCCTTTGATCTGTTCTGCGTTGCCGCTCAGTTGAGCTTGGCGCCGACATCCTCGATGGCCTTGGCGACGAGGTCGTCACCCTTGCTGGCCATCTGCTGGTTCAGCACGATGCGGGCAGCCGAGACGGTGAGTTCGGCGGCGCTGGCGCGCACTTCACCGAGTGCCTGAGCCTCGGCCTGGGCGATCTTGTCCTCGACGGCCTTGGTCCGGCGGGCGATCAGGTCGGCCAGCTTGACGCTGGCGTCGTCGGCCAGGCGCTTGGCTTCTTCCCTGGCGGCGGTGACGATGCTTTCGGCCTCGCCCTCGGCGCTGACGCGCTTGCGCTCATATTCGACCAGCAGGGCTTCGGCTTCTTCACGCAGGCGTTTGGCTTCGGCCAGGTCGGTTTCGATCTGCGCGATGCGCTGGTCGAGCATCTTGGTGATCATCTTCGGCACGCCGAAATAGATGACGATACCGATGAAGATAACCAGCGAAATGGTCGCCCAGATCGTGGCCCAGGTGGTGGCGTCGATAGATGAGAAATCCATCTGTTTACTCCTTGGCCGCGGCGGCGACGGCCTTGCGGGCCTCGTCGGCAGTGGCCGAGCCGGTCAGTTGCTTGACCAGTGCCTGCACCGTGTCGGCGGCAATTTCGGCAACGTGGCCCAGCGCTTCGGCCTTGGTAGCCTGGATGCTGGTCTCGGCAGCGGCGACCTTGGCGGAAAGATCGGTTTCGACGGCCTTGCGCTTGGCGTCGATATCGGCCTGGATGCCGGCACGGGTTTCCTCGGCAATGGCCTGGGACTTCTGCCGTGCCGTGGCCAGAGCCTCTTCATAAGCGGCGATCGCCGCGTCGGTCTTCTGCCTTGCGCTATCCGCGGCGGCCAGATCGCCATCGATGCGCGACTTGCGATCAGCGAGAATACCGCCGATGCGCGGCAAAGCCAGCCGGCTCATGGTGAAGTAGAGGACGGCAAAAGCCAGCGCCAGCCAGATCAACTGGGGCCCGAAGGTCGAAGGATCGAACGGCGGAAACACGCCGGAATGCTCTTCGCCGCCATGCGCCTCGGTCGTAGCATGGACTTCGCCGCCTTCGGCGGAGGCATCGATGTGCTCGGCACCATCGATTGCTACTGGAGTTTCGGTTTCCATATTGATCTACCCATAAAGCAGCAGGCCCGAAAGCCGAATAAGGAAGCGGCAGCCCGAAGGAAAATCCTCCCGGCCGCCGCTTCGACTGGGTCGCGGAAAATCAGACCGCGAACAACAGCAGCAGGGCGATCAGGAACGAGAAGATGCCCAGAGCTTCGGTCACGGCGAAACCGAAGATCAGGTTACCGAACTGGCTCTGAGCAGCCGAGGGGTTGCGCAGGGCACCCGACAGGAAGCTGCCGAAAATGTTGCCCACGCCCATGGCGGCGCCGGCCATACCCACTGCGGCGATACCCGCACCAATAAACTTCGCTGCTTCAGCTTCCATTATAGTCTGCTCCTGTTAGGGACCGATTGACGACGCTCACCGCCGTCTCACTGTGAACCGGTCGAATTAATGCGACGGATGGATCGCATCATTGATGTACATCGAGGTCAGCACGGCAAACACATAGGCCTGCAGCGCCGCCACGAGGAATTCCAGCGCCGTGATGGCGACAGTCATGATCAACGGCAAAGAGGCACCGAGGAAACCAAGAGCGCCCAGCGAGCCAAGCGAAACGATGAAGCCCGCGAACACCTTGAGCGTGATGTGACCCGCCAGGATATTGGCGAAGAGACGCACGGAGAGCGAGATCGGGCGCGAGAGAAACGAAACGATCTCGATCGGCACCACGATGGGCAGCACATAGGCGGGCACGCCGGCCGGCACGAACAGCTTCAGGAACTTGAAGCCGTTGCGGTAGAAGCCATAAGCAATCACGACAACGAAGACCAGCATGGCCAGCGCGAAGGTGACGATGATGTGGCTGGTGACCGTGAAGAAGAACGGGATCATGCCGAACATGTTGGCAACCAGCACGAACATGAAGAGGCTGAACACGAAGGGGAAGAACTTCATGCCTTCGGTGCCGGCGGCACCCCTGACCATATTGGCCACGAAGTCGTAGAGCAGCTCGGAAACCACCTGCGCGCGGCCCGGGATGAGGCTGCGGCCGGCCGTCGAGCCGACGAGATAGATGATGATGAGGCCCACCGTCAGCACCATGAACAGCGCTGAATTGGTGAAGGCAAACCCGCCCTCGCCGGTCGAGAAGACATCAGTGATCGCGAACTGGTGGATCGGATCTACTTTATTCGGATCGGCCACGCCCAAACCCCTATGGTCTACCTGTCGTCTTCTTCGTCCACATCCGGACCGAGGTCCGAACCTGGTGGCGGCGGCGCCGCCCTGTTCATCTGTGTCACCACGCGGGTGACATTGAGTATTCCAGCAGCGAAGCCCACCAGGAACATGATGAGCATTCCCCAGGGTCTGGTTCCCAGGCCAAGATCGATGAGATAGCCGATGACGGCACCCACCAGGATCGCGGCGATGAACTCGGTGCCGATGCGCACGCCGCGCCCCATGCCGGTCATCTCCGGAGAACCGTTTGCCGAGGCTCTGTTGGCCTCGATATCGCGTTCCCGTTTGGCCGAGGCAATGCGCGATGCGAGATCGCGCGTCACCCCCTTGGCGCTGTCCGGCTGGCTCTGGTCATCTTGCGGTCTTACCATCCGCTCGCTCCCTCGGCCGGCCTTTTCCCGGAGTTTCCGAGACGCCCTTTCAAGTCGCGCGCAACATAGTGGTGGGGTTGGAGAGTGTCAAGATAGCGTTAGCACACATAAGGCATTGAAAAGTAAAGCGAAATCAGCTTGTCGCAGGGGTGCGGCATGCTGTCCACAGGCCGTGGCGACGGCGTGGGGGCGGGACAGGGGGGATTCTGGTCCACGAAGACATGCTGAAGTGCCGCCTGCGATGCGGTTGTCGGATAGCTGGGCGGACCCCGAGACGGCTTTCGCCCCTGAATAATTTAATAATGAGACGTTGACCGCCTCGGGGTGCCGGTTTTTGGAACTGTACGGGGCGCGCGCACACGCTTCCGCCTGGACTCGGACCTGTGGGAGAGGCAAAGCCCCCACCCGGCTCACCACGCCACTGTTCGCCTGCAGGCCGCCGCGCGGGGTGATGGGGAGGAGTATGCGCGTGGTTTTTGGGGAGGGGATAAGATGGATAAGTCGGTGCTTGTTAGTACCCCACCCTCATTCCCTCCCCACAAGGGGGAGGGAAGCCTGGCCGGCGGCTACGGACCTATCGTGCGAAACCCCTGAATGCGGTCATGCGCCTCCCTCCCCCTTGTGGGGAGGGAATGAGGGTGGGGGTGTTTGGCCCCGATCTATCGACCTATAGCGGGCCCTCGATGATCGGCTCGGGTTGGCCGCGCCAGATCATGCGGTAGACATCGCCCTGCCGCACCGATTGCACGGCGGCGGGGCGTAGCGCCACGAGACAGGTGCCATCAGGGTGCCGGACCGATGGGTAGATGATGCCATTGAGGCCTTCGGCGCGGGCGTGATCGGCGAGCACATTGCCAAGTGGATAGGCCATGGCGATGTCGGCGCCCAGCGAGGGATGCTGCGGTCGTTGCCGCAGATCGACAAAGTCGCCGGCCAGGCTGCAGAACATTTCGGCATATTCGACCACGGCATTGAAATCGCCGGCATCGGCCAGGGCGTTGGTCAGGTGAAAGCCGACCTCGGCCAGGCAGGTTTCCAATGCCAGCGCCGCATACCAGGCGCCGCGGTTGGCGCCGTTGAAACGGTTGGGCTGCTGCGGCCGGGCATAGGCAAAGGACGCATTGATGAAATGGGCATGGGGCACGTCATAGACGAGCTCATTGGCGGCGAGGCCCGATATGCCGCGCTCCTGCGCCATCAGCCGGGCGCTTGTCGCGCCTTCGATTTCGCCGAGCAAAGCCAGCTCGTCCTCATTGTCCACCAGCGGCATGAGCACCGGCGCACGCAGGCGCGCGGTCGTCACCAGACGCACGGTCCGGGGAAACGCCTCGGTCGTGACGGGAACGCCGTCGACCTCCAACTAAAGGCCCCCGCGCACGGCATCCACATAGCGGCGCACTTCGAGCATTTGCGGGATGCCGCCCCTGATCATCGACTCGATCGGGCTCATGCGCGCAAAGAGTGGTGCCTTGTTCCCCAGGCTGGGCCAGCGATCGGCCATGTCATCGGCGAAGAGCAGGTGTAGCCCCTTGAACACGCCGACCAGCGCCGAAATGCGCGTCATCTGGTCCTGGCTCAGGGCCTTGCCCTTCTCGTCCTGCTTCAGCCGCTCCCATGTGCTAACAGACACATCGAGCAGGGCGGCGGCCTGATGGCCTGTCAGCCCCCACTGCGCGACCAGGCGCCGGTAAGCCTTGAGGGCCACCTTCGACAGCCGCGTGCGATCGGCATCACGGGAAAAATCCTGGCGATCGGGAATATCTGGGACTGACTGTACCGCGCTTTGCATTGAAATTCCTTCAAATGACGTATGATTTATACATCAAATGATGGTGCGTGTCGAGGAATTCAAGACCGGTGTCTATTGTCGCTAGCTCGCTTCGCGGAAGCTCTCGGCTGTGGTCAGGTCCACCGAGACCAACTGGCTGACGCCACGTTCGGCCATGGTGACGCCGAACAGGCGGTCAACCCGGCTCATGGTGATCGGATTGTGGGTGATGACCATGAAACGCGTCTGGGTGCGCTGGCGCATGGAATCGAGCAGGTTGCAGAAGCGTTCGACATTGGCGTCATCGAGCGGCGCATCGACTTCGTCGAGCACGCAGATCGGTGCCGGATTGGTGAGGAACACGGCGAAGATCAGGCTCATCGCGGTCAGCGCCTGCTCCCCGCCCGACAGCAAAGTCATGGTCTGCGGTTTCTTGCCGGGCGGGCGGGCGATGATTTCGAGCCCAGCTTCGAGCGGATCGTCGCTTTCGACGAAACTGAGTTCGGCCGTGCCGCCACCGAACAGGGTGGTGAACAGCTCCTGGAAATGCGCATTAACCTTGACGAAGGCCTCGTTGAGACGGGCGCGGCCTTCGCGATTGAGCGACTGGATGCCGGTCCTGAGCTTGGCGATGGCCTCGATCAGGTCGTCCTTGTCCTTGATCATGAGGTCGAGCTTTTCCTGGACCTCGACCGCTTCCTTTTCGGCGGAAAGATTGACGCCGCCGAGGCGCTCGCGCTCGGCCTTGAGGCGGTCGACCTTCTGCTCGATGGCCGCCTCGGAGGGCAGGGGATCGCCAGCGCGAATGCCGGAGGCTTCCAGCGTCTTGCTCGCGGGAATGTCGAGGATTTCCTCGATCTGGCGCTCGATCTGCTGCCGTTGGGCAATGAAACCCTTGATGCGCTCCTCGATCCGGGTGAGCTCGATCCGGGCATTGCCCAGCAGGTCCCCGGCGGTCTTGAGCGCCTTGTCGGCCTCGCGCCAGCCGGCCTGGGCGACATTGAGACTGTCGCCGGCCGCCTTGTGCTCGATTTTCGCCTGCTCGATCTGCTCTTCGAGCTGGGCGCGGCGGGCGGCGAAACCGTCCGGAGTCTCACTGACACTGGCCAGTTGTGCGCTGACTTCGGCGCTGCGCTGGTCGAGCGTCGAGAGCTGGGCCAGGGCACCGTCGCGGCGGCGGTTCCAGCTTTGTGCGTCGCGCTCGAGCTGGGCGAGGCGGCTTTCGCGCATGCGGGCCGCCGTCTCGAAACTGCCCAGCTTGAGCCTGGCCTGATCGGCCCGCTCGCGGGCGGTGGTGAGGGTGGATTGGTGCGCCTCGGCAAGGCGCGCCGCATCATCCTCGGTGCCGGCTTCGACCAGGGCCTGCTCGGCATCGGCGCGGATGGCCTCGGCTTCGCTGAGGCTGGAGGCGAGGCGTATGCGGGCCTCTTCGAGGGCCGATTGGCGCGTAGTGAGATCGCCGATGGCGCGCTGCGCCTTGTCGACTTCCGATTGTGCGGCGCCGATGGCGTGCTGGGCGGCGCGCCAGGCGTCGCGGCAGCTGCGCTCATTCTGCCTGGCGGTTTCGAGCATGGCGGTCAGGGCCTCGACATCACGCTTCCAGGCATTGCGCTCGCCCTTGGCGCGGGCGATTTCCTCGTCGAGATCGGCGAGGCGATTGCGCTGGGCGAGGCGCTGCGCGGCGGCGCTCGGGGCGTCGGCGGCGGCGACGAAACCGTCCCAGCGCCACAGCGCGCCGTCTGATGTGACCAGGCGTTGACCGGGCTTGAGCGCATGCGTCAGGCCGGGACCGTCGGCGGCGTCGATCAGCCCGATCTGGTCGAGGCGGCGCTTGAGCAGCGGGCTGCCGGTAACGTAGCGGGAGAGCGGTTCGGCACCCTGGGGCAGGGCGGCGTCATCCGTATGATCGACAGGGACCGACCAATGCATGGGCGCCCCTGCATCGGAACTGGCTTCGAGATCGTCGCCGAGCGCCGCACCGAGCGCGGTTTCATAGCCGGGCGTGACCTTGAGCTGGTCGACAATGGCCGGCCACAGGCTGGCGCCGACATTGAGCATTTTGCCCAAAGTGGCGGCTTCGGCTTCGAGGCGGTTGAGCGCGGCGTCGATTTCGGCGAGGCGCGGGCGGGCGGCATCGAGCTTGCCTTGCGCTTCGGTGGCGGCTTCCTCGGCCAGCATGGCCGACTGCTCGGCCGCCGTGGCAGCGGCCTGTGCGGCGGTCAGCGCAGCGCGCTTGAGGTTGAGCGTTTCGTCGGCATCGAGGCTGGCGGCGACACTGCGGGCCTCGTTATCCACCTCGGCGACCTGCTGCGTCAGGCGATTGATGCGCGCCATGGCATCCTGCGCCGAACGGATCGCCTGGGCGCGGCGGGCGCGGACCTGCGCCAGCGCATCGGATGCCGCACGAGCTTCGATCTCGGCGCCTGCTACCGCTGCGCGGGCCGCATCGGCTTCGGCGCGAGCAATGTCGAAATCGGCCTGGGCGGCCTCGCCTTCGGCCGCAAGGCGGGCCTGCTCCTCGGCATAGGCAGCCAGCGTGGCCTCGGCCTCGGTGACCAGTTCGCGCTCGCGCACGCCATCGGCGGCGAGCTGGCGGATGCGGTCTTCCAGCTCGGCCCGGCGCTGGTCGGCGCGGCGGGCTTCCTCGGCGAGCTGTTCGGCATGGATCGTGTAGCGCTGCAACACGGCGCCAGTGACGGCTTCGCGGTCGCGCAGCGGTTGCAGGGCCGCGTCGGCGGCTTCGAGCTGCTTCTGGGCCTGCAATTCGAGATGGGTGGCGTCGGCCAGTTCGCGCACGAGAATCGCCTGCTGCGCCTCGGTCTCCTTCTCGGCGAAACGGGCCGCAACCCAGCGGATATGATAGAGCGTCGCCTCTGCCCGGCGGATATCGCCCGAGAGTGAGCGGTAGCGCGTGGCCAGCCGCGCCTGGCGCTTGAGGGTTTCGAGCTGGGTCTCGACCTGGGCGATGATGTCGTCGACGCGTTCGAGATTGGCTTCGGCGCCGCGCAGGCGGAGTTCGGCCTCGTGGCGGCGTGAATGGAGACCGGAAATGCCGGCGGCTTCTTCGAGCAGGGCACGCCGGGCAGTGGGCTTGGCGGCGATCAGCTCGCCGATCTGGCCCTGCCGCACCATGGCGGGCGAATGGGCGCCTGTAGACGCGTCTGCAAAGAGCAATTGCACGTCGCGGGCGCGCACTTCCTTGCCGTTGACGCGATAGACCGAGCCGGCCTCGCGCTCGATGCGGCGGGTGACTTCCAGCACGTCGGCATTGTTGAGCGCGGCGGGGGCGGTACGATCAGCATTATCGAGGACGAGGGTGACTTCGGCCGAGTTGCGGGCAGGGCGGTTGCCGGAGCCCGAAAAGATCACGTCATCCATGCCCGAGGCGCGCATGGCCTTGTAGGAGCTTTCGCCCATGACCCAGCGCATGGCTTCGACAAGATTGGACTTGCCGCAGCCATTGGGCCCGACAATGCCGGTCAGCCCTGGTTCCATGACCAGTACGGTTTCGTCGCAGAACGACTTGAAGCCATGCAGCTTGAGGCGGGAGAATTTCATGGCAGCGCCACCGGGGCAGCGCTGCCAAAAGGCAGGTTACTGCGCAGCAGGAGCCATCGCATCCGTTGCGGGCGCCATGGCGTCAGTCGCAGGCACTTCGGCAGCCGGAGCGACTGGCGCGAAATCGGCAGGGATAAGCGGATCGATCTCAGCGGCGAGCTGCTCGAGCGTCTTGTCACCAGTGAGTGTCTTGCCGTTGACATAGAATGTCGGGGTGCCTGCCAGACCGAATTCATCGAGCGCCTGTTCGCGCAAGGCTTCCATCCCGGTGAACAGCTCCTGATTCTGTCAATGCGGCATCAAAAGTTTCCTGGGTAAAGCCCAGCTGCTTGGCGATATCGAGAATGGCGTCGCGCGGGGTCTGCGATGCGGCCCAATTGGTCTGCGTCTTGAAATAGGTCGCCAGCACATTGTGGTAATTGGTCGGGCCGGCAGCCTCGGCCAGCATGAACACGGCAGCATCCAGCACATTGCGCACGAAAGGGCGCACGATCAGCTTGACCTTGCCGGTATCGACATAGGCTTCCACGAAGCTGGGCAGCACGGTGTTGGAGAAGGTCGCGCAATGCGGGCAGGTCGGCGAGGCATATTCGATGACCGTGACAGGCGCGGTTTCGCTGCCCAGCACATGGTCCGCCACGCCGCCGGCGGGCGCCATCAGCTTGGCGATGTCGATCATATCGCCTTCGGCCGCATTGGCGGTGGCGACCCCGCACAGGCTCAAAGCCGATGCGGCAGCGGCCAGGATAAGGGTGTCACGGCGGTTGAATTTCACGGCTAACGCTCCTGTTTTGATGTGGGCGACACTACACGGGGCAATTGTGTGGGCAAGTGGGCACATTCATCAACCTACGGTGAACGCTCCGGTTGCATTGTCAGATAGGTGATGCCTGCCCGACCTATCTGGCTCCACGGGATCTGCTGGAGAGCGCGTGACCCAGTGTCCGCAACGCTTCCCTCAGATCATCATCTGTCACATCGGCCACCTGGGCCCCGACCTTTGCAATGGCGCTCTGGCTCGGTTGATCGATCTTCTGCGCCTTCTGGCCTGAACCCGGTGTGAACGGCTCGGCAGAGAGTTTGACAGCCCCCACCAGCACGAAACCGAAATAGCGGTTGACCGCGGCGGCGATGCGCGGGCCTTCATGCGCAATGGCCAGCGCATGGCCGGGCACGCAGCGCAACAGCAGCGTGGCGCCCTCGGCGCTGCGCTCGCCGCGCGGCCAGGTCAGCTTGTCGGGAATAGCCACTGTGTCATAGGGCTGGGGCGCCATGGCGCCCCAGTGGGTGATGATATCCCGGCTGGCAAAGCCGCGCTTTTTCAGCACAGGATCAAGCGCACCGCCGAGCACATCGGCGACGGACATGGTCTTGTTGCGGCGTTTCGGTTCGGGAAGGTCGTCCTTGGCCATGAGGATGGAGTAGCCCCATGCCGCTCTTGTGGGAAGAGGTGAGGTAGGGGTATCCGATGCACATGTACCTCTCCGATCCCGCCCCTATCGATGCTCCGGCCGTGCTTGCCTGGTATGATCGCCATGCCCGCGACCTACCCTGGCGCGTGGCGCCGGCGGATCGGGCGCGAGGCATCAGGCCTGATCCTTATCGGGTCTGGTTGAGCGAGGTGATGCTGCAGCAGACCACGGTTGCGGCGGTGAAGAATTACTTCCTGCGCTTCACCAGCCTGTGGCCGACCGTGTTCGATCTCGCCGCCGCGCCGCTCGACAGCGTGCTCAAGGAGTGGGCCGGGCTGGGTTATTATGCGCGGGCGCGCAACCTGCATGCCTGCGCCCAGGCCGTGGTGCGCGAGCATGACGGCGTATTTCCGCAGTCATCGGCCGGCTTGCAAACTCTGCCAGGCGTGGGCGCCTATACCAGCGCCGCCATCGCCGCCATCTGTTTTGACGAGCGCGTGGCGGTGCTCGATGGCAATCTCGACCGGGTATTGGCGCGCTATTACGCACTGCCCGTGCCGGTGCGCGAGGCCAAGGAAGAGTTGCGGGCCGCGTTGCAGGCTTCGGTGCCATCTAGGGCAGGGGATTTCGCCCAGGCCATGATGGATCTGGGTGCCACGATCTGCGCGCCCCGCATGGCAGCCTGCATGCTGTGTCCGATCCAGCCCGGATGCCCGGCGACCAGGGAAGGCGATCCAACGCGCTATCCGCTCAAACCCGTCAAGGCCGAGCGCCCCGTGCGCAAGGGGCATGCCTATGTGATGCTGGATGCTGATGGCGACGTCTACCTGCAAAGCCGGCCGGAAAAGGGCCTGCTCGGCGGCATGACCGAAGTGCCGGGTTCGGATTGGGCTACGGTGCTGCCGGATGCCGAATATCCTGCCGAGGCAGATTGGCGGCACCGGGGGCAAGTCGTGCATGTCTTCACCCATTTCCGGCTGGAGCTGGAAGTGTGGTCGGCGACGGTTATTCCCGACGGGCTCGATGGCGGCTGGTGGGCGGAGCGCCGGGCGCTCAAGGGCGAGGCCCTGCCGACACTGTTTCGCAAGGTGCTGGCCGAGGCCGGGCTGGATTAGGCCGCGACGCGTGGCGCCCCGCCGGCTTCGGCATTGACAACAGGCGCGTCATCCCCGACGCTGGCGCCATGAATTGCCGCCGCAACACGTCCGCGACCTCGAAAAAAGCCTCGCACAGGGGCTGATGGTCGTCGCGCGCAGTTTTTAGCAAGCATTCGGATCAGAAAGACCCCGCCGGTTTCGTCGGGGCTTTTTATGTGCGCTCCGTCTCCGGCCCAAAGGAGATGACCATGGAAACCAACGAACCCACATTGTGCGGCCTCTGGCTGCCGCTGATCACGCCATTTCGCGATGGCGCGCTCGATGAGACATCGCTGCGTCGGCTCGTCGCGCACTATGCCGCCGAGCCGATCGATGGGCTGATCCTCGGGGCTACGACAGGCGAGGGCCTGTCGCTGGACGATGCGGAAACGCAGCTTCTGGTGTCGGTGACGCGGGCCGCGCTCGACACGTCGGAGCGGCGCATTCCGATCTATCTGGGGATTTCCGGCGCCGACACGCGCAAGGGCGGCAAGGCGCTGGAGCGGAGCGCGGAATGGGGCATGGATGGCTACCTGATCGCCTGTCCCTATTACACGCGTCCGTCGCAGGAAGGGTTGTTCCGGCATTTCTCGGCACTGGCCGGGAACACGGACAGGCCCATCATCATCTACAACATTCCCTATCGCACCGGTGTCAATCTCGGCAACGAGACCATGCTGCGACTGGCCGAATGCCCCAATATCGTCGGCGTCAAGGATTGCTGCGCCGACCCGGCGCAGAGCTTCGACCTGGTGCGGCGGAAGCCGGCCGGTTTTGCCGTGTTGACTGGCGAGGATGCCTTTTATTATGCGGCCCTGACGCAGGGTGCAGACGGCGCAATCCTGGCTTCGGCCCACGTGCGGACGAGGATGTTCGCCGCCATCCGCAGCAAGCTGCTGGCCAATGATCAGTCCGGTGCGCTGGCCCGCTGGCAGCAACTGGCCGATATCCCGCGCCTGCTTTTTGCCGAACCCAGTCCCGGCGCCATCAAGCACTGGCTATGGCGGGAGGGGCTGATCGACAGCCCGGAAATGCGGCTGCCCATGGTGCCGGTGAGCGAGGGTCTGGCGAACAGGATCGAGCGGGCGATAGGGCAAGAAAGGCGATAGGGCAAGAAAAGTGAATCCGTCTGTCGCGCGCGTCGGCGCCGGAACGTCATATGACGTGAGCGCATTTTGATATGTGCCCTTCAAGCCGAAACCCGATGATCCGGCCATGATCGCCGCGGATGCGAAAGGACAGAGCAATGGACATTGCCAAGAACACAATCTGCATATGGTACGACAAGGACGCCGAGGCCGCAGCTCGTTTCTATGCCGCGACCTTTCCAGACAGCTCGGTTGGCACCGTCTACGCTGCGCCCAGCGACAACCCCTCCAACAAGCAAGGTGAAGTGCTGACCGTCGATTTCATCGTCGCCGGCATTCCGTGCATCGGGCTCAATGGCGGGCCTGAATTCAAGCATAGTGAAGCGTTTTCGTTCCAGATCTCCACGGACGATCAGGAGGAGACCGACCGCTACTGGAACGCCATCGTCGGCAATGGCGGCGAGGAAAGCTTCTGCGGCTGGTGCAAGGACAAATGGGGCGTTTCCTGGCAGATTACGCCGCGTGCCCTGACCGAAGCGATGGCGGCCGGCGGCGGTGAAGCCAAGCGCGCTTTCGACGCCATGATGAAAATGAAGAAGATCGACGTCGCGGCAATCGAAGCGGCCCGGCGGGGCTGACCGGCGCCCAAACAAAAAGGCCGCCGGGGCAAACCGGCGGCCAGTTAGTAGAGCCTGAGACGTGATTGGAGGTCAGGATCAGGCAGAAAGCAAATCAAGTTTTTGACGGATGTCGGTCCTCAACGTGTCGATGGGCTCCATCCGGCCGGATTGCTCGTGGTGCCAGAAAGTCCACCCGTTGCATGCCTCTGCACCCTGAACCAAAGCACCAACCTTGTGGATGGAGCCCTGATGGGTGCCCGAGACGAGGGAACCGTCTGCGCGAACCATGGCGGAGTAACGTTTCGTTAAGTCGAAGAGTTGCGTGCCCGGATCAATAAGCCCCTGCTCGACCAGCGAACCAAAGGGAATGCGGGCTTCCTTGCGCTTCGGGGTGACCGATTGCAGCGCCTCGAACACGCCGGGGCGAATGGAGGCGATACGCTTGAGCGCGGCGTTGATATAGGTCTGCTCGCGCTCGATGCCGATGAAATGTCGGCCCAGCTTGCGCGCCACTGCGCCCGTCGTGCCGGTGCCGAAGAAGGGGTCGAGCACGATATCGCCGGGTTTTGTCGTGGCATTGAGGATGCGGAACAGCAGGGCTTCCGGCTTCTGGGTGGGATGGACCTTCTCGTCGTCCTCACCCTTGAGCCGTTCGGCCCCGGTGCAGATGGGGAACAGCCAGTCGCTGCGCATCTGCGTGTCGTCATTGGCCAGCTTCATGGCTTCATAGTTGAAGGTGACGCGGCTCTTCTGGCTGCGGGCGGCCCAGATCAGGGTTTCATGCGCATTGGTGAAGCGGGTGCCGCGGAAATTCGGCATCGGATTGGCCTTGCGCCAGACGATGTCGTTGAGCATCCAGAAATCGAGATCCTGGAGCGCCGTGCCGACGCGGAAAATGTTGTGATAGCTGCCGATGACCCAGAGGGCGCCATCGGGCTTGAGCACCCGGCGCGCCGCCTTGAGCCAGGCGCGGGTAAAGACGTCGTAATGGGCGAAGCTGTCGAACTTGTCCCAGTCGTCATCGACCGCATCGACCTTGCTCTGGTCGGGGCGGGTGAGGCCCTGGTCGAGCTGCAGGTTATACGGCGGATCGGCAAAGATGAGATCGACCGAGCCGGCCGGCAGGGCATTCATGTGGTCGATGCAATCGCCCACGAGAATGGTATCGATCGGGAGGCGCGATGCCTCTTCCGCAGTGGCCTCTGGAGCCATACGCGCGGTACGCAACATACACTTAACCCTAACGCAGTACTAACCAGCCCGTTATAGGCCGGGCAGGGTTAATGGAGCGTTTTTAAGGGGTTAGCGGGAGGTTAAAGTGTGGTGGTTCAGGCCACCTTGCCCCGCACGCGCTCCCAGGCTTCGGCCACCGGGGCGAATTCCTCGCGGTGGTGGCGGCAGGGGCCGTGTTCGACCAAAGCGCGCATATGCTGGGGCGTGGAATAGCCCTTGTGGCCGGCAAAGCCGAAATGCGGGGCGTCGCAGTCCATGATCCGGCACATGCGGTCACGCGTGACCTTGGCAACGATGGAGGCGGCAGCAATGGACACGCTGCGCCCATCGCCACCAATCAGCGCCAGGCCCTCGCAGGGCAGGCCCATCGGTACGTCGCGGCCATCGATCAAAACACGGTCGGGGCGGAGGCCGAGACTGCAGGCCGATTGGGCCATGGCCCAGAGCGTGGCGCCGCGGATATTGCGCGAGAGGATGATGGAGGGCGGAGCGACCACCACCGACACGGCCAGTGCCGTGGCCATGACCTGCTCGAACAGCAATTCGCGCTGCTCTTCGGTCAGTTTCTTGGAATCGTTGAGCCCGGGCGGAATGGCGCTGGCGTCGAGCACCACAGCCGAGACGACAACCGGCCCGGCCAGTGGGCCGCGGCCGGCCTCATCGACGCCGGCAACGACGCGGGCACCGCGCGCCATGAGCTCGCGCTCATGGCTATAGTCGGGCTCGGTCTGGATGGACGAATCGAACAGCATGGCTCCAAGCATCCGCCCGCCACGCGACAAGTCAACCGAGGCGCGCGATGAGGCTTTCGTGATCGGGCACGAACAGGTGGTGGCCGCGCCGGTTGGTCTCATAGACGAAATCGTGCAGCGCCTTGCTGGCGGCAACTTCCTTGGCGATGTCGCCCTGGATGACCAGTCGCCGGCCATATTGCTCCATCTTCTGGAACACTTCGCCGGCAATGCGCGTGCTGAGATCGAGGAAGCCGGGGGCGAGGCGGGAAATCGGCACGACAATGATATCGGGGTCCGCCTCATAGGCCTCCCCGATCAGGTCGGGCCCGGTGAGATCGCCGCCCAGCAGGCCACCATGCAGTGGCAATTCGCAGATGGTGAGCCCCTTGTGCCTGACGATATTCATGATGATCTCTCCGTGATTTAGCCCTGTGCCGGGCCAGGGCCGGTTGCTATAATCGCTTCCGTCGGGAGGCGCCAGCAAAGAGACTTCGATGATCGCCAGGATCGGCAGCGTCTTTATTGTTCTTCTCGCATCCTGCCTGCCGGCGGCGGCCGAGCCGTTCCATCATTCATTCGGCGAATGGCGGGAATATCATCGCGACTGGCTGGCGGCCTGTCCCGATATTATCAATGAGAGCGCGACCGACTATTACGGCTTTTCCTGCTTCGCCAGCACGGGCAGCCAGGAGCTGAACAGCGCCAACCTGCCGGCCTACAAGCTCACCTTGTTCCGCAACCGGCTCAATGGCGAACTCGACCTGGCCATATCAGTGGCGGCCGACGGTGTCGCGGTCGATCCCAGCCGGCCGCTGATCCTGGCCTTTGGCCGCGAGGCTCCCGAAGCGTTCAGCTTCACGCAGGATCTGGAGACGCGGTACAACACCACCAACCAGTATTTCGTGGCCGATCCCGGTCGCAAGGCGGTGCTGATCGAGCGGATGAAGGAGCGCAACGCCCTGTTGCTCACTGTGCCGCTGACCGGTGGCGCCGAGGCCAGCAAGCAGGTGCGGCTCTCATTGCGCGGCGTCATCGCCTCGCTGGACTTCATGGCTACCTATGCGCGCCGGGTGGCGCAGTATTAGGGCCGCTCGGCCCAGGCCCACAGCACCGCCAGCAACCCATCGATATGTGCCGGCAGATGGGCTTCCATCGCCAGTTCCCATAGTCGATGCACTGCCGTCAGCAACTCGACGCGATCGCGGTCGATGGTGTGGCCGCTATGGCCTTCATAGGCCGTGATGATGCGCGCCGTGAGATCGGCCGAGATCAGGTTCGAATAGATGAACTCCTGATGCCGTGGCCCGATGCCGGAATCGGCAAAGTCGTAGATGCCGTTGAGCCGGCCTGCGGCATGGTCGAACGCCATGTTCCAGCCATGGCCATCGAAGAAGCCATAGGTCATGCCCAAAGGCTCCTGCGTCAGCTCGGCCCAGCGCGCCATGGTGGTTTCGGCGAATGGCCGCAGTGCCTGGGGCAGCACTGGCTGGATACGCCGCAGGATTTCGTCCGCGCCGGGCCATGTCTCCACCGGCAATGCGCCGGCTGCGGTGGTGATGGCAAGATCGATACTGTGCAATTCGGCATAGAACTGGCCCAGCGTTTCGCCTAGCCTTTGCCGTGAGCGTTCATCCAGCGCATCATATTGGGCGGTGACCAGGTGTTCGCCGGGAATCTTGTCGTGCCGCGAAAAGGTTCGCGGTGTCTCGAACAGTTCCAGCACCGGCACGCGCATGCTGACCGTCGCGCCGACCGGCCCCAGGATCGCCACCTCGCGGCGCAAAGCCGCCTCGCCCTGGGGGTGACGCGGAAACTTGAAGATTGTCCGGTCGCCGACATCGACTGCGACACTGTCCCAGCCTTCCGAGAGCATGGTGAAGTGCTCATCCGCCAGCTCCGGAAACCGATCGACAATGATATCTCTCAGCCCGTCGAGGGCGAATTCCGATGCCGGCATGCCTGGCTCCGGTTGACGGGCAGCCGGTTTGCCGCCGCTATTCACCGGATTCTAGCGGCCATATCCTCGTTCTGGAAGCCTTCGACCCCCTAGAACAGGCTCATCTGCCGCTCTTCGAGCTTCGGGGCGACGAACAGGTCGTTGCGCAGGCCGGGCAATTTGGCATCCAGCCCATAGCGCTCCCGCGCCTTGTCGAGGCGTTGGCGGAGCAGGGTGGCATAGGGGCCTTCGCCGGTCATGCGAGTGCCGAAGCGAGAATCGTAGTCCTTGCCGCCGCGCGTGTCGCGCACCAGCGACAACACGTGACGCACCCGGTCGGGGAAATGGCGCAGCAGCCACTCGCGGAACACGTCGCGCACCTCGCCCGGCAGGCGGAGCAGCACCATCGAGGCGCTCTTGGCGCCCTGGGCGGCGGCGGCATCGAGAATGCGCTCCAGCTCCATGTCGTTGATGGCAGGGATCATCGGCGAGGCGAAGACAGCGACCGGTACGCCGGCCTCGCTGAGCAGGCGGATAGCCTCCAACCGGCGGGCGGGCGAGGAGGCGCGCGGTTCCATCTTGCGGCTGAGCTTGTGATCCATCGAGGTCATCGAAATGGCGACCTTGACCAGGCCCAGCTTGGCCAGCTCGGTCAGGATATCGAGGTCGCGGATGATCAGCGCCGACTTGGTGGTTATCATCACCGGGTGGCGGGTTTCGAGCATGACTTCGAGAATGCCGCGCGTCAGCTTGTGCTTGCGCTCGGCCGGCTGGTAGGGGTCGGTATTGGTGCCCATGGCGATGGGCTTGGCCTTGTAGCCCTTGGCGCCGATCTCGGCTCGCAAGGCCTCGACGGCATTGACCTTCACATAGATGTCGCGCTCGAACTCGATGCCGGCCGAATGGCCGAGAAAGGCGTGGCTCGGCCTTGCATAGCAATACGAGCAGCCATGTTCGCAGCCGCGATAGGCGTTGATCGAGCGCTCGAAGCCGATATCGGGACTGTCATTTGTGGTGATGATGGTCTTAGCGCGTTCGACATGCTCCACCGTCTCGAAGATCGACAGCGGTTCGACATTGTCCCAGCCGTCATCGAATCCCTCGCGCTTCTGCCATTCGAAGCGCCCGGTATGATTGGACTGCGCCCCGCGACCGCGAATACGGTCGGGATCGAGCAGTTCGCGCCGCGCCAGATCGGCGTCACGGCTGCGGCTGAGCTTTTCCAGTGCTTCGAAAGAAGGGGCCTGATAGAGGGCCATGAGACATCTCCTGCCGGGCGTACCGCAGTCGAATCGTGACTGCAGAACGTCTGGAAGATGTAGCAGTTCCAATGGAACAAAACAAGAACATGATGCGCAGAAGGCAGTGCAGTGGCCCGCCGCCTGGCGCTTAAATGGGTATCGCCGGCTCCGACTTGAAGAGGCAAAAACACGATTTTGCAAGGCAGAATTGCGTTTATGCGGGTGGACCTCGACCCCTGATGAGCCTAGATACGCCCTCCCTTCGCCTGCGGATCATTTCGGTTGCTTAATGCTTAAGCGAAAGATTTAGCGTTGACCTCTGGCGGGCGAATGAATTACTAAAGCTATTGCTTAACGAAGATGCTGCTGACAGGGGCTGTCGCGGAATCTTTTCAAGGTGACGTCGAAATCCAGCGACGCCACCCGTCGTCCCGCTGACAAGGCAATTCCAGTTTCAAGGAAAACACCATGAGTAACGACGCAACCACATTCGACGCGGACCTGATCGGCGCGCCGCCGGTCGTCCAGAGCGATGCCGCGCGCAACAGGCTGGTCATCGCCCTGCTGCTTGTTTCCACCTTCGTGGTGTTTCTCAACGAAACCATCATGAGCGTGGCCATTCCTCATCTGATGACCGATCTGGGCGTCGCTGCCAGCGTCGCGCAGTGGCTGACCACGGCCTTCCTGCTGACCATGGCCGTCGTCATTCCGGTGACCGGCTTCCTGCTGCAGCGGCTTAATACGCGGCCGATCTTCCTGCTCGCCATGTCGATCTTCACGGCGGGCACGCTGCTCTGCGCTGTGTCGCCCGGCATCGAATTGCTGATCGCCGGCCGAGTCGTGCAGGCCGTCGGCACGGCCATCATGATGCCGCTGCTGATGACCACTGTCATGACGCTGGTTCCTGCGGAAGCACGCGGCAAGACCATGGGCAACATCTCCATCGTCATGTCGGTGGCCCCGGCCATCGGCCCGACCATTGGCGGCTTCATCCTGGCCAATCTCGAATGGCGCTGGATGTTCATCCTGGTGCTGCCGATCGCCATCGGTGCGCTGCTGCTCGGCTGGCGCAAGATCCAGAACGTGTCGACGCCGCGTTATGCGCCGCTCGACGTGTTCTCGGTCATCCTGTCGGCTTTCGCCTTTGGCGGGCTGATCTATGGCCTGTCCAGCTTCGGCGAGAGCTTCGCTCATCCCGGCGAGGCAACCGCCATGCCGATCTGGCTGCCGATCGTGGTGGGTGTGGTCGCCATGATCGCCTTCGTCTGGCGGCAGCTTGGGCTGCAGCAGGACAACAAGGCGCTGCTCGATCTGCGCGTCTTCCAGTCGCGCAACTATACGGTGTCGGTCAGCATGATGCTGGTCGCCATGATGGCGCTGTTCGGTACGGTGATCCTGCTGCCGATCTATACGGTACAGGTGGTCGGCCTTGATACGCTGCAGACCGGTCTGCTGCTGCTGCCCGGTGGTCTCATCATGGGCCTGATGGGTCCGGTGGTCGGCCGTCTCTATGACCGTGTCGGTCCGCAGGTGCTGGCCGTGCCGGGCGCGATTCTGGTCTCGGCCGTGCTGTGGGCGCTGACCATGGTGGGCCAGGATACCTCGGTCTGGGCGCTGCTGGCCGGCCATGTCGTGCTGAGCATCGGCCTGTCGCTGATCTTCACGCCGGTATTCACCTCCTCGATGGGTTCGGTGCGTAGCGAGCTTTATTCGCACGCCTCCGCCGTCCTCGGTTCGGTGCAGCAACTGGCCGGCGCTGCGGGTATTGCGCTGTTCATCGCGCTGATGACCATCCGCACGGCGGCTCTGGCGGGTGAGGGACTCGACCCGGTCGAAGCCTTGGCCGCCGGCATCCGTTCGGCCTTCCTGGTCGGCGCGGTGATCTCGCTCTTCGCGATCGTCGCGGCCTTCTTCATCCGCAAGCCGGAAGGCAATGCGGGCATGAGCCACGGCCACTAGACCAAATCCCATCCCAAACTGCAGCGGCGCCGGTGAACACCACCGGCGCCGTTTTTCATTGAGTCAGCGCTCGTCCAGCCGGGGCATCAGTTCGACGAAGTTGCACGGCTTGTGCCGGTAATCGAGCTGGTGGGTAAGGATGCCCTCCCAGGCGTCGCGGCAGGCGCCGCGCGAGCCGGGCAGGCAGAAGACGAAAGTGGTGCCGATCAGCCCCGCCGTGGCGCGTGATTGCAGCGAACTGGTGCCGACGGTGGTGGCCGAATATTGGTGGAACAGCACCGAAAAGCCTTCCATCCGCTTGTCGAATAGCGGTTCGACCGCCTCCGGCGTCACGTCGCGGCCGGAAAAGCCGGTGCCGCCGGTGGTCAGGATCACATCGACTTGGGGGTCGGTGACGAAACCCTGCACGGCCTGGCGGATGAACTGGATATCGTCGCGCACCACGACCCGACCGGCGCAGCTATGGCCATCGGCTTCCAGCAGCGACTTGAGCAGCGCGCCGCCGGTATCGGTTTCGAGCGTGCGCGTGTCGGATACGGCGATAACGGCGATAGAGAGCGGCTTGAATGCCCGGTCCTCAAATGGTGCCGTCTTGAACATCGCGTTTCTCCTCAGGCGTCTCGATCAATTCGTCCGGTACGGGCGCTTCGTGTGCCACCGGAACGTCGGCGCTATCACTATCAGCCCGTGGATCTAGCACAATGGTTTCCGGTGTAACCTGCTTGTCGCCCATCGGCTGGAACGGCGCGCGTTCGGACGCATCGACGCTCTTGCGGATGCGCATGCGCAGCCAGGCGGTGATGGCGAGCGCTCCGTGGAAGGTGGCGGTGACGATGAACAGGCCCACCGGCGACCAGGCGCCCATGATCAGCGAGGCCACGGCCGGGCCGATGGCGAGGCCCACCCCCAGGATCAGCAGCATGCCGCCGGCAATCTTGGCGAAATCACCATCCTTGGCGAAGTCGTTGGCATGAGCCACCGCCACGGCATAGATCGGATTGGCGGCAAAGCCATAGGCCGCGAACAGCACGAACATCATCCAGTTGGGTCCCGGATTGATGAGCGCGGTGAGCGCGCCGACCACGGCGGCAAAGCCGGACAGGCCGATCAGCACCAGCCGCCGGTCGATGCGGTCGGACAGGCGCCCGAACGGAATTTGCGCCGTTGCGCCCAATATGGCGGCGAGGGCAAAGAGCAGGGAAATGCCGCCGGCATCGAGCCCCTGCTCATGGCCATAGACCGGCGCCAGCGTGCCGAAGGCGCCATTGGCCATGCCGACGGAAAAGGCGGCGATCGCGGCCACCGGCGAGGTGCGGTAGAGCAAGCCCACATCGATCTTGGCCGATGACAGCGGGCGCGGCTGCGGGCTCGATGTCAGCGCGGTCGGCAGCACCGCGCAGATGAAACTGATGGCACCGAGCACGAAGGGCACATAGCCGGCCGTGCCGGTGATCGACATGGAAATCTGCCCCAGCGTCGAGGCGGCCATGTTGATGGTGACATAGATCGAAAAAATCGTGCCGCGGCTCTTGTTCTCGGCCACCTCGTTGAGCCAACTCTCGACGATCATCGCTGCCCCGGCAAAACAGAAGCCGGACAGGGCGCGGAGCAGGATCCAACTGATATCGTTGATCAGCAGAAGATTGAGCAGGATGGTGACCGTGCCGATGGCGGCCATGACCGAAAAGGCGCGGATATGGCCGACCTTGCGCACCACTATCGGCACCGTGATCGACCCGGCCACGAAGCCGACAGACCAGCCGGTGCCGATCAGGCCCAATGACAGCAGCGAGAACCCTTCCTCGGCGCCGCGGACCGAGAGCAGCAGGCCTTGCAGCCCGCCGCCGAACATGAGCAGCGCGGAACCCAGGAACAGGGCATAGATCTTGATGACAGAGGCCATGACGCTTTCGGCTGTGCTGGATCGGAACGTTGCAAATCACGCAACGGTGACATTAACGCGGCGTTCCACGATTGGCAGGGTGAAATTGGTTCCGGCGGATTTATTGCGCCTGGAGTCCCAGGGCCTCGATCTTCAGCTTCAGGCTCAGCATGTCGCGCCACGCCTGCTGCTTGGCGGCCGGGTTGCGTAGCAGATAGGCCGGATGCAGCGTGGGGATGGCATCGGCGGTGTGGTTGCCGATGCTGACGCTCGACCACTTGCCGCGCATCTTGATGATGCCGGTCGTGGTGGAAAAGATCGTCTGCATGGCCGGACCACCCAACGTCATCACCACCTTGGGGGCGACGAGTTCGACCTGCCGGTGCAGGAAGGGCAGGCAAAGCGCCATTTCCTCTGGGGTCGGGGTGCGATTGCCCGGCGGGCGCCAGGGCACGGTATTGGCTATATAGACCTTGGTGCGATCGAGGCCGATGGCCCCAAGCATACGATCCAGCAATTGCCCGGATTTGCCGACGAAAGGCTTGCCCTGCCGGTCCTCCTCGGCGCCGGGGGCTTCGCCGATCAGCATGATCTTCGCTTCCGGATTGCCATCGGCAAAGACCAGTTGGGTGGCGCGGAGCTTCAGCCCGCAGCCGTCATAGGCGCCCAGAATGGCCTGCAATTCATCGAGCGACTGTGCCGAAGCGGCAAGGCTTCGCGCCTCGGACGGGTCGCCGCCGAGGACAGGCGTTTCCGCAGGGCGCTCGGCAGCCTGTTGCCGGGCCGGAGGGGCAGGTTGCGGCGTAACACGCTGCGGCACCCGCTGGGCAAAGCGATCGACAGGCTCCTCGCCCACGGCGATATCGACCCCCGCCGCTCGATACCAATCGAGCACGGCGACCATTTCGTCGTGATTTAGCGGTCGATCTTGAGCCATGTTCTCTGTTATGTCACAGCCCGTTTGGCACGGCCAGACATGCATCGGGACGTTGAGGATAATCCTATATGGCAGAGGCCGGTTCGCGCGAAACCCTTTCGACCGACGTGCTGATCGTCGGCGCGGGTCCGTCGGGCCTCGCCGCCGCTATCCGCATCAAGCAGCGCCACCCTGAAATAGCAGTGACCGTGGTGGAAAAAGCCGCCGAGATCGGCGGACATATCCTGTCCGGCGCGGTGATGGACCCGGTGGGCCTCGATGCCCTGATCCCCGACTGGCGGCTCAAGGGCGCGCCGGTGGGGCCTGATGTCACCCGAGATACCTATCACCTGCTGACCGAAAAGCACGATTTCGCCCTGCCGCATCTGCTGGTGCCGCCGCAGTTGAAAACGCGCAACGGCGTCATCGTGAGCCTGGGCAACCTCGTGCGCTGGCTGGGCGAACAGGCGGCCGAACTGGGCGTCGATATTTTCCCGATGACGGCCGCGGTCGACGTGCTGTCGAGCGGCAAGGGCCCCGTGCGCGGCATCATCACCGGCGACCTCGGGCGCGACCGCGAGGGCAATCCCAAGCCGGGCTTCGCCGAGGGCATTGCGCTCGAAGCCAAATACACGCTGATCGCCGAGGGAGCACGCGGGTCGCTGGCCAAGCAGCTCATCGCCCACCACCAGCTCGAACGCGAGCCACAGAAATATGGGCTCGGGATCAAGGAAGTCTGGGAAATCCCGGCCGATAAGCATCAGCAGGGCAGGGTGGACCACTATCTCGGCTTCCCGCTCGACAATGCCACGGCGGGCGGCGGCTTCGTCTACCATGCCGAGGATCGCAAGCTCTATGTGGGGCTCGTGACCTATCTCGATTATGCCGATCCCACACTTTCGCCCTTTGATGAATTCCAGCGCTTCAAGACCCACAAATCGGTGGCCCCCTTACTAGAAGGCGCCACCCGCATCAGCTACGGCGCCCGCGCCGTGACGGCCGGCGGTTGGCAATCCATCCCCACTTTGGCCTTTGCCGGCGGCGGGCTGATCGGCTGCGCGGCCGGCTTCATGAACGCGCCGCGCCTCAAGGCCATCCACAACGCCATCCTCTCCGGTATCGGCGCGGCCGATGCGGTGGCCGAAGCCATCGGCAAGGGCCGCAAGCACGACCTGATCAAGGATTTCGGCCATCGCATCATGGCCACCGGCATTGCCGCCGAATTGCAGGGCGTGCGCAACGTCAAGCCGCTCTGGACCCGATTGGGCACTGTGCTCGGCGCATTGGCGGGCGGAGTGGAATTGTGGAGCTCGGCCATATTGCGCCGCTCGCTGCTGGGTACGCTGCATCACAAGAAACCCGACTATCAGGGGCTCAGACCCAAAGGGACGCTGCCGGCGCGAACCTATGCCCGACCCGATGGCAAGCTGACCTTCGATCGCGCCTCGTCGGTCTATCTCGCCAATCTGGTGCATGACGAAGACCAGCCAGTACATCTGCGCCTCGCCGATCCGGCTGTGCCGGTGCGCGACAACCTTCCCGAATATGGCGAACCGGCGCCGCTTTACTGCCCGGCCGGCGTCTATGAAATGGCCGAGGAGGGCGGGGCACCCGTCTTCCGCATCCACGCTGCCAACTGCGTGCATTGCAAGACCTGCGACATCAAGGACCCGGCGCAGAACATCACCTGGGTGCCGCCCGAGGGCGGCAGCGGACCCAACTACAGCGGAATGTGATTTGCGGCAGCGCCTGGCATTGGCGCTTGCCCTTGCGGCGCAGTCCCAAAACGGACAATCTTCGCGCCCAGAACGGCCTTCAAAGGCCAAGGGAGTAACCAGCCTCGTGACATCGTTTCTGACCCGCATCGCGCGCCCGGCACTCATCGCCCTGCTGCTCTCGGCGACCGCCGTTCATGCGACGCAATCGGCCCAGTCCGTGCGGACGGCACAATCCGACCCACTCACCACCTTCGGCCTCATGCCGATGTTCCGGACCAGCATTACCGGCTCCTACATGGCCGGCCAGCAGGCGCTGCAGGATCTGCGCACCGACGAGGCTGCCCGCTATTTCTATCAGGCGGCCCAGAGAGATTGGGACAATCCGGTTTTGGTCGAGCGCGCCTTCATCGCCTTTGCGGCGGATGGGCAGATCGGCCAGGCGGCATCCACAGCCAAGCATCTGCTCGACCTGGACCCCGACAATGAACTGGCCGAACTGGTGGTTGCCACCGAGGCGCTGAAGGAGCGCCGCTATGGCGCTGCCGAACGACTGCTGGGCGCCATCGGCCAGGACAGCTTTACTGGTATCACGGCCGGCATCCTGCGGGCCTGGGCGCTGGTCGGTGACAATCGCAAGGACGAAGCCGACAAGGCGCTCGACCAGCTCGGCCGGTCGGGCCTCGAGGATTTCCTGGTATTTCACCGTGCCCTGATGGCGGAAGCTGCCGGCGACACGGACAGCGCCATCGAGCTCGCCGGGCGGGCCTTCGACGCCGAGCCCTATGTGGCCCGCATCGTCGAAGTCTATGCCCGCATTCTCGCCAATGCCGGCCGGTTCGACGAAGCCAAGGACGTCATTGCCGAATTCGAGAACCAGGGCCTGAGCCATCCTGTTGTAACCATCGTCAAGGAACAGGTCGACGCTGGCCAGCGTCCGGGCATTTTTGCCGCCAATGTCCAGGTCGGCGCCGCCGAAATGTTCCATGGCATCGGCGTGGCCCTGTCGCGCGACGGCAGCCTCGACCTGGCGCTGGTCTTCCTGCGCATGGGGCTCTATCTCGACCCGTCGGCCGACGTGATCGCGCTGGCGTTGGGTCAGTTGCTCGATGCCGCCGGCCAGCATGATGAAGCCAATTCGATCTACGAGGCCGTACCGGCCACCTCGCCGATGAAGCCGACGGCCGTGGTGCGCGTGGCGCAGAATCTCGATGCTACCGGTAATCGCGCGGAAGCTTTGCGCCGCCTCAACAATATCGTCACCAGCCGCCCCGACGATCTCGACGCGGTATCGGTACTGGGCGATCTGCTGCGCTATGACGAACAATATGTGGCGGCGGCCGACGCCTATACCGACGCGCTGGCGCTGACCGGCGGCGATAGCGCCTCGGATTGGCGCTTCTACTACGTGCGCGGCATTGCCTATGAGCGGGCCAAGGAATGGCCCAAGGCCGAGGCCGATTTCCTCAAGGCGCTGGAGCTCAATCCCGACCAGCCTGCCGTGCTGAACTATCTTGGCTATAGCTGGATCGACCAGGACATGCACCTCGAAGAGGCGCTGGGAATGATCGAAAAGGCCGTCGAGGCGCAGCCGCAGGATGGCTATATCGTCGATTCGCTGGGCTGGGCCTTCTACAAGCTCGGCCGTATCGAAGAGGCCGTGGCAACGCTCGAACAGGCGGTGCTGCTGCGCCCCAACGATGCCGAGATCAACGACCATCTGGGCGACGCCTATTGGCGCGCCGGGCGCAAGCTCGAAGCCCGATTCCAGTGGAACGTGGCCGCCTCGGTCGATGAAGTCGGCAACGTCAAGGAGCGTGTCGCCCCCAAGCTCGCCGAAGGGCTGACCGAAGCCAACGCGACCGAATAGAGGAATGGTCGAACCGCTCCTTCAGCGCGCACCGGCCAAGGTCAACCTGGCGCTGCATGTGACGCGGCGCCGTGAGGACGGCTACCATGACCTCGAAAGCCTCGTCGTCTTCGCCGATGTGGCGGACGAGCTGGAGGCCGTGCCGGCCAGTGCCGACGCCCTGACCATCGGCGGCCCTTTCGCCGGAGCTTTGGGCGTGGGCGAGACCAATCTGGTATCGCGCGCCGTGGCGGCCTTCCGCGCCCGCTGGCCCGACGCGGTCGCGACGGGATTGGCCCTGCATCTCACCAAGAATCTGCCGGTGGCGGCGGGTATTGGCGGCGGCTCGGCCGACGCGGCGGCCGCTTTGCGGCTGATGGCCGGACTATCGAACCGGCCGATTATTTTGGCCGAACTGGCCGACATGGCGGCGGGGCTGGGCGCCGATGTGCCCGCCTGCCTGGTTTCGACGCCCCTGGTGGCGCGGGGCGTGGGCGAAGTGCTGGCGCCGCTGCCGGAATTCCCGGCCTGCCATATCGTGCTGGTCAATCCCATGGTGCCGCTGGCAACGGCCGACGTGTTCCGGCGTCTGCGGGCGCATGACAACTATCCGCTGCCCGAACTGCCGACCCCGCTGACCCGGCCGGCGCAATTGGGCATCTGGCTGGCTGAAACGCGCAACGACCTGCAGCCGCCGGCGGTGAAGCTGGTGCCTGTTATCGGCGATATCGTGGTGCAACTGGCGGAAACGCAGGGTTGCATGCTGGCGCGCATGTCGGGCTCGGGCGCGACCGTGTTCGGATTGTTTGGGTCATCCGGCCAGGCGCATCAGGCCGCGCAGGTGATGCGGGCGGCTCATCCAGATCACTGGGTCGCGGCAGCGCCGCTGATATTGCCTTAGTGCCACGCCCTCGTGGTTCGAGGGTCGCTGCGCTCCCGCCTCACCATGAGGGCTACTTCTAGCTTGGTGTTCCAGTAGCCCTCATGGTGCGGTGCGCTTCTTCAGCGCCTCGAACCACGAGGGCGTGGCACGGTGTCCTAATAGGCCCGCAACACGCTGAATTCCACGACATCGCTCAATAGCGACCGCATGTCCGAAGCCGGCAGGACGTCCAGCGCCTGCTGGGCCGAGCGGGCATGGGCATGGGCCTGGTCCAGCGTGCGGGCCAGCGTCTTGTGGCGCTCCAGAATCGCGACCACGTCGGCCACCTGTTCGGCACTGGCCTCGGCATCGCCCAGGGCGGCGGTGATGGTGGCGCGCTCGGCTTCGCTGCCTTCGGTCAGCGCCAGGATGATCGGCAGAGTCATCTTGCCCTCGCGCAGGTCGTCACCGGTATTCTTGCCCAGCGTACCGGTCTGCCCGCCATAGTCGAGCGCGTCGTCGACCAGTTGGAACGCATTGCCCAGTTCGAGCCCGTAACGGGCCAGCGCCTTGCGGCCGACCGCGTCGGCCCCGCCGGACATGGCGCCCACTTCACAGGCCGCCTCGAACAGCACGGCGGTCTTGGCGCGGATGACTTCGGCATAGTCGGCCGGCGTCGTGGTGAGATCGCCGGTCTTGGCGAGCTGGAACACTTCGCCCTCGGCCATCACGGCTGACGCGGCCGACAAGACGCCGAGCGCGGCGATATCGCCGGTTTCCACCATCATCATGAAGGCCTGGCCGAGCAGGAAGTCGCCGACCAGGATGGAGGCCTTGTTGCCCCAGACCATGCGGGCGGCAGGCTTGCTGCGGCGCATGTCGCTCTCATCGACCACATCGTCGTGGAGCAGGGTGGCATTATGCATGAATTCGACGGCGGCCGCGAAATTGATGGCCGAGCCGGTGCCCTTGCCGAATAGCTGTGCGGCAGCAACCGTCAGCATGGGGCGCAGGCGCTTGCCGCCGCTCTCGATGAGATAGCGGGCGAGCTCCGGCACCATGTCCACATGGGAGTCGGCGCGGCTCACGATGAGCGTGTTGACCCTGGCCATATCGGCTTCAGTCGCTTCGAGCAGTCGCTCGATGGGATTGGCCAGCGGCGCTTCTTTCATCTGCGTCAGAACTGACACTGCTATACCGTCCTCGTTTGCCGCATCCGGCAAATCTGGTTGAGCCTGTGGCACCCGGCCATTAAGGTCGCGCCAAAACCGGCCTTTCGGGGTGCGATGTCCCTAGACCAGCCAAAAGCCTTTGTAAAACACCAATCGGTAACGCGCGATGCCTTTTTAGGCGGCAGGCTCACTCTGTCGCAGCCTGGCCAGGGTTTCCGCGCCGGACTCGATAGCGTACTCCTCGGCGCCGCCGTGGCAGAAGGTCGCAAGATGCTGCTCGATATGGGCTGCGGCGTGGGCACGGCTGCCTTCGTCGCCATGACGCATAATGCAGGAATCATGGCCACGCTGGCCGACCGCAATGCCGACATGGCCGCGCTGGCGGAAACCAATACCACCGACAATGGTTTTGCCGACTGCGCCCGGATCGTCATAGCCGATGTCGCGGGCAGGGGGGCGACCGGCGCGCGGCGGGCCTCGTGGATAATTTCTATGACAGTATCATCGCTAATCCGCCTTTCTTCGATGATGCCGGCGGGACATTGGCCAATGATGCCGGCCGGGCCGGTGCACGCCACATGGACGCGGCGGCGCTCGACCTCTGGATCAAGACCGCCGCTGGCGCCGCCGCGCCCGGGGGCGAGGTGATTTTCATCTATCCGGCGCAAAGCCTATCGCCCTTGCTGGCCGGCTTCACCCAGCGCTTCGGCGCTGTCACGATATTACCGCTGACCCCGCGGATCGGCGAAGCGGCAAGCCGGGTGCTGGTGCGTGGCATCAAGGGATCGCGGGCGCCGCTGACCCTGCTGGCCAGCCGCGCTTTGCATGAGGTCGAAGGGCGCGCCTTCCGCCCCGAATTCGACGCCATCTTTCGTGGCACGGCGCGGCTCGTCTGGTAATCGTCGCCGACACGCCCTAAATCTGGCCGCAAGCAACAAGGATCGAGCATGGCCGACCTGACCACGACCATCGAGGACCATTCATGACCGGCATGCTGCTCCGCGTCCTGATCTTCTTCATCATCGGCCTGGCCATCTGGCTCGGACTGCGCAAGATCTGGCGGGACTGGAGCAATCAGTTCAAGGCCGACGACGAGGAAGTACGCCGCCTGCGCCGCGAGCGCGACCTGCGCGAACGCGCCCAGCCCGGCGTCATCGACCTCAAGCGTGACGAGGATGGCACCTTCCGTCCCGGCGAGGACGACAAACGCCGTTGACCATGGCCTAGGGTCAAACTAGAGGTTTGTCCCGAAATCAGGGACTGCCAGATGACCAACCGCCCTTCGCATATGGACCCGAAGAATTCCTTCCAGGGTCTGATCCTGACGCTGCAGAATTACTGGGCGGAACAGGGTTGCGTCATCCTGCAGCCCTACGACATGCAGATGGGCGCCGGCACGTTCCACACCGCCACCACCTTGCGCTCGCTCGGCCCCAAGCCGTGGAAGGCCGCCTATGTGCAGCCCAGCCGCCGGCCCAAGGATGGCCGCTATGGCGAAAATCCCAACCGGCTGCAGCACTACTACCAGTTCCAGGTGATCCTGAAGCCATCGCCGGACAATATCCAGGAACTCTACCTCAATTCGCTGGCCGAAATCGGGCTGGATGCCAGTCTGCACGACATCCGCTTCGTCGAGGACGATTGGGAGAGCCCGACGCTGGGCGCCTGGGGTCTGGGCTGGGAATGCTGGTGCGACGGCATGGAAGTCAGCCAGTTCACCTATTTCCAGCAGGTGGCGGGCTTTGAATGCTCGCCCGTGCCGGGTGAAATCACCTATGGGCTCGAGCGTCTCGCCATGTATGTGCAGGGCGTCGAAAACGTCTACGACCTCAATTTCAACGGCCGCGAGGGCGATGAAAAGGTCACCTATGGCGAGGTGTTCCTGCAGAACGAGCAGGAATCCTCCAAATACAATTTCGAGGCGGCCGATACCGAAATCCTGTTCCGTCACTTCGACGATGCGGAGAAGGAATGCCGTTCCATCCTGGCCAAGGGGGCGGCGGGCAATCGCCAGACCATGGCCATTCCGGCCTATGAGCAGGTCGTCAAGGCCAGCCACAATTTCAACCTGCTCGACGCGCGTGGCGTCATCTCGGTCACCGAGCGGCAGAGCTATATCCTGCGCATTCGCGAACTGGCCAAGAGTTGTGGCGAGGCCTGGCTGCAAACGGCTGGCGGCGGGGCGGAATAACCGCCCCGCAAGGGATCAGGCGCCCGGCTGCTCCACCGACAGCACGGTCAGCATATGCCGCTTGTGGGCCCGGTCGCGCCAGGTGATGGACTGGCCGACGCGCAGCCCGATCAGGGCCGTGCCGACCGGGGTCAGCACGGAAATGCGGCCTTCGGCAATATCGGCATCGACCGGATAGACCACGGTCACCTGCGGCTCCTGGCCGGCATCGGTGCGGTAGCGCACCGTCGAGCCCATGCGCACGATATCGGCGGGCACGCTGTTGGCATCGAGCACGCGGGCGCGTTCGAGCTCGTACAGCAGGTTATCCGACTGCTCGGGCGTGTGGTTGAGCCCGGCCATGGCCAGGATATTGAGCTGGTGGTGATCCGCCGTGCTCAGGATGATTTCGGGATTGAGGTCGTTGTGAACGGTCGTCGTCATGGTGTGTGTTCTCGCATGCCGCCGTCGCGCCTTGCGCGCGCCGGGTCGGCGAATGAATGGGAATGATGCGCCAGATCGCAGCAGAACTGCTGCGCGCCTACCCTAAGCAGGCGCCGGCGCTGCGGGCATGCTTAGGGTTGATATCCCGCGAGGGGATTTTCCAGCCAATGTGCAGCGCTTCTGATCATGCCCATGAACGTAGTGATGGAACCGCCCAAAGGCAAGACACCGCCATTGCGCCCGAATAAGCACAGTGCCAATGTCCGGACACCTGCAGTGCGCATGAGGAGTTACGCATATGTTCGGTTGGATTGTCCTTGGCCTGGTTGTCGTGGCCGCCCTCTACGCCATCACCATCTATAACGGGCTGGTGAAGAACCGGCAGATGGTGGAGGAGGGCTGGTCGGGTATCGACGTGCAGCTCAAGCGCCGCACCGATCTCATCCCCAACCTGATGGAAACCGTGAAGGGCTATATGGGCCACGAGCGCGAAACGCTCGAGGCGGTTACCAATGCCCGCGCCGCGGCGACGGCCGCCGCCAATGGCACGCCCGAACAGCGTGCCGCGGCCGAAGGCCAGCTTTCCTCGGCCCTGGGCCGGCTGATCGCCACCGCCGAGGCCTATCCCGATCTCAAGGCCAATACGACCTTCCTCGAATTCCAGGAGGCATTGCAGACGGTGGAAGACGAAATCCAGATGGCGCGGCGCTATTACAATGGCGCGGTGCGCAACCTTAACGTCATGGTCGAATCGGTGCCGTCCAACTTCATCGCCGGCCCCTTCGGCTTCCAGAAGGCCGAATATTTCGAGCTGGAGAACGAGGCCGATCGCGCCGTGCCGAGCGTGAAGTTCAACTAGCCGCCATGCGTCTCGCCATCCGGCCGGTCATTGCCCTGCTGATCGGGCTGCTCCTCGTGCTGCCAGTGATGGCGCGCGAGGAAATCCGTTCCTTCAACTCCGATGTGACGCTCAATGCCGATGGCTCGGTCGATGTCACCGAGACCATCGAGGTCAATGCCGAGGGCATGGAAATCCGCCGCGGCATCTATCGCGACATTCCGGTGGTGATGCTGGGCAGCGATGGCGGCAAGGTGCGCCCCGATCTCGATGTCATCGACGTCACCCGCGACGGGCGCGCCGAAATGTTCCGCGTCGAGCGCATGGGCAATTTCCAGCGCATCTGGATCGGCGATCCCAACCAGCTCATCAGCCGCGATGTTCATCGCTATGTCGTGCGCTATACGATGACGCGTATGGCGCGCGCCTTCGACGACCATGACGAACTCTATTGGAATGCCACCGGCAATTACTGGATCTTCCCCATCCTGGCGGCGCGGGCCAATGTGACCCTGCCCGATGGGGTCGTGATCTCCAATCTCGTCGGCTATACCGGTGTGGCCGGCTCCACCGAGCAGGCCGTATCGATCAAGCGTGTCTCGGACAATGCGGCCAGTTTCCGCGCCAGCCGGGCGCTGGGTGCGGGTGAGGGCATGACCGTTGCCGTGGCCTTCAACAAGGGCATCGTGGCCTTCCCGACGGGCTTCGCCGCCTTTCAGCAGCGATTGGGCGACCTCAGCGAGATCATCCTGCCGGTGCTGGCCGCTTTGCTGGCCATTGCCTACAACGCCCTGGCCTGGTTCCGCGTCGGTCGCGATCCGGAAAAGGGCATCATCATTCCCCTGTTTCATCCGCCCAAGGGCTTTTCCCCGCCGCTGGTCCACTATGTCCACAAATGGGGCTTCGAGAATGCCGGCTGGACGGCGCTGACCTCGGCCATTTTCGATCTCGGCGTCAAAGGGCTGGTACAGATCGACAATGGCTCGGGTACCTTGACGATCAACCGGACCGGCAAGCAGCCCGCCGAGCCGCTGCCGGTGGGCGAGAAGGTGGTTTTCGACTATCTCAGCGCGCGGGAAACCACCCGGATCGACAAGACCACTGGTCCTGACCTGGCCAAGCGGCGCGCCGAATTCACTGGCGCTATCGAGCGTGAGAACCGCGCTTTGTGGTTCCGCAACAATACCGGCTATGCGGTGCTCGGTTTCCTGCTCGCCCTTGGCCTGCTGGGCGGCATGGCGGCCCTGCAGATGCTCTCGGTGGCATGGCTGATCGGTGCGTTTGTCGTGGGCATCTTTGCCGGCGCGGTTCTCGGCGCGATCGGGCGCATCGGCAAGGGCGGAGGTTTCATGCGCTTCTTCGGCATTTTCTGGCTGGCCATATTTGGCTTCAACGTCTTCGGCGCCTTCGTGGACAGCTTCACCAGCTTCGAGATCAACACGGCGGCAATTTCGGCCATCACCATCGTGGCGGTGACCATTGTCTTCGCCATCTTGATGCGTGCCCCGACCCTGCAGGGCCGCAAGGTCATGGACCAGATCGACGGGCTCAAACTCTATATCGAGACCGCCGAAAAGGAGCGCCTCAACATGGCCGAGGCACCGCCCATGACGGTGAGCCGCTTCGAGCGCATCCTGCCCTATGCCATTGCCCTGGGCGTCGAGAAGCCCTGGAGCAGCCATTTCGAGGCGGAACTGGCGCGCAACGCCGTCGCCGACGTTTCGGGCACCTACCATCCCGCGTGGTACCATGGTTCGCCGGGCTCGGCCGCACGTTCGGTCTCCAGCATGACCAACGCGGTGAGCGCCGCCGCGGCCAGCATGACCGCCGCCATGGTCGCCGCCCAGCCGGTGCAGGCCAGTTCCTCGGGCTTCTCCTCGGGTGGCGGAGGGGGCGGGGGCTCCTCGGGCGGTGGCGGAGGCGGTGGCGGCGGCGGCGGCTGGTAATCGCCAATAGACATCGCTGCCCGCCCAAGTTAAGCAAACCGCGCCTCTCCAATACCGGTATCCACCATGCCCGAACTGCTGCTCGAACTCTTTTCCGAGGAAATCCCGGCCCGCTTCCAGCGTCGCGCCGCCGACGACCTCAAGAAAGCCGTGACCAATGCGCTGGTCGATGCGGGTCTGGTTTACGAAGGCGCCAAGGCATTCGTGACGCCGCGCCGTCTTGCGCTGACCGTTACCGGCCTGCCGGGCCGTTCGCCCGATACGCATGAGGAAAAGAAGGGCCCCAAGGTTGGGGCGCCGCAGCCGGCCATCGATGGGTTCCTGCGCGCTGCTGGGTTGAGCTCCATCGATCAGGCCAAGGTCGAGAGCGACCCCAAGAAGGGCGATTTCTATGTCGCCCATATCCATAAGCCGGGCGCCGAGGCCGTGGACCTGCTTTCGGGCATCCTGCCGAAAATCCTGACCGATTTTCCCTGGGCCAAGTCCATGCGCTGGGGCAATGGCAGCTTCAGCTGGGTGCGCCCGCTGCGCGCCATCACCGCCACTTTCGGCGCCGAAAACGAAGAGCCGGTGGTCATCCCCTTCGCTTCCAATGCGCTGGAGGCTGGCCAGACCACGTTCGGCCACCGGTTCCTCGCGCCCGAAGCTATCCGCGTGCGCCGCTTCGACGACTATGTCGAAGCGCTGGAGCGCGCCAAGGTCGTGCTCGATATCGACCGCCGTAAGGACATCATCCGCGCCGATGCTGATCAGCTTGCTTTCGCACAGGGCCTGACCGTCATCGCCGATGAGGGCCTGCTGGAGGAAGTCGCCGGGCTGGTGGAATGGCCGGTCGTGATGATGGGCGCGTTCGATCCGGCTTTCCTCGAATTGCCCGAGGAAGTCATCATCGCCACCATCCGCGCCAACCAGAAATGCTTCTGCCTGCGCGATGCCAATGGCAAGCTGGCACCGAACTTCATCATCACCGCCAATACGGTCGCCACCGATGGCGGCGCGGTGATCACCGCGGGCAATGAGCGCGTCATTCGCGCCCGCCTCAGCGACGCCGCCTTCTTCTATCGTGGCGACCTGGCTCTGCCGCTGGAGCATGGCCTGCCAAAGCTCGAAGAAACCGTGTTCCACGCCAAGCTGGGCACGCAATTCGCCCGCGTCGAACGGCTGGTGAAACTGGCTGGCGAGATCGCCCCGCAGGTCGGCGCCGATCCCGAACGCGCCAAGCGCGCCGCCATGTTGGCCAAGGCCGATCTCACCACCGGCATGGTCGGCGAATTCCCCGAATTGCAGGGCCTGATGGGGCGCTACTACGCAGCCGCGCAGAGCGAACCATCGGACATCGCGACGGCCGTCGAGATGCACTACAAGCCGCTCGGACCCACCGACAAGGTGCCGACCGAGCCGGTTTCCATCGCCGTGGCCCTGGCCGACAAGCTCGACCTGCTGACCGGTTTCTGGGCCATCGACGAAAAGCCCACCGGCTCGCGCGACCCCTTTGCCTTGCGCCGTGCCGCCCTGGGCGTCATTCGCATCATTACCGAAAACGGCCTGCGCTTCCCGCTCAAGGTCGAACCCGACCTGCTGGCCTTCTTCCACGATCGGCTCAAGGTCTCGCTGCGCGATGCCGGTGCACGCCACGACCTGGTGGACGCCGTGATTTCGGCTGACAGCAACGATATCCTGCAGATCACCCAGCGCGCCGATGCGCTCTCGGCGCTTCTGTCGTCGGCCGACGGGCAGAACCTGCTGGCCGGCTACAAGCGCGGCGCCAATATCCTGGCCGCCGAGGAAAAGAAGGACGGCAAGGCCTATGCTGGCGCCGTCGAGCAGGATGCACTGCGCCTGCCGGAAGAAACCGCGCTGGCCTTTGCGGTCGATGCCGTCCATGCCGCCGTGACAAGCCATGTGGCCAAGGACGACTACAAGGGCGCCATGGCCGAGCTGGCGACGCTCCGTGCGCCGGTCGATGCCTTTTTCACCGCCGTGCTGGTCAACGATGCCGATCCGGCCGTGCGCACCAACCGCCTGAACCTGCTGGCCCGCCTGCGCGACACCATGCATCTGGTGGCCGACTTCTCCAAAGTGGCTGGATAAGGAGATCGGGCGATGAGCGTTGGCCTTCTCGCTTTGCTCGATGACGTTGCCGGTCTCGTCAAGGTCGCGGCAGCGTCGCTGGACGACGTCGCGGGGCAGGCGGCCAAGGCTGGCGTCAAGGCGGCGGGTGCCGTAATCGACGACGCTGCTGTCACGCCCAATTATGTGCAGGGCTTCACCGCCGACCGTGAATTGCCCATCGTCGGCAAGATCGCCTGGGGTTCGGTCAAGAACAAGCTGCTCTTCCTGCTGCCGGCGGCCTTGCTGCTGAGCCTCTTTGCGCCCTGGCTGATTACCCCGCTGCTGATGATCGGCGGTGCCTATCTCTGCTACGAGGGCGCCGAGAAGATATTCCATGCTTTGGCCCCACACGATGCGGAAAAGCATGAGGCTGGCCTCGAAATGGTGGCCATCGCGCCGCAATCGCTGGAAGATCAGAAGGTGGCCGGCGCCATCCAGACCGATTTCATCCTCTCCGCCGAGATCATGACGATCATCCTCGCGGCCATTGAGGTCCCCGATTTCTGGATGCGGGCCGCGATCCTGGCTCTGGCGGGCGTCGGCATCACCATCGCCGTCTATGGCGCCGTGGCGCTGATCGTGAAGGGCGACGATTTCGGCGTCTGGATGGCGCGTAACGCGCGCACCGGCGCCGGCCGGGCCTTCGGTCGCGGGCTCGTCACCTTCATGCCGGTCTTCATGCAAATCCTCAGCATTGTCGGAACGGCCGCCATGACCTGGGTCGGCGGCAGCATCATCGTGCATGGGCTCTATGAATTCGGCTTTGCCGGTCCCGAACATATCGTCGAAGCCGCTGCCCATTGGGCGGCACAGGCCGTGCCGGCCATCGCCGCCGTGACAGGCTGGCTCGCCACGGCCGCGGTCGATTTCGTTTTCGGTCTCGCGCTCGGTGCTTTGATGATTCCGGTGGCGGGCTATGTCATTGCGCCCGCGCTGAAGGCCATGAAGAGGCTGCTGCCGAAGCGGAATACCGCCTAGAGCGTTTCTTTAAAGATCGAATTCCGCGGGCCTATGCCCCAGGATTTTTACGCCCTCAGCGAGCTTACCCTTCATGCCCGCTGCGTCCGGCAGTGATGCCAGGCTTGGGGCAATGGCGCTGCGCCAGGCTTGCCCGCGCTGCCAGGCCTCCATGAACGCGTCGGCCAGCGGAACAACTTGGTTGGCGGCAATCATCGCTTGCATCAGCGTATCGGCCTGGCGCAAGTCCTTCCCACTTTTATCCCGGCCGTTTTGGTCATTCAGCCGGCGGGTGGCAATAATAAGCTTGTGAATGGCATACCGTTCCGGCGAGGGCACCAGAACTGGAATGCCCGCGCCGTGCAGCAACACCGCGCGAACCGGTTCGTAGATCAGGAAATCAAGGAAACGAAGGGGTTCGGCTGCTGTATTTCCAAGCGCAGGCATGGCTGCAGCCTTGCCCACATAGTCTTCGCTGCCGGTATTCGGTGTAAGGAATTCGACTTTATAGCCGTCCCTCGACGCATATTGCGAGGATTGCTGGTCCAGCCGCGGCACGGTCCGAAAGGTTGCATCGACTCCTGCAGAACGCCCAGGACATCAGGAATGCTGTCGCTAACAGCGACGGAGATTGAATGAAACTGGGCAAAATCCGCGTCGCCTGTTTGCAATATCGCTCCAGGAAATCTTACGCCGAGCCCTGCCGAGTAACACTGAAACGCAACGGTTCCGACCAAGACGCCCCGCAGCCGGAAAAAACCGGCATCGGCTATCGCCTGCACCACGGCGCCAACCTTGGGCGGTGGGGAGGGCAGATAGGCTTCCCGGACGAGGGTGGAAACCAGTTTACGCCTGGAGCGGTAGTCTGCCTTGATATTCTGGAAATTCTCGACGCGGCTGTTGATGTCCTCGTCGTCCGCAGGCCCCACGTAACGGCGTACCTTCTTCCCGTCACGGGCGGTATCGAAATACCAGTAAGCCCGCTCCTTCGCGGTGACGCGGACAAACCTGCCATCAAGCGAAAAGTCGCTCTCAAACGCAGCGTCGAGGCTGCGTTGCGTCAGTTCGGAATAGAGGACCTGATAGGCCGGATCGATGACTTTCATTCGCGCATATTACCACTTTCGCGAAAATGATAATAGCGGTTGTTACCACTTTTGTGAAATTGGTAACATGGCTTCGGCCTCAAACCGGCGGCATCAGCTTTTCGCGTTTTGGCTTGAACGGCGCCATTCCCTCATTGGCCAGTTGGTCGGCCTGTTCGTTGAGTTCGTGGCCGGCATGGCCCTTCACCCATTTCCAGGTGATCTTGTGGCGCTTGGTGGCTTCGTCCAGCGCCTGCCAGAGTTCGAGATTCTTCACCGGCTTCTTGTCGGCTGTCTTCCAGCCGTTCTTCTTCCAGCCATGCATCCAGCTTTGCACGCCGTTCTTTACATACTGGCTGTCGGTGTGGAGCTCGACATTGCAGGGGCGCTTGAGGGCGTTGAGCGCTTCGATGGCCGCGGTCAACTCCATCTTGTTGTTGGTGGTCAGCGCCTCGCCACCCTTCAATTCCTTGGTATGCCCGCCATATTCGAGAATGGCGCCCCAGCCGCCGGGACCGGGATTGCCCGAACAGGCGCCGTCGGTATGGATGATGACGGTATCAGTCATGAATGGCTCCGGCACATTGCAACGCACAGGCTAAGGCCTGTGGGGCAAGCGGGGATAAGTAACTCATCTTGCGACGGCAGCTTCGATAGTGCGGAGTTCGCGCGGAATGTTGAAGGCGATGTTTTCCTTGGCCGTGACGCGCGCTTCGACCTTGATGTCATAGCGCTGGGCAAAGGCCTCGATCACCTCGTCCACCAGCTTTTCGGGAGCCGATGCGCCGGCCGACACGCCCAGGCTCTTGATGCCCTCGAGGCGAGACCAGTCGATTTCGGCGGCGCGGTCCACCAGCATGGCATTCTTGCAGCCGGCCCGCTCGGCCACTTCCACCAGCCGCAACGAATTGGACGAGTTGGGCGAACCCACCACGATCATCGCATCCACTTCCGGCGCTACCGCCTTGATGGCCTCCTGCCGGTTGGTGGTGGCGTAGCAGATGTCTTCCTTGTGCGGGCCATTGATGGCGGGGAAGCGCTGCCGTAGCGCCGTCACGATCTCGCGCGTGTCATCGACCGAAAGCGTAGTCTGGGTCACGAAGGCCAGGGTTTCCGGGTCCTTCGGCTCGAACACCATGGCGTCGGCAACCGTTTCGACCAGGGTAATGGCGCCCTGCGGCAATTGGCCCATCGTGCCCACCACTTCGGGATGCCCCTTGTGGCCGATCAGCACGATTTCGTGGCCTTCGGCAAAATGACGCTGCGCTTCGACATGCACCTTGCTGACCAGCGGGCAGGTGGCGTCGAGAAAGAACATGTTGCGGCTGCGGGCATCCGCCGGCACCGATTTCGGCACGCCATGGGCCGAAAACACCACCGGTGCATCGGTTTCCGGGATTTCGCTCAGCTCCTCGACAAACACCGCGCCTTTATCGCGCAGGCCATCGACGACATATTTGTTATGCACAATGGCATGGCGCACATAGACCGGCGCGCCATATTTCTCGAGGGCAAGCTCGACAATCTGGATGGCCCGATCGACCCCGGCGCAGAATCCGCGCGGGGCGCATAGCAAAATGTCTAGTTGTGGCCGCTTTTCCATATCAGTCAGATGCTTTCGACGTCGCAGCAAGTCAAGCCTTGTTGCGGTCGCACGAGGTCATAGGCAATATGGCCCGGTAAATATGGCAAGGACTTAACAGTGAGTTTGGCGCAGGAAATGTTCGCGATTGCCCCGGCAATGGGGAAAGCGAACCTGTCCGCCAGCCAGTTGAAGTTGTTGAGTGGCAAGGCCCGCTGGATTTTCCGTGTCGGCGAAGCCGGCTTTCCCACCGTTCCCACCATTGCGCTGACCCGTGCCGCCTGGGAAGAATTGCAGGGTGAGCGCGCGCGCCGCGAAACCAAGCTGCGCACCCATTGGGTCGCCTGCCTGTTCAAGCTGGTGGACAAGGATGGTCGTCCGCCGGCCCTTGTCGTGCGTACCTCGGCCGCGGCGCATAATGGCGGCTTGATGCCGGCCCGGATGGGCATTACCGCCCCCGCCAATCCGGAAGATTCGGTCGATCCGACGCGCCCGCTGGCCAAGGCCATCAAGTCGGCCTTCGACAGCTATGGCTTCGGCGAGGGCTGGACGGCCCGCCCCGATGAGGATCGCGGCAAGCAGATCGTGCTGGTGCAGGCGGCCGCCGATGGCGAGATCGAACAGTTCCTGACCCGCAATGCGGTGACCGGCGCTATGGGCCCGGCTCCTGTCAACGGCGCGCCCCTGCCGCGCATGTCCGAATCCATCACCGCCCTGGTCAACCTGCTCGACGCCAAGGCCGGCAGGCACATGAACTGCCTCGTCGCCATCCAGCGCGGACAGGTACAGTTCCTCTCGGCGCGCCCGGTACAGGTCACCGCGGCGGCTGAGCTCGAAGCGGCGGTCGATCGGGTCAATCGCAAGGTCTGGTCGGCACAGAATGCCGTGACCCGCGTCGACCCGACAAGGCTGACGCAATTGTTGCATCCGCGGCTCAAATCCACCGACGGCGCTACGCCTATCGCCTCCGGCCTGGGCGTATCGCCCGGCGCGGCCAGCGGCATCATCGTCTTCAATCCTGAAGATGCGGCGCGTATGCGGGCGCGCGGCAAGCATTGCATCCTCGTGGTCAACGAGACCGGCCCCGCCGATATCGAGGGCATGAAGGCCGCTACAGGCATCCTGACGGCGCGCGGCGGCATGACCAGCCATGCCGGCGTGGTCGCGCGCATCACCGGCAAGCCTTGCGTGGCCGGGGTGCGGACGCTCTCGGTCGATACCAATGAAATGGTCTGCCGCATCGGCGACCGCGAATTCCGCAGCGGCGACCGGCTGACCATCGATGGCAGCGACGGGCAGGTCTATGCCGGCCAACTGCCCCTGGCCCAGCCTCATATCGGTGGCGCCATCGGCACGCTGCTCGGTTGGTCCGATGCCAGCCGTACCATCGCCGTGCGCACCAATGCCGAGTCGGTCGAGATCGGCGAAGACCGCGCTGAGCTTCGGCGCCGAAGGCATCGGCCTGGCGCGGTCCGAGCATATGTTCTTTTCGCCCGAACGCATGGTGGCCCTGCGCCGCGTCATCCTCAGTGAGGACGAAGAAGATCGCAGCCGGGCCATCAACGGGTTGATCGATTACCAGACGGGCGACTATTCGGCTTTGTTCTCGACCATGAAGGGCTTGCCGGTGACGGTGCGCCTGTTCGATCCGCCGCTGCACGAATTCCTGCCGCGCAGTGATGAGGATATCGAGGAAACCGCCGCGTCGCTTGGCCTGGCCGTACGCGCCTTGCGGCTGCATCTGGAGCGGATTGCCGAGATCAACCCCATGCTGGGCCATCGCGGCGTGAGGCTGGCCATCACCTATCCCGAAATGCTGCAGATGCAGATGCAGGCGCTGATGGCCGGCGTCCGCGCCGCCAGTGAGACGCAGAGCGAACCGGTTGCCGTCGAGATCATGGTCCCCTTCGTCTCTACCGCCAGCGAAGTGGCCTGGGTGCGCGACCGCTTCAACGCGATTGCCGCCAATTCGGGCCTGTTGCGCACCGACCGGGCCAAGTTCTCCTTTGGCACCATGATCGAGTTGCCGCGCGCCTGCCTGCGCGCCGGGGACATTGCCCAGATGGTCGATTTCTTCTCCTTCGGCACCAACGATCTGACCCAGACCACATTCGGCATTTCCCGCGACGATGCCCCGACTTTCCTCGCGGCCTATCAGCGCAAGGGCATCTATGAGCGCGATCCTTTCGTCAGCATCGACGAAAAGGGCGTGGGCGAGATGATCTCCATCGCGATTCAGCGGGGCAGGGCGGCCAATCCCCGGCTCAAGATCGGCATTTGCGGCGAACATGCCGGCGATCCGACCTCGCTGAAATTCTTTGCCGGCCTGGGCGTCGACTATGTGAGCTGCTCACCCTATCGTGTGCCCGTGGCCCGGCTGACGCTGGCCCAGGCTTCTGCTTAAATAGCGAAGCGATAATCCCCATATGAAGGGGACGGGCCGGCTTCGGCCGAAACAGGGATGGGACATACCGACGTGAGATTTTTGCCGGTTCTGGTGCTGCTGCCACTGCTGACTGTTTCAATGCCCGCCGTCATGGCCCAGCCAACCGGTTCTCAATGCACTTCCATTGCCGCCGACGCCGAGCGTCTCGCCTGTTTCGATGCCGCCTTTGCCGCCCCGGTGGGCGCAGTTGCCGATAGCGTGGTGTTCCAGTCCGAGCAGATGATCCCGGCCCGCCCCAGCGGCCGTCAGCCCGCCACGATCACGATCGCTTGTGCCAATGGCGTGCTGAGCATCGCCTTCGGCTTTGCCGGCAATACCCTGTCGGCCTTGGGCAACGATGCCGGCATCACCTGGCAGTTCGACCTGCAGGCGGCCCGCAGCCGCACCCTGCCGGTCAATGCCGAAAATACCGCGATCCTGCTGAACAACACCGCCGATTCCCTGGCCTTCATCCAGAGCGTGACCGGGGCCACGAACCTCACCGTACGCGTTACGCCGGTCAGTTCGCGCTCGCTCTCGGTGCGCTACCGGCTCGATACATTCGCCGAGCAGGTGGCCCCGGTGCAGGCCGCCTGCGGGGTCTGACAGAAGCGACAAATCCGCCTGCCGCATTCCTGCCCGTGCTGCGCCACGGTTAACTCATTGCTGCGCCGCAAATCTTGTTTACGCGCTGCTAACCCTAATCAGACATCATAACAATTGTCGGCATTTTAGCGTCACTTTCGCCGATCAGTAGTTTTTGTTGCGTAGCGTTGAGTAGCGTTTGATGGCTTCTTCCCACCGGCCGGTGCGTTCGCGCCCGGTCAGAGCGGTTCGCCGGCATCCCTTCACCAGGCTTCTGGTCGTCGGGATTTTTTGTGGCCTCGGCTATGTCGGGCTCACCAACGGCGCCTTCGGCCCCGCTAACGATCTTGGTGACATTGCGCCGCCCCAGGTCGCACTCGCTACTGCCAGCATTTCCTATTCGGGTGTCGATCCTGTCATTACCGGATCGGTCGATCATCTGTTCGAAACCGCCAGCTTCACCGGCCCCAACCGGGCTGAAAAGACCGATCGCATGCGGCCGCCGGTCGATGTGCTTGCCCTGTCCCGCAGCTTCGAAGAGGTTCGCGTGCGCCTGGCGTCGTTGCGCGGCACGCCGATCGACCCCACGGACCTCGGCCAGTCGCGGCTCGCAGGTATCGATATCCCGGCAACGGGCGATGTCGAGATCGGCCCCCGCATGTCGGTAGCAGCCATCGATCCGTCCACCGCTGCCGCGCTCGACGCTATTGCCGGCATTGCGCCGGAAGCGGCACTGCCCATGCCCGTCATGGCCTCCGAGCAACTGGCCTATGCCCGATCTACCGCTCCGATTACCGGCGGTTTTTCGACCGGAACTTCCATGCAGGTATCGGACAAGGAATTGTGGTGCCTGGCTACGGCCATCTATTTCGAAGCACGCGGTGAAACCTATCGCGGGCAGGTGGCAGTGGCCCAGGTCGTGCTCAACCGCGTCAAGGATTACCGCTATCCCGACACCATTTGCGGCGTGGTGTTCCAGAACCAGAGCCGGCGCAATTCCTGCCAGTTCTCCTTTGCCTGCGATGGCATTCCCGAGACCGTCAACGACCGCAAGTCATGGGCGCAAGCCGAGGATATTGCCAAGAGATTTACCGATGGTCAGCTCTACCTGACCGAAGTCGGCGACGCCACACACTACCATGCCAGCTATGTGCGTCCGGCCTGGGCACCCCGCATGACCAAGGTCACCCAGATCGGGCTGCATATTTTCTACAAGTTCAAGCGCGGTTGGCTGTTCGGCTAGCGGTTGAAGCCGTAATAGACGAAGGAGCCGGCGGTGCCGGTGCGGAAAGCCGACCAGCGGCCGTTGGTCCAGTAGCTGAAGAAGTTGCGGTCGGGTTCGGCGGGGGAGACAGTTATCCCCGGATACTGGACGTGATTGGAGAACATCGCGTCGGTTGAATAAGTGCCTGATGCGGTGGTGGTGATGCTCACATAGCTGACCTTGCCGGCCTCGACCTTCTTGACCCTGATAGTCGAGAGCGGATCGGTGGCGACCCAGTCTTCATAGTCGACGAGATAGTCGCGATCCTCGAACTTGACGAGCTTGCTGGCATCGACGCCGCTGGGCGCGAATTCGTCGGCCAGGGCGGTAAAAACCATGCCGGGGCCGATGGCCGCAACGCCGGTGGCGCAGATGGCGCCGAGGGTCATGCCAAGCAGCAGGCGGCGATCTGGCAGGTTCATGGCTGTTCCGTCCCGAAATGAAGCGATTGGCGACATTGTCTTAACGGTTCAGTAACCATGGCGGCCCCATGGGGGGCAAAGTTCATCTTTGATTAAGGTTAATGTCCACAGGCCCGCCGGCCCTTGGCCCTAGACCGAAATCGCCTCGAAGGCGGCGATGAAACGGTCATGCGCCTCGCGCGTCGGCCAGGGCCGGATTAGCCGGTCGAAGGCGTCCACGTCAAAGGCTGGCAGGCTGGGTTCGCCGAAGAATTTACGGGCCTCGGCCTCCTCGAATCCGGCCAGGTGGATGGCCTCGAAAAAGGCGGCTTCCCGGTCGGCTTTCTTGACCTGCTTGGCCAGGGCCGCCGGCATGGAAGCGGGCAGGGAGAAGCGGAGGTAGATCGCCGAAAGCAGGCGGTTTTCGACATCCTTGTAATTGCCGCCCATGGCCGCCTTGAAGGGCGAGATGATGTCGCCCATGACATATTCGGGCGCGTCATGCAGCAGCGCCTGGGCCTGGGAAACCGAATCGCAATCGGGGCTGTGGGCGCGGAATAACTCGAGGACCAGCACCGAATGCTGGGCTACCGAAAATGGGTAATCCCCCTCGGTCTGGCCGTTCCAGCGGGCGACGCGCGCCAGGCCGTGGGCGATGTCGGAGAGCTCGACATCCATCGGCGAGGGATCGAGAATATCAAGCCGGCGCCCCGACAACATGCGTTGCCAGGCGCGTGCGCTAATGCGTGCCATCGGTCCCCAAATGCTAACAGACTGTTAGCATCGACAGTAGCATCGGGGCTCGATTCGGAGAATGTCGCTACTCTTCCGCGACCACGTCGCCCAACTTGTAGGTCGCCCAGACCGGCAAAGCCACGCTGACCTTCTTGCCGCCCACCGTGACGGCTTCGGGATCCGTGATGCGATCGAGGCGGAGTATGGCGACGGCCATGCCATCGACCACCTGGCCGATCGTGCCGGCTTCGCGGCTGCCGGCGACCACGGCGCTGCCGGCGGGGGCGTCGATGCCCGAGACGATGACCGGACGTCGGCGAGCGGTGCCGCGATGCTTCATGCGGCTGACGACTTCCTGGCCGACATAGCAGCCTTTCACGAAGTCGATGCCGTCGAGGATGTCGAGGCCGATATCATGGGCGAAGGCGTCGTTGGCGGGAAAGTCATTGCCCTGATGGGCAATGCCGACGCCGATCCGCTCGGACTGGTAGAAGGTGTCGTCCTGCACCCAGCCCGAGGTCGCTTCGACCGGGGCAATGGTGCGCCAGCCCATGTCGATAGGTCCCATACGATCGGTATGGCGGATGCCTGACGGCTCCTCGTCCTGCGCGAAGCCGACCCGGTGGGTTTCGCGCAGGTCATCGATCACGGCCTGGGCGCGCAGGCGGTACATCTTCATGCGCTTTAAGAAGTCATCGGCCACGGACTGATGCACATCGACCCAGATGGCATCCTCGGCATGGCCGGCGAGACCCTCGGCGAGAATCTTGCCCTGCGGCGATAGCAGGGCCCAAGCCGCGGCTACTTCGCTTTCGCCGGTGCCCGTGGCCGGGATTTCGCCGGTGACCACATCGTTCAGCAGTTTATGCGCGTCGGGCCCGGAGAACCGGAACACGGCACGGTCGGCGCGCAGATGGATGGTCATGGCCTTGCCTCTCGAAGCGTCCGTCGCATATGTGGTGCAACATTCATGCTACAGATGCGACAAGCAGCAGGACCCAAGACATGGCGCAGTACGATACCATTTTCAAGAACGCGACCGTGGTCAATCAGGACGGCGAGGGGCTGGCCGATATTGCAGTCAAGGACGGGCGGATCGCGGCGCTGGGCAGCGTCGGCAGCGATGCCGCCGAGGTGGTGGATTGCACGGGCCTGCATATCCTGCCCGGCGTCATCGATACGCAGGTGCATTTCCGCGAACCGGGGCTGACGCATAAGGAAGACCTCGAATCGGGTTCGCTCTCGGCCGTCATGGGCGGGGTGACGGGTGTGTTCGAAATGCCCAACACCAATCCGCTGACCACGACGCGCGAAACCTTTGAAGCGAAGATCGCGGCCGGCACCAACCGCATGCATTGCGACTTCGCCTTCTATATCGGCGGCACCCACGAAAACGTCGATCAACTGCCCGAACTGGAACGGCTGCCGGGCTGCGCCGGGGTCAAGGTATTCATGGGCTCGTCCACCGGCTCGCTGCTGGTGGCCGATGACGACGGCGTTGAAAGAATTCTGCGGGCAATCAGCAGGCGTGCCGCCTTCCATTCGGAAGACGAATACATGCTGGAGGAGCGTAAGCATCTGCGCGTGCCCGGTGATCCCAGCAGCCACCCGGTCTGGCGCTCGCCCGACGTGGCGATGAGCTGTACCACGCGGCTCGTGAACCTGGCCCGCAAGACCGGCAAGCGCATCCATGTGCTGCACATCTCGACCAAGGAAGAGATGGTCTACCTGGCCGCTCACAAGGATGTGGCCAGCGTGGAAGTGACGCCGCACCACCTGACGCTGGACGAAACGGCCTATGTCAGGCTCGGCACCTATGCGCAGATGAATCCGCCGGTGCGGGACAAGGCGCATCGGGAAGGCATCTGGAAGGGCGTGGCCAATGGCGTGGCCGATATATTGGGCTCGGACCATGCGCCGCATACGCGCGAGGAAAAGGACCATGCCTATCCCGAAAGCCATTCGGGCATGACCGGGGTGCAGACGCTGGTGCCGACCATGCTGGACCATGTGAATGCCGGCAGACTGAGCCTAGCTCGGTTCGTGGACATGACCAGCCACGGGCCGAACCGGCTGTTTGGGATCGCCAACAAGGGGCGGATCGCGGTGGGCTATGATGCCGACCTGACGGTCGTGGACATGAAGCGGCGAGAGACGATCACCAATGACTGGGTGAAGTCTCGGGCCGGCTGGACACCTTATGATGGGGTGACCGTGACCGGCTGGCCGGTGGGCACGGTGGTGCGCGGCAATACTGTGATGTGGCAGGGGGAACTGGTGACGCCGAGTGTCGGGCAGCCGATGCGGTTTCTGGAGGCATTGCCGCCGGTCGGAAACTAGTCGAATTTGTCCGGCCATTGCCTGGCCGTATGAACAACGGCCAGAATCTCCACCCTTTTGGTGACGCGATAGACAATGATATAGGGCAGGTCTCCCAAGACCAGTTCACGCGTTCCCCGTGCTCGTCCAATGCGCCTGATCATCGGATTGCCGGCTAACAGCCGATTCGGTCGCTCCGTAAGCGCAACGGCCAGGTTATAAGCCGCAGCCGGGCTATCTTGCGCGACATAGTCCTGGATTTCCTCGAGGTGGAGCAGCGCCGTTCGCGTCCAGGCGACCTGCATCTACGCCGGACGGTATTTGTTCACAATGGCAGCAAGTTGGTCATCGGTGGCAAAGGCTTCGCGGTCGGCATCGTCGAGGCCGGCGGCTACTTTCTCCAGAAAACGCTCCTGCCACTCCAGCGAGTGACCATTTTCGAGAGCATCGGCGATAACCTGCGAGGGGGACAGACTGGAACGCGCGGCGATGGCATCGACGCGAGCTTTCAGATCGTCTGCAATATCGAGCGTGATCGTCATGGCGTTACTATGCCAGTTTTAATGGCTGAAATCAAAACGCCTGACGCTCAATCCCCGGCGACGAATGCCTGCCATTCGCCATCCTGGCCGATATAGACGCGCCACCAGAACCAGCCGCCGAACTGGTGCATGTCTTCGAGCTGTTCTGGCGTGATCAGGCGGAAGGCGTCGACACTCTGTTCGGGGGTGAGATTCTCGATGTCGGCGAGGGCGAGATAGGGCCAGACATAGTTGGGTGTGTCGCTGGAGGCGCCAAGCACGGCATAGGGCATTTCGAGCAGGTTGCGCAGGAGGGCCAGCATCTGCCGGCCTTCCGGATCGGCCGATTGTTCCCTGAGATAGGCAACCGGGTCATCGGGTCGGCCGAAGCTGACATTGGGTGGGGTGTCCTGCGCCTCGATGATAGCGCGCAGGCTTTCGATATCGCCGGTTTTCGTCGCCTCGACCAGTTGCGCATGCTTGAGGCGCACCGCCTCGGGCAGGGCGCTCAGGTCGTCGCTGACCACCATGTCGGCATAGGGATCGTAATCGGCTGCATCTTGGGCCAGGGCGACCGGCATTGATAGCAGCAGGGCGCTGATGATGGTGATAAAGAGGCGCATGGTTGAATCTCCCGGTGACGGACGCTTCGACGCTAGCACGGGGACATGCCGGTTCTGAGGCAGGCGCTATTGCAGGATGCGCTCGAGATTGTATTCGCCCGAGCGGATGCGGTCGGGCAGCAGGGCGATGAGGTCGGCGGTAGCATCGTCGCCATGCATCTTGACGAAGGTGGCGAGCGCCGCGAACAGCGAGGCATGGGCCAGCGACGCGCTCTGCACGCCATCGTCTTCGGCACAGTTCCAGGCTTCGGCGAGATATTCGAGCGCCAGTTGCCGTTCGCCCTGATCGCGGTCGAAGACGGCAGTCCCGGAAGCGGGTGCGAACATGGTTTTGCTCGTGGTCATGGCATCGGGACTAGCATGGCGGCGGCGGGGTGGCGCGCAGGAAGTAACCCGAAGGTTAACGGAGAGTGCGCACTTGTACGGAGAGGCCCTTATATGCCCGTTCCCGCCTATTCGGCAAAGCGCGTATGGATGTCGCGCGCCGTGGTTTCGGCTTCGACCAATAGCCGGGTCAATGCCTCGCGGGCGGCCGGCGTGCAGGCGCGGTGGAAGCGCGAATAGGCAGTGTAGCCGACGTTGAAAGCGCCGGCCAGGCGCTGGCGGCGGTCTTCATCGGGCTCGTCCAGCGCGATGAGCTCGGCCATCTGGGCGCGCCAGTCCTCGGTGCCGGCATCGCAAAGCGGCTGCAGAAAATAGAGGCTGCCCATGATCTCGGCGAGCCGCTCCATCTGTCGCTGATAGGGCGGATCGATGGCGAGGGCCGGGGCAGTGCCCAAGGCAAGCAGCAGGGCGATGGCAAGGCGGATGCGCTTCATGGCCGATTGCTTATCACCCTTGCGCCAGAACTGCGAAGGCTCTCGCAAGCACGTCATCGAGCCTAGTGGTGGTGCGCAGGGCGATGAGGGCGGCGGGGTCTATCCACTGGTGACCGGCCACTTCGCTGGAGGGGCGCAACTGGCCGGAGAAATCGCGCGTGGCAAAGACTGCGAGACGGAAGGCGCCGTCGCGGCCCAGCGGCTGGACGAGAACCGGGCGCGGATTGCGGATGGTGAGGCCGACTTCCTCCGCAATCTCGCGAATGGCGCATTGCTCGATGGTCTCGCCCGGCTCGATGCGGCCGCCGGGCAGGGTCCACAGGTGCTGATAGGGCGCGAAGGCACGCTTGATCAGCAGCACCTTGCCGTCGCGGACAATGGCGACGCTGGCGGCATTGGGGACTTCGTCGGTCAATTGGGGCTCATTTGCGATTCGGTTGCGCGCAGACTACCTGTTGTTTGCTGATTCAGGAGTGCGATCATGTGCGGACGCTATGCTTCGACGCTGCCGCCCGAAATGATGGGAGAATTGTTCAAACTGTTCAATTCCATCGATCTGGTGCCGCGCTACAATATCGCGCCGACCCAGCCGGTGGCGGCCATCTGGGAGGCGCATGGCAGGCGCGAGGCGCATTTCGCCCGTTGGGGGCTGGTGCCCGGCTGGGTGAAGGACCCGCGCGACTTTCCGCTGCTGGTCAATGCGCGGGTGGAGACCATGGCCGACAAGCCGGCCTTTCGCGATGCGCTCAAGCATGGCCGCTGCATCATCCCGGCCAGCGGCTATTACGAGTGGCACACCAATCCGGACAAGTCCAAGCAGCCCTATTACATCACCATGGAAGACGACCGGCCGATGGCGCTGGCTGGGCTCTATACAAGCTGGATGGGGCCGAATGGCGAGGAGATCGACAGCGTGGCGACGATCACCGTGCCGGCCAATGGGCAATTGTCGGAAATTCATCACCGGATGCCGGCGATCCTCGAGGGCGAGGCGATCGACGACTGGCTCAATGTGCGCGAAGTGCGGGCGCGCGAGGCGGGGCAACTGGCGCTGCCGCTGGAAGACGGGGCGCTGAAGTTTCATCCGGTCTCGACGCGGGTGAACTCGGCGTGGGACGACGATGCGGGGCTGATCGAGCGGGTGACGGTGGAGCGGCCGCAGCCGAAGCGAACGGACAGGCAACTGGACCTGTTCTGAGGGGAGCTATCCCCCGATCCCGAAATAGCCCAAGGCATCGCCCATGGCGTCTTCTTCCCAGCCAAGATGGGAGAGCAGCACGCGTTCGAGCGCGTGATAGACCGTCCTGGCATCCTCGAAGCGGGCCGGGGTCGGTTCCTCGGCCAGGGCATTGAGGGCGGCGACGAGGCGTTCGAGCAATTCGTGGACCACGACATGCTCGGCGCGCAGGCGGTCGGCAATGGCCTTGAAACCCGGCCCCTGCTGCGCCAGAGCCGGGAAAATGGCGTAGTCCTCGATATTGTGATGCATGTCGACAATGCCGCAATGGTGGCCGCAGAGATTGCCGAAGCGGCGATAGTTGGCGACCATGGCCAGATCATCGGTTTCGGCGGCGATCTCGGCCGACGTCACGCCGCCTGCATTGGCGCGCTCGATGAGCTTGCCGAGGGTGAGCATATTGGCGCGCAGGTGATCATGGATCTGCCGCAGATGCAGGCCCGGCGCGCGCTGGGCATCGGTCAGGCCGTCGAGCTTCTGGATGGGCGGGCGGGTGGCGTCGTCGAGGAAGTCGATATTGAGCAGCATGGGCGGATAGATGGGCCTGCTGATGCGCCGGCGCAAGGCGGCACCGGTCGGTAACTCGATTACACCGAGGTTACCCGAGCATCTTGCCAGGGTTGAGGATGCCCCTGGGGTCGAGCGCCATCTTGATGGCCCACATCATGTCCAGCGCCACCGGGTCCTTGACCTGTCTGAGCAGGTCCACCTTGAGCTGGCCGATGCCGTGTTCGGCCGAGACCGAACCGCCCAGGCGCAGGACGATTTCGTAGATCGCCTCGTGCAGCATTTCGTCGGCGCTGGCCATGAATGCCTTGGGATCGGCGCCGACGGGCTGGCTGAAATTGAAGTGGATATTGCCGTCGCCCATATGGCCGAAGGGCACCGGGCGAATGCCGGGCACCAGCCGCTCGGCGGCAGCGCTGCCCTCGGCGATGAGCTGGGGGACGGCGGCGATGGGCACGGAAACGTCGTGCTTGATCGAGGCGCCTTCCTTCGATTGCACCTCGCTCATCTGTTCGCGGAAAGCCCACATGCGGGTGCGGTCGGCAAGGGATTCGGCGAAGACGGCATTGTCGAGCAGGCCTTCGGCAAAGGCCGCCTCGATGGCGGCCTGCAACGCGCCGGGCGCGCCGCCCTTCATGCGGCTGACTTCGATCAGCGCATACCAGGGGGAGGGACCGGCGCTGGGATCGCGATCGAGCACGCCATGGCGCAACTGCATGTCGAGGCCGATATGGGGCACGATCTCGAAAGCGTTGAGGCGGCTGCCGACGCGCTCGCGCAGATGCTGGAACAGGGTGAGGGCGGCCTCGGGGCCGGCAATGCTGATCAGCGCGGTTTCGTAGTCCTCCGGCTTGGGGAAGAGCTTGAGCGTGGCTGATGTGATGATGCCCAAAGTGCCCTCGGCGCCGACCAGGAGGTCTTTGAGGTCGTAGCCGGTATTGTCCTTCTTGAGGGAATTGAGGCCTCGGTAGAGGCGGCCATCGGCCAGCACGGCCTCGACGCCCATGGTGAGTTCGCGGGCATTGCCATAGGCCAGCACGTTGACCCCGCCGGCATTGGAGGAGAGCAGACCCCCGATGCGGGCCGAACCCTGCGAGGCCAGCCAGAGCGGGAAGATCATGCCCTCGGCTTCGGCGGCCTTGTGGGCGTTTTCGAGAATGGTGCCGGCCTCGGCCGTCATGGTGCCGGCGGCGGCGTCGACGGCACGGATGCGGTCGAGCTTTTGCAGGCTCACGATGACCTCGTCGCCACGCAGGGGAACCTGCGCGCCCACCAGTCCGGTATTGCCGCCCTGGGGGATGAGACCGACCTGATTTTCATTGGCCCAGCGGACCACGGCCTGCACCTGCTCCACCGAAGCGGGCAGGGCGACGGCAACCGCCTTCTGGTGGAAGCGCCGGCGCGGTTCGTTGAGGTAACCCGACATCCGATCCGGCTCGCCGATGATGCCACTGGCGCCAATGAGCGCGGTGAGCTGGGCAATTGTGTCGGCGGGGGAAAGTGTCATGGAAAAACCGAGGCTTGGCGGGCTGTGCAGGCAGGCGAACTTGCCCCGCTGGGCCGCCATGTGCCACAACCGGCGCGACAACTCCAGCAAGGGATAATAACAATGGCCACTGGATTGATGGCAGGCAAGCGCGGCCTGATCATGGGCCTTGCCAACAACCGTTCGATCGCCTGGGGCATTGCCAAGCAGTTGCATGCGCAGGGCGCCGAAATGGCCTTTTCCTACCAGGGCGAAGCGCTGAAGCGCCGCGTCGAACCACTGGCCGCCGAGGTGGGTTCGGACTTCCTCGTCGAATGCGACGTGACCGACGATGCGGCGATGGACGAGACCTTCCGCCAGATCAAGGAAAAGTGGGGCAGGCTGGACTTCGTGGTCCATGCCATCGGCTTTTCCAACAAGGATGAGCTGGAAGGCCGCTATATCGACACGTCAGCCGACAATTTCGCGCTGACCATGAACATCTCGGTCTATTCCTTTACCGCCGTCGCCAAGCGCGCCGAAGCGCTGATGAGCGAAGGCGGCGCGCTGCTGACGCTGACCTATTACGGCGCGGCCAAATATGTGCCGAACTACAATGTGATGGGCGTGGCAAAGGCGGCGCTGGAAGCCTCGGTGCGCTATCTCGCGGTGGACCTGGGCAAGGCCGGCATCCGCGTCAACGCCATCTCGGCCGGTGCCATCAAGACGCTGGCCGCCTCGGGCATTTCCGGCCTGCGCGACATGCTGCACTGGCAGGAGGCCAATTCGGCCCTGCGCAAGAATGTCTCGATCGACGATGTGGGCGGCGCGGCGACATATCTGCTGAGCGATCTTGCCGGTGGCGTTACCGGCGAAATCCACTACGTTGATGCGGGCTTCAATATCGTCGGCATGAAGCTGCTCGACGATGCCGCGCCCGAGGCGAGCGAATAGGCGCTCGCTTCCACCCCAATTGCAGGACGCGCCGGCTCGGTGGCGCGGGAATATCATGACAGCCCTCGTCTGGCCGGAAATCTACTTTGTCCGGCATGGTGAAACGCCCTGGAATGCCGAACGTCGCTATCAGGGGCGCAAGGACATTCCGCTCAATGACAAGGGGCGCGGCCAGGCCAGCCAGAACGGCAGGACGCTGGCCGCCCTGTTCGCTTCGCGCGGGCTCGACCCGCAGGCATTCGAATGGCACGCCTCGCCGCTGGGCCGGACGCGCGAGACCATGGACCGGGTGCGCGCCGGCTTCGCGGGGCACCTGCCGGATGTGCAATATGACGTGCGGTTGATGGAGATTTCCTTCGGCGTGCTGGAAGGAGAACTGTTCGAACAGCTTCCTGCCAATATGGCCATCGCGCCGGGCGAGCGTACTGAGGACTACTGGGACTACCGGCCCGAGAACGGCGAGAATTATCGCGATGTCGAGGCGCGGCTGGCCGAGTTTTCCAGCGTGCTCAAGGGACCATCGGTGGTGGTGGCCCATGGCGGCATTGCGCGCACCCTGCGAGTGCTGATCGAGCATGCCCCGATCGTCGAAGTGATCAACTGGGCGCCGCCGCAGGACGCGATCATGCATTTCACGCCGGGACGGATGGAGCTGCTGCGGGGGTAGGTTGTTTGCTGGCGCGATCAGGCATATGTTATGGCATATGCCTGATGGAGGCGCCGATGAATGAGATCAAGATCGATAGGGGGCAGACCCGCACGGCGAGCCTGTTTCGCAATGGGCGCAACCAGGCCGTGCGTATTCCGGTGGAGTTCGAATTGCCCGGAACCGAGGTGACCATCACCAAAGATGGCGACCGACTGGTTGTGGAGCCGAAAGTAAACCGGAAAAAAACGTTCCTCGATGTCGTCGCCGAATATGGTCCGGTGGACTTTCCCGATATTGACGACTCCGATCTGTTGCCCTTGGACGAACCCCAGCTATGAGCCTGAGGGTCCTGCTGGACACCAACATCGTATCGCGGCTGATGCGCGACGGGCAGGGCAAGCTTTGGCACAAGGCGATGGCATTCGGCCATCAACATATCGGTGTAAGCATCGTAACGGCTTGTGAACTGCGGTTCGGCGCTGCCTATCGGCAATCTGAGCGGCTTTCACGAGAGGTCGACGAGTTTCTGAACGGGATTGCGGTCGTGCCAATGGAACATCCGGTTGATGTAGCCTATGCAGACATCCGCGCGCATCTGACCAGGTCAGGCCGTCCAATCGGTCCAAACGATATCCTTATCGCCGCGCACGCGCTCGCTCTTGATCTCACCATAGTCACCGACAACATCCGCGAGTTCTCCCGCGTGCCAAATCTCCGCGTCGAGAACTGGCTCGATTGACCTGATGCGCGGGGCTGCCTAGAAAGCGGCCAACCACGAGGTCGCGCCATGTCTTTCAATACGTCAGGACATCTCTTCCGCTTCACCACCTGGGGCGAGAGCCACGGGCCGGCTTTGGGCGTGGTGGTGGATGGCTGCCCGCCGGGCATTTCCCTGACCCCGGAGATGATCCAGCGCGACCTGGATCGGCGCAAGCCGGGGCAGAGCAAATATACGACACAGCGGCGCGAGGCTGATGAGGTCAAGATTTTGTCAGGCGTGTTCGAGGACGAGCGCACCGACGGGCCGCGCACGACAGGTACGCCGATTTCCCTGCTGATCGAGAACACCGATCAGCGCTCCAAGGACTATGCGGAAATCCGCGACAAGTATCGTCCGGGCCACGCCGACTATACCTATGACCAGAAATACGGCCTTCGCGACTATCGGGGTGGCGGTCGCACCTCGGCGCGTGAGACGGCGGCGCGCGTGGCGGCCGGCGCGGTGGCGCGGCAGGTGCTGGCGGGGATTTCGATCCGGGCCAGCCTGGTGCAGGTGGGACCGCACAAGATCGACTATAACAATTTCGACTGGGAGCAGGTAGGCGAGAACCCGTTCTTCTGTGCTGACGCCAAGGCCGCGGAACTGTGGGCCGACTATCTCGACGGCATCCGCAAGGCCGGCAATTCGGTGGGCGCAGTGATCGAGGTGGTGGCCGAACGTGTACCGGCCGGCTGGGGCGCGCCGATCTATGGCAAGCTGAGCGCCGACCTCGCCTCGGCCATGATGAGCATCAATGCCGTCAAGGGCGTCGAGATCGGGGCCGGCTTCGAGGCGGCGAGCCTGACGGGCGTCGAGAATGCCGACCAGATGCGGGCCGGACCGGAGCGGCCCTATTTCCTCAACAACCATGCCGGCGGCATTCTTGGCGGGATTTCGAATGGCGATCCGGTCGTGTGCCGCTTCGCGGTGAAGCCGACCTCGTCCATCCTGACGCCGCGGCAGACCGTGACCACGGCCAATGAGGATACCGACATCATCACCAAGGGACGGCACGACCCCTGCGTGGGTATCCGCGCCGTGCCGGTGGGCGAGGCGATGATGGCGCTGGTGCTGGCCGACCATGCGCTAAGGCATCGCGGCCAGACCGGGCGGGAGGGCGCGGTGGGGTTCGAGCGGAACTAGAACTCAGCGCTTGCGCACGAATTCGGTGCGCAGCACGAGGCCCTTGATGGCGTCGTGGCGGCAGTCGATTTCCTCGGGATTGTCGGTCAGCCGGATCGACTTGATGACGGTGCCCTGCTTGAGGGTCTGCCCTGCGCCCTTGACCTTGAGGTCCTTGATCAGCACGACGGAATCGCCATCGGCCAGCACATTGCCCGATGCGTCCACGACGGCCGGGCCGGCTGCCGCCTCGGCCGCCAGCTCGGAAGCCGGGCGCCATTCGCCGGTCTGTTCGTCGTAGACATAGTCGTCATTGGCGTCAGCCATGGCTGGATTCCTGTCGAGATCAAGGGAAGGTGTCCTGCCCTAGCCGAAGCGGGCGGCAAACACAAATTCGGGTGCTAATCGCGGTCTGAGCGCGCGAATACCAGCACGGTTTCCAAATTGCCGTCACCGCCGACAATAGGCGAGGTGACGGATAGACGGTGGGCGAAGCCCTGTGCGGTGACGAAGGCGATGACCTCGGCCAGTGCGGTGGCGATGGCCGCTTCATCCGTCACGATGCCGCCCTTGCCGATGTTCTGGCGGCCAACCTCGAATTGCGGCTTGAACAGGATCACCGCATCGGCATCGGACGTGCAGAGAGCCAGCGACGCGGCGAGGACCTTGGTGACCGAGACGAAGCTGATGTCGGAGACCAGCAGGTCGATGGGTTCGGGGATCAGTTCGGGCGTAAGGTCGCGGGCATTGACGCCTTCCATGCTGGCGACGCGGGTGCTGCCCTTGAGGCGGGCGTGCAACTGGTCGTGGCCGACATCGACGGCGTAGATGCGGGCAGCGCCGCGCTCCATCAGCACCTGGGTGAAGCCGCCGGTGGAGGCGCCGACATCGAGGCAGGTCTTGCCCGACGGGTCGATGCCACCGGCGTCCAGCCCAGCCACCAGCTTGAGGGCGGCGCGGGAGACGTAGTTGGCGGCGGGGTCACTGAGGGCGAGCTTGTCGGCGGGGCCTACCATCTGGTGCGGCTTGGTCGCGGCAATGCCGTTGATGGTGACGGTGCCGCGCAGGATGGCGTCGCGGGCCCGGGCGCGACTGGGGACGAGCCCGCGCTGTTCGAGGGCGAGATCGAGGCGGATGCGCTCGGTCATCCCTCGACCAGGCGCTTGACCTTGGCAATGGCGGTGTCGCTGGCTTCCTCATAGGCGACGGTGCCGTCGAAACTGCCGTCGGCGTCGATGAGGAAGGTCAGGGCAGTGTGATTGACGAGATAATAGGGGTCGTCATCGGCATAGCCATCGGCCTTTTCACCGACCACGCCAAAGGCGGCCTTGACCGCTTCGGTCTGGGTTTCGTCGCCGACCAGGCCGATGATGGAGGGGTCGAAGCCCTCGACATAGCCCTTGACCGCATCGAGCGTATCGCGCGCCGGATCGACGGTGACGAAGATGATGCGGAGCTGTTCGGGCGTGAGGCCGAGCGCTTCGCGCCAGGCGGTGGTTTCGGCCAATGTGGTGGGGCAGACATCGGGGCAGAATGTGTAGCCGAAGAAGATCAGGCTTGGCGTACCCTTGAGGCTGTCCTGGGTGAAACTGCCGCCCTGGGTGGAGGCCAGCTCGAACGGCTGGCCGGTAACGCCGAGCGGGCGGGCCGGCGGGCGGAACAGATAAAGCGCGGTGGCGCCGATGGCCACCACGGCGACCAGCGCCCAGAGCACGATGCGGAAATTGCGGAGGGATTTGGGACTGGTCATCTTGCCTGGGTCTGCTGGAACCCGCGAATTCTACGCGTCCAGCGGCTCGGTGCCAGTGGGCTTTCCGTCGCGGGAGAGGGTGATCTTCTCGATGCGGGCTTCCGCCGCCTGCAGCAGCGCCTCGCAATGCTTCTTGAGGGCTTCGCCGCGCTCGTAGATGGCGATGGACTCGGCCAGCGGGGCGCGGCCTGATTCGAGCTTGCCGACGATTTCCTCGAGCTGGGCCAGAGCGGCCTCGAAGCTCAGCGTCTTGACATCGTCATTGTCGGCCATCGTCCCGGCTCCTAGTCTTCGAGGCGCCCGGTGGCGCCGTCCATCAGCATGGCGACATGGTACGAAACACCCCCCGCCAGGCCCTTGAGGTCATAGCCACCTTCGAGCAGCGACACAATGCGGTTGCCGCAGCACTGCGCGGCGGCATCCATCAACTTTCCCGTGAGCCAGCCATAGTCGGATGATTGCCAGTTGAGCTGGGCCAGCGGGTCGCGCTCATGGGCATCGAAGCCGGCGGAGATGAGGATGAGGTCGGGCGCGAAGTCGATCAGCGCCGGGATAATGCGGTCCGTATAAGCCTGGCGCATGCGCTCGCCGTCGGTGTCGGGTGCGAGCGGGGCATTGGCGATATTGCCGACGCCGGTCTCGCTGGCTTTGCCGGTGCCCGGATAGAGCGGCATCTGGTGGCTGGAGGCGTAGAAGACGGTGGGATCGGCCTGGAAGATGTCCTGCGTGCCATTGCCGTGATGCACGTCGAAATCGACGATGGCCACGCGCTCGGCGCCATATTTGCGCTGTGCCTCGCGGGCGGTGATGGCCACCGTGTTGATGAGGCAGAAGCCCATGGGCGTGGCGATCTCGGCATGGTGGCCGGGCGGGCGGATGGCGCAGAAGGCATTGTCGGCTTCGCCCAGCAGCACCGCATCGAGCGCGGCCAATGCGCCGCCCAGTCCGGTGGCGGCGGCGGCGAGCGAATTTGCGGAAATGAAGGTATCGGCATCGAGCTGGCCGATGCCCTCGGCCGGCCGACCGCTGCGCAGATGGGCGAGATAGCTGCCGTCGTGGACCAGTTCGGCCAGCATGAGATCGCCAGTGGGGGCATCGCGGCGCAGGAGCTTGTCGAAGCGCGGGTTTTTCAGCGCTTCCTCGACGGCACGGATGCGGTCGGCGCGCTCGGGGTGACCCTGCGGCGTGACATGGTCGGCAAAGTTCGGCTGGCTGACGAGCAGCGTGGTCACGCGGGATGAGTCTCCTGATTCGGTCCTTCGTCTTGACGCGCGAGGGCGGCATTGTCAAACAACCGGCATGACCCACGCCGCCGCCGATCCCCGAACCGTGGCCGAAGCCGCCGCCCTGCTGCGCGCGGGCAGGCTCTGCGCCTTTCCCACCGAAACCGTCTATGGGCTGGGGGCGGATGCGACGGATGCCGATGCGGTGCTATCGATCTACGAGACCAAAGGGCGGCCGCGTTTCAACCCGCTGATCGTGCATTGCGCCGACCTCGCCATGGCCGAGGCGCTGGCGGAATTTTCGCCGCTGGCGCTGAAGGTTGCCAGTCTGTGGCCCGCCAGTCTGACGCTGGTGCTGCCGGCCAGGCCGGGCAATGGGCTGGCCGATGTGGTCATGGCCGGGCTCGACAGTGTGGCGATCCGCATTCCCGATCATGCTCTGGCGCTGGAGCTTATCACTGATGTGGGGCGGCCGCTGGCAGCGCCGTCGGCCAATCCGTCGGGGCGCCTGTCGCCGACGACGGCCGAGCAGGTGCGGAAGGGGTTTGCGGGAAAAGTGCCGGTGCTCGATGGCGGGCCGTGCCGAGCGGGGGTGGAGTCGACCATCATCCGCGTCGAGGGGGGCGGCTGGTGCAGTTGCGGGCCGGGGCGGTGGCGCGGGGGGAGATCGAGCGGCGGCTGGGCGTGTCGGTGGAACTGGCGGAGAAGGGCGGTGCCGTGGCGGCGCCGGGCATGCTGGCGAGCCATTATGCACCCAATGCGCAGATGCGGCTCAATGCCGAGCCGCGGGCGGGCGAGGCCTATCTGGCGTTTGGGGATGTGCCGGACTTCGACGGCGTGGTGCGGAACCTGTCACCGGCGGGGGATTTGCACGAGGCGGCGCGGAATTTGTTTTCGATGCTGCATGAGCTGGATGCGGCGGGGGTGGGGGTGATTGCCGTGGCGCCGATCCCGGAGGAGGGGTTGGGCGAGGCGATCAATGATCGGCTGGCTAGGGCGGCGGCGCCGCGAGGGTGACCACCGACCCCCTTCTCCCCTCGTGGGAGAAGGTGCCCGAAGGGCGGATGAGGGGGCGCCGGATCATCCCCAGGCATTGAAGCATGGGATAGCGCAGACCCCTCACCCGTAATTTCTTCTGAACGAAGAAATTACAAGGGGCGAGGGGTGGCTCCACTCTGGGGGCAACGTCAGTCCCTGACCTTATACGGCTTCTGGTCGCGCATGAATCGGGCCAGCGCTTCCAGGTCCGGGTCGCCGCCGGGGGGCAGGACGACGCGCAGGTTTACATACAGGTCGCCATCGCCATAGAGGCCCTTGCCCTTGAGGCGCAGGGCCTTTGACGTGTCGACGCCGGGGGGCAGGTTGAGTTCGACCGAGCCGTCGAGCGTGGGCACACGGACCTTGGCGCCGAGCACGGCTTCGTAAAGCGCCAGCGCGACATCGGTGCGCAGGTCCGCGCCGTCGCGACGGAATTGCCTGGACTTTTCGAAGCGGACGGTGACCAGCGCATCGCCGGGCTCGCCGAGCCCGGGTGAGCCCTGGCCCTTGAGGCGGATCTGCTGGCCTTCCTCGACCTTGGCGGGAATCTTGACCGACAGCACCTTGCCCGAGGGCATGCGCACGTCGATGGGCTTGGCGTTATGCGCATCTTCCAGCGAGATCGTGGCATTCACCACGATGTCCTCGCCCTTCATGCTGCGCCCGCCACCGGCGGTCGTGCCGGCAAAGGGGTCCCACTGGGCGCCGCCGGCCGGGCCGCGGTCCCCGCCCATGCCGCCGCGCGGCTGGCCGCCGAAGCCGCTCATGAATTCCTTGAGGATGTCCTCGGCCGAAAAGCCACCCGCTGCGCCACCGCCGCCACGAGCGCCGCGCGAGGCACCGCTGAAGCCGCCGGGGTTGAAGCCGGCAAACTTCGGGTTGCCGTCGGCGTCGATTTCGCCACGGTCGAACTGGGCCCGCTTGTCCTTGTCGTTCAGCAGGTCATAGGCATTCGTCGCCTCGGCAAATTTGCCGTGCGCCGCTGGGTCATCCGGGTTCTGGTCGGGGTGATACTTCTTGGCCAGCTTGCGATAGGCGGACTTGATGTCCTTCTCGCTCGCCGATCTTGGCACCCCAAGCACGGTATAGGGATCGCGCATTTGGTCCGTTCAATGTCGAGGGCGTTGCTTCGCCCAAGGTTCGAGTCCTATATGGCCATGCCCTCCTGGCTTGTCCAGTTATGCGCGACGAAGGGATGATTCCACCATGCTCCAGACGCTGACCGAGCGCCTGTTCGACGACAGCGACCGCACCGACCTCGACCCCTTCGCCGTGTTCGAGGAATGGTTTGCCCTGGCCAAGGAGGCCGAAGCCAACGATCCGCACGCCATGGCGCTGGCCAGCGTCGATGGCGAGGGTATGCCCGATGTGCGCATGGTGCTGCTCAACAGCCGCGACGCGCGAGGCTTCTGCTTCTTCACCAATTTCGAGAGCGAGAAGGGCAAGCAATTGCTGGCCCAGCCCAAGGCGGCCATGGTGATGCACTGGAAATCGCTGCGCCGGCAGGTGCGGATGCGCGGGCCGGTGGAAGTGGTGTCGCCGGAGGAAGCCGACGCTTATTTCGCCAGCCGCCCCAGGGGCAGCCAGATCGCTTCATCGGCGTCGGAACAGTCGCGGCCGGTGGCGAGTCGGGAGGCCTTGCTGACGCGCGTGGCCGAGATCAGCGCGGAAATCGGCGAGGATGCCGTGGTGCGCCCGATGCACTGGTCGGGGTTCCGGCTGGTGCCCGAAAGCATCGAGTTCTGGAAGGATGGGGAATTCCGGCTGCATGACCGGGTGCGGTTCGTGCGGGATGGGGATGGGTGGAGCAGCGCGCGGCTTTATCCTTAGGGGATACCCCCTCCTAGCCTCCCCCTGATAGGGGGAGGAACAGATCGCGTTTGTGGTGCGATGTTGCCCCATCCACGGACTACCCTTCTCCCCCCGAAGGGCGGATGAGGGGGCTACTGTGCTATCCGCCCACATTGAAGCATGGGGGGGCGCAGACCCCTCACCCGTAATTTCTTCTGAACGAAGAAATTACCCCCTCTCCCGCACGGGGCGAGGGGTGGCTCCACTCGGGGGCCGGCCATCCTGCCAGATGCCGACGCCCGCACCTTCCCAATCCCGCCTGCCTCGCCTAAAACCCTCCCGATGGCTTGAGGGTGGATCATGGTCTGGGGGCAGGAGCGGCCGGTGCCGGTCAAGTTTACCGGGACGCGGGGCGAATTGGGCGGCATGCTGCTGCGCGGCTATGTGCTGCTCATTCCCACGATCGGGCTTTATCGCTTCTGGCTGACCACGTGGAAGCGGCGCTTTTACTGGTCCAATACCGAAATCGACGGCGATCCGCTGGAATATACCGGCAATGCCATCCAACTGCTGCTCGGTTTCCTGATGGCGCTGGCGGTGTTCGTGCCGCTCTATGGGCTGTTCTTCTATCTCTCGACGCAATCGTCGGAAGCGGCCGTCATCGGCTATGCCGGCGTGGGCGTGCTGCTGTGGTTCCTCATGGGCTACGCGATCTATCGGGCGCGCGATTTCCGGCTGTCGCGGACGCTGTGGCGCGGCATTCGCTGCGACCAGGGCGGCAGCGCCTGGAACTATGCGTTCCGGCGCTTCTTCTGGTCGCTGCTGGTGCTGGTGACGGCGGGGCTGGCCTATCCCTTCATGGCAGGCAATCTGTGGAGCTACCGCTATCGCCATAGCTGGTATGGGGACCGGCAATTCGGCTTCACGGGCAGTTGGAAGCAGTTGGCCGGCCCCTTCTATCTCTCCTATGTGGCTATTGTGCTGCTCGGCGCGGGAGGATTGGGCCTGAGCTGGGTCACGGGTGCCATGCCGACAGTCGGGGTGCCGCGGCCGGGCGGCGTGCTGGTCATGCTCGTCGCCGCAGCGCTGATCGGGCTGGTGCTGCTGTATTACCAATCGCGCGAACTCAGCCGCATGTTCTCAGCGGTGCGGTTGGGACAGGCGGCACTGAGCGTGCATGTGCGGGCCAGGGGGCTGCTCGGGCGCTATATGCTGTTCGGGCTGGCGCTGGTGGGGAGCTATATCGTGCTGGCAATCGGCGGGGTCGTGGTGGTGGGCGCCCTGGCCAGCGACGCCTTTGCCGGGGGCGAATTCGATCCGGCGGTGTTCATGCAGCACCTGCAGGGCAGTTTCGCCGTGCTGGTGGCCATCATCTTCGGTTACCTGCTGCTACTGGCCGCGTTCAGCCTGATGGCCGAATTGTTCCTGGGGCTGGGCTATTGGAAACTGGTGGCGCAGGGCGCCAGCATTACCGGACTCGATAGCCTCGGCGACGTCCGGGCGCGGGGCGAGGACACCAGACTTGGCGGTGAAGGCCTGGCTGATGCGCTCAATGTCGGAGCCTATTGATGGGGATCGCTGCACGCTATCACGACGGGCTGACGGCGGCGGTTCACGCCGTTGACCTCGACCATGCGGCCGGCACGCTGGTGGTCCGCGCCGGGGATGGGGCCGAACTGGCGCGCTGGCCGACGGGTGACCTGTTCGCCGTGCCGAGCCGCAAGCATGAATTGCGGCTGGGTGCCAATGGATTGCCGGCCGGCGCGCGCGTGGTGGTCACGGGCCGCGAGAATGTGGGCCGGGTGCTGGCGACGCTGCCGGTGCTGACCGAAAAGCGCCGGCAACAGACCGGGCGCGAAATCCGGATCGCAGTGACCGCCACCGTGGCGCTGGCGGCGGTGATCGTGGCCTATCTCTATGGCGTGCCGCTGCTGGCCGGCCGCATTGCCGGGCTGGTGCCGCCGGCCTGGGAACGGAGCCTGGGCGAGACGGTGGCGCGGCAGATGGAGGCGAGTCTTGGGGACAGCGGAGGCCTCGTGGCCTGCGATCCCGATCCCGACAGCCTCGCCAACCGGGCGATTGCGCGCTTTGGCGCGGCGGTCCTGGAGGGGTCGGGGTCGCCGTTCGAACTCGATATCACCGTGGTGAAATCGGATATTCCCAATGCCTTCGCGCTGCCGGGCGGGCGGGTCTTTTTCTTTTCGGCACTGCTGGACCAGGCCGAGACGCCGGACGAATTCGCCGGGGTGCTGGCGCATGAAGTGGGGCATGTGGCCCATCGGCACGGCATGGAGCAACTGATCTCCACCGCCGGTACCGGTGCGCTGATCGGCTTTATCCTGGGCGACATGACGGGCATTTCGGTGGCGGCGGGCCTGGGTGCGACCATCATCGATGCGCGCTTTTCGCGCGATGCCGAGCGGCAGGCCGATAGTTTTGCGGCACATGCCGCCGAGCGCATGGATTTCAACCCGGCGGGGCTGGCGGACCTGATCAACCGGGTCGGGGCGGACGATGATTTTGCCCGGGCGCTGGCCTTGCTCAGCACCCATCCGCTGACCGAGGACCGCAAGGCGGCGCTGGAAGTGTTGAGCCAGCAGCGGCCGACCGGGCTGGAGCCGCCCTTTACCGCGGCGGAATGGAGCGCGATCCGCGCCATGTGCGGGGCGCCGGGCAAGATCAAGCGCAAATGAGCGTCGGGCGGGGAAATCTTCAAATTCGCGCAATACCTTGCGGCTAATCTTGCGGCGCATGTGAAGGGGCGGCATTGCGCATACTGATCCGGACATCGAAATGGGCCATTGCGGCGCGCCGGCTGGGCAGCGTTGCGATACCGCTCGTCATCATCTCTGTGCTGCTGCATCGCTTCGGCCTGATTACCAGCGATCTGTTCCTGGTGGCGGTGCTGGCCGCGGGGCTGGTGGCGCTGCTGGCTGTTTTGGCAGCGGTGATCGCGCTGGCCCGGCTGTGGCAGACGGGCGACCGGGGCTGGGACAAGGCGCTGGCCGGGCTGCTGTTCGGCACGCTGAGCCTGCTGCCCTTCGCTTGGTATGGCAATTTGATGCTGACCTATCCTGCTGTGACCGACATTGCCACGACGGACCGGGAACTGCTGCCGCTGGTCTTCGACCCCGGTATGCAGGCCATGCCGGCGCCGAAAATGCTGTCGGCGGAAGAGATGGCCTCGGTCTTTCCCAATGTCGAGACGCGCACCTATCCGCTGGGGCTGGTGCCGACCTTCGGACTGGTCGAAGCGCTGGTGGCGGGCAATGGCTGGGATATCCGCACGTTGCGCGAGCCCACATCAGGGCTCGATGCCGGGCAGGTCAATGCCCGCATCATGACGCTGCCCGGCTGGCGCGAGGAGGTGGTGATAAGGGTGACCGGCACGCTGACCAATTCGACGGTGGACATGCGTTCGGCCTCGCTCAACGCGCTGCATGATTTCGGTGCCAACGGCAAGCGGATCGAGGATTTCCTCGCGGCGCTGGACGAGGCGGTGACCAGCCTGCTGCGGGACAATCCCAATGCCAACCTGCCGGTGGAGGCAGGGGTGGAGGAGACACCCGAGACGGTGACGGAGTAGTGGCGGTTCTCCATCGATGTCATTCCCGCGAAGGCGGGAATCCACGCTTCATCCCGGCGCTTGTCATGCGTTTTTAGGCTTCTGCGGTAATGCGCGTTCCCAGCAATCCGCGCGACACCTTCAGCAGGCCCAGTCCCTCCAGATATTCGACATGGGCCGTGATGGTGAGGCCGGCGGCGCGACGCACGGGCAGCGGCTGGGCCGGATAGATCGCGGCGACGATGGCCTTGATGGTGCGGGCGCCGGCCTTGACGGAGGCGATGACCTGTTCGTTGCGCATCTGGCGGTGGGCCTTGAGCGCGGTGGCATAGGCGGGGCCATCGGCAATGGGGCCGCCATGGGCGGGGATATATTGGCGGCAGGGCAGGGCGATGACCTTGTCGAGCGAGGCGAAATAATCGGCCATGGAGCCATCGGGCACCGAGACCAGGGTCGAATTCCAGCCCATGACATGGTCGCCGCTGAGCAGGATGTCTCCAACGCTGAAAGCCAGGTGATTGGCGCAGTGGCCTGGCGTGGTGTGGACGGTGATGGGCAGGTCGCCCGCCATGATGGATTCGCCATCGACGAGGGTGCGGTTGGGCACCAGATTCCAGTTGCAGGACTTGCGGATGGGGTTGCGCTCGAATCGCCGCAGCGGGCGCGACAGGCGATGCCGGCCGCCGAACCAGAGCGGAACGCCCAGATCGCGCGCCAGCCGCGCGGCCGATGCGCTGTGGTCGCGGTGGGTATGCGAAAGCAGGATGGCTTCGAGGGGCCGCCCGCCAATGGCATCGATGAGCGCGACAAGATGGATCGGATCGTCCGGCCCCGGATCGACCAGCGCCAGCCGCTCATGGCCCAGCAGAAAGCTGTTTGTGCCGGTGAATGTATAGGCGCTGGCATTGGGCGCGGTGATGCGGATTATGCCATCGGCGACGGGAACGGGCTGGCCGGTCTGGGGGTCGAAGTCCCTGTCGAAGGACAGGACGGGGGTGGGCGATGCCATTGCACTCACTTTGCCGAGAGACTAAAGAAGTCGTGATTTGAACGACAGCGCGGCCCGGGAGGGGACGCCGGTTCAGACAAGCATGGAAGGTATGAAATGGCCGTGACTTTGACCACGCCCAATACGCTGCTCGGTGTATTCCAGCCCAAGGGCGATGCTGCGCGCCTCGCGTCCAATCTCGCAACCGTCGTGCTCGGCACGCTGCTCATCACCATCTGCGCCAAGATCAACGTGCCGGTCTGGCCCGTCCCGGTGACGCTGCAGGGCTTTGCCATCGCGGCGCTCGCGGCGGCCTTCGGCCTGCGCATCGGCGTTGCCACTGTCGCGCTCTACCTGCTCGAAGGCGCTGTCGGCCTGCCGGTCTTCGCCACTGGCGGTGGCCTGGCCTATCTCGTCGGCCCGACCGGCGGCTTCCTGCTCGGCTTCCTCGTCATGGCCGCCATCATCGGCTACGCCACCGACAAGGGCGCTTCGGGCAAGCCGCTGACCCTGTTTGTCGCCATGGTTGCCGCCGACGCCGTGCTGCTGGTGCTGGGCTTCGTCTGGCTGCTGGCTCTGTCCGGTAATGCCGGCTGGATCGACCAGAACAACGTGGTTGCCTCGGCCTTTGCCGGCGCCATCCAGCCCTTCGTCATCTGGGATATTCTCAAGATGGCCCTGGCCGCGCTGACTGTAACCGGCGCATGGAATATTCTGGCCAAGCGCTAAACCGCTGCAAAAGACTGAAAAAGGCCGGCCTTGTGCCGGCCTTTTGCTTGACATTCTACTGCTCACTGAGCAACGGATTGGGTGAGAGCGGGTTCTGGGGGAGCCGATGAATAACGCGTCGACCCGAACGGTGCTGATAGCCGATGCCAGTGCCGACAATCGCCTGCCACTGCAGCAGGCGCTGAGCGCGGTTGGCTTCAGCGTGGCCGAAGTCGGCAATGGCAGGGACGCCATCGAGGCCCTGCGTCGCGATACGTTCGACGTGGTAGTGACCGATCTGTGGATGCCGGGCGCCGACGGCATAGAGGTGATCCAGTCGATTCGCACCGTGTCGCCGCTGTCGGCGATTTTCGTGGTGACCGGGGGCGGGCCGGGGCTCTCCATCGCGTCGGCTGCGGCGCTGGCCCTGGTCTGGGGTGCGCGCAAGGTCTATGTGAAACCCTTCGATATCGGCGAGCTGGTCCGGGAGATCCTGGCGCTGTTTCCGCCCCTAGCGCCAATCGACATTCACTGAGGCCGGCCTGAGATGAATGTTGATTAGCCCTAGCGCAGCACTGACAGGCGCCGGACGATGAGTTCGAGCGAGCGGGCAAAGCATTCCTGCTCGGCGATGCCCAGTTCGCTGATCACTTCCTCAAGCGCCAGCGTGGGGTCCTGCTCAAGCATGGTGCGGCCGGCGCTGGTCAATTCGAGCAGTTCGGCCCGTCCCTTGGGCTGCTCGGCGGCCTTGGCCAGCAGACCCTTCTGCACCAGCGTGCGCACGGTGCGGCTCACCGGTCCGTTGGCAAGGCCCTGGAAACGCGCCAGTTCGCTAGCCGTACGCTGGCCGACCGGGGCGCGGGAAAAATACCGCAAGGCGGCCCACTGTGCCGGAAACAGGTCCGCGGCATAGCCACGCGAATGCAACATTCGAGCCGTAAGCTCGAGTAGTTCGGCGAGCGCAGATGTCGAAAGGGACCGCAAAGCCAACTCCGCCGCAACACTTCGGCCCCGACGCGCTGGCGTCCGGGCCGGTTTGATCATTTTCGTGCCCCGCATTCATACAAACCCTTTTACACGACGAACAACGCCGCGTCACAGCATCGTTAAAAATGTTATTTGCTCACTGATTCATGTGTACAAAAGTGTGGATTTCCAATGGTCAGGTGGGCGTTGACGGTCCGCGTCTCGATATCGATTTCACCCCGAAATTCAGCCCGTAAAAAGGCGAACATGCGGGAGCGTCGGCGAGGCACCTTGACGGCGGCCATCCGCTGTGATTGCTCGCCGCCTTCGATGGAGCATGCGCTCCACTCCCCATTTCCTTCACGCGTCGAGGTCCGCAAGGCAGGGCGCGATACAGTATTGGACATTAGAGATGAAGGTCATCTTCGATACCGATCCGGGCATCGACGACGCCATGGCGCTGCTTTACCTGAGCAAGCTGCCTGAAATCGAACTGCTGGGCATCACCACGGTCGTGGGCAATGCCGACATTGCCACCACGACGCGCAACGCCCTGTTCCTGCGCCAGCGCTTCGGTCTTGCCGCGCCTGTCATCCAGGGCGCCGGCGAAACGCTGGACGGCAAGATCAAGCCGGAACCGGTCGCTGTGCATGGCCATAACGGGCTGGGTGATATCGAGATTCCGGCGCGTGTGGACGAGACCGGCCTGCAGCCCGGAACGGCAGCGCAGTTCATCATCGATACGCTGCGCGCCCATCCCGGCGAAGTGACGATCATCGCCGTGGGGCGCATGACCAACCTGGCGCTCGCGCTGCGGCAGGACCCCGCCATTGCCGGGCTGGCCAAGCAGGTGGTGATCATGGGCGGCGCCTTCGGCTATGAGGGCCGCAGCGGCAATATCACCCCGGCCGCCGAAGCCAATATCCATGGCGATCCCGTCGCAGCCGACGAGATTTTTGCCGCCGACTGGCCTGTCGTGGTGGTGGGGCTCGATGTGACGCATGACATCATCCTCAGCGAGGACTATCTGGCGGCGCTCTCGGCCGAGGCCGGCGAGAATGGCGAATTGCTGCGCCAGATGTCGGACCACTATGCCCGCTTCTACAAGGAAATCATGGGGCTGGCCGGGGTGGTGGGGCATGACCTGCTGGCCGTGACCTATACCCTATACCCCGATTGGTTCGAAACACGCTCCGGCCCGATCTGCGTGGTGCGCGACGGCATTGCCGCCGGCCAGACCATCCAGATGCCGGCCGCGCGCAAGGGTGGGCACCCCGACTGGGCGAACCGCCCGGCCCAACTGGTCTGCACCGCAGTCGACGCCGATGCCGTATTGCGGCACTACCGCGAGACGGTTGCCGGCTGAAGCAATCTTGGGGAAGTCCGGTTCCTCATGGGCAGCGAAACTAGATCAGCGCAACTTGGCGGCGACGTCGCGAACGGCCTGTTTCAGGCTGTCCGCGGCCATGGTGGATGCGGTATCGGTCCGCATTGTGAGGCCAACCGGGCCGGTCGTTTCGCTGGTATCGACCGGCAGCAAGGCGAGCCGTCCCTGTTCCAGATCGCGGGCGACCACGCCCTCTGAAATGATCCACACTGCGTCGGTCTGGCCGAGATAGGCGCGCCCGAAGGCGTCGGAGATGGTTTCCACCTCGTCGCGCAATTTGGTGATGCCATGGGTTAGCAGCATCCGGTCGACCAGCCGGCGGATGAGCGAATTGGGCGTGGGCATCAACGTCTGATAGGGCTCGATCATCGACAGGTCGAAGCTGCGCTCGCTGAGCAGGGGATGACCCGACCGGACCACCATGACCACGCGTTCCGAATAGAGATGCTCGAAGGACAGTCCAACCATGGCATCGGGCTCGGCCATGCGGCCGATGACGAAATCGACATCGCCGGTGCGTAACAGGTTCAGCAGGTGATCGTTGGGCCCGGTAATGACCCGGGTATGCACGCCCGAACCGGTCGCGGTGAAGGCCTTGACCGCATCGGGCAGGATGCGGGCGGAGACTGTCGGCAGCGCGCCGACCCGGACGATCGTGGCCTCATGCGCGCCACGGGCCACGTCGACGCCCTGTCGCAAGGCGGCGAGGCTGGTCGAAGCATAGCGATAGAACACCTCGCCGAAGGGCGCGAGGAACAGGTTACGCTTGCTGCGATCGAACAGGCTGCCGCCCAGCAGTTGCTCGAGCTCCTGGATGGTCTTGGAAGCCGCGGGCTGGCTGATATTCAGCGCTTCGGCGGCGTTGACGACGCTCTTGAGCCGCGCCACCTCGATGAAGCAGACAAGGTGCCGCAGCTTGATGCGGGGGTCGATGAGGCGCGCGACCAACGACTTCTCCGGTTATGATATGGGCCCTGCGATGCGATCCGACCGCAAACTTGTCCAGTTTGTATAATCGTCAGGTTATCGTTTGGTGTGTTTTAGTCATTTTACTTCTGCGACGATAGCGCCTTATATCGGGGGCGGGGAGGCGGGATGGACTGCGTTCGGATTAACGATGTGCTGCTGCATTACCGGCTGGCCGGCCCTGCCGATGCGCCGGTGCTGGCGCTGGTCAATTCGCTGGGCACCGATGCGCGCATCTGGGACGGGGTGATCGACATACTCTCCGCCCGCTATCGCGTGCTCTCCTATGACAAGCGTGGCCATGGCCTGAGCGACACGCCGCCGGGAGACTACGCGCTGGAAGACCATGTGGATGACCTCACGGGCCTGCTCGATCATCTAGGTATCGAGCGGCTGGCGCTGGCTGGGGTTTCGGTCGGCGGGCTGATCGCCCAGGGGCTTGCGCTGCGCGATCAGGAGCGGCTGGCGGCTTTGATACTCTGCGACACGGCACCCAAAGTGGGCGATGCGGCCGGCTGGAACGCGCGTATCGACACCGTGCGCAAGGAGGGGCTCGGGGCTATCGCCGACCTGGTGATGGATCGCTGGTTCAGCCCCGACTTCCAGCAGCAACACCCCGATGCGCTGGCCGGCTGGCGCAATCTCTTCCTGCGCAGCGATCCGGTGGGCTATGCCGCCACCTGCGCAACTTTGCGCGATACCGACCTAACGGCGCAGATCGGCGCTATCGCCACACCCACTTTGGTAGTTGCCGGCGAGGCCGACCGGTCGACGCCAGTGGAACTGGTGCGGAGCTGCGCCGAATCCATCGCCGGATCGCGCTTCGAAATCCTTCCCGGCGTCGGGCATATTCCCTCCATCGAGCAACCCGCCGAGCTGGCGGCGTTGATCCTCGGTTTCCTCAAGGAGCACGGCCATGGCTGAAACCACGCGCTTCGAGCACGGCATGGCGACGCGCCGGTCGGTGCTCGGCAATGCCCATGTCGATGCCGCCACTTCGCGCAGCACCCCGTTCGACGACGATTTCCAGACCTTCATCACCGAAGGCGCCTGGGGCTCGGTATGGTCACGCCCGGGCTTGAGCAAGCGCGAGCGCTCCATGCTGACCATCGCGCTGCTGGCCGCACTGGGGCATGATGAGGAAGTGGCCATGCATGTGCGGGCCACCACCAATACCGGCTGTTCGCCGGACGATATCAAGGAGGCCCTGCTGCATGTGGCGGTTTATGCCGGCGTGCCAGCAGCCAACCGGGCCTTCAGGGTGGCAAAGGAAGAACTGGCCAAGCGGGAGGCGCGGCAATGAGCGGCATAATTCTACCCGGAGCGGACGGCGCGCTCTATCCGCGCAATCGCGACTGGCATCCGCCGGCCAATACGCCCGGCTACAAGAGCACGACCTTCCGCGCCCCCAAACACGCCTTGCTGTCGCTCGGCGGCACGGCTTCGGAACTGACCGGGCCGACTTTTGGCCATTCGTCAATCAACCCGCTCGATAACGACCTGATCCGCAATTACAGCCAGGATGGCAGCGAGGCCATCGGCCAGCGGCTGATCGTCTATGGCCAGGTGCTTGACGAGAATGCCCGGCCGGTGCCCGATACGCTGGTGGAATTCTGGCAGGCCAATGCCGGTGGCCGCTACCGCCACAAGAAGGAAGCCTATCTCGCCCCGCTCGACCCCAATTTCGGCGGATGCGGGCGGACCCTGACCGACGAGAACGGCTTCTATTCCTTCCGCACTATCAAGCCGGGGGCCTATCCCTGGCCCAATGGCGGCAATGACTGGCGGCCGGCCCATATCCACTTCTCGGTCTTCGGCCATGCCTTCGCGCAACGGCTGATCACCCAGATGTATTTCGAAGGCGACCCGATGATCTGGCAATGCCCGATCGTGGGCTCCATCGCCGACAAGTCGGCCATCGACCAGCTTATCGCCCGGCTCGACCGCCACAACACCACGCCCATGGATGCGCTGGCCTATCGCTTCGATATCGTGCTGCGCGGCCGCCGCTCGACCATGTTCGAGAACAAGCTGGAGGGCAATTGATGCTGCACCCGGTTCCCACGCTCAAGGAAACCCCGTCGCAGACGGCAGGACCTTATGTGCATATCGGGCTGACGCCCAATTTCGCCGAGATCAGGGGCGTCTACGACGCCGATCCGGGCAGCACCATGCTGACCGATGACACCAAGGGCGAGCGCATCATCATTACCGGGCGGATTTTCGATGGTTCGGGCGCGCTGGTGAACGATGCGCTGCTCGAGCTGTGGCAGGCCGATGCAGACGGCTCCTATACCGCGCCCATGGGGCCGAATTCCAATTCGGCCCCGGCCTTTACCGGCTGGGGCCGCCAGCCGACCAATGCCGAAGGCATCTTTACCTTCGAAACCATCAAGCCCGGCCCGGTGCCCGGCCCCGACGGCAGGCCCATGGCCCCGCATGTGAACCTGTGGATCGTGGCCCGCGGCATCAATATCGGCCTGCAGACCCGCCTCTATTTCGAGGACGAGGCCGAGGCGAATGCCACCGATTTCGTGCTCAACAAGATCATGGACCCGCGCCGCCGCCTGACGCTGATTGCCCGCAAGGAGGCGGGGGACGTGCCGCGCTACGTGCTGGACATTCACCTGCAGGGCGACAAGGAAACAGTGTTCTTCGATATGTGAGCAGGCCATACTGGTTGCCATGAACCCGCTGCTCTCAGCCCTTGCCGGCGACGCCGAAATCGAAGCGCTGCTTTCCGACGATGCGCAACTGACGTCCATGCTGGCCGTCGAAGCCGCCCTGGCCGAGGCCAGCGCCGATTGCGGCTGGATCGATGAGGCTGCGGCAGACGCCATCCGTTCGGCCATTGCCACTTTCGTGCCCGACCGGGCCGAGCTTGCTGCAGGCATGGCGCAGGATGGCGTCGTGGTGCCGGCGCTGGTGCGGCAATTGCGGGCCGACGTGGCCGAGCCGCATCGCGCCGCTTTGCACAAGGGCGCCACCAGCCAGGACGTGATCGACACCGCGCTGATGCTGCAGCTGGCCAAGGCCTTCGATATCTACGAGGCGCGGCTGACGGCGCTGCTGGACCGGCTGGAAGCACTGGCTGCCCAAGCCGGGTCCCGCCCGCTGATGGCCCATACACGCATGCAGGTGGCGCTGCCCACCAGCTGGGCCGCCAAGATCGGTAGCTGGAGCGAGCCCTTGCAGCGCTACCTGCGGGCGCTGGCCGGCATGCGCCGGACTTTGCTGGTGGTGCAGTTGGGCGGGCCGGTGGGTGATCGCGGCAGCTTTGGCGGCCATGGCGACGCCATTGCCACCGGCATGGCGCGGCGGCTCGATCTCGGCATTGCCGGCCCCTGGCAGGCGACGCGTGACCCTATTGTGGCGCTGGGCAATCTCCTGGCGCTGATCAGCGGCTCGCTCGGCAAGCTCGGCGCCGACGTGGCCCTGCTGGCGCAGAACGAAGTGGGGGCAGTTCGGCTCGAAGGAGCAGGGGGCTCGTCGGCCATGGCGCACAAGGCCAACCCGGTCAATGCCGAGGTGCTGGTGGCGCTGGCGCGTCACAATGCCGGCCTGTCGGGCATTCTCGGCCAGGCCATGGTGCATGAATATGAGCGCTCGGGCGCCGCCTGGACGCTGGAATGGCTGACCCTGCCACCCCTGCTGGTCACGACCGGCGCCAGCCTGCGGCTGACCGATATGCTGCTGGACCAATTGAGCATAACCAGCAACTAGTTAGCGGACTTGCAGCAAGATCTTACGGCATGAAAAAAGCCCGGCCTCGTGAGAGGCCGGGCTGATTGGTCGGAGTAGCGTGATTCGAACACGCGACCCCCTGCTCCCGAAGCAGGTGCGCTACCAGGCTGCGCTATACTCCGTCAGAAAAGCGACTCGGGATGTGGTGGCGGCGGGCCGGTTTCGGGCGCGCTGCCTGTCGCAATGGGGCGGGTTATAGCTGCGCTTGCCCGCGCATTCAAGCGTCTAGAGCAGGCTTTTTACAGCCGTTGCGGCCGTGTTGCGAAGCCCGGGCAAACCGTGTAGGAACCGCGCCAAGTTGGGGGTGTCGCCAAGCGGTAAGGCACCGGTTTTTGGTACCGGCATTCCCAGGTTCGAATCCTGGCACCCCAGCCAACCTTCCGTAAATCGCTGAAATCATCGGCATGCGGGCTTGGCCTTTGGCCGTTGCGCGCCCGGTGTTTGCCGCGAGCTTTCCCACAGCTTTCCCGCTTGTTGCCTGCCGGGGCTTGCTCTCGGTCATTCATCCGCTTATGACATATGACTTATGACATATGTTGGAGCGGTTGATGTCTGATCTGTTTAGCGTCGCGGGGAAGGTGATTGTCGTCACGGGTGGCCTGGGGCAACTGGGGCGCGAATTCGCGACCTCGCTGGCCAAGGCCGGCGCCAAGGTGGCGGTCTATAGCCGCCGGCCGGTGACGCAGGACAAGCTCGACGAGCTGTTCCCCGGTCTCGGCGACAGCATCAGGGTCTACGAGGCCAGCGTGACCGACAAGGCGGCGCTCGAAGCCGCCACGGACAAGCTGATCGCCGATTGGGGCGTGCCTGACGTACTGGTCAACAATGCCGGCATCGACTCCAAGCCCGATGGCGGCGCCGAGCAGAACGCGCCCTTCGAGGTCTATCCGCAGAAATTCTGGGACGACATCATCGATGTGAACCTGACCGGCGTCATGCTGTGCAGCCAGGTGATCGGCGCCAAGATGGCCGAACAGGGTCGCGGCAGCATCATCAATGTCGGCTCCATCTACGGCATCGTCTCCCCCAACCAGGCGCTCTATGCCTATCGCGAGAAGCGCGACGGCGTACCCTTCATCAAGGCCGTGTCTTATGCCGCGTCCAAGTCGGGCCTGGTGAACCTCACCCGTTATGTGGCGACCTATTGGGCCGAGAAGAATGTCCGCTGCAACCTGATCTCCTTCGGCGGGGTCAAGACCGGTAGCTTCGACAAGGAATTCGTCGACAATTTCCTCGAGCGGGTGCCGATGCGCCGCCAGGCCGAGAAGGGCGAATATAACGGCGTCATCCAGTTCCTCGCTTCCGACGCCTCCTCCTACATGACCGGCTCCAATGTCGTGGTCGATGGCGGTTTCACCGCATGGTGACCCCGGCCGCACCGGATCGCGGGAAGCTGCATGCCTCGGTGGTTTCGGCCATCGAGGCCGAAATCCTGTCCGGTGAGTTGAAGGTGGGTGAACGCCTGCCGTCCGAGGCCGACCTGGCGCGGCGCTTTGCCATCAGCACGCGCTCGGTGCGCGAGGGCCTGCAAATTCTCGAGACCAAGGGGCTGGTGCGCCGCAAGCATGGCGAGCGGGCCGAAGTGGTGCGTGATGACGTCGAGCAGTTCCTCGGCTCGCTGGCCACCACGGTGCGCAGCCTTTTTGCCGAAGACCCGGCCTATCTCGTCCAACTCATGGATGTGCGGCGCATGTTCGAGCTCGAAGTGGTGGGCCGGCTGGCGGCGGGGGAGGGGCAATTGTCCCCCGATGTCGCCGCCGCGCTCGACGAACTCTCTGGCGCCAAGGAGTTTTCTCAATATGCCGAGGCCGATGCGCGGTTTCATCGGGCTTTAGTGCAGTCGCTGGGCAATGAAATTCTCTCCAGCGTCTACGGCAATCTCTATGCGCTGATTACCGACGTCATCCGCCTGACCAGCCGCGTGCCGAGCAAGACGCAGGCCGAGGGCGTGGCCGAGCATGAAGCCATCTTCGACGCCATTCGCACCGGCAAGGTCGAAGGCAGCCGCGCGCTGATGCGCGAGCATATCGACAATTCCACCGCCTATCTCCAGCAGGCGATCGACGCCGCCAACCAACAAGGAAAACCCAGCTAAATGGCCGCTTACGACTACAACCAGACCGATTGGGCCGCCATCAAGCGCCTCGCCAAGTGGTATTCGGGCGATATCCACGACGTGCTCGACGGGCGCGGACCCTATGGCTACCTCAAGGGCATCAGCCAGTTCGGCGTGCTGGCGCCCGGCCAGGTGGTGTGCGGGCCGGTCTCGACCGTGCTCTATGAACCCAGCCCCCGCGTGGGCCAGCCGCAGGACGTCTATCACGGCGCCATCGATGCGGTGGTCAAGGGTGGCATCCTGATGGTGGATTCCTCCTGCGCCGAAGGCTCGGGCACCGGCGAACTGATGTCGAGCGGCGCCAAGACCAAGGGTGCGGCGGCGACCGTGGTCAACGGCACGGTGCGCGACCTCGCCGAGGTGCGCAAGCTCGACTATCCCCTGTTTGCCAAGGGCATGAGCCCAGTGGGCGTGTCGGGCCGCATGGAAGCGACCCACTATCAGGTCGACCTGAATATTGACGGCGTCCGCATCCGACCTGGCGACGTGATCTTCGCCGACGTGACCGGCGTCGTGGTTATTCCATCCGAGCTGGTCGGCGTGATCGCCGACGCTGCGGACGAGCTGGGCAAGAACGAAGTCGCCTGCCGCCAGCGCATCCTGGCCGGCGAGAACCTGCAGAGCATCTGGCCCGTCGGCAAGACCGGCGGCCCGGTCTGAACAAAGCGGCCGGCCCACGGGCCGGCCAATCAGAATTTTGTCACGTCACCAGAGGAGGGGGCGTTGGTTCGACTACCGTACGTATCCCAGCCGCTGGGAAATCAGGTTGGCGTGGTAGATGACGACCTTGTTGAGTTCGTCCACCTCGGCCACGGGCATCTGCCAGGCCGGGGCACTGACGCTGATGCCGGCAAAGACCGCGCCGGCCTGGTTGCGGATCGGCGCGCCGATGCAGCGCAGGCCCGGCTGATGCTCGCCATTGTCGATAGCGTAACCGCGCTGCCGCGTCTGCTCGAGTTCGTCTTCCAGCGCCGCCGGATCGGTGATCGTCGTTTCGGTGAAGCGCTCGAGCCCGGCCGCGATGACGCGATCGACGATCTCGGCCGGCTGATGCGCCAGGATGGCCTTGCCGACGCTGGTGCAGTGCACCGGCGAATTCTCGACCATGGTATTGGTGAGCATTGGTTCGGATTCGGTGCGCTGGATGACCACGGCGCGCAGGCCGTCGAACACCGCCAGATGCACGGCGCGGCTGGTGAGGCGGTGCAGGGCATCGACGATGACGCGGCCTTCACGATGCAGTTCGAGATTGGCCAGCACCGTATTGCCCAACTCGAACAGGCGCAGTCCCAGCCGGTAGAAGTCGCGCTCCCGGTCCTGCTCGATGAAGCCCACTTCGCGCATGGCCGCCAGCAGGCGATGGGTGGTGGAGCGCGGGTAACCGGTGCGGGCGCAGATATCGGCCAGGCTCAGCGCCCGGTGCGAAGTGGTGAAACAGTCCAGCACGCGCGAGACCTTGGTGAGAGACTTGAGGCTCTCGTCGCTGCGGGCCGGTTTGGCGGGCACGGATACTTCGACGGAATCGGTCATTGTCTACGTTTCAGCGCCTTGATTGCTCAGTCATTTGTGACTGAAGGGGTTCGATTCGATAGTCTAGTGGCCACTCCACCTCAAGCAAGCGGGGTGGCACCATGATCTGCGATTACCGCGCGGATGATTTCGGCCAGGCCGAGCATGCCGGGATCGTCGAGGCCGACGCTCTTTTCGGCGAACATGCGGGCGCGGCCCATGGCAGAGGGACGCTGGCGGAACTCGGCCAGCACCTGGTCCATGGCGTTACGCGCAGCGACAGCAATGGCGGTGGGATCGTCCTTGCCGTCCACGGCTCTGGCCAGGGCGTCGAGCCCGTCGATAATGGTCTTGGCGCCCAGCTCAGCCTTGCCACGCGCCATGGCGGCGTCGCGGATGGCCGCGATGGTGTCGCCCAACCGGCTCCAGTCCATGTCCTTCTGTCCGGCAGTCAGCTTTCCGGCCGTCATCATCGCGGTGATGATGAGCGTGCCCAGGCTCGATCCGGTCGAGGCCGCGCCGGCCTTGGCCAAAGCCATGAAACCGGCGCCCAGGTCGGGTGCGTTGCGCACATCGACACTGGCAAAGGCGCCGATGAGACGGGCCAGCATGGTGCCGGTATCGCCGTCGCCCAGCTTGGCGTCGGCGGCATTGAGCACGTCGGTGAGACTAGTCATGGACTGGTTGGCGCGGGCAATGGCATCGGCCAGCGTGTTGACGTCAATGGCCATGGTTCAACCCACCTTCCAGAACGGGCAATCGGCCGCCGCGGCCAGCAGGCCCTCGATCTCGTCATCGAGGAAGCACAGGCTGATGGATGCGCCACCCATTTCCATCGAGGTGACATAGGGCCCGATCAGCGGGCGGACGATGGTGAGGCCGGCCGCATCGAGCTGCTGCGCCACGCGGCGATAGAGGATGAACAATTCCTCGAAGGGCGTGGAGCCGAGGCTGTTGACCAGCACGGCCACCCGGCTGGCGTCTGCGGGGCGTTCGGCCAGCAGCATGGAGATCATTTCGTCGACCAGCGCGTCGGCGGGGCGGATCTTGTGGCGCCAGATGCCCGGCTCGCCATGAATGCCCATGCCGAATTCGATCTCGTCATCGGCAATGGTGAAATTGGGTCCGGCCGCGCCGGGGATCTGGCACGAGGACAGGGCCACGCCGATGGTGCGCGTGCGGTCCACCACCTTCTGGGCGACGGAAGCGACGGCGTCGAGATTGCCGCCCGCCTCGGCCAGTGCGCCGGCCGCCTTGTAGGCGAAGATCAGGCCGGCGACACCGCGGCGCTTATGCGCCTCTTCGGGGCTGGCGCTGGCAATGTCGTCGGTGCCGAGCACGCTGCGGGTCTCGATATTCTCCATGGCGGCGAATTCGCTGGCCATTTCGAAATTCATCTTGTCGCCGCCGTAATTGCCGAACAGGCACAGCACGCCCGCGCCGCCATTGGCGGCTGCGATGGCATCCTGGCAGGAATTGATGGTCGGGCCCTCGAAGACATTGCCGATCGCGCAGGCATCGAGCAGGCCCTGGCCGACATAGCCGGTGAACAGGGGCAGGTGGCCCGAGCCACCGCCGGACACGACGCCGACCTTGCCCTGCCGCATCGGCACGTCGCGGGCAATGGCGCGGCGGTCATCGCCGACGCGCTTGAGGCCCGGATGGGCCAGGCACAGCCCGTCGAGCATCTCGTCGACATAGTTGGCGGGGTCGTTGATCAGCTTCTTCAAATCGTCCTCCCGGGCGCTGTAGCGGAAGGCGGGCCGCTTATGCGGCGGCCCGCCTCTGTTCAATCAGGCGGCGGACTTTGCCCGCACGTCAACCAGTTCCAGAACCGGGCCGAGTGCGGCGTCGATAGCCTTCTTCTGTTCGTCGGTGACGCGCTCCATCGGGGCGCGCGGATGGAACATGGGCAGGCCCTGGCGGTGCTGGATGTATTTGACGCAGGCCGGCAGGTTGTCGTGGCGCAGGGCGTTCCACAGCGCATTGAGGCGGAAGTGGATATCCTTGGCGGTCTTGTGGTCGCCGGCCTCGACAGCGTTGAACAGCTTCACCGTCACGCCCGGCACGGCGCAGGTGAGGGCGCTGATGGCGCCATGCGCGCCGAGCGCGAAGCTGGGATAGAGCAGGGCGTCGATGCCGGTCAGCACGATATTTTCCGGCTTGGCGCGCAGCATGAGGTCGGAGACGGACTTCACGTCGCCCGAGGACTGCTTCATGCCCACGACGCCCGGCACGGCATCCATGATGGCCAGCATGTCGTCGATGGAGAGGTAGTTCCACGGAATGACGTTGTAGATCAGGATCGGCACCTGGGTCGCTTCCCAGATGGCGCGGAAATGCTCGATCGTGGCTTCGCGGCCGGGCTTGAACAGGTAGTGGACCGGCGTCACCTGCAGGGCGTCGATCTTGAGGTCGCCAAGCGCCTTGACGCGGTCGATGGCCTCGCGGGTCGACTGCACGATGAGTCCGACAACGAAGGGCACGCGACCGGCATTGGCGTCGTGGGCTTCGATCATCGCTTCGGTGAATTCGCTGGAGGACAGCGTGTGGCCTTCGCCGGTCGAACCGCCGACCACCAGCCCACGCACGCCCGATTCTATCATGAAATCGACCTGCGCCTTGAGCGCGCCTTTGACAAGGTTGCCGTCGTCATCGAAGGGCATCGACAGGGGCGGCAGTATCCCCGTCAGCGTGTTGCGCAGCTTGAGCGCGATCTGGTTCGTCATCGAAGTCCTCCAAAGCCGGGACGGCCGCCACCGTGGCGAGCCCGGTCCGAAATGTTTTGCACGCCTGGCGCCCGATTGCGCCAGTGCCATCATGAAATTCCACAATACGGAATATCATTCCTTCATTTGATAGGAAGGAAAGCCCGATGATGTCAATCAAATTGGTATATATCGGGATATTCTATGCATCTTGCACAGTGCTCGAACGCATGGTAGTTCCGGAGTGTGGTATAGAAGTTTGCGATACGGCAAGCGTCACACCGATGTCGGCTAGCCCGACCCACCCTTGGGAGGACAAAGAATGACCCTGATGAAGAAACTCGCCGGCGCCCTGGCGCTCTCCGTTCTGGCCGTTGCCCCGGCAGTGGCTCAGTATCCCGATCACGCCATCAACCTGATCGTGCCGTGGGCCGCAGGCGGCGGCACCGACGCCACCGGCCGCATCGTGGCCACGCTGCTGGAAAAGGAACTCGGCCAGCCGGTCAACGTCATCAACCGCACCGGCGGTGGCGGCATTGTCGGGCACACCGAAATTTCCTATTCACCGCCCGATGGCTACACGCTGGGCGTGATCACCACCGAATTGTCCATGTATCACTGGACCGGCGTTTCCCCGCTGAACTACTCGAACTACGAAGCCCTGGCCCTGTTCAACGCTGATCCGGAAGCGGTCTATGTGCGCACCGACGGCCCTGACATCGACGCCCTGCTGGAAGAGATCTGCGCCAATCCCGGCTCGATCAAGGCCTCGGGCGCCAATCTGGGTGGCATGGCCCATCTGGGCTGGGCCGGCGTGTTGAGCACCAATGGCATCGACCCGGCAGATGCGCCGTGGGTGCCCTCCAGAAGGCGCTTCGGCCAGCCTGCAGCTGCTGGCTTCGGGCGCCATCAGCGTGGTGACCACCACCATGCCCGATGCCCAGCCGATGGTTGACGCGGGCGAAGTGAAGCCCCTGATCGTTGCCGCCGACGCGCGCGTTGCATCGGCCCCCGACGTTCCCACCGCCGAAGAAGCCCTGGGCAACAAGTGGGCCGCCTATGCCTGGCGCGGTATCGGTGCGCCCAAGGGCCTGCCTGACGACGTCAAGGCCCGGCTGGTCGAGGCGCTGGACAAGGTGGTCAACAGCGATGAATTCAAGGAATTCATGTCCCAGCGCAACTTCGGCATCGATTACCGCGATGCCGCTGGGTTCGAGGCCTTCATGAAGGATGCCGACGAGTCTATCGGCCAGGCGCTCCAGGCTGTCGGCCTGGCTCAGTAAGCCGACCACAAATTCCAATGCCAATGACGGCCGGGGCTCGCCCCGGCCGTTCAACCAACAAGGGGGAGCGCATGAAGCGGTCAATTCCTATGGATAGCGTGCTGGGACTGCTGTTCGCCCTGGCGGGCGCGGCAATCCTGCAGCAGGCGCTCAACATGCATACCCTGCCGGGGATGAATGTCGGGCCGGGCCTGTTTCCCCTCCATTGTCGGCGGCGCCATGGCGCTGATGGGCGTAGCGCTGACCGTCCAGGGCTGGCTGGTTCGCGATGTGCCCGAAGAAGATGCGCCGCCGCTGGTGACCTGGTTCGCCATCGGCATCGTGGCCGCCATCGCGGCCGTCATCTTCATCATGCCCTATCTGGGGTTCCTCGTGGCCGGCACGATCTTCTCGATCGTCATCGTCCTGCTCAGCCGGGGCGGGTGGCTGCCGGCGCTGATCTTCAGCCCCATCGCCACCGCCACGATCTATTACCTTTTCACCATGGCCTTGCGGGTTCCGCTGCCGCGCGGGCTGCTGGGGTAGACATCAATGGAAGCCTTTGCTCTCGCCGCCGGCCTCGTCTTCAACTTCGAAACGCTGCTGACCATTTTCCTCGCGGCCGTTTTCGGTCTCTTCGTCGGGGCCATTCCCGGCCTAACCGCCACAATGGCGACGGCGCTGCTGGTGCCGATCACCTTCTACATGGCGCCCATTCCTGCCATTGCGGCGATCATTTCCTGCACCGCCATGGCCATTACGGCCGGCGACCTGCCCGGTACGCTGCTGCGTATTCCCGGTACGCCCGCTTCGGCCGCCTATGTAGAAGACTCCTATCGCCTGGCGCAGCAGGGCAAGGCCGGGCTCGCCATCGGCATCGGCGTGGTGGGCTCGGTGCTGGGTGGCCTGTTCGGCTTCCTGTTCCTGCTTTTCACCGCGCCCATGCTGGCCAAGGCAGCTTTGGGTTTCTCCAGCTTTGAATATTTCTGGCTGGCCGTGCTGGGCCTGAGCTGCGCGGCGCTGATCTCGTCCGGCGGCATGGTCAAGGGCGCCCTGGCGTTGCTGTTGGGCCTGTTCATCGCGCAGGTGGGCATGGACCCGCTGACGGCGACGCCGCGCTACACGTTCGGCAATCTCGAACTCATGGGCGGCATCAGCTTCATTCCGGTCATGATCGGCATGTTCGCCGTGTCCGAAATCATGCGCTCGGGCCGTCGCGCCATGGCCGAGGTGCCCCAGATGAACCTCAAGAACCCCTTCGAAGGCACGCTTGGGGCGCTGTGGAAATATCGCAAGAACCAGGTGCGCGGCTCGATTATCGGCTCGCTCCTGGGTGCCCTGCCCGGCGTGGGCGGCGACCTGGCGGCCTGGATCACCTATTCGCTGGCCAAGCGCACCTCCAAGGAGCCGGAAAAGTTCGGCAAGGGCCATCCCGAAGGGCTGGTCGAGGCCGGCGCCACCAATAATGCGGCGCTGAGCGCCTCGTGGATCCCGGCCATGGTGTTCGGTATTCCCGGCGATGCGGTGACGGCGATTGCCGTGGGCGTGCTGGTCATGAAGGGGCTCGACCCCGGGCCGACGCTGATGAGCCTGCATCCGGAAAATTTCTACGCGGTGATGATCGTCTTCGCCATCGCCAATATCCTGATGCTGCCGCTGGGCTGGGTCGCCGCAAAATCGGCCCGCTGGATCTTCGAAGTGCCGCGCGCACTGCTCAACGCCGCCATCCTGCTGTTCTGCATCGTCGGCTCCTATTCGATGAACAATTCGATGTTCGGGGTTACCCTGATGCTGATTGCCGGCGTCGTCGCCTATATCCTGGAGGCGCGGATGATCGCCATCGCCCCCATCATTCTGGGCATCGTGCTGGGGCCGCTGGTGGAGACCAACTTCACCACTTCGATGATGATCTCGGACGGCAGCCTGCTCGGCTTCTTCAGCCGTCCCGTCGCCGCCGTACTGGGCATTGCCACGCTGATCATCTGGGGTTTTGCTATATTTGGCACGATCCGGCGCCTCGTACGGGGCAGCGGCGAAGTGGGGCAGGTCCCCGGATAGCCGGGTACTGAAAACGACACGCCCCGGCTCGATTTTCGCGCGTCGAAACAAGGCAGAACAGGTGACGCCATCAGGCGTCACCTTGGTATCGACTCCGCACAAGGAGTCGATCCATGCCGCCCACTACTGCTTCCTTTCGTCAGTTCGCCGCGCGGCTGAGAGCCGGCGCGCACCTGGCCGGCACTTTCGTCAAGACACCGACCAGCCACGCCATAGAAATCCTCGGCCAGACCGGGTTCGATTTCGTCGTCATCGATATGGAGCATGCCGCGATCGGCCTGGCGGCACTGGACCAGATGCTGCTGGCCGCGCGTGGCGCCGATATCGCCGGGGTGGTTCGCGTTGCCGAAGCGGCGCCGTCGGCGATCCAGACGGCACTGGATACCGGCGCTTCTGGCGTGCTGGTGCCCCATATCTGTTCGCGGGAACGCGCCGAGGCCATCGTGGCGGCGGCCCGCTACAAGGGTGGCAGGCGCGGCTTTGCCAATACGACGCGGGCCGGGGCCTATGGCGCGGTCGGATACGAGGCCCATAAGGCCACACAGGATCACGAAACCGCCTGCATCGCCATGATCGAGGACCTGGAAGCCCTCGATGTCCTCGATGACATTCTGTCCGTTGCCGGGCTCGACGCCATCTTCATCGGGCGCGGCGACCTGACGGCAGCGCTGGGCGGCGAAGCAATCAACGACCCCCGGACGATGGAGGCGGTGCGTTCGATCATGGCCGCCGCCATCAGGCATGGGGTGTCGGCCATCACCATCTGCAGTGACGGCGAGGACGCCAGAGCCATGGCCGCGCTGGGCGCGACGGCATTCATGATGGGTTCGGACCAGGGTTTCATGGCCAAGTCGGCGCGGGCGGCATTGACCACTCTCGCCGAACTCGAAGGGAGAGACAAAGATGCGCATTGACGAAAACAGGTTCGAACTGACGCGGGTGCTGCATACGCTGCTGATCGACTACTGGCACGATGTCGATACGAACTGGGGCCGCAATGCGCCCGATTATTATACGCCCGACGGGCTGTTCGAGGGTCCTGCAGCGTCCTATGCGGGCCGCGAGAAAATCCGCGCTTTCTACAAGTGGCGCGAGGATCGCGGCGCCCGCACCGTGGTGCATTCGGTGCAGAATTTTCAGGCGCAGTTCGACGGCGGTCCCGACAAGGCGGTCTGCCACTGGTTCATGATGCTCTATGCCGCGGACGGCAAACCCGTCCTGCCGACGCATCCACCCATCCAGATCGCCTATATGACCGACCGTCTTATCAACACGGCCGATGGCTGGAAGGTCACCTTCCGCAAGTTCGACATCTGGTTCGAGGGCGGCGCGCCGGCCACCAACCCGGTCCTGGACGATGACTGACGGGGACTAGAGGTCCACCTCGTAATCCCGCTCGGCGGACGGATCGAGATGCGGGCGATCGCTGATGAAGGCGAGCGCGTGTTCGATATTGATCCGCGTCTCGATCAGCGGCTCCAGTACCGTCTGACGCACATCCTTGCGGGGCACCGACGCGGTAAAGAAGCTCACCGACATGACAGCGGCGACCCGTTCCTTTTCCAGGATGGGTACGCTGAACGTGGTCATGCGGGTCGGCCCGGTGCCGGGCACCCGCATGGCGAGGCCGGACTGCCGGATGCGATCCAGCAGGTCGCGGAATTCGACCTCTTCGTCGGCGCCGAATTCTGCCGGCAGCCGCTTGCGCAGGGCGCGAATGTGCCGGTCGCGCTCGTCGTCGCCGCAGAAGGCCATATAGGCGCGGCCCATTGCCGATGTGAGCAGATCGGGACGCTTGCCGAGGACGGTATTGGTGTGGACGACGGGGCTGATCGTGCCGGTCCAGTAGCGGATTTCGATGGCGTCGCCGTCGATTTCGCCCAGTCCGATCGGCCACTTGATCTGCCGGGTCAGCCCGATGGCGAGCGGGCGGGCAATCTCGATCACCCGCGATATGCCGCTATAGCCCGCCGAAAGCTCCGCCACCTTGCCCGTGACGCGATAGCCGCCACACATATTGTCACGAACCACATAGCCTTCATGCATCAGCGTTTCGAGCATGCGCACGATCGTCGGGCGCGGAATGCCGGTCTCGGCATGCAGCGAATTCACGGTTGCGATGGATTTCTGGTTCGCGACCTTGAGGATTTGCAGGGCACGACGCACGGAGTTGACCGGCGGATAGGAGCGGTCCTGCGGGTCGGTCGAGCCACGCCGGGAATTGGTGCGGCGATGCACGCTGGTCGAGGTGGGGCTGGCGACGATCTCCCGCGCGGGCCCCTCACGGTCCTCGTCGTGAACAGCTATTTCCATTTTTCCCCCGATCTGCCGCACAGGCGGCGCTAGAGCTGCCAACTCTAGGGGTTGCGGTGCCGGCAACGAAATCACAGCGACTTCGATTTCACAAGGTGAAACCGGGAAGCCGGAATTTTCATCGCTCGAAATCCTGCAGGCGCGGCCCGTCCCTCGCCGGACCTTGCCACATACTGGCCCGATCTAGATCGGCGCCCGGATTGGTTTGGCCGCCGCGCAAGGAGAATGAACATGAGCGAACTCTCACGCCGGCAGGCGTCCCGGTCGGTCTTTTCCGAACAGGAACCCCAGCAGGTCGGCAAGGACGGCCTGTCGCGGACTTGGATCACGCGGGGTGGCAATATGGCCGTCTGCGTCTCGGAGGTCGAAGCCGGCGCGGTGCTGACCTGGCAGAACAATCCCGAGGAGCACATGCTCATCATTCCGCCGCGCGGCGCGGCAATGGAAGTGGAAACCGGCGGCGAATCCATACTGGCCGAACCTGACTCGCTCACCATCCTGCCACCCAGCTCGGGCCGGCTCATTGCCCGCAATGCCGGCAGGATTGCCCGGATATTTTCAAAGGCGGCGACCAACGTCATGGCGCTTGCCATCAACAACGACGTCTATGCCGACGGCGCGCCGGAACTGGCGCCGGTCGATCTCTGGCCCGAGCCCATCGGCGGCTTCAGGATCCGCCACTATCCGCTGGCGCAATATTTCGATCCCGAGGGGGATCGCATCCAGCCCCGCTGCTTCCGGTCCACCAATATGATGGTGAACCTCTTCGGCCATTTCTTCACCCGCCGCGGCACGACGGAGCTGAGCCCGCACTGGCATGATGATTTCGAACAGGCCTCGTTGTGCCTGGACGGCGCCTGGATCCACCATATCCGCTACAACTGGGGCGCCGACCTGAGCGCCTGGATTCCCGACGATCATTCGGTGACGCCGACACCATCGGTCGTGGTCATTCCCGCTCGCGCCATTCACACGAGCCGGGATGTCGGGGCGGATGGTCCGGAGAGTTCGCTCTACGACATCTTCTGCCCGCCGCGCATGGACTTCGCCTCCAAGCCCGGATTTGTCCTGAACGAAGACGACTATCCCCTGCCGGCGCAAGGCCGTGACGGGGAGCCGAAGACCGGCGGCACGCTACTCAGCTGGCAGAAATCGGGCTGATGGCGACTGGCCGGGGCCGCCCTGGCTCCGGCCTTAGAAATTCACGCGATCGCTGCCCTTCAATGCCAGCATGTCGCGGGCCTCGTCGGGCGTGGCCACGGCAAAGCCGAGCGCTTCGACCATCTGGCGCGCGAGCTGGACCTGCTGGGCATTGGATTCCGCCAGTTTTCCCGGTCCGGCCCATAGCGAGTCTTCGAGCCCGACCCGCAGATGGCCGCCCATGAGCACTGATTGCATGGCGATGGCCATCTGGCTCCGGCCCGCGCCCAGCACGGACCAGCGATAGGCGTCGCCGAACAGGCGGTCGGCCGTGCGCTTCATATGCATCACGTCTTCATTATGCGTGCCGATGCCGCCCAGGATGCCGAAGACGCTCTGGATAAAGACCGGCGCCTTGAGCAGCCCACGCTCGAAGAAATGGGCGCAGGTATAGAGATGGCCGATATCGTAGCACTCGATCTCGAACCGCGTGCCGTTCTCGGCGCAGGTCGTCAGGATTTTCTCGATATCGGCGAAGGTGTTGCGGAAGACCCGGTCGCGCGAGCCTTCGAGATAGGGACGCTCCCATTCATGCTTGAAGGTGCCGTAGCGCGACAGCATGGGATAGAGGCCGAAATTCATCGATCCCATATTGAGCGACGCTACTTCGGGCTTGAATTCCGCCACCGGCCGCAGGCGCTCGTCTATGCTCATGGTCGGGGAGCCGCCCGTCGTGATGTTGAGGACGCAGTCGGTGCGCTGCTTGATCGCCGGCAGGATGGCGCCAAACTGCTCGATCGACTGGTCGGGCTGCCCGGTCACCGGGTTGCGCGCATGCAGGTGAATAATGGCGGCTCCGGCCTCGGCGGCGCCGACGGCCGCATCGATGATCTCGGCAGGCGTGACGGGCAGATGCGGCGACATCGATGGCGTATGGATGGCGCCTGTAACGGCGCAGGTTATGATGATCTTGCGTTGTTTGGTCATGTTGGCGCTCCGCTTCTGACCGGCATCGGTGCAGCGTCAGTAGCGAAACCGCCGGGTTATTCCCCCGCCAAAACCGCAGATTTCGAGGGCCGAAAGAAACGCGGCCTCCAGCCTCGGCGGGGCCGTCGGCCGCGAATGCTTTCGGCAAATGAAAATCACGCAGAAAAGGATTCTCGGGGCAGGGGCCGTCGCCTAACGTCGATACTCGTTCACGGGTATCCCGAGCCGGCTCCCCGTGTTTATCGTCATATGCAGGAGGTCTCATGGGAGACGTTGTTATTGTAACGGGTGCCAGCAGCGGCATCGGCGCGGCCACGGCCCGCCTGCTCGGGGCCGCCGGCGCCAGCGTGGTCGTGAACTACAAGAGTTCGCGCGAGCTTGCCGAAGGCGTCGTCGCCGAGGTCGAGAAGGCCGGTGGCAAGGCGATCGCTGTTGGTGCCGATATGGGCAAGGAAGCCGATATCCTGCACCTGTTCGCCGAGAGTGACAAAGCCTTTGGTCCTCTGACCGGCCTGGTCAACAATGCCGGCGTCAATGGCCCGCAGCACCGCTCTGCCGATAATTACGACTTTCAGGAAGCCATGGACATTTTCGCGGTCAATACCGTTGGCGTGCTCATCGCCTGCCGAGAAGCCATCAAGCGGATGTCGACCAAGCATGGCGGCGCCGGCGGCAGCATCGTCAATATTTCCTCGATCGGCGCCCTAACGGGCTCGCCCGGTCGGTTCATCCACTATGCCGGCTCCAAGGCTGCCGTCGATATCATCACCAAGGGCCTGGCCGTCGAGGTCGCCCGCGATGGCGTCCGCATCAATGCCATCCGCCCGGGCATGATCGACACACCGATCCATGCCAAGGCCGGTCAGGCGGACCGGGTGAAGGAATTCGCCGCCAAGAACCCGCTGGGGCGGGCCGGCCAGCCCGAGGAAGTGGCCGAGGCCATTGCCTGGCTGCTGTCGAACAAGGCCTCGCTGGTCACCGGCGCGGTGCTGGATGTGATGGGGGCGCAGCGCTAGGAGCGCCGGGCCCTTGGCGAGCGACAAAGCGGGTGGTTTTCATTGCTCGAAACAATATGCGCGCGATCTGGCCCGGACCGAAATCTGCCATAGCATCCCGATGCTGACGCCGCGCGGCGTCTTGCGGCGGACCGCGCCTACCACGTTTGCGACCATATACAGATGGCGTTACGACGCCACACCAGGGAGGAATTTCGATGAATAGCTTTGTTTCAGGGCCTCGAAACACGGGCCGGAAAATGCGGCACCGGCTGGCCGCGACGGCTCTTGTCGTGGCGGCAGTTTTCGGTCTCGCACCATCAGGCGCGATGGCTCAGGACTACCCCAACCAGCCCATCACCGCGATCGTGCCGTTCGGTGCCGGCGGAGGGGCCGACACCCAGACCCGCATCTGGGGGAAGCCATCGCGCCGCTGATCAAGCAGCGTATCATCGTGGAAAATGTGGCTGGTTCGGCGGGCGTGGCCGGCACCAAGCAGGGTATCGCCGCCACACCGGATGGCTACAGCGTGATCCTGGGCGCCGCTTCGACCATCGCCATCAACCCCGCTACCAATACCGCGGCCGACTATGACCCGCTCACCGACATGCGCCCCGTCGCCCTGATCGGCTACACGCCCTACGTCATGGTCGTGGCCAACAATCTCGAGGTGAAGACGCTGGGCGAGTTGATCGAATACGGCAAGGCCCATGAAGGCGAGCTGACCTATGCGGGCTGGACCGCCGTCGGCGAATTCGCCCGCAAGGGCCTTGAAAACCGGACGGGCCTGACAATGACTCCTGTGCCCTACAAGGGCGTGACGGAAGCCATGACCGACGTCATCGCCGGGCGCGTCTCGGCGAGCATCCTCGATATCTCGACCGCTCTGCCATTCATCCGCTCGGGCAGCGTCACGCCCATCGTAATGACCGGTCCCGACAAGTCGCCGGCCTTGCCTGACGTGCAGACCATCGATGAGGCAGGCGTCAGCGACTATCTCATCGACTCCTGGATCGGCCTCTTCGTTCCCAAGGATACCCCGGACGAGATCGTCGAATTCCTCAACGCCAAGACGCTCGAGGCACTGCAGGGCCAGATGGCTACCGATCGCTATGCCGACCTCGAGATCGAGCGGCGCGACTACAATGTCGCTGAAACCTATGACTTCATGGAGCGGCAGGTCAGCGGCTGGAAGGCCCTGATCGAGGAAGTCGGCCCGGCCGAGTGACGGAATGCGCAACTGGCGGCCGGGCAATGTCCCGGCCGCCGGGGCTGTGCTGGGCACGGCGAGCCGACAGGAGGAACTTCGAACATGACATCTGAACGCGTGGCCATGGCGCCGCCATCGCCGGTTCCCCATTACAGGCGTATCGATGTGATCGGCGGCGCGACGATCATCTTCATCGCCGGCCTCATCTGGTATGGCGCGATCGAACTCACCGTTGGCCAGATTGCCAATTTCGCCTCCGGCGCCTTGCCGAAGGCCATATCGATCATCCTGTTCGCCGCCGGTGGCTGGGTGTTCCTGCATGGCCTGATGCAGCGCGGCGAGGAGGCCGAGCGTTTCGAATTCGCCTTTCGCCCCACCGCCATCGTCGTCCTGGCCATCGTGCTGTTCGGCCTGTTCATCCGCGGCGGTGATTTCGGACTGATCTCCACGCCGCAGCTTGGGCTCATGGTGGTCGGGCCGTTGACGGTCTTCATCGCCGGCAGCGCGACACCCCAGATGCAGGTCAGGCAGTTGCTGATCCTGTCGTTCGGGCTGACCGCGGGCATGCTGCTGCTGTTTCCCGATCTCCTGCGGGCGCCGATCCCGGTCTTTCCGAAATTCCTCCAGGGCGCCATCCCGCCTTCGTTCGGCATCGGCGCTGCCGTGAGAGTGCTCTACGCGGCCTACGCTGCCCTGGCAGCGGCGCTCTATGTCGTCTTCTACAGAATGGCGGAGACGCAGCGTGACTGATCTCGCCCACCATCTGCTGCTCGGTTTCTCCGTCGTCCTGTCGGTGGAAAACCTCATGCTTTGCCTGATCGGTTGTCTCGTGGGCACGCTGATCGGCGTGCTGCCCGGCATCGGCCCGCTGGCGACCATCGCCATCCTGATGCCCCTGACCTACAACTCCGACCCGGCCGGCGCGATCATCATGCTCGCCGGCATCTATTACGGCTCCCAATATGGCGGCTCGACCACCGCCATCCTGGTGAATATGCCCGGAGAGTCATCATCGGTGGTGACGGCGCTGGACGGGCATGCCATGGCCCGGCAGGGCAAGGCCGGCAAGGCCCTCGGCATAGCCGCGATCGGTTCGTTCATCGCGGGCACCTTCGCCACCCTGGTCCTGGCGGGTATCGCCATTCCGCTGTCCAAGCTGGCCCTCAGCCTGACCGCCGGCAATTACTTTGCCCTGATGGTGCTTGGCCTGACCCTGGCCATTGTCGTTGGCGGCGGCTCGCTGCTCAAGGCCTTCTGCGCGCTGCTCATCGGCGTCGTCATGGCGCTGGTCGGCGCCGACCAGATTACCGGGGAACCGCGGCTCACCTTCGGCACGCAAGTGCTCTATGACGGCTTCGACATTGCCGTCGTTGCGATGGGATTGTTCGGCATCGCCGAAATCCTGCGAAATCTCGAAACGCCGGAAAGCCGCCCATTCGTGGGCGATGTGGTGGGTGGCCTGCTCCCCAACAAGCAGGACATGAAGGCCTCGGCCGGCGCCATAGCGCGCGGCTCGATCCTCGGCAGCCTTGTCGGCATCGTGCCCGGAAATGGCGCCACGCTGTCCTCCTTCGCCTCCTATGCCCTGGAAAAGCGGGTGGCGCGCCATCCCGAAGAATTCGGCAAGGGTGCGATCCAGGGCGTCGCCGGCCCGGAATCGGCCAACAATGCCGCGGCGCAGACGACATTCGTTCCGTTGCTGACATTGGGCCTGCCCTCAACCGCCACCATGGCCCTGATCGGCGGGGCGATGACGCTGCATGGCGTCGTGCCGGGGCCGCAACTGATCCAGATGCATCCCGACCTGTTCTGGGGCGTCGTCACCTCCATGTGGCTGGGCAACCTGATGCTTGTCGTCATCAACCTGCCGCTGATCGGCATCTGGGTGCGGCTGCTGAAAGTGCCTTATCACCTGCTGTTCCCCGCCATCGTGCTGATCTGCTGCATCGGCATCTATTCGGTGAATTCCCGCCCCACCGATATTCTGATGGTCGCCGCCTTCGGGGCCATCGGCTACCTCTTCTACAAGCTGAAATTCGAGCCGGCGCCCCTGCTGCTTGGCCTCGTCCTGGGGGGAATGCTCGAGGATTCCCTGCATCGCGGGCTGATCCTGAGCCGGGGCAGCATCTGGGGTTTCCTGGCAGACCCGATGACACTCGTGCTGTTGCTGATCTCGGTGATCGTCGTCGCTTCGGCGCTTTCGCCCTCGATCAGCCGGCGCCGGCATGTCCTGGCCGAGGAGGGGTAGCCAACCCCCAAGATCACCATCAATCAACCACCATCCACGCGAACCGGATTCCGTGCTCGCGTCCCCTGAATCACGCCTTCAAGGAGAAGAGCCTTGTCACTGTTCGGAAGCCTGCGCATGCCGCGCAACCTGATTTTCGGCGCCGGCCAGCGGCGCTCGCTTGCCGGTTACGCATCGGCATTGGGGTGCCGCGCCCTCATCGTCACCGACGAGCGGCTCGGCGCCGACCGCGAGCTGGCAGGCCTAGTGGACATGCTGCGGCAGGCTGGGGTCGATGTGCATATCTTCGACGGCGTGATCGCCGAGCTTCCGACCAGTTGCATCGCTCGGGCGGTGGAAATGGGCCGGGCCGCCAATGCCGATCTCGTCATCGGCATTGGCGGGGGCAGTTGTCTCGATGCGGCAAAGGTCACCGCTTTGTTGCTGACCCATGGCGGCAAGGCGTCGGACTACTACGGGGAGTTCAAGGTGCCGGGCCCTGTGCTGCCCCTGATCTCGATCCCCACCACTTCGGGCACCGGATCGGAGGTAACGCCGGTTGCGGTGGTGACCGATCCCGACCGGGAGTTGAAGGTGGGCATTGCCAGCCCGCATCTCATCAGCCACACCGCGATCTGCGACCCCGAACTGACCTATTCCTGCCCGCCGGGGCTGACCGCCGTCTCTGGCGCCGATGCCCTGACCCATGCGATCGAAGCCTTCACCACGGCGCGGCGCGAGGCCACCGCGACGATCGCTCACGAACACGTGTTTCTTGGAAAGAATGCGCTCACCGATCATTATGCCCTGATGGCCATCTCGCACATCGCCTCGGGCCTCAAGCGGGCCTATGACGACGGTTCCGATATCGAAGCCCGCGGTCGGCTCATGCTGGGCGCGACGGCGGCAGGGCTTGCCTTCGGCACCGCCGGAACCGCCGCCGCGCATGCCGTGCAATATCCGGTTGGCGCCATGACCCATACGCCACACGGCGCCGGTGTCGCGGTGATGATGCCCTATGTCATGGAATTCAACCGCAACTGGTGCGAGCCCGAACTGGCGGAGATTGGTGGGGCAATGGGGCTCGGCATCTCCGAGCGGCCAGTCGCGGAGCAGGCGGGCGCCACCATAGATGCCGTCGCCCGGCTTTTTGCCTCGATCGGCATCCCGCGCACGATTGCCGACCTGGGTGTCAGCGGCGCACAATTGCCGCGTGTGGCCGAGCAGGCAATGGGGATCACCCGTCTCATCAAGAACAATCCGCGTCCAATAGACCATGGCTCCATGACCAGGCTGGTCGATGCCGCTTTCAGCGGCGATCGGGCAGGGCTTCGCGGAGACCACATCGAACCAAAGGCCAGTTGAGCAATGACCACGATGCAGAAGATCACCCCGCAGCTTAGTTTCGATATGGCCGCCGTGCCGACCGACCTGTTCATCGGTGGAAAATGGATGCCGGGCTCGACCGGCCAGCGCATTGACGTCATCGATCCCTCCACCGGCGCCGCCATAGCGGCGATTGCCGATGCCAGCGTCGAGGACGCCATGGCAGCGGTGCAGGCAGCGGCCGATGCCGGCCCGAACTGGGCGGCTACACCGCCCCGCAAGCGGTCGGAAATCCTGCGGCGCTGCTTCGAGCTGATGGTGGAGCGCAAGGATATGCTGGCCCAGCTCATCAGCCTGGAGAATGGCAAGGCCTTGAATGACGCACAGGGCGAGGTCGCCTATGCCGCCGAATTCTTCCGCTGGTTCGCCGAGGAAGCGGTGCGGCTCAATGGCGACATCTCCACCGCGCCGTCGGGCGCCAACAAGATCATCGTCCAGCACCAGCCAATCGGTGTGGCCGTGCTGGTAACGCCGTGGAATTTCCCGGCGGCCATGGCGACCCGCAAGATTGCGCCGGCTCTCGCCGCCGGGTGCACCTGCGTGCTCAAGCCGGCGACCGAGACGCCGCTCACCGCCTACGCCCTGGCGGCTCTGTTCGCCGAAGCCGGCGTGCCCGATGGCGTCGTCAACGTGATCACGACCGGTCGTTCCGGGCCGGTGGTCAGCGCCATGCTGCACGACCCCCGCGTGCGCAAGCTGTCCTTCACCGGCTCGACCGAAGTGGGCAGGCGATTGCTGCATGAAGCCGCCGATACGGTGATTTCCTGTTCCATGGAACTCGGTGGCAATGCGCCCTTCATCGTCTTCGACGATGCCGACCTGGACGCCGCCATCGAGGGCGCCATGATCGCCAAGATGCGCAATGGCGGCGAGGCCTGTACCGCGGCCAATCGTTTCTACGTGCAAGCCGGCATTGCCGAGGCGTTTTCACGGCGCCTGGCGGAGCGGATGGGGGCGATGAAGGTCGGGCCCGGATATGAGGCGGCAACGCAATGCGGCCCGCTGATCAATCAGGGCGCGGTCGATCGCATTGCCGGCCTGATCCATGATGCGACGGGCCGCGGCGCCAAAGTGCTGACGGGTGGTCAGCCGGTCGCCCGACAGGGCTTCTATTTCCCCCACCGTCATCACCGGCGTCGCTGATGACGCCACGCTCATGCAGGAGGAGATTTTCGGGCCGGTTGCCGCGATCGCTACCTTCGAGAACGAAGACGCGGCCATCACGGCGGCCAACGCTACCGAATATGGCCTCATCGCCTATGTCTATACGCGTGACCTTGCCCGCGGGCTGCGCGTGTCCGAGCAGTTGGAAAGCGGCATGGTCGGCCTCAATCGCGGCATTGTCTCCGATCCGGCGGCGCCGTTTGGCGGCGTCAAGCAGAGCGGCCTCGGCCGCGAAGGGGCGCATCACGGCATCCTCGAATTCTGCGAGACCAAGTATATCGCCGTTTCCTGGGGGTGACGGGGCGTCGCCGGCCGGGCTTGCATATTAATATGATTATGTTACTCCACTTAAGGCCTGCCGACCGGCCTTAAGTGGAGTAACGCCATGTCCAGTGACCGCACCGCTACCTTTGCCGCCGTTCGTGCGGCACTGATGGCGTCTTATTCCGGTACGCTGGCCTCGACGCGCATGTCGCCGCTCGAGGCGCTCGAATGCATGGCTGCCGCCTTGGGCTCGCTCTATCGCGAAGTCGCCGACGCTCATATCGATCCGCAGGGCTGCCGCTGCGGCTGGCAGCCCCATGCCGTGCTTGACATGGTTGCGCTGGAGCAGGCATTGGCGGCAAATGGCGCGCATGACGAAGACGAGGACATGTTCGACCTGCGTTCGATAGCGCCGGCCGGCCATGGTTGACCACCAAACCCCTGTTAGACCCATTTCATGATCAAGCGTTTCTTTTCCTATTACGCCCCTTACAAGGGCCTGTTCGCCCTCGACTTCGGCAGCGCCGTTATTGCCGGCTTGCTCGAACTCGCCTTTCCGCTGGCCGTGGCCTATTTCATCGATACGCTGCTGCCGCAGAATAATTTCGGCCTCATTCTCCTCACCAGCATCGTCCTGCTGGTCATATATAGTCTCACCGCCGTGCTGCGCGGTGTGGTCAACTATTTCGGCCATATGCTCGGCATCCATATCGAGACCGATATGCGCCGCCAGGTCTTTTTCCCATTTGCAGAAGCTCAGTTTCCGCTTCTTCGACAATCACAAGACCGGCCATCTCATCACCCATGTCACCAAGGGTCTGGAGGATATCGGCGAAGTCGCCCATCATGGCCCCGAGGACCTGTTCCTGGCGATCATGACCTTCCTGGGCGCCTTCGTGCTGATGTTCATGACCAATTGGCAACTGGCTGCCATCACGGTCGTCCTGGTGCCGGTCATGACCTGGCTTGTCAGCACCTATGGCGCGCGCATGAACAGCAACTGGCGCGAGCTTTACGGCCGGGTAGGGGACTTCAACACCCGCGTCGAGGATTCCATCGGCGGCGTACGCGTCGTGAAGGCCTTTGCCAATGAAGGGCATGAGGAAAGGCTCTTCGCCGGCAATAACGAAGCCTACCGCACGACCAAGCTGCAGGCCTATGCGCTGATGACCGCCAGCAATGTGGTCACCTTCCTCAGCACCCGCCTCATCCAGCTCGCCGTCATGATCTTCGGCGCCTGGATGGTGACGCGCGGCGATCTTTCCTATGGCGGTTTCGTCAGCTTCCTGCTGCTGGTCAATGTCTTCATGCGCCCGATAGACCAGATCACGCAGGTGCTCGAAATGTATCCCAAGGGCATTGCCGGTTTCACCCGCTTCACCCAGTTGATCGATACCGAACCCGACATTGCCGACCGCCCCGGCGCCAAGGTTGTCAATCACCTGCGCGGCGACATCGTCTTCCGCGATGTCAGCTTTTCCTATGAGCATTCCGGCCGCAGGATCATCGATAATCTCAGCCTGGATGTCTCGGCCGGCGAAACCCTCGCCATAGTCGGCCCGTCCGGCGCCGGCAAGACCACACTCTGCGCCCTGCTGCCGCGCTTCTACGAAATCAATGAAGGCGCGATCACCATTGACGGAACCGATATTCGCGACATGACGCAGGCCAGCCTGCGCAGCCAGATCGGTATCGTGCAGCAGGATGTCTTCCTGTTCGGCGGCACTTTGCGCGAAAACATCGCCTATGGCCGGCTCGATGCCAGCGATGAAGAAATTCTTCAGGCCGTGCACAGCGCCCGTCTGGAATCGGTCATCAAGCGCCTGCCTGATGGCCTCGACACTGTTGTCGGCGAGCGCGGGGTGAAGCTTTCGGGCGGGCAGAAACAACGCGTGGCCATTGCGCGTATCTTCCTCAAGAACCCGCCGATCCTGATTCTGGACGAAGCGACCTCGGCGCTGGATACGGCGACGGAAGTGGCGATCCAGCGCTCGCTGGCCGAGCTGTCGCAGGGGCGGACGACGCTGGTCATCGCCCATCGGCTGGCCACTATCCAGCATGCCGACCGCATCGTGGTGATCGATGAAACCGGCATTGTCGAGGAGGGCAGCCACGAGGCTCTCTTGGCCAAGGACGGCGCCTATGCGGTGCTGCACAAGGCGCAGTTCGGGTATCTCGCGGGGTAGGGGGAAGAGTTCATCTCGGACTTCGGTGGCTCCCGTCACCCCACCCTCAATCCCTCCCCATCGAGGGGAGGGGAGGCGCCAGCTCGGAGGCCCGTGTTCATCGTCTCCCTCCCCTTGTGGGGAGGGATCAAGGGTGGGGGTAGGCCGCGCGAACCAGGCTAACGAAGAAGCCCGAAAACGAACACTCCTCCTATGACAGGGGACTGTCACCCGAGTGACTTGGAACCGTCACCCAACTGTCAATCGCCATTGTTAGGCACGCCGGGCTCGCGATCAGACGGGCCGGCAGGAGCCCTCCTGCTGATATTCCGACAGCCAGGAGAGACCCGATGGTTCGCCATTCATTCGCAGCCGGCCTTGCCGCCCTGACCGTAGCCCTATCCTCCAGCATCGCGCTGGCCCAGACCGAAGTCACCTGGTGGCATGCCATGGGTGGCGAGCTGGGCACCAAGCTCGAAGAAATCGCCAATGGCTTCAATGCCAGCCAGTCCGACTATGTCGTGACGCCGGTGTTCAAGGGCTCCTATGCCGAGACCCTCACCGCCGCCATCGCCGCCTTCCGCGCCAATGAGCAGCCGGCCATCGTGCAGGTCTTCGAAGTGGGCACCGGCACGATGATGGCCGCCAAGGGCGCCGTCTATCCGGTCTACCAGCTCATGGCCGACAACAACCAGCCCTGGGACCCGGCCGGCTTCCTCGCTCCGGTGACCGGCTATTATTCGGACACCGACGGCAACATCCTGTCGATGCCGTTCAACTCCTCCACCCCGATCATGTACTACAACAAGGACGTGTTCGAAGCCGCCGGCCTTGACCGTGAAGTCGCGCCCAAGACCTGGGCCGAAGTCGAGGAATTCTCCAGGAAGATCGTCGAGTCCGGCGCTGCGTCCTGCGGCTTCACCAGCGGCTGGGTGAGCTGGATCCAGACCGAGAACCTCTCGGCCATCCACGACCTGCCCTATGGCACGCTGCAGAACGGCTTCGGCGGCCTTGCCACCGAATTCACCTTCAACGGCGAAACCCAGGCCCGTCACTGGGACAACCTGGCCAAGTGGAGCAAGGAAGGCCTGTTCCGCTATGGCGGCCCTGGCGGTGGTGCCGATGCCCCGCCGCTGTTCTATACCGGCGACTGCGCCATCTACATGAACTCGTCGGCCTCGCGCGCCGGCGTCATCGCCAACGCCGCCGGCTTCGAAGTCGGCTTTGCCCCGCTGCCCTATTATGACGACGTCATTGCCGAGCCGAAGAACTCGATCATCGGCGGCGCCACTCTGTGGGTGCTGAATGGCAAGTCGGCTGAAGAATATGCCGGTGCCGCCGCCTTCTTCACCTATCTCAGCCAGCCTGAAGTCCAGGCCGACTGGCACCAGTTCACCGGCTATCTGCCGATCACCAATGCCGCTTTCGAACTGGGCCAGAGACAGGGCTATTACGAAGCCAATCCGGGTTCGGACATTGCCATCGAGCAGATCACCCGCGGCACGCCTTCGGACAATTCCAAGGGCATCCGCTTCGGCAACCTGACCCAGGCGCGTGACGTCATCGACCAGGAATTCGAAGCCGTGCTGGCTGGCACCAAGACCGGCCAGGAAGGCGTGGACGCCGCCGTTGCCCGTGGCAACGAAATCCTGCGCGAATTCGAAGCTGCCAATCAGTAATCGCGACTAGCCGGGCCCGGACACCAGTCCGGGCCCCATTCATCTGCGAGGCTCCATGCAGACCAAGCGCACGATCTTTCCGAACAGGTGGCTGCCCTATGGGTTGCTGGCGCCGCAACTGGCCATCACGCTGGTCTTTTTCATCTGGCCGGCTCTGCAGGCCGTCAAATCCTCATTCGAGCGCGAGGACCCGTTCGGCTTCAAGACGACGTTCATCTGGTTCGCCAACTATTCCAAACTGCTGGCCGACCCGATGTATCTCAACGCGCTGTGGCGCACGCTGATCTTCGCCGTGCTGGTGACCGTGATCGCCATGGGCGTGTCGCTGATCCTCGCCGTGGCAGTCAATCGCCTGCTGCGCTCGGGCCGGGTCTATACGACATTGCTGGTGTGGCCCTATGCCGTGGCGCCTGTCGTGGCGGGCATTCTGTGGTGGTTCATGTTCAACCCGTCCATCGGCATTCTCAGCTATGTGCTGGGCCAGATGGGGGTGACCTGGAACCACCGCGTCAATGCCGACCAGGCCATGATCCTGATCGTGCTGGCCGCGAGCTGGAAGCAGATTTCCTACAATTTCCTGTTCTTCGTTGCGGGGCTGCAATCGGTGCCCGCCTCGCTGTCGGAAGCGGCAGCCATCGACGGGGCAGGGCCCTTCAAGCGGTTCTGGACCATTGTCGTGCCGCTGCTGTCGCCGACGACCTTCTTCCTGCTGATCGTCAATATCAACTACGCCATGTTCGACACGTTCGGCGTCATCGACGCCACCACGTCTGGCGGCCCGGCGCAGTCCACCAATATTCTGGTCTACAAGGTTTATGCCGACGGCTTCCTCGGCCTCAACATTGGTTCATCGGCGGCCCAATCGGTGCTGCTCATGCTCATCGTCATCGTCCTGACCGTGGTCCAGTTCCGCTTCGTCGAGCGGCGCGTGCAGTATTAGGAGCGCTCCATGGTCGAAAACCGCCCCTGGCTGAATGTCCTCACCCATCTGGTGCTTGTTGTCGGCGTCATCATCATCGCCTTCCCGGTCTATCTGGCCGTCATCGCCTCGACCCATGGGCCCGGCGCCTTCCTGAGCAATGTCGTGCCGCTGCTGCCCGGCTCCTACATGCTCGACAATTACGGGCAGATGCTGAGCCAGGGCATGTCCACGTCGGGCGCGCCGCCGCTGACGCTGATGCTGGCCAATTCGCTGGTCATGGCCATCGTCATCGCCGTGGCCAAGATCGCCATATCGATCATCTCGGCCTATGCCATCGTCTATTTCCGCTTTCCCCTGCGGACGCTGGCCTTCTGGATCATCTTCATCACCCTGATGCTGCCGGTCGAAGTGCGCATCATCCCGACCTTCAAGGTGGTGGCCGATCTCGGCCTGCTCAATTCCTATGCCGGCCTGACCATACCCCTGATCGCCTCGGCCACGGCGACTTTCCTGTTTCGGCAATTCTTCCTGACCGTGCCGGATGAATTGATGGAGGCGGCGCGAGTCGATGGGGCCGGGCCGATGAAATTTTTCCGCGATATCCTGCTGCCGCTGAGCCGCACCAATATGGCGGCGCTCTTCGTGATCCTCTTCATCTATGGCTGGATGCAGTATCTGTGGCCGCTGCTGGTGACCACCGACCCCAAATTCTATACCGTCGTCATGGGCATCAAGCGCATGGCCGCTGTTGCCGACGCCGATCCGCAATGGAACCTGGTCATGGCTGCCGTGGTGCTGGCCATGCTGCCGCCGGTTCTTATCGTCATCTTCATGCAGCGCCTGTTCGTCAAAGGCCTGGTGGAAACGGAGAAATAACATGGCCGCCATCGAACTCGCAGGCGTCAAGAAGACCTATCCCGGCGGCGCCCAGGTGATCCACGGCATCGACCTGGCCATCGGCGATGGCGAACTGGTCGTGCTGGTCGGGCCCTCGGGCTGCGGCAAGTCCACCCTGCTGCGCATGATTGCCGGGCTCGAAACCATCAGCGACGGCACGATTTCCATCGGCGGCGCGGTGGTCAATACCAAGGAACCGGCCGAGCGCGACATCGCCATGGTGTTCCAGAATTACGCGCTCTATCCGCATATGACCGTAAGGGGAAACCTCGAATACGGCCTCAAAAACCGCGGCACGCCGCGGGCCGAGATCGATGCCCGCGTCGAAGCGGCGGCGCGGACGCTGGAGATCAGCCAATTCCTCGACCGCAAGCCGCGCCAGCTTTCGGGCGGGCAGCGCCAGCGCGTCGCCATGGGCCGGGCCATCGTGCGCCAGCCCAAGGCATTCCTGTTCGACGAGCCGCTGAGCAATCTCGACGCCAAGCTGCGCGGGCAGATGCGCATCGAGATTCGTCGCCTGCAGCGGAGCCTGGGCACGACCAGCGTCTATGTCACCCATGACCAGCTCGAGGCCATGACCCTGGCCGACCGGCTGGTGGTGATGAATGGCGGGCATATCGAACAGGTCGGCAAGCCCACCGAACTCTATGACCGGCCCGCTTCGCTCTTCGTGGCCGGCTTTATCGGTTCGCCGCCGATGAACCTGCTCGATGTTGCGGCTCTGCAGGCGCTGCCCGGCGTGACACTGCCCGACGCGCTGCCTGATGGAACCGACATTGTCGGCATCCGTCCCGACGCCATTATACTGGGGACCGCGGCGCCGGGGGATATCTTGTTATCGGGGACGGTCGAACTGATCGAACCGGTGGGTGGGGAGAGCCATCTCTATGTACGCGTGGCCGGGCTGGAACAGGCCATGATCATCGTCGCCCAGGGCCGTTCGGAACTGGTCGAAGCGGCCAGCCTGGACTTCGCCCTGCCGGCCGACGCGCTGCATCCATTCAGCCGCGCCACGGGGAAACGGCTGTAACAGGCGTCGCCATGTCGTTGAACCGTCATAATATTCGGCTAGCGCAGCCAGTGTTACGCCACTGCAGGATCGGTCAGTCATGAACTCTGTCACCCTTGGAGAACTGGTTCTCACCAATGCAAGGATCGTGCTGGCCAACGAAGTGCTGGAAGGCTCGCTGCGGGTCGATGGCGGGGTCATCACCGATATCGGTGCGCCGAGCCGGACCGGGCTCGATCTCGACGGGGATTACCTGATCCCGGGCCTGGTGGAACTGCACACCGATCACCTCGAAACCCACTATGCGCCGCGCCCGCGCGTGCGCTGGAATCCGGTGGCCGCGGTGCAGGCGCATGATGCGCAGATCGCGGCTTCCGGCATCACCACCGTGCTCGACGCCATCCGTATCGGGCTCGACGAGGATACCGATGTCAGCGCCGAGGAGATGCGCATTCTGGCCAGGGCGATCCGCGCCGGCATGGATGCCGGGCGCCTGCGCGCCGAGCACCATATCCATCTGCGCTGCGAGGTCTCGGCGCCCGATTGCCTCGACTCGTTCCTCGCCATCAAGGACGATCCGCTGGTGCGGCTGGCCTCGCTGATGGACCATGCGCCGGGCCAGCGCCAGTTCGCCAGCCTCGATGCCTACAAGGTCTATTACCAGGGCAAGACCAAGATGAGCGATGCCGAGCTCGATGCCTTCACGGCCCGGCGCAATGCCCAGTCCGTGGCCCATTCCAGCAAGCATCGCCGCATGATTTCCCAGCTCTGCCACGACCAGGGCATCGTGCTGGCCAGCCATGACGATGCCACCCGCGCCCATGTGGAAGAGGCGGTGGATCTGGGCCTGCATATCGCCGAATTTCCCACCACGTTGGAAGCCGCCAGGGCGTCGCGCCAGGCCGGCCTTTCCATTCTCATGGGCGGGCCGAACGTGGTGCGCGGCGGCTCCCATTCCGGCAATGTGTCGGCGCGGGCGCTGGCCGAGGCCGACCTGCTCGATATCCTGTCTTCGGACTACATTCCCTTTTCTATGCTGCAATCGGCCTTCTCGCTCGCCGACAATGTGGAGGGAGTGAGCCTGTCCAAGGCGATCCAACTGGTGACCAAGCGGCCGGCGGAAGCCGCCGGATTCCATGATCGCGGTGAGATCGCCGTGGGCAAGCGGGCCGACTTCGTGCATCTGCGCGTCGAGGACGGCATTCCCATCGTGCTGACGGTGTGGCGGCAGGGCCAGCGGGTGATATGAGCGGAACCTTCGTCGCCGTAGTCGGCCCCAGCGGGGTGGGCAAGGACAGCCTGATCGGCTTTGCCCGTGAACGACTGGAAGCGGGCGGGTGCGTGGTGTTCGTGCGCCGTGTGGTGACGCGCCCCGCCGATGGCGGCAGCGAAGACCATGACAGCATGGACGAGGCGGCGTTTTCCGAGGCCGAGGCGGCGGGCGAATTCGCCCTGAGCTGGGGCGCGCATGGCCTGCGCTATGGCCTGCCGGTGGCGCTGGAAGACGATCTTGCGGCCGGGCGCGTGGTGGTGGCCAACCTGTCGCGCGGGATGATCCCGGCATTGGTGGCGCGTTACCCCGATGCGCTGGTGGTGGCGGTGACGGCCGACCGCGCGGTGCTTGCGGAGCGGCTGGCGAGCCGGGGGCGGGAGACGGCGGAATCGATAAGGCAGCGGCTGGATCGCAGCGTGGGCGATGGCCTGCCGGCGAGTACGGTGCGGATCGACAATTCCGGGGCGCTTGATGTGGCGGGGATGCAGTTTACCCGGCTGTTGATGGATGTGGCGGGGGTGGAGTCTTTGGTGGATACCCCCTCCTAACCTCCCCTGATAGGGGGAGGAACAGATCGCGTTTGTGGCGCGACCTTGCCCCATTCGCCGGCCGGATTCCTCCCCCTATCAGGGGGAGGCTAGGAGGGGGTATCCCCCTAAACCACCAATTCCATCCGCTCGGCCGGAAAGCGGCTCAGGGCGTAGGATATTGGAATTCCTTCCGAATCCACGTCGACCGCTTCCGAAACCAGCAGGATGGCGCCCGGCGCCAGGCCCAGCAGCTTGGTCTCTTCGACATCGGCATGGCGGGCGGAGATGCGCGTTGAGGCGCGGGCATAGTCTGCTATGCCGTAGCTGGCGAAGACGGCGGTCGTCGATTGCAGCCGGGCGATCCGCTCGGCGAAATCGGGAAACAGCCGATAGGGCAGCCAGGTGGTCGAGCGGGAGATCGGCCGCCCGTCGGCGATGGACAGGCCCTCCGTGCGCACCACTTTGGCGCCGGGCTTGAGGCCCAAAGCGGCGGCTACGGCGGCGGTTGCATTCTCGATACGGTGGCTAAGGCTGTGCGAGACGAGGCTTGCGGCCTGGCCCTTGAGACCTTCGCGAAATCTTGTGCGGCGGCCGATGGGATAGGAGAGGCGCCGGGCGCTGCGGACGAAGGTGCCGCGGCCCTGTTCGGCGCCTACTACACCTTCTTCGGCGAGCACGGCGAGAGCGCGGCGCACCGTGTGGCGATTGGCAGAAAAGCGTTCGGCCAGAAGGGCTTCGGTGGGCAGGCGGTCGCCGCTGGCGAGCTTGCCGCCGACAATGTCGAGGCGGATGGCGTCGGCTATGCGCCGCCACAGGGCCACCCCGCCGGAAACGTCTTTGGAAACTGTCATTGCATTTTCACACGAGAAGCGTAGGACCAGAATAAGGACATTAATTGTCTAGTCTATTAGACAAATCGAGGCAAGCATGCAGACGCAACCCTCCATCGATAGCAGCGCGCGCAAGGCGGCGCTGGATGTGTTGGCCGCCGCCCCGGCGCGGGCTTTGGCCGAGTTGTGGGAAAGCTGGCCCGACAAGCCCGTGCATAAGTTCGTGCGCGGGCCCGAGGTCGGGCTGGTCATGGTGCGCGGCCGCGCTGGTGGCGGCGGGGCGCCGTTCAACCTGGGCGAGGCCAGTGTGAGCCGCGCCAGCGTGCGCATTGTAAGCGGGGAAGTGGGGCACGGGTATTGTTTGGGCCGGGACCTCGCCAAGGCGGAGGCGATCGCTGTCATCGACGCGCTGTGGCAGCGCGATGCTGATGCGGTCGAGGCGCAAATTATCGAGCCGTTGCGGGCCCTTGCGGCGGAGGCCGACGGCAAGAGGCGCGACGAGGCGGCGGCGACACGGGTCGATTTCTTTACCATGGTGCGCGGGGATAACTGAAATGGATATCGGTCTCGACGGTGGATTTGCCGAGCCGGTGCGGCAGGCGCAGAGCAGTTTCCGGGCGATTATGGACGCTTTGGCCAATCCCGGAACGATCAGGAAATTCGCGGATTTGGCGCCCGCACATGGTCCCCTCACGGGCGAATTGGTTAGCACACTGTTAACGTTGAGCGACCAGGACACGTCAATCTGGTTGAGCGATGAGCTGCGCCAGACGGCAGGCGTGGAAGGCTTTGTGGCGTTCCATACCGGCGCGCCGATGGTGAGCGAAACCGGGCATGCGGTACTCGCTTTTGCCGGGTCGGCGAACGAGCTGCCTGACTTCGATGCGTTCAATCTCGGCACGCAGGAATACCCCGACCGGTCGACTACCATCGTGCTTGGCGTGACCGCGCTTGAGGGTGGCGACGAGCTGGTCATTCGCGGGCCGGGAATCAGGGATCACCTCAATATCAGCCCCATCGGGCTGCCCGAGGGTTTCGTGGCGCAATGGGCTGCCAATCGCGAGCTGTTCCCGCGCGGGGTGGACCTGCTGCTGGTGGCCGATGGCGCGGTACTGGCACTGCCGCGCTCGACGCGGATTGCGGAAGGACATTGAGATGTATGTAGCCGTCAAGGGCGGGGAAGCCGCCATTGCCAATGCCCATGCGCTGCTGGCGGACCGAAGGCGCGGCGACCGGTCGGTGCCGGCGCTAAGGCTCGACCAGATCATGGAGCAGCTCGGCCTCGCGGTCGACCGGGCCATGGGCGAGGGTTCGTTGTATGACCGCGAGCTGGCGGCTTTGGCACTGGTGCAGGCGCGGGGCGACCTGATCGAGGCGATCTTTCTGGTGCGGGCCTACCGCACGACGCTGCCGCGCTTCGGCTATTCGAAGCCGGTCGATACCGGGGCCATGCTGATCGAGCGGCGGATTTCGGCGACCTTCAAGGACCTGCCCGGCGGGCAGATGCTGGGGCCGACGTTTGACTATACCCACCGGCTGCTCGACCCGACGATTGTCTCGGACGAGGTGCCCGCGCCGGTGACGCGGGAAGCCGAGGCGGCGCAGGCGCCGCGGGTGACCGACCTGCTGGGGCGGCAGGGGCTGATGGAGCCCGATGGCGAAACCGACCCGGACCGCGAAGTGGGCGACCTGACGCGCGAGCCGCTGGATTTTCCGCTGGATCGCGATCTGCGGCTGCAGGCGCTGGCGCGGGGCGACGAGGGCTTCTTGCTGGCGCTCGGCTATTCGACGCAGCGCGGCTATGGGCGGAGCCATCCCTTTGTCGGCGAAATCCGCATTGGCGAAGTCGCGGTGGAATTCGACGTGCCGGAGCTGGGTTTTGCGGTGAGCCTGGGGCGCATTCGCGTGACCGAGTGCCAGATGGTCAACCAGTTCAAGGGTTCGGCGAAGGTGCCGCCACAATTCACGCGCGGCTATGGGCTGGTCTTCGGACAGGCCGAGCGCAAGGCCATGGCCATGTCGCTGGTCGATCGGGCGCTGCGGGCGAAGGAGTTCGGCGAGGACGTGGTGGCGCCGGCGCAGGACGAGGAATTCGTCATTTCGCACTCGGACAATGTGCAGGCGACGGGGTTCGTCGAGCATCTGAAACTGCCGCATTACGTGGATTTCCAGGCCGAGCTGGACCTGATCCGGCGCATGCGGGCCGAGCATGAAGCGGCCGAACTGAAGGAGGCCGCGGAATGACCACCACCGCCCAATACAATTTTGCCTATCTCGACGAGCAGACCAAAAGGATGATCCGGCGGGCCATTCTCAAGGCCATCGCCATTCCGGGCTATCAGGTGCCGTTCTCCAGCCGCGAAATGCCTATGCCCTATGGCTGGGGCACCGGCGGGGTGCAGGTGACGGCGTCGATCATCGGTCCATCAGATGTGCTCAAGGTCATCGACCAGGGGGCGGATGATACGACCAATGCGGTATCGATCCGTGCCTTCTTCGCCAAGGTGGCGCAGGTGCAAACGACCACGCATACGGGCGAGGCCACCATCATCCAGACGCGGCATCGCATTCCCGAACGCGTGCTGGGGCAGGGGCAGATCCTGGTCTATCAGGTGCCGATCCCCGAGCCTTTGCGGTTCCTCGAACCGCGCGAGACCGAGACGCGCAAGATGCATGCGCTGGAAGAATACGGGCTGATGCATGTGAAGCTCTATGAGGACATCGCCCGGCATGGGCGCATCGCCACGACCTATGCATACCCCGTGAAAGTCGAGGGGCGGTACGTGATGGACCCGTCGCCGACGCCGAAATTCGACAATCCCAAGATGCATATGAGCGAGGCGCTGCAACTGTTCGGGGCAGGGCGCGAGCACCGGATTTATGCGGTGCCGCCGCATACCGAAGTGGTGAGCCTGGACTTCGAGGATCATCCGTTTGCCATCCAGCATTTCGAGGAACCCTGTGCTTTGTGCGGGGCGGAGCAGGTCTATCTGGATGAGGTGATCTTGGATGATCGGGGCGGGCATATGTATGTCTGTTCGGACACCGACAATTGCGAAAGCCGCCGCGCCGAAGGGCATCGCGGAGCACTGGCGGGGCACGCGGTGGAGGCGGCGGAATGAGCAGAGAGACTTTCCCAGTAGACCTCATCCTGAGCCCGTCGAAGGACGAGGTCGTGGCAGGATCGGTGTGCCCGACCTCGTGGTTCGACAAGCTCACCATGAGGTCTTTCAAGGAGCATTGCCATGACTGAACCCCTTCTCCGCGTCGAGAACCTGACTAAATATTACGGCTCCCGCCTTGGCTGCGCCGATGTGAGCTTTGATCTGTGGCCGGGCGAAGTGCTGGCCATTGTGGGGGAATCGGGATCGGGCAAGACCACTTTGCTGAATTCCCTATCGGCCACGCTGGAGCCGAGTGCGGGGCGCACGCTCTATCGCATGCGCGACGGGGAATGGCGCAATATCTATGAATTGAGCGAGGCCGAGCGGCGGTTTCTCGTGCGGACGGATTGGGGCTTCGTGCACCAGAATCCGGCCGATGGGCTACGCATGACGGTCTCGGCCGGCGCCAATGTGGGCGAGCGGCTGATGGCGGTGGGCGACCGGCATTATGGGCATATTCGCGAGACGGCGCTGGACTGGCTCGGGCGGGTGGAGATCGCGGCGGATCGTATCGACGACCAGCCGCGAGCCTTTTCGGGCGGCATGCGGCAGCGCTTGCAGATCGCGCGGAACCTGGTGACGGGGCCGCGGCTGGTGTTCATGGACGAGCCGACGGGTGGGCTCGATGTGTCGGTGCAGGCGCGGCTGCTCGATTTGCTGCGGGGCCTTGTGGGGGAACTGGGGCTGGCGGCTGTCGTCGTGACCCATGACCTGGCCGTGGCGCGGCTGCTGAGCCATCGCATGATGGTTATGAAGGACGGGCATGTGATCGAGGCGGGACTGACGGATCGGGTGCTGGACGATCCGCGCGAGCCTTATACGCAACTCCTGGTTTCTTCGATTTTGCAGGTTTAGCGATGACTGAGACATCCCACCCCCTCATCCGTCTCGCGCTGCGCGCGATCCACCTTCTCCCACGAGGGGAGAAGGTGAACTCCACTCTGGCCCAAACACCAGGTCCCCTTCTCCCCTCGTGGGAGAAGGTGCCCGAAGGGCGGATGAGGGGGTCTTTCCCTGAGCTTGCAGGAGCCATCCAATGACCGCGCTATCCGTCCGCAACCTCGCCAAGACCTTCACCATGCATCTGCGCGATGGGGTGGTTCTGCCGGTGGTGGAGAATGTGAATTTCGAAGTCCAGCCGGGCGAATGCGTCGTGCTGGGCGGGCCATCGGGGGCGGGCAAGAGCTCGATCCTCAAGATGGTCTATGGCAATTACGGCGTCGATGCCGGGGCGATCGTCATCCGGCATCATGGCGAGGCGGTGGATCTGGCTACGGCCGATCCGCGCACGGTGCTGACGCTGCGGCGGGATCTCGATCGGCTATGTCAGCCAGTTTTTGCGCACGGTGCCGCGCGTGTCGGCGCTGGACGTGGTGGCTGAGCCGCTGGTGATCCGCGGGGTGGACCGGGATGAAGCCGGCCAGCGCGCAAAAGAGCTGCTGGCGCGGCTCAACCTGCCGGAGCGGCTGTGGAGCCTACCGCCGGCGACATTTTCGGGCGGCGAGCAGCAGCGTGTGAATATCGCGCGCGGCTTCATCACCGACCATCCGGTGCTGCTGCTGGACGAGCCGACGGCCTCGCTCGATGCGACCAATCGGGCCGTGGTGGTGGCGATGATCGCGGAGAAGAAGGCTGATGGTGTCGCCCTGCTGGGCATTTTCCATGACGAGGATGTGCGGGTGCAGGTGGCGGATCGCATTGTCGATGTGACGGCGTTCGCGCCGAAGGTGGCGGCATGACCCGGCTTGGTGAGAAGCCCTATGTGCATCCCACGGCGCAGGTGACGGGCTCGACGCTGGGGCGCTATACCGAGGTGGGCGCGGGCAGCCATGTGTCGCGCTCGACGCTGGGCGACTATTCCTATTGCGTCGAGAATACGCAGATCGCCTATGCCGAGATCGGCAAGTTCGCCAATATTGCCAGCCATGTGCGGATTTATGCCTCGATGCACCCGATGGAGCGGGCGTCACTGCACCACTTCACCTATCGCTCGAGCTGGTATTTCGAGGGTGAGGCTGATGATGCCGAGTTCTTCGACTGGCGGGCGGGGCAGGGGATCAGTATCGGGCACGATACCTGGATCGGGCATGGCGCGGTGGTGATGCCGGGCGTGCGCATCGGCAATGGGGCGATCATCGGGTCCAATGCCGTGGTGACGAAGGATGTGGCGGATTTCGCCATTGCCGTGGGCGTGCCGGCGCGAGTGATCAGGCAGCGGTTCAGCGACGATGTGGCGGGGCGGCTGGATGTGATGAAGTGGTGGGACTGGAGCCACGAGAAGCTGCATGCGGCGCTGCCGGATTTTCGCAAGCTGGGGGTGGAGGGGTTTCTGGAGAAGTATGCGGGATAGTTTTTTGGTGGGATACCCCCTCCTAGCCTCCCCCTGATAGGGGGAAGGAATCCCATCGAGTTTCCGGCACGATATTGCCACGGCCGCCGGGCGGCTCCTCCCCCTATCAGGGGAGGTTGGGAGGGGGTACTCCGATGCCGCGACACCCCACCACACCTGCCCGGTGCATAGTCACCGAACCGTCATTCAATCGTTATCCCAGCTTCACGTGCCCGCCCTAGGTCTGCCGCAGTTCAACGGCGGGCGACCCTGATGCTGAAGATTTCCAACGTATCGCGACGGTTTGGCGACAAACTCGCCGTCGATGGCGTGAACCTCGAAATCCCGCAAGGGCAGATGGTCGGCGTTATCGGCCGCTCGGGCGCCGGCAAGTCGACCCTGCTGCGCATGATCAACCGGCTGGCCGATGTGTCGTCGGGCTATATCGAATACGGCAATGTGCGCGTCTCGGAGCTGCGCGGGCAGGCTTTGCGGAACTGGCAGCGCGACTGCGCCATGATCTTCCAGCAGTTCAACCTGGTGCCGCGGCTCGACGTCATCACCAATGTCATGCTGGGGCGGCTCAATGGCCGCAATCCGGTGCTGAACCTGCTGCAGGTGTTCTCGCCGGCCGAGCAGCTCGAAGCGCTCAAGGCGCTGGAACGGCTCGATATCGCGGCCACGGCGATGCAATGGGCGCAGACGCTGTCCGGTGGCCAGCAGCAGCGCGTGGCGATTGCAAGGGCGCTGATGCAGGGGCCGAAGATGATCCTGGCGGACGAGCCGATTGCTTCGCTCGATCCGCGTAACGCGCAGATCGTCATGGACAGCCTGCGCGACATCAATGCCGAGGGCATCACCGTCATCACCAACCTGCATACGCTCGATACGGCGCGCGCCTATTGCGAGCGCATCATCGGCATGGCCGCGGGCAAGGTGGTGTTCGACGGCACGCCGGACGAGCTGACCACCGATGTGGCTCGTACCATCTATGGCGCCGACGGGCTCAAGGAAGCCTTTTCGGAGGCGATGACGTCGACCTCCATTGCCCCGGTCGCTCCCATCCGCCTGCCGCGCACGCCGACCAACGCGCAGCAGGCTCCCTGATTTACCGAAGTTCCGCGGCCCGGTTTCCGGGCTGAAGACAAACCCGCGTCACCAAAGGAAGATATCCATGACCGCGATCCGCACGATCCTGCTGGCCTCCGTGGCCCTGACCATGTCCACCGCAGCCTTCGCCCAGGACGTCAATGTCCTGCGCATCGGCCTCGATGGCGGCGAGAACGAGAGCGACCAGCTCCGCCGTTCCGAATGCGTCGTCGACAGCCTCAAGGCCGCCACCGGCGTTGCCGAAGTGCAGTTCTTCCCCTCGCCGGACTATAACGGCGTCATCCAGGGCCTACTCGGCGGCACGATCGACATCGCCATCATGGGCGCCTCGTCCTATGCCTCGATCTATCTCAGCGACCCGGAAGCCGTCGACCCGATCCTGACCACCAAGCAGCAGGACGGCTCGACCGGTTATGTGTCGATCATGGTCGCCCGCGCCGATAGCGGCATCACGGACCTCGCCTCGACCAAGGGCAAGAAGCTCGGCTTCGCCGACCCGGATTCGACCTCGGGCTACCTGGTGCCGAACGTGTCGCTGCCGACCGACCTGGGCATGCCGATCGCCGAATTCTACAGCGAAACCGGCTTTGGCGGCGGCCATGAAAACCTGGTTCTCGGCGTGCTCGACGGCACCTGGGACGTGGGCACCACTTTCGGCTCGGGCCAGGGCAACTGGAGCGAAGGCTACACCACCGGCAACCTGCGCATCATGGTCGACAAGGGCATGCTCGACATGGACGACCTGGTGGAAGTCTGGCAGTCCCCGATCATCCCGAACGGCCCGCTGATGGTCTCCAACAATCTCAGCGACGAGATGAAGGAAAAGGTCCGCGCCTATTTCGTGGGCCTGCCGGCAGCCGATTTCGACTGCTTCGACAGCTTTACCGGCGGCGGCTATGTGGATTTTGCCCCGGCCGACCAGCAGTTCTACCAGACCATCATCGACGCCCGTAAGTCGGTGATCGGCGGCTGAGGCCAGAACGTCCAACAAGCACGGTGTCACCCCGGCGAAGGCCGGGGTCCATCCTGAGGTCGATCAACGCCTCCTGCGCGTGGAGGCATCTCAGGATGGATTCCGGCCTTCGCCGGAATGACACCGTGCATTTTTGAAAGTCCGGTGCCCCATGACCGATGTCCCGCTCTCCCCCGCCAGCGAAACCCTGTTGCGGCACTATCGCAGCCAGGTGCTGACGCGGCGGGTCTATTCGGTGATCGGGGTGCTGCTGGTGCTGGTGGCCCTGTTTGCGGCGATGAATTACGCCAACGCGGCGAACTCGGGAAAGTTCTTCGACCGCATCCCCTATCTCTTTGATTTCCTCAAGAATTTCGTGCCGAACGACCCGCTCGAAATCTTCCGGGCCATGTTCGATATCGAGTCGCCCTATTACGACGGCTCGCTCAAATATGACTACACCTCGGACCGGCACTACCTGACCGAGAGCCTCTACATTCCCAATTTCGTCTACCAGCTCATCATCACGGTCAATATCGCAGTGGTCTCGACCATTATCGGCGGCTCGATCGCCTTCTGCCTGTGCTTCTTCGCGGCCACCAACCTGGTTGGCGCGGGCGCGGTGCGCTGGATCGTGCGGCGCATCATGGAAGTGCTGCGCGCCTTTCCTGAAATCGTCATTGCCGGCCTGCTGACGGCGGTGCTGTCCATCGGGCCGATCGCGGCCATCGCGGCGGTGTCGCTGCATACGATCGGCGCGCTGGGCAAGCTGTTCTTCGAAGTGGTCGAGAATGCCGACATGAAGCCCGAGGAAGGGCTGCGCTCGGTGGGGGCGACCTGGCTGGAGCGGGTGCGCTTCGCCATCGTGCCGCAAGTGCTGCCCAATTTCGTCAGCTACACCTTGCTGCGGGCCGAGATCAATGTGCGCGCCTCGACCATTATCGGCGCGGTGGGCGGCGGCGGTATCGGCGAGGTGTTCCGCCTCTCCATCGGCCGCGACCATGCCGCCAAGACCTATGCCATCGTCATCCTGCTGCTGGTGACCATCGTCTGCATCGACCAGTTCTCGGGCTGGCTGCGGCGCCGGCTGGTGGGCAACCAATCGTTCGAACTGGGCCGGGGAGCCGCATGATGACCGCGATCAGCCTCGCCGAGCGCAGCCGGCTCGAAAAGAAATATCCTGAAGTCTTCCGCCAGAGTTTCATGCGCCGCTGGGGGCTGCTGGTCGGCATCGGGCTGACGCTGCTCTATCTGGTGTTCTGCTGGTTCTTCTTCAGCGTCGGGCCGGCTCTGCAGAACGGCAAGTGGGACCGCGCCGGCATCTATATCCAGGACTGGTATAGCTGGCGGGCGCAGCCGCGGCTGCGCTTCGAGGATGGCGCGGTGGTGCCGCAATGGTCGAGCCGCGGGCAATATGCCGAAGGTGCGGATATCGACTGGCTGACCCCGCATGACGACGGCAGCATGACCGCCACTTTCGGCAGCGACGATGACCGGCTGGACATCACCACCAGCCAGGTGGATGTCTATGTCGATGGCGCGCCCTGGCCGGTGACCATTACCGATGACGGCGCCTTTGCCCCGGAGGGCGCACCTGCTGCCATTGAGCAGGATGGCAGGAAGGTGGTGGTGCATTACGGCTTTGCCGGGCAGGCGGAAATCCGCGACAACCAGGTGGCGGTGCAGCGCCGGTTCCTGGGCTGGGCCAACTTCCTCTACGATCCGCGCTCGCCGCTCTGGGGCAATGACCTGTTCGATACTGTCGGGCTGATCTTTACCGGCCACGGCCAGCAGGTGTTGAGCGAATGGCTGGGCAACCGGGCCTGGCAGCATGCCGATATCCTCGCCAAACTGATGCAGACGCTGGTCATGGCCTTTGTCGGCACGCTGTTCGCCACGCTGGTCGCCTTCCCGCTGGCCTTCGTCGCGGCGCGGACCATCACCCCGAACCGGGCGGCCAACTGGCTGATGAAGCGCGGCTTCGATTTCCTGCGCTCCATCGACATGCTGATCTGGGCCTTGTTCTTCACCCGCGGCTTCGGGCCGGGGCCTATTCCCGGCATTGCGGCGATCTTCTTCACCGATACCGGGGCGCTGGGCAAGGTCTATGCCGAGGCGCTGGAAAATGTGGATGACAAGCAGCGCGAAGGCGTGAAATCGGTCGGCGCGAGCCCGGCTTCGGTCAACCGCTTCGGCGTGGTGCCACAGGTGCTGCCGGTATTCATTTCCCAGTCGCTGTATTTCTGGGAGAGCAATACGCGCTCGGCCACCATTATTGGCGCGGTGGGCGCCGGGGGCATCGGGCTCAAGCTGCTCGAAGCCATGGGCACCAATTCGGACTGGGACAAGGTGGCCTATATGGTGCTGCTGATTCTGGGCGTGGTGTTCCTGTTCGACAATGTATCGAACGCGATCCGCTCGCGACTGATCGGGCCGGCGGCACATTAAGCCGGCGAGGCCATGACCGGCGGGCGAAGCTGAAAGATCGCGCCGCGCTTGGACCTATTTCCGGTCCCTGAACCGCCGCTGGTAGTCCGGATCGTAGAGCGAGCTTTCACGGAAATCGGCTTCACCCAAGCCCTTGCCGACGAAGATGATGGCGGTGCGCTCCACCGGGTCGGCGGCGAAGCGCGCTTCGATATCGGCCAAGGTGCCGCGAATGATCTTCTCGTCGGGCCAGGAGGCGTGGAAGACCACGGCGACAGGGCAGTCCTTGCCATAGAGCGGGGTCAGCTCGGCCACGACGCGGTCGAGGGCGTGGATGGCGAGGTGGATCGCCAAAGTCGCGCCGGTAGCGCCGAAGGCCGCGAGGGTTTCGCCTGATGGCATGGGCGAGGCGCGGCCGGAAACGCGGGTGAGCACAAGGCTCTGCGCGGCGGCGGGAATGGTGAGCTCGCGGCCGAGCGCGGCAGCGGCGGCGGCGAAGGCGGGGACGCCTGGGGTGAGCGTATAGGGGATGCCGAGGCGGTCGAGCCGGCGCATCTGTTCGGCTACGGCGCTCCAGACGGAGAGGTCGCCGGAATGGAGGCGGGCAACATCCTGCCCCGCCGCGTGGGCGCGGACATATTCGGCTTCGATCTCGTCCAGCGACATCGGGGCGGTGTCGACGAGGCGGGTATCGGGCCCGCACCAGGCCAGCATGTCCGGCGGCACGATGGAGCCGGCATAGAGGCAGACGGGGCAGGCTTGCAGCAGCTTCATGCCGCGCACGGTGATGAGATCGGCCGCGCCGGGGCCGGCGCCGATGAAATGGATGGTCATGGCATGAAGCTCAGCGCAAGCGGAGAAACCCCCTCACCCGGTTTTCCGCTGAACGCGGAAAACCACCCTCTCCCACGAGGGGCGAGGGGTGGCTCCGCGTTTGGTGCGAATACCGGGTTTCCCTTCTCCCCCTGTGGGAGAAGGTGCCCCGAAGGGGCGGATGAGGGGGCTCTTTTTCTCATGGCTTCACCCACACCCATTGCACGATCGACCGCGCCGGCTTCCAGCCGGCCATGCCGCCGATGGCGTCGGCGCGTTCGACCGAGAACCGGGTGAGATTGCCGCCCTGCTCGGCGTGACGAGCCAGGAGCAGGGCTTCCATTTCCAGCGTCACGGCATTGGCGACCAGACGCCCGCCGGGGCGGAGGGCGGCGATGGCGGCGTCGAGCATGCCGGGATCGGAGCCGCCGCCGCCGATGAAGATGGCGTGGGGCGGTTCGAGATTTTCGAGGGCCGCGGGCGCGGTGCCGATGACCAGTTTGAGGGCGGGGACGCCGAAGGCGCTGGCATTGCGGGAAATGCGGGCGGCGCGTTCGGGATCGGCCTCCACGGCAATGGCGGAAAGGCTCGGATCGGCCAGCATCCACTCGATGGCGATGGAGCCCGAGCCGGCGCCGATATCCCAGAGCAGCTCGCCGCGCCGCGGGGCGAGGGCCGCGATCGTGAGGGCGCGGATTTCGCGCTTGGTGATCTGGCCGTCATGCTCGAACAGGGCGTCATCAAGGCCGGGCGTCAGCGGCAGGATGCGGGCGCCGGGCAGGGCGACGACGCTGATGGCGCAGATATTGAGCGGGTTGATATCGGTTAGGGCGAAATTCATGGCGACGTGGGAGCGCACGGTTTCGTTTGGACCGCCGAGGGCTTCCAGAACCGTGACGATGGAAATGCCGAAACCGGCTTCGCTGAGCAGTTTCGCCAGCGCGGCGGGGCCGTGTTCGTCCGAGGTCAGGGCGAGGATGCGGGCGCCGGGATGGAGATGCGGGCGGATGAGATCGAGCGGGCGGCCATGCAGCGAGAGGGCGAGCACGTCCTGCAGCGGCCAGCCGAGGCGGGCGGCGGCGAGGCTGAAGGATGAGGGATGCGGGAAGACCCGCATCTGGCTGGCGTCGATATGGCGGGCGAGGGTGGCGCCGACGCCGTGATGGAACGGATCGCCCGAGGCGAGGACACAGACCTTGCGGCCGCGCAAGGTGATGATGGCGTCGATGGAGGCGGAGAAGGGCGGGAGCCAGGGCCGGGCTTCGCCTGATATGGCTGACGCGGCGAGGGCGAGATGGCGGGAGCCGCCGAAGACCACCTCGGCATCGGAGATAGCGGCCCTGGCGGCGGTGCCGAGGCCGGGGAGGCCATCTTCGCCAATGCCGACAATGGAGAGCCAAGGGGTGGTCATGAGGCACGCCCAGCGTGGTGGATGGCGCGGTGCCCCCACCCTTGATCCCTCCCCACAAGGGGGAGGGGAGACGATGAACACGGGCCTCTGAGCTCGCGCCTCCCTCCCCTCGATGGGGAGGGATCGAGGGTGGGGTGGGGCCATGCAAGCGGAATGATCCATTTGTACTGAGCCCTTCATGACCCGCCTCCGATGGAGCGCGGCGAATAGACCAGCGGGGGCAGGCCTTCGCGCTCGATAATGCGGGTTTCCGGCGAGCCGATGATGACGCAGGTGGCCATGTCGGCCTTGGCCGGATCGGCTTCCGCAAGGGTCATGATACCGATGGCTTCGTCGGGGCGGCCGGCGGCGCGGCCGAAGATGACCGGCGTGGTCCAGGGCAGGACTTCGCGCAGGATGGCGAAGGCGGTGCCCAACTGCCAGGGGCGGGCCTTGCTGATGGGATTGTAGAGCGCGATGACCAGGCCCGCGCCAGCCACGGCCCGCAGGCGGGCCTCGATGACGGTCCAGGGCTTGAGATTGTCTGACAGCGACATGGCGCAGAAATCGTGGCCTAGGGGCGCGCCGGCACGGGCGGCCACGGCCAGCATGGCGGTGACGCCGGGCACGATGCTGAGATCGACGGCGCGCCAGGCGGGCGGGCCGGCCTCGATGGCTTCGCATATGGCGGCGGCCATGGCGAAGACGCCGGGATCGCCGCCGGAGACGACGCAGACCTGTTCGCCCGAGGCGGCGGTGTGCAGCGCATCCTTGGCGCGGGCCAGTTCCTCGCGGTTGTCCGAGGCGACGCGGCGCTGGTCGGGGCGGAGGGTGAGGCGGTCGAGATAGGGGCCGTAGCCGAAGAAGACGTGGGCGGCGGTAATGGCGGCCGTGGCTTCGGGCGTAGTCTGATCGGGGTTGCCGGGCCCGGTGCCGACCACTGTGAGGCGCCCGGTCATGGCCGGCTGCTCCAGCCGGGGACGAGGACGATGGCGAAATAGGGCGCGATGTCGTCCAGCTTGTCGGCGAGGCGGATGGCGTGGCCATTGGCCATGGTGCCGCGTTCGACATAGACGGCGCTGTCGAGGCGCCCGGCGGCTTCGATGGCGCGGCGGATCTTGGGCAGGTTGCGGCCGACCTTCATGATGACGGCGCCATCGGTGTTGTTGAGGCGGGTGCTGAGATCGACTTCGTCCAGCGTACCGGGGAGGACGGAGAGGATATCGTCGCCCTGCACCAGCGGCAGACCGGCCTGCGACCAGCAGCCGGACATGGCTGATATGCCGGGGATGACCTCGGTGTCGTAGCGGTGGGCCAGACGCACATGGATATGCATGTAGCTGCCATAGAAGAGCGGATCGCCCTCGCTGAGCACGGCGACATTGCGGCCGGCATCGAGATGGGCAGCGATGCGGGCAGCGGCCTCTTCATAGAAGGCCGATGTGGCGCTCTTGTAGTCGTCGTGGCGGCGGTCGATCTCGGTGGTGACCGGATAGCCGAGCTGTTCCTCGATCTGGGTGGTAATCCGGTCGGCCACGATGGCGCGGGCATTGCTGGCATTGCCCTGCTTGGCGAACCAGGCGACCACATCGGCACTTTCGATGGCGCGGACGGCCTTTAACGTGAGCAGGTCCGGGTCGCCCGGACCGGTGCCGACGCCTGTCAGTTTGCCCCTCATATGCCTGGCCTCGCCAGGGCATTGAGCGCGGCGGCCGTCATGGCGGAGCCGCCGAGGCGGCCACGGACCACGGCATAGGGGACGCCATAGGAGTGTTCGGCCAGGGCCGCCTTGGATTCGGCGGCGCCGACGAAGCCGACCGGCATGCCGATAATGGCGGCGGGTTTCGGGGCGCCGTCGCGCAGGAGTTCGAGCAGGAAGAACAGGGCCGTTGGCGCATTGCCGATGGCGACGACCGAGCCGGCGAGGCGCGGCAGCCAGAGGCGCAAGGCGGCGGCCGAGCGGGTATTGCCGATTTCGGCGGCGATGGTGGCCGTCTGCGGATCGCGCAGGGTGCAGATGACTTCGTTATGGGCGGGCAGGCGGGCGGCAGTGACGCCACGGGCGACCATTTCGGCATCGCAGAAAATGGGCGCACCGGCTGCCAGCGCACCGCGGGCCGCGGTGACGAAGCCGGGGCCGAACTCGAAATGCTGCGCGGCTTCCACCGAGCCGGCGGCGTGGATCATGCGGATGGCAAGCTCGGCTTCATCGGCCGAAAAGGCCGAAAGATCGGCCTCGGCGCGGATGATGGCGAAGGACTGGCGGTAAATCGCGTCGCCATCCTTGATGTAGTCATAGTGGTGCATCGTCATCCCTGGCGGTGCGCGACGGCGGACTCAAGCTGGTCCGCACGCAACAGTGCCTGTGGCGTATCGCCCGCCATGCCGGATATGACAAGACCATAGCCATCGGCGCGGCCCACTAGCGTCACATCGGCGCGGCGCGGATGGGCGCAGCCCTTGGCACAACCGGAGACGTGGAGACTGGTTACGGGCGCGAGATGCGGGGCGAGGCGCGCGGCTATGGCGCGGGCGGGGACGTGGCCGGAGGCGCAGCCATCGGAGCCTATGCAGGCGCTGATGCGGGTGCGGTTATCGTCGGGGGAGGTGACGAAGCCGAGGGCGGCGGCTTCGGCGGTGAAGGCCAGCGGCGCGCCCGTCGCGAGCAGGGCGTGATGCGGGGCGAGGCGGAGTTCGGTGATGCCGTGGCTGATAGCGGTATCGGCAAGCGCGGTGAGCGCGGCATGGTCGCTGCTGCCGAAGGGCAGGGCGATGCCGGTGGCTGTGCCGTCGCGGAGAGCCAGGATGCCGATGGGGGAAATGGATCTGGTGCGATGGGGCGTCGCGGCTGACCCGGCGAGGTCGGTGGCGCGGGCCGTTATGCCCAGATCGGCAATCTGGCGCAGGTGGCGCAGGGTGATCATCAGTGCGTCATTGCGCAGGATCACGTCGCTTCGCCCGCCGACCGAGCAGGCCCATTGGCTGGAACCGATCGCGGTGAGGCGAATATCGGCCTTGAGTGCCGACAGGTTCAGCCGGCCATTGCCATCGACAATGACGGTGACCTTGGGACCGAGCCTGGCGGATAGCAGCGTGGCCGCTGCGCGAATGGAGGCGGCGAGGGGGCGCGGGTCGTCGATCTCGGTCGGATCGTCCCCGCCAGGGGCGGGGTTTCGACGACAAGGCCGCGCTCGATCTTGACGAGGGCATCGGTGGCGCGGGCGAAGGGGGCGGCGGAAGCGGCGGTGAGGCCGCGGACCTGCAGATTGCCGCGGGCGGTGATCTCGATCAGGCCATTGCCATGTTCGGCCGCGAGGGCGGCGATCCGCGCAAGCTGGGCGGGGGTCAGGCGCCCGCCCTTGATGCGCAGGCGGGCGAGCAGGCCGTCGCCGGTCTGCATCGGCGCGTCGAGTGTCGGACACGCGCCGCGGCGACTTGCTGCGATGGGGAGGACGAGGGCCATGGGGAGGTTCTAGCGGATTGGCGGCGACGGGGGAACAGGAAGCCACCGGTCCCACCCTCCCCCTTGTGGGGAGGGTAGCGGCGCTAGGCCCGAAGGGTCGTAGCGAAGCTGGGGTGGGGGTGAGCCACATGCACCGAGTTCGTGGAGAGATACCCCCACCCTGCTCGATTCAACGGACTTAGCTAAGGCTAAGTCCTATCTCGCTTCCTGAGCAGGTACGTATCCATGATCCAGCCGTGCCGGTCCCGTGCGGCCTTACGGGTGGCCACGATCTCGTCGCGGACATCGCCCAGACGGCCGGCAATGGTGATCTGGTCGGGGTTGCCGAGATAGGCGCCCCAGAAGATGTCGAGATCGGGGTCGGCATCGAGGAAGGCGGTCTGGCCGTCGAGCATGACCACGGTGTCGTCCGTCACGGGGCCGAGCTTGCGGCCGGTGGTGATGTGGACGGGTTCGCCGATGCGGTTGAGCGCGATGCCATGGGCGGCGGTGAGGGCCTGGATGGCCGATATGCCGGGGATGATTTCGACCGCGTGGTCGGCGCGCAGGCGTTCGACGATGCGGATGGTCGAATCGTAGAGACCCGGATCGCCCCAGACGAGGAAAGCCCCGGCGCCGTTGTCGGGGACTTCGGCGAGCAGGCGGCGGAAAATCTCGGCCAGGGCGGCGTGCCAGGCATCGACGCCGGCGCCGTAATCGGGATTGGCGGCGTCGCGGCGGGGCACGCCATAGGTGACCATGCGGCTGGCCGGATTGGTGACGTAGCGGGCGACGATATCGCGGCGCAGGTCGGCCAGATCGGCTTTGCTGGCGCCCTTGTCGGGGATGAACAGCATATCGGCGCGGTTGAGCGCGTTGATGGCCTGCACCGTCAGATGCTCGGGATTGCCGCTGCCGATACCCACGATGAGGATGGTTTTCATAGCCGCTTCCTTGCCCTGATGCGGTTGTGTTGACAAGCGGTACGATCGGTAGTATTCAACCAATTAGTATTATACAAAACGGTTGAATGAAATGGCCGATCCCCTGAGCACCACGCTCGCTGCCCTTGCCGACCCGACCCGAAGGGCCATTCTCGCCCGGCTGGCGCTGGGGGAGGCAAGTGTCAACGAGCTGGCCGAACCCTTCGACATGACGCTGGCTGCCGTCTCCAAGCATATCAAGGTGCTGGAAGGCGCGGGTCTCGTCAGCCGTGGCAGGCAGGCGCAATGGCGCCCCTGCAAACTGGAGGCGGCGCCGATGCGCGACGTCGCCGCCCTTGTCGAGTTCTATCGCAGGTTCTGGGAGCAGAACCTCGATCAGCTCGACGCCTATCTCAAGAAACTGCAGACCCCCGAAACCGACAGCAAGAACTGACAAGGAGACGGCTGATGAATGCCATTGCGACCAACGACCTGACGGTCGACCTGCCCAAGGACAAACCCCTCATCGTCATGACGCGCCTGTTCGACGCGCCGCGCGACCTGGTGTGGAAAGTGTGGACCTCGCCCGAACATGTCGCCATCTGGTGGGGCATGACCGGCGCGGTGAACAAGGTGATCACCTATGACGTGCGGGTCGGCGGCGCCTGGCGCATCGAATCCGGCGAGGGCGAGCAGAAATTCACCTTCAAGGGCACGTATCTTGAGGTTCACCCCATCCACAAGCTGGTCAACACCTTCGGCATGGAGGGCTTCTACGAGGGCAAGGAACTGGTGGAGACCCACACTTTCGAGGATGTGGACGGCAAGACGAAATATACCAGCTCAACGCTCATGGACAGCTTCGAAGACCGCCAGGGCATGGTCGATAGCGGCATGGAATTCGGCGCACGCCAGACGATGGACAAGCTCGAGGAACTGCTCAAGACCCTGCAAGGAGACGCGAAATGAACGCCCAGACCTTTCCCAATCCCTTCAAGACCGAATTGCCCGCCGACGAACCCGTCATCATCATGTCGCGCACCTTCGCCGCGCCGCTGGCGCTGGTGTGGAAGGTGTGGACCGAAAAGGAGCATGTGGCCTACTGGTTCGGCCCGCGCGAGGACAACGAGATCGTCGAATATGACGTGCGCACCGGCGGCAAGTGGCGGGTGATCTCGACCATGAGCGATGGCTCGGAAGTCGTGTTCTTCGGCACCTATCTGGCGGTCGAGCCCAAGACGATGATCCGCAACACATTCGTGGTGGAAGGCCAGTTCGAGGAGGACTCGCGCTTCTATGAGGAGCATCGCTTCGAAGAGCGCGACGGCAAGACCTATTACCGCTCGATCAGCAAGGTCGATTCCATCGAGTCGCGCGACGCCATCGTGGCGACCGGCATGGAATGGGGCGCCAATGCGAGCATGGTGAAGTTCGATGAGATATTGGCGCGGCTGAAGGGGAAGTAGGGACTTTCCACGGACCGTGCTTGCGACCCACCCCCACCCTCATTCCCTCCCCACAAGGGGGAGGGAGGCGATGAACACTGGCATCGCACCCTGCGCCTCCTTCCCCTCGATGGGGAGGGATTGAGGGTGGGGTGGCGGGAGCCACAGAAGGAGGGATACCCCCCTCAATTCGCCCCTTCGCGCTCCAGATAGCGGCCGAGATTGTCGAGCAATACGGCGGTGCCTTCCTTGCGGATGGCGTTGCCGTCTTCGAAGCCGTCGAGATAGGCGCCCATTTCGGTCAGCTTGAGCACGGTGTGATCGCCATCCGGGACCAGCTCGAAGGTGGAGACCGAGACGGAAATGCGCACTTCGTCGAGATGCATGTCATAGGTGTAGATGATGCGCTGGTCGGGCACGATATCCTGATAGATCGCCTTGAACTTGTGGACCGGCCCGCCGATCGGGCCGCCGACGCTGGTCTCGATGCCACCGACGCGGAAATCCATGGCATGCTCGTCCTTGCCCCAGGTCTCGGGTGGGGTGAACCATTTCTGCTTGGAAGCCTCGTCGCTGAGCGCCCTGAACACGCGGGCCGGCGTGGCCTTGTAACGGCGCTCCAGGGTGAAGCTGGCATGGGTGACGCTGCGTTGGGTCACGGCTGAGGCTCGTCGGCGGTTTCGGCCAGAAAGTCGCCCAGCCGGTCGAGGCGGCGCGACCAGGCGGTGCGGCGGTCGTTGATCCACTGTTCGGCCAGGCTCAGCGTATCGGGCTGGATCTGCACGGTGCGGACGCGGCCGACCTTCTGTGAGGTGACGAGGCCCGAATTCTCCAGCGCCTGCAAATGCTGCACCACTGCCGGCAGCGACATGGCGAAGGGCTTGGCCAACTCGCTGACCGAAGCCGGGCCGCGGCTGAGCCGGTCGATCATGGCGCGGCGCGTCGGATCGGCCAGCGCCTGGAACATCAGATCGAGATTGGGCTGTTGGTTAAGCATGATATTAAGTAACAACTGCGGGGCGCCGGTGTCAATGCGCTTGACCTTCCCATTGGGCAATCCGGCAGGAGGGGGCATTCAACCAGAGGAGATAGCGATGAAAACCCTGACGATTGCCGCGGTCCTGCTTGCCGGCCTCGCGACGCCTGTCATGGCGCAGGACCATTCCGGCCACGGCGCCATGGCGGCCTCGACCGACAGCGCCGCGACCACGGCCTACAAGGAGGCCAATATGCGCATGCATGAGGATATGGACATTGCCTATACTGATGATGCGGATGTGGATTTCATTCTCGGCATGATCCCGCACCATCAGGGCGCCGTGGACATGGCGCGCGTCGTGCTGGAGCACGGCACCGATCCGGAAGTGAAGGCGCTGGCGGAAGGCGTCATCGCCGCGCAGGAAGAAGAGATCGCCTGGATGAAGGCATGGCTGGCGAAGAAGGGGTACTGAGGCGGTGCCACGCCCTCGTGGTTCGAGGCTCGCAAGAACTCGCACCTCACCATGAGGGCTACTTTGAGCTCGATGTATCAACAGCCCTCATGGTGAGGCGCTTCTTCAGCGCCTCGAACCACGAGGGCGTTGAACCCTAATTCCGGCCGACCCGGCTCACTGAATTCCGCACGATGAGCTCGGCCCGCAGCAGCACTTCCTTCTTCTTGAGTGGCTTGCCTTCGAGCAAAGCCAGCAGCAGGTCCATGGCTTCCTCGCCGATCTTGAGGCGGGGTTGCTTCATGGTGGTCAGCGAGGGCGTGACGAAGCTGGCGAAGGAAATGTCGTCGAAGCCCATGACGGAGAATTCGCGCGGCAGGTCGTATTTGCGGGCGTTGAGGGAGATGATGACACCCAGAGCCGTAGCGTCGTTGACGCAGAAGAAGGCCGTGGGCAGTACGTCGCGGACGAACATGTGCTCGGTGGCCTGGCGGCCGGATTCGGTGGTGCCGTCGCCATCGAGGATAAGGCGGGGATCGAGGGCGATGCCCGCTCCATCCAGCGCCGCGCGATATCCCGCTTCACGCAACTGGTTGACCGCCTTGCTGGTCGAATGGCCGATAAAAGCGATGCGGCGATGGCCCTGCGAGACGAGATGCTCCGTGGCGATGCGGGCGCCCTCGAAATTGTCCACGCCGACAAAGGGCAGGTCGCTGTTGGAGACCGGCTCGTTCACCGCCACCATGGGCGGCAGGCGCGCCGGGCCGGCATCACTGCCGAAGCCATAGGGCAGGTGGCCCGTGAACAGGATCAGCCCATCGGCCTGGTTGGAGCTGATGAAGCGCAGATAGTCGGTCTCGCGCGTCGCATCGTTCTGCGTATTGCCGATCAGCACACCGTAGCCGCGCTTGCTGGCCTCGGTCTCGAGGCCGACCAGGATATTGGAGAAATTCGGGTCGCCCACATCGGGCGCCAGAATCAGGATCATATTGGAGCGGCGCATGCGCAGCGAACGCGCCATGGCATTCGTCGTGTAGCCGGTGCGGGCAATGGCCTCGGTCACGCGGCGGCGCGTTTCGTCGGCAACCTTGGTCGGCTCGTTAATGGCCCGGCTGACCGTGGCGATGGATACGCCGGCGATCGCCGCAACGTCCTCTATCGTGGCCAGCTTGTGGTGCTGCAATTGGCGCTCCGCCCGCGCGATCCGGTGTCACGTTTCCGAACCGGAAGAGTGGTGCCCACTTTCCTGGAAACATTCTGGCGTCCCGCTTTGGCTGCCTTTAGCAGAAGGCGCGGGTTGCGCCATAACGATGTCGCCACGCTATACACTTTTCTGTTTGTGTAAACCTTTACATCAATCATGAAAACCTTTACATCGTCGGCCAAGGACAAGAGACGGATTGAATCCGCCAGGGTCTGGGGAGGGTATTCGATCATGACCAGCGCCGAGGGCACGCCTGCGCCTTCCATCCTGTCAGCCAACAGGGTGTCGAAGTCGTTCGGCGAGATTCCAGTGCTGTTCAGCGTGGATTTCGACGTGCGTCCCGGCGAGGTTCACGCCATCATCGGCGAGAACGGCGCGGGCAAGTCCACCCTCATCAAGATTCTGTCCGGCATCGAGCAGCCGACCTCGGGCTCGATCAGCTATGACGGCCGGACTACGGTACTGCCGCCCAATGGCGAAGCCGAGGCGCTGGGCATCGTGCTCATCCACCAGGAGCTGAACCTGGCCGAGCATCTGACGGTGGCCGACTCGATCTTCCTCGGACGCGAGATGAGGAAATTCGGTTTTCTCGACCTGCGCCAGATGCGCGAAAAAGCCCGCTCGGTCATGGACACGCTGCATGTGCGTGTCGATCCCGAGGCGCGGATCAACATGCTCTCTGTGGCCGACAAGCAGATGGTGGAAATCGCCAAGGCGATCAGCCGCGATGCGCGGGTACTGATCATGGACGAGCCGACCGCGGTGCTGTCGGTGAGCGAGACGCAGACGCTGTTCGAGCAGATCAGGCGGCTGACCGCGCGCGGTGTGGCGGTGATCTTCATCTCGCACAAGCTCGACGAAATCATGGAACTGGCCGACCGCGTGACGGTTTTGCGCGACGGGCAACTGATCGCCACTGTCGGCACCGAGGCGCTGACGCCCGACTCCATCGCCCAGATGATGGTTGGCCGCGAGCTCTCCAACCTCTACCCGCCCAAGCACGAGCCGGACGTGGATGCGCCGCTGGTGCTGAGTGTGCGGAACCTGGTGGCGCCGGGCGTGAAGGACATTTCCTTCGACCTGCGCCGGGGCGAGATCCTGGGCTTTGCCGGGTTGATCGGCTCGGGCCGGACGGCGGTGGCCGAGGCGGTGGTGGGGCTCAGCCACCGGGTCGCCGGCAGCGTCGCGGTCAATGGCGAAGCGGTGAATTTCACCGAGGTTGCCCAATCGGTCGCGGCGGGCCTGGCCTATATGACCAAGGACCGCAAGGGGCGCGGCCTGCTGCTCAATGTGGGCCTGCAGCCGAACCTGACGCTGCTGACACTGAAAAAGCATATGCGGAACGGCTTCCTCGACGGCAGGAGCGAAGCCAAGGCGCTGGAGCGCGCGGTGCGCCGCTTCGACATCAGGGCGCGCGACGCCTCGGTGCGGGTGGGCCAGCTTTCGGGCGGCAACCAGCAGAAGCTGATGCTGGGCAAGACCATGGAGAGCGAGCCCGACATCATCATCATGGACGAGCCGACGCGCGGCATCGATGTCGGCACCAAGCAGCAGATCTATCACATCATCGCGGCGCTGGCTGCCGAGGGCAAATCGATCATCGTCATCTCCTCGGAGATGCAGGAAGTCATCGGGCTGAGCCACCGCGTGGTGGTGATGCGCGAGGGCCGCATGGCCGGGGTGCTGGAAGGCGCCGAAATCGTCGAAGCAGAAATCATGCGGTACGCCGCGGGCATCAAGCAGAGTGGGGAAGATGAGCGTCTCAGCGCATGAAACAACCAGGCCGTCGCGCGGATTCCGCATCGACCTGAAGACGGCGGGACCGCTCCTGGCGCTGATCCTGCTCTGCGTCTTCGGTTATCTGCTCAACCCGCTGTTCCTGGGCGAGGGCAATGTCACCAACCTGCTGACCCGCTCGGCCTTTATCGGCATCATCGCGGTGGGCGCCACCTTCGTCATCACCGCCGGCGGCATCGATCTGTCGGTGGGGTCCATGGCGGCCTTTATCGCCGGCATGATGATCATCGTGATGAACTGGGCCGTCGGCTCCATGGGCGTCTCGGTGTGGACAGTGCTGCTCGGCGTCGGCTGTTCGCTGATCCTGGGCATCGGGGCCGGCTTCATCAACGGGTTCCTCACCACCAAGGGCAAGATCGAAGCCTTCATCGTGACCCTGGGCACGATGGGTATCTACCGCTCGCTGATCACCTATTTCGCCGATGGCGGCACGCTGTCGCTGGCCTCCCCGGCGCGCGATATCTACCGGCCGATCTACTATGACTCCATCCTGCGTATCCCGATCCCGGTCTGGGTGTTCATCATCGTCGCCATCATCGGCTGGGTGCTGATGAACCGCACCGCCTTCGGCCGCTATTGCATGGCCATCGGCAGCAACGAGCATGTGGCGCGCTATTCGGCCATCAAGGTCGACCGGATCAGGACGCTGACCTACATCATCCAGGGCCTGTGCGTGTCGCTGGCCACCATCATCTATGTGCCGCGCCTGGGCTCGGCTTCGTCGGCCACGGGCGTGCTGTGGGAACTGGAGGCCATTGCCGCTGTCATCATCGGCGGCACCATGCTCAAGGGCGGCTTCGGGCGGATCGGGGGCACCGTCATCGGCGCGCTGATCCTTACCGCCATCGGCAATATCCTCAACCTCACCGATATCATCTCCAACTATCTCAACGGAGCGGTGCAGGGCGTCATCATCGTCGCGGCTGTCTACTTGCAGCGCGGCAGTTTCAGGGCCGGCAGGAAAAACAAGCCGGCCGAATAATTCCGCGTCGCGAGACGGGATAACCGGGCGCCTACAACAGGCGCCATACTTTGAGGGAGGACTAAAATATGTCTTTGAAGGCAATTGCTCTGGCCCTGACGGCCACCACTGTCCTGGCCGGGGCGGTCATGGGGCAGGACGAAAAGATCCGCATCGGCGTTTCCATCCCGGCCGCCACCCATGGCTGGGCCGGTGGGCTGAACTGGCATGCGGGCGTGGCCGAGAGCCGCATCGAAGCCCGCAACCCCAATATCGACGTCATCATCGTGACGGCCGACAGCCCGGCCGACCAGGCCAGCGACATCGAGGATCTCGTGTCGGTGCAGCAGATCCACGCCCTGGTGGTGCTGCCCTTCGAATCCGAGCCGCTGACCGAACCGGTCCGCAACGCGAAGAACGAAGGCGTGTTCATCACCGTCGTCGACCGCGGCCTGCCCGATCCGTCGATCCAGGACGTCTATGTGGCCGGCAACAATACCGAACTCGGCAAGATCTCGGCCGACTACTTCAAGAGCCGGCTGGGCGAGGGCGACAATATCGTCATCCTGCGCGGCATTCCGACCGTCATCGATACCGAACGGTTCGATGCGTTCATGGCCGGTATCGAAGGCACAGGCATCACCGTGCTGGACGACGAATTCGCCAACTGGAACCGCGATGACGGCTTCGAGGTGATGCAGGACTTCCTGAGCCGCTTCCCCGATATCGACGGCGTCTGGGCACAGGACGACGATATTGCCCTGGGCGTGATCGAGGCCGTCAAGCAGGCGGGCCGCGAGGACGAACTGTTCATCGTCGGCGGTGCCGGCATGAAGGAAATCATCAAGGGGATCATGGATGGCGACACGCTGGTGCCTGTCGACGTGCTGTATCCGCCGGCAATGATCGCCACCGCCATCGACGTGACCGTGGCCAACTTCACCTCGAACGGTCCGGTGCAGGGCAGCTACATCCTGGGCGCCCCGCTGGTGACCCCTGATAATGCCGAGCAGTTCTACTTCCCCGACAGCCCGTTCTGATCCTCCAGGGACGGACATGCGAAGGGCGCCCGATGGGCGCCCTTTGTTTTTAGAGCGGATACCCCCCTCCCTAACCTTCCCTGATAGGGGGAGGAATCCCATCGAGAGGGGGAGGGCGGCAGGACCTAAACCGCTTCCGGCGTATACCCCGCTTCGCGGATGGCGGCTTCGCCGGTGGCGCGGTCGCCGGTGAATTCCACCTTGTGCGTGTCGAGGTCCACCGAAATCCGGGCGCCGGGCAGGGCGTCTTCCAGCGCCTTGCGCACGGTGCCGACGCAGTGGCCGCAGGTCATGTCGTTGACGGTGAGAATGGTCGTGTCGCTCATATTCAGTGTCCTTTGGTCGTGGGATGCTCGCCGGCGAGGTCGTCGAGTATGGGGCAGTCGGGGCGGTTGTCGCCGCCGCAGCAATGGGCCAGGTGCTTGAGGGTTTTCACCATGCCCTGGAGTTCGGCGATCTTGGTTTCGAGCGCCGTGATGTGGCTGGTGGCAACCTCCTTGACCTCGGCGCTGGCGCGGGTCTTGTCCTGCCAGAGGCCGAGCAGGGTCGAGGTTTCCTCGACCGAAAAGCCCAGCGTACGCGCGCGCTTGACGAAGCGGAGGACGTGAACCTCATCCTCGCCATAGACGCGATAATTGCTGCCGGTGCGCAGGGGCGCGCGGATCAGGCCGATGGATTCGTAATAGCGGATCATCTTGGCCGAGACGCCGGTGGCGCTGGAGGCTTCGCCGATATTCATGCATTCACTCCTTTCACCAGGCGCAGGCGCTGCGCGTTACCGACCACGAAGACCGAGCTGAGCGCCATGGCGCCGGCGCCGATCATCGGATTGAGCAGGATGCCGAAGGCGGGGAACAGTATGCCGGCCGCGACGGGGATCAGCAGCACGTTGTAGCCGAAGGCCCAGAACAGGTTTTCCCAGATGTTCTTCATTGTGGCCCTGGAGACCTTGAGCGCATTGAGCACGCCCTTGAGGTCGCCACCCAGCAGGACCACGTCGGCGCTTTCGATGGCCGCATCGGTGCCGGTGCCGACGGCGATGCCGATATCGGCTTCGGCCAGAGCCGGAGCGTCGTTGATGCCGTCGCCGACATAGGCGACCGGGCCGAGCTGGCGCAGGGCCTTGAGCGTGGCCACCTTGTCAGCCGGCAGCACTTCGGCGCGGACTTCGTCTATGCCGAGGCGGCGGGCAATGGCTTCGGCGGTGCGCTGATTGTCGCCCGAGATCATCGCGGTCTTGAGGCCCATGGCGTGCAGGGCATCGATGACAGCCTTGCTGGTCGGCTTGACCGTGTCGGCGACGACGATGGCGGCGGCCAGCTTGCCGTCAATGGCGGCAAAGACCGGGGTCTTGCCCTCATTGGCCAGCCGGTCGATGTCGGCGGCAAAGCCGGAGAAATCGAACTGGCCGAGATGGCGCTGCGAGCCGACCGAGACTAAGTGCCCATCGACGCTGGCGGAGACGCCATTGCCGGCATGGGACTGGAAGTCGGTAACCGGGCCGAGGGTGAGTCCGGCCTGTTCGGCCGCGGTGACGATGGCTGACGCGATCGGGTGCTCGGACTTCGCTTCCACCGCGGCGACCAGGGCCAGCACGGCGTCATGGTCGAAGCCATCGGCGAGAACCAGGTCGGTGAGGGCCGGCTTGCCTTCGGTCAGCGTGCCGGTCTTGTCGAAGGCCACCACCCTGGCGTCCCGCAATTGCTGCAGGGCTTCGCTCTTGCGGAACAGCACGCCCAGCTCGGCGGCGCGGCCGGTGCCGACCATGATCGAGGTCGGCACGGCCAGGCCCATGGCACAGGGGCAGGCGATGATCAGCACGGCGACGGCATTGACGAGACCGAAGGTGGAAGCCGGTTCCGGCCCCCAGATAGCCCAGACCGCGAAAGTGGCGATGGCCAGGGCGATGACAGCCGGCACGAACCAGGCGGTGATCCGATCGACCACGCCCTGGATCGGCAGCTTGCCGCCCTGGGCTTCCTCGACCATGCGGATGATCTGCGCCAGCATGGTGTCGCCGCCGACCTTGGTGGCGCGGAAGCTGAAGCTGCCGGACGTGTTGAGCGTGCCGCCGATGACAGGCGCGCCGACGCTCTTGGAGACGGGCAGGGGCTCGCCCGAAATCATGGATTCATCGATATGGCTGGCGCCTTCGGTGATCTCACCATCGACGGCGATCTTCTCGCCGGGACGGACCAGGATGATATCGCCTTCCACGACCTGTTCGATGGGCAGTTCCACCGCCTTGCCGTCGCGCTGCACGCGGGCTGTCTTGGCCTGTTCGCGCACCAGCCGCTGGATGGCTTCGCCGGTGCGGCCCTTGGCCAGGGCCTCGAGCCAACGGCCGACCAGGATCAGCGTCACGATGACCGCGGCGGCTTCATAATAGATATAGCGCGTGCCCTCGGGCAGCAGTTGCGGCGCGAAGGTGGCGGTGACGGAATAGAGATAGGCCGCGCCCGCGCCGAGGGCGACGAGCGAATTCATCTCCGGCGCACCGCGCAGCAGGGCCGGAATGCCGATCTTGAAGAAGCGCCAGCCGGGGACGAACAGCACGATGCTGGCGGCGATGAAATAGGCCGTCCACAGCACGTCCATCGACACGACGGACATGATCCACATGTGGAATGGCATATAGAGATGGCCGCCCATTTCGAGCACGAAAAGCGGCAGAGTCAGCACGCCGGCAATGAGCACGTCGCGGCGCAGCACGGCGGCATCCTCGTCGTGATGCTGGTGGCCGGAATGGTCGTGATGATGGGTGTGCGGCGTCTCGCTGCCCTTGTAGCCGGCCTTTTCGACCGCCTTGAGCAGGGCGGCGCTATCGCCGCCATGCACGGTCGCGCGTTCGGTGGCCAGGTTGACCGAGGCCGATGTGACGCCGGGCACCTTGAGTAGAGACTTTTCGACTCGCGCCACGCAGGAGGCGCAGGTCATGCCTTCGATATCAATGGAAAGCGGCTTGGTATGGACGTGTTCGTTCATGATGTTTCACCTCGTCCTGAGCTATATAAAGGTTCCAATGATGGGAAGGTCAAGGGGTGGTTTGCGATTGCTTTTGGCTTCGATGCCGCAGTCGTCTCCCTCCCCCTTGTGGGGAGGGATCGAGGGTGGGGGTGGGCCGCGAACACTGGATTTGCGGAAGGACCCCCACCCGACCCCTTCGGGGCCACCCTCCCCACAAGGGGGAGGGAAGGGATCGCGTATGCGGCGCGGCCAGAGACCTGAAATCGGGCAATTTTGACGCATGCGGCAGGTTGGCGCTGCGACCTTTGCGCAGCTTAAAGGCTTGACGGGGCAGGCCTATATCGGGGCGGTCAGGAGACGATATGCCATGCAGCCCGTCCGCAACGACATCCACAATTCCGACCTTCCCGTGCTCTGCCAGAGCTGCGAATCCCGCCATCAGGGGATTTGTGGCGCGCTGAGCACCGAGCAATTGCTTGCCCTGGCGCGGCATACGCGGCGTGTGCATCACGCGGCCGGCGATGAACTGCTGGCCGATGCGGAGCCAATCACCAGCTATGGCAATGTGCTGCGCGGGGTGGTGAAGCTCTCCAAGGTCCTGGAGGATGGGCGGCAGCAGGTGGTGGGGCTGCAATTTGCGCCGGACCTGCTCGGAAGGCTGTTTGCCAGCGAAAGCCGGGTCACGGCGGAGGCGGCATCCGATCTCGAACTGTGCCTGGTGCCCAAGCCGGCGCTGGAGGCGCTGGTGCGCGAAAACCCGGCGCTGGAGCATCGCATCATGCTGCAGACTTTGCGCGAGCTCGACGAGGCACGCGACTGGATGGTGACTTTGGGCCGCAAGACCGCCGCCGAGAAGGTGGCGAGCTTTCTCTACCTGATTGCGAGTCATATAGACCCAACGCAGGACGAGGTGACCAGTTTCGACCTGCCGCTGAGCCGCGCCGATATCGGCGATTTTCTCGGGCTGACCATCGAGACGGTGAGCCGGCAGATGAGCAAGCTCAAGGCCGATGGGGTGATCGCGATCGAGAATTACCGGCATGTGTCGGTGCCTGACGTGGCGCGGCTGCGGGTGCGCTGCGGATAGGGGCACGTCACCTTTTCTGGTGGCTCCCGTCACCCCACCCTCGATCCCTCCCCATCAAGGGGAGGGAGGCGCATGGGCGACGTAAGTGATCCAATATTACATCGTCCACCGGGCAGGCTTCCCCCCTAGGAGGTGAGCGCCCCATTCCGGAGCGTCAGGACACGGTCCATTGTCCCATCAGGAATGGCGGCGTGGGTGACCACGATCACCGTCCGGTCCTGCGCGGCCTGATGCAGGGTTTCGAAGAATGCCACTTCGGCGGGGCGATCCAGCGCCGCGGTGGGTTCGTCCAGCAGCAGGATTTTGGCCGGCGACAGCAGCACGCGGGCGAGGCAGAGGCGGCGGGCCTGGCCGACCGAGACGGTGCGGCCGCCTTCACCCACCATCGTATCGAGACCGGCGGGCAGGGCGCGGACGAAGTCGCCGATGCCGGCAGCGGCGAGGGCGGCCCAGAGAGCGTCGTCATCGGCATCGGGGCGGGCGATGCGCAGGTTGGCGCGGATCGTGTCGTTGAACAGCGGGCTGTGCTGGCTGAGCAGGGCCACACTGGCATGAATATCAGCCTGCCGTAGCGTGGGCAGGGCGGTGCCGCCCAGGGTGATGCGGCCAGATTGCGGATCGGCGAGGCGCAGCAGCAGGGCCAGCAGGCTAGATTTGCCGCTGCCGCTGGGGCCGGTAATGGCGATGTGTTCGCCGATGGCCACGGCGAGGTCGAGATTATCAAGCACCGGCGGGCCGCCATAGCCGAAGGTGACACCGGTCAGCGCCAAGGTGGTATCGGCCGGGAGGGCGGCGGGGGTGGCCGGATCCACGATGGCGGGCGGGGCTTCGGCGATGGCGGTGAGGCGTTCGGCGGCGGCCATGGCGGTGGTCAGCTTGCCGACGCTGCGGACGATTGTGCTGGTGGCCTCGAAACTACCCGCTATGGCCAGCAGCAGGCCGGCGAGGACGGGGCCGTCGATGGCACCGGCAGCAAAGGCGCTGAGACCGAGCCAGAGCGAACCGGCCAGCGCCAGCGCCGCGAGGGCCTGGACGGCAAAGCCGGCAATCGCGGTCAGCGTCGAGAGGCGTCCCCTGACCGCGGCGAGGTGCCGGCTGGTCGCGGCGAAGCCGGATTGCGCCGTGCCGAGCACGCCGAAGACGGTGAGATCGGCATGGCCTTCGATGCCGTCGAGCACCGCGGCGCGGGCATCGGCGGCGCGCTGGACCACGGCATTGCCGGCGGCGCGACTGGTGAGGACAAGGCCGGTCGGAACCACCAGCACGGCGACGCCGTAGCAGAAGCCGTAGAGCCATGCGGCACCGGGCAGCAGCCAGGCGAGCAGAGCGGTCAAGGCTGCGCCGATGACGAGGGCGGCCGCTATGGGGCCGATGGCGACGAGGAAGGCGGTGTCGAGCGCATCGACATCCGATGTGAGGCGGCTGACGAGATCGCCGTGGCGCAGGCTGCGATCGGCCAGCGGCAGCCGCGGGAACAGGCGGGCAAACAGCCAGCCGCGCAGGCCGGACAGCAGGCGCAAGGTGGCGTCATGGCCGCTGAGGCGCTCGCCGTAGCGGGCCAGGATGCGGATGAAGGAAAAGCCGCGCACCAGCGAGGAGGGCACGAAGAGGTTGAAGGCGAGGCCGGCCGTCGTGAGCGCGGCTGCGGTGATGAACCAGCCGGATGTGCCGAGCAGGGCGATGCCGGCAGCCAGGGTGACCAGCGAGAGGATCAGCGCCAGGGTAAACCCTCGGACCTGGCTCAGGAACAGGCTGCGGAAGGCGAGGAGCGCTTTCATGCGACACCCTTTCCCTTGCGGGCGGGCAGGGGCGTCGGCAGCAATGCCTCGCCAGCTATGCGCCAGGCCCTGCCCATGCGGGCGGCGACGGCAAGCGAATGGGTGGCGATAACAAGCGTGCGGCCGCGGGCATAGGATTTGAGGTCGTCGAGGACGGCCTGCTCCAGTTCGGCATCGAGATGGGCGGTGGGCTCATCGAGCAGGATCAGGCCCGCGTCGCGCAGATAGATACGGGCCAGGGCAATGCGCTGCGCCTGTCCGCCGGAGAGACCAAGTCCGCCTTCGCCCAGGATCGTATCGAGACCATCGGGCAGGGCATCGGCAAAGGGGGCGACATGGGCCCGCTCGGCCGCGTGGCGGATGTCGCTGGTGGAGGCGCCGGGGCGGGCGAGGGCGATATTGTGCGCAATGGAGCCGGCAAAGATGCGCGGCTTCTGGCCCAGCATGGTGACGCGGGCGCGCAATTCGGCTTCCGGCCAGTCGGCGAGGGGGCGGCGATCCAGCGCGATCTCGCCTTCGTGGATCCTGAGCCGGGCCACGGCTTCGAGCAGGGTGGATTTGCCGATGCCGCTGGGGCCGAGCAGGGCGACATGGTCGCCGGGCGCGATGGTGAGGTCGGCATTGGCGAGGATGACGCGGGCGGCGTCGGGTGTGCGCAGGGTAAGACCGGTGGCGGTGAGGCCGATGGGGCCGGTGCCTGGCATGGGTTTTATGTCGGCGAGCGGGGCGGGGGCTTCGGGCAGCTTGCCGAGCTGGGCTTCGATCTCGCCGATGGCGGATTTGGCGGCGGCGCGGTCGTGATAATGCGCGGCGAGCAGGCGTAGGGGATTGTAGACCTCGGGCGCCATCAGCAGCAGGAAGAGGCCGAGTTCGAGCGTCAGCGGGCTTGCGCGTAGATGCAGGTAGTCGATGAAGGTCAGCCCGACATAAAGGGCGATGCCGGCGACGCCGAGGGCGGCGAAGAATTCGAGCACGGCCGAGGAGAGGAAGGCGATGCGCAGCACGCGCAGGGTGCGGCGGCGCAATTCGTCACTGGCGGCGACGATGCCTGCCGTTTCGGCCTCGGCGCGGCCGAACAGCTTGAGGGTGACGAGCCCGCGCAGCCGGTCGGCAAAGCGGCCGGTGAGCAGGCTGAGGGCGCGGGCCTGCCTGTCGGTCGCGATCTGCGCGCCCCAGCCGGCCAGCGCCATGAAGACCGGGATCAGCGGCGCGGTGACGAGAAACAGCAGGCCAGCCAGCCAGTCGAGCGGCAGGATGATGGCGCCAAAGGCAATGGGCAGCACGGCGGCCTGAATCATGGCGGGCAGGTAATGCGCGAAAAAGCCGTCGAGCGCTTCGACCTGGTCGACGATAGCGGCGGAGGCAGCGCCCGATTGCGGCTGTTCGGCGGCGCGGGGCGAGCGGGCCAGCAGATGCGAGAAGAGCGTGGCGCGGAGCTGGGCCTTGATGGCCTCGGCCGCCGCCGTGCCGGCACGGTCGCCAATGGCGGCGAGGGCGGCGCGGGCGAGCAGCAAAGCGAGGATGAGCGCGATGCCCGGTGTGAGCGTATCCAGGGCGGCGCCGGTTTCTATGGCGCTGCCGAGCACGGCGGCGAGTGTCCAGGCCTGCCAGACGAGGAGGGCGCCGGCAGTGAGCGGGGCGAGGATGGACAGCCAGAGCCACGGTCCGCCGTGCTGGCGGAGGCTGGAGAGGGTCTTGGCATTGTGACGATCGGTGTCGGTCACGATATCTCCCTCGTGACCATGTGCGAGATATCGGGGCCAAACCACCCCCACCCTTGATCCCTCCCCACAAGGGGAGGGAGACGATGAACACTGGCGCCTCAGCCTGCGCCTCCCTCCCCTCGATGGGGAGGGATTGAGGGTGGGGTGGAGTCACACGCGTCGATGCTGCGGTGGGAACGGCGATGGTCACTATGAGCAATCCAGTGGCACGACCTCGTGGTTCGGCAGGCTCACCATGAGGTCTGTTGGTACATCGCACCATAACGAAACGTCGCGGACTACCCTTGATCTATATCAAGGCATGGGCGAGTCTGGTGTCGCATAGAGTGCGCAGTGACGGCGGCGACTCGGGCGCTGCCAGGCATAGAGGCAGTATCGCCATGATCGACATGACCGTCGTCGAACTCGCGGGTGGCAATTCGCGGCCACCGCCATGTATCACTTCATCTTCGTGCCGCTGACCATTGGCCTCAGCGTAATGATGGCCATCATGGAAAGCGTCTATGTGATGACCGGGCGCGACGTCTGGCGCAAGGCGACCCTGTTCTGGGGGACCTTGTTCGGCGTCAACTTCGCCATGGGTGTGGCCACCGGCGTGGTCATGGAATTCCAGTTCGGCATGAACTGGAGCTATTACAGCCACTATGTGGGCGACGTGTTCGGCGCGCCGCTGGCCATCGAGGGGCTGATGGCCTTCTTCCTCGAAGCCACCTTTATCGGGCTGTTCTTCTTCGGCTGGGACCGGCTGAGCAAGGTGGGCCATCTGGCCGTGACCTGGCTGACGGCGCTGGGTGCCAACTTCTCGGCGCTGTGGATCCTGATCGCCAATGGCTGGATGCAGAACCCGGTCGGCTCGAAGTTCAACCCCGACACGATGCGCATGGAAGTCACCGATTTCGTGGCGGTGCTGTTCAATCCGGTGGCGCAGGCCAAGTTCGTGCATACGGTCAGCGCCGGCTATGTCTGCGGCGCGGTCTTCATCTTCGCCATTTCGTGCCTGTTCCTGGTGCGCGGCAAGCATGTGGAGCTGGCCAAGCGCTCCATGGTGGTCGCAGCCAGTTTCGGGCTGGCCTCGGCCCTGTCGGTGGTCGTGCTCGGCGACGAGAGCGGTTATATCGCGACCGAGCACCAGAAGATGAAGATCGCGGCCATGGAGGCCAGCTATCACACCGAGCCGGCCCCGGCGCCCTGGACCATCTTCGCCATTCCCGGCCCCGATGGCGGCGCGCCGAGCTTTTCCATCCAGGTGCCCTGGGTCGGCGGCCTGATCACCACCCGCTCGCTCAATGAGGAACTGCCGGGCATCGACGAACTGGTCGGGCATGCGCAGACGCGCATCCGCTCGGGCATGATCGCCTATGACGCCCTGCAGGAGATCCGCGCCGACGGGACCAATGCCGACGCGCGCGCCCTGTTCGACGAACACTGGGCCGACCTGGGCTATGGCCTGCTGCTCAAGCGCTATCGCGAGGATGTCGGCAATGCGACCGACGCCGAGATCGCGCAGGCGGCGGCCGATACCGTGCCCGGCGTGTGGCCATTGTTCTGGACCTTCCGCATCATGATGGGGCTGGGCTTCTTCTTCATCGGCTTTTTCGCACTGTGGTTCTACCGGGCCTCGCGCGGCTGGCTCGAAACCAACAAGCCGCTGCTGTGGTTCAGCGTCTTCCTGCTGCCTTTGCCCTGGATCGCCATCGAAAGCGGCTGGTTCATCGCCGAATTCGGGCGACAACCCTGGGTGGTGGAAGGCGTGCTGCCCACCTTCTACGCGGCATCGGGCCTCCATTTCTGGGACCTGGTGATCTCGCTGAGCTTCTTCGTGGCGCTCTATTCGGTCCTGCTGGTCATCATGATCATCCTCATGGTCAAGATCATCAAGGCCGGGCCGCAGGACAAGCTCTTCTCCGCCGATGAGGACAATGACGAGGACTATGTCGTCGCCGCTTTGCCGGCCACATCAGCCAACAAGGAGCTCGGATCATGAGCACCATTCCGCTGGACTACGAAACCCTGCGCCTCATCTGGTGGCTGCTGCTGGGTATCCTGCTGATCGGCTTCGCCATCATGGGCGGGCGCGACCTCGGTGTGGGCACGCTGCTGCCCTTCGCCGCCCGCACCGATGCGGAACGGCGCGTGCTGCTGAACGTGGTCGGACCGACCTGGGAAGGCAACCAGGTATGGCTGATCGTGGGCGGCGGGGTGATCTTCGCGGCCTTCCCGCCGCTCTATGCGGTAAGCTTTTCGGGCTTCTACCTCGCCATGATCGTGATCCTGCTGGCGCTGATCCTGCGGCCGGTGGGATTCAAGTTCCGCAGCAAGGTCAAGGATGACCGCTGGCGCGCCACCTGGGACTGGGCGCTGTTCATCGGCGGCTTCGTGCCTTCGCTGATTTTCGGCGTGGCGGTGGGCAATGTGCTGCTCGGGGCGCCCTTCCATGTCGATGGCACGATGCGCGCCTTCTATACCGGCAACTTCTTCATGCTGCTGACGCCCTTCGCCCTGCTGTGCGGGCTGGTGAGCCTGGGCATGATCGTGACGCAGGGCGCCGCCGTCATTGCCGGCCGGACCACCGGACCGCTGGCCGAACGGGCGCGGACCTATGGCTCGCTGTCCGGCATCGCGACCATCCTGCTGTTCGCCTTGGCGGGCGTGTGGATCGCCTTCGGCATCGATGGCTATGCCATTACCAGCGCGGTGGACGGCAATGCCGCCATCAATCCGCTGGGCAAGAGTGTGGAGCTGACCCGCGGCGGGTGGCTCGCCAATTACGGGCTCCATCCCTGGATGATTGCCGGGCCGGTACTCGGCTTTGCCGGGCTGGCCGGCGCGGTAATCGGCCTGCAGGCGCGGCTGCGACTGGTGACGCTGCTGGCATCGAGCGTCGCCATATTTGGCATCGTCGCCACGGCGGGGCTGTCGCTGTTCCCGTTCCTGCTGCCGTCCTCGACGGTGCCGGAAGCCAGCCTGACCCTGTGGGATGCCTCGTCGAGCCACCTGACCCTGTTCATCATGCTGCTGGTGACGGTCTTCTTCCTGCCGATCATCCTGCTCTATACCGCTTGGGTGTTCCGCGTGATGCGCGGCACGGTGAGCACGCAGTCGCTCGAAAAGAACCCCAACGCCTATTAGGAGACCGCTATGTGGTATTTCTCTTGATCCTGGGCCTCGGGCTGGCCTGTTCCTTCGCCATTCTCAACGCGATGTGGTTCGAGCTGCGCGAAGACCGGCGCATCGCCGAGGAAGCCGAGCCGGGCCAGCGCTAGGGCAGCCTCCGGCTGGATTGCGCGAATTTGGCTGAAGGCGGGATACGTCAGGCGCATGGCGCTGACCGGATGGTCAAAAATCGGTTAAGGATGTAATTGCGGCAGTTTGATCCATTTTCGCTATACAAATCAGCGTATTGCGGCTGGATATGACAGTTCTTTGACTCTTGCCGGCTGAAGCGAGCCTGAACGATCTGCCTCTTTAACGTGCACCTAGTGCATAACGGATGTGCAAAGAGTCCATCTTCTAATCACGACCCGACGACTATAGATAAGGGTCATCAAAACGAAGGGGAACCGAAAATGAACATCCGTCAGCGCCTTGCCCAGTTTGCTCAGTACCAGCGCACCATGCGCGAACTCAGCGCCCTCGATCAGCGTCAGTTGAACGATCTCGGCATCACCAAGGGCGATATCAAGAACATCGCTCGCGGCGCCCTGGCCCGCTAAGCGGTCCAAGCCGACCAATCAGACTTGAGATGAAGGCGTCCATTCGGGCGCCTTTTGTCTGTTTGGGAGTCGGTTCCAGATACTCCCCAATACAGATCGTCACCCTCGGGCTTGACCCGAGGGCTCTTCACTTGCAGAGCGCTCGTCAAGTGCAACGCCCTCGGGTCAAGCCCAAGGGTGACGGCTGGTGGGAGAGATGCTTCCGGGCCTCAGTCCGTGATGGTGAAGCGCGTCACGCTGCCGGCGCTCAATGTCATGCGTTCATAGGCTTCGCCACCGCCGAACTCGCCGCCACCCACATCCCAGCAACCGGCCGAGAGGGTGAAGCTGCGGGCACCGCCGGGCGGGATGGAGTCGCCATCGGACAGGCGGTTGAAGCCGTAGGTGAAGTTGTTGCAGTCGGAAATGACGATGGCGTCGAGATAGCCATAGCTGCCGTTGACGATGATGAGGGTCGCTGTCGGTTCGCCCGGCCGGATCAGGTCGCCGCCGGTTACGCTGCAGCCGGCCAGCGTCACGGCCATCGCGGCCGACAGGCCGGCGGCAAGAAGCTTGTTCATGAAAATGTCCCTCCAAGGATGGGGGGACATTAGGATCTGTGGGGGAGGATGCTATCCCCGAACAGGGGTAGTCAGCGGATGAGATCGGCCGCCTTGCCGCCCAAAGCCGCAACCAGGTCGTCGGGCTTCATGCGGATCTGCAAGCCGCGTTGCCCGCCATTGAGGAAGATTTCGTCTTCCAGCGTCGCCAGTTCTTCGACGGCGGTCGGCACGGGCTTTTTCTGGCCGAACGGGCTGATGCCGCCCACCTTGTAGCCGGTGAGCCGCTCGGCATCTGATGGTTTCATCATATGGGCCGACTTGCCGCCGAAAGCTGCCGCGAGCTTTTTCATGTTCACCTCCTCGTCGGAGGGCACGACAACGCAGACCGGCTTGCCATCGACCTCGGCCATCAGTGTCTTGAGCACGATGGAGGGCGAAACCCCCATCGCCTCGGCGGCCTGCAACCCGACCCGGTCGGCCGCGGGATCGTAGTCATAGGTGGCGGTGGCGAAGGCGATGCCGGCTTTGGTGAGGGCGAGCGTGGCGGGCGTGGTCTTGGACATGTGGTGGTTTTAGCCAAAGAAAGGCGCGCGGCAAAGGCTCTCCGCTACCGCCCCCGACTGGTGATGTTGTGGTCGGTGACGCCAATATCGCGCAGCAGATGCGGCGAGGAATGGATCAGGTCGATCGTGGTCCGGCGGCGGCGATGGGCAGCGCCGAATGGGCGCGGCACGCTCCAGCGGGGCAGGTGAAAGGCGGCAATCAGCGGTCTGGCAATGGCGTTCATTTCGATAAGCAGCCTTATGGGGCTGCCTCCTGCTTTATGTTCCATGCCCTAAAAATGGCTGGTAGCAGGCCGGAATTCCAACTAAAGCTCGATAACGAGGCATAAGGAGATTTGATCCATGTCCAGCCTGCCGCCGCTGACCGCCATTCGCGCCTTCGAGGCCGTGGCGCGGCATTTGAGCTTCACCAAAGCCGCCGACGAGCTGGGCATGACGCAGGCGGCGGTGAGTTATCAGATCAAGATCCTGGAGGAGCGCGTGGGGGCGCCGCTCTTCCTGCGCAAGCCGCGGCAGATTGCGCTGAGCGAGACCGGGGCGCGGCTGGCGCCCGATGTGAGCACGGCCTTCGAGACCCTGCGCGACGCTTTCGCCGCCTCGCGCGGAAGGGTGGAGGGACTGCTGAGCCTGAGCTCGGTGCCGACCTTTGCCAGCCACTGGCTGGCCGCCAATATCGGCCTGTTTCAACTGGCCAACCCTGACATCGCGGTGCGCGTCGAAAGTTCGGCGCATCTGGTGGATTTTTCCGGCGAGGAATTCGATGCCGGCATCAGGGCGACCAGCAAGCCAGCGCCCGGACTGGTCTGGCACCTGCTGGTCAAGGCTGAATTCGCGCCGATGCTGAGCCCGCGCCTGGTGCAGGAATACCAGGTCCGCGAGCCGGCCGACCTGCTGCGCGTGCCCCAGATCACGCCTGACGATCCCTGGCTTTGTGCCTGGCTGGAATTGGCGGGTGTCTCAATGCCCGTTCGGCCCAGCCGACCCTTCAGCCGGCTTGGATCGCAGACGCTGGAGGTTGCGGCGGCCATTGCCGGGCGCGGCGTGGCCATGGTGACGCCGGCCTTCTATGGCGACGAAGTGGCCAGCGGCCGCCTGGTGCAGCCCTTCGACATTCTCGGCTGGGACGGCCACGGCTACTATTTCGTCTATCCCGAAGCGCGGCGCAATTCGCCCAAGATCAAGGCGTTTCGCGACTGGATCGTGCCGGCCACGGAGCCGCTGCGGGCCAAGCCGGGCAGCTAGAACATCGCCTTGTCCCGCGCGACGATCTCGCTCAGGAAATCGGCCACCAGCGCCACGCGGCGGATAGTGCGCAGGTCTTCATGCATGACGGTCCAGTAGCTGCGGGTCAGCGTGTGGGCGGGTAGCACGGGAACGAGGCCGGTGTCGCGGCCGGCCATGAAGGCGTGGAGAATGCCGATGCCGGCGCCGGCACGCACCGCCTCGGTCTGGCCCATGGCCGAGGAGACGGCGAGGCTGGAATGCCAGCCCTTGAGGAATTCGGCGGTGTAGTCGAGCGAGGCCGTATAGAGCAGGTCTTCGACATAGCCGACGAGGCGATGGGCGGCGAGATCGGCGAGGCTGGCCGGGGTGCCGTTGCTGTCGAGATAGGATTGCGAGGCGTAGAGGCCTAGCCGGTAATCGGTGAGTTTGCGGGCGACCAGCCGGCCTTCGCGCGGGCGCTCGAGGGTGACGGCAATATCGGCCTCGCGGCGGGACAGCGAGAAGGCGCGGGGGACCGGGACCAGCTCGATCCGCAGGCCGGGATGACGCTCGGTGAGTTCGCCCAGGCGCGGGGCGAGGAAGGCGACGCCGAACCCGTCAGGCGCGCCGACGCGAACGGTGCCGTCGATCAGGCTGTCGGCCCCGGCGGATCTCGCTGGCCGCCAGCATGGCGCTTTCCATGGCCTCGGCATGGACGAGGAAGCGCTCGCCGCTGGGTGACAGGTCGGAGCCGTTGGTGCGGCGGGTGAACAGCGTGCTGCCGAGCGCGGTTTCGAGCGCGGTGAGGCGGCGGGCGACGGTGGCATGGTTGAGGTTCAGACTGCGGGCGGCGCCGAGAATCTGGCCGCTGCGGGCGACGGCGAGGAAGATGCGGATGTCGTCCCAGTTCATTGGAATCTCTTGGGTTTTAGGGGGTACCCCCTCCTAGCCTCCCCTGATAGGGGGAGGAATCCGACCGGTGGATGTGGCGAGGTCGTGCCACAAGCTCGATCTGCTCCTCCCCCTATCAGCGGGAGGTTGGGAGGGGGTATATAACTATAATTTCCGCACAACAGATGCGAAATCTATCGCGTTGAACATCTGAATTTATAGCGCGATGAGGATATCCAAACAAGGAGAGCCTCATGCGCACCATTGGCCATTTTATCGACGGCGTCGAAACATCAGGTTCCAGCACGCAGTTTCAGGATGTGTTCAACCCCGCCACCGGCGAGGTGCAGGCGCGCGTGGCGCTGGCGACGCCGGCCGACCTTGAAGCCGCCGTGGCTTCGGCCGCCGCGGCGCAGCCGGCATGGGCAGCGACCAACCCGCAGCGCCGGGCGCGGGTGTTCTTCAACTATGTCGCCTTGCTCAACCAGCATATGGACGAACTGGCCGAACTGCTGAGTGCCGAACATGGCAAGACCTTCGATGATGCCAAGGGTGATGTGCTGCGCGGGCTGGAAGTGGCCGAATTCGTGGCCGGCGCCCCGCACCTGCTCAAGGGAGCTTACACCGAGGGCGCAGGGCCGGGGATAGATATGTATTCCATGCGCCAGCCCGTGGGCATTGGTGCGGGGATAACCCCGTTCAACTTTCCGGCCATGATCCCGCTCTGGATGCTGTCGCCGGCCATTGCTTCGGGCAATGCATTCATCCTCAAGCCGTCGGAACGCGACCCCTCCGTGCCGGTGCGACTGGCGCAACTGGCCCTCGAGGCCGGCCTGCCCAAGGGGGTACTCAATGTGGTGCAGGGCGGCAAGGAGACGGTGGACGGCATTCTGGAACACGAGGCGATCTCGGCGGTGAGCTTTGTCGGCTCGACCCCGATCGCCCGCTATGTCTACGCCACGGCGGCGGCAAATGGTAAGCGCGTGCAGGCCTTTGGCGGCGCCAAGAACCACATGATCATCATGCCCGATGCCGATATGGAAAAGGCCGCCGACGCGCTGATGGGATCAGGTTATGGCGCGGCGGGCGAGCGCTGCATGGCGGTCTCGGTGGCGGTGCCGGTAGGCGATGCGACGGCCGACAAGATCATCGCGGCGCTGCTGCCGCGGATCGAAAAGCTCAAGGTCGGACCCTATACCGACCGGGCTTCGGAAATGGGGCCGCTGGTGACGGCGGCGGCCAAGCAACGGGTGCTCGGGCTGGTGGATAAGGGCGTGGAGCAGGGCGCCACGCTGGTGGTCGACGGGCGCGGTTTCTCGCTGCAGGGCTATGAGAATGGCTTCTTCGTCGGGCCGTGCCTGTTCGACCATGTGACCACGGATATGGACATCTACAGGGAAGAGATTTTCGGGCCGGTCCTGTCGGTGGTGCGCGCGAAGAACTATGAGGAAGCCCTTGAGCTGCCGTCGAAAAATCCCTACGGCAACGGCGTGGCCATCTTCACTCGCGACGGCGATGCGGCGCGCGATTTCGCTTCGCGGGTCAATGTCGGCATGGTGGGGGTGAACGTGCCGGTTCCGGTGCCGGTGGCCTATCACAGCTTCGGCGGCTGGAAGGCGAGTTCGTTTGGGGACTTGAATCAGTATGGCACGGATTCCATGCAGTTCTGGACCAAGATGAAGACGGTGACGACGCGCTGGCCGAGCGGCATCAAGGATGGGGCGGAGTTCCAGTTTCCGACGATGAAGTAGGCATAAGGCGGGTTTATGCGGAGGCGTTAGCAGAAGGGTCGCTAATGTTAGCGGACTGTTAGCATCGAGCGCCGGCGCCCGCGGTTGGGCTCCCCTTCTCCCCTCGTGGGAGAAGGTGCCCGAAGGGCGGATGAGAGGGCACGGAGCAACCCGCTGGCGGTGAAGCATGGGATGACGCAGAACCCTCACCCTCGAAAATCCTCTGAACGAGGATTTCCTATCCCTCTCCCACAAGGGGCGAGGGGTGACGACTGCGGGTGCGGTGATCAAAACGAGAGGCCCGGTGATTGCTCACCGGGCCTCTTTATTTCCAGCGCGGGGAGGTGCGTCGGAAATTTCTAGACGATGCCGCTCGACCCGGCTGCGACTTCGGGACGGACCTCCGCGACTTTGGCGCGGTAGCCGGCGGCGCGGTAGGTGGCGAGGAGGTCGATGGCGCCGCCCTGTTCCATACGCGCCGTGGCCAGGATCGGTTCGACATCGGTGCGATAGGCCAGGCGCAAAGCCTGGGTGGCGGCGAGGGCGTCGTTGCCCTCCTGCGCCGCCTTGAGGGTGGCGCGATCGACCAGCAGGGCCTGGGCATAGGCGCGCTGCACGTCGGCAGCCGACAGCATCAGCGACTCGATGGGGTCGGTGACATTGTGCGACTGGTCGAGCATGTGGGCCGGGTGGAAAGCCGGGTCGCGGCTTTCGGCATCCACCAGTTCGTTGAAGACGAGGAACAGGCGGAACGGATCGATGGAGCCGGCGTCGAGATCGTCGTCGCCATATTTGCTGTCGTTGAAGTGGAAGCCGCCGAGCTTGCCGAACTGGGCGAGGCGGGCGACGATCATCTCGATATTGACGTTGGGCGCGTGGTGGCCGAGGTCGACCAGGCAATAGGCCTTGTCGCCCAGCTCCTTGGCGATGAGGTAATTGGTGCCCCAGTCCTGCACGACGGTGGAATAGAAGGCCGGCTCATACATCTTGTGTTCGGTATAGATGCGCCAGTCATCGGGCAGGGCAGAGTAGATGGACTTCATCGAGTCCAGGTAGTGCTCGAACTGCCGGGTGAAATTCACCTGGCCGGGGAAGTTGGAGCCGTCGCCGATCCAGACGGTGAGCGCCTTGGAGCCGATGGTCTGGCCGATCTCGATACATTCCAGATTATGCTCGATGGCCTGGTCGCGCGTCGCCTTGTCGGCGGCTGAGAGCGAGCCGAACTTGTAGCTCTGGAGCTGGCCGGGCGCATCGGCGAAGGTGTTGGAATTCATCGCATCGAAGCCGAGGTTGAAGCGGCTGGCGGCCTGCTTCAGGCGGTTCGGATCGGCCTTGTCCCATGGGATATGGAGGGACACCGTGCGGGTCGCCTGCGTGAGCTGGGAGATGACGGCGCAATCCTCGATCTTGTCGAAGATATCGCGCGGCTCGCCCTTGCCGGGGAAACGGGCAAAGCGCGTGCCGCCGGTACCGACGCCCCAGGAGGGCACGGCGACGTTGAAGGCGGCGACTTTTGCCTTGATGGCGTCGATATCGACGCCGCGGCGGTCGAGACGTTCGCCGAGGGTGTCGTAGTCGACATGGAGGTCCGCCATGCGTCTGGCGTTTTCGGCCTCGATGGTGGATTGGTCGATGATTGCTTCGGTCATTGTGCCTCCCTTAGACCCCCTCATCCGCCCTTCGGGCATCTTCTCCCACGAGGGGAGAAGGGGATCACCCTGAACTCCCAGTCGGGACCTTCTCCCCTCGTGGGAGAAGGTGGCGCGTAGCGCCGGATGAGGGGGCTCTTCCCCTTTTTACCGTGTAAAGCTCTGGGCGTTGCCCGCGTCGACGTTGATGATGTTGCCGGTGGATTTGGCCGAGGCGTCCGAGGCGAAGAAGTAGATGGCTTCGGCAATGTCCTCCGGGAAGACCGAGCGCTTGAGCATCGAGCGCTGGCGATACATGTCCTCCAGGCCTTCCTTGTCGGTCTTGTAGGTCGATGCGCGCTGCTCCAGCCATTCGCCGGCCCAGATCTTGGAGCCGCGCAAGACGGCGTCTGGATTGACCACGTTGACGCGGATCTGCGCTTCCGCGCCTTCGAGGGCCAGGCACCGGGCGAGGTGGATTTCGGCGGCCTTGGCGGTGCAATAGGCGGCGGCATTGGGCGAGGCGGCCAACCCGTTCTTGCTGGCGACGAAGACGACATTGCCGCCGATCTTCTGGGCACGGAACACCTTGAAGGCTTCGCGGGAAACGAGGAAATAGCCGGTGGACAGGATGTCCATATTCTTGTTCCACAGCTCGAGCGTGGTTTCCTCGATGGGGGCGGAGGAGGCCAGGCCCGCATTGGAAACGAGAATGTCGAGCCCGCCGAATTCGACCACGGCATGGGCGAAGCCCGATATGACCTGGTCTTCGCGGGTGACGTTGATGTTGACCGGGCGGACGAAGTCCTTGCCGAAGACGCCGGAGAGTTCCTCGGTGGCGTCGTCGAGCGCGGTCTGGTCGATATCGGCGAGGACGACGCAGGCGCCTTCGCGCAGGAGGCGCGCGGCGGTGGCCTTGCCGATGCCCCCGGCGCCGCCGGTGACCAGGGCGATCTGGCCGGCGAGGGATTTCGGCTTGGGCATGCGCGCCAGCTTGGCCTCTTCGAGCAGCCAGTATTCGATGTCGAAGGCTTCCTGCTCGGGCAGGCCCTGATATTCGCTGACGGTGGACGAACCGCGCATCACATTGATGGCGTTGACGTAGAATTCGCCGGAAATGCGGGCCGTGGCCTTGTCCTTGGCGAAGGTGAACATGCCGACGCCGGGCATCAGATAGACCACGGCGTTCGGGTCGCGCACGGCGGGCGAATTGTCGTGTTTGCAGCGGTCGTAATAGGCCTGGTAGTCGACGCGATAGGCGGCGATCTGGTCGGCCAGGCCTGATATCACGGCGTCCACATCCGGCTTGGCGGGGTCGAAGTCGATGACCAGCGGGCGGATCTTGGTGCGCAGGAAATGGTCGGGGCAGGAGGTGCCCAGGGCAGCAAGAGGCCGGAGGTTATTGGAATTGACGAATTCCAGCACGGCGGCGCTGTCGTCGAAATGGCCCAGCTTGTGACTGTCTTCGGAGATGAAGCCGCGGATTTTCGGCATCAGGCGCGCGGCGATGGCGCGGCGCTGGTCTGATGGCAGCGACGTGACGGCCGCGCCGCCGAAAATGGTCTTGCCTTCGGTCTGCTGTTCGAACCACTCGATGGCCTGGTTGATGATGCCAATCGTGGTTTCGTAGCATTCCTTGGGCGTGTCGCCCCAGGTGAAGAGACCATGCGACTCGAGAACGACGCCCTCGGCTTCGGGATTTTCCTCGCAGAACTTGCCCAGCCACAGGCCGAGCTCGAAGCCCGGCTTCTTCCATGGGAGCCAGCCGATCGTGTCGCCGAAGATTTGCTTCGTCAGCTCTTTGGAGTTCTTGCTGGCGGCGATGGCGATGATGGCATCGGGATGCATGTGATCGACGAAGGGGCGGTTCACATAGGCATGCAGCGGGGTGTCGATGGAGGCGGCGCGCGGGTTGAGATTGAAGGTGGCGTGGGGCAGGTAGCCCACCATCTCGTCCTCGAATTCGACGCCACGATAGAGGCCCTTCAGGGCGCGCAGCTTGTCCATATAGAGGGTGGAAAAGCCGTCGAGCTTGATCGAGGCGCTGTCGCCGCCCGAGCCCTTGACCCAGAGGACTTCTACTTCTTCGCCGGTCAGCGGGTCCTTCTGCCAGATTTTTGAGGAGGTGTTGCCGCCACCGTAATTGGTGACGCGCTTGTCCGAGCCGAGCAGGTTGGAGCGATAGACGAGGCGCTCGGGCTCGCTCATGGCGGCCGCCCTGGCGTCGTCCCAGAGGTTCGCAAGGCGCTTGGGCGCTGTGGTGGACATGAGACTCCTCCCGAAGAGATAGGCTGAAGATGGTTGGCCGGACATGGCCACAGAATCCGGAAGGCTGTCAATCACAAACGATCAGAAATGATCATAGATCGGCCTATGTGATCGGGCGTGGCGTTTTGGTGATTGACACTGACCGGAATTGATGGAAGCAAATGAGGCAGGGAGAAGTCATTTGCACGAAACCGAACGCCATCGCGTCATATTGGCCGCCGTGCAGTCGCGCCCGGTCGCGACCGTTGCCGACCTCTGCGAAGTCACCGGCGCGTCGGAAGCGACGATCCGCCGGGATATCGCGGCGCTACATGTGCAGGGGCAGTTGCGCCGGGTGCGCGGCGGCGCCGAAGCGCTGACGCCGCCGGCACAGGGCGGGCTGATGGGCCGGCCCTTCTCGGTGAACGAGACGCTCAATATTGCGCAGAAGCGGGCGATCGCGCGCATGGCGGCCGAAATGTGCAATGACGGCGAGCCCATCATCATCAATGGCGGCACGACGACCTACCAGATGGTGCATCACCTGACCGGCAAAAGGCTCTCGGTCTTCACCAACAGCTTCGGCATTGCCGAATTCCTGATCCACAATTCGCGCAATTCGGTCGTCATTCCCGGCGGCACGATCTATCGCGAGCAGAATGTCATCCTGTCGCCCTTCGGTGGCGTGGTGGCGAGCCATTTCTACGCCAAGCGCATGTTCATCGGCTGCCAGGGCATCGGCGCCCACGGGCTGATGGAGGCCGACCCCATGGTCGTGCAATCCGAACTGGCCCTGATCGGGCAGGCGGACGAGCTGATCGTCTTGGCGGATTCATCGAAGTTTTCGGGGAGATCGAGCCTGATCCTGTGCGGGCTCGACCGAATTGCCACTGTCATATCGGACAGCGGCATCCGCGACGAAGACCGCCAAATGCTGGAAACGGCAGGCGTGCGGCTCCTCGTGGCGGAGACGACGGCTCAGAGCGACCGGCAAGCAACGGTGGCCTGAGTGACAAGACCACAGACCAAACCATCCCAGGGAGGGATTTTCGCATGAAACTCTTGAAGTTACTGGCTGCAACGACAGCCGTCGCAGTTCTGCTCGCCGCGCCCGCCTATGCCCAGACGCGCATCGCGCTGGTGGTGAAGTCGCTCGGCAACGGGTTCTTCGACGCCGCCAACAAGGGCGCCCAGGAAGCTGCCGCCGAACTCGGCGACGTGGAAGTGATCTATACCGGCCCGACCGCCGCCACGGCGGAAGCCCAGATCGAAGTGGTCAACGCGCTGATCGCCCAGCAGGTGGATGCCATTGCCATTTCGGCCAATGATCCCGACGCCCTGGTGCCGGCTCTGCAGCGCGCCATGGAACGCGGCATCAAGGTGATTTCCTGGGATTCGGGCGTGGCGCCCGAAGGCCGCCAGTTGCACCTCAATCCGTCCGATATCGACCTGATCGGCGAGACCATCATCAAGCTGGCCGCCGACTACCTGCCCGAGGGCGGCGACGTGGCGATCCTCTCGGCCGCATCCACCGCGACCAACCAGAATGCCTGGATCGAGGCCGCCAAGGCTGCCATCCCGGAAAAGTTCTCCAATATCAACCTAGTCTCGGTGGTCTATGGCGACGATGACTCGGTGAAGTCGACCGACGAAGCCAAGGGCCTGATCGCCTCCTATCCCGATCTCAAGGCCATCATCGCCCCGACCACGGTCGGCGTCGTGGCGGCTGCGCAGGTGGTGACCGACCAGGGCCTGATCGGCAAGGTCAACGTGACCGGGCTGGCACTGCCGAGCGAGTTCAAGCAGTTCATCGACAATGGCGCGAGCCAGGCCGTGGCGCTGTGGAACCCGATCGACCTGGGTTATGCGGCCGTGATGCTGGCCAATGACCTGGTCGAAGGCGGCGAAGCCGCGCCCGGCGCGAGCCTGTCGATGGGCCGCATGGGCGAGCTGACGCTGGACGATACGAACTCGGGCGCCATGGCCCCGCCGTTCACCTTCGATGCGAGCAATATCGAAGAATTCTCGAAGATCTATTGATCTGACCTGGCCCGGCGCTTCGGCGCCGGGTTTATCTTGTGGCCTTGGGATCGTGCCACGCCCTCGTGGTTCGAGGGTCGCTGCGCTCCCGCCTCACCATGAGGGCTACTGGTACACTATGCCAAAAGTAGCCCTCATGGTGAGGTGCGCTTCTTCAGCGCCTCGAACCACGAGGGCGTGGCACTAAGCCCTGGAATAATCGCAATGACCGACCCCATCCTCACCCTGTCAGGCATATCCAAGAGCTTTCCCGGCGTGCGGGCGCTGCATGATGTGGCGCTGGAGCTTTACGCCGGCGAGGTCACGGCACTGATCGGGGAGAACGGGGCGGGGGAAATCGACCCTGGTCAAGGTGATGACCGGGATCTACCAGCCCGATGCCGGCGAGATTTCGGTGGCGGGCAGGGTGGTGAGCCTGCCGACGGCGCATTCGGCTTCGGCGGTGGGGATTACCGCCATCCATCAGGAAACCGTGCTGTTCGACGAACTGACCGTGGCCGAGAATATCTATCTGGGCCATGCGCCGCGCAATCGGCTGGGGCTGATCGACTGGCGCAAGATGCGCGAAGAGGCGCAGGAAACGCTGGATTCCATGGCGGCCGGGATCGATGCCGGGATCAAGCTCAAGGAACTGGGCATTGCCAAGAAGCATCTGGTGGCGGTGGCGCGGGCGCTGAGCATCGACGCGCAGGTCGTCATCATGGACGAGCCGACCGCGGCGCTGAGCCAGAAGGAAATCGAGGAGCTTTATGTGCTCATCGACCTGCTCAAGCAGGACGGCAAGGCCATCCTGTTCATCAGCCACAAATTCGATGAGATTTACCGCATTGCCGACCGCTACACCGTGTTCCGCGATGGCGAGCAGGTGGGCAAGGGGCTGATCAGGGAGACCAGCCAGAGCGAAATCGTGCGGCTGATGGTAGGCCGCTCGGTGGACCAGATTTTCCCGGCGCGCCAGGCCGCCATCGGCGCGGTGGTGCTGGAAGCCAAGGGGCTGAGCCATCCAACTGAGTTCGATGACGTGTCCTTTGCGGTGCGGAAGGGCGAGATATTGGGCTTTTATGGCCTGGTGGGCGCGGGGCGCTCGGAAGTGATGCAGGCCGTGTTCGGGCTGACGCAGACTTCGGCTGGCACGCTGACGCTGGAGGGCGAGGCGATTGCGCCGAAATCGCCAGCCGATGCGGTGGAGGCCGGGATCGTCTATGTGCCCGAGGAGCGGGGTAAGCAGGGCGTCATCACCGGCGAGCCGATTTTCAAGAATGTGTCGCTGCCGTCGCTGGGCAAGACGTCGAAATCGGGCTTTCTGCGCATGGCGGAGGAGTTTGCGCTGGCGCGGACCTATACCGAGCGACTGGACCTGCGCGCCTCGTCGCTGAGCCAGAATGTGTCGACGCTGTCTGGTGGTAACCAGCAGAAGGTGGTGATCGCCAAATGG